>NZ_NSGW01000001.1:0-2249531 GCF_002300445.1 Fibrobacter sp. UWS1
ACAAATTTGAACCTCGGGATTTGACATACATCGCGGGTTTTGGCATTCGATTCGCCATGACCAAATCCGTCTCTAATTTAGTGAACCATTTGAATTTTAGTTGGCCTTTGAACGGTCCGCTCAAATCGGCATCTCCTAAAATCAGCCTGATCGGATTGTTTTCCCTGTAGAGATTTATGAACCGGAAACTTTATGTTGTGGAATTTATCATCGGCGTTATTGCCGTTGTTCTCGGGTGCTGGATTTCTATTCTGGTGTGGCGTGACGGCTATTTTCCCGGAGCGTTGATGCTGGTTGTCACGGGATTTTTAAGTACGCTTCTCGCTTTCAAGGAATTGAAAAAAATAAAAGGCCCTGCATGGCAGGAATCCTTTCTGAAAATACTTCGGCGAACAATGCTCTTTTTGAATTTTACGTTGTCGCTTGTCGTGCTGGGAACTTTGTTTTCAATGGTCCTTTAATTAGGGATTTGCCGGGTCAGCGTCTGGAATAGCTTATGGTATGTTGCTGAATCGATTCGGGCGTATGTGGAAATGATTGTTCCGAACTGGTAAAATGCGGAATCGCCCCGAACTCGCATATAGAACGGCATTTCCAGAGAATTCTTTCCCGTGAGCAGGGAATCGCCTTCGACATGCGCTTGCAAATCGCCGTTGATGTTGCGGATAGTGTAGTTGTTTTGGGAAGGATCCGGCTGAAAAACTTCAAAAATCATGTTTTCATCGCCTTGCCAATAACCGGTAAAAACGGTTTTTTCCTGTTTGCCGCAAGAAGTCAAAATGGCGAGCGAGGCAAAAGTGGCAATCCAAAACAATTTTTTCATCTTGTTCTCCGAAGGAATGAGTGCCTCTTTAAAATAGTTATTTTTGAAATTGTATGCGTTCTTGTTCTGCCATGTTGCTTTTCTTTTGCGCAATCTGCTGCGCGGAGTGGGGACCCGCCGAAGTGCATAATCTGCTGATTAAAAGGGTTCAGCTAAAAACGGGAGTCTATACGGGAAAATTGGATGCCGCCATGGATTCCGCCGGTCTGGTCGTCGTTGCAGAATATCACAAAGTGATGGGGGATTCCTATCGCCCGACGATTACAAGCGCAAATGATTATGGAAAACACGCTCGCCGTTCCAAACATTATGAAAATAAGGCACTGGATTTTCGGATTTCCGACGTCCCGCGGAATAAAAGGTCGCAGCTGGTGGCGTCGATTCGCCAAGCTTTAGGCAAACGCTTCAACGTCTTTTGGGAAGAAAAGAACACGGCGAACGAGCATTTGCATATCGAGCTTAAAGAATAGCCGCTTTATTTGGCGTCTGCACAGCAGCGGAAGCCGACAAAGTTGTACTGGTTCTGCGGGTAAAAGCTGTATTTGGTGCTGGAACAGTGGCTTTCGTTTTGCGTGTCCCAGGCTCCTCCGGCGACAAGGAAGCGGTTGGGCGCATTGGCGGGGGTCGCCGTCCATTCCCACAGATTGCCGTTCATGTCGTACATGCCGAACCAGCTCCGGCATCCTTCTTTTCTGCCGGCGCGTTTTGCGGATTTTGAATTGGTATTGCAGACCGAGGGACGGTAACTGTTTCCATAGGAATAGCGGAATCCGTCTTTTCCCCGGCAAGCGGCGCTCCATTCATCAAAGCGGCAGAGGCGTTTTCCCGCCTGTTCGCAAAGGGCGACTGCTTGTTCATGGGAAACCATGTCTTTGGCGATTTCTCCGGGAATGTTGGGATATTCGTAGGCATCTACGCACACGGTCTTGCCGTTTACAGGAACAGGGTAGGCGTTTTTGCCGCAAAGATTGTCGCTCGCCATATCGTAGCGGACTTTTTGCCAAGGCGTTCTATTGCCCGCGGAGTCTTCGGCCTGATAATAGACGTCGCCGGTTTTGTTGTAAGTCACCGCTCCGGTCAATTCTTGCGCTTGATTTGTATCGCCGACGGCGTAAAATGTTTTGCAGCGGATTTCGTTGCATTTTACTTTGATTTGAATAGGATCGTAATATCTTCCTTCGGGCGGTAAGATGAAGGCTTGAGGAGGAATGGAATCCCGATTGTTGTAAGCTTCGATGCTGTCCGCGATTTCCTTTCTCCGCCGATTCAGGCTGTCTTCTTCGGCTTTTTTCGCTTGGGCGATGCTGTCTCTGACAAAACGCTTCCGAGCGGCTATGCTGTCCTGTCGGGCTTTTTCTTCGGGCGAAAGCGGCTTTGGCGTCGCCTTGACAATGCTGTCTTGGATGCGGGCTAGGCTATCCGCGCGGGCGATGCTGTCGGCGAGAAGTGCGGCTGCAAGGCTGTCTTTGTAGCGTTGCAGGCTGTCTTCCTGGAATTTCTTGTCTTTGGCTTTGTCGTCGATTTCGGTTTTCCGTTCGGCAAGCATATCCGCTTTCATGTGGGAAAGCTGGCATTGGACGACAAATAGGGCCGCGAGCAGCAGCAACATCAGGACGAGAATCGTCAAGTGGTATTTTCTTTTTCTTTGAAGCTGGCGTTCGGAAGAATTTTTTTGTGCAGGTTTCATAAGAAATTCCCAATGGCAAAGAGGAATGGATAAAGGCTATTTGGATGCGGAGTCGTCAAAAAGAGCGCGCCAGTGGCGCTTGATTTCTTCTTCGACTTCTTTGACGCTGAGCTTGCGCCGAAGGGTGGTGCGGTAGGCGATGGAAATATAACCGGTTTCTTCGGAAACGACGATGACCATGGCGTCGCTTTCTGCGGCGAGCGCTTTGGCGGCTCGATGGCGCATTCCGTAACTGGTGTCCTGTTCCGAAGTAATCGCTGGCAGCGGAAGAATGCAGCCCGCGGCGACGATGCAGCGGCTGTTCAAGATGACTGCTCCATCATGGAGAGCCGAATTGGGGAAGAAGAGGGCGCGCAACAGGCGAGAGCTGATTCGGGCGTTCAGCGCTTCTCCAGTGTCGGCGTAGTTCCGGAGTCCCACGCGGTTTTCCAAAACAATCAATGCCCCGAATTGATTTTTTGCCAAGTCCTGAACGGCGGCTCCGATTTCTTCGGCAATTTTGTTCAGTCCGCTCTGGTGGAAAAAGAGATTTTTCAAATTCATTTTGGCGGCGGATTGGCCGATGCGGGTGAGCGCTCCCCGAATTTCCGGTTGGAAGAGGATGACGATGGCGATAATGCCGAGAGTCGCCAGATTGCTCAATAGCCAAACCAGGGTGTGCAGTTCCCACCATTGCGCCAGAATCCACCCGATAAGCAGAAGGCCGCCTCCGACAAACATCTGGACGGCGCGCGTTCCGCGAAAGAGCAGAAAGACGTAATAAGCGATAATCGATATCAGAAAGATGTCGAGAATATCCGCAAAGCGGACATCGATAACGCCAAATAATTTAAACAGGTGCATGGCGGAAAGCCTTTAGTAGTTGAAAGGATTCGACGGCTTCGCGGACATCGTGCACTCGGATGACGGTTGCTCCGCCCAATGCTGCCAAAATCCCCGAAACGACCGTGGGAATGAGGCGGTCGCTGTTTTCAAGTCCGGGCGTTTTTCCGATAAAGGATTTGCGGGACATTCCATAAAGAACGGGAAAGCGGGTATCGACAAATTTTTCGGCATAGGCGATCAAATCCAGATTGTTTTGCAAGTCTTTGCCAAAGCCTATGCCCGGATCCAGACAAATCGTTTTTTCGTCCACCCCTAAATCGATGAGTTTTTGCGCTGCCTGGAGAAGGCTTTCCCGAACTTCGCGGACGACATCTTGATAGGGGGCGAAGTCTTGTTGCATCGTGCCGAAATTTCCGCGCATGTGATTCAAAACGCAAGACGCTTTGGTTTCGGCGATGGTCTGCGCCATGTTCGGGTCGAATTGCAGCGCGCTGATGTCGTTGATAATATGCGCGCCCGCTTTGACGCTTTCCAAGGCGACTTCGGATTTTACGGTATCGACGGAAATGGTGAAATTTCTGGTCGAAAGCAGGGGCGCGAGTTTGCGGATAAGGGGAACGACTCGCTCGATTTCTTCTTGGGCGGAAACGTGTGCGGCTCCGGGGCGAGAACTTTCTCCGCCGATGTCGATGATGCTTGCGCCTTCGTCTAAGAGTTTTTGGGCGTGTTCGAATGCGGCATCGAGAGTGTTGTGCTTTCCCCCGTCAAAAAAACTGTCCGGCGTGACATTCACGATTCCCATGACCGCGGGAACCGGTTTTCCCGAAATGACGTTGCCGCAGACGGTCCACGGATTTGCCGAAGAATTTTTGATATAACTGGAAAAAGGCATGTTAAGCGTGTTCTCCCTTGATTTCGGCGTCTTGTGCGGATTCCGGTTCAGTGGGGAGCGGAGCCGGACGACCCGGATCGGGCGGCGGTTCTTCATTTTGCTTTTCCTCTTCCTGTTTTTTTCGCATTTCTTCTTGGAAGAGATAGGTGCGGCTCTTTTTGGAGTCTTCCAGTTTTTCACCGGCAAGAACCCGCTCCACTTCGTCCCTGTCCAGAACTTCGTATTCAAAGAGCGCATTGCCCAGGGTGTCGAGTTTTTCCCGATTTTCTGTCAGCAGTTTTTGGGCTTTTTCCGTCAGGCGTTTTACAAGTCCGTTCACCGCATCGTCAATGGTTTCCGCCATTTTTTCGGACATTTCTTTCGGCTTGCTGATTTCCCGACCCAGGAAAATTTCGCCATCGTTGCGGCTGTAGCAGAGCGGCCCGATGTTGTCGTCAAAGCCCCATTCCGTTACCATTTTCCGGGCGAGATCCGTTGCGCGCGCGATGTCGTTGGATGCTCCGGTGCTCTGATGGTTGAATACGATCAATTCCGCGAGGCGTCCAGACATGAGAATCATGATGTTCTCTTCGGCGCTTTCCTTGGAAAGGGATACGCGGTCGTTTTCCGGAAGCGACATGGTGACGCCGAGGGCGCGTCCGCGCGGAATGATGGTTATTTTGTGCAGAGGATCGGAATGCGGGCAAAGAAGGGTCATGAGGGCGTGTCCGGCTTCATGGAATGCCGTATGCCGTTTTTCTTCGTCGGACATCAAAAGCGTGCGATGTTCGGCGCCCATCGCGAGTTTGTCCCGCGCTTCTTCAAAGTCCTGTCGGGTTACTTTTTTGTTGTTGAATCGGGCCGCCAGGAGAGCCGCTTCGTTAATCAGATTTTCCAAATCCGCGCCTGCAAGTCCGGGGGTGCCCTTGGCGATTTCCTTCACGTTCACGTCGTCTGCCAGCGGAACTTTCCGTTTTTTCAAGTGGACGTTCAGGATGGCTTCACGACCGATCAAATCGGGAAGGCCGACGGTAATCTGGCGATCAAAACGTCCGGGGCGCAGCAGTGCTTTGTCCAGCACGTCGGGGCGGTTTGTTGCAGCTATCAGAATGACGCCGGCATTGGCGGCAAATCCGTCCATTTCCACGAGGAGCTGGTTCAAAGTCTGTTCCCGTTCATCATGCCCTCCGCCGAGACCTGCGCCGCGTTGGCGTCCCACCGCGTCGATTTCGTCAATAAAGAGGATACAGGGGGCGTTCTTTTTTCCCATATCAAAAAGGTCGCGGACGCGAGCGGCTCCGACGCCCACAAACATCTCTACAAAATCCGAACCGGACATGCTGAAGAAAGGAACTCCGGCTTCTCCAGCGACTGCGCGGGCCAGCAAGGTTTTTCCCGTTCCCGGAGGGCCGACAAGCAAGGCACCTTTGGGAATTCTTCCGCCCAGAGCGTCGTATTTTTTGGGGTCTTTCAAAAAATGAACGATTTCCACCAAATCGGCTTTGGCTTCATCGCATCCGGCGACATCTTTAAATGTCGTTTTGCTCTTTCCGTTTTCGTTGAGCTGTTTCGCTTTGCTCTTGCCAAAGGAGAACATTCCGACTCCGCCTTTTCCTCCGGTTTGACGAACCATCATATACCAGAAGAAAGCGATGAGAAGAATGGCGGGAAGGAACGCGAAAATGCGGTCTATCCAGCTTCGCGTTTCATGAAGGACGCGGACTTTCAGATTTTTCGTCTTTTCCCACGTGTCGATTTGCTCGCTGGTCAGATTGAGTACATGGCTTGTGAACGCCTGCGTGTTGTTGGGAGTGGAATTGCTGCGGACAAAACGGGAGAGAAATCCGTTTTGCTTCTTTTCTCCGGCGATTTCTTCGGAGGTCATCGCCCGTGTTCCTTCGATGGTGATGCCGTCGAGGGTGCGCTGCAATTTCAGGCTCTTGATTTCTGACGTGGAATCGTTCATCATGGCGAAGAATTCGGTTCGGGTCAGGTCTTTGGTTTCTTCGCCGTCGTAGAGGCGCATAAAGAACAAAACCATCAAAAGCATGGTTGCAATCAGGAAAAAATTCCGATTTTGAAATGCAGAAGGCGTCTTAGGCTTTTTAGTCATTTTAATCCTTTAAAAATGCGATGTAAAAATACAAATTGCAAAAAGAAATGGTTGGGGATAGCCTTTTGATAAAGGCGTTATTTTCAAATAATCAAGCCGGATTCAGCGATTGTCGCCGAGATGGATTTTGCCGATTTGAAAAATGCGGTTTTCTTCGGCATAGAGAGGGATAAAGTCCCGGACAAATGCGGGAATGCCTTCTTCTTCCATCCATTTTCCCAATTTTTTGGGTGGGCGTCCGGCAGGAATGCAAAAGTCTCCGTTTTTTCGTTTGCGAAAACCGGCAGGCGTTGCGGGCTCTTCCTTTTTTTTGTTTTGGCAAAACCAAAGTATCGATTTGGATTTTTCAAAGATCAGTTCGGCGTCTCTGGAGGAAAAGGAAGAGAGGAACTGGATGCTTCTAGGAAATGCAAATCCATTTTCTTGCAACCAAAAGCGGAAAATTTCAGCACCGCCATTGAGACTTTTTAAAGATAAATTCACCAGTACTTGTTGGTGAATGGCAATGACCGTTTCGTATGGGGAAGATTCTTTGGGGAATGGCCACAGCTTGGGGGGGAGAACAAAAGGCCGGATGGCCGTCTCGGATTGGTGACGGATTTTTTGGCAAAGGCTTGTCGACAATTTTGCGATATTTGTCAAAGAAGAAATTTCGGCATTTAAAATGGGCAAAAGCCGGTGACGGATGGCATTTCGGGCGAAGGATTCGTCGGCATTGGTTTCGTCTTCGACATATTCAATGTGATTTTCTTCGGCGTATTCTTTCAAATCGGCTTTCGTGCATGGGAGCAAAGGACGAAAAACGCCGTCTTCCCGCACGGTTTGAATGCCGCAAAGTCCTTTCCAGGAAGAGCCGCGTAAAATCCGCATCAAAACGGTTTCCGCCTGGTCGTTGGCATGGTGTGCCGTAAGGATATAATCCGCGCGAACTTCGGGAAGAGCTGCGATTTCTTTGAGGGCGGCGTAGCGGGCAAGGCGAGCGTTTTCTTCAATGGAACCTTTTTGTTTTAGAGCGGCTCCGTTTAGATATCGGATGTAGAAGGGCCGGCGGGATTGAAAAGCAAATCGGGCGACAAAATCGGCGTCTCGGTCGGCGGTGCTGCCACGAAGTCCGTGATGGACGTGTGCAATTCCCAACCATTCGATTCCCAAAGCGAGTTGGTTGTGTACAAAGTAATGCGCTAGGCACATGGAATCCAATCCGCCGGAAACCGCAAGAAGCAAACGTTTGAAGCGTTTGGAATCTGGCAAATCGGATATCTGCATCGCTTGGGGAAGGAGTCGTTTAGGGGCGTCCGCCGGATTTGACTCCGCGGATTAATTTTCGGCTTTTTTAAAAAAACAAGTGCGGGAGCCGGTATGGCAGGCGACTTGTGGACCTTTCATGCGGACGCGAAAAAGAAGCGCATCGCTGTCGCAGTCCAGAGCCCAATCGATCACGGTCATTACGTTGCCGCTGGTATCGCCCTTGTGCCAGTATTCTTTGCGGCTGCGGCTCCAGAAAACCATTTCTCCGCATTCGATGGTTCGGCGGAGCGCCTCTTTGTCCATCCAGGCCATCATGAGCACGTCGTGCTTGTCGGCGTCCTGAACGATGGCGGGAATCAAAAACTTGTCGCCGAATTGAACTTCGTATTTGACTTCTTTTAAAATTTCTTCGGTTTGCATATTTTGCCTAATTTCTCAATTGACCGTTACCGTTCAAAATCCATTTGTAAGTGCACAGGCTTTCGATTCCCATGGGGCCACGGGCGTGAATTTTATCCGTGGAAATGCCGACTTCTGCACCGAGTCCGTAAATTCCGCCGTCGGCAAGTCGCGTGCTGGCGTTGATCATCACGCTGGAAGAATCGACGTTGCGGAGAAAATAACGCTGTACTTCGGTATCTTCGGCAAGGAGTGCTTCCGTGTGGCGGCTCGAAAATTCTTCGATGTGTTTGCAGGCTTCTTTTACGCCATCGACAATGCGGACGCTGCACTGGAGCGCAAGATATTCATGATGGTAATTGGCGTTTTCGCCGATGTCTTTGATATCGGGAATGCGTTCTCGGGTTTTGGCGTCTCCGAACATTTCCACTTTTTTAGCGCGAAGCGGATCGAGAATCGCCTTCATATCGCTATCGGAAAGGCTGGAGTCCAGGAGCAACGTCTCCATGGCATTGCAGGTTCCGGGGCGTTGCGTTTTGGCGTTTTCGACAATTCTGGCGGCCATTTCCAGATTTGCAGATTTGTCCACATAGATGTGGCAAATGCCGTTGAAATGCTTGATGACAGGGATGGAACTCTGTTCGACGACGGCGCGAATCAACCGTTCGCCGCCTCGGGGAATCACCAAGTCCAGATATTCGGATTGTTTTAAAAGAGCCGAGACGACGGCATGGTCGGGCTCTTCGACGAGTTGGACGGCGTCGGAATCTATTCCGGTTTTGGTCAGCGCGTCTCGAAAAATCTGGGCGAGAATTTGGGAGGAATGCAGGGACTCTTTTCCTCCGCGCAAGACGACTGCATTTCCCGACTTGAAACAAAGTGCAGCACCGTCGATAGTCACATTCGGACGGCTTTCATAAATGAAAAAAATGCAGCCCAGAGGCACGGTAACTCGGGAAATATCCACTCCGTTCTGGAGCGTTCTTTTTTCCAAAACTTTGTCCAAAGGATCGGGGAGAGCGGCGATTTCCTCGACACCGCGAGCCATGTTTTCAATGCGTTCGGGATTGAGAGTCAATCTGTCCAGCTTGGCGGGGGAGAGCTTGTCTTGGCTATTTTCCAGATCCCGCGCGTTGGCTTCAAGAATCTTTTTTTCGTTTTCGCGAAGAGCTTTGGCAACTTCGGAAAGTGCCTGATTTCGGAGAGTTGCTGGAATGGTGCGAATTTTTGCGGAAGCGCTTCTGGCTTTTTTGGCCAGGCTTTCTGCATATTTTTGAATTTCGTCTTGTGTCATATCCTAAAGCTAGAAAATCAAAAGATGAATTACAACGTAAATGGATGGAACGGCTGAACGAGAATGCTTCATGGACGAAGGAATGCTTTCCAAAGGAGTTCGATGATGCCGTTGTCTATTCGAGTTTTGCGAAAAATTTTTCAAGTTACCAAGTGATGCCTGCACTTCCGCTTAAACGATAGCCTTCATAGTCGCCCGTGTAAAAGCTCTGCGAAAGATGAAGCCACAGCCACTCGGTCGGTTTGCATTGCACGCCGACGCCGAATTCCCGGTAGTGAAGAGTACTCGCTTTCGCTAAAAATTCACGATCGGTTCTGTCGTAGGGCGTGTGGATATCGTAAAGGTTGCCACCAAAGGCGGAATCCTTGGCAACATTCGAGGCAAAAAAGGAAAGCTCCACCGCTTTGTATGCAGCTCGGATTTCGGTGTAAAATTCGCGGGAATTGGGACCAAGTTCGGAACCAAAACTTTGGCCGTAATGCGTATAGGAATATCCTGCTCCCTTGTGATGCGTATAGACCCAAGGTTCAATCCAAGTGAATTCGGAGTTGAACGAAAAGAGGACTGGCCCGATTTGACGGTTGTCTGTCGCGACGCCGATGCTGGCCGCCCATTTGTTTCCCCACCAGGAATCGTCGAACATGCTGGTCGGTTTTTTCATGTCGTCCCAGAGCATTTCCGCATAGATTTCCCAGTTCGGAATCGTCTTGACGCTCATGTCAAAACTGATGCCGGTATTTTCTAAGTCTCCCGTGTAGTGCTGTGCAAAAATATAGGGAACAAACGGTGCCGCATAAATCCATTCAAAACTGCGGTCCGTGCTGTCGGCATCTTCGTTTGCGTTCGAGCCGGCTCTTTCGACTGTAGAACCATAAAGAAGCGTCTCGCTAATCCCAAATTCAATGCGGGCGGGCAGATTCAAGCCGAGGCGGTGCGCATGGAAAAATTTGTCTTTATGCTTGTCGTGATAAAGTTTTCCGGCGTATTGCGTATAGGTTACAGGTCCGATGGTAAATTCATATCCCAAATACGGTGTTGGCGCGGGCTGCATAATGTGGTCTGTTGAATCCATCCACGGGCGATAGTGAACGTTCTCGCCTTTGAGTGTCAGCTTATTACGACGAGCGGGTCCCCATGCCAAATAATCGACTCCGCCCATGAGCTTTACCCATTGGTTGAAACGGAATTGGCTGCTTGCCGTAAAATAGTCCCAGGTTCTGGAATCGTCGCTCTGTACGTTAAAGGGAATGCCGCTGTAGGGATTGTAGCCCGGATCCTGGTAGCTACGGGAGGTTTTGTCGTTGGATACGCGAGCCTTCGCTTGAAATGTAAATTTGTCTGTAATCGCACCGTTGATAAAGAGCTCCACGAATAGGCTGTTTTCCGTGTGCTTGTCGGTTTTCGGGGTGTTGTCAAAGCGGGAAACCGAAAGGGAATCGCCGAGAGTTCCTCGAATGCGGAAATAAGCGGAGGAGTCGCCAAAGCCGATATGGCCGGGAAGAGTCGCCAAAACTGTTCCGACGAAAAAAAGCAAAAGGAAGTTCGCCAATTTCATGATGGCTTTAATTTTAGAATTTCAAGGGCGAAAAGAAGTCATGAAAAATGAAATCCGGTAATTTTAAGAGCCGATTTGAAAAAAGGGCGTTTCTTTTGCTTGAAGAGGCGACGGCCCCCCGAAGAATGAAGAAAGAATACGCAGAAGGGATTTGTAAAACCTATATTTTCTGCAATGCAAAAAATGGATACAAAAATTTGCTTTTATAGCGACGCCAGAGAATGGGGCGGCCAGGAAATGCTTTCGGCTAAAATGGCAAATTTTGTTCGTGACATTTTTCCAGAAGTCATTTTTTTTCATTCTTCTGCAAAATTTTTAGAGAATCTTTCGCCAAAAATTCACAGCGTTCCGCTTCCTTTTTTTGCCAGTACGCCGTTCCCGATTTTTCGAGACCGTTCCCATCAAAAACAAAAAATTCTGCGTGAACTTTTTAAAAAACTTCAAGTGAAAGTTCTGGTGATTTGTCCGGGGAATATCGAACGTTGTTTGCCAGCCGTTCTGGTTGCGAAAAAAATGGGAATCCGATTGATATCCTATTTCCCTATGGCTTTTACGCAGCGGGAATCCGGTGCTCCCTTGGGACTTATTCGTGATTTTCTGGCACGTTTCATTTATCCAAAAATTTCCAAGTGGATTGTGATTTCAAAAAACCAAGAAAAACTTTTGCGCCGTTTTATTGGTCCGAAAAAACAAGTCTGGATTCTTCCCAATCCCGTTTCTTGGGAAGCCATTTTACCGCCTAAAATACCCATAAAGCCCCTTTCCATAGCGACTATCGGGCGGATTTATTTTAAGCAAAAAGGGCAAGATGTCATTCCGCCCCTTGCAAGGGAACTTTCCCGAATGGGTTTTCCCTGTTCTTTTCGCATTATAGGCGAAGGCCCGAATAAGAAGACCCTTGAAAAACGGATTCATCAATACGGTGTTGAAAATTCCGTACAAATTCATTCTTGGATGCCTCAAAGTGAATTGCACGAAATTCTGAAAAATCAAATCCACCTTGTTTTTATCCCATCCCATTTTGAAGGGACGCCCATGATTCTTTTTGAATCTTTCGCTTGTGGCGTTCCTGTTTTGGTTGCCGATTCTGAATACGTCAAAGAATTTGAATTGCCGGATTGGATGATTTATAATCCCCAAGACATTCAGGATGCCCTGCAAAAAATCAGGAACTTGCCAGAAAGTTTTCGTGAAGATGAATTTATGGTTTGCCGGGAACGCTTGTTTAAAAATCGTCGTCTAGATGAATTTGAAAAACGGACACAAGAAATTTTTCTCCAGATATTTCAAGAGTAATTATGAATCAGATTTGTATCGTTCTCTGTACTTATAATGGCGAAAAATTTCTTTCGTTTTTTTTGCAATCCCTTTGCAATCAAACGGAGAAAGCGAAATGGATTGTGGCTTATGACGACGCTTCTACAGATGCTTCGGTTTCCGTTTTGGAAAAATTTTCCGAAGTTTTGCCTATTAAAATTTTTCGCGGTGAAAAAAATCTGGGGCACCGAGGCGCGTTTCATCAGGCGTTAAGTTTTGCTTCGCAATATGTGGATGATTCCGATTTTATCGCCCTCGCTGATCAGGACGACGAATGGATTCCAAATAAATTAACTCTTTTGAAAAAAGCTCTTGTTAAAAATCCTTCCAGTGCTTTGGCTTTTGGCGATGCGCGGGTAATAGACGCTTTCGGTAAAGAAATCGCGCCTTCCTGGAGAATCTATGACGGAATTCCGGATAGGGTTTCCATCAAAGCGCAGATTGCGGGAATCAATCATGTAACCGGTTGCCTTTCTTTATTTAGAGCTTCTTTGCTGGCCAAAATTTTGCCCATTCCCGAAGGCGTTTCTGTGCATGATCGCTGGATTGCCATGCTTGCAGAACGTCATGGCGGCATTTACCGTCTTTCCGAAGCCGTTGTAAAATATCGCTTGCATGAATCCAATGCGGTGGGAGGAAAACCGGTTCCGCCCATGAGCCAGACTTTGAAAATTCAGGAAAACTGGGTCTTGTGCCTTTTGAAAAATGCCGAAAGGATTCCACTGACCGAAGGGGAAATCCGTTTTGCCCAAAAACTCCTGAAGCTTCACCAAGGGAGACAAACAAAGGGATTTCTGCCCCTTTTTCTGCCTTGGATTTTAAAAAATCAGAATGAACTTTTTTTACCCCGAAATTTAAAAACGCGAATCCGACAGATTTTATTTTCTTTAATCGGGCTTCCTTGGGCAAAAATTTTTTGGAAGAAATCATGATTCAAAAAACAGCCATCATTATCGTTACTTACGGACATTGGGAACAAACCAAAAATTGTCTGGATGACTTGCTAAAAAATCCCAAGGAATCGTTTCGTATTTTTGTGGTGGACAACGGAAGTCTAGATGGCACGCCGGAGCGTATTGCTCAGGATTATCCCGAAGTCCGCTTGCTTTGCGCCAAGGAAAATCGGGGATTTGGTGCCGCCAACAATGCAGGAATTGCCTTAGCTCAACCGGAAAATTTTTCATTTGATTCCATTTTATTTTTGAATAATGATACGCGGCTTTCGCCGAATGCAATTCCTTCTTTGCAAAAAGATTTGTCCCTTTTTCCAAATGATGTCGTGGTCCCTCGGCTTTTGAATGTGGATGGCAGTCTTCAAAAAAACTGGTTTTCCAAAATCCCGCCGGTGCAATTTTTTTTCAATGCCTTCCGTTCCGAGGAATCGGCGTCGCGTTACGTGAATGGAGAAATAAAACCCATATCCGGCACGTCCTTTTATGAAGCCCAGTGGACGAATGCGGCGGCTTGGATGATGACAAGGGAAACCTGGAATAAGGTGGGCGGTTTTGACGAAAATATTTTCATGTATTACGAAGATGTGGACTGGGCGTATCGGGCGCACCGTTTTCAAATCCGCTTTTTGATTGATTTTAAAACTTCCATCATCCATCTGGGCGGAGGCTCTGCGAAAAATGTTCTTTCGCGCAGTTTGCAACACGATTCCTCGCAACTGTATTTTTATCGCAAGCATTATGGCTTCAAAGGAGTCGTTCTTTCGCGAACATTTCGCGCGGTTCGCAGTTCGCTTCGTGTGCTATTTTCGCTTCCTCGAGTGCCGTTTTCAGCGGACGCAAGAAATCGCGTGAAGCTCCATTTTACCTTATTTCTTTTTGCCTTGGGACTTTTTCCTTTTTCCAAAAAGTAAAATTCTCTTTTGCCTGTCGGCTTAGGGAAAACGGAATGCCGGTGTGAAGAATCCGTTGGGCAAAAGTTTTTGAAAATAGTATAATTGCTTATATGGTGCAAAAAAAGAAAATCGTCATCGTATGCGATAAAAACACGAGAACTAGTTTTGGACGTTTGGCTTTGGATTTGGAACGAACCCTCTTTGCCGACTTTGATGTTTTAATTTTATGGATTAAAACGCCCAAGTATTTTCCGGAAAACAACGGGATTTCTCCAGAAGAGCGCGGCATCAAAAGCGAATCGATTTGGGCGGACTCCCTTCTTTCTGGATTCTACAAATTTCGCGCGCCCTTTGCCGAGTTTCTTCAAAAGTCAAATCCGACGATTGTTTTTTTCATCCGTCCCGAAATAGGATTTTTGGTTCCCGTCGCCAAAAGAACTTGCCCGAACGCCAAGACGGTGGTGCTCGTTCACGATACTTTTGCCGAAACTCTTTATCCTTTCAATCCCAAGTATAAATTGATTTCCTGGCTTTACGCCGCACCTTCTGCAAAGGCGGACGGCTTTGTTTACAACTCCAATTATTCCAAGGGCGAAGCGGAAAAATATTATAAAATCGCCGGTCGCCCGAACGCCGTGGTCGGGCTTCCGCTCAATTCTCTTTTTTACAATCTGCAGCCGGACCGAATGATATATCGCGCCAAGCGGGAATCTTTTTGCGCGGATTTGGGGATTCGGGGATTTCGTGCTCTGGTGCTGAATGTCAGCCTTCCCGAATCGAGGAAGAACATTGGAACTTTTTTGAAAATGGCGGAAAAACGTCCCAATGTGGCGTTTGTACGAATTGGAAAGATGACATCCCGAATCCGTCGGGAAATGGAAGCGCTCGATTTGCATAATGTTTTCCATTTTTCCAATCTGGCAGCACCGATGCTTCGGGAATTCTACCGCCATGCCGATTTATTTGTCATGCCTTCTTTCTTTGAAGGTTTTGGTTTGCCTCCTTTGGAAGCGATTGCTTGCGGAACGCCCGTCGTTTGCGCCGATACGACCGCATTAAAGGAAATTTTTGCAGGAGTTTGCCCGCTGGTCTCCCCAGCGGATAACGTGGATGGCTATTTGGCGGTTTTGGACGAAGTCTTTTCGGGCAAGTACGAATACGACCGGGAGAAAGTGGCGAAATTATTGGAAAAATACAGCCTTAAAACGGTTGCCGATAAATTAAGCGCTTTTCTCTATTCTATTCTGGACCGTTAAAATTTGGGATTTATATATAAAATTCCACCTCGATTTGCTTGGTTGGTGTGCTTCGACAGGCTCAGCAACCGGTTGTCGAACCATGGTTAGCGACTAGTGATCAGGAGGTAGTGGGGAGTTGGAAATATAGGAGAAACGGCTAGTCAGAATGCAAAACACCTCGCAACCTGCGAGAAGAAATTTTCCTTGTGAAAAAGAAATTCCCGTATTGAAAAAAAGTTCCACTTTGCGAAAAAGATGTTCACACTTTGAAAAATTTTTAATTGATAGCATTTGGTGGAAGGTCGTATATAATTCCCTTAAAAATAGGACTCGTTCATAGTGGTTCTGCGGAAACGCTTTTCCATTTTTCGGACGAAAGTTTTGAAATCTCGGTCACTTTCAAAGATTTTTCGTCGAGTCCCTTTCTTTTTCCCCAGATGGCGTTCAAGGTGGATGGGTGCCAAAAGGTGAACCGGAGAAAGCGCATTATGTCGGCATCTTTGTAGTAGATGCGGGCGAGTTCTTTGTTGTCGGTCGGCTCAGGATTGATGCGATGGGAAATTTCGACGGAAAGCTTTGGCATGGTGAATAGGTTTGCTCCTAGATGCAGTGCCCGCAGTCCAAGATCGAAAAATTTTAGATCTGTTTGGATATCGGTATCGAATCCGCCGAGAGCTTGGAGAAGGCGTGCCGAGTAGATGCCGCAAAACGGGGAAAGACTAGCCACTTGGCGAATTTCCGCCCGCGGATTTTGACGAAACTCTTCTTGAAGATTGAATTTCTTGTCGATGAGGAGACCCGACGAAAAAGGCTCCGGATTTCCGGCTGTGCAGATTCTAGGGGCGATGGCGTCGGCAAAGGGAAACTCGGCGCAGACATCCGCCGTCCGATTCAAAAATTCTCGTGTGATACAGGTGTCGGCATGACATAGGATAATCCATTCTGCATCAATGGCTGCAAGCGATTCCGAAAAATTTTCTGCAAAGAACCAGCCCAAGGCGTCGTCTTCGATGGGCGGCTGAAAATTTTCCTTAGAGAGGACGATGATGTCAAATTGCTTTTGCATTAAAATTTTAAACCGAGTCCGATTCGGTGTTCTGTTCCGAGGTCTTGGGCTAAATAGGAAAAGGCGTAGTCGAGGGAGAATCGGCTGCCGGTATAGCCAAGTCCGGCACTGAAAAGTCTGGCATCGTTGGTCTCGTCCGGGCGGTCGGACGAAGAAAAAATTTCTTTGACATCGCGGGAAATATCCAGCCAGGTGCGGGAAAATCCGAGCCGCACAAAAAGGCTTGAACCTAGAGCGTATTCGCCGCCCAAGGAAAGTGCGGGTTCCGCATAGCGGGGGAATGTCGTTTTGGCGTGCAGCGAGAGACGGGGAAGCAGCCCTGGAATGTAAAAGGCTGAAAGGTCGAAAGATTCTTCAAGCCCGTAATCCGTATCGCCGCCATCTACATAGGCGCGAATCATCTTGCCGAAATTGCGGGCGGCCAGTCCGAAACCGAATTTTCGCGAGGACGACTGCCACAGGACGCCCCAGTCGAACGCAAAAGCCATCGCCGTTTGGTCGTTTCCTTCGTCGGATAAAAGGTCGGAGGCGAATTTTACGGTAGAACCGAACTGGAAGTGGGGAAGAGGAAGGGAGAGGGAAAGACTGGCGACGGAGCTTTGGGGCTTGTAGGACTTGTCTGTGGGATTGCCCATATTGTCGTAGCCATCGATTTCTCCGTAGCGGATCCAGCCGTAGCTGACGAGCGCCACCATTTTACCGATTTGGCGGGCGTAGGCGAGATATCCTTGATTGTCGGCAAATTCTCCGGTCTGCCAGGCAAAGCTCACGGCGTTTTTTTGATTCGACGATAGCAGGATGAGCGCGGGATTTTGCAGAACGTCGCCGGGGTTGGAAGATGGCATCGCTGCGTTCGCATTTTCTAAAGCGGCACTTCTAGCGCTGCTAAAAGAACCCAAAAAGGAGAAAACTTCTTCGCCGGAATCATTTTTTTTGAAGTAGGCGGTGCTATTTGCTGCCAAAACGAGCAGAGAAAGAAAAAAAATCCAACTTTTTTTAAAAAAAAACATGGTTATAATTTACAAAATTCAAAATGTTTATTACATTTGGGTCGTTGGACTAATAGCTCAGTTGGTAGAGCAACGCCCTTTTAAGGCGTGGGTCGAAGGTTCGAGCCCTTCTTAGTTCACGAAACCGGTCGATTGAGCAATCTTCGACCGGTTTTTTTTATGGCTTATGGCTATTTGCTGCTTTCCTTTGGCGCATCAAGGTGAACTCCCCCTCTCGCTATTCCCTGTAATTCCGGAATCACTGAATGACGTCGTAGAGGGCGTCGCGTTCCACAGGAACAAGCCCTTCTTCTCGAATCAGCGAGCGCATTCTTTCCGGACTCATGCCGATAGCGGTTTCCGCTCCCGCCGCATGGGTGATTTTTTCTTCCATAATGGTGCCGTCCAAATCCGAAGCGCCGGCGTGTAGCGCTTTCATCGCCGTCGAAATGCCGGTTTGAATCCAATACGCTTTGATATGGGGAAAATTGTCCAGATAGAGTCTCGAAACGGCAATCGTACGCAAAATATCTTCTTCGGAAGTTTTTTCTTTTACCCGAATGCCAAGTGCATTTTTTTCGGGATGATAGACCAGGGGGATGAACGCAAAAAATCCGGGGGCTTCGTCTTGCAGGTTTCGGAGCAATTCCAAGTGCTCCAGTCGGTCTTCAATGCTTTCAATATGCCCGAAAAGCATAGTCGCATTGGTCGGAATGCCCATTTTGTGCGCTTCCCGATGGACTTCTAGCCATTCTGCGCCGCTTTCCTTTTTTCCGCAAATCCGGTGCCGGATTTCTTCGCTCAAAAGTTCGGCACCGCCGCCGGGAAGGGCGTCCAGTCCGGCATTTTTCAAGTCGGCGAGAACCTCTCGGACATGCCGCCCGGAAAGTTTGGCGAAGTGGCAGATTTCAACGGCGGTAAAGGCTTTCAGGTTTACGCCGGGAAAATCCTTTCGCAGGGACGAGAGCATTTCGATGTAGTATTCAAAGGGATGGTCGGGATGGAGACCGCCTACGATATGCAGCTCTCGGGCACCTCCCCGCACGGCATCCCGCGCTTTTTCCGTGATTTCCTGAAGATTCCAGTCGTAGGCGTTTGCATCGCTTTTTTTGATTTTGGAAAAAGAGCAGAACGAACAATGGAGAACGCAGACGTTGGTGTAGTTGATTTGGCGGTTATTCACCCAGAATACGTTTTTCCCGTGGCGTTTCTCTTTTTCTTCATTCGCTTTTTGGCAAAGGAGGGGGAGCGGCGCGTTTTTGAACAAGTCCAATGCATCTTCTTTAGAAATTCTCATGACGGATACCTTTAAGGCGATAAGCCCATTTTCATTTGGCGGAATGGCGACAAACCGCTTGAAAAAATACAATTTCCGCAGCGGAATGTTTTTTATCTATATTATTTTTTCAGAAAACAGGACTTTTTGGGGCTTCTTGAAATGAACTCTATGGAAATGCTGACTCCGGATTTTTGCTTTTATATCTGCTCGATAGCGGTTCTTCTCTATTGTCTCGTCTATTACTATAGCAACAAGACTCCTCAAAGGGATCACAGTTGCGTATTCGAATGTCTGCTTTTCTGTCTGCTGTTATCTTCCTTTTCGATTACTGCGGCGAGCGTCTTGAAACCGTTCAATTTGCCTGGGAAAAATTTTCCCCATCTCGTGCAGGAATTTTTTCAGACCAGTTACTTCGCTTTCCATTCCATTTTGGCTTCTCTTTTTGCTCTCTATGTTGTTTTAATCAATAATAGCGGCAAAATGCGGACGTTGAAAAAAATCGTCCTTTTCCTTTCTCCGGCGCTGCTCGTCGAACTTTTTATTTTAACAAATCCGCTGACGGGGCTCATTTTTTTCTACCAGGACGACATCCTTTACACCCGCGGCCCCTTGGAACTTCTCATCTATGCGCTGGAAATCGGCTATTTCATTTTTGCCATCCGGGAGATCTGGATTTATCGCTTTATTTTGGTCAAGAGCAATATGGTTGCGCTCAGCTTTGTCATCGCCTGCATTCTTGGCGGTTCCTTCGTGCAGCTTATTTTCCCATGGCTTCAGGTGGAACTTTTCGGCGAATCGCTAGCCCTGTTGGGTATTATGCTGTTGATAGAAATGGAGGGTTCACGGACGGACGTGATTACGGGGGGCTATAACAGCCACATATTTATTGTGGACAATGAACGCCTCATCCGGACGCAGCGCCAATATAGGGTCATGGTCATTACGCTGCGGAATTACAAGATGCTCTTGCGCATGATCGGGCATGAAGAAATGGAAAAAGCGACCAGGTCGATTGTCCTTTGGCTCAATAAAAATATCCAGGGGACGGTTTATAGTATTGGGCAGGATAAAATTGGGATTATTACCATGGAGAGCCGAGAGGCGTGTGCTGCTTTTGCTGATTGTTTCAAAGAAATCGTCCAGTCTTCCGCTTTTTTAGAAACCAGTTCCGTGCCCATGTCCACGAGTGTCGATATCGTGAGCGTTCCCGATGAAATGCAGAGTTCGGAATTGCTGGCGGAACTTGGCGATGATGATTGCAATTCCTTCCAATCGGGTTTTGCTTTGCATCATGCGGAAGATGTGGAAAAATTCAAGCGACAAACGGAAATCGAGCGCATCTTGCACTGGGCGATTCGCCAAAAAGCTTTTGAAGTTTACTATCAGCCGATATGGAATGCCAAAACAGAAATGTTTGATAGCGCCGAGGCACTTCTTCGCTTGTCCAATCCGAATTACGGCAGCATTTCTCCGACGGAGTTCATTCCCGTTGCAGAGCGGAACGGCATGATTCATGAAATGGGATGTATAGTTCTGGATCAAGTGTGTCGTTTATGGCGTTCGGCGCAACCCCAAAAATTCGGACTGCATAAAATAGACGTCAATTTGTGCATATCCCAGTTTTATGCGGACGATATGGCGGAAAATTTTGAACGCATTTTGGAAAAAAATGAAGTTTCGGCGGAAAGGATCAATCTGGAAGTCCAATCGGCTTTTCTTTTCCGTGAAAAAGAAAAACTGCAAAGGCATTATGAAAGGCTTTGTCGGCAAGGTTTTTCGTTTTCTCTGGACGATTCCGGTGTAGGCGGCGTGAATATGGTTCAGATGCTTTATCAGGATTTTAAAACCTTCAAACTGGATGCCGCCATCTTAAAAAAAAGAACGCGCAAGGATATGAAAAATTTCTCAAGCGAATGGATGCAGCTGATGCGCAAATTCCAATTCGATGTGGTGCTAAAACGTGTCGAATCTCACGAGCAGCTGGAGCGGGCTTTGGAAGCTGGAGCAAATAAAATTCAGGGATTTTATTTTTCAAAGCCTTTGAACGAAGAAGCGTTCCTGGAATTTATTCGCAGCCAAAATAATATGGATGCGTTGCAGCCTTTGTAATTCTGTCCGTTGGAGGAAATTTTTAGATGGAAGAACAAGAAATCCCGCTAATCACATAGCAGCGATTTTGAAAGTGTACATATTTTGCCAAGAATTCCCTAGGGATTTGAAAACGATGATCCGATGCGCAAACGCAATGTGTTGCTCCATAGATTTTGTCATAGGAAATGGTTAGAGAATCTCCGTCTATTTTATAAAGCACATCGGCGGTGACATCGCAATCATCATAGACTTGCGGAATAGTGATCGTACAGGACGTTTTTTCATTGCATTTGCCGCAAAAGGCCTCAACGGACACGCAACGGGTAGCCGATTGAGTATTTTCTGTGAGGAAATTTTTTTCTGCAACAGGGGTCTCTTGGCATTCTCCGATTGAAATTTTCAGATTCTTTTGGATAAACTGGACGGATTCTTCCGAATTGACGGGATCCGAACAGGAGATAAAAAAATATGTTGGAAAAATCAGACAGGACAATAAGAAGGAAAGGAACACTATTTGGAGCTTATACATAAAATTTGGGATTTATATATAAAATTCCACCTCGATTTGCTTGGTTGGTGCCCTTCGATAAACTCAGGGACCGTCGGTTAGTGAGCTTGTCGAACTAGTCGAACCATGGTTAGCGACTAGTGATCAGAAGGTAGTGGGGAGTTGGAAATATAGGAGAAACGGCTAGCCAAAATGCAAAACACCTCGCAACCTGCGAGAAAAATCACTTTATGAAAAAACGTTTCTCTTTAAAAGGGAGTTCAGCTTGTGAAAAAGACTATATCCCCTTTCGCGAAGTAACATATCTCATTCCGCCCCAGAATTTAAAATTTCCCACCGCCAAGCGTGGCGGGGGATAGGGTGAAGGGAAAAGGGGGCTGCCCATGAGTCTTAAGAGTTTTACTCTTTTAGACGAATTGTCTCTGGAAGGGAGCCTTCGCAAAAGCGTGCAAGGCGAATGTTGCGCCGCAAGCTTGCTTGCTGGCATTATCTTCGAGGAGACTAGTAGTATTCGTCATTGCGTACCCACCAAGGAGAAAATCAGTCATATTTGAAAGCGACCGTCATTGCGAAACCCGGAGGGGTGAAGCAATCCTTTCCCGCTGACAAGATTGCCACGTCGCTACGCTCCTCGCAACGACGAGGTGCCAGCACAGATTGCTTCGGCTTTGCACAATTCGTCTAAGGGAACAAGTTCCCAAGACTCATGGGGCTTTGCATCCCTGAAACTAGGAATCTTCGATTCCGTAGTTGAAGTATCCCTGGAAGGGACAATTCGCCTAAAGGAAGCGGAGCTTCCAAGGCTCATGGGGCTTTGCACAATTCGCCTAAAGGAAGCGGAGCTTCCAAGGCTCATGGGCGTAGGCGAGCACCTCGCAGTCTGCGAGAAGAAATTTTCCTTGTGAAAAAGAAATTCCTGTATTGAAAAAAAAGAGTTCCACTTTGCGAAAAAGATGTTCACACTTTGAAAAAATTTTTAATTGAGAGTATTTGGTGGAAGATCGTATATAATTCCCTAAAATTTCACTCGATTTGCTTGGTGTGCTTTCGATCCATTAGTGATTAGCGGCTAGCGGCGAGTGCCCTTCGACAGGCTCACCAACTCCATATTCCCTTAAAAAAAGACCCACCTTGTCTAAGGCAGGTCTTTTCTTTAAAGAGCGAAGATTAGAGCTGGTTGTTCGAACCGAGCACATCCACAATCTTGTGCATGTACATCTTCTTCATGTTTTCGCGAGCCGGCTTCAGGTACTGACGCGGATCGAAGTGTTCCGGATGTTCGTCGAAGTACTTGCGGATGGCGGCGGTCATGGCAAGGCGGCTGTCCGAGTCGATGTTGATTTTGCAAACAGCGGACTTGGAAGCTTCGCGGAGCTGTTCTTCGGGAATGCCGACGGCATCGGGGAGCTTACCGCCGTGAGCGTTGATGGTGTCCACTTCGTCCTGCGGAACGGAAGAAGAACCGTGGAGAACGATCGGGAAGCCCGGAAGCTTCTTTTCAATAGCGTGGAGCACGTCGAAAGCCAGAGGTGGCGGAACCAGCTTACCCTGAGCGTTGCGGGTGCACTGTTCCGGCTTGAACTTGTAAGCACCGTGAGAAGTTCCGATAGAGATAGCGAGAGAGTCGCAGCCTGTACGGGTTGCAAAGTCAATCACTTCTTCGGGCTTGGTGTAGTGGGAAACTTCGGAAGCGACTTCGTCTTCCACACCGGCGAGAACACCGAGTTCCGCTTCGACGGTTACGTCATGAGCGTGAGCGTATTCCACAACCTTCTTGGTGAGGGCGATGTTTTCTTCGTACGGAAGAGCGGAACCGTCGATCATGACAGAGGAGAAACCGTTGTCGATGCAGTCCTTGCAGAGTTCGAAAGAATCACCGTGGTCGAGGTGAAGAACGATTTGCGGATTGGCGCAGCCCAGTTCCTTGGCGTATTCGACAGCACCCTGAGCCATATAGCGGAGAATGGTGCCGTTGGCGTAGTTGCGTGCGCCTTTGGAAACCTGCATAATCACGGGAGACTTCGTTTCGACTGCGGCCTGAACGATAGCCTGCATCTGTTCCATCGTGTTGAAGTTGAATGCCGGAATGGCGTAGCCGCCCTTGACGGCTTTCGCAAACATTTCCTTCGTATTGACAAGACCAAGTTCCTTGTAAGAAACAGCCATTGTTTTACCTCGTTTTAGTTGTGGCGTTTTTATCCGCCGTTAGTTAGACGGCTTCAATTTAGAAAATTTCCTCTGGCTGCAATGTCTTTTTGCCATAAAAAGTGCTTGCGTTTCGATGAAAGTCGCAAGAGAAGAAAAGAAATGTTTCAGAATGAAACGTTGTAATCGTCGGACTCCGGATTTTCGCATTTTCGTGCGGATTTCAAAGTGGCACGGCTTTTGCATAATGGCGGCAGAAAATAGAATGGATCCGCAAGGATCCGGGAGGTTTATATGGAAGAATTTACAAGCGATGCGAAAAAGATTCTGGCGAAAGCGCAGGAACTGATGGACAAGAAATCGCATTCGTATTTGGGAACGGTCCATTTGGCGTTCGGCCTTTTGGAGTCCCCCGATGCCCGGCTGAAAAATCTTTTTCGAGCGAAAAAAGCGGACACCAAGGAAATGCGGGGAAAGCTCGCTTCTTTTTTGGATGCCGTCCCGAAATTGGTGGAAGTCAATCCGGATGCGGGAACGCCGGATGCCGATCTTTCCCGGGTGCTTCGTGCCGCCATTCAGGAAGGTCGCAAGAACTCGCAGCCCGCAAGCCCCAGCGATATGCTGATCGCCTTGATGCGTTTTGCGCAAGATCGCCGCATGGTGAAAATTTTTGAAGATGCGCTGGGCAGTGCGGAAGTGGTGGAAACCTGGCTTTCGGATCCGATGAGTGCCGCCGCCGTCGCCGAAGAGGAATCGCCGCTCAAATTGTACGGCAGGGAGCTGGTCGCCCTCGCCGAAGAGGGCAAGCTCGATCCGGTGATTGGCCGTGAAGAAGAAATCCGTCGGGTCATTTTGATTCTTTCTCGAAAGACGAAAAATAATCCGGTGCTTGTCGGAGAACCTGGCGTCGGCAAAACGGCGATTGTCGAAGGATTGGCGATGCGTATCCACAAGGGCGACGTTCCCGATGCGCTCAAGGGCAAAAAGCTCTTTTCTTTGGACTTGTCTGCGTTGATGGCTGGCGCCAAATACCGTGGCGATTTTGAAGAACGCCTGAAAAGCGTGTTGAACGCCTTGGACGAAGATGGCAATACGCTGCTCTTTATCGACGAATTGCACACGATTGTGGGGGCGGGAAAAACCGAGGGCAGCATGGATTTGGGAAATATGCTCAAGCCCAAATTGGCTCGTGGGGAACTGCATTGCATTGGAGCGACGACGACGCAGGAATATCGGCGTTACATTGAAAAGGATGCAGCTCTGGAACGGCGTTTCCAGCCGGTGTCCGTTTTCGAGCCGACTCAGGATGAAGCGATTTCGATTTTGCGCGGTGTCAAGGAAAGCTTTGAATCGCATCACGGCGTGCGAATCCATGACGACGCTTTGGTTGCTGCGGTAAAACTTTCGGGACGCTATATTGCCGACCGATTTTTGCCGGACAAGGCCATCGACTTGATAGACGAAGCCGCGAGTATGCTGAAAACGCAGCTGGATACGGTGCCGGAAGATTTGGACAATCTGCAACGCAAGGAATTGCAGCTGAAAATCGAAGAACAGGCTCTGGCCAAGGAAAGCGACGAAAAAAGCAAAAAGCGTCTGGCCGAGTTGAGGGAGGAATTGAAAACGACCTCAGCCGCAGTTTCGGCGATGCAGGCGAGATGGCAGGAACGCCGCTCCAAGTTCAACGAACTGAAAGATGCCAAAGAAGCGTTGCACAAGGCGCGCGAAGAAATGGAACAGGCGGAATCCCGCTACGATCTGGCGCGTGCTGCGGAACTCAAATACAATACGATTGTGAATTTGGAAAAGCGCGTCGGCGAATTGGAAAAGTTGGCACGTCAGGATTCCGAAAATGGTGAATTGACGCAGGAAGTGACGGAAGAAACGGTTTCGCAGGTGGTTAGCCGTTGGACGGGAATCCCTGTGACGCGTCTGCGCGAAACGGAAAGGGCAAAGCTCCTCCACTTGGAAGAACGCCTGCATGAACGAGTCATCGGGCAGGATTCTGCAGTGTCTGCGGTGTCCGAAGCAATCTTGCGGAACCGTAGCGGACTTTCTCGAGAGAATGCACCGGTGGGCAGCTTCCTCTTTCTGGGACCTACGGGCGTCGGTAAAACAGAACTGGCGAAAGCTCTTGCCGAAGAACTTTTTGACAGCGAAAGCGCCGTTATCCGCATTGACATGAGTGAATACATGGAGAAACATTCCGTTTCCCGTTTGATAGGCGCGCCTCCGGGATATGTCGGCTACGAAGAAGGTGGGCAGCTTACCGAAGCGGTTCGCACGAAGCCGTATTCCGTGGTGCTTCTCGACGAAGTGGAAAAGGCGCATCCGGATGTATTCAACGCTTTGTTGCAGGTGCTAGATGATGGTCGCTTGACGGACGGCAAAGGCCGCACGGTGAATTTCAAAAATACGATAATCCTGATGACTTCCAATCTGGGTTCCGACTTGTTCGGCAAGAGCGGAGAGGTCTCCATGGACGACGTAATGCCTCGCCTGAAGGGATTCTTCCGCCCGGAATTTTTGAACCGTCTGGATGAAGTTCTGCTTTTCAAGGCGCTGAGCAAAGAGGAAATTCGCCGGATTGTCGCTCTCAAGTTCAAGAATCTTGCCGAACGGGCCGCTCGCGAAGGCTATATCGTGTCGGCGACAGATGCCGCGTTGCAGGAAATTGCCGACAAGTCGTATAGCCCGGAATTTGGAGCGCGTCCCATCCAGAGATTTTTGGACAGGGAAGTGGAACGGAAACTTTCCCACGCGATTCTCGCCGGTGACGTGCAACCGGAAAAGCCCTGTACGATGGATTTCAGCGATGGTGAATTCCAAATTATAGGATAGAGGGGAAAATGCATTTCCGATTCGGAGTTTTCCGGGTCGGATTTTTTGTGCTTTAAAATCCGAGAACGCTGTAAGCGCCCAAACGGATTTGGTCGTTGTTCTTTTCCTGCAAGATCCCGATGGCCATTTCCAGCATGACGTGCATATTGGGAAGTATTCCCAGCTGGATTCTAGGGACGATATCCACCATAAAATCGTCTTTCATATTTCCCAGGCTTCCCGAAGTTTCGATTCCCATCATGGCAAGAACCGCTTCGGTAAATTTGAACTGGGGTGTTGCACCAAAGGCGAATTCGGCGATGCCGTCGTCGCTGACGATACGGTCAAAAAAGCCCAAGCGGACTTCGTAAAGCGTTGAAAAAATGCGGGATAGCGGTTGCAATTTGGCGTAGGAAAAAGCGAGTCCGGGACCGCGGCTGTTACCGATGCCAATCAGAAAATCCATTTCGATGGTTGAATATTCGAAAATGCGGTATTTGGCCCCCACGTCCAAATAAGTCTGGACGGATTCAAAGTCGTCTTCGGTGTCAAACAGCAACTTGCCGCCAATCTCTATGTAATCGTTGATGGCGAGCTGCGCATTGAGCGGCAGATAGCCGTCTTCTTGATAATTGGTGTAAAATCCAGCACCCAAGGAAATGCGATCCTGGGTCATGAATTCCGGACCGAATGTGTAGCGGGTATCCCAAATGCGATCCAGTGCGGACGCCGAAACAGCGAACAGCAGAATCCATGGAATGTGTCGAAATATTTTGATCACGAAAGAAAAGTAGAAAATTACGGGCGAAATGCGGAAGCCCAAGAATCGGTCAGGGTGGAAAGAATTTGGGTTCTAACCCGATCGATGATTTCGGTTCGTTCTTCCGGCTGGATGATTTTCCTTTGATGGATGGAAAAAGAAATCGGGTCGCCGTCGGGAGATAGCGCAAAGGTCAGTTCGCCTTGGATTTTCAAAGTATCGGCGGTGAAAATCTTCAAAATGTTCTTGTCGATGGGCAAGCGGGAGTGCATTTGGATTTCGGAATCTCCCGGCGACAAGGCGATGGCGGAATCCGCATAATTTAAAGGCAGGGTTACTAGAGAGTCCAATTGTGCGGAGCCCTGGGCTGCACGCAGCCATATCGTGTCGCTCGTGGGATTTTTCACGTTGGCTCTGAATGCAAAATGGAGAGTGCCCAGACTGTCGGGGATGTTTCCTTTGGCGATGTTTTGAATCAGAAGAATCTGTTTGGGATTGGGGAGGATGCCGCCGAGGGGCTTCTCGTCTTTGCCGATAATTTTTTCCAAATCCAAGTTGATGGAGTCCAGCGAAGCGCCGATGATTTCCACTTTGCACTGTCGCAAAATATTGGCAGCCTGCATTTTTTGGGAAGCGGCGCAGCCAAACAGCAAAAGTGCAAGGAGCAGCGGGAAAATGGTGGCGGAAAATTTCTGAAAATTCATAGAACTTAAAAATAGCTTTTTTGGATTGCGGCTGCTAAAAAGACGGCGATTTCTCTGGAATCAAAACGTTGAAAAAGCGCTTGGTTCATTTCCAATTCGATGCCGATGTATTTTTCGGGAGGCAAGCACTTCCGCAGGGCGGTTGTGTGGCCGTCCGTTTTTCCGAGATAGGGATAGTTGAATCGGATGCGCCATTCGGCGCGATTTTCCCGCAGATGATTTTTCATGCTGGCGGCGAATGCGGATTCCGTTTTTCTGGACGGGTCATAAAGCAGCCCGAAATCCGCATTGCGTTCTACTCCATTCAAAACGGGCGTAAAGCTGTGGATGGAAAGATGGAGAATCTGGGTGTCGTTTTGTTTTTGCAATTCGCGGGAAGCGGCTTCCCAGAAAGCGTTTCGATAATTGTCGAAATAGTTTTCCAGAAAATTTTTGGCTTCAGGCGAAATCGAAGAGGTGAATGCGGAGTAGCGATGATTTTTATTGCTGTTGCGATTTAGATCGATGGCTAGTCGGGAATAGCTTCCTTCGGTGGCGTATGTCGGCTGGAGTATTTGGGCGAGTCTCCGAAAAACTTCCGCCGCTCCGATGTCGTAACCGCGATGCGTCGGCAAAAGTCTTTGCGCTTCGGGATTTTGAAAATAAAAAGACAAGTTGCGGGGAATCGCTCGGGATGCGTGCTCGCAACTCAGGAACAGGAGCCTATTCATAAAGTGTATTTGCCGAAAGGCAGTGGGCGAGTCTGGCGTATTCCGTTACAAAATCCTCGTGGCGCGGCGAATCGCCGAGTTTGCGCAAGATGGTGCTGGCAAGGGTGCCACGGTTTAAAATTTTGCGCAAAATTTTTTGCGAGTCCGCAGAAATTTCGGATTGCACTTTTTCAAAGAGTTCAGCTAGCAATGCCGATGCCCGGATGGATTCGGCTTGTACTCCAAAGAGGCGCAGATAGCGTGCATTGTCGATGTTGGCGTCCTCGGCTTCGCGAACTGTCGCTTCCAAGATTTTGGCTAATTCATCCGTGCCGATTTCGCGCTGTTCCATTTGACTTGCAAAAACGCCCTTGGCAAGCGATTTAAGAATCGCCATTTCAAATTCCGCAATGGCGACGTCCGCGGCGGGGCATTCCTGAATATCGACCAGGCGAATTTCAATGGCACCTCTGTCAAAGCGAGCGATGGCTCCGCGACTGTTCAAAAAGAAATGATTCAGCAATTTTTCTTTGTCGAACGGTGCGATGTCCTTTTTTATCCTTTCAAAGATTTGCCGATTGTAGTCCGCTTCGGTGAATACGGCTTCCGGGATGACTTTGCCTGTGATGCTCGGAATTTTTTCCTGGTTGTGCCGGTAGGTTTCAATGCGCGCATCCTTGTAACCCGTGAAGTGGGAGTCCAGATAGGGGCTGGATGCGGCAATGGCAGGAATCAAAGGCAGTAAAAGGCGGATGCCTGCGTGAAGAATGCCGAATTCCTCGTCGCCGTGAAATGAAATATTCAGATGCGTGGATTGCAAATTCGCCCAGCCATGTCCCCGGCAGTCGAAAATCCGATTGTATGCTTCGTAAATATCGTTGCATTCATACGGCCAGATTTGGGTCTCGGTCAAGGGATCCATAAAAGGGTGCGCTGCCGTCGGAAGCAATTCGGCCCCGATGGATTCAAGCTTTTTGTTCGCTTCGAGAATTTCATGATGGAAGCATTCGCTCCAGCCCGAAAAGCAGCTGGCGGGTTCCGCGCATTTCATTTCCAGAACGTGGGAAACGAGTTCGTTGGAAAGCCCGACCTCTCCGTGTTCTACGTCGGAAAGATTTTCGCCTTTTTCATCTTTGCCTAGAACGGCGTCCGCACGGGGCATGACTTTTTGCGTTTCTCGGGAAACGATCATGTATTCCAGTTCCAAGCCGAACCGTTCGAAAATATGCCAAGGGGAATTGCTCATAAAGCCTCCTTACAGAATGTAGGAATCGATACCGTGGTGTTGCAGCAGTCGTTGCTGTGCCAGATTCAGCCGTTCTTCGATGCGGCGACGAAGAGAGTGCATCACGGTCAGGTAAAGCTTTTCGCCGCCGAGCTGGTCTTCGACGCCGTCGTCGATGCTCGGGTTGTCATTGACCTCGATAACCATAGGCTTACCGTTCACTTCTTTCAGGTCCACGCCGTAAAGCCCGTTCCCGATAAGCGCGGCAACTCGCAATGCCGCTTTGATGATGCCGTGAGGCACTTCGTCCAAGGGGACGCAGTCGTAAAGCCCGCACACGTCGTCTTTGTTCTGCGAATTCCAGTTGTAGATTTGCCAATGGTTTTTGGCCATATAATAGCGGCAAGCGTAAAAAGGACGTCCATCCAAAATGCCGATTCGCCAGTCGAAATCCGTGGGCGTAAATTCCTGGGCGATAATCAAATCGCTGCCTTCGAACATTTTATCCAGCTGTTCCTGCAATTCTTTTTCGTCTTTCACCTTGACGACTCCCATGGAGAAACTGGAGTCCGGCGCTTTTAAAATCATGGGGAAGCCGATTTCCTTGGAAAGCTCCTTGCGATTTTCGGAGTGGGCGATAAGGGTATGCGGCGCAGGGATTTTTCCGACGGTCATCAGTTCTTGCAAATAGACTTTGTTGGAGCAGCGAAGAATGCTGTCCGGGTCGTCAATCACGGCGATGCCTTCGGATTGCGCGCGTCTGGCAAAAGCGTAAGTGTGGTGATTGACATTTGTCGTTTCCCGAATGAACAGCGCATCGAATTCCCCCACGCGGTGGTAGTCTTTTTTGGTGATGAGCTCCACTCGGAATCCCGTTTTTTCGGCCGCATTGATGAACTTTTGAATCGCTTTGGGATTGGACGGCGGTTCCTCTTCTTCGGGGTTCACCAGAATGGCCAGGTCATACAGATATTCATCCGTGTGCGCGGCTCCAAAGCGGCTTTTGTCAAAATATTCTTTGGCAAACTGGTCCACCATAGCCAAGTGGGAATCAGGAATTTCGTTTACGCAAATCGGGCGAATGCTCTGGATGAACCATTTTTGTTTAAAGACGAAGTGGGCGCGCAGCAGGGGAGCCTGGAACAATCGATATAGTTCCTGCGAAAGTTCCAGGTACTGCGGGCTGACATTTTGGCCAAAATAGATGGAGAGTGAGAATTCTGTGCCGGAAAGTTTCTTCAAGCTTTTTTGAATCAGGTCGTCGATTTCATCGGTGATATTTTTGACGACCGCCGGAGCCCGAAAATCCCGAATGCTTTTTACATTGGGAATCACTTTGTGCCCGCGGGCTTCCGCCAAAAGAGAAACGTAGTAGCCCTTGCTCTGGTAGCTGTAGTCTTTGCAAAGGTTGAACACGCGCAGGTTGCGCATTTTCGTGTAGTTGGTATTTGTCAAGTAATCCTTGGCGGAAACGATTTCCACTTCGGGAACGTGTAACTTCCAGTTTTTCGGATTATTGACGACGATAATTTTTTTCATATCTTCTTGGGTTGGATGGCTAGGATTAAACTGTCGTAAGTGAGAATGCCTAAAAGAATGCTGTGCACAAGGCGATTGCGTTCTACGGCGTAATAATTGTTGTGGGCTATGGGATTCGTGTGGTCGGGATCGGCGACAAGGAATTTTTTCTCTTCGTTTTCCCCGTAGATGACGATGAAGTGGCCCATCGGCTCTCCGTGAATATCGTCGAAAACGGACATGTTTTCCGCATTCGTGTATTCGCGCTTACTCTGGTAGAGGAATGTCGTCGAAACGCCGGCGATGACCGGAATGTCTTTTTTGAAATAGCGGTCCAGAAGCCCGGGCTTCAAATCTTTAAGGGAAACGATGCCGCCCGCCTCGATAAAGCGCAAGTAGGCTTTGATGGCGATTCGCAGTTTGTTCTTTTTTTTGGCGGCAAATTCCAATTCCAATTTCTGATGCAGTTCGTCCATGGACAAATCTACCCAGGTCGGATCGAAAATCTGCAAATTCACCGAATGGATGGTCGCGTTGAAACCGCGACGCAAGGCGTCCAAGCCCAAAAATACGCCGAGGGTTCCGCCGCCTTCCAGCATTTCGATTTCGGAAATCAGTTTGGGGAGGGGAATATTGTAACCAAAATGATGATAAATGGCATGCAGACTAGTCGGTCCGCACGTAACATCATCGGGTTGAGGTAAAATTTTAACTTTCATAACGCCTTCACTGTTCTTTCGTCAAAAAAAAAGCCAATTGAAGCGGCTGAAAGAAAGGAAAAATATTACGAGAAGAGTCCTTTCACCTTTTCGAGCAGGGAATCGTCTTTGGCGGTGTCCTTGTCCTTGCGGATTTCAGAAAGCTGCTTGTAAAGATCTTTTTCTTTCGACGAAAGGTCTGTTGGAATAAATGCTTTTGCCTCGACAAAAAGATTGCCGCGACTGTTGCTGCCTCCATTTAATTGAGGAAGTCCTTGCCCTTTCAGGCGGAAAATGGCTCCGGGCTGAGTTCCGGCGGCGATTTTGATGGAAACCTCGCTGCCGTCTAGGGTCGGAATCCGTTGGGTCCCACCTAGCGCAAGCTTATAGACGGGAATGTCTATAGAGCAATGCAGATCGTCCCCTTCGCGGGTGTAAAAATCGTCTGTTTTTTCTGCAATGATGACGAGCAAATCCCCCGAAGCTCCACCGCGCGGACCGCAGTGTCCTTCGCCGCGAAGTTTCAGATACTGCCCTTCGGAAATGCCTAGAGGAATTTTAATCGAAATGGTCTCTTCTTCGAGAATACGCCCTTCTCCGTGGCAATGCGCGCAAGGTTTGGCGATGACTTCACCGGTGCCGCCGCAATCGGAACAGGTCGTTTCGCTTACCATCTGGAAAAAGGAGCGTGTGACATGGCGAATAGTACCTGTACCATGACAGGTGGGGCAGGTTTTTACCCCTTCTCCACCTTTCCCCGCGCATTCCGTACAAGGGGCGTATCTTTTTAGGCGAACCTTTTTAGTGGCTCCGGAAAGAATTTCTTTGTAAGAGAGCGCAATTTTGATTTGCAAATCCTGACCGCGTGGAGGACCTTGCCTGCCGCCGCTTCGAGAGGAACGGAATCCGCCGAATCCGCCACCAAAAATATCGCCGAACTGACTGAAGATGTCTTCAAAACCGCCGAAACCGCCGAATCCTCCAGCGCCGCCGGCACCTGGCATGGCGTGTCCGAACTGATCGTATTGGGCGCGTTTTTTTGAATCGGAAAGAACTTCGTAGGCTTCGGCAGCCTCTTTGAATTTTTCTTCCGCTTCTTTATCTCCCGGATTTTTGTCCGGATGGTATTTGATGGCGAGTTTTTTGTATGCGTGCTTGATTTCGTCAGCACTGGCGTTCTTAGCAACGCCTAGGACTTCGTAGTAATCTCGTTTCTCGGCCATATTGGAACTCTCTTCTTTTTTGCCTTTGGAATATGAATATTTTGAAAATCACATTAATAATGTGATATAAACAAATGGAAATGAGTAAAAAAGGATTTTCCCTCCCGAAGAAGGAAAAATCCTCTAGTTTTTTACGTCATGAAAAACATTAGTTCTTCTTGTCGTCATCGACAACGGTGTAGTCGGCGTCAATAGGACCGTCGTCTTTTTTACCCGCCTGAGCGCCGCTGTTCGGAGCGGAAGAGGCACTGGCTCCCGCATTCGGAGTTCCTTGTGCTGCTCCCGCCATGGAACCGAGCATGTTTTGCAGCTTTTCGACTGCGGCATCGATTTCGGCCTTGGAACCGTTGTCCTTTTTGTCCTTGATTTCTTGAATCGCGGCTTCAAGCTGGCTCTTGGTGTCGGCAGGAATTTTATCGCCGACTTCCTTGAGCTGTTTTTCCGCCTGATAGACGATCTGTTCGGCCTTGTTCTTGGCGTCTTCTTTTTCGCGGTCGGCCTTGTCCTTTTCGGCATTGGCTTCGGCGTCTTTCTTCATGCGTTCAATATCTTCTTCGGAAAGTCCGCTGGAAGAGGTAATCTTGATGGATTGTTCCTTTCCGGTTTCCTTATCCTTTGCAGAAACGTGGACAATGCCGTTCGCATCGATATCGAATGTGACTTCGATTTGGGGCACTCCACGCGGCTTGGGGCTGATGCCTGTCAAGTCGAAGTGTCCGAGGGTGCGGTTGTCGCGGGCATAGGTACGTTCGCCTTGAAGCACGTGAATGGTTACAGCGGACTGGTTGTCTTCTGCCGTCGAAAAAACCTGGCTCTTTTTGGTCGGAATCGTGGTGTTGCGTTCGATGAGTTTGGTCATCACGCCGCCGAGGGTTTCAATACCCAGGGAAAGCGGGGTGACGTCAAGGAGCAAAACGTCTTTGACCGAAGAATCGCCCGAAAGGACGGCTCCCTGAACGGCTGCGCCGATGGCGACGACTTCGTCCGGGTTTACGGTCTTGTTCGGATCCTTGCCAAAGAATTCCTTGACTTTGGCCTGCACAGCCGGAATACGCGTCGATCCGCCGACCAGAATCACTTCGTCGATGTCGGAGAGCTTGAGACCGGAATCTTCAAGGCATTTCCGGCAGGGACCGATGGTGCGTTCTACAAGGTCAGCCGTAATCTGGTCGAATTTGGCGCGGGTAAGGGTCAAGTCCAAGTGCTTCGGGCCGGTTGCGTCCGCAGTGATAAACGGCAAGTTGATATTGGTCGAAGTCGTTGCGGACAGGTCGATCTTGGCTTTTTCCGCGGCGTCTTTCAAACGTTGCAGAGCCATCTTGTCTCTCTTCAGATCAATGCCAGGATTTTCCTTTTTGAACTCTTCGTTGATCCAGTCGATAATCACTTCGTCAAAGTTGTCGCCGCCGAGCATCGTGTCGCCGTTTGTCGCTTTCACGCTGAACATCCCGTCGTCGATTTCCAAGATGGAAATATCGAAAGTTCCGCCGCCCAAGTCATACACGGCGACCTTTTCGCTCTTTTTAGAATCCAGTCCATAGGCGAGCGCGGCAGCTGTCGGTTCGTTCACAATACGGAGAACGTCTAGGCCGGCAATTTTTCCGGCATCTTTCGTCGCTTGGCGCTGCGAATCGCTAAAGTAGGCGGGAACCGTGATAACCGCCTGCGTTACCGGCTGTCCCAAGTAGTCTTCGGCGGTTTTCTTCATCGCCTGAAGAACCATCGCGGAAATTTCTGGCGGAGCGAATTCCTTGTCGCCGATTTTCACTCGAACCAGATCGTTGCCCGAACCGACGAGTTTGTAGGGCATGTGTTTTTCGGCTTCGCTGCATTCGCCTGCATGGCGACCCATAAAGCGTTTGATGGAATAGACTGTGTTTTCCGGATTGGTGATAGCTTGGCGTTTTGCCACGTGGCCAACCAGATGCTCGCCGTTTTTGCCGAAAGCGACAATGGACGGGGTGGTGCGGAATCCTTCCGCATTGGCGATGACGACCGGCTTGCCGCCTTCCATGACAGAAACGCAGCTGTTGGTCGTTCCGAGGTCAATACCGATAATCTTACTCATTGTAGATACTCCTTTAATTTTCTGCGCCTATTAAAGCAAAAATTGTGCCATTTTTTCAAAGTGTTGAAATTCATTCATTTTCGCCATACTCGTTTGAAAATGTTTCATTTTGAAACAGGGCCGGAAGAAACGATGACTTTGGCTGTTTTGAGCAGCTTGTTTTTCAGCCGGTAGCCTTTTTGAAAAACCTGCACGACATGGGATTCGGGCACGGTATCGGACGGCTGGTTCATCAGGGCTTCATGAATGTTCGGGTCAAAAGGCTCTCCAACAGGATCAAGCTGTTCTAGTCCTGCATCGGAAAGGATTTTTGCAAACTGGTCGTGAATCATCTGGATTCCTTTGGCAAAGGAATCGTAGTCTTTCTGCTTGTTGTTATCCGGATGGGACGCCCGTTCGAAATTGTCGAGGACTTCGGAGAGCTTTTCAAGGAGCTTGGCATTTGCTGTTTCAATGATGTCGAGCTGTTCTTTGGCCGTCCGGCGGCGATAATTGTCAAATTCCGCCATTAAACGCACATAACGATCTTTACTTTCGTTCAGCTGGGATTTTAGGCTTTCGATTTCGGCTTCCGCTTGAGATTCGGGAGCCTTTTCTTCCGCAGGTTGTTCTGGAGAAGTTTCTGCTGTGGATTCCGCTGCAGATGGTTCGGGCGTCGTTTGGGAAACTTCGTCTTGGGGTTCGGAAGAAAGAATTTCTTCAGCCTCTTTCATGATGTCGTCGTTTTGAGGGTCTTGTGTTTTGTTTTCTTCGGACATGATTTGCCTTTTTAATGGTGCGTTTTGTATGAATGCGTATAAGTAAAAGCAAAATGTATGCCAATGCTATTTGTGCTGAAAAAACGTCGTTTCCCGAAAAATTCGTTCTATTTTGAAACATTTAAAAACGACAAGGCGTCGCTTGAGCGACGCCTTGTCTAGAATCGGACAGAATCCGTAAGGATTACATCATGCCGCCCATTCCGCCACCCATGCCCTGCGGCATCGGAGCCGGTTTGTCTTCTTTCTTTTCGGCGATGACACAGTCGGTAGAAAGAAGCATCGAAGCGATGGAAGCTGCATTCTTGAGTGCGGTCTTCGTCACCTTTGTCGGATCGATGACGCCGGCCTGAATCAGGTCTTCGTAAGCGTCGGTCTTGGCGTTATAGCCAAAGCCATCCTTGCCTTCCTTCACCTTGTTCACAATCACGGAATCTTCGAGACCTGCGTTCTTGACAATCTGGCGGAGCGGTTCTTCAATCGCCCGACGGATGATCTTCGCACCGGTCTGTTCGTCCGCATTGTCGAACTTGAGTGCGTCAATAGCATTGGCCGCACGGATGAGAGCCACGCCACCGCCCGGAACAATGCCTTCTTCCACAGCGGCACGGGTCGCGTGCATGGCGTCATCGACACGGTCTTTCTTTTCTTTCATTTCGACTTCGGTAGCAGCGCCGACCTTGATGACGGCTACGCCGCCAGCCAGTTTTGCCAAGCGTTCTTGCAGTTTTTCTCTGTCGTAATCGCTTGTGGTCGTCTCGATCTGCTTCTTAATCTGGTTTACGCGCGCCTTGATATTGGCGGCATCGCCTGCGCCTTCGACGATGGTCGTATTGTCCTTGGTAATCGTTACGGACTTGGCGCGACCGAGAACGGAAATCGGGGCGTCTTCCAGCTTGGCGCCGGTTTCTTCGGAAACGAGGGCACCGCCGGTGAGAATCGCGATATCCTGAAGCATGGACTTGCGGCGATCGCCAAAGCCCGGAGCCTTAACGGCGGCGACTTTCAGCGTTCCGCGAATCTTGTTCACGACGAGAGTGGCGAGAGCTTCGCCATCGACATCTTCGGCGACGATCAAAAGGGATTTGCCCTGCTTGGCGACCTGTTCCAGAATCGGGAGAAGGTCCTTCATCGAAGAAATTTTCTTGTCATAAAGAAGGATGAACGGGTTTTCCAGATTGACTTCCATCGTATCCGTGTTGGTCGCAAAATACGGGGAGAGGTAGCCGCGGTCAAACTGCATTCCTTCGACGACTTCGAGGGTCGTTTCGGCTGTCTTGGATTCTTCCAAAGTAATCACGCCGTCTTTGCCGACTTTTTCCATGGCGTCGGCGAGCAAGTCTCCGATTTCGGAATCGTTATTTGCCGAAATGGTCGCTACTTGAGCGATGTGTTCCTTGCCGTTGATTTTGACGGCCATCTTGTCGAGTTTTTCGATGACGGCGGCTACGGCCGCATCCATGCCGCGCTTGATGTCCATTGGATTGGCGCCGGCGGCAACATTCTTAAGCCCTTCGCGGGTAATTGCCTGGGCGAGAACCGTTGCGGTTGTCGTACCGTCGCCGGCGGTGTCGCTGGTCTTGCTCGCGACTTCTTTCGCCATCTGGGCTCCGAGATTTTCGTATGTGTCGGAAAGTTCGACTTCCTTGGCGACAGAAACGCCGTCCTTAGTGACGGTCGGTGCGCCGTAGGATTTGCCAATCATCACGTTGCGTCCTTTGGGACCGAGAGTGACCTTGACCGCATTGGCGAGCTGGTCAACGCCTTTCATCAAACTTTCGCGGGCTGCGACATCAAATTTCAGTTGCTTTGCCATTTTGTCTTCTCCTAAATAAACTTGTTACCTGTTAAAGAATCGCGAATACATCGCTTTCACGGACAATCAGATAATCCTTGCCTTCGACGGAAACTTCCGTTCCGCTGTATTTGCCGTAAAGAACTTGGTCGCCGACCTTGATTTCCATCGGAATGGATTTTCCGTTTTCGTCCTTTTTGCCGGGGCCAACCGCAATCACCTTGCCCTGCATGGGCTTTTCTTTGGCGTTGTCCGGAATATAGAGACCGCTGACGGTCTTTTCTTCGGCCGGGGCCGGTTCAATGAGAACTCTGTCTGCAAGTGGCTTAATCATAAAGTTGTTACCTCGTTGTTGAATTTTCAACCGCTCGGAAGTATGCAAGAATCGTGCCAATTTGATTTTCCATTAAAAACGGCGCAAAATGAAAGTAAAAAGGCGATTTGTTTCAACGAACGTTTCATTTTGAAACGGTTGAGCGGTGAAGGAAGTTGGAAAGCGTTTTTTTATTTTCGTCCTTTTTCGAATTCTTGGAGCAAATTCGCTGCCGCTTTCTGTGGATCGGCCGCGCTCATGATTTCGGAAACGACGGCGATACCGTCGGCATAGGCTGCGCTGATGGCTGCGGCGTTTTCCAAGTGGATGCCTCCGATGGCTACCAGGGGATGCCGGGTCAGCTGTTTGGAACGGAGAACGCCTTCGGGACCGAGCGGGTGGTCGGCTTCGGCTTTTGTCTGGGTTCCGTAGGCCTGCACTGCCACATAGTCAAGGTCTTCGTATTGGTTGGCTTTCAAAAGCTGTTCGTCGTTGTCGCAGGAAAGTCCGATAATTTTATCCGGACCCAGAATTCTACGGGCGACTTCGTAAGGGAGGTCGCTTTGCCCGATATGCAGGCCGTCGGCATCGACCGCCAAGAGGATATCCAGCCTGTCATTGATGATGAGGGGAATGCCCGTGCCTCGCAGAATTTCCTTGACCCGAAGCGCCGTGTTGTAAAAATCCCGAGAGGACGCTTCTTTTTCTCGCAGTTGGACTACGGTTACGCCTCCGCGCACCGCTTCATGGACGACGCTTTCGACGGATCTGCCGAGTGCCAGCCCGGAATCGGTCACCAGATATAATTTTAGATAGTTGGATTTTTTCATTTTAGCGTCTCCGTTTAAATGCGATTGTGGATTTGCAGAACTTTCTTTTCAAAGTCTTCCAAGGAGGAGCCGACCACAAGAATCAATTTTTCCAGATTGATCCGGTCGGGAATGGTGATGACGTCCGGCATTTTGTCGGTCTGGTTCAGAACGCTTTCTAGATCGCGGTCGTAGTCGTTTCCGCGTTGCCAGTAATTCTTTGGAGTGGGCATGGCGACGGTGTGGAATTTGCTGTTTTTGACGGCGGCCAGAATTTTTTCGTTGCTGCGGAAGTTGGCGACGCACTGGGCCTGGGGAAATTTTTTCCGAATGGCAAGAAGCGTGCCCGCCATATATTGGCTGATTCCCATTTTGGCTTCGCGCACGGAACAGGTTTCGTTGTCCACCCGGAAAAGGCGACCGGGAATCGCGCAGACGTCTTCGTTGGTATTTCCGTGGACGGTATAGCCGATATTGGTTCCGATTTCGGGAAGCATTTTGTAGATGTTCGCCGCTTTTAAAGATTCGACGGTGGCGTTCAAGTTTCTGCACAGCCTGTCGTTTTCGGAAAGTCCGTTCCGAAGGTCGCCTTGGGAAAGAATTTCATTGGCGTGGAAAAAAACGTCCCAGAAAAAATCTTTGGATGGGGGAGCGAAGTCTTCGGATTTGCCGTTCCAAATGAATTTTCTTCCGCATTTTTTGGCGGTGAATTTACCGATGCGGGCACTGGGGATGCCTTCTTTGGCGAGAGCCCTTTGCAATTTTGCCGTCTCTTTGGGATCTGCGGCGATGACCAGGGTGCCTTCGCTGATGATTTCCCAAGGATTCAGGCCGAATATGGCGCAGATTTTTTGAATGTCCGCCGGGATTTTGTAATTGTCCGCATCGATGACGACTCCGAGTCCGCTGGCTTCGGCGACTTCCCAGATTCCGCGCTTGACTCCGCCTTCCGTCGCATCGTGCATGGCGTGGACGCCTTTGAATTTCGAGGAAATCTCCGCGTCTTTGACAACGGAAATTTCACGAATGCGCTTGGCGGCTTTCCGGATTTCGCGCTCGGCAAGTTTTCCCCGAAGCGCTTCGCCGAGTTCAAAACCGAGCAGGGCGGCGGCTTCGATGGCGATTCCTTTAGTGATAATCAAGTCGTCGCCTTTTTTGGCACCGCGCGGCGAGACGAATTTTTTACCGGTTCCCCAGACGGTGATTCCGCCGATGGTGGGGCACGTTACCGCTCCGTAATATCCCGTGTGTCCGCCCACAATGGAAATGCCCAGTCGGGTGGCTTCCGCGCTGATTTCCGAAATCAATTCGGCGATGTACTTTTGTTCCGTATCCGGCGGCAGAAGTAGGGAATACGTCATCAGTTGCGGCTTGATTCCCATGACGGCGACGTCGCTTGCCCCGATGTGGACCGTGACGTAGGCGAAATCCTTGGGCGTCATTCGGAGCGACGGGAAAATAGGGTCTTCCGCTATCGCCATATAGCCGTTTGGCACTTTAAGGATTGCCGAGTCCACGCCCATGGCGGGGCCGATGAGCACTTTGGCGTTTTTGGCGCCGGTTTTGGAAAGAATGGATTGGGTGAAAAAATCGTCGTTTACTTTTCCGATCATGATGTCTCCTACGCTGGCATTATCCAGATCAGGTGTTTGGGTCGAAGGATGCTACCTTCCTCTCAGCCGGATGGTTCCAGCTCCCCGAGAACACAATTATAAAAAAAGTGTTGCCATTATGGATGAATTTTTATATATTAGCGGTATGCAAAATTGTAAAAGCACTCGACTTCAACTTTCTAGCCTTCTATTGGGACGCTCTAACTGAAGCGAGCTTTTTACATATCTGTTTATACGACAGCCCGCTTCTCATTGACGCGGGCTTTGTTATTTTTGAATAAAAATACGCCATGCTTTCGTCAATGCGAAGGGCAAGGAGAACAAAATGGAATCGAAACAAAATCAAAGAAAACCTTTTATTTATGACGTGACTCTGCGCGATGGCAACCAGGCCCTTCCGAATCCCTGGAACAACGCCCAGAAAAAGGACGTGTATTTGCAGCTTTTGAAACTCGGCGTCCAAGGTGCCGAAGTCGGATTTCCGGCATCTTCCGAAATGGACTTTGAATCGTGCAAGGAACTTGCGATGCTGACAGCGCAAATGGCGAAAGAAGGGAATGAAGAGGCGCAGAAAATTGTGGTTTCCGGCTTGGCACGTTGCATCCCCAGCGATATTCAGCGGTGCTGGGAAGCCATCCAATACGCTCCGCATCCCAGAATCCACACCTTTTTGGCGGGAAGCCCGCTTTCGATGGAATATGTGCTGCACATGACCCCGGAACAGGTGAAAGAGCGCGCGGTCTCTTGCGTGAAACTCGCCAAGTCTCTGGTGGGCGATAAGGGCGATGTCGAATTCAGCGTGGAGCATTTTGGGGATTGTCTCGAAAATATGGATTTTGTGATTGACGAATTGAAAGCCGTCGTGGAAGCCGGGGCGACGACCATCAATTTGCCCAATACGGTGGAACGCTACCGTCCGTTCCTGTATGTCAATCAGGTCAAGCAAGTCTGCGAAGCCTTGCCGAAAGACGTGACGATTTCCGTACATTGCCATAATGATTTGGGCATGGCGACGGCGGCGACTGTAGAAAGCTTCTATGCGGGAGCGACCCAGCTGGAAGTCGCGTTGAATGGACTGGGCGAACGCTGCGGCAACACCAATTTTTACGAAGTGGTGGTCGCTTTGGCCAATTCGGGAACTCCCGTGGACATTCATCTCGAACGGATTTATGAAACGGCGATTCTCATTTCGCAGTGGTCCGGAATCAGCATCTACAGTCGGGCGCCTTTGATTGGTGCGGAAGCGATTGTTCACCGCAGCGGCATTCATCAGGACGGCGCGAGCAAGACGAAAGGAATGAAGAAGGGTGCCTACCGTCCTATTGATTATTCCATGATCGGCAGAACGCAGAACGATTCGTTGAGCTTTACCAGTCAGAGCGGTCGGACTGCCGTGTACGAAATTATCACTAAATTCGGTTATAAACTGTCTCTTGCCGAGGCGGCGGCTTTACAGCCTGTCTTGAAGGTCGTCAGCGAAAAGGAAGGCGAACTTCCGGCGGATCGCGTTCTGGATATTTTCCGCGAACGGATGGTGAATGTGAACGGTCGTCTGATTTTCAACAACATCGAAGTGATTCCGGACGAAAACCGCTTTATTTTCCATTTCAAAAAAGATGGCGAATCGCTGGTCAAGTCCGTGATGGCGGAAGGTCCCATTGAGGCGGCCATGATGCTCATGCGGGAAATCGGAATGCCGGTGGAACTTGTCAAATATCGCCAGTTGGTCGTTCCCGAACAGGATAAACTCTGGGCGGGTCGCGGGCTCAGCCGTATTGTGCTGAAAGCCGGAGACAGGGAGGTGGAAGGCCGCGGTGTTTCTAGCGATACTCTCAAGGCGAATATGCGCGCGATTTTCTGCGGCGTGAATTTGCTGTATAAATAATGGAAATGCGATGCGGTTGAAAACCTTGATTTCCTGCGAAGCTTTGCAGGCGCGAGTCGCGGAACTGGCGCAGGAAATTTCCGAAAAGGAAAAGGTCGAAGTGCTTGTCGGCGTTTTGACTGGTTCCTTTATTTTTGTTGCAGACCTGGCTCGGGCGATGCGTCTTGCGGATTTGCGGATTCAGTTTGTGCGGGCGAGCAGTTATGGCAATGGGACGGAACACTCTTCTTTTTCGGTAAACGGATTGGAAGACTTGGACATTGCGGGCAAAAACGTTTTGCTGGTCGATGATATTTTCGACACGGGACATACCCTGAAAAATTTGGCGGAAGAAATTTCCCGCCGCGGAGCGGCTTCGGTGCGGACGTGCGCCCTGCTGGACAAGCCCAGCCGTCGAGAAGTCGATTTCGCCGTGGACTACGCCGGTTTTACCATCGAAAACCGGTTTGTGGTCGGATACGGTCTGGATTACGCCGGAAAATATCGTGCGCTTCCGGAGATTGCCTGTTTGTGCGATGGTGAAAACTCAAAAAAGGAGAAGTAAATGCAGAGTCGAATTAAAGAAACCCTGATTCTTGCGGTGGCGGTGATTTTTTCGGGAATCCTTGCCTATAACGGTTTTTGTCGAATGATAAATAAAGATCGTTCCGTGACGGTGCGCGGCTTGGCGGAGCGGGAAGTTCCTGCCGACAAGGTCTTCTGGTCGGTCAGTTTTTCGGAACTGGGCAACGAAATTGTCCCTCTTTACCACAAAGTACGGGAAAAGGATTCCATCATCGTCCAATTCTTTATGGAAAGGGGGCTTCCCCGGGAAGATATTACGATTGACGCCCAAAGCATTGAAGATGCCTATGCGGACCGCTATCGGGATCAGAGCAAACGTCCCGAATTTCGCTACACCATGACCTCGACGATTACCGTCGCATCGTCAAAAGTGGAACTGGTGCGGAACCTTCAAATGGAAGTTGCCGTCCTTGCAGGGAAAGAGATTCTTGTCAATTCGGGATTTGCCCGTTATGAATTTACCGGTTTAAATGACATCAAGCCGGAAATGATAGGGGAGGCTACCCGGAACGCGCGCCAAGCGGCGGAGAATTTCGCCAAGGATTCGCAGAGCAAAATCGGCAACATCCGAGAAGCGTCTCAAGGCGTTTTTTCCATAGAGGATAGGGACGACAACACTCCTACGATAAAAAAAGTCCGTGTTGTAACGAGAATCGACTTCGCTTTAGATTGACGTTTGACAAGGAAGACTTGCGAGCGAAAACGATTTGTTGCAATTTTGTAAAGCTCCTGGACAATTTTTTAGAAACCGGGAGCTTTGTTTATCGAGCCAGCTTGGGGAATTTTGGAGAATTTTAAAAAGAATGCGACAGATTTGCTATATTCTATCTACAAAAAAGACAAAAAAGTGTGGTTTGTTTGCTTGTTTTTGTGAAATTTTTGAAATTTTGCCTATTTGATGAATTGGCATGGTTCTTGCAAAAGAACGGGCAAACAACCATAAGGAGTACACAGTGAGTATTCAAGATGAATTCGGCAGCCTCGTCTTCAGTGCGAAAACGATGGGGAAGTATCTTTCACACAAGACCTACGAAAGCCTTCTCGCCACGATGAAGAACGGTTCCGCCCTCGATCCGTCTATTGCGGATGAAGTGGCGGCAGGCATGAAGACCTGGGCGATGGATCATGGTGCTACGCATTTTACGCATTGGTTTCAGCCGCTGACCGGCACGACTGCGGAAAAGCACGATGCCTTTTTCAATCCCGATGGCGAGGGTGGCGTTGTCGCTTCCTTTTCGGGCAAGGAATTGACTCAGGGCGAACCGGATGCGTCCAGCTTCCCGTCGGGAGGACTTCGCGCCACATTTGAAGCTCGCGGCTATACGGCTTGGGATCCGACGTCTCCCGCTTTTATCAAGAAGAACAATGACGGCGTTGCCGTTCTCTGCATTCCCACCGTCTTTTATGGCTATCATGGCGAAGCGCTTGACAAGAAGACGCCCCTTCTTCGCTCGCAGACGGCTCTGGTCAAGCAGATTCATCGCGTGGCGAAGCTTTTTGGCATTGAAGGCTCGGAACGTCCTTTCGCCACTCTCGGACCGGAACAGGAATATTTTCTGGTCGATGCCGAAGTTTACAGCAAGCGTCCGGATTTGATTCAGACCGGTCGCACGCTTTTTGGCGTTCGCCCAGCTCGCCACCAGCAGTTGGAAGACCATTATTTTGGCAAAATCAAGAATCGCGTTCTTTCGTTTATGGCGGAAGTCGATCGCGAACTCTGGAAGCTCGGCGTTCCCGCCAAGACTCGCCACAATGAAGTCAGCCCGGCGCAGTTCGAATTGGCTCCGGTTTTTGAAGAGCAGAATTTGTCCTCGGACCACAATATGCTGACGATGGAAGTTCTGCAGAATGTGGCGGAACGCTATGGCATGGTCTGCCTGACTCACGAAAAGCCTTTCGATGGAGTGAATGGTTCCGGCAAGCACAACAACTGGTCCATTACGGGGCCCGACGGCAAGAACTGGCTTTCTCCGGGCAAGACTCCGCACGAAAACGCGAAGTTCCTTATGGTTCTCGTTTCGATTATCAAGGGCGTCGATACTTTCGCTCCGCTTCTCCGCGCCAGCGTGGCAAGTGCCGGCAACGATCACCGTCTCGGCGCGAACGAAGCGCCTCCGGCGATTATTTCCATCTTCCTCGGCGATCAGCTGACCGACATCATCAACCAGCTGGAAAAAGGTACGCCTTCGTCTTCTAAAAAGGGCGGGGAAATCGAAATCGGCGTTTCCACTCTCCCGAAACTGCCGCAGGACGCGACCGATCGCAACCGCACAAGTCCATTTGCTTTTACCGGCAACAAGTTTGAATTCCGCGCCGTTGGCAGTGAACAGAGCTGCTCCACGGCGAATACGGCATTGAACGCGATTGTCGCTTGGGCCTTGGACGATGTGATGAACCAGATTGAATCCCTGACGGCGAAGGGTACGGAATTTAATGCTGCCCTGCAATCCGTCTTGCAAAAGGAAATCAAGGAACACAAGCGGGTCCTCTTTGACGGAAACGGTTACAGTGAAGAATGGAAAGCCGAAGCGGCCCGCCGAGGCCTTCCGAACCTGAAGACGACGCTTGATGCGATTGAAGCGTATCGCGATCCGAAGGTGGTCAAGCTGTATAAGGACTATGGCGTTCTTTCCGAAGTGGAACTGGAAAGCCGTTACGTCATAGAAAAGGAAAAATACGAAGCCGTTGTCGCTCTCGAAGCGAATTGCGCTTGTCAGATGGCGAAGACGATGTTCCTTCCGGAAAGCATCTCCTACGCGGTGGAACTTGCGGAATCGGCTTCCTCTCTTTCGGCATTTGCGCACTCGGGAGTTTCCAAATTGGCAAAGAATGCCGCCGATGAAGTAGAAGCTCTGACGGCGGAAATCGAAAAGCTGGAAGCCGCTATCGACAGTGCAGATACGGCGAAAGAACTGGAAGGAATGCTGAACGTGCGTAAGCACGTGGATGCTCTGGAACGGATTGTTCCCGAATCCCAGTGGCCGATTCCTGGCTACGGAGAAATGTTCTTTATTGGATAGCCTTTTCTAAAGAGTATAGGAACGCCCCGCGATCTGCGGGGCGTTTTTGTGTATCCAAGCGATAAGTATAGCGGCAAAAAAGGACTCTGTCATCGACCGATGCAGGCTGCGAATTGACGGCGTAATGTACAAAGAATTATTGTTATCCGCTAAACTTTAATTCATGAATTCATAATCCCCAAAACGTCCCGTTTTCAAGGAAAACGGGACTTGTTTCAAAATACGAGCCCCCTTCAGTTCAGTTGGGACAGGAATGACTGCTGTGATTGCGGTGGAGCGAGTCCACCGACGTATGCATCCCTTACAGCCTTTATTGGAGATTCCAGGAGTTTGTACAGGTCTACGTAGTAGGTTGCACACTGGCGTATCAGCAGAACCGTGCTGGAGAAACTCAGCTTCCTTTTTGTCTGCGCACGAACAATGGCTGTCAGCAGGTTAGCTATCATTACTATCCAGATCTGTATCCGGATCGCATTCTCGCTGTCTCCGTAAAAGAAATGAAGCGGAAAATTCTGCTTGAGACTGCGGTAGAAGGTTTCTATCTGCCAGCGTCTTCGATAAATTTCGACTATTTCCTTGGCAGGAAGTTCATTGTTGTTCGTAAGCAGCCGCCATGTCTTTCCCGTCTCCTCGACATAATGTTCGACTATGCGGGCCCTGTGAACTCGCTCCTTCTTGCGGGAGACAAAATGAAATTGGACATTCTCGTCCCGAAGTATGTTGTCTGAAACGGGGTTGTCCGACACATGGTCGTACTTGAGGTTCTTCTTCATCCTGGTCACGTAGGTCGTTTTCTTTTTGGAGAAGCTCTCGAACAACTTGTAGTCGATGTATGCCCTGTCTATAGCAAGAAATGATTCCGAGGGAAGCTTGACTTTCTTGAGTTCAGTGCTGTCATGTTTCGCTGCCGGGGTCACGATGACGAACTCCGGCGCTCCAGACGAATCCTTCATCACGGTGTGCGCCTTGACTCCGCCCTTCTTCTTGCCCAGCTTCGGGTTCCTGCCGGCACCCTTCATCACGTCGGTGAAGAGGGAGACAGTCGTCGAGTCCATGACATAAAGCCTTTTGGACCAAAAATAGTCCCGGCTGTCCGCTAAACAGTGCTCGTACTTCTTGTGCAACTCATGGTAGAGCCGTTCGAATATCGCGGCCGGTCTCCGTCCGTTCGCGTCAGCGAATGTGCTTCTTTTGGGGATCTCCGTAAGTCCGGCGTGGACTAGCCGTCTCGATTCCGCTTCGAGCCCCAGCAAGATTTGATTGATGGACTTGTACTGCTCCATGACGGAAAACAAGAGCACAAGCAAATGCTGGTACGCATCGAACTTCTTGACATAGCGTTCCCCGCCGTTCTGTCTAGATAGGGACAGGACAAGGTTCTTGGGAATAAGCTTCATTATCTGGGAAAATACCGGCTGTCCGCTAAAGTTGCTATCTTTCATACTGCTTTTGGTTCCTTTTATTTGTGGTTATTTAAAACGATACCAAAAGTGACGGCTCTCGATTATCGGGAACCGTCTTTTTTTATAACTTTTCTACGAAATTGATTAACTTTTAGCGGACACTATTAACAAAGAATATATTTTACACGAATTCAAAATGCCATTGTATGGGTTTTAAATGAACATTCGGGAACAGTTTAATCTAATCGCCAAAGAATACGACGAAAACCGCAGAAAATTCATCCCGTGTTTTGACGATTATTACATCGCATCCACCGACTTCGTGGCGAAATCCTTGGAGAAAAATCCTTCGTTGATTTTTGACTTGGGAAGCGGAACGGGAATTTTACCATCCTTTTGGATGCCGCATTTTCCCACATCGTCGTATGTCCTAGTCGATCTTGCCGAAGAGATGATGGATGTGGCGAAAAAACGTTTTGCCGGAATGCCGAATGTGAAATACGAAATTGCGGATTACTCGGAAAAATTGCCATCGGGTTCGCCCGACTTGGTCATTTCCGCTTTATCCATTCACCATTTGGAACACGCCCAAAAAAAGTCGCTTTTCAAAATGATTTTCGACTCCCTTTCATCGGGAGGCGTCTTTGTAAATTACGACCAGTTCTCTTCGGAAAACGATGCAATCCACAGAAAGACGGATAAGTATTGGACGGAGCAAATCCGGGCTTCCGGCTTGTCCGAAAAAGAATTTTGCCGCTGGATGGAAAGGAAAAAACTCGACAGGGAATGTTCCGTTCCGCAGGAAATCAACTGGATGAAAGAGAGTGGATTTCAAATCGTGGACTGCATTTATTTTCAAGGGAAATTCGGCGTCATCCGCGCGGAAAAAGAAGTTGGTGATTAGCGCCCTTCGGCTGGCTCAGGGACCGGTTGGTGAGCTTGTCGAACCACGGTTAGTGATTAGTGGTTAGAGGGAAGTGGAAAGTTGGGAGAGACGGCTTTCTGCCGCTTTGCGTTCTTCTCGTCGTGACGAAGGCTGGTCATTTATTCTAGCGGGAAATTCTTTTTCACAAGGTGAACTCTTTTTCAGACGGGACTTTTTTTCACAAAGTAAACTCTTCTTTAAAACAAGAACTTCTTTTCACAAAGTAAACTCTTCTTTAAAACAAGAACTTCTTTTCACAAGGGGAATTTCTTCTCGCAGACAGCGAGGTGCTCGCTTACCCATGAGTCTTGGGAACTTGTTCCCTTAGACGAATTGTCCCTTGCAGGGATACTTCAACTACGGAATCGGAGATTCCTAGTTTCAGGGATGCAAAGCCCCATGAGTCTTGGGAACTTGTTCCCTTAGACGAATTGTCCCTTGCAGGGATACTTCAACTACGGAATCGGAGATTCCCAGTTTCAGGGATGCAAAGCCGTGGCAATCCTGGCTGCGGGAAAGGATTGCTTCTACACTTCGAGTATAACTCCACTAAGGTAACAAAGTTACCAAGTGTCGTATATCCACATAGAGGATAACTCCACTAAGTCAATAAATTGACAAGTGTCGTATAACCCCTTTGGGGTTCGGGGTGACGGTCGCTTTCAAATATGACTGATTTTCTCCTTGGTGGGTACGCAATGACGAATATTACTAGTCTTCTCGAAGATAATGCCTGCAAGCAAGCTTGCGGCGCAACATTCGCCTTGCACGCTTTTGCGAAGGCTCCCTTCCTGGGACAATTCGTCTAAAAGAGTAAAACTCTTAAGACTCATGGGCAGCCCCTTTTCCCTTCACCCTATCCCCCGCCACGCTTTTGTTTGGCGATGGGGTGATCATATTTGTCGGAAAACGGCTGAGGTGGCAACTTAGTGATTATGAACGAAGGCATTTTGTCGCGTTTTGGAGCTTCAACTAAATGAACAAAGGCCTTTTTTCGCATTTTGGGTCTTCGACTAAACGAACAAAGTCGTTTTTTCGTATTTTGGGTCTTCGACTAAATGGACAAAGGCATTTTTTTTGCATTTTGAGTTTTCGACTAAATGAACAAAGGCATTTTTTTTGCATTTTGGAGCTTCGACTAAATGAAAAATGCCTGTTTCGACGCAAAGTCGGCTTTTGTCAAATGGTGCATGGATTTTCTTGAGACCTTTTAGAAGTTCGTTAAATGGTACAAGAGTTGGCGGGAAGTGGGAGTTAGGAGTGGTTAGAGATTAGTGATCAGTGGTTAGAGGAAAGTGGAAAGTTGGGAGAAAATTCAGCCGCTTCTCCTATACACTCCATTTTAAGTTCTCTTAACTACTCACTCCTCGCTGACCCTTCTTCCCTTTGCATACGGCAATGACTACAGCGAAGTTTGGACTTGATAGCCGTTCGCATTGAATCGTACAAAAACGCTGCCTTTTTCAGAAGTGTTCAAAAGGGGAATTTTTAAACTGTCCAGTCGGTTCACCACTTCTTTGTGCGGGTGCCGGAACCGATTTTTTCTTCCGTTCGATGCGATAGCGATGTCGGGATTTACCGCTTCCAAAAAGGCGACCGAGCTGGATGTCTTTGAACCGTGATGCCCCAATTTCAGCACGTCGCTTTTCAAAGGGATGTCGGTTTGCAGAATCGTCTGTTCGCCTTCCTTGGTCAAATCGCCGGTCAGCAACATTGAGCCTCCGATGCCCTCGATGCGCATGGAAATGCTTTGCGAATTGGTCTCTCCGCAATAAAAAGGATCCGGGTGAATCACGCGCATATTCCAGGTTTCCCGTTTTTGAGGCGATGTATAAAATGTCTCGCGAAAAATCATGCCTCGTTTTAAGTCCTGGATGACAACGCCGAGTTTTTGCGCCGTGGCAAGTACGTTTTTCCATTCCGGCTTGTCGGCAAAGCGGGAACATTCCTGAATCCACAGATTTTCGACGGGAAACTCCTGCAATAAAACGCTGGCTCCGCTGAAGTGATCCAGATCCGGGTGCGTGATGAGAATCCCTTTCAACATCCAGATTCCTTCTTCTTGCAGGTAGGGGATGATTTTGTCTTTGGCGACATTCCGTTTTCCGGTGTTTACCCCCGCATCGACCAGATAGACGTTTCCACTGGGGCTTTTCACAACTATGCAATCTCCTTGGCCGACATCTAAAACGGCGACGCTCCATTCGGGACGCGCTTTGGGAAGAAACGCCTGGTATGTAAAGTAGCATCCGAAAATTAAAATTCCCAAAAGGATAATTCGGCGGGCGCATGAATTGTTTTTGGAACTGCCAAGGGAAAGCAGAATCGTTCCCAAGATCAAAAGAACCCAGACGGGCAAAGGTCCCGCTGTCACGGAGGCGATGCTGAACGAAGAAATTTGCGCGACCAAAAAAGCAGAAAGGCGAAACAGGAATCCTGCGGCTTCGCAGAAGAGGCTGGCCGTTGCGGGAATCGGCAATAAAAGGGCGAACAGGCCGGCTTGCATTCCTAGGCTGACCAGCGGAACGACGCAGATGTTCCCGACGATGGAAATGGGAGAAAGGGAATGAAAAGACCAGATGAGAAAGGGGGCTGTAAAAGCCGTTGCGACCCATGTTATCCAGACGGCGGACAGCACGTAGTTTTCAAAACAAATCCATATTTTGTTTTTTCGCAGGACTTCGCTTTGCAAAATAAGCGGGTTCCGTTTTCCGTAAGCGATGATCCCCGCCGTCGCCGAGGCGGAAAGCTGGAAACCGACATTCCAGATGACCTCCGGGTTGAATGCGCACAAAAGAACCAGAGCGACGCCAAGAGCGTTCAGACTGTCGGCTTTGCGTTCAAACAGAAGCCCGATCTGTACGACGGAGAACATAAACACCGCACGAAAAACGGCGAGGGAGCCTCCGGCGGCAGGCGCATAAAGGAGCATAAAAAGGATGGCGCAGATGCGGGCGATTCGGTGGGGCATCCGGGTCGCTTTCAGTAAAAGCAGAATCATTTCCGAAAGCAAGACGACGTGAAAACCGCTAATGGCCAGAACATGGACGATTCCTGCCCGTTTGAAACCGTTTTGCAAGGCGTCCGGAATTTGGGAGCGGTCTCCGGCCAAAAGTCCAATCAGAAGTCCCGATTCGGCGGCGGGAAGGTAGCGCGAGAAATAGTTTTTCAAAAAATGGCGAAACCCGGAAAAGAATTTTTCAAAGACGAATCGATGAGAGAGGACGCTGAAAGATTCCAATTTGCCGAAACCCGAAAGCCCTTGACCGCGAAGCCATTTGGGGGAATCGAATCCGCCGGGAACCGTGGGCGGCTCGACGGGAAACCACTTTGCCTGAAAACGGATGGAATCGCCGGGGCTGGGAAATGGAGGCTGCTTTTTGGAAAGCCGGAATCTCCCGGATTCGCTACGGATAATGACGGCGACGCCTTCTTCCCTGTCCATCACGGATTCCACAAAGCCCAGGTTCTCTGTCGGCGTTTTAAATGGATTTTCCTCGGAAGGATGGGCGAAAATCCAAGAGGAGGTGCCCATGCGCAAGGCGAAAAAAAGCAGCACGGCAAGCGAAGCGCGTCGAGGAAATCGGGGAAAGGCGTAAAGGGAAAGAAGGAGGACGGGCACAAAAGCGATGCCGTATATCGGATATTTTGCGGACGCTAAAAAAAGTACGGAACAGAAAAAAGCGGCAAGTGCCGGACGATTTGAAAGCGGCTGTAAAAATCTTTCCCATTCTTTGAATCGCATCGTTTTCTCCTAAAAATTTTGACTAAATTGAAGAGAAATGTTTTATAGGGAATAACGTCCAGATGACGGGAAAAAAGAAAAAAACGTTGATTTTCATCCTTTTTTATGCAACCTTGTTTGCTTTTTTGACGGGTTGCGGGCTTTTTTCTTCGGATGGCGATGGGGAAGCTCTCGCTCTGTATCCGACGACGGCGAAATTTGTCCTTTACGGCAACGATTTTGTGCCGAACGATTCTGCTGCGGCTTATTTGCCGACGGGAACGCTTTTGGCGGTGCATCCGAATGCTCTTTACACCCTTTCCTTCGATGCGGATTCCGGCAGGAAACCACCAAAACTGAACCTTTTCCGTGTTGTGGACAGCTATGTAGGCTCTAGAACGCGGCAACTTTCGGCGGAAGAAAGCAATGGCAGATGGTATTACCGTTTTCTTTGCGAAGAAAATAACTCCGGCTATTGGGCGACGACTTTGGAAGAAAACGGCGATTATTACAAAGGAACGGTTCGAAATGTCCGCTATGAAGCCGAGGGAGCTTACAGTTCGCATTTCAGCGTGAATCTGGTTGTAGCGGGGCAGTATGGCGGCACGGCGGATTCCGTTTCGCTGGATTCCCTGTCAAAACTTTTGCTCGCGGGCTTTCGTCGGTATTTTTCTTCGGAAGGCATTGCTGTCGATACGCTCTTTTTGCATTACGCTTCGGAAAGGAACGATGTCAAAAATTCTTATCCAGACGATGAACCTTGGCTTGCCGGAAAATCCAGCTCCGATGTTTTTGTGACGGAATTGGGAGGCTGGCCGAACTCTCCGGAGGAACCAGAAGTGTATAACGCTCTGGATTTGGTTCTGGTGCATCGGATTGAAATTGCAGGAGTTTTGGGGTATTCCATTCTGTTTGCGGGCAATTTCGGCGGCGGTCAAGGCAGCACGGTGGTCGTCGGGACGCATTATATGCTGGATTCCCGTACGGAATATTCACAGACGGCCAGTGAAATCGTGAACACGGCAATTCACGAATGCGCGCATTTTCTCGGTTTGCGCCATACGACGGCGACAAAATCCGATCAGGCGGCTTTGGGGGATTATTCCATTTGGGAAGACGGCATTGCCGACACGCCGCATTGCGGGCAGGTTCTGAATATGAAAATGGCTTCGGGCGAATCGGAAAACCCCGTTTCGCTTCTTCCGAATGTTCTGCCGAAACTCTTTTTCAAAAATGCAGCGACTTGTCCCGACGCCTCTAACCCAATGTTCCCCGCAGCATCGGTAAATACGGGAACTTTTACAGAAGGGCAACTTTCCTCTCTAGCAAAAATGATACCGGTTTACCCTCATTAACGATATGGCTTTACCTCATCAATTCTCTGAAAAGGCGGCTCTTTTGGCTTTCGTTCTCGTGCAAGGAAACGAATGGCCGTCTGAAGTCCTGAATGCTCTGCAAAATACCTGGGGGCCGGTTCGGCATCTAGGCAAGCTTTTCGCCTTTGATAAAACAGCGTATTATGCGCCGGAAATGGGCGACTCCCTTTATCGCGGCGTTCTTTCCTTTGCGCAAAGCGTGTCCCCGCAGGATATCGGCAGAGAAAAGGAACGTTCCAATGCGCTGGAATTTGAATTGGCGCATTCCCCGAATCATCGCACGGCGAATGTGGACATCGGCTATATGGATCTCGACAAAGTCGTGTTGCCCTCTTATAAGCGCGGCCCTTTCAAACTCTACGCCGGAAACGGCATTTGGCTCGATATGATTCTGCACTACGCCAAGGGACATTTTACGCCGACCGCGTGGGCCTTTGAAGACTTCAGGCGCAATCCCTATGAACACGACCTATTGCTGATTCGGGAAAAATTCAAAAAAGACAGTGTTTAAAAGGCGGCTCTAAAAATTCATTCGCAAAAATCGCTTGCATTAGAGTGGCTTGTTGCTAGTTGTTAGTTGTTAGTTCGCTCGCATTAGAGTGGCTAGTCGTCAGAGATCTGTACGGAATTTCCGACGCGCGGCAATGATGCGAATCAGCGATGGAGATGCTCGACGAGAATTTTTGTGCCGATGGCGATGAGCACGCAGCCGCCGGCGATTTCCGTCCATTTGTACGGAATTTTTTTGCCTGCCCTTTTTCCCAAGTGAACGCCGATTTCCGTTGCCGCAAAAGCGACTATGCCGATAAGCGTTGAACTGAATGCGATTTCGTGCCCGATAATCCCAAAGGAAAATCCGACGGCCAGCGCATCCAGGCTGGTGGCGATAGCTAAAGAAAGAACCGTTCTGTAACCGAGTTTTTGCGTGAAACAGCTTTCCTTTTTCTGAAAAGCTTCCCGTATCATGCGAATGCCAATCCAGCCCAACAAGGCGAATGCGACCCAATGGTCCCAACTTCCGATAATTTCCGCCAGAAAGCCGCCGCCAAAGGCCCCGGTCAAGGTCATTCCCGCCTGGAAAATTCCAAAACACAGGGCGAGTTTTAAAATCTCGCGTTCATAGGCTTCTTTCCGGCAAAGCCCGATGGAAAGGGAGACGGCCATGCAGTCGATGGCCAGAGCGCAGGCGATGAAAAAAACACGAATCCATTCCATTGCGTCGTCCACAAAAAAAAGTTAATTTGAACAGGAACGAATCAAAAGTTATGGGATGACTTTTGACGGCGATAAAAATAGAAATGTCGAGAGGCTTATGAAACGGTATAAAGCTCTTCTTGTCACGGGTGCGAGTTCTGGAATCGGAAAAGAAATCGCTTACGGACTTGCTCCCCAGGCAGAACAGGTCGTTCTGGTGGCTCGTCGTTCCGATAAGCTTGAAGCGTTGGCGCAGGATATTTCCCTTCGTTTTGGAACCAAAGCTTTTGCTTTGGCTGCGGATCTATCGGTATCGGGAAACGCCCAGACCGTTTTTGAAAAATTTATCGAATTGGTCGGATGCCCGCCGGATATCCTTGTAAACGATGCGGGTGCAGGATTTTGCGGGGAAGCCGCCGAGCTTTCTGTTGAAGCGGAAGCGCAGATGCTCCGCCTGAACATGGAATCCCTAATGGTTCTTTGCAAGCTCGCTCTGAAAACGATGTACGCCCGTCGCAAAGGGGTTATACTGAATGTGGCGAGCATGGGCGGATTTCAGCCGGGGCCTTATATGGCGGCCTATTTTGCGAGCAAGGCTTTCGTTTTGTCCTATAGCGAAGCCTTGGCGGAAGAATCCCGTTTGCACGGGGTTCGCGTACTCACCTTGTGTCCGGGTTCCGTCGATACGAATTTTCACGCCTTGGCGGGTTCAAAGAGAGGATTTCTCCGTTATTTCTTCAGCAGTACGCCGCAGCAGGTCGCTTGGGAAGCCGTTCGCGCCATTCTTTCCGGATTTCCGAATGTCGTGGTGCCCGGTTATTCCAACAAGGCGATTCTTTTAGCGGAAAGATTCCTCCCTCGGCGTTTGGTGACCATCCTTTCTGGAAAACTTTTGAAACCGAGAAGATAGTTGATGCCGTTGAAGAATCGCTGGTTTGTTTTTTTTGTGGTTTTGGCATCGGCCCTTTTTGCCGCCGATTTGATGACATTTTCCGACTTGACTCCCGAAAATCGTCAAAAGGCCGCGGATATTTACGATAGGGAATGTTACGCTTGCCATCGTTGGAATCGGGAATTTGCCGGTCCCGCCATGAAAGGAAATGTCGCGCGCTATCTGGATCGCCCGGATTCGCTTTGGCAATACCTCAAGGATCCGAAGCCCATCCATCCGGACAAATATCGCCCGATGGAAATCGGGAAACTTTCGGATTCCGAAGCCTCGTTGATGGTCGCTTGGCTATTTTCCTTGGTGCGGGATTCTACGGCGAAAGACCGTCCTCGCTGAATTTCTGAACATCTCTTTTTGTCTGCATTTTGTCTTAAAATGGGGCAATTTTGTCAATTCTTTTTCATTTTTTAACATCTTTGACGGCTTTTTTTGCCCGCAATTCATATATATTAGAAAGCGACGAAAAAAACGCCTGTTGAAATCGGAGATTTTATGGCAGAAGATTTACAGAACCTGATTGAACGTATTCAAAAGGATGCGGTAGAAAAAGCGGACGCGCAGTCCGCAGAAATTATTGCCAAAGCCAAAGCGGAAGCGGCCAGTATTATCAAGAACGCCGAAACCGAAGCAAAGGCGAAACTGGAAAAAGCCGATAAGGATGCGGAAGTTTATACGGAACGGAGCAACAAGGCTTTGGAACAAGCCGCTCGCGATGTGCTTATTTCTGTCGGTCGCCGTTTGGAATCCATGGTAAACGGCATTCTTTCTCTTCAAGTTGAAAAAAATTTGAACGATTCTACCATCAAGGAAATGCTTTTGCTTTTGGCAAAAAATTACGCTTCCTCTGAAATGGGTGTCGTTTTTTCCGCAGCGGACAAGGCCAAATTGGAATCTTTTGTCATCGGCGAATTTGCCAAGGTTCTCGGTGCCGGGGTTCAGGTAGAAAGCGATTCGGGCATCAAGTTCGGATTCCGCCTGAAAATGGACGCTGGCAAAGTTTCTCACGAATTTACTTCCCAATCCATTGCTGCGGCGCTGTCGGCGCTAGTCCGCCCACAGGTGGCGAAAATCGTTTCCGACGTGGCTCAGGGAAAATAGTCGATGAGCAATGCTGTTTACATCACTGCGTCGCTTCCATTTTTAAAGTTCGGAGATCCACCTCCATTCTCTATTTCGGAACTTCGCAATCGTTGTTCTGCGGTCATGACCGAAGAGGAACTCGCCACTTTCGACTCCTTGGTAAACGGAGAAGAATGCGACGATCCTTTTGCTTCGGCATACATGGCTCATGAAATTCAATTAAAAAATGTCGTGGGGCATGCTCGTGCCGCATCCTGGGGACCGGAAGTCCGTTTTTCGGAACGGCAGTTTCCCGGTTACGACGTGACTTTTGCCAAAATGGTTTCGGAAGCTTACGCCAAGCAGAATCCATTGGAACGGGAACAGGAATTGGATAAGACCCGTTTTTGGCTAGTCGATGAACTTGCCCGTGGAGAGGATTCCATGGCGGCGGTGTATGCTTTCGTGATTAAATTGAAAATTTGCGAACGCTGGTCTCGTATTTCCGCTGAAGCCGGAAATGCCGCCGTCCTCAAAGTGATTAATGATAACGACCCTGCCTATAACAGGGATGACCGGAGGTCTTAATTTCAATGGCTACTATCGGTAAAATAGTCGGTGTGAACGGAAACTTGATCCGGGTCGCATTTGATGGTGCAGTTGCCCAAAACGAAGTCGGTTTTGCAAAACTCGCTTCGGGCGTTGAATTGAAAAGCGAAGTGATTCGTATCCGCGGAGATTATGCAGAACTCCAGGTTTTTGAAGATACGACGGGCCTGAAGGCGGGCGACGAAGTCCGCTTTACGGGCGAATTGCTTTCTGTGGAGTTGGGACCGGGGCTTTTGACCCAGGTTTTTGACGGCTTGCAGAACCCCCTGCCGGAATTGGCCGAAGAATGCGGATTCTTTTTGCAGAGAGGCAAGTATCTGCCCGCGCTCCCGCGAGATGTCAAGTGGGCGTTTACGCCTGTTGCGAAAGTGGGCGACGTGGTTACGGGTGGCGATACTCTGGGAACCGTTCCCGAGGGAATTTTCAAGCATCGCATCATGGTGCCGTTCAAATGCCGCGATTCGCTCACCGTCGAAAGCATTGTTCCTGCGGGCGAGCATGTCGTAGAAGATGTCGTCGCGGTTTTGAAAGATGAAAATGGCAATTCCGTTGAAGTCAAGCTTTACCAGACCTGGCCGGTCAAGATTCCAATCAAGAATTATGCGGAACGCTTGCGCCCTTCTAAACCTCTGACGATGCAGCAGCGCATTATCGATACATTCTTCCCTGTGATGCAAGGGGGGACTTTCTGTACGCCGGGGCCTTTCGGTGCGGGCAAGACGGTTTTGCAGCAGCTGATGAGCCGCTATGCCGATGTGGATATCGTGATTTTGACGGCTTGCGGTGAACGCGCCGGTGAAGTGGTGGAGACTCTCCGCGAATTCCCGGAACTCATCGACCCGAGAACGGGAAAGAGCCTGATGGAACGCACCTTGATTATTTGCAATACGTCTTCGATGCCGGTTGCTGCTCGAGAAGCTTCCGTTTATACGGGCGTTACCCTTGCCGAATACTACCGCCAGATGGGTTTGAACGTCTTATTGCTTGCCGATTCGACTTCTCGTTGGGCACAGGCTCTCCGTGAAATGAGCGGACGTTTGGAAGAAATTCCGGGCGAAGAAGCGTTCCCGGCATATTTGGAATCGGTCATCGCTTCGTTCTACGAGCGAGGCGGCGTCGTGCGTTTGAAAGACGGCTCGACAGGTTCCGTGACCATTGGCGGTTCCGTTTCGCCTGCGGGTGGCAACTTTGAAGAGCCCGTTACTCAGGCGACCTTGAAAGTGGTCGGTGCCTTCCTCGGACTTTCCCGCGAACGTTCCGACCAGCGTCGGTTCCCGGCAATTCATCCGCTGGAATCCTGGTCCAAATATGAAGGCGTCATCGATTCGAAAAAAGTGGCGGAAGCGAGAAAGGTTCTTGCTGACGGTAACGATGTGAACCAGATGATGAAGGTCGTTGGCGAGGAAGGAACTTCCAACGACGACTTTGTCGTTTATTTGAAGTCCGAATATCTGGATTCCGTCTATTTACAGCAGGATGCTTACAACGATATCGATGCGGCGTGCTCGGCGGATCGGCAAAAATACGTGTTTGAATGTGTTTATAAAATTCTTGAAACGCCAATGTCTTTTACCGACAAGGATTCGGCCCGCGCCTTCTTCCTGAAGCTGACGCAGACGACCAAGGACTGGAACCGCGTTGCGTTTGATTCCGAAGAATTTAAGAATCTCGAAAAGCAGATTTCTGACTCTGTTGCGGAGGTAGCGAAGAATGTATAAGGTTTATCATCGCATTGAACGTATTGCTGGCAGCGTGATTACCGTCCAAGCGGACAATGTGGCGAATCAGGAATTGGCGCAGGTTACAAGCGCTCAAGGCACTTCTCTAGCTCGCGTCATCCGTATCGACAAGGATATGGTGGACTTGCAGGTCTTTGCCGGCGCCCGCGGTATTTCGACCGATTCCCAGGTGCGTTTCCTCGGCAAGCCGATGGAAATCCCGTTTAGCGAAGCTCTTCTCGGTCGCGTCTTTTCGGGCGCGGGCGTTCCAAGGGACAATGGTCCCGCGATTGAAGAAAATCCGGTGGCAATCGGCGGCCCGTCTGTAAACCCGGCGAAACGCATCATTCCGAAGACGATGGTGCGCACGGGCATTCCGATGATCGACGTTTTCAATACGTTGGTCGTATCGCAAAAGCTTCCGATTTTTTCTGTAGCTGGAGAACCTTACAACCAGCTTTTGGCGCGTATCGCTTTGCAGGCGGAAGTCGATGTCATTGTACTCGGCGGTATGGGACTGAAGCACGACGACTATCTGTATCTGAAGGATTATCTGGAACAGAACGGTGCTCTTTCCCGGACGGTGATGTTTGTGCATACGGCGAGCGACCCGATTGTGGAATGCCTGCTGGTTCCGGATGCCTCTTTGGCGGTTGCCGAACAGTTTGCGACTCGCGGCAAAAATGTCCTTGTCCTTTTGACGGATATGACCAACTTTGCCGATGCGATGAAAGAAATCGCCATTACGCAGGAGCAGATTCCTTCGAACCGTGGCTATCCTGGCGATTTGTATTCCCAGCTTGCCAGTCGGTATGAAAAGGCTGTGGACTTCGAGTCCTCGGGTTCCATTACGATTCTCGCCGTAACGACCATGCCCGGCGACGATGTGACCCATCCCGTTCCGGACAATACCGGTTATATTACGGAAGGCCAGTTCTACTTGAAGCATGGACGAATCGAACCGTTCGGCTCCCTCTCGCGCTTGAAACAGCAAGTGAACGGCAAAACCCGCAGCGACCATCGCACCATCATGAATACGATGATCCAGCTTTACGCCAGCTACAAAGAGACGCTGGAAAAACAGTCGATGGGTTTCCGCATGAGCAATTGGGACAACAAGCTGCTCAAATACGGCGAACGTTTTGAAAAAGAAATGATGGATCTTTCGGTGAATATTCCGCTGGAGCGCGCTCTCGATCTGGGTTGGGAAATTCTGGCCGATTGCTTTACTCCCGAAGAAACGGGCATTCCGTCTAAGATGATTAGCCAGTATTGGCCCAAGAAGGGGTAATATGGCGAAAGTCAAATTGACAAAAAACGCTTTGAAGATGGAGCGTGATGCGCTGAAACGCTATCAGCGATATCTGCCGACGCTTCTGCTGAAAAAACAGCAATTGCAGATGGAGATGCGCACTCTCCAGGCCAAGGTCATGGCAAAGCGGGAAGAAGAAGACTCCCTTCGAACTTCCATGGCAAGCTGGGTCGGGCTTTATGCAGAAGCGATTGAATGGGACAAGTACATTTCCGTGAAGGAAGTGCGGGAGGACGAAGGCAATATCGCCGGTGTCGAAATTCCCATTTTCAATGGTGTCGATTTTAAAGTGACCATACCGGATTTTTTCACGACACCTGCATGGCTTGACGAAGGTATTCGCTCTTTGCAAGGACTTATCGCTTTGCGCTTGGAACGCCGGGTTCTCGAAAAGCAGTATGAATTGCTTTCTGCGGAATTGCGCTCTACAAGCCAGCGAGTAAATCTCTTTGAAAAAGTGAAAATCCCGGAAACGAAAGAGAATATTCGGACCATCAATATATTCCTTTCGGATCAGCAGATTTCAGGAGTCGCCCGTTCCAAACTGGCCAAGGGAAAGGCGAATGCTAGAATCCTTACGCAAGAAGGAGCCGCCGCATGATTACTCCGATGAAAAAAGTGACGATCATCTGCTTGGATTCCGACAAGCAGGCCTCTCTCGAAAGACTTCGGGAAATGGGCATTTTGCACATCACTCCGCTAAAAAATCCTACGGGAAGCAGCCTGAACGCCGTCCGAAACGATTTGCTGCGGGTCCAGAAAGCTTTGGAATCCATTCCGGATGTCAAAAAGGCCGTTCCTTTGGAAGATTCTCTGACGGGAGAAGGCGTTGTAGAAGAGGTGCAGCGACTTCTTGAAGTACGCAAAAATGCCGAAGATGCCCATGCGGAAGCGGAAGCCAATTTGTCCCGTTACGGGGTTTTTGGCAATTTGGATCCGAAATCGGTTAAATCCTTGGAAGAACGCGGTATTTTTGTTCGGCTTTATGCGACCGCTCGTGGGATTCCTTTGGAAACGGAAGATGAAAAAGCCGTCATCTGTCCTTTTGCGGAAAATGCCGACGGCTTGTGTTACGCCGTATTGAATCAAGGAGCGGAACCTGCAAAGGTAAAAACGCCCGCAACGCGAATACCGATCCCCGCCCAGTCCGTGGAATATTATCGCCAGGAACGTTCGGGCTCTTTGGCGGAGCTGGACAAGGTGGAAAAACGCTTCCAGGAACTTTCTGCGGAAAAAGGTAAAGTCAAAAAATGCCTAGCAGAAACTACGGACGCTTATGCTTTGGAAACAGCTTCCGCCGGAATGCTCTCTTCGGAAATGCTGGCGGCGGTTCAAGGATTTTGTCCGGCTCCTCGAGTTGCTGAACTCTCTGCGGCGGCAAAAGCGGCTGGCTGGGGTTTGCGCGTAGAGGATCCGTCCGAAGAGGACAATGTGCCGACGCTGCTTTCCTACAATAAGCTTTCTCGCCCGATGCAGTTCCTTTATGATATTATCGGAATTTCTCCGGGCTATCATGAAGTGGATGTGTCCAGCGTATTCCTGTGCTTTTTCAGCATTTTCTTTGCGATGATTGTAGGTGATATGGCTTATGGCCTGCTCTTCCTCGCCATCGCTTTGATTGTGCGCAAAAAGAAACCGAATGCCAATTCCGCGGGCTTCCATTTTATCTATTTGATGAGTGGAATGACCATTTTCTGGGGACTTATTAACGCCAGTTTCCTCGGGCTTTCGCCGGAGTTGGCTTCGTGGACGCGCTATTTGGATTTGACGAATTATGCGTGGCTTCCGGAACCGCTTCAAAATGCGATGCTCTGGATTCGTACCGCTGCGCCGTCGGATCCGGCGAAATTCGCCGCCTACCATAGCTGGGTTTCTGGAATATCCTTCTTCCCGGAATCTTTTGTTCCGCTGGAAGCGGGCGAGTCCCAGATGCAGCACATCCAGTTTTTCTGCTTCTGCATTGCGGTTGTGCATCTTTCGATCGCCCACCTCTGGAATATCGCCGTTCGTATCAAACGGAAGGATTCCACGTTCCTGGCGCAGGTCGGCTGGCTGCTCTGCTGCTGGTGCATGTTCTGCTTGGCGAACAATATGGTTCTCGGTATGCAGATGCCCGGGTTCGTCATGCCGATGTTCATCGTGGCGGCGGTTCTCTTGGTTCTGTTCTCGGTTCCGCCCAGCAGACTCAAACAGGACTGGATTTCGATTCCTATGCTTGTGCTGAATATTGTGAACAGCTTTACCGATGTGATCAGTTATATTCGTCTTTTTGCTGTAGGAATGAGCGGAGCGGCCATTGCGGAAGCGTTTAATGGAATGCTTTCTCCGCTTTTCGGTTCTGCGATTGGCATTGCCGGCGCTGCTTTGATACTTCTTTTTGTCCATGGCTTGAATATTGCACTTGCCATTATGGGTGTTGCCGTTCATGCTGTGCGTCTGAATACTCTTGAATTTTCTAACGGCTTGGACTTGCAGTGGAGCGGTTATGCTTTCGCTCCCTTTTCCAAGAGCAAAAATTAACCAAGGGAACTATTCCCGTTACCAATAAGAGGATAACAAAATGGATCAACAAACAATAGTAACTCTCGCTAAGATGGGTGCAGCTGCCGCTCTGGGCATTGGTGCTATGGGCTCCGCCCTTGGTTGCGGAACTGCTGGTATGGCCGCTATTTCCGTATGGAAAAAGGCGTATGCTCAAGGTAAAGGTGCTCTCTTTACTTTGCTCGTATTTGTCGGAGCGCCGATTTCCCAGACGATTTATGGAATGCTCTTGATGAATTTCATCTTGAATGCTGCGACTGCTTCGGGCTTTACGAACTGGGGCGGATGTCTAGGTGCCGGTATTTTCGGCGGTCTCGGCTTGATGGCGAGCGCCTGGTATCAAGGAAAGTCGGCTGCGGTCGCTTGCGATGCCTTGGGCGAAACGGGCAAGGGCATGGTCAATTACCTGATGGTGCTCGGTATCGTTGAAACCGTAGCCTTGTTCGTGCTCGTGTTCTCGATGATGGTTCTTTAATCCATAAGGAGAATACTTATGGATCAGAATATGTTGATTACTTTGTCGAAACTCGGAGCTGTTGCGGCTTTAGGGCTTGCTGCGGTGGGTTCGGCATTGGGTTGCGGTACGGCGGGCATGGCTGCCATTGGAGCCTGGAAAAAGGCATATCTCAAGGGCAAAAATGCGTTGTTCACTTTGCTGATATTTGTCGGAGCTCCGATTGCGCAAACCATTTATGGGATGCTTCTGATGCTTTACATTTTGGGCAAAATTAGCCCGGAAGGTGGCACGGATCCAACAGCTTCCATGTGGGCGGCGTATTTGGGCGTCGGCATTTTTGGCGGTATTGGCATGCTGGCGTCGGCATGGTATGTCGGCAAGTCGGCGGCAAATGCCTGCAATGCTCTTGGTGAAACCGGAAAGGGTCTCGTGAATTACCTGATGGTTCTCGGCGTTGGAGAAACCGTTGCCCTGTTTGTCATGGTCTTCTCGATGATGCTCGTGTCTTAAAGAAGTTCAAAATAAAAAGGAAAGTTCTCGGTTTTTGCCGGGAACTTTTTGTTTATACAATTTTGCTGCGCTGCTTGAACACTATCAGATGCTCTTTGGCACGGGTCGCACCGACAAGGATCAAATTGGCATTGCTGTGCGGCTCCCCAGGGTTGTTTGCGGAAGGTTCCAAATCCGTCAAAATGACGACCCGCTTGTCCAAACCCTTGTAACGATAAGCAGAAACTATATTGATGGCCAAAGAATTTAGGGAATCGTGGACGTCGCTCCATTGGAACTCGTCGTTGTGGAGTTCTGCTAGGGCCGAATTAGATCGGCTGCGTAATGAAACTACTAGGATGTCCTTGGGTTCGACGGCTTTCTTTTTTAGACGGGCAATTTCTGCATATAAAAGTGCGATTTGTTCTTGAGGATCGGAATAGAGACGTACATCCACATCGTGGCCTGTCGGAGTGGTTTCATAGCAAGAGACAGAAATGCCAGTGATTTCGCGTACCCAAAGCAGAATTTTTTTTGTACTGCGGAATCCACGCTTCAGAAATATCACCGGCATGGATTCGATTTTGGTGTTGCCTAATACCGGGCGCCCTTTATAAATCGTCTGATGGGAATCGTAGAAAAAACGTACGAAGCCTTTTTGCGGTTCTTTTAGCAGCAAAAGAATCGTGTCCAGCCAAGAATTGTCAAAATCCTGCCCTTCGTCGATAATCAGTGCGTCGAAAAATCGGGATGCTTTATTTTGTTTGCGCAAAATATCCAGAGCCTGTTTAAAATAATGGGGCATTTTTGCGAAGTATTCTTTTTTCCCTTCATCATTTTGGGGTTCTTTTCGAGGAGCACCGGGAACTTTTGCTAGTCGTACATATTTGGCTGCTAGCTTGTAAAAACTGGCGGCGGTTACCTGAGATGCCGGAAATTCTCTTTTTTGAAAATTATTTTGCATTTGCTCCGCCAACAAGTCGTTATAGCAGAGAAATGCGATGCGTTTGCCTTCCTTGAAAAGGCGGGCGACTTCCCACTGAGCCATCAGGGATTTTCCAGAACCGGCGACTCCTTCGATTCGCATCCGCGGATTTCGGGTGATGGACTCCATCAGCATTTCCTGAATTTCAGTAGGGTAGATTCGCGCATTGGCCTGCATATCCCAAATTTCCGGCCAGGTCGGTTCATCAAAGCAGCCGAGAAAGGCGACCAGTTTTTGGAGATTTTCTTCGGACAGCACTGTGTTGGGGAAGGGCTTGTTGCCAAAACTCGCTTCTTTCGTTTCCAAAATTTTTGTGATTTTTCGGAGCAATAGGTTGGGGAATTTTAAGTCGGATTTGAGAATAACGCGTTTGGATTGCACCGCATTGCTGCCGATTTTTTTCAAATTTTCCATATCGCCAAAGAAAAGAGCCCATTGTACGCGTACGGAATCATAAGAAAATTGTTGATGCGAATTGTCTTTTTGGATTTGCCGGGGGAACATTTCGCAAAAATGCTGGTGTAGGGGATGAACTAGATTCAAAACTTGATCCACCGGGGAGCGTTCCATTTCGCGCTGGTTCTGTTTCCAGATAAATCCTTTTTCGGATTCCAGGCTTTCTTCCGTAGAAATCTGACCGTCTTTACATTCCACAAGGAGCATGCCGAGCTCCCGGTGATAAAGAATGCAATCGACTTCGCGTTCCATCGAAGCTCCGTTGCGAAGAGCGAAACGGAGATTTGCGTTCATCCATATATGCCAATCATTATTCAACGAGAGTAAAATATCGAAGAGTTTTTTCTCGGAACGGGATATGGAGTCTTTGGATAAATATTTGTGAATCTGCGGCATATTTTTCCTTTTTCTTGGAATATAAATTTTTAATTGTGTAAAATTTCCTTTGGAGAAAGGGCGCGCGAGTTTTTGGATTATCGCCGCCGATAAAATTTCGTCTTTAGTCAGAGTCGCCATTCGACATCGCGCTGATACTGATCTTTCAATCATGGGAAAAGTTCAATATGAAAAACACCCGAAAATCCAAGGATTTCCGGGTGCTTGAATGAAAGGTCTGACGTTTATTTCAATTCGGCCAGTGCCTTCTCGTTTTTGGCAATGATGTCTTGCTGTGTGGCGAGTTTTGTGCGTTCGGCGTTCACCACGGCTTCCGGCGCACCGTTCACAAACTTCTCGTTGGAAAGCTTGCGTTCGATGCTGGCTGCGAAGGATTTCGCTTTTTCGATTTCCTTTTCCAAGCGGGCGATTTCTGCCGCAGGGTCGAGGATGCCTTCCAACGGGATGTAGAGTTCGCCACCGGGAACGACGGCGGATGCGCTGAATTTCGGCTTTTCCGCTTTCACCGCGACGGTAATGCTGTCGATGCCGCCCAGTTCAGTAATGATGGCGATGCAAGCGTTTACGGATTTTTCCGTTGTCGCGTCATCCACACTGATGACGGCTTTCAATTTGGTTGCCGGCGAAACGCTGTAGCGGCCACGAACGCCACGGACGGCTTCCACTACGGCAAAGGCCTGGTCAAATGACGCTTCAATACTCTTGTCGATAAGGGTTTCATCAGCGGTGGGCCAGGAGCGGCTAATGACCCATTCGGAACCTTGGAACAGGATTCCGTTCAGTTCTTCCGTAATGAAGGGCATCACCGGATGGAGAAGGTCCAGCACATTTTTCAGCACATAGCTGAGAATGGCCATAGCGTTTTTCTTTTCGGCAGTGAGGGTTTCGCTGTTGATGACGGCCTTCTTGATTTCCAGGTAGCTGGAGCAAACGTCGTCCCACACGAAACGGTAGAGGAACCCGGTCAGTTCGGCGAAGCGGTATTCTTCCAGCATCCGGGTGGCGTCCTTGATGGTCGTCTGCAAGCGGGAAAGAATCCAGCGGTCTTCCAAGGCGAACAAGGCGGAATCCATGGGGAGTTCGGAAGCGAGGGCCCCTGCCTGTTCCAAATGGGGATAGAGGAAGCGGCAGGCGTTCCACAGCTTGTTGCTGAAGTTTCGACCGATTTCAAATTTTTCGGAAGTGTTGATTTCCGTTCCGTCTTCCTGCTTTTCCTTTTTCACGGGCAGACGCACGTCCTGGTTGTCGGTGCAAAGGCTTGCCATCACGAAGCGGAGTGCATCGGTACCATACTTGCGTTCGATGTCCATGGGATCCACGCCGTTGCCTTTGGACTTGCTCATGGTCTGTCCGTTGCCATCCAGAATTTTCGGATGGATATAGACGGTGTGGAAGGGGACAGTGCCCATATTTTCCTGGCTGAACAGCACCATGCGGGCTACCCACAGGGTGATGATGTCACGGCTGGTGACGAGGACGCTGGTGGGGTAGTAGCGCTTCAGGGTTTCGGTTTCTTCGGGCCAGCCCATGGTGGAGTGGGGCCAGAGTCCGCTGGAGAACCAGGTGTCCAGAACGTCTTCTTCCTGTTTCAGGCGGCGTCCCGGAATGGCATCTTCCTTCAGGTTTTCCTCTTGGGAGCAAACCAGGTAGCCGCCGTTTTCCGCCTTGTAAAAATAGATGTCTTTCCGGTCGCCAAAGGCTGCCTTCAATTCTTCTTCGGTGGCATCCGTGTGCCAAATGGGAATGCGGTGCCCCCACCAGAGCTGACGGCTGATGCACCAGTCCCGCTTTTCGCCAAGCCAGTCCAAATACTTGTTGGCGTAACGTTCCGGTAGAATTTTGATTTCACCGGACTTCACCGCGTTCATGGCGTTTTCGGCGAGAACGTCCATTTTCACGAACCACTGGTCGCTAAGGTAGGGTTCAATCACCGTCTTGCTGCGGTCGGAATGTCCCACTTGCATTTCGTGGTCTTCCACTTTGATAAGCAGTCCCAGTTCTTCCAGGCCGGCAACCACGGCATCGCGAGCAGCCTGACCTTTTAATCCTTGGAACTTGCCGGCGTTTTCGTTCAGGGTGCCGTCGTCGTTCATGATGTTAATCATGGGAAGCTTGTGGCGAAGTCCTGTGGCGTAGTCGTTGGGGTCGTGTGCCGGAGTCACCTTTACGGAGCCGGTTCCAAAGTCCTTGTCCACGAGAATTGCGTCTGCAATGACCGGAATTTCCCGATTCACAAAGGGGACTTTCAGAGTTTTGCCGATGAACTTGGCGTAGCGTTCGTCCGTGGGGTGGACGGCAAGAGCGGTGTCGCCCATGATGGTTTCCGGGCGCGTGGTGGAAACAGGGATAAATCCCGAACCGTCTGCCAGAGGATACTTGAAAGTCCAGAAATGGCCTTTCACTGTTTCGTAATAGATTTCGTCGTCCGCGACAGCGGTCTGGAGTTTGGTGTCCCAGTTCACCAGGCGCTTGCCCCGATAAATCAGACCTTTCTTAAACAAATTGAAAAACGCGTGACGCACGGCCTTGGCGCACACCGGATCCAGAGTAAAACGCTGGCGGCTCCAGTCGCAACTCACACCGAGGCTCTTAAGCTGCTTGGTGATGCGGGCTTCGTATTCGTCTTTCCATTTCCAGATGCGTTCCACCAGAGCTTCGCGACCGATGTCGTGGCGGGTCTTGTGTTCGTCCTGAAACAGGCGTTTTTCCACAACGGCTTGGGTGGCGATGCCAGCGTGGTCGGTGCCGGGAATCCACAAAGTGTCCCGACCGGTCTTACGGCGATAGCGGACCAGAATATCTTGCAAGGTGTCGTTCAGGGCATGTCCCAGATGCAGGGCGCCGGTTACATTCGGAGGCGGAATGACGACAGAGAATGGCTCGCCCTTTCCACTCGGTGCAAAACTGTTTTTTTCTGCCCAGGCCTTGTGCCAGCGGGCTTCAACTTCAGAAGAATTATAACGAGATTCCATAGTGGGAAGAAATTTAGTAATCTGGATGTTGTTTGGATTGCGGACAAAAAAGAAAAGAGGACTTTTATGAAATATAAGAGTCTCTCTGTCTGCAACAGGAGTCGTGCTGATTTTTGCATCATCCCGCGATTTGGGAGCATCGCTTTGGGCTTTACGTCGCTCAATGTTCCGTTTTCAAGTTAGAGCCTTCAAAAATCGCATGTTATCTTATGCTGCCATGGTTATAGAATAGTGCAAAAGAAATTAAAAAATGTTTTTCGTACAAAGCGGGAAGCTCGCCAATTTATAGTCCCATGGGGATTGCTAAAAAGCGGAATCCTTGATTCTTGAAGTATTCCTGCGGGAGGCCTTGGAACAGTAACTTTATACAAATAGCTTTTTATTTTTGTTTGCATTTTTCGATGGAGCGTTGTATATTTAACATCGTCTCAAATATTGAACTTCAGCTTGGGCGAATCGATAGGAGTGTAGAAAAAATGGCAGATACATCTATTAGCGTTAACAAACTTTCTGTAAAGGCTTTTCTTGAAACCGGTAAGGAAAAACAATTTCTCATACCGGATTATCAGCGTCCTTATGATTGGACCTCTGACGAAGTGGATACCTTGTTTAACGATGTTTGGAATTTTGCAAAAACCCGTGGAGGCTCGACTCGAGAAGGCTCATATTTCCTTGGTTGTGTAGTATCTTACATAAAGGATGGTAAACAGGAAATCATCGACGGTCAGCAGCGTATAACTTCTCTTACGTTGCTTCTTCGTGCGATTTATACCAAGTTGCTTGACTCGAACGATAAAAAGGCGGCTAATTTTAAGAGCCAAATTGAGCCAACTCTCTGGTTGATTGACAAATTGGAAGGGGACATAAATTTCGATGCGATTTTGCTGGAGTCCAAGGTTATTAGCGACAAGGACAGGGAATCTCTTCATACGATTCTGCGAACAGGAAGAGCTCCGGACGGGGCGACCGACAACTATTCCCAAAACTATAATCAGTTTGTGAATTTGTATGAAAAATCCTCTAAGGATGACGCCCTTCAAATATACGACTTCATCTACGCCTTGCTGAATCAGGTTGTCGTGATGCCTATAACGGCAGATACCCAGGAGACCGCTCTCACCATCTTTACGACGTTGAACGATCGAGGCCGCCCATTATCGGATGCGGATATTTTCAAGGCTCAAATTTACAATCGCTTACCCGATGCGGAACGGAAGGACGCCTTCATTAAATCTTGGAAGGAACTTTCCAAGGATGCAGAAGAGGCGGGGGAGAGCATTCAACGCCTATTCTACTACTACATGTTTTATTTGCGGGCATTGGAATCCGATGTGGATACAACCATTCCGGGTGTTCGCCGGTATTATTTGGAAGAAAAGAAAGACAGGCTCCACCAGCAAGACTTGATGGAAAATCTGAAAGCCATTTTAGGCTTGTTCCAAGTTGTCAATTCTCAAGTAGCCATCGAGGGCGAGGCTTGGAGTTCCAATGTGGACGTGCTCCAGGCTTTAGACATCTTGTCGTCTTATCCTAATGAATTTTGGAAATATCCGGTGGTAATTTACTACCTCACCTATCGTGGTGCCGATAACTTTACCGCGAAGTTCTTGCTGTTTATCCGAAAGATGATTGTGGAACTTTTGCCGAAGTACTTGGAAACCCATACCATTAACTCGGTCAAAACGGGTATTCTGAAACTGAATGCGGCAGTCATCGACAGTGATAAGCCGACGATTGATTTTAATGTGTTTTCCAATGAAGACCTCCGCAAACTGTCCAAAACTCCCCATAGCAATGCGGTGCGGATGTTGCTGAAGCTTCTTGCCTATGACGAGCAGGATGAACTTCTGCCTGCTAATTGGGAAATCGAGCATATCCTTCCACAGAAATGGCAGAATGGTTATTTCCCGAATAATTCGGACGAAGAAGTGAAGGAAAAAATTGAACATCTCGGCAACAAGATTCCTTTTGAAAAGAAGCTGAACATTGTGGCGGGAAACAACTATTTCATGAAGAAACGGGAGTGCTACAAGAAATCTGAAGTGGCCATAACCAAGGCCATTGGTGAAAATGATTCCTTGATGGTATGGAACCTTGATTCCATCGTTGAACGGGACGTTTCCATCGCTGAACGCGTTGTGGCGATTCTTGAAGGTTGGCGTAGAGATTATGAAGCCGGTGTCGTTTTGGCGCAGCCGGCTGTAACAGAGGAACAGCTGAAAAATTTGAAGCGCCTAAAAGAAAGTGGTATCGACATTTCCGATTTGATGAAGAAGCTTGGTGTTGACGACGCCGCTTTATTGCAATGTGATACGACCGACGAGGATTTGACAAAGGAGGAATTGGAACATCTAAAGGAACGCGGAATTGATGTTGCGGACCTTTTTGAATTTTACGATGATGAAGAAATGGAAGATGAAATTGATGAATTGAATGCGTGAACATTTTCAGAAAGGCAACAAAGCGCGCGAGGAGTCAGGCGAGTATCTGCCGGAGCGGGGCAGTATCGGCTGATTTCTTCGTTACCTAAACGTCAATCGTAAAAATCTCTTTAAACACAAAATCCCGAAAGTGATAAGAACTTCCGGGATTTTTTTGAATTTCCGAATTTCTTTTAGGGCTTTTCGATGCCGGTGAAGATTTCTGTTAAATAGGCGGCTTCGTTTTTGCTGAAAGCGAGATTGTGGACGAAAATGCCGCCGAGATTCAGTTGGATTTCTCCCGTTGGCGTCGTCGTGACCGTCGCATTTGTCGTGATGGGGAGTTCGTGCGTTTCCGTTCCGACGGTGAAGTTCAAAGTCAGGGTCGAACCGTTGAGAGTCCAGGTTCCGATATCTTCGGCTCCGAGAATGCCGTTTCCGTCATTCTGGATTTTCGGATCGGTGGAGTATTTGATTTCGAACTCGCCCGATTTTTCAAAGGTAAGGGTTGTCGGATTCGAGAGCTGTCTGTAGATGGCTCCTTCCGGGGTGTAGAACGCGTTCATATTCCAGATTGCGCTTTCCAGACATTTTTCCGAGACGCCCGCTTCACATTCTTCGGCAAGGGACTTGTCGCTGCTGCTGCTCGAAGAGCAGGCGGAGAAGAGAAAAGCCGACAGGGTGATTGCAGATAAAATTAAACGTTTTTTCATGGATTCCTCGCATTGTTTTTTTGAAATATAAACAAAAAAAGCTCCCCAAGAAAGTCCTTGGAAAGCTTTTTTTGAAAAGTTCCGGCTTAACGGCGGCGACGCTTGTTCTTCTTTTTATCGTTGTCGTTGGCTGCGGGCTTGGGAGCTGCTGCCGGTTCTCCGCCGCGAATGTCCTTCATTTTGAAGTTCACGTTGATTTCGGCGGTTTCCACTTTGGAGGACGCGCCTTCGCGATCGGTCAGTTTGAATCCGAATTCGTCGAGGCCGTAGAAGCCTTTATTCGGCGTATAAGTGAAGGAACCATCCTTGGCGTTGATTTCCACTTTACCGTTCTGCGGACGGCGAACGAGAGAAACCGTTGCATCGAGTTTTCCATCCGGATCGTATGCACCGTTCAAGAGGCCTTCCTTCGCGCTGACGGTCAGCTTTTCGCCTTCCTTCGTCTGGTAAGACTTCGAGAGCGCAACCGGCGGATCGTTCACCGGAGTGACCGTGAACTTTGCCGAGGTCTTAGCGCTTGCGCCTTCAGGGTCGGTAACCTTAAACGTAATCGTTTCGGTCGGACCGTTCCAGTTTTCATACGGTTGCTTAATCGTGACAATGTTACGAGCCTTGTCGTGTTCGACCACAAGCTTCTTGTTGCCCGTGATTTCCCACTTGAGTTCGTTGAAGCTATTGTCGCGGTCGCGGACATATTGATCCAACTTAAGGGTGGCGAGAACGCCATTGTTTGCGTCTTCTTTCATCGTCACATCGCGAATCGGACGGATTTCCGGAACCGCATTCACGTGTTTGACTTCAAAGTTGACGGTCGTCTTGGCAGATGCACCAGCCGGATCCTTTACGATGAAGGTAATCGCTTCTTTACCATACCAATCGGCGCGATTCGGACGCACAATCGCTTCGCGGCCACCGGTAATCATCACTTCCAAGTGACGGTTGCCCGAGACGCTCCAACGGAGTTCGTGCGGTTTGTTGTCCGGATCCTTCACAAAGTTGTCGAGTTTAATCGGCTTGAACTTTGTGCCTTCATTCGTTACCATATCCGGAATCTTTGAAAGAACAGGCGGATCGTTCACCGGTTTCACGATGAAGTCGATGTCCATCGAAGCTTTTTCGCCAGCCGGATCATAGACATTCACCTTAATCTTATCCTTGCCGTTCCAGAATTCGTTCGGGGTGTTCACGGTGAGAACGCCTGCGTCCGAAAGATCATACGAAAGCGGGTGTTTGACTGTCGGGCGTTTTGCTTTGCCCATACGGCCGCGTTTATCCTTTTGAGCCGGTTCGCCGTCGTCCAAAGTCCAGCGCATTTCGCTAGCCTTGTTGTCCGGATCCTTCACAAACTTGGTGAGGTCAATCGGTTTAAAGTCTTGCTTTTCGTTGATGGTCTGAGCCGGAATCTTGTCAAAGTGCGGCGGATCGTTTACCGGAGTTGCGGTAAAGGTTGCCGAAACACTTGCTGCTGCATTAGCCGGATCGGTTGCGGTAAAGGTGAGCTTTTCGGAACCGTTCCAGAATTCGTTCGGGGTTAAGAGTTGGACGCGTGCGCCGTTCATCTTCACCTGCAAATCCTTGTTTCCAGAAACAGTCCACTTGATTTCGTTCGGACGGTTATCCGGATCGGTCACGAATTTCGAGAGATCAATCGGTTCAAAGCGTTCTTTTTCCTTGATCTTTTGGTTCGGAATCGCTTTTACAACCGGCGGATCGTTCACCGGAGTCACTTCGAAGAGGATTTGCTGCGAAGCACGTCCGCCTTCGGGGTCAGTCACTGTGAGAGTAATCTTTTCGGAACCGTTCCAGTACTTGTCCGGAGTGGCGACGATTAACTGCTTCTTCGCATTGATCGAAGCCTTGAGGCTACGCGGTTGCGAAACTTCAAAGGTAAGGGCTGCGGTCGGATGATCCGGATCCTTGACGAGCGGAAGCAGATCGATCGGCGCAAAACGTTCCTTTTCTTTGATCTTTTGGTTCGGAATCTTGGCGAGAACAGGAGGATCGTTGACCGAGATGACTTCAAAGTCAACCGTCTTCGAATCCTTTGCACCTTCGGGGTCTTCGACGGTGAAGGTGATGGTGCGCTTGCCGTTCCAATATTTGTTTGGAATGTTCAAGTGTGCCACGTGCTTGTCGTCGATTGTGACAGTCAAGTCGTCCTCTTTCTTTTCTTCGACTTTCGGTTCTTCCTTCTGCGCTTTGCCCTTCTTGCCTTTCTTCTTCGCGGCTTTCTTCGGAGCAGGTGCAGCGGCAGCAGCCGGAGCCTTCACCACAGCGGTCCACTTCAACTGATTGTTTCTGTGGTCCGGATCGTGGACGTAATTATCCAGCGGAATATCCTTGAATTGAGCCTTTTCCTTGATGGTTTGACCCGGAATATCCTTCATCACCGGAGCATCGTTGACCGAGGTGATTTCGTAGATGATAGTCGTCGATGCAGAAGCGCCTTGCGGGTCCTTCACCGTGAGAGTCATCGTATCCGGTTTGCACCAGAAGTATTTATTCGGAGCGGAAATCACAAGCTTTCTTGCCGAGGTGACTTCTGCCTTGAGGAATTTGTTTCCGGTGACAGTCCACTTCATTTCGGACGGTTTATTGTCCGGATCTTTCACGTAATCATCCAAAGAAACCGGCTTGAAGACTTCTTTTTCTTTAATCTTTTGGTTCGGAATCTTGGCGAGAACAGGAGGATCGTTCACTTCGGTGACGACGAAGTCCATCTTGTGGCTTGCCTTGCCGCCTTCGGGGTCGGTCACGGTAAACGTAATCGTTTCTTTGCCGTGCCACTGCGAATTCGGGGTCTTGATTTGGACGGTATTGTCTTTGTTCAAGACGACTTGCAACTGACGGTTTCCGCTGAAGCTCCACTTGAGAAGCTTGGACGGATGGTCTGCATCGGTCGCGAGAGTCGAAAGGTCGATGGTCTTAAACTTGCCACCTTCGCGGATGGTTTCGCCCTTCGGCGCATTCGCTGCGATGACCGGCAAATCGTTGATCGAACGCACTGTGAAGAGTGCTGTCGAAGAAGCCTTTGCGCCTTCCGGATCGGTGACGGTAAACGTGATGTTTGCTGCACCATTCCAGTAAGTATTCGGAATGACGATGTGGGCGACATGATTGTTGTCAATTTCAACGGTCAAACCGTCTTTCTTCGGTTCTTCAGCCGGAGTCGCTTTGCCCTTCTTGCCTTTCTTCGGAGCCGGAGCTGCCTTTGCTGAAGCATCCTTCACCGAGACGCTCCACTGGAGATCTGTCTTCTTGTGATCCGGATCTTGGACGAGGTCGTCGAGCTTAATTGTCGCAAATTGCTTCTTTTCGTCGATTGTCTGATCCTTGATTTCGCGGACAAAGACCGGCGGGTCGTTTACCGAGATGACTTCAAAGGTCACATTGCGAGAATCCTTTGCGCCTTCGGGGTCGGTTACCGTAAGCGTAATCGTTTCGGTTCCGTTCCAATACTTGTTCGGAACTTCGGCGGTGAGCTTGTGATCTTGAGAAAGCTTGAACTTGAGGAATTTGTTTCCGGTAATCGTCCACTTGAGTTTGCTATTCGGATGGTCGAGATCCGAAACATACTTGTCGAGTTCGACGACCTTAAATTCTTGCTTTTCCTTGATGGTCTGGTTCGGAATATCCTTCATGACCGGCGGATCGTTCACCGACTTTGCGGTAAATTGAACGGTCTGCTTGTCCGAAGCGCCTTCCGGATCGGTCACGGTAAATGTGACTTTTTCGGTGCCGTTCCAAAGCTTATTCGGAGTCTTGATCGTTGCAATTCCTTCCTTCGAAATCGCAATCTTCAAATCCTTGTTGCCTGTAACGGTCCACTTGAGATTCTTGAACGGATCATCCGGATCCGAGACGAGTTCGGCGAGATTGATATCCTTGAACTCTTCCTTTTCGACGATGATTTGATCGTTAATCTTCTTGAGAACTGGCTTATCGTTAATCGAACGAATGGTGAAGAGAGCTTTCTGCGAAGCCTTTGCACCTTCCGGGTCGGTCACGGTAAATGTGATTTCATCGGCACCGTTCCAGTATTGATCCGGAGCGACGACGTTCGCAATGCCCGTTTTCGGATCCAAGTTCACGGAGAGACCTGGCTTGTAACCCTTCGGCGAACCCGGAGCAGCGTTCACGTCAAATTTCCAAGTGAGTTCCGAGGTCTTGTGATCCGGATCTTTCACAATTTCAAAGAGTTTAATCGGCGCGAATTGCTTCTTTTCGTCGATGGTCTGGTTGTTAATTTTCTTTGTGAATTCAGGAGGATCGTTCACCGATTCGACGGTGAAGGTCACCTTACGAGAATCCTTTGCACCTTCGGGGTCAACGACTTCGAAATTAAGAGTTTCGGAACCGTGCCAGTATTTGTTCGGGATAATCACTGTGAATTGACGCTTTGCATCAATCTTGAACTTGAGATCCTTATTGCCCGTGATATTCCATTTGAGCTTATCGTTCGGGTGATCCAAATCCGAGACGAAGTTGTCGAGGTCAATTGCCTTGAATTCTTGCTTTTCTTTGATGGTCTGGCTCGGAATATCCTTCATAACAGGAGGATCGTTCAGCGAGGTCACCGTAAAGACTGCGGTCTGGCGAGCGCTTGCGCCTTCCGGGTCGGTCACGGTAAAGGTGAGCTTTTCAGAACCATTCCAAAGTTGATTCGGGATAACGATTGTCGCTTCGCCCGCTTTGCTAATGTTCACCTTCAAGTCTTTATTGCCGGTGATCGTCCATTTGAGCTTATCGAAAGAATGATCCGGGTCGTTTGTGAGTTCGGCGAGGTTAATCGGAGCGAACTGCGCCTTTTCCATAATGGTTTGCGACTTGATTTCTTGGAGAGTCGGCGCATCGTTTACCGATTCGACGGTAAAGGTTGCAGACTTCGAAGCCTTGGCACCTTCTGGGTCGGTCACGGTAAAGGTAATCACATTCGAGCCGTTCCAATATTTGTTCGGGATGACGACAGAGGCGAGCATCTTCGCATCCACATTTACTTGAAGTTCTGCCTCGGAACCCTTCGGAGCGCCCGGAGCCGGCTTCACGGAAACATCCAAGGTCAAATCGGTCAGCTTGTGATCTGGATCCTTGATGATTTCGCCCAAATTGAACGGCTTAAATTGACCTTTTTCCTTAATCTTTTGATCCGGAATATCCTTCACAAATTCAGGAGCATCGTTGACCGATTCTACGGTCATCTGCACGGTGCGTTCGTCCGAAGCGCCTTCGGGGTCGGTGACCTTGAAAGTAATCGCTTCAGAACCATTCCAATATTTGCTCGGAAGGGTGAATGTTGCCTTGCGGTTATTATCGAGCTTAACTTGGATATCCTTGTTGCCCGTAATCGTCCACTTAAGCTTTTCCTTCGGATGGTCGAGATCCGACACATACTTGTCGAGTTCAATCGGCTTAAATTGTTCTTTTTCTTTAATGGTTTGGTTCGGAATATCGGTCATGACCGGAGGATCATTTACCGAGGTCACAGTAAATTTCACAGTCGTCGAAGCTTTGCCGTTTTCGGGATCGGTTGCCGTAAAGGTGATGTTTTCCGTGCCGTTCCAAATTTCGGTCGGCTGTTTAATGGTGACATTGCGGTTGTTGTCGATGTTCACCTTCAAATCTTTATTCCCTGAAACGGTAATCTTCAACTGAGAAATATCGTGGTCCGGATCCGAGAGATAATCGTCCAAGACGAAGCTATCAAATTCGGCTTTTTCTTCAATGGTCTGGTCGGGAATCTTTTTAAACACCGGCAAATCATTGATGGAACGGACGGAAAGCTTGACATCCTGCTTGGCTTCGGCACCTTCGGGGTCGGTCACTTTGAAAGTCGCGATGGCGGAACCATTCCAGTAGGTGTCGGGGATTTCGATTTTAGCGACGTGCTTGTCGTCGATATTGATGTTCAGCGGACCGGATTCCGGTTCCTTGCCGACGGACTTGACTTCGACTTCCCAGGAAAGCTCGGCGTTTTTATGGTCGTCGTCCTTGACAAATTCATCCAGATGGATGGCGACGAACTGCTTCTTTTCGTCGATGGTCTGCGCGGGAATCTGTTTGACAAATTTTGGCACGTCGTTGACGGATTCGACAGTAAAGGTCGCCTGGGTTTCGGCACTGGCCCCTTCGGGGTCGGTCGCCTTGAACGTGATGGATTCCGAACCGTTCCAGAAAGCGTTTGGAATCAGAATTTTAGCGGTCTTGCCGTTTAGCTGGACTTTCAAATCCTTGTTGCCGGAAAATTCCCATTTCAATTGTTCGAACTTGTGATCCGGATCCTTGATGTATTTTTCCAATTCGATCGGCTTGAACTGCTGCTTTTCCGCAATGGTCTGGTCGGGAATCTGGTCCACAAATTCCGGAGCGTCATTGACGGATTTTACCGTGAAAGCGGTTTTAAAGCTCGCACTGGCACCGTGCGGGTCGGTCGCTGTAAAGGTAAACGTTTCGGTCGGTCCATTCCAGTTTTCATTAGGAATGGTGACTTCCGCCACGTTGTATTTGTCGATTTTGACCTTGAGGTCTTTTCCGCCGGAGACGGTCCATTTGATTTTCGACACGTCGTCATCGACATCGCTGATCAAGTCGGAAAGATTGATGGCTTCGAACTGCTCCTTCTCGTTGATGGTCTGGTCTGGAGCTTTCTGGACGATGGGCGGATCGTTTATCGGGCGAACGGTAAAGTTCGCCGAGGTTTTTGCCGAAGCGTATTCGGCATCGGTCGCAATAAAGGTAATCTTGTAGGCACCGTACCAATGGGCGTCCGGAACGACGATGTTGGCGATGCGATCTTTGGTGATATCGACGGTCAGTTCGCCCTCCGCCTGGTCTTTGGCGGTCTGCGTCATCTCGTATTCCCAGGTAATCTGGTCTTTCGGATGGTCGGGGTCTTTTACATAATCGTCAAGCTTGATGGGAGTGAAGGTCTTGCCTTCGTCGATGGTCTGATCGGGGATTTTGGAAACTTCAGGCGGGTTATTGACGGATTCCACCGAGAACGTCACGGTTTCGGAACTTGACGCGCCCTTGGTGTCTGTGACAGTAAATGTCAAATCTTCTGAGCCGTTCCAATATTGGTCGGGCACTGTGATCGAGACCACATGATTGGATTCTTTTACTTGGAGTTGCTTGTTTCCAGAGATGTTCCAACGTAATTTAGCAGGAGGATCTTCAGGATCGCTGACAAAGTCGTCAAGCTTGATGGGCGCGAATTTTCCGCCTTCTTGGATAGATTCACCCGGAATGCCGTTTAGGGACGGCGGATTGTTTTCTGCCGCCGCCGGTTGGGCTTCATCTTGTGCAAAAACGACCGAGGACAGCAGACCTGCGGCCAAGAATAGGGACACTGATTTCTTTCGAATCATTTATGAACTCCAATAGACCTCATGGTTTAATGTCGGCGAACCGCCTTGTGCGGTTGAACCGTTCAAAACCACTTCTCATCCTATGTTTCGCCGGTTTTATGCAAAATGCCAAAAATGGGCGAACTTTACCAAATATAAAGTTATTTGAACGGTCTTGGACAAAGAAAATGTGAAGAATTTTCGATTTTGATAGCGCAAAAAAGAATTTGAATAGGCCCAAAATTTAAAGAAAAAACGCTTTTTTGATTTTAACTCGTTGATGTTCAACAAGTTATGCTATGGCATGTCGAAGGATTGTCTCCAAAAAGAAAAAACAAGTGCGGACAGAAAAAAATAATGTTGGTGGGATAAATATGCGAATGGGACGCTTTGTGATGACAAAAAGGGGAATTTTATCTATTTTAAGTGCGACATTTGTTCAACAACGGGATCTTATATGAAATTTGTTTTCCTTTGCGATGATATTTACCTGAAAGGCGACAATGCCGCTTTTGTAAACAATTTTCCGACCAATCATGAATTGCTAACCATGTCCGGCGAGGCGTTTTTGCAGGCCAAGGGCGTTCCGGAAAATACTTTCGGTCTTCTTGTTGAACGTTTTACGTGGCAAAAGAATTTTAGCCTTTTCCGTTATTTCGGGCTGCTTCCCGTTTTGGAAATGGTTCCGCTTGCCGTTGTCAGCCGCTCTCGTCGTGTAGAACCGCTCAAAGGTCGCAGTGCTTTGCGTGGTCAGGAAATGATTATCGCCCCGAACGCCTCTTCAGAAGAGCTCTATACGGCCATCGACAGATTTGTCGCTGCGCCGCCGCAGATCCACACTTATCCGCGCGGTGCTTGCAAGATGTTCGTCAAGAAAACGGTAGAAAGCCTTTAAGCGTAGTGCCATGCAGCGCAAGGTGCTCGATTCGTTGATCGCCCAAGGATCGCTCGTGGGCGTCATCGTTCCGAAAAACTTTCGCTGCGAGCGGCTAGAGAATTTTGCGCAATCCTTTTGCGGGACTGCGCCTTTTCTTTTTGTCGAATATTCGCCGCTAGAAGGCTCTCCAAAAGCGTTTTTGGAAAAATGTCGAGTTCGGCAGCAGAAGAACGAAGCGAAAAATATCTTTGTCGTATTCCGGAAAGGATTTGAAGGCGAAATTGCCTCGTTGCTTTTTTCCATGCGTATTCTTCTTGTTTTTTCTCAAGGCCGGGAGCCGCTCTCCGACGAACTTTTATCCGCTCTAAATTCCTTTGCCCCTTTTCCTCCCCAGTTTTTCTGGTGGTGTGCGCCGCTGCCACCCAAAAAACGTTTTCCTGCCTTGCATTCTGCGGTTAGGAACTCCGTCGAAAGAGGCTTTGTTTCTGTAGAGGACGTTGAGTCCGATGCGTCTTTGGCTGCGGCGACGTTCCTTTCGTTTTTGAAAATTCGCATTCTCCGTGAAAATGTCCTGGATGGATGGCCGCGATTCTTTCGCCGTTTTTTCCCTCTTTTTTGCGTTTTGGCCGCCGCAGTTCCTTTTTTTATCTCTTCCGAATGGGCGGAGCAGCTTCCGCTTTCCAGGAATATCAAGTCCGAAATGCTTGTTTACGCCGAAGCTCCCTATTTTGATTACGTTTTTGACGGGAAGGAGCCACTGGAAAGAATTGCCCGTTATGCGGTCGGGCGTTTTTCCGCCTTGGTGACGAACGCTGAAATTTTGGATTCCTACATCGCGGAAACTCTGGAGAAAAATGGATTCCCCGCCGATTCCTGGAGAAAGAATTCTCTGCGCATTCCGCCCGCGGGAGTTTCCGTCCGTTTCTCGATACCGGACAGTTTGCGCAATCCCGAATACGATTTGATCGCTCCCGCCTGGAATTATTTCACGGGGCTTATCGCCGATTCGATTGCCTACGTGACGGAAGCCTATTATCCGAAAGCGACGTCTAAAAATCGCAAGCATCCGGCGTGGGATGTCGCCAGTCGTCCCGGAGCGAGAATCCTCGCACCTTTCAGCGGCAAGGCTTGGACATTTCAAGACGAACGCGGGGGAGTCGTTATTGGTATCGCCGATAAAAATCGGGTGATTCTTTTTATGCACTGCAATCAGCTGCTCTATTTGGACGGGCAGAACGTCATGCGGGGAGATCCGGTGGCCACTGTGGGAACGACGGGACATACGACGGGACCGCACGTTCATTTGGTGACGGGTTTTGTAGATGCCCGAGGCAAGAAAAAATTGGGTAATATTCGTTATACAGTTGTGAATCCCATCACTTGGTTCCTTTCTGGTAAGTGAAAATTCACAAAAAGATGCCCCTAAATTTGGTTGGAATTAGGTAACTTTAGTGCGGGCTGGGAAAATTACATAGGAGTTTTCATGTTTGGTCGTTGGATTGCTGTCATTGGTTTTGCGGCTATTTTTGTCGCCTGTTCCTCTTCTTTGCCCAAAGCGGAGCTTGCCACCCATTCGGACAGTTCGCGCAACATCCCGAAGATTGACAATATGATTGTCAGCATGAAGCAGTCCTATATTTCCCAATGCTACGAGCCCATTCTCAAAAGGAATCCGCCCGATAACCAGTGCCAGACGGATCTTTTCCAGATGCTGGAACGCCGTTACCACTTGAATTATTCCCAGCACAACATCGATCAGGCCTCCAATGAACTCTTTTTCCGGGACATTGATTCGCGTCTTCGCAAGCTGGTGCGTACGGATCCCGAAGTGCGCAGCGCCGTCAAACGGGGAGCGTTCCGCAATGCGGACGATATGTTGAGCTATTATCGCGAGAAATACGCGTTCGAATCCCAATCGAATTGATTCAAACGACGGTCGATTTTCCCGTTTGCGAATAGGAAAATCCCGGGTTGCGGGCGACATGTTCGTCCGCGCTTCGATTTTTAAAGCCGACGTGAAATTCCTTTGAACGTTCCGACTTTTTTTTTCTTATTTTGAGCAAGGAATCAATTTTTTTGAAAGGTGTTCAGATGGAATCTGTCAATAATTCAAAACCGGGCTTTTTTGTTCAGGGGCGCTTCCTTTATACCAAGGACAATGAAAAAGTCATACTTCGCGGCGTGAACCACATGTTCATTTGGACGGATCGCGAAGGAAAGTCCATTCCGGAAATCGCCAAGACGGGCGCGAACTGCGTCCGTATCGTATGGAATATGCACGGGCGGATTTCGGATTTGTACCACATTGTTGATGAAAGCATTGTCAATAGCATGATTCCGATTGTGGAACTCCACGATGCGACGGGGCAGTGGACACGCTTGCCGGAATTGGTGAACTTCTGGACGCGGGAAGATGCCGTCCAGCTGATACAGGACCATCAGGAATATCTGCTGGTCAATATCGGAAACGAAGTGGGTGGCGAAGAGGAAAGCGGCGAAGAATTTTACGAAGCTTATACTTCGGCGGTCACGCGGATGCGGGCTGCGGGGATTCGGGTTCCATTGATTATCGATGCGGACAACTGGGGACAGAGTTCTAAAAATATTTTGGAACAGGGGGCGCGACTTTTGTCGTCCGATCCGGAACACAATTTGATTTTTGACATCCACATGTGGTGGCCCACGGAACGGCACAATCCGGAAAAGACGGGCTATGCGACGGTCCGGGAACGCATCACGGGAGTTTTGGAAGAATCGGTGTCCCGCAATCTGCCGTTGATTATCGGAGAATTTGCGCCTGTTGCCGTGAATGGTGCTCGGGAGATTCCGTACAAATTCATCATGGCGGAAGCGGAACGTTTGGAAATCGGCTGGTTGTCGTGGAGTTGGGGACCGGGAAATTTCGACAGTCCCGAGATGGACATGACGACGCACGGTTCTTTCAACACCCTCGTCGGCTGGGGCAGGGAAGTGTGCGTGGACAGTCCTTTGGGCATCCAGAATACGAGTGTCATTCCGGCGTTTATTCAAAATGCGGATTTTTCGACCGGGGTTTCGGACAGAGGCCGCAACCTCATTGCCAATGGCGATTTCAAGGACGGTTTGGACGGATGGACTGCGGATTTCTGGGGAGGCAAGGCGAATGCGAATGTTAAAAACGGCGTCGTCCATTTCGGCATTGTGGATTCGGGCAAAGAATCCTGGAATTTGCAGTTTCGGCAGAGCTTTTCTTTGCGCAACGGCGTCACTTACGTTTTCAGTATGCGGGCCAAGGCCGACAGGCCGCGCACATTGAATGTGGACATCAAGCGGGCGACCAAAGAATACGTCCCTTACGCGAACGGTCGTTTTTTGGATCTTTCGACGAGCTGGCAGGATTTCAGCTGGAAGTTCACGATGAAGGAGCCGACGGACGAAAACGCCGTGTTGATTTTTGACATGGGCGGAAGCGACATCGGCTGGACTCTTGCCGACGTTTCCCTCGTGCAGGCCCGCAGCGTCACGGATCGTCTGAACAGGAGTTTCCAACGCAACGTGCAGAAAAATTCCGGGTATTTCAATACGCCGGCAGGTCCGTGGGAATTGCATTTGTATTCTTCGGAAGGCGAACTGCTCGATGTGCTTGATAGCGGCAAGGGCGGCGAGGGAATGAAACCGTTTCCAAAAATCGGAAGAAGCGGGATCATGGTCATCAAGGATTTGTAAGCCTTTTTTACTATTCCATGTTGTACTAACCTTTAGCTACTTTGTATTAAAATAGAATTATTGTTATCCGCTAAACTTTAATTCATGAATTCATAATCCCCAAAACGTCCCGTTTTCAAGGAAAACGGGACTTGTTTCAAAATACGAGCCCCCCCTCAGTTCAGTTGGGACAGGAATGACTGCTGTGATTGCGGTGGAGCGAGTCCACCGACGTATGCATCCCTTACAGCCTTTATTGGAGATTCCAGGAGTTTGTACAGGTCTACGTAGTAGGTTGCACACTGGCGTATCAGCAGAACCGTGCTGGAGAAACTCAGCTTCCTTTTTGTCTGCGCACGAACAATGGCTGTCAGCAGGTTAGCTATCATTACTATCCAGATCTGTATCCGGATCGCATTCTCGCTGTCTCCGTAAAAGAAATGAAGCGGAAAATTCTGCTTGAGACTGCGGTAGAAGGTTTCTATCTGCCAGCGTCTTCGATAAATTTCGACTATTTCCTTGGCAGGAAGTTCATTGTTGTTCGTAAGCAGCCGCCATGTCTTTCCCGTCTCCTCGACATAATGTTCGACTATGCGGGCCCTGTGAACTCGCTCCTTCTTGCGGGAGACAAAATGAAATTGGACATTCTCGTCCCGAAGTATGTTGTCTGAAACGGGGTTGTCCGACACATGGTCGTACTTGAGGTTCTTCTTCATCCTGGTCACGTAGGTCGTTTTCTTTTTGGAGAAGCTCTCGAACAACTTGTAGTCGATGTATGCCCTGTCTATAGCAAGAAATGATTCCGAGGGAAGCTTGACTTTCTTGAGTTCAGTGCTGTCATGTTTCGCTGCCGGGGTCACGATGACGAACTCCGGCGCTCCAGACGAATCCTTCATCACGGTGTGCGCCTTGACTCCGCCCTTCTTCTTGCCCAGCTTCGGGTTCCTGCCGGCACCCTTCATCACGTCGGTGAAGAGGGAGACAGTCGTCGAGTCCATGACATAAAGCCTTTTGGACCAAAAATAGTCCCGGCTGTCCGCTAAACAGTGCTCGTACTTCTTGTGCAACTCATGGTAGAGCCGTTCAAATATCGCGGCCGGTCTCCGTCCGTTCGCGTCAGCGAATGTGCTTCTTTTGGGGATCTCCGTAAGTCCGGCGTGGACTAGCCGTCTCGATTCCGCTTCGAGCCCCAGCAAGATTTGATTGATGGACTTGTACTGCTCCATGACGGAAAACAAGAGCACAAGCAAATGCTGGTACGCATCGAACTTCTTGACATAGCGTTCCCCGCCGTTCTGTCTAGATAGGGACAGGACAAGGTTCTTGGGAATAAGCTTCATTATCTGGGAAAATACCGGCTGTCCGCTAAAGTTGCTATCTTTCATACTGCTTTTGGTTCCTTTTATTTGTGGTTATTTAAAACGATACCAAAAGTGACGGCTCTCGATTATCGGGAACCGTCTTTTTTTATAACTTTTCTACGAAATTGATTAACTTTTAGCGGACACTATTAAAATAGAATAGATTATTCCTATATGGAAGATAAAAGCAGGCCCCAAATTTTAGTCGTAGATGATACGAAACCGAACATCGAGGTTTTGGTTGGGGCTTTGGAACAGGAAAATTACGACGTCCACGTCGCTTTAAGCGGAAAGCGCGCGCTTGAATTGGCGGAACGCTGTCTGCCGGATTTGATTCTTCTGGATGTGATGATGCCGGAAATGGACGGCTATGAAACATTTCGCCGTTTGCGCGAAATTCCTTCCTGCAAAAATATCCCCGTCATCTTTTTAACCGCTCAGACGGAAAGCGACAGCGAAATGAAGGGACTTTCCTTGGGGGCGGACGACTATGTGACCAAGCCTTTTAATCAGGGCCTGCTGCGCTTGCGCATTCGCAATCATCTGGAACGCAAGTTTTTTCGGGATCGCCTTTTGGATTTGGTGGATGAACGCACCGTCCAGCTTTCTCAAAAGACCAAGGATTTGCAAAAGACTTTGCAGGTGATGCTGACGAGTCTTGGCACTCTTGCGGAATTCCGCGACAATGAAACCGGCACGCATTTGCGACGCACGCAGATGATTGTGAAAAAGCTCGCTCAAGTCATGAGCCAATACGACGCGTTCAAAAAGGAATTGCCGGATGAAGAAACCATTGAAGAGTATGCGATTGCGGCACCTCTTCACGATATCGGCAAAGTCGGCATTCCGGACGATATTTTGCGGAAAACGGGAGCGCTTTCTTTGGAAGAGCGGATGATGATGAAGAAGCACACGATTTTGGGTTATCAGGTGCTGCTTTCCGCTACGCAGGAATTGAATAACAATCCGATGGTTATCATTGCCGCCAACATTGCGAAATTTCACCATGAAAAATGGGACGGTTCGGGATATCCGCTGGGGCTTTCTGGGAATGCCATCCCGCTTTGCGCCCGCATGATGGCCGTTGCCGACGTCTATGACGCGCTGGTTTCCAAGCGGGTCTATAAAAATGCGCTTTCTCACGAAGAATCCGTTCGTATTATTCGCGAAGGCAGCGGCACGCATTTTGACCCAGAAGTCGTTCGCGCGTTTGAATCTTTTGCGGACGATCTTCCCGAACTGTATAAAGGTTTTGCTGATTGATGAGTACGAAGCGTGCTTTAAGTTCCCGGATTATTTGGATTTATACATTTCCCGTTTTGATTGCGATGCTTATAGGCTTTATCGCTTTTACCGCCTATATGCGCTCGTTTTTATTTCGCGAATTTTCACCGTCAATGCGACTGATATAGGTTGAATCGGGAAGAAAAAAAGTTCCCTAGGGCTAGCCCCTGGGGAACCTGGCCGAAACTTTTCTACCTTGCCGATTCTACCAAAAAAGGACATGGCGGTGAGTCTCAACCAAGCACAAAGATACGAAATACGAGCGCTCAATGCGGCAAAGATCCCCCCGAAAAACATAGCCTTGCAGCTGAAGGTCCACAAATCCACAATCTACAGGGAACTAAACAGGGGCGGCGGCCGCCAGCATTACGACCCGGTCAAGTCGCAGGAACGGGCAGACCTCCTTGCCGCGACAAGTCACCTGCATTACGACTACGACGAGGACGACTGGAAAATCGTGGACGGGAAAATCAAGGAAGACTACTCTCCCGAACAGGTGAACGGACGCGCGAAACTCGATGGGATGGGTGTCCCTAGCGTCGCCACGATATACAGGCATGTGAACAAGGACGAGGACCTGAAGAAGCACTTGCGGCACGGCAAGAAACCATACCGTAAGCGCGGGGAGAAGAAGGACAAGAGAGGCCAGATTGTAGGCCGCGTGCCCATCGAGGAACGTCCGGCAATCGTGGACGAGAAATCACGCGTAGGCGACATCGAGATAGACCTGATAAACAGCGCGGACCATGACGCGAACCTGCTCACGATCAACGACAGGATGACGAATTACAGCCTGATAAGGTATCTTCCGACGAAGAACGCGAAAGACCTGAAGAGAACGCTTGTGAGGGCGCTGAAGGACTTTGAGAAAACGTTCGAAGTCAAGATTCTCACAATCACTTCGGACAACGGGAAGGAGTTCGCCTGTCACGCAGAAATAGCGAAAGCTATGAAGGCGGATTACTACTTTGCGAACCCGTACCACTCCTGGGAGCGCGGTGCCAACGAGAACATGAACGGTCTAATACGCCAATATCTTCCCAAGAAGGAGTCGTTCAAGGGAATCTCTCCCCGGAAAGTTCGCTGGATACAGGATAAACTGAACAACAGGCCTCGAAAAAGGCTTGACTTTATGACCCCTTTAGAGTATATTTATACGCAAGTTAAACTACAAACCTAAGTCGCGTTAGCGACGAAAATCCGCCTTTGAAAACGCCTATTCGGAATCCGGCAAGGTTTTGCAGCAGATGGCGCAGTCCTTTGAAGAAAAGATTTCTTTTTATGCGGTTCCTTTTCAGCGGTTTCATGGAAAAATTGCGCATCGTCTGCCGTCCAATTTGCGCGCGTCACTTTTAGCGGAATGCAAAAAGCAAAATGTAGTCGATGTCTATTACGGAGGGGCGGACGGGGCGTTCGTCAGCGCCAAGGGGTATCGCGGTGGGGATCCGGACCATCCGGAGTTTCGTACTAAATCCTGGTTTTTGGAATCCAGCCGCAACAAGGGTTTCGCCTATTCTGGTCCGAATTGGAATTTTAGCGCGGAGCGTCGGGTGCTCACTTTGTCTTTGCCCGTGTGGAAACGGCAGAATCGCATTCGGGGTGTGATTGCGGAAGATATAGATGTAAACGATTTTCGTTCGACGATTTCTGCGCTTGCTAAAGAGAGCGGGGGCGTGACTGTTCTTTTAAATAATGAAACGGACAGCGTGTGCACCTATTTTCCGTATCGCACAAGTCTTGGCGATATTACGCTGGACAGTGTCCACGCCCTTTTGGAACCCGTTCGGAATTTATACGACGTGGACACGCTTTCGAGTTCGGGCGTAGTCAATTTTAAATTGAAAGATAAAGACGGTCGGCAATATATGGCGTTGATCGCGCCCGTCAATAAATTGCCGTTTCACCTGGTGCATATTGTTCCGCAAAACAAGACGGCTTCGCTTTTCAGCCAGAAGATGTGGAATTTCACCCTGTTTTCGGGCATCTGCATTCTCTTTTTAATTGTGATGACAATCATTGTCAGCCAGATTTTGTTCCGTCGGATGATTTCCAAAGATTTGACGGACAGCACCAATTCGAGCTCTCTCTTCGATGCGATTTTGGGAAGCAAGTATTTTTCTCTGATTTTGACGGACAACCATTTTCGCGTTTTGCGGGCGAGTTCCAATATCGCCAATGTCCGAGGCGGAGACGACTGGCACGATTTGCAGGGAAAAATCCTGTGGGACATCATTCCCAATCCGGAGTTCAAGGACTTTGTACTGAATGCGCAAAAAACGGCGGCACCGCAGACCAGCGAAATCGGGTCGCATGAAATCGTCGTGCAGAGGAATGACGGGAAAATCCTCTGGTGGAACGTCTCTTTCAATTTGCTGCTGGAAGACGACGCCTCGGTGCGCTATCTCTTTTTGGTATCGGATGAAACTTCGGCGGTTCAGAAAGAATCCATTTTGGATTCCATTATGGAGTCTTCCCAAAATACGATTATCATTTTCGACAACAGCATGAAGATAATCTACGTTTCGAAAAGGATTTGCGAGCTTTTCAATATCCGCAGGGATCAACTTGTCGGCGTCTTCTATGACGATTTGCCTTCCATCGGTATTTCGCGGACGATTTTGGAAAAGCCATTGGCCGCTTTGGAAAGCGGGGCTTTATGGAGCGAAAACTTTGAAGTGATGCTGCCGAATGGAAATCGAATCTGGTGTCGAGGCGAAGGCTCCGTTTTGCGCTCTAAAGATTCGAGCGAGATGGGCTACCTGTTCTTCATTACGGACATTACGCCCATTATGCGGGCAGAGCAGGAAGCAAAGGATGCGACCCGGGCGAAGAGTGAATTTTTGGCGAACATGAGCCACGAAATCCGCACACCGATGAACGCGATTATCGGCATGTCGGACCTGGTTTTGTCCACCGAGCTCAACTCGCAGCAGGAGCATTATCTGGATCGCATTTCCTATGCGGCAAAATCCCTTCTGGGCATAATCAACAATATCTTGGATTATTCCAAAATCGAAGCAAAAAAACAGGAACTGGAGCATATCCCGTTTGATTTGCGGGAGTGCGTTTCCAACGTGCTGTCGATTACCGTTGTCCGCATCGCGGGAAAATCCATCGAGCTTTTGGCCGACATCGATTCTAGAATTCCCAAGCGCATTCTGGGCGACCCCTTGCATTTTTCCCAGATTCTTATCAATCTGATCAACAATGCGGAAAAATTTACCGAAAAAGGGCAGGTTCTCCTTAAAATGGAAGTCGTCAAGCAAGAGGCTTCCCAAGTCACGATTTGGGTTGGAGTCGTGGATTCTGGAATCGGCATGACTTCGGAGCAGACCGCAAAGCTTTTCCAGATGTTCTCCCAGGCAGAAGGCTCTACGACCCGGAAATACGGAGGAACAGGACTGGGACTGGCGATTTCGCGTTCCCTTGTGGAACTGATGGGCGGAAATTTGCAGGTTCGCAGCGAAGCTGGAAAGGGAAGCGAATTTTATTTTACGCTCACATTCGATATGGCGGAAGAGCCGGAAGAAATGGCTAAACCTTCACCCTTGCAAGGAAAGCGGCTCCTGCTGTTGGATTCGAATTCTTGCTCTTGTTCCATTCTCGAAAAGATGTGCGAAAATTTGAATTTGCAGGTCGATGCGAGTGGTTTGGCCGAGGACGCGGAAGAAAAAATTCAAGAACGGGGACGTGGATTTTACGATGCGTTAGTTCTTTCCTGGGATGCCGACGACACTCCCGCCGACCGCTTTGTCGAGCATCTGAAAAATAAAGGAATGGCGTTGCCGCCGATTTTAGGGATTGGCATGAAAAATGATGAATCCCGTTTGCAGGCTGCTCGAGCGGCTGGATTGAATTATTTGCCCAAGCCCTTTTTGCTCTCCGATTTCCAAAACGCTTTGGAAGAAACTTTGGGATTCTCTCCCGTGGAGAAGGAATTTTCTGTGAAGCCGCGGGCGCAGGATGCTTACCGGTTCAAACGAAGCAAAGTCCTGCTGGTAGAAGACAATATTTTGAACCAGGAACTCGCCGTCGAGCTTTTGACGCGCGTCGGTTTGGATGTGGATGTGGCGAACAACGGCAAGGAGGGCCTGGAAGCTCTCAAAAAGAATTCTTACGTCCTCGTGCTGATGGACTTGCAGATGCCCATTATGGACGGCTTTGAAGCGACGCGTTTGATTCGCGCTTTGCCCGATGCCGAAAAGAAGGATCTTCCCATTATCGCCATGAGCGCTTACGCTTTGCAAGGGGACAAGGAAAAAAGCCTTGCCGCCGGTTTAAATGCGCATGTTACAAAACCCATTGATCCGACGGAACTTTACAAAGAAATCGCCCGCTGGATTCCTTGTGAAGAAACGGCTCCCGTGGAAAATGCCGAAACGGAAAATTCGGCGTCCGTCTCGCCCAAGGATCCTTTCCTTTCCCTTTTTGAAAAGATTCCCGACCTCGACGTTTCTCTTGGGCTGTACCGTTCCGCTGGCAACAAGGCGATATACCTGAAAATCATTCGCCGGTTCGTGGAAAATTTCGACGGCTACGTGACCGAAATTCAAGAGTTGATTCAAAATGGCGACAGGGAAAACAGCGTCCGTATGGCGCATACGCTCAAGGGCATAACGGGAACTATCGGATGCTCCGCTTTGCAGGCCGCCTTTGCCAAAATCGAAGCGCAGATTACGAATGAGAGTGAAGAATTGAAGTTTACGCCGTGGTCCGCTTTGAATAAGAACTTGCAAACCATCATTGAACGCCTGCGCAAAGCGATTCCGCTAGCTGCGGAGTGTATCGGTGAACAAAATGAAAAACTGGTGGACGATCCGGATGCGGAAGAAAAATTGGACAAAGCGATTCAAATGTTGGAATCTGCCGTCCGAGACGCTATTCCGTCTAGTTGCCGCGCCGCTATCAAAACCGTGTCCCACATCCGATTTGACGAAGCCAGAATGGATTTTATTCGTCTTTTGGAAAAAGCGGTCGAGGATTTCGATTTTGAATCGGCAGAAGCCATCTTGCAGAAACTGAAAACGTTCAAAAAATAAAGGCGAGAACGAAGGCGAAAAGCAAAATGCCGACGATGAAAAGCGAAGCGATTTTTGAACTCCAGCGATTTCGCTTGCCAAATTCCTTCTCTACAATTTCATCGTAATCGGGAGTCTCCAAGTCCACAAATTCGGCCCCCTCTTTCCAGCCGGTTTCGGTATCGCTGCCGCATTCTTTGCAAAATGTCGCCTTGTCTTTCAACTCGGCGCCGCAATGAGGACAAATTTTCATAGTCGGAATATAGGTTTTCTTCGGCGGGCAGCCATCTGTTTTTGTATATTGGAAGCCTGTTTTATGCGTTTTCGCTTTTGTTTGATAGTCCTGCTCTGGGCGACCATTTTATTTGCCGCGGAGGGTGCCGATTCCGCTTCCTGGAAAACGGAGCTGGAAAACCGCTTTTCCTTTGTGGGCATTTTCTTGCCGCACCAGTCCTTGCGCAATTCGGAATCCCTGCACAAGTGGCCCTTTTTTCTCACGGCGTCGCCCATGGGTTGGAATACGAGCTTGCGGGCGCAGCGGGATTTTGGGAAGTGGATAACGCCCAAGGCTTCTTTGAACGGGGATCTTTTTTTGTTCGGGCTCGGGATTCGGAGCGACCTCTCCTTTGAATTCTTGCACCTTTTGGAAGTGGGCGTTCAAGGGAACGTTAGCACGGCCATCAATTATGGGAGCGTGGCGACCTTTATGGGAACCTACAATCCGGAAAAAAAGGACTACGATTGCGATGCGTTCATGACGCGATTCCTTTTGGGCGTGAACTACCATGCGACGCTTTCCATCCCGCTGATGGCGTTCCTTCCCAAGACCGCCTGGACGAAATGGATTCTGAAACCGGGAGCGACTTTGACTTACATGCGCTATACGGGTGCGGACGACGGGGAAGTCTGGAAAGTGGGGACGGAGATTGCCGCAAACGGTTACAGCTGGCAATACGGGGCGACGTTCATTTGCCTTTTGCCGTTTGCGCATTTTCCCATGGCGATGGTCTCCTATGGCGTTCAAGGGATTATGCACAAGTCCGATTATGATGCTGTCTATGATCCCTACGACCCGGAGTTCAAGCGCATCCATGTCACTCCTCGGCTTGCCGTCAAGTTGAACGAAAATTGGGCGGGAATGCTGATGACGGTCGTTTCCCGCAACCGGAAATACCGAAACGTCCGCTATGAAAGCAACCAGGAACTTCTGCAGGAACGGACCGGGCACGAGTGGATGCTGTCGATGATTATGTTTGTGATAAGTCGAAAGTTTTGAAACGGAAATTTTGCTGCGGGAGACTGGCCCGTTTTTTGTTCTTGCTGGCATTGCTTGCGAAATTTCGGATTCTTGGGCGTGCCCTGCCGTTGGCGGTCGGTGTGCTACGGGCTTACCGCTGGTCGGCGCTTCGCGCTGGCGCATCAAAACTGCGCCACCCTTCGCGTACCTCACGCAAAAGCCTAAAAGAAACTTTTCCGATGAAACAGGAATGCTTTTACAGAAAGAATAAAGTCGCCCTTCAGGGACCACCTTTCGACTAGTTCGACAAGTGGTTACCGAGCTTGCCGAGGTGCACTAACCAACGGCTGCAGTGCTTCGACAGGCTCAGCAACCGGTTGGGAGTTGAAACTGATAACCGAAAACTGATAACCGACTTCTACTTGTGAAAGAAAATGCTCCATTTGAAAAAAGTTCACTCTTGCGGAAAAATTTTAATTGCGAGTATTTGGTGGATGATTGTCTATAATTTCCAAAAAATTTTTGCGGAAAAGAATTTGTATGCAAACCGAAAGGCCATTCTTTCTGCTGGTGTGGTTGCATTTTCATCGAGGCCGACGCAGAGAAAGAGCCGGTTGGTAATGGATAACCATTTTCGGCCCCATTTTCACAGAAATTTCTCTTTAGGATAGAAACAACTTTTTTGAGAAAAATCGAATGGCATCCATCAAAAAAAGGATTCCGCCGAACGGAATCCCGAAAGTCTAGCAGGCTTTTACCATCTTTTTGAGCAGAGCCGCTTTGTCCGTCTTTTCCCAAGTGAAGCGTTTTCCGGTGCGCCCGAAATGCCCAAGTGCTGCAGTATCGATGTAGCCGGGCTTTTTCAGATCGAGCATTTCGACGATTCCTGCGGGGGAAAGGTCAAAAACTTTTTTGACGATGTCTTCGATTTTTGAATCGGCAATTTTTCCCGTGCCAAAAGTATTGACCAGAATGGAAACCGGTTTCGAATAACCGATGGCGTAAGCGAGTTGGACTTCGGCGCGATCGGCGATTCCCGCTGCGACAATGTTCTTGGCGACATAACGAGCCGCATAAGCACCGGAGCGGTCCACTTTGCTCGGGTCTTTTCCGCTGAATGCTCCGCCGCCGTGCCGTCCCATGCCGCCGTAAGTGTCCACGATGATTTTGCGCCCGGTCAGTCCGCAGTCGCCATGCGGTCCACCGATGACGAATTTTCCCGTCGGGTTCACCAAAAAACGGGTATTTTTATCCAGAAGTTTTGCCGGGATTACCTTTTTAATCAATTGGCTCACGATGGTCTTTTGAATCTGGTCGTGCGAAAGCTCCTTGCCTTTGAAAGTGGCAGCGTGCTGCGTACTGATGACAACGGTATCCACTCGAACAGGTTTGTTCTCTTCATCGTATTCGACGGTGACTTGGCTTTTGGCGTCCGGGCGCAGCCATGGAATGGCACCCGATTCGCGCAGATTCTGGATTTCTTCCATCAATTTGTGGGCGAGGGAAATCGGCAACGGCATCAGTTCCGGAGTTTCATTGACGGCGTAGCCGAACATCATTCCTTGGTCGCCTGCGCCCTGCTTGTCTTCTTCCTTGCCGACGGCAGCTTTGGCGTCAACACCTTGGGCGATGTCCGGCGACTGCTTGTCCACGGCGACGATGACCGCGCAGCCTTTGGCGTCAAAGCCGAGTTCCGAATCGTTGTAGCCGATATTTTCAATCGTTTTTCTGGCCAGTGTCTGGTAGTCGAGTTCGGCCCGGGTCGTAATTTCTCCGGAGATGACAACAAGTCCCGTATTGACCAGGGTTTCGCAAGCGACGCGGCTGTTTTTGTCGGCGGCGAGCGCCGCATCGAGAATGGCGTCGGAAATTTGGTCGGCGACTTTGTCCGGGTGGCCTTTGGATACGGATTCAGAAGTAAACAGATAGTGAGCCATAGTATTCCTTTATTGTTCTATGCGTAAATGTAGAAAAACGCATAGATTGTGGCAACGGGTGGAGGCCATTTTAAACAAAAACTCTCGAATACGCAAAAACAAGGGAAAAGTTTTATCAAATCGGGCGATTTTACGCTAAATTTAACGCATGGAATTGCAAAATTTTTCAAAATGGCTGGATGAACTGCTGGAGCCTGCGGCATTTCAGGACTATTGTACGAATGGGCTTTGCGTGGAAGCCTCGTCGCGGATTTCGCGGGTTGTTACCGGGGTCAGCTTTCGGGATGCGCTAATCGATGCGGCGATAGAAAGAAACGCGGACTGCATTTTGGTACACCATCCGAACGGATTTTGGAAAAACGAATCCCGCATTCCGGTGGGGCGTTACGGCGAACGGCTGGGGCGGCTTTTTCGGCATGGCATTTCCCTTTACGGCTTCCATCTCCCTCTAGATGCGCACCCGGAAATCGGAAATAACGCTTTGATTGCCAAAGCGATGCAAATGAATCCCGTTCAGGGGTTTATGCAAGAGGGCGAAAAAAGCGTCGGGGTGATTGCGGAATGGGATTTTGCCATTTCCAGACAGGAATTTTTAGACAGGGCGAACGCCGCTTTTGAACACGGCGTACAAAATGCGTTTCTGTTCGGCTCTGAAAAAATCAAGCGGGTCGGTATTTGCAGTGGCAGCGGGGCTAGCGGGATGGATGAAGCGATTCGCTTGGGCTGCGAGGCGTTTATCACGGGTGAAATCAAGGAAGCGGTTCCCATTGCTTGCGAAGAAGGCCGTTTTAATTTGATTAGCTGCGGGCATCATCGCACCGAAATTTTTGGTGTACGCGCGCTGGCAGAAAAAATGGAGCGAGAATTGAAAATTCCTGCCACCTTTGTCGATTTTGACAATCCTATTTGATTTTGCTTTCACTAAAAATTCCTTTTTGAAAAAGCGGCACTCCGCCGCTTCTCCTTTTTTTCAGCTTCAAGCGTTCTTGACTTTCGACTAACCACTAGCCTCTGATTTATTTTTTCTTTTGGCTGGCTAAAAAGGTAAAATCCTCGCAGGACATTTCTTCGAGGCGGTTTCCCATGGCCTGATTGCGGGTTCTTTCGTTGCCCATTTTTTCGGGAATGCGGAAGCAGTATTCGTATTCCGTACCGACATCCGTCGGGATTGTCAATTTGAATGCCCGGATGCGGTCTTTGCGTTTGTGGCTGGCATTTTTATAGCCTTCGTGATATTCGTAACGGTTGGAAATTTTTTTCAGGCGCGTATTCTGGTCAAAGTGAATGTCCTCGACAATTTGGCCGTTGAGTTCGATGGGGAAGTTGCCGGGAATGCGCAATTCCGTTTTTCCGTTCGCTTGAACGATTTTGGCGTCTTTGGGATTGACCAGATAGCGTTCCTTGGCGATGTTGCGGTAGGATTTGAAGCGAACCGTCCGGACTCCGCAGAGCTCCCGCATATCGGGCTGCTCTACAAAATCGATTTCTCGGCACGCCGGTGGCATATTATCGGGAACTTCCAGATTGCTGCCGTCAGAGGTTCCGCCGCAGGCGGTAAGCAATAATAAAGAAACGCTGATTCCTAGTACAAATCGAAACTTCATGAAGCTAATATAATTACAGCTTTTGCAAAACGCTTGTGAAAAAAGAAAAATTTCGCATTTCGGGCTGGCGGGAAAGTTTATTGCGGAATTTTTTGCAGAAGGGAATCCAATCGAACGGTCAATTTTTCGGCACCGAGCAAATTCAGATGGTCGTCGTTCGCAAAAACCTGCATGGAGTAGTCGTTTTTCCCGTTTTTATATTCGTCCAGCACGTAAAAATTGCTTTTTTGGCGGGCAAGGGAATTGACAAAATTCAGCAGGATTTTGGCGTCTTCGAGGGATGGTCCGTAACGCCCCCACGTCCCGTTTGAAATATAGCGCGGGGATTGCGGAAAAATGACGCCGACGACATTCACTCCGTAGCTGTTGGCCAAATCGATAATGGAAAGCAATTTTTCCTGGTTGAATTGGGCGGCTTTCGTGTCATAATTCCTAAAGGTGATTTCCGGCGTGTCGCCGTATCCGATCATTATGGAACGATAAAGTCCATTATGATAGCAGTAAAAGTTGTATTCGTTCGGTTCGGGAGTGATGTTGTCCAGCACGATTTCCGCCATATTGGAAGGTACGCCGTTTTGCCAAAAATCATGCCGCTCGTCATAGATGTAGCCTGGAACTTCGTTGTAGAGTGTCTGGAATGCTTCGTCGGTATAGCTCCAGCGATCCAAATTCAAAGCGATGACAAGCGTTTTCAGTTTTTCGAGTGGCAGGTAGTAGTTGGCGATAAGGAATTCGGTCGCCGCCATATCTTGGCCGGAATAGGAATAGTTGAAAGCTTCGGTGTTTCCGGTCGTCGTGAGCAGAGCCGGATCCACGCCCGCAAAAGTTCGGGATGATCCTGTAATGGCGATTTGCGCTTTAGCTCTGTTTGTCCAGAACAGATCCATTTTCACCTTCATGATGCGGCTGCCGATGCTCGATGTTTCCGTCATATAGATGCCCAGGCTGTCCGCGGCATATTTGTCGGATGGCAGGCGGTTCCGGTTAGGAGAAACCCAAAGGGAAGGATGCCAAAGTTCGTTTCCTTCGACAAGGTGGAGCACGCTGGAATCCCGAGTATCCACAAGGACAATTCGGGAATGCCCGCCGTCTGCATTGACCAAAGTGGCGACAATCAGGTCGGGAACGTTCGTCCATTCGGTATGGTCGAAGGTGTAACCGTCGGGAGCGGGAATCGCCTGGACGAGTTTTCCCGTACTGTCCGCGATTAGAATGTATTCGTGCGGGGTGTAATTCTTGCTGACAAATTCTCGACCGGTCTTGCCTCCGAAATCCAGAAAGAGCACGCGTTTTGTGGAATCCGGAGCGAGCGAAACGTTGCAGGCCTGTTTTCCATGATACCAGACCGTATCGTTTCCGCCGATATGGGCGCGCAGCAATTTGGCTCTCGTTACCGCGAGAGAGCCGTCGTCCGAAACTCCGCCATGATAAGAGCCATTGAAAAGCAAAATTTCTTCGCCAAAATTCTTTTTTGAAAATGAAACCGCTGCCGTTTTCCCTTTGAAAAACGGGTTTTCGTTTGTATTGTCTCCGCCGTCGGTTGCAAAATAGATCAGCGTGTCTCCGCCTTGGATTTTCCAACGGGGTTCAGCGGCGGAAGTTTGCGAGTAAAGGAAGACGCTGGTGTCGGCAGCGTTGAACGGTTGTACATAGAGCGATTTAAATCCGGAAATGCCTTCGGGGAGTGTCGTGTAGGCAATCCATTGCCCATTCGGGGAAATATTCGGGTGGTAGGGGTCGCTTTTCGTTTGTATTTCAAAAAAACTGTTGGAACCGATGGCGTATTCGACAACGACAATTTTTCCGATTTCATCGTCGCGAAAGGCAAGTCGCGCCAGAGTCGTTCCCACTTTCAGTTTGAGTTCTTGGGAAGAAGCTAGAGCTTTGGCCGTCGAAGAGTTCGGCTTTTCCGCATCAAAGGAATTTCCGTCCGGAATCGGTCCTAGAGCCAGGCGAAAGCCCACGTAGTCCGCTTTGGTCGAAGAAGTGACGGTATAAACGTCTCCCCGCGAATAGATGTGCATATTCGATGCGCTGGAACGGAAGCTGCCCCCTTTGAGAATTCGCATACCGATGGCACCGCCGTCGGGGGAGCCGATAAAGTTGGAGACGCTCGTGTCCTGGAACGCTCCCAAGAAATCGTTTACCCATTCCATGGCGTTGCCCGCCATGTCGCAAAGAACCGCCTTGAGGTCGCTGGTGCAGACCGGGTGCAGCGAATCACTGGAGTTGGAAGAATTCTAGGATTTTTGGGGACTGAAAGCGATGTTTTGGGCGGCAAAGGTCCACTCGGCTTCGGTGGGAAGCCTGTATCCGTTTTGGGAAGGCTGGAAGGCATTGGCCGCGAGAACTGCGCGTAATTGGTAACGCTTGTCCGAAACTGGTGCTGGCGGATTCCCTTTTTGGATTTGAATAATCTATCTTTTGCGCCATGCGCATTTATAGTTGGAATGTAAACGGCATCCGTTCCGCAGAAAAAAAAGGATTCGCCGATTGGTTCAACCAAACCCGACCGGAACTTCTCTGCTTGCAGGAAATCCGGGCCGAAAAAGAACAGGTCCCGGAAAGCATCGTCGCTCCGGAAGGCTATTTCTGCTACTGGAATTCCTGTCAAAAGAAAAAGGGTTACAGCGGAACGGCGATTTTAAGCCAGATAGAACCGGACTCCGTGGAGTATGGATTCGGGATTGATGAGTTCGACGAAGAAGGTCGCGTGGTTCAACTGGTGTTCCCGGACTGGGTCTTGAACTCCATCTATTTTCCCAATGGCGGTCAGGGCGAAGACCGGGTGGATTACAAGCTCCGTTTCTACGATGCGTTTCTGGATAATTGTCTGAGCTGGATAAAGCGGGGACGCCACGTGGTGACTTTGGGCGATTACAACACCTGCCACACGGAGATGGATATCGCGCGTCCCGCCGAAAATGAAAACGTGAGCGGTTTTTTGCCGGTGGAGCGCGCCTGGATAGACAAATACATTGCCGCCGGATTTGAAGATACTTTCCGTACGCTGCACCCGGATGCGCGGGACACTTACACCTGGTGGTCGAATCGGGCGAACTCTAGGGCGCGGAATGTCGGTTGGCGAATCGACTACGCTTTTGTGGATGCGGGGCTTTCGCAAAATGTGAGCGATGCGCAAATTTACACCGAAGTGCTCGGTTCGGATCATTGCCCGATTAGCGTGGATTTGGAAATGCCGTTTCCACCGATTTCTACGGAAAAGCAGGAATAGGTTTGGCGCGATGGTGCCTTTGCATTTTTGCGTGAGGCATGCGGAGGGTGGCGCGGATGCGCCAGTGCATAGCACCGACCAACGGGTAGCCCGCAGCTCGCCGACCCGGCGGCGTGAAAAACTTCATTTTGCCTTTTGCCGCCGGGGCACGCCCGACTTTTCAAAAAGTTCCTTTTGGCTTTGTTTTGACTTTGATTCTAAAAAGCCGGAACCGGAGTCGGATTTTTCCGTTCAGCTTCCGAGAACGCTTAGGATATTCGTGCTGAGGAAAGGAAGGACGCCGACGAGGAGGACGCTGGCCGTGAGAAGGACGACGCAGATCTTTTGCCGCCGGTTGATGGCTATCGGGGCGAGGTTTTCGTCCGGCGAGTCCACCCAGGCACTTTTCACCAGTTGCAGGTAGTAGTAAAGCGCTATCACGTTGTTGATGCAGGCGAAGGCGATGATGAAGTAGGCGTGGGAGTGTGCGGCACTTTCAAAGAGGAAAAATTTGCCGACGAATCCGGCGAGTGGCGGGATTCCAGCGAGGCTGAACGCGGCGATGGCCGTGGCGACGGCCAGACTCGGGCATTCCTTGGAAAGGCCGGCGAGGGAGTGGAAGCTTTCCGGACGCTTTTGCCCGATGATGCCGAAAACGAAAAACGCCAGATAATTGGAAAGCGCGTAGAGGAAAAGGTAAAAGACAAGCGCCGTTTTCGCTGTGGTTTCGGAACCGATCAAGGCGACGAGAATGTATCCGGCCTGCGAGATGGAACTGTAGGCCATGAAGCGGCGTAGGCGAGATTGCTTGAGCGCACCCAGCCCGCCGGCGAGAATCGTGACTCCGGCGAGGACGGAAAGGAAGGGAATCAATGCGTCGTGAATGGCGGAGAGAGGACCGTAAACGAGGACGGCGACGAAAGCGATGGCGATGGTCTTGCTGGTGACAGCCAAAGCGGCGGTGACGGGAGTGGGCGCGCCTTCATAGACGTCGGGAGCCCAGGTGTGAAAGGGGAAGAGGGTGAGCTTGAATCCGATTCCGCAAAAAAGGAAGAGGGCGGAAATCCAGAGCAGGGGATCCATCGGGCTTTCGGCGACGGCCTGGGCGATGGCGTCAAAGCGCATGCTGCCCGAAAATCCATACAGGTAACTGAGTCCGAACAATTCAAATGCCGTGGCGACGCTTCCCATCAAAATGTATTTGGTGCCGGCTTCGGAGCCTTGCGGATCGGCCTTGTTCCACGCGGTGAGCGCATACATCGGGAGCGTGGCGAGTTCGAGTCCCAAAAAGAGAGAGAGCAGTTCGTCTGCGGATACGACGATGAACCCTCCAAAGGTGGCGGCGGCGATGGCGGCGGAAAATTCCGGAAACTGGTGCAGTTGGGGCTTTCCGTCGGCAGGGTGGTCAAAGTAGTCTTTGGCAAAAAGCAGGGCGAGCAGCGTGCCCAGCACAAGGACTTCCCGCATGAGAATGCCAAAGCTGTCGATTTTCCAGTTGGAAAGGAAAGTCTGCGTTCCCCCGACCAGAAGCGAGTTGAGCAAAATGAAAACGCCGCCGAAAAACAGAACGGAAAAGACGAACGGCAGCTGGCGTTTTTTCGGAAAGAGCAAATGCAGCGTGACGACGGCAAAAGGAAAAAGCAAAAGCAGAATATCGGGTAAAATAAAAGTTGTCATGATTTTACCTCATCAGGTTGGCGTAGATGGGAGCGATGGCCGTGTCGAGAAATTCCGAAATCCAGCCGGGGAAGAGTCCGATTCCCAAAAGGCAGAGGGTGATGATGATCAGAGCGACTTTTTCGGTCCAATCCGCATCGGGAAGTTTTTTGAATTGTTCGAAGCGGACGGGTCCGGAAAGCATCCGGTTGGCGGTTTGCAGAATATAGACCGCTGTAGCCGTAATCGAAAGGATTCCCAGAATGGTGATGACTCGAATATGCGGAACGGGGCTTTGGAAGCTGCCGATAAAAATGGATGTTTCGGCGACGAAGCCCGAAAGCCCGGGAAGTCCGAGTCCCGCAAATCCGGCGATGGTAAAGGCTACGCCGAGGAATGGCATGATGCGCATGAGTCCGCCCATTTCATCGATGTTGCGGGTGTGGGTGCGACCGTAAATCATGCCGATGCTCGCAAAGAAAAGTCCCGTCAGAAATCCGTGGGAAAGCATTTGCAATGCGGCTCCCCGGAATGCCAAAGGGGTCGCAGCCACGAGTCCCAAAAAGATAAGACCCAGGTGAGAAATGGAGCTGTATGCCGTGATGTATTTGAGGTCCTTGTGGCGCATGGCGATAAAGCAGGCTACCGCGACATTGAAGATGACGAGCAAGGCGATGTAGGGCAGGTAAATTCGGGCGGCTTCCGGCATCAAATAGATGGCGATCCGAAGGCAAGCGAAGGGACCCATTTTCATCATCACGCCAGCGGCGAGCATGGAAACGGCCGTCGGAGCGGAAGCGTGACCGTCCGGCGACCAGAAATGGAACGGAAAAAGAGAACCCGAAACGGCAAACCCCATGAAGAGCATCGGGAACGCCCACATCTGGAAATTCATCGGAAGCTTCACGTCGGCGAGTTCGACGATGTTCCAAGTTGTTGCTCCGCTTTCGATAAAAATGCCGAACAGGGTTGAAAGCACCATGGCGGAACCGAGCGCCAGCGTCAGCGTGAGTTTTTTGCCTCCGTAATCCTTGTTGCCCGTTCCCCAGCCCGCAATCATCAGATACATGCAAAGGGCTTCCATTTCGTAGAACACAAAGAAGAGGACCAGGTCGAAGCTCATGAATACGCCGTAAACCGCGGTGCCCAAAAGCTGCATCAGCGCGAAAAATTCCTTCTGCTGCTTGTCCACTTTCCAGCTGGCGAGCATTCCCGTGAAGACGATGACGGCCGTCAAAAAGACGAGGAGAATGCCGAGAGCGTCGGTTGCCATCGTGTAATGGGCGTGAATCGCCGGGAGCCATTCAAAATCCGTCAGAAATTGGAGAAAGGGCTTGTTGCCTTCGGGAATGCCGAGCGGCATGGTCAGCGAGTACGTGTGAAAAACGAGCCACGAGGCGATGGCCAGCGAGATTCCGGCGAATAGCAGATGAATCCGTTTGATTAGGGCGGTATGCTTTCGGGAAATCGGTGCGCATACAAGAACCGCAACGAGCGGCAGTATCCAGATAGAATTGAAAAGGACTGTGCTAATCATACTAAACCTTTAGATGGGAAGTCCGCCGAGGTAACGCCACAGGATAACGCCGACGATAAGCGTGCCGATGTAGATGGAAAGGTAGCCCGTCTGCATTTCGCGGACAAGCGTTCCGGCAAAGTGGACTACGGACGTGACCAGCTTGAGAATCCCGCCGATGACGTAATCTTCAAAAGCTCGTGCGCAGGCGGCGACTCCCCGGAAAATAAACTGGCGGGTGAATGCGTAATAGCCTTCGTCGAAGTAGAACTTGTGATAGACGGTTTTGTAAAGCGCGGACCGGTTTGTGGAATCCAGCGCACGGGAGATATTCGTTTTCGGGCTGGCGTAAAGGACCCATGCCACGGTGATTCCCAAAATGCCGGCTCCGGTTGCCAGATAAGGAACGTAGGGAGTCAAAGAGGAGGCGGTTTCCGGTAGGTGCGCCGCGGAACTGTCGAAGAATTTTTCAAAGAGCCCGCGGCAAAGGAATCCGCTGAAAAACGATGGAACGGCAAGACACACGATAGGCAAGGTCATTGCGAAATCCTCCTTCGCGTGGGAAAGGTCAGCGCGAGGCTTCCCGTGGAAAGCGAGGAAGAAAAAGCGGAACATGTAGAAAGCCGTCAGCGCGCTGGTGACAAAGCCGACCGCAAAAATAAACGGATGGCCGGAGGCGATTGCGCCCGAAAGGATTTCATCTTTGGAGAAGAATCCCGAAAACGGCGGAATGCCCGAAATGGAAAGGCACGCGATGAGGGCGGCGATATAAGTGAACGGCATTTTTTTGCGGAGTCCGCCCATTTTGTCCAAATCGTTCGTTTCCACTTGGTGGATCAGGGAGCCGGCGACCAGGAAGAGCATACACTTGAAAAAGGCGTGATTGAAAACGTGGAAGCTCGCCGCTGCGGTTGCCGAAACTCCAAGCCCGAACATCATATAGCCGAGTTGCGAAAGGGTCGAGTAGGCGAGAATCCGCTTGATATCTTTTTGCGTGCATGCGATAACCGCTGCAAAAATCGCCGTGAACGCTCCGACGGTGCCGACAATTTCCAGTGTGCCTTCGCAAGAGGCAAAAAACGGGAACATCCTCGCGACCAGATAAACACCGGCGACAACCATCGTTGCGGAATGGATGATGGAGGAAACAGGTGTCGGACCTTCCATGGCGTTCGGAAGCCAGATGTGCAAGGGGAACATGGCGCTCTTTCCCCAGCCGCCGATAAAAATCAGAACGGAACCGAAGAGAAGGGCGTCCCGGGCGGAAACATCCCAGAATCCAAGGGAAATAGTTCCCGTCATCATTTCGGGCTGGACGATATTCAGCACGCCGAAATGGAACGATTTGACGACATAAGTTACAATGACAATGCCCAGCAGAAAAAAGCTGTCCGCAAAGCGGGTCACAATAAACGCTTGCTTTGACGCGGCCACGGCACGGGGACGTTCATACCAAAAACCGATGAGCAAATAGCTTGCGATGCCGACCAGTTCCCAAAAGAAATACATCTGGAAAAGCCCCGTCGCAACCACAAGGCCGAGCATGGAAAACGTGAAAAAGGAAAGCAGCGCAAAGAATCGCCCTTCCGCCCGATCCTCGCGCATATAGCCCAGGCTGTAAATGTTCACAAAGAAAGCGATGACGGTCACGACAAAAACCATCATGGCCGAAAGCGGATCCAGCAAAAAGGCGGCTTCGGCAATCAGGGTTTTAGAAAATGCGAGAAAGGGAAATTTCCAAGCGACAATCGCCTGCGGTGCGTTTCCGGCGAAATAGGCGACGACCAAGGCGATCGCATAGAGCATTGAAAACCCCGAAAGGACGACGGAAAGAGTTCCTGCCGCCTTGCGGTGATTTTTGGCAAGAATCAAACCGTTCACCAGAAACCCGATCAACGGAAAAAGGAGAATCCAGTAACTATGGGAAATCAGAAATTCATTCATGGAGATCCCTCAATTGGTTGACGTCCAAACTGTGATGGCGACGGTACATGCTGACGACGATCGCCAAAGCAATCGCCATTTCGCAGGCGGTGAGCGCGATGACAAAAATGCTGAACACGGCTCCGGCAGTGGCATCCGCAGCCTTGAAATACGCAAAAGAAATGAAATTCATATTCGCCGCATTGAGCATGATTTCAATCGAAATCAGCATGCCGACCATGTGCCGCTGGCGAAGCACGCCGCAGATGCCGATAGCGAAAAGAATAAAGGAAAGTATCAGACAGTTTTCGAGGGTCATTCTTCCCCCTTGAGTTTACGCGCAATGGTAATGGCGCAGATGAGTGTCACCAATAAAATAAAGCTCACGAGTTCAAAAGGAATCAAAAAACCGGAAGGATCCGAGGAGAGCAGGCGCAAGGCAAGCTGCGGAAGGGATGCGTAATCACTATGGGCACCCGGCAAAGCGGTCTGGATGTCTTTCGCTTTTAGCAAAAAACGAACCACGGTGAACAGAAGTCCGCCAGCGATAGCGAGGGCGATAAAATTTCTTGGCAGTTTGATATTCAGCGTCGCCTCTCCCAGATGGCTTGTCAAAAGGATGGTGAATATCACAAAGATGACGACGCCTCCCGCATAAACCATAATTTGCGCCATCGCGATAAATTCCGCATGGAGCATCAAATAGAGAATCGCCGTTCCGATAAAGGAAACAATCAGAAACACGGCGCTCTGCAACAGGTTTTTTGCCGTAATCGTGATAATTGCCGAAAGAATCATCGCGGCGGCGACCACATAAAAAACGATGTCCGAAAAGAGCGCGTCGGAAATAAGACTCATGCTCGCCCCTCCTTCTGGTTCAATTTCATTTCAAAACGGCTGCGGTCAAATTCGGCGAGTTCAAATTCCTGATTCATACGAATCGCGCCAAATGGGCAACTTTCGACGCAAAGTCCGCATTGCGTGCAGGTGTCCAGCCGATAAATATAACGCCCGAGAACTTTTTTCCCGGCGATATTCTTCGTCGGTAAAACGCTGATGCTTCCGTTCGGGCAATTCCTTTCGCACATCCCACAGGCGGTGCACTTGTTCTCGCCGTTTTCATCCTCAATCATTTCCAACCGTCCACGGAAACGGGAATACATGCGGAGAGAGTCCCTGTTTTCCGGATATTGTTCGGTCACAATCCGCTTGGGTTGAAAAAAATATTTCAGGGTGACGGAAAGCCCTTTGAAAAAACTGGCGGACTGGAGAATGCGTTTAAAATAGCGGTTCATTTGATAATCCATCCGAAAGAGATGAAGACTGCCCCGAGAACCAGAAGAATCAGATTCACGGGCAAGAGGAATTTCCATTCCAGACTCATCAGCTGGTCCACGCGCGGGCGCACGAATGTCCAACGGAGCATCATGTAAATCCAAATCATCACGACGACTTTGGCAAAGAACCAGACGACGCCGGGAACCATGTTCAAAATGCTATCGATAGCGGCGATTCCGATGCAGGGAGGCAGATACCCGCCAAAGAAAAAGACAGTCGCCAAAGAGGAAGTCGTCACCAGGTTGATGTATTCGGCGAGGTAGAACATGGCAAAAGCGGTGCCATTGTATTCCGTGTGGTAGCCGCCGGTCAATTCCTGTTCGGCTTCGACGATGTCAAAAGGCGCGCGGTTCAGTTCCGCGGAAGAGCTGATGAGGAACATGACAAAAGCGATAATCCCGATGACGGGTGCTTTGAAAATCCACCAGTCGATAAGGGTTCCTTGCTGGCTTAGCGTAATATCGCGAAGGCTTGCGGAACCGGCGAGCATCACAATAAAGAGAAGGACGAGGGAATACGAAATTTCATAGCTTATCATCTGGGCTCCGGAACGGAGCGAACCCAAAAGGGAATATTTGTTGTTCGACGACCAGCCGCCAAGCAGAATTCCCAAAATGCCGAAACCGTTTACCGCAATGATCAGCGGAACGGCGACGGGAATGTCGGCGACTTGCAGGGACGGGCCAAAAGGAATCATCGTGAGAGCCATAAAGGGCGCAACGAGAATGACCATCGGAGCCATGTAGTAAAGAATCTTGTCCGCGCCGCCGGGAGCATAGACCTCTTTGAAAATGAGCTTGATCGTATCGGCGACAGTCTGGATGCAGCCGTGAAAGCCGAGTCGCATGGGACCCAAACGGCATTGGACGTGGGCGCATACCTTGCGTTCCATGTAAACCAGCACCATTGCGCTTCCAAAAGCCACCGTGCAAATTGCGCAGATACACAGCAGGGCGTTAATCAGGTAGGCGAGTTCCGGAATGGGAATGTTCGCCCGAACAAAGTCGCCAATCGGATTTGTAATAGACGGTGTCATCGTTTACCTATCGATTTCGGGAATAACGGGGTCGAGGGTCGCCATGACGGCCACCAGGTCTGCTACTTTATGCCCTTTGACCATCGTGTTTAAAGCGGAAAGATTCGCAAAGCTAGGACCGCGCGTATGGATGCGGTAAGGCTTGTCTCCGGAAGTGGCAACCACATAGGTCGCATAGAGTCCCTTCGCCGTTTCGCTAGCCGCATAATAGCTGCCCGCCGGAAGTCGAACGGGCTTTTCCTTACTGCGCCACGGCCCATCGGGAAAGCGGGAAATGCACTGCTCCAGAATCTTCATCGACTCGTGGATTTCGGCGATGCGCACCTGGTAACGGGCGTAGCAGTCACCTTCGGTACGAATCGGCACTTGGAAGTCGAATGTGTCGTAAATGCCATAAGGGTCGTTTTTGCGGACGTCGTAATTTACTCCCGAAGCGCGGGCGACAGGACCGGAACATCCGAATGCAAGCGCGTCCTTTTTGGAAAGCACGCCAATTCCCTGTGTGCGCTCCAGAACAACCAGATTCGTGCTGAGCAGCCTTTCGTAATCTTCCATAGCGGGCTTCAGCTTTTCCAGAAAATCCTTGACCCTGGGAATGAACGTATCCGTCACGTCGTAGCGGGAACCGCCCGGTCGGAAAAAGTTGGTCGTCAGGCGGGAACCGGTCTGCTCGTCGAAAATATCGTGGATCATTTCCCGTTCTTTAAAGCCGTAGATTAGAGGCGTCTGGCCGCCCAAATCGCCGCCGAAGCAGCCGTAGAAAACCAGATGCGACGCAATACGCCCGAGTTCCGCCATCATCACCCGAATGTACTCGCCCCGTTCGGGAACTCCAATCTGCATCCCCTTTTCCAAAGCCAGACAGACTCCCAGATTATTTTGGATTGCGGTCAGGTAATCCTGCCGGTCGGAAAGGTGAATGTATTGCAGATAATTTTGGCTTTCCGCCTGTTTTTCGAGTCCCCGATGGATGTAGCCCAGATGCGGCACGACCTCGATGATGTTTTCGCCGTCCAGACGCAGCTGCAAACGCAAAGCCCCATGCGTGCTGGGATGCTGCGGACCCATGTTCACAATAAATTCTTCGCTGTTCGGGTCCTTGAAAACTTCCTTGAATCCGGGAAGGTTGAATAGTTCTTCCATTTAGCCCTCCCTCGAAATGATGTGCGGGTGCGTAAAATCCTTGCGAAGAGGATAGCCCGGAAAATCTTCGTCCAAAAAAATCCGGCGCAGGTCGTCGTGCCCTTCAAAGGCGATGCCGAACATATCAAAGACTTCGCGTTCTTTCCAGTTCGCCCCTAAATACAGCTTGGAAAGCGACGGAGCGGAAGCCAAAATACTCTTCGCCCGTTTCTCTTCGGGAATGGAATCGTCCTTTGGAAGCGAAAGGCGCAGAAAAATCTTATGGCCTTTTTCTGAACTCATCAGCTGGGCGATCAAATCGAAGTGGTCCTTCCAATCGACGGCGGTCACGTCAATCAGATAATCCATCTGCGTTCTCGGATCGTTTTTCAAAAATTCGGCGAAAGCCAAATAGTCTTCTCTGGAAACCAGAATATCCAGCGGCGTATCGGATTCCATGGCGGCAAAAGCCTCGTCCGAAACTTCCAGCCCGTAAAGCGAAACGCCTTGGAATTTCTCCTGCGCAATGCCAAAAAGTTCTTTTTGCGAAAGTCCTTGCTGTTTTCTTGCCCGGTAGGAAACTTCCGGAAAGGTTTCCTTTACGATGCGGGTCGGACGATAGCCGGATTTGTAATCGGGATTCCGCTCTTTGAAATGCGTCCGGGCTTCCGCCATTTCCTCGTCCTTGATTTTTTCCAAAGCCTCCCAGGCTTTCTTTGCTTCGGCAAAACGGTTCCTCAGATCCGTGGAATCGATGTCGCCTTCGTGCCACGGGTGACGGTAGGTTTCCTGTCGAATTTTTTCCCGGAGCTTTAAAAGTCCATGGAAAAGCGCTTCCGGTCTGGGCGGACATCCGGGAATAAAAACGTCAACGGGAATGATGCTGGCCGCGCCGCGGACGACGGAGTAATTGTTGTAATAAAAAGGTCCACCCGAAATGGTACACGCTCCCATGCCGATAGCGTATTTGGGGCCCGGAATTTGCTCCCAGAGCATCTGGATGGCGGGAGCCATTCTTTCTGTAATCGTTCCGGCCAAAATAAAAAGATCCGCTTGCCGTGGGGAAGCGCGGAAAACTTCGGAGCCGAACCTGGCAATATCGTAGCGGGCCATGGATGCGGACATCATTTCAATGGCGCAGCAGCTGGTGCCGTAGGTCAAAGGCCAAAGGGAATTGGCGTGCGCCCAGTTCACTACATAGTCTAGGGCGTCCACGATTTTTTTTCCGCCGGGAACCGGGTCGAGAATTTTGGGCAAGTAATTGATTATTCCCATTTGAGGATTCCTTTATTCCAAGCGTAGGCAAGTCCGCAGACGAGTATCGCCAAAAATACGACGAGGTCGATGGCGACGATGACAGGCGAAAGGATGGTTTCCCCGCCGACAATCGCCTTGAAGTGGACAAGAACGGGAAACAGAAAAAGCGCTTCGATATCGAAAATCAAAAACAGGAGCGCAAAAAGATAGTAGCCGACTTTGAATTGGATTCGCGCGTTCCCGACGGTTTGCATTCCGCATTCATAAGGCGCAAATTTATTTTTGGTTTCCTTGGATTTCGGCCCTAGAATCTTGCCGAAAATGACGGCTCCACCGGCGACGACAATTCCTAGAAAAAGGAAGAAAATGAGGATGAAGTATTCGGAAAGCTGCATGATCACCTTCGATTAATAGAAATGCTGCACTTCTTGCAAAATGCCGAAAAGTTCGTTCCCGATTTCAAAACGCGTTTTAATGTGCGAGTGCAAATCGCGAAATTCCTTTTCCGTCGCGAGGTTCAAGGCGTTCAGATTTTTATGCATATTGGAAATGAATCCGAAAACGTAGGCCCCGTTCTTGTTGGCTTCCATTTCGGAATCCATATTCTGCAGTTCTTTATCCATTTCGATGCGGGAAAGCAGGTAGCGCGTCGTCGCCTGCAACTCGCTCAAAAAATACACGAGCAGCAGCTCTTCTTGCAAAATGCCGCGGGGATTTTCCGAGGAGTAGTGCCCGATTTTTTCAAGCTTGCCAAAAAAGACGGAAGCCTGCGCATATTCCAGACAGGCTTCGAGCGTCGTTTCACAAACGGCGATTTTTTCACCGATGGCGGCAAACCATTCGCGTCGATCGCTCACATTGGTCTGCGTCATCAAAGGGGAGAGCGCGCAGAAAGCGTAAAAAACTTCCTCGTATCGGCGGTTGCGCATTCGGCAGTTGAACGCCCGATTGCGGACGGTCTGGTCTTCAACGGGATGGGTGAGTGTCATCATAGGCGTGTTACCTCGCGAACTCCTGAAATTTTGCGGAGGGATTCCATCAGGCGTTCCAAAATGTCCCGGCGGGCAATGCGGAAAACAAGACGAATCCGTCCTGCCTTTTTGGCAGAAACGACGCTCATCCGCTCAATAAAAACCTTCGCCTTGTTCATTTCGTCCAAAATTTCGGCAGTAATGCCCTTGCGGTCATCGGTGTCCACTTTTAAATGCACAGAAAACTCCTTTTTGGAATCGCTGTTCCATTCCATGGAAATCCGGCGGGTTTCGGGGATGTTCAAAAGACGCGTGCAGTCTTTACGGTGGACTTCAATGCCGTGTTTCGGCATCAGCGCTCCGACAATCGGCTCTCCGGGAATCGGGGAACAGCAACTGGCAAAGTGGATAAGAAGGCTCGATTCATTGCCGACTTCCACGGGCAGCTGGGATTCATCCGCCTGGTTGGTCACGAAAAGTTTCACGGGCGATTCCGGATCGGCTTCCTGGAATTTTTCCGGGTGGATTTTTTGAATGAAGCGGGCAAGCTCGGAAAGTTCCATATTGCCGAGTCCAAGCCTGTCATAAAATTCCTCGATATTCTTTACTTTGAAAAATTCGCAGATTTCTTCGGGTTTCGGCTGTTCTTCGTGCTTCTGGATTTTGAAAACCCGCAATTCCCGCTGCCACAGCTCCTTGCCGAGGGTTTGCGCTTCCTTGGCGATGCTTGTGCGCATCCAGCGGCGGAGTTCCTGTTTCGCTTTTTCGGTGCGGACGATTTCCAGCCATTCCGGAAGCGGGCTCTGATTGTGGTTGGTCAGCACCTGGATGGTCGCGCCATTGGGGACGACTTTGGTGGCGTTGATGACGTCGTTGTTGATGCGGGCGCCTACACAATGCAATCCGAGTTCCGTGTGAACGGCAAAGGCAAAGTCGAGAATCGTACTCCCTTCAGGAAGTTCAATGGAGTCGCCTTTCGGAGTGAATACGGTAACGCCTTCGTTTTTCAAATCGACGCGCAAAAAGTTCAGATATTCCACGGAATCCGGAATTTCCGCCTGTAATTTGGCAAGACGGTCGATCCATTCGAGCTCTTCACCGCTTCTCTGCGTCTCGAGCTTGTAAGCCCAATGCGCCGCAAAGCCCTTTTCAGCGGTCAAGTCCATGTCCTTCGTGCGGATTTGCACTTCGACCATTTTATTTTCCGGCCCGATGACCGTCGTATGAATACTCTGGTAAAGATTCGGTTTCGGCGTTGCGATGTAGTCCTTGAAAAGCCCTTGCAGGGGCGTCCAGAGATTGTGCACGTAACCGAGTGCCTGATAGCATTCGGGAATGGTTTCTACAATAATGCGAATGGCGAAAATGTCAAAAATTTCATCCAGCGAGCAGTTGCGGCTCAGGGTTTTCCCGTAGATGCTGTAGATGTTCTTGGTGCGCCCTTGGATAACGCAGTCAAAATCTTCCAACGCCATTTTGATCTGGAGCGGGCCCACCACCGATTTGATATAGCGTTCGCGCTCTTCCTTTGTAGAAAGAAGGTGATCGACGACCCGCTTGTATTCGACCGGATTCAGGTATTTAAAAGCCAAGTCTTCCAATTCGGATTTGAACTGGTAAAGTCCAAAACGGTGGGTGAGCGGCGTGTAGATGTCGAGGGTTTCCTGGGCGATAATTTTGCGCTTCTCGGGTTTCATGTATTGCAGGGTCCGCATATTGTGCAGGCGGTCCGCAATTTTAATCATGATGACCCGCGGGTCCTTTGCCATCGCGCTGATGAATTTGCGATAGGTTTCCGCCTTCTGCTCGATTTTATTTCCCTGCTTTTGCACGGCGGAAATTTTTGTTACGGCATCTACCATAAAGGCGGCGTCTTCGCCAAATCGGGATTTGATTTCTTCAAGAGTGTGCGGAGTGTCTTCGACGACATCGTGCAATAATCCCGCAAGTACCGAAGAGGTGTCGAGTTTCATTTCGGCTATGATTTTGGCGACTTCGTAGGGATGTTCCGTGTAGGGCATTCCACTTTTGCGAAATTGTCCCTTGTGCGCATCGGATATAAACGCTACGGCATTCCGAAGCATTCCCTCGTCAAGGGCGGGGTTCTTTTTCATCAGCACATGAATAATATGTTCTTGTGTCGGTTGCAAAATTTCCGTTGGCATACCCTAAATCTATCAAAAAAACAGCGAAAAAGCCCAAATTTCGTGAATTTTGGCGGTACAATTTTGTCTTTGCGTTTAATTCGTTCGGAGGAGCGTTTGCTTTAAAAGCGCTTTTCATCGCCAAAACAGAAGAAGAAAAGTTTTTCAGCGTTGCCGAAATTAAAAAGAGGCAAATTTCGCGAATATCTAAACGAATTCAGAGGTTTTCGGAATCTCGTTCCATTTTTAGCCATTCAAAACGCCGAACGCATTCCTGCAAGTTGCTTTCCAGGGCTTCGGGGCTGGGCATCAAAAAACTTTCGTCGGCGTCGGTTTCAAAGCGGATTCTCTCTGCCGGGATGAGCGGGAGCGCGCGACAAAAGGATTTTTTGCGAAAACTGTCTAAATGCAAGGAAAATAGCGCATTCAACGCCATCGCCCGTTTGACGATTTCCGCATCGCCAGAAAATCGGTGAAAAATCGGCTGCCCGCAAGTTGGCGAAAATCCAGCTCCTTCGAGAATTTTCAAAAGGCGACGCGAATCGCCGACCGAGTGGAGCATCAGCGGGCGTTGCATTTCCAGAGCCATTTCCGCTTGGGTTTGAAATACGCTTTCTTGGATTTCTCCGGGCGCATAGCCGGGGAAACGCTTGTCCAGTCCGCATTCCCCGACAAAGGCCTGCGGGTATTTGTGCAGCAGGGAGCGCAAGGCGGCAAGTTCTTCCCGATTCAAATTCGCAGCGATCATCGGGTGTATGCCAAAACAGGGAATCGCCGAATCTTTCCATAGAGGAAGCAAAGCTTCGATTCTTTCCCATTCCCAGGGCTCGCAGGCGACAAGAACAGCCTTATAGCCACGACGAACGAGCGCTCGGGAAATTTCTTCCGGGCGGGGAAGTCGCGCGATGTGAATGTGAAAATCGAGCAAATCGAACAGGTTATTTTTCTTCGAGATGCGAAAGGATTTCGGCGGCAAGGGCGACCCGGTCATTGCAGGTCATATTGGTCTTGCTGCGAATCTCCTTGCAAAGAGTTCCTTGGGCAACCCGGCTGAATTCCTGAACAATGGCATCCTTTTTTTCGGGCATGAATTGCGTGGCGGCGTAAAGTGCTCCGCACAGGCCGTCGGGAGCACGCCCCGCACCGCAGGTTTTAAATTTTTCGACTTCGGAAGGGTCGCTTTCATGGGCGTTCAGCCAGGCGGCGGCAACGGACATTGCGCAGTTGCCCAGGTGTTTGGCGTGGTATTCTCTTGCAAAATCCTTCATTTTTGTTGTTCTCCGTTTTGCCAATATAACGCGAATTTTCACCGTCAATGCGACTGATATAGGTTGAATCGGGAAGAAAAAAAGTTCCCTAGGGCTAGCCCCTGGGGAACCTGGCCGAAACTTTTCTACCTTGCCGATTCTACCAAAAAAGGACATGGCGGTGAGTCTCAACCAAGCACAAAGATACGAAATACGAGCGCTCAATGCGGCAAAGATCCCCCCGAAAAACATAGCCTTGCAGCTGAAGGTCCACAAATCCACAATCTACAGGGAACTAAACAGGGGCGGCGGCCGCCAGCATTACGACCCGGTCAAGTCGCAGGAACGGGCAGACCTCCTTGCCGCGACAAGTCACCTGCATTACGACTACGACGAGGACGACTGGAAAATCGTGGACGGGAAAATCAAGGAAGACTACTCTCCCGAACAGGTGAACGGACGCGCGAAACTCGATGGGATGGGTGTCCCTAGCGTCGCCACGATATACAGGCATGTGAACAAGGACGAGGACCTGAAGAAGCACTTGCGGCACGGCAAGAAACCATACCGTAAGCGCGGGGAGAAGAAGGACAAGAGAGGCCAGATTGTAGGCCGCGTGCCCATCGAGGAACGTCCGGCAATCGTGGACGAGAAATCACGCGTAGGCGACATCGAGATAGACCTGATAAACAGCGCGGACCATGACGCGAACCTGCTCACGATCAACGACAGGATGACGAATTACAGCCTGATAAGGTATCTTCCGACGAAGAACGCGAAAGACCTGAAGAGAACGCTTGTGAGGGCGCTGAAGGACTTTGAGAAAACGTTCGAAGTCAAGATTCTCACAATCACTTCGGACAACGGGAAGGAGTTCGCCTGTCACGCAGAAATAGCGAAAGCTATGAAGGCGGATTACTACTTTGCGAACCCGTACCACTCCTGGGAGCGCGGTGCCAACGAGAACATGAACGGTCTAATACGCCAATATCTTCCCAAGAAGGAGTCGTTCAAGGGAATCTCTCCCCGGAAAGTTCGCTGGATACAGGATAAACTGAACAACAGGCCTCGAAAAAGGCTTGACTTTATGACCCCTTTAGAGTATATTTATACGCAAGTTAAACTACAAACCTAAGTCGCGTTAGCGACGAAAATCCGCCTAATAAAATCCGGATTTAATATGGGCTTTTTAAAACAGCAAGTGCTTTGCTTTGGGCGGTTTCACCTCTTTTCTTGCCGTTTTTGTCAGCTATCCAAGTCGCAGGAAAAGTTCTTTTATCCTTTTTTTTGATTTTTTCCCGCATTTAGCGTCGAATAAAATGTAGTTTTATGCCCAGAATATCTCGAAAACGATGCGTTGAGATGTTTACTTAATTTTTGGAGTATCCTACCTATGGCAAAAAAGATGATTGCCGTTGACGGTAACGAAGCCACCGCCAACGTAGCTTTTCAAGTAAGCGAAGTCGCCGCTATCTATCCGATTACCCCGTCTAGCCCGATGGCCGAGCATGCGGACAACTGGAGTGCGGCAGGTAAAAAGAATATCTGGGGCCAAGTTCCCCGCGTGTTCGAAATGCAGTCCGAAGGCGGTGCCGCAGGAACGGTGCACGGAGCACTTCAGGCGGGAGCTTTGACGACCACCTTTACGGCATCTCAGGGCCTTCTCCTGATGATTCCGAATATGTACAAGATTGCGGGTGAACTCACCCCGACGGTTTTCCATGTAACAGCCCGCTCGCTTGCCGCGCAGGGCCTTTCTATTTTTGGCGACCATTCCGACGTGATGGCCTGCCGCCAGACGGGCTTTGCCATGCTGAGCTCTTCTTCCGTACAGGAATGCCAGGACTTGGCGCTCGTCGCCCACGCTTCCACTCTGGAAGGCAGAATCCCGACGATGCATTTCTTTGACGGTTTCCGTACTTCGCACGAAGTGATGAAAATCGAATCTCTCGAAGACGGCGTCATTCGTCAGGTCATTGATGAAAAATATGTCAAGGCTTGCCGCGAACGCGCGCTGACTCCGGATCGTCCGACCATGCGCGGAACAGCCCAGAACCCGGACGTCTATTTCCAGGGTCGCGAAACGGTCAATAAATATTACGAAGCGTATCCGGCAATCGTCCAAAAATATATGGACAAAGTGGCGAGCTTTACCGGTCGCCAGTATCATCTGGTGGATTATGTCGGGGCCGCCGATGCGGAACGCGTCATCGTCGTGATGGGCTCGGCCGCTTCCACCATCAAGGATACGGTCGCCTATCTGAATAAGAAGGGTGAAAAGCTCGGCGTGCTGATTGTGCGCCTGTATCGTCCGTTCCCCTCGGAACAGCTTGTCGCCGCTCTGCCTAAAACCGCAAAGAAAATTGCCGTCCTCGACCGTTCCAAGGAACCGGGTTCCGCAGGCGAGCCGCTTCTCGAAGATGTGATCACGGCGATTTCCGGTGCAGCGATGAAAGGCGAAATTGCGCTTCCGTCGATTATCGGCGGGCGTTACGGCCTTTCTTCCAAGGAATTTACGCCGGCGATGGTCAAAGCGATTTTTGACGAACTCGCCAAGGCTTCCCCGAAAACCCGCTTCACGGTGGGCATCAACGATGACGTTTGCCACACTAGTTTGGATGTCGATCCGAATTTCAAGCTCGAAAGCGACTTCTTCCAGGCGATGTTCTTTGGTCTGGGTTCCGATGGCACTGTCGGCGCCAACAAGAACTCCATCAAGATTATCGGCAACGAGACTGACAATTATGCGCAGGGCTATTTCGTTTACGACTCCAAAAAGTCCGGCTCCATGACGACTTCGCACTTGCGTTTTGGAAAGTCCATTATCGACGCGCCTTATCTCATTGAAGAAAATCAGGCGGACTTTGTGGCTTGCCATCACACGCCGCATTTGGAATCGGTCGATATGCTGAAATATGCGAAGGATGGGGCGACATTCCTCGTGAACACGCCGCATTCTGCTGAAACCGTGTGGGACACTTTCCCTCGCCCCGTACAAGAAGCGATTATTGCCAAGCATCTCAAGGTGTATGTCATTGATGCCTATGCCGTCGCTGCGAAAACGGGAATGGGACGCCGGATCAATACCGTCATGCAGACTTGCTTCTTCAGCAAGCTCGGCAACGTTTTGGATGCAGATACCGCCATCAAATACATCAAGAAGTATGCGGAAAAGACCTATGCCAAGAAAGGCATGGAAGTCGTTCAGAAAAACTGGGACGCAATCGACGCCTCTCTCGCGAACCTCCACGAAGTCAAAGTGCCGAATGCGGTAACGAGCAAAACGGAGTTCCGCGAAGCCATTCACGGCGACGCCCCGCAGTTCGTGAACGAAGTCACTGCGGAAATCATCCGCGGCAACGGCGAAAAACTGCCCGTCTCGAAAATGCCGGTTGATGGCGTGTTCCCGACGGGCACGACCAAATATGAAAAGCGCGACCTCGCTTTGGCGATTCCTAGCTGGAATCCGGACGTCTGTGTACAGTGCGGCAAGTGTGCGATGGTCTGCCCGCATGCAGCGATCCGTATCAAAGTTGTGGACGAATCCGCACTCGCCAATGCGCCAGAAGGATTCAAATCCGTGGCGGCAAAGGGCTACAAGCTTGCGGGTTCCGAAAAGCCGATGTTCACTCTTTCCGTTTCCAGTTACGACTGTACGGGCTGCGGCGTTTGCACGCAGGCTTGCATCGGCAAGGACAAAACCGACGAAACCAAGAAAGCCATCAATATGGTTCCGCAGGCTCCCATTAAAGTGCAGGAAGGCAAGTGCTGGGACTTCTTTGTGGATCTCCCGGAATTTGACCGCACCCAGGTCAATAAGAATCTGGTCAAGCAGGCGATGCTTCTGGAACCGCTCTTTGAATTTAGCGGTTCTTGCGCGGGCTGCGGCGAAACGCCTTACGTCCGTTTGGTAAGCCAGCTTTTCGGTGACCGCATGGTCGTCGCAAATGCGACAGGCTGCTCTTCCATCTACGGCGGCAATCTCCCGACGACTCCTTGGGCAAAGAACAAGGACGGACGCGGCCCTGCTTGGGCGAACAGCCTCTTTGAAGACAATGCCGAATTTGGTTTAGGCTTGCGCCTCGGCGTTTCCAAGCATGCAAAACAGGCGGTGGATCTTTTGGACTCCCTCGCAGACAAGCTTCCTGCCGACCTCGTTAACGCATTGAAAACGCAGGAGCAAAAAGACGAAGCCGGCATCCAGGCTCAGCGTGAAAATGTCGCCAAGTTGAAGGCGGAACTTCAGAAAATCGGCAGCGACGATGCCAAAACATTGGCGGACGAATTCGCCGACTATCTGGTCAAAAAATCCGTATGGATTATCGGAGGCGACGGCTGGGCTTATGATATCGGCTACGGTGGACTCGACCATGTGATGGCAACCGGAGAAAATGTCAATATCCTCGTGCTCGACACCGAAGTGTATTCCAATACGGGAGGACAGGCTTCCAAATCGACAAACCGTGGCGCAGTCGCCCTCTTTGCCGCTGCAGGAAAGCGCGCCGGTAAAAAGGACTTGGGACTTATTGCAATGAGCTACAAGAACGTTTATGTGGGTCGCGTGGCCATCGGTGCAAACGATGCGCAAACGCTGAAGGTCTTCCAAGAAGCGGAAGCGCATGACGGTCCTTCGCTCATCATCGCCTATTGTCCGTGCATCAACCATGGTTTCGATTTGAACAACCAGCTCGCTCACCAGAAGATGGCGGTGGATTCCGGCTACTGGACGCTTTTGCGTTACAACCCGGCACTCGCCGCAGAAGGCAAGGCCCCGCTGATCCTCGATTCCAAGAAGCCGACCATTCCGGTGAAGGAATACATCTACACCGAGAACCGCTTCAAGGCTTTGACCCGCACCAAGCCGGAAGTCGCCGCACAGTTGGCCGACGACCTGCAAAAGGAAGTGGACGCACGCTTTGCGTATTACGAAGCCATGAGCCAGAACACGACGGTGTAAGTCCTAAAAAACCCTCTATTTTAAAAGAAATCCCCTGTCATTTTATGGCGGGGGATTTCTTTTTGTAAGAAGGTTCAAAATAAATCGTTTCTAGTGATTATACAAAACGGCTACATTCAGAGTTTTACAAAGCCGGAGACGAAGATGTGAATTTAACTCTAGCAATGTATATGCTAGGATTCAGTTCGTATTTGGGATTTAATGAAGTGAAGTAACTGAAAGTAAGGACGGTCAGAAGACGCGTCATTTGACGTTAAAAAAGGTTATCGTCTTGAAAAAAGATACCGGCGAAGCAGTTCGTAGTGCGCGCTTGTCAAACCGAAATCCATGTCCTTGTAGCTCCAAATGGCGTGTCCGATATCGTGTTTGTCAAAAACGTTCAAAACGTCGCGGAACCATTTGACCGTTTCTTGGGGATCGGCTTTGTCGATAACGCCGAATTCTCCGCAATAGAGCGGAACGCCGTTCGCCTTTGCCGCGGCCAACGCATTTTGCAAAAAATCTTCAAAAAATTCTGTTCCCATTCGGGAGGATTTTGCCTTCAAAATGTTTTCGCCCATATAACCGAGGTCTCTGGACTTTTCACGGAAGAACTGAATGTTTTCTGTAAAAGGAATGCTCGGCGAATCTTTGAGGGCTTCTACCCAGCCGGCTTTCTGATGCGTGAACAAAAGCGGTTCATACAAATGAAACGTGTAGATGATGTTTTGGGACGGAGGCACAACCAGATTTTGTACAAAAGAAGCACTGTTCCAGCAGACGCCGCCATAGATAATTGGAGCATCGGTGTTCTGGCGGATGACTTGAACCGCCCGGACAATCAACTTGTTCCATGGTTCGATAAAATCCAAATCGGTGACTTCGTTCAGCAATTCTAAAACGACGTGAGATTCTTCGGCATAGCGTTTAGAAACCTTGTTCCACAGATTCAAAAAGCGTTCCTGCAATTTTTCGTCGTCAAATAGGCAATTTTTTTCATTGTTTCCGAAATCGTTAAAATCATAACCCGCGGTTTTGTGCAAATCCAGAATGACGTTCAATCCGAACTTTTTTCCCCAGCGGACGGCGTTGTCCAGATATTTCCAGTGGGCGGGAATATCGTTTCCGGACTCGTCTTCGATGAGGTTAAAGTCGAAAGGAACCCGAACATGGTCGAAATTCCAGGCTGCAATTTGCCTGTAATCGTTCTCCGTAATAAAGGTCTCATATCGATGGATTGAATAATCGCATTGAGAAAGCCATCCGCCTAAATTGACGCCATTTTTTAACGAAAGCATACTTTCCTCCGATTACGGGTGTTTGCGAAAATTTTTACGCGGCTTTTGATGGGAAAATCGCCGATTTTCTTTTTTAGGTGCAAGACGGATGCCGTCGTTCCCGATAAAAATGCGCCCTTGACGGAAGAGTCCGCCGATGATTTTTTTAAACGCCTTTTTGGAAACGCCGAACTCCTGCTGGATTTCTTCGGGAGAGCTGTTGTCGGAATAGGGAAGAGAACCGCCAGCCTCTTCCAACTTTTGAATGATGTCGTCTGCGGCATCCATCGTCGCGTGGTAGCCCACAGGTTTCAGGCTGATGGAAAGACCGCCGTCTTCGCGGATATTTTGAATGTAGCCCACTCCGCAATCTCCGATTTCAAAAGTGTCCTGAATGAAAGAATTCAGATGCAATCGACCCGTATAACGATAGTTTACCAGAAAATCGACGTAATCTTCAGCGACATCATAGACCGCCAGATCGACTTTTTGGGAAATGTGCAAATCCCGCGTATCCCTGTCGATAAACGCTTTGATTTTTTCCGTGGCGACAATGCGAGCCGTGCGTTCGTCTTCTAAAATATAGACCACGCAGCGATCTCCGGGCAGAAGCTTTCCGAGTTGCTGCTTGTAAGGCAAAAAAAGATCCTTGTCCAAGCCCCAGTCCAAAAAAGCGCCGACTTCATTGACGTCCTTGACTTCCAGAACGGCAAACTCGCCGACGGTCGCATAGGGCTTTTGTATGGTTGCTATTGGACGGCCTTCGTTATCGACATAAATGAATACTTCTAATTCGTCGCCTTCCTGCAATCCTTCGGGGGCTTTGGAACCGGGCAAAAGAACTCGTCCTCCGCTTTCTACTTCTAAATAAAATCCTTGCGGCTTCACGTCTTCGACCCGGGCGTATTCAAAATGTCCAATGTGCATATAAACCTCAAGCCAAAAATAGAAAAAGGACGGCAAACAAAATTTCTTCCAACATGGAATATGCTATCGTGGTCTATGGAACACGCTTTTTTTCCTTGAAAGAACAAAGAAGTTTAAGTAAATTGGTATTGTAATCGGTCAAGAACTTCGGCGAAAGGTTCGCAAAGGCTTTGCCGGCGGAACAAGTAGATGTTTCCTTCCGAAGTTCTCCTGATTTCTAAAAGAGTCCGCCTTTTTTAAGGCGGGCTTTTTCGTATTTACAAAAAAACGCTCGAGGCGAGGCTTGGATTTGAAAATGTGAATTACAAATTCCGGATTTCCTCTTCGGAAAAACCGGTCTGCTTGGCAATGATATTTACAGGAATTCCCACATCGCGGAAACCTTTCGCCATTTCCCTGCGGGCATTCAAGTCGCCTTCTTCCCGTCCCCTTTCCATACCAATCCCGATACCTTCGTCACGACCCTTTTCAAATCCGATCCCGAAGCCTTCATCACGCCCCTCCTCGTATTTTGCGGCGAGGGCCTTCTCTTCGGCGTCGGCGATGGTCTCGTAGCCGTAGGCTTCGGATGTCTTGATGAAGTCCATTTTGAATTCCTCTTTCTCTTCTTTAGGGAGCAGCTTCTTCAAATATAGAAAAGTCTGCGTGAGAAAACTTTCCGCTTCTTCGCGCGGAAGCTCCTTGAGAGTTTTAATCGCCGTCTGCAAGTGCGCGTGCATTTTCTCGCTGTGGAAAACGTATTTCATGGCTACGAGGGCAAGCGCGATTTTCGGGGAGATGTCCCGGATTTCGTTTGTGCTGAAACTGTCGCCGATGTCCACAAGTTCAAGCACGAACGGCAGGCCGATGCGGTGGTAGTATTCCGGGTAGTCAGGGAACATGGTTCGCACGTCCAGTTCCCAATGTTCCCTGCCGTTGTAGAAGACGATGGCGACGGTGGGGATGTTCCTTTGATTCTTGACCATGATGTGGTACCAGTACTTGACGAGCTGCGCCACCACATTCGGGTCTTTCGAGGACTTGTGTTCCTCGAGGATGCCGACCAAGAGATCAGCGGAGCGTTTCGTTTTCTCGCCGTCTTTTACATCGTTGCTTTCGCATCCGACGCCTGCGATTCTGACGGTGAACGCCAGGTCCGCGTAGCCGAAGCTTTCCGTGTCGCTGAAGGATTCGGAGATTTCGGTGAGGGTCGAGAGGTCCACGGTCTTCAGAAATTCGGCGAGGCTCCTGTTGTTGCGGGCGACGAGGCGCAAAAGTTCCGCGGCCCGGTCGGGAGCCTTGAAGACGGAGCGGAAATAGGAGTCGTGCCCAGCGCGGGCGTTAGCGTTGTTTTCTTTCATGGATTTCCTCGTTGAAATGTGGACTTTCCCAAATGAAAGTCCAACTCCTTTAAACGTTTTTGCGGACGTTTTTTCCACCTCGATTTGTGTAAAATGTTGCTTGCAGGAAAAAGAGGAATTTGGGACGGAAAATCGGTCTATTATGGAGAGGAGAACGCCTTGACTCGTTTTTGTAAGATTCCTATCTTTCCTAACAAAAGAAAGCTTTACAGAGGAGTTGCCCATGTCCAGAATCCCCTTCAAAATGTTTGCCGTGCTTGTCGCAGTGACCGCTATCCTTTCCGCCTGTGGCGATGACTCCTCCTCCGGTTCCGACAAGGGCGAAAAGGAGGAGGGCTCCGTCGAAACCGTCGAAGATTTGGGCAAGTGCCTTTCGGCCTTCGAGGGCGACACTTACTTCGTGGAGGAAATGAAGGGCTCCTACGTCTGCGAATCGGGCGCGTGGAACCCGGTTCCGGGAGTGGGCGAATGCACGGACTCGTTGGCGGCGGCGGGAACGGTCCGCAAGGAGACCCACAAGGCGCTGGCCAATTACGGCGAGTCCTTGGTCTGCGCGGACAGCGCGTGGCGACCGGCCACCGACGTGGAAGTCGCGCTGAAGAACGCCTGCGTGGAAAGCCTGGACGGCGAGTTCCGGGACGACTCCACGAACAAGAAGAAAGTCAAGCACTACGTCTGCACGGGGAACCTCTGGCGGGAGGCGGGCGAGGCCGAACTGGCGGCGAAGGCGCTGTGCACCTATAAAAATTATGGGAGCTTCGCGACGGATTCCAGCGACAAGGAAAACGTGAAAACCTATGTCTGCAAGGACTCGCTCTGGCTTGAAGCTTCTTCTATCGAACAGGCGGCGGGAGTCGTCTGCGATGCGGGCAATTACGGGCTTTTTGTGGCGGATTCTGCGGACAAGGCGCTCCCGCTCTACGTATGCGACGGTGAATTTTTCCGAATGGCAAGCGAAGCGGAAAGCGCAACAAAACGCCTCTGCGATTCGACCCTCTACGGTGACACTTTGAACTTCTACATTTGCACGGAAGGCGGTTGGGAAAAGGACACGACGACCAGCCTTGGCAACTGCACGGACAAGAATGAAGGCGAGATAGTGAAGGAGGAAAACCCGCACCGCCTCTTCGGGCTGCACTCCACGGCGTTCGACTCGAGCTATGTGTGCGATGGAAGCAAAAAGATTTGGCGCGAGGCGACGGCGGGCGAGGCGGCGACCGGGAAGCTCTGCACGGAGAAGGTGGACGGCGATACGCTGAACTGGTTTGTGTGCCATGCGGCGGAAAACGACTGGATTGCCGTTATGACCAGCGGCCTCGGAAAGTGCGACGCGGACTCGCTGGATTCCATCCGGACGGAACCGAACCCGAACTTGAAGAAAGGCGACAGCCTTTTTGTATGCGCGAATAACGGAGGTTTTGCTTGGGAAATTTTAAAGAAATCGCTCCTCGGCATCTGCGATTTGAAAATGCAGGACAGCGTTCGAGCGGAAACGAACTTCAACCTGAAGACCTTCGACACCCTCTTCGTCTGCGATACTTCCACATGGGTGAAGGCGTCGAAATACGACCTCTCCAACAACGGCGTCCCCTGCACGGGCAACCTGAACGCGCAGGTGCTGAAAGGCAAGCTCTGCCTGGACGGCAAGTGGAAGAAAGCCTCGTCCGGCGAAGTGGAGATGGGCGCCGCCTGTCTGGAATCCACCGAAAACGTCGTATCCGTGGAGAAGGGCAAGGTCTGTAAATCCGGCGAATGGGTGACGGCGAGCGCGGCGGAAATCGCGACCGGGAAGGTCTGTACCGCAGCCATTGCTAACTCTGTCGCAAATGGTTATGTTTGCGAAGTGATGGTCGATTCTTCCGCCGACAGCGAAACCATCCAAGCCGCGCTTACCAAATGTTCCCAGACAAGCGATGCCCTTTACGAAAAATTCCTTGCCGGAAATTTGACCGCCGAAGATTGCAATATGTGGCGTGAAGCGAGCGAAGCGGAAAAGGCGACCGGGAGAGTTTGCTCAAATGGAATTTTAGATTCTGTGATGAATGGCTACGTCTGCGAAAATACGGGATGGAGGACTGCAACTGCAGGAGAAATAGCCACAAACAAAATATGCAATGCTGCACTTATAGATTCCGTAATGAATGAATATGCATGCGACAGCACGGGATGGCGTGAAGCAAGCGAAGCGGAAATTGCATTTGGCTCTGTATGTAGAGCCGATGTGGCGGATTCGGTACATAATGGATTTCTTTGCAGAAAATATTCTACCGTATTTGATACCTCTTATTACTTTAGAAAAGCTTCGGAAGAGGAAATGATTACAGGGAAAGAATGTTTGGCTACGGTGCGCTTGGATACGGTGATAAATGGATTCGCATGCACCTATGGCGGTTGGAACGCTGGGGTTACTGCTCGGGAAATTTATCTCAAAAAAGCTTGCTCGTCTTCTACTGAGGGGACGGCGGCGGCTGGGAATGATAGTGCGTTTTTCTGTCAAAATGGGAATTGGTTATCCTCAGGAAGCTTTGTTGATTCTCGGGATTCGCAAGAATATCCTTTTGTTTCCATTGGAAAGCAAATTTGGATGGCTAAAAATTTGAACTTTGCCTACAATCAAAAGACGTCTAGCCTAAACGCCTCCAGTTTCTGTTACGATAACAGCGCGGATTCCTGCGCCAAATACGGTAGGATCTACCTGTGGAGCGCTGCGATGGACAGTGCTGCGATATTTGGCAACTTGGGCAAGGGCTGCGGTTTCGGATCGACGTGTGCGACAGGCTCGGCGACCGTGGTCCGGGGCGTTTGCCCGGATGGCTGGCATTTGCCCAGCAAAAGCGAATTCAACACCTTGGTTAAAACTGCTGGTGGCACCTCTATTGCAGGAAAGGCACTCAAGTCTACAAGCGGCTGGTATAGAGAAGGCTACGGCACAGACGCTTACGGTTTTTCCGCTCTTCCGGCGGGTTGGCGCGATAGTATCGGTAACTTCTCAAGAGTACGCTACTGGGCCCACTTTTGGAGTTCCTCGGAGAGCGAGAACTTCGATAATGAAGTCTATTATATGAGCATCTATTATGACTACAAGACTGCATACACCACCGGGGGCACCGACAAGTCCTACGGCCTCTCCGTCCGCTGCTTAAAGGACATCGACTAAATCCGAGTTTCCAAACCGCGCTTCCCTTCCGGGGAAGCGTTTTGGGTTGAAGAATCCCTTTCCCATTGTCCACGGACAACAGAGACTCTTCTTTTTATGGCGCACCCCTTTTTTGGATGTATATTTCCTTTAGGTAAATGGGATGATACGGCAAAAAAAATTATCGCTTGTTATGGATTTTCGTGGCTCTTCTTGCCGCGTTTTGGGGAGCGGGCTGTTCCGACGAGAGGACATCGCTTGGAAACAGTGCGGAATCTGGGAATCCGGAAATCGCCGGCGTTCTTTATTTTGCTGACGGGGCGGTCGCCGCAAGGGTGCGCGTCCTGCTCGTTCCCGACGATTTTTCTGTATGGCGCGATTCCGTCGATTCCCTTTGGACGACTTGGACGGATTCCTTGGGCCGTTTCGAATTTTCCGCTTCGCCCGCCGAAATTTTTACCCTGGAAGCCGTGGATTCCGTTTCGGGAAAACAGCTGGTGCAAATGGGCATTTCAAAAGATGCGGAAAATGCAAATATCCTAGGCTATCTGGAAAATACGGGAAGCGTCCGCTTGGGTGCGGGAAATTTTGAAAATGGGACAACGGGAGTGGTTTATGTACCGGGGACGACGATTTTCCGCCCGGTCACCGTGGAACAGGGGCATCTTTTTGTGGATTCTCTGCCGGCGGATTCGCTTTGCCCGCTGATTTTCGTTGCGGATTCCGGCGATTCTCTGGAGGTAAACGAACCTGTTCTGGTTGTCGCCGACTCAGTCACAAGCGTGCATTTCCATTCCGTTTCGTTGCGTTTCCGCATTCCGCTCGACATGACCTCTTCGGGAATCGCCCTGGACGAAGACTTGCGCAATTTCCCGCTGGAAATCCGTCTGGATTCTTCGGATTACGACTTCCGTGGTTTGGACCGTCTTCAAGGCGCATGGAATGCCGTACTCTGCGGCGACACCCTTCCGCTTTCGCTCTCCTATGCCGATGCGGAAAAGGGGACTTTCGCCTTCTGGGCTCGGGTGAGCAAATTGCGCGCAAATGCCGTGGACACGCTCTTTTTGTCGTTCGAAGAAAACGCGGAAGCATCTTCCCGGACTTTGGAAAACGTCTTTTCGGACGGCTTTATCGCTGCTTGGCATTTTGACGAAGGGGATTCGGAGGTATGGGATGCGACTGGTAACGGTTTTGACGGTATTCCCGAAGAGGTGTCCGTTGCGGAGGAAGCGGCGGCGGGCGGTGCGCTCTATTATAGCGGCAATAAAGGCTCGGTGACGATTCCGAATTCGGCGACAGGCGCTTTCGATTTGACCCTCCAGAGTTCGGCGACTTTTTCCGTCTGGGTTAAAATGGAAGGGCTGGATATGTCCCGGGTGGTCTTCGCAAGGGCGCATCGCAATACCACCTGATGTATTTCGCGGGTTCTAGTGCATCGAGCTAGCTCTATGAAATTTACACCGACGAAATTTTTGGATTCCTCCGGCAATTCCGCAAGATACTGGTATATGGACTCTTCCGAAGCGTTCGAAGAATGGACACATCTCGCCGTTGTTCAGGATTCGAACGGCGCCGTGCTCTATGTGAATGGGGAAGTCGCTTCCTCTTCGCCGCGGATAGGCAGCAGCACGGCGACGCGTTCCACCGACAGCCTTTTTGCCATCGGCAAGTTGATTTACCCGGCGGACGACCCGACGGATCTGGTCACCCATTATTTTAAAGGTGTGATAGACGAATTTCATGTGAGCCGCAACACGCGTTCCGCCGCCTGGATTCGGGCTACCTACCGGAACCAGAATCCTTTAATCCGCCGGCCCGTCCCCGAAATCGTTCTTTCTGCGCCATGAAGGCACCTTTCCTTGGATTCTTCGGCGTTTCCTTCCTCCTTTTCTTTTCGAATCCTGAAATTTTCAGCGGGATTTGCTACATTTGTCCTCGGTAGCAAACACATTAGAGGTGATAAAATGAACTACTTCAATACACTTCCTCTCCGTTCCAAGATTGAGGAATTGGGTCATTGCCGTTTTATGGAAGCTTCCGAATTCTCTCGCGGAACCGAAGCACTTCAAGGTAAAAAAATTGTCATTATCGGCTGCGGAGCGCAAGGCCTTCACCAGGGACTCGACCTTCGCGACAGCGGCCTCGACGTTTCTTTCGCCCTCCGCGAAGCGGCGATTCAGGAAAAGCGCGCTTCTTTCAAGAATGCGACGGAAAACGGTTTCAAGGTGGGAACTTATCAGGAATTGATTCCGAGTGCCGACCTAGTTTTGAACCTCACACCGGACAAGCAGCACCATAATGTGATTCCGCAAATCATGCCGCTCATGAAAAAGGGTGCCGTCCTTTCTTACAGCCACGGTTTCAATATCATCGAAGAAGGCCAGCAGATTCGCGACGACATCACGGTTATCATGTGCGCGCCGAAGGGGCCGGGTTCCGAAGTCCGTGCAGAATATGTCCGCGGTTTCGGTATGCCCTGTCTGATTGCCGTCCAGGCGGATCACGATCCGGAAGGAAAGGGCTGGGATTATGCCAAGGCTTATGCCGCAGGCCTTCATGCGGATAGGGCGGGAGTTCTCGAAAGCTCCTTTATCGCCGAAGTCAAGTCCGACCTGATGGGCGAGCAGACGATTCTTTGCGGAATGCTGCAGACTGGTACCCTTCTCGGTTTCGACAAGATGGTTTCGGAAGGCATCGAACCGGCGTATGCAGCCAAGCTTCTCCAGTATGGCTGGGAAACCGTTTCCGAAGCGCTGAAGCACGGCGGCATCACCAATATGATGGATCGCCTTTCCAACCCGGCGAAGATTCGCGCCTACGAACTTTCCGTGGAACTCAAGAAAATCATGAAGGATCTTTATCGCCGTCATCAGGACGACATCATTTCGGGAGAGTTCTCTTCGACGATGATGAAAGACTGGGACGCGGGCGACAAGGACTTGCTCCGCTGGCGCGAAGAAACCGGCAATACCGCTTTTGAAAAGACGGCAGCCAGCGACGCCAAAATCACGGAACAGGAATACTTTGACCGCGGCGTTCTGATGGTCGCGATGCTCAAGGCGGGTTCCGAGCTGGCGTTCGAAACGATGACCGCATCTGGCATGAAGCCGATGAGTGCCTACTATGAAACGCTTCATGAAATTCCGCTGATTGCGAACCTTATCGCCCGCAAGAAGCTCTATGAAATGAACCGCGTCATCAGCGACACCGCCGAATACGGCTGCTACCTGTTTGCGAACCGCTGCGTTCCTCTGCTTCAAGACTTTATGAAACAGATCACCAAGGAAGACTTGGGCGAAGTCTATGGTGCAGGCAAGGACACCGGCGTGGATAATGAAAGACTCATCGAAGTGAACAGGGCGATTCGCCAGCACCCGACCGAGATCATCGGTGCGTGGCTCCGCGAACGCATGACCGGCATGGCGAAAATCGCTGTGGCGACCAAGTAACTTCGTTTCTCTAGAACATCTCCTTGGGAAAGGCTCCGATTTTGTCGGAGCCTTTTTCTGTAAAAAATGCTGAGTGAGTTCGCTAGCGAGCAACTTTTGATTTCGGCGATATTGAGGAAGCGGGGGAGTTCTTGGCCGATAGAAGGGATTCAAGACTTCGAGTTTCTTTATTTGCCGAGTAAGCAATTTCTGCCTGAGAAATTGACGCAAGAAAAATAATGGAGAAGAAAGGGGATGGCAAGAGCTCTTTTCGCAAAGAAAGTTCGCATTTGTATCCATTTCGCGCGGAATTCAAAAAATGGACAGAATCCCAATAATTATATTCAAAATATGAAAGCCTGTTTATTCCCATGGATTTTTTTCTCGGTCGCTACGGCGGCTCCGCTTTTTAATCAATTAGGTTATACCCCAGAAGCCCAAAAACAAATTGTGATTCCTGGAAACGACGCCAACCCGTTGGAAGTGTATGATTTACAGGGAAAGCGGGTTTTAAAATTGAACGCGCCCCTTGTCTGGGATTGGGAATACAGCGGTGAAGAAACTCAGGTTTTTGATATTTCCTCCATCAAAATTCCTGGAACCTATCGACTTTATCGCGGTGGTGAATTTGTTGGGAATCCTCTTGTAATAGCAAAGAAACCCTACGAGGAAATTTCCAAAGCGGCATTGAAGTGGTTCTATTTTCAACGTTCGGGAATGGCGTTAGAAGCCGAGTATGCCGGAAAATGGGCAAGATCGGCCGGACATCATGACAACAAGGTGGTTATTTATGGGACGGATGCCGAAACAGGTGGCAAAGGTGCCGGTCGAACGATTTCTTCCCGTTGCGGCTGGTATGATGCGGGCGATTACGGCAAATATGTCGTCAATTCGGGAATCACCGTATGGACTCTTTTGGAATTGTATCGGCAGTTTCCTCATTATATGGATACGCTTTCCTGGAATATTCCTAGGCATCAAAAAAAGTGGCCCCTTTTGCTGGAAGAGATTCGCTACAATTTGGATTGGATGCTCTCCATGCAAGCCGAAGACGGCGGCGTTTATCACAAAGTAACGACTTTAAAATTTAGCGGATCCGTCATGCCCGACAAAGATACTGCGAAGCGATACGCCATCATCAAAAATGTAACCGCCTCTTTAAATTTTGCAGGAGTAATGGCTTTGGCCAGCGTCATCTACGCTCCGTTTGATTTGGCGTTTAGCCAAAAAGCGCGGCAAGCGGCGGAAAAAGCATACGCATGGGCAAAAAAGAATCCCCAGGAATTTTACAAACAACCGGCGAATGTAAACACCGGCAGCTATATGCCTAAAGACGAAGACGGTCGCGATGAATTCCGTTTTGCCAGTGCCGAGTTGTATCTGGCGACTGCAAAACAGACGTATTTGGACGATTTGAAAGAAAATCCGTTTACGCGGAATGGAGCCTGGTGGGGAGACTTGAACATGCTTTCCGTTTTCCGAGTTGCGGAAAATCCGAATTTATTTGGAAAGGAACTTTCTTCGTCGGCGAGGACCATTCTTTTAGAAGAAGCGAATGCCCTTCGCGCCATCGGCGATTCCAGTGCGTACCGTTTGCCTATGCACTCGTGGAATTGGAACTGGGGCAGCAACAGCGCGGTAGCCAATAATGGCATTCTTCTTTTGCAGGCGTTCCTATTGACCAAAGACAAAAATTATTTGAACGCAACGCAGCAAACTCTGGACTATCTTTTGGGCAGAAATCCGCTGAACATCACTTATGTAACGGGATTCGGTTACCGAAGCCCCAAAAATCCGCACCATCGAATTAGCGAAGCGGATTTTGTGGATGAACCTATACCGGGAATGCTTGTCGGCGGCCCGCACTTGGGCAAACAGGATATTGACCTCACGGGAAAGGAACACTGGAAATGCCCGAATTACGCTTCGGCGAATTTGCCCGCCTTGGCTTACTTGGACGATGATTGCAGCTACGCAACCAATGAAGTCGCCATTAATTGGAACGCTCCTTTGGCCTATTTAACGGCAGCTTTGCAAGCGATATACGACAAGAATTTCTAAATTGCCGACCGAGGATTTTATGATTGAAACTCGTCCTGAATTGAAAAACATTTCTGACTATGTACCCGGAAAATCCATAGAAGAAATTTGTGAACAATACGGTTTGCAAAGCGCGGTGAAGCTGGCGTCCAACGAGAATCCGTTGGGCCCGTCCCCGAAAGCGCAAAAGGCTTTTTGTGAAATGGCGTCGTCTTTGCATTTGTATCCAAGAGGAAATGCGCCCCACTTGATTTCAGCGATTGCCGCCAAGTTTGGAGTTCCCAAAAACCAAATCGTTTTGGGAAACGGCTCGGATGAAATCATCGATATGGTGGGGAAAGCGTTTTTGCAACCCGGCGACGAATGTCTAGGAATTTCGACGACTTTTTCCGTTTATCGGGCGACAGCGATTCTTTATGGTGCCAAATACGTTTCGGTTTCCCAGTCCCCGGAACGCCCGTCGCTAGACGCCTATCTTCAAGCGGTTACGCCTAAAACCCGAATGGTTTTTATTTGCAATCCCAATAATCCCACCGGCTTTTATTACAGCGAAAAGGAACTGCTCGATTTTTTGGCAAAGCTTCCTCGAGATATTCTTGTCTTTTTGGACGAAGCCTATCTGGATTTTGCAACCGCCGCGGATTTCCCGAATTTGATTTCCCAGATGGAATCCCATCCCAATTTGATTTTAAACAGAACTTTCAGCAAAATTTATGGCCTTGCGGGAATTCGGATCGGCTTCGCATTTGCCAGTCCGGAAGTCAGCGCGGCAATCTGGAAAGTGAAACCGGCTTTCAACGTGAATATCGCGGCGCAGGCCGCCGCAGAATCCGCTTTGTTGGACGACGAGCATATTCGGCTTTCCTTAGAAGTGACCGAAGCGGGAAAAGCATTCTTGACCAGCCATTTGGAAAAACTCGGATTTGTCGTTTTGCCGACGCAGGCTAATTTCCTGTGCATTAAAATCGGCGAAAAGTGCAAGGAACTGGTGGAATATCTGGAGCGGAACGGCATGATCGTCCGTCATTTGAAAAGCTTTTCCTTGCCGGAATGGATTCGGGTGACCATCGGCAAGCCCGAAGAAAACCAGCTTTTTGTGGACCTGGTTCAAAAATGGAAGGCTCTGTAATTTTATGCAAACCGCAGAGTTGAAAGAGCTGGAAAAAGTCGCCATTCGAGCGGTCACGCTTGCTGAACGCATCATCCTTTCGCATTTTGATTCCAATCTGGCGGTAGAGTGGAAACCGGACAATACTCCGGTGACTATTGCGGACAAAGGAGCCGAAGAAGTTCTCCGGCAAGTCTTTGCACAAGAAACCCCTGAATTTGGCGTTATCGGCGAAGAGTTTGGAATCGAAAATCCCGATGCGGAATGCAAGTGGATATTCGATCCTATCGATGGAACGAAATCTTTTATCCGAGGCGTTCCCCTTTTTGGAACTCTGATAGGCTTATATAAAAAAAATGAACCGCTCGTGAGCATTGTCAATTTGCCCGCTCAAAAAAAACGGCTTCATGCGGTAAAAAACGGGGGAGCCTTTTTAGGAGAAACCCGAGTGCAGGTTTCGGACGTTGCGAAAATGGACAAGTCTCTAGTGCTTTCGGGGACGGTGAATACCTTTGACGATAGGGGACTATCCGCAGAGTTTGAAAAATACCGGCGCGCTTCGGCACTTTACCGCGGCTGGGGAGATTGTTACGGGTACTATCTGGTGGCGACAGGTCGCGCCGAAGCGATGGTGGATCCGATCGTGTCGCTTTGGGATATCGCGGCTTTTCCGCTTCTTTTGTCCGAAGCGGGCGGGAGCTTCTCCCTTTTGAACGGTGAAACCGACTTGTTTGACGACGGGGGAAAACCGCTGCATTCAATTTATGAAGGTTACAGCGCCGTGGCGACAAATGGAAAGGTGCACAAAGCGGTTCTCGACAGCTTTGCCAAAGTGAACTAGTCAAAACATCCCAAATGGACTCGCGTTTCTCTGAAAAATTTCATCATTTTGTCGATGTTCCCTTGCCAAAAGAAAATCGCCTTGCTATATTTGGGTTCGCAATCGGATGATTAGCTCAGTTGGTAGAGCAGCTGACTCTTAATCAGCGGGTCGCAGGTTCGATCCCTGCATCATCCACGAAATCCCTGTTCCTTTGGAATGGGGATTTTTCTTTTGAGAGAGGAGTCGTTTTGTCAAAAATTGAAGAAGTGGGGAAATCTTGTTGCTGGCGGAATAATTGCTCTCTAGCCAGAGATTTATAGTCAATGGGGATGTCACGAAAGCCGTATTCTTACTTGGAAATTTCCCGTGGATGGAAAGTCCGATGTTCTTCACGCATCATCTGGCCATTGATATGGGTATAAATTTGCGTAGTCGTTACATTGGCGTGTCCCAAAAGCTCTTGCAGAACGCGCAAATCCATTCCCGCTTCCAAGCAATGCGTTGCGAAAGAATGCCTGAAAGTGTGCGGAGTCACGTGTTTATCCAAGTGGGATGTAAAATTCTGGATGATTTTCCACGCGCCCATACGCGACATTTTTTTTCCTCGCGAATTCAATATGACCGTATTGGCTTTGGATTGGAATCGCAAGCGAGGACCGTTCATCCATCGTTTGATGTTGTCTTTGGCTTGCGAACCCAAAGGAATGAGACGTTGCTTATTTCCTTTTCCTATTGGCGTAATCCATTCGTTGTCAAAATCGATGTCTTGCGGGCGCAAAGAAAGCGCTTCGGCAATGCGCAAGCCTTCGGAATAAAGCAATTCGACAAGAGCGGTATCCCGTTCCGGATTTTTAGATTCCGTTTGAATCCTTTCAAAAATGCTGTCCATTTCTTCTCGGGTCAAGCATTGCGGCAAGTATTTGCCGATTCGGGGAGTCGCCAAAAGATTGTCTGTCGAATAAGGAAATTGTTTTTCTTGTTGCAAATATTTGAGAAAGCCTCGGAGACTGGAAAAATGCCTGGCGACAGAAGTGGGACTGTATTCCTCTCGACCAGCGATTTCCGTTAAAAAGGAATCCAGCTCCTCGGGTTTCAGATCGCCGATATTGGAACCGCGGTTGTCTGCCCAAAAAATGAAGTGGCGCAAATCTTCGCCGTAGCTTTGAATGGTGGCGGGGGAGAGATTCCGTTCGACACCTAAAAAAGACAGATACGCATCCAGCCACTCGCCATTGTCCATGACAGAAAATATATCAATTTTAAAAATTTCCCTTGCCGTTCTATTTTGTTTTTTTATTTTTGTGGCGCAATGGATGATTAGCTCAGTTGGTAGAGCAGCTGACTCTTAATCAGCGGGTCGCAGGTTCGATCCCTGCATCATCCACGAAAGCCCTGTTCCATTTTGGAAAAGGGCTTTTTTCTTGCAAAAAAAAAGATTTTTCCCAAGATAAATGCAATAAAATAACAACTCGGCCAAATAAACAAGCGGAAATCAAAGATTCGCCATCATAAGAAAAGTGAGTTTTGTCGGGAAAAAAAGGATGAAGAGGAATCTTGGAAAAGTCGTCTTTTAAATTTTCCAGATTTTGTTGATGGGACGCCTAGCCCTTCTGTAAAGTAGAAGACGATGAGCCGCAGGAATGGCAAACCAAGGAGCGAGAACGCAAACAAACGGGCAATGTCTTTTAAGGATTTTCGGTGGTTAGAAAGTTCGGCAGACAACTTTATGGCTTCTTCAAATTAATGGAGGTCCGGGCAAACTTTACGCTCGAACGCCTCTTGATCTGGCAACGAGAAAATCCTGGAAAAGATAATGGCGTCTTTAGCGTGGCAAACTTGGTGTCCAACCGCAGTTTAAACCCGTTTTCCACGAAAATCAGCGAAAAAAGCCAATTTTTAAACAATTTGTGGCAAACAGAGCGTTTTAAACACCCGTTGCCTACCATGTGTCGAAACTGGGTTTTGAACCAGGGTTTGAAACCGCAGCTTCGTTTTGCCACATGGGCTTGCAACTATTGTTTGGCTATCTGGTGGGAAACCTGTGGTTTGGAAATTCGTTTTGCACGGGGTGGAAACGGAGTTTCAAACTATATAGCGTCGCGATATCCGCATATTTAAAACACTCGTTTAGTTTACATAATGGGTATTATCGGACATATAGTTGGAATGCTTTCGTGGATTCTTTTATTTTGGACTTGTGCTTTTAAAATCTTTTGCTGCGGCACTCAATTTCTATATTTTGAGCTATGATTGAAAGATTGCACGGAATTCTGGTGGAACGCCATCCTACTTTTGCTGTTCTCGAATGTGGCGGTGTCGGCTATGGAGTCCAGATTTCCGCACGAACCGGCGAGCGTCTGCCTGAAGAAGGGGCGGAACTGACCCTTTTGACGCATCTTGTTGTGCGGGAAGACGCGATGGAACTTTTCGGTTTTGCGGATTTGCAGGAAAAAGAACTTTTCCGCAGCATGATTTCCGTCAATGGCGTGGGTCCCAAAACGGCGCAACGCATTCTTTCTTCCATTTCACCCGGGGATTTTCTCTCCATCATTGCGCGCGAAGACAAAGCCGCTCTTGGAAAAATTAAGGGAGTCGGAAAAAAGACAGCGGAAATGTTTGTGCTTACCCTTAAGGACAAAGCCCTTGCGCTTTCTTCTGTCGAAGGCGGCGAACGGACGGCGCTTCTCTCCCCCAACCAGAGCGAAGCGATTCAGGCTTTGCATACTCTGGGAGTCAAGGATCCCACTGCACAGAAGGCCGTCGCAAAGGCTGTGGAAATTCTCGGTGAAAATGCCAAAGTGACAGATCTTATCCCCGAAGCCCTCAAACACGTGTAAATGATGTCGGAACGTATTATTTCTCCAGAACAGGCGAATGGCGAAGAAGCGGATTTGGAACGCAGCTTGCGCCCCGAAACCCTTGCCGATTTTACGGGCGAAGATCACATCAAGGAAAGTTTGCAGATTGCGATCGAAGCGGCCAAAAAAAGAGGCGAATCTCTAGATCATTGCCTTTTTGCGGGACCTCCGGGACTCGGGAAAACGACTCTTTCCGGAATCATCGCCAAAGAGATGGGGGTCGGAATTCACATTACGAGCGGTCCCGTTTTAGAAAAAGCGAGCGATCTTGCTGGACTTCTCACAAGCCTTGGCGAGAACGATGTTCTTTTTATCGACGAAATTCACCGGATGGGTCGCGTTATCGAAGAGTATCTCTACCCCGCTATGGAAGATTTCCGTTTGGACATCATGCTGGATTCCGGACCGGCAGCACGCAGCGTCAATTTGCCGCTGAAGCATTTTACGCTGATCGGCGCGACAACTCGAACCGGATTGTTGACAGGGCCTCTTCGCGATCGTTTTGGTTTGCATTTTCGCCTGGAACTCTACCCCGCCAAAGACTTGGAAAAAATTCTCAAGCGCAGCGCAAAAATTTTAAACGCCCGAATTACCGATGAAGCCGCGGCACTTTTGAGCTCTAAATGCCGAGGGACGCCGCGCATCGCCAACCGCATTCTCCGAAGGGCGCGCGATGTCGCCGAGGTGCGGGGCGAAGGCCTCATCGATTTGGACGTGGCGGAACGGACTTTGAAACTGTTGGGAATCGATTCCCAAGGCCTGGATCCGATGGATCGCAAGATTCTCTCGACGATTGCTGTGAATTTTTCGGGAGGCCCCGTCGGGCTGGGAACAATCGGAGCGTCTCTCGGCGAAGACCCGGATACGCTGGAAGAAGTTTACGAGCCTTTTTTAATCCAGCAGGGATTTCTCTCGCGGACTCCTCGCGGTCGCATTTTGACTCCTAGAGCTTATCAGGCTTTGCACTTGCCCACTCCCCAAGGAACTCAAGGGGAACTCGAGTTTTAGCTCCGTAAAATTCGCAATCCTAAAAAAAGAACCCGCCAGATGAATGCTGACGGGTTTTGATTTTGCTTGCAATTACCGATTAGCGGGCAAGGAACTGCATATAAGGGAGTTTTTCCGCAAGTCCGGTTACTTTGTCTGCATTGGAAAGCAGGACGCCGCGAGCATGCCAGGAGCCGTCGAGGAATTGCCCGCGAGGACCGTCGGCAAGTTCAAGTGCCACGACTTCGTTTCCCATTTTAAGGGTTCTGTCCTTCGTGCTCGTTTCTATTTCTTCGGACGGATGCGTTTCAATCCAGTCGAGAATCTTGTCGGCGACTTCGTGCGAAACCTTGTAGCAAGGAATGCCGATGGCGACGCAGTTTCCAAAGAAAATTTCGGAATAGCTTTCGGCGATGATGGCGCGGACGCCCCAACGCTTGAGAGCCTGCGGCGCGTGTTCACGGCTGGAGCCGCAACCAAAATTCCGGTTGGAAACCAGAATGGAGCCGTTTTTGTAAGCGGGATCGCGGAAAGGGTGCGTTTTCCCCTGTTCGGCAAGGCCGGCTATATCGTCGGCAAAGGCGTTGTCGCCCAGACCATCAAAGGTGACGCACTTGAGGAAGCGCGCCGGAATGATGCGGTCAGTGTCGATGTCGTTTCCACGCAGAGGGATGCCGGAACCTTTTACAGAATCAATCACAGTCAACATAATCGTTTCGCTCCTTACTTGATGTATTTACGGACGTCGGTCACTTTGCCTTCGATCGCCGCAGCAGCGACCATAATCGGGCTCATAAGAATAGTGCGGCCGGTCGGGCTTCCCTGACGTCCTTTGAAATTGCGGTTGCTGGAGCTGGCGCTAATCTGGCGGCCTTGGAGTTTGTCGGGATTCATCGCCAGGCAAAGAGAACAACCCGCTTCCCGCCATTCGGCACCGGCTTCCTTGAAGATTTTGTCCAGACCGAGCGACTCGGCTTCTTTTTTGATTTTCATGGAACCGGGAACCACCCACAATTTGACCTTCGGAGAAACCTTGTTGCCTTTTAAAATTTCTGCGGCTGCGATCAAATCCGGAAGACGTCCATTGGTGCAGCTACCGATAAAGGCGATGTCGATGGGGGTTCCGATCATTTTTCCGCCCTCTTCCCAACCCATGTATTCATAGGCTTCGCGAATGACTTTCTGTTCCGACCCTTGGAACTCGTCAATACGCGGCATATTTCCGTTCAGCGGTATCGCCTGAGCCGGCGTGATTCCCCACGTGACCATCGGTTCCAACTCGTCGCAGTTGATTTCAACTTCATCGTCGAATACGGCGTCGGCATCTGTCGCAACTGACTTCCAGTAAGCGACCGCTTCATCCCATTTGTCCGCTTTGGGCGCATAGGGCTTCCCGCGGAGGAAGGCGAAAGTCTTTTCGTCCGGATTGCAGTAGCCGACACGAGCTCCGCCTTCAATCGCCATATTGCAGACGGTCATGCGGCCTTCCATATCCATGGCTTCGATGACCGGACCGGCAAATTCGTAAGCATATCCCACACCACCGTTTACGCCAAGCTTTGCAATGTAGGCCAGAGCGACGTCTTTGGCGGTAACGCCCGGTTTGAGCTTTCCGGTAAAGTTGATGCGACGGGTTTTCAGCGGACTCATCGCCAAAGTTTGCGTGGCGAGAACATCGGCGACCTGACTGGTTCCAATGCCGAAAGCGACCGCTCCGAACGCACCGTGAGTTGCCGTGTGCGAGTCTCCGCAAGCCACCGTCATACCCGGCTGGGTCACGCCCTCTTCCGGTCCCACAATGTGAATGACGCCCTGCTCCCCCGTTTCCGGACCAAAGAAACGTACGCCAAAATCCTTGGTGTTCTTTTCAATGTGAGAAAGCATTTCTTCGGAAATCGGATCGGCGAGCGGACGCTTGCGGGCATCCGCCGTTGTCGGAATAATGTGATCCACCGTAGCGAAAGTGCGTTCCGGATATTTTACCCGGAGTCCTTCTTCGCGCAACATGGCGAACGCTTGCGGACTTGTCACTTCGTGACAGAGATGCGTTCCGATAAAAAGCTGATACTGTCCACTTGGCAGCTTTGCCACAATGTGACTTTCAAATACTTTTTGATAGAGATTTTTGCCCATAAAATACCTTCAATCGTCAGATTGGTCAAAATATCGCCGCATAATATAAAAATTTTTGGCCTTTTAAAACGAAATTTTTGGGGGAAGCAAACGCTTTGCCCCCTTTATTCGAGGGCAAAAGAAACGTCTGCGCAAAAAAATCGTTTGATGCGGGCGAAACTAGCGAGAAATGCCGAGTCTTTCGGAAAGAAGCAAAGTTTTGCCGCTGGTGACTCGCAAGACGTATGAGCCACTGGATTTGACCATGCTCTTCAAAGGAATGCTTTCGGAATGATTTAAAGTCCGGCTGTAAATTTTTTCGCCGTTCAAATCGTACAGGGCGACTTTGACTTGAGAGCGATTTACCACCAGATTCAGCTTGCCGGCTTCCACAAAGGCGACTCGGCTAAATTTGACGGCATTTTCAGCAGACGGTTTGGGAATTGCCGAAGAGGAACTTGTCGATTCCATATTCCAATCGACGGGCACCCGAACAGCGATTCCACGCCCGGCTGTGCTCATATAGACGACGCCATAAGTGTTCATGTCGCCCATGACAAATTCTCCGTTGGCAAGGCCGCCATACTCGTGAGCGTCGTCATTGACACGCGTCCAAGACGCCCCTTCGTCGGAGGATTCAAAAACTCCCGATGTGCCATCCACAATGCCAAAAGCATAAAGGGCGGTTCCCGAATTTTTGGGGCCAATTCCATAGCCCACCGCTTCGGTATAGCCGATGCCCGCTGCCGCCGTCCACGTCGTGCCACCATCTGTGGAGTGCAACAGCTTTCCGCTTTTCGGATTGCCGTTTTCATCGATTTCGCCAATGGGAAGCCAAAGATCGCCTTCCTTTCCCGGAATCGCACGGAATTTTTTGAATTGGCTCACTCCCGGTTCGGAAATTTTGGCAAAAGTCTCGCCCTGATCCGAACTTTTGTAGAATGCGCCCGTGGATTTATCGTAAGCGTAGAACACGTTGGCGTTTTTCGGGTCACCCACCACATAAGCCGAATTGGTAATTCCCGAAACGTTGTCCCAAGTGGTCGAATTGTAATTGCGGAAAACCTGAGTCGTCCCTTCCCCCGGAACCCAGATGGCAACAGAGCCGTCTGCAGAAATGGCTGCCGTGCCGCCCTTGTAAGAGGAATTGGGACCGGTATAGGTTTCCACGCTCCAGGATTTGCCAGAGTCCGCAGAGTATTGCAGCGGAGCCATGGGAATATCGTTATACTTGGCTTTGTAAACACGGGCGTCGCTAACTTTCACCAGTTTTCCTGAAAGAGGAGCATAGGCAAGCCCCCAGGTGGAACCTACAGGGCTTCCGCTATTTACAGACGAAAGATGCCGATTGCTGGGGTAGCTCCAGATGCTGTCGTGACGGAAGCCGTCATAGTCCGCAATGACGGAAATCATGGGACCGCCCGGAATGCTCACTACGTCGTATGGCACCGTTTCCTCGATTCCGTGGGACGAAACTTTCCAGACCTGATTATTGGTGACCGCTCCCCAGGCATCATAAACACGGGAACCGGAATGCAGATAAGGATCATCGATTAAAGTGAATGCGGTAATATCTTCCGAGCGGAAAACTCCATTGCCCGAAGTGACAAAGACCCGTTTCGGATTAAAAGGATCGATAGCGGCACTTCCCGACCAGTGGATAGAACTGTTGTTCATCCAGCCGATACCGTTTTCATCCATGGTGACCGTCGTCGTATTATAGGCAAAAGATTGCACAAAAGTTTCTCCACCGTCTGTGGAGTAGTAAATCTGGGTTCCCCACTGCCCATCCATATCGTAAGAGCCGCTGGGGAGCTTCCAGTACTGTGCGCCGGTATAGCCTTCCGTCGTAATGACAATGTTCTGGGAATTATTCGGATCGATGGCAATACCGCCATAGGGACCGCAATACTGATAATTGGAATCGGCCACATCAACAATGTCGTATTTCGCGCCGTCGTAATACAGTAAATTTTCCGGAGAAACATCGGACCAGGTTTTGCTTGCCACATCATATTTCAGCACCGCACCCCGCCCGAATCCGTCGTAAATCATTCCCCAGCCTTCGTCCCATGCCATGGTATGGGGGCCTGCGCCATCGGCAAAAGTCGCAATTAAAAAAGAACCGTCCTTGGCCACCACCGCACGTTGGGGCATCAGGCGAACAAGGCTTCCCCCCGCAGTAGAACGCAACTTGTCTGGAATGGGGAGAGCTTTCCAAGAAGCACCGCCATCCGTCGAGGTGAAGACGTTTTCAAATGTGCCGTTCCCTTTTGAGCCGTCCCGCAAAAATCCCGCATAAATCACGTTGGAATTTCCGGGCGCATACTGGACAAAGCTGAAACCCGAACCGTTCCAGGTCGTATCGCTTCCCGCAGCCGCAGTCCAAGCATCCACATGCGTCCAGCTTTTGCCGTTATCCGTGGATTTCCAAAGTCCGGAGCGCCGGGAACCATAGAACATATTGTCTGAATTGTTCGGGTCGATGGCAAGGGCTTCCCCGTTTCCGCGTCCCATGCCGTTTCCGTGAACACCGAAATTTTTGACCGCGCCGCCCTTTTCGCCCGTTTCGTCCCAAACGTAATGGAGTTCCCAGCTCTTTCCTTTATCCGTGGATTTCAAAAAGGCACTGCGTCCGTTGTTGAAATAGCTGGTTCCCGTCATCAGGTAAACCGTTTCCGCTTCTTTGGGGTCCACGGCAATGGCTTCCACGCCCAAAAGTCCGCGCTCCGAAACATCGACCCAGTCCATCATGGATTCCCACCGTTCCGAAGCGTTGTTCCAGCGGTAGGCGCCGCCCACGTCCGTTCTTGCATAAAAAAGATTTTCTTCCAAAGGAGAAGCCACAATCGCCGAAACGAATCCGCCGCCGCCCATGGCCACACTGCTCCACTTGAAAGAATCCACAGCGGATGCCACCGAAACCAGAGCCGCACCCAGAACGGCAATTTTCCAAATTTGAACCATACACTTCACCTCGTTTGCAAAAAGCGTTTTGGCAATCAAACGCCTAAAAAATGAACGCTCTAAAAATATACCCGTGAATCGGATTTTGAAAATTATTATTTCCATCCTACCGCAAAAAAGAAAGCAAAAATGCCAATTCCTTTGAAAATGTGGGCGATTTTTCCCGATTTTTGTTTATTTTTATACCATGCAAATTACAAACGCTTCTCAATTGCGCGGAGTCTTCCCCGCTCTTTTTACGCCCCTCAAGGACGACGATCCCAAGAACCTTCGGAATTCCATCGACTACAAAAAGATGGAAAAAATGATAGACGATTTGATTGCAGCCGGAGTTTCGGGGATTCTTCCGGTCGGAACCACCGGCCAGAGTGCCACCGTCACCCACAAGCAGCATCTCGACATCATCAAGTTTACTCTCGACTATGTGGACGGTCGAGTTCCCGTGATTGCGGGTGCGGGTTCCAATTGCACTCGCGAATCCGTTGAAATGATTGAAGAAGTGCTGAAAATAGCTGCGGTCCCCGTTCTTTGCGTGACCGGCTATTACAACAATCCCTCGCAAGAAGGCATCGAAAAGCATTTCAAGACGCTCAGTTCCGAAACCGGAGCCAAGATTATCATTTACAACGTTCCTGGCCGCACGGCGAGCTATGTCCACCCCGACACATTGATCAGCCTTTCCGAAGACAAAAACATCATCGGGCTCAAGCAGGCTGTCGATTTCCGCATCGGCGAAAAATTCCACGAAGACACCAAGCGCGTCATCAACGAGACCAAGAACAACGATTTTGCCGTCATGAGCGGCGAAGACGGATTTTTTATCGATATGCTCGAAATGGGCGGAACGGCCCTCGTCAGTGCCACGGCGAATATTCCCGAAGCGGCGAAGATTTTCGTGGAACTCTACGAATCTTTCCAGAAAGGCGAATTCCAGAAATGCGACGATTTGCAAGACGCGGCTCGCGATTTTGTGGAAACGACTTTCTGCCGCAAAAATCCGATTCCTCTGGGAACGCTTTTCAACAGCCCGCTTTTCCAGCCCATGTGCAACGTTCGGGATACCGCCCGCGGTGACGAAGCCGAAGCTCGGATTCTCAAGTTGATTCGCGAAAAAGCGCCAAGCCTTATTAAATACCACCAGTGAGGAAATCAAATGGCAGATATTAAAAATGTCACAGACGAAATATTCAACAACCTGAAACAATTCGGCTTTTTGCCGGTTCCCGTTCAGGAAATCAACCCGGAAGCCGAAACCGTGCGCTATTTCGGCGGAACCTTCCAGGAATTTGTCGATGTCGCCAAGGCTCTCGGTTCCAAATGCGTTTTCGTCGAAACCCTTTATCTGGAAGACGAAGAATTCTATTACGATTCGGGCATTGAAGACGACGAGGAGTGCTGCGGAAATTGCTGCGGCAACTGTTCCTGCGAATGCGACGAAAGCGACAAGGATGCCGAAGCCGATAAAGCCGAGGAATTGCCGATTTGGCTCGACCCGAAAGACATGGAAGGCATGGACCTTTCCCTGCTCAAGCCGGAACTCGACAAATACAACGAACGTGTCGGCGACGAATGCGGAGTTCGCCTGACTTTGCCGGGACCAGACCATCTGCAAGTGGAAATCTTTACCGATTGGTACAATGATTTTGCCTCTCTTGTCGATGACGCTTCCGAAGAAATTGAACTCGACCCGAAAGCGGCTTTGGAAAAAATGCAGAAAGCCGCCAAGGATAAAGAATAAATTTCTTTTCTCCTAATACTATAAAATCGCACGGTTTACGCCGTGCGTTTTTTTGTATAAACTGAAAACCTTGCTGGCATTATATCACTGTATTTTATAAAAAAAGGTTGGGTGTATTGTTACGATCCTTATCAAGTTAAGAGTAATGGATCTAATAAATGGGAATGGATAAATCCAAGTGAAAATGAAGGATGCAATATAAAAGTTAAGCAAAGCCATTTCAATAAAAAGGAATCCAATGAAAAATTCCATGCGGGCCAAATGATTGACCGCCAATTTGTATTAATTGAAAGAAAACAGATAAAAAACATCAATTATTAACGGAGAAATGAAATAGCACTTTAGATCTCCGTAAAAAGGATTTGTGCCAAACTTGGATTTTTTAGCAACAGTAAAGAGTTGAAATTTAAAAACGCTTCCAATCGCGTCGGTATTTGTCGTGGATAGTATGCGTTTTTATGGTGATAAGTAAAACGGTTTCCATGTTATTTTGAAATGGCAAAAAAGGAGTAATTATTGCAGAGCGTTATTTTGAAAATGCCCTCAAGAGCCTGGACTTTTTTTTCAAGAGAGCTTTTTTTGACGATGATGGCGAACTCTTTGATAAAAGGAAGGGCAAGTCGGAGCTTTAAATGCACCGCTACAGCGCCATATCTGATTTCAAAAAGTTCATCAAGTATAGGACGACCGCTAGGCCTACGTAATTGGATTGTAAGCTGCCGTTTTTCGTTTAAAATTGACATTTTTACGTTTTTTAGGTTGAAAAAGTGCATATTATACGCACTAATTCACTTGAAAAAGTGCGGTAAAACATTGACAATTCGCTTGAGAAAGTGTAGTTTTACAACATGTTCAAGAGAAAAATCCTTAAAGAATTTGAAAAATGGAAGGTTTCGGGGGGCAAAAAGAAGGCTCTGGTCGTCAAGGGCATGCGGCAAATTGGCAAGACGTCTAGCGTCATGGAATTCGCCCGAACCAACTACGAGAACATTGTCTATATCAACTTTAAGGAAAACGAAAGTGCTAAAAGGGTTTTCGAAGGCGACCTCAACATAAACAGAATTACCATCGACCTATCGGCGCTTTTCCCTAACACGCATTTTGTCAAAAACAAGACCGTCATCATCTTTGACGAAATTCAGGAATGCGCTAATGCACGAGCAAGCATCAAGCCCTTTATGGAAGATGGCCGCTATGATCTCATTTGTACAGGCTCACTGCTCGGCATCAAAGGCTATAACCGCAAAAAGGGGAAAGGCGTCCCTACCGGTTTTGAACGAATCATCTACATGAAGCCCATGGATTTCGAGGAATTTCTGTGGGCAAAAGGCATTGGCGAAAATGTTATCGAATACCTGAAGGGTTGTTTCAAACGAAAGGAACCCGTAAGCGAAGCGACACACAACGCCCTGCTCCGTTATTTCAAGGAATACCTTTGCGTAGGTGGCCTACCCTATGTCGTTTCACGATTTGTCGAAACAAGCGACATGAACATAGTCTGGCAAGAACAACAGGACATTCTTGAAGAATACAAGGACGATTTCGGCAAGCACCTTGACGAGAACGAGAACGAGGAAATTGACCGCACGCTCCTTGGCCGTATCAACCGCGTGTTTGACTCTATCCCCTCTCAACTCGCCAAAGAGAACAACAAGTTTGTCTATTCAGCCCTTGAAAAGAAGGGTCGTTCCGAAAATTACCAAACCGCAATCCAGTGGCTCCATGATTGCGGAATAATCAACATTTGTTACAACCTGACCAACATCGCGGAACCTCTTGACGGCTATAAAATTGAAAACACGTTCAAGATATATGTTCAGGATTCCGGCCTGTTTGTCGCCATGCTGGAGCGCGGTACTGCTGCAAAAATCCTGAGCGGGGACATGGGCTTTTACAAAGGTGCCATCTACGAAAACATCGTCGCGGACTGCTTCTCGAAACAGGGACGCAAACTTTACTATTTCCGCAAGGATTCGGGCCTTGAAATTGACTTTGTAGAAAGCATCGGTGGCGAACTCGCCATTATCGAAGTGAAGGCGACGACGGGCCGTTCAAAATCTGCAAAGACCGTACTGAACAACGAAAATTATGCGGCCAAAATTTGCTACAAGTTGTCAGAAAACAACATAGGCGTTATGGGCAAGATGGTTACGCTGCCATATTACATGACGATGTTTTTGGAGTGATGATCGTATTGTTGGAACAGATTGTTTTTGCCATCTTCGATAATGGACTGGACCGCAACTCCGAATTCGAGCCACGGATCGTCAAGAAACGCCTGAAGGACATCGCTGAAATCGACCAGAAAATCATCTCGATGTATGCCAAGGGAATGACGACCCGCCAGATTTCGGACATGCTCATGGACATCTACGGCTTCGAGGCTTCGGAAGGCTTCATCTCCGACGTAACGGAGATGAAGCTCATGCCGCAAATTGAGACGTGGCGGGATCGCCCTCTGGAAAGCGTCTATTCCGTATTGTTCAAACCTCGACTGAGGTTTGCCTAGTATATGTACAACTATTTTATATAATTTCAGATCTTTTTCCAAGCAACTGTATAGAGAATGCCGTCATAAGTCCTTTTATTGAAAAGTGCAAAATCCCTATCAAGAGATTCATCGCAGTCCTTGAGTCGCAAGCCGCGATTGTCCATATCTCTATTGTCTAAAGCCCATCCCCATGCTACACCAGCATCGGGTCTAATTTCGCATTCATACTTCGCACCTTTGATTCTTAAGAATCTTGGATGTGAATGGTTGCTCACTTCGATATAAGGTTCTATCCCAACAATTTTAGCAAAGCATTTTTTCAAGAAATCATTACGAACTTCAACCGTAGCAAAATCAGAATCAAAGTCATTGTTGCCATAAATATTGCTAGACTTTATCTGAGCACGGTACGGGGCTATGTGGAAATAAAAATAACATCTTTTTATGACAAATACTTTCGCAACGACAAATTTTTTGAAAAAAACTGGCAAACCGTTTAACTGCATGGCTAAATTCTGCACATTCGCGCAGTAATTTGTTCTTTTTATCTGAATAGCCGGTGCAAAAGTCAAAAAAACAACAAAAGTCATACGAAAAACGCAATTTCTGTTACAAAAGTCCTATGACTTTTGTATATTGGGGCTATGAATCGCGAAATTTTGAAGGATTTGGTTGCCTGGAAGGGCAGTAAGCGTCGGAAGCCACTGCTTTTGACCGGGGTTCGCCAATGCGGAAAAACGCATACGCTGAAGGATTTCGGTTCAGAATACTTTGAAAATGTTTGCTACATCAACTTTGAATCGAGCGCCAAGTACGCAGCCGTTTTCGATTACGATTTCGATGTAAATCGGATTATCGCCGAACTGGAACTGCTTGAAAAGACTAAAATCGAGGCTGGCAAAACGCTCCTCTTCTTTGACGAGATTCAAGAAGCTCCGCGAACTATTACATCGCTTAAATACTTCTGCGAAAACAAGCCCGAGCTTCATGTGGTTTGTGCAGGTTCGCTTTTAGGTGTTGCCCTGAAAAGGGAAAATATATCTTTTCCCGTCGGGAAGGTGAATCGGATGCAAATGTTCCCGATGAATTTTGTGGAATTTTTAATGGCGTGCGGCGAAGAGAAATACGTACAACTTTTTTCAGAGTGGCCCATAGACCGCGAAATTCCCGAAGTCTATACGAGACCGCTTGAACGGTTGTTGAAAGAATATTTTGTTGTTGGCGGAATGCCCGAGGCTGTGAGCGAATATGCGATTTCAAAGGACTTCGAGAAGGTGGGCAAAATTCAAGACGAAATTCTTGAAGACTACGCCGACGATTTTTCAAAACATGCACCCGTTTCGGAAATCGAAAAAATCCGTATGACATGGGATTCCGTGCCGAAACAGCTCGCCAAGGAAAACAACAAGTTTGTTTTTTCGCATGTAAAAGAGGGCAAGAGGGCTCATGAATTGGAGGGGGCACTCCAGTGGCTAAAAAATGCAGGCCTCGTCCATCTGGTCGAACTTGTCCAAAATGCCGAACATCCGCTTTCGGCAAATGCAGATGCCTCTTATTTCAAGGTTTATCTTTCGGACATCGGATTGCTTGGCCGTCGCCTTTCGCTTGGCTACAAAAGTCTTTTGCTGGACGACGGAGCGCTCTCTACATTCAAAGGTGCTGTTACCGAAAATTACGTATTGAATGAACTTGTCAACCAACAAAAGAATCCCTATTTTTGGCGTTCTGGAAACAGTGCCGAACTGGATTTCTTGTACGAAAAAGATGGAAAAATTGTTCCTGTAGAAGTCAAGGCGGCAACCAACACGCAAGCCAAAAGCTACAGGCAATTCTGCAAGAAGTATTCCCCACCAATAGGTTACAAGGTTTCGCTAAAGAACCTTGCCGTAAACGACTGCGAGGGCAGTGCGACCGTGAGCCTCCCATTGTATTTGCTGTGGAATATGGACCGGTTTGGTCAAAATTAAAAACGTCCTCTCACGCTCAAAATGCAGAAAAACTCGTTCGGCTACCTTTGACTCTCCTTTTCTCACATCAACGGCATGCGACAATTATAACCGCATAGAAAAAATATATATTGCCATTAGAGGTAATTATGGCAGACAAGACTCGCGGCGAACGCACGGTACAGCTTTTTGCGAAGGTGATTGCGAACCCGAACAAGAAATTCACCATCAACGATTTGACGGAGGCTCTGGAGATTCCCGAGAACGAAAAACGCAACGTGCAACGCGATATGCGCTTCCTTAGCGAGATGGATGGCGGTCGCTACATTCAGGCGGAAAGCGTGGGGCGCACGTTCTATTATAGTTCTGCATTGCAAAACGCCGATCGTTTGCTGTTTCCAAATTTCGAGAATACGATGCTGCATTTCGTCTTTTTGCGGCGCATCGCGAACATTTACCCGGCCACGAGCGAAATCATTACACAGTTGCTGGAACGCATCGAAAACAGTCTGCCGACACGCGAAAAGAAATCTATTCAGCAACTTGGCGAAGAACTAAACAGCAAAATTCTTTTCATGGGCACGCCGCCCAATTTTGAAGAAGACGCGAGCGACAAAATTCGCGTAATATTGCAGGCGATTCACGACCACCGCAAAATCGATATCGAGTATCTCACCGAAGATTCGAACAGGCGTTCCACACGCATCCCGCTAATGATCATCATTTACCAGAACGACATCTATGTGGGTTGCGAATCGGCAAAACATGCTGGCGATACCTACACACTCAAGTTCCGTAGAATCAAGAGCGTAAAACTATCGAAAGAAACCTTTGTCGAAAATCCGAGAACCGTCGAAAAGCTCCGCAGGCAGGTGGCTTCTGGTGCTGCATTCATGAGCGGTCAGGAACCGAAACTCGAAGATGTCGAAATCGAATTCGAAAGCAGCGCGAAGCTTTACTTGGAAGAGCGTCCGTTCAACCGCAGTTTGCGCATAAGCAAGGGCCGCAACGGAAAAATCATTGCGAAAATGAAAGTGGAAAACAATCAGCTGCTGTTCAACTGGGTCGTTTCCTTCGCCAACGTCGCCTGCGTTATCAAGCCCGTTTCATTGCGGAAAAAGCTGAGCGAGTTCGCGGACTACCTGAAAGAAATGTACGGATAAAAAACATTCAAGCGACCCGACATTGCTTGCCTCGTTAGAGACGTGGCGATTTCAAACACGCAATAGCGGCTTTTAATACGATAAATAAGGTCGGATTAAATATTTGATTTACAAAATCTCCATTTGCAACGATATATAGAATGAAAAATTCAACCCGTTTTTCAGAAGTAGAGTTGCGTCAGTTTTTGTCACATTCGCATATTATATTTTGATGTAAAAATGGAGATTTTATGAAAAAAGATTATTTTAATGGCGTGGTAGAATCGCTTAATTCCGATTTCTCCAAAAAGAAAATCCATTTTGACTTCGTGACTCTCAAGAGTTATGAATATTGGATACGCATGCTTCACATTGTCAAGAATTACCCCGATCCGGACGACTGCATCGCCATTTTCCCCAAAGAAAACGCCTCCCGCGTGCTCTTGAACCTATCGGCATATTTTGAAAAGATCAATGCCGAAGAAGACCGCATGCCTGAAACCCAAAAGAAACAATATATTCAAGATTCGAATGCAGCATATGCGGGCAAGAGGCTCCGCTGCGATGATGACGAGAAATCGGTCGCTTACCAGCGTCGTCAAAATGCCATTGTCCGCTTCAACGACGTCATCCACAGGGAGTGTTCCATTCAAGAAATTTCCGACTTCGTGCAAAATTATTTGAATCACGAGGGTATTTTTGATACCCCATCGCAAAAGGTGTTTTATGAAAGCATCATTCGCGAACTTATGCAAACCCTGAAAGAAAATCAGGATATCGAAGACGACGGGTATTTTAAACGTTTGAACATTGTGCAGAAGGCGTTTGGCCTGAACGATACCGAAATGGAACTCCTGATGTTCTCGTGGATTTTCTTCCACAAAGAACAGTGCGAATCCCTTACGAATGCTATCAGTTCTCGCCGTTTCCGCGATACGGTTATGCCCGAAATTTTCACCAAGCTCTATCCAGAATTGGATTTCGATTCCGCAGTCTCGAATCAGGGAACCCTCAAAAAGATGGCGATTATCGACGAGGACGCCGACATTTCGAAACGCATCGGGATGTTTTTAGATGGGCACTCCGGCAAAGACCTGGACAGCCTTTTCTTCAGGGTTTACGAAGGAGACAGCATTCCGTTCAAGAAACTCTGCCGCAAAAATCCAAAAGTGGAACTCGCGTTCAACATGTTGAAGCACTGCAAGACGGGAGACTGCCTAAACGTATTTTTCTACGGTGTAGAAGGCACCGGCAAAACGGAACTTGCGAAAGCAATCGCGAAGGAACTCAAGTGCCCGCTCATTCTCACCAACATCAGCACCGAAGGCGCCCATCGCGAAAGCAAGGAAGATTCCGTGGTACGTCGCCGCATGAGCAGCATTCTCTATGCCGCAAGCAAGTACCAGAAGAAAAAGGCAATCCTTTTGGTGGACGAGGCCGATGTCATTTTGAACTGCTGCGAAAAGGGCGCGTTGAATTTCTTCTTAGAACAAATCAAGAAGCCCGTTATCTGGATTTCGAATAACATTAATTGGGTCGAGAAAAGTACGCTCCGCCGCTTTGACTATTCCATCCAATTCGAGCGTCCCGATGCCGAAAAACGTCGTGAAGTCTGGGACTCTGTGGTGAACGAGCACGGAGCAAAATCGTTCCTGCCCAAAGAGGCCGTTAAAAAACTCTCTGAGGAACTCCCTATTACCGCAGGCGGAATCACGCAGGCCATTGTCGGGACCAAGAAACTGCTCAAATCGGGCTGCAAAATTGATCCCGTAAAAACGGTGCGCACGATCGCCGAATCGCAGGCAACGCTCCTGAAGCTGAACATCGAGTACACAAACCGCGACAAGGAAAGCCGTTCCCCCAGCTACATTCTGGACGCACTGAATATCGATACCAAAATGGAAAAGGTTCTGAATGTCACGCAGTCCTTCGATGCCAAGTGGCGTTCCATGCAAGAAGGCGACCGCCCCGACTCGCTCAACATCCTCCTTTACGGGGTGCCGGGAACCGGCAAGACGGAATTTGCGAAACATGTCGCCCGGACGCTTAACCGCAAGATTCTCATCAAGAGAACCAGCGACCTGCTGAACTGCTATGTAGGCGAAACCGAGCAGCGAATCCGCGCCATGTTCAGGGAAGCCGAAGAGAAAAAGGCCGTTCTCTTTCTGGACGAAGCTGACAGCCTAATCCGCGACCGCGCAGGCGCTGCCCGCAATTGGGAAGTAACCCAGGTAAATGAAATGCTCACGCAGATGGAAAACTTCAAGGGGATTTTCATTGCCGCCACCAACTTTGAAGGGAGCCTCGATACCGCATCGCGCAGACGTTTTGCGCTGAAGGTGAAATTCGACTTCCTCAAGCCCGAAAACATTGAAAAGATGTGGCGGGCCTTCTTTCCGCAGGTGGAATGCCCTACCGAGGCGAAGAACCTGCGCATGCTCACCCCTGGCGACTTCAACGCCGCTTATGGCACCCTGCGCTTTGAGAGCGACCTCACCGCCGAAGCGATCCTTGATGCACTAAAATTGGAAATCTCGTACAAAGACGGTCGTCAGGGCCGCGTAATGGGGTTTTAAATTGCAGAATATCCCCTAAAATCGGCAGTTTGTGTGTAAAAAAGAAAATCCTAAATATCCCACGGACCATCCGAGATGTCATCCGGATATGCGTGGGCGTAAGCGCTTGTTGCAGGTTCTAAGCGGGAAAGAAATTTTTTCCCGTCTTTTTCGCTTTCTTGCAAAATGACTTTTGCTATGCGGTGAATCACTTCGCTGAGAGGCATGGGTTCATACATTTGTCCATGAACCTTGTCGATAATTTCCTTTTGCGTCATATTGGTTGCTCCTATAAATTTGGAAGCTACAAAGATATATAGGAAATGCGACAAATGATGACGGATAAAATATTGTAAAGACTCATTTGTTTTAGAGTTGGTTAGAATCCTCAGGTTTTAGCATAACGATGTAAACATGGCCACTGTCCAATTTTTGCGGATCATTTAGATCGATTTTTATAACCTCTTCGCAATTACTATAACCATGTATCAAATCCTCGACAGCTTCCGATGTATTGTATCCGTTGCGATCATAATCCAAAACCACAAGAAATTTGTAAGTTTCGTCGAATGCCTCCTTTGTAATTTTGGCCTTTTTCTTTTTAGTAAATAAGCCATCAAGGTCCTTTTTCAAACCTGTTTTTTGACTTGAGCCATATTTCCTCTTTCCATAAGGAATATTTGCTTTTACTTCTGCGATTATAGGTAAATTGGCTATACCAAAGTCATAACCGTTTTTATTTACATTTTCTTCGTCGTCATATTTTTTTTCCAAATCCGAGACATTTATACCCTTAAGACGACTGTCTTGTGTATTTTTGAATATTATCTCCAATTTATTTATAAATGCAATGGTTAATTTTTTTGTTATAAAATTATTGATTGGATTTAGTGCTATTTTCAATTCTAACCAATCGTTTAATGTTATGTTCTCCTTTAGTGGGACTTCTTCGTTGTCCAGTACATTTTTTAATGCAATCTTCAATTTTTTCAAGTCAATCTTGTCGTTATCAGGACTCGTTTTTTTCTTTTTGCTAGTCATTCGGTTCTCCTTGATGGATTTTTTGATATAATATACACTCAATGTGTTAAAAATCTTGAGATTTGGCAAAACATGACATTACAAATTACCAAATGTTTATTACACTCAAAAAATGCGCGTTCCCTGTTTCCGTACAAATCTTTGATTCTTGCTATTTGGCTTTTCGGGAAAGCTCGTCGCAAGCAACCCTTTTTCAACCATTGGACAAAACAAATTGCGCCATCAACTAAGCGGTCCCAATCTCTGTCTTGAATTTTTTGTCCACTTCCTTGCGATTGTGAGATTGTTTGTTAAAATCCAGAATTTCTTGTTGCAATGCAGATCGCGGCACCCCTTTTTCAAAATTTTATTGAACAAAGTAACACGGAATACTTATCTTCAAGTGCGGCACCGCTTGCGTTTAGAATGCGTCAAACGGCTTCGGAAGAAATGGCCTTAAAAAATGCCAAAGCCCGGTTCGCCATTTCTTCATTGGACTGGGTTGCGAGTTCGACCGCTCCTTGCAAAGGCGAGTTGCCTACATAGCGCATCGTGTAAGGGGATTTCGCAACGATTTCCGCGAGCTTTCTGGGATCGGGCGGAGGAAACTCGGCAAAAGTGAACACGAGCATTCCGCGCCGGGCTTCGACTCCTTGTATGCGCAGCATTGCCGCAACCAAAGCGATTTCCGAAACGGAGAAAAGCATTTTGACAGGCTGAGGGACTGGACCAAAACGGTCTTCCAGTTCCGCATACAAGGGGGCCAAATCTTCCTGCTTGGAAATTCTGGCGAGCCTCTGGTAAATGGAAATGCGGGAAATGCCATCGGCGATGTAGGTTTCTGGCAAAAACGCATCCACGGGCAATTCGACGCGGGGCTGCAATTTGGGAGCGCCTTCCCCACCGCCACGCAGTTCTTCGACAGCCTCCCGAACTAGGCGGACGTAAGTTTCAAAGCCGACTTCTGAAATAAAGCCGTGCTGCTCCGAGCCTAACAAATTTCCCGCTCCACGAATTTCCAAATCGCGCATGGCCAGCTGGTAGCCGCTGCCCAAATCCGTGAACTGCTCCAAAGCCTGTAATCGCTTTGTGGATTCGGCGGAAACGATTTCATTTTTCGGAATGACCAGATAGGCGTAAGCGAGAACATCCGAGCGACCGACACGCCCACGCATCTGGTAAAGCTGGCTAATGCCGAAATGGTGCGCATTCATGATGATGATGGTATTGGCGTTGGGCACATCCAATCCGCTTTCGATAATGGTCGTGCTGACCAGAATGTCGAAATGGCGTTTGACAAAAGCGTCCATCACCCGCTCCAAATCGCGATCCTCCATTTGACCGTGCGCGACAGCAACGCGCGCTCCGGGAGCCATCGCCTCAATATCTTCGGCGAGGTTTTCAATGCTCTGTACGCGATCATTTACAACAAAGACTTGTCCGCCCCGAGCGAGTTCGTCGTGAATCGCTTCGGCCAGAACAGCGTCATCCCGCTGCAAAATTTTGGTTTCCACAGGCAGGCGGTTCATCGGCGGCGTATTGATGAGGGAAATGTCCCGGACTCCGGTAAGGGAAAGATGCAGGGAACGCGGAATGGGTGTAGCACTCATGCTGAGGGTATCGACGGTCAAGCGCAATTCGCGCAGGCGTTCCTTTTGCTTGACGCCGAATTTCTGCTCTTCATCGATAATCAGAAGCCCCAAATCCTTGAAAGAACTTTGGTTGGAAAGGAGGGAATGCGTTCCCACGACGATGTCAAATTTCCCTTCGGAAATTTCCTTGAAAAGCTTCTTTTTTTCCGTCGCGGTTTTGTAACGGTTGATAAGCGCGATGTTCACGGGGAAAGCGGCGAATCGTTCCCGGAAAGTTTCGTAGTGCTGAGCCGCCAGAATGGTCGTCGGAACAAGAACGGCGACCTGCTTTTTGGAATAGACGCATTTGAACGCAGCCCGCATGGCGACTTCCGTTTTGCCGAAGCCGACATCACCGCAGACCAGCCTGTCCATCGGGCGGCTGTTTTCCATGTCCGCTTTGATTTCCGCGGTCGCCCGAGTCTGATCCGGCGTCGGCGTAAACTCGAAAGCCGCTTCAAATTCCTGCTGCATTCGGGAATCCGGCGGAAAAGCGAAACCTTCGACGAGTTCCCTTTTGGCGTAAAGTTGCACCAGCTCTTTGGCAATTTTGACGACCTTCTTTTTGACGCGTTCCTTGAGGCGTTCCCACGTCTTGGTTCCCAACTGGGCAAGCTCGGGCGAGCCCTCTTCCGTATTCGGCATCTTCTCGATTTTTCGCAAGTCCGAAACGGGAAATTTCAAACGGTCATTGCCCGCGTATTCCAAAAGGATGCAGTCCACCATGCCACCGTTGATTTTTTCGCGGACAAGTCCCCGGTAGCGGCCCACGCCGTGATCCTCGTGCACCACGTAATCGCCTCGATTCAGCGATTCGACAAGCAGAGCGTCCGATACGGAACCCGAAACGGAATGCTTGCGACGCGGCTTTCCCGTGCGGTTGAATATGCCCGATTCCGAAAGGAACGCCACGTTTTCCGAATCCGCCCAGAACCCTTCCGAAATGTCCCCCACAAGAATTCCTTCCAGAGGCGCTTCTTCAAAAAGATGCTGCAATCTTTGCGCGCTTCCCTCCGAATGGGCGAGCAGGAAAATTTTCCCGCCCAAAGAATGAAAATTCTCGATTTCGCGAATCAGGCCGTTCGTTCCTTCGACGCCTTTGGTCTGGGGGCGCATGGAAATGGTAATCCAGTTCGAGGAATCCATCTGCGCTCGCGTAAAATTCAGAGAAGTTCTTTTTTCGATGGAGTTTCGCAACGCATCAAAACGCCACCAGAGCGCGGACGGTTCCGAAACTTTCTGCGAAAAGGAGATGGCTTTTTCGTAAGCCTTGATTTGCGACGCTCCGATTTTTGCCGCCAGCTCTTCCAAATGGGAAAGGCCGCAGAAGGCGAGAGCCGCATCCGGCATATAATCCAGGACGCTTGCCGAAAGTTCTTCAAATTCCGCGCGCCGCCACCAGAGCAAAGCGTCTTCTTCCTGGGGAATCCGGGATTTTTCATCTGACGTCAAAGTAAATTCGCCATGAGGATAAACCTCTATCGATTCCAATCGCTCGATGGAACGCTGGGAAAATATATCGAATTGGCGGATGCTTTCAATTTCGTCGCCGAAAAATTCCAAGCGGACGGGATGCTCCGACATAAACAGGTTGATATCCACAATGCAGCCGCGGATGGAAAATTCACCGACGGAGCCGACAACGGGTTGCTCGACAAAGCCGAGGTCGTTCAGAGTTTTCCGCAGGGAAAGCGGATCGACGACATCGCCCACATGAAATTCCAGCTTTTTCTTTTCCAGCATTTTTGCGGACGGCATCCGTAGCAAGAAGGAATCGATGGGACACACTGCAACAAAAGGCTTTTTCCCAGCCGCTGCCTTGAAAAAACGCAAGCGTTCTTCCAGAATGCCGTCGAACGGCAGTTTTGCTTCGTAAGGCTTGATTCCCAGCGCAGGAAAAAATCGGACGTTGTCTTCGCCGCAAAGGCTTTGCAAATTCTGCATCCAGATTTCGCCGTTCCGATAATCATCGACGACGACCAAAATGCTCTGCGGATATTTGGCAAAACGATCGGCGACCATCAAGGCTTCCGCTGCTGGAGAAAGACCTTCGACGTGCAGCATTCCGGAACGCCATTCCGAAAAAGCGGAAAGCCCCCCCAGATTTTGAGACGAAAAAAAATCGGAAAAATCTAGAGTCGTCATATAATCCCCGCTTCCCGGCATTTTTCAAATACAAACGGATTATGGTCGCCCTGCACTTTGTATATGCGAAAGTCTCGTTCGCATTCCCAAGCGCTCACCGGATAGAGTTTATCCCAAGATTCAAATAGGCGTCGGCGTTCCTTGGAAATCGTGATGCCGTAGGTTTTTTCCATATAAAAGGAAATCCGGGCGAGCATACCGCGCACTTCTTTTCGCGGCTGAAACTTGCGGTTTTTAAAATCCACGATGGATTCGCAGCGGCCATACATCGGTTCTGGCGAATTTGTCCATTGCGAAAACATGAAATTGCTGCGGTCGCCGTTCACCTCTCCGATACTGGGCAAAAGGTTGTGCAAATCCCCTTCCATTAAAGCAAATTCCGGATCGGTCTCTTCACAATTTTTTCTGGCGCTGCGCTTGCCGTCCTTATGCCAGCATTGGCGCGACATTCCGATATTATGCGCGGTCACGACGTGCTCCCATTCAATGCGGGACGCCCGATTCTCATTTTTTCGCGGTTGAAATCCGCAACTTTCAAAATCGATTTCGTTCGGCTTTTTATTGTTCTTATAAGTGCATCCGCAGTAAACCGTCACTCGCAAATCGCCGTAATAGATGCGATCCATCTGCTTTTTGGCATTTGCAAAATTGTAATGCTGCGGGGATTCGGGCATTCTGGCACAGGCAACGGAAAGGATTCCCAAAATCCAAGCGAGAATAATCGGCATATAGAACTTTTTTTTCATGGCCATCTAAAACAAAGAGTATCTAACACAAAGAGTATCAAAGGCAAAAATTTCCAAAATGAAAATTCGCATTCGTCGGCTCAAACGCGAATTTTAAAAGCGCATCAAAACGACATGGGGACAATATAGAAAAAGCATTCCGCTATTTTGCAGAATGCTTTTCTGGAATTGCAAAAGACGCCTTACTTGTAAAGCGGATGAGCCTTGCAGAGATCGACGATTTCCTGACGGATGGCCTTCAGAGCTTCATCGTTGTCCTTGTTCTGAATCGTGCGATCCATGATGTCGGCCACTTTGCGGGAATCGTTTTCGTCAAAGCCGCGAGTCGTAATGGCTGCGGTTCCCACGCGAAGTCCCGAGGGATCCATCGGCTTGCGCGGATCGAACGGAATCGTGGAACGGCTTGTGGAAATACCGACTTTTTCCAAAGCGACTTCGGCTTCTTTACCGGAAACGTTCTTGGAAGTCATATCGATGACGACCAGATGGTTGTCCGTTCCGTCCGAAATAATTTTGTAGCCGCGTTTCATCAATTCGTCGGCCATCGCCTGCATGTTCTTGATGATGTTCTTCGCATAGGTCTGGAATTCCGGCTTGAGCGCTTCGCCAAAGGCGACCGCCTTGCCCGCCGTGATGTGATCGTGCGGTCCGCCCTGCATTCCCGGGAAAACGCCCTTGTCGATTTCTTTTGCCAAAGAAACTTCCTTGAGTTCGCCCTTGACCATTTTCTGAATCATCTTGTCCTTGCACATGATGATGGCGGAGCGCGGACCGCGGAGGGTCTTGTGCGTCGTCGTCGTCACGATGTCGAAATACGGCACCGGAGATTCAATCGCCTTGCCCGCGATCAGGCCGGCGATATGCGAAATATCCGCCATGGTGAGCGCACCGACTTCGTCGGCGATTTCCTTGAATCGCTTCCAGTCCAGATTGCGGCTGTAAGCGGAGAAACCCGCAAGAATCATCTTCGGCTTTTCGCGCAGAGCGATTTCGCGGACTTTGTCCATGTCGATGCGTCCGGTTTCCTTGTCCACTTCGTATTGGACAAAATTATAAAGCATTCCGGAGAAATTCACAGGATGACCGTGGGAAAGATGTCCGCCGTGGTCCAGCTTGAGACCGAGAACCTTGTCTCCCGGTTTCAGAACCGCAAAATAGACCGCAGCATTGGCCGGAGAGCCGGAAAGCGGCTGGACGTTCACATGGTCGCAACCGAACAGCTGCTTGCAGCGTTCAATCGCAATCGCTTCGATTTTGTCGATGACCTGATTGCCGCCGTAATAGCGTTTGCCGATGTAGCCTTCGCTGTATTTGTTGGTGAGGACGGAACCCATGGCTTCCATCACCGCCTTGGACGTGTAGTTTTCGGAGGCGATCAGTTCGATTCCGTATTCCTGACGATCGGCTTCTTCTTGGATGAGGTCGTAGATTGCCGGATCTTCTTGCTTCAAAGTCATCATGATTGTGAACTCCTTGAAAAGGTGGCCTAAATATAGAAAAGAATTGGGAAATTCACGGAAGACTCGACTGGACCTAGCAAGATTCGCCTTTTGCCGAAAAGGGCATCGAGGGAAAAGCGAATGAACTGTGGGGAGTTTAAAGTTAGGAGTGCTTAGAACGGAGAGAAAGGGAGATGCGGCATCCATATTGCTTCGGTGCTCATGTTCCTCGGGGTGACGATTCCTATCCACTAATAACTGACATTCGATAAGGCGACTTTCGAGTAAAAGCACTCATCCCAAAGCTTTGATTTTCGCTTCATTTTCCCTTAATGCGTAAAGTAAACGTTTTTCGCTTTGTCCGGCTGGCGGATTTTTCCGAGCGCGTCAAAACGGAATCGGGGAGAAAAACTGCCGAATTGTCTCGCGGCATTTTTGCGGAGTCTCGCAGTGTCATCCTCTTCCATGCGGGCGGTCGAGCAACCGTCGCGATAAACCCCGACGATGTCGAAAGCAATCATATCGATATTTGGGCCGCCTTCCGCAGTCAGCGATTCCATTTTCAAGTCAAAGGGCAAGGCATCCATCCAAACGTTTTCCACGACAACGCTGTCCCAGGAATCAAAGCTCGCCGTGGGCGGAAAATCCACCTCATACGTTCCCGCATCGACGGTGATTTTCATTGGGCGGGCATTGGTGCTGCCGTTCGCATAGCGAATCATCAGCTTGGCGTTGGATGCCGACTGTTCCGAGACGAGTTTGAAAACGGCTGAACTGCCTTCCCGATTTTCAATATTGAAAAATCCGAGTCCGCTAAAGCCAACGTGATTGGTGTCCGTCGTTCCATTTCCCTCTTCAGGGAAAACCATATCGATGGGAGATTTCCACATTACGTTTCCGCGCAAATCCGAACAAGCCTTGGACGCAGAAGAGCTGGGAGAAAGCGAGGAACTGCTTGAAATTTCCACGCTGCTAGAACTGTAAAATGTGGAATCCTCGACCGTATGGCTTTGAGGAACGCAAGCGGAACCGCCTTCAAAAATCGCCGTGTAAGTCGCATTCCGGTAGAGGGTTTTCTGTCCGTAAAAATTAGAATCATCCGTGAGAACATTACAATCGTCGTCCACCCAATGCAAAAACTTTTTCCCGAAACTGCCGGGACTCACATGCAGCACAAGCGGTGCTCCGCCGGGAAGCTCCTGGCTGTGCGTAATAAGGCCAGAATTGCCAGAAACATTCGCGTTCACAGTCATGCGGTAGCGCGGTTTCGCTGCTGAAACGAGCTTGACAATAGCAGCCTTGGAAGCGGCATTGAGATATTCCGCACCGACAGATTTCTCCAATTCTTCGACAATCCATTCGGCATGACCGAGCGAACCCGCCGCCTGAAAATGCGTCGTCCCGTCATTAGTGACGCCAGTCGGATAATTCGGGTATTCGCCCGCCAAGAAGTATTTAAAGAGATAGCGAGAAACATAAGCGGCTGAGAGCTCCGTTCCGTAGGCGACGTAAGAGCGGTAATTTAAATCGACAAAGGGAATGCCGTTTTTCTTTGCCATGCTTTCCATCAAATCCCGAACGTCGTATTCCGATCGCGAGGAATACTTCGACGAAAATACGTTGCGCGGATAGGTGTTCATCATCATCGGAGAAATCAATACCGGCGTCGCGCCCCAAGATTTAGCCTTTTCAAGATACTGGTTCAGCCAATACTCCAAAGAATCAAACGGAACTTCCCTCTCTTTACTCCCGAAATAGCGGTCGTTGTGCCCGAACTGAATAAACAGATAGTCGCCGTTTTTTACTTTCCCATCAAGCGCATTCAAGCGGCCTTCCTGAATAAAGGTTTTCGAACTTCTGCCGCCGATTGCCGCATTGTAAACCGCAATTTTAGACGCATCGAAAAAACTGCCGATGATTTGCCCCCAGCCCGTTTGCGGGTAGGCTTTTTCCGCATAGCTCTGTACCGTGGAATCCCCGACGACATAAATTGTTGCCGACTGGGTTTCGCTTATCGAAATCGCAACGAGAACGCAAAAGAAGAACGCGCCAAAAATCCACTTTTTCATTTTATTTCCCAAGTTCTAGCCAACTAGCATTTAAAGTTTCGTTTCCCAAGCGGACAACCAGCCGGTAAATTCCCGCAGGCAAATTTTCGGGAATGGGCAATTCCGAAGTTCCTCGCACCATTTCCGAGGATCGCCTCCACACTTCCCTGCCGTGCAAATCGAAAAGCCGGACAGAAACCCTTCCTGCGCGATTCAGCACGAGAGTTTTCCCGTGAAGAGAAATGCCCGCGTCCAAAGCTGCTATTTTGCGCGAAATTTTCAACGTCGAATCTTTCACGGAATCGCTTGGCGTTGTTTTCCGTAAGACGCCGTCAATACTGAAGCCGAAGGCATCGATATTCGGGCCGCCATCCGACGTGAGCGAAATAAATCGGAGCGTTTCCTCGCCATAAGCCAAATCCACATTCACCCAAGCGGTGTCCCAATTTTCCCAGCTTCCCGTCGATGGGAAATCCACATGGTAATCATGCTCCAGATAAACGTTCAATCGCCGGGAAGAAGTTCCGCCGTTGGCATAAATGATTCCCATGGTGACATAACCCGCCGAAGGAAATTCCATCCGATAATCGGCAAATGTATTGACCGCATTGTCAAAATTCCAGTAGCCATTTCCGGTAAATCCCGCATTGGTATTTTCGCTCCAGCCAACATCAAAGGAATCTGGCGCAACCGAGGCATCAAACCATCTGGCAATTTTCTTGTCAAAAGCGGAAACGCTGTCCCCCGAATTTCCCGCCGATGGAATGATGTCTTCCAAAATTTTGGGAGTTCCTTTGGGAAAATCCGTCAAGGCGGCTTCGCTGCCCGTGTAAGGGACGAACGAACCGCCTCCGTAAACCGCTGTCACGCCGGTGGATTTTGCTCCCATTTTTATGGTGCAAATATATTCCGATTGCACGGAACTTATCGAGTTGGAAAGTTTATTGCCTTCGCTGTCGAACCAGCCTAAAAAAGTTTTTCCCGGTTGCGGAATGGTTTTGAGGGTGACCGTCATACCCGCCGGATAATAGCTCGAAATCGTCGTCGCCGAATCGGAACCTTCCGGGCTTACGTTCACTTTCAGCGCATACATCGGGGCAAGCGATTCCGAAAGTTTGCGAACATCGGCATTCGGATGCACGCGCATCTGCTCGGTGATGATTCTTCCAAAAACTTCGGCACCGTTCTGCTGCAAATGCAAATTGTCGGAGTTTCCATTCTGGTAAGTGGAATACTCCCCCGCATTCAAATAAAGATTGACAAAGCGCAATGCATAGAACTGCCCCACGGAAAGCAGATAATTGCGGGAAAGCGTATCCATGTCTATCAACGGAACATTCAACGAGGCGGCGATTTCTCTTGCGATAATCGGATAGGCGTGATAGGATTCATAAATGGAGTCCGGCACCGTCAACGCCGAAGAGGAATAGCGAAAATCGCTTCGACGCACCGGATTCACAATAATCGGAGTGGCTCCCTTTTCCAACGCTTCCTTTGCCATCTGCGTGGTCGCTTCCCGAAACTCGCTCTCGTTACTGTAACTGCGATCGTTGATGCCGAATTGCAAAATGACAAAATCCCCTGCGCGCAAATTATTCAAAATTTCCGACCAGTATTTTTCGTAAAATCCTTTAGCATATAAACCGCCGACTCCTTTATTGACGACAGTTACCGCATCCGCATTCCAAAAGAACGAAAACTCCTGACCGATTCCGCGCTTGGGGTAATAGCCATCCTTCCAATCCTGCATGGTCGAATCGCCGCAAAGGTAAATGGTCACTTTGGCGTAAAGGGAAGTCGCCGTCAAACACACGGTCAAAAGAGCCGCAAAAAATTTTTTCAAAGCATTCATAGAAACTTCCTATTTTTCTCGAATCCAGAATTTCGAAATGGAGAGCGTACGCGTTCCGTTTGAAACTTTCACGCAATACATTCCCGCTGAAAGACTTTCGGTTCTTAAGGAAACAGCATTACTTCCCGCACGCACATCCAAAATTTGCGTCCGAACAAGATTTCCCCGAATGTCGTAAATCGAAATTTTCACCGTTCCCGAATAATTTGTCCGTAAAATACCGGAACGCACGTTGAAAGATTCCGCATAGACATTTTTCAATGCTGTCGTTTCGCCGCTAGACGCCTTACTGACGCTCGCCACATCGAAAGCGAAAATACAGATATTCGGGCCACCGTCATCCGTTGCGGAAACAAGTTTCAAATCAAATTCGCCTTGGGGAATTTCGACAGCCACAAAAGCGGTGTCCCAAATGTCCCACGAGTTCGCCGGGAAATTCACCGAATACATTTTTTTGCCCAAAACAATTTGCATTGGGCGGTTAGCCGTGCCGCCATTCGCATAGACAATCGCCAAAATCGCCGTCGTCGCTTTGGAGGATTCCAAAGAATATGTCGCAAAAGAGCCGAGCGCATTTTCAAAATTGTAATAGCCTTTTCCTAAGAAGCCCGCATGGTCCGTTTCCACAAAGCCGCCGCTTGCCGAATCCGGTTCCGACGCTTCAAAAACCGAAACGAATTTTACCGAATCTTTTTCAATAGCGGAAATCGTGAAAATATCGGGCTGCTTCAAATTCGCGCCCACATTGTCCGGCAGATAATAACTCAAATGCGGAGGCTGGTTGTAGGCGACATTCTGCCAGGCGACACTCTCGCGGTACTGCCTGTCATGCATCAGAGTGTAAACCCGGTGCGGCGTTTCGGCAAGGGTCGCAATGATATTGACAGAAGCATTGTCCGTCGTACGAACGATGATTTCTTCACGCCAGTCGCCAAAAATATCCGCCGAAAGACAGGGATTCGCCTTGGTGTAATTGTTCAACGTGGAACCGTTGATGTCATAGATATTCAAAATTCTCTCCACGCCCTTTGTCGAAGAATTCCATTTTTCGATTTTGCCGCCAGAGCCGCCGCTTCCCGTAGCGTCGAGAAGCTCATCTTGCAAGTCGCCGTCCCAGTAAAGACGAAAGTTGATGGAGGGCTTGTTCGTGCCGACAACTTCCCCTTTGACGTTATAAACATTGCCGCTTGCCGTGCTCCACATTTCAAAACCCCGACTCGTGGAATCGATATCCGCCGCCAGTCCCCTGCCGTTGTCCGTTCCCGTCTTTTCTCCAAAAATCACGGTTCCATCGTTTGCGCGAAATTCAAATCCGTAATCGGAAGTCAGCTCCTCGTGAACATCCCAAAGTTCCAATCCCGGCCTGTCCGGATCCATATCGGACAAGTGTATCGCATCGCCATGCCCGAATCCCGTGCGATACAAAAGAGTGCCGTCATGCTTCAATGCTGCGGAACCGTAAACGATTTCATCCAAGCCATCGCCGTCCAAGTCGCCGATGCTCAAATTGTGATTGCCTTCGCCATAAAGCCCCTGTTCGGGTACATCGCTTTTGTGATAAAAACGCTGCGTAAGATTTTTCCCGTCGAAATCCCAGGCGACAATGTATGCAGCCGTATAGTAGCCACGACACATGATGAGACTCGGATGGATGCCGTCCAAATAGGCGATTCCCGCCAGATAACGTTCCGAGCGGTTGCCGTAGTCGTCTCCCCATTGTCCGACGCTTTTCGATTGCTCCAGAATGGAACGCGCGGGCAAGTAGTCCACTGTAGTAATTTCTTCGCCACTCTCGCCTTTGAAAACAGTCAAGTATTCGTTTCCGGTAAGAATCGTCCCCGCCGAAGAGCGATTGTCCGCCGACGCGTCGCCGATAACTTTTCCTTTGCCGTCAATGGTTCCATCCGCAGTCTTCATCGCCACTTCCGCATAGCCGTCGCCGTCCAAATCGTAAACCATGAATTGCGTGTAATGCGCTCCCGCCCGGATATTTTTGCCGAGGTCGATTCGCCAAAGTTTTTTGCCGTTTAATTTATACGCATCGATATAGACGTTTCCCGTATAGCCGTTTTTGGAATTGTCCTGAGAATTGTTCGGATCCCATTTGAGAACCAGTTCATATTCGCCGTCGCCATCCAAATCCCCCACGCTCATGTCATTTGGAGAATAGGTGCATTTCGAGCCGTCGGGCATGGTGAGTGTCGCGGGGACATCTAGAGGAATGTTCGTGTAGGCCGCTTGTCCATATTGATTTTTGTAATAATTCCCGAGGACGATTGCGGGCGAAGAAACGATGCCGGCTTCATCCTGAAGAGTGTATTTACTTGTTGGGCTCCCCGCCTTGTCCGCATAGCAAGTAGATGAGGAGCCGTTGATTTTCGCAATCTCTGCGCCATCCCGAAAAAGCGTGAACGTCGCCTGCGGAGAATCTGTTCCCAAAAGTCGCCAGCACACGAACATTCCTTCGCCCGCTTTCGCCACGGAAAGTCCCCTGCCCAATTTTTCCATTTGCGGCGAAGCCTGCGCTGTAGAAACGAAAACGCCCGCTCCCAACAACGTACAAATCGCCAAAGAATGAAATTTACACCCAAAAACGCTCATGGAAACTCCTTTTTCTAATAAAATACCCTCCCGTTGGAGAATTCTATTTTCAGCGGTTTAAAACCGCAGTCCACGGACAACGTTTGTAAATTTCCCTTAATCGATAAATTCGGGAACCGGCCAGCGCTTTTGGGGATTCTGGTTTTGATAAGTCGTTAAAATCCAGGCGGAGGATCGCGCATTGCGGCTAACGTGAAATTCGTCGATGACTCCTTTGAAATAATGCGTCACCAAATCCGTCGGATCATCCGCCGGGTAAATCAATTTGCCGATGACAAAAAGGCTGTCCGTCGTACGCACGGTCGTACTTGTTCCTATCCGCGGCGAAGAGGCGGCGACTTCCCCGTTTACATACAGGGCCGCTCCGCTCGAATCTTGGACCACCGCCAGATGCGTCCATTCTTCGGAAGCCTTCGAGGAGTCCATATACCAGTATCTTGCGGAATTGCTGGAGGAATCCAGAATCTCGTCGGTGAAGATTTCGTACAGCCAGCTGGACTCGTTTGTTCCCGCCAAATACATCAAGTGATATTGAGAAGCTCCCTTTCCAAAAACAACGCGCGAACGGTCCAGCCCTTCCATTTTAACCCAGACGGAAAAAGTGACCGAAGTCTGGAGAGTCAAATCCAAAGCGCCGGTCGCCGAATTCGGAATGGTCACGGCCCCTTGACTGCCGTCGTAATAAAGCGCTCCGCCGGCAACCGCCTCGTCGGCAACGGACAGATCTTCGGGAATGCCGTCAAAACCGTTTCCCGTAGCGTCTCTTGCCGTCGAATCCCCTTCGTCAAAATGCCAAGCGGCGATAAAACCGTCCGAAAAGACATTTCCCTGCGATTGAAGCGATGCTTCTGTATTTTCTTCAAACGACAGGAAGAGCGTATCCTTTGCGTTCGCCCGCAATTTGGCAATCCGAGTCCAAAAGGCGAAATCCCCTTTTTCCATGTCGGCATAGGAAAGCGAAAGCGGAAGGGTATCGCCGCAAAGCACGGCATTCCACGCGCCTTGAAGCCGCTCCAGTCCGCGGAAATCGTAGTCCGAAGAATCCAAACGAATTTCCAGCGGGAAATTGCGCAAGTCTTCGGACAGGGCGATTCCCGAAGAGGTCATATCGAGCGGGACGCGAAAGCGCAACGAAACGGAATGGGAATGCACGCTTGTGACTGAGTCGGCGACAACCAGAACAGGTTCGTTTACCTCCAGAGAATCCCCAGAATCCGAACGGAAAATCAGCGGGCAAAGGGAATCCGACGGCAGAGAATCCACAAAGATATTGCCCAGCTCCACCGTCACCGGGCGAAGAATCGTCGTTCCCGGCACATAGACCACTCCGGTCGTGCCGTCTGCAAAATTTTCTGCACCCAAGCGGACGCTTCCCGTATTTTCCAAGTAGCCTTTGATATTTTCCCTTTCCGAATCTTTCGATATGCCCATCTGCACCAGCTGCATTCCTGAAAGGGAATCCACGGCTTCCAGCGTAAAAATTTCGGAAGGGAGGGTTGAAAATTCAAAACGGCCCAAGGAATCCGTCCAAGTCGTCCAAAGGGAATCGACAGAATCGCTCCATACGGAAAAATCATCGGGAACGACCCGGACGCGAACGCGCGCGGCAAACGAGCCGTCGGCAAAATACAGAACGCCCGCAATTTCCGGGTTTCCAGATTCTGCGCTATTTCCCAGCGATGTCCGGTCATCCGAACAGTTCAAAGTGAAAAAAGCGGCCAGTATCGCCAGCAGAATCCAGAGCAGATTATCATATTTTTGACGTATCATCCCATTCACCTAAAAGAAATATACATCCAAAGACGGGATGCGCCGCTAAAAATAATCGTCTCTGTTGTCCATGGACAATGGCGGGAGTTTTCAAGCGGGAATCAGGCTTCGATTCTGCCAAAATTTACTTTTCGGCCCAGTGCGCAAGAACCATCACGTCGGAGGGACGAATGCCGGGAATACGGGATGCGCTACCGACGGTAAGCGGTCTGGCGTTGGCGAGTCGTTGGCGGCTTTCGATGGAAAGGGCGGAAATCCGGCTATAGTCCATGTCCGGCTGCAATTTGATCCGGTCCATTTTCTTTTCATGCTCGATTTCCTTTTCCTGGCGGGCAAAAAATCCCGCATAGGCTTCTTCGGCAAAAAGATTCCACAAATCGCGGCGAATGAGCTTGTTGTCCGGAACGAATTTTTGGAAAAACGCTTCGGGGTCGATTTTGGGCCGACGCAGAATCGTGTTCAGCCGCACGGATTCCCGAACGGGCGCTTCGCCGAACGATTCCAGAAACGGATTGATTTCCGCAGCCGAGACATTCGTCTCCGCCAAGGATTTTTTCACCCGTTCCATTTCCTGTTTCCGAAGGGTCCATGCTCCATAGTCGGCGTCGGTTATCATGCCCAGGCTACGCGCTTTTTCCTTCAGGCGAGAGTCGGCGTTGTCCGAGCGCAAAAAAAGTCGGTATTCCGCACGGCTGGTGAACATCCGGTAAGGTTCGTCCAAAAGGAAATGCGAAAGGTCGTCCGCCATCACGCCGATGTAGCTTTCCGAACGCCCCAAAATAAAGGGTTCCGCATTTTGGCATTTAAGTGCCGCATTGATTCCTGCGACAATTCCTTGCCCCGCCGCTTCTTCATAGCCGCTTGTGCCGCAGACCTGCCCCGCAAAATACAGGCCCGAAAGCCGCTTGCATTCAAAAGTCGGATAAAGCTGCGTGGCATCGATGCTGTCGTATTCCACCGCATAGCCGATCTGCATGACCCGCACTTCCGAAAGTCCCGGAATGGTGTGCAAGGCTTTCAACTGCACGTCCGCCGGCAGGCTCGAACTGAATCCATTCAAATAAATGCGGGAAACGTCCTTGGTTTCAGGTTCCATAAAAAGCTGGTGCCCGTCCTTGTCGCCAAATCGATTGATTTTGTCTTCGATGCTCGGGCAATAGCGCGGCCCCTTCCCTTGAATGCGACCGGAAAACATCGGGCTGTCCTTGAAGCCCGAACGCAGAATCTCGTGCGTTTTCAAGTTCGTCCGCGTAATCCAGCAGACGTTGCCATTGTCAATCGCTTCCGCATGCCGGTCGCTCATCGGCCAGGGATTTGCGTCCCCCGGCTGGACTTCGCATTCTTCAAAATGAATAGTCGAAGGATCTAGACGGCTGGGCGTTCCCGTTTTCAATCGCCGAAGCTGCAACCCGTTTGCCTGAATGGACTTTGAAAGCGCGTCCGCGCTGGGTTCCCCCACGCGCCCGCCGATACTCGTTTCGAGACCGGTAAACATTTTGGACGCCAGAAAAGTGCCGCTGGTGATTATCAGCGTTCGGGTTTCGTAGCGCGCTCCATTTAAAAGGGTCAGTTCAAAATTTCCATCGGCATTTTTTTCAAAGGCTGCGAGTTCCCCGGGAATCAGATGGAGTCCGACGCAACTTTCCAAAGCTTCCCGTGCGCATTCGCTGTATTTTTTCAAATCGCATTGCGCTCGCGGTCCCCATACGGCGGGTCCCTTGCTCTGATTCAGCATCCGGAACTGGATGCCCGCCTTGTCCGTCAAAATTCCCATCAGCCCGCCTAATGCGTCGATGTCGCGGACAATTTGCCCTTTGCTTACACCGCCCACTGCTGGATTGCAGGACATTCTGCCGATGGCATTCAAATCCATCGTCACCATGGCCGTTTTCACGCCGATTTTCCACGCCGCATGCGCCGCTTCGATTCCGGCGTGTCCGCCGCCAATCACAACTACATCAAACTGTTCAAGAATTGCACTCATCACGAGCCTTCTTTTTTTTTGAAACGCCAATTTAGAAAATACCCTTGCCAATTTTTTTTGCAATGTCTATTTTTGCGTCATGCAAAACACAAGAAACATCAACTGCTGGTGGCGTCGGGCTTGACATAAGTCCGGTTTTTGTGTTTTTCACTGGTTTTAAGGACCTTCCGGACGTATTCGGAAGGTCTTTTTCTTTTTGTAAAGGAAGAATATGAACAGCAATCATGGCTTTTTCGACCGCTTCGGCGGCAAATACGTCGCCGAAGTTTTGAAGCGCCCTCTGGACGAATTGGAAGAAGCGTTTCGGCATTTTTCCCGCGACCCGAAATTTTCTGCGGAATTGCAAGAAATCCGGAGAGATTACATCGGCAGGGAAACCCCGCTGCTTTTTGCCCCTCGAGCGACAGAACATCTGGGCGGCGCGCAGATTTACATCAAACTCGAAGGCTTGGCGAATACGGGTGCCCACAAAATAAACAATGCGATAGGCCAGGTCCTTTTAGCCAAATACATGGGAAAAAAACGGATTATCGCCGAAACCGGAGCCGGGCAACACGGCGTTGCGACCGCCGCGGCGTGCGCTAAACTCGGCTTGGATTGCACCGTGTATATGGGCGAAGTCGATGTTCGTCGCCAGCAGCCCAATGTCGCCGCTATGGAACTTTATGGTGCCAAGGTACGTTCGGTGACAAGCGGTTCGCGCACCTTAAAAGACGCCGTCAATGAAGCGATGCGCGACTGGGCGAGCAATCCCGATTCCACGCATTACGTTCTGGGTTCTGCTTTAGGCCCTGCCCCCTTTCCCGATATTGTCCGGTCCTTTCAATCCATTATCGGGGAAGAAGTCAAAGCGCAATGCGAAGAACGGAATATCGATGTCGCAGCCATGATAGCCTGTGTCGGCGGCGGTTCCAACTCCATCGGTTTTTTCAGTCCTTTTCTCCAGCAAAAATCGCCCCGCCTCATCGGCGTCGAAGCGGGCGGAATCGGTCCGAAAATCGGTGAAAATGCCTGCCGTATGCTGGGAAATGCCAGCAGAGAATCCATTATTCAAGGATATAAAAGTCGTTTTCTTGTCGATGAAGACGGGAACTCCTTGCCGACGCGTTCCATCAGCGCAGGACTCGACTATATCGGAATCGGACCGCAACTGGCTGCTTTGGGAGAAAGCGGGCGCATTGAATTTGTCAGCGCAACGGATAAAGAAGCTCTGGAAGCCGTCCTTTTTTTTGCGCAAAAAGAAGGCGTTCTTTTTGCCTTGGAAAGCGCGCACGCCGGTGCGGCAGCCATGAAAATCGCCAAGGAAATTCCGCAAGACAAAGCCATCGTCATCAATATGTCGGGGCGCGGGGACAAGGACGTTTTCATTACCAGCCCGGAATTCCGACCGGAGGAATGGAAACGTTTCCTGCAAAGCGAATTGCAGCGTCTCAACGAACAAAAGGATATTCACAACGCCAAATTACTAGGAGAAACAGCCAATGCCTAAAATCAAATTGATGAGTCATCTGGTCGCCGGTTACCCGACAGACGAAATCTCTTTTCAAGCGGCTTCGGCTATGGTCAAGGGCGGTGCCGATATTCTGGAAATTCAGTTGGCGTTTAGCGATCCTTCCGCAGACGGTCCGGCAATTCAGGAAGCCTGCACCGAAGTTCTAAGTCGCCATTACCGCGTCAGCGACGGCCTCGCCTTCATCGCCAAAATACACAAAGCTTTTCCGCAAACGACCATTTACCTGATGAGTTACGCCTCTTTGGTCTATACGCCGGGAGTCGAAAATTTTTGCAAGCGTGCGAGCGAAGCGGGGGTTCGCGGCATGATCATCCCCGACCTGCCATTCGACCACGACGAAGGACTGACCGCCGCTTGTAAAAAATACGGGATGGAGAACATTCCCGTGGCAAGTCCCAGCATGGACGAGGCGAGACTTTCCCAAATGGCGCATGCGGGTTTTCCGCACATCTACGCATCGCTCCGCGTCGGCATCACGGGAACGACGACGGTCATCGATGATGAAACCCTCCAGTTCATATCCAAGGTGCGGGAGGGAGGTTCCGCGGTGTACGGCGGCTTCGGGATTTCCACAGGCGAACAGTCGAAAGCCATCGCAAATTCCGTCGAAGCAGTCATCGCCGGATCCGTTTTCGTCAGGCTGATCAAAAAATACGCCCACGATGAAAAAGCGCTTTCCGAAGCGGTCGAGGCGAAAGCCCGCGAACTCTGCGGACTCAGATGAAATTTTATTTGAGTCTCTTTTTCGCTTTCGCAGTGATCGCCTGCAGTACACATTCGGAAGACCCCTGCAAAGGACCGATGATTCCCTTGGAGCTTTTGGTCAGCGAAGCATGCGAAGAAGAACTTTCCGAAGATTTCGGATGGCAGCCGGCGGGATTCAGTCCCGTCATCGACAATGAGCGCGGTGGAAGCCTACGGAAAGTCACACATTCCAAAGACTGGCTCATTATAAGGGATAACTGGATGTCTCCCGTTAAAGGCAAGCCCAATTATCGCACGTTCTCGCCAAGGGTTTTCATCTCGAAAATCGGCTCTTCGGTCTGGGACACGATTGCGCCGCCGACAGATGCCTATGTAAAAAATGTTTTCGCAGATTCCAGCGGACTTTACGTGGGAACCTACCGTTCCGGGGAAATCTGGAAGTATTCCCCAGAAGAAAAAAATTGGAAAAGGTTGCTAAAAAAAGAAGTGGGGGCTGGCGGATGGTTCGACGTTATGGGCATCGGAAGGACTTCTAACCGCCTAGTCGTCAATCTGGCCGGCTACAAGGACAGCATTGAAGAAGCGGCAAAGCGCATCACGACCGTTATCGCCATCCAAAAGGATTCCAATTGGAATCAATACGAAGAGGAAGACGGCCTGCAATTTTTGAGTGCTGTAGAAATTTCCGGGACATTCTTTGTTTCCGCATACGATTTAGGCGTCTGCAAGTTGGATTTGAACTCAGGAAACTATCAACAGCTTGCCAAATTCCCACCACCATACCGACAGACAGACTCCACGCGATATGCCTATAAAATATTTACGCATAAGGAAAAACTCTACGCCATTTCACATAATGTGATTTACCAATGAGATGAAACAGATTCCTGGATTTCGATTGACAGCGTACACTTTAAAAAAATCGAGGACGATGTGTAACAAGCGCTCCGGGAATAGTCACCTCTTTAGCTTCTGACGAGAAACATCTATTCGCTTCAGGAGAACGCCCATTTATTCCTATGGTCTATATGGGCGATTATGGAGAGCCTTACGAGAGTGAACCCAAAGGCTGGCGAATGCTCAACCGCAATTGGTGCACCGCCAAGGGCAAATGCCAGACCGGTAGCACAGTCCAAAGTTTGGATGTCGTCGGCGACACGCTCTACGCTGCCGCCGCAGATGGCCTTTTCAGGTTTCCCCTTTCAGAACTGGACAGCGCCATCACCAACGAATTTTCTTACTATTTAATTTCACAGGACTCGCAGATTGTTATGCCCAAGTAAATCCAGTCTTGAATAGAAAAATCCCTAAAAATTGAATTTTAGGGATAATCTTGATTCTAGCTTGCGTTTTCGACCGAGAAGATGAGAGCCGACCGAGACATAAGATGCCAAATTAAGGCCATATTAAATGTAGATCTGCATTTTCAATGTTCCGGAGCAGACTTTTGGGATGTAGCCGTTTTCGTCGGGCGTCAAAACCGCGCTCATTCCGTAGCGTTTTTGCATTCCCTGATCGAGTTGCGGTAAAGCGGACAGGGCAAGGGTTTCTCCTTGTAAAATTTTTAAGAACGCACGTGGTTTCGCTTGAAATTCCGACGACTTTGAGTTGCGACTTCCCTACTTTTCGCAAAGCCTTCCGGACTACCCGCCTGAAGGCAGATACATCCGTTCGATTTCTTGGGCGAAGCGAGCTTCCACCGCTTTGCGGCGGAGTTTGAAAGTCGGCGTCAGCAATCCGGATTCCACCGAAAGCGGCTCGGCGACCAGCGTCCATTTTTTGATGCGCTCCCAGTGGTTCAGCTTTCGATTTACCGCATCGATATAATCCTGCACACGGCAAAGAATGCGCTCGTCTTGCAAAGCTTCTTCGGCGTGAAAATTCCGGCGGTTCGTTCCCAAAATGCGCATAGCGTCGTCGCATTCCAAAAAGAGTATCGCCGAAACGAATTTCCGATTGTTCGCAATTACCAAGGCGGCATCGATCAACGGATGGCGTCCCAGTTCTAGTTCAATGGGAACCGGCGAAACATATTTGCCCGTGCTCGTTTTAAAAATTTCCTTGATTCGCCCCGTCAAAAAAAGATAGCCGTCCTCGTCGAGAAGCCCCTGATCCCCCGTGCGAAAATACCCGTCCGAAGTCCACGCTTCCCGATTCATTTCGGGCATATTGCGATAGCCGTGAAACACGCTCGGCCCCTTGACCAGAATTTCGTTTTGCGTACCGATTTTGACGCGCAATCCGGCAATGGGCTTTCCTACCGATCCGATTTTGTACGCCCCCGTGATATTCGTGCTGACCACAGGGCAGCATTCCGTAAGGCCGTAGCCTTCAAAAACCGGAAAGCCGACATTGACCAGAAAGCGGAAAACCGTCTTGTTCAACGCGCTGCTTCCCGAAATAATCCATTTGAAATTTCCGCCAAACGCTTCGCGAATTTTCCGATAGACCAATCTGTCGTAAAAATTTCTGCGCCATTTTCCTCGACCGGGAATATTCTTCTTCGCAAAAAGCATCGCCCGGTGCATTATCCTGCGCTTCAGCCCCCGCAGTTTGTATTCCCGCGCCGAAACCGCGTCGGCGAGTTTTTCCAAAATCCGCGGAACAAAGGTGCATATCGCCGGATGCACTTCGTAAGCGATAACCCCCAGATTTTTGGGGGAGTCCGCAAAATAGATCTTTACATGGCGGGAAATGTAAAAGCAAATCGCCATCCGCTCAAAAACATGGGCAACGGGCAAAACACTCAAAGCGGAGTCCGTTTTCACGTCCAAATGGATCATCGGCGAAAGCGCGCCAATCATCGAAAGCATATTCCGGTGCGAAAGCTCCGCCCCTTTGGGAAGCCCGGTCGAACCGCTCGTATAAATGACCGAAAACAAATCCTGCGGGCGGATTCCCTCCAGACGATATTGAAAATAGGCGCGGGCACCTTCCTCTTTCGCGAGGATTTCGCCTTCGTAAAGCAGATTTTTCCAATAGACGCCATTCAAGGGAAGCGGCGAATTTTCGTCAAAGCAAAAAATGTAGCGAAAATGCGCCAGATGCTTGCGAACGCCGGCATCCAGGTTGTCAATGCGATCGACGGCCAAAAAAGCGATTTCCGAATCCTTGCACTGGAATTCAAAATGTTCTTCACTGATATTGGGAAAAAGCGGAACGGTCGGCGCATGGCAAATTTCGCACGCCAGATCCGCAATAAACCAGTTTGGTGAAGAGTCGGCAATGATACCCAGACTTTTTCCTTCGCCCACGCCATATTTAGCGAGAGCCAAAGTCGCATAGAGCAGCATTTTTTCCAGTTTGTCGCCCGAATACGCATCCCAAAAACCATCCCGCCGTTTGAACCAGCCGGGGAAATCGGGATCGCGGCACATATCGAGAAACAGCGCCGGAAGGGATTGAAAGTCTTCGCTTTTCATACGATTCTTGCCATCAAAATACCTTTTTCCACAAAAAATGCGATAAAAAAGCAGATTTTGAAAAAAAATTTTGAAGGCAGATTACAAAAATGTCATTTTGGCATTTTTTGTTTTTCGCATTTTTCTTCAAAAAATCGTTTTGTTCAGAACGATTTCCGTTTTATACAAAATTGTAACATTTTATTTTTCTCCGCACCAAATTATCGGCTTTTGGCTTTGTTATATTTCCCCACGAAAAACAATTTTGTTTTCATTGGAGATAAACATGACCATCAAAAATGCATATCTGAAAAAGGTTTACGACAAAGTTGTCGCCCGCGACCCGGATCAGGCTCTTTTCCACCAGGCAGTCCGCGAATTTCTCGAATCGCTCGACCCGGTTCTTGAAAAGGACAAGTCCTATGAAACGAACGGCATCATCGACCGCCTTGTCGAACCGGAACGCGTCATCATGTTCCGTGTCCCCTGGCTTGACGACAAGGGCAATGTGCAAGTAAACCGCGGCTACCGCGTCCAGTTCAATTCGGCCATTGGCCCTTACAAGGGCGGTCTCCGTCTTCGTGACAATGTCACCCTTTCCATGCTCAAGTTCCTCGGTTTTGAACAGGTCTTCAAGAACAGCCTGACGACTCTTCCGATGGGTGGCGGCAAGGGCGGTTCCGACTTCGACCCGAAAGGCAAGAGCGACAACGAAGTGATGCGCTTCTGCCAGTCCTTCATGACGGAACTCTGCAAGCACATTGGCGCGGACACGGACGTTCCGGCTGGCGACCAGGGAACAGGTGCTCGTGAAATCGGCTATATGTTCGGTCAATACAAGCGCATCCGCAATGAATTTGTGGGCGTTCTGACCGGCAAAGGACTTTCTTACGGCGGTTCTCTCGCCCGCACAGAAGCGACCGGCTACGGCCTTTGCTACTTCACCCGCGAAATGCTCAAGGATCTCGCCAACGATTCCTTCCAAGGCAAAACCGTCGTCATTTCCGGTTCGGGCAACGTCGCCATCTACGCTTGCCAAAAGGCGCAGTCCTTTGGTGCGAAAGTCGTTACCGTTTCGGATTCCAACGGCTACATCTATGACCCGAACGGCATTCAGCTCGACATCGTTCGCGACATCAAGGAAGCCCATCGTGGACGTATCAAGGAATACGCCGACCGGGTAAAGGGTTCCGAATACCACGAAGGTTCGAAGGGCGTTTGGACGGTCAAATGCGACATCGCTTTGCCGTGCGCCACGCAGAACGAACTTGACGAAGAAAGTGCCAAGGCTCTTATCGCCAATGGCGTAAAAGCTGTCGCCGAAGGTGCGAATATGCCTTCCACTCCGGAAGCTATTGAAGCATTCCTGAATGCAGGCGTTCTGTTTGGACCGGCCAAAGCCGCGAATGCAGGCGGAGTCGCTACTTCCGGCCTTGAAATGAGCCAGAACTCCGAACGTCTTTCCTGGACTTTCGAAGAAGTGGACGCCAAGCTCGAAGGCATCATGAAGAGCATCTACAAGGCTGCATCGGAAGCCGCCGTCGAATACGGACAGAAGGGCAACCTGGTCATGGGAGCCAATATCGCCGGATTCAAGAAGGTAGCCGACGCGATGAAATGGCAGGGCGCCGTCTAATTCGCGCTTCCTTATTTACAAGAAAAATCCCGGGCATTCGCTCGGGATTTTTTGCTTGGTAGGGAAAGCGGTTTCTTGCCGTTTTCTATTTCCATTCAGGCTGCAAATCCCATAAGCTTTGTAAAATTGCGCGTTTGGGCTTTCGTCACTCTGCGGAGCATAGCGACGCGGCAAATCATTTAGGCTCAATTCGGCGTAAAATTGAATTTAAGGGAAAGCGCCGGTTCCCGGTAATTCGCAGGCAATGGCGGCAAAGTGGATCTCTGCACAGCTCGCATGGAAAGATGGTCCCAAGTCCGGTTTCCCGACGAGCGTTTCAATGAAATGTTCGTGATTTTGCCAAAACGATCCACGGTGAATTGCACCGATGTTTTGGTACTCTTGCTCACTTTCAATCCCGATGGCGGCCTGAAATTTTGCATGATGATTTGCTTTAGGCGTTCCAGATAAACCTGCATCAGCGGATCCATATCCACATAGCCGACCGGGTTTAATCCCGACTCTTCGGCGATTTCTTCGGGCAAATCCATATCGTCCGGCAGATTCATCGTTTCCTCTTCGTGAACTTCTTCCGGCTCTGGTGCGGGTTCAGGAGGCGGCTCGACGGGCTTCGGTTTTTCTTCGGCGATTTTCGGTTCCGGAGGAAGTTCCTTCTTGATTTCCGGCTTGGGTTTCGGCAGTTCCTTTTTCGGTTCTGTTTTGGGTGGTTCCGGTTTTGGAGGCTGCGGTTTGGGACGCGGCGCGGCGGGTTTTACGGGCTTGGGCGACTGCACTTGAACCAGCTGAAAAACCTTAACGGCTTCCGGCGGACGTTCAAAATGGATTTGATTCAATCCGATAACGGCGGCTACAATCAGCAGATGAAAAACGACAGAGACCGCAATAATCTGGAGGAGTTTTCCGCTCCAAGCGGTTCTGAAAAAGGGCGAATTTTTCTGCGGATTTTTATGGGACATCGCTATCTTTCATCCGGCAGAGTCAAAAAACCGAGCTTGGTCACGCCCGCATTCTGCACGAGCGAAACGACTTTCATCACTTTGCCATAATCTACGGATTCGTCCGCATTGATGACCACCGCCATATTGCCGTCCCAAAGGGATTTGAAAACGCTATTGAAATCCTTGGGGTTTACTTTCATGTCGGCGATATAGACTTCGTTCTGCTTGTTGATGGAGACTTTCAGCAGTTTTTCCTGCTCCATCGTGGGCGCTTCCGCCTTGGGCAGTTCCACTTTGATTCCTTGACTCATCAGCGGTGCGGAAATCATAAACACAATAAGAATCGAGAACACCACGTCAATCATATTCGTGAGGTTCATTTCCTGATTGATAGGCTTGCCACGACTGCGTTTCACAAGAACTCCTTAGCCAGCCACTTCTTCCAACGCCAGCAAGTCGCCGCGTTTGAACAGGCTGAGCATCCGGCTGCCAAAATTATAGTAAGCGATTTCGTTTTCTCCGGTACGCGAAACGAAGATGTTGTAAGCGCCCGATGCGGGAATGGCGACAACGAGACCGGCGACCGTCGTAATCAAAGCCATCGCGATGCCCGGGGCTACGACGGTCAAATCGGCGGAGCCGTGTTTGCCGATTTCAAAGAAAGCGCTCATAATGCCCCACACGGTGCCGAGAAGTCCAAAAAACGGAGCCAGGTTGGCGCACATCCCCAAAAAATTCACATGGCGATTTTCGCTCAGGCGGATGCCTTCTATCGAACGCTGGATCGTATCTTCCAAAAGCGAAGCACGGTGCTGTATTGAATCGTAACTCACAAAGCTGCTGAATTTGGACGCTTCGATTAGGACTTCTTCCGTCAGGCTTTTGAGGGCGCTCATTCCGCTGGAATCGCAAAGGTCCTTCAAGTCCACAAACCGTTCCACTTTTTCAAATTGGCGATAAAAGCGGGCGTTGGCATTTTGATTTTTACGGAAAAAAATCCACTTCAGAATAATAATGCCCCAACTGAAAAGCGACATCAGAGCCAGAACGCAAAGGATGATGATTGTGGCGACGTCGGAATCGCGAACCATCTGGATGACCGGCAAGTCGAGCATAAAGCCTCCCAAAAAAAGTCCGATACAATATAATAAAAAGCGTTCGGCAAGATGGGCGGAAAAATCTTCGTCAACAAAAAATGCTTGACTTATCGCGAAAACAAAATTAAGTTCCCCTTATACGGGACGTTCCGATTTCCACCCATGCCAATTCACCCCAACGCCTTTCGTTCCCGTTGTATATGGAACCGGACAACTTGAAAAAATCAGAGGTTACGAAATGAATGATGAAATCTGGATGCAAGAAGCCATTCGAGAAGCGAGAGCCGGCATCGAACGCAATGAAGGCGGGCCCTTTGGAACCGTCATTGTCAAGGACGGAAAAATTGTGGGACGCGGACACAACGGCGTTCTTTTAAAGCACGACCCAACCTGCCACGGAGAAATCGAAGCGATTCGCGATGCCTGCAAAAATCTGGGGACGCATATTTTAAAAGGCTGCACGCTTTACACGACTTCGGAACCTTGCCCCATGTGCCTTGGCGGTATTCTATGGGCGAAGATCGATTCCATCGTCTGCGGGTGCAATGTCCGGGATGCCGAAAAAATCGGTTTCGGCGACAATTCCTTTTACGAAATTCTCACCGGGAAAGAACGCGGAAAACTCCAGCGGCGCACAGCCTGTCGGGAAGATTGCCTGCAACTTTTCCAGGACTATTCCCGCAAAACGGATACGCGCTACTAAACCCACAGCGCAGACACCAAAATGTTGTTAAATTGAAACTATGCTTTTAAAACAAAATCCCCTTTGGGAATCCAAAAAAGAAAAGAACTCCCCCGTTGTCGTCGCCCATCTTTTCAAAGACAATACCTTTTTGCATGTCCGCTTTCAAGTTTCCGAGCCGGAAAATTGTTACGCCTCCTTTATTCGTCAAGACGGAGATCACGCTTGGGAAGACAGCTGCGTCGAAATTTTCGTTCAGGCTCTCGACAATCCGAACGAGTATATCAATTTTGAATTCACCAGCAAAGCCTTCTGTTATGCGGCCCGTGGCAGAGATCGCTTTCATCGCAAAGAATTTTTGCGCAACCGGTATTCCCGCATTCTGCGTTCGGCGACCGCTCCCGTTTTTCAAAACGGCACGGTTTCCTGGGAAATCCACGTTTCCATTCCCGCGCAACTCCTGGGAGCCGAAAATCTGGCGGGGGAAGAAATTTTCGGGAATCTTTACAAATGCGCGGACAGGGCTCTCACTCCCCACTACCTGACCCTATTTCCCATTTCGACAGAACGTCCCGATTTTCACCAGCCCCGATTTTTCCAGAAACTTTTATAAAAGGACGGTTTTGAATGCCCATTTTCCGACTTAGCCTTTTCCTTTGCGCCGCCATGCTTTGGGGACAGGACTTGCTGTACATGCCATTTGGAAAGCCGGGATTTCTCACCTCTTCCTTCGGAGAAAATCGGGGAACGCGTTACCATGCGGGCATCGACTATTCCACGGAAATGCAGGAAGGCTTCCCGGTCCTGGCTCCGGAAGAGGGAAAAATCGTCCGGGTCAAGGTCTCGCCCTATTTTTACGGCAAGGTCATCTACTTTCAGGGAAAAAGCGGGCGCACTTGGGTCTTTGCGCACCTCAGCGGTTTTTCGGAGCCGCTCCACGCCTTGATTCAAAAGACCCAGAATCAAAAACGCCGGAACGATGTCGCTCTGGAAAATCCGAAAATTCCCGCATTCCGCTATGGAGACACGCTGGCATTTACCGGCAGCTCCGGCATCGGAAATCCGCATTTGCATCTGGAATTGCGAGCCGGTGAAAATGTCCTGAATCCCTGTCGGAACGGCGTCTTTTGCGGAGACACGCTGGAACCGCTCATTCTCGGAGCCGCGGTTTTTCAGGGAGAAAGCATTTCCCTTTCCGGCGAAAGCGATTTGAAAGCGGGCTGTCTGGCCGAGCCGAACCCGAAAAACCGGCAGGATCCGTTGCGATTCGCATTCAAAATCGCCGACTACAGCCGTGAACCGCTGGAAAATCCGATGTCCATTCGGCGACTGACCTTAAAAAATGGCGGTAAAATCATCGGCGAAACCGTTCACGACACGCTGTCCTATTCCGGCATGATTCAAATTCGCGAAGAACTTTTGTGGGCGGAAGAAGCGGACACGGCTGGCGACTGGCACTGGATTTCCGAGCCGTACATCCCGGAAGCCAACGACTCTCTTACTCTGGAAGCCGAAGACATGGTCGGGCACGTCGCCTCCCGAAAATTGACGTTTTCAAAAGAATGCCCTGGGGAAAAGCCGATACGGCAAGGAAAAAATCAACGCCCCGAACTCTTCACGTTTTTAAGCCGCCCATGGGTGGGGTTGCATCTTTGCCAGAGCGAGGATTCCAAAACCGCATTTTTCTTCTTCAGCCGCGGAGAACTGCTGGCCGACGCCTGCAAAGAAGTCGAACCCGTCGCGACGCCTCTGGGGAAACTTCTGGAAATATACCCCGGCATCGACGAAATCCGTCTTGTGCAGAACGGAAAAACGGACACCATCCGAATCGGGGAAATTCCCGCAGACGCTCAAAACTTTCAACTGGAGACCCGATGGGACGGGCATTCCATTCGGCAACAGGTCACCGAACTTGCCGACGTTCCGTGGACAAGAATCCTCGCCGTACGAAAATTCCAGAACGACAGCGTTCCCGCTTTTGAATTTCATCCCAAGGGACTTCATTTTTTGGGAAGCTGGACCGTCGCTTTTGACGCGGAACTCGCCCAAGTGCCCCTCTACTATCTTGGGGAAACCAGCCGGAAATGGTTCCTCTTCAGCAAGCAGAAAGCCGCCATCCGGGAGCGGAGCGCCAGCATGAACGAACTTCGGGATATCGGTTTCATCTTGGACAAAACGCCGCCCGAATTGGGAACGCCTCGTCTGGATTCCGCCATGATTGCGGGCAAAAGGCAAAAAGTCCTTCGGATTCCCGTCATCGAAACGGAGTCCGGAATCGAAAACGGCAACTCTATCCAGGCAAGCGCCAAAGGCAAGCCTTTCATCTATGCCGAATACGATTCGGAGCCGAAAGAACTCGTCTTTGTTTACAGCGATCTTCCCTCCGGAAAAAATTTCACCATCCGAATCCAGGATGAAGCGGGCAACGCCAAATCATTCCTCGTGGACATTCCCCGCAAAACAGATTCGGAATAAGATATTATATTGCACATCAAATGGCTAACGACCCCTATATACTTGTAGAAAACCAGGAAGCTCTCGACAAACTGCTCGACGACCTTTCCCTCTACGATATGGCTGCTGTCGATACCGAAGCGGATTCCATGTATCACTACAACGTCCGCCTATGCCTTGTGCAAATCACTATCGGAGAGCACCATTACATAGTTGATCCCTTGGCTCCCATCGACATCCGTCCGATTTTTAAAACACGGGCGATGAACACCTTGATTTTGCACGGGGCCGATTACGATTTGCGGATGCTCTGGCATACTTTCCGCTTTTCTCCAAAACACGTTTTTGACACGATGATCGCCGCTAAATTTTTGGGCGAAGAAGGACTCGGCTACGCCAGCCTGGTTAAAAAGTATTTTGGAATCGACTTGCCCAAGGACAACCAGAAATCCGACTGGACAACCCGCCCGCTGCCCTCGGATATGTGCGAATACGCCATTCACGACACTTTCTATCTGCACGAACTTTGTGCCCTTTTGGGCGAGCAACTCAAAGCTCAAGGAAAATTCAGCTGGATGATCGAAACCTGCAACAACCTGATCGTCAAGGCGATGCAGGCGAAAGAGGAAAACGGGGAAAGATGGCGCATTGCCGGTGCTTTCCGTTTGCCGCCCAAATCCCTGAATATTCTTAAACATATCTGGCTATGGCGTGAAAAGGAAGCGCAAAAAATGGATCGCCCGCCCTACAAGGTTTTTGGCAATGAACTGATGCTCGCCATCGTCCGCGCCGTATCCTACTCTTTCCCGGCAATCCAAGAAAACATCCTTCCTAAACTGCCCCGCAATTTTACTGGAGAACGCCGAGCGGAATTTCTTTCCATGTTGCAAAGTGCCGTGTCCATTCCCCAGAAGCAGTGGCCACCCATGCAGCCCAAAGTGCCGCCTCCGCAAATCATTCCCGACGGCGAACTCATCGATTCGCTGAAAGAATGGAGGGACGAAAGGGCGCACGAATTGGATTTGAACGAGTCCATGCTGGCCAATCGTGCCCAACTGATCGCCCTCGCCACTCCGGTAGGAGCGTCCTGGGACGACCGTTACGACGCCGCGCATTTTTTGAACTGGCAGCGTTCCGTATGGAACGGAATTCTTTCCCATAAACTGGCAGGTAACTGATGAGAATTGGTGTTCCCGAACTTCTTCTTTTGCTTTTTTTGGCGATTCTTTTGCTGGGCGCTCGGCGCATTCCGGAACTTGGAGCGGCTCTCGGCAAAGCCCTGCGAGAATTTCGAAAAGCGGAAAAGGACGAAGATAAAGAAATCCTCCCCCATGAAAAAGACGGCAAAAACGACAACGCGACTCATGACAAGAAGTAAGGAATTCTAGTGATGGAGATTTCCGAACATTTTCAGGAACTCCGCCGTCGCCTCTTGATTTGCATCGTCTGTTTTGCCGCAATCGCCGCAACCGCTTTTGCCTGTTTCCCTCGACTCTGGCATTTTGTACAAATTCCCATTCTTCAAGCCGATACGGTAACAATTGTAAACCTTTCGCCCGCGGAAGGCGTTTCTGTCAGCATTCTGGTTTCCTGTATGGCAGCGGCATTCGCGACTTCCCCGCTATTTCTCTACCACGCCTACGCTTTTTGCGCCCCTGCCGTTCAAAAAGAGAACCGCCGTTTTTTTTTCGCATCGTATCTTTCCGCCTGCGCCCTATTTTTTTTCGGCGCTTTTTTTGCGTATTTCTGCGCCATCCCCTTGTTATTCCAATTTTTGCTAAACTACTCGGATGTCAAGCAGCTCTGGTCGCAGACCGCCTACGTCTCTTTCCTATTTCGTTTTGAAATTCTCTTTGCCGTTCTTTTTCAAATGCCTGTCGCCTGCGCCCTGTGGGGACGTTCCGGCATTTCCGACAGAAATTTCCTGTGGAAACATTTTCGGATCATCCTCTTTCTCATCGTCCTGATTTCCGCTCTGGTCACGCCGCCCGATTTGCCTTCCCTTTTCTGGATGGCCATCCCCATGTTCCTCCTGTTCTTGCTGAGCGCATTCACCTATCGCCTCGCCTGGAGAAAAAAATGAACGCCGATCTGGGATTTTCGGAATTCACCCTGCTCTTGCTGCTTGCGCTGCTGCTTTTTTCTCCCCGGGACTTGGGAAAGGCACTCGCCAAGTTCAAATACTACAAAGGAAAATTCTACCGGATGAAATTCGATTTGGAAGACGCGATGCTCTACAATTTTGACAAAGACGCCGAAAGCGCGTGGATTGTCGAAGCCGTTCGCCGATTCGACCTGTACCGTTCCGCTCCCAAAGTCGCCGCTTTTTACCCGCTGGCTGGCGAACCCGACATTTGTCCGCTGCTGAAAGAATTGGCCAAGGAAGGCCGCTTGCTGCTTCCCCGAACCCTGGAAAATTTTCAGATGGAATTTGTGGAAATCCACCGGATGGAAGATCTTGTCGAAGGCCGATTCCACGTGCACGAGCCTCCGCGATACTTGCCCGCCTACCAAGGGGAAATTCCACTGGCCCTCGTTCCCGGAGTCGAATTTTCCAGAAACGGCAATCGGCACGGGCACGGCAAAGGCTATTACGACCGTTTCTTGGCGCAACATCCTGAAACCGTCAAATGCGGTGTGGCCTTTAGCGTCCAAGTGTCCGCAAAACCTCTGGAATGCAAGCCGCACGATATTCCAATGAACTATATTGTAGCTTCAAAAAACGATCCGTCAAAGGAGATTCCCCATGTGGAAAAAGCAACCGTTTAACGCCCGCCGAGAACCGCGCAACGAAAACGACGCCACCCCGGAAAGGCCTCGCTTCACTAGCTACGGTCGCGCTCCCCGGTTCAGCGAAGAAAGCCTCCGTTCCAGCAAAAATTTCGATGCTCGTCCAAAGCCTTCCCAAGTAAGCGTGGCCATCGGCGACGAAGAAAGTGCTCCGCAGACCGCTGTCGGCGGCATTCGCGAAGTGACCGAGCTGCTGACCAATTCCCCGATGAAAGTTCACCGGGTTCTCTTTCGCCACAATTCGGGAAATCCCAAACTTTACACCCTGCAAAAAATCGCCAAGAAAAATCGCATTCACGTTCAGCAGGTCGAAGCCCGCATTCTGGATTCCTATGCGGTTCCCAACCAAGGAGTTGTCGCCCTCTGCAACGAAAAAGAACTCCTCCAGTGGAACTCCGTTAAAGACGAATTTTTCCAGGCCAAAGAAAAGGACGAACGCAAACTGATTGTCATCGCGACAAATATCGAAGATCCCCGCAATCTCGGGGCCTGCATCCGTTCTTCCCTGGGTCTGGGGCCGACATCCTTTTGATGCCCTCCAAGGGAATGTGCGGTTTAACGCCCACGGTCGCCCGCGCATCGACTGGCGCCATCGACAAGCTCCGCATTTGCCGTCCCGACAATTTGGAAGCAACTATCGGCGAGCTGAAACTGGCCGGCTACCAGATTCTGGGGCTTGACGCCGACACGGACGTTTCTCTGGTAGATTACTCTTTTGGCAAGCAGATTGTTCTCGCGGTGGGCGGCGAAGACGCCGGACTTCCGCCATTTATCCGCAAGCAGTGCACCGACGTTCTCCGTATTCCGATGAAAGCCGAAGCGCAATCCTACAACGCATCCGTCGCCCTTTCTCTCGGCTTGTACGAAATCGCCCGGAAAGTTCTCTAGCAGATGGAGCTTCCTTTTGCAGACATCGCCTTTGCGCAATTCGTGAACGATGCGGTAAGCCAAAAAACGGACGAGCTCAAGCTTGCCGAAAAACTCGTGAGAAGTCCGTGGGCAAATTGTCGGGCGGAGATTCTCGATTACATTGCGCTGGTTCCCAAATACCGGAAAAAATTTGAAACGGACAAAATCCTCGCCTGCGATAAACTGGCTTTGGAACAATCCACGGCGGCGGACATCGGGCGTTACAAAGCGGAACTTTTCAAAGGAGCCGATTCCATTGACGATCTGTGCTGCGGCATGGGTGGAGACAGTTTCTTTTTGCCTTCGCCTGTTCGCGTCAAAGGCGTGGATCTTTCCGAAAAGCGCGTCGAAATGTACCGGTTCAACACCCGAACTCTCGGCACTCCCCGAGAAGCCGTTATCGCCGACGTTCGCACACTGGATTCCCGCAGCGATTTTTTCACCATCGATCCGGCCAGAAGGCAAACAGACGGAGACAACCAGCGGGACTTTTCCGCATTGACGCCGAGCCTTTCCGAAATCGTCGAAATGGCAAAAAAATACAAAGGCGGCATGGCAAAGTTGCCTCCCGGATACCCGGCTGACGAATTTCCCGACGGCACGGAAATCCTCTATCTCGGAGCCAAAAACGATTGTCGGGAATGCCTACTGCTTTTCGGAAAATTGGCGGCCTCGCCGGATTCTGTCCGGGCCATTTCCATTGATTTTTCGGGCTGCCACGAATGGCGCGCCCGCCGCGCTTCCCTTTCTGAACTTCCCGTCGCCCCCCTTTCCACCTTTCTCGCAGAACCCATTCCCGTTCTGGTTCGCAGCCATCTTTTTTCCGAAGTGGCCCGCCAAAGCGATCCTACGGCGCATCTGATTTCTACCGGCATCGCTTACGTTTCCAGTGAAAGCCCTCTTCCCCAAGCCGCATTTCGCAACTACCGCGTCCTGGGCAGCACTCCCCTTTCTACGGGCAAAGTCAAAAAGCTCCTCAAAGAATTTGACATCGGAAAAATCACCGTGAAAAAACGCGGAGTCGAGATCCATCCCGACGCGGAAATCAAGCGACTTGCCGCCAAAGGCTCCCGAAAGGGCATTCTCTTCTATACGCGGATTTTCGGCGAAAAAACAGCCATCCTTGCTGAAGAATTTAACGAGTCCACTTAAACATTTCAGAAAATGCGGAGATTCCCGTTTCACCGTAGATGGCAATGGCATCGTCCTATCGCCGATGGATAAAAATATCAAATACTCGCAAATGATTTTCTTTCACAGGATGAATTCCCTTTCAAAGCGGAATCTTTTTCACAAAGTGAACTTCTTCTCGCGGGCCGCAAGATGCTTTGCATTCTGACTAGCCGTTTCTCCTACGTTCCCAACTTCCCTCTAACCATGGTTCGGCAGGCGGTTGCTGAGTTTATCGAAGGGCACTAATCACTGACCACTTGCAAATAAATCGGGTGAAATTTTGCATACAAGTCTCAAAAAAGGCCTTCTCTAAAAAAAACATTCAAAAACATTCCATTTCTCCTTTCGGCATTCCACAAAAAAAGACCGCAGCATCAAGCCGCGGCCTAAAATTTCAAAGAATTTCCCGCTTTCACAGGAAAATTTCAGTTGTTATCCGAGAGTCACTTCAACCTTGTGCACGCCCTTCGTAAAGATCGGCGCCACGTTGGAATCGACTTCCTGACCGTCCACGACCATCTTGGCAACGCCCTTGCAGACGTGCTTCGGATTCTTCACGGAGATTTCGTAAGTCGCCCCGCGGAACTTGCGGACAGCGTCGAAACCGTTCCACTTGGACGGAATGCAGGGATCCACGACAAGTCCGTTATAGCTAGCGCGAATGCCGAGAATGTACTGCGTCGCCGCCTGGTATGTCCAAGTCGATGTGCCGGAAAGCCAAGCGTTGCGTCCCATGCCGAACTGCTTGTGTTCATCTCCCAGAATATTCTGCGGATAGCAATACGGTTCGGATTCAAATTCGTCCAGCTTGTCGTTTTTGGCCGCCGGATTGATCTGGCAGTAGTAATTGTAGGCATTGTCGCCGCGACCGAGAATCGTTTCGGCAATCATCACCCACGGGTTCGTGTGGAGGAAGATGCCGCCGTTTTCCTTGGCTCCGGGAGGATAGGTGGAAATGCCGCCGACGGCACCGTCAAAACCGCGGTAACCGGGAGTCGAACTCTTGACGCCGCAACGCGTATTCAGCATTTTATTCAGGCTGTCCATGCCCTGAACGGCTTTATCGCCCGTCGCAATGCCGCCGATAATCGGCCAGCTCTGTCCGTTGCAATAAATTTTGCCGTATTTCGCCTTGTTCGTGCCGTAAGCGTTGCCGTCCTTGTCGAACCAGCGAACCCACCACTTGCCGTCCCAAGCGCTCTTGTTGAAAGCGGCCTTGACTTCTTCGTACCACTTTTTGTACATGGCAACCGCGTCGGTATCGCCGAGATGTTCTTCGATATCCATCATCTCGAGCAGAGCCTTGGCGTAAAGAGCCGTGTTAAATGTGGATTCCGCTCCGAGCGGCAAATTCATGCAGTCGTTCCAGTCGGCAAAGCCGAGCAGCGGAAGGCCGTGCTTGCCAAGGTGGGAATGCGTGAAAGCCAAAGAACGTTTCAGGTGTTCCAGAATCGTACCCTTTTCACGTTCAGCGCGCTTCTTGCCTTTCTCGTAGAACGGAATTTCTTCTTTCAGAAGTTCCATCTTTCCGGTTTCTTTCAAGTAGCTAGCCACCGTGAGAACAATCCAGAGATGGTCGTCACCATACCAGTCGGCATAAAGGTGATTGCCGTTTGCATCGACGGCGTTTGCCTTTTCACGGGAATCGCCTTCGTTCGCTTCGCTACCCGTATCTTCGGCAAGGGCCAGCGGCGCATACTGGTGCATGGCATTGCCTTCCGGACGCTGCACGGAAATCAGGTTCTTCGTGAGTTCGAGCGCTTCTTCGGGCATGTGGCTCATCACGCCCATCAGATCCTGCGTGGAGTCGCGATAACCGATGCCGCGGCTCGTACCATAGCCCAACTGGTAAAGGGAAAGGTAACGGCTCCAGTTCTTTGTCGTGTGGCACTGGCGCGGATTGTGAACGTTCACCATCGTGTTGAACGACGCTTCCGGAGTCTTGACCTGAATCGTGGAAAGGTAGTTTTCCCAGAATTTGGCCAGTTCGTCAAAAGCCTTGTCCACGTTCTTCAAGTCGGAATACTTTTTGATGGCCTTGGCGGCGACTTTCAAGGACTGTTCCTGACCGAGCTGCGTGCAAGTACGGAAGGTTTTCTTGGCTCCGATTTTTCCCGCATGAATCATGAGGGCGGCAATGTTATCGCCACGGTCGCATTCGCTGTTCGACAGTTCCTTGTTGTCCAAGGAAAGCGGATGCTGCCAGGAACCCATTTCGTTTTGTCCCAAAAATACGCGGCGATCTCCGTCAAAGCTCGAAACCTTGGCGTCGGCAGTGACATAATTGACGGCGGTATCGCGCTTCATGTAGGCGTACTGTTCCAAAATCATACGACCGTCTTTCTGCGGATGCGCCTTGAGGGTCATCGTCTGCGGAACCCAGTCGGCATTCGTCAGCTGCTTTTCCGCTTCGAAATGGCTGAATTCATAAACCGGGACAATGTCCACTTCCTTGGCGCCACCAGCGATGTTCGTAACCTGAATGTCCTGCAACAGGGTGTTTGAACCCGTCGGGACGAAAATCGTCACCTGGACGCGAAGACCGAAAGCTTCGGCGATGAAACGGCTGTAAGAAAGCCCCACGTGGCATTCCCACTTGTCGAGCTTGACGAGAGTCGGGACATAGAACGGGGAAAAAATCTTGTAGCCTTTTCCATCCTTCACCCGAATATAGACCGTGCTCGCCTTGAAATCGGAGCAAGGCATTTGCGCAATGTATTTGGTGATGCGGTTGAGTGCCGGGTCTCCTTTGCAGACGAGAGTGCCGCCTGTGGAATCCACGATGCCGCCGAATTTCAAAGTGCCTACATAGTTACACCATTTAATAGGTGTCGCCGGTGTAGTAAGGACGTATTCTTTAGCAGCATCATCAAAGTAACCGTAGCGAGCGCTCTTTGCCTTTGCAGCCGGTTTCTTCTTTGTCGTAGCTTTCATGTTGTCTCCGTGAGTGGTTAATGAAAATTCAAATTTTCGTGTCAAAGTGGCGAGAACCGAAATTTATATAAAAATAGCCGCCGAGTTTTTTCTGCTTTTGCGGATCCCGTAGAATCGCAATCGCCGCACGCGTGTATTTCAGTTCAACGAGAATATGGTCCCGGCTCATGCAGTTCAAAAAAGGGCCTTCAGGATAAAGAGTCGGACGGGGTTCCTCGTCGATCATTTTTTGCAAGCGGGAAATCTCTTCCAGAAGTTTCTTCTCGTGCACTTCCAAAACGCGCACGGAATCGATCGGATCGACCGCATAGAGGAACGCGTAGCCCAAAGTCCGCGGGTCGTCGTTAAAGCCCGTCAGGTGGCGCAGCACTTCCTTTTTCAACAATTCCGAACCCTTGTCCAGAATGCGATAGACGGTTCTTTCCGGACGGTTGCCGTCCCTTTCCGAATGCCCTTCGATGGAACCGTTCTTTTCCAAACGCGTCAGACGATTATAAATCGTGGATGTGCTGATTTTTGCCCAGCGATCCAGCTCGCGGTTCTTGATTTCCGTCATGATGTCGTAGCCGCTGCGTTCTTTTTCTTTGATCAGCCCAAGCAAGACAAGGTCGTAACGATTCATTCAAATTCTCCGATATTCCAAGTTAGAATATACTAAATAAAAGCGGAAACCGGAACAAAAAAGAGGATTTTCTCGTTTGCTCACAAATCCATCGTCCTCTGCGCGGCCCGCATCTTTCCCATCGGCGCAAAAGTGAACATCGGAAATTCCGCAAACAAAAAGAGCAGAAGCGAAATCAGCGGGAAAAGAATCCATACGGGAAGCGGTTCGTGGCGGAAAAAGTAGCCGCAGACGCCTCCGATAATCAGATGCAGAGCAAGCACTGGAAAAAACATCCGGCAAAACGCCCCCATCCGGGCACCCGAAACGGGAGTTCCTTTTTTCAAAAGGCTTCCCGCAAAAATTGCGGCGAGCAAAATGCCTAGGGCATCGACCAAAAGAAACGCGGCATATTCCGCTGGCGGCAACTGGATTTGCGCAGAAATGGCAGTCCAGAAAAACGCGACCAGAAGAGCGGGAAGCAGGGCTTTGAAAAAAGCGATCGGTACGAACAAAAAAGCCAGAAGGAAAAGAAAAACCAGCCCGGCAGCCAAGAAAGCTCCCCATTCCCGAAGAAAATCCGGCATCCCGGCAAATGTCAAGCCAAAATACGCGAGGAGCGAATCCCCCGCCGAATGCGCATAGGCAAAAATAGCGGAAAAGTCCCTAGCAAAAATCACATAAAGAACCGCAAAAGCCAGAACGAATATCAGCCGAAGCCGAAGAATCCATTCGCCCAACAGCTGAATTGCCGAAGCCTTTTTTCTCAAATCCATAAATCACCTCGATATGACCAGTTTTTGTTTTTTCCGGAATGTCTTCGCTTTTTGTCCGGATTCCGCCGACACCTTGGATACGACGATGTAATGATAAAGCCCGTTGGCCAGTCTGCGCCCATAAAAATCCCTGCCGTCCCAGCGGGTTACACCGGAAACCGCATGAGGAATGCGCTGGACAAGCCTTCCATTCTGGTTGTATATAAAAATCGTCACGTCCGAATTTCTGCCGACCGCCAGATCTTTAAAGTAAAACGTCGTCCCCTTTTTCTTCATGGGATTCGGGGCGGTGAACACGTCGGAAAGCCCTTCCGAAAGCCCGTCGGTGATATTCAGCCGAATCGTCCGACTCGAAGCGTTGCCGATGATATCGGTCGCAGAAACCTTGAAGAGATAACTTCCCGCCGGATATTTGCTTTCGGTAAAATTCATCCGAGCGACGGCCTTTTTGCTGGACTGCTCCACAAAGGGCCAAGGGTGGAAAGGCGATGCGGAAACGGGACCCGAGACTTCAAATTCCACGCCCTCGTCGGCATCTTCCCGAAAGTTTATCGCCGTAGAGTCTTCGACAGTCACCTGCAAACAGGCGGGAGACGCCAGAGTCACGACTTCCCCTTCGGAAAAAGAAGTTCCCGAAGAAGGCGAAAGGCAGCTTTGCACTTGGATTGTCGGCGGCACGGTGTCATTCGCAATAATCGAATCCGCATAAGGGGAGGTTCCGGAAATCGCAATTCCCGGGATTAAAAGCCGCCCGATTCGCGGCGAAGCATTTTCATTTGCCCAAAGGCGAATCTCCGCAGCCGTATCGCCAAACGCCATTTTACGCGGAGTGATGAATTGGACGGAAAAACGGCCATCCTTGACTTCCGCGTCTTCGCTAAAAATCAGAGAACCGTCATAGAGAACGGCGACCGAATCCCTGTCCGCAGGAGCCTGGCTCAATTTTTTTTCGTAGCTCTGTTCCAAAACGGCAACGTGTATTTTTCCATTCTGCATGCCGTCCACCGATCCGCTCAGCGAAACGCTATCCAAGGCCCGAAGAGTGTCCAGTTTTTTGTCCAGCCGAAGGGAAAATTCCGACGACGGCATGGGAACCACGGGTTCCCCCAAAAGCGCATAGCGCTCGTTGTTGTAACGCTGCGAGGAATTGGCTTCCGAAGTCAATCCTTTCGCTGTCGCATAGGCCTTTCCCAAAGTCATCCCCTTGGGTTCCAGCGCATTCAGCAGCAAGGACTTCGCAAAGACCCGGTTCAACGATCCGTAGGTTTCCCGAGTGGCCCCGATCGAAGCAATCGCCCCGCGCTTGGAAGCCTGAATGAAAGTTTCGGAAAGGGATGTCTCGTTTCCCTTTTCAAACCGACCGACCGTACAGGAAAAAGAGCCGAGAATCGTGTAGCGGGACTCGTTGGAAAGCCCGGAAACATAAGAGGGTTTCATCAGGCCTTCAAACGCCCAGTCCGTAATGGAGCCGTGCCCGAAATAAACCGTGAACAGCGCCCCTTGATTGATGCGATTGATCAAATCCGAAGTCGCCGCCGGCTTTTGCCCCGAAGCGTCCGCGGAATAATTCAACAGATAGATTTTGTGAATGTCCAGATGGTTTCCATGGAGAGTCGCCAGATCCTGCATGGCCCGGGCGACATCCTCCGCAGGGGTCGTATGATCCAAGGCATCCGCCGCGGTTCCCGTCCAGGCATCGTCCGCAGAAATGACGAACGAATTGCGCCAGACCGAATTGTCCGCCGGACCGATTTTTTCATGTTCCTCGATTTTTGCATTGTAGGCGTTGAAATCCGCAACGCTTCCAAGCGGCAACCTTCCCACGAACAGATCCAAATCGTATGATCCGACAAGCACCTGTTCGCCCGAATCCAGCACAGCGAAAAAGTCTTCGGGAGCGGCGTCTTCCTTTTCAAAAGGCGGAATCCAGTTGGTTTTAAAACCGGAATGGAACCCCCGATAATCAAAATGGCCGTTTCCCGCCAGAACCGCATAAGTCAAATTCGGCGAAACGCTTCGCGCATAGGACAGATAGTTGCGAATGGCTACGGGATCCATCGATCCGCCCGAATACGCGCGATAGATATCTTCCGCAAGCACGACCGTCGTCCGATACGACCGAAAAGATTTATTCCCGGAACGAAAACTGGCCAAGTTCACCGCAGGAACCTGAAACGCCTCGGGCGCGATAATCAGGTATTCCGTTTGAGACGAAATGCGGGAAAGATCGGAAAGCGTGCCCTCGACATGAAACGGAATTCCTTCGATGCTCGCCGGCTTTCTGAAATTCTTGGCATGATATAAAAGGTAGCGGGTGTCGTTTTTTTCCGAAACGCTGTCCAGAAGATAACCGTTTTGAAGAGAAATCAGACCGACCGGCGCGAAATCCAAAAATTTCATCACTCGCATATCCGCAGAAGAGTTCACCGGAATGCGAATTTTTCCATTCTTTGCTCCGGGAAGCACCCATTCCGACGTATCGTTTTCCAAAGCGGGCGTCCACGAATACGCAATCGAAAAGCCGTCAAAGCGATCGGGATAACTTCCATTCGGAAGCAGCTTCAGCGAATACGTATTTCCCGAGACCTTCAGTTCCGGGGCGATTTCAAAATTTCCCATCGGCAATTTTTTATCATAGCCGTCATAATTTTTCCCGTTCACCGTCATCGCAAAACGTATTGGTGCCGCCGATGTATGAGAATGCGGCACATAGGAAACCGAAAGGAAATTTCTGCCTCCGTTTTTGAAATGCGGGAGAGTGGCGTTTTTTGACGAGAACAGGGTCGAAGAAGAAACCGTCAAAGAATCATTTTTGCCGTTCCAAATCCAGAACCATTCCTTGCCAGTCGATCCATCGTTTTCTCCAAAAAAATTGTCGCGCAAAGCGGCGTCCCTTTCTGTTCGGACATAGCGCAAAACATCGATAACGGATCCGGTCGCCGGAGACGCCAAGGTCGATAGCCGCATCCCCTTTCCCGTCGAAGCGAGTCCCAGCTGGAAATACTGAAAAAAGCTGTAAGGCGAAGACGAATAATAATATTCCATGCCGTCGTTCTTGAAACCATTTTCCAAGTCGAAACGCTTCCAAAGCGACGTTCCGTAACCGACAAAAAAGAGGGTGTCCCCGTCATCGAATGTGCCGTCCGCCTGCGAAGAATTCGGGCTGTGGTCCCGCACGTCCAAGGGAATTTCAAAAAGGTGATGCGGAAGAATATCCGAAGAAGCGCGAATCACCGAAGGAAGCGTGTCCGGCGAAGCACCGTAAAGCCGGATTTTTTCAATCGGAATTCCTTCGCAGTCCGAAGCCCGGGAGACCTCCCGACAAGCCGCATAAACCTGCCGATATGTCACGGCGTAAAGCCCGTCTTCCGAGAGGCCGCCATTATCCCTGTCGCCAATCGAAATGCGGGCAAGCCACGTCATATTCGAAGTTTCCGAAAGGGCCGCCTTGCGCAAAACACCGACCCGCGTCCCCATTCCAAAAGAAGCCGCCCCCTTGGCATTCAGCACAAATTCCAGGGCGCGATTTCCCGGACGCTTGTTCTGCGGCTTTCCCGCAAACGAAATATCGACTTTAAAATTCTTGCGGACAAAGACATCCCCGCCCGAAATTTCGAGCAGCGGGACATAAACGTCCACAACCCAAAGCCCGTCATGCAAGCGAGGCGCAGAAACTTCCACCGCGCTATTTTGCAAGGAATCTTCAGCGCACCATTTTTCGGGAAACCGAAAACGAATCGAATCCCTAATGGAAACCGAAGGCTTTTCATTGGCAGGAACCGCTATGCGGTAGGCGCGATATGGCATGGACGATGAAGATTTATAAACTCCATTTTCCGGCAACAGGCGATAAGAACCGTCTTCACAGGCCGCAAGTTCCGAATCCAAAACTTTGTCTTTAAAAACAAAACGCGTTTTAGAATCTTCCAGCGTTTCAAAGGACCACAGAAAAGTCGTCCAGAAAAAAATGAAGACGGCAAAGAATTTCACAGGCTATCTTCCTCCGACTAGAATGGAATCCACTTTGATCGTCGGCTGCCCGACAGTCACGGGAACATATCCCGACGAAGCTCCGCATACTCCCGCCGAAAGCGATAGATCGCTGCCGACCATGGAAATTCCCTGCAACACCTGATCGCCCTTGCCGATAAGAGTCGCCCCGCGAACCGGGCGTCCGATTTTTCCATGATGGATTTCGTAGCCCTCTTCAACGGCAAAATTGAATTCCCCCGTCGCCGGATTCACCGATCCGCCCGCCATTTTGGCCGCATACAGCCCCTGATCCACACTGGCAATCATCGCATCGAAAGAATCTTTTCCCGGAGCGATAAACGTATTCCGCATCCGACTCACCGGCGCGTATTTGTACGATTCCCGACGTCCGCTTCCCGTACGTGCGCACCCGACTTCCTTGGCACCGACCATGTCCGACATATAATTTTTCAACACGCCGTTTTCAATCAGGACCGTGCGCTCCGATTTCATGCCCTCGTCATCGACTGCGACGCTTCCCCACGATCCGGCAATGGTTCCGTCGTCGATGGCCGAAAGGCAAGGGTTGGCAATCCGCTGTCCCAACTTTCCGCAAAAAGGACTCGCCCCGCGACGGATGGATTCGGTTTCCAAAGGATGCCCGACCGCTTCGTGAAAAATGACGCCGCCAAAGCCCGGTCCCATCACGACGGGCATTTTCCCGCCTTGGATATACCCCGCAGCGAGCATTCGCAAAGAACGTTCTGCGGCTGTTCTTGCCAAATCGCCAACGCCGAATTTTTCCAGGGATTCATAACCGGCAAGCGCTCCGGGAGCTTCGCGGGAAACGATTTTTTCCGAGCCCTCGCCCGCCGTCACATTGATACCCAAACGGGTATGAGAACGAAAATCGCTCACGTTGATTCCGCTGGAACTCACAATGTGGATGTGCGAACAGGAATCCGTAATACTGGCGGTCACCTGGCAGATTTTATCAGAAACCTTCCGGGCACTGGAATCCGCCAAATGCAAAAAATCCAATTTGTAGGAATTGCCCAGCGCCCTCGGGTCCAAAAATCCGGGATATTCAAAACCAAACGGAGAAACCCGCGGTTCAAAATGCGGCGCCCCCGCAGACTTTGCCTGTCCACGTCCAAAGGCGAGGTTCTTTACCATTTGCAGCAGAGAGTCCTTGCTTTCGTCGCTCGTGTAGGCGTAAAGCACTTCCGTCCCAAAAATCAGGCGGATGCCGATGCCGAACTCCGTCCCTGCGGACGCCGTTTCAATCTTGCCGTCTTTCAACGCCAGCGAGGACTGTCTGGTCTCTTCTTCAAAGATTTCCACGTAGTCCGCTCCGGATTGCGTACCCATTTCCAAAATCGATTCTGCTACATCACGATTCATCGTTTTCCCATCATCCTTACGGGAACGCCCGCTTTCCGCATATCGTCCTTGATCTGCGCAACCGAATAAGTGCCAAAGTGTACCATGCTCGCGATCAGAGCGGCATCCGCCGCTGTTTTTTGAAAAAGAGTCGCGATATGTTCCGGTTTTCCCGCACCGCCAGACGCAATAACGGGAATGCCGACAGCTTTGGCGACCTTGTCCGTAATCGAGAGTTCGTAACCATTACAAACGCCGTCGGTATCCATCGCATTCAGGCAGATTTCCCCCGCGCCGAGCGATTCCGCCTTTTTCGCCCACTCGACGGCGTCCAAGCCCGTAGCCGCTCTGCCGCCCTTGATATAAATCTCGTAGCCGGAAGGAATTTTTTCCGAAACGCCGACGCACTTTGCGTCCATGCCAAGAACCACGCACTGGTTGCCAAAAGCCTTTGCGCCTTCCGAAATGATTTCCGGATGCAAAACGGCAAGGCTATTGACGCTCACCTTTTCGGCTCCCGCCAAAAGAACACGGTGCATATCGTCCAAATGGCGAATCCCGCCGCCGACGGAAAAAGGAATGAATACGTTTTTGGCAATGTCTTTCACCATGTCAAAGTCGCACGGACGATTTTCCGCACTAGCCGTAATGTCGTAAAAGACGAGTTCATCTACGCCGTCCGCGCTGTATTTGGCTCCGAGTTCTACCGGATCGCCGATATCCACATTGCCTTTAAATTGGACGCCTTTTGTCACTTTGCGGTTCCGGACATCCAGGCAGATGATCAAACGCTTCGTCAGCATACTCCGCTCCATGCGCTAAAATTTTTCAGGACCTGCAAGCCGACATCCCCGCTTTTTTCCAAATGGAACTGCGTCGCCACCAGGTTTTCGCAGCCCAGCGCCGAAACGAATTTCTGCGAACCGTAGGTCGTTTCCGCAAGCGCGTTTTCCGCACGGATTTCATCCGGATGGAAGGAATGCACAAAGTAAAAATCGCTGTCGTCGGGAATGCCGTCGAAAATCGGATGCCTCCGTAAAAAATGCACCTGGTTCCAGCCCATGTGCGGGATCTTGATCCCCGCCTCTTCCCGAAAACGGACAGCCTTTCCGCCGATCAGTCCCAGCGTGTTCACGCCGCCGTCCTCTTCGCTGGATTCCAAAATAATCTGGCAGCCGATGCAAATACCAAGAACCGGGCATTTTCGCGCGACAACTTGAGAAATCGCCTTGCCGATTCCGCTTTTTTCCAAAGTCTCCATCGAGCTTTTCGCGGCTCCCACCCCAGGAAAGACCAGCCTGTCCGCTTCGGCGATTTCTTTCGGGTCTCGGGAAGCCTTCACCACGACGCCCAAATGCGCAAAGGCATTTAGAACCGAAGTCAAGTTGCCGGCATCGTAATCCACAACAATAAAACGTTCCATATCAATTCCAGAATGAATTCAGGAAAATCACCGCCTTCAAAATGCAGGGGCGAGCGAAAATTTCGCGCCCGCGCTGCATTCAAAAGGAACGGCAATCCTACATCAGATCAAGCCTTCAAAGAAATTATTTCCCTTGTCATCAACGAGGATGAACGCCGGGAAATCCTTGATGGTAATTTTGCGAATGGCTTCCATGCCGAGTTCGGGGAATGCCACCACGTCGTTCGAGAGGATGTTCTGTTCGGCGAGAATCGCTGCCGGTCCGCCAATAGAACCCAAGAAGAATCCGCCGTATTTTTTGCAGGCGTCGGTCACTTCCTGACTGCGGTTTCCCTTTGCCACCATGATCATCGACGCGCCCTTGCTCTGGAAGCGCATCACATACGGATCCATGCGATTCGCCGTCGTCGGGCCAAAACTTCCGGTCGGCATTCCCGCTGGCGTTTTGGCAGGACCCGCGTAATAAATCGGATGGTCGGAAACCAGTTGAAGAACCGTCTTTTCCATATCCGACAAGGCTTCGCCCCGTTCCTGCTTGTCAAAGATTTCCGCAATCTTTGCATGCGCCATGTCTCGGGCGACAATCATCGTGCCTTTCAAATTCAAGCGGGTCTTGACCGGATACTTGGAAAGATCCGCAAGCACGTCCTTCATCGGACGGTCCAGGTCGATTTCCACCGCAGGAGCCAGATTCACGGCATTCCCCGCCGGAATGTAATTTTCCGGATGGTGTTCCATCTTTTCGAGCCAGAGCCCGTTTTCGTCAATCTTCGCCTTGATGTTGCGGTCCGCAGAACAGCTTACCCCGATAGAAACCGGACAGCTCGCCGCATGGCGCGGGCAGCGGATAACGCGGACATCGTGCACCAGATACTTGCCGCCGAACTGCGCACCGATTCCGGTCTTCTGGCAAATGTGCAAAACCTTTTCTTCCATTTCGAGATCGCGGAAAATGCGCCCGCCTTCGGAACCCGTCGTCGGAATGTCGTCCAGGTAACCGCAGCTGGCGAGCTTCACCGTATGCGTGTTCATCTCGGCGCTGGTTCCGCCAATAACAATCGCCAAGTGGTACGGAGGGCAAGCCGCCGTGCCGAGAGTCTTCACTTTTTCCGCCAAAAATTTTTCCAAGGACTTCGGGTTGAGGAGCGCTTTCGTCATCGGCCAGTAATACGTCTTGTTCGCCGAGCCGCCGCCTTTGGCCACAAAGAGAAATTTCATTTCCGCGCCTTCTTCTGCGTGAATATCGATCTGGGCGGGCAAATTGCAAGCGGTATTCTTTTCTTCGTACATCGAAAGCGGAGCGATCTGGCTGTAGCGCAAATTTTTTGTCGTGTAGGCGTTGTAAATGCCTTCGGAAATCGCTGCGGCGTCGTCGAATCCGGTCCAAACCTGCTGGCCCTTGTGCGCCACGCAAATCGCCGTTCCCGTATCCTGGCAGAACGGAAGAATCCCCTTGGCAGCGACCACCGCATTTTTCAACATGGTCAAGGCGACGAACTTGTCGTTGTCGCTGGCTTCCGGATCCTGGAGAATGCTCGCGACCTTAGCCGTATGAGCGGGACGCAGGCAAAATTCGACTTCTTCAAAAGCGGCCTGAGCGATTTTCGTCAAAGCCTCTTTGGAAACTTTCAGGATTTTCTTGCCTTCAAATTCGGCAACGGAAACGCCCTCCTTTCCAAGACAGACGTATTCTGTGGTATCTTTACCGTGCTGAACGGTCGCTTCGTATTGAAATGCCATAAGAACCTCTATAAGAAGAATGGAACGGCTAGAAAATAGAATTTTCGCTATTTTGAGAAAAAAAAATTACCGCATTTCCCCAAGAAGAGTTATCTTTTTGGATGAAATAGGCAGCCTGGCTGCCAAGCACTTTATTTATAGTGAGGCAAAACAATGACAATCAAGAAAACTCTCGCCGCAGCTCTTGTACTCTCTGCCTTTGCGTTCGCAGCAGAAACTGCAGCACCCGCAGCCGCAGCAGCCGTCGCCGACACCACGAAAAAGGTTGAAGCCGCTGCTCCCGCTGCCGCAACCGACTCGACACCTCAGGTCGAAGCCAAGGCGGACTCCGCAAAAACCGCAGCTGCGGAAGCCGCTCCTGTAGCGGCAGCCGACACTACAGCCAAAGCCGTAGCCGATTCTGCGCAGGCAAATGCTCCGGTCGCAACCGACTCCGCCAAGACTGCCGCAGTGGACACCGCCAAGGCCGATACAACTCAGGCAGAAGTCGTTGCCGCAGCACCGGTCGATTCCGTTAAAGCGGATTCCGCAAAAACCGATACGACGGAAGTTCTTGAAGCCAAAGCCGCTGTTGCCGACACCGCCAAGCAAGCTGTCGCGGATTCCGCCAAGGTAGAATCCGTTGTAGCCGCAGCCGACTCCACCGCAGCCGCTCCTGCTGACTCCGCAAAAACCGAACAGGCCCCAGCCAGCAGCGAACCGCGCACCGCCGGCCAGACCATCATGGAAAACCCGCTGGAATTCCTGATTGTGAGCGCCGCTTTCATCGCCAGCGTGCTGGTCATCATCTTTACCGGCAAAGACTAATCCCTATTTCATTTTGCATGATAGCCGCCGACATTTTATGTTGACGGCTTTTTTGTATCTAGCCGCCCAAAATAAGTTTCACAATGTCACTTATTTTTAAAATAAGCATTGACACGTTGCTAAAAAAGGAATATATTTAAGGAACACTTCGTCGCTTAACCTAAACGAGGCTCGAAATGAACAAACTATTAGGAGCATTTCTCATGGCGACAATCCTTTCCACTTCCCTTTCAGCAAAAACCATCGTATGCTATTTCAGCGCAACCGGCACCACAAAAGCCCTGGCCGAAAAAACAGCCAAAGCCATCGGCGCAGACCTGCACGAAATCCAGCCGGCGCAAACCTATTCTTCCGACGACCTCAACTGGCACAATTCCAAATCCCGCAGTTCCATCGAAAGCAACGACCCGAAAAGCCGCCCGGCGATTGCCAACAAAGTGGACTTGACCTCGTACGATGCCGTCATTCTCGCCTATCCCATCTGGTGGGGACTTGCTCCCAAAATCCTCTACACCTTTGTAGAACAGAACAACCTGAACGGGAAAAAAGTCGTCGCCCTTGTCACGAGCGGCGGAAGCGAACTCGGCAGAAGCGGCACGGACCTTTGCAAATACGCCAAAGGCAGCATTTATAAAGGCGGCAAGGACTTTACCAGCGGAAGCGCCGAAGAAATCAAAAAATTCGTCGAAAAACTGCTGAAATAATTCGGGTTCCCCATCTCGAAAAGCGAACGGAGAACGCTTCATGAAACTTTTCTGCTTCCTCGCCCTGTTGGGAATTTATTCCGCCGTTTTCGCCGAAAGCAAAATGGTTCTGGTCAAAGGCGGCTCTTTTGTAATGGGCAGCCCCACGACCGAGCGCCAGCGCAACGCGGACGAAAAACAGCACACCGTCACCGTGAACGATTTCTACTGCGACGCCTACGAAGTCCAGCAAAAAGATTACGAACGCATCACGGGGAAAAATCCCAGCACGTACAAGGGCGAATCGCTCCCCGTCCAGAACGTTTCCTATTTCGATGCGCTGGAATACTGCAACCTGAAAAGCAAAGCCGAAGGCCTGCAAGAAGTCTATACGCTCCAGGGAAAGGACGTTTTCTTTAACCGCAACGCCAACGGTTACAGGCTTTTGACGGAAGCCGAATGGGAATACGCGTGCCGGGCGGGAACGACGACCATTTTCAACACCGGGAACTGGAACCATGTAGAAGAAGCGAACTACCAAGGAAGCTATCCTTACCTGATCGAAGAAAACTACATGCACCACACGGAGAAAAACATCGTCACGGGAAAAATCCGCAATAAGCCGATAGCCGTCAATTCCCTGAAGCCGAACGCTTTCGGGCTTTACAATATGCACGGCAACGTCAGCGAATGGGTGTTCGATTTCTACGGAGAATACGACGTTTCGGATTCTGCGAACCCCGCTGGAGCGAAAACGGGAATTTATCGGGTGAATCGAGGCGGCGCCTTCAACGATTTTGGAAAGCATCTGCGTTCCGCTTACCGTTCGGCGACCAACCCGCAGGACAGCGACGAAAATCTGGGATTCCGCATTGCCCGTTCGGCAATCTTCGATTCGGAAAATATCCAAACGCGATACGACTCGGAAATCGCCAAGATCCAGATTCCGAAAAATCCCAAAATCCTCATCGCCTATTTTTCCTATTCCGGAAACACGGAAAGCGCCGCGGAACACCTGAACAAAATTCTCCGAAAAAAACACGGCAACGCCAATGTGGATCTGGTGGAAATCGAAATGCAAAAGCCCTATCGAGGCGGCATTTATGAAGCGAGTCAAAAAGACCTGAACGCCGGTGCCCGCCCGACGCTGAAAACCAAAATCGCCGACATGAAAAAATACGACGTGATCCTCTTGGGTTACCCGACCTGGTGGGCGACCCTGCCCATGCCCGTCATGACATTCCTCGAAAGCTACGATTTTCGCGGGAAAACGGTCATCAGTTTTTCGAGCCACGGTGGAACGCGCTACGGTGATAGCGTCAGCGACTTGAACAAAGCCCTTCCGCAAAGCTATGTGGGACTTCCTTTTGAATTTTTCTACGGCGGCGGAAGCGATCTGGAATCCCGTCTGGAAAGCTGGGTCAAAAAAAAGCGGGCTGTAAAATGGGCATCAAAAAGAAAATCAAAATTTTCATAGACGTTCTGATGTTTGCGGACTTTCTGTTTTTGATGTCCCACGAGTTCACGAGAGATTTGTATGCCCACGGTTGCTTGGGCATCGCGCTCTTCTTTCTGTTTCTCGTCCACCATTTTTTGAATCCGGGATTTTTCCGTTCCCTTCTCAAAGGGCATTTCAACCGCCAGCGCATCTTGCTCTGCACGACCGATTTGCTGCTGCTCCTTCTGATGCTTTTGATGGCGTTTTCCAGCGTGATGATGAGCGGTTCCATTTTTGAATTTTCCTCCATTCAAATGACTTCTTGGAGTCGCCCGCTGCACACGTTTTCTTGCAGCTGGGGATTTCTGGTGATGGGCTTCCATTTGGGAATTCATCTGAAGCGGTTCCTCGACAAATTGCCCGCAATCCCATACATTTCCCTCGTCATTTTTTCCATGGGGCTAGGACTCTTCTGCGCGATTCACAGCGAATTTTACGTTTACCTTTTCCAGATGAATATGTGGAAAAGGTCGGCGACAAACCTGTTCCAGTGCGTTGGCGAATTGCTGGGAATGACCGCAGGAATGATCGGCGTTGCCTCTCTTTTTGGAAAAAGGAAGAAAGCTCCATGAACGATTTTATCCGGGCACGCAGCGAGAATCAAAAGGACTCTCGCCGGAACGAAATCAAGACCGTTACCGCGGAACTTTTTGAAAACGTACCCTACCACGAAATCACCCTGACGCTGATAGCCCAAAAACTGGGCTGGTCGCGTGCGAATCTCTATAAATACGCGACGACCAAGGAAGAAATCATTCTGGACATCGCCAACGACAAAATGCAGTCCTATTTCGACTCCCTGCTTGCGGCCTTTCCCGAAGGCAACCATTTTTCGCCGGAAATCATTGCCGAAATCTGGGCGGGAATTTTGAACGCCCACAAGGATTACCTTCGCTACGTCGCCTATCTCAATCCCGTCATCGAAACCAATGTCACCGTAGAAAGGCTCGCCGCTTTCAAAAAGAAATACTACGACAAAGCGTACGCATTTAGGAATCGCCTTGCCGAAATGCTCGGCATTCGCGCAGATATTGCATACAAACTTCTGCTGGATATTCTTTTATACGCCAGTTCCATCGCCTGTTGCTGCTATGCAAATCCCCTGATTCTTCAAGCGTTGCAAAAAATCGGCATCGAAGCTCCCGAAACGGATTTCAACGCCGACATGAAAGAACTGGTTCTGATGAAAGTGGAATGGGTACGGGGCAGGTAACGCTTCGTGCTCAGAGGATAGTAAAAGCCTGATCTGAAAATAAAGGGATTTATATACAAAATTCCACCTCGATTTGCTTGGTTAGTGCCCTTCGATAAACTCAGGGACCGTCGGTTAGTGCACCTCGGCAAGCTCGGTAACCGCTTGTCGAACTAGTCGAACCATGGTTAGGGATTAGTGGTTAGTTGAAAGTTGGGAGTTGAGGGTTGAGGGTTGAGGGTTGAGGGTTGAAACTGACAACTGAAAACTAATAACTGATAACCGAGTTCCCCCTTCTCGCTATGGCGCAATATCCAATTCTACCCCACAAAACCAAAACATCCTACCACAAAGCGTGGCGGGGGATAGGGTGAAGGGAAAAGGGGCTGCCCATGAGTCTTAAGAGTTTTACTCTTTTAGACGAATTGTCCCTGGAAGGGAGCCTTTGCAAAAGCCTGCAAGGCGAATGTTGCGCCGCAAGCTTGCTTGCAGGCATTATCTTCGAGGAGACTAGTAGTATTCGTCATTACGTACCCACCAAGGAGAAAATCAGTCATATTTGAAAGCGAGCGTCACCCCGAACCCCGGAGGGGTTATACGACACTTGTCAATTTATTGACTTAGTGGAGTTATCCTCTATGTGGATATACGACACTTGGTAACTTTGTTACCTTAGTGGAGTTATACTCGAAGTGTAGAAGCAATCCTTTCCCGCAGCCAGGATTGCCACGGCTTTGCATCCCTGAAACTGGGAATCTCTGATTCCATAGTTGAAGTATCCCTGGAAGGGACAATTCGCCTAAGGGAAAAAGTTCCCAAGACTCATGGAGCTTTGCATCCCTGAAACTGGGAATCTCCGATTCCATAGTTGAAGTATCTCTGGAAGAGACAATTCGCCTAAAGGAAGCAGAGCATCCAAGGCTCATGGGCCGCTATCGCGGCTCGCAATGACGAGGTGCCAGCACAGATTGCTTCGGCTTTGCACAATTCGCCTAAGGGAACAAGTTCCCAAGGCTCATGGGCCGCTATCGCGGCTCGCAATGACGTACTCTGGCGATGACTTGTGTTCCATTTGACAAAGGCCGACTTTGCGTCGAAACAGGCATTTTTCATTTAGTCGAAGCCCCAAAAGGCGAAAAAAGGGCTTTTTTCATAACCACTAACTAGCTGCCCCACGCGTTTTCCGGCAAATATCAAACGATATTTATCGCCCGCGCGCCGAACAAAAGCGTACCCGTGGGGGCTGGGGGTACCTCGCAGTCTGCGAGAAAATTCACCTTGTGAAAAAGAAATTCTTGTTTTAAAGAAGAGTTCACCTTATGAAGAGCCATTCCACTTTAAAAGGAAGTTCCCCTTGCGAAAGGAAAAGTCCCCTCTGAAAAAGAGTTCCCCCTTGTAAAAAGAAATTCCCGCTAAAATAAATGACCTGCCTTCGTCACGACGAGAAGACCGCAAAGCGGCAAGAAAACGATTCTTCCAACTTCCCTCTGCCCACTAATCACTCATCGCTATGGTTCGACAGGCTCGCCAACCACTCACTACTCCTAACTTCCCTCTTGGAAAAAGACATCCCCCTCAAGAAAATTATTACCCGAAAAACGTCATCCGAGCTTCAAAACTTCGGCGATTTTTTGAACCGCCAGAGGTATTTTATTTTGCGGCACCGAAGAATAATTGACTACAAATTCATGGCTGGAAGGCTCGGAAATGGCATAATAATCGGAAAGCGCCCGCAAAAAAACGCCCTTTTCCCGCAATAGCGCACAAAAATCTTCGTCCTTCAAATCGGTCTTCACTTTTAAAATGAAGTGCAGTCCCGCATCCTGCCCGGCGATTTCCACAAAATCCTTCAAGCGGCTTTGCCGAATGGCCTCTATCAAAAAATCCCGACGCCCGCGGTAAAAATTTCGCATTCGGTTGATGTGCTTTTCGTAAAAACCGCCCGCGATGTATGTCGCCAACACATACTGCTCCAAATTGGAAACCGTGCAAGTGTAAAACGAAAATTCATTTCGGAATCTTTGGGCCAGCGATTTTGGAAGAACCATATAGCCGACGCGCACCGTCGAAGCCAGCGTTTTGGTGAACGAGTTGATGTAAATGGTCTTTTCTTGAACGTCGATACTCTGCAGCGAAGGAATCGGATGCCCTACCATGCGAAACTCGCTGTCGTATTCGTCTTCCACGATATAGCGGTTGCTGGACCTGGACGCCCATCCCAAAAGTTCATAACGCCGACTGATCGGCATGACCCTGCCTGTCGGAAAATGGTGCGACGGCGAGATATGCACAACATCCGTACAAGTTTCTTCCAGCTGGTCAATGCGAATGCCGTTTTCATCCATCGGAATAAAATGGCAGACGACGTTCAGCTTGCGATAAATTTTGGAAATTTTGCTGTAGCCCGGATCTTCGACGCCATATTTTTTATCGAATCCCAAAAGCTGAACGAGCCAGCTGTAAAGGCAGTCCGTGCCCGCGCCGACTACAATGCACTCCGGATCCACCGAAAGCCCCCGAAAATCGAAGAGCATTTTCGCAATCGCCACCCGCAATTCCCGAACGCCACAGTGCGGAGAACGCTTGAGCAAATCCCTTTGCCGTTCGCCCAGCACCCGCCGGGCAATGGTCGCCCAGGTCGAAAAAGGAAAACTGGATTCTTCCAGCTGGTTGTCGGCAAAATTCGCCACGAGCTCTGTCGGCGCTTCGCTTTTTTCTTCCCGGGATTCACGCGATTCGGGCAAGGCGGGCTGTTTTTGCACGGATTCTTTGGGCGTGCGTATTGCCGACACGAAAAATCCCTTTCTGGGCTGCGTCCATATAAAGCCTTCGGCGAGCAACTGGGCGTAGGCATTTTCCACGGTCACCACGCTCACCCCGAGTTGCCTTGCAAAAGGGCGTTTGGACGGCAATTTCTGATCGGCTTCGAGGCGCCCCGCCAGAATATCGTTCCGGATGGAGCGGTAAAGAAAATGGTAGAGGCTTTCGTCGCCCGAATTTTTCATTTCGTAGGATAGCATTTCACCTCGGCTGACTTCAATCTGGCCATAAACTGGCCGTATCGAAATAATAGAAATTTGAACATTTCAAAAGGTCAAGCGGAAAGCTAATTTACGGAACGAAAACGGAATTTTCCGCAGATTTCAAGGAGAAAACACAATGGCTACCGAAAACCGCTACGAATTGAACAAGAATCTCGCCCAGATGCTCAAGGGGGGCGTCATCATGGACGTGACCACGCCGGAACAGGCAAAAATCGCCGAAGAAGCCGGTGCCGCCGCCGTGATGGCACTCGAGCGCATTCCCGCCGACATCCGCGCCGCAGGAGGCGTTTCCCGCATGAGCGACCCGAAAATGATTCAGGGCATCCAGAACGCCGTTTCCATCCCCGTCATGGCAAAGTGCCGCATCGGACACTTTGTGGAAGCGCAACTTCTCGAAGCCATTGAAATCGACTACATCGACGAAAGCGAAGTACTCTCCCCCGCCGACGACGTTTTCCACATCAACAAGCACGAGTTTAAAGTGCCGTTTGTCTGCGGAGCCAAAGACCTCGGCGAAGCGCTCCGTCGCATTGAAGAGGGCGCATCGATGATCCGCACCAAAGGCGAGCCGGGAACGGGCGACATCGTGCAGGCCGTCCGCCACATGCGCTTGATGAATCAGGAAATCGCCCGCATTTCGTCCATGCGCGAAGACGAGCTTTTCAACCGAGCAAAGGAATTGCAGGTTTCCTACGAACTGGTGAAATATGTGTACGACAACAAGCGTCTTCCGGTGGTGAACTTTGCCGCGGGCGGTGTGGCGACTCCGGCCGATGCGGCTCTTATGATGCAGCTCGGAGCCGAAGGCGTTTTCGTCGGTTCGGGCATTTTCAAATCGGGAAATCCGGCAAAGCGCGCCGCCGCCATCGTTCAAGCGGTGACAAACTTCAAGGACGCCAAGCTTATCGCCAAACTTTCGGAAGATTTGGGCGAAGCAATGGTCGGCATCAACGAACAGGAAATTTCCCTGCTTATGGCGGAAAGAGGCAAGTAAATGGGTTCCGGGAAAATCCCCCGAATAGGCGTTCTGGCGGTGCAGGGCGCATTCATCGAACACGTTCAGATGCTTTCCCAAATCGGCGCAGACGCTTTTGAAATCCGCCAGTTGAAAGACTTGGACGGACCTTTTGACGGGCTTGTTCTTCCCGGCGGAGAAAGCACCGTGCAAGGAAAGCTACTGAAAGACCTCGGGCTTTTCCTTCCCCTGCAAAAGCGGATTCAAGAAGGGATGCCCGTACTCGGAACCTGTGCGGGACTTATCCTTTTGGCGGAAACGCTGAGCAACGACAGCGCAACTTACTTCGGGACTCTTCCCGTCACCGTGCAGCGCAACGCCTACGGTCGCCAACTGGGCAGTTTCTTTGTAGAAGAGGAAATGGATGGCGTCGGAAAAATCCCGATGACATTCATCCGCGCACCCTTTGTGGAAAACGTCCGCAAAGGGGTGCAAATCCTCGCCCGGGTGGAAAACCGCATCGTCGCCGTCCGTTACAAAAATCAGTTGGCCATTTCGTTTCATCCGGAATTGAATGCGGACGAACGTCTGCACAGGCACTTCCTGGCGATGGTTTCTGAAAACGCCTAGATTTTTGTATCTTGTTTGCGATGCGTTTTTTACTTTCCTTTCTGGCTATTTTTGCATTCGCCTTCCTGACGGTCGCCTGTTCTGCCGATTCCTCTTCCGACGACTACGGTTTTGAACGCGCCGTCCAAGACCTCTCCATTTTGCGCCGCTGCCCCGGCAACAATGACACGTCTAAATTTTGCTACCAGTTGCGTTGGCGCATCCCCATCGAGACGGAAAACCTAAAGCAATTCCATATCTGGGTCGATACCCTTTATGTGGGCGATTCCACGACGAGCGTCCCGAGCGGAGCCACGGAGCATTCCATCAAGGTATCCTTTAAAGGCGAAGAAAAACTTTACGACACGCTGGATTTGACACCGCACGTCCAAGATTACCTGAAGCAGGACAGCCTCTCCATTTCCATCTGGTGCGATTACGGTGACGGGCAGCGTTCCGGCGACATCCAACATATTTTCATCCATTTCGGCGACGACCTGCCCCCCTCACTCATTACGATTACCGATTCCGTCTGGACGACCGGAGCCGCCATCGACTGGTCTCGCCCCACAGACCAGCGCGACTACTACGTTCCCGAAAGCCTCTCGGGGCCTATCGCGGGCTACAACATTCTGCTCTGGTCCGAAAACGAAAACCAGGACATCCGGAATATCAAGGTGAAAATTTCGCACGACGGCAAAGTCGATTCGCTGGGCAACACCCTGTGGAAACGCCACCACCGATTCCGCTTTACCCACGATTCCCTGTGGATAGACACCACGAGCCGCGCAGAATCTTCCAAAAATTATTTGCGCCTCGCCGTCTTGGACGGGAAAGGCTTTGATTTTTCATCGGACAGCGCAAACCGCTTCCGCATGGTGCTCGAAGGACTCAAGCCGGAAAGCAATTACACTATCGGCATTATCGCCTGGGATTCCGCGGGCAATCCGTCCGGCACGGGTTCCGTGGAGACGAATCAGCTCTTCATGACGACGGACAACGTTCCGCCCCTCATGCCGAACAGGCTCTGGTTCCGCTCCGATTCCACGGATCCATCCGCCGCCCGGCTCGACTCCAACCGGATTTTCATTTATTGGGCGCGCAGTGCCGACCCGCTTTCCGACACCAGCGGCATCGTCGCCGATTCGATTCTCCACTACCCGGCATCCTGCTATGAAGGGGTTTGCTTCAGGCATGTCAAAAGTTACGAAATCCACCTTTGGAACGGAAGCGATTGGGAAGTGGCCACTGGAGCGGGCGGACTTTCCGAAGAAAAATACACACGCTCCTACGCACTGGACGGCGACTCGATGAAGGTTTTCGCAACCGGGGATTATGTCGGCGACACGATCCGTTGGATAGTCCCCGGCGACACTCTGATTTTGCGCATCCGCTCGATGGATTCTTCCGGCTACTACTCCAAGGCCCTGACCGACACGATCGTCGTATCGCAAGGCCCCGAAGCCGATTTGAATTGCCCGGAAGGCTTTGTCCCCGTACGCACCGACGACTCCACGCGATTCTGCATGGAAAAATTCGAGCACATGGATTCCGATTCCACCTTCGCCCACGGCGTTCTCTTTAACGAAGCGGTTGCCGGCTGCGAAAGCATAACCGCCGAAGGATTCACCGTCTCCCTCTGCAAAACCGCCGACTGGAAAGCCGCTTGCATGGCGCAAGGAAGAAGCTCCTACGGACTCATCGAAGAGGGCGACTTTTCGGCAGGCGAATTCCTGTATAAAAACTGCGGCGTGGGTTCAGGCGATTCGACGACCGCGACCGACCCGAAAAAAAGAAACAAGCTCTGCACAAGCCCCGACGGCATCCGGAACCTTTCCGGCGCATTCCAGGAATGGACGCTCGGCCCTTCGGACACGCTGCTCTACGTTCTCCGAGGATCCAGCTACGTTTACTACACGGGAGCTTCACGGGAATCTCTGTCCAAGTGCACCACCTATTCCCTGCCGAACCGATACCGCGCCGGTTACACGCAGGACTCCGTCTATCTTTACCGCGAAGGCTCCAAAGTCGATACCAGCTATACCGCAGACACGAGCCGGACGCTGTATAAGATCTTGACATTGAAAGACTTCACCGACTCCATCCAGATATTCAAAGTATCGACCGCGGACGGCGATTCCCTCGGCGAAGACTACGCCCCTCTCTCGGAATATCAAAAAGGCGGCGACAAATGGTTGCAGGAATTGGCGGGAAACCTTTCCTACGAACCCATCCGAACCGAAGCGGTCTTCTTCACCGGCGAATCCGTCAAATACAAAGGGTCTGCGGCATTCTACACGGACGCGTCCATCTCCTATCGCTGCTGCGCCTACCCGAACTGATTCTGGGCGTGCCCCGCTTTAGCGGGTCGGCGAGCTACGGGCTACAGCTTCGCAAGGCTCAAAGGATCGCCTTGCTTTTGCTTTCAATCGGCGCTTCGCACTGGCTCGGTATTTCCCGGCAGCAAATTTCCCACCCTCCGTATGCCTCACGCCGTTAGTGGTTAGCGATCAGTGGTTAGTTGAAAATTGGAAAAGTACCCATGCGCACTGTCACAGGCTGCGAGGGAAATTCACTTTGTGAAAGAAAGTTCCCTACTTTAAAAAGAGTTCATCTTGCGATAAGAAGTTCACACGTGGGAAAATCAAAATGTGGGTATTTCGTGGAGGATTCTCCATAATTTTCAAAATTTTTTTTAACATGGAGCTTTTTTCAATTCAAACAAAGAATCGCTATGCAAAAGCGAGCGTTTTCACAAAGAATGAATCCCTATTCGGAACAAAAATTCCTTTTGATGTTGAACGGTCTTTGCAAACCGAAACTCCGGCGGGCATTCCTTTCCCGAACAAGAAATCCATTCCTGAACAAGCTTTTCCTTCCCGAATCAGAGACCCCGTTTCAAAACAAGCTTTCACTTTAAAACAGGAAATTTTTCACCGTCTTCTTCACGCATCCTCGCCGGTAGCGCAAATTTTTAAGCGACGCGCCTGTCCGCATCCATCACATGGCGGCGCCAGCGTCCACTTTTCCAACGCCGCCAATAAAATAACGGAGCGATGCCGTAAGAGGCGATAACCACAATCCACGCGAAATGCGAAGGCAAATTCAATACGTAAGCAGCCAAATACAGCGCGATTGCCGCCGTCCAGTTCATGATGCCGCTCATACACATCACCCAGATGGTATCTCCCGCGCCTCGCAAAGCACCCGCATAGACGACCATCAAAACTTCCACAATAATGTAAATCGTCGCAAAACGAACCATAAAAATCGCATGTGGTCGCGCCTCTGCAAATACCGCGAGTGCCTCTGCGGATGCGGAATTTTCTGGACTAAAAACGTCAGCCAGTACGCCCGGCAAAAAGAGGAATAAAATTCCGATAAAAAGGGAATACATCCAGCCGATTTTCAGGCCGGAAAAAGTCGAACGGTTCGCCGCCGCTCCCGCTTTTGCCCCAGCATAACGACCGACCAAACTCGTCGTCGCAATTTCCAGCCCCATCAAGGGGACGTACGCCACCATATCCCAGTTGAACATGATCGAAGCCGACGTCGCCGAAACCGGTCCAAGGCCATGGAGCATCAGAATCAAAAGCTGAAATGCCGACATATTGAGAAACATTTCCACTCCAGCCGGAAGCCCGCGAGAAAGCAATTCCCGCATCAATCTGCCATTCAAAGCAAAGGAAGAGGTCGTCAAAAAACGGCGACGGTAACGCTTGCCAAAATAAGCCCCCAAAAGAATGGCCGTCGAGACAAAATTTCCAAAGAGCGTTCCATAAGCCGCCCCCGCGACGCCAAAGCAAGGAATCGGACCAAAACCATAAATCAAAAAATAATTGCAGACAACATTGGTAATCATGCCGACGAACGCCGCTTTCATGACGATTTTCGTTTCGCCGATGCCGGTAAAAAAGCAGGGAGCGGCATTCCGAACCAGATTGATAATCCCGCCGTACACCAAAATGTCAAAATACGTCGTCTGGGCAGAAAACTGCGCGGCATCCAAATTCTGCATCCGGAAAACCCAATGTCCCAAGGGAATCGTCAAAAAAAGAAAGGGCAAGCAAAAAACGGAAAGATACACCGCCTGAATAAAAATTTTGGAACAGTCCGCATTTTTGCGCGCGCCCAGACGTTGCGCCACCATCGCCGTCGTATAACTGAGCGTCCCCGTAAAAAAAGTCAAGAGAACCACGCTCATGCCGCCGCCTCCCAGCGACGCGTTCATTTCCGTCGGTCCAAGCTTCGAAAGAAAAAGGCGATCGACAAAAGTCATCAGCGTGTCGAACGACATGGAAAGAATCATCGGAAGCGCAACAATCAGCACATCTTTTATATCGCCGTTCTTTTTCATTTTGGAAATTTTCAGCATTTTGGCAAACGGAAATTTAGAAGCGACATCAGCTATCATTTCAAAACCTCAATCAAGTGCGGTCGCCTAATTTAAAAAAGGATTTCCATTCGGGCAACTCCAAAAGCGTTTCGCCCCTTGCGGCACGACGCCACGCAGAAAAAAAAGTGAAAATCCTCACGGACATAGAAGCCTAAGCGAATCGTCAAACTCCCATTTCCACCGCAATTTTCTAAATTTTTGCAAAACGTTTATGAGGTCATTATGCTTTTCAACTTGAACATGATTCAAGCCCGCTATGCGAAAATCCCCGCCCGCGTCGATGCGGCCAAAAAACTTCTCGGTCGCCCGCTCACCCTCGCCGAAAAAATTCTCTACTCCCATTTGATTGACGGAACAGAAAACAAAATCTACGAACGGGGTACTTCCTTTGCGGAATTTCACCCGGATCGCGTCGCTATGCAGGATGCCACCGCGCAAATGGCGCTTCTCCAGTTTACGACCGCCGGAAAATCCAAAGTGGCTCTCCCCTCTTCTGTACATTGCGACCACCTGATTACCGCGAGGAACGGCAAAGACGAAGATCTTCCCAAAGCCCTGGACGAAAACAAGGAAGTCTATGGATTTCTTTCGTCGGTCGCCGCCAAATACGGCATTGACTTTTGGAAACCCGGAGCCGGAATCATCCATCAGGTTGTTCTGGAAAACTACGCATTCCCCGGCGGCATGATGATTGGAACGGACTCGCACACGGTCAATGCGGGCGGCCTTGGGATGCTCGCCATCGGAGTCGGCGGCGCAGATGCCGTAGATGCCATGGTCGGACTTCCGTGGGAACTCAAGTACCCGAAGCTCATCGGCATTCACTTGAAAGGAAAGCTCCACGGATTTGCAAGCCCGAAGGATGTCATTCTGAAAGTCGCGCGGCTGCTTACCGTAAAAGGCGGGACCAACGCTATCATCGAATACTTCGGCGAAGGCGCAAGGGCCCTTTCCGCCACGGGAAAAGCGAGCATTGCCAACATGGGTGCCGAAGTCGGAGCAACTTGCAGCACTTTCGGTTATGACGCATCGATGGAACGCTACCTGCGCGCCACCGGACGCGAAGCCGTCGCCAACGAAGCGAACAAAATCCAGGAATATCTGCGTGCTGACCCGGAAGTGGAAGAGAATCCGGAAAAATTCTTCGACAAGGTCATCGAAATCGATTTATCGACCCTCAAACCCTATTACAACGGACCTTTCAGCCCGGACCGCGGATTCCCCGTTTCCGAAATGCAAGGTTCGCTCCAGGAATTCGGTTCGACGGACAAAGTCAGCGCAGCCCTCATCGGCAGCTGCACCAATTCCAGCTACGAAGATTTGTCCCAAGTCGCCTCCATGATCCAGCAGGCACTCGACAAAGGGCTTTCCCCCAAAGCCCCGCTCATTATCAACCCGGGTTCCGAACAGGTCCGCTACACCGCCGAACGCGACGGGTTCATCGACCTTTTCAAAAGATTCGGTGCGACCATCATGACGAACGCCTGCGGCCCCTGCATCGGCATGTGGGATAGAATCGGCGCCGACAAGAAGGAAAAAAATTCCATCGTCCACAGCTTCAACCGGAATTTTGCCAAGCGCGCAGACGGCAACCCCAACACGCACGCTTTTGTCGCAAGCCCGCTCATGGCCGTCGTCGCCGCCCTTTCCGGCTCGCTCCTTTTTGACCCCGAAAAAGATTTTCTCATCAACGATAAAGGGGAACAGGTAAAACTCGAACCGCCGACAAAGGAAGAACTCCCGTCCAAGGGATTTGAAGTGAAGGACGCGGGATTCGTCCCTCCCGCTCCCGACGGCAGCGGCATCCAGATTTCCGTGAATCCGGACTCCAAGCGTCTGCAACTCCTCAAGCCTTTCGCAGCTTGGGACGGCAAGAACATTTCGGGAGCCCCGCTCCTCATCAAGGCCAAGGGCAAATGCACGACCGACCATATTTCGATGGCGGGACCGTGGCTCAAATTCCGCGGGCACTTGGAAAACATCTCGAACAATATGCTCATCGGAGCGGTGAACGCCTTTAACGGGCAGACCAACCAGGTCAAAGGAAACGACGGGCGGTTCTACGAAGTGCCGGCCCTCGCCCGCAGATATCGGGACGAAAACTGCGGATCCATTGTCATTGGCGACGAAAACTACGGCGAAGGTTCCAGCCGTGAACACGCTGCCATGGAACCGCGATTCCTCGGCGTCAAGGCAGTCATTGTGAAAAGCTTCGCCCGCATTCACGAAACCAATCTGAAAAAACAGGGAATGCTGGCACTCACCTTTGCCGACCCCGCTGATTACGAAAAAGTCCGCGAAGGCGATTACTTCGACATCGAAGGCTTGACCGCATTTGCGCCGGGATGCCAGTTCACACTGGTAATCCACCATGCGGACGGTTCCTCGGAATCCGCCAAGCTGAACCAGACTTACAACGCCCAGCAATGGGAATGGTTCAAAGCGGGAAGTGCCCTGAATAAAATCCGGATGGGCGGGTAGATTCTTTCGCGTTCTTACCGAAAAGGCGGCGAATTTCGCCGCCTTTATTGTACCGTAAAAAAGGACTTTCCAAAGCTAGTTGGAATTCTTGATACAGCGGATGGAGATACCAGAAGCCCACCCCAAATACTCCAAAAAAGTTCTCTCGCCACAATCTCTGTATTCATTGTCAATACAGAGGTTTATCGCATAATACTGGGATGCAGACCAAAAATAAGCAAAGAAACCAGCAAAGCTAGTATAAGTATCACTTTCTCTTATGCCGGCAGGGAGAGCGGAAAATCCAAAGTCATCAGTTCCATTGTCTTCGAAGTCCCCCCAAATGCTACCCCAACCTCCAGTGGATTTCAATTTTGTACCGGCAACGCTATCTCCACCTGCATAAGCGATCAAAATATTCCATTCTGCGTTGCTAGGCAAGTGCCAGCCTTCGGGGCAAATTCCTTGAATTGGATGCAAAGCAAGGTTTTCGTCAGAAAGTCGGTCGCAATCTGTTTCAACGCCACAAAACTGCGGATTATCCTTGTCATTTGCCAAAGCCACCGAATCAATAGCAGCCGCAAATGAATAAAACCGTCCAGTTACCGCACATTTTTTAGGATCGTCGTCATAACACCAACTATGATTCATCAGGCTGGGCGTATTGACGGAATCCGCATAATTCAGGTTCTCCGCCATCCAGGTTTGAGTGCCGATGGTGACGGTTTTATAAGTCTGACCATCACGTTCATCCGTCATAGAGCTGTATGCAATATTCGGATTCAAGCGAACTTCTTTGGGAACATCCCAACTCCATATTTCAAGGTTTACCCATCCGTTTGCGCTGCAATAAAATTTATTTCCATATTCTTTAGACAACGGGTTTGCAACCGGTTTCACTACACCTTCGGAGTCCTTGTCGCAGACACCAAGTCCATAATTCATATACCAAAAATTTCGTACATACTTTTCAAAATCGGGAGCAGTTCCCAAATTCCATCCATTGATATTAGAACGAATAGATGCCAAGCCGTTATTAAAATCTTGTTCCATTGCCCAGTCCGCAATTTCCATTTTGGTGGCTTCGTCATTCCATTCGCCATCCATTTCGATATCAGTGGCAAACTTTGTCAAAAGTTCCGTCAATTCCGCTTCGTTCCTCTCTCCCTGCATCAGCACGCTAAACGCCAAGAGGGCGGCATTGCCTTCGCCTTCGCTGAAAATGTTCAGGTCTTCGGAGTTTTCAAAATCCCCCAAAATACCGAAAGCGTTAAAAATTTCCGTCTCGGCTTGTTTCTTCGCGGCGGGCACACTGAGCCCCATACCGACCAGATAAAGGGCGCGCTCGTATTCCAAGTGGGTTAGCAAATTGATGTTCACATTTTCCCGGTCGCTTAAATCCGTCAGAGCGTTCAAGGTGATGGTGCCAAGAGATTTTTCGCCAGTCACCTCGTTACGGAAATAGCCATTGGCTTCGAGCAGGGCGTATTGGCTGGCCAGCGTCACGTTCGGTACGGTAAACTCGCCATTATCGCTGGAAATTTTTCCCGTAAAGCTCTTGCCCGTCTGAGCATATTCCCCATCCAGTTCATAAAGCCTGACTACGGAACCCGTCACAAAAGGTCCCTTCTGGCTCACGCCTGCAATAGACTTGTTTTGAATCTTTTCCGCATTCCCCGCCTTTGTAGAGGAGTTGTCACCGCATCCCACAAATGTATTTAAGCCAAAAGCCAGCGCGCAACCTAGCGCAAATCTTGAAAGTTTCAAATCCATCGAATCTTCTCCTGTTTATTTTTACTCGAATATGTAAAAAAAAACATACATTTGTCAAGATGGTTGAAGTCATGCCTCCCCCTCCGAGCATTCAGAACGTACAAATAGCGACTCGTTGTCAAGCGTCAATGGTTAGATTCGAGAAGCGTAACACTTCTTTGACGTCAATACTCCCACTCCATCTCCGAAGCCCTCGCTACTTCCCCACAAACCTTTTCAGATCTTCAAATCGGGATTTCGCTTCATCAAAACCTTCTTCGTACAAAACCCTTAATTTATCCACATTTTTTTCCAGACGTGCGACTTCCACCGTTCTTTCCGGACGGATGACAAAGACTTCGCCTCGGCTTTCCGCGGCTTCCAAATTTTCCAAAGTGCGGTTATATTCGATATAGCGATTCGCGCAAGCTTCGACAAAACGCGGATAACGACGATACTTCCAACGGATCAAGGGCATTAATTTGTTTGGATTTTTGCGGTAGCCTTTCGCCCGGGTCAAAACGACAATGCACTTTCCATATCCCATGCGACGGAACGCCTCGTAGGGAATCGAATCCGCGATGCCGCCGTCCAAGTGCGGAACGCCGTCGATCGAAACCAGCCGGGACACCAGCGGCAAAGATCCCGAAGCCCGCAACTTGTCCATATCCTCCCGCAAATCCCGCAATTCCAAATGTTCCGCTTCGCCCGTCAGCACGTTCGTGACCGTCGCAAAACATTTTATCGGCGACTCCGCAAAAGCGTCGTAGTCAAACGGATCCAGCGCATTCGGAATCACCTCGTAGCAAAATTTCTTATTGAAAAGATCCCCCGAAAATAGAAGGGACCGAAAGCTCATGTAACGCTTGTCGTTCGCATAATTCGCAATCACCCGAAAGCCCCGTTTGGGCTGGTTCGAAACATAATTCACCGCCTGAACAGCCCCCGCGCTAACGCCGATCACACCATCCGCAAAAAAGTTTTCGCTCTGCAAAAAATCAAGAACTCCTGCGGTATAGACGCCACGCATTCCGCCGCCTTCCAAGACAATGCCGATTTTTTCGTCAGGTTTTTCCATATTCAAAATCCTTTTTTAATCCTGTCCCTGTGAAATTACTAAATTTGGGGCCATGATGAGTGAAAATCCAGAATCTTTTGTTTCTGAAAAAGTCAAAGAGATTGCGCGCGCTCCCAAGTATCGAGGAGCCATTTTTCAAGTCGAAGCGGACGAGCACGGCCTCGCCCTGATCGACGGCAAGGAAGAAAGCCTCAAAATCTACATCACGGTGGATCCCGATAAAGACCAGATTGTCGAAACCCGCTTTTTCACTTACGGCGGCCCCATTTTTACCGCCCTCGCCGACACCCTTTGCGAACACCTGCAAGGCAAAGCGGTTGAATTTTTGCAAAAGACGAATGTTCTCCTGCTGGAAAAAGAATTGCGGGACACTCCCGATGCGCCGGCATTCCCCGAAACCGCTCCCGAGCTTTCAAGCCTTGCCAAGCTGATTCAAAAGCTCGTCGATTCCTACCCGGAAAAGAAAGCGGTCGCGCTCGCCGCACGGGAAACCATGGAAAAGGTCAGATACCGGACGCAGACCGTGGAAGGAAGGCAAGAAGCCGACAAGGAATGGGCGGCTCTTTCTGCGGAAGAACGCCTGCAAAAAATCGCCGACTGCCTGCACGTGAACGTGCGCTCCACTCTGCAAATGGACGGCGGCGACTTGGAGATTCTCGGAATGCCGGACGAAAACCACGTCAAAATCCGCTTTCAGGGAGCCTGCGCGGGCTGTTCCGCATCGAGTGGCGGCACCCTCTATTATATCGAAGACCAGCTCCGGGACAACGTTTACTACAATCTGAATGTCGTTCCCGAAGACCCGTTCAGCGAAGCGCTCGCCTCGGCGACGGAGACGTAAAATGCCCGATTCCTACAGAGAGCCTTACAAATACGGCTTTGTCACCCCCATCGAAAACGAATCCTTTGAAAAGGGACTGAACGAAGGCATTATTCGGCGCGCCTCGAAAATCCGCAAAGAGCCGGAGTTCATGCTGAAATTTCGCCTGGACGCCTACGAAAAACTCCTGAAAATGGAAGAACCCCGCTGGGGAGAATTGCAATTCGCTCCCGTCGATTTGCAGGACATCGTTTACTATTCCGCGCCTAAGACCAAAAAGGCACACGACTCCCTGGAAGACGTGGACCCGGAACTTCTGGAAACTTTTGACAAACTGGGCATTCCCCTTGACGAGCAGAAACGGCTCGCCAACGTGGCGGTCGATGCGGTTTTCGACAGCGTGAGCATCTACACGAGCCACAAGAAAAAATTGATGGAAATGGGAATCCTCTTTTGCTCCATCTCGGATGCGATTCAAGAATATCCCGAACTGATCGAACGCTATATGGGAAGCGTCGTTCCTGCGGGCGACAATTATTTTGCAGCACTCAACAGCGCGGTTTTTGGAGACGGGAGCTTCGTCTATATCCCGCCCGGAGTCCAATGCCCCATGGACCTTTCGACCTACTTCCGCATCAACAACAAGGAAGCGGGACAATTTGAAAGGACGCTCATCATCGCCGACGAAGACTCGAGCGTCAGCTATTTGGAAGGCTGCACGGCCCCCGAATTTTCAAGCAATCAGCTGCATTCCGCCGTCGTGGAACTCGTCGCCCTCGACAGGGCGAGCATCAAATACAGCACCGTGCAAAACTGGTACGCAGGCGACCGGGAAACGGGCAAAGGCGGCGTTTACAACTTTGTGACGAAACGCGGGAAATGCGTCGGCAAAAATTCCCATATCAGCTGGACGCAAGTCGAAACGGGCAGTGCCATTACCTGGAAATACCCGAGCTGCATTCTGCAAGGGGACGATTCCCGCTGCGAATTTTACTCCGTCGCCCTCACGAACGGAAAAATGCAGGCCGATACGGGAACCAAAATGATCCACCTCGGCAAGAACACGAAAAGCACCATTATCAGCAAAGGGATTAGCGCAGACGAAAGTTCCAACGCTTACCGCGGCCTCGTGGACATCCACAAAAGTGCCGTCGGTGCGAGAAACTACACCGAATGCGACAATATGCTCGTCGGTTCCAAAAGCGCGGCCCATACCTTTCCGTATATCAGCGTCGCCAACCGCCATTCCTCTACCGAACACGAAGCCTCCACAAGCCGGATAAGCGAAGAACAGCTTTTCTATTTCGAAAGCAGGGGCATCCGTCGGGAAGACGCCATCCAGGCTCTCGTCAGCGGTTTTTGCAAGGATGTTTTCAAGGAACTCCCCGGGGAATTCGCTACCGAAGCCAAGCAGCTTCTGACTTTAAAATTGGAACACAGCGTCGGCTGATATAAAAGAGCTTTTCAAAAAATCGTTAGCATAAGAGTGGCTAGTGATAATTAGTGAAAAGTTGGGAGAGGAGAGTTACAGGAGAAGCGGCATTTTGCCGCTTGGAAGAAAATGCAAAACGGCAGGTTCCATGAATTTCAGGGGGAAAATATTCTTCTGAAGGAACTGAAATGGAGAATCTTTTTGTCTAGAAGGCTTTGGTTCGCAAAAAAGTTGAAAAGCATAACGAAGCACGCAGCAAAGACGAATCCGTTGATATGCTGGCACGTCTAGAAAATCATCCAGTTCTTTTGTAAAAAAAGAATTATTTTAATATGGTGAGCCTTATTTTTCTAGATATTGAAGTTTCAACATCCAGCGGTAAAATCGCCGATCTCGGTGCGGTCGATTCTCTTGGCCGGACAATTCATACGGCTAGTCAGGGCGAATTCCTGGATTTTGTAAAGGATGCAGAATATGTCGGAGGTCACAATGTCTTGAATCACGACCTTCAATACCTCAAACATCTCGAATTGGAAAAAAAGAAAGTTGTCGATACACTTTACCTTTCTCCGCTAATGTTCCCCATGCGACCCAGTCACAGGTTGCTAAAAGACGAAAAAATTCTTAGCGATTCATTGAATAATCCCTTGCTGGACGCCCAAAAGTCTAGAGACCTGTTTTATGACGAAGTGAATGCGTTCCATTCTTTGGACAATGACTTAAAAGACATCTATTTTAACCTTTTGAAGGGCGCAAGGGAATTTAAGGATTTTTTTGAATATGTCGGCTTGAAAGAAGAAAGCAAAAGCTTCTTTAACAATCTTTTTTCGGCAAAATCCCACATCAAGAATGTTGTTGCGCAGATTCAAAAGCGATTCGCTGGCTTGATTTGTGGAAATGCTTCATTAGAATCCTTTGTCGTGGAGCATCCGGTAGAATTGGCTTATGCATTATCTGTTATTCACCTGCAAGAGAAGCGCTCTATTACACCGGCTTGGGTCCTGCGCAACTATCCCTATACGGAGAACATTCTTTTTTTATTGCGAAATAATCCATGTCATGAGCCTACATGCCCATATTGTTATGGGAAATTGGATGTCCGCAAAAAACTGAAAGAAATTTTTGGATACGATAGTTTTAGGACTTACGAAGGGGAACCTTTGCAGGAGAAGGCGGCTTCTGCTGCTGTCAACAATGAATCTCTCTTGGCGATTTTTCCTACGGGAGGCGGAAAATCAATCACTTTCCAGTTGCCCGCATTGATGGCGGGAGAAAACTACAAGGGATTGACGGTCGTGATTTCGCCTTTGCAATCTTTAATGAAGGATCAGGTGGACAACTTGAGTTCCAAAGGCATTGCGGACGCAGTCACCATTAACGGTTTGCTGGATCCTATTGAACGAGCAGAGGCAATAAAACGTGTTGAATCAGGCCTGGCTTCCATGTTGTACATTTCTCCGGAATCCCTGCGTTCTCGCACCATAGAAAAGCTTTTACTTTCAAGGCAGATCGCGCGATTTGTAATCGATGAAGCTCACTGTTTTTCCAGTTGGGGTCATGACTTTCGTGTGGACTACCTCTATATCGGGGATTTCATCAAAAAACTTCAGGAGCAAAAATCGGCCTTAAGAAAAATCCCTATTTCTTGTTTTACTGCGACGGCGAAACAAAAAGTGGTGCAGGATATTTGTGATTATTTCAAGAAGAAACTGGATCTTGATTTGAAAATTTTCGCTACGAGGGCAACTCGTGCAAATCTCACTTATCACGTCATTTATCAAGAAGATGACGATCAAAAATACAAGACTTTAAGATCCTTGATTGAGACCCAAAATTGCCCAACCATTGTTTATGTCTCTAGAACCAAGAAAACTCAGGAGTTGGCAGATAAACTGAGCAAAGACGGATTTGTGGCGTTGCCTTTTAACGGAAAAATGGAAAGTCGTGAAAAGGTGGAAAATCAGGAAGCATTTATTAGCGGCAAAGTCCAAATTATTGTGGCAACGTCCGCATTCGGGATGGGGGTCGATAAGTCCGACGTGCAGCTTGTGGTGCATTATGAAATTTCTGATTCTCTGGAAAACTATGTCCAAGAAGCAGGCCGCGCGGGGCGCGATCAAAGCTTGCAGGCGGAATGTTATGTTCTTTTCAATGAAAATGATTTAGACAAGCATTTCTTGTTGTTGAATCAGACGAAACTCAGCTTAAGCGAAATACAGCAGGTCTGGCGAGCCATCAAGTCGCTGACAAAAAACAGAACGGTGCTCAAGCGTTCGCCACTCGAAATCGCAAGGGAAGCTGGATTCGAAAGTCCCAATGGCGACGTGGAAACCCGTGTGAAAACGGCCATTCTTGCTTTGGAAGAAGCTGGCTATATTGAACGCAAACAGAACTGCCCGCGAGTTTACGCAACCGGCATTCTCGCTTCAAATATGGAGGAAGCGCGTAATAAGATTACGGTTTCCAAAATGTTTGACGAAAAGCAAAAAGAGAACGCCATTAGAATTGTAAGCCTTTTGATTTCCGAACGAAGCGTATCCAAAGCAAAGGACGACGCGGCGGAATCCCGTATCGATTATATCGCCGACATCCTTGGCCTGGAATGCGGCGTAGTTCAGGAAACGGTTCAACTTCTGCGCGCCGAAAACATTTTGGCGGACTCCAAGGATTTGACCGCCTATATCAAAAAGGGCGATGGAGAAAACAAATCGAAGTTGGTTTTAAAACGGTTTGAATCCCTGGAAAATTTCCTCATATCCAAACTGAAAAACGGGAAATCCGTTTTCAATCTGAAGGAGTTGAACGAAGAAGCCTTGTCCAACGGCATCAAGAAAGCCAACGTAAAGGACATAAAGACAATTCTGTTTTTCTGGATGATCAACGGTCTTATCGAAAAGAACTATTGCTCCGACATTTGTACGAAAATCGAATTGAAGGTTTCCACGGACGAATTGACGAACGACTTCAACCGTCGCGCCAAATTTTCCCATTTCATTATCGATCAACTGTATCAAGCCAATTTGGATGCCGAAGCGGATTCCCGCAACGAAACCTTAATCCGGTTTTCCGAAAAGGAATTGCTGACGGCGTACGAAAATCAACCATCGATTTTTGAAAAGGATGCTGTTTCCTATAAGGAACTGGAGAAATCCCTCCTGTATCTTTCCAAGATAAACGCTTTGCAGTTGGAAGACGGTTTCCTCGTCCTTTACAATGCGCTTGAAATTCATCGAATTGAAAAGAGCAATTTAATCAAGTACAAAATCGATGACTACGAAAAGTTGAATCACTTCTACCAAATGAAAATGCAGCAAATCCATATTGTTGGCGAGTATGCCAATATGATGGTGCGTGATAGTAAACAGGCGCTAACTTTTGTAAGGGATTATTTTGCTCTGGATTACAAGATGTTCCTGAATAAGTATTTCAAGGGAAATCGTCTGGACGAAATAAACCACAATATTACTCCAGAAAAATACCATAAAATTGTAGATTCCCTTTCGGAACGTCAAAAGCAAATTATTGAAGATAAGGACAGCCAATATATTATGGTGGCCGCAGGGCCGGGGAGCGGAAAAACCCGCGTCCTTGTACACAAACTCGCTTCATTGATGCTGTTGGAAGATGTGAAACACGAACAGTTACTGATGCTGACATTCTCTCGCAGTGCGACCATTGACTTTAAAGAAAAACTTCACAAGTTGATAGGTAACGCGGCTTCGTTCCTGACCGCGAAAACATTCCATTCATACGCCTTTGATTTACTTGGCACCATGGGAAATTTGGACAAGGCGGGATCTGCTGTAGAAATGGCTGTAGCTAAAATCAAGAATGGAGAGATTGAACACAGCAAGATAACTAAAAAAGTTCTGGTTATTGATGAGGCTCAAGATATGGATGAGCACCAGTTCGCTCTTATTCAAACCTTAATGGAAGAAAATGAGGATATGCGTGTCATTGTTGTAGGCGATGATGACCAGAATATTTTTGAAGGCGTCCATCAAAAAGCGGGTTCAAGGTCTGTAGATTTAAATCGCTTTGTGGAACTTTACAAGGCAAAAAAGTATGAATTGGTAGAGAACTATCGCAGCATCAAAAAGGTGGTGGATTTCAGCAACGCCTTTGTTCAGGATATTCCCAATCGTTTAAAGACGAAACCTATTCGAGCCATGTCTGATGGCGAAGGCGAGCTTCAGGTTCACCAGTTTGATTCGGCAAATATGGAGTATCCTATCGTTGAACACATCAAAAAGAATCCTCCTCAAGGAAGTGTTTGCGTTTTGACCCAGACGAATGACGATGCTCTGAAAATGATGGCGCTGTTAAATCATGAAAAAATAAAGGCAAAGCTGATTCAAGACAGCGACGGGTTCTCGCTCTATGATCTTGTGGAATTCAGAAGTTTCATGAAATGGCTCTCCAGTAATGACAATCCTATCATCGCCCCTGAAGAATGGAAAGTTGCCATAGAAAAATTGCAACAGCATTATCAAAAAAGTTCTTTGTTGCCTATTTGTGTGGAGGCCCTTAATGTTTACAAAAAGGACAATGGGCGACTCTATAGAAATGATTTGAAGCTGTTCTTGATGGAATCCAGAATTTCGGATTTTGAACGAGGTGAAAAGAACGAAGTCGTGGTCTCTACAATTCATAAGGCAAAGGGCCGTGAATTTGACAGGGTTTACATGATGATTAAAGATTCAAGAGCAAGCTCCGAGCAGGGGCGCCGCGTGTTGTATGTCGGCTTCACCCGGGCAAAGAAACAACTGTATGTTTTCCATTGTTGTCCCTTCTTGGATAAGTATGCTACTGCAATTGTTGAAAAGGCAAAGTATTCGGAACCTGCAGAAATCATTTGCCACTTTGGCCACAAGGATATGTGGTTGGATTATTCTTATGGAGAGACCACTGACGAAAGGGAAAACTTGAAGAAGCGAATCTTCAAATTGCGCAGCGGCGATACATTGAAGTATTCTCATCGTGGACTTTTTGACTCCAGCGATTCAAAGAATCCTGTGGCCGTTTTGTCAAAGAGGGCTGCAGAAAAAATTTCTCATCTCCAGAATTTGGGTTATTCCATCAAAAGCATAAAAATCCGTTATGTGGTAGCGTGGCATAATAAGGAACGGGAAGATTTTTGTCCCATCATTTTGCCGGAAATAGAATTGGGAAAAATTTGCTAGTTCTATCGGCCTCGGCCTTTTTAGAGAATCCCATTTACAGATTCATCCCTATCCGAAACGACAACTTTTCTACATTTGGCGTATGCTTTGCGAATGGATCTATCATCTTACCGATATCCCTCTTTTTGACAGTCGCTTGTTCCGAGCAGGAATTGCGGCCTTGCTTTCGATTCTTCTTGTTCTCACCACCATGCCGCCCTACATCCGCTTTCTGCAAAAGACGGATGCCACTTCGGATTTTGACCAGAACAGCAAGGTCAAAGCCCCGCCCATTATGGGGGGGGTGCTTCTTGTTGTGGTCGTCGGCATCGTTTCTCTGCTGACCTGCAAATTGAACGGCTACACGATTTCCACTCTTCTGGTTCTCGTGGCGTTCAGTTCCGTCGGCGCTATCGACGACCTTGCAAAAGTCAAAACGAAACGGCTGATAGCGCAAGGGAAAGCGACGGCGGCATCCTATATGGAAAAAGCCGACGGCATCTCCAGTTCCGTCCGGCTCGGCCTGTATTTTCTATTCAGCCTGATTATCGCCATTTTCTGCTACAAGTTCATTCCCGATCTGCGCGGGCATCTCACCGTTCCCTTCGTACCTGTCGATGTTTTTCAAATCCACCTGCCGAACTGGGCTTTCATCGGATTCATGACCTTCGTCATTGCGGCTACGGCAAACGGCACGAACTTTACCGATGGCCTGGACAGCCTCGTCTCGGTTCCCATTCTCACAAGCATGGTTTTTGTCGGCGTCGTCGCCTATGTGTGCGGAAACTTCATTTTCAGCAATTACTTGAATATGCCCTTCCTGCCCGGCTGCGACGAACTTTTCCCGCTGGCCACGTCCATCGCCGGTGCGCTTCTCGCCTATCTCTGGTTCAACAGCCCCCCTGCGGAAATTTATATGGGGGACGCGGGTTCCGTCGGTTTTGGAGCCGCCATCGGTATCATGTTCATTCTGGTGCAAGCCGGACTCTTTCTCCCACTCGTCTGCATCATCATCATTGCGGAAGCGTGCTCCGTCCTGCTCCAAATTTCCTGGTTCAAAGCCACCAAAAAAATGTCGGGAGAAGGAAAACGCCTGTTTCTCTGCGCGCCCCTCCACCACCATTACCAAAAAAAATGGGACGGGCATTTTGCAAGCAAACCCCTGATGAACTCCAAAATCGTCTGGAGAATGCACTTGGTCAGCATCTTTGCGCTCATCGTCAGTTTCGTCATTTTCTTTGGCATCCGTTAAAACGAAAATCCTATGTCCCCTATCGATTTTGATTTTTTGAAAAAGCTCTACTCCCGTTTTGCGGACTCCCCCAAGGACAATTCCGAAACGGATAAGGAAAAAATCCAGCCACTCCCTTTCACCATGGCCGATGAGGACCAGCGTCGGGAAATGTGGGAAGAAACGGGCAATCTGCTTTTGAAACAAGGCGCTGTCGCCGCTTTCACTTTGGCCGGCGGGCAGGGTTCTCGCCTCGGATTTGAAGGTCCCAAGGGCACATTCGATTTCGGGCTTCCCAGCCACGCGACGCTTTTCCGATTGCAGGCCCGGCGACTCATGAATCTCGGAGCCAAAGCGGGAAAGCCCATCCCTTGGGCTATCATGACCTCTCCGCTCAACCGCGAGGCAACCGTCCAGCATTTTGAAGAGCATTCCTATTTCGGATACAACCGCGACTACATCCGCTTTTTCGACCAAGGAATGCTGTGCGCATTAAAGCCCGACGGCACGCCCCTGCAAGACGAAAACGGCGACTATGTAGAAGCTCCGGACGGAAACGGAGGCTGTTTCCGCGCGCTCGCCGCCAGCGGAACGCTCGCCTGGCTCGTGGAAAAAGGCGTTCGATTCCTCTTCCTCTGCAACGTAGATAATGCGCTCGTCAAAATGGCCGATCCGATTTTCATCGGGGCGCTCGCCACCAGCGGTCTTCCCTGCGCCGCCAAGGTCGTCCACAAAAAAAGTGCGGACGAAAAAGTCGGCATATTCGCCAGCCGCAACGGCAAACCCTGCGTTTTGGAATACTCGGACATTTCGGACGCATTAAGAACGACGACCAACGCCGACGGCTCTTTGCAATTCGACGGGGGAAACACGGGAATGTATCTTTTCCGCATGGACGCCCTCCGCAAAATTTCCACCCAAGAACTCCCCTGGCACGCCGCCCGAAAAACGGTCAATGGCGTCGCAAACTGCTGGAAATTTGAACAGTTCCTGCTGGACGCCTTTCCCTTCCTCGGCAAGATTTTCCTTTTCGGCGTGGAACGCGAAGACGAATTTGCGCCTATCAAAAACGCCACCGGCAACGATTCCCCGGAAGTCGCCCGCAAATGGCTGGGAAAACTCCACCGCTTCTGGTTGGAAAAAGCAAAAGTCCGGATAAAGCCGGGAATGCTCTACGAAATTTCCCCGCGCCTCACCTACGCCGGCGAAAACCTTTCGCAGGAAGTTTTTGACCGAGAACTCGGACGCGGCATTTTTGAATTCCCCGCCTGACCGCCCTTTTTCCCATGTTCTTCGCTTACAAATTTTTCCTCCTGCTCTTGCTCTATATGCCAAAGCCGGTGGAAAACCTTTTGTTTGCCGTCCTTTACCCCGCCTACAAAGCGACCCACCAAAAACGCGCATGGGGGCGTGTTCAACGGCACTTGCAAAACACCCGGATGGACGCGCGCACCTGTCCGCGGAAAGTCTTTCACTCCCTGTACACCAACTATCTGCAAAGCCTGCGCTACCTTTGCCGCTTGCCCAGCGCCATTCAAAAAGTCCATTTCGAAAACGAAGAAATCATCCGGAGACCGCTAAAGGACGGCACGCCCCTCGTCGCCCTCGGCATTCACCAGGGTGCTTTCGAAATGATGCACCGCGTCCTGACTCGCTATTCCAACCACGTCTATCTTTTTACTCACAGTTTCAAGGACAAAGCCCTCACCCGGCTTCTGCACCGGATTCGCGGCACCCAAGGCCTAGAAGAACGGGAAACCTCTTCCGTCGCACACACCCTGCGGGAATTCCTCAAAAACCGGGGAATCCTCGCCATGCTGATCGATCAGGCAGAAGACGCTCGTGGGATCCACGTGCAAATTCTCGGCCAGCCAGCGGAACTTTTTCTGCGGCTTCCCCTCAAAACGATGGAATTAGGTGCTGGAATCGTCACATTCCGGACTTTTTTCGAAAACGGCAAACACATCGTCCGTTTTGAAAACTATTATTTGCCACGCTCACCCGCAGCGGAAGTAACCGGAAAAATTGCGGAAGAAGTTTCCCTGTGGATTTCGGAGCACCCCGAACAGTGGACCTGGAATTATCACCGTAATTTTAGCATAGGACTTGCAAAATGAGCGAAAACCTGAACGAAATCGAAAAAATGCAGCTCGCTTGGATGGATATGCACCCCATTCAGGACAAGGACGGCATCATCGAAGAAGCCAAAGCCGAAGAAGAAAAGAAAAGGGAACAAGTCAAGAAATTCAAACCGCGGAAAAATCCGGCAGCGTGGAACTTCCCCGAACCGGAACAGGAGATAGACCTGCACGGCTATGTCGCCGAAGAAGCGGCGGCGGCTGTCGAAAATCTGATGGAAGGAATGCGGCGCGCCGGCCTTTCCGTTCTCCGCATCATCCACGGCGGCGGAAATCCCGAATACGGAAATGTCAAACGCATCATCGACCAAAAAGTGGCGACGGTCTGGCGGCACAAAGTCTCTTTTTACAAAACGGAACCGAACAATTCCGGGTCCAGCATCATGAAAATCAACCGCACCGACACTTTCAATGTCATTCCTCGGGACAGAAGACGCAAATAGTTCACTTTTTTTCCGATTACCCCTTGCGATTTCCCCTAAAATTTGCTAAAATAGGGGCGACCTCGGAATATAGCTCAGCCTGGTAGAGCGCTTGCTTCGGGAGCAAGAGGTCGTGGGTCCGAATCCCGCTATTCCGATAAAAGAACCGTCACAAGGCGGTTCTTCTTTTTTGTCCCGATTTCCTTTGAATCGACAGCGTTTCAAACACCTCCACTCTCCCCAGCCTGTATCAAGCTTTTCGATAAAGCACCATCGCCTTTTGAAAACGCGTTAAAAACCACTCGCGAAGGGACTGCGGCGAAAGGATCTCCGCATTCTCCAGGAACTGCGGAAAATAAATCTGGGCGAGCTTCTCGGAACACTGAAAACGGTAAACGCCATCCAAACCCTTTACCCTTTCAAATGGAGGACGGTTGGTCACGGCGCGCCGGAGCAAATCGATTCCCGTTTCATTCAAGCGAACTAGCACTTCTTTTCCATAGCAAAGAAAGGGATCAAAATGTTCCCGGAAAAGTTCCGCCTGTTTAGAGAGGGCGAACGAGGAGAGGTGAAACGCTTCGCTTTTCGGATCCGCCACAACGCTTTTCATGTGGGAAATCCGCAGCGCACGAAACGCCTCCGAAACCCTGTTCGCCTCTTCGCAAACAACCAGATACGCCCGAACCCGAGACGGAGAAAACGCGACAAAACAAGGCGCAACGTGCAAAACGGCATCCCGATAACCGATAAAAAGATTTTCCTTGGCTTCGATAGCGGCATTCACTTTCTGCAACAAGTCCCGCTGCAAAAAACATTCCCGATCCCCGCGCGAAAGATTCACGTATTCTTCAAAGTAATGCCGGCAAAGAGTTCCCTTTTTAAAGTTCCTTTCTTGGGCAAAGCGGAGAAAATCCGCATTTTCCTTGCGGACATAAAACTGCAACGGCGGACAGTTCTTGTAAAGTTCCTCGGAAGATTCCCCTTTTCGCATCGGTTCCAGCTCTGGAAAGCGGGCGATAATCCGATTGCAAAGTTCCCCCAGCCCGCGCAGTTTATAATCCTGCACGTCCATTTCCAACTGGGAACGCACCAAAGGCGACACAAAGACTTTGATTTTAAGAGATTCCTGCATGATTCAAATATACGCAGAAAAATAAAGCCGCAGCAAAACAAAAAAGTTCCAGGTGCAAAAAGAAAATTGCCAAGAATCGACGAAAATAAAAGAAACGAGCAAAAAGAAAGTTCCACTGGCGAAAAGGGCCTTCCCAAAGCATTGCCCTAGGGAAAGAGTAGTTTTCAGTTTTCAGTTTTAACTCTTAACCGGTTGCTGAGCCTGTCGAAGCATTCACCAAAGCAATTTTTAGAGAAAGCCCACTGCGCCCTCGCAAGGCACCACTTTTTTCCGTTTGACAGGCTTTGACAAGAAAAGAAAATATATTTGTCAAAAAGGAGAAGTCCATGCCTATTTTTCAAAAATCCATTTCTCTTCTGCTGTTACCGGTATCCATCCTTCTTTCCGGCTGCTCCGATTTGTCCAGCGAAAGCACCCAAGCAACCATCGTGCCCGGAGAAGATTTCGCCATTATCGACGCCTACTACAATTCTTCTTATTACTCCAACTTCACCTTGGTTGTCAAAAATATGCAAAATCGAGCGCTTCCCCATTTTTATATGGACTATTTCATCTTTTGCGAAGCCGACAATTACAAGGATTACGGCACGACTTCTTTTTCCCTCAATTCCAACGAACAGGAAACTACGGATTTTTATCTGCGAAGCGAATCCCGTCCCTGTACATTTACCATTACCGCCATCCGCCCCTATTCGCTATCCGATTCCGAATACAACGACTGGACAGGCAACTATGTCATTCCTATTGGGGAATGACTGTTCCTACGCATTAACATTTTTATCAAAGCGCTCCATTTTTCCCATGACAAAAGGCACCCGCCTACGCAGATGCCTTTCTTAAAAAATCCAAACCGATTAAGTGTTGCTGAAAATTTGGAATCCGCCGTAGGATTCTTGTCCATGTTCGGAAAGGTCCAGTCCACGAAGTTCTTCTTTTTCGCTCACCCGCAGACCGATGGTCTTCTTGATGGCAAGGAAAATAATGGCAGCGCAGAGGAAACACGGAATCGCATAAGCGACAACGCCGATGAGCTGCGTCAGAACGCTGAATCGTCCCGTGTAATCGAAGATGCCGACAGCGAGAGTTCCCCAGACGCCATTGACCAAGTGGACAGAGAGGGCACCAACGGGATCGTCCAAGCGCATTCTATCAAAGAAGAACACGGAGAAGACTACCAGCACTCCAGCAATCGCCCCGATAATCCAGGAACTCATGGGAGTCACCGTATCAGCTCCAGCGGTAATGGCGACAAGTCCCGCAAGGCATCCGTTCAAAGCCATCGTGGCATCGGGCTTCTTCGAAAGAATCCAGGAGGTCGCCGTGGCCGTAATAATGCCAGCGACTGCGGCCAAGTTCGTCGTCACCAGAATGAGGGAAGTATCGAAAGGATTTCCGGAAAGAGCGGATCCACCGTTGAATCCCCACCAGCCGAACCACAGGATGAACGTTCCTATCGTAGCAAGCGGGATATTGTGAGCGGGAATCGCATGGGACTTGCCCTTGGAATACTTGCCCAGACGCGGTCCCAAGATGATGACGCCCGCAAGAGCCGCCCAGCCGCCAACGGAATGCACCAGTTCCGAACCCGCAAGGTCGTGGAAGCCGAGCTTCGAAAGCCAGCCACCGCCCCACACCCAGCTTCCCACTATCGGATAAACGAAGGCGACATAGAGAAGCGTAAAGAGGAGGAACGAGTTCAGCTTAATGCGCTCCGCGACAGCCCCCGAAACGATTGTCGCCGCGGTAGCCGCAAACATCGCCTGGAAAAGCCAGTCCGAAAAGAGGGTAAAGTGCCCGTTGTATTTGCTGGTGAAGCTTTCCGGATTCAACCAATCACCGATTCCAAAACCGGCAAATCCAAGGATCCCATTGAACTCGCCCGGATACATCAGGCCAAAGCCGACAAGGGCATAGACCGTAATGCCAATCGCTGGAACCGCGATGTTCTTAAAACAGATGTTGGCACTGCTTTTAGCGCGGCAAAGCCCGGATTCCACACAGGCAAACCCGAGTCCCATGATGAACACGAGCATCGCACTGATCATAATCCAGATGTTTTCGCTCATAAAGACGGAATAGTCCGCTCCGCCCGTAATGACGGAGCAGTCTCCCATCAGAACGCTTCCATCGCCACAAGCACCCGTTACCTTTTCTGCAATCGTATTGAGTGTATCTAGCATTTTGACTCCTTAGCCGATAGCGGCTTCTCCGGTTTCACCCGTGCGAATACGGATGCATTGTTCCAAGTTTTCGACGAAAATTTTTCCATCGCCGATGTTTCCCGTTCTGGCGCCCTTGATGATGGCATCGATGCAGGGCTGAACGAACTCGTCGTTCAAAGCGATTTGCAGACGAACTTTCTTGAGCAGCTGCACTTCGGTTTCTGTGCCACGGTATGTGGACGTGTAACCTTTTTGCTGGCCGCACCCGAGCACGTTGGTAACGCTCATCTTGTATATCTGCGCTTCGCAAAGAGCTTCCTTGACGGCGCCGAGTCTTTCGGGTTGAATATATGCAGTGACGACTTTCATGTTTTATTCTCCAGTGTTCGAAAAGATCGGAGGACCTTTCCGCAGGGAGAAAAGCAAAAGATATGCCAAACACATCAAATGGCGAAATTTCGCGAAAAACACAAAACTCAAAAAAAAGCGTCCCTCTTTTTTACAACAAAAATGTTGAACGACATAGACAAAAACATCAAGAAGGAAAGTTCAAGCGAAAGCGTAAGAACAGCGACTTCGGGAATTTCTCGGACAACAAGCGAAGCTCGAGAAAAGAATATTTCCAGTAATCACTGACTACTGGTCGCTAGCCTCTCTTGTAATACATTTTTGTACTCAAAAGCCAGTTCTACTTCTATTCCCGTATCATCGCTCTTTATACACAGCAAAACATTCTATTTTTTACTCATGATAAAATTAGATCCTACATGGTTCGAACTTCTCCAAGACCAGTTTGATATGCCCTACTTTCAGCATTTGAAACAGACCCTGATCGAAGAGAAAAAGAAATTCGTCATCTACCCTCCAGGCTCTAAAATTTTTGCCGCCCTCGACGAGTGCCCTCTGGACAAAGTTAAAGCGGTCATTATCGGACAAGACCCCTACCACAATCCCGGCCAGGCAAACGGCCTCTGCTTTTCCGTCGCCGACGGCGTCGCTCCCCCGCCATCCCTTGTCAATATATTCACGGAGCTGCATGACGACCTGAACATTCCTATGCCTCAAAGCGGCAACTTGGAAAAATGGGCAAGGCAAGGCGTTCTTCTTTTGAATGCCAGCCTTACCGTCCGTGCGCACCAGGCGGCCTCGCATTCTCAAATCGGTTGGCAGCAATTTACCGACACCATTATCCAGCGTCTGTCCGAAAAAAAGGAAAATCTGGTTTTTCTCCTTTGGGGAAGCTTCGCCATCCGGAAAAAGACGCTCATCTCTCCTCATCGCGGGCATTTCGTTTTGGAAGCACCGCACCCCAGTCCGCTCTCCGCCTACCGAGGATTTTTCGGCTGCAAGCATTTTAGCCGGGCAAACGCCTTTTTAAAAAGCAAAGGAATTGCGGAAATCGACTGGACACCTTGACAAATCGAACAAGATAAAATATATTTGATGCGCCGAATCGGGGATATAGCTCAGTTGGTAGAGCGATAGGTTCGCAATCTATAGGTCAGGGGTTCGACTCCCCTTATCTCCACGCAAAAGGCCCAGAACATTCTGGGTCTTTTTTTAGGGGAATTCTAGTCCTCCAGCAGACGCCCGCTTAAAAATTTTCTTTTTTAAGAATCCGGGAATTCGAATTGTCCCTTCCGGGAACGCTCCAACTATGGGATTAGAGATTTCAAGTTTTAGGGACGCTTTGCAGTCCGCTGGAATTTCGAAATCGGTTGCCGAACTCGTCGAGGCATCAGTCAGTGAGCCTGTCAGTCGGTCGGAACCCCCTCCCTCCTTGCATCTTTGCCATAACGGAATTTCCTGCTTTCAACTAAACTCTGACTATTCAGATGCCATCGATTCTTATTCGGGCTTATGCTGTGAACGATCGGGACAAAGAGCCACGGCTTGTTTTCGTTGTAGAGGATTTGCGTCTCGCTCATGCCGAGGACCAGATTGCCGAGGTTGAGTTCGTAGCGGTGCGCATACAGATTGCGGTCGTTGGTATTTTTGCGGCTCATACTGTTCTTGTAGATGCGAAGGTCGCCGTAGAGGCTGATGACCGAGAGCGGGCCGACGTGAAATTCAAATGAAAGCGTGTTGTAGGGAAGGGCGAACTGGTTGAGCGTCAGGTTGTTGAAGTAGCCCGGACCGAAATGGAAAACGTCTCGGACGAGCATCAGGCGTCCGAATCCCATGTTGATGGCGAACATCCCGCGGTAACGCGCATAGCTAGCGTATTCCACGCCGCTGTTGTTTTCCTCTTTTTGAAACTCGACGAATTCGCCGTCAAAGGATTTCGGATAGTCCGAGCTGTGGTTTTCCATGTAGATCCTGGCATCGAGCATAAACTCTACGGAATCGCGGTAGCCGCGCAGGTAGATTCCCCCGTCGATTCCGGGCCAGATCGTGTCGCCGAGACGTTCGCCGCCGCGGTAATCGATACCGCCGACGAGGCTTGCCGCTATCGCCTGTTTTTCATCTTGGTAGCCGAGCAGTGCGCGCTTTTCGCTTTGCGCAAAACCTTTCCGAAAGCCGGTGTCGCGCCGCGGGTACTAGAAAACCTGTTCCGAGCCGGAGACCGTTTCGCGGTGATATTCGAAAAGGAGCGGGGTCGTTTCGAGTGTTCTTAGGTTGCGGCTACGCTCGGCGGAAAAAAAACGGCGAAGCGGCGTACGGCGCTGTAAAAAGAAGTGCGGTAAGGAGAAGGGCCGCTTTGGTAAGGCGATTGGAAAACAACATTTGGAAAATTTAGAAAATTAAAAAATCGCCTAGACGGTTTTCACGTCTAGGCGATTTGTGTCGCATAAAAATGACCGGGTGGCGGCTAGTCCTTGACGCAACGAACGAAGAGTTTGTCGTTTTTGTTCTTGTGTTCCATTGTCTCGACTTTTTTTGTTGAGACCGTTACGACTTCCGCATATCTTTTTTCGCAGTCCGACCGGTTAAGATCGGAATTGGGCGCACATCCTGCTTGGATCTGTGATTCGTTATAGCGAGACGACGTCCAGTACGAGTTGCGGTCTAGGCTCAAACCGAGCGTATTGCAGGATTCCGTATTGGTCTTTGAATACCCGCAATCCCTTAGAGCCTTCACTGTGGCTAAATCGCGTTCAGAGCTGCCAATAATCGGGTTGAATCCAAAGATGGCGGCGGTAGAGTCGAGGAGTTGTCTCCAGTCGGATGTAGAAGGTATGTGCCATCCTTGGGGACAGATTCCCCGGGTGGGCTTCGTAGTTTTTGTGTCATTGCCGTATCCCGCTTTGTTGGCGGAGCTGGAAAAAGCAGCGATAGAGTCAATTGCATCTGACCAGTAATATCGGTATCTGCCGTATTTTGTGCTATAGCGCAAGTCGTCTGCCATCCATGTCTTTCCGCCAATTGTGACGACGGGATATCTGTTATTGTCCCTTTCGTCTGTTATGTAGTCCTGCATTTTCCAGCTGCAGACGTTGCTTGCGCAGGAGCACTTGTATAGCATATATTCTAAAGTTTCGGCGTAATTTTCGCCTTTTCCCAAAAAGTGGCTTCCGGAAATAGCTTTGAAGCAGATGCCGCCAATCGCGATTTCTGCCGCGCTGGCTGTGCGGAACGTTTTGCCGTCACACACGTAACCGTTCGTTAGCTCGTTTTGCTTGGTCGGGTTGCAGACGTATTCTGTGGCGAGTTCCGCCGTAGAGGCCGCTCTCCACCTGTAATTGGAGTTGGTTTTATCGCATGCATAGCCGTTTTTGACGGTCAGGTACAGGGAGTCGTTGCAGAATTTCCTTGTCGCTCTTTCTCCGGCATCCGGTTCTCGCCAATCCGACGCCCTGGAGTCGCAGATGTAAATATCTTCTCCGTGGATGTCCATATACGGCTGCTTGACTGCATCATACGAGGAATAGACAGAGTCTCCATAGGCACTATTGTCGGCCTTATGCTTGCAGAGTCTCTGTGTCTTTATTTCTGCGGTTGTCGGCTTTCTCCAGGAGCCGGAGCCCCTTTCGCATATGTAATCGTGGCCAAACCGCATTACCCAAGGCAATTGGTATGTATTAACTGAGGAAGCATCACGCCTTCGGACGGAATCCTTGCCGCATATATATCCCTTTTCCTCGCCTTCTTTTATCTTCCTGAAGCCGTAAGATGTCGATGAAGTCTTTTCGCATACATATCCTTTGCTCACTCTGTAGAGGCTGTCCTTGATACACACGAAACCGTTCGCTTTTTCCCCGGCGTCCGCTTCTCGCCACAAACTATCCTCGCACACGAATCCGTTGTGGACCTTGTTGTCCTGAAGCTTTGCCGTACAAATCTTTCCGTTGGCGATTTCTCCGGCGCTCGCATGCCGCCATACGGAGCAGTCGGAAATGGATAGTTCGCCATCAAAATACTTCATCATCAGCGAATCGTCCGATTCTGCGCATTTTTCGAATCCTACGTCGATTTCGTTCTGGGTCGTGTCCGGATTCACGTAGGATTTACATACCCATCCCTTGAGGAGCGTGTCGCGGATTGCCCACGAGCAAGTTCTCCCGGTCGCCAGCTCGCCAGCGCTTGCATTTTCCCACTTCCCGGACTTGCAGGTTTTTTTCTTCTCCGTAGAGACGACGCCTTCTGTCGCTTCGTTGCAGGCTGCCCCCATCTCGATTTCGCCTTCCGTCGCTTCGCGCCACTCGCCATCGAGGCAGAGGTTGTTTCCGACGACTTTCGCGTTCAGGTTGTTTGTGCACGGTACGCCGTCCGCGAAGGCGTACTTGCTCTCGCGTTCCCACTTGCTCTCGTCGCATACGAACAGGCTGTCGAAGCTTTTCAGGTTGTAGTTGGTCTCGCGCCGTACGCTGTCTTGGAGAGTTCCGTCGCATGTGCCGAGGAGGGATTTCGTGAGGATGTTCCACGTACTCCCGTCGCACACGAACAGGCTGTCGCCCTTCTCCATGTGCGGGTTTGGCTCGACGGATACGCTGTCGATGTTCTCCGCCGTGCATTCCCCGAGACCGCTTCCTTGGACGGGGTCCCAGTCGTTCCTTGACGCGTCGCAGACATACCAGTTGAGTGTATCGCCGTTGAGCTTTTCCGTGCAGAGCCTGCCCGTCGCAGCCTCGCCCGCGGTGGCTACGCGCCACTTCTTGCCGTCGCAGACGTAACTAGAGTCCGTCGCTGTCGCGAAGAGCCCGACTGTGCGGAACGGGTTCACTTCCTTAGCGACCTCGCCTTCGAGCTTCTCCGTGCACTTCTTGAGCGAGGACGATGTGTCCTTCGTCCATACCGTGTCCTTGCAGATATAGAATGCCACCGTATCTCCATTTATGGACTTGTCGCAGAGAAGCCCTGTGGCCTTCTCTGCCGCACTGGCCGGTCTCCAACTCTTGCCGTTGCAGACGTATAGCGGAAGCTTCTTGTCCGCAGAATCTGCCGCAAACATCCCGTAGATGTTTGCCGCGCACACTTTCTTCGTCGCCTTTTCTACACCGGTCGCCTCTTGCCAGAGCGAATCCCTGCAGACATAGACCTTGGTGTTCTTTTTGCCGCCGCTCGAATCGGTCACGAACGTCCCCTCGTTGTTTTTCGCACAGATTGCTTTCGCCGCCTTTTCCGCTGCGGTCGCCTCGCGCCAGAGCGTTCCCGCGCAAATATACGTCTTCGGCTTTTTGCCCGTTGTGTCGTCTGCGAGACGTCCGTCTATTTTTTTGACGCATACGCGCCCTAGCGCCTTCTCGGTGTCTGTCGCAGGAGTCCAGGATGAATCCTTGCATGCGAAGGTCGTCCCGTAGGAGTCGAGACCCTTGTTGCCCTCCCGTCTGATTGCCCCCTCTCTTGCAAGCGAGTCCGTACAGGTTCCGACGCTTGGCTGGGGAGTCCACGTCCCGGAAGTGCAGGTGTAATCACCGTTCATCTCTTCGACAAAGTAGGTGTCACCCTCGAACGCAGAAAGGCATGTCCCCAAATCGGCGACAGTCTTTACTTTGCCTGTTTCACCGCCGTCTTTTGAACCGGAAGAAGAATCGTCTCCACATGAAACGATACTTGCCCAACTGATTATTGCGCAACTGATTAGCCCGCTAATGCGGAAAAGGAGATGGTTATGTTTCATAAGAACTCCAAAAGATTTTGTTAAATTACATTTTAAAAAATAAGTTCTTTATTTGGCGATCTCAACGATTGTTGATGTTCTGATTGCGGAAATCTTGCTTTTTTGTTTGAAAAATAAAAGAGAACCCGTTCAATGCCGGGTTCTCTCGAATTCCGTACGAATCTTTAGGCGAGCCGAGAAATCATGTAACCCGCACAAATCGCCGTGCCGATGACTCCCGAAACGTTCGGTCCCATGGCGTGCATGAGGAGGAAGTTCTGCGGGTCGTACTTGGCGCCTTCGAGCTGGGAAACACGGGCAGCCATCGGAACGGCGGAAACTCCGGCGGAACCGATTAGCGGATTTACCGGATTGTTCGGGGTGCACTTGTTCATGATTTTCGCAAGCAGAAGACCGCCAAAAGTCGAAAATCCGAATGCGACGACCCCCATTGCGATAATCAGCAGGGTCTTTGGCTGGAGGAAGATGTCCGCAGCCATGGTCAATCCGACGGATGTTCCGAGGAAAATCGTGACGATGTTCATCAGCTCGTTTTGCGAAGTCTTGACAAGGCGGTCGACCACGCCGGATTCCTTGAAAATGTTTCCGAGCATAAGCATGATGATCAGTGCGGATGCATCGGGAACGACCAGGACGCAGATGACCATCACCATGACGGCGAAGACGATGCGTTCGAGCTTGCCGACCTTGCGAAGGCTCTTCATGCGAATGACGCGTTCTTTCGGAGTGGTCATCAGGCGCATGATGGGAGGCTGGATCAGCGGAACGAGAGCCATGTAGGTGTAGGCGGCGACTGCGATAGGGCCTATCAGGTGCGGAGCAAGCTTATTCGCCGTGAAGATGGACGTGGGACCGTCCGCCCCGCCGATGATGCCGATGGACGCCGCTTCGCCGAGCGAAAATCCGCCGAACGCGACGCATCGGAAGTATCCCTACCTGCTTCGGGGCGTGAAAGTAACGCATGTGAACCAGGAGTGGAGTACCGACATCACCTACATCCGGCTCAAGCACGGGTTCGTGTACCTGACCGCGATTATCGACTGGTACAGCCGCCGGATACTCGCATGGAGGCTCTCAAACTCGCTGTCGTCGGACTTTTGCGTGGATGTGCTTCTGGAGGCCGTAGGCAAGTACGGTTGGCCGGAGGTGTTCAATACCGATCAGGGTTCGCAATACACTTCCGAGAAGTTTACGAAGTGCTTCGAGGACGAGGGCTGCACGGCGAAGCTGTCTATGGACGGCAAGGGCCGTTCACTGGATAACGTGTATATCGAGAGGTTCTGGCGAACGCTCAAGTACGAGGACATTTATCTGAAAGGCTACATGGACATGAAGGAGTGCTTCAAGGGAATCAAGTCGTTCATTGACCGGTATAATGACCGTCGCAGACACTCATCCCTTGAAAATCACACCCCTTCGGAGGTATATTTTAACCATGTGGTCCTAAAGGTGGCTGCATGACGAAAACAGTTCAACTAAGAAATCGGTTTTTCCTGTCGAAAAAAAAAACGACCAGTTCAGTATTTCTAAAACATTTCAAAAATGTTCAGGCAGTTCATGAACGAACGGAAAAACGCCCGAAAATCTTCAGGCGACCCGTGGGCGAGCAAAAATGGCTATAAAATGCGCAGGTGGACGGTTTCTTTTTAAACACGCCTGAACCCGCTTGAAAAGGAATTTTTTTTGAACACGAGAATTCTGTGGAAAATTTTATGGGCGACGGACTTCAGGCCAAAATGCGCTTTTGGATGGCGGGTGATTTTTCATCAGGGAGCGCTTGTTCCGAACCCAAGACCTGCCCCCTATCCCCCGCCACACTTTATAGGCAACGCTTCCTTTAAGCGAATTGCCCCTTCCAGGGATACTTCAACTACGGAATCAAAGATTCCATTCCAAGGAAGCTTTGCTGGCTGGAATCGGTCGCTGAACCTGCCGAAGCAATTCTCAGAGCAAAGATTATTTTGCCGCTTAGCGCCTGTCGTCAGGATTCAGGAGGCTTGGCGAAACAAATAATCTTGACGTTTACGGATAAGCCTGGGGGAATATAGACTTTTATATGTTTTCTGGATCAAAAGCGGGCGAAAATCGCTTAAAGTTTCCGAAAAGGATAGGAATGACTTTGGGAATTCCCCTGAACTTTCAAAATGTAATGCCCCGCAGGAAGATTTCGGATAGAAATTTCTCCCGACTTTTCATGAACTCCCTGCATCAGCACTTCTCCCGACGAAGAATAGATTTTCCAGGAGCAACATCCCGACAAGGCTTTCGGCAAAAAGAGGGTTTCTTGAAAAAGCTGCGGACGCCATGGGGTTTTAGAGATTCCCGACAAAATCGCAGAATAGGCGTCGTCCTGCGGAATGGGAGAATTGTCAAAGCCTTCTTCGCCGGCTCGGGTAATCGCCAAAATCAGAGTGCCGTCTTTGACAATCACATTGTCCGGGTGCATATCCACTCGGTTTTCGTCAAAGGTCCAGTTGCCCGTATTCCAGCGATCCGTATCAAAAGTATCGAAATCGTCCGTCCATTTCAGCGTAAAATCCGAACCGTTTTCCCCAGCGCCCGGCGTGTATTCATAAACCTTCACCCAGTTGATGTACTGATACATCGGAAGCACGGCGTCGTCAAAGGCTCCCACCCAAGAAGTCACCTCCGACGACCAGAGATTGAAACGCAGGTCCTGCGGTTTAACCATGGCTTCGACCTGTTTTTTCGTATCGTTGGAATCGCGAACCGTCCGCCGGACTTCATTCCCGTCGATGCTCCAAGAAATATAGTTAGGCGTCCATTCCATAGCGTAGGTGTGGTAAGTTTCATTTGCCGCCGGAGAAATCGAGTGATGCTTCTCGCTCGTCTTTTTGGCATTCGCCGAGCCGCTGATGATATTGGACTGGAAACTTGCCGGGGATTTTCCCAGCACTTCGATGTCGATTTCCACCCAAGGTTCCGGGTCGCCCTTGTAGGAATCGTTGTAGTAAAGAAACATGGAACTGACCAGTCCCGAAGCGGCAGCCATGCGCATTCTGGCCTCAAATTTGCCGTACATAAATGTTTCGCTGCTGAAAAGTTCAGCACCGGAATAATCTTTAGCCAAAACAGATGTCATTGCCATTGTTGCAACCCAAAAAAGATGTTTCCATTTCATATTGACCTCGTCGTTTTTTTTGTTGCAGAATTTCCTTAAAAAATTGAGCAACCGTGTCCATTTTAAAATAAAATTTAATTCGGGAAACGCATTAGTTTATATCGATTAAAAGCACAAAACTGTATCAATCACATCAATGCAAGATTTTTCAAAGAACGATTTTCTTGAAATAAAAAGTAGGTAGTGTCAAGGTTTTTTCGCAAAAATAGTTTGTTCCAACATCAGATTTAGGCTACATTTCCTTTCTTTCCGATTTTTTCCTGTTCCCGTTTTAGCTCGTTTTCCTTTTCCAGCTCGTAGAGATGCTTCATGTTCAGGTGCCTCTTGGTCCCCATTCCTTCGATGCGAGGTGTCTCAGCTTGGCGCAGACAAGCATCAGGGCCGATTCTCCGTCCGGGAAGCTGCCAACAACCCGTGTTCCGCCGACGTATCTCCCGATTGAGGCGCTCAAGGATATTGTTCGTCCGGATGTTGCGCCAGAGCAGGCTTGGGAGCTCTAGGTACGTCAGCGTTTCGCCCACGCCTTTGGCGTACACATCCGCGGTCGAGTTCAGTTTCATCTCGCGCTGCTTGCGCTCGACGTCCTTTATCTTTGCCAGCGTCGCTTCCCTGTCCTCCTGCGCATAGGTCGCCTTTGAGCCCGGCTTCGTCGATTTTGATTATATTTCTTTCCATAGGATGCTTCTTTTTTAGGGTTGATTTGTAGTTATTTCAAATCTAAAAATTGAAACATCCTATTTTTCCCCCTTACTGGAATTTGCAAAAGAAAATATACGTTACCAAAAACTCTAACGTTTATAGACATAGACAAATCGGATGGAACATTATATATCTCAGTCCCTGAAACTGTTTGGGATTCTTTATGCGCTTAAGGAATTCGTCCCGAAGCGACTTGTCGGTTGTTTTCTTGGACATGAATGATTCCCTATCCGCCCCAAATTTAGGAGTCGAAAGCGGACATTTTGACCTGAAGAAGGGGGGATAACTTGTCTGCCACTTTCTCTACCCAAGTTCCACAATTTCCATTTCCCTTCTCAATTCATCTTCCCTTATATTCAAATCTTTTTTGAAATATGGGCATTCTTTTGGCGGATTTTTTTCGCGTAACGGATTTTTCGGCCTTCCCGCCTTTTTGTATCGTATGCAAATATAATCCCCACTATTTGATTTCTTCAAAGACCAACATAACCGGCAACAACACAAGTCTTTTTGTAATGCTTTGTAATACAAAAGGAGAAAAACATACATATCCTCCATTCCGCCATTCGTTCTTGTAAAGATTCCCTCTTTTATAACATTTTGCCTTTTGGGGGAAGATGTCAATTCAGTGCATTTTTTCGGACCTATATGAATTTTTCCGCTCGCGTAAATTGTGAATTTGAAAACTTCATGCTGAATTTCTCCAGGCTCGGCTTTTTCTTTGGCGGATTTTCGTCGCTAACGCGACTTAGGTTTGTAGTTTAACTTGCGTATAAATATACTCTAAAGGGGTCATAAAGTCAAGCCTTTTTCGAGGCCTGTTGTTCAGTTTATCCTGTATCCAGCGAACTTTCCGGGGAGAGATTCCCTTGAACGACTCCTTCTTGGGAAGATATTGGCGTATTAGACCGTTCATGTTCTCGTTGGCACCGCGCTCCCAGGAGTGGTACGGGTTCGCAAAGTAGTAATCCGCCTTCATAGCTTTCGCTATTTCTGCGTGACAGGCGAACTCCTTCCCGTTGTCCGAAGTGATTGTGAGAATCTTGACTTCGAACGTTTTCTCAAAGTCCTTCAGCGCCCTCACAAGCGTTCTCTTCAGGTCTTTCGCGTTCTTCGTCGGAAGATACCTTATCAGGCTGTAATTCGTCATCCTGTCGTTGATCGTGAGCAGGTTCGCGTCATGGTCCGCGCTGTTTATCAGGTCTATCTCGATGTCGCCTACGCGTGATTTCTCGTCCACGATTGCCGGACGTTCCTCGATGGGCACGCGGCCTACAATCTGGCCTCTCTTGTCCTTCTTCTCCCCGCGCTTACGGTATGGTTTCTTGCCGTGCCGCAAGTGCTTCTTCAGGTCCTCGTCCTTGTTCACATGCCTGTATATCGTGGCGACGCTAGGGACACCCATCCCATCGAGTTTCGCGCGTCCGTTCACCTGTTCGGGAGAGTAGTCTTCCTTGATTTTCCCGTCCACGATTTTCCAGTCGTCCTCGTCGTAGTCGTAATGCAGGTGACTTGTCGCGGCAAGGAGGTCTGCCCGTTCCTGCGACTTGACCGGGTCGTAATGCTGGCGGCCGCCGCCCCTGTTTAGTTCCCTGTAGATTGTGGATTTGTGGACCTTCAGCTGCAAGGCTATGTTTTTCGGGGGGATCTTTGCCGCATTGAGCGCTCGTATTTCGTATCTTTGTGCTTGGTTGAGACTCACCGCCATGTCCTTTTTTGGTAGAATCGGCAAGGTAGAAAAGTTTCGGCCAGGTTCCCCAGGGGCTAGCCCTAGGGAACTTTTTTTCTTCCCGATTCAACCTATATCAGTCGCATTGACGGTGAAAATTCGCGTTTGGAATCCTGCTTAAAGCCTGGGAAACGAACATTATCGAAACCATTTAGGCCCTTTTTCAATTGGCAAATGTCTTTTTCATTGTGTACAGTGACATCGATTAAGCGACGAGGTGTTTCGAGTTCAAGCTCAAAATTTTCTGTACTGACACGAACCTCTATAGAAGAATCCTTCGAAATGTCATCTTTATAAAAAACCAAATCCGTCCGATACGAAACGTCTTGAAATTTATGGTCTTTTTCACACTTTAAATAGTGATATTTCGATTTCAAATCATATTGTTGCGTTGTTGAAACTTTACAATCTTGACTATAACAAGGGCATTGGTCAGCTTGACTACAGCGACGAGATTGACGGAGCGTAATTATGAACTCCGTAGATTCAAGAAACGCCCGATGAATGGCAGCAACAGCCGCACTTCTCAAATACATCTCATCCTTACAGTAATCATTATTTTCTACATGAGCAAAAGCGTAATTACCATCGTCTTTAACATTCAAAACAACTTCTTTTCCACAATGAGGACAAGAATAGGAATGCTTTATTGCATCGAATTCTCCTGGAACCCTAAAGTCAATTAGTTTGTCCGAATCATCTATCGCAAAATGACGTACGATTTCTTCGTCATCGGTTTCATCTTCATCTTTCTTCTGAGAATTACGGGCAAATGATGGACGCTCCAACAAGCCAACGCCATATTGTTCGCTGTATATCCATTTTCTATTTTCGGAGCTTTGCGTAATGAACTCGCGAAGTTTTTCTTTATCCTGTTCACATTTATTCAAATCTATTTCAACGCAATCAATGCGAGCAGAAATTATCTTGCCTGCCTTTTGTGCATCAACTTCATGGGAACGCTTAAATTCTATCCAAAGGTATTTACCGCCATAATAGCCGACACAATCGGGTCTTAATTTCAACTCCGGATAATTTTTCTCGGTATCGACACGATCAAATTGCAGGACGCCTGCATTATCGGGCAAATTAACGCAAAAAGATTCTTTAAGAATTTCCTTTGCCAAACAATGTATCGCCGATTCAACTGCGCCAACACAATCGGCTCCATCCTTATGAGCAAAATGGTGCGCCCTTTCATTGCCTCCGTTTTTCGCCTGAAGGGGACTTTCACAGTGGGGGCATTTGCAACCGCAAGAAAAACCATTCGGCACGCTATCAATGTGTACCGGTTTCCCATTTGCATCAAGGGCATAAATGAGATTTGGCTTTGGTTTTTTGACGGTTGGAGACATCAGGCTAATTTTTTAAGACTCTCAAGATTTCACCTCTTCTCCACGGCTTCGATTTCGTCTCGATCGGTCACCCCATAGAGTTTATACACAATTTCATTTACTCGCTTTTCCAGATCCGCGGAGGACTCGCCAGTTTTCTTGGCGGCGATGATTTGGTCGGCAACCGCACCCAGTTCTTCAAACATTGACTCATTGTTTTCAGTTCGCTTTGGAATTGGCAGCGAATCCACTTCATAACCATTTACATTGCTGGATGTACTCGTGGCCTTAAAAACAAAATTGAGTAGTTTTGAATTCAAAAGAGCCATCAAAACGGAGTTTGGCAAAACATCCTGATGTTTCATATAGTTGGCAGAATTCGCCAAAATCATATTTGGTGGAATAATCATTGCCTTCAATCTAGTCTTTTCATTAATTCCGGTCAAACCTTGAATGGCAACACGAGCATATCCTATTTGCTTTATTTTTTCTTCCGAACATTGTTCAAAGAATCGTTTAACATCCACATATTCAATTTCTCCTTGCGAAATTTCCTCATTAGTCGTTTTTAAAATGTAAGGTGCAATTTGAACGCCTTTGATTAGCATCGTTTGGTTTTCATCAAACGACAAAAACTTTTTACCCATTGTCATGTCCAGTTCCCCTGTCAAGCATTTTGCAATAGAGCCTAAGGGCTGATATAATTGAGGATTGCGCAATTTTATCAATAGGTTATATGTTGCACGAGAACACAATGGGAGTTGCATCAGCAAAGGACTATAGACTTTGACATCATCAACAGAATATGAAGAATAATTGCAGGGAATTTTTCGTTCAAATGATGTGCCGATTTTTATCATCTCGCTAGTTTTTTGGTTAGAACTCAGCAATATTACTGTTGACATTTTGGCATCTTCAAAAACACGGCGACGAACGGAATCTCTTTCTGGGAACACATCAACATTTAACAAGGAATGCTGCTCTAAAATTTTCTTTCTGATTTTCACAGAACTTGTATCCGTAAGAATGCCAAAGGGGACAATCATGCTAACAAAGCCATTCTTTTTTAGCAATCGAAAACCTTGTGCGTAAAAGACTTTTGCTGCATTTATCATTCCCTCGTCGGCTTCAGGGAAGCGTTTTCTAATCAAGTCGATTACGTTTTCTTCTTGCGTGAGTGCCACATTTTGATTTTGCTTTTTATTAAACAAGCCATACGGCGGATTCCCTATCACGGCGTCAAAGCCCACGAAGCGTCCCTGGTCATCCAGGATTTCGGGGAACTCGAACATCCATTCGAGCGAGTTGGAAAAGTCGATAGTGTCGTCGGCCTTGTTCGCGTATTCCTCGAACATTTCCAGCACGCCTTCTTCTACCATGCGGCTTTTTAAGCTGGCGATTTTTTGACGGAGGGCAATTTTGGAATTTTGCGTTCCTCCGGCTTTGTATTCCTGCACGCAGTTGCGGTATTCGACGAGGGAATTTTTCAGGCTGTCCTTTTTGCGGTCCGCTCGTTCGTCATGGGTGAGATAGTCGGCGATGACCCGCCCGTTTTGTACGGGATATTTGGAGAGCAGGCTATCCCCCACCTTGATGTTGATGTCGATATTCGGAAGGGTTTCCAGCCGCGTGAATCCGCTTTCTTCGGTGTAATAGGCATTTTTCAAAAGTTCAATCCACAAGCGCAAACGGCAGATATGGACGGAGTTGGGGTTCAAATCCACGCCGAAAAGGCATTTTTCGATGATGTTCTTTTTCTCGTGAAAGAGCGCTTCTTGAATGCGCTGGCGTTCTTCGTTTCCGGGCTTGTATTCAAAGGGTTCGCCTTCGTCGTCGAGGGCGGAAAGTTCGTCGTTTTCGACTTTGAGTTCCAAGTCCATGCGCTTGATGCGTTTACCGTGGGCATCGCGGAAAATGTTCAGCTGCGATTTGATGGCGAGCATCCGGTTCAGCGCCGAGACCAGGAAATGCCCCGAACCTACGGCAATGTCGGCTATGCGGATATCGTCCACAATTTTGTTGGCTTCTTCCACGTCGTCGATTTTTCCGGAGACTTCATCCAAATTTTTGCAGTTCCAATTTTTCGTTTCGTTGAATTTCTGGACGACGCATCTTTCCAGCACGTCACGGGCCATGTAGTCGGTAATGAATCCGGGAGTAAAAAAGCTGCCGTCCTTGTAACCGTTGATTTTTTCGAAAATGAGCCCGAGAACGGAAGCGTTGATGAGGGTCTTGCTGGTGGATGTGACGCCGCCTTGAGAATCGCTGGCAAAGTCGTAGGCATCGAGGAAGCGGAAGATGTATTCCAGGTTGTGCATGGAACCCTTCGCCCGTTTGCCCCGCTCGTCCTTGAGCACGGTTCTATTGAAAATTTCGATGGGCACATCAGGGATGCCGCGGATTTTCAGTTTGTCTTCGTCTTCGGTGGGTTCGAACAAACTGCTGTTCAGGTAAGGCACGTTGGGGTAGCGTTCCAGAATTTCCTTGTCCCGAGTTTCGATTTTTTTGCCCAACACCTTGAAAAAGAAAATATTCAGTTCATCGAAATTCGCAATTTTATCGATACTCATGAACCGGTAAGCGGCATCGCCCTTTTGATACATCAGAATTTGCGATTCCACCAGTTTCAAAAACAGCAAGCGGTTCACCCAGGTAATGCAAAGGCGGAGTGCCATGGATTCGCACTTGGCTTCGTCGGGAATATCCATTTCGAGTTGGTAAATCGCGCTTTCGAGGAGGCTCGCCTTGTCGCGACTCCCGGGCTTTTTGCGGCAGATGACTTTCTTACCGCCGTCCTTGACTTCTTCAAGACCGATGATGTGCAGGAGTTCCGCGTAAAAGTTCTTGTTCAGACTGTTGCTGTCGTTCGCGAATGGCTTGGCAAGGAGGGTTTCGGGCGAGAGGAATTTGTAAAGCGGGAGAAGTTGTTTCTCGCCATTTACTCCTGCTTTCGCAGAGGAGCCTGAATGGATTGCTTCGCTATCGCTCGCAATGACGCGTTTGTCATCATTGTCGTGGGCTTGAATCGCCACATCCGCAAGGGAAAAACGGACGACGTTGATGTCGCAGGTTTTAAGGAAGTCGTCGATGGCGGGTTTTGCAATTTCGTTGTAAAAATCGGAAGTCTTGTTTCCGCTCATCTGATTGGCTTCAAACTTTTGAAACTGCTCATAAACCGGGTTCGACTTGGACGCAAAATAGCGCACAAAATCCTTCACGTCAAAAAAGAACCATTCGTCAAAATTCGTGATGACCAGATGTTTGATTTCGCGATTGCCAAAACGGATGTATTCCAGCATAAAGTAATACACCAGCTCTTGCAAAGACTTCACGTTGGGCTTTGACGCGCTGAACATTTCCGCTGCATTCGTCGGGGATTTCACTTCGATGATCACGGCGGGTTTTGCATTGGTATCGTTCCCATTGAAAATCGCCAAATCGATGGGACGCTTCACCTGCACCGAATAATCCGGATCGAAAAGTCCCCGTAGGAATTTCCAAATTTCCCCTTTGTGATATTCTTCATCGCGCTCGGGATTGCGTTTCTTGTACAAGTTCACGAGGGACGCACTGAACCGCTCCATATTTTCAACGGACACGGGAATTTTCAAAAATGCGGAATTGACGGACTTTTTTGGATGGATAAAATGGATAGACATACAAGGGAAATATAAGTTAAAATGGGGAGAAAACTGTTGCATCCCAAAGGCGTAATTTCGTTTCTGTGCCGCCTTGAATCTACATCTATAAAACAAAAAATCCCATGCATTCCGGCAGCGGATAGCCCCGCTGAAGTCGTGCACAGGATTTCAAAAAAAATGCGCTTTAGTTTTCGGATTCGCCGTCCGCAGGATTTTCCGCATCAGGAGCATCTTCGGCGATTTCTACCGGCGATTCTCCTTCCGAACTTTCCGCTCCTGCTTGCGCCTCGGCACTTTCCTGTTCGATATCGTCATCGCTCGGCAATGCTGTCGCGTCTTGAACCTTGTCATTTTCTGCCAAGGTAATCGCTTTTACGCCTTGAGAAACACGCCCGGTCAAACGGATGCTTTCTACAGGAATGCGAATCACTTGCCCTTCACGACTGGTGATAATCAAATCGTAGTCGTCGGCAACGCTATCGACAAATACGGCACTGCCCGTTTTTTCGGTGATGTTCAGATTGCGAACTCCCTTGCCGCCACGACGCGTAATGCGATACGCCGCCGGCTCAGAACGTTTGCCATAGCCGTTTTCGCTAATGGTCAGAACCTTGCGCTCGGATTTAAGCCACAACAGGGCTATCACTTCGTCAGCGTCCATCAAACGGATGCCCCGAACACCATGCGTCCCGCGTCCCATGGTGCGCAAGCTCGAAATCGGGAAGGTAATCGCCTGGCCGTTCTTTGTCGCCAGCATCAACAAGTCCTTCGCCATATTCGAGCTGTCCACCGGTTCGTCGGCGGATTCCACATCGGATTCTTCCACTTCGGCAACATTCGCATCGTCGTCGATGTCTTCGCCGCGGGCAGAAGCTTCCATTTCTTCGGCGGTGACGCCCACCAAGAGGACCTTCACCAGTTCGTCACCCTCGTCCAGAGTAATCGCATTGACTCCCGAACGGCGCGGATTCGAGAAAACCTTCAAATCCATCTTGTTGATAACGCCATTTTTAGTGGCGAAAACGAGGCAATTATAGCCGCCGAATTTGCGCACGGGGACAATCGCCGAAACTTTTTCGCCCGTAGTCAGATTGACAAAATTGACAATCGGTCTGCCCTTGCCGTTCCGCGAACCTTCCGGCAGGTTGTACACTTTTGTCCAATAGACCCGACCTTTATTCGTAAACACGAGAAGGTAGCTGTGGGTGCTCGCCGTGAAAATCGACTGGATATTGTCTTCGTCCTTAAGGCCTGCACCGATGATTCCCTTGCCGCCGCGATTCTGCGCCTTGAAAGTCCCGATGGGAAGCCGCTTCACGTAGCCTTCTCGGCTCAAAGTGATCACCTGCTCCTCTTCCGGGATCAAGTCTTCGGAATCGTAGTCCTGCACGGCGTTTTCTATCGAAGTACGACGTTCGTCCCCGAATTTCTCGGTAATCGCATCGAGGGTTTCCAAAAGAATCTGCACCCGGCGTTCCTTGCGGGCGATGATGTCTTCCAAATCCTGGACCGTAATGACCAGCTGCTGGTATTCGTTTTCGAGCTTTTCGATTTCCAGCCCCGTGATACGCTTGAGCTGCATATCCACAATGGCCTGCGCCTGGATGTCGTCAAACGCATATCTGTCTTTCAAATTCAGCTTGGCATCTTCGGTGCTCTTTGAATTTTTGATAATCGCAACGACTTCATCGACATTGCTGCACGCCACGCGGAGCGCTTCCAAAATGTGCATTCTGGCCTGCGCCTTTTTCAGATCGAATTGCGTCCGGCGAAGGATGACTTCCAAGCGGTGATCCACATAGTAGCGAATCATGTCCTTCAACGGAAGAAGGGTCGGCTGCGTCCGGTTCACCAGAGCGAGGTTGTAAATGCTGAACGTGTCTTCAAGCTGGGTGTACTTGTACAGGTTGTTCAGGACGATGTCGCCCTGGAAATCCCGCTTGATATCGACGACGACGCGCATCCCTTCCCGGTCGGACTCGTCGCGGATGTCGCTGATGCCATCGATTCGCTTGTCGCGAACCAGATCCGCCATGTTCTTGACAAGGAGGGCCTTGTTCACCATATACGGGATTTCGCTGATAATCAAACGTTCCCGGCCTTTGGCGTCCTTTTCAATTTCGACACGGGCGCGAACACGAACCCTTCCACGCCCCGTCAGATAAGCATCGCGAATACCCGCTCGACCGCAAATAATGCCGCCCGTCGGAAAATCCGGTCCCGAGACGTAATTCAAAAGTTCTTCGCCGGTAATGTCGTTGTTTTCGCAATAGGCATGAATCGCCCGCGTGACTTCGCGCAAATTGTGCGGGGGGATGTTCGTCGCCATACCGACGGCAATTCCCGAAGAGCCGTTCACGAGCAAGTTCGGCAACGCAGCAGGAAGAACCAGCGGCTCGTCGAGAGTCTCGTCGTAGTTCTTGCCCATGTCCACGGTTTCTTTGTCCAAGTCGTCCAGCATCAATTCGCCGACTCGGGTCATCTTGGCTTCGGTGTAACGCATAGCGGCAGCACTGTCGCCATCGACAGAACCGAAGTTGCCCTGCCCGCGAACCAGCGGATAGCGCAACGAAAAATCCTGGGCCATCCGGACCAGCGTATCGTAAGCGGCGGCGTCCCCGTGCGGGTGGTATTTACCGATGACTTCACCGACAATACGCGCCGACTTCATGGTCGCCTTGTCCGCAGTCAGTCCCAGCTTGTGCATGGCGAACAGCACCCGGCGGTGCACCGGCTTCAGTCCGTCGCGAACGTCCGGCAGCGCACGAGCAACGATCACGCTCATGGAATAACGCAGGTAGCAGTCCTGCATTTCGCGTTCGATGAGGGAATCGTAATGCATTCCCGGAGTCAATTTTATTTTTTCATCAGCCATTGATTTTCCTCGATTTTTGTCTTAAAAATTCTGTTGAACAAGCCGAAATAGCGGGGAGAGGTCGCTTTCCAGGGTCTGATCCACCGTCATCGGCGTGATAGACGCATATCCCCTGTGCAAAGCCAGATCGTCCGAATTGGCGGCAAAGGTTTCGGGCAATTTGCAGCCATCCAAAAAGAATTTGCCGTCTTTTTTTTCGTAATGGTCCGTGAACATGGAAACGCTCTGCCTCGCCACCCGGTAGCCGGCAAAAGGGGCCTTCTTTTCGTCGGGGAAATTCACGTTCCAGAAAGAATGGGCGGGCATCGTGCGATAGAGCCGTTCCTCGATGATTTTTTGCGCAAACCGCGCGGCCTCGTTTTCCATAACGGAAGTCGCCCCGAAACAGAGCGAGAGCGCAACCGCAGGGACACCCCAAAGCGCCGCTTCCCGAGCTCCGGCGACCGTTCCCGAATACAGCGACGAAACCCCCGCGTTCTCCCCGTGGTTGGGTCCCGAAAAAACGCACTCGATAGGGCGATCCTTGAAAAGCTCCTGCAAGCCGAACTTGGTGCAGTCCGCCGGCGATCCGTCCAGCGCATAAAAATCCGCCGGGATTTTGCCCGGAATTTTTTCCAGCGAATGCCCTGCAAAACCTTGAAAGGAATGCGAAACGCCGCTCTGTTCCGTCTTGGGAGCGACGACATAGACTTTAGCCACTTCCGAAAGCGCTCGCGCAAATCGTTCGAGATAGGCGCTTGTGTATCCGTCATCGTTTACAAGTAAAATTTCTGGTTTCGCATTTGTAGCCATTGCGCATTAAATGTAGAAAAATTCTACATTTGCGTGCGTATGAACAACCTCAAGATGCAGACTCCACCGCTTCCCAAAGGAACGCGCGATTTTTATCCCGAATCCATGCGGATTCAAAACTATATCTTTGACACTTGGCGCAAAGCCGCTCTCCGTTTTGGCTACGAAGAATACGAAGGTCCCATGTTCGAGCATCTGGAACTTTACACCGGAAAATCCGGCGAAGAAATCGTTAGCCAGCTCTACGATTTTAAAGACAAAGGCGACCGCCATATCGCGCTCCGCCCCGAAATGACGCCGACTCTTGCCCGTCTGGTCATTCAAAAGGGCAACTCCCTCCGAAAGCCGTTCAAATGGTTCAGCATGCCCCGCCTTTTCCGTTACGAACGCGCCCAGAAAGGACGTCTGCGGGAATTCTTCCAGCTGAATCTGGACATTATCGGCACAGAAAGCATTTATGCGGAAGCGGACCTGCTCTCGGCGATCGCCTCCATGCTCAAGGATTTCGGTCTCAAAGACGACGACTTTTGCATTGGCGTTTCCAGCCGAAAACTGCTGAACGCCTACCTTTCCGAAATCGGAGTCGCCGACGTTTCCAAAGTCTATCCCGTTCTGGATCGCCGCCTGAAAATCGAAAAGAAGGATTTTTACGCGGAACTTGCCGACGCGGGGCTTTCCGACGAGCAGACAAGCAAGCTCGACTCCCTGATGGACTGCAAAAGCATCGACGACGTCGCCGCCAAAATTCAAAGCGACGAATCGAAAGCCGCGCTCGACGAAATCCGGCAGCTCTTCCACACCCTCGAAGTTTCTGGAGCGGGAAACTCGGTCGCCCTCGACCTTTCCATTGTCCGCGGACTCGCCTATTACACCGGGATCGTTTTTGAAGTTTTTGACAAGGGCAAATCCATGCGGGCAATCGCCGGCGGTGGACGTTACGACAGCCTCACGGAAAAACTCGGCGGGCAGAAAGTCCCCGGGGTCGGCTTTGGCATGGGCGACGTCGTGCTGGCCAATCTCCTCGAAGAACGCGGCCTTCTCCCCTCTTCCAAGCAATCCGTCGATTTTTTCGTGGCAAGCTTCACCAACGATCTGGACAAGATTTTTGCCGTAGCGAGCAAGCTCCGCAATCTGGGATTCAACGTCAATCATCCGCTTTCCGCGGCAAAGCTCGGCAAACAGATGGAACAGGCCAATGCCCAAGGCGCCAAAATCGTCGTCTATGTCGATGGCGACAAGGCTCCCGAAGGCGGATTCGAATACAAGATTCTCGCATCGGGAACTTCCGGCGCGGGCTCCATCCACGAAATCACGCAGCTTGTCAAATAGGGCAAAAGACGCATGTCGCCTTTTCGCACCCTTTTTGCCATCCTTGCCGTTTTTGCCTTGCTGGGGCTCATTTCGCTTTTTTTCCCGAGCAATGGCATTTCCGTGGGTTCTTTGACGCTCCGCTTTCCGTCCCTAATCGAAAATCTTCCGCAAAACCCATCGGAAGATTCCCTCCAAGTGGATCCGGAAGAGCAGATCCGGCAAATGCTCGCCGAAACCCGCGCACGAAAATTCGCCGAATACGCGGACTCGCTGGCTTTTTACGAAGACTTTTTCAACAACGGTCCCACAAGATTCGATTTTCCCGACAGCAATCCCGGCTGGTTCGACCGTTTCTTTGACCGCGTGTCCAAAGCGAAAGACTCCGGAGAAGTCGTCCGGATTGTCCACTACGGCGATTCCCAGCTGGAAGGCGACCGCATCACTTCGAGCATCCGAGAATCTGCACAAACCCTTTGGGGCGGCTCCGGCCCGGGAATGCTTCCGCCCCTCGCCGACATCCCGACGTTCGTCATCGGAAGTCACAGCGTGGGCAGCCTACAAAGACACCGCATTTTCGGCCCTGAAAAGGAACACGCCCGCCACAACAAATATGGTCCCCTGGCGCAGGTCACGGACTTGCACGGAAGCGCCTCCTTTTCGTTCAAAAAGAGTCTGCACCAAAAAGGCTTCCCTCAAGCGGGACGATTCCAAAAGGTTCGCCTGCTCGCCAACAAGGCCAATCTGAAAACCAAACTGATTTACTCCGCCGTTGTCTCCGACACGATTCCGCAGGACACGCTCCCGCCTCTTGTGCGCGAAAAGAAGCGGAAATTCCAGGCGAACGACCCGGAAATCACGACGCTTCCCGGAATGTCCGTTTACACCTGGAATCTGCAGCACGAAACCGAATCGCTCACCCTCACCGTTTCCGGCAACGCGGAACTTTACACTATCGCTCTGGACGCGGAATCCGGAATCGCCGTCGATAACGTGGCGATGCGCGGCAGCTCCGGAACCATCTTTACCAAAATGGACAATGCGCTTCTGGGGACTGGACTGAAAGCGATGAACGCCAAACTGATTCTTTTGGAATACGGAGGCAATCTGGTTCCCAGCGTCAATTCGAGCAATCTGGACTGGGTGGAACGCATTCTGGAAAAGCAAATCCAAGCCATTCGCAAAGCGGCACCCGATGCCGACATTCTCTTCATCGGTCCGGCGGACATGTCCAAAAAAATCAATGGCAAATGGACCAGCTTTCCAAGCCTGAAAATGACCGTCGAAAAAATCCGGGAAATCGCCCTCAAAAACGGATGCGCCTACTGGGATATGTATCGCGTCATGGGCGGGCACAATTCGATGAAATCCTGGGTCCAGCAAAAGCTCGGTGGTCCGGACTACATCCACTTCACCCGCAACGGCGCAGCGCGCATGGGCGAACTTTTCTACAATGCGATCAAGCTCCACTTTGACTATTACCAGTTCCGCAAGAAGCACGACATCGGAAACGACCAGCTCAAAGAAATCCAGCAGTTAAAAAAAGAAACGGCAAAAGCCGACACGCTGATCGCGCAAAACGACACGCTGATTCTGACACCCATCCATCAAATTTCCACTGAAGATTCCTTGGATAACGTCGGAGAAAGCGAACCATGATTTTGCGAGCGACGCCTTTTCTCGTATCGCTGCTTTTTTTCGCCACCTGCATCTGGGCGGATTCGCTCTCTGTCAAAACGGTAAATCTGCCGATAGACACCAGTCTGAACCATATTGAATTTCCGGCAGGCAACGCCGCCCTTGCCCCATTTCTCCACAAACTGGATTCCCTGAATTACACCGGTCAAGGCAACATCAACATATTGCATCTCGGCGGGTCCCACATCCAAGCGGATGTCATTTCGAACCGGGTTCGCGCAAGACTGGTCAAAGACCTCCAGATTCCCGCCGCCGGAAGAGGATTCGTATTTCCTTATACGGCGGCCAATTCCAACACCCCCATCAGTTACGTTTCCCGAAAAAAGGGCCACTTCAAATGGAAACGCAGCGTTTTCAAGGAGCGTCCGCATCCCTTGGGGCTTATGGGGTTTGAAGTCACCACCATCGACCCGGACGCCGAAATCCGTATCGTCCTCAACACGCGAATTCCGGGCGAAGATTTTTGGAATTTTACGCAGGTTCGGGTCTTTGGCACTTCGACCGATTCTACGGAACCGGTTCTGCAATTGGCCGAAAACGGAAAAAAGTACAAGCCCAAATACGACTCCACGTCCAGCAGTTTCGTTTTTTCGCTCCCCCGACGCGCCGATTCGCTGATTCTCACCTTCCCTTGGGAAAATGCCGAGAAGGAAAAAAACTTCCGAAAAATTTTCGCGAACCTCACGTCCCCGCAGGTGGACTCCCTGTTTGCGGATTCGTCATTCTTTTTTTCGGCTCCGGTTTCCTTTACCCTGACGGGAATTCTTCTGAGCGACACGCTTCCAGGCCTCACCTATAACTCCATCGGCGTCAATGGCGCGGACTTGAACGCCTATCTCTCCTTGGAAAATTTGGAACGGGATTTGCAATATTCCAAGCCCGACCTGGTCATTTTGGCCATCGGCATCAACGACGCGAATGTCAATATCTTTAATCCCGACCTTTTCAAGGCGCATTACGACACTCTCCTCTCGCGCATCCAATCGGTCTCGCCCCACGCCGCCTTCCTCTTCGTATCGAACAACGACTGCTATCTGACGTCTTCCAATCAGCCCAACTTGAACAGCGTTCTCGTCGCCCAGGCGATGCGCGAACTGGCGCAAAAATACAAAGGCGGTTTCTGGGATTTATACGGCATCATGGGCGGTTTCAAATCCATGGAAATCTGGCAGCTTGCGGACTACGCCAAAAAAGACCGTGTGCATTTCAAAAATGCGGGTTATGAACTTCTGGGCGATCTTTTTTACGATGCCATCAAGGAGATCTTGCTTCCGGAATCCCCGAAAGTCACGCAAATTCCCCAGAATCTTCCCGCTATCGGGAATTTGCCAACGGCCAATTCCCCCGCCAAAAAAATGAAAGGCACGAAAACCAAATCCAAACGAACCGTACCCAAGAAGGTCAAAAAATGATGGATCCGATAAGCCTTCTTCAAAGCCTGTTCCTGTTCGATCCCTCTAAACCGCTGATTTTTACGCAGTTTTATTTTTGGGCATTTTTTGCCGTCGTCTTTGCGCTGTTCGCCCTGGTGCACAGCAAGATTCTGCTTCGCAACGCCTTCCTCTTTTTTGCGAGCCTCTTTTTCTACTACAAAACCAGCGGCAGCTATCTGGTGTTGCTCGCCTTCTGCGTTTTGGCCAATTTTATCGGCGGGCACATTCTTTACCGGATTGATCACCGCGGGAAAAAAATCTTTTCGCTGGTCGTCCTTGTCATCATCAATCTGCTGACTCTCGGCTATTTTAAATATGCCTACTTTTTTCTGGACGTCCTTCGGGAACTTTTCGGCATCGACCTGAAAGTCTATAATTTCTTTGCCGCCGCTGGAAATCACTTTTTCCATGCCCATTCTCTCGTCGATCAGATTATTTTGCCCGTGGGCATTTCGTTCTTTACTTTCCAGGCGATAAGCTATTGCGTCGATGTCTTTAAAAAGACCGTCAAACCGATTTCCAATCTCTTTGACTTCGGATTTTACCTGACCTTCTTTCCGCAACTCGTCGCCGGTCCCATCATCCGCGCCGACAAATTCATTCCCCAGCTGCACCGAAAATTTTTCCTTTCGCACCATGCTTTCGGCATCGCCGTTTTCTGGATTCTGAACGGGCTCGCCAAAAAAATCATCCTGAGCGATTTTCTCGCCACGCAATTTGTGGACAAGGTTTTTGAAACGCCGCTGCTCTTCACCGGTTTTGAAAATCTGCTCGCCCTCTTCGCCTATTCGCTGCAAGTCTATGCGGATTTTTCCGGTTACACGGACATCGCCACGGGAGTCGCCCTTCTCATGGGATTTCATCTGCCGCAGAACTTCAACAGCCCCTACAAGGCGGACAAGCCTTCGGAATTTTGGCATCGCTGGCACATGTCCCTTTCCCGCTGGCTACGCGATTACGTGTATATTCCTCTCGGCGGAAACCGGGGCGCAGGATTCGGCACGTTCTTTTGGACGGCAATCATTTCCGCCATTGCGATTATGCTTTCGGGAAGCGTCTGGGTCGCTCTCGCCCTGGGGATTCTTTACCTGATTCTCGGTCTGAGCGCATTCTTCAAAAAGGACTCCCGCAAGACAATCGCCAAACACATGAACGCCATGATTACGCAGCTTATCGGCGGACTCTGGCACGGCGCCAGCTGGAATTTCATCATCTGGGGCGGACTGAACGGACTCGGGATGATAGCGAACACGCAATGGAGCAAGCAGAAAATCGAAGTGCGCGCCATCCTGATGTTCTTTATCGCCGCCATCGCGGCCATTGCCTGCAAATGGCATTACACGCCGCTTTGGGGAATTGTCGCCGTCTGGAGCGGACTCATTTTTGCAGGTATTTACGCCAAGCTGCTCTACGGACTTTTTTTCCAAAAAGCGCTCCCCCGCCTGCGCTTTGCTTGGAACGTCATTCTGACATTCATCTTCATCACTTCGACGCGCCTGTTCTTCCGAGCCGGTTCCAATCTCGACCCTGCCGAAGCGAATCAAGTCGCCTGGGAAACCGCCCGCAATATGATTCACCAAATCGGAAGCCCGTGGGACCTTTCGCTCCTCCCGCAAATGGCGTACTCCCACCTTTCCATTATTCTGGTTTTTGCGTTGGGAATGCTCATCCATTGGCTTCCCGACCGATTTAAACGATTCTACCGGATTGTATTCTGCAAACTTCCCCTTTGGGCGATTATCGTCTGCGCGGTCATTTCTTGCGTCATCATTTACCAGTTTTCCAGTGCCGACTCGCCGCCGTTCATCTATTTCCAATTTTAAGCCGACGATTGATGGCGGCTTAAAAACGGCTTGGGTAAATTGATAGGTTGTCTAAAGCGCAAGCATTCCGAGTTCTTCGAACATTTTCCGGTAAGCAGCCGCTTTCTTTTCCAATGCGAGCGGATAGGCGCGGCTAGAACTCGGCGTCCGATAAAGGAAAAGTTTGCGTTCGCCAAGAAAGAACTGCACCTTTTCCCCCACGCGCGGAACCTCGATTCCAAAATGCGCACAAACCGTTTCGGTCGCCAAAGTCCCCGTCGTATTGACCGCCAGACAATGTGGAATTTTCAAAAGCATAGAGCGCACATCCGTCGGCGTCACCACCTGAAGAAATGCGTCCGAAGCATTTCCCTTTTCCCGAATGACCGCAGAAGCCGTGTCAAAAATACCGATGCCGACTTTTTTCAGAAAACTTTCGATTAAAGACTTGTCAAAACATTTTTTGGCGGGCAGCACAAAATGTTCGCGTTCGTCAAAAAAGACCTTTCCCAAAATCCGCCACATATCATTGTTGAAATTCGGGTAGTAAAAGGGCATGCACCAGCGATTCTGCGGAGGCGGAAAACTGCCGAGCATCAGCAATTTCGTGCCTTGCGGCAAAAAGGGTTCTAATGGATGGGATTCGATCTTTGACATACAGCGTTTACCTTAATTGCCCTTAAAGACGCCACAAAAATAAAATTCCGAAAAGAAAACATGGAATAAGTTCGGGAGGCAGATTGTTGAAAACGAGGATTTCCGCTCTCCGAAGAGCAAAGAGGAAGAGAAGTCCGTAGATAGTGGCTAGTTGTCAGTTGTTAGGGTTCATAGGAAAAACGGCAGCCGCCTCCGCTATACCGAATAAGGAAATAAAGAGTCCTCAAATTTTGCGCTACTAAATGAAGACGAGCGGAAGTAATCTCCCGCTCGTCAGTAAACTTAACTATGCCATATCAATCCCGCTTCTTTCCCGCCACCGGCACTAAGAACAGCGCGGGCAACAGCAGGAAAGCGGTACAGACCAGCCCCCAGGGTATGGACACCTGCTGGGCTACCAGCCCCACAATAGGCCCGCCGATGATCTGCCCGAAAGAGTCCAGCTGTCCGCTGGTGGAAAAGACTGTGGCGCGCATTTTCTCATCCACATGGTCGTTCATCCAGGCGGCCAGCACAGGCTCCTTGATGGTGCGCATAAGCCCCGCCAGCAGGAACACCAACAACATGAACCACGCGAATTTTCACCGTCAATGCGACTGATATAGGTTGAATCGGGAAGAAAAAAAGTTCCCTAGGGCTAGCCCCTGGGGAACCTGGCCGAAACTTTTCTACCTTGCCGATTCTACCAAAAAAGGACATGGCGGTGAGTCTCAACCAAGCACAAAGATACGAAATACGAGCGCTCAATGCGGCAAAGATCCCCCCGAAAAACATAGCCTTGCAGCTGAAGGTCCACAAATCCACAATCTACAGGGAACTAAACAGGGGCGGCGGCCGCCAGCATTACGACCCGGTCAAGTCGCAGGAACGGGCAGACCTCCTTGCCGCGACAAGTCACCTGCATTACGACTACGACGAGGACGACTGGAAAATCGTGGACGGGAAAATCAAGGAAGACTACTCTCCCGAACAGGTGAACGGACGCGCGAAACTCGATGGGATGGGTGTCCCTAGCGTCGCCACGATATACAGGCATGTGAACAAGGACGAGGACCTGAAGAAGCACTTGCGGCACGGCAAGAAACCATACCGTAAGCGCGGGGAGAAGAAGGACAAGAGAGGCCAGATTGTAGGCCGCGTGCCCATCGAGGAACGTCCGGCAATCGTGGACGAGAAATCACGCGTAGGCGACATCGAGATAGACCTGATAAACAGCGCGGACCATGACGCGAACCTGCTCACGATCAACGACAGGATGACGAATTACAGCCTGATAAGGTATCTTCCGACGAAGAACGCGAAAGACCTGAAGAGAACGCTTGTGAGGGCGCTGAAGGACTTTGAGAAAACGTTCGAAGTCAAGATTCTCACAATCACTTCGGACAACGGGAAGGAGTTCGCCTGTCACGCAGAAATAGCGAAAGCTATGAAGGCGGATTACTACTTTGCGAACCCGTACCACTCCTGGGAGCGCGGTGCCAACGAGAACATGAACGGTCTAATACGCCAATATCTTCCCAAGAAGGAGTCGTTCAAGGGAATCTCTCCCCGGAAAGTTCGCTGGATACAGGATAAACTGAACAACAGGCCTCGAAAAAGGCTTGACTTTATGACCCCTTTAGAGTATATTTAGTCATCCCTTAAAATCCCGCCCAGCCCGCATAACTATTGGGAAAAACTGATTTCTACCCTGTGAAAATATTGCAAGGGTTTCTAAAATATGACTGAAAACCTTGCAATTTTTCCCATGTACAGACCGCCAAAATCCCACGCACAGACAAGCCTTTTCTGTTCCCTTGAGGAGCAGTTGAACCACAAGCATTCCCTCTACGTTCTCGCGAACAAGATTGACTGGAACAAGTTCGAGACCGAGTTTTCGAAACGGTTTGACGACAAAATGGGTGCGCCAAACAAGCCGATCCGTCTCATGACCGGGCTCATCATCCTGAAGCACATCCGCAACGTATCGGACGAGTCCGTCGTGGAGCAGTTTCAGGAAAACGCCTATTACCAGTATTTTTGCGGAGAACGGTTCTTCTCGACGGAGCAACCCTGCGACCCGAGCGAACTTGTTCACTTCCGGCACATGATTGGCGAAGCGGGCATGGACATGATCCTCAAGGAAAGTATCCGTGTCAACGATGACCACGATAAACAAGGACCGACAGGATGCGGCACGGTCTTTCTTGACACGACCGTGCAGGAAAAGAACATCACGTTCCCTACAGACGCCAAACTTACAAACAAGATAATAGAACAGGTACAGAAAATAGTGGAAGAACACGGCCTTCCGCAGACTGAAAACCATCGCGGGTCGGCTCGTCCGCGAAATGGAACGGAATCTTTCGAAGAAAAATCTGTCGGGTACGTACAAAGGAAAAATCGAGCTTTTCAAAAAAGTTTTGGAGCAGAAGAGGTGCGACAAGGACAAGGTCTATTCGCTACACGAGCCCGAAGTAAAATGCATCGGCAAGGGCAAGGAACACAAGAAATACGAGTTCGGCAACAAGGTGTCAATCGCCCGGAGCTACAGCGGCATCATTGTCGGCGCGGTCGCGTTCAGGGACGAGTATGACGGACATACGATAGACGATACGCTTGACCATGTTGAACAAATGCTCGGTTTCAGGCCTAGCCGGGCTGCATGCGACCGAGGCTACCGCGGACAAAAGGAATCCGGCACGACAAAGATCGTGATACCGGACGTTCCGAAGAAAAACGCGACTTACTACCAGAAGAAAAAGGCTCACAAGCTTTTTTGCAAGAGGGCTGGCATCGAACCAATCAATGGTCACTTGAAAAGCGACCACCGCATGGGTCGCAACTTCTACAAGGGAATCTTTGGCGACATGCTCAACGCAAAGCTTGCAGCAGCAGCGTTCAACTTCAAGAGGGTCATGAGGCGCTTTTTTGTTCTGTTGGAATGGCTATACTGTTGCTTCCTTTGCCGGGAAGGGGTGAATAAAAACGGCGAACCTCCTTATCCTGCGCTCGCAAAGTGGCCTTTTTAAGGGCTGACTATATACAATCCTCCACGAAATACTCGCCGTTAAATTTTTTCTTCAAAACGAGAATTTCTTTTCACAAGGGAAAATTAGTTCTTAGTTCTTAGTTCTCAATTCTCAATTCTCAGTTCCAACTTCCAACTGCTTGTCGAACTAGCCGAAGGGCACTAACCCCTAATCCCTATTTCTTTTCCGCTAGACGACGGACGGCGACAATTCCCCTGCGCCACCGATCAACCGGTTCGGCAGGAAAACCCGCATAAAACGCCCCCGCAGGAACACTTTTGGTCACTCCGGCTTTTGCCGCGATAACCGCCCCGCGCCCAATAGTCAAATGCCCCGCAATTTGCGCTCCCCCGGCAAATTCGCAATCGTCTTCCACAAGCGTCGTCCCGCCAAGCCCCGACTGGGACGCCATATACACATTGTTTCCCACCCGGCAATTGTGCCCGATTTGCACAAAGGAATCGAAATGGCAATGGTTTCCAATGGTTGTCGGAGACAGAAAACCCGCCGCCACAACAGAATTGGCTCCAAATTCACAAAAATTTCCAATGCGGACTCCGCTCCGGTGAGGAACCATTTTTCGCACGCCATCCGTATCCGTGTAAAATCCAAAGCCGCGCGAACCGATGACAACCCCCGCCTGCAAAACGCAATTTTCTCCGATTTGCACATTTCCGTAAACAGTCACATTGGCCTCTAAAACCGTTCCCCGCCCGATTTTTGCGCCTCGCATGACCACGCAATGCGGCCCGATTTGCACATTTTCTTCGACAACGCCCTCGACGACCGCAGACTCGTGTACTTTTGCCGAAGCGGGCACGCAACGCGGCAACGCTTCTTCTTCATGGAGAAATTCGACCACACGAACCATCGCCGCATAGGGATTTTCCACCCGCGCCAAAGCGCCGACAGAAGGCGCACCCGCAAAATCCTTAGGAACCAGAAGGAGTCCTGCTTCAGTATTGCGCAATTCCCCCGCCACCGATTTTCCCGTCCAGAACGAAACCTGATTTTTTTGAGCCATGGAAAGCGGGGCAAATCCCGAAATCGCAAAATTCGTTGGACTTTGCTGGTATTCGATTTTCGTGCCGAGCCAATTGGCCAGAGTTTCCGCCGTCGTCATTTTCATAAAACAGCCCTGTTTTCTCTACTCGAAGGAAAGCGGTTTCCCGGTTCCAGAGTCAGCATTTGCACGCGGCATCCATATTCAATGCGAATCTCCGAGCCGACGCGGTGCGTCAAATCGTCGCCGTCGAGCTGGTGAAATTCCTGTTGAGAAGTCCGCAAAATGATTTCTTTCGCATGATAGGTTTTCAAAAAGAAACGCTTGTAAAGTTTTCCGATGAGCGGAAAGGTTCCTAGAGCCAAAGCGCCGAAAAAAGAATTCATGTTGGGAACGGGAACGACTTCCAAAAGCCCGTCCGCCATATCGCCGCCGTCAAAAGGATTCGCCCCCGAAGCAAAACTCGGGATATTGCCGACAATCACCGTCCGAAAACCGGACACATCCCGGAATTTCCAACAGCCTTCTTTGTCGCAAAAACGGAGCTCCGCTTCGCCCAGGCAATGCCGCCGGTCCGCAAAAAATCGTTTCACATAGTGCATTTTATTTGCCAGAACCGACGAGCTGGAAATTTTTCCGGAAGCCCTGTCCGCATTGAAATCGTGCGCAATCCGGGCGTCGATTCCGCTCGAAAAATAATTCGCCAGCACAAATTTCCCATTGACTTTCCAAATATCGAAAGGCCTGTGCCTTGCCTGCACAAGCTTCCTCACCAAAAAAAGAAGTCCCTTATTGACAAAGGTTTCGTATAAATTCAAGACTCGCGCCAAATCGTTTCCGGTACCCAGCGGAATCAAGCCGAGCCGCACTTTATCGGCAAGTCCCGATTCCAGCATGACGGATAAAATCGTGGACATCGTGCCGTCGCCACCAACCGCTATCAGCGTTTCCGTTTCTTCCGCGCATTCCCGGATCTGTTCCCGCAGGCGACTCCCCTCTGTCAATTCCGCTTTCCATTCCGCATCGTCAAAATCCATGGAATGCATAATTTCGGGAACGAACTTGAGAATGGATTTTCCTTGTCCGCCTCCGCTAATCGGATTGATTAAAAAGCTGAACTTGAGCATATAGTCACAATCTACATTCTTTCTTCGCCAAAAGCGAACGACGAGAAATCCAAAAAATAAAGCGGATAGACCGAGCTGGAAGTCAAAAGGAAAAGATCGTCCCGGGCAATGTCCATATCCACAGCGTTGCGAATTCCCATTTCCGAAAGATCCAGACGATGCATCAATTCTCCGTCCAAACTAAAAACGCCGAGATAGCCGCATTTCACATCGAGAAGCGCCACAAAAGCCGCGCCAAAACGCACCCGGGTCGCCGAACAAAAATGCAGGGAATTATTCACATCGTCCGCAGCCAAAGCGGAACGCGCGAGCGCATTCCCATCTTCATCATAAATCACCAGACGCTGTGGCGGATCCGACAAGGCTCCAGAAGTTTCCACGGTGACAATCCTGTCCGCAGAAGCGTCCAAAGCCATCACCCGCGCGGCAGAAAAGGAAACATTTGTTTTGACGCAGCCCGTCGCCGTGATGCGATTTTTTCCCAGTCCCGCAGAGGGCGCATAGTAAACAAAGGAAGGAGTCAGCGCAAAAGCATTCAAAGAAATATCGCAAGAAAACTCCGCATCGTCATAGCGCAAAACGGAAATGCCGTCGTAATAATACAGGAACGATCCGACCTTTTCGATATTCTCCGCCATCGATACCGGAATTTCGCCGTCGGGATTTTCCGGAGTCCTGTCCAATTCATAAGCGCAAGTTCTCGCCTCGTTCCGCGAATACGCGTAGGCATGGCCGTAACGATCCAAAATATAAAGCTTTTCTCCATCCGCCGAAAGGGAAATTTTTTGTGCGGTCGAAAAAGGCACATCCGAAATATCACAAGAAACTTTCGACGATTCTTCAGCGACCCATTCTCCACCACAGGCGAAAAGAAATACAACAGGCAGCAAGCAGGAAAAAACTCGAATTTTCACACAACAAGTATAACAAACTTTGCTAATATTTACTTTTCAGATTTTAGGAATCCTGCGAAATGCCTCTTGAACAGAAGATTGACAGAATCACCCATAAATGGCCCATTCCGCTTCGCGTGATCATCGTTTCGACAAAGGCGTTTCTTTTTCATCACGGCACCATCCGGGCTGCGGCGATGACATACACGTCTTTTCTCGCCGTCATTCCTTTTCTGATTTTGCTCACCGCGATTTCGCTTTCTTTGGGGCTGGGTTCTTTTTTCAACACCTACCTGCCCGTTCTGGACCAGTTCTTTTCGCTCGGGCTTCCACTGGACGACATCATGCCGCTTCTGGAAAATACCGAGCACATCCATTTGCAGACCCTGGGCGCCATCGGTTCCATATCGCTGTTCATCACTTACATCTTTGCCATTGGCAATCTGGAAGTCAATATGAACGTCGTCTGGGAAAACCAGACATCCAGGCCGTTCTTCAAGCAATTTGTCGCCTACACGCCGCTGCTTTTAATCGCCGCTCTAGGCTTCGCCTTTTTCGCCATGTTCGTCAATCATCTGAAAATCGGGCTTTTGGATATCGCGCACAACGGAAAGTTTCTAACCGCCGAAACCGTTCCGCAAATCATGAGCACTTTTTGGACGTTTACGATGAACGTGATTTTTGTCGCTCTCATTTTTTTCGCCCTCTACCTGCTCCCCTACCGGAAAGGCCACTATTCGTATAAAAAACTTTTTTGGCCATCGCTGGTCGTGAGCCTCGGCATTTGGGTCTGCACCTGCGGTTATTTGATCATCCTCATCATGCTGCAAAAAAATCTGGTCAGCAGGATGTCGCTGTTTTACGGGTCGCTGGCATTCATTCCGCTCGTGCTGCTCTTTGCCTTTGGTTTTTGGGCAATCATGCTCTACGGGAACTGTCTGGTGTGGACCATCTATTCCTGGCCGAAATCGGGTTCCAAAAAATGGAACTGGGTGAAAACCGAAGGGAACCTATGAAAAAAACATTCTGGATTCTAGCTCTAGCGTTAGGCATTTCCACGGCAAATGCCGAAATCACCGTTCTCACCGACACGGACGAAGTGGCGCGTTCCGAAAAAACGGTCAAGACATTTGTCGGATTTGAAGCGAACAACATCCTGCTTCTCGAAGACGGATCGATTGCTTTTTCCATCCACGGCGGCGTTTCTTTCCATCCGCTCTTTCGCTTGGGATTATACGCCTCTACGGTCGCAAATGACGTCAATCTGCAAAAAGGCGGGAAAAAAATTTCGGTGGATTACAAATCGCTGGGCATTTTTACCGAGCTGAAACCCTTTGCCTACAACGATTTTTCGATTTCCGTTCCACTGACCGCCGGTGCGGGATTCACAAACATCAGCAAGCAGGGTTCCGAAAATTCCAAAGCGGACGATGGATTTTTTATGGGCGACGCCGCTCTGCACTTCAACTATAAAATCACCCGTACCCTCGAAATCGGTATCGGCGGCGGTTATCGATTCTTCCTGGGCATTTCCGAAGACGGTTTTTCCAACGGCGATTTCAATACGCCCTTCGGAGCCGTCTTTATCAACTGGAGCGAATTCTGAAGCCCGCCGAAGAACGCCCGATTTCCCTGCGCGGAGCCCACCTCCGCAATCTGAAAAATCTGGATGTGGATTTTCCTCTGGGAAAAATTTCTGTCGTCTGCGGTCCCTCCGGCTGTGGAAAATCGACTCTGGTCATGGACGTTCTCCATGGCGAAAGCCGAAGGCGCTATCTGGAAACGCTCAGTCCTTTTGCCATCCGGATCCTGGGCGGAAAAACCAGCATTCCCCTCGACAGCGCCGACGGGCTTCACCCGAGCATCGCCATTTCGGCATCCCGCGGCGAAGCTTCGGCAAAGTCCAGCCCGCTTTCCCTTTCCGAGTGCGGCCTTCCCTTGCGAATCCTCTGGGCGGCTTTGGCAAGTCCCGCCTGCCCTGTATGCGGAAAGCCGATGCGAAGTTTTTCCCGCGAAGAAATCATCGTCAAAATTTGCCAGAGCGAACCGGGCAGTCGGCTGCAATTTCTGGCCAAAATCGAATCCGCAGGGCTGACGCTGGACGCCCTTTCCGCAACTCTTCTCTCGCAAGGTTACGCCCGGATTATCGCCGACGGGGTGAACTATTCCCTGGGCGACCTGACCTCCGCCGAACGTCTTTTAAAACCGCAAGAAATCTTTGTCGTACTGGACCGCGTCGTTATCCGCGAAGGAGTCCGGACCCGCATCGCCGAAGCGGTAGATGCCACTTTGCGTTTTTCCCGCACACAAGTGATTTTGGACAACGGCAAGAACCGAGAGATTTTCAGCACGGTGCCTTATTGCGCCGAACACCACACGACTTCTGCGCCCATCGATCCCGCCGACCTGTCCCCGCATTCTCCGCGATACAAATGCCCGACTTGCCATGGAGACGGCGAAATCGAAAGCGAGCAGGGAGAAAACAAAGAACATGTGCAAATCCTTTGCCCGGACTGCCACGGGCTCCGCCTGCAACCGCAAATCCTCGCCTCCAGCATTCGCGAAACGAGCTGGAAGCAAATTTTGGAATCCTCCTTTTCGGAGTTGGAATCGCGTTTTCAAAATCTTTTTGAAGGCCTTCTGCCGGAATACCTAAAGAGCACCGCCGAAACGCTGCTCGCCCGCATTCGAGCCGTAAATAAAATCGGGCTAGGCTATTTGGGAGCGGGACGCATCGGCAGCACCCTTTCCGGAGGCGAACTCAGCCGCTTGCGACTTTCCCCTTTGGCGACGGGACACTTGGACGGGATGTGCATTTGTCTGGACGAACCTTCTTGCGGGCTTTTCAAAACCGATGTCGAAAAGCTGTGGAAAATCTTTGAAGAAATCCGCGACCGAGGCAACACGCTGGTCCTTATCGAACACAATCCCTACTTGATCGGCAAAGCGGACAAAGTGATTGAAATGGGTCCAGGGTCCGGCGAACTCGGCGGCGAAATTCTTTTTCAAGGAACGCCCCAAGAACTGATTCGCCAAGCGGATTCCCCCACGGGAAAATGGTTGCGGGAACTGGCGAAAAAAACGCAAGCGACGAAAAACGCTGGCAAATCCCCATCCCGCATCGCCGTCCAGAACTTCCGCCTTTACGACATGCTGCCCGTATCCGCCGACTTTCCCATAGGCAAGTTCAGCGTCATTTCCGGAGAAAGCGGCAGCGGCAAAAGTACTCTTTTATTCCAGAACATTCTTCCGCGATTTTTTCGCGGCGAATTTAAAACTCTGGGGATTCAAAACATTTCCTTGTTGAGCTCTCGCGGATTCTTCAAAAATCGACGCAGCACCATCGCGAGCGCCATCGGCATCGCACCGCTTTTTCGCGACCTCTTCGCCCAACTTCCCGAAAGCAAAATCAAGGGATATTCCCCGTCCCGATTCAGCACGGCAATTCCCGGCGGGCGTTGCGAAACCTGCAAGGGCGAAGGCGTCATTCGCGACCCGTCCGGTTACGAAGAAAGCGTCTGCCCCGTCTGCCAAGGAAAACGCTTCCGCGACGAGATTCTGGAAATCCGGTTCAAAACCCTTTCCTATGCCGACGTTCTGGACCTGACCATCGAAAAAGCCGCCACGATTTTCCATTTTGCAAACAAATTCACCGACAAGCTTTCCCCGCTTATCCGAACCGGGCTTGGCTACTTGCGATTGGGGCAGCCCACCACAAACCTTTCCGGCGGAGAAGCGGCTCGCCTCAAACTTTCGCAGGCACTTGCCCGCGCCAAATTCCCGAACACCCTTTTTCTCTTTGACGAACCCGCGCGAGGACTGCACAAAAGCGATATCGACAAAATGCTCGCCCTCATTCAGGAACTCTGCCAAAACGGACATACCGTCATCGCCATCGAGCACCAGGAAGATTTTCTGCAAAAAGCCGATTACCGCTGCATTCTCAAACGGGTTCAGAACTGAAAATACAGGAACGGATTATAAGTCTGCGTAAACAGGGCGAGAACGGCAAACGCAAATAGGGCAAACGCCGTCACCAACCGGGGAACGCTGATTTTTTGGCACCATTCAAAAGCCCGAATCGGCGAAAACGCATAGACAAGAGCCAACAGCATAAACACGACGGAAGTCGGCGTGAACACTTCGGCAAAAAGAATCGGATCCGCCGGATTCACAGCGGAAAGCCCCAGCATGGATTTCCACATTTTCAACGCCGACGAAATGTCGGCAGCGCGGAAAAGCACCCAGCCAAACAGCACGATAACCTGCGTCAAAAGAACTTGCGCAAGGCGCGGGAATTTGAAATAGAGAGCGCGTTTTCCATTGACGCGTTCCACAATCATAAAGAACGCATGATAAAGTCCCCAGCAGATAAACGTCATCGCCGCCCCATGCCAGACTCCCGATGCGAACATCACCAAAAAAAGATTCAGATAGACCCGCCAGCGAGCGACCCGATTTCCTCCAAGCGGAATATAGAGATAGTCCTTAAGCCACGTCGTTAGCGAAATGTGCCAGCGGCTCCAGAATTCGGAAATGCTCCCCGAACGATACGGCCCGTTGAAATTCCGCGGGAAATGGAAACCCAGCATGAGTCCCAGTCCCACGGCCATATCGGAATAAGCGGAAAAATCAAAGTAAATCTGCATCATGTAGGCGAGAGAGCCCCACCAGGCATTCAAAATGCCGGGAGAATCCGCTTCAAACACACGGTCGGCAATCACCCCGACCTGATTCGCAATCAAAATTTTTTTAGCGAACCCCAGGCAGAAATAGGTCATGCCCCGCATCCAATTTTCCCACGAATGCTTTCGGGAATCCAGCTCTTCGGCGACAGTGTTATAGCGGACAATCGGCCCGGCGACCAGCTGCGGAAAAAGCGAAACATAGCAGGCGAAAGTCGCAAAATTTTTGACCGGGGGCGCATCCCCGCGCCAGACATCCACCGTATAGCTCATCGCCTGGAAAGTGTAAAAGGAAATGCCCACCGGCAACAGAACCCGCAGAACGGTAAACGGCTCCCCGCCCAAAGATTGGACGACCGCATTGACCCCGCCCATCGCAAACATATAATACTTGAAAAAGCCGAGAGTTCCCAAATTCACCAGAATCGAAATCGTCAAGGAAGAGTTGCGCTTCAAAGACGAAGCTCCCGGCGCAGAAATCCATTTGCCAGCGACATAATTCAAAAGAGTCGTCCCGAACATCAGCAGGACGAGCCGCGGCTCCATCCACCCGTAAAAAATGTAACTGAATACGGTGATGAAAAAATTCAGCGTGGAATGCTTCGCCTTTCGCCAGAGCAAAAAATAATAGCCGGCGAAAAAAAGCGGGAGAAAGTAGAAAAGGAAAATCTGGGACGAGAAAACCAAATTACTTCGCCTTTAAAACTTCGACAGCCAAATAGCGTTCCGATTCGTCGTCAAAATATTCGTCTTCGACCGCACCCGAATAATTGCCCTCCAGAGGGAGCAGTTTCAAAACGTGGGAATCGCCCGCCTTGAACGCCCGCACATCCCCTTGGAAAAGCTTGGCCATTTTATCGGCAGATGCTCCGCGCGGAGTCAGCGGATTATAGACGCCCACCAGAATTTCCTTGCCGGCAAATTTCCCTTCGAGCACTTTCGTGACTTTATACTTCAAAATATAGACGTAATTGTACAAATCGTTCGGCGGCATCTTGCCCGGGATTTCCGTCAGTTTCCCTTGAATGGTCAAATTTTCCGCAAAGGAAACGGAAAGCGCAAGCAAAAGCAATAAAAGAATTTTTTTCATACAAACCTCGGCGAGAATATAGAAAATTACATTCATGAAACAGCCCGACCAAAAGGATTTGCGGGCGGGAAAATGCCCCCGTTAAACCTCCCCGCCGACACCTTTAAATTTTTCGACAAAATCCACAATTTTCTGTAGCACCGTCTGCTTCTTTGTCAGGTATTGCGGATTTAGCGGGCTCATCTTAGGCAAAATGCTATTGAAATCCGTTCCGTTATCGCTTGCGTATTCCCGCTTTAAAGAAATTTTCAGAAAATGCTTTGCTTCCCTTTCATTCAATTTTTCACTTTCAATCAAATCCGCCGCTTCTTTTTGCTGTTCCTTTTGCGCATATTCAAAAAACGCTTTTATAATTTCCGTTTTGTCGCCAATGGAATCCAGATTGGTATCGTTGATAAAATCCACAATCAGACTTTCCTTGGCGCGATTGCCAACGCTTGAACGAATCATGCGACGGATTTCTTCGATAAGCGAAGACTTGTCCATTTTCTTTTTGTTGTGTTCAAAAATCAGTTCCAGAATATAATCCAAATTGATTTCTTGCGATTTCAGCAGATCGACTTCAAATACGACATCATTCCAATTTATTTTTGATTTTTCAGAATCATTTCCACGCTGTTCCCGGCGAATCCATTCCCGAATATCGTTGTAAGCGGACTTGTAATCCTGAACGACTCTTTCCGGGAGCATTTCTATTTTTTGCATTTTTTCAATGTCTTCATCCGTCACAAAATGCGCCGCCTTGAAAGCTTCAACGGCTTCCGAATTATTGGCATCTATCTTTTGGAAATCCCGAAGAGCTGTAAATTCGTCATAATTCTGCAACACATTTTCTGCGCGCAAGTATTCGCCAAACAGCTTGACAAATTCCTTTTTATCCTTTTCCTTCACGATGTTATCTGTATCCGGGAATTTTTCTTTCAATTCCTTGACGATATCGACATAGCCTTTACGCACTTCGCCCGAAACAAGATCTTTGAAACCTTCCAGATATTCTTTGTAACTCTTTTCCAGCACGACATTGGCGGTACTTTCGTCGCCGAATAAAGTAATGGCGTCGATGGTGTGCTTTTCAAGATCGCGGAAAGTGACGATATTGCCGAAAGTCTTGGTGGCGTCATAAATGCGGTTGGTTCTTGAAAAAGCCTGGAGCAATCCGTGATAACGCAAGTTTTTATCCACAAATAAAGTGTTCAATGTAGGCGCATCAAAACCAGTCAGGAACATTCCCACCACAATCAGCAAATCCACTTCCCTATTTTTCACTTTCTTGGCAAGATCGCGGTAATAATTCTGAAATTCTTTGCCATCTACGCCAAAGCTTGTGCCAAACATTCCATTGTAATCACCAATCGCTTTTGCCAAAAACTCCTTGGCGCTAGAATCCATTGCCGACACTTCAAAAGTTTCATCGGGAATGTCGCCTACGGCATTCTGTTCTTCGTTTGCGGCAAAAGAAAATATGGTCGCTATCTTCAGCGGTCTTTCCAAGCCCACCTGCAAGCGGTTCAGTTCTTCGTAATAGCATTTGGCGGCATCGACGCTGCTCACGGCGAACATGGCGTTAAATCCTTTGCTATCGCCTTGGTTCCGGTGCGTCTTGATTCTGAAATTTTGCAGAATGTATTGTGAAATTTCCTGAATGCGGGCAGGATGCAACAGGGCCAATTTATTTTCGGCAGCGGTCAGTTTCTTTTCGTCCTGCTCCGTTTCAACATCCTTGAATCGCGGACGCACATTATTGTAATCGACCTTGAACTTCAACACTTTCTCGTCGCGTATGGCATCGGTAATGACATACGAATGCAATTCACGGCCAAACACGCTGGCTGTCGTTTCTGCACCGAGAGCGTTCTCCGGAAATATCGGCGTTCCCGTAAAACCGAACTGATAGAATTTTTTGAATTTCTTCTTTAGATTTTTTTGCGCTTCGCCGAATTGGGAGCGATGGCATTCATCGAAAATGAAAACGACTTGCTTTTGATAGACCGGCAAATTGTCTTCGCTCTTCATCAGGTTGTTCAACTTCTGAATCGTGGTGACGATAATCTTGTTGTCGTCTTTTTCGATATTGCGTTTTAAACCCGCCGTGCTTTCCGATCCGTTTACGCTGTCGGGCGAAAACCGCTGGTATTCCTTCATCGTCTGGTAATCCAAATCCTTGCGATCCACGACAAAGAAAACCTTATCGATAAAATCCAAGCGTGTAGCCAACCTTGCCGCCTTAAAGCTGGTAAGCGTTTTTCCGGAACCTGTAGTATGCCAAACAAATCCACCGCTCTCCGGCTTGCTCCATATTTTTGCCATAAAAGAACTTTGGATTTTCCAGAGCATCCGCTCCACCGCGGCAATCTGGTAAGGGCGCATAATCAGCAGGGTATTGTTTACATCGAACACCGAATAGGTGAAAATCACATTCAGCAGCGTGTTTTTTTGAAAAAAGGTTTCCGTAAAATCCTTCAGGTCTTTTATCGGCGCATTATTAGCCCTTGCCCAGTTCATCGTGAAGTCGAAGCTGTTCTTGTTGCGCTCCACGGTATTGGCAAAATAGCGGCTGTCCGTGCCGTTTGAAATGACAAACACCTGAAGATACTTGAAAAGCGAATGTTCCGCATTGAAACTTTCCTTGCTATAGCGATGCACCTGATTGAAAGCCTCGCGGATAGCGACGCCGCGTTTTTTCAATTCCACTTGGACAAGCGGCAAGCCATTCACCAAAATCGTCACGTCGTAGCGATTCGCCTGCGTTCCAACTTGCTCAAACTGGTTGATGACTTGCACTTTATTTCGGGCAATATTTTGCTTGTCGGCGATATAGATGTTTTGAATATGCCCATCGTCAAAGACAAAATCGTAAATGTGGTTATCGTGAATCTTGCGGGTTTTATCAATCAGCGAATCTCCCGGCTTGTCCAGATATTCCTCCACAAACCGATTCCATTCCTTATCGGTAAACGCCATATCATTAAGGGACTGAATCTGCACCCGGGCATTCGAGAGCAAAGCTTCGGGAGTCGAAATGTCCTTGCGGTATTCGTAGCCTTGACTTACTAAATCCTGGATAAACTCTTTTTCAAGATTCGCTTCGGTCTGGTATGCAACAGACGGTTCGTGCAGCTCGCTATGCTTGGTATAGTCGTCAAGAACGATAAAATGGTTTGTTTCTGCGATGGTGTTATACTGCATGCAAAACCCTCTGCGATATGGCTGAATTTTTACCGAGAATATAGCAATCAAAAAGCCCCCGGATTCAATCCAGGGGCCGTTTTTCAACGAATCTCCAAAAAACTTTCGAGATTCAGTTCCCTTTCACCGGGACTTTTCCGTCCTATATTTAAAATTGATGTAAATTTAACATTATCTTACACGCATTTTTTAGAACAAGGATTATATTAATGCGATATGAAAAAAGCTCTGCTTCTATTTATTTTGACAGCCTTTGTTCTTGCTTGTTCGGAAAGTAAAACCCTTCCATCTGAAAAGGATTTTGACCGTTCCCAGAAGGGATTTAATAACCCTTTAGGTAATGTTAAAGGGATTCCTCCTAGGCCTGTGACTAAAGGTCTTTATGATTTTAGTGAATGCAAAGCAAAATTCAAAGTAGGAACAGAAGATTACAAGGGCTGTGTTAAAGCCAAATATCCAAATATAAAATTTGCAGAAGAAGAGAGATAATGAAGATATTATTTGCGGTTTTATTGTTTTTTGCCATTTGGTGTTTGCAGATTGTTTGCTTTATGAATCTAAAGAATACGCTAATGAAGGTGTAGAGGCGTATCGAGAAAGTTGTGAAAGCTATGGTGGCGGTGGAGGAGAGTTTTCTTATTCGGTCTCTGAAAGTCCTTCTAATAATACATGTGATGGGGCATTTGCTGAGAACGCATTTGTTTTGAGAGTTTCATGCAACACTTGCAATTCTTTAGAAATGAAAGAAGAACTGGAAGAGAATAAAAAATATTGCAATAAAATTTGCAAAACTGCTATGATGACTTGTATGACAACTTTGAATTCTTGGGGAAGCACGTTGAATGGATCTAGGGAGTCTTGTGGTTTAAATGATCACACTCTTCCTGGCTGCGAAGAGTCATCAAGTTCATCCGAACTTAAGAGTTCTTCATCTCAAGTATGCTCTTCATCAAGTTCTTTCAAAACAAAGAGTTCTTCGTCTAAAGCATCATCATCTAGTATAGCTAATAATCTTTTTGGCTACACAGAAGGGTTGCATTTGTGCCCAACTGAAGCTACCTCCTATTTTAATTTGGACGGCAATTATTGTAAGGAAACAGGCTTCTGCAAATGTTATAATTCAAATACTACGAGGATAAAATTCTTTACGAAAAGGCCTAATTATTATGGGCAGTTGGAATACTCTTTATTGTGTTTTGTGCGGCAAAGCAATCCAACTATAATGATAAAAACAAATCTACCCTATGTCACAGTCACAAACAATGCTATTGCTTATTGTTTTAACGATATTGAGACCTGTAAACAAAATTGGAACAGTAATTATGTTACGTATGTAAAAATACCGACTATTTATAATTGCAGGGCGAATTCCTTAAATTATACAGTCTCGGTTGATCCTGCAAAAGGGTGCTCAGTAACGAAGAATACAGATAATGATAGTTATGGAATGGTATTTTGGGGTCTAGGAGTGACAGAAGCGTCCACGTTGAGTGATTTGAGTTGGCTTGCAGGTGCAAATGCAGATCAACTTCCTGCAAATTTTAAGGTTCTGTCAAATAAACTGTGTCATTTAGTTTTTGTTAGCTAAAAAAAGAGCTTTGAAATTTCAAAATTGAAGAAGCGAAAAGCAAAATCAAAGCGATGTTTTTTCAACTCGATTTTGTCTTTGCGACAACTTCAAATTTCTCCTTTTGAAGCAATTCAAATATAACAAGAAATGATAAAATTATCATTCCTTGTTTGAAAAAAAATCATCCAATTAAAGTTTTTGTGTTTCCGTTTGGGGGCGGAGAAAATTCATTTTGGAATTTGATTTAAGTTGAGTGGATTAAATCTTTGACCAAAAAGAATCGATAATTTTTGTACGCAAGTTGTCCAGTTTTGCAATGGCTTTTTCCACTTCTTTTTGATATTTCGATACGCCAAGTACACGAGTTTTACAAGCGAGTCATCATTTGGAAACAGACCTTTTGTTTTTGTCACTTTTCGAATTTGGCGATGATAACCTTCGACAGTATTTGTCGTATAAATAATGCGACGAATTTCACTTGGATAATCAAAATAACACGAAAGTTTATCCCATTTTTCTTTCCAAGATTGAATGACGATTGGATATTTTTTTGCCCAATTTTCTTCTAATTTTTTTAGTGCAATTTCGGCTTCCGTTTTGGTCGATGCCGCATAAACTAACTTCAGTTCTTTCAAAAATTCTTTTTGTGATTTTGCGTTAATGTACTTGAGTGAATTTCGAATTTGATGCACTACACACAACTGAACATTGGTCTTTGGAAACACGGATTCTATTGCGTCCGGAAAGCCTGAAAGTCCGTCTACACAAGCGATGAGAATGTCTTCCACTCCGCGATTTTTCAAATCGGAAAGGACTTGCATCCAGAATTTTGCACCCTCGCTTTGCGACACATACATGCCTAGCAAATCTTTGTAACCATTTGAATCAACACCGATGACATTGTAAATTGCTCGCGTTGTTACGATGCCTGATTCATCTTTTACTTTGTAATGAATTGCGTCCATCCAAACGATGGGATAAACCGTTTCTAAACGTCTCGTTCTCCATTCGTTAATCTCTGGCCACACGCGTTCTGTGATGTTGCTAATGGTATCGGCTGAAATGTATTCGCCAAAATCATCTTCCAAATATTTTTGAATATCGCGCATACTTTGTCCGAGTCCGTAAAGGCCGATAATTCGGTCTGCAAGACCTTCGGCAAGCACGGTTTGACGTTTCTTCACAATCTCAGGATTAAAGCTTCCTTCGCGGTCTCTAGGCGTGTTTATTTGGACTGCTCCGTATGCCGTTTTTATCTCTTTCGGCATTTTCCCATTGCGCCGATTTTCTCGATTTTCGGGCTTTGTTTTTTCCAAATGAACATCCATTTCCGCTTCTAATGCAGCATTCAAAAAATCTTCCAATACTTGGTGAAATGCTCCGTCTTTGCCAAAAATTGGCTTTCCTGTTTTGAACTGAGATGCTGCTTTTTTGATCATCTCTTTATATTCTTCGTGTGTCATCATAGTTCCTCAATTTACATCATTTTTCAAATGATGCTTGGTGGTGAATGACACAGTTTTATGGATAGAGTCAATTTTAACTTTTATGATTTACTGAACAGAAGTGAAATTGTTTCTAGTTTTGAAAGATGCGTAAGCGAATTGAAGTACTATAATTCTATAAAATCTTCTTCTAGCCAATTTAATTCGTCTTCCGAAGAATCAAGTAGTTCAAGTAAGTTGGAGTCATATTCAAGTTCCTTGGAAGAGGATACTTCTAGTTCCGAAGAATCTTCATCGTCCGAGGAGCTAAGCTCATCTAGCGAATATGGTCTGTGCAAATCTCTTCCGTTTGGCTATATTCCCAATGATCCGAAGAATACCTGCTTTGAAAGCAATGGTAAATGCTATAGATGTAATGTTGCCCGTCGAGCAGATGAATGCGATAAGGACTGGATGTGGATTTATCCCTACACCCCGGATAAGTATTTTTTCACTGAAATCGATTGTGAAAGCGGAGAACGCAGGGATGACAATAGGATAGGCCAGTGTCCCGGATTCCCAATGGAAAATCTTCCGAATTACCCAGAACGGGCATGCATAGCATACAATGGGAAATGTTACAGATGTAAATCAGAAAACAACAATGTTGATTGTTCTTACGACTGGCTTTGGACGGGAGACAGCTTTGGAACGTACAATATTGGCTGGTGGTATGAAGAAGTTGACTGCTACAATCCGTTTGAAAATGAAAATTTTGATGGGCAATGTCCAGATGAATTTATATTTAAAAAATCCGCTATGTCAGAAACTGAAAATAACTATGAATCAACGAATTATACAAATGGTTTTTCTCCAATTCCCAAAACTTTTGATGTGTTGGGGCGTCGTCTCAATGGAATAAAACGCCTGCATCAAATTACATTCACAACTAACAAAACAAAAAACACATCTTCGTTAAATTCCACATTTGATATAGGGAGCGTAATTAATATTCCCATAGAAAATTTAGGGATTTCTCGAAATATTTTGGCCAAAGCAGGTGCTACTTGTCCCATTTATATATGTGGAGAATTAGGGAAGGACTATGGCGTAGGAAATGATATAGGGGTTTATTGCGGATACCCTTGTACAAAATTGAATGTGGAAAACGGATTTACTAGAGTAGAAATTACAAATAAAGAGCAAATAGGATTTTGTGGTGAAAACAATCCCAAATATACGATTACTTTTAAAATCTCTGCTACTACAACGATAATGAGGGGGAACGAGTATTACGTGGCTCCTGTAGGGTATAAACTGGGCGACAACTATGTTACAGAAGAAGATTACAATGCCGGAGAACGTCATGAAAAAGGACATAAGGAATCGTATTTGTGCCTTGAAAAGAATAACATGTTCAAGACCCAATATGTTTTTGAAATGGAAAATATATGCGAAAAAGATTTCAAATGCGACAAAAATAATGTTTTGAAAGGGTTCGCATCAATCATTAGATCCGCGTTAGAAGAACAGAAAGAAACGGGGACAAATAAATTGGTTGATTACAATAATAATTTATGGCAAAAAATGTGCGGATGGTATCACAGCGAATATTCTCATAACGATGGCCCTGGAGGACCGGGTTACGCCGCAACATTGACATGTCCAACAAAGGAAACGTTGCTAAACAAGAACTATGATTTAACTGGTTGCGAGGTTGTAAAGTGATAAAGAATGTATCTACAATAATCTTGATATGTTTTTTTTCGGCTAGCGTCGGAGCTGCAAAAATTTCTGCGGTAGAAAATACGGCGGAGTTCTGTTATCATATTGCAAAAGACAATTCTCTTGACTTGAAAATCAAACATAATGTAGATATCGAATTGCCTTTGTCCGAAATAGCGAAACATACAGAATGTGAAGACAAGTGGAACCCCCAAATAGACTTATACGAGATCTATGAAGTTGATTTCCCTGAAGAGTGGAATTGTACTACTCTCGTGCCTCTTTGGTATGTCAAAACGTGCGAAGAAGTCCAAGATTTTTTTAAAAACAAGAAAAAATCTCCCCTCTCAAAAGGCGTTTCACATAATTGTACAACCAGTGAAAAGCAAATTGATGGGCGAGAATTAGAAGGGAGGTTCATTCTTGAAATAACAAAACATCCAAAGTGGTCTTTTAAAGAAACTCACACATACAAATTCAAAAAAAATTTCAACGTAAAGATAAGTGGTCAATGTTCCGACAAAACATTCAACTCGGAAAATGACGAGGAATAACCGATTGTTTCACCTATTTCCCCCACTCTATTGCACGACTTTGAACTGAACCCCGAAAATTAGCCGCAACTTTCGAGATTCAGCCGTAAAGGGAAGCAGCAAAACAGTTACTGCGGGGAATCCGGCAATTCTTCGGGGATCTTACCGTCCTTCTTTCTGCGCTTATCGACGGCATCGTTCATTCGATTAATTTCGGCGTCGGCAACCCTGTAAAATTCAAGGAGCGATTCGTTCCCCAGCACCTTCATGGTTTCCAGATACAGAACGATTTTATCGTTAATGAGCGACAGGATTTGCTTTTTACAGTTCGTGGCGCTTTCGCCCTTGCTGTCCATCGCCTTTATATAAATGTCATTTGCCTGGGTAAAGGCATTTTGCGTATGGCGAATCCATTCGATGGCGGGCCCAACCCCTTCCAATTCTTTGATGTTCGCCTTCAAATCCTCTACGGCCAGATCCTGCAACAAGCTTTCTATCATCGAAGATTCACTGGTGTAATTCACCTTGGTGATAGACGCTTTGGCATATTTATCACAAATCAGCTTGAGCGGAGCGGCACTCGCCTTTTTCGCCTCGATCGGCATGGCCGCATAGCCCGCCACCACGGCAAAAAGCGATTTTATCGCTTCGTCCCGCGCGGAATCCGCCTCGTCCAGAGTGGACAGGACTTTATCTTGCAGAATCGCCGTGGTGATATTCCCGAACAGCGACTCGAGTTCTGCCATTATCTTGGGCAAATAGGCATCACTCTGTGCGCCGGCATCGGCACGGAAAGTCCTTAACAAAGTGTCCGAAAGCCCGGCGATTTCCGCGACTCGAACTGCAGCTTTTATTTTATTCATTTATCCTCCATTGAAGTTTAATGTCCCATTTTAGGACTCGCACAAATTAAAATCTATTTCAACATTCAGGAAAAATTTGTATGTAAAATTTTAAACAAATTTGTATAATTCACACAGAAATTGAGGATTTTTCACAAAAACAGCAACGCCCCGGCAATAAACCATTCCCATCCAGCAACAAAAACGCTTTGTGCAGGATGACATTGGCCGCCGCGGAAAGTTTCGGCCCGTGTACATCTGAACATTGGCCGCCGCGGAAAGTTTCGGCCCGTGTACATCTGAACATTGGCCGCCGCGGAAAGTTTCGGCCCGTGTACATCTGAACATTGGCTGCCGCGGAAAGTTTCGGCTCGTGTACATTTGAACATTGGCTGCCGCGGAAAGTTTCGGCTCGTGTACATCTGAACATTGGCTGCCGCGGAAAGTTTCGGCTCGTGTACATGCGAAAACGACCCGTCAAGAAAATTTCAGACCGTGTTCGGGATGACTTTCACTCCTCGGGGTGACGGAAATTTCTCAAACAAAGTCGCCAAAGCAGACTATGCGAGATTCTTTAACAGGCAGCCGAACCTCTCAAATCAGCCGGAACGTGCAAATCTATCGATTTTCCAGTTTTTTAAGAACATAAGTATCAAACCATTCGGGGACTTCATCGATCTCTATTGTTATTTTGCCATTCCGACATTCGGCAAAATTTTGATAAGAGGTCAGACCCGATTCCGAATTGTCAAAACAATAGACTTGATCCGCATTGACACCTAGTCGTTCTGTGAAATACTTCTTTTTCACGAGAAAATCGTACAAACTGGACTTACCGGAGCCATTAGGCCCTGCAAATACTCTAAAACGCTTCTTTGTCATATGGAGAATTTTTTTTGAGCAAGTTTCACCGGTGGGTTTACTTGACCGATATTCAATTTTCTTCCGTTCGGGAACATTTTATAGATAACAGTCCCTTCAGTAAAACAGACTGGAACCCCGCTTGAGAGAGCCTTCTTGTAAGCAGCAATACCCGCCTTGGAATATATCGATTGGCGTTTTTTTATATCGGACGCTTCGGTTATGGGTTCTTTTGTTGCTGTGCTCATCATTCACCTTTGTGACAATAAAAACAAATTCATCTTCTTTAAAGATACAATAATATCCAAAAAAGAATGTGAATTCCTGTTCGATCGGTTGATATCTCGGCTTTCTTGAATGCTGCCGTCATTGCGAACCCCGAAAGGGTGAAGCAATCCTTTTTTTTGAGGGTAAGATTGCCACGTCGCTACGCTCCTCGCAATGACGGGGGGAGGGTGAGATTGCCGTGTCGCTGACGTTCCTCGCAAGGACGGGGGGCGGGTGAGATTGCCGTGTCGCTGACGTTCCTCGCAAGGACGGGGGGCGGGTGAGATTGCCGTGTCGCTGACGTTCCTCGCAAGGACGGGGGCGGGTGAGATTGCCGTGTCGCTGACGTTCCTCGCAAGGACGGGGGCAGGTGAGATTGCCGTGTCGCTGACGTTCCTCGCAAGGACGGGGGCAGGTGAGATTGCCGTGTCGCTGACGTTCCTCGCAAGGACGAGTGGTGCTTGCACTCTTCGGGGGGACTGGTGGTATTCGTCATTGCGAGCGGAGCGCGGCAATCTTTCTTGAGGGTTGCCGTCATTGAACAATGCTTTCGTATAAATCCTTCCATTCTGCATTGTTTTTTTCAATCAATTCGATTTTCTTTTGCCGGGAGCCGGCCTTTAATTGCTTTTCTCGCTGAATGGCCAGCGTGATATCATCGAAGATTTCGAAATACACAAGCTTTGTCACATTATAGCGTTTTGTAAATCCCTCAAACAGTTTATTTTTGTGCTCATAGGCTCTACGGACAAGGTCATTTGTAACGCCGACATACAATACGGTATTGGTAAAATTTGTCATAATGTAAACGAAAGACTTTTTGCTCATTCGTTCCTCCTTTTGATGTTTCCCACATTTTTAGAATGGTACCAATATAGGCAATGTAAGACCATTCTGACGTTCACCTTCGCTAGGTTTAGCGATTTTTTCCGCCATTGCGCCTGGCGTTTGAAAGCAGCCAAGATTGCTTCGTTGCTTTGCTCCTCGCAATGACGAAGAGTCCGTATGAATTGCCATGTCTTTGACGCTCCTCGCAAGGACGAGAGGTGCTAGCACTCTTCGGGGCGACTGGTGGTATTCGTCATTGCGAACCCCGAAGGGGTGAAGCAATCCTTTCCTGCTGACAAGATTGCTTCGCTTTGCTCGCAATGACGGGAAACCCGCACAGATTGCCACGGTGCTATCGCGCCTCGCAAGGACGGGAAGCCTGCCAAGATTGCTTCGTTGCTTTGCTCCTCGCAAGGACGAGAAGCCAGCCAAGATTGCTTCGTTGCTTTGCTCCTCGCAATGACGAAGAGTCCGTATGAATTGCTATGTCTTTGACGCTCCTCGCAAGGACGAGAGGTGCTAGCGCTCTTCGGGGGGACTGGTGGTATTCGTCATTGCGAACCCCGAAGGGGTGAAGCAATCCTTTCCTGCTGACAAGATTGCTTCGCTTTGCTCGCAATGACGGGAAACCCGCACAGATTGCCACGGTGCTATCGCGCCTCGCAAGGACGGGAAGCCAGCCAAGATTGCTTCGTTGTTTTGCTCCTCGCAATGACGAGAAGCCAGCCAAGATTGCTTCATCGCTTTGCTCCTCGCAATGACGAAGAGTCCGTATGAATTGCTATGTCTTTGACGCTCCTCGCAAGGACGAGAGGTGCTAGCGCTCTTCGAGGCGACTGGTGGTATTCGTCATTGCGAACCCCGAAGGGGTGAAGCAATCCTTTCCTGCTGACAAGATTGCTTCGCTTTGCTCGCAATGACGGGGGGCCAGCCAAGATTGCCACGGTGCTAGCGCGCCTCGCAAGGACGGGAAGCCAGCCAAGATTGCTTCGTTGCTTTGCTCCTCGCAATGACGAAGAGTCCGTATGAATTGCTATGTCTTTGACGCTCCTCGCAAGGACGAGTGGTGCTAGCGCTCTTCGGGGCGACTGGTGGTATTCGTCATTGCGAACCCCGAAGGGGTGAAGCAATCCTTTCCTGCTGACAAGATTGCTTCGCTTTGCTCGCAATGACGGGAAACCCGCACAGATTGCCACGGTGCTATCGCGCCTCGCAAGGACGGGAAGCCAGCCAAGATTGCTTCGTTGCTTTGCTCCTCGCAAGGACGGGAAGCCAGCCAAGATTGCTTCGTTGCTTTGCTCCTCGCAATGACGAAGAGTCCGTATGAATTGCTATGTCTTTGACGCTCCTCGCAAGGACGAGTGGTGCTTGCACTCTTCGGGGCGACTGGTGGTATTCGTCATTGCGAACCCCGAAGGGGTGAAGCAATCCTTTCCTGCTGACAAGATTGCTTCGCTTTGCTCGCAATGACGGGAAACCCGCACAGATTGCCACGGTGCTATCGCGCCTCGCAATGACGGGGGGCCAGCCAAGATTGCCACGGTGCTATCGCGCCTCGCAAGGACGGGAAGCCAGCCAAGATTGCTTCGTTGCTTTGCTCCTCGCAATGACGAAGAGTCCGTATGAATTGCTATATCTTTGACGTTCCTCGCAAGGACGAGTGGTGCTTGCACTCTTCGGGGCGACTGGTGGTATTCGTCATTGCGAACCCGAAGGGGTGAAGCAATCCTTTCCTGCTGACAAGATTGCCACGGTGCTAGCGCGCCTCGCAATGACGGGGGGCCAGCCAAGATTGCCACGGTGCTATCGCGCCTCGCAAGGACGAGTGGTGCTTGCACTCTTCGGGGGGACTGGTGGTATTCGTCATTGCGAACCCCGAAGGGGTGAAGCAATCCTTTCCTGCTGACAAGATTGCTTCGCTTTGCTCGCAATGACGGGAAACCCGCACAGATTGCCACGGTGCTATCGCGCCTCGCAAGGACGGGAAGCCAGCCAAGATTGCTTCATCGCTTTGCTCCTCGCAATGACGAAGAGTCCGTATGAATTGCTATGTCTTTGACGCTCCTCGCAAGGACGTACTGCTCGCAATGAGGGGGAAACCGCTCAAGTGCGGAACGAGAGCAGTTTGTCTCTGTAATATTCATACTGCCTTTTGCGTGCCTCGATTTCGGCGGGAAGCCCTGTGCTGATGTCGTTGCACAGGGCGTCGAACCGGTCGAGGATTTTGACAATGCGTTCCTGTTCGGCGAGAGGGGGAACGGGAAGTATGATTTTTCCCAGAGCCTCACCACTTACATGAGGAACGCCTGCTCCGCGCTTCATCGCATTCAAATCCACTTCGATATTCTTCAAAACATAGTAGAGATATTTTGCTAAAGTCAGTCCTTCAATGTTTTCATAGCCAAAGCCGTCTGTCACGAAAATGGGCTGATTCCAATACGAAACAAAGCCCGCAGAAGCACCGCTTCGGGCGATAACAACGATTTCTCCGTCATGGTTGGATTTGTCAATATAGTATGCCGGTTCCTGCCCACCAAGAACAACAGGCACACTGCCCTCATGCGCATTTTTCTTTGTAATGTACTCGCCACGAAACATCGCGGAAATGTCACTCAAAGGAAGAAAAACATACCCGAACACATACTGATAGAGGCTAATTATTGCTTGCTTGCTTGCTTGCTTGCTTGCTTGCTTGCTTGCTTGCTTGCTTGCGCAAGAACCGTGCCAAGCGGCTCAAAATTCAGAAGCAAATCACGGTAATATTCATATTGTTTTTTGCGTGCCTCGATTTCCGCCGGAAGCCCGATTTTCAGGTCGGAGCAGATGGCGTCGAAGTTGTCGAGGACGTTCACGATGCGTTCTTGAACGGGGAGAGGAGGAAGGGGGATGGCGATGTCTTTCAATTTGTCGGGCGTAACTTCAATCACCTTTGTTCCGTGTGCAAGTTTTACTTTCTGGCTGTAAAAACTTGAGGATTGAAAATAATATGATAAGTATTTTGCATTTTGATTGTGATGGATAATTGCCGTATGTCCGCTTACAGCAATTGGCTCGTTTCCAATCCATGCCGTGCATTTGCAAACATCTTCGACATTTTCGCTTGTAACTGCCATCACGATGTCATTTGTGTCAGCCTTTTTGGACTTTTCAAAAACTTCTTTTGAAACAAAGGTGAGCGTTTTGTCTGTCCACGTTCCGAAATGCGTGTACATCTGTCCATAATGAATGCATGGCAAGCCATTTTCGACAAAATCTTTCTTTTGAAAATTGCCGCCTCGTGTAATTGTCGCAATCTCCCCAAGCTTTTTGTAAACAACTTCTGTTGAATAGGTGCCTTCGACTTCGCTCTGCAACCGTGCTTCGGTCAGAGAGCCTGTCGAACTGAACGGAGGCGTTAGAAGCGCGTCGCGGTAGTACTCATACTGCTTGCGGCGCGCTGTAAGCTCCGCTGTAAGCTCCGCTGTAAGCTCCGCTGTAAGCGACGTAAATTTGTCGAGTATGCGCACGATTTCTTCCTGTACAGGAAGAGGTGGAACGGGGATTTGGATTGATTCTAAACGTTCCTTTGGTAAGCAATCCGGGATTGCTTTTGTTGTGAGTTTATAAAGCAATTTTTGATTATTACAAAGAACATAATACAAAAACTTCTTGTCAATAAAATCATCGGGCAAAACCGAATAGCAAACATCATTTGCCCAAAATCTCTCTGTTATAAAATCAACATATCCAGCACTTCCGTATTGTGCAATAGTTATGGTATTTGCTTCTCTATTCCAATTGTTATATCTTCCAAAAAATGAGGTTCCTCCACTCATTACAGGAAATTCTCCGTTTTCAATTAAATCATTTTTTGTGATTCTTTCTCCACGAATAACAGAAGACACTTCCCCCAGCGTCTTGTATTCCACCCCATCAGGACAAAGTTCCTGTATCAGTTCCTGTAATTTGCTCATTGTTCATCCTCCATTTCTTTAGTGAACGACTGGCGCACACTGTTAATTTCTTTGATAAGCTGCGATTGAGTCGGCAAATACAATTTGTACTCACTTGTGAGTATTGTTGTATTATTTTCAGGCAGGGTCATTCTTACCGCTGTATCATTTTTGCTTGTTCCAAGCAAGATCCCTATGGTCGGATTCTCATCCGGAAGTTTTTCGCATCTGTCATAATAGTTTACATACATCTGCAATTGTCCCAAATCCTGATGCGTCAACTTTTCGGTCTTCAATTCAATTATTACGAAACAATGAAGCAGACGGTTGTAAAGCACAAGATCTGCAAAGAACTCGTCATCTTCCAGCAAGATACGTTTCTGCCGTGCCACAAAAGTAAAACCGTTCCCCATCTCAAGCAGAAAATCAGCCAAATGTGATATGATGGCCTGCTCTAAATCTCTTTCATAATATGATGGTCTCCGTTCCAAGCCTAAGAACTCCAGATACATTGGATCTTTGATGGTTTCCAAAGGAGACTGCGGAATACGTTCCTTACGGGCAACTGCAAGGACGGCTTCCTTGTCATTGCTCAGCAACAGACGCTCGTAAAGCTGCGAATTGATTTGCCTTTCAAGTTCCCGACCGGTCCAAGCGTTATTCACGGCTTCCAGCTCATAATATTCACGCTTTTCGGGACAAGTTCCCGACCGGTCCAAGCGTTATTCACGGCTTCCAGCTCATAATATTCACGCTTTTCGGGATTGTCGATACTTATCAACATTTTATATTGCGACCAGTTCAATTGCGTCCGCAGTGCGGTCGCAATCGGATAAATCCGGTAGAACTGCCTGCTGCGTTCCAATTGGCGCACGGAAAAGCCGCTGCCGTATTCTGGCTCCAGTTGTTTAGCCAGGTTCTTGATAAGGTATGTCCCATAATCAGCACGTTCTTTTCCTTGCTGCTCTTCTTCAAATATGCGTTTACCAAGCTGCCAGTACATCTGTACCCTGCAAAAATCCACACTCTTCACAGCCTGCACCCGGGCAGAATTTATAATCTCCCGGATATCACCGAGAAATTTATCTTTGGGAATTGCCATTTCACTCATCGCTAGTCCTCCTCCAATTCCGCGACTATCTTGTCTATCTCAGCACGCAGCTCGTTCTCTTTCGCCACGATACGGCGTATGCGCTCGTTCAGTTCCCTGATATCGGTCTTTGGACGTGTATCTTCAACTTCTATATAACTACTTACCGACAAATTGTAATCATTTGCAATAACTGCTTCCTGATTTACAGATTTCGCGATATAATCTACATCTTCCTTCTTATCGAAAATATCAATAATTCTCTCGATGTGCTTGTCTTCCAGCACATTGTTGTTGGTTTCCTTTGTAAAGAATCCTTCACCGCTTGCGTCGATAAACTGGATTTTCGTATCCGTCTTGTGCTTGGAAAGGACAAGGATATTCACCGCTATGGAAGTACCATAAAAAAGATTGGCGGGCAAGGAAATAATCGTTTCCACATAGTTGCCATCCACCAGATACTTTCGGATTTTCTGCTCTGCACCGCCGCGATAAAAGATGCCCGGGAAGCAAACGATGGCAGCACGACCTTTTCCGGAAAGATAATGCAACGCATGGAGAACAAAGGCGAAATCGGCTTTTGATTTCGGAGCTAGAACTCCGGCTGGAGCAAAGCGGTCGTCGTTGATGAGCGTCGGGTCGTCCGTGCCAATCCAATTTACCGAATAGGGCGGGTTGGAGACAATGGCATCAAAAGGTTTCTCGTCTCCAAATTGCGGTTCGGTAAGCGTATTGCCAAGCGCGATGTTGAACTTGTCGTAGTTGATGTTGTGCAGGAACATATTCATACGAGCCAGGTTGTATGTCGTATGATTGATTTCCTGGCCAAAGAATCCATCTTCAATGATGCGATTTTCAAATTGTTTCTTTGCCTGCAAAAGCAACGAGCCGGAACCTGCGGCAGGGTCGTAGATTTTATTGACAGTCTCCTGCTTGTGCATGGCAAGCCGGGAAATGAGCTTTGATACATTCTGCGGCGTGAAGAACTCGCCTCCAGACTTTCCAGCATTGGCTGCATAATTGTTTATCAGAAACTCGTATGCGTCGCCGAAAAGGTCTATTTCATGCGTTTCGAAATTTCCAAAGTTCAATCCTTCTACGCCTTTTAGGACGGCAGCCAAACGGCTGTTCTTACTTTCCACCGTATTGCCGAGCCTCGTACTTGTGGTGTCGAAATCGGCAAACAGTCCTTTGATATTCTTTTCAGAGGCATAGCCATTGGCAGAGCTTTCTATGGAATCAAAGATGGCTTTCAAGTCCGTATTCAGATTCGGATTGGCATTGGCATTTTTGACCACATTGACAAACAGCTGGCTTCGGATAGATGAAATACCCTTTTGTCTTTATCGCATCATCTTTGATTTCCGGCGTTATCACGCTGTCTTTTAACGAAGCGTAGTCAATACTATCGTCGCCGCCTTTTATGTAGTCCGCAAAATTCTCGCTAATGAAACGGTAGAATAAGGTTCCCAAAACGAACTGCTTGAAATCCCAGCCATCCACGGCTCCTCGAACTTCGTTGGCTATTTTCCAAATCTGAGATTGCAGGTGCTCTCTTTGATGAATACTTGTCATTTTTTGCAAACTCCTTTTCCTTTCAAATATAAAATTTCACAAAATCATTCCGATTTACAAATAGGCGCTTCCAAGCCAATAAAGTATTTGAACTTTATCGGAGAATTTTAAAAGACTCTCCACCGATTCTATCATACACGACGGGTCGCCGGGAATTATTTTAGACTCGCCCCCGCCCCCAAAAAAATACTAACGTCCGAGCAAATCCCGGAACAAATCCTGTGCGGAGACTCCGTGGAAAACGATTTTATCCAGCCACAAATCCATATTTCTTGTCGAAAGGAAAGTAATCATCCGCATCCGCGACTTTATCTTTTCCCAAGTTTCATTTCCCGACGGCGGCACGGCAACCCGAACCCATTCCGTGGAAGAAGGAATGTCAAATTCAAAGTCCCAGGATTCCACTTCACCGGCTTCGTTTAATCCCGCAAATTGCATGACGACGTGGCCAGAGCCCCGAATGTAAAACGAAACGCTGTCCGTTTGAGACATATCGTAAGAGGTCGTCGAGTCCTGCCAAAACGAAACGCCGATATCGAAGCCGCAAAGGGCAAAGGCATCTGCCAAAGTCGTATCGACGACAAATGTATAATGGGCACTCTGCGAAGTTTCAAAGCTTTCCGGCGAACGCACTAAAGCGTCCGTTATCGATTCCGGTTCGACGTGGCTCAAAGAATCCGAAGACGTAAACCACCAGCTTGCCCCCGTCAATGCGGCGAAGCGATTTGTCGCCACGGAACGTTCAAAATCTTCGACGAGAACACTGTCTGGGGAAGGCTCCGCAAGTTCCGTTTCCGCGGCAGCATTGCCGTTAGCAACAAGAGTTTCCCAAAAAACATATTCCGACTCCCCTTCCGAAAGTACGGCGTATTCCCCATCCGGAATGTTTTCAAAACGAAATGCGCCCGATTCGGAAACTTCCGCAGCATAGGACGTTCCAAACAGAAAGAGCCGCCGAGGCATTGCCGTTTGCACGACCAGTTTTCCCTGCAAACTCGCCGGTTTTTTCAATGTATCCGTCAAAAGGGAATCTCCCGCCAAAACCCGATTCCGGGCAACGCCGGACTTTTCCTGGACTTCGATGAAGCCGTCCTGCGAAGGGCGCTTTAACCGGGCGATTCCCGATTCATCGGCAACGGCACTGTCTTCGACGATGGCGGTTTCCGTAACCAAGCGGACTTTTGCCGCCACGGCGGGTTCCCCAGAAGCCAAACGGATGCGGACGGCGAGAGTGTTCTGCGTTTCGTCCCAAATGCCTCCGCTGGTCTGCGTCGATTCGGAACACGAAGAGAAAAGCCCCAAGCAGAGCGAGAGGAAAAACAGTTGATAAATTGCCGCATTTTTCATGAAGACGAAACCTCTTTTGAAAAAGCAACCGGAAAAAACGCCGTCGCCAAACGCATGACCCTATCCGGCGAATGGACCTTTTCGACCCGGGCCCGAATTTCGTCGCGCGCATTCTCCAAGATAGCAAGACAATCCCGAAACGCGGATTCGTCCAAGGCCATATTCATCACGTTGATGTCGCGTTTCGATTTATCGTGGATTTCCAGACTCTGCATAGCCAATTTCATCGATTCGGCCTGATACGCCCGGACCCGTTTCGCCTGCAAAGCCGCGCCGCCCGCCCTTAATGTCAAATCCGAAAGTTTCCAAAAGCCTTCGGCATCCCGCACAGCCAGCCCCAAACGGGAGAGCAGAGTCACAGCATTTTTTGCTTCGTCGGCGGAAATCGGTGGAGAAACCATCGCTCCCAAAGCCGCATAGTCATCCCGAATGCGAACAAAGCCCAACAGCGTCCGCACTGCGCTGTGATACCAGCAGGCGTATAATTCATACTGGTCCGCTTTAAGGTCCCGACTGGTCGCCCCCTTCAACGCCAACGCTTCGGCAAATAGCCGCCGGGTGTCGGATTCCCGGCGAGCGCGCCCGAGTTCCACCAGTTTTTCAAAATACTGCGCTTCCTTTTCGTCTAATTTCAGATATTCGATAAAACGCGGAAGAGCGCGTTTGGAGATGTGCAAATTCTTTTGAAGGATCCGAAAAACCTGGCTCTGATCCAGCCCGACCCCATCGCCAAAGACCTTATAGGAATACCAGGGGGACTTTGCCTTTTTGCTTTCAAAAAAAGCCGTCAGATATTCACGATAATCTAAAAATTGAAAGGGAGACAATTTATCCATAATAAGACCGCGTTTCCCCTAATCTATACAAAAAAAAATTTCGCCGGTGGAAAAGCGGGAAAAAGATATTTGCAAAGTTTTTTGCAATGCGAAGGACGATTTAAAACTGACGCGCCGGATAGTACGACGGGCGGTTAGCCAGAAACCGATTCCGCGGGAAACTCGACCCGAAAGCGGCTTCCCTCGCCGAAAACGGAATGGACAGAAATTTTCGCCCGGTGAATTTCGGCGATATGCTTGACAATCGCGAGCCCAAGTCCTGTGCCGCCCGTTTCCTTGGAACGACTTTTGTCCACGCGGTAAAAGCGTTCAAAAATATGCGGCAAATGTTCTTCCGAGATCCCCACGCCGCTGTCGCTCACGACGACCGCATTCCCTTCAAAGGAAACGGCGACTTTTCCCGAATCCTTATTGTAACGAATCGCATTCGACAGCAGATTATACAGCATTTCAAAGATTTTTCTTTTATCCACCCGCAGGAAAAAATCCCGTTGCGGAAGAGTTATGGAAATGTTCCGCGCCTTCGCCAAAGATTCCAGTTCAGAGGCGACTTCCCCGACAATTTCCCGCAGGTTCCATTTTTCCAGGCGAAGGGCATTCGGATCGAGTTCGTCCAGTTCCGAAAGTTTGAGGATATCGTTGGTGAGGGAAATCAGACGCGCCGATTCCTTGCGGATTTTCCCGGCGAATTCCGGAATGTCCTCGCTTTTCGCCATCCCCGATTCCATCATTTCCGCATAGCCCGCAATCGATGTGAGCGGCGTTTTCAATTCATGCGAGACATTGGCTGTAAACCTTTCCCGAAGGAGAGCGAGGTTTTTCTTTTCGGTGACATCGAGCAGGATGGCGATCACCCCCGAAACTTCGCCGCCGACCAAAACAGGGCTGGCGATGAGGCGGACATCCTTGCCTGCAAGCTGAATTTCCGCATCTTCCTTGACGCCGTTCAAAGCCTTTTCCACCGCCTTGAGAAGTTCCGGGCGTTCTGAAAAAGCGCGCAAAGGCTTTCCCGAAAAATCGCCATCGACGCCGAACATTTCCCGGGCGACACCATTCACCAGGACGACGTCGCTTTGGGAATCCAGCAAAATCATGCCTTCGGACATTTCTTCAATCAGCGTGCGAAAACGGTTCCTTTCAAATTTCAGGCGCGACATTTCCCGCAGCGTATTGTCCCTTTCCCGCTTGAGCTGCCGCGCAAACGGAGCGAGTTCCCGATAAAGCAAATCCCCTTCCGGAAACTGGAGCGAATCCGGATTTTCCGCCAGACGGCGAATCGGTTCCACAAAACGATGGGAAAGAATATGGGCAAAGAACAGGGAAAGCAAAAATATCGCAGCCAAGAGAATCGCCAGTTTGGGATAGACATCGGAAAGGACAGAAAAGGCAATGCTTTTCCGAACGGAAAGGCGCAAGACATTGCCGTCGGGCAAAAGCCGGGCGTAATAATACACTCCCGTTTCCAAAGTCTGGGAAAGACGGTAGCTCGAACCTTCACCATTCTGCAAAGCAGCACGCACTTCCGCGCGGGAAAGATGCAAGTCCAGCGTTTTGTCCTTGGCGTCGGATTCAAAGAGGACATCTCCCGTAGGCGAAATCAATGTGATGCGCAAAGAGGGCGTCGCCAATTTTTCTAAATCCGCGACGGAATCGATAAATCCGTAAGCGCTGGCGACTATCGCTCCCTGCTGTTTTAAATCTTGAACAGCCTGATTCGCAATTCCCGTGCGAAATGCGCCCGCCGTCAAAAGCATGGCGATGAGGGCGGCAAGAAGCCCGACATAGAAAAGGCTAAAGCTCAGTTTTTCCTTCACCGTTTTCCCCGCTTTCCGCCTTGTAACCGACGTTTCGAACCGTCTTGATGTAATCGCCGACGCTTCCCAGTTTTTTTCGCAGCGTTTTGACGTGCATATCGACCGTTCTCGATTCCAGAGCGGCGTCAATTCCCCAGCATTTTTCCAGCAGCTGGTTTCGCCCAAAAACGATTCCCGGATGGGAACAGAGCAATTTCAAAACTTCGTATTCCTTGAAAGTCAATTCTACCGGTTCGCCTTCCACCGTGACGACATGCCGCAAGTCGTCAATTTCGATTTTGCCCAGACAAATGCGGCGCGATTCTTCCGATTCCCGATTTTCAAAACGCTTTTCGGCGCGGCGCAACAATGCGCGCACACGAGCCAAAAATTCCATAATGCCAAAAGGCTTGGTCAAGTAGTCGTCCGCTCCGGAATCCAGCCCGCGGATTTTGTCCAGTTCCGTCGTCTTGGCAGTCACCATCATCACGGGAACAGAAGCCGTGCGATTGTCCCTGCGCAAAGCTTCAAGAATCGCAAAACCGTCCTTTCCGGGAAGCATCACGTCGAGTATCAGCAGAGAAAGAACCCGCTTTTCCAGAACCGAAAAAAACTCGTCCGCAGAAGAGGCTGAAACCACCTCGTATCCCGCGCTCTGGAGCGCATACACTTCCATTTCCCGGATATTCTTGTCGTCTTCTACCACACAAATCATCGAAGCATCCTTTGGGCGACCTTTAAAAATGCGTTTTCCAAAAATCTAGACTAAATCCGTCATCATTTTTTTAGAGGACTTGTTTAAATAGCCCGTAGCATCGAGAATGGCGCGGCACTCGTAAAGGACGGTCAAAAAAAGCAGATTGACGCTCGCCACCATCTGATTTTCAGGTACCTTTTGCTGCATAGCCGTTTTCCGAATGCCGACGATTTTCGCCCCCAGCGCTCGAAGCCGATTTTGCAACCCCGCATAATCCGAATAGTCGTTTTCCAAAATCATGCGGGCGGAATCTTCGATGCCATCGCGCATTTCTTCGGCGAGTTCCAGCAGGACCTTTTTTTGCGATTCTCCCAAAGGCGTCAAGTGATTATCGACGTGATTCAGGCACGGCTTATGGACGCGTTCCAAACTGAAATAGAGAGACATCGCGAAATCGTTCGCCTGGTAAAGGAAAAATTTTTTTGCCAGCGTTTCTTCGTGGAACATTTTTTGCGAACAGGCAAATCCTTCGTGGCGCAAGCGGTGCAGCGTCTTATACTCCTGCTTCATCCTTTGCCGGACATAGCGCAACGTCTCCAAGTCCTCGTTTGCCAAAGCTTTCAGCGTATCGAGGACGGAATCTTCCACAAACACGAGGAACCAGCCCCAGCCTTTGGAATAATAGGCCTGAACCATCGGCAGAATTTTTTGCGAATCCTTTTCTTCCAGAATCGTTTGAAATTCTCCGGGAGCAGACTCCTTTTCTTTCTCTTTTTTTCGATACCGGACGGACGAGCGCACAAGAATGCAGACCACCAGACCAAAAAGCAGGAAGGCCACCGGAATGCCACCCCAAAAAATCATGCCGCTCACCATGAAGGCGCACACGAACGCCGCAAACGCCGTAAAGAACCAGCCGCCGACCACCGAGAAAACACCCGTGATGCGATAGACCGCGGACTCGCGCCCCCACGCCTTGTCCGCTAGCGAAGAACCCATAGCGACCATAAATGTCACATAGGTCGTCGATAACGGCAATTTGAAAAACGTGCCGAGCGAAATCAGAATGCTAGCGAGCATCAAATTCACCGAAGCCCGCAGCAAATCGAACGCGGCGTCGCTTTCTTCGAGCTGCAATCGTCGGGCATCCAAGCGCCTGTTCAAAAAATTCCGAATTTTAAACGGGACGATTCCGCGCACCACCGACGACAAAAGATCCGCATAACGGACGAAAGCCCTGGCGATAGGGCTTGTGCCGAACAATTCCTCCGAAGAAGACTGGCTCGAAAGCGAAACCGATGTGCGAATCACATTCCGCGCCTTGCGGGAAGTCGCAAGCGAAACCGCCATAATGACACCCGCCAAAGAAAGAATCCACCACAGGCTTTTTTCCGAAGCGCAGAGCGCCGTCATCATCGCCTGATCCGCCGAAAGCCCGCTATCCGCATACGCCATAAAAGCGGAAAGCCCGGTAAGCGGCACTCCGATAAAATTCACCAGATCGTTCCCGGCAAAGGAGAGCGCAAGCGAAAAGGTTCCCGCTGCGACAATCAGCTTGAACACGTTGCGCTTCAACAGGAAGAGGAGTTCGGACAAAGCCGCAAAAACAAGAAAGCTGCCTAGAAAAGTACCAAGCCTGTTCTGCGCCAAAACTTCGGGCACCGCAATCGCCGAACCTTTAAGCCCTTGAAAAAGGACGAAATAGAAAATCGCCGACAAGGAAATCCCCCGAATACGGCGATAAAATACTTCTCCCGAGGTTTATAACGGAACGTCCAAACGACGCGGGAAATCCACTGGACAATCCAGCCAAAGACAAAAGCGACGGCGACCGACGTAAAAATGGCGATAATCACCGACAGAGCTTTTTCCGAATTGACCAAGTCGCCAAGGGAAAGTTCACCCGCGCCCCGATGCAGCTTGATCAGCGAAAGGGAAAAAGTCCCGCCCAAAAGTTCAAAGACCATCGAAACCGTCGTCGAAGTCGGAAGGCCGAGCATATTAAAAATATCGAGCAAAATCACATCGGTCAGCATAGCACCCGCGCATATCGCCATAATTTCTGCGAACGTAAAATGCTGCGGCTGAAAAATCCCATGCCGCGCCACGTCCATCATCCCGCTCGAAAAAGAAGCCCCTATTAAAATCCCCGCTGCGGCAATCGCAATCAGAAACTTGAAACCGAAAGCCCTGGAGCCCACCGCCGAATTCAAAAAATTGGAGGCATCGTTCGACACGCCGTTTATCAAATCGAAAACGGCCAAAAGAAAAAGCATTCCGATAACTACTACATAAATATCCATGCCCCAAAATTAAACGGGAAAACGCGCCGGAACAAGAGCGTCCGAGCAGCTTTTGAAAAAATTTCTCACAGACTTTACATCGATTTTACACAAGGAAAAAAAGCAAAAACGGAATGGGCGTCCCCCGCCTGCGGCGGGTCGGGCTATGGCGTTATCGCCGGGCAATTCAAATCAAAAAATCCAGAGCCCGGCGTCCGTTCAGCCTCGCTTCGCGAGTCCGAATGGCTTCGCCACTGCTATCCCTCACGCAAAAAACGAGAATGATGGACAATCCTCCACCCAATACTCGCAATTAGAAATTTTTTCAAAAAGGAGAACTTCTTTTCTCAAGGGGAAACTCGGTTATCAGTTTTCAGTTTCAAGTTCCAACCGGTCCCTGGGTTTATCATACGGAGACAGACGGTTGCTGAGCTTGTCGAAGCACGGTTGCTGAACTTGTCGAAGCACGGTTGCTGAGCTTGTCGAAGCAAACCGGTTTTAGCGCGTTTTCACGTGAAAATTGGTCGCTACAGAAATTTTGCCCCGTGTGTACGTGAAAATTTGTTGCCGCAGAAAATTTTGGCTCGTGTGTACGTGAAAATTACCCGCCGCAGAAAGTTTTGGCGCGTGTGTACGTGAAAATTGTCCGCCGCGGAAAGTTTTGGCGCGTGTGTACGTGAAAATTGTCCGCCGCGGAAAGTTTTGGCGCGTGTGTACGTGAAAATTGGTTGCCGCGGAAAGTTTTGGCTCGTGTGTACGTGAAAATTAGTCGCCGCAGAAAATTTTGCCCCGTGTGTACGTGAAAATTGGTTGCCGCGGAAAGTTTTGGCGCATGTGTACGTGAAAATTGGTTGCCGCGGAAAGTTTTGGCTCGTGTGTACGTGAAAATTAGTCGCCGCAGAAAATTTTGCCCCGTGTGCACCTAAAAACGGCTACAAAATGTGTAGGCTGTAGTCGTCATTGCGAATCCCTGAAGGGGTGAAGCAATCCTTTTCAGCAGCCAAGATTGCTTCGGCTTTGCATCCCTGAAACTTGGAATCTTTGATTCCATAGTTGAAGTATCCCTGAAAGGGACAATTCGCCTAAAGGAAGCAGAGCTTCCAAGGCTCATGGGGCCTTGCTCGCAATGACGAGGTGCCCGCACAGATTAAGTATCCCTTCCAGGGACAATTCGTCTAAAAGAGTAAAACTCTTAAGACTCATGGGCAGCCCCTTATCCCTTCACCCTATCCCCGCCACGCTTTGCTGTGGGAAATTTTGAATTCTAGAGCGGAATAAGGTGTATTACGTTGCGAGAGGGTGAACTTCTTTTCAAACGGGGCTTCTTCTTTCACAAGGGGAACCCAGTTATCAGTTCCGACACCCAACCGATCCCTGCCCTTCGACAGGCTCAGGAACCGCCTGCCGAAGGGCGCTAATCACCAACTTGCGTCAAGGCTACCCCGCCACGATCCTTGAAAAATGCGAAGTTAGATTTCAAGAAGCTTGGAAAAACGAAACAAAAAAGAGAATTGTCGTCTGTAGCCAGAAAATTACAAGCGTCCTTCATAAACCACAAGGCTCTTGCCGTCGATGGTCACCGCGAATCCGGGTTCCAGCATCCGCATGGCGTCTTTCACCGCCGAAAGCCAGACCAAGCGGGGATTGACAATGGAAAGCACGTCCGGCGGAATCTTGCATTCCCCTTCCACGATAACGCCTCGCACCTGGCGAAGAACCGGAATGTATTCTTCGGTGAGCGTAGGGCAAAGCAAAATCTCGTCGCTTTCTTTGCGCTGGAGCAAGTAAGCTTCCGTCGGCGAGTTCGCCCGTAAAATCCTTCCCGTGGCCCGGGGAAATTCTTCGCTGGCTACCCCGCCAAAATCCGCCCGCGCCAAGATGTTTCCCACATACAGGACGCGAATCGTATTCACCACGGAAGCCGACAGCGGAAAACCGGAAACCATCACGATTCTATCGGAAATGCGAACGGCTCCCGCGTCGTGGGCACTCTTAATGGCATTTTGCACCATGTCATCGGAGCCTGTCACCAGTTTTGCGAAAAGCGGGAAAATGCCCCAATTCAAAAGCAGCTGGCGTTCCACCTGCTGATGGGGAGTCACCGCCAGAATCGGCTGTTCCGGTCGAAACATGCTGACCATACGGGCCGTATTGCCGCTGAGAGTGGGAGTGATTATCGCCGTGGCACTCACATCCCGGGCGGTCTGGTAAGCGTTCTGGGAAACAATCCGGCTGATGTCCCCCCGCAAATCCATTTCAAAAGATTCCCGCATTTTCTTGTAATACTCCGGCGAATATTCCACCGTCACCGCCACCCGCACCATCGTCTCCACCGCTTCAATGGGATAGCTGCCGTTGGCGGTTTCCCCGGAGAGCATCACCGCATCCGTGCCGTCAAAAATCGCATTGGCCACATCCGTCAGTTCCGCGCGGGTGGGGCGCGGGTGAGAAATCATGGATTCCAGCATTTGCGTCGCCGTAATGACCGGCTTTCCAAACTGGCGGCAAACCCGGATAATATGCTTTTGCGCCAGCGGGATTTTTTCCGTGGGCAGCTGCACTCCCAAATCCCCGCGGGCAATCATGACGCCGTCCGCCGCTTCGGCGATTTCCCGAATGTTGTTCAGGCCTTCCTCGTTTTCGATTTTGGCAATAATCCGCGCTTTGGAATTCAGGCTTTCCAGGTAGCGACGAATTTCCTGAACCTCACTGGCGTAACTCACAAAACTGGCCGCGATAAAATCCACGTTTTGTTCCACGCCAAACTTGATGTCCAGCTTGTCCTGCTCGCTCATGATGGGAAGCCCGGCGTGAAGCCCCACAAGATTCACATTTTTCTTGCTGGAAATTTCCCCGGAATTTTTGGCAACCGCAAAAACCGTGGAACCATCCGAATCTTCCACATCCAATTCCAAAAGCCCGTCGGCCACCAGAATGCGATTTCCCTTTTGAACCCGGTGGGGCAAATCCGTCCACGACACCGACATCCGCGCCGGTTCGGATTCCGTCGCCGCCACCGTTTCGCAACCATCGACGGTCACCAAAACCCTGTCGCCTTTTTGAATCAAAACGGGAGCATTCTTCGCCGTATTCCCCGTCCGGATTTCGGGACCTTTCGTGTCCAGCATCAGCGCGATAGGGCGATTCAACGCCGATGAAACCCGCTTCACCCGATCCATCATTTCCAAATGGGATTCGTGAGTCCCGTGCGAAAAATTAAACCGGGCAACATTCATCCCGGCGAGAATCAGGCGGGAAACGATTGCGTCGTCGGCAGTGGTCGGGCCCATGGAGCAGACAATTTTCGTTTTATGGGTAAACATGAAAATTCCTCTTTTGCAATTCGTCCCAAAATTAAAAAAAGAAGAATTTGAATTTCTGAAAATCCCTTGTTTTTTTGGGGGCTACAAAAAATTTCGCTTTCTTCCGCAAAAAGCAAACGCTAAAAAATTTCATTTTTGTAACAGCAATGCTTCCGCTATTTCTTGGGGCGCAAATAGAGAGCAATGGATTCGGAATTTGCCTGTTTGCGTTCTTGAATTTCAAACAAATCGCTGCGGCCTTTGACAAACTCGCTCAGCTTTTTAAATCCGTATTGGCGCGGATCAAAATCCGATTTCAACTTGAGTAAAATGCTGCCGAAAGTCCCGAGATGCGACCAGCCGGTATCGTCGCTGGATTGTTCTAAAGCGGTCGCAATAGCTTTAACGGTTTTCGAGGGCAAGGAGGGCCCCGTTTGGGAAAATTCGTGTTTTTCGGAATTCTTTCTATTCGCCGATTTTCTTTCCGGCTTCGAGGGCGCAAAAATTTCCGTATCGACAAATACATGGCAGGCATTTTTAAACGCTTCGGGAGTCGTCTTTTTGCCAAAGCCGTAAACCAGCAGGCCTTCTTCACGAATCCGGGTTGCAATGCTCGTAAAATCGCTGTCGCTGGAAACAATGCAAAAACCGTCAAAGCGGCGCGTGTACATCAAATCCATCGCATCGATAATCATCGTGCTGTCCGTCGCATTCTTCCCTTTGGTATAGGCGAATTGCTGAACCGGCTTGATGGCGAATTCATTGAGAATCGCCCGCCACTGGGCGCTTTGGGGAGAAGTGAAATCCCCGTAAATCCGCTTGACCGTCGCTTCGCCGTATTTGGCAATTTCCGAAAGCAGATACTCGAAAACCGAAGGCTGTGCATTATCCGCATCGATAAGAACCGCCAGTTTTGCCGAAGACTCTTCCGTTTCCTGTTTCGCAAACGATCTATTTTTCATCTCTTTCCTTTCCTGTGAACGCTTCGCCTAGAATATAATTTCCGAAATGAAAAACGCCTTCTCCCGCCCAAAGAGAAAGTGCAAACCGAGCGACATTTCCATTTGACGAGCTAAAAATTTTAAGGTTTATACAAAATTCCACGAAATCTTCGCATTTAAAAATTTTTCACAAAGTTCGCTATTTCCGGGCGTTTCCCGCCTGCGGCGGGCCGCTCCCTAGCGTTATCGCTTTCGGCGTCCGTTCAGCCAAATTTCCAGAAATTTGTCCGAACCCATCCGGGCGTCGGTCGCTAACGCGAAAGTCAAAACATTCCATTCTTTTGAAAGCTTCAATACGTGAACTTTTTTCACAGAGGTGAATTTCTTCTCGCAGACAGCGAGATGCTCGCTTACCCATGAGCCTTGGAAGCTTCGCTTCCTTTAGGCGAATTGTGCAAAGCCCCATGAGCCTTGGAAGCTCCGCTTCCTTTAGGCGAATTGTCCCTTCCAGGGATACTTCAACTATGGAATCGGAGATTCCTAGTTTCAGGGATGCAAAGCCCCATGAGTCTTGGGAACTTGTTCCTTTAGACGAATTGTCCCTTTCAGGGATACTTCAACTACGGAATCGGAGATTCCAAGTTTCAGGGATGCGCCGCCGTGGCAATTCTTGCTGGCACCTCGTCATTGCGAGGAGCGTAGCGACGTGGCAATCCAAGCCAGCGGTACGTCATTGCGAGCAAGGCGAAGCAATCTTGTCTGCGTGAAAAGGATTGCTTCACCCCTGCGGGGTTCGCAATGACGTAAAAACGCCAGCGAGAGTTTGGGCAAATGAAAAAACGCTTAAAAATTGTCAGCGAGCGTTTGGGCAACCGGAAAAACGCCAAAACACAATGGCGGCGCAATCCTTACCGGCATCCCGTCATTGCAAGCAGCGATAGCAGCCCATGAGTCTTGGGAACTTGTTCCCTTAGACGAATTGTCCCTTCCAGGGATACTTCAACTACGGAATCGGAGATTCCTAGTTTCAGGGATGCAAAGCCGAAGCAATCTGTGCTGGCACCTCGTCATTACGAGGAGCGTAGCGACGTGGCAATCCTGGCTGCGGGAAAGGATTGCTTCTACACTTCGAGTATAACTCCACTAAGGTAACAAAGTTACCAAGTGTCGTATATCCACATAGAGGATAACTCCACTAAGTCAATAAATTGACAAGTGTCGTATAACCCCTCCGGGGTTCGGGGTGACGGTCGCTTTCAAATATGACTGATTTTCTCCTTGGTGGGTACGCAATGACGAATACTACTAGTCTCCTCGAAGATGATGCCTGCAAGCAAGCTTGCGGCGCAACATTCGTCTTGCACGCTTTTGCAAAGACTCCCTTCCAGGGACAATTCGTCTAAAAGAGTAAAACTCTTAAGACTCATGGGCAGCCCCTTTTCCCTTCACCCTATCCCCGCCACGCTTTATAGTTGAAAAATTTTGGATTTATAGGGAGGAATGAAATGGTAGTGTCGAGAGGAGCCTTTCACACGGTGAAGTCGGTTCTTAGTTCTTAGTTCTTAGTTCTTAGTTCTTAGTTCTCAGTTCTTAGTTCTCAGTTCTTAGCTCTCAGTTCTTAGCTCTCAGTTCTCAGTTCTTAGTTCTTAGTTCTCAGTTACCAGTTCCAACTCATAACTCCCAACTGATCACTCGCCGCTATTGGCGCGTTTCCGACGAAGCTTTTTTCGCAACCGGGGCGTTGCGGGGTGTCCCCGCAGAGGGGGTAGCAGAAGACGGCGACCGAGCTTGCCGAGTCCCGGCTTCTGCGAGGGGGAGGCTTCCCCCGCCTACTTCACCGAAACCGGAATCGAGATTTGGCGATTGATTTCGTGGACAAGAAGGACGTAACGCCCCGAAGCGACCTGCGCTTGAAATGAATCGCCATGCGGTCGGATTTCTTCCACGTGCCCCATGACCGAGACGAGACGGACGGACGCATTTTTCTCCACGTTCGAGAGCGTGATATTTTTGCCTTGCACGCTGACTTGCGGGACTGCAAAACGAGTGAAATTTGAAGCAAGGGCTGTTTCCGAAGAGTCGCTTTTTTCGTAGAGAGGGGAGAGCGCTTCCGCCCACAGGCGATGCATCGCTTTTCCTCCGCTATTCGCCTCCGGGTGCACGCCGTCGCTGCCAATCCATTCCGGGTGTTCCAAAAAGTGGGTGTAAAAATCGGGACCTTGCGGAAGCCCGTTTTCCCGGACCAGGCTGTCAAGCGCTTCCAAAAAACGGGGATGGATTTGCCAACCCGCTTTGACGGAATCCGTCGCGATAATTCGGGCGATAACCGGCGTAATGCCGTGCGCTTTGGCGGAATCGATAATCGTCTGCATATTCGCGACGAATGTCGAAAGATTCCAGTCGCCGCCGCCCCAGGCGTCGTTCGTCCCCATTTCAATCGCCCAGTATTTCACGTTTCCCGCATATTCCAGATAATCGCCCAAGTGTTCGACCACTTCCGCGCTGTTGATGCAGCCAATGCCTCCGCGAAGCATCGCCGGCGTGTATTCTGGAAAGCGCGCGTGAATGAGCTGCGCCGTCGTCGAATCCGTTTCCTGCTGTTTGAGTCCCATCTGGCTGATGCTCGTGCCCATGAAAAACCAGGTGTCCGTGCCGCCTTCCGTCATATCGAACGCTTCGATTTCCAAAATCTGCCCGACATCTCCTTCGCTCTGCAATTTGAACCAGGATTTTCCGGCAAAATCGATTTGTACGCCCCGTGCCATGACCGGATTGTTTTGGATGGTCGCCGCCGTTTCCCAGTCTCCGTCAAATCCGTCGGAGGAATTCGCCGAAGTCAAAATTTTGAAATTTGAAAGGGCGACGCCGCTATGCCCGCAACCGGACGTAAAATCGACAGCCCAAGCGCAATCGCCGTAAGATTCCCAGTTGACGAGGAGCTTTTCCGGACCCTGCCCCACGTGAATGGCGATTTCCTTTGCGGAGGAGCTTTTCCAGTTGGTGAGAAAGCCGTCCGTCAAATAATCCGTCGAACCCGTTCCCGTATAAGCGGGAAGACCGCCCGAAACCAGTTTATTGGGCACGATGGCATGAGAAAAAGCCAGCACTCCCCAAGCCGCCGTCAAAGCCAGCATCGTTTTCCAAGTTTTCATAAACACTCCTTTTCACCAGGCGAGTTGCGTCATCCGATTCGCCTTGCCGGAGCTGAAATATACTTCAACGGAGACCAAAATCCCGCAGTCCTTCTCGTAGCGTCCCGATTTTCTGAAAAGTCGGAGACGCTCACTTCTTGCCGTCTTCAAAGCCGCTTCTCCCGTAAATTTTCCCAAACGCCTCCCCAAGCTCCGCCTGCGATTTCCCCATTCTTTCCACAAACCTTCTTGAATAATGCACAAAAAAGCACTTCGCGACAGAAAATTTTTATTATCTTTTGCGAAAATCGAACCGGAACTCCGGGTTCTCCCCCGGTACGGAGAGAAAATTTATCCATATTTGGCTCGTTTTCAGAAAAATCGAGATTTAGGGTTATAGGATTAAGGATTACTATGGCAGTCAAATACACCGAAGACAACATCAAATCGCTGGAATGGCACGAACACATCCGGATGCGCCCGGGAATGTACATCGGGAAGCTGGGCAACGGTCAAAGCCCCGACGACGGCATTTACGTTCTGGCAAAAGAAATTATCGACAACTCCATCGACGAATTTGTGATGGGCGCGGGAAAACGGATTGAAATCGAAATCCAGGATCGCGAAGTCCATGTCCGGGACTATGGGCGCGGCATTCCGCTCGGAAAAGTCATCGACTGCGTTTCCAAAATGAACACCGGCGGCAAATACGACTCCGAAGCGTTCCAAAAATCCGTCGGCCTGAACGGCGTCGGCACCAAGGCGGTGAACGCCCTTTCCGACAAGTTCATCGTGCAGAGTTTCCGGGACGGCAAATGCAAAAAGGCGGAATTCAGCCGCGGCGTACTCGTCAGGGAATACGGGGAATGCAAAACCTCCGAAAAGAACGGAACCGAAATCATCTTCTCTCCCGACCCGACGATTTTCGACAAGAACTACCGCTTTCTTCCCGCCTACATGGAAGAAAAAATCTGGAATTACGCCTACCTGAACACCGGACTCACCCTGGTGATGAACGGCAAGGAATACGTGAGCAAGGACGGGCTTCTCGATCTGCTTTCCGGTCGAGTCGATGACACGCTGCGCTACCCTATCGCCCATTCCAAGACCAAGGATATCGAAATCGCCTTTACCCACGGAAATCAATACGGCGAGCACTATTTCAGTTTTGTAAACGGCCAGCACACGACCCAGGGCGGCACGCACCAGCAAGCGTTCCGAGAAGGTTTCGTCAAAGGCATCCGCGACCATTACAAAAAGGACCTGGACCCTGCGGATATTCGCAACTGCATTATTGCGGCCATCGCCGTACGCATCCAGGAACCCGTCTTTGAATCGCAGACCAAAACGAAGCTCGGCAGCACGACAACGGCACCGGACGGACCGTCGATTCGCACCTGGATTGTCGATTTCGTCTCCACGGAAGTGGACAATTATCTGCACAAGCATGCCGATGCCGAAAAGGCGCTGCTCGACCGGATTTCGCAAAGCGAGCGCGAACGGAAGGACATCGCCGGCATTCGCAAACTCGCCAACGAAAGGGCGCGCAAAGCCAACCTGAACAACAAGAAGCTCCGGGATTGCAAAGTACACCTGCCCGATGTCAAAAATCCCATCCACAAAGAAACGATGATTTTCTTGACCGAGGGCGATTCCGCTTCGGGAACGCTGACCAAGGCGCGCAACGTGCAAAACCAGGCGGTATTCAGCCTCCGCGGGAAACCGCTCAACAGTTTCGGGCTGACCAAAAAAGTCGTCTATGAAAACGAAGAGTTCAATCTGCTCCAGCACGCTCTCGACATCGAAAACGGTCTGGATTCCCTGCGCTACGACAAAGTGATTATCGCGACCGATGCCGACGTGGACGGCATGCACATCCGCCTTCTTCTGATGACGTTCTTCCTGCAATTTTTCCCGGAACTCGTGGAACAACGGCACCTGTATATTTTGCAGACTCCGCTTTTCCGCGTGCGCAACAGCAAAAAGAAAAAAGTGCTCTACTGCTACGACGAATCCGAACGGGACGAGGCGGCAAAAGTTCTCGCCGGAGCCGATCTGGAAGTCAGCCGTTTCAAAGGACTCGGCGAAATCAACCCGGACGAATTCCGCCAATTCATCGGCGAAACGATGCGGCTTGAAAGCGTAGTCACACCGCCGGACGCATCCCTGCAAAAAATGCTCGGCTACTATATGGGAAAGAACACCCCCGAACGACAGGAACGCATTGTTAAAAACCTGCGGGCTAGCGCTGTGGAGGAACTGTAATGAGCGACATGAACAACGAAGAAAACAAAGAACTCGATTCCAACATCCACGAAGCCGAAGTGCAAAGCAACACGGCGATTCTCGGGCTTTCCAACGCCAACCATCTGGAAAAGCTCTACGACGGCTGGTTCCTCGATTACGCGAGCTACGTCATTCTGGACCGCGCCGTCCCCTATTTTGAAGACGGCCTGAAACCCGTGCAACGCCGCATTCTGCACACCCTTTCCGAAATGAACAACGGGCATCTGATCAAAGTCGCCAACGTCGTCGGTGCCACGATGAAATACCACCCGCACGGCGATTCGTCCATTTATACGGCGCTTGTCGGACTCGGGCAAAAGGACCTGCTGATTGAAACGCAGGGAAACTGGGGAAATCCGCTCACCGGCGACGGCGCGGCGGCAGGGCGTTATATCGAAGGGCGCCTTTCCCAATTCGCACAAGAAGTCCTCTTCAACGACGAAACGACCGAATGGATTCCGAATTACGACGGCACACGCAAAGAACCGGTAACCCTCCCCGCCAAGTTCCCGCTGCTGCTCGCCCAGGGCGTCGATGGCATCGCGGTCGGGCTTTCCACCTACATTCTTCCGCACAATTTCAACGAACTTTGCGAAGCGAGCGTCGCCTATCTGAAAGGCAAAAAATTCACGCTCTACCCGGACTTTTTCACCGGCGGTTCCATTGACGTATCGCATTACGACGACGGTGCCCGTGGCGGAAAAGTCAAAGTCCGCGCCAAAATCGAAGTGCAGGATGCCAAGACCCTCGTCATCCGCGAAATCCCCTTCGGCACCACAACCGGCTCGCTCATCGAATCGATTGTCGCCGCCAACGACAAGGGCAAAATCAAAATCAAGCGCGTGGATGACGACACCGCGCAGAACGTGGAAATCATCATCCATCTGTTGCCGGGTTCCGAACCGCAGAAAATGATCGAAGCGCTCTACGCGTTTACCGATTGCGAAAAATCGCTTTCCCCATGTACCTGCGTCATCATCGACAAGAAGCCGTGCTTCACCACGACCACGGAACTTCTGAAGCTGAGCGTAAACCATACGAAGCGTCTGCTTAAATGGGAACTCGAAAACGACCTCCAGCATACGCAAGAAAAATGGCACGCGACAAGCCTTGAAAAGATCTTCATCGAGAACAAGGTTTACGAAGTCATCGAGAAATCGAAAGACCGGGAAGACATGTTCCTTCGGATTAGCGAAGGCCTGCGTCCCTACGTCAAAAAGCTTCGCCGGGAAGTGACCTCCAAGGATCTTGAAAAGCTCGTCGAAATCCCGATGCGCAAGCTCTCCCATTTCGACCGGAAAAAAGCGGACGAATTTCTGAAAGAGCTCGACGCCCACATCGAAGAAATCAACCACAATCTGGAACACCTCACCGAATACACCATCAACCATTTCAAAAATCTGGAAAAGAAATACGGCGCAGGCCGGGAACGCAAAACCCAGATTACGGAATTCGGAAAAGTCGATGCCGTCCACGTCGCGATGGCGAATCAGAAATTCTACGTCAATCGCAAAGAAGGCTTTGTCGGCACGGGACTCAAAAAAGAGGAATACCTGTTCGACGTCTCGGAATACGACGACATCATTGTATTCAAAGCGGACGGGACTTATAAAATCGTCAAAGTTTCGGACAAGGATTTTGTCGGCAAAGACATCCTTCTGGTGGAAAAATTCAACAAGGAAGACGAACGCCGCATTTACAACGTCATCTACCAGGACGGCAAGGACGGCCCGGCTCTCATCAAGCGATTCAACGTCGGCGGCGTCACCCGCAACAAGGACTACCCGATGGGCAAAGGAAAACCGGGAACGAAGATTCTCTACATTTCCTCGAATCCGAACGGCGAAGCCGAAGTGGTCAAGGTGATTCTCAAGCCTCGCCCGCGAATCAAGCTGAACTTTGAAGTGGATTTCGCCGATACCGAAATCAAAGGCCGCAACACGCTGGGCAACCAAGTAACCAAATATGCGGTCAAATCCATCAAGAAGATCAGCGCGGGAGAAAGCACCCTCGGTGCCAAAATCTATTACTTCGACACCGTATCCGGCATCGTCAGTACGCAGCGCAAAGGCAACCGCCTCGGCGCATTTGAAGACGGAGAAAAACTGATTACCATCCGCACAAACGGCATGACGAAACTGCACGAGATGAAAGACCCGATTCTCGTCGGGACGGACATTCTGTATATCGGAAAATACGATCCGGAGCTGACATTCACCGTCCTCTATTTTGAAGGCGAAAATTTCAGCTACATGGTCAAGCGCTTTACCCTGGAAAATTGCCCGACGACAACGGAATTCAACATTCTTTCCGATCATCCGGACACTCGCATGGTGGAACTCTTCAGCACGGACAGTGCCCGAGTCACTATGGATTACCAGTCCGGGCACAAGGTCGAACAAGAGGAAATCGATCTGACCGTGATGGCCGACGTCAAGACTTACAAGGCTCTGGGAAGCAAATTCACCGCCAAAAAAGTGAAACGCTTTACCCGAATCGACGAAGAAACCGGCGGCGAACTTCCGGAAGATTCCAAAAATCCCGATATGCCGGATCTTTTCGGCTAACGGTCAAAGCTCTCGGCGGAACGTTTTGCGTTCCGCCCGCCTTTTCGGGCTTTTGCAAAAGGCCTCCTCTAAGTTGCATGAAAGCGGCTAGTTATCAGTTGTTACCATAGTTGCTGAGCTTGTCAAAGATCACTAACCGGCGGTCCCTGCCCTTCGATAAACTCAGGAACCGCCTGTCGAAGGGCGAACCTCTTCACCAAGGCTCTTTCAGAGGAACGATAGCCAGCAACGCAACGATGATCACGGCAAAGGCTTCCCGCATTCCAGAAAAAGAACAACGTAAAGAAATGGCGAGTATGCTGCCACACGTGTTCGGCAAGATGTTCGCACTCGCGCCAGAAATGCGCCAGCTCCCCGCCAGTCTCCCTCATAATCGTTCCCTTACGGAATGTTGTACAAAATCGTTTCGGCTAGATTCTTCCATTTTGAAGGCGCAATATTGACGAGACGAGAACAATTTTATAGCTTATTGCGCTTTTTAGCCAGCAAATAAGGAAGCTTTATGAAAGCAAAATTGTTATTTGTGCTATTTTATCTGTTTCCGAAGGAAATGTGATTTTCGGGAAAGCACCTTCCATTGAAGAATGCAAGGCATACGATGCGCCCAGTCTCTTGAATCTCCAGTATGTATGGAGGATTTGACATGAAGAATCTGTGCGTTTTCCTTTTGGCGTTGCTTCTGTTCGCCTGTTTCGACGAATCTTCGGTAACGCAGGCCTACAGAGAGAAAGAATACGATCCGGATTTTGGCTGGCGCAAGGGGGATTTCATCCCGGTGCTAGACGAATCCAAGTCGTTTGGAGGCCTGAAATCTATTTATCATGTCGGCGACAGGATTGTTCTGGTTGACGATTACTGGTCCAGCAACGAGTATACTTCCCTGGAGCCTGGCACCAATACCCCAAGGGTGTTCGCCTCGAAGATCGGATCGACTCATTGGGACGCACTTGTCAGTTCCGAGTGGATTCGTTACGTGTACGGGGACTCCACCGGCCTTTATGCCGGGACCCAGCTTAGCGGCAAGGTTCTGAAGTACGATTTCGATCGCAGTACATGGGACGTGATATATGCGCACCCATTTGATTCGCTCGGTTTGTACAACGTCTATGGAATTGCCATTTACCAAGGCCGCCCCGTTGTATGCCTCGCCGGCTTCGAGGACCGTACCGATAAGCGCAACGAAACCATAAAGCTTGCGATGAAAATGCAGACGGATACCGGATGGGTGGATATCACGTATAACTACGATTCGCCCAAGGAAAACCCGATGCAGTTCCACAAGGGGGTTGAGCTAAATGGCAAGTTGTACACGATTAGCGGTGCCCGTGGCATGTGGCGCTATGGCGGCAGCTGGAAAAAGATAGAGAAAACTCCAATTCCCAACTGGGCGACATGGGTTGATAAAAATGATACTACAGAAGGAATTATGGACATCGTAGTGCATAAGAATAAAATTTATGTTATAGGTCAATATTCTTCTACCAGCATCCTTGAATATGATGAAAGTCTGGACTTGTGGAACCCTATAGACAGCGTCATTGAGACCTACAACGAGACTATTGACACGACGGACCCTTTTGCCGACCCCTATCGTGGGCATAGAGTTTATAAGAGCGGTCCGTTTAACCGTTTTTCCTTGGCGTCGGATGGAAAACATTTGTTTGTTGCAGGTAGCGATGCGGCACCTTATGTTTACATGGGTGACTATGGAGAACCCTATGGAAATGAGGAAAAGGGCTGGCGATGGTTTTTTGGCAACTTGTGTTCCCACCTAAGTTGCCTTGTTCGCGACGCTTCTTTTGATATGGTTGCCGTCGGTGACACCCTGTATGTGGCGAATTGGGAAGCCCTTTTGAAGTTCCCGTTGAAGGATTTGGACGAAGCCATTTCGGATCAGGAATCCTATCCGTCGATTGAATGAACGTATGGATTAGTCTGAAGCCCGCCTGGCTACATCAATGATGAATACGAGTTTCTGCACGGAATGACGTTTTCAAATCGGTTGGTGCCCTTCGACGGGCTCAGGGACCGTTTGTCAAACTAGTCGAAGCATTTCCCAAGCCCTTTTTAAAGGTCGCCTCAAGGCTTTTTAAAATTTTTGGAACGGCATTTCCCCGCTTTTATGTATTTTTGAAAATGTGTGATTCGTCACACGGTTTCCCTTTTACGAGGTTTCTGTGCTTCGCCTAGCTGTTTTTGCCCTTTTCTTATCCTTCTCCACGCTTTTTGCCCAAGTCCAGTTTCCGCATGGTTCCGGCGTCATCGACGTGACCCTGCCGCCTTACAATGCCAAAAACGACGGCAAGACCGATGTGACAGAAATCATCCAGCAGGCTCTGGACGATCATCCTAACGGCGACTACATTATTTATTTGCCCAATGGAACCTACCTGATTTCGCGCCAGCTCAGCTGGCCCCAAGCCGAAAAAGAGGAACATTCCTACCGCAAGACCATCCTTCAGGGCGAAAGCATGGGAGGCACGCATCTTGTCATGCAGGACAACGCCTACGGCTACGACAATCCGGACGCTCCCCGGGCGATGCTCTACACGGGAATGGGCAACTTCGCGCACAATCGGAACGCCATCCGCGATATGACTCTCCACACGGGCAAAGGCAATCCGGGGCTTATCGGCATCCGCTTTAACGCCAACAACCAGGGGACCATCCTGAATGTGAAAATCTTCTCGGGCGATGGTTCCGGCGTCGCCGGCATCGACATGAATTATACGGACAATATCGGTCCCCTCTTTATCAAGAACGTGGAAATCCGCGGATTCAATGTGGGCATTCTCACCGGCTTCCCCATGTACGGGATGACTTTTGAACACATCACCCTTCTCGACCAAAAGAAATACGGCATCGAAAACCACGATCAGGTTCTGACCATCCGCAATCTCCGCAGCCGCAACGCGGTTCCCGCCGTCGCCAACTTCGGTGAAAACGCCCTTCTCACGATGCTCGGCGGCGCACTGGAATACACCGGCAAGAAAAAGGCCAAAATCCCCGCCATCTACAACGAAGGTTTCCTCTTTGCGCGCGACATCGCCACCAGCCGATACGCCAAAGCGATCGAAGACCGCGGACCCGCTTCCGGTGAAGGAGTTGACGGCTCCGAAATCATCGAATACTCTTCCGACCTTCCGACAAACCTCTGCCATTCCCCGCAGTATTCCTTCAAGCTTTCCGTTGCCGAAACCATGCTCCCCGTCGAGCAGACCGCCGACTTGTGGGTGGGAATCCAAGGCGATTACGGCGGAACGCAAGGCACGGGTTCCGACGACTCCAAAGCCATCCAGCAGGCGATTGACGACGGCGCAGAGACCATCTACTTCACTCCCGGCGGACGCTATACGATTAACAAGGACATCCACATCCGCAAAAGAGTCCGGCGTCTCATCGGAACGGAAGCGACCATCGACGGCACGGGAAAATTCATCATCGAGAGCAGCGCATTCAAGGAAATCACCATCGAAAGGTTCGGCGAGTTCGGCGCAGGAATCGTCCACAAGTCCCCGCAGGCGCTGATTCTCAAAAACATGAAAGTCAAGGAATACGAAAGCGCGGAGCAGGGCGCGGGCGATCTCTACCTGGAAGACGTGGCGATAAACCAGATGGAAATCAACCGGCAACACGTCTGGGGACGCAGCCTTTACATGGACAACGACCGCAAGACGAAAATTGTAAACAACGGCGGCACTCTATGGATTCTCGGACTGACGGCGAACAACGGAAATACGGTTTTGCACAACCGGAAGCACGGCGAAGCGGAACTGGTCGGCGTCCACGTCATTTCCAACCGCAAGGCGAAATACGCCCCGATGTTCATCAATGACTCGGCGAGCATTTCCGTCGAAGGCCTCCGCGAGACCCTCATTCAAGGGAACGCCTTCCCCAAGATTGCCGAAGAAACTCGGAACGGCATCACGCAGACCCTCTTTTCCGAAAACCTGCTCAAAAATCCGTCCGGCGGAACCATGATGACGCTTTTTGTCGGCTACATTCCCAAGGTCGGCAGCAACGAGCCGCCCGAAGTGGAAGGCGCAGACGACATGATTCTTTTGCAGAGCGGCATCGCCAAGTTCTCCGGCAGGGTCTATGACGACGGACGCGGGAGCAAAGGCTTTTGCAAAGATCCCGTCCAATGGAAAAAAATTTCCGGACCGGGACGCGTCGTATTTTCCAACGACAAGGATTACGAAACAGACGTGTCGTTCTCTTACAGCGGCAGATACAACATCGCCTTTACCGCGGACGACGGCGAGTTCAAGAGCAGCGACACTTCCCGCATTTACGTTTTTGACCTGCGCACGACCACCAAAGACCACAGCGGAAACGGCGTTGCTTCGGGACGCGGCATGGACACCTGGGTTTCGGAATTCGACGGCTATTCCCCGCACGGCGACGACTCGCTTCTGCAAATCGGCTACAGCAAAGAAGGGGCCAGCGCCAAGATCTACCTCAAGTTCGACGTGTCCGCAGTTCCAGGCCCCATATCCGACGCGGCGTTGCAACTCCAGATGCCTCCGGATCCCCGCTATAAAGACAAAAAGAAGCCCGTCCTGTGGAATGTCTTCGGGCTTCTCGAAGAGCCGGGAAAGGATTTCGGAGACGGCATCCTTCCCGCGGACTGGCAGGAAAGCGAAATGACCTGGTATAACGCCCCCGCCAATCAGGACGGTCCCGGCGGCGCTTACATTCCCCGCAAGGCGCGCGGCGGTGGCATTGACCCCAAATACACAAGCTACCTCGGCACGATTTCGCCCAAACCGGATTCCCCCTTCGGAACGTTCATCAAGACGACGAACTTGACAGACTTCATGAAGCGCAAGCACAAATCGAAAATTTTCACGTTCATCCTTTCCGCAGTCGCCCCCAGCGATTCCAGCTATTTCGTCTATTCGCGCGACGCCGGCAAGGCACTCGCCCCCGCCCTCTACATCAGCTATTTCGATTCCAACCGTACGGTCAGCGGCATCACCACGGAAAGCGCCATCCAGCTTTCCAAAGTCCACATCGACATCGTGACACTGGAATGCGATTTCGATTTGACCATCGGCGAACCGCAATTCGTCAAAATCGAAATTTTCAACGAATCCGGCAAATTCATCCAGCAGATTTGCGGGCGGGAACTCAAGAGCGAGACCAAATACCCCTTCAAGTTCAAGGCGAAAAGCTTCCCGACGGGCAAATACACCTTGAAAGTCTCCGGAGAATCCTTCTCCCGCGAAGAAAAATTCTACATCCTGAATTAAGGCAGATATGAAGCACGCATTTTTCAAATTCATTCCGGCAATTTTCGCCCTCTCCCTCATCGGTTGCGGAAGCGACAGCGGCTCCTCCGCTAGTGAAGAGTCCTCTTCTTCGGAATCCTCGTCGTCCGTTTCGTCCAGTTCCTATTCCAACCGCCTCGACGTCCTCTATGCGGACACGCTCACCGCGGACACGCTCCGCATAACTCCCCGCGATTCCCTCTTCTCTTCCTGCAAGCTGTTTTTAGGAGAACTCCCTCAAGGTTCGCGCATCCGGATTATAGCGAAAAAGACGGGAGGCGACGCCGATTCCCTGTTCGTCCGGGAAGAAGCGGGTGAAATTCTCTACCCGGAATATTTTTGGACGGACGCAAACGGAGACACGACCTACAACACGCAGAATTTGTACGCCAAGCTGGACACCGCCGATTATTCCTCGGTCATTTTCGTCACAACGGCAAACTCCGGATTCTACTATGTGGATATTCCCCGCATCAGCACGGACCGGGATTCTTCTTTTTCCATCCGCATTGCCGCTGAAATCCAGAGCGGCTACTACCGCTACGTCGGCGATACCACCCGGCTGGAACTTTCACCGGGCGACACCATTCGCGGCGTCTTCCTGCTAGGCAATTCAAGCGACAGCGCACTCGCCGGATTTTCAGCATCCACGGGCAAGAGCATCAACATCAAAGCATTCGGCAAGTCTCTCGATGAAATCGTCCTTCGCAGCAAATCTTCGACCCTCGCTTCGGGACTTTCCGTAAACGAACAGATTCTGCCCGAAAAAGACGAAGAGTATTCCGTCGCCATCCGTCCGCAAAAATTCCCCAACTACCAGACGGGCTACTACGGTTATTTCACCATTGAAACGACCAGCCGCGATTTGGAAAAGGGAGAATACTTCGCCCTGCCGGATTCCATCCAGAAAGTCGGCGACACGCTCACCATCGTCCGTCCCAAAAACGACGCCGCCAAATACTATCTGCGCCAAGAACAATACGTGTGGCTGGCAAAGCTTTCCAAAGGCGACACCCTCCAGATTTACCACAGCATCGAAGGCTACTTCTCCGATGCCAGCTACCCCGCCACTTACACGATACTCGACAGCGAAGGCGATTCCATTTCCACCATTACCGAAACCCGCCCGCAGTTTATCGCGCCTAAAGACGGCGACTACTATCTGCATTACATCCGCTTGAACTCCCCGCCGCAGACAAGCAGCCAGATCCTGACTCTCCATACGATGATCCAGCGTTTGAACTACGTGACCAAATTCTACTTCTACGACGAAGAACTCGACAAAGTTATCACGGAGTATTCAAGGAGCCTTGGCGACACGCTCCACTTTGCGTCGCTTTCCCTCCGCACAGAGCCCTCGGACGTGAGCAACCTCGCCCGCTGGTATATGCCCTGCGAAGATCTCGCCTACATCCAGTCCGCCTATTCAATGGAAAGCTGCAAGTCCAAAGGTTCGGACCAGCTTTTAAGCGCAAACAATGTCGTCATCACCGAAAATGACGAAGCCATCGGTGAAACTTTCCACCTGATTGCGGAAAGCAAAGCCGATCCGCGAGCTCGCGACACAATCACCGTTTACATCAACGAATAATTTTTCTATATTTCGCACACCGTTTTGCCGAGCCAAGCTCTGCCAGCAAAACGGTTTTAACTAAAGAGCTTCCTTTCGAGGTAACAATGTCCTATCGTGGACCCAAAGCCAAGGTTGCCCGCTCTCTCGGGCTTGCAATCACCCCTAAAACCCAAAAGGTTCTGGACCGTCGTAAGTTCGGTCCCGGTCAGCACGGCCAAGACCGCAAGAAGTCCGCTTCCGTTTACAAGCAGCAGCTTGTCGAAAAGCAGCGTCTCCGCTTCACCTACAACATTTCCGAAGCCCAGATGGCAAAGACTTATGCCGAAGCCAACCGTCGTGACGGTTCTGCAGGCGACAACCTGATGGTTCTTCTCGAAACCCGCTTGGACGCCCTCGTCTTCCGCATGGGTTTTGCGCGCACCATTTTTGCCGCACGCCAGTATGTTGCCCACGGCCATTTCTCCGTAAATGGCGTCCGCAGCTATTCTCCGAGCCGACTCGTAAAGGCCGGCGACGTGATCGCCGTCCGCGAACGTTCCAAAAACCACGTCCAGATCAAGGAAGCCATCGACAATGCGCCGGCAGCTCCGGAATATCTGGCTGTGGATAAGGACAAAATGGAAGGCAAACTCGTAGCGACTCCGCTCCGTGGTCAAATTCCGGTTCAGCTCCAAGAACAGCTCGTGGTGGAATACTACTCCCGTTAGTAAAATTCTTCCGACGAAAACAGGAATTTTCAAAAACACTTTGCTTCGGCAAGGTGTTTTTTTGGAAATTATATACAATCTTCCTCCAAATACCCTCAAATAATTTTTTTTCAAAGCGTGAATTTCCTTTTCAGAAGGGGAATTTCTTTTCGCAGACTGCGAGGTGCTCGCTTTAGCAAAGGCTCCCTTTCAGGGACAATTCGTCTAAAAGAGTAAAACTCTTAAGACTCATGGGCGGCCCCTTTTCCCTTCACCCTATCCCCCGCCACGCTTTGTAGTTGGAAGTTTTGGTTTTGTGGGGTGGGATTGGATATTGCGCCATAGCGAGAAGGGGGAATTTTTTCAAACGGGGCTTTTTCTTTCGCAAGGGGGAACTCGGTTATCAGTAATCAGTTCCGACACCCAATCGGTCCCTGAGCCTGCCGAAGGGCAGGGACCGCCGGTTGGTGCACCTCGGCAAGCTCGGTAACCGCTTGTCGAACCACGGCTTTCACGTGAAAACGGGCCAAAACTGGCTCTGAATTGAACAGTGGCTTCCCCATTCCATCTGGTTCCTAATGGCTCTCGCCACCCGCTACGACGAGACTCCCTCCAAACTTTTACCGCTTCCGTTAAAAACGATTCCGCAACGCCCGACGTTCTCGGTCGTCGTAAACGGCAAGACCCTGCGGATGACGCATTCCTCCAAGAGTGCATCCCTTCGGATTCTTGACATCAACGGCAAAGAGTTTTACAGCCAGCCTTCGCTTTCCCCCAACGAAAGCATTTCCGTCCAAAATTTCAGGCCGGGAATTTACCTGGTGGGTATTCCCCGTTTCGGCATCAAAAAAATCATCGTCCGCTAATTTCACCCGGCCATTTCAAAACGCTAAATCCACAAGCCAGCCTATTCGCCAAGCGGGCTTTGTTCGCTGTCACATTCCATTTCGCTTCGTCACCATATTTTAACCGAACAAATTGAAAAAAACACATTTTTTTATATTTTGCGCGATTATTATAAGGAGGATTCAATGAATCTAAAAAAAGTAACGTCCGTCGTGCTTTTAGCGGCTGCGGTTAGCATGGCGCAGAGCGGATTAAAAGGCGGAAGCGATGGGCTTCATCAGCAAAACGCTTGGACATTGGGTCAATGGGGAGTCAGTGCCGGTTTGGGAATGAGCGGAACTCTCGACAGCTGGGCAATGTCCCGCGGCGGTATTTATTCCGTAAACGGAAAAACCTACGCAATGCCCAAAAATTCCCCATCCTTTGATTTCAACTTGTATGCGGCAGTCGGCCTGCTTCCCTTCTTGGATATCGGCCTTTCGATGCCCTACTACTACGACCATATCGACGATGGAATGGCGGGGGCGGCAGAACTCTGGGCTGCAGGTTTCGGCGATCTGGAACTGTGGACCAAAATCCGCGCGCCCTTCCTGAAAGAGAGCAATCCGTTCCAAGTGGCATTGCTTTTGCAGATGTCCGTTCCGACCGGAGAAACCGGCTACGGAGCCAGAGTCCGTCACGTCTGGTACATGAACGACGGTGCGACGCAGGCATTCACCGCCGACCAGATCATCCTCTCGGCTAGCCTTATCGGAACCGCGGACTTGACGAAAATCGACGTTCCTCTGCGCTTCAACGCCTACGCGGGCTATGTCGCGACCATCGACTACGGCGCAAACACCCTGATTTGGGGAGCCGCCGCCAACTACATCATCAACCCCCTGTTGGATGCCTTCTTGGAATTCAACGCGGAAACCCGCATCGAAGAAACCCACATCCCCAGAATGCCCTATGATCTGGATCCGATGGTGCTGACTCCCGGTGTGCGCTTCCATCTGCCTTACCATATCGACGTGGCTCTCGGTCTGGACATCGGCCTGAAGAATTTCAACAACCCGACATTCGATACCGAAAAGGAAATGGAGCAGGGACATGGCTTCTCCATCTATCACGAAAGCGAAGACGGCATCAAATCCAAAACCTACGTCCAGAACGAAGCGCATTACGGAGTGTCTGCGTTAATCGGCTGGAGACTCGGCGGCTCCACGCCCAAGGATAGCGACGGCGACGGTATCGACGATAAAAAAGACCTTTGCCCGCACACCCCGAAGGATGCTCCTATCGACGAAAAGGGCTGCCCGCTCGACAGCGACAAGGACTCGATTCCCGACTTCCAGGACAAATGTCCGAATACGCCACAGGGCGTGGCGGTCGATTCCATCGGTTGCCCGCTCGACAGCGACAAGGACGGCATCCCCGATTCCTTTGACAAGTGCCTGAACACCCAGGAAGGAACTTCGATTGATTCCACAGGTTGCCCGCTTGACAGCGACAAGGACGGCGTCCCCGATTCCGCCGACAAATGCCCGAACACCAAAGAAGGCATTACGGTCGATTCCACGGGATGCCCCGCCGACAGCGACAAGGACGGTGTGGCGGACTCCTTTGACAAGTGCCCGAATACCAAGGAAGGCGTCTCGGTCGATTCCACGGGATGCCCGCTCGACAGCGACAAGGACGGCGTGCCCGATTCCTTTGACAAGTGCCCCAATTCCAAAGAAGGCATTACGGTCGATTCCACGGGATGCCCCGCCGACAGCGACAAGGACGGCGTGGCGGACTCCTTTGACAAATGCCCGAATACCAAGGAAGGCGTTTCGGTCGATACGTTGGGATGCCCGCTCGACGGAGACAAGGACGGCGTGCCCGATTCCTTCGACAAGTGCCCCAATTCCCAGGAAGGCGAACCGGTGGATTCCACAGGATGCCCGCTCGACAGCGATCAGGACGGCGTACCCGATATTTCGGACAAATGCCCGAATACCCTGCCCGGCGTAAAAATCGACAACAAGGGATGCCCTGTAAATAAGAAGCAGGACCTCAGCAAGTTGAAACAGGGAATCCAATTCAAATCCAACTCGGCGGAACTGACAAAAGCGTCCTATGCAACTCTGGACGACATCGTTCGCCTGTTGAACCAGATTCCGCAAGCCAATCTGGAAGTACAGGGACATACGGACAACACCGGCTCCGAGGAATTGAACAACAAGCTTTCTCAGGAACGTGCGCAAACAGTCGTCAATTACTTCGTCAAGAAAGGCATTTCCAGCGACAGAGTGCGCGCCGTCGGCTTCGGCTCCAGCAAGCCGATTGCAGACAATAAAACCAAGAAAGGCCGCACCCAGAACCGCCGCGTGGAACTGGTACCTTTCCAGAAAGACTAGTCGCATATCTTAAAAAGGAAATCTTTGCCGGTCCCGTATGGGACCGGTTTTTTGCGCCCTTTTGTACTTCTTTTAACTCAGCAAGTGTTCGTGCAACTTATTTCCTGCAAAAGAAATATCCAAGTCCGCGAGAAAAATTTTTATTGCGAAAGAGAAATTCACGTTTTGAAAAAGATGACTTCCCCACTAAAAAATGCCATTCCCGCCCCAAAGCCTTCCTTTTTTAATAAATTTTACCCGCCTTTTCAAGGAGTTGAAATGAAGAACATTTTCAAAACAACTGCTGCCATCGCTTTTGCCTTTTCCGTGAACGCATTTGCAGCGGATATCGCCGAAAACTTTGCCTTTAAAGGAAATATCCAGACGCAGGCGGTCGCCAACAATAACGACGACGGTCTGGAATCCTTCTGGTTCCGCGCCAATCTCGGCGGAATGTACAAATCCGAAAATTTTGACGCCCAAATCATGATTCGCATGTTCGGTCCGCATTTCGGGAATAAAATCAACGGCAAGGAATACGACAAATTTCTCGCCGACCTCTATTGGGCCAATTACAAATACCGTCTCGGGGATCATGCGCTGAACCTGAAACTCGGACATTGGAAAACCGACTGGAGCAATTCCGGCAATTTCGGTACCTATGTCGATCCGGCACTCAACCGCCGCGGCATGATGATGCGCGATTATTCGCATGACGCTTTTGAACTCGGCTGGAACTTCGGACCGTCCGCTTTCAAGGCGATGCTCGCCACTTCCGACAATCAATTCAACACCGGCTATGTCCGCGTGGAAGAACGCCTGAAATTCAGCTTCCCGCTGGAAATCGCCGTCGCCTACCGCGTAAACGCCCTTGACGCCATGAACCAGCCGGCCACCCAGACACATCGTGTCGCCGGATACCTTTCTTATTCCTTCGTCAAAAATCTGCGGATCTACGGGGAAATCGCCTACATTAAAACCACCGAAGACAGCGACGTGAACGCAGAAAGCATCGCCGCGGGCAACGCCATCAAACCGGAATACGCACAAGGCTCCGAGCATCTTCCTTTTTACGTCGGCCTGGAAATTCCCACGATGGGATTCCTCGACCATCTGATGTTTGAATTGGAACACGTCGGCAACCGCGACGAACTGAATGCCGATGCCGACGATTTCGCCTGGACGGTCGGACTGGTCAAATCCTACGGACGCACAAAAGCGCAATTCAATGTTTTCAGCGAAAAAGAACTTGACGATGTCGCCGTCGCCCTGCGCTTTACAACGACCATCAAATAACGAATTTCAAAATGACAAACGGCCTGCGCAACGGACTTCCGCGAGCAGGCTTTTTTGTTTGGCATAAGACGTTTTTCGCCCTCGCGCCCTTCACCAAGAAATTTTCGCAACACCCGATAAATTTCTATTTTTAAAAACATGATAAAGATCAAAATTGCTAAACACGTTACCGACAATACAGACGCCCACGCTCTTTTCTTCGTCAAAAAAGCGATCCAATTTTCTTCTGTGCTGAGCGAAAATGGAGAAATCCAGGTTTCCCATTTTCTTTCCGAAGTCGCCAAAGGCATTTCCCAGGACTCGGACATTGCAGACATCGACGGACACAAGACCATTTTCATCGACGCCGCCAAAGACCGCGGGCTTTCTGCGCTGGATCAACTCCGGATGGCAGGCTACAGGCTGGGGAAGCGCGCAAGCCAAAAGCAATTTAAAACCGTCAAGCTTCTTCTTGCCGACGCCGCCGACGAACAATTCAAAGCGATTCTCCACGGCATTTATTACAGCGATTACCATTTTTCCAAATACAAAAGCAAAATTCCGGACAATTTCTGCGTCACCTATGAAATCGAAGCGGACTCCCGGGCCAAGGATTTTGAAAAGATTGCCGCCGAAGTTGCCGTAGAACAGCATTACATCGGCCTTTGCAAAAACTGGGTGAATACGACCGGTTCCGAATTGAATCCGGACGCCTTCGCCAAAACTGCCATTCAAGAGGCTCACCGGGTTCCGGGACTCTCGATCACGATTCTCAATTCTCGAATTCTTGCCAAAAACGGATTCAACGGTCTTTTGACCGTAGGCAGCGGCAGCCGATTTGAACCCTGCATGATCAAGCTCAGCTACAATCCCAAAAACGCCGCGGACAACGTCCACTTGGCCCTTGTCGGAAAAGGAATCACCTTTGACACCGGCGGCATTTCCCTAAAAACCGCCCGCGGAATGCAGGAAATGATCAGCGACATGAGCGGAGCGGCTGCTGCCCTTGCCGCCATCTGCGCCGCAGCCGAACTCAAACTCCCCGTGAAAATGTCGGCCTATCTTTGCCTTGCCGAAAACCGCATCGGTTCGGGAGCCATGCTGCCCGGCGACATCTTTACGGCCAAGAACGGCAAAACAGTCGCCATTGGCAACACGGATGCCGAAGGCCGCCTGGTTCTTTCGGATGGTCTTTGCGCCGCAGCCGAAAGCGGAGCAACCCACATTATCGATTTGGCAACCCTTACCGGAGCCATGGTTCGGGCTCTTGGACCCAGCATCGCGGGATTTTTCGCCAACGATGACGAATTGGCGAAACAAGTCATTCAGGCAGGCAACGCCGCTTGCGAAAAGTTCTGGCAGATGCCGCTTGAAGACGAATACTTCAAAGAACTCGAAGACCATTATGCGGACCTTTCCAATGTGGGAAAAAGCGCCGGGGCTATTCTCGCCGCCCTGTTCCTGCGGGAATTTGTTCCCGAAGATGTCAAATGGGCGCACTTCGATATCGCGGGTCCCGCCTACACGACGCAAGCCTGGAAATACACTTCTTACGGAGCGACGGGATTCGGCGTGCAGACCCTGCTCGAAATGCTTCGACAACTCGGAACCTCCCAAGAGGAGTAATTTTCTATCGCGGGCGGCACTTCTTTTGAATTGCCGAAACGTCCGGTGGATATAAAAATAGCGAAACTCCGTGTTTCGCTATTTTCTTTTATCGGAATATTTGGGATTTAGATACAAAATTCCACCTCGATTTGCTTGGTTGGTGCCCTTCGATAAACTCAGGGACCGTCGGTTAGCGAGCTTGTCGAACTAGTCGAACCATGGTTAGCGACTAGTGATCAGTGATTAGTTGGAAGTTGGGAGTCGGAACTGATAACCGAGTTCCCCCTTTCGCGAAGTAACATATCTCATTCCGCCCCAGAATCTAAAATTTCCCCCCGCCAAGCGTGGCGGGGGATAGGGTGAAGGAAAAAGGGGCTGCCCATGAGTCTTAAGAGTTTTACTCTTTTAGACGAATTGTCCCTGGAAGGGAGCCTTTGCTAAAGCGAGCACCTCGCAGTCTGCGAGAAGAAATTTTCCTTGTGGAAAAGAAATTCCTGTATTGAAAAAAAGAGTTCCACTTTGCGAAAAAGATGTTCACACTTTGAAAAAATTTTTAATTGAGAACGTTTGGCGGAAGATTGTCCATAATTCCCGAAAGTTTTTATTCGCCCAAGCACGCGTTCAAGGACTGGACGATTTCCGCCTTATCCATGCGTTGCCCGATAAAGACAAGACGGATTTCACGGTCGCCGTATTTTTCATCCCACATTTTGCGGACTTCGGGTTCCTCTTCCAAGGCGCGTTCCTGTTCCCCCTTGTTCAGCGAGGCAATCCAGCGTCCCAGACAATGAACGCTCGCATCCTTTCCCGCCTGTTCAAAGAGATAAGAATAGGTGCGGTCGTCGTCAAACCAAAGAAGTCCCTTGGTCCGGATAATGCTGTTCGGATAATCGTCTAAAAACGCTTCCAGCTTTTCCCGATTGAACGGACGGTGTTCCCGATAAACAAAAGTGCCGATGCCATATTCTTCGGACTCCCCTTCTTCCTCTTCTTCGGGTTCGTTCAACTGTTTGACCCACGCCGCCGAATTGGAAACCTTGGCAAAATCAAAAAGCTTCGTATCCAGAATATCCGCCATTTCCACCTTGCCAAAATTGGTTTCGATCATTTTGGCTTCGGGCTGCAAGGCGCGGACGACGGCGCGAACGTGCTTCAGATCTTCCGCGGAAATGCTGTCCACTTTGTTCAGGACAATCGTGTTGCAAAATTCAATCTGCTGCACGAGCAGGCTGGACACGTCTTCTTCGTCCATATTCTCGTCCAGAAGTTTTTCCCCGGCTCCAAATTCCGTCGCCAGGCGCAATACGTCCACCACGGAAATAATCCCGTCCAAGTGGCACGGCAGCGGTTTGCCGTCCCGACTTTTCAGCTTGGAACCCATCAGGGTAATCGTCTGCGCAATGGGAAGCGGTTCGCAAATGCCGCTCGCTTCGATCAGAATGTAATCGAACTTGCCCTGTTCCAGAATCTGCGCAATCTGTTCCAAAAGATCCGTTTTCAGGGTGCAGCAAATGCAACCATTCGAAAGCGGGACAACGGCATCTTTCTGCTGCACGTTTCCGCCTTTTTCAATGAGCGTCTGGTCAATGTTCACTTCGCCGATGTCATTGACGATGACCGCAACCCGATAACCCTGCTGGTTGTTCAAAACATGGTTCAAAAGCGTGGTCTTTCCGGCTCCGAGATAACCGGCAAGAAGAGTGATAGGAACGGACTTCATAGAATCTCCTTGATAAACAAAATCACTTTTTAAAAGAGGGATTGCCAATGGCGAGGGGCAAATGTCCCGCCGGATCTTCGGTCTGGCAATTTTTGGCATTTTCCAAATTTTTCTGGAAGTGCGCCTGCAAGTTTTCCAAGTTGAAAGCGGGAACTTTCGCCTTGAGCAGATGCCTTTGAGAAAGGGAATCCGAATACGCCGAAAGCGGCACAGCATGATAATTCCCCACTTCCTGCTGCGTGACAGAACCTTCAAACAGAGCCTGCGTAATTTCGATTTTCGAAGAATCCGCCGTTTGGATTTTGCGCACGGTGAATTTCGCCACGCCGCCCAGATTTGTTTCCAGCTGCTGCTGGTTCGAAACGAAATTGCCGAGAGACCAATAGACCAGAGCGCGGTTTCCCGCCTTTGTCGTATAAACGCCATAAGGCTCAATCACGTGCGGATGCGTTCCCACGATAATATCCGCCCCCGCATCAATCGCGAGTTCCGCTTGCCGCATCGCTTCGGGAGACGGCAATTCCACATACTCCGTTCCAAAATGCAGGAACGCCACGGTGACTTCCGCAAGGGAATCGGCGCGTTGAATCGGTTTCAACCAGAGATTTCCGGAATCCAGAAGGTCCACCAGATAGGGGCGATCCGCAGGCAGCTTTTGTCCGTTCAAACCATAAGTGAAATTGACAAACGCAAAACGGATTCCCTTTTTGTCCAAAACGAAAACGGAATCGCGGTCCGCTTCCGTCGCATGAATTCCCAACGCCTTGGCGGACTTGTCCTTCCAAAAGCCGATGGTGTAATCCACCGCTTTTTCGCCCCGGTCGATTGTATGATTCGTCGCGTGCGTCACCAAATCAAACCCTGCAGCGATTTCCGCAAGCCCAACTTCTTCCGGAGAACCGAAACTCGGATACGACGCATACCCATCGCTGCGCGGGACAAATATGGTCTCCTGATTGACGACCGCAATGTCCGCAGCCGCAATATCCTTTTCCCACGGAGCGAACACATATTCAAAATGGCAAAACGCCGAATCTTCCTTGCAGGCTTTGAAAAGGGGCGTGTGAAAAAGCACGTCGCCTATCGCCAAAAAGGAAACCTCCGAAGTGTCCGCCTTGTCCGTGCGGGTTTCTTCTGGAGCGGATGCCGGAAGCTCCGGAATTTCTGCGGGCTTCGGCTGTTCGACAATCGGAACGGAAGGCGACTCTTCTGCGGGAACTTGCTGCTTTTTGGAATTGCTGCACGCCGCAAGTGTTAAAAGGACCAGCCACACGGCCCATTTGAAAACGGAATGCCATTTCATAAAGTCCCCCGTCCCATTTACCCCAAAGAAGTTTCCCGGAACTGGAGATTCGGAAAATTCTTCATCGCCAGACTCAAGCGGTATTCATTCGGGAACAGGCACACAAAGCGTTCTTCCTTGTCCCGCATGCAATCGACGCCGTTTTCGTCCACGAACTTGTCCACTTCGGCGGCATCCCCGACAATCCAGCGAACCCCGTAAGAGGGAATGCGATCCAAGGAAACGTCTGCGCCGTATTCCGACATCAAGCGGAATTTTAGCACGTCAAACTGCAATTCGCCAACGACGCCAATCACGGGAATCGCCGATTTAAAAGGCTGGTAAAGCTGGGTCGCGCCCTCTTCCGTCAATTCCTTGAGCCCTTTCGCAAGCTGCTTCGACTTGAGCGGATTCAAAAGGGAGACGCGCGCAAAGAATTCCGGAGCAAAATCCGGAATGCCCGAAAAATTGATTTTTTCGCCTTTCGTCAGCGTATCGCCGATATGGAAAAGGCCGGGGTCGTTAATGCCCACAATGTCTCCCGCCCAAGCGGTATCGATGACTTCCTTGTCCTTCGCCAAAAACGCCGTCGGAGCCGCCAGCCGGATTTCCCGCCCTGAACGCACGTGAAAAACCTTGTCCCCGCGCTGGAATTCCCCGGAGCAAATACGCAAAAAAGCCGTCCGGTCGCGGTGCTTCGGGTCCATGTTCGCCTGGATTTTAAAAACAAAACCGCTGAAATCCGATTCTCCGGGTTCCACCATCCGCTTGTCCGTTTCCCGCGGCATAGGCGCCGGCGCTAGACTCGCAAAAGCGTTCAACAGCTGACGGACTCCAAAATTGTTCACGGCGCTGCCAAAGAAAACCGGGCACATTTCGCCTTTCAAAAAAAGTTCATGGTCAAAGGGATCCATTCCTCCCGTAACGATGTCGTATTCTTCCCGGAACGGCTTCACCCAGTTTTCACCGCACAATTCCACAAGCCTCGGATCGTCGGGACCCGTCATCTGGAGAATTTCCTGATGCCCCGACTTTTCATTATACACGTTGAAAGTGTTGTCCGCAATGGAATAGACGCCCTTGAAAAGCTTCCCGACGCCAATCGGAAGGGTAAAAGGAATCGCCTTGATTTTCAGCACCGATTCAATCTGATCCAGCAAGTCCAAAACGGGACGACCATCCAAATCCATCTTATTGATAAACGTAATGATGGGCGTATGGCGCATCCGGCAGACTTCCATCAGCTTGATCGTCTGCTTTTCCACACCGTTCACGCTGTCAATCAGAACCAGCGCGGAATCGACGGCGGTAAGCGCCCGATAGGTGTCTTCGCAAAAATCCTGATGCCCCGGCGTATCGACCAGATTGAACCAGCAATCTTCAAACGGAAAATTCAGAACCGAACTCGAAACGGAAATTCCGCGGTCCTGTTCGATTTTCATCCAGTCGCTGACCGTATAGCTGCGATTCGCCTTGGCGCGGACATGGCCCGCTTCCCGAATCACTTTCCCGAACCATAGGAATTTTTCGGTAATGGTCGTCTTGCCGGCATCCGGATGGCTGACAATGGCAAAAGTACGTCGTTTGGCAATTTCGGGATGAATAGACAAAATAGGCCTCGTATTTTTTACGAGGCCAAATATAGAAAATTACATTCGGTTAATTGGGATGCCTTTCCAAATCCAGAATCATGGACTGGAGGGTTTCTTCAATGCTCTCCCGAAAATCCCCGGAACCCAGACTACAGCTCTTTACCGGATGCTCCACGTCCGTCCCCTGAATGATGCGGACAACAGGAAAGCCGCCTTCTACAGAAAAAAGAACCGAATACCCCATTTTGAGCAACTTATCGAGAAGATCGCGCATAGTATAAAACTCCTTAAAGGAAAATGTGACGTCCGTATCTCCAAAAAAAGAGAAAACCCTTGGACAAAACTATTCTTTTTTTACAGAAATGCAACTTTTTTTGGCGCTTTCGGCTATCCCCTATCGACAATCGCCGTAAAAAGCACCAGATCGTCAATCCCCGTGTTCATGATTTTATGGCGGGAACCTTTGGGGCAAATATGGCAGCAGCCCGGATAAAGGACTTCCTCTTTGCCATCGACATAGGCGGTTCCCGTGCCCGAAATGACGTAATTGATGTCGTCACCCAGTTTCTGTTCGTGAATGCCGATGGATCCGAACGGGTGTATTCGCGTGATGACGAATTTTCCCTGTTCGCAATCGAACACCTGTGCAGACATTTCCCCGGAACCATGATTCATTCCCGGACCGCGAATCGCTTCGATTTGATTAAAGTCTATGAGCATACATACCTCAAATGTTTCGCTTCTTAAATATATATCCGATTTTCAAAGCAGGAATGTTCTTTCATTTTTTAGAGTGCGAAAGCGTGTGGTTAGGTGAAAGTTGGAAGTTGGGAGTTGGGAGTTGGAACTGATAACTGAGTTCTCCTTGTGAAAAAGACGATATCCCCTCTCGCGACGTAACACATTTCATTCCGCCCGCCAGCCTACAAGGCATCCCTGAAACTAGGAATCTCCGATTCCGTAGTTGAAGTATCCCTGGAAGGGACAATTCGCCTAAGGGAACAAGTTCCCAAGACTCATGGGGCTTTGCACAATTCGTCTAAGGGAACAAGTTCCCAAGACTCATGGGGCTTTGCACAATTCGTCTAAGGGAACAAGTTCCCAAGACTCATGGGCGTAGGCGAGCACCTCGCAGTCTGCGAGAAGAATTCGCCTTGAGAAAGAAAACGCCTCGTTTTGAAAAAGAATTCTCTTAGAGAAAAAGAAATGCTTGCTTTGAAAAGAAGTTCACTCTTTGAAAAAAAATTATTAAGAGTATTTAGTGGAAGATTGTCCACAATTCCCTTTTTTCCTTGGGAACTTTCCCGACCGATCTTCCGTCATCCTAGAAAAACTTGCTATCTTTGATGCCGAAATGCAAGAAAACAAATCGCTGCACAACGCTTTGCGTCAAGTTCGACTCCACGTAGGCAAAGTTCGACTTTGCGGATTTTCCGTTTCGGGGCTGGCAACGTATTTACAGCTTCCCGAACACAATTTTTGCGTGGATATGGGAGAATGCCCCATTTCGGCAATCGGCATCGACCATGTTTTTTTGACGCACGCCCACGGCGACCACAGCCGCTGCCTTATGCGGCATCACAGTCTGCGCCGGATGATGGGGGTAGAAAAGCCGTCGGTTTACTACATTCCCGAGGAACTCGTTCCCGGAGCGGAAGAGTGGATTCACGCCGAAGCTTCCTTTGAAGGCGTTCCCGAAAGCCGTTTTAAACTGCCCAAGATAATTCCCGTAAAAGCCGGAGAAAAGCAGGCCCTTGCTTATCGAAAAGATCTTTACATCGAAGCGTTCAACGTGCGCCACGCCTCGCTCGGCAAACATTTTTTGCCCGCTATGGGAATTACCCTGTACAACCACAAGAACAAACTCAAGGACGAATTTCTGGGGCTGGATTCCTCCAAGCTGATCGAACTTCGTCAAAAGGGAACGTGCATCACCCGGGAGGTTTTTGACCCGCTGATCACTTTCATGGGCGACAGTCTGGGCGAAAACCTGCTGGACCCGAACCTTCAATCCGTCTGGGATTCCGAAATCCTGGTCACGGAATGCACATTCCTCGACGACGAAGAAGAGGAAATGGCGCAAAAAAAGGGACACACCCACATTTCCGCTATCGCCGAAGCTCTTCAAAAATACGGCGACACGATGAAATGCAAGCACGTCGTACTCAATCATTTTTCGATGAAGTATTCCGCGGAACATATTCTGGAAACCCTCCAAAAGAAAATTCCCGAAGAATTTCAGGAAAAAATCATCGCATTTATTTAAGGCGAACATGAACGAAGAAATCCAAAACGCGGCAAAGCCCAAAGAAAAAAAAGAAATCGTCATTCCCGAATTTTACAGGGACTTGAATCGGGACAAGGAATACCCTTGCCTGTGGCACTTTGTTCACCGCCATCTTCCCGGAACGCGAAAGCCCGTCCAGACTCCCGACAACCAGCCAGACAAGCACCCCTTGGACTGGAAAGAGATTTTCCCGAACCACAACGGGCACATCGAAATTGAAATCGGCTCCGGCAAGGGCGGCTTTCTGGTCGAATACGGCAAAAGGCATCCGGAAATTTCCATTTTAGGAAGCGAATGGGATTTGACCTGGGCGCATTACGCAGCAAGCCGGGAAATGCGAAACGGAGTCGGCGAGAACACGGCAATGCTCCGGGGCGACGTCTTCTATTTTCTGCGGGACAGGGTACAGAGCAATTCCGTCGATGCTTTCCACATGTATTTCCCAGACCCCTGGCCCAAGGAACGCCATCACAAAAATCGTTTACTGCGTCCAGAATTTCTGACGGAAGTCGCCCGGGTCCTCAAACCGGGAAAGCGCCTTTTCTTCTGGGGCACCGACCACAAGGAATACAACGAAGTGGCTTTGGAAACCTTCGACCATTTCTGCGGCGCGACCGTCCTGGAACGCAACACCGCCAGCCCGACCGAAGGGATCATGACCAATTTTGAAAAGAAATATCGGCAAGAAGGCCGACCGATATACCGTAGTATCATTGAATTTGACAAGGCCGAATAAAAGCGGAAACCATGCTGCAGCAGCTCTCTATCCACAATTTCGCACTCATCGAAGAATGCACAATACACTTTGAAACCGGCTTTTCGGCAATCACCGGAGAAACCGGAGCGGGCAAATCCGTTCTGATGGGCGCACTCCGCACCGTCGTCGGCGGAAAGACCACACCGGCGATGATTCGCCACGGGGCAAACAAGGCGACCGTCGAAGCGACATTCGACATTTCGAAAAACGAAGAAGCGAAGCGCATCCTGGACTCTCAGGAAATCGACGGAGACGACGAACTGATCATCCAGCGGGAAGTCCTTGCCGGCGGAAAAAGCCGGACGCGCGTGAACGGGACGGTCGTCAATCACGCAACCCTCGAAGAACTCGGCGAAACCCTGGTGCAGATGCACGGGCAAAGCGACCAGCTGCTCCTGCGCGACTTGCGGACCCAGCTGCACTTGCTGGACGCCTACAGCGAATGCAAAGCGGAAAGGGAAATCTACGCCCAGAAATACGCCGAATGGACGAAGCTGAAAAACAGCCTGAAAGAAACCGAAGACAACGCGAAAATCCTCGCCGAACAAAAAGAATTCCTGACTTTTCAAAAGAACGAACTGGAAAAAGCGTCCCTGCGTCTGGGCGAAGAAGCGGAGCTGGAAGCCAAGACTTCGGCGGCGGCAAAATCCGAAGCCAAAATGCGCGCCGTGCAAAGCCTGCGAAACATGTTCGACGGCGAAAACGGGCTCATGGCGGAATTTCAGACATTCCAAACAAAAGTGCGGCAATTCGCTTCCGTCCTTCCCGAAACCGACGAATGGGCAAAGCGTCTCGGAGACGCCTACGACTCGCTTTCTTTCATTGAAGAAGCCCTACAGGAAGTCGGCTCCGGCGAAGAAATCGATTCGGCGGCTCTCGACCGCGCCAATTCCCGCCTCGCCCTCATCCAGCGGCTCAAGCGGAAATACCGCACCGACGAAAGCGGGTTAGTCCAGCTGCTCGAAAAAAGAAAGCAGGAGCTTGAAAGCCTCGAAAATCTGGACGCCGACCTCGCCGAAATCCAAAAAAACATCCGCAAAGCGGAAGACGAATTAACACGCCTCGCCGATGAACTATCCCGCAAACGGCAAGCGGGCAAAGCGACCCTCGACGCCAAAGTCGAAGAGGTGCTGCATTCCCTCGGCATGCCCAAAGCGAAATTCGTGACCGACATTTCCGAAGAGCCCTTTTCCGCGACAGGCAAAGACCGTGTCGAATTCTGCATCGCCCCCAATGTCGGCGAAGGACAAAAACCGCTCCGCGCAGCGGTCTCCGGTGGCGAACTCTCCCGGGTGCTGCTGGCTTTCAAATCGGTCATGGCAGAACGGGATAGCATTCCTCTCCTCGTTTTTGACGAAGTGGATTCGGGCATCAGCGGCGAAGTGGGGAACAATGTCGGGCATGCCCTGCGGGAAATCGGCAAATTCCACCAGATTCTCGCCATCACCCATTTGCAGCAGGTCGCCTGCCGAGCAAAATCCCATCTGGCCGTCGAAAAGCACGAGAACAGCGACGCGAGAACCGTTTCCACGGTCCATGTTCTGACCTATCCGCAACGCATTACCGAAATCGCGAGAATGCTCGGCGATGCCAAATCGCCCACTTCCCTCGCCCACGCCAAAGAACTTCTGGAGGAAGCCAATGCCTCTTAAAGAAAAACTGCGAACCATCCGGATGCACGGACGCATCTGGAGAATTTTCCGGGCGGCCCTTTTCATCCCCCTGATTGCCGCCATCTGGACGCAGCACAGCTACACCGCCGCCATGATAACGCTTATCGTCCTTATCATCTCGTGGCTCAGCAACTGGCAGCTGCGCACCCAGGAATTTGAAGAGCCCTACTACCAGCTTTGGCTAAACGTCATTGAAGGAATCCTCTCCGTCACCGTCATGACCAGCATCCTTATCCGGAACTACTTCGTGGATAACGATTTTGAAATCCTGCTTTCGGTCGGATGCCTCTTTCTCTTCATCCGCGTCGTCGCCCACTCGCTTCTTTCGCTGAGCATCCTGCGAGAAGGGAAAAAACTTCCCGGAAAGCATGTCTGGTCGAAGCTATCGGCAACGGCCATCAATATCACGATGCTCGTTTACATCCTCAACATCGACCCGTTCCAGCAGATTTGCGTCGTGGCCAGCATGCTTTTGATGGGAGCCGCCTCCGCCTCTTACCTCTACTGGTTCTACCGGGACCCCGCCCACCGCAAGCCGCTTTCCATCGCGAGCCAGCTCACGATGACCCGCATTGTCCTCACGCCTTTTTTCCTGTGGATTTTCTTTTACGACAACGACCTCAATTACACCAACAACCATCTCGTCTTTAAAGTCCTCGCCCTGGTGATGGTTCTGGGATTCATGCTCACGGATTATCTGGACGGGCACCTCGCCCGCAAATGGGGAGAAGTCTCGACTCTCGGCAAATACCTGGATCCGTTCAGCGACAAAATCTCGAACATGACCATTTTCATGTGCTTCATCGCGACCGGCTACGCTCCCGTATGGATGGTCGCCCTCATCTACTTCCGCGAAGCCAGCGTGGAAACCCTCCGCACTCTGGCCGCAGCCGAAGGCCTGGTCATGCCCGCCCGGCGCAGCGGGAAGTGGAAAACCGCCTTGCAGGGAATCGGCATCGTCGCCATTCTGGTCGGTGCGCTGGACCCCATCCAACAGCTGGAAGGGTTCCAAAAGGTATGGCAGCATTTCCCGACAATCGTCATGGGCGTCATCACGGCGATTACACTGGGAAGCGGCATCGATTATTTCGTTTCTTCCAAGCATATTCTCAAAAAATACGTCTAATCCCTCCTATTTGAGGGACGACCCCTTGCCAAACCCATTTCGATTTACTATATATGGTTTCGTGCTAGAAATGGCACACACCTCGACGCGGGGTGGAGCAGTTGGTAGCTCGTTGGGCTCATAACCCAAAGGTCGCAGCGTTCAAGTCCTGCCCCCGCTACTAAAAGCCTCGGATAGAAATCCGGGGCTTTTTTTGTGGCTTATATATAAAATCCACCCGATTTGCTTGTAATCGTTTCTTTCCCATTCAAAGTCCAGCGGAGTGAGCAGAAGAAGTATTTGCTTTTGTTCTTACAGCGAAAAAGGATTGCTTCTACACTTCGAGGATAACTCCACTAAGTCAATAAATTGACAAGTGTCGTATAACCCCGGCAGGGTTCGCAATGACGGGAAGAACGTTTGTAAAGGCGGAACAATCCGAGCTAGCGGCCCGTCATTGCGAGCGAAGCGCGGCAATCCTTTGCGAAGCACCTCGCGACCCGCGAGAAAAATTCACTTGGTGAAAAAATTCCTGTTTTGAAGAACCGACTTCAAAGACCATCCAAATACGATTGCAGAATATGCTGAGCGGCAAGCCTGTCCACAAGGCCCTTGTCCTGCTGCTTCTTTTTCTTTTTTAAGTAGCTCGTTTCCTGGAGTGCCGCGACAGAAGTGTAGGCCTCGTCCTCCGTTTGAATCGGAATCTGCGGAAACCGCTCGGCGAGCCTGCGAACAAATTCTTCTACGACCAGGTTTTTCCCGTCCGGGCGACCGTCGGGGCGAAAGGGCATCCCCACGACAAAAACGTCCACTTTATTTTCCTTGACCAGTTCCGAAAGGCGTTTCATCAAATCCGTCTTTTTCTGGTCGATGGTTTCCCGGGCAAATGCCCACTTGAGTTCGGAATCGGCAAAAGCAATCCCGACCCGATGTTCTCCGTAATCGATGCCTAGATAATTCACATTTCAAATATAGCTCTTTCCACGGATCCGGAAGGATTTACCCAAAGCGCGATTCGGCGACGCCAGCCACACTGCCGAATACCGGAGAAGCGGTGGCATTCTACACGGACGTCTCCATCCCCTACCGCTGCTGTGCCAAGCCGAACTGAACCGGGCGTGTCCCGCCTCGCGGCGGGTCGGGCTGTATTGCCCTAACCGGCAAAGCCGCCAAGGGCAACGGAGCCGCGCCAGTGCGTCTCCGCCCATCCGGGTCACCATCCCTCACGCAGAAAATCCATATACAGAGGGCTGCCGCTTGCAGACGGGAATTTGCCCCCCAAAGGGTCGAACGGGAGCAAACGGATAGCATTCCCTGCCGATCGCAAAATATTTTGACATTATGGTTGGCAGTCCTGTTCTAGACGAAAAAGACTTTTTCAAAAGGCTTTGTCACCCCAAAGTGTTGAAAATACATTCAAAATTGACACCTTTTGTCAACAGGACGATACTACATTTAGAGTATGGCAGAAGCAAATGTAGTATTCCAGATGTTTAAATCGTTGTCGGACAAGGAGAAGGATACATACGGACAATTTAGGTCAAACTGTTATAAACTACTAGAAAGAACTCGATTTCGGTCAGTTCCTGTGGAAGCCCGAGCAAGCGCAGGAAGGTCGCCTTCTCTTCAGCCGATAGCGACTGGTACATTTGCATGACTACGCTGACTTCTGACATAAAGGCATCCTTCATACTACACATATAGCAAAAATGCACTGCCATAAAATGACAATGCATGGAAAATAGAAAAAGGTGTAAACGCATTCATTTCATCATATAATTGCACTTTGCATATCGGAGTTCATTTGGTACAGCTGCAGTGAATTCACAGGTGTTTGGGAGATGCGAATATTGGTCGCATGTTGAGTGATTGGATAATACATTCAGGGTCTCTCTATTATCATGATATGGTGATGCGAATCTCATTACAGAATTACGGTCTTGCCTAATGGACGGGTATTCCAGCCGCGATTTCATTCCACTGATAATGTTTGAACGCCAGCGTTCGTATTCTTCCGGAGTTTTAATGGTCATTAAAACATCGGATGCTTCGAATGAGACAGACATTCCTTCTATCGGAGGGCAAATTTCGGCAGCCGTCTTGTTGCTTTTATACAGGCATCCGGCCATATCACATTGTTCGGCGACATCGCGGAAGCGAATATTTTCAACTATCGTGATTTCAGGCTTTGGGTCAATCATGCCGGAACCATTGTCCAACGAGGCTATATATTTATTACCATCCCGTTCATCCAATAATACAATCCAGCAAAATCCACTGTCTACGGGACTTTCCGTTGGACCTTGTAAGGCGACACAAGAATACTCACTAGCGAATGCTAATGACGCTATCAATAATGCAATTGGGATAATCTTACCCATCGAACAACTCGTTAAAATATTTTTCGTACAATTCGTTCACTCGGCGTGATACTGAATAACAACGTTTTCCTAAGATTGATTCATTTTCCGTACAATCTAGACTACCTTCAATGCTGTACATTGTATTCATCAATTCAGGATGCGCCAGATTCCATTGTTTAAGTTGTCGTGCAACAAGTTGCTTGATGGGGTTGCCTTTAATGCCGTATTTATCATGATGTGAAATGATATCATATGCAATAAAATACAAGATATTATACAGAACGCTCTTTACTACAATCATATTTTCTATCGCATTTTTGGTGGCATTAGTTAAACGTGGATAACATTTTGTTTAATTGTTAGTAACTCCAAGCAACACTTTGGGTGGACATAGCCTTATATATTTGGATTTATTTCACCAACACATTGGGGGGACAGAGCCTTTCAAAAAACAAACGGGCTTCACATCAAAAAATAGCGGAGTTTCAATCATTTTTCAAAATCAAAATCATTTTCAATTCACGAATGTCCTCCCAACTCGAGGCGGAAGAAGCAACCCCAAAACACCCTTATCCCTTTGAACTAAAAATAGCATTTGCAGAGAGCGGGATACGCCCCATAGGGACAATTCGTCTAAAGGAAACAAGCTTCCAAGCCCCATCAGCCGAAAAACCTAAAGACTCGAGACATTCCCGTCTCCCCGACCATCCCGCAAGTTCGCGGTTGCCCCTCACTTCAGCAGCACACTGCCCATGCCGTCAACTTTCAAAATGACGGGCAAAGCTTTTACGTGCAGAACATTGCTGCGGAAGGTGCCGCCGCCGATGCGCTTGCCGTTCAAATCAAAAATATCGTAGGCCTTGCCCTGCCCATTTTCAACAAAGAACCGCTTGTCCGCCAAAGGCCGCACTTTTAGGGGAACGGCAGTAAAGGCCGTTTGAACAAAGCCGGACGAGGAATCTTTCAATACAGAGCAGCATCTCCCCTGGCCAACTAGCGTATAAGGATTTCCATTTGCGTACATCAGGCCATCTATATCTTTGCACATATCATAACAACCGTCCGGATTACTACAACCAGAATGAGCATAATCTAATAATTTGGAAATAAAAGCATTCACCATGGAATCTGTCGCCAGCAACGCCCCATAATCCCTGAGCCTACCTAATTCCAATTTCAGGACTTCACTAAATGGAAGACTCCCCTTTTCCCCATCCACTTCATGTCCGTTGTAGTCCAAACACTCTTGCGTATAACGTCTTATAGAGATTTCTTCAATATAATCTTCATGTGCACACATATAAATATAAATTTCAACAGTTGCATCAAAAACAGATTGTTCTATTCCAATAATAAAATTCTCAAACATATTGTAGCCACACAACACCGATTTTATATTTTCGGAACAATATTTTTTTAGAATTACTGTATCCATAGAAAATTCTCCCGGCATAAATGCAAAGTCATTCGATGGTTGATTTTCATATAACAATACCGGTTCGTACGCTTTGCTCGAAATCGAAAACAAAAACAAATAAGTTGCCAACAGATATTTTTTCATTTTGCACCTCCCAAGAAAACAACTTCGTAAAGCTCCGTCGGGTTGAACGGAACAATCTTAACCATTGCATATTGATGGACGGTTACATTCTTGCCGGCAAAGCGGCCGTACACTATTTTATTGGATTGCCCTAGTACCAGATCGGCGTTCGGCGCAAGAATCGTCCCCGCCCATTCCCCCTCAATAAACATTGTCTCGCTGCCGTGCTGCATAAGCATTACGCCACGGGCAATTATTGTAGAATCTTGAAGATTATTTAGTTGATTTAATTTGGCGCGCCATATACAGGATCCGTTCACATGGAATACAGTTTTATACCCGGGATTTACATACTCAATTTGACTGCTGGCATCCATTTGCAATTCACCAAAATGGAATTCCCCCATGGGAACACGCAACGTGCCACCAGGAGCAACAGAAAGTTTCTTAAATTTATCTCCACTTTGTAAAGTCAGAACTTCGCCATATTTCACCCTCACTTCCCTTTGACCAACATCTTCCATCGGCGGCAACTCTTGAATTGCGTAAGGCCAATACAATTCATCTCTAAAAAGGACCCGACCATAATGATGTTTTGCCCTCTGCTGTTTTTGCAAACAATAAGAGCTGTCTTGACAATGATAAAAACGGATATTTCCCTGCACCTCGGAGCCATTTCTTAAAAAAACTCGGCCTTTGGTAGAAATCCCGTGAACTTTAGTTTTTGTTCCCAGCACCACAGAATAACCTACAGAATCGTTTGATCCAAGAAAACATTTTCCTTTGGTATATGGCATCCAAATCCTATCTTGTAAATAAAAATCGGATGTATCACGCAATAGAGTTTCGCAGTCCACACCATCATTTAATCGAAGCCATCCGGTGGCATAAATAGATAGTTCCATCGGCACATCCAATCGAGCAATAGTAGAAACATTCGAATAATCATCCCCCCCAGTCATAGGGATTGGTTTCCCGGGCAAATGCCCACTTGAGTTCGGAATCGGCAAAAGCAATCCCGACCCGATGTTCTCCGTAATCGATGCCTAGATAATTCACATTTCAAATATAGCTCTTTCCACGGATCCGGAAGGATTTACCCAAAGCGCGATTCGGCGAAGCCAATATTAATTATTAGTTATTAGTTATCAGTTCCAACTCCCAACTCCCAAGCCATGGTTTGACAAGCTCAGCAGCCAAGCGAATTGGGTGGAGTTTTTACATAAGTCCCTTAAAAAAGCCCGTTGTAGCGATTGCAGAGGCCCCGCACGAGTGAAATGTCAAGTGCAATGGCAACAAAGTGTGTCGCACGAGTGAATCGGCAAGTGTAATGGCAACAAAGTGTGTCGCACGAGTGAATCGGCAAGTGTAATGGTAACAAAGTGTATCGCACGAGTGAATCGGCAAGTGTAATGGCAACAAAGTGTGTCGCACGAGTGAATCGGCAAGTGTAATGGTAACAAAGTGTGTCGCACGAGTGAATCGGCAAGTGTAATGGCAACAAAGCGTGTCGCACGAGTGAATCGGCAAGTGTAGCTGTTACGAAGCTTGCTTCGTTGCTGAAATGTCTAGCTTTTGAAAACGAAAAGCTATTGTTTCTTTTTTTATACTTGTAAAAATGTTTTTGCAAGAACGTCGCGACAGAAACGAATCTTTTGAAGTTTTTCCGGGTTGAATTGCCTATATTCTTGTTATCATGTAACATTTAGTATGGAGGAATCATGAAAAAATTAAAAACGACGACAACTATCACCGTAGCGGCTGCGCTGGGCTATTCCCTTGTGCGAATCTACCAGACGGAATCCGGATTTGCAGGCGATGCGTTTTTAAAAGGCGTTATGGAAGAAATCGAAAAGCGTTCGGTGGAACTTACGGGGGCCATCAACCAGAACAAGGTTTTGAGCGGTTTGGAAAACGCCGATGTCGAGCGCGACGAAGCCGTGAAAATTTTAGGGACAGTTCTTGCCGGCTATTCGGTGTTCCCGGTAGAATCCAAAAAAGCCGCCGGCGAAAAACTTTTGGCGATTTTTAATAAATATGGCTACAAAATCACGCGGGCCAATTATGCGAGCGAATCGTCTTTGATTGAAAGCCTGCTCGAAGATTTTAGTCAAGAAGAAGCCAAAGCGAATGTAAAAGAATTGGACGGCATAGCACAAATTTTAGAGAATATCCGCACGGCGCAGGAGGCTTTTGCCCAAGCGAATGACGTTTACACGGCAGGTACGGCTGTTAAAACAGAGAGTGCCACGTCTATTAAGAAAACTCTGGTTTTGATTATCAACGACAAACTTTTGCCTTATTTGTCCGCAATGCGCCTGGTAAATGCCGACATGTACGAAAATTTTTCCGCCAAAGTCGAACGGGAAATCTCTCGCATAAACGAGACCGGGCGAAAACGGGGAACCCTTTCGGCTTCTGTAATGGCCGGTTCGAATGAAAAAATTCCGGAATAAAAAGCAAAGCGGTCTTAAATGGCCGCTTTTTTTGGTGAGTGCCGTCAGGCGCGAACAAATCCGGTTGTCCTTTTTTCACCTTTCCGTGGTTTTGATTTGTTAACACACGGATTTGCTCAGAACTACGTTCTTCGCTTTTTTTGGTGAGTGCCGTTAGGCGCGAACAAATCCGGTTGTTTTTTCTTATTTGCCTTCCGTGAGTTTTTCATACATCTTAAACAGCTCCGCGACAATTTCGCTTTCGGTCATTTTGGGCGAGAAGCCGTAGGCTTCCATGACGGCGAGGTCGTTTTCCCGGTGCGCCTTGCGCAGTTCCGGCGGCATCGTGGTTTCGTCGTAAAGGTCGGCGAGGGATGAGTCGTGGTATTTGGCTCGGACGTCGAGGATGGCTTGGGCGGTTTGTTCGATTTTGGTTTTTAACAAGCGGATTTGCTCAGAACTAACGTTCTTCGCTTTTTTTTCGTGAGTGCCGTTAGGCGCGAACAAATCCGTTTGTTTTTCTGTAAATGGCCACGGGAAGTTGTTGTAGACGATTGTGTTCGAGTAGTTGTAATCGCTTTTTAGTCGTCCGCAGACTGCGCGCATCCATGCCATGTGAACGCTCGACACGAGCACGCCGAAGTGATAAAGAGTCGCCCCTTGCAAAAAGTATATTTTGTTTCCAGGGATTACTTCTTTGGGTAAAAAATCGATAGGTATATACCGCCTACCCTCCGAAGAAACAGTAGGTAAGGCTACATAATCGCTTTGCGGCTCCCTTATCTCGTCAAAAAGAGTGGGGGTTTCGGCTTTCTTTTGGGTGGCGGGTTTTGTACTGCTTTGGCGGAATTTCCGCACGTTCTCTATTCGTCCAAGCAGTGAGTGGCACTTGCGCAAGTCGGAGGGGTTCGCTTCCACAAGCCAGAAGCACCAACGGGGTTTGCGGTCGATGAAATCCTTGCCCATCATGAACGGGCGCAAGAACTTTTCGGCCTGCGGCTCATTTTTGAGGTATTGCTCTTTTTCTTCATTCGTCAGAATCAGGTTGCCGTCGTCCGTAGGTTGGCAGCCCCTGACAAACTGAGGCACATCGCACAGCGGCGTTGTCCGTTTGTCAATCCAAACGTTCGGCGCATTCAGCAGGTAGGCATTGATGTTGTCGGCGAACTCTACTTTTTCGCCGTCGAAGATGCGTTTAGGAGAAGCGGCTTCCCCGCCGCTTGATGATGTTTTGAGATTAAGCGGCGAGGACGCCGCTTCCCCCAGAGCCGCTTCTCCCATGCTAAATCCCACTATCACGCAATGGACGTGCGCTTTTTGCGTCGATTCGCTGTCCCAGCGGAAGGTGCGGTAGGCAAAGTCGATGGTTATGCCAAGCTCTTCGAACAAGTGCTTCCAAACCGCCGTCACCTGCTCGCCTTGGCAGATAGAGTTTGTGGAAACGAAGGCGCAACGCGTGGCTGTATTTTGTATCAGCCGAGCCGCCTTGTAGTACCACAGGGCGACGTAATCGACGTTCTTGACTCCTTTGGGCATTATGGATGCCACATCCTCCTTTTGCCCCTTGCTCTGTAAAGAATATCCCACGAACGGCGGATTTCCCATGATATAGTCGTAGTGGATTTCGTCTTCGGACTTTTCGGTGTGGGCAAGGATGCCGCCAATGCTTTCGTTGGCTTTCAACGTCTTCCAGTCGATTTTCAGGGCGTTGCCTAAAACAATGTTGGCGTAATTCTTCAAGGGCAAAAAGTCCAATGCTTCGCCCAGGATGTCTTCCGTTTCCTGCAGCATTTGGCATTCGGCAATCCATAGCGCGGTCATCGCCACCGTGGCCGCGAAGTCGTTGATTTCGATGCCGAAAAACTGGTGGATGCTCACCTTGACTGGCGACAAATCGCCTCCCAGCTCCATCTGCGCGCTTCCCTCCCGCAATTCCCGCAAGGCCTTGTTTTCGAGCCTGCGCAAGCTCATAAAGGATTCCGTCAGAAAGTTGCCGCTGCCGCAGGCGGGGTCCAGAAATTTCAGCTTCGAAATTTTGTCCCGGAATTTTTCCAGGGCGTCCCTCTTCGCTTTCCTGCTTAAGCCCTTTTTGGAAACCAGGCTTTCAAATTCTTCGTTCAGGCCGCCAAGGAACAGCGGGTCGATGACCTTGTGGATGTTTTCGATGCTGGTGTAGTGCATTCCGCCGTTGCGCCTGGTTTCCGGGTTCAATGTTGATTCAAAAACGGCGCCGAAAATAGTGGGGCTGATGCCGCTCCAGTCAAAGCCGAAGCCGCATTCTTCCACCAGGACTTTTTTCGTTTCTTCGCTGAATGGCGGAATGAGAATGGAATCTTCGTCCAGTTTCCCATCGTCGAACAGCCCGCCGTTCACGTAGGGAAAGCATTTCAGCTTGTCTTTCAACAGAGGGCTGCGGGATTCTTCCTTCGTGTTCAAAATCTTGAACAATTCCTTAAGCCCCAAGTCCACGTTGTCCGCATGGAAACTATTGACATAGTTGCTGAACATGTCGTGGCCGAAAATGCCGGAATCCTCGGCATAAAGACAAAAGACCAGCCGGACGCACAACGTGTTGATGCTGCGGTGGGTAACGATGGAATTTTTGTCCGGGAACTCTTTGAAAAGGGCATCGTAAATTTTGCCCACCAGCTCCCCCGCCTGGATGGAAATCTCCATTTCCCTTTGCAGGTTTACTTTCGTCTCGTTCAACAGGAAATTCAGCCGGTTGTATTCCTTGGGCAAATCGGCAAGCAAAATTTCTTCGGGCTCCTTCCCTAAGGCGTCCATGTCATAGACCAGAAAGGACTTGAAGTTGCAGCAGACAATCCAACGGGGGTGTTCCGAAACCGGCAATTCGCTGGCGTATCTTTTCGCCTGCTGGTAGGGAGTCAAAAGCGTTCCGTCGCTTTGCTTTGCGGCACTTCGCAAATCCACGGAACCCGATTTCTGTTCAATGAGGACTTTGGCGGACTTTATCCGCGCATCGATAAAGCTGGTGTGGCCCAGCTTGACTTTATCTTCAAAAGAAATGTACTCGCTGACATTTTTTATTCCGAAAACGTCCTGCAAAAGGTCTATCCAGAAAAGCTGACAGTGCTCCTTTTCGTCGTTTTTTCCGGACCATTTTTCCACAAATTCTTTCGCTCTCGCCTTTTGCTCTTTGGCCAACATAAATCCTCATTGCACAAGATGTTTACAAAAGTATAATTTTTGGGGCCTCTCGATAGCAATCCTTTGTGTGCATTTAAGACCACATCCTGCCGCTTTGAAGAAAAAACCAAACGGCTGTTGCCGTTTCTTCTAACTTCCCAACTACAAACTCCCAACTCCCCCACTCCCTAAACCGCGGCTTCCATTTCCTCGAAAAATTTCTAAATTTTGCCGCAAAATAAATCGGAAGCACCTTAAATAGGACATCCAAGATGGATCAGAACAAAATCAGAAACATTGCGATTATCGCACACGTCGACCACGGTAAGACAACACTCGTGGACCAGATTCTTAAACAATGCGGCACGTTCCACGAAGGCGAAGAAGTGAACGAACGCGTGATGGACTCTGGAGCTATCGAACGCGAACGCGGCATTACCATTCTTTCGAAGAACGCCAGTGTGAACTATAAAGGGTACCACATCAACATCGTCGATACGCCGGGGCACGCGGACTTTGGCGGCCAGGTGGAACGTGTTCTCGGCACCGTTGACGGCGTGCTCCTCGTGGTGGACGCTTTCGAAGGCCCGATGGCCCAAACGCGCTTTGTGACACAGAAGGCTCTTCAGCTCGGCCTTACCCCAATCGTCGTCATCAACAAGATCGACCGCGACGGTTGCAATCCGCACAGTGCATTAGACAAGGTATTCGACCTTTTCTGCGAACTCGACGCAAACGAATCCCAGCTTGACTTCTCTTGCGTGTACGCCAGCGGCCGTAAGGGCATCTGCCGCAAGGAAATTGACGATCCGGATGGCGATCTTCGCATCTTGATGGATCTCGTTATCGACAAGATTCCGGCTCCGAAGGGCGACCCGAATGCAGCACCGCTTCTTCAGATCAGCACCCTCGAATATTCGAGCTTCCTCGGTCGTATGGCGGTAGGCCGCGTCCAGCAAGGAACGTTCAAAACCGGCATGACCGTCGCCCAGAGCTTCATGACCGATAACGATTCCGATACCCCGAAGGTTAAGAACATTCGCATCCAGAAGATTCTCCATTACGATGGAATTCAGTCTTCTCCGATCGACGAAGCAGGCCCTGGCGAAATCATCCAGATCGCAGGCCTTGAAACCTTCGATATCGGCGATACGCTTTCTGCTACAGACAAGCCGGTTAGCCTCCCGCGCATTCACATCGATCCGCCGACCATTTCCATGCTCTTCACGGTGAACACTTCCCCGCTCGCCGGCAAGGACGGCGGCAAGTTCCTCACAGGCAACAACCTCGCGGAACGCCTCGAACGCGCTCACATGGCCGACCCGGCTCTCCTCGTCGAAAAGGCAGACGGTGCGTCCACGTTCAAGGTTTCTGGACGCGGCATTCTCCATTTGACGATCCTCGTCGAAAATATGCGCCGCGAGCTTTACGAATTCACCATCGGTTCTCCGCAGGTGATTTTCCAAAAGGACGAAGCGGGCAAGCTTCTCGAACCGATGGAAACCTTCAAGGTGGAAGTTCCATCCGAATACAGCGGCCCAATCATCGAAGAACTCGGTCGTCGCAAGGGCGAAATGGTCGACATGCAAACCGACGAAAACAACCGTGTGAACCTCGAATATAAGATTCCGAGCCGCGGTCTTCTCGGTGTCCGTGCAAAGCTCCTTTCCCTTTCCAAAGGTTACGCGATTTCCCAATCCCTCTTCCTCGGTTTCGAACCTTACAAGGGCGACATTCCCGCCCGCATCAACGGCGTTCTCATCGCCAAGGAGCCGGGTGCAGCAGCGAGCTACGCTCTCGCAAAACTCGAAGATCGTGGCGCGCTCTTTATTCCGCCGGCGACGGAAGTCTATCCGGGCATGATTATCGGCGAGCACAACCGCACCACCGACATCATCGTGAACGCGACCAAAGGCAAGCACTTGACCAATATGCGTTCCAAGGCGTCGGACGACAACATTCAGCTGACTCCCTATCGCCGGATGACGCTGGAAGAATGCGTCACCTTTATCAACGACGATGAATGCGTCGAAGTGACCCCGCAGGCATTGCGCTTGCGGAAAATCACGCTGGATCCGCACAAACGGAAGCAGGAATCCAAATCCCCCGTGGAAGAGGACGACGAATAATTTCGCAAAGCATCTTCGCGTACAAATTTACGGCGCAACCTCCAAAGGCGGCGCCGTTTTTTTATGGAATGGGAATCGGGATCAACCGGGAAGCGAACGGTAATTTTTCACAGGAGCTGTCAATTGTCACTGGGGATTGCAGGATATCCCTGGGCTATATGCTAGCGGACACTTTCATTGCGGTCGGTCGCATTCCCGTCATTCAAGGAGGGACGGTCTCCCGACCGTCCGGCAAGGCTTTTAGGCATCTAAATGCGCCGCATCCCCTGTAGGCCTTTTAAAATTGCTTTGGTAAAGAGAAATCAAGCGGGACCGAGCAGAGGCGGAATCGGAAAAATTTAGCACTACAGTCATTCTATATTAAAGAAAACAGCAGGGCGGGTGGATAAAGGCAGTCATCCGTCATTGCGAACCCTTTAGGGTGAAGCAATCTTCGTGTGCATCAAGATTGCCGCGCTTCGCTCGCAAAGACGTGGGGCGAGACGTGACGCAACAACGCAGTGCGACGTAGCGCAACCGATTTTTTGAAAATGAATTTTTTGCAGCTTTAGCGGATTGCATACAATCTCGTGCAAAACCCATTTTCTAAAACTACTCGTAAATTTCCGTATAGGCAATGTCTTCCCGTGCGCCCTGACGCACCATTTTAAAACGCTCCGCCTTCGGATAATAAGACCAGACCATCCATTCGTTCGCCATATCCGCTCGCTTCGCCTTGATCATGACAGGCTTTTCGCCCTGAAAAAAATCCCGTTTGTGCGGAATCATGCGTTCCATCGGACGATACTTGTGCACTTGATCCCCGCAATGGCGTTCGATCATCCCTTGGGAATCCTTGCTCCAGACGATTTCCACATCGCAGCCGTCCTCGTCCCGGATCTTTTCACAAGATGCGGGGCCCTCCGGACACCAGAGAAATTTTTTGAATTTTTGGCGGACTTCCGGATCTCGAAAAACTTCCACCCGATGGCGATATTCCTTATAGACGTCATAGGTTCCCGCCAATCGGAAATTCGGAGCGTCATATTCTTCGCAACCATTTTCGGCGACCCGAACCTTGCGGTCAAAAAGATCGATATCCAATTTGCAGCCCGATTCGGCGTATTCAAAGCGGGTATGCCCAAAGTGCTCTTTGGCTTGAACATTGCCTATTGCGATTTCCGCCCGGGAAGCCCCTTCCCCATTTTGAATCCGGATGTTGAAGCGGCCCGGCGAATTCGGCGATTTGGAAAGCACAACCGTTCCCGTCTTGGAAGAATAGATGCCGCTCAAATCCGCGCTGCGCTCTTTGAAGCGCGCCAAATCGGCCCGGCGGACATATCCCTTTTTAGCAAATCGCGTTTTAACCGGGATGTATTCGGGCGGCTCCTGCCTGGGCACTTCCACATAGCGGACGACTTTCTTTTTCTTTTTGGAATTCCGCTGCTTGACATATTTCACTTGTTTTTTCTTGATGGGGGGAATCGGCAATTCTTCAACCGAATCCGAAGCGTTCAAATACCCTAAAATGCGGGACTGCGGATTTTCTTTTTGATAAACGGGCAAAGTCTGATCGGCAAAAAGAAAGGCGCACAAACTCAGGAAAAGGCAAATCCATTTTTTCATATCCATACTCCTATAGATTTAGATTTTTTTCTTTCCGCCAAATGTAAAAATATCGATGAAGACTGCTACTTCAAAATCTCCCCCGTCAGCAGTTCCACTTGGATTTGCGCCTTTCGGGCCGTTACCGCCGCCGAGAGCAACGCTTCCCGCACAGAACGCCACTGGCTCTGCATTTCCCGAAATTCAAAAGCGGTAATGCGTCCCGCTTTGAGACGTTCCTCGCCGAGCTGCAGCAATTCCCTTGCCAGCGAATCATTGCCCTCCGCCACTTCCAAAGATTCTAGCGCCCGAGAATGCGACTCTACGGCATTCGCCACATTTGTTTCGACATTCAGGCGGACGTTTTCCACCTGCAATTCCGCAGAGCGTTCCGCGATTTTCGCTGTTTCCACTGTCGCGTTGTCGGCAAAACCGTTAAAAAGATTCCACGTCAAATCCGCACCAATCCGAAAATACTGGCTGTTCGATTTCTCGGGATTTCCCTTGTCCGCTTCGCTGGCTGTCGCATTCCAGGAACCCTGCAAATTGAGCTTGGGATACAAGGACGACGACGAACCCTGCCGATGGATTTGCGCATAATTCATCTGCGCTCTGGCCGCCGCGAGTTCCGCATTGTTTTCGACGGCGCGTTGCTTCGCTTCCAAAAGTCCTTCCGGAGTCAGCCAATACAGATTTCTTTCTACGGCAACGGAATCCGGTAAATCCCGGGCATCCGAAATCACGTTCCCTCCCAGCAATTCATCCAAAGAACGGATCGCCGACGCCAGCTGCGATTTGGTGGAAAGGTTTGCCGCGCTGTCGCTTTTAAAATCCATTTCCGCAGAGAGATAATCCAAACGGGTAACGGATCCGGCGTCCAGTTTATTTTGGAAAAGTTCCCGGCGGGCACGAGAAACCTGAAGATTGGAATCGGAAAGAGCCGACGCGGATTTTGCATGAACGGCTTCAAAATAGGCGTTTAAAACTTTTGCAGCCAAAGCTTCCCTTTCTGCCCGAAATGCCGCCCTGGAACTTTCGATTTGAGCCTTGCTCGATTTGTAACTGGAAATATCCCGAAAGCCATCGAAAACGGTATAATTCACCGCAATCTGAAACGCATCGCTGCGCCCCAAATTATCGTCGATATCCGTAGCCACTCCAGCCTGCGTTTTGGAATAGGAATCGCCGTAGGTGTAATAACGGGAGAGCGAAAGATCCAGAGTCGGCAAAAGGCCTTTGCGCGCGCTTTTCTGAGCAACTTCGGCGTTTTTGACGTTTTCTTCGGAAATCAGCACGCCCGTATTCTTTTCGAGAGCCGTGCGCACCGCCTCTTCGGGAGAAAGTCCAGCAAAGGATTTCACCGGCAAAATCAAGAACGCGCCCAACAAGAGGGAGAGAGCCGGCGATTTCGCCAGACCGCCCTTTCCATTTTGGGCATTCGCTTTTTCCACAGGCTTTCCCGCAAAAAACGAATAGGCAGCAGGGACGACAAATAGCGTCAGGAATGTCGCAAAGGTAAGACCGCAAACGATGGTAACGCCCATCGCCACACGGCTAGGCGTTCCCGTCATAATCAGGGGAACCGCCCCCAGAACCGTGGAAAGGCTCGTCATGAGAATCGGGCGGAAGCGCAAACGCGCAGACTTTTTCGCCGCAGCCAATCGAGAGCAACCGGTTCTAGCCATAATCTGATTCGCAAATTCCACAATCAGAATGCCATTTTTTGTCACCAGTCCCAGCAAAAGAATCAGGGCGATTTCACTGAATATATTCAAAGTCTGCCCAAAGAGATAAAGCGAAATGATGGCCCCCGCAATCGCCAGCGGCACGGTGAAGAAAGTGACAAAGGGCGAGCGGTAGCTTTCAAACTGCCCGGCAAGAACCAAGAATATGCAAGCCAGGGCCAAAAGGAAAACGATGTAAAGCCCCGAAGAACTTTCCTCGTATTCCTTGGAAGTGCCCGCGAGTTCCGTTTGAATATTCAAAGAATCCGGAATGACCTTTTTAGCGATTCGCCGCATTTCGGCAACCCCGTCGCCGATGGTCTTTCCCGGCATGAGACCTGCGGAAATCGTCGCGGCACTAAAGCGGTTGTAACGAGGAAGAGATGGAGACGCCGATTTTTCCACATAGGAGACGAAATTTGAAACGGAAAGCATTTCCCCCGCACCGTTTCGCACGCTCAGTTCTTCTAGATTCATCGGCTCGGAGCGATATTCGTAAGGAACCGCCCCGATGACATCGTATTGCCTGCCGTCCTGATAAAATTCCCCGTAAGTCTGATCCCCCATCGAGAGGGCAACCGCTTTCGCAATGTCATCTACGGAAACATTCTGATCGTGCGCCTTGTCTCGATTAATTTGTACGTGCAATTCCGGTTTCGTGAATTTCAAGTTGGCATTGACCACGCTAAAAACATCGCTTTTTTCCGCTTCGGCGGTAAAGACGGGAAGCAAATCCCGAAGGGTTTCGATATTCCCCGCCTGAAGTACGAATTGCACAGGAAGTCCACCGCGCCCCGTACTGATGCTCTGCGGTTCAAATACCATCACCCGCAAATCCGGATAGCTCGCTCCCAGGATCTGTACGGAACGGGCGATCTCGCTTTGCGAACGGCGTTTGGACTTGTCGCTAGAAAGCGTCACGCGAATCATGGAACTGCCGCCGGAACGCGCGCCCGCCTGAATTTCTTCATATTCCGAAGAATCCATCAACGCCGTCATTTCCTCGACAAAAGCCTCGGTCATCTTTTTTGTCTGCCCGAGCCCCGTCCCTTCGGGAGCCGAGATGTTCACCATGAACATATTGCTGTCCTCTTGCGGAGCCATTTCGCTAGAAAGATTGTTAAAGCAGAAATAGGCTGCGCCAAGCAACAAAGCGATGATGACGAAAATCAGTCCGCGCACCCGCAAAAAGCCGTTGAGCAATGTGTTGTAAAGCTCGTTCAGCCACACAAATATCGGTTCCGTTTTTTCGTACAGAAGGCCTTTTTTCTGCACGCGCAACACTTTGGAGCAAAGCATGGGCGTCAAAGTCAGAGCGCAGAATGTGGAAATCACGACGGTCCCAATCATCACCGCCACAAATTCCCGAAAAAGAAGCCCCGTCATTCCGCCCAAGGCGAGCATCGGCACAAAGACGGCCATCAGAACGACAGAAGTCGCTATCACCGCGAAAAAAATTTCGTTGATTCCCGCTACGGCAGCTTGCTTCGGAGACATTTTATGTTCGATTTTCTGGTAGATATTTTCCACAATGACAATCGCATCATCGACAACCAGGCCTATCGCCAGAACCATCGCCAAAAGAGTCAGCACGTTGATGGAAAATCCGAAAAGATAGAGGACGAAAAAGCTGCCGACAAGGGAAACGGGAATGACAATCATCGGAATCAACGTGGTCCGAGCTTCCCGCAAAAAGAAGAAAATGACGGCAACGACCAAGAGAAAAGAAATGAAAATCGTTTCTATCACTTCGCGAATCGAAGAACGGATATTGATGGAGGAATCCATGCCGTTCACGATTTTCACGTCCGAAGGCATATCCCGGCGGAGTTCTTCCACGCGCTTGTAAAAATCGTCGGCAATGGAGACATGGTTCGACCCCGGTTGGGCTATCAAGGCGACAGCAATCGTATTTTTGCCATTGCGTTTAAATCCCGTGCGCGTATCCTTGGGTTCATAATGGATGGTAGCCACATCGGAAAGCCTGACAATAGAGCCGTCCGAAGCCGTTTTTATCGGGATTGAATTGAACTCGGCAGGTTTTTCCAAACGGCCCAAGGTACGAATCGAAAGATCCATTGTCTGGCCTTCAATTTTTCCCGCAGGAAGTTCTTCATTTTCGCGGCTGATGGCCTGCGAAACATCGGAAGGGGTCACACCCAAAGCTTTCATACGAAGCGGATCCAGCCACAGGCGAACGACGGGCGTTCTTGCGCCCCAAAGGCTCACTTCGGAAACTCCCGCAATCGTCTGCAATTTTTCCTTGACCACATTCGTCGCAATCTCCGAAAGCTCCATCGCATCCCGCGTATCGGACAAAAGGCTCACGATTAAAATCGGATCCGAATCCGAGTCAGACTTATAAACCACAGGAGCGTCCGCAGCATCGGGCAATCTCCGCGTCACCCGGGAAACCCGGTCCCGAATATCATTCGCCGCCGCTTCCAAATCCGTTCCCACTTCAAATTCCGCACGAATTGTGGAGCTGCCATCGGAACTGGTCGAAGTGAGCGACTTGATGCCCGCCGCGCTGTTCACCGAAGCCTCGATGATTTCCGTCACTTCCGATTCCACGACCGCGGCATTCGCCCCCGTATAAGTCGTGCGAACAGTAATAATTGGCGAATCCACATTGGGATATTCCCGAATGCCCAAATTCATCGCCCCGAAAGCCCCGACAAGGACAATGCCCAAAGCCAGCACCGTCATCAATACGGGGCGACGAATTGAAAGAGTCGAAAAACTCATTCCTTTACCCCGTAATTCATGTTGTTCACAATGTCCTTGATTTCCAAAGACATTCCGTTACGAACATTCATCAAACCGGAAACAACGACGGTGTCTCCCGCCGAAAGGCCGGAGAGAATATTCACCGTTATCGGCGTGCGAAGCCCCGTTTTTACGCGGACTTCCTGCGCTTTGCCCTCTTTGACGATAAAGATAAACGCCCCGTTCGCATCCAAAGTCACCGCTTCGGAGGGAATCGGAAAGCCCGCGACGGTTCCGTTTCCAAAATTCAAGCGAACGCGGACATAGGTTCCGGCGAGCAATTTTTTATTCGCATTATCGACAATCGCTCGAACTTTGCGTGTGCGACTGGAATTGGAGAGCGTGGCATCCATGAAAGCGATTTTCGCCACAAAACTTTCGCCCCGTTCCGAATCCATCAGTTCCACCTTGTCCCCATTTTTAACGCTATACGCATAGCGCTGCGGCAAATCAAAATCCACTTTGAGTTTTCGCTTGTCCGTGAGAGTGGCAATTTTAGAACCCGCAGTAATCCAAGCCCCCTCGGAAATATCGACCACTCCCAAAACGCCGACGAAAGGCGCGCGAATTTCCGTTTTTTTCAATTGGGCAAGAATCAAATCCCGGGAAGCCTCTGCCGATTGAACCGCACTCTCTGCGGCTTCCAGCTCTTCGGCTGTCGCCCCGTCCTTTTCAAAGAGCGTCTTGATGCGCGCCGCCTTTTTTTGCGCCAGATCCAGGGAAGCCTTTGCGCTTTTCAAATTCGCCTGCAACTCCGCATCGTCGAGTTTGGCAAGGATAAATCCCTGAGAAACCGATTGGCCGTCTTTTGCATAGAGCTTGACAACTTTGCCCGCCGTTTCCGCGGCGACATCCACCTGATTCGCAGCGACAAGTTCACCGTCCGTGCTATATACTCCCGATGTGGAATCTTCCCGAGCGATGTAGCCCGAAACACGAAGCGTTTTCGCCCCTGCGCCTTTTCGGGCTGCCTTGGACGGCTGAGGCGTATTTTCCGAAGAGCAAGCGGTCAATACAAAAATTCCAATAAAAATTCCAGTTATAAAACAAGAGAAAGAAATTGTCGATTTTTTCATGATTCAACCTATTTCATTTACAGTCACTTCTAAAAATTCATTTTCAAAAAATCGGTTACGACACAGCATCTGGTTGGTGAACCATGCCGAAGCATGGTTGCAGCCCTTCGACTAGTTCGACAAGCGGTTATCGAGCTTGCCGAGGTGCACTAACCAAGACTCAGGGAGCGCCGGTTGCTGAACCCGTCGAAGCACAGCAGCCGTTTGTAGAACCGCTTCATCAAAGCCATTTTTAGAAGCGTTTTTTTACGCCATTTGGATGCCCACCCGATTCAAATGGTTGCAAGCGCTACCAAAGAATCAGTTGGAAACCGAAATCTCGGGGAACGCCAAAGCGGGGACCTGCAAACCGGAAAAAGCATCCGGGTATTCGCTTCCGATAGCGACTAGGGTTTCCAGAAGATCGATAAAGTTCGCGCTCAAAGTAGCGCCTTCGACCGGATGAAGAACCTCTCCGTTTTCCGCATAAAGCCCCTGCACGCCGATGCTCATGTCGCCACTTATCGCGCTGCAACCGGAATTGCCTTCGAGCTTCACGACTAGCAGACAGCACGGGAAAAGCCGCAGAAGCTCCGCAGTCGTTTTTTCACCGGGAAGAACGACAAGATTGGAAAAAGCCGTTCCCACCTTTCCGCCATACGAACGGGCTGCACAGCCGTTGCTCTTTTTCCCTTCCACCGCGGCGGTTTCCAAATTGTAAAGAAATTCGGAAAGAACGCCGTCACGAACAACCGTAACCGTGTCCGCATAAGTGCCTTCGGCATCGTAAGTTTTTACTCCCGGCAAATCTTCGCGAGTCGGATCGGAAAGAAGAGTCAGATTCGCTCCGGCGATTTTTTGTCCGAGCTTTCCCTGCAAGCGGGATTGCCCTTTTTGCACCTGCTCCGCGATAAAGGAAGAAGCATACATGCCCAGCAGCTGCCCGGCAACGCGTTCGGAAATCACGACAGGCATTTTTCCCGAAACGATTTTTTGCGGTTCCAAAAGTTCCAAAGCGCGTTCTACAGACTTTTGGGCGATTTTCTCGGCGGAAATGTCTTCAATCCGCTCTTTGTCCTGGTCGAAGCTTCCCATTTTGCGGGAACCATTCCGTTCCGCGACAAGCCCCGCGCCCGCTCCGATTCCATTGCCGACGGATTCAAAATAGACACCGTTTGAATTGGCGAAAATCATCTGGCTCTCGCTCTTTTGGCATCCCAAATACGGCACATTTTTGACATCTGCGGAAAGCGCATAGCAACGTTTTTCAATGTCCAACGCCAAATCCGTCATTTGCGAAAGCGAAACGTCTTTTAAATGCGGATTATAATGTTCCCTGCGAAAAGCGTGATTTTCCGGATGCGGAAGCGATATGGGCAAATCCTTGGTAAGTTTCGTGTGCTGCAACGCATCTTTTAAAGTCTGCATCAAGGCGCTCTCTGTCAAACGCTCTGTGTAAGCATAGCCGGGTTTTGCCCCGCAGAAAGCGCGAATCCCGACACCGACGGATTCGGAAATTTCCGTATTTTGCACTTTACCCTGAAAAACGGAAACGCCTTCCGATTTGGAATGCCCCGCCACAATGTCAAACGCGGTCGTCGATTTTTTAGCCTCGTCGGAAAGAAACTGGACAGCTTCAAAGATATTCATTTAAATCGCCTTTTCAAATGCGGTACGAGCCGCCGAGATGGTCCTTTCAAAAATTTCCTCGGTATGAGACGTGCCGAAAAATGTCGTTTCAAATTGCGAAGGCGGAAAGAGAATTCCCTGAGAAAGCATCGCATGAAAAAAGGCCGCAAAGCGCTTGGTGTCCGAAGACATCGCCGTTTCCGTATCGACAACAGGAAGCGAGGAAAAGAAAACGGTGAACATCGCTCCGACACGATTTATTTGTACGGAACATCCCGCCGAAGCGGCAGCCGCTTTCAATGCAGACTCCAGAAATGCGCCCTTCTTCTCTAAGGACTCCCACGGATTCAGTTGGAAGAGGGCCCGCAATTGCGAAAGCCCCGCCGTCACCGCCATCGGATTGCCGGAAAGCGTTCCCGCCTGATAGACTTTTCCAAGCGGACTCACATTGCGCATCAGCGATTCCTTGCCGGCATAAGCGGCAAGCGGCATTCCCCCGCCAACAATTTTTCCCAGCGTAATCATATCGGGCAAAACACCGAAGCGTTTTGCCGCTCCCCCGTCCGAAACGCGAAAGCCCGTCATCACTTCGTCAAAGATGAGAACCGCCCCATTTTTTGTGCAGAGTTCCCGCAGACCTTCGAGAAATCCTGCGCGAGGAGGCACGCAGCCCATATTTCCCGCAACAGGTTCCACAATGACCGCAGCAATTTCGTTCGGATTTGCGTCAAAGAGAGCGGACACGTCTTCTAAATGATTGTAGTCCGCTACAAGCGTGTCTTGAGCAACTCCCGGCGTTACGCCCCGAGAACTGGGAGTTCCATGCGTCAGCGCGCCAGAGCCCGCCTGAATCAAAAACGAATCGCCGTGCCCGTGATAGCAGCCGCGGAACTTGATGATTTTATGGCGACCAGTCGCCCCGCGAGCCACGCGAATCGCACTCATCGTCGCTTCCGTTCCCGAATTGACCAAACGGATTTTTTCCATCCCCGGAATTTTCGAAAGAATGCATTCGGCAAGTTCCACTTCGATGTCCGTGCACATTCCAAAACTGAGCCCCCGGGAAAGCTGTTCCTTCAGGGCTTCCACGACTTCTTTCGGGTTGTGTCCCAAAATCATCGGCCCCCAAGAGCCGATAAAATCCACATAGGCATTTCCGTCGTCTGCATACAAATAAGGTCCCTGCGCACGTTGAATGAAAAGAGGAACACCCCCGACTCCGCCGAATGCGCGGACAGGAGAGTCCACGCCGCCCGGCAACACTTTCAGCGCACGATTCCACCAAGAATTTTCCATCAGTCCAACCTCACTTTTTTCCAGCCTTCGGCTCCAAAGCGCAAATCCCTTTCGACAAATTCCCAAATCACCAGTGCTTTTCCTTTGAGAACGCCAGAACGGCGCGCGAGCTTTTCCCGGACAAGGGTGCTGGAGCCGCCATCGGAAACAATGCTTGCAACAGGAGTACGCAATTCCTTCGCCAAGTGGGAAATCCATCCGGACGACATCGGCGCATCCGTTTCATAAATGCGGGAATAGCTGTCTCCCAAAATCAAAATTTTCGCTTTGCGAAAATCGTTGCCGCGGGGCGTTCCCGTTTTCGCATTTTTCACCTGAAACGCTTCGACTCTTTGCTGGGGAAAAGCGTATTCCAGATTTGCCATCGTCGCCACGTCGCCGACACGGTCGACCATCACCAGCGAATCCACCCAGTCTTCATGCGGCAGATTTTTTGCCACAGGCAATTTCTTCACATCATCCGCAATGACTTTGGCAGCGATTTGCGCCCCGCGCGGCGTCCAGTGCGTATCCGTATTCAAGTAGAGAAAATCCTTGCGCCGATCTTTTTGCTTGGCTTGCATCAACGGCGTATAAAGATTCACCACATTCACATTTAACGAGCGGAGGGTATCCACAAAACGCCGACCCAAGGAAATATTCATTCCCGAAAGCCCGTATAGCTGCGGATTCAAAATTTCCGGATAGATGGTGGGCTTTCCCGGAACGACAACGACCAGCAGTTCAATTCCCTTTTTTTCCAATTCCTTTTTAAAATCGAGAACAGCTTCAATGGGATTGTCCAAACTGTCCGTGGTCCATGGAGCGGGCTTTACCAAAAAATCCACATCTTGCCGGTAAAAAAGAAAATTCGAATCGGCGACAACCGCCTTCTCTCCAGGATCCCGCAGAACTTTCCATGCAAAAGCCTGATAAACGGGGCGCGTCTTTTTGACAAAGGCGTTTTCTTTTTCCTGCTGATTTTCATAAGCCCGCAGATAATCCCCGTTCAAAAAACCGTGGTAAAGCCAGGCATTCCCAAGACGCTTCCACGAAAACGACGAATACTCCTCGCGAATCGCCAAAGCCAAATGTTCCAGCGAATCCCGAACGTCCTCTTCCGATTCCCATGCGGCAAGGAGCTTCTGCATCGCGGAGATGTTTTGCACCGCCGAATCCAGCGAATCCAAAGGAAGGTAGGCATTGACATTCATGATCGTGCGCTTGAGATTTTGCGCGCATTCATCCACAAGGGAAAAAGCCTCTTCGCGTTTTTCCAAAGAAACGTCCGAAGATTCCGCCACAGAAAGGGCTTCCCGCCAAACCGCATAGAGAGAATCCGCTTCCCTTTGCAAAACCGATTCCCGAACAACAGGGCGAACGGCATCCCGAAAAAGGTCAAACGGGGCAAACGCTTTTTTTTCGCAAACGGAATGAGCCAATTCCCAAGAAAGCGGCAGGAGCAGCATCAAAAAAAAGACGACGGTAAATAAAACGTAATAGCGTTTCATAGGCTCTAAAAAATACCCCCACTGCGAATCGAACGTAGATCTCACCCTTAGGAGGGGCGTGCTCTATCCTTTTGAGCTATGAGGGCTTAAATGCATTCTAGAACGTCGAACTTCGCAGACGATTGGATTCGCCCCCAAAGCTAAACGCTTCCTTTTCAGCAGCACAAATATAGCATTCTTTAAGCGATTTAAGCCACCCGGAAATTTGAAAGAATGCGAAACGGCAGAAAAGCGCAGTCCATTAAGTCGAACGGTGCAATTCCAAAGCGACAGCGTCGTCCAACTTTACCGAAGCGATTCGCGAAATGCCCTTGATTTCTTGCGTCACACCGTAAAGCATATCGGCGGCGGCCATCGTACGCTTGTTGTGCGTGACAAGGATGAACTGCGTCTTGTTTGAAAAATGGCGCAAGAGTTCCATAAAGCGACCGATATTCGCATCGTCCAAAGGCGCATCGACTTCGTCCAGAACGCAATAGGGCGAAGGCTTCTCCATGTAAATGGCAAAGAGGAGGGAAACCGCGGTCAAAGCGCGTTCCCCACCGGAAAGCGCAGTCGTTCCACGCATTTTTTTGCCCGTAGGCCGCGCGTTCACTTCGATGACCGCTTCCAAAGGATCGTCGCCCTGAAGTGCCAGCTTGGCTTCGCCGTTCACCATGACCCGACTGAACACGTCCTGGAAATTTTTTTGGATACGACGGAAAGTTTCCAAGAAACGCTCGCGGGCAATGCCGTCCAATTTGGTGATAGTGCGATCCAAGGACGCGCGCGCCTTGTCCAAGTCGTTGAATTGCTTCTCCACTTCTGCCAAGCGCGCTTTTTGCGCATCGAAATCTTCCATGATATCGACGTTCACCGGACCCAAGTTCTTTATCTGGCTTTTTAAATCGGAGATTTCCTTTTTGGCGGCGCTTTCATTGTATTCTACGCGTTCCACATCTTCCGCATGGTCGATGTCCACTTCCCATTCGCTGAAAACGCGTTCCTTCATCCGGTCGATATTGGTACCGAGCGCATTGATGCGCAACGTCAAATCGTTGATATCGTTCAATCGATTCAGCAATTTCCGGTTGATTTCATTCACTTCGGAACGCCAGTCGGCCAAGTCTCCCGCAACGACATTGTAACGTTCGCGTGCCGCATCCCGCTCGCCTTCCTTGATGCGGAGCTCTTCGTCTTTGTTTTGGATTTTCTCCGCCAGCTCGTTTTCTTTTGCCAGCAAATTTTCCTTTTGCAAAGCGATTTTTTCGATTTCCTGATGACGGCCTTCGATAATGCCGTCAAAAACCTGAATTTGCTCCGCAATGGAACGGATGCGGTTTAAACTGTTCTGCAAAGAAGATTGAGTCGCTCCGAGCCGAGAACGCATTTCCCGAACATCTTCTTCTTTGTCCTTGCAGATCTGTTCTTTTTCCGACAGGGCGTCCATCACTTTGGCGTATTCGTCTTCGATGCTTTTGGACTCCGCATCGGCGGCGGCGAGTTCGGCATCGTCGGATTTTTCGGATTGCGCTTGCGCAATGCGAGCTTCCGCATTTTCCAGACTGGAGCGCAGATTGGCCATCTGCCGTTCCACATCGGAAAGAACGCCTTGATGAATTTTTTTTGCCGCTTCTCCCGAACGAATCCGCCCATCCGCATCCCGAATGGAATCTTCCGATTCCGAAAGCACCGCACGGGATTCTTCCAATCTTTCTTTCAACCGTTCCCGTTCATCGGCAATGCGCTCGGCTTCCGCCCGAATCGCTTCGACTTCCGCCACGTCTTTTTCCAGTTCGGCTTTGCGCGCCAGCACGCCCGGTGCTTCATTCTTCCCGGAACCGCCCCAGACAAGTCCGCGCGTAGAAACATAACGTCCGTCAAGAGAAAGGAACCAGTAGTCTTCGCGGGCAAATTCCTGGGCAAGCGATTTGGCCGTGGCAAAATTTTCGACAAGAACGGCTCGGGAAAGCAGTCTTTCGACCAAAGGAAGAATTGCCGGTTCCGCTTGGACAAATCGGCTGGCGACACCAATGACCCCCGGACGGTGGGGAAATTCTTGGACATCGGCGTTCCCACTAACAAAAGCGAGAATGGCGCCCCCCGCTTCGGCGGCATCCAAATTGTCCAGCAGCGCATCCAATCGAGAAGAATCGGTTACAACGGCGTTCAGCGCTCTTCCCAAAGCAAATTCGATGGCGCTTGCATACGCCGGTTCCACGGTCATCAGCGAACCTAACAGGCCGCGCACTTCGGACGCCCGGGAATTCAGCAGGAAAGTTTCGCCAGCAAGGGCGTCGCTTCCCATATTTTCCAGCAATTCGATGCGCGATTCAAGCCCCGCAATCCGCGATTTCGCCTGCAGCATTTTTTCTTCTTGCTGAGAAAGGGAGGCGGAAAGGGTTTCGATTTCCTCTTCCTGCACGCTTTTGCGTTCCTGCAAAATTTCTATTTCCCGCTGGGCGGATTCAACGCCAGCTGCAATTTCGCGCAGCGTTTCTTCGGACTCGTTCTTTCGGCGTTCCAAGTCCGAATACTCCGATTTCCATTTTTGAGCATTCGCCAAAAGGATTTCCGATTCCGCGTCCCGACGCTGCCAGTTGGCGCGCAGGGAGTTCACCCTGTTCACGCACGCAATGCGTTTGTCCGCAAGCGCCCGGGAAGATTCCCGCAAATCATCTACGCTGTCCCGCAAGACCTGCAACGCTTCTTCTTCCCGCTCCAGTTCCGCCTGCTGCTCCGAAAGGACGTCTTCCGAGCCCAACTGGCTGGTTTCGTTTTCCAGCCGGTCGCTTTCCTGCTTTAAAGACGCAATCCGGTTTTTGGAATCCTCGATTTCCCCGAGATATTTCTGAATGTTCATCTCCGCATTTCCCTGCGCCTCTCGGTTGCGGGAAAGCTCGTTGTTCAAATCATTCAGTTCAAATTCCTGTTTTTTGACCTCGTTCTCCAGGCCGCGCAGATTTTCTTCGTCGCCGGCGATGAGCAGCTGGCGTTCGGCAATTTTCGTTTCCAATTCCGACAGACGGGTTTTATCCGCATCCTGTTCATGCTGAATCCGAGTCTTGGCGTCGTTCAGAACCGCCAGATTTTTCCGGTTGTCCTCGTGCCTATCCAAACTGACCGAGAGATCCAATTCCCGCAGTCTGGTGCGCAATCGTTTCCATTCGTTCGCCTTTTCCGCCTGTTTCTCGTATTGGCGAACCGTATTGCGCTCGTGCTTCAAATTGTCTTCGACGCGTTCCAGATCGGAGCGAACCCTTTCCAGTTGGCTGACAGTCTCCTTGCGCTGCTTCTTGTATTTGCTGACGCCGGCGGCTTCTTCAAAAAGCGTACGGCGGTATTCCGGACTATCCGCGAGAACATTGCGAATCATCACTTCGTTCATCTGGGAATAACTGCCGGAACCCAACCCCGAATCGAAAAAAAGATTTTGAATGTCCTTCAGGCGGCATTCCTGATTGTTGATCAGATATTCGGTCAGGCCGTCGCGGTGCGCCCGGCGAGTCACCATCACTTCCGAATATTCCGAAGCCAAATCCCCGTCGCTGTTGTCGATGACCAAGGAGACTTCGGCAAGGCTCATGGCCGCGCGTTCTTCCGTTCCAGAAAAGATGACGCTCTGCATTTTATCCATACGCAGAACCGACGCTCGCTGTTCGCCCAGAACCCAACGAATCGAGTCCACGATATTGGACTTGCCCGCTCCGTTCGGACCGACAACCGCAGTAAGCCCGTTCCCAGAAAACGTGATTTCTGTTCGCTGGGCAAACGACTTGAAGCCGAAAATCTTTAACTTGGTAATCTTCACGTTATGGAAAAAGTAGCTTAATCAAAGGCGTTATTCAAATTCCAAATCCCAAACATCGTCCTTTTCCGAAAATTTGAGAAGTTCGCTTCCGCCGTCAAAATGGATTTTGCCCGCATCGACCAGATGAAATTTTCCCGTCGAATCGGCAGCGTAAAAAACCGCATGGAAAGTCCCGACAAAATCCGCTTCGCGTACAAACGAAAGCTCGCCCGGAAGGACCGTGTCCGGAACCCAAAGCAACGTATCCGATTTGCCGACAACGGAAAAACGCGTAATCGCCTTATCGGACAAATTTTTAATCTGCAAACGCTCCGTAGAATCCACCACCAGATGCGAACAGGCGGATAAACAGAGAAAGGCTAATGCCAAAAATTTTTTCATTTCGCCTCCTCCACGACAATGCCCTTCGCCGTGATTTCCTTGGTCCTAGACGAAAGCCCGTCCGAAGAGCGAAGCGTCTTTTCCCGTTCTTCACGGCGCTGTTTCTTTAAGGATTCGTCCGTATCGATGGAGCGGGTCATCATGGGCGTCGAACGGGAACCGTTCAGTCCGACAAACTTGTCCAGGATTTTTTCAATTCCCAGATGGAACTGGACAATCCAGGTTCCCCGCAGACCAAAAACATTTTCGATATCGTCGGCGTGATTGTAAGCGACCCGGATAAAAGGCATGGTAATCCCCCCGCCCCACAGCAAATCCCCGCCCGGCTTGCGGTAGCAGGTCACGTCGAAGGAAACAATTTTAGACGGATCGGGATAATACTTGAGGGAAACCGAGCGCAAAGCCTTGTCCGGGAAATAGACCAGAACTTCCGCATACAAGCGCTGCGCAATCAGATTTTGTTCCCAAGAAAGTCGCAGGGAGTCGTTGCTATCACCGTTCCGGTCATAAAGGGCGATATCGATATTCGGCAAATACGTCCAAGGACCCGACGAATGGCCGCCCAAAACCTGTTTGGATTCCAAATTCAGCGAAAGGCGAGCATGGCGAAAATGCGAATGATGAAAACTCGTCTGCACAGAAAAAGAAGACCAGGTAAAAGCGGCCCATTCAAACAGCGAATCCGTTTCCGCTTCGTAGCCCCGACCGACAAATTCCGGATTGGAATACTGGATGCCGCCCGCAATGCCCCAACCAAGATCCGGTCGGGAAAGGGTAACGCCCGCCGTCTGCACGCTGCGAATCAACGAGAAATCTCCGTAATGCGGAAAAAGAAGAAAGTCCTCGCTATCCCAGCCGTGGCGTTCAAACCACCACAAAACGCCGAGTTGCCACGGACTTTTTCCCAAAGAATCCGCAAAGTAGGCCGCAAAATTCTGGCGCAAGACATAGCCCTCGTGCTTGCCGTATTCCGTCGAGAGTTTTGTCTGAACAGGAAGAGGAAAATAGAGGAGATTCGCCCCCAGATAGCCGTATGTCTGCGGATGAAAAACCATCCCGAATTCGCGCAGCTGCAAGTCGCGAGTCGCGGCATCGCCCGCCGAAACGCCTGCGGTTTTTACATTGCCCGCATAAGCGGAAAACGCCAAAAGGAATACGCACAAAACAGCGCGCATTCCTAAAATCCGATTTCCGCAAATCCCGCTCACGAATCAATCCAAGGAGTGGACCAAAAGGCCGTCCCGAAGTTTCGGTTCAAACCAGGTGCTCTTCGGCGGCATGATTTCGCCAGCATCCGCAATCGCCATCAACTGGTCAAGGGTCGTCGGATACATGGCAAAAGCGCAGGCGCATTCACCGGAATCCACGCGTTTCTCGAGTTCGCCCAGCCCGCGGATTCCGCCCACAAAATCGATGTTCTTCGCCGTGCGCGGATCGTCCACGTTGAAGAGCGGCTTAAGAACGAGCTTCTGCAAAAGGGCGACGTCCAGACTATCGACAGGTCCCAAATCCTCCAGATATTCCGGCTTAAACGCGCACGCATACCAGTTTCCGCCGATATACATATTCACCACGTTCTGCTTGGACGGATGCGCCGCGGACGGCAACTTTTCCATGACAAAGACTTTTTCCAGTTCCGCAAAAAATTCTTCCTGCGTGCGCCCGTTCAAATCTTTGAGGACGCGGTTGTAATCCAGAATTTTCAGCTGGGTACTCGGGAAGAGAATCGCCAGGTAGCGGTTGTATTCCTCGTCGCCGCGGTTATTGGGATTCTGGGCGGCACGGTATCCGGCAGCACGCGCTCCGGCGGCACTGCGATGATGCCCGTCGGCGATATAGCACACGGGAACAGAATCGAACGAACGGCAAATTTCTTCGATTTCATTGTCGTCGTCAATGACCCATACCGTATGCCCAAAGCCGTCGGCCTCCGTTACAAAATCATAGACCGGGTCGCGGGCGATAATTTTTTTGAGCAGTTCAAATTGTCCCTGATCCCGATAGGTGAGGAACACAGGACCCGTATTCGAATTCGTCGCCAGAACGTGACGCAGACGGTCGTCTTCCTTATCCTTGCGGGTCAGCTCGTGCTTCTTGATGATGTTGTCAAAATAATCCTTGGCGGGGACCGTACAAACCAGCCCGTATTGTTCCCGTCCGTTCATCGTCTGGCGATAAATGTAAAGGCAATTCTTCTTGTCGAAAGCAATGACGCCGTCCGCTATGAACTTTTCCAAATTTTCCTTGGCGTGGGCATAAACCTTCGGGTCATAAGCGTCAACAGAATCCGGAAGCTCGAGTTCCGCGCGGGTAATGCGTAAATAGGAGTAAGGGAGCCCCTTGGCCATTTCCTTGGCTTCTTCACGATTCATCACGTCGTAAGGCAAAGCGGAAATGTCCTTGGCGCACTTCGGGTCCACGGGACGGAGAGCTTTGAAGGGAAAGATATGCATGTGTTTTCCTTTGAGTTTGGCTTCTTTAATGATTTTCTGGTCTTCGGAAATAAGTTCCTGAATATACTTGTTTTTAATCGCGATATGTTTCTTTTTGCGGTAAGAAACGATGAAATAGGCGGCAACTCCGAAAGCGATTCCAAAAACCAGCGCGATAAAGGTGATACCGAGCAAAAACGCCAAGACATGACCTCCGGCATCATTCCAAAGCCGGGTCACGACATCGATGCAATTCCGAAAGGAAAGTCCCTCCAATTCCCGAAGGAAATCAAAAGAAATCGCCGAAGGCTGGAGAATTTTTTTCCCGATATAATATCCCGACGGATAAAAGAAACCGAACTGGGTCAGCGGATTCGCCACAAAAGACGACACGACTCCCGGCACCTTGGGAAGCTTAAATAAAGCGCAGGCGGCTACTGTCAAAATGATGGCGATGCCGATGGTCGGCATAATTCCAATGAATACTCCCAAGAATACAGAAAGAGCGACCTTCAGCGCATCCATCCGTTTGGGGAACATCCGATTGAAATAGACTCGGGAAATCCGCGTCACCCGAGATTTTTCCGTTTTTTTTCTTGCTACAGCCATCAAAAACTCCAAAAAGAACCGCCGAGAATATAGAATTTTTTAAGCCTTGTTTTTGATCCCCGCCGAATGGCTGCCGGCGAATCCGCTCAACAGCTTGCGCTGTACAATCAAGAAAAGGACTATCACGGGCAAAGTCGATAGGGTTGCCGCCGCCATCATCAAATCAAAGCGGTTGCCAAACTGTCCAAAAAAGAGGCGCAGGCCGACAGGAATCGTCGCCGATGAAGTGTCCATCGAAAATACCCAGGCGAACATCAGTTCGTCCCACGCCAGAATGAAGACGTAAATTCCCGTCGCCAAAATTCCCGGCAAAGACGACGGCACAATGACCCGAAAAAAGGCGGAAAACGCCGTGCAGCCGTCCATCATCGCCGCTTCTTCGATTTCCCGGGGAACCGAGCGGAAAAAATTCTGCAAAATCCAGGCGGTCATCGGCAAGAAAAGTACCGAGTACAGCAAGATGATTCCCCACCGGGTATTGAGCATCTGGATAGGCGTGTGCAACTGCCAATACGAGGCCAGCAAAAAAGCCGGAATCAAAAGAAGAACGTTCGGAACAATCTGGCTCCAAATCAATCCCGCATTGACCACAATACGCAACTTTCTTGTCGCCCGGGAAAGCCCGAAGCCCGCCAAAGAACCCAGCAAAAGGCAAATCAAAACCGTCGTCCCGCAAATCAAGAGCGAGTTGGTGAAAAAAGTGCCAAAGGGAATCATACGGAGCAAGTCTTCATAATTTCGCCAATGCAAATAAATGCCGCCTTCCGGCAGCTGAACGCTGCGATTCCCCGCCGGGTTTTCCAAATCAAGAAGAGCTATCTTTCCACCCTGCATCCCGACCAGCAGGCGATTCCCGTCCAAGGAAAGGCTTGTCGCCGTTCCTAAAACGGAGTAGGTTTTCTGGTTGCCGACCTCGCTCAGCAAATCCCACAAGTTCATTTCCACGAGCCCGCCTACAAGCCCGAAAAAGACCCGCCCGTCACCGCCGCTTTTGATAACGGAAATATCGGACTGGAAAAGTTCGGAATCCTCGTAAAGCCGTTTGATGGCACGCCCCGCACGGATATCAAAAAACACTATCTGCCGCCCCCAGGCGAAAAGCATCGCGCTGCGATTCACCACGGACAAACGCAAATCCCTCCCATTGTAAAAAGGAAGCCCGCCTTCGCCAAAAAGGTAATTCGCCTTGACTTTTTGCCTCTCCACTTCGACCAAGGAAAATCCCTGGTCGTGCGCCACCAGGATTTCCGAATCCGAAATCCGCAAAATCCGCTGCACGGAACTGGAGGGAAGCCCCCACTGCGAAGTCAGCCAATGGATTTTTCCCGTCTTTTTGTGTACAAAGGCAATTCCCGGAAACTGTTCCCACCACATGCCCACGCACAAGTAATCGCCAGCGCTCACCACTGAAACCCCGTGATCGCTGGCAGGAACACGATTCACCCAGATAGGCGTCCACGGAATCTGCCGAAAAATCGTCAGCGGGCTAGGAGCCCGTTCTGCAAGGCACCAGCGGAACAGACGACGATTATCTGCATCGGAGCGGTTCCTTTTTTTCAAAAGGCTGCCGATAGCCGGGTTCACCCAGTCCGATTTTCCCTGCCAGACGCCAATTACCCGCGCAAGCACTTGCGGAGAATTCAAAATGCCATTGAGTTTTTGAATTATCGAAGAATCCCGGGGAAAAGGCGAACCCAAAACTTCCGCCAAAGTCCACTTGGCGTTTTCCGCAAGCGGAAGCGAATCGAGAAGGGCACCGAGCCTGGAAAATTCTCCCTCAGGCATCTGGTTTGGAACGTAGCGGAATTCCGAGAAATCGCTTTTCCGATACGCCTCTTCAAAATCCCCCAGATCCCAACGATTATCCACTTTCCAGCGATTCAAATTCACCCGCATCACGCCTTCATCCGGAGAAAACGCATAGAGGCTGGAATCCGCAACGGTGTAATTTACAGAAACCGCCGAGAGATCCAAAGAGCGGCGAATCGGAGAGTCCAGATTTCCGTTTTCAAACTGGTAAATCTGACCGTGCAAAGTCCCCGCCACAATGCGGCCATCCGAAATTTTTTCCACAAACACGACGTCATTCGGATACGGATCGGGAAGAATTTTCCCCTGCTGGATTTCGCTCGATCCCAAAAGGGAACTCCACACCATCCATAAAAGCGGCGCGATATTCAAAAAAGCGAAAGCCCAGGCGAGGAATTTAAGCATGGTGCAAATCCTTTGCAAAATTCCGATACCAAAGCGAAACGCCGAAAAGTGCTACAATCATCATCAACGTTCCCAAAGCGGCTCCCGCCCCGAAATTCCAGGTCTGGAAAGACGTGCGGTACAAAAAAGTCATCATCAGGTCGCCGTATTTTCCCGGAAAGCCGGCTCCATTTCCGAACATCATCGCCACCAAATTGAAGCTATACATATTGATGACCAGGCATTCCAAAATAATGACGGCAAAAATCGGTTTGAGAATCGGAAGCGTGATATGCAAAAAACGCTCGCGGCCAGGCACGCCGTCCAATTCCGCCGCTTCGTAAATATCCCGTGGAATCGCCGCCATCGCCGACAAAAACATCATCATGCAAAACGGCCAGTTTCTCCAGATAGCCGGAACGATAATCGCCCAAATCGTATTCGGTCCCGTCAGCCAATTCGGCTTGATCAGAATTCCGTTGTCCGAATACGTCCAGACGGCGCCGAACAAGCCGGAAATCCGATCCCAATGCAAATAGTCGAACAGGAGCGTATTGATAATGCCTTCATCCTGCTGCCACATGAATCCCCAAAGAAGCCCGACAATATACGTCGGAACCACCCAGGAAATCATCATCAGCCCGCGAACGATTTTCACCGTGGGAAACTTCTGCGTTACAATAACCGCGCCAAAAAGACCGAGCACAATGCTTCCGCTAGAAACGCAAAGCGTGTAAATCACCGTATTGCGCGCCGCGTCGATAAGCCCCGTTCCCGAAGCCGAAGAAACCGCCTTGAAAAAATTCTGGATGCTGAACGAACCGCCCAGAGCGTTCTGCGAATTTCCGTCAAAAAAAGGAAGGAGCAGACCGAACAGGACGGGCACCATCAAAAAAACGACAGCAAAAGCCAGCATCGGCAAAATAAAGAAATAACGCCTCGTCATTTGCCGCTCTCCCGCTGCCGTTTAATAAAGCGGTTGATTTCGCTGTCCGCCGCACGAATTTCCGAGAGGATTTCTTTTTCCGGCCAGGCGTTGTCGCCGCTCAACGTAATCAAGTCAAAGATGTTGCCAAAACGACGCAAAAGAATTTCCGTTTCGATTTCTCCCCAATAAGGTACCGCCGGATACGAACGCAAGCGTGAAATCATCTGCTGAAAAACGCCCCGCGTTTCATCTTCCTTGAAATACGGATATTCATACGTCGAAAGAAGCGCCGGCAAAAAACCGGTCACGCGCGAAAGTTCCAACTGCACGTCCGGACGGGAAGAAAGGTAGCGGACAAGCGCCATCGAGGAACGCTTGTGCTTGGTAAAGCGGGAGACGGAAAGATTGGAGCCGCCCGCAAAATAATAGGTGCTTTTTCCGGCAGGGGCCGTCGGCGGAAGCATCACGGAATAATTGCGCGCCGTCACATTCTTGGAAGAGCCTCCCAAAAAACGCGGACTGTCCAAATAAAGCGTCTTGTTCGTCACATCGAACCAGAAAGCCAGCCGCCCTTCATCAAAATCCATGCTCACCTGATTCGTATTCTTCGTCAAGTTCTTTTTGCTGTTAAATCCGTCGCGGACCAGATTCAAATAAAAAAGAATACCGGCAATGCTTTCCTTTGTCGCCAAACGGCTTTCGCTTCCCGTCGAATCCAGAAAATCCCCGCCCGCACCCCAAACCCAAGGCGCCAAATTATGGATGACATTCCAATCGTGCTTTCCGGGATATCCGATAGGCGCAATGCGCATTCCCTCGATTGTCAAATCCGCCTTCTGAATTTTTAAAAGAGCCTTTCGGAAATCCGTCCAGTTCAGCAGCGTTTTCGGGTCCACTCCCGCTTCGGCCAGCACGTCCCGGCGAAAGAAAAGCGGTCGAACATCCAGAAACCAAGGAAGCGAAGTCGCAAAGGAAGTCCCCGGTCGCGCAAACTTCATGGAAACCTCCGCAAAAGCGGAATCCCCACCCGAAACGGCAAGCAGCGAATCAAGGGGCATCAAAGCTCCCATCGCCGAAATGGAAGCCGCCCACGTCGTCGGCATCTGCAGGACATCGGGTCCGCTATGCGTCGCCGCAGCCGTCGTGATTTTTGTCCAGGCGACGCTCCAGTCGAGAATCGTCACCTGCACTTCAATGCCGGGATTTTCCAATTCAAAATTGCGCAGGACGTGCAGCATATCCGCAGCCGGATCCGGACTGTTCGGCATAATCCAAAGCTGAAGAACTTCCTTTTTGAGGGAACGCTCCGTTTCACAGCCCCAAAGGGCGAGCGCACACAGCAAAGCGGCGAAAATCCGCATGGCGCACCGCTCGATCAAAGGAAACTGACTCCCGTCGAAATATCAAACAGGTGGATATTCTTTTCGTCCAAAGACAGAAATATCTTTTCCCCGACAAAAAAAGATTCCGCCGGAGGCACGCGCAAAACAAAGCTCTGGTCGTTGCACTGGGCATAGATCAGGGTTTCAAACCCCAGCCGCTCGATGACTTCAACCGTAACGGCCATCGCTGTCGGCGACGCATTTGAAACCGTAAAAAATTCCGGACGAACGCCGACAAGAAGCCTTGGAACATTGGCAAAGCGACGCCGAAAATCTTCGGAAACGGGAAACGTAAAAGCCGCCTTTTCAAAAAAGAGCCCGTCCCACGTCCACTGCGCCGCAAAGATATTCATCGGAGGGTTGCCGATAAAACTCGCCACAAAATCGTTCGCCGGGTGCGAATACAATTCCATGGGCGTTCCCACCTGCTGGATGGCTCCCTTGGAAAGGCAGACGACCCTGTCCCCCATCATCATCGCTTCGTTCTGGTCATGGGTGACAAACACCATCGTCGCCTGCAAACGGGAATGCAGCCTTCCCAGTTCCACGTACATCTGGTTTTTCATTTTGGCATCCAGACCGGAAAGCGGTTCGTCAAAGAGAAATATCTTCGGCTTCCGCACCAAGGCGCGCCCCAGAGCAACGCGTTGCCGCTGCCCTCCGGAAAGATGCTTCGGCTTCCTGTCCAAGATGGAATCCAGATCCAAAATTTCAATCGCTTCGCGGAGACGCTCCTTGATTTCCGCCGCCGAATAAATTCCCCGCATACGCAACGCAAATTCCAGATTCTCGCGAACCGTCATGTGCGGATAAAGCGCATGGGTCTGAAAGACCATCGCAATGTCGCGGTCCTTCGGCTCTAGACGACTGGCGTCCTTGCCATACAAAAACAATTTACCGCGCGACGGAGATTCCAAGCCGGCGATCATCCGCAAGACCGAAGACTTTCCGCACCCGGACGGACCGACCAGAACAATGAATTCGCCCTCCCGAATGGAAAGCGAAACATCGTTTACCGCATCGGCTTCTCCGGGGTAAGCCTTGGAAACATGGACAAGATCAATCGCCGATTTGGCTTCTGCCATCATCAATCCCTGAAATTATCCTCGTTGAAGGAATCCTCATCCTCGGAAGATGCTTCTTCGTCTTCCGCCTTGGGCTTTTCAATTTCAAACAATTTGCGGAGAGGTTCAATCTTGTAACGGTTGCGCTCTTCGGGAAGGGTAAACGGCGCCAGGTTCAAAGCGACCAGAATCGAATCCGGATAGTTGTTCACCTTTTTCACGAATTCGGATTCAGAACAGCCTTCGTTATAAAAATCAACGACAAAAGTATCCCAAAGCTCCTCGTCCAATTTCTGCAAAGCTTCGGCCTCTGTCGCGACTCCCTCCACAAAAGCCCCCGTCAAAAGAGTCGAAATCACTTCGACAGCGTAATTCCGGCGTTGATCGTCGCCCTCCCATACAAGAACGCGACGAGAACTGTAATCATGCGGTTTCATCGCGCTTTCGATATTGTCTTCATTCGCCCGCTCATTCGAAAAAGAGTCGAGTTCGTCATCATCATTCAAATTTGCCATAGAAATCCTTTATGCTTTTATTCCTAATAATAGAAAATATCCCGATCAAAATGGAAGTGAATATCGACTCGCGGATGGTGAATAGGGGTTAGCAAGCCTGCCGCTCTCCTTGTCTCTCACAAAAACGTTACCAGCAACGTCCGCGGAAAAAGTAACGCCTTTGCAAACAAGCAATGCCCGCTCCAAAAGAAAACTCATTTCCAAAAAGGAAAGTTCAGAAAAAACAACGCTTCTTCCAAACGAAATCACTCGTGAAAAAATTTCTCGTGCAAAAAAGCACACCCCCGTCCGAAAGAGAGCATCCTTCCCGAAACAGAAACACTCCCGCGAAAGGAAAATCACCTTTTCTTTCCGTAATGAAATTTCCCTTCCAAACGGCATCTCCCATTCAAAAAACTTGCGCCCCGCATCAGCAGACAAGAACAGACAAGAAGCGTGCCCAAGGGGTTGGTGCAGGATAGGGGGAGGGTGGGCTTCGCAACTCCGAACACTCCACCTGTTCTGCAAAAAAGCACCGTCCGAGAAGACGAAGCTTCAGTGAAAAAAAACTTCACTTGTTCCACGGAGAACTTCTTCTTCCAAACGAAATCACTCGTGAAAAAATTTCTCGTGCAAAAAAGCGCGCCCCATCCGAAAGAGAGCATCCTTCCCGAAACAGAAACACTCCCGCGAAAGGAAAATCACCTTTTCTTTCCGTAACTAAATTTTCCTCCCAAACGACATCTCCCGTTCAAAAAAGTTCTCCACAGCTTCAGAAGACAAGAAGCGTGCCCAAGGGGGTTGGTACAGGATAGGGGGAGGGTGGACTTCGCAACTCCGAACACTCCACCTGTTCTGCAAAAAAGCACCGTCCGAGAAGACGAAGCATTAGTGAAAAAAAAACTTCACTTGTTCCACGGAGAACTTCTTCTTCCAAACGAAAACGCTCGTGCAAAAAAGCACGCCTCGTCCGAAATAGAGCTTCCTTCCCGAAACAGAAACGCTCCCGCGAAAGGGAAACCTCTTTTCTTTCCGTAACTAAATTTTCCTCCCAAACGACATCTCCCGTTCAAAAAAGTTCTCCACAGCTTCAGAAGACAAGAAGCGTGCCCAAGGGGGTTGGTACAGGATAGGGGGAGGGTGGACTTCGCAACTCCGAACACTCCACCTGTTCTGCAAAAAAGCACCGTCCGAGAAGACGAAGCATTAGTGAAAAAAAAACTTCACTTGTTCCACGGAGAACTTCTTCTTCCAAACGAAAACGCTCGTGCAAAAAAGCGCGCCCCATCCAAAAGAGAGCGTCCTTCCCGAAACAGAAACACTCCCGCGAAAGGGAAAAAAATCACACTTTATTTTTCGCCACAACACCGCACACCTGTCGCTGAGCCAGCCGAACGAGTCGAAGCAAGCTTCAACATCATTTTTAGAAAAGCCTAACAATTTCCGCATTCCGAAAAATCCTCCCTATTTTTCACGAAAAATTCCTAAATTTACCCCAAAACAAGCCGTTCACTTTCTTCAAAAGGACTCACCTTGAAAAAATTTCTTCTCGCACTCTCCATTTTGACAGTCGCCACTCTGTTCGGCTGCAAAGAGGCCAAAAACGAAGCCGCCAAGCCGACGAAAGTCACCGTCATGATTTACAGCGAATATATCGATCCGGATATGATTACCGATTTTGAAAAACAGACCGGTTACAAGCTGCAAATCGAACTCTACGAAGCGCAAGAAGAGATGATTAGCAAATTGCAGACCGTCGGCACCGCCCAATACGACGTCATCATCGCAAGCGATGTCGTTATCCAGCAGATGATCCACTTGGGGCTTATCGGCAAAATCGATATGGAAAAAATCCCGAACAAGACAAACATCGCCGACCAATTCAAAAATCCGAGCTACGACCCGACAAACGAATACACCGTTCCGTATCTGTGGGGAACGACCGGCATTCTCTATCGCGATTCCACCATCGACCCGATGAACGTCAGCTACAGCATGCTTTTCGACGCCAAGAACACCAAAGGCAATTTTAGTTTGCTCGAAGAGAGCCGTTCCATGCTCTCCATGGCTTTGCAGGCAAAGGGTTTCAATGCAAACAGCACAAGCAAGGACGAAATCAACCAGGCCGTCGAATATATTTTGCAGGCGAAAAAGGATCCGCACTTCCTCGGCTTTGACGGTTCCGTCGGCGGCAAGGACAAAGTGCTTTCCAAAATGGACTGGGCTGCCATCGTTTTCAACGGCGAAGCGATGGCAGCTATCGACGAGGATTCCACTCTCCAGTTCGCGATTCCCACGGAAGGATCCTTCATGTGGGTGGATGCCATGACTCTCAGCAGCAAGGCCCCCAATCCCGACGGCGCGTACAAATTCATGAACTACATTCTCGATGGAAAAATCGGCGCGCAGCTGGCCAAATACATCAACTACGCCACGCCGAACACCAAGGCACTCGAATTTTTGGACAAGGACTTTACCGAAAACCGCGTCATCAACCCAACAGCAGAAGAAATCAAGCGCATGGTCTTTCTGCAAGATCCGGGGGACGCCGCCCGCCTTTTCGATGAAGCATGGACCATCGTCAAAACCCGTTAAATATACTGCGATACGTTTATGCAAAAGAACTGCTTCGAACTTCTGAAAACATCCGCCAAATCGAAAGCCCGGTTGGGAAAAATCAAAACCGGCCACGGTGAAATCACGACGCCCATCTTTATGCCCGTCGGCACTCAGGCAAGCGTCAAAGGCCTCACTCCCCGCGATCTGGACGAAGCTCAAGCAGAAATCATTTTGGGAAACACCTACCATCTGTATTTGCGCCCGGGAACAGAACTCATCAAAAACGCTGGCGGGCTGCATCGCTTTATGCACTGGCACGGCCCGATTCTCACGGATAGCGGCGGATTTCAAGTGTGGAGTCTCAAGGATTTACGCAAAATCAAAAAGGACGGCATCGAATTTCGCAGCAATCTGGACGGTTCCAAGCATTTCTTTTCTCCCGAAAGCGTTATGAAGGCGGAGCGGGAAATCGGAGCCGATATCATTATGGCTCTCGACGAATGCACGCCCTACCCCAGCACGGAACAGGAAGCACTCAAGTCGCTGAACTACACCCTGCACTGGACGCGCCTCGCGAAAGAATACCTGGAAAAAAATCCCCCGCTCTTTGGCTACGACCAGAGTTTTTTCGGCATCATCCAAGGCGGAATGCACAAAGAACTCCGGGCAAAAGCGATTGCAGAAATCCAAAAAATCAACCCGGACGGTTATGCGCTCGGCGGACTTTCCGTGGGAGAGCCGACCGAAACCCTGTATGAAATCGCCGACTTCTGCACAAACCTGATGCCCGAAGACAAGCCCCGCTACGTCATGGGTGTGGGTACTCCCTGGAACCTGCTCGAACTGATTTTCCGCGGGGTGGACATGTGCGACTGCGTCATGCCCACGCGCAACGCCCGCAACGGCATGCTCTTTACCAGCGAAGGAGTTCTGCATTACAAAGCCGGTCGCTACGCCAAATCCCTCGACTTAGCACCCGACCCAAACTGCGATTGCTACTGCTGCAAAAACTTTAGCCGCGCCTATCTGCGCCACCTTTTTCATTCCGGCGAAATTCTCGCCATGACCCTGGCGAGCATCCACAACGTGCATTTCTATTTAAAGCTCATGCGCGACGCCAAAGCGCACATCCAAAGCGACACCTTCGAAGAATGGGGCAAGGAGCAGATTATCAAGCTCCAGCACGTCTGCGATTGATTCTATTCGACATCGGGAAGAGAGCGTCCGGCAATCCATTCCCGAATAGCCAAATCTTCCTGCTCCGCCAAAAGGCGTTTCTTGTCTTTCTTTTTGTAATCCTGCTTGTGCGGCAGCAGACCGAAATTGAAATTCATCGGCTGGAAATTTTCATTAGGACTCACCAGATGATGCAGCAGCGAACGGATGCAGCTTTCTTCCGGAAGTTCGTCCGTTTTATCGTGGAGCAGCGTATTCGCCATATTCCAAGCGGAATACCATCCCGTCGCAATCGCTTCCGTATAGCCTTCGGCCCCCGTAATCTGGCCCGCGAACCAAGTCGGCGGCAGGCCGTTTTCTTTTTCCACTTCGGGTTTTAATCGAAGCGTTTCATCCAAAAGTTTAGGGCTTTCAATAAAGGTATTGCGATGCATAGCTCCAAGACGAGCAAAGCGGGCATTCCGCAATGCGGGCACGAGAGTGAAAATTTCCTTCTGAGTTCCATAATGCAAGCGGGTCTGAAATCCGACCATATTGAAAAGCGTCTTTTCCTTGTTCTCCGCTCGCAGCTGGATTACCGCATACCACTTGTGTCCGTTATTGCCCAGCCCAAGTCCCACGGGCCGCATCGGTCCAAAGCGCAGCGTATTTTCTCCGCGACGCGCCATTTCCTCTATCGGAAGACAGCCTTCAAACAATTCCTTTTTTTCAAACGGACGAGGCTCCACCGATTCCGCTTCGCGAAGCCTTCTCACAAACTCATCGTAGGTTTCCTTGTCCAGCGGGCAGTTGATGAAATCCGCCGTTTCACCCTTTTCCCAGCGGTTCATGTAAAATGCGTGATCCATGTCGATGGAATCCGTTTCCACAACAGGAGCAATCGCATCAAAGAAGTGCAGGCGTTCACCGCCCAACCGCGCGAAAATATCGTCCGCCAAAGCATCGCTCGCCAAAGGACCCGCCGCCACAATCGTCGGCAAGTCGCCCGCAAGACTCGCCACTTCTTCCCGATGCAAGTGAATGCGAGAAGCCGAAGCTATCGCCCTTTCCACCGATTGGCTGAAAAGCTCCCGATTGACCGTCAGCGACTCCCCCGCCGGAACCCGGGCCTCGTCCGCCGATTTCAAAAGGAAACTCCCGAGCAGCCGCAATTCCCGCTTCAAGAGGCCGTGCGCCGACGTCGGCTCCATTCCCTTCAGGCTGTTCGAACAGACCAGCTGCGCCAAAGAACCGTCCCGATGGGCGGGCGTCATCCGATGCGGACGCATCTCGTAAAGATCCACGTCAAAACCGCGGCACGCCAGCTGCAACGCCGCTTCGCAACCGGCAAGACCGCCTCCGATTACACGCACTCGCATCAGCTGACCTTAATTGAACGAAAGCCTTGGATATTCCTGGACCAGACATCGGAAAGCGATGAAAGCATCTTGTCGGGCAAAACCGCCTGCGATGAATTTTCCAAAAATTCTTCCAGAATGTTTTCGCACTGCAATTCGCTGACCATGCCAAATTGTACGGCTTCCACCAGCTCGCTATGTACCGCCCCCGGAAAAATTCTCTCTTCAAATTCTTGCAGGGAGCGCGGCTGCATCCGAGACGGATTGTGACAAGCCAGATTTTCGATTGTCCAAAAACCGATGGCGTTTGCCTCTTCCGCAGAAACCGAAAAAGTCTTCAATTTATCGCAAAAGGATTTCCAATCCGAGGAATTGACCTTGCGAAGCCCCTTGCGGTAGGCCTTTTTCAAAAAGTCCAAAACCATAAGGTAGGTTTCGCAAGCACTTGTCCGTGTATTTTTCAAACTCATCGGAACCAAATCAATGACGGAAGTGGCGCATTCCGGTAAAGACCATCGCCATGCCGAAATCGTCCGCTGCGGCAATGGACAAGTCATCCTTCTTGGATCCGCCGGGTTGAACAATGTAGCGAACTCCGGCATCGTGAGCCGCTTCCACGTTATCCGGGAACGGGAAGAAGGCGTCGGAACCCATGACGACTTCGCCAAAAACCTTCCGTTCCAAAGCTTTAAGGCCAGCTTCATCGACCAGTTTTCCTTCGGCATCAAAGAAAGGCTTGGCGGCATCCATCCGGGCGACGTTGTCCCGGACACGCGGCTGGCAAAGGCGCAAATTGCTGTCAATGCGGTTCGGCTGTCCCGGTCCAAGTCCCAACACCTGAAAATAGCCGGGCTTGTATTCGTATCCCATGACAATCGCATTCGACTTGGTATGCTTGGTCACAAGCCATGTAAAGCGCGCGAGTTCTTCTTTATTTTTCGGGAATTGCGCCTTGGTGACGCATTCAAACTTTTCATAAGTGTCCACGTCGCGGTCCTGTACCAGCATGCCACCAATCACGTGCTTGTAAACCTTGCAGTGCTTTGCCTTTTCGATTTTGCCGACTTCCAGCAAACGGATGTCCTTCGACTTGTTTTTCAAAAATTCAAGAGCGTCCTCGTCAAAAGCCGGAGCCAAAAGAATTTCCACAAACTTGCCCTTCAGAAATTCTGCCGTCTTGAGGTCGATTTTGCGAGATGAAGCGATGACAGAACCAAAAGCCGAAACCGGATCCCCAGCCCAAGCCGCTTCCATCGCTTCCAGCAGGGTTTCGCCCGTCGCCAAGCCGCAGGGATTCATGTGCTTCACAATGACAATCGCATTGGAATCGCTAAACTCGCGAGCCATTTCCAGAGCCGCGTCGGCATCGACAATGTTATTGTAGGAAAGTTCTTTTCCATGGAGCTGCTTTGCCGTAGCAAGGCTTGCTTCATCACAAGTCGGATCCCGATAAAAAACAGCGGACTGGTGGGAATTTTCACCGTAGCGAAGCGGCTGCGGAGATACAAATTTCAAATTCAATTCTTCAGACATAAATACCTCTACTTGGTGTCCTAAATTTAGAAAACCGGCGGGGGTTTACCAATTCCATTTTCAAAAAAGAATACTCTCCAAGTCATTTAATAAAGAGGGTCGCCAAAAATTGACTGGAAGAAGGTGCTTCCCCACATTTTGAATTCTGCCGCTTATTTTTATCCCCGTCACGTGGAGGCAAAGTTGCACGCGCCATTGCGAGCGAGTGGTCTAAGTCATGGCAAAGAGCAAAGCGCATTCCATTTTCACCAGAAGCGGAACGTATTCCGTCACTCCGAGGAGCGTCTTGTCTGCCGACTGACCGTCCCTCCTTGCGATGCGAGCAACTCCCTAAGGCAATAAATTGCCAAGTTTCGTGGAAGCGTGACGGTCATTTGTCATTGCGAACCCTTTAGGGTGAAGCAATCTTCTTGCATGCGTTTGGATTGCTTCACTACGTTCGCAATGACGGGGGGGGATGTTCGCAATGATGAATGCAAATTCGGAACTCGCTATGACAGAAGCTACTTTGGAACTCACAATGGTCGCTGTTATTCAGGCCAATTGCCATTCTAGATTTTTGACGACTTGGGCGGAATATATAATCCACAAAAAAATCCCGAGCGAAACGCCCGGGATGAATTTCTAAAACTCGCCGCTATTCGGTAATGCGACGGAAGCCGCGGGTCTGCTTGTATTCGGTTCGACGATACGTGCCTTCCGAAAATTGCCAATCCTCGCCAACCTTGGTACAGTGCGGCTGCGGGAATTCAATCAGGGAAATCTGATAGATGTAAGCACCCGTTCCGAGCTTGCGTCCATTCTTAGAAACCGGATACATTTTGACGCTGGCGGCAATCGTACCCGTTCCCGGCGTTTGGTCATTGAACAGACGGCAACTCTTACTTCCATCTTCCACTTGAGTGTTCGTAATCGCATTGAACTGTGTTTTAGAAAGTTCCTGGTTATACTGGTTCACAAAATGGCCGAGATGGTCGAAGATTCGGACGTTCACGCGGAAAGCTTCATCGGTTATAAAGGAGAAGCTTACGCAGTTTTCCGTTCCGGCAGCATCGGTTCCGCAAAGAGCCGTCGCATTTGAAGAAGCGGCGCCTCCTGTTGTCGAATTAATGATTGAAGAACCAGGCACGGGTTTCCCATCACTACCAATCGAAGGAGCCTGCGTGTAATGCTTCAAAGAATCGGCAATCCAAGCAGCCTGATCTTCCGCATTCGCATAGCTCGGCGGCAAAACACTGACAACGATTTCACCGGTCTGCTTGTCACTCAATTCCCCGCTCGGGAGTCTGGAATCGTCAAACGGCGGACGGTCGATCGTCGTATCGGCGGGAACAATCGTCGTCGATTGCGACATCGTAACCGTTGTCACCGGACCCCAGTGATAAGTATCTACAGCTTTGCCCGTCTTCGAGAACACCTGCATCACCGAAGCGAAAATGCTATTGACGGGATCCACATCGTTGGCAGGATGGTTAAAGGCCAAAGAGTCGCCAAAAGCCGGATTACGCAAATCGGTGCAAAGGGCATCCTTACAGAGTTTTCCCTTGATTTCGTAGGAATAACCTTTGGCGGTTCTTTGAACATACTTGAAACCTGTAATCTGATAGGCCAAAGTATCCATTCCGCGCTTGGTCAAAATCGGGAAATACTGGCCATTCGCCGCATTGATCAAATTGACCGTTTCATCGGAAAGCTGCGAACTGACATAGATATAAGTGTCAAAGTTGCCTGCGTCGTTTTTGACGAGTTCCGCTTCGAGAATACGGGGCTGACCATAGGCAGAAGCAGCGACTTCGGCGAGGTTTGCACGGATGTAAAGGTTGGAGCCATCGGACTGGCGGTCCGCATAGAAGAAGTGCAGATGGTGCCAAGATCCGTCCGTCCAGCCGTCCGCGGCACAAGCACCCTTGCTCTGCTGAACAGCAGCCAACGGTTCACCCGCATTACAACCGTGATTATTCATCGCCAATTCCCGAATGTTCACAATGCCCGGAGTCGCCAGGTGGGTGCCGCCCAAATCCACGGCAAGCACGCCATCCACGAAAATCCACATATCATCGTCGCCGGCAAATTCAAAGATTTCCTGATTTAATTCGTCGGTATTGTTGGCTTTGTAATAGCGGAAATTCGCATAACCCATCATGGTGAAGTTGTAATTGCGCAAATGCTGAACGCCGATATTGCCTTTAGAAGCGGCAATAGTCATCGCCTGTTCCGCAGTCAAAGCGCGGGGACCTCCATAATTCAGCCAATCCAAGCAAAGAGCATAGGTATTCTGACCAAGGAAGTCGTCCTGCGTTGAAGCATATTGATAATTATACGGAGGGCAGAAAATCGAAAAGCTCTGCGGTCCAAACTGGTCCGTTCCTTCCACAGAACCCAGCCATTTTTGAGAAGCCGGATCGACAACATCCAGCGGGAAATAGCCGCCGTTGTTGTAGTTGTAGTCCAATTCCTTGTATTTGGGATCGTCGGCAGCAGTCGGAATATCCAATGTCAAGTTGGAACGTTTATTGATTCCGCCGACATCTTCAAACCACTGTTCAAAAAACGAGTTATCGCAAGCATCACCCAATTTACGGATATGCGCACCTTCCAGGTAAAGCGGATTGCCCTCTTCATCCATATCAAAAGTCAGATAAGGTTTAACCATACCTGGAGTATAGACCACGTTGTTTTCCCAATACATACCACCGGAACAGGTATTTTTTATAACGCCCTTAAACTGAGTGGCTGTATTCGATCCAAATCCGCGTTGATTCTTAACCCCCGGAATTGCCGAGTTACTGCACTGCCCATAGGTCAAAATGGCAGGAGAAGCAGTCTGCTTTTGCAGATAGGGTGGAAGCAGCGTGTTTGCAGTCCAAGGCAGGCCGTCTTTGCCCAGAGGAACACCGGCTTGATATTTAGCGAAAGATTCCTTGTTTCCGCAGCTATTATGATACGCGGCCCGATTGTACCAATCCGCATCGTAACCCGGCTTGTTGTAACCATAAATCGCGTCCATATGGTTTACGGCCTCTTCCGAGAAGTTTTCGAAGTCGGGGTGACTGGGTTGGAAGTCGCGGACAATCACGTCCAGCGTAATGGGTATTGAAGAGACCTGAGCAAAAGCCCCCGCAGAAAGAGCCGTGGCAAACATCAAAATTTTTTTCATCATGTACACAATCTCCACCAAAAAAGGGTGTAGGAATATATTCCCCCCAAATATAAAACTTTTCGCTTCAATCGATTCTTTCCGCAATCTTTTTTTTACGAATTTCCCTAAAAAGGCAAAAAAGAGTGACCAACAGCATTTAATAGCGCGGCTTCTTTCCAAGAATAATGATCTGTTTTTCTAAGATTACAGCACGATGACCGCCGCCATTATTTTTACTCTCCTCCTTGCCCTGCTTCTTTTTCGCGCCTTTGTCCTGCACCTGCGGGCAACCGATTTGGACAATCCCCGATTTCAGGCACTCCCCCGAGAATCGAGACTCGCCATTTTAAAAGAACGCATTTTAGAAAGCCCTTCCGAAAAAAATCTGAACAATCTGGGGGCATTCCTCTTGGCGGAAGGAATCCACGTGGACATGGAATCCTACCGTCCACTACTCGCCGAGCAGCTCCGCATCTCCAGGCAGGAAAACGCCATCGCTTTGGATAACGATTTATACATCCGAGAAGCCGAATGGATGGACAAAATCAGCCCGTTTGAGTTCGAAATCGCCCGAAAGCAAAAGGAAGACGGCAATATCGACGAATTTATCCGAACCTATCTGCAAGGGGTTTTGCGCTACTACTCCGACGAAAAAATCGAAGAAGCTTTGCAAAATCTGACGCCGGATTTTCCCCAAGCCGCCGAGATGCTCAACGCCTACCGCCAGTTGAAAGCCCTGCGCGACTCCAGCCCCGCCGACGAGACTTCCATCGAAAAGCTCGCCCAAGCGAAAAAGGAATGGATGGAATCGCTATTGCATTTTATTTCCGAAAGAAAAGAGCGAGCGAATTGAAGCGAGTCGTTGGGGGAGACTTCATCGCTTTCCAAGCAAAGCGGACAGGCCGGCTGCAATTTTCATTTTCAAATGTATATTGATAATCGCATTCAAAACACGAGGTTTTCATGTACGAAATTTTGCAAAAAGTCAACTCCCCCGCCGACGTTAAAAAATTAAACGCCTCTGAACTAGAACTTCTCGCCGCAGAAATTCGCGAAGCGCTTTTCAATCGGCTCACTCAAAAAGGCGGACATTTCGGTCCCAACTTCGGGACGGTCGAAGCGGAAATCGCCCTGCATTACGTTTTCCTTTCCCCTCAAGACAAAATCGTTTTTGACGTGTCGCACCAAAGCTATGCGCACAAAATCATCACCGGCAGAAAAAACGGCTATATCGACAGCGCCAAGCTGAATGAAAATTCCGGCTACACAAATCCCGACGAATCGGAACACGACTTTTTCAATGTCGGGCATACCTCCACTTCGATTTCCCTCGCTTCCGGTCTTGCCAAAGCCCGCGACCTCGCCCATGAAAAAGAAAACATTATCGCTTTTATCGGCGACGGTTCCCTTTCGGGCGGCGAAGCTCTGGAAGCCTTGAATTATGCGGGTTCCGAACTGCGTTCCAATTTTATCGTGATTGTGAACGACAACGAGATGTCCATTGCCGAAAATCACGGCGGCATCTATAAAAATCTGGAAGCCCTTCGCCTTTCCAACGGAAACGCCAACCCGAATTTTTTCAAAGCGCTCGGATTCGATTACCTTTATGAACCGAACGGCAACGACATCCAAAGCCTGATTCAAACCTTCCAAAAAGTGAAAGACATCGACCATCCTGTCGTCGTGCACATCCACACCCTCAAAGGAAAAGGCTACCCGTTCGCCGAAGAAAACAAGGAAGCCTGGCATTGGTGCGCGCCCTTTGACAGGGCCAGTGGCAAGCCGACAGTCGATTGGGGCGACGGAGAAAGTTATGAGTCCATCACTGCGAACTATCTGCTCGAAAAAGCCAAAAAAGACCCTAAACTTCTGGTGATTACGCCGGCAATGCCCGCTTCGGTCGGACTTTCTCCTGCGATTCGGCAAGCGCTCGGTTCCCAATACGCCGACGTCGGTATCGCCGAAGAACAGGCCATCGCGATGGCTTCGGGGGCGGCAAAACGCGGAGCAAAACCCGTCGTCGTGACCAATGCGACTTTTTTACAGCGGACTTACGATCAGATGGCACAGGACACAGCCATCAACAATAATCCCATCGCCGTCATTCTCAATTATTCCAGTTTCAACACGCTGACCGACGTGACGCATCTCGGCATTTACATCAACTCGATTTACGGCAACATTCCGAATGTCCGCGTGCTCGCACCGACCAATAAAGCGGAATATCTGTCCATGGTAGAATACGCCATCGAGCAGCAGGATCACCCGACCATCGTCTTGATTCCGGGAAACGGCGTGATAGAAGATTCCCGCGCAGCCGATTCGGATTACGCACAAGTTCGTTTTAAAACGGAACAGGCCGGGGAAAAAGTGGCGATCATCGCCCTCGGCGATTTTTTCCAGCGGGGCGAATCGCTTGCCAAAACCATTCAGGAAAAATTGCATTTCGTCCCGACGCTCATCAATCCGAGATTCGCTTCGGACATCGATACCCAGACGCTGGACAACCTCAAAAAGAACCATTCGCTAATCATCACGTTGGAAGACGGCATTATCGACGGCGGCTTTGGTTCCAAAGTGGCGACCTACCTTGCCGATTCTCCTCTTCGCGTCAAAGTTTACGGGCTCGAAAAGAAATTTTACGACCGTTACAATCCCGAAGAGCTTCTGCAATCGCTGGGAATCACATCGGAAGGCATCGCCGAATCCATCGCGGGAATATAACGGAAAAATCTTGAAAAAAGAAACGAAGCTTTGACAAAAGCTGTCTTGGAAAAATCCGGTTTGCATGGCAAAAGGGCGCAAGCTTTCTCCGTACAAGCTGATTTTCCAAGACAAAATTCGGCGGGAAGGCGCGCTGTATCTTGACAGGGAAACCCTTCTAATGTATATTTTGAAAAAATCCAAATTGAATGTTACGACAATGAATATCCATTAAGAAACCGATTTCCATTTTCAAGTCCTCTTTGAAAATCATCTTCGATAAATAAATCCGATTCCTCTAAATTTGAATTCGGGAGATTCCCTATATGCAACAAACTTTAGAAAACGCCATCCTTGTTGGCATTGTTACACCGAACATCCGGAAAAGCACTGCCGAAGAACACCTGTCCGAACTGGAACGCCTTGCCGAAACCGCAGGTGCCGTCGTCTGCCGCACATTTTTACAAAGAGTCCAAGCGTTCAACCCGGCGACCCTTATCGGCGAAGGAAAAGTACAGGAAATCCGAGCCGCGCTCGACGAAGAAAACGCCAAGCTGCTCGTTTTCGACGAAGATCTTTCCGGTTCGCAAGTACGCAATCTCGAAGAACGCCTTCCGGGAATCAAAGTTCTCGATCGAACGGGCATCATTCTCGCTATTTTTGCCAAGCATGCCGTGACGGCGGAAAGCCGCCTGATGGTGGAAGTCGCTCAGCTCCAGTACCTGGTTCCGCGACTTTCTCACGCCTGGACGCACCTTTCCCGACAAGCGGGCGGAAAGGGCATCGGCATGAACGGCCCCGGCGAAACGCAGCTTGAAACCGACCGTCGGATTATCCGCAAAAAAATTCAGGAGCTCAAAAAGAAACTGGAAAAAATCGAAAGTGCCCGAGAACGTCAAGCGGAACGCCGCAAAGGCATTTTTCAAGTCGGCATCGTCGGCTACACCAATGCGGGCAAAAGCACTCTGACCAATCGCCTGACCAGCAGCTCCGTCTATGTGAAAGACCAGCTTTTCGCGACCCTCGACAACACCATGCGAAAACTCTACGTCGGCGACGGAAAATTCATTTTGCTATCCGATACGGTGGGATTCATCCGCAAATTGCCGCCCCATCTTTTGGACACTTTCAAAAGCACGCTCAGCGCAGCGAGCAATGCGAACTGCATTTTAAATGTCGTCGATGCGACTGCAAACGATTATGAAGAGCATCTGGAAATTACCCACCGGATTTTACAGGAACTCGTGGATGAAAAAGTGCCTCGCATCATCGCTTTCAACAAGGCGGAAGCCGCTTCGGAGGAACGGCGAAAGGAACTTCTTGCGCACTATCCCGAAGCTCTGCAAATCAGTGCGAAAGAAAACATCGGCATGGAAGCACTTAAGCAAAAACTGATTTCCGCCATGCAGGATTGGGAAAAAAATCAGCGCATCGGATTGTAATTGTTCATCATCACCATCGCGAGCGCCACGCAAAGCATGACCGAGACGCCAACAATCACCTGCTCCCGGTGATTGTATTCTCGGATGACATATTGCGGTTCCTTTTCTTCTTGCAATTCCTGCCGTGTCGGCTTCACCTGGATCTTGGTGGAATCCACACCGTAAACCTCGGCGATTTCTTCGTCCGTCATGTTCAGCGTATTGATGTAAGTGGAATCGAACGAATCCGCGGCGGGAGCCGCAACAGCGAAAAGCAGTAGCAGAACCAACACAAAAGCCCCTCCGAAAGAGGGAACTCGGAAAGGGCTTTTCGAAATTTTCTGCGGCAAAAGAAACTATTCCTGCGCAAGCTTGTCGAGAATCTGGTTTACAATCTTCGGGTTTGCTTTGCCGCCGGAACTTTTCATGACCTGACCGACAAAAAATCCCTTGAGAGCGACCTTGCCCGCCTTAAATTCGGCGAACTGGGCGGCGTTCTTTTCCACGACTTCGCGCACCGTTTTTTCGATGGCACCCGTGTCCGTAATCTGCACCAGACCTTTTTCCTTGACGATCACCTCCGGATCTTTTCCCGACGCAAACATTTCGGCAAAGACTTGCTTGGCAATTTTTCCGTTGATGGTCCCGTCTTCGATCAAGTTCACCAGAGCGGAAAGCTGTTCGGGCCGGACCTTGACCGCATCAAAGCCACCTTCCAGCTCCTTCACTTCGCAAAGCAGTTCCGTAATGACCCAGTTCGCGAGCATCTTCGGATTCTTGCAAGTCTTCGCCGCCGAATCGAACCAGTTGCTGACGTGGATTTCATCCGTCAAAACCTGAGCGTCATATTCCGTCAATTTGTATTCCTGCAAGAAGCGCGCAAAACGGGCGTCCGGCAATTCCGGAAGAGTCCGACGGATTTCTTCGACCACCGACGGATCCGTTACCAGGCGCACCATGTCCGGTTCGGGGAAATACTTGTAGTCCGGCGCATCTTCCTTGGAACGGATGACAATGGTCTTGTCCGCATTCGGATCGTAGCGTTTGGTGCTCTGCTGCACTTCCCGACCGGCGTCAAGAGTGACCGTCTGCAAAAGCAATTCGGCGGTCAGCGCCTTTTCCAAGTTCGTAAAGCTGTTCAGGTTCTTGATTTCGGCGCGGGTCCCATAGGGCGCATCTTCGCTCGGGCGAATCGAAATGTTGCCGTCGCAGCGGATGTTGCCGTTTTCCATATTCGCATGGGAAACTCCCGTGTATTCCAGAATCTGCTTGATTTTTTTGAACGTGAGAACGGCTTCTTCCGGGCTGCGAATATCGGGTTCCGTCACGATTTCACAAAGAGGAGTTCCGCAACGGTTGGCGTCAAAGTGGCTGCCCGTGGGACTCATGTCGTGAACCAGCTTTCCCGCATCTTCTTCCATGTGGATACGCGTGATGCCAATGCGACGAACAACGCCATCCGAACGCTTGATTTCCAGCCAGCCCTTGCTGCAAATCGGATGGTCGTAAATGGGAAGTCCACCGGTCTGGGTTATCTGGTAGCCTTTCGGCAAATCCGGGTAAAAGTAGTTCTTGCGGGTCCACATCGCATTCAAATCGATTTCGCAGTGCAGAGCGAGGCCCAGGCGAATGGCAAATTCCACAGCCTTCTTGTTGGGAACCGGCATCGCCCCGGGAAATCCCAGGCAGACAGGGCAAACGTGCTTATTCGGGCTCGTATTGACTTCGATTTCGCAACCGCAGAACATTTTCGTTTTGGTGGCCAGCTGGCAATGGATTTCAAGACCGATGACAGGATAATACTTAGACATGATAACTCCGAACAAGTTTTCCTTCTTTCGCCGGGCCAAACTTTCGCCGCCTTCGGAAAGCGGAATTGGCAAAGACTAATCCAGAACTTTCCTCTTGGGAACGCAAGCGCCCGTTTTTTGCAAATATAAAATTTTGCAATCCGAGCGTCTTGTCCGAAGCCGGGTTTTCCGCATTCCTTTCTTTGCTTGTGGCCAGAAACCGCGTGAGGCATGCGGAGGGTGGCGCGGAACCAGCTGTAGGAATTTTTCCGCGCCAGTGCGTAGCACCGACTGGAAGGTAGCCCGCAGCTCGCCGACAGCCACGGCTGGCACGCCCTAAAGCAGTTCTTCCAAAGTCAAGACGTTCAGCCCATCGACTTCTTTCCAGGCGGCATTTTCCGTCAGCACGAGGTCTGCGCCCGAAACGAAAGCCGTCGAAAGCTGCAAGGAATCTTCAAAAGAGAGTTTGTACTTCACCCGGTATTCGGCAGAGAGGAGCGCGATTTCCGCATCCGTTTCCCGCAGCCGGAACTGTGCGCTGTTCGTGAAGAATTCCTTCAATTCCCGGGCCAGCACAGCAAGACCTTTCTCGTAAGCACGGGCGGAAAGATTCGCCAACGAAATGGGAGAGGAGACCATCTGGATCTGGCGTTCATAGACGATGTCGAGAATCCGAAGCATCACCGGATAATAGTCCGACCGAAATTCCAGCAACCGCCGAATCGGTTTTTCGTCTAAAAAAAGAATTCTGGATTTTTCGACTCGAATCATGGGGACAAATTAAAAATTCCGCGAGAATTATTGTTATAATTTTGTTTGAATAACGCATAAAAAGGAGACATCCATGAACAAAGTCCTACTTGCTTCCCTTGCAATGGCGACGACACTGTTCGCCCAGGCGGCACCAGTGGCCACCGCAGCGCAGCCCGCGCTCGATACGACAAAAACGGCACCGGTCGCGCAGGCCGACTCCGCAAAGGCCCTCGAAGCCGAAGCGGCAAATGCAACTGCGGATTCCGTCAAGGCGGAAACCATCGCGCAGGCCGACTCCGCAAAGGCGCCCGAAGCCGAAGCGGTAAACGTGGCGGCGGATTCCGTCAAGGCGGCACCAGTAGCACAGGCCGATTCCGCAAAGGTTCCCAAAGCCGAAGCGGCAAACGTGGCGGCGGATTCCGTCAAGGCGGCACCAGTAGCACAGGCCGATTCCGCAAAGGCCCTCGAAGCCGAAGCGGCAAACGTGGCGGCGGATTCCGTCAAGGCGGCACCAGTAGCACAGGCCGATTCCGCAAAGGCTGTAAAAAAAGCGCAGCCCGCTCCGGATATGTCGATGGCAGCTGCCGATTCCGAACCCAAAAAGAAAAAGAAGAAAAGAGAACCCCTCTTGAAAGCGGGCCAATTTGAATTTGACATTAACGCCAGCTTTGAAATCCAGGCGGGAAAAACCCTCTGGGTCAGCGAAGACGACAAGAACAGCGACAACCTCGAAGAATGGTGGGGACGCGCCAACCTCGGTTTGGAAACCCGTTCAAATGATTTCAACGGTCGCATCTTGATTTATATGTATCCGGGCGACCTGCAAGACAACCAGTACCACACGCACCATACCGCCAACGGCGACACGTCCGATACCTATGAATATCGCGACCTGTTTGAAATCCACGAGGCATACGCCGAGCAGCACACCCGCTATGCGGCCATCAAGCTCGGTCGTTGGGAATTCACACAGAAGAATGGCGACTACTTCGGTAACTACGTCGATGGCTACTACAACGGATTCAAGAGCGGAACCAACAGCGAAAACGCTCTCCAGTTCTCGTTCACGCCGACGGAAACCATGTCGATGGACGTGGCGTTCATCAGCACGACGCCGAATCTCAACACCGGCGATCTCCGCTTGATGTTCCGTTTCCACGATCTTTCGGGCATTGAATTTCTGAACTTGGATCTGGGCTACCGCACAAACGTGTTCGACATTGTCCACGACGACGATACCGACGTGCAGCACACGATTTCTTTGCAGGGCAAGACGCCGATTGTAAACGACCTCGCCTACTTCTTCCTGGAAGGCGCGCTGATGGGCATTGACGCCGAAGAAACCTACAAAGACCGCTTTGGCAAAAAGCGCACCCGCACCAAGGATCTCGTGGCTCCGATTACCGGCGGCATCCTGTTTACGCCGCGCGACTACCGCATCATTCTCGAAGCGGAATACATCCACGACCGTGCAGAAACCGATTATGCGGACAAAGACAAGAAGCACGTGAAAGACGTTCTCGCCGCGTTCTACATCGAAAAGCCGCTGACCAAACGCTTCACGCTTTCTTTCGGTGCGCACAGCTACGGCACTTCCCGCGACTACGGATTTACCGGCAACCTGATCGGCACCATCCACTAATCGCATCGGAAACGATTTGAAAAATCCCGGCCAAAGCCGGGATTTTTTTGCACACTAGCGCACCCGGCAAATCAGGCGATTAAAGGGACCGATATACAAAATTCGCTTCACGCAAGTTTGGGGTTAGCGCCCTTCGATTAGTTGAAAGTTGGGAGTTGGAACTGAAAACTAATAACTCATAACTAAATATAATTGAGACTATTTGGTGGAAGACTGATTATCATTCCCCAATCAAAAATTCTATCTTTCCGCCCATGAAAAATTTTTACGTCACCACTCCGATTTATTATGTCAATGACGCGCCCCATATTGGGCACTCCTACACGACGGTCCTCGCCGACATCCTCACCCGTTTCCACAAACTTCTGGGCTACCAAACCTTTTTCCTGACCGGCACCGACGAGCACGGCCAAAAAGTCCAGCGGGCGGCGGCAAAGCGCGGCGTTTCACCGCAGGAACACGTGGACGAATACAATCTGCGGTTCAAAAATCTGTGGAAAAAAATGGATATCGGCTACGACTTTTTCATTCGCACGACCGATGCCGACCACAAGCAATTCGTGAGCCAGTGCCTGCAAATGCTCTGGGACAAAGGGCAGATTTATTCCAAAGAATACGAAGGCTGGTATTCTGTCGGCGAAGAGCGTTTTTTCACGCAAGACGAACTCGACGAAAACGGCTGCGACCCGATCAGTCACCGTCCCGTCGATTGGATAAAAGAAAAGAACTATTTCTTCAAAATGGGTTCCTATCAGCAGCAACTGATCGACTATCTCGAAAGCCATAAAGATTGGATCGTGCCGGATTACCGCTGGAACGAAATCCGCGGATTTTTAAAACAGCCGCTGAACGACCTTTGCATCAGCCGCCCGAAAGCGCGCTTGAGCTGGGGCATTCCCCTGCCGTTCGATACCGACTATGTGACCTACGTCTGGTTTGACGCCCTGTTGAACTATGTGAGCGCTGTGATGAAATTGGACGAAAACGGCAATCTGGTTCCCCGAAGGACATTTGCCAATGGAGAACCTATTTGGCCGGCATCCTACCACCTCGTCGGCAAGGACATCATCACCACGCACAGCGTTTACTGGCCGACCATGCTTTTCGCTTTGGGATTCCCTCTCCCGAAACACATTCTGGCGCACGGCTGGTGGCTCGTCGGCAACGACAAAATGAGCAAGACGACGGGAAACGTCGTCAATCCGATGGACTACATGGAAAAATACGGCGTCGATTCTTTCCGCTACTACCTCGCCCGGGATATGGTCGTCGGTCAGGATGCGAGCTTTACGCACGAAGGCTTTATTCGGCGCATCAATGGCGACTTGGCCAACGACTTGGGAAACGTTGTCAATCGCGTTCACCGGCTGGTTCTCACCCATTTCGGCGGTGTTCTGCCCAAGCCCGAATTTCCCTTTGGAGACGAAGAAAAGGCCATTCAAAATCAGTCCGAAAAATTGAGCGCATCCGTCAATGCCCTGCTGGAAAATGTGAAACTTTCCCAGGCCGTCGAAGAAATCATGTCGCTCGTGCGCTCCGTAAACCGCTACTTTGAACTCAAAGCTCCATGGAAAATGGCCAAGGAAGAAAGTCGGAAGGGCGAACTCGCCACCGTACTCTTCACCGCCGCCGAAGCCATCCGCTTGGCGCTCAGCTTTCTTTCGCCCATCATTCCGTCCAAAAGTCGGGAAGGTCTCGCCATGCTCGGCACTTCCCTCGACAGCGTTCAGGATTTGAACTGGGGAAAATTCCAGGGCGGCGAAAAATTTGGCGAAGGCGCAGCCCTTTTCCCGCGGATCGTCGAAGAAATCAAAAAGCCCGAAGCGCAAGCAAAGCCCAAGCAAAACAAGCCTCTTTCGGCAGAAGACGTCCCAGCAGCGATGGATATTCGCGTGGCCAAAATTGTCGATGTGCAAAACCATCCGGACGCCGACTCGCTCTACGTGCTAAAAGTCGATGCGGGCGAACCTGAAATGCGCACCATCTGTTCGGGCCTTCGCGCAAGCTATACTGCGGAAGAACTCCAAGGCCGCATGATCGTCCTTTTTGCCAACCTCAAGCCCGCCCCGCTCCGCGGCATCATGAGCAGTGGGATGCTCTTTGCCGGCGACACCAATACGGAACACGTCTGCAAACTGCTCACCCCACCCGAAAGCGCAAAACCCGGCGACCGCGCCCTCTTCCAGGGAATCGCCCCTTCAGCGGAAGCCCGCGTTCTCAAGGTCAAGGACTTTGAAAAAATTTCGCTCGACATACACGGCCAAGTGGTTTTCTGCGGAAAGAACGCTCTGGAAGTGAACGGACAGCCCGTCAAATGCGACGTGGCGGAAGGCGCAAAAGTCCATTAAATCCGCACTTTCGGCAACGCGCATGTATTCCGAACGCAAATTTTTGAATCTTCCGCCCAAGACCCGCGCCAAACGCTTTGCGGAACTTTTGCGGATTCTCATTTTGCAGCTGGGAAACGACATCGCCCAAGCCAAAAAGGAATACGACGATTACGCCGAATGGGCGAAGCTTCCTCCCGAAAAACGGCTGGACGGCAAGAACCAGGCGGAACTCATCGAACTATACAAAAACTTTCGGCAGGAATGCGGACTCGGTTTTGAACGGGACGTGTATCTGGAAAACGAACCCGGCGACAGACAGGATTCCGTTTTGCCCACGCTGCCTTATAGCGTCCTGGCGCACAATCTGCGCAGTGCTTTCAACGTCGGCTCCCTATTCCGCACAGCCGATTGCTTGGGACTTGAAGCGGTCCACTTGTCCGGATACACACCCGACATTTCACACGCCATGCTGAAAAGCGCCGCCCGGGGAACTGAAAAATGGGTAAAGAGCCAACGCTGGGATTCGCCGCTGGACTGCATCCAAAATTTTCGGCAGCAGGGCTACGCCATTTTGGCGTTGGAAACCGGCGAAGACGCCATCCCCATTCAGAACGTCGTCTGGCCTAAAAAAGGACTCATCCTGTTGGGAAACGAAGAACTGGGAATTGCGCCGGAACTTTTGAAAGAATGCTCCCTAAAAATCGAAATTCCCATGGCCGGCAGAAAAGCGAGCTTGAACGTCGCTAGCGCCTTCGCTATTTTAGCCTACGCCATCCGGAACGCTTACGGATTCTAACATACCCCACTTTTCCATTCCGTCTTTCTATTTTTAAAATATGGATTTGTCTTCGATTCCGGGGCTTGGACCCAAACGGCTGAAAGCGCTTTCCGAATCCGGACTGCACTCGGTTTCCGATTTGCTTTTCAACATTCCGCGCACCTGGCTCGACAGGACCCGCCTGAATAAAATCGCCGAAAGCAAAGTCGGCGAAAACGTCATCTTTACGGGCGTGATTCGGCGTTCGGGAATTGTGCCAGGCAGAATGAGCCGGGTCTTAGCCGTTCTGGACGACGGAACAGGGCAAGTGAACCTCGTTTTTTTTCGCGGGGCGAGGCATTGGGCCAAGACGATTACCGTAGGAAGCCGTTGGTGCGTCATCGGCAAGCTCGGCGATTACCGCGGCCTCCAGCTGGTCCATCCCGAAATGCAAAGAATGGAAGAGGGCGAAGAATTTGCCGGCGGAATCGAACCCGTCTATACCATCACCGAAGCGGAACACGCGGCCAAAATCGAGCAGAATTTTTTCCGAAACCTGTATCCCAAAATTTTTGCATTGCCCAATCTTTCGGTTCCCAATGCGCCACCGTCGGAACTGACGGACTATATGGGAATCGCGCCCGTTATCGAAAATTTGAAACGGCTGCATACGCCCAAAACCTTTGTCGAAGCGATGCAAGCCAAGCAGCAACTGAAAAAAATCGAACTGCTCCCCTTTTGCCTGCGGATGAATGTCCGCCGCCGCAATCTGGTCTTTCGCGGAAAAGCGCGTGACATCGACCAGGAGCTTCTGCAAAAAGCGCAAGCGTCCCTGCCATTTGCACTGACCCGCGGACAAAAAGACGCCGTCCAAAAAATTCTGGACGGACTCCAAGGAAAAAAGCAATTCCACGCCCTGCTACAAGGCGATGTCGGCAGCGGAAAAACCGTCGTCGCCATGCTCGCCATGCTTGCCGTCGCCCAGTGCGGCGAACAATGCGCCCTCATGGTCCCCACCGACATTCTGGCTCGCCAGCACTATAAAAATCTGAAGCCCTTTTTCGACGCTGCCGGCATCCGTTCCGCCCTGCTTTTGGGTGCCTGCTCCGCCGCCGAAAAAAAGACGATTTCCGGAGAGCTGCAAATGGGACTCACGCAGATCGTCATCGGAACCCATGCGCTGTTTTCCAAGGATGTCCTCTTTAAAGATCTCACCTTTGTCGTCATCGACGAGCAGCATCGCTTCGGCGTAAACCAAAGGGAAGCCCTGCTAAAAAAAGGAACATACCCCGATTTGCTGGTCATGAGCGCGACTCCCATTCCCAGAAGCCTGGCCATGACGATTTACGGGGATCTGGAACCCATCATTTTAAATGAGAAACCCGCAGGTCGAAAGCCCGTCAAGACCCGACTGGTCGCCCCCGCCAAACGGGACGATATGAAAAATTTCATTTTGAACGAAGTGCAAAACGGCAACCGCTGCTATTGGGTCGTAAGCCGTGTTGAAATCGACGACGAAGGCGGTTCTCGGAGCGTCGGCGAAGTGCAGGAAGAATTAGAAGCCTACCATTCCCATTGGAAAGTCGGAGCCGTCCACGGACAAATGGACGAAACCGAACGCGATGCCATCTTAAATGCCTTTGCCAAAGGCGACATCCAGGTTCTTGTGGCGACGACGGTCATCGAAGTCGGCGTGAACGTTCCCGAAGCCAACCTGATGGTCATCGATGCGCCCGAACGCTTTGGACTCGCCCAACTGCACCAGCTGCGCGGACGCGTGGGCAGAGGAAATCAGGAAGCCTGGTGTTTTTTAATCGTCCCACAGCAAAGCCCCGCCCACGAACGATTGACCCATTTTGCCAGCACCGATGACGGATTCAAAATCGCCGAAATGGATATGCAGGAACGCGGCGCGGGAAATCTGGAAGGTTCAGAGCAAAGCGGGGCCTGGGTTTTCCGCTGGTTCGACTGGATTGCCGACCAGGGACTGATTCAAAAAATGCTCACCCTTGCCGAAGAAATTCTGGACAACAAACCCGGATTTTCCAAAGAGACGCAGGAAAAAATCCAAAACTGGTACGCCGCCCTTCCCCAAGGAAACAGCGACGGCGTGCATTAGGAGTGGTAGCTGGCGTTTTGAAAATTACCAGCGCAAGGCGGATTCCAGCAAAGGGCTAGCCCTATGGGTCTTTATACAAAAAATGCCCGCATTTCTGCGAGCATCCTTGTTTCATCAATATGAAAACTACTTTTTGGCATCTGCAGCCGGAGCAGCAGCGGCTGCAGGAGCTGCGGCAGCTGTCGCATCTGCCGTTTCAGCAGCAGCGGCTTTCGCTTTCGACTTCGTAGAAATCGTAAAGATTACGGTGCGTTCCGGAGAAGCCAATTCGGCACCTTCCAACTTGAGATCCTTCGCATAGAAAGTCGTTCCCGCATGGAAGTCGGTAATGTCCAGCGCAACGTTTGTCGGAATCTTTTCCGGAACCGTGCTGAGTTTGATATACCGGGTAATCTGGGAGAAAAGACCGCCTTCATTCTTGACGCCGACGGGGAGACCGTTCAAAACGACCGGGACGCGAACCGTGACCGGCATTTTTTCGTCAATCTTGAGGAAGTCGATATGCTCGATGGCAAAAGAAATGGAATCTTTCTGATAGCTGTAAATGACCGCCGGATTGCCGGCCTTGCCATCAATTTCAAGATCCAGAAGCGTATAGCGCTTGCCCGGAGCGAGAATCTTCGCCACATCCTGAGCCTTGACGCTGATACTTACCGACTCTTGACCCTTACCATAATAGACCGCCGGAATCAAGCCTTCCTTACGAAGACGACCTGTTGCGCGCGACGACCCTGCTACTCTCGAGGTTGCTTTGAGTGTTGTAAGCTGCATTTTTTCTCCAGTAAAATAAAAAACCTATTGGGGTAGCTGGACTCGAACCAACGAATAACAGAATCAAAATCTGTTGTCTTACCAACTTGACGATACCCCAAAGGGTTTCCCAAAGATAGAAAAGTTTTTTCCAGTTCGCAAGGTATCAGCGCAAAAAACCGCAAAAGAAATCGGCAACGGCTTCATAACGGACAGTGGGCGCCAATTTTTTCGCTGCATTCTCCGCTTGCAAGCGAGAGGGAAACACGCCGAAAACCGAAGCTCCAGAGCCTGACATGAGGGCAAAGTCCGCTCCCAACGACAGCATTTCCTGTTTGAGGCGGGCAATCGGCGGGAACTGGGGCAAAACCGTTTCTTCAAATTTATTGAACGCGCCCGACTTGAAATCGGCGAAATCGGATTTTCGATAGGCCTTCCAACGGGCATCCCCGGAAGGAATGCAACCCGCATAGGCGGCCTTTGTAGGCACGGCACACAGCGGGGTCGCCACCAGCAAAGCGGAACCCGCGGGCAATGTCAATGGAGAAAGCGGAGTGAGCCTGTCTCCAATGCCTTCGGCAAAAGCGCTGCCCCCGCAAATCAAAAAGGGAACGTCCGCACCGATTTTCGCCCCCAGCGATTCCATTTCCCGCGAAGAAAGATTCAAGTTCCACAAACGGTTGAGCAGCCGAAACGCCGCCGCGGCATCGGCACTGCCCCCACCGAGCCCCGCCCCGAGCGGCATCTTTTTTTCCAGATAGAAATCCGCGCCCGCCCGAACGCCAAGCTCCTGTTTCAACAGAAGCGCCGCCTTATACACCAAATCTTTTTCTAGGGGATATTCCTGTGGAAAGTTGTAGCGCATGGAAATCTCCCCCGACGTATTGGCCTCCGCAGAAAGCTCGTCGCCCACATCAATCGTCTGGAAAAGAGTTCCCAAATCGTGATAGCCGTCGGGACGTTTGTCCAGAATGTCCAAAAAAAGATTGATTTTCGCCGGAGCAAATTCATGAATCATCTGAAAAATCCTTTTGTTTTGTAAGAACCGAATCCGTTTAAAACTTCCTGTTTAAGAGACCATTTGTGAGAGTCGCCAATGCGATGCACCGCAACAATCTTTTGAAAATACATTTTTAGAGGTTGCCATAAATCGTGTCATGGACGACAAGCGTATCCCGAATGAAAATCGTATCGCGAACGAAAACCGTGTCATGCACAAACTTGGTGACCGTCACCGTCACAACAACAGAATCCGGAACGGGATCTGCCTTTTTTTTCGGCGGCGTCGCATTTCCAGATGAAGAAGACTGCGGCGATTTTTCTAATAGGGCACTCGACGAAGAAAGGACGACTCGCGAAGAAGAGGAACTCGCCTGCGAAGAAAGATTTTGGCTGGACGAACTGGAACCAGCGGGAGCGGTTTTCGCTTTTTCAATTTCCGCCGAGAGCGAATCCCGGCGTGCGCCCAGCTCTTTCAGGTGCATCTTGTAACGCGATTTCCGAACGGAACGCCGTTCCCGCGAATAACGCCACTGCGTTTCTTGAATTTCATTGTCGATATCGGCGAGCTGCTGATACATGGCACCTTCGCCCTGCGGTTCCGCCTTGGAACTGAAAAAACTCGTAAAGGAATCCCACAAGGATTTCTTCTGGGGAGAATCTTCCGCAAAAGCGTTCAAAGCCAACGCCGACAAGAGTACAAGAAAAAATTTTCTTTTGAACATGGCACAACAATAAAAATTTTCACTCTCCCTTGTCCAAACCGGCATTTCTTTATTACATTTGTAACGCCTGCGGAAATAGCTCAGTTGGTAGAGCGTCAGCTTCCCAAGCTGAACGTCGAGGGTTCGAGTCCCTTTTTCCGCTCGAAAAGAACCCACTGGTGCAAGCCAGTGGGTTTTCGTTTTCTGCAAAATTTCGAGCGAATTTTTCGTTTTTCCAAGAAAAGCACCCTTCGGGGTGCTTTTTCTATTACAGGCGTTTCAAAACCGCCTGTGCATGATGGAAGAAGCCTTCGGTATTCGCCATTTCCGCAATCGCTTTGCCGTTTTTCAGAATCGCCTTCTGCGAATACTGGATGACGCTCATGCGCTTGACAAAATCATAAACGCCGAGAGGACTCGAGAAGCGCGCCGTCCCATTGGTCGGCAACACGTGATCCGGACCGGCAAAATAATCGCCGACGGGTTCGCTGGACCAAGGACCGATAAACACGGCTCCCGCGTTCACAATGCTTTGGGAAAGCTCTTCCGCTTCTCGCGTCATGATTTCCAAATGTTCCGGAGCGATCCGATTGGCAATCGCCACGCCATCGAACCAATCCTTGACGACCAGAATCCGCCCGAAATTTTCCAGGACCTTTTCGAGCAGTTCCTTTTTCGGGGAACGCTCCACCTGCTCGTCCACGCATTCGGAAATCATTTTAGCGGTATCCATATTGTCGGTAATGCAGAGAGCCGCTTCAAAACCGGAGCCGTGTTCCGCCTGGCTCAAAAGGTCAGCCGCCACAAAATCGGGATCCGCCGAGGAATCCGCCAAAACGAGAATTTCCGAAGGGCCCGCAATCATGTCGATATCTACGACGCCAAAAACTTCCTTCTTGGCAATTGCCGCAAAAACATTTCCCGGTCCGACAATCTTGTCCACGGGTTCAACGCCTTTCGCGCCGTATGCGAGCAGCGCAATCGCTTGCGCACCGCCGATGTGGTAAACTTCCGAAATGCCGAGTTCGCGGAGAACGAAAGCGACCGACGGATGAATCCCGTCTTTTGCCGGAGTCGTCACGACAATTTCATCGACGCCCGCGACCAAAGCCGGAACGGCATTCATAATCACCGTGCTGGGATAGACCGCAGCACCGCCCGGCACATAAAGCCCGACACGCCGCATAGGGCGAATCCGTTGTCCAAGCACTTCGCCATTCTTGCCCTGAAACGAAAAGCCCTTCAGGTCATTCAATTCGTGCTGATGAAAAGCGACAGCGTTTTTGATCGCCTGGCGCAACGCCTTTGCCAAAGTCGGGGAAACTTTGTCGGCGAGCTTTGCGATTTGGCTTTCTGAAACCGACAGCTTTTTACCCTGAAGTCCGTCAAACTTTTGCGCATATTCGACAGCCTTGGCCATGCCGCCCGTGCGAACGTCTTCCAGAATCTTTTTGACTTTCTGGTGAATTTCTTCCGTCGGAGCGACGCCCCGCGCACAAATGCGATCGACTTCTTGCGAATTCTGCTTGACCTTGATGATTTTCATTTGCCACTTCCTTTTAAGGATTCCTGATACAACTTGTAGGAGAGCCCGTCCACCAAAGCAAACCACGAGGCCTCGATGATGTTCGTCGAAACTCCCGCCACATGCCAGACCCCGTTTTCGTCGCCAAAGGTACTCCAGACCCGAACATGGGCATCGGAACCGACATTCGATCCGAGAACGCGTACTTTAAAATCCTTCAGGTGGACGTTTTTCATATAGGGATAGTAGGGCACGAGCGCTTTGCGCAATGCCGCATCCAAAGCGTTCACCGGGCCATCGCCCTCCGCCACCTGATGGCTTATCTCGTCTTTGACGCGCAGCTTGACGGAAGCCTGCGACACGCTGACGCCCTGTTCCGAACGGTCCTCGATGACGCGGTAATTCTCCACGGAGAAAGGCGATTCAAAACGCCCGAGAGTGCGATAGACGAGCATTTCAAAACTCGCTTCAGCACTGTCGAAATGCCAGCCCGCATTTTCGCGTTCCTTGATCAAGCGCAAAAGATTTTGCACCTTCGGATCTTTCTTGTCCACTTCGATATGCAGCAGTTCCTTGATTTTTTCCACCACCAGGGAACCGCCCGCCTGATCGCTCGTCACAAAGACGCGATTGTTCCCCACCAGTTTCGGATCGACGTGTTCAAAACTCCGGGAGACCTTCATCACGCCATCGATATGGGCTCCGCCTTTGTGGGCAAATGCCGCATCGCCAACATAAGGCGAATGGACGTCACTCGGGAGATTCACAATCTGATCCAAAGCGAGGCTCACCTTGCGGAGTTCCTTCAAATTTTTACCGCAATAGACATTCTTTTGCAATTTCAGAACCAGATCGGCAGCGATAGTCGTGAGGTCCGCATTGCCGCAGCGTTCCCCGTAGCCATTCAACACGCCCTGAATCATTTGCGCACCAGACTTGACCGCCACCAAGGAATTGGCCACGCCGACTCCGCTATCGTTGTGCGCATGAATGCCAAGCGGGACATCGGTCACTTTTTTGACCTCTTCAAAAATCCCTTGCAACTCCCAGGGCATCGTGCCGCCGTTCGTATCGCAGAGGACGATAAAATCCGCGCCGCCGAGAGTCGCCGCCTTGATGGTTTCCAGCGCATATTGCGGATTCGCCTTGTAGCCGTCAAAGAAATGTTCCGCATCGTAAATGACTTCTTCGGAATGCTCCTGAAGAAAACGGATGGAAGATTCTATCATGTCCAGATTTTCTTCGAGGGTCGTGCGGATGACATCGGTAACGTGCAAGTCCCAGCTTTTGCCAAAAATCGTTTTGACCGGAGCGCCGCTCGCCACCAGAGCCTGAAGCAGCGGGTCGTTTTCCGCCAGAATCTTGGGACGGCGAGTGCTGCCGAACGCCGCCACTTTCGCATGGTTCAACTGCATTTCGCCAATGCGCTTAAAAAATTCGACATCCGTCGGATTGCTGGGATTTGGCCAACCCCCTTCGATATAATCGAATCCAAAAGTGTCCAGCAATTTGGCGACCTGCAATTTGTCCGCCAAGGAAAAGGAGATTTTGCGGTCCTGATTGCCGTCGCGTAAAGTAGTATCGTAAAGAAATACGTCTTGCATAGCGATTTCAATTTAGCAATAAAAAATCCGCTTTTTGAATTTTTTACCGGGCAACCATGGCGGAACGCACCGATTCCGCCTTTTCCTTGCCTTCCAAAAGTTCCAAGAGCGCAAAGCCGAATTCTTCCGCCGTTCCCGGAGCGCGGCTCGTGAGCAATTTGCCATCGACAACAACCCGTTCCTGGGAATAGGAACCGCAATGCGGCAACACATCCGTTTCCGTAGAAGGATAGCTGGTAACGCGCCTGTCGTGCAAGATTCCCGCCGAAGCGAGAACTGTCGGCGCAGCGCAAATCGCCGTCACCCATTTATCCGCCGACGCAAAGGAACGGACCGCATCCAGAACCGCTTCCGAAGCCCGCAGATTTTCTACGCCCAAACCGCCGCCGGGCAAAAACACTCCCGAAAACAACGAAATGTCCACGTCCGAAAGCAGCACGTCCGCCTTGACCTGCAAGCCGTGCGCCCCCTTCACATTCAACTCTTTACGGACACTCGCCAGCGAGACCTTCACGCCGCCGCGAAGCAAAATATCGAACGGGACGACCATTTCCGTTTCTTCAAAACCGTCCGCCAACAAGAACAAAAAATGATTCTGCATAAAACTTCCTTTGGTTTTTGCAAAAAATACATTTTCAAAAAAATCGGAGACGACCGTTGCACTGTCGGTCTTTCAAAAAAACGGAACCCATATACAAAATTCCACCGATTTGCTTGGTTGGTGAGCTTGTCGAACCATGGTCAGAGGTTTGTAATTAGTGATCAGTGATTAGTTGTCAGTTATCAGTTGTTAGAGTTCATAGGGAAAACAGCATCCTCCTACGAGCATCCCTGAAATTTGGAATCTTTGATTCCGTAGTTGAAGTATCCCTGCAAGGGACCGTCATTGCGAATTTGCCAAGGAGAAAATCAGCCACATTTGAAAGCGACCGTCACCCCGAACCCCGGAGGGGTTATACGACACTTGTCAATTTATTGACTTAGTGGAGTTATCCTCTATGTGGATATACGACACTTGGTAACTTTGTTACCTTAGTGGAGTTATACTCGAAGTGTAGAAGCAATCCTTTTCTCGCTGACAAGATTGCCACGGCGCTATCGCTGCTCGCAATGACGAGATGCCTGCACAGATTAAGCATCCCTGCAAGGGAGAATTCGCCTAAAGGAAGCTGAGCCCCCAAGGCTTATGGGGCGCAGACGAGCATCTCACAGTCTGCGAGAAGAATTTATTATGTGAAAAAGAAAATTCCCACTTTGAAGAAGAGTTCACCTTGCGAAAGATAATTCACACTTGGGAATGCGGACAAAAAGTTGGACACAATTGAGGTCCGTACATGCCCTATTACTCCTTATCACAGATAGCCAAGGCACTGAAAACAGCTACTCTTCCTTGGAATGTCCCGGGCATTCGCCGCCGCAGGGACAGTGGAAGCAATCGCCCGTTTCCGCATAATCCTTGCCCGTCCAGCAATACGTGCAAAGCTGTTCCGCCGGAAGCCCAATCGCATGAACCAAATCGTCAATGCGCTGAAAGGCGAGCGACGTCAGATTCAATTTGTTGCGGACGTATTCCACCATTTTTTTGTAGGGTTCGCCATCCGGATTCGTATATTTTTCCACATCCGCGTTCTCACCTTCCTGTTCCCGAATGTATCGACGGGTAATCAAATCGTATTCGCTTTTAGAACGGGAAAAATTGATGAATTTGCACGGATAGACAAGCGGCGGGCAGGCGATGCGCATATGCGTTTCTTTACAACCCATCGAATAGAGTTTTTCCGCCTGCTTTCCCAGCTGGGTTCCGCGGACAATGGAATCGTCACAAAAAACAAGACGTCTGTCCTTGATAAGCCCGGAAATCGGGATGAGCTTCATCGACGCGACGTGTTCCCGCTGACGCTGGTCCTGCGGCATAAAGGAGCGCGCCCATGTCGGCGTGTATTTGACAAACGGACGTGAAAATTTGATTCCCGCTTCATGCGCATAGCCCAGCGCATGGGAAGTTCCCGAATCGGGAATGCCGCAAGCCGCATCCGCAAGCGTAGGCGTTCTTTTCGCCAGCGCGCTCCCACAACGGTAGCGGGTCATTTCCACATTGCGACCTTCATAGCTGGAAGCGGGATAACCGTAATACACCCAAAGGAAAGAGCATATCGCCATTTTCTTTCCGGGAGGAACCAGAGTCGATTCTCCATCCGGAGTCAATTCCACGACTTCGCCCGGACCCAAATCGCGTACATACTCGTATCCGAGATTGGGAAGCGCGCAACTTTCCTGCACGGCGATCATCGCCCCGTCCTTTTTGCCGATGACGATAGGAGTTCTGCCCCACTTGTCCCGGCTTGCGTAAAATTTTCCACTGCGATCCAAAATCAGGAGAGAGCAGCTGCCCTTCACCTTGTCCTGAACATAGCGAATGCCATCCACAATAGAATCCTGCGTGGCAATCAGGGCCGAAACGACTTCGGTCGGTCCGACCATTCCGCTCGTCGTCGAAAACTGGAGCTGCATACAGTTGTTGCGGAAAAGTTCTTCCTTCAATTCTTCGATATTTGAAATGAGCCCGACAGTGACGATAGCAAACGTCCCCAGTTTTGAAGTCATCACGAGCGGCTGCGGATCGGTATCCGAAATCACTCCAACGCCGACGTTTCCCGAAAAAGAGCGGAGGTCATGTTCAAATTTGCTGCGGAACGGCGTATTCTGGATATTATGAATCGAACGGTGAAAATTGCCGTCCGGCTTCAACACGGCCATGCCGCCCCGATGGGTTCCAAGATGTGAATGGTAATCGGTTCCATAAAAAAGATCGCTGACACAATCTTGTCTAGAAACAACGCCACAAAAACCGCCCATATACAGCTCCTTGATTCAAAAGGATTTTTTCGGGAAACAAAGATAGAAAATTACCAAGACTTGAGAATAGCGCCAAAACGGGAAAAACGCCGTCTCAGACACATCCGATGGAGATGGAAGAAAATTCCTGCCGCCCTTCGATAGGCTCCGAGACCGCTGGTTAGCGTGTTTCGACAAGGCAATTTTTAATGGAGGCCTTATTAAACTTTTACATTGATAAACGTCCATTTTCCAAAAAGAAATCTAGTTTCGTAAAAAGCATTTTTTGAGGAATGAATATGCGGATTTTCATGACTGGCGGAACCGGCTTTATCGGCCACTACGTGGCCAAGGAACTTGTAGCTTGCGGACACGAGATTGTGATTCTCACCCGGCACCCGGACAAAATTCCAACGCTTGCCCATCATCCACAAGTCACTCTGGTGACAGGATCCATTCAGGACGTTGCCGCCATATCCAAAGGACTCGAAGGCTGCGACGCCTGCATCCATATCGCACTGGGCTGGGGAGAGACCCCTCTTTCCATGCTGGAGAACGACACCCGATCTTCCGTCCTTATTTTGCAAGCCGCCGCCAAAGCGGGCTGCCAAAAATTCATCTATACCAGCAGCACGGCGGCCATGGGAAAATTCCGCGCCGTCATGAACGAAAATGTTTCAAACATTCCCATCGACCTTTACGGAGCGACCAAAGCTGCCGGCGAAGCCTTTGTACTGGGCTTTCGCTCCACGTCGATGAAAAGGAACATCATCCGTCCCGGCTATACCTTTGGAAATCCCGCGTTTTCATCCGATGGGGTAAGCCAACCGGACAAGCGTTTCGCCTTGATGGCGCAGGCGATCGTTCGCGGCGGCGAAATTTCTCTCATCAAAAACGATGGCACACAGTTTATTTCGGCGGCGGATCAGGCCAAACTATTCCATCGGGTTCTCGACAGCGATTACAACGAAGAAATTTTCCTCGGACTCGGTTCGTCTTGGATTTCCTGGCGCAAAATAGCCGAAAGCATGATCGCCAAATACGAAGCCATCACCCGACAAAAATGCTCCGCAAAAATTGTGGAGCAAGATCTGGGATGGTCCGACAGACCCATGCTGTTTTCCGTCGAAAAAATCGCAACCACATTCGGATTAAGCTTTGACGCCCACGCCGAAATTGAAAACCACATCGAGTGGCAACTCAAGAAGACGCTAGCGAATTCTTGAGAAAAGCAATTGCTTTGTGGTAAGAAGGACTCAGCGACTCGTAAAGTTCCAACACGCGCAAAAGCCGTTTTTTTCCCGGTTCGATATACGCTTCAAAGCTCTGGATTTTCTTTTCCGTCGAAAGGAAACAGAATGCGCCCAAAGCCTGCATCAGGCGTTGCAAACTGGCTTGAATAAATAGAGTCCAAGCGTCTTCGGGACTAAAGGACTGCGAGACAGGCAAATAAGTCCGATACCATTCCGTGAAAAAGTCCACAACGATTTCTTCGGGAAGGGAGACATACGGATCCCACAAAAGCGAAGCGATATCATAGAACATGGATCCTCGGCGCGCGCCCTGAAAATCCACGAATCCCACTTCGGAATTGCTGCACACCATGATATTCTGCGACTGAAAATCCCGATGCATCAATACTTTCGGATGCGTATCCACCATGCACGCCAAAGTCGCAAAGAAGTTTTCCACTTCCATCGGAATTTCCGTGATTCCCTGCTTTTTCTGCAAATAGTTCATCCGGAAATAATCGGTTTCCCACTTGAGCGCATCGTAATCAAAACGCCGTGCGGCAATATCCGGGCGAGAAAGGAAAAATCTCGAACTGGATTCCTGCCAACGCACAAGCGCTTCGATGGCCACCGGATAAAGAATGCGGACATTCCCCGTCAGTTCCCCGTTGTTCAGCATTTGCGAAAGAAGCGTATTTTCTCCCAAATCCTGCATCAGGACCTGACAGGATTCTTCATCGACTGCCCAAATTTCAGGAGTCGGCAACTTGAACGCCGAAAACGACCTGCCCAAAGAAACGAAACGTTCAAAATCCTCGTTGGCGGAAGCATTCGTCTGGAGAATGGCGGACTTGCCGTTTTCACGAATACGAAAATACTGTCGCCCAGAGCCGGCAGAACCGGCGAGAGACCAAGTTGCGGAAGAAGAGAATCCCCTATTGCCAAGGGTCTTGAAAATTTTAGCACCTATTTGCGGCATTTCAACAGCCATGATAAACCGTCCTATCTGTTTTTTCCTTAATCTACACCATTCCGCGCATGAAATACCGTCGGAAATCAAAAAAAATTTTAGAAAAACCATTGCCATACCACTTTTACTTTTATAATTTCACGGCATGATTCGCTTCACGTTATCCAACCGTTGGTGGTGGCGCACTTCGATATCGGAGTACGCGTGTTAAGCGACGAATTTTAATATTCTATTGATGCGTCAATGGCTCCGATTCTACATCGGGGCCTTTTTTATTTCCCCCAAACCCATTCTCCCCTCCACCCCTCAAAAAAAACAACAAAAGGACAATACGATGAACAAAAGAACCGACAACTTATACCTCTCTCTAGAAGGAGACCGCTACACTCCCTTTTCTCTCGCCAAAAAATTGGGTGCCGAAGCGATTCTCGAATCCGCTTCTTTTTCCCAAGGATCGGCCCGTTATTCCATCCTGATGCTCGAAGAAGCTTTCCACGTCATTGAAGACGAGCAAGGCGTCGCGATTGTAAGCGAAGGACAGCGCAAGCCCTGCGACAGCCGAAACATTTTGGAAGCCTTGGAAAAAATCGCCGCCGAAAACGAAAAGCCTCCCCAAATTCCGCTCCCGGCTGCGGGAATCGGCTTCCTCTCTTACGAATTTTGCGCACGCTGCGACACCATCCATTTGGCAAAGCAAAAAGACGGGTTGCAAATTCCCGAATCCGAATTTGTCGTCGGGCACATCTACATCGTCTTTGACCATTTTACAGATACGCTCCACTTATTCGGATTAAACTACGACGAACATGAAATCGATTTGTCCGAAGCCTTTGCCCGCATTCAAAAGAAACTTTCCAATCTGGATTTTTCCTATCTGGAAGCCTCGACGGAAAAATATCCCTACAGGATTATCACCGACCTGCAAAAAAGCCACGACGAATACGTCCACTGCGTGAAAGAGCTGAAAAAGCGCATCGTTGCCGGGGATATTATTCAAGCGGTTCCCTCTCGCCGCCTGCAAATCGAATCCCAAATGCCCGCGCTGGAAACCTACCGGAGAATCCGTTCATTGAATCCGTCGCCCTATCTGCTCTACATCGACTTTGGCGATTATCAGCTCATCGGTTCATCGCCCGAAAGCCTGGTACGCTCCCATGGAGGCAAATCTTCCATCCGTCCCATCGCAGGGACCTGCCGCCGGGGAAAAAACGAAGCCGAAGACGAACAGCTCAAGGAAAAACTGGCGAACGACCCGAAAGAACGGGCAGAGCATCTGATGCTCGTCGATTTGGCCCGAAACGACTTAGGGCGAGTGAGCAAGCCGGGAAGCGTCCATTTGACACGGAACATGGAATGCGAACTGTTCAGCCATGTCATCCATATCGTTTCCGAAGTGGAAGGAGAAAATCGCAGCGACATCAAGCCGATTCAAGTTTTGCAATCCGTATTTCCGGCGGGGACCATCAGCGGCGCACCCAAAATCAGCGCCATTGAAATCGTTTCTTCGCTGGAATCCGAAAAGCGCAACTTTTACGCTGGCGCCGTCGGCTACCTGGAAGCCAATGGAGATCTGGATTTTTGCATTGGAATCCGCTGTACCTTGAAAAAGGGGAACATCTACACACTGCAAGCGGGTTCGGGAATCGTCTATGCCTCGGATCCGGAACGCGAATGGGAAGAAACCAATGAAAAATTGGGCGCCCTCCTCCAAGTTCTAGAGACCAAAGAAAAATAAGCCACGCCATTTCAAAAAAGGATTCAAAAATGATTGTCATCATCGATAACTACGACTCTTTCACATACAACATCTACCAGTCCATTTCGCGCATCACACCGGAAGCAGTCTGCGTTATGCGCTCCAAGGAATGCACCCTGGAAGACATCGAAAAGCAAAACCCATCCCACCTGATTCTTTCGCCCGGACCGGGACGCCCCGAAAACGCGGGAATCACCGAAGACGCCGTCCGCCATTTTGCGGGGAAAATCCCCATTTTAGGAGTCTGCCTCGGGCATCAGGCCATTTGCCACGCCTTCGGAGCAAAAATCGTCTCCGCCAAATTCATCAAGCACGGCATAGCCGAAGAAATGAACTTGGACGGGCGCGGGCTTTTCCGCCATATCGGCAAGCGCGGAACGTTTATGCGCTACCACAGCCTTGTCGTCGAAGAAGAATCCCTCCCGTCGGAATTTGAAATCACCGCCCGGGCCGAAGACGGCGACATCATGGGAGTCCGCCATAAAACCCTCGACATCGAAGGAGTTCAATTCCACCCGGAGTCCATTGCCGCCAAAGAAGGCGACGCTCTTTTCCGTTCCTTTCTCCATTACCGCCGGGATGCTCTTCCCGTTTCACAATTCTTGAGCAAATTGATTTCCAAGGAAAATTTGACCTGCGAAGAGGCGGAACTTTTTATGGAAAACCTGACAGAGGGAATGCTCGACGAAAGACAGACCGCGGCCATTTTAACGGCAATGGCCGCAAAAAATCCCGCAGCCTCGGAAATCGCCGGTTGTGCAAAAGTGCTCAACAAAAAGAAAAAGCCCTTTCCCCACGAAAAGAACGCCCCTGTCGCCGAAGTAGTCGGAACCGGCGGCGATGGCAAGGGAAGCTTCAACATCAGTTCCTTCTCCGCCCTTATCTGCGCGTCCTGCGGTTGCCCTGTCGCCAAACACGGCAATCGGGCGGTTTCCAGCAAATCGGGAGCCGCGGACTTTTTCGAAAGCCTTGGGTTCCATCTCGCCCTGCAACCGGAACAGGCCGCCAAAGTCTTGCAAAAAACAAACTTCGTATTCCTCTTTGCTCAGGTTTACCATAACGCGATGCGCTTCGCCGCTCCAGTTCGAAAATCCCTGGGAATCAAGACCATCATGAACCTCATCGGGCCTTTGACGAATCCCGCCGAAGCCCAATACCTGCTGCTGGGCGCCTACAGCAAAGAATTGCTGAAGCCGATGGCGGAAGCCGCTAAAATGCTCGGAGCAAAACACGTTCTGGCGGTTTGCAGCACCGACGGTTTTGACGAAATTTCCCCCAATGTTCCCACATTCGCCTATGAAATCGATGAAGCGAACCACGCCTTGGAATACACAATAGATCCGCAAAAAATGGGAATTCCAACGACCAGCGACAACGAACTTCGCGGCGGCACGGGTGAAGAAAATGCAAAAATCGCCCTAGAGCTGGCAAGCGGCAAAGGAAATCCCACCATCCGGAATGCCGTCGCTTTGAATGCGGGCGCAACCCTTTACGTCGCGCGGCGGGCGGCGAATCTCCGGGAAGGATTCCAAATGGCGCTCAACGCCATCGACTCCGGTGCGGTCGCCCAAAAAATCGACGAAGTCCGTTTAGCAACCCTCGCTTCGTAATTTCGTCCTCCATTTCCAAGACCGTCGGCTTTTATCGCTGGCGGTCTTTATTTTGAACCGGAAGAAAGGGCCCTGCCATTTTGCGTTTTCTTCAAAGCGGCAAGGATGCCGCTTCCCCTGTGTTCAAGCCCAAATTCAAGTTTCACGTGCAGGCAAAGCGTCTCGCAATCATATAAAACTCCATCCGAATTCCCGCCGGCATAGCCCTAGGATACTAGCAACGCGTAGCACGCGTTGACGGTTCTGACACTGGCGTTCGATCCCTACTGGCTGCCCGTAAACGGGCTATAGTTTACCCATCATGGTCAACTGTTCCCCAAATAATCTTCATCCAGCCAATGCTTGATATAGTTCACTATCTTGGCCGCATTTTTGCCTGCCGTGTCAACATAGTAGCCGCGACACCAAAATTCTCTGTTCCTGTATTTGAACTTCAACTCGGGAAAGCGTTCGTACAACTGCAGGCTGCTTTTTCCCTTCAAGAAGCCCACCACGCTGGACACGGCATACTTGGGCGGGATTTCCAGCCGTCTCTCTCCGTAAAACACCTTCCGCCTGAATTTTGGGGCGAACACTATGTGGTATTTGCAGTTCCAGCTCGTATGGGCAGTTGTTCTTATATTTTCCATGTGAGTTTTCATCGCTAATGCAACTGATGCAGTGTACAGACCGCATCGTAAAATTAGCTGGAGGATTTTTCCATCACCGCCAAAAGGCTTTTTGGGAACCACCAGCTTGGCTGGTGTTTTTTTTTATTCCTTTACCTAATCTCCGCCCATGCTTCTAGTCTGTTGTTTAAAGCGAATCCAAGACGACAGGAGCCGTAAATCAAGCGGTGCGCCAAAAACTCTATTGCGGAATCGTCTTCTTTAAATACTCCGGAAGTTTTTCATATTCAGCAAAATTTATTTTTTGCCCTAAAATATTAAAATGCGTTTCTTCAACATTGAATTTTTTAGTGCCATAATAGGTAGACGAAATGCTGGACAAATCATTCCTAACCAAATAAATGGCTACAGCATCTTTTGTCTTGGCAATCAAATACAAATTTCCTTCCACACGGTGAACCTGAACCAGTTCTCCATAAGAACGAATATTTGAATTTGACAAGAATCCGTTAGTATAAATTTTCAACGTATAATAGCTGCTATCGCCATATTCCTGAACAAGGCAAGTCCAAGCCCCATCGCTCTTTAGAAAATTTTTATAGAAATAAAACCAAACAGCGGATTTGGCACCCAAACCAAGGGAGGCAATTTTCACATTAAATTCAATTTGAAATAGGCCATGTCCTCGCCAATAGAGTCCAAAACAAATATTTGGGAACCGCACTGTAAAGTCACCCAAATGATGCAAAATAGCTGCCCCACATTCCCACCCTTCTCTAGCGAATTTGAACCCGCCTGATTTCATTGCCGATTTTCAGAAAATAATTACCAGCAGCAGGAAAATGCAAAACCCGATGATTTCCGGCAATTTTTTCCCGAACGAGAACCTGCCCAAGCGCATCGGTAACGACGAGATTGCTACCCTGACGAATGCCCGCCACAGAAAGCGTACGCGAAACAACCGATAGGCGAAGCGGCGAGACAGCCGATTGGGCAACGATAAAGTCCGGATTTTCTGCAGACGACGAAGACGATTCCACCCGAGAAGAACTGGAAACGCCAGAAGAATCCCCCGCCGACGGTTTTTCCCGGTACAATTCCAAAATTTCCGATTCGGAAAGCACCCGGCTGTAAATGCGCAAGTCGTCGATTTTCCCGCGGAAGAATGACCAAAGGGAACGCGTCCCTATCCGAAGAGGCGAATCGCCGTTCTGGACGACCACTTTGTACGTCTCGTCGTAAAGCGAATCGGAATCCTTGAGTACGCCGTTCTTGTAAACGCGAATGAGATTTTCGCCCGTATCGTAAATCGCCAAAAAATGAATCCATTCGCCAACAGTCACCGGCTCTTGCACATAGCTTCCGGAACCCAATCCTCCGGCGAGATTGAATGCGTATGCCGAAATGCGGTTGGGACGGTTTGCCGAATTTTCTTCGTTATACATTCGGAAACCCCATTCCATATTTCCTTTATCCGTTCCGGTGAAAGTCCCCTTGCCCATCCAATGGATATAACCGTCATCGCTGACCGGAAAGGTGAGGGTGTCCGGGCTCATCCAGACCGAAATGGCAAGTGCGCCCGTCGTCGAAATGCTGTAGGCGTCATCGTCCGGAAATTCCGCATAACTTGATTTGGTCCCGTCAAAGGAAATCGCCGCGCTTTCGTTCCCGAAGCGATCCGGAACAAAGACTCCGTTGTGATTCTCTCCCGGCGGCAATGAAACAGCCGATTGATTTTCGATATTTCCATTAAAAGGAAAATAGGCGACAAGCCCGTCGGTAGGGATTTTCGCCAGAGAAAAGCACGCCATCAAAAAGAGAAAAAATACAGCTCGCATAATCGGAATATATTTCTTTTCCCGGACAAGAGACGCATTTAAAATCGGCGAATTTCACACCCCCATTTTCTTCTTGGTGAAAAATTTCGCTCATTTTTCCAAACGCTTCTCCTTTGTCCAATTATCAAACCGCAAGAATTTTGATTCCGAAGGCAATTCGCAAAACACGTCCCTCGGCATCGCCCCATAGACCACGACAATCTGCGGTTTCAAAATTTTCAGCATTTCTATAACCCCTCAGTGCATCAATCGCTTTTCATCTTGAGTTTGGCAACATCCGTATGTCCCTATCGAAACAATTGAATCGTGCGGTATGCCAACATTTTTTTTTGCATTATCTGTACTCCTTTTTGACCGGGCGCGCAGAAACAATAAAATTCAGAATATTGGAACGCTTCTGCAGCGTAAGAAAATGTGTTTTTTTTCCTAAAAAGGTAATGAACTTTTTAAAGACGTATCCATTTTTTTTAACCACTCTTCAAGGGAAGATTTTTTCCAATTCAAAAGCTCCGCTGCTGTTGCTGAAGAAATTTTTTCATCCAGACGCAGTTTTAGCACGGCATCTCGAAAAAACGGATCTTCAAAGCGATATAAGGTTTCATTTAACGCAAAAGGTTCGTAATGCCCTTTAAAAGATATATTGTTTTTATTTGCGTACATCGCCTGAAATTTTTTGGTCACGTTAGAATATTGTTCTGAAATTCCGTATTTATTGCAATACTGGTGAAGAACAGTCCCATAACTTACTCGATAAACCTGTTTGATTTTTAGAACAGCGTCAATAAACGAAAATCCATTCGTATCTTTAACTTTTTCATAAACGACATCTTGTGGACACAGTAATTCACCAGCAAAAAGATTGGCGTCGTGTTCTTCAATTGAATTTTTTTCTTCTTTCGTCTCTGTATTTTTGTATGAATCCTTGTGCAAAAGAATATGACCAAGTTCGTGAGCAACGGTAAAAATTTTCCGCTCTACAGATGCAATCGCACTATTTAAAATAATCGCAGGTCCTCCATCACTGGCTGCGACAGAAGCTCCATAAGTTTTAGCATAATTAAAATTGAAATAAAAAAATTTTATTCCCAATTTTGAAATCATTTCGCAAATGTCCAAAATAGGTACACTCTGAGAAATAGAGAGTTGTTCCCGCACGCTATGCGCAGCTTCGATTGGATTGTTAAATTTATCATCTGAAAAAGTAAATTTGTTTTCTTTTTCAGCAAAGCTTTCTATATGCCGATATTCTTGTATTTTATCATGGATTAAAAAAAGAAGGTTTTCGCGGCAAGCCGTCTCCTTTGCCGTGAGTGCATATAAAGAACGAAATCGGATATTGCCAAAAGAAGGTTTTTCGGCAAATAGCTGAACCATCGTAACACCTAATGCGCCTGCGATTTTTTGGATAATCGAAATTCGTGGATCCGATTTTTCGTTTAGGCAGTTCGACAATGTTGTCGTACTTATTTCCGCTTTGTCTGCCAACGAAGGGATCGTCCAATTTTTCATTTTCATGTAACGGCGAATATTTTCACTTAAAGTCGTTTGAACCATAAGATGACCTCTTTTACAAAAATTACAATTTTTCTAAAAATTTTCTATAAAAATTATTGAGAAAAATTTGATATTTTACATTATCCTGTAAAATAACAAAACAAATGCGACATAAAACCTAAAAAAACGACCGTCATTCTGTAAAAACTCGACTTGACAAAGGGGTGAAAAAGAGTTATATATGAATATATGGGGTGCACTGCATTCCAAGACTATAAAAGGGAAACGCCTTGACGTTCGGACAAACCTCAAGGCGTAGTCGAAATTACGCTATAGCGAATTCTAACTATTTTCAATATAGCATAATTTTCCTTAACATTCATTTTCTTAGCGTAATTTGCAAAGGTAAATTATGGTATTGAATCACAAAATCGATTTGTTCGCTATCTATGCGGAGCTACATCAGGAACTGCGAAAGCATAACATTCGATTTTCTAAAAGCGGTTTCCCGCACTTCAGAAAATCTTTTTTCGCAGTTCAGAAACCCTCAGAGATTCTTCCTTTCCGGAATAGACTTCAGACTAAAGACAAAAGTAGTACGGCTTCATGCACTTTCTGCGACGACGAATTCATTTATCCACGTCTAAAAAAATTAAAGGAAAACTTACCTGAATATAAAGAGTATTACGCAATGGTAGTCTTCGATTTGAGTCCCCGTGCGGAATGGAAAACGGAACAGCAACGTTTTAATATTTGTTTGAATCAAATGGCGGCTATTTATTTAGCATTAAACGGAGTGAAACTGATAGGAAATTTTCGTATAGGGGATAACTCTACATATGACGCTCTTCATAGTTATCCGGAAGGTATTTCATTCTGCGTTGGGACTCTCGGTTGTACAAAGCAAAGTAGTCCAAGTGACGCCTTCCTTTTTGAGCAGAAGTTATTCATTAAAACTCCAAAAGAATGTTGGCTGTATGGTAGCGAAGATAAGCAAATCATCAAAATACTCAATGATTATGGCGTAAAACATAAAGTCTTTAAGGATTTCAGAACACGATCCTATGCAAAATCGCAGGAGGTTGCTAATGGCTGACACTAAACACGATTATCGAGTAAAGGTATTTTTTCAAAAAGTAAAAGGTTTCTTTTCAAAAAGATTGGATCTTTTGTTCGAAAGAGCTCAAAAAGAATCATTTCTCTACAAGAAAAATTGGCAAAAGGTGAACATTAATGCATTTGTAAAAAAATTTGCTTCTGGAGCCAAAGGCGAAATTAGCGAAGATGGAAGAAAAATTTTTTACCAAAGCAAGCATAATAATTTAAGAGTTGTCGCCGATGTTGCAGGTGGCTATTGCCGATTGGAAGATACGACAAAACGCGGCAAAGAACGCTTCCTCGACATCAACGGCAACGATGCTAGAAACTATATTAACAGCAGGGGCAAAAAGCAGGGTAGAAACAACGTTCAGTTCAATGCTGCAACCCATTTTAAAATCTTAAAAAGAAAGGAGATGTAATTATGCAAGAACCGCATGAACCTTGGCGACGTATGTTAGTGCCCATAAATCAACAAGGTTTAGAAATTGATATGCTGCAAATGGGAGACCCATGCACTGGGAATTTTAAAGAGTGGGCTATTACGACAGAGGAAATGAATTCGATAATCAATTCCATTCTCTTTGACTATTGTAAAAGATTCAATGTGTATATAGATTCCTCCGAAGACTGCGTATTGGGCAAGGAATGTATTGCTGAAGCGTTGGAGATGGCGAAGGAATTTCTTCAAAAGTGCAGTACGAGATTTTTTCAGAAGCGTAGCAAGAAAGAAGTGCTAAAGAGGGCAGTCCAAAAACTCATTGAAGCTCTGGAATTTGCGAAATCCACTGATATGCCGATATGGTTCTGGTTCTAGTATGCCCAACTGTTATTGCTACCAAAAATTTTTTAACCTGATGGAGACGGATTTTATCGATTTGAAGAAACTTCGTTATACAAAACCAGTGACACTCCCTTTATGTTCGTTTACGGAACGCCGGAATCTCTTTGACAATCCGTCTTCGAAGCTGTTGCGTTTCATTAAAGTTTCCTGGCTGGATTCTCATATTGATACGGAAGCTGATTTCAAACTTTTGCTTCGCCAGATGCATGATGTGGGAACTATCGTGATTATCGACGACAGGGAAAAATGCAACAACTCTATTTATAAAGCTTACTCCAAGGAAATGCTCAAAAGCTACATCAGAGCTTTTCTAGATAGCGGCATTTCCTGTTTTTGGAAGAAATGAACTTGCATATCGCCGTTCGAATCAGGCTTGAACAACTCGGAGCAGAAGTTTGGTGACTATAAAATCGGCAACTCTAAAAAATTTGGTTCAGGAATTAAATGTGATTGATTTGGGCAAATATTTTTATGGCAAGGATAAAAAACAAAAGCCACAGCTTCCGGCAACTCTATGGTCGTAAACGTCCGCTCATCGCCCCATCGAACATTCGGAATTTGATAAATGCCGCAGTGTTGCAAGAAGCTTGCGTTTCGACGAGATAGGAACAAGTTCGCGATTTGGGCGCAAAGAGGCGCGTCCACAAGCTTGACCTCATTTTTCTCCTTTGCAATTGGCCAATACGTGTTTTTGCAGCACCAAAAGATGATAAATCAAGATTAAACGGTTAGTAATACTTCAGCCTTATAGCAATCGTTTATTCGAACTGCGCCAAAGTTCGCCCAAATATAGATACCATTTTCCAAAATAGGAGACAAATCAAAAAAAGATGCCTTTTTGAAAATCACCTTTTCAAATCCCCAGATTTTCTTTATCCTGTTTAATAAGTGCGAAAATCCAGACTGAGACGTGGCGTGCATCGTTTGTTCTTATCCTATCTCTATAAAAAAACGATTCCCGTTTCCGAGAACCGCCTTCATCCGATTTGCCGTTTGGCAAAATCAAATCATCGTGGCACTGAAAGTTGCGCTGCAAACCACCGCATCGTCCGAGCGGATTTCCCCGCTAAAGAAAAGAATGCCGCGACGCATTTTGTCAAGAGAGACGCGGACTTCAAGCCGGTCGCCGGGGCGCACGGGTTTGCGGAAACGGCAGCCATCCACGCCCATAAAGGCGGGACGCTTTCCCGAGCATTCCTGTTCGCAACAAAGACTGGCAAGAATCGCTCCGGCCTGCGCCATCGTTTCTATTTGAATGACGCCGGGCATCACCGGCTCTCCCGGAAAATGCCCCTGAAAGAAGGGTTCGTTAAAGGAAACATTTTTGGTGCAAACAATCGACGGCACTTCTGCGGACGCTTCCAAAGAAAGAACCTGATCGATAAACAGGAACGGATAACGATGCGGCAGAATTTTCAGTATCGCCTCGTAATCGTAAAGAACGCCGGGTTTATTCGACTTGGGAAGAGTTTCCAAAAGCATAATCCAATAACCTCTCTAAAAGTTTTCGATGGGCGATATGCCCACCATTGTGAATTCTGATTTTCAATTTAGGTAAAAAAGGAAGCGGCAGGGACAAATCGCCAATCAAATCCAAAATTTTATGCATTGCCGGCTCGTTTTTTTGTCGGAAGGGCGCACCGACAAGCGCACACGCTTCCCCATTCCGCTCCGAAAGCAAAAGCCCGCTATGCGCATCCACGCCGGAAAGCAAGCCTGCGGCCTGCGCCTTTGCCAAGTCCTCTTCAAAAATAAAAGTCCGCGCGGGAAAAATTTTCACCAGATCCTCGGCATCGTAAATAGCGCAATACGCCGAATCCGAAAAAGCGCTGTGCGAAATAGAGTACTCCACCTCCAAAGTTTCCGAAGGCGAAATTTCCCAGAAACCGTTTTCAAATTCCAAACGCTCCCGAAGCGGCACATCGTAAAAAGCCAGTTCCTGCGGAATGCCCGCCAGAGAACGAACGGCTTCATACCACGGGTACGCGCTCCCGTCCAAAAGGGGAAGCTCGCCAGAAAGCGCCTGGACTTTAAAGCGCATTTGCGGATAAAGCAAAAACACCGGAGCAAGATGTTCCAGCAAAGAAATTCCCTCTTCCGGATTTTTAAAAAGACCCGAAGAACGGAGGGAAAGAAAATGCAGCCGCCGGAACGAATCCGCATCGTCCGAAGCCCAAAGAAGTTCGCCGGACGGTAAGAGCCATTCGATTTTCGGCAACGCAAGACGGTCGCAAGAAATCCGCACGCCGGCATTTTTCAACGACAGCGAATGGGAAAAAATTTCGGTTTCAAAGACGGATTGTTTCATGAGCAAGTCTTCACGCAGAAAGTCCATACAGAAAAAAAGCGGCAATCTGGTGCGGGTGGCAAATTTCCCCCGCGCGCATTTTTTGCATGACTTCTTCCGTGGAAAAGGAAAGGGTTTCAATTTCTTCGCCCGAATCGAAACGCGTACTTCCCTGCGCGGAAACGCCCGTTGCCCGAACGACAAAAAAATGCCCGCGATGCCTATCCGGATTGACCGGAAGCTTTGCCACTAGTTCAAAAGCACCGCCGCCAAAAGCGCACTCCTCTTGCAATTCCCGTTTTGCCGCCGCCACCGGAGACTCGCCCGCTTCGATAATTCCCGCCGGAAATTCCAGCGAAATCGTTCGGCTGCCGTGGCGATACTGCTTTTCCATCAGCCAAAGCCCCTCAGCATTCTGCGCTAAAATCAAAACCCAGTCCGGCTGCCAAAGGGTATAGAAATCCGGAATGACATTCCCGTTCGGCAATTCGCACGTTTCCTTGTCCACACGCAGATATTTCGTGTCCAAAAGCGATTCCACCGATCGGATTTTCCAAGACTCCAGATTTTTTTGCATTTAGGATTCCTCTAAAAAAGGCTTCGACGAAGCCCGATATTTCAACGACTGACCGCAGACAGCAAACCAATCCCATTCAACCGATTTTGAAAATTTCCTTCGCAGTTCCCGTTAAAAAGTCGAGTAGGGGTCCAAAAGGGAATCGTCAAAAGAAATGTCGGGATACTTGTAATGGAATTCCTTTTCCAGCAAGTAGAGCGCGAGTTCCTTGGTCGTCCAATTCTTTTTCACGCCGATGCTTTCCAGCCCTTTGGTTATCAGCGGAAGCGTCGCTTTCAAATCCAGCTTCCACACCGAATCGTCCCATTCAAAAATGATGACGGGAACTTTGGGACTTGACGCCAGCCCGACACTCCCCTGTCCTTTTTGATTTCAAAAGGCCCGAGCTTTAATCCGGTCGTCCGCACGAACACGCCGCTTTTTCCCGTGAAAAGGGAGAGCATCCGATAATCTTCATTCAGGTTCGGATCCCACGCCCGCTCGTGCTCAAAAATGCGATAGACAAGAACGGCGAGCATTTCACCAAGCGGCAATTCTTCGACGCGTTCCGCAGGCAATTCCTTGGCATAACGCTGCAAGGTGTCCGTCCAATAATAAGATGTGTCCGTGAGAAAAACAAGAAGCGATTCCGGCGGGATGTTCTCGTTCATTTTTTGGAGCAAAGTGGCGAAAGTCTGTTCGAGCTTCTGCATTTTCTCTTCGGAAGTCTGCTCAAAAGTCACCGCATCGGAAGTCTTTGCCGCCGTATGCCCGGCGCAGGCAGAAAGCACGGCAAGGAGGCCGACGAAAAGGAAAAACAACACGCCTTTTGTCGCAGAGAATATTGTATTTTTTTGACGATGCATCGCGATTCCTATTTGAAAATGCCGCTGAACGAACTTCTCAAAGCCTGCAAAGTTTCGGGCTTTCAAGGCGGCGGTCCCGGCGGTCAGTTCCGCAACAAGACCAATTCCGGAGTCGATCTTCGGCTGTCCGCATTCAATTTAGCAATCAAATCTTGCGAAAGCAGGAGCGCCAGCGAAAACAAGGTGCACGCATTGCACCGGATGCGTCTGGCCATTGCCCTAAACGTCCGAGAAGCGCCCAAAGCGACAAGCGAATTGAAATTTCCGGGAAGCATGGGGCATATCCAGCCTTCCAACGAGGCCTACCCGCAATTCATCGCGGACGTTCTGGATATTGTCGCCGCCAACGGAGGCGATACGAAAGAAGCGGCAAACGCCTTCGGGCTGACGCCAACCGCCCTGACCCGCATTCTCCATGCGAACAAGGCGGTGCTCGCCAAAGTGCAAGAGCTGCGCGCTGCCGGGCGCAAGCCGCCACTACGCTAACAATTTGATTGGGCACAAGAATCAAAATACCCCAGACCATCTCAAAAGGCGAATTATTTCCCGATGAATTTACACCCATCCCAACTTTTCCTCACAAAGGAAAAACTATTTTCTATAGGCAATGCAAAATAAAATGAAAATAATCTCTTTGTTCAGCGGTGCCGGAGGACTGGACATAGGCTTTCATGAAGCGGGCTTTCAAACAGCCGTCTTGGTAGAAAGGGACTCGGCTTGTTGCAACACTCTTCGCACAAATATGCCCGAAGTTCCTGTTATTGAAGGCGACATCAACGAAATTCCGACGGAATGTATTTTGAATGCAGGCCATTTGAAACCTCTTGAAGCAGCTCTTGTAGTTGGCGGACCTCCTTGTCAAAGTTTCAGTTTGGCCGGAAAAAGAATGGGCCTGAACGACCCTCGCGGTAAACTCGTTCTTCAATTCATCCGGGTTGTGCGTGAAGCCCTGCCCGTCGGATTTGTTATGGAAAACGTACGGGGACTTGCCAACTGGGAACACGGAAGGGCTTTGAATGCCATCATTGAAGAGGCCACTCAACCAATACAATACAAAGGCAAAACATACCAATACGAAGTCAAGTATCAAATTTTGAACGCGGCTTCTTATGGAGTCCCCCAATTTCGCGAGAGAATTTTTATTGTCGGAAACAGGCTACACATTCCATTTGTCTTTCCGGAACCTATTTATGGTTTTTCACAAAGCGAACAGACTCCAAATCTATTCGACAAAAAATTAAGGCCTTACAAAACAGTACAGGACGCCATCGGAAAACTTCCTCCAGCAACTGCTCCATCCGAAACAGCAAGGCGAGTTGCATCCTCTATTAAAGGGAGAATAGAAAAGCATGGTTATTAAAAATCACGAAGCTACAGCCCATGCGCCTTCAACCATAGAAAAAATAAAGAAAGTGGGCATCGGGGAAAAACTTGCAGACAAAGAAAAAATTTTTGGAAGTGCCTACAGAAGATTAGACCCGAACCGTCCATCGCCAACCGTCACGCGGAGCGGCTACAGGGATTTTATCCATCCTAAATACGACAGGACACTAACCGTGCGCGAATTAGCTTGTTTGCAAACTTTTCCACTGGAATGGGAATTTACAGGTGTCCGGCTAGATTCCTACAGCCACTCCCGAAATGTGGCAATGACCCAATTTGGCCAAGTCGGAAATGCGGTTCCCCCCGTTCTTGCGGAAGCTGTAGCCAAAGCCGTAAAAGAACAAATTATGAAGGAAAAATAAAATGGCAGCATTCCTTCCGTACATTTCTCGGGCTGAAGATTTTGTCACGACTCCAGAAGCAAGAAGAAACGGATTTCTTGAAATTGCTTTGCGACGAAATGCCGAATCTATTCCCTATCTCGAACAGGGAAAAGCCCTGTGGGCGAAATTAAATTCAGAAACCAATTCCTGCGACGATATTATGAATCAGGTCGATATCCGTGAAGCCCTTTTGCTTGCTTCCGGTTTATCCGTAAAAGCCCAGAGCCATTTGACTGTGGATTACACTTGAAGAATTTGTAGATAGGGTTCTACGCCCCTGCGGCAATAAATGTGTCGATGAAATTGTATATCGTTATCTTCTCGCATTAGGCGACCAACTCGGTGGAAAAATGCGTAACATCATTGGCAAAATAGCCGTAGAAAAGCTGTCCCGAAAAATTATTGCGCAATTGAGAGTTTACGGCTTTCCGTTTGAAATTCATCGAGGCGAAGGAAAATGGATGAATGGACAAAATTGCTCGCCAAACGACGAAAGTGCCGCAAAGGCGATTCGCTGGAAAAACGGAAACTATCCAAGAATGCTCATTCACAATACAAATATCCCAGGCGTTTCAAAAAATGTGGACTTTGTAGTTTTTAACCAATTCGCCGAAGCCATTGATAAAAAGCATCTGGAACCGATTTTAAAAGACTACAAGAATTACATAGTCATGGGAGAGCTGAAGGGAGGCATAGATCCTGCCGGAGCCGACGAGCATTGGAAAACGGCCAGAGCAGCTTTAGATCGTATCCGGTCTTCTTTTAAAAAAGTGTACATCGCATTTATCGGCGGAGCTATTGAAAAGGCGATGGCTGAAGAAATATACAGCCAGCTTCAAACTGGAATGCTTGACTATGCAGCCAATTTGACAAATGACAACCAGCTGTCTTCCTTTTGCGATTGGCTAGTGAACCAGTAACCGCTACACCCTTGTCCCACTATTTTGGACTCTCCCATCAAATTCAACACCTCTACAATTTTCGCTATTTGACCAATTCCGACTTTAGGATTAAATTTACAAGGAACTTTTTCCCGGAATTTGCATGAAACATTTTTTCAAGACTTTCATTCTTCTTTTCGTTCTTTTCCTGACCGGATTCACTTGGGCAAAAACCGCCGTCTGGATTTCCCTCGATGGCGACGTCGATCCGGGAATGTACGATTACGCCGCCCGCGCTATTGGCGAAGCCGTGCAGAAAAATCCCGACTACATCGTTTTTGACATCAATACTTTCGGCGGAAGACTCGATGCGGCATTCGATATTGTCGATACGATCATGGGAATCAAAAAGGCGAAAACCGTCGCGTTCGTTTCCAAAAAGGCGATTAGCGCCGGGGCTTTAATCGCCCTATCCAGCAAGGAACTCTATATGCTGCCGGGAACGACCATCGGCGACTGCGCCCCGATTGTGCAGAACAGCGACGGCACTCCGCAAATCGTCGGTGAAAAGATCCAGTCGCCCCTTCGCGCCAAATTCCGAAACCTCGCCCAAAAGAACGGCTACCCGGAACTGCTTTCCATGGCAATGGTCTCTCCGGATTTGGCGGTTTACGAATTGCAGCGCAAAGATTCCACCATCGCCGTCGAAGCATCCAAATACGAAAAGTGGAGCAAGCAGGACAAGGCTTTTTGGGGAACGCCCAAAGTTCTCGTGGACTCCGGGGAACTTTTGACCATGACCGACGAAGAAGCTGTCGCCCTGCAATTTTCCAAAGGAACTCCCGAAACCAAAGCCGCTTTTGAAAAGATGCTCGGCATTGAAAGCAGCCACGAGATTGAATCCACCTGGGGAGAAAAAATCGCCCGATTTATCGCAGGCATTTCCGGGATTCTGCTGATTCTCGGTTTCGGCGCGCTTTATATCGAATTTAAAACGCCGGGATTTGGACTCTTCGGCATTGCGGGAATCGTTTTGATTGCCACCGTTTTTCTGGGACAATACGCCAACCATCTGGGCGATTACCTTCCCGTCATTTTGCTCGTCCTCGGCATCGGGCTGTTCGTCGTTGAAATTCTGGTGTTGCCCGGAACTTTCCTTTTTGGCATTGCGGGCATCCTGTGCATGGGAATCGCCCTCGTCCTCACCTTCGATATTTCCAGTTTGCCTTCTTTCATTCCCGGCGTTTCCGAAGCCGGAGCTTCCTGGCAGCCCATTTTGCTTTATGTGGCCGCCTGCGCCCTCATCGCCGTGCTCTTCCCCATTCTCGCTTCCAAATACCTGATTCCCCTTTTGCCCGAAGGCTGGACTCCCATGCTTAAAACCGATTTGGGAAACGCCACCTCCCCCACAGAAGATATGCGGGAAATCCAAATCGGGGAACTCGGAAAAGCCGAGACTCCGCTCCGCCCGGTGGGACACGCCCGATTCAACGGCAAATCTTTTGACGTGCAAACAAGAGGCGAAATGATAAACGCAGGCGAAACCGTCTGCGTTACCGAAATAGCGGATGGAAGAATCTGGGTGGAAAAATCAGAAAATCTTCCCGTAGCCTAGCACTTCCCGAATCTGTTCCAAATGGGCGCGCGCCACAGGCCGCGCCTTTTCTGCGCCCGCGTGAAGAATTTCATCGATTCGCGTCGGATTCGCCATCAAATCGTTATACTTTTCACGAGCTTCGCCAAATGTGCGTTCCAGCACCTTGAGGAGTTCCCCTTTGGCAAAGCCCCAGCCCATACCGCCCGCGCGATAAGTTTCCGCAAGAGCCGCCGTTTCTTCGGGAGTCGCAAACAACTTATAAAGGTTGAAAACATTGCAGGTTTCCGGATCTTTCGGGGCTTCTATCGGCAGGCTGTTCGTTACGATTTTTCCGATTTTCTTTTTCAGCGCTTTCGGTTCCAAAAAAATTTCAATCGTATTGTCGTAGGACTTGCTCATTTTGCGTCCATCGAGTCCGGGTATGACATCCGTCGTTTCCTGGATGAACGGTTCCGGGATCGTAAAGACATCTTTGCCCATCTGCTTGTTGAATCGTATCGCCACGTCGCGGGCAAATTCCACATGCTGTTTCTGGTCCTTACCGACCGGGACGACATCCGCATTGAACATCAGAATGTCCGCATCCATCAAGCAGGGGTAGCAATAGAGGCCCATGTTGATGTTCGTGTCCAGGTCTTCGCCGGCAGCGCGATTCGCTTCGACTTTCGCCTTGTAAGCGTGAGCGCGGTTCATGAAACCCTTTGGCGTGAAGCAGCTCAAAGCCCAGCTCAATTCAAAAATTTCCGGGATGTCGCTCTGTTTATAAAAAAGCCCGCGTTCGGGATCGAGTCCGCAAGCCAGCCAAGTCGCTGCGACCTTGCGAATATTTTCCCGCATTTCATCTCCCTGGTGCACCGTGGTCAGCGCATGATAGTCGGCGATAAAATAAATGGTGTCGTAATCTTTAGCAAGTTCCAAAGCCGGACGGATGGCGCCCAGATAATTCCCCAAATGCGGGGTTCCTGTAGGCTTAATGCCTGTAAGTGAAATTTTTTTCATAACCGCAATTTAGAAATAATTCCATTAGACCGCAATCGGAGCTTTAATCGTCGGCCACGGGTCGTAATTTTCCAGACTGAAGTCTTCAAACCGAAAATCGAACAGGCTTTTCACGTCGGGATTCAGCTTCATGGTCGGCAAGGGGCGCGGCGTGCGCGCGAGCTGCTCCTTCGCCTGTTCAAAATGGTTGTGATACAAATGCAGGTCGCCAAAAGTATGCACAAAATCTCCCGGTTCATAGTCCAGCACCTGCGAAAGCATCAATGTGAGAAGCGCATACGAGGCGATGTTGAAAGGAACGCCCAAAAACATATCGGCACTCCGCTGATACAGCTGGCAACTGAGTTTTCGCCGACCGCTTTTTCCCACACCCCCCACGTAAAACTGGAAAAGGCAATGGCAAGGGGGAAGCGCCATCTTGTCCACTTCAGCGACATTCCAGGCGCACACGAGATGACGACGGGAATCCGGATTGTTCTTCAGCGAGTCCAATAGATTCTGAATCTGGTCTATATGCCCGCCATCCGGAGAAGGCCAACTGCGCCACTGGTGCCCGTAAACCGGACCGAGGTCCCCGTTTTCATCCGCCCATTCGTCCCAAATCGTCACCTTGTTCTCATGCAGATACCGGATATTCGTATCGCCTTTCAAAAACCACAAAAGTTCATGGATAATGCTCCGCAAATGAAGTTTTTTGGTCGTCAGGCACGGAAATCCTTGGGAAAGATCGTAACGGTTCTGCCGTCCGAAAACGGAACGCGTCCCCGTTCCCGTCCTATCGGAACGGTCCACGCCATTTTCCATAATGTCTCGTAAAAGGTCTAGGTATTGCTGCATGGGACAAAAATATAAAAGTTCTTTTCCGTGCAATGAAGCTATCTTTGCGATATGGGACTAACGCACAAGCCGCAACCATCGAAACTCGTCATGGGCTTTCTCGCCAAAGACGCCGAACTCATCGCACGAATCCGTCCGCGCCTTCGCCACATCTACGGTGAAGAGGATCTTGTTCTGGAGCCTTTCCCTTTTCGCTTTACCAACTACTATAAAGAAGAAATCGGCGAAAATCCCGTGCGCGCCTTTGTCTGCTACCAGAAACTCATCGAAAGGGAGACTATTGTCGATATCAAATTGCAGACAAACGAAATGGAGCTGGACTTTGCCAAGGAATGCGGCAGCGATGGGCTGCGCCCCGTGAATCTGGATCCGGGCTACATGACCCTCGGCCAATTTTTTTTAGCGACGACAAAAGACCAGCGGCAGCGAGTTTATATGCGAGACGGCATTTATGTGGAGCCGACTCTCTATTTTCAAGACGGGCACTTTCACCCTTTTGAATGGACCTATCGCGACTACCAAAGCGAAGAATACATCCGTTACTTAGAAAACGTCCGCAAGGAATTGCGAAAAGTCCTTTAAGGCTTGCGCTAAAAATTCATATTCAAAAGCGATTAGCGACCGGTTGAGAGTTGGAAGTTGGAAGTTGGAAGTTGGAACTGATAACTGAAGACTGACAACTGAAAACCGAGTTCGCCTCGTCTGAAAAAGAATTCCCATTTTTTAATTGTTTTCCATGCACTCCGCCGATCCATACGCACGGACGGGCTTTCCTAAATCGTCAAATTCCGTCGTGTAGCGGACCCGGAACGGAATACGATTTTCCGTTAAAGGAATCACCGCTTCCAAAGATTTGACGCCGGCGGCAATCTGGCGATGCCAATCCCGATACATATCGGCGACTTCGGCGGGGAAAAGCCCCGAACGAATAACGGGCTCCGGATAATTGCGAATCAAAGGCGGAAGCCCCAAATCGCGCATGCAGCGGAAGCAAGGGCGCATTTCCTTTTTTTCCACCCAGTATTCCCAACAGTAGATATTTGCCTGTTCGCTGGCCATGCGGAATTTGCGTTCGCTTTCCGACAGGGACTGAATTTGCAATTTTTCTTTGGTGATATTCCGGATGCTCACAAAAAATTGCCGACTGACCTCGCACTCCCCGATAAGCTGAAAAGAACTGCGGATGCAGACCTTCTCGTCGCCACAGCACGCCGACTGAAGTTCCCGCCAAGTTTCGCATTCCTGTTCGGTTTTTGTCGAAATCACCGCATCCAAAGTTTTCAAATAAAGTTCCCGATCCGCCGCCGACATCGTGCTCAAAGGATTCGAGCGGATGAGGTTCTTTTCCGACTGGTTCATTCCCATTTCGCGCAGGTATTTCTGGTTTACCCGCAAAACTTCCACTTGCCCGTCGTGATAATCGATTATGGCGGAACCGCCCACAAAATGGTTGAAAATCAGCGATTCCATCGATCCCGGATTCCAAAACCGGTTGGCATCCAAAGAGTCCAGCAATTTCATCTGCGGCACAATCGCCCCGACCGTGGCTCCGTTCAGCAATTTTTCGTAATCCTGCTCGGGCATCGGCTTGGAATACAAGTAGCCCTGCACATAGTCGCACCCGATGCTGCGCAAAAAGTCAGCCTGTTCCACCGTTTCCACGCCCTCGGCAATGACGGGAAGTTTCAACCATTTCGCCATGCGAACGACCGAACTCAAAATAATCCCGCCACGATGATCGCCAATCGCCCCGTCCGGAATAAAATTCATGTCCAATTTCAGCACGTCAAAACGAATATCCTTGAGAGCCGCCAGCGAAGAATAGCCGCTGCCAAAATCGTCCATTTCCACTTTATAATTCAAAGCATGAAACTGGTCCACGGAATTCATGACGACCTTCGCCCCATGGACAATCATCGTTTCCGTAATTTCGATATGAATAAGATTCGAAGGGATTTTGTATTTCTGGCGAATTTCTTCCAACCGCTGGATAAAATCCGGTTCTATCACATCGCAACGAGAGAGATTCACCGAGATCCGAACGACAGACAGATTTTTGTCCAGCATTTTCCGCAAAAAACGGCAGACCTGTTCAAACACATAGGCGTCCAATTCCGGAATACGCCGATTTTCTTCCAAGACAGGAATAAAATCCAACGGAGGAACGATGCCGTGTTCTGGAGAAATCCAGCGGACCAGGGCTTCCGAACCGATAAGGCGGCCCGTAGAATGGCTGAACTGCGGCTGGTAATAAACAGCAAACTCTCCCGCTTTTAGCGCTGACGGAAATTTTTCTAGAACCTCTTCCGGAGAAAAAAACATGACGACCTCACATTTACCCTTTAAAGATAAGCTTTTTTTACAAAAAAGCAAAATTCAACGAGAATTCTATTCTTGTTTTGCGGAACGCTGCAGTACATTTTGCCTAAAATCGGGAGTTAAATGCGCACAATTCGCCGCTTTCGGAGCCGATATGTAGATTTTCAGTTCCTTGGTAAAAAATCCCGTCATTTCAAATGAGGCCTTCCAGACGCTGGAATCCGGACATTCTTCCCAGGATTTTCGATTTTTTGCCTGCCATGCAAATTTTCCGCGCTTTTCAAAAAGGAAATCGTCGGATTTTGCCGGTTCATAACCGATTTGCGCCCAGGTTCCGAGCTTTTTGTTTTTCTGATAGAATTGCCGCTGCAATTGCACAAAGCGGGCGGTTTCCCGCTCCAACTCCGCCGCTTTTTCCACATTCTCCTTGGCAGGATCCCTTTGCAGAACAAAAAACGACAATAGCACTACCGTGACAAGGGTCGCCAAAGCAACCAGCGTCTTTTTGGAAAGCGAAAAAGGCGACATCGAATTGCCCGAGCCTTCCCCGGCCACACGCAAAATCCGAAAGCGAAGAAGCCTTTCGGCTATCCACGACGGGAAAATCCAAAAAACAAGGGCGGCAACTCCAAAAAGCGATGCGCTCACAAAGGCGATCGGTTTCAGACATTCGACGAGCGGCAAAAGCTCGTCCTTGACCGAAAGCAGAATGGCCATCAGCCGCTTGTCCTCTTCAAAATTGTTCAAGGCGAATTTGCCGGTGAAATTGCTGTAGCGCGCCATGGCGAGATTCACCACCTGCGACGCAAAATCGTCCACATAGGAAAGTGCAAGAAACAGAACGCCAAAAAGGATTGCCAGAGCTAGAGCCACGATTCCCAAAAGGCGCACCGTACGAATTTTGGAAAATCCCTTTTCCGTTTCGGATTTCAAAAGGTCACTTTTCGGCAAAGCTTCTTCTAGCATAAATCCTCCCAAAAAACGGAACCGCTACTTGGTCGAAAGTTCCACGGCAAGTTTCTTGGCGGTCGCAAAATCCGCCTTGCCCGAACCGAGCTTGGGCACTTGCTCCACTTTGAATGCGGCTCCCGGAATCATCATTTGCGGAATCCCCGACTTGCGAATTTCCCGCAGCAGTTCATCGGCATCCTTATCGCCGGAATAGAGCAGCACAATCCGTTCGCCCTTCACCTCATCCGGAATCGCGACAATCACATAATCCATGCCAGCAAGAAGCCCCGTATCGTTCAATTTTCCTTCGACGGCTCCCAAAGAAATCATTTCACCGCCGAGTTTCGCAAAGCGGCTGTAACGGTCCACGATAAAGACAAAGCCGTCCTTGTCCAAATAACCCTTGTCGCCCGTCTTGTACCAGCGATGACCGTCGATTTCCAGAATCACGCTCTTTGTGCGCTCCGGATCCCGGAGGTAACCTTTCATCACCTGACACCCGCCGATAAGAATCATGCCCTCTTCGCCCTGCGGCAATTCCTCGTTGGTTTCGGGATCGATGATTTTCACGCCGACTCCGGGAATCGGCATTCCGACCGACTGGAGGTTCGCCCGCGGATCCATCGTCAAAAAGTCGTCCAAAAGAACATCTTCGGAATTGAACGTGGCGACCGGAGCGGTTTCCGTGCAGCCATAGCCTTCAAAAATGTCCTTTTTGAATTTTCGGGCAAAGAGGTCGCGAATTTCCGTGCGCAATTTCTCGGCGCCGGAAAGAACCAGGCGCAAATGTTTGAGGCACATCGGGTGCACCCAGCGGTTAATGCCTACCGCGCGCAAAAAAGTCGGCGTTCCTACGAGAATGGTCACGCGGTATTCCGCACAGACCCGCGCCATCGTCTTCACATCCGTCGGCTCGGAGCAAGTGACCATGGGGATTCCCTCCAGAAGCGGCAAAAGCATCGTCACCGTCAAACCGAACGAATGGAAAATCGGCAGTTCCGCAAGCATCACGTCGTGCGGGCGAATCGAAAAGATGGAATTGGCCTGCTGCGTATTGGAAACCAGATTGCGATAGGTCAGCATCACGCCTTTCGGCATGCCTTCGGAGCCAGAACTGAAAAGAATGACCGCATTGTCCTCGGGCTTCACCGATTTGGCAAACAGGAAATGAATCAGCCGTGCGGGAAGCAGTATCGACGAAGCAATCGCCAGACCGCGGTAGAGCGGACTTACGGATTTTTCCAAATCCTCCACGCAGACCAGTTTGCAGACAGTCCCGAGTTTAAAGAAATCCTGTCCCCGGCGCTGCAATTTGTTCAAGAACGCCCAGCTCGTCAGAACCGTCTTGATTTCGGCGCGTTCCATGCACTTCAAAACGGTATCGATTCCCGACGTGTAATTCAAATTGACGCTGGTTTTCCCGACCGTCCAGATGCCGAGCAAAAGCGAAACCCCTTCCGGCGAAGGCGGCAGCATGAACCCCAGCCGTTCTTCCTTGGCCGCCATCTTCTCGATAGCGCGGGCGTAAATCAACACCTGCTGAATAAGGCCATAGCCCGTCAAGTGATTGCCCTGCGGGCTGTAAATGGAAACATGGTGGCGCACGCGGCGTTTCGCCGCTTTCAACCAGAGCGGAATAATCGTCGGGTAGTACGAAAGCGATTTCGCCCAAGCCGACATGGAAAGCTCCCGCAGGATATTGCGCAACTTGGCCGGTTCGGTTTCCAGCGGCACTTCTTTTCCAAATGCGATGGAAACAATCCGGGTCGTCTTTTCGCCGAAATTGACGCTTTCATCCGTGTAGCTGTATTTGCCTCCCCAGACCCCCTGGATGTAGAACGGAATCAGGCGCGCACTCGTGTCCTTGACCGCCGACGAATAATCGATGGAAAAACGCCCGATGTTGCAGGATTTGGCAAGCTCGCCTTCCGGAAACACGACGACGGCTTCGCCGTGCAGCAGCGCTTTTCGGATTTTCTCCATGGCGGGTTCCGGGTTGCGGCGGTTGATGCGAATTGCGCCCAAAAGTTTGAGAACCCAGCGGAAAAAGCCGTGCTCCGACTTATTTTCGTTCATCGCCAAGCGCAAAGGCCGAGGGGAAGACATCTGCAAAAGAATCCAATCGATAAAACTCGTGTGGTTGCCAATCAGCAAAACCGGACCTTCAATCGGGATGTTCTCATTGCCCGTCACCTTCAGATTGTAGCGGAACACATAGTAGGCGCGGAACATCGTCCGCAAAAGCGACTGCGGAAAACGGATGAACGCCCAGACAAACGCGCCCAGCAAAAAGAGTGAGAAAACAAAAAGGAAAGTTTCACGGTCGATGTGCGTGAATTCAAGCAGAATCGCTTCCAACCCGACGACAAAAATCAAAAAGAGCATCGTCACCATATTGGATACGGCGACGATTCGACCTGTGGAAACCGGGCGGGAGTATTGCAAAAGAAGCGAATTGAGGACCGTCCCCAGCGCCCCGAAAAAGAGGCCGAGAAAAGCGTAAAGCATTCGGATGATGACGGGATTATCGACCATCGGGATGAAGAATGCGCAGACGCTGCAGCCGAACACGGAAACGGGAATCAGCCCGACTTCGATAAACTGGTGCGAAGAGCGCGAAGCGAGATAGCCGCCAAAGACCATGCCCACAGCCGAAAAGACCAGACCGTTCCGCACCACCGCCAAGAACGCTTCGCCGGAAAGGCTTTGGGAAAGCAGAATAAAGACCTGAGCCAGTCCCCAAAAAACCGCAAGCCCGATGATAATCATGCGCGAAAGGCTGATATACCAAGTCGCATGAAAAATCCGACCCGGCGAGCGAATCTGCAAGGATTCTCTTTCTTGACCCGTTTTGGGAATGAAAAACGCCGCCACCTCGGAAAGCACCGCCACGCCGACAAAAATCCAAAGCAGATAATCGACGCCCAGCAAAGTGGCCGATTCATGATAAAGGCTTATCACCCCGACAGACGCGACCAACGCCCCGATAATCATCATGGTGAACATGTGGGCGACTCCGGTCGAGAGATGCTCGGTTCCGAACATTTCCTTGACCACGCCGTAGCGCGCGGGACTTCCCAGCGCAAACGAAGACGAAACCAGCAACACAAACCAGATGGCAACCTGCGGAAGTCCGACCGTCCACAAGACGCCGATGACTATCGATCCCGCCACATAGCCGAGCGAAGACCAGGCGATGACCTTCCCCTTGCCAAAGCGGTCCGCAAGAAAACCGGCAATCGGGAAAAAAAGCAAATAGGGCACATAGAACATCGCTTGCAGCAATGCGCTGTAAACCGGAAATTCATTCGGTTCTGCAAACGAATATTTGAGCCACTGTTCAAAAAAAAGAAAAAGCCCCATCTGCATAAAAGATGAAGCTAAAACAGTTACCAAATACGGGATCAGGCCTTTTTTTCGCATGATAATCCTTATTTTGGCGGAAATTTAGAAATTCTACGCTTTGGCAAGTTCCAGGGCGAGCTGCTTGGACGCTTTAAAGTCCGCTTTGCCCGTCCCGAGTTTGGGAACCGCGGGAACCTTGAAGGCCAGCCCGGGAACCATCAACGGCGGAATGCCCGACTTGCGAAGCGCGCGCAAGACATCCGCAGGCTCCTGTTCCGAACCCGAATAGAGCAGCACGACGCATTCGCCCTTGGCACTGTCCGGAATCGCCGTGACCATATAATCGCTGCCTTCCAGAATCTTCGTTTCGTTGATGCGGATTTCCACCGCTCCCAAAGAAATCATTTCCCCGCCGAGTTTTGCAAAACGGCTGTAGCGGTCCACAATCGTGAGGAAGCCGTCCTCGTCCAAGTGTCCCTTGTCCCCGGTGCGATACCAGCGGCGACCGTCCAGTTCCACAATCGCGCTCTTCGTATGTTCCGAATCCTTCAGATAGCCTTTCATCACCTGACAACCGCCGATGAGAATCATGCCGTCTTCGCCGACCGGCAATTCCTCGTTCGTATCGGGATCCACAATCTTGTAGAGGGTTCCGCAAAGCGGCATTCCCACCGAACCCGGCTTGTGATTCACCTGCATCGTCAGGTAATCGTCCAAAAGGATATTGTCCAAATTGACGGACGCCACCGGAGCGGTTTCCGTGCAGCCGTAACCTTCCAAAATATCCTTGCCGAACTTGAGCCGGAACGCCGTCGTGATTTCGGGACGGAGCTTTTCGGCCCCCGCGATAATCAAGCGCAGATATTTGAAGCACATCGGATGCACCCAGCGGTTTACCGTAAACGCGCGCAGGAATGTGGGCGTTCCGACAAAGGCCGTCACCCGGAATTCGGCGCAAGCGCGCGCCATCGTCTTCACATCCGTCGGGTCAGCAATCACCACGATGGGAATGCCCTCCACCAGACAGAGAAGGACGTTCACCGTAAGTCCAAACGAATGGAAAAGCGGGAGTTCGGCCAGCATCACGTCGGACTTGGTCGCATTGAAAATGCAAGAGAGCTGCTGGCAGTTCCCCACGATGTTGTAATGGGTAAGCTCCACGCCCTTTGGCGTTCCTTCCGAACCCGAGCTGAACAGGATGGCCGCCGTATCCGTAAAGCGGACTTTTTTGAAATAGAAAAATTCAATCAATTTGACGGGCAAAATGATGCCGGCAAACATGTGGAACACCATCGCCGACTTGGGAATTCCCTTGAGCACATCTTCGGCGTAAATCAGCGTGCAGACTTTGGAAAGCACGGAATAATCCGTTCCCTTTTGTTTTAGGCGTTCCAAGAAAACGCGGCTCGTAATAATCGTTTTGATTTCCGCCCGTTCGATGCACTTTGCGACGATATCCGGCGAAGACGTGTAATTCAGGTTCACGTTGATTTTTCCGCGCACCCAGCCCGCCAGGTTCGCAATGACACCACCCGCAGAAGGCGGCAGCATAATCCCGATATGCGATTCTCCCGAAAGGCGTTTTTTAAATACGCGGCTAAAGGCCAAGGTCGCGCAAAGCAGCTTGTAGCCCGAGAAGTGCGCACCGTCCGGACTGTAAATCGAAGGTCCCGAACGCACGATGCGTTTACAGGCGTAAAGCCACGACGAAGCGATCGGCTTGTAGTATTTTAGCGAGTTGCTCCAGGCATCGATAGAAATTTCCCGCACAATGTTGCGAATCTTGTTCGGTTCCGTTTCCTTGGGGAGCGCTTCGCCGAAAGCCACTGTGATAATGCGAGTCAAAGCAGGGCCAAACAAATGCACTTCGTTCGTGTAAGAGTAACGGCTCCCCCACAATCCTTGGATGTAGAACGGAACGATTACCGTTTCCGTGTCCTTGATGGCTTCGGAGTAGTCCATGCGGAAAGGCCCGATGAACGGAGACTTCGCAATTTCGCCTTCCGGGAAAAGCACCACCGCATCGCCGTTCAACAAGGCTTCATGAATTTTTTGCATCGCTTCGGCGGGATTTTTTTTATGGATCCGGATAACGCCCATGCGTTTTAAAAGCCAGCGCAAATACCACTTTTCAAAATGGTCCTTGTTGCTCGCAATCCGGAGCGGACGCGGGGTCGCCATCTGCAAAACCGCCCAATCGATAAAGCTGAAATGGTTGCCCATCAAAAGGACGGGACCTTCATCCGGCACATTCTGGAGACCCAGGACCTTCAATTTGTACGGGCTGAAAAAAGTCCGCAAAAGCGAGCGCAAAAGGGCCTGCGGCAGATGCTTGAGGGAATAGGTGAATCCCACAAAGGAAATCAGGGCGAGCGCAATAAAAAATCCCGGGAAAATCCAGCTGCGGTATTCCGGGAAATGCGTTTGCACATTGTAAAGGACAACGGATTCCAGCCCGAGGAAGGCTCCCAAAAGAACAATCTGAATCAAATTGGAAACGGCGAGAATCCGCCCCGAATTGGTCGCCGTCGTATTGAACTGAAGAAGCGCATTGAGAGTCACCAGGAACATCCCGCCGAAAGCGCCCATCAAAAAGAAAGCCACGTCGATAAAAACCTGCGAAGACAGGAACGGAACGATGGCCAGGCAGACGGACGATCCGAGCGCTCCCATCGGAACAAGGCCCGTTTCGATATAATCTTTGGAAGCCCGACCGACGATGATAGAACCGAGCAAAAGCCCGAGAATGGCAAAGAAAATCCCGTTTTTGAAAAGAGCCAGCGTTTCATTGGGAGCGGCGGTCTGCTGCTGAAAGACCATTACAAAGACCTGCACACCAATCCAGAAAATGGAAATGCCGACCATGCAAGCGCGGACCATCGGAATTTTCCAGGTGTGCGCCAAATTGCGGAAAACGGAAGAACGGCGCGCGGACGCATAGCCACGGTGCACCTGCGGAACAAAAAACGCCGCCAAAGTAGAAATGGCGCTGATTCCCATAAAGACCCACGGCCAAGCAACCGTCTTGCTCAAAAATTCTTTGACCGTCGGCGAACCGTCAAAAGCGGAATCCACCGCATCCAGACCGGGAACAAGCAACGCCGCAAGTGCCAGAGCAATCACGGAAATCACCTGCAAAACCGCATTGGCAAAACCGAGGCTCTTGGTCCCATACATTTCTTTTAAAATGCCGTATTTAGCGGGACTGTGCACGGCAAACGCCGAAGCCGTCAGGAGAGTAAAGAAAATCGCCAGATTGTAAAACTTGAGGGTGTAGAAGACGCCCGTCGCGATAAACGAAGCGGTAATGACGACCGATGTCCAAGCGAGAACCCGATTTTTAGAAAAGCGGTTCGAAAAGAAACTCGCCGGCACCACCATATAAATAAACGGGAGCAGGAAAAAAGCCTGGAAGCAGGCACTCCAGAACTGAAGCTGCGAACCGTCGTAATGCGTCGTCAAAACCTTTTGCGTAAAGACAAAATGCCCCATCACCGCAAAAGTGGTTCCAAAAATAGAGAGAAACAGGGGAAGCGTACCTTTAACATTCCACATAAGCCAATCACCTCAAAATCAGAAATTCAATTTCGCATCCACGCCAAGGGTAAAGCTGTAATACATAAAGGCGTGCTTGCTCGTATATTTCCAGAGGGGAATCGAAAAATAGGGTTCCACCTTGATTTTTCCCAAATCGATAACGGCCTTGGGTTGGATGGAAAAGACCATCACGTATTCGAAATCTTCGCCACCACCAATCGCGCGAACCGTTCCCGGCGTATTGCTAATCCAAGCACTGGAATTTCCGAAAATCCATTCAAAGGGAAATCCCAGACCGATCTGAATCAACCCCAGATTCAATTCCGGGCGGATAAGGAAAAGAAGCTCGTCCGCAGAATGTTCGTTAAAATCCCAAAAATACCAGGAATGCAGCCGAATCCCGAAGGATTCCCAGTTGCCGTAAAAACTGGTTCCGCCAAAAATCAGCGCCGGAGAGGGATTTTCCCCGTTTCCCAACAGATTTTTAGACCCCGCCGGAAACACGAAATTCAAAAATCCCGCCGAAGAAGGGCTTCCGTATTTAATGCCGAGAATCGGCCCCCAAAAACCCGTTGCATCCTTCATATCTTCATCGCTGCGAAATGGATAGCTGAAATTAAATTCAATGCCCCGAACCGGGCTGACCCGAATCGTCGGAATCAAATTCAACTGGAGATAGGTTTCGTCCAAAGAGGCCTTATCACCGTCGTGATACAGATTGCTATACAAAACCGTATTCCCGGAGAGCTGCACCTGGAACGTTTTAGGAATGACTCCGAATTCGTTATTCCACGCCAAACCCAGCGCCGAAAAAGCGAGAACAAACAATAGACCTGTTTTTTTCATTGGCTACCTCATTTTCAGCCCAAAGATAATTAAATAACTCATATACCCAGCAGAATTGACCGAGGATTTCAGGACTTTCCCCTCAAAATTCCGCCATCGCCGATTCCATTTCCTTGATTTCCCGCGGAATCGCCGCCGAAATATCCTCGCAGCCATCCGGAGTCACCAGCAAGTCGTTTTCAATGCGGATTCCGACATTTTCCGCATAGCGCACGCCAGAAAGCTCGATTTCAAAATAGCCGTAAATTCCGGGTTCATTCGAAATCAGCATCCCGGGTTCAAGCGGTTTGTCCATATAGACGCGGAAAGGGTCGCCTTCGTGAATCTGTTCCCCGATAAGATGGCTGACGCCGTGCGGTCGCTTGTCGTAAAGCAGACGGCATTTGCCGCCTTTCTGCACAAAACGTTCGTCGAGCGCTTTTTCAATAAAATTCCAGACATTCGCATCCAATTCCCGCAAAAACGCTCCGGGCTTCACCTGCGAAGCGTGAAATTTTTGAGCATCCAGAACAATGGAATACAGGATTTTTTGCAGCGGGTTGAATTTTCCGCCGACGGGAACCGTTCTCGAAATGTCGCTGTGCTGCGTTCCCGCCCGGATTCCAAAGTCCATCAGCAAAAGTTTTCCGCTTTCCAAAGGCTCGTCGTTTTTCACATAGTGCAAGCAGCAGGCATTTTCTCCGCAAGCCATAATCGTCGGGAAAGCCAAATCCCCGTCACTTTGCCGCTGCATCTGGTAATTCAAGAACAAAGCGGCATCCCGTTCCGTCCGAAAATTTTTCATTTCCTTCAAAAAGAGGCGAAACGCTTCGGCAGTCCAGCCCTGCGCTTTCCGGGAATCCTTCTGCTGAAAGGGATCGAGCACGACCCGCAAATCGAAATGCTTTTCCGCCAGGCTCTTTATGCGACAGGAATCGCCGAAATGCGCTTTCAATTCATCGGCGAAACGCCCGTTGTGATCCCCCGTAATCCCCCGGACGCCGTTCTTCGTCAAAAATTCCAAGAAAAAAACTTCCAGCGTATCGAGCCGCCATTTTTTCACGGACGCGTCCAAATAGCGCCAGAACTCCGTCGAAGGATAAATCCTTTGAAAACCCGTCCTTTCCTTCACCTCGTCCAAGTCGTCCGAATACGCGAGCTTTCGCCCCGTCCAAAATTCCCCCAAAGCGTCCTTGGGCGGCAAAAACAGCACCTCGCGTTCCCCTTCGCTTTCCGCAAGCGGATTCAGCAAAAGCTTGCAACCCGGCTGATTCAAGCCCGTCAAATACAAAAAGGATGGATCCTGGACCATCTTGTTCCCGATTTCCGTAAAGACTTCTTCGGAACCCGGATTTTGAAAAACCCCGGCAAAAAGGCCGATGGTTTCCAATTTTTTCAGCAGTTTCTTTCGGCGGGAACGATAAATTTCGGTTGCGGGCACATCGCCCGACGGTTCAATAAATACCTGAGAATAGCGATTCATGCCACAAAATCTACTTTTTTTGACGCCTAAAACGAAAACACGCCGATTTTTCTATATATATTTCCGTAGAACCAATTTTGCATGGAGCTTTTACAATGTCTTTATCTAAACTCTGGAAACTCGCCCTCGCTTCTCTTTGCGCATTCTCCCTCGTCGCTTGCGCAGGCTCCCGTCAAGGGGGAAGCGAAGAAGCTGCTGAAGAATACTCGGAAGAAGCCGAAGGCGGTTCCGCCAAAGCCCAAAAAGTGGACGAAGGCGAACTGCAAAGAACCCAGCAAGAAGCCATGAAAATGACGGAAGAAAACCACGAGCTGCGCCGCCAGATTTTTGAAGCGAAAACCCAGCTCGGCATTTCCACGCAACCGGCCGCCGAAGAACCCGCAGCCGATGCAGAAGCCGTCCAATAATTGATGGAACAAGAAGTCCGATACCCTCTTTCCGACAATCTCAAACGGATTATCGCGGGAGAAAATGAAACGGTTTTCCGCATGGTGGAAGACCGTTTTTCCGTTATCGTCCATTCCCGCCTTTCCGGACTGCGCATCGAAGCCAAAGGGGACAAAGCCGACCTTCAAGGAGCCTTGTCCATGCTCGATCAGGTGAAAATCGCAGCCAAAAACGGCACGTTCATCTCGCCGCATTTTCTGTCGGGCCTTGCCGAAAAAAGCCCGAACGAAACTCCCTTCATTCCTCAGGAAGTCATCCTCCGGAACAAAACGGGAATTCCCGTCGTCGCCAAGACCGCATCTCAAGCGGAACTGCTCAAAGCCTGCGAAAAAAACGACGTCATCTTTGCCGACGGGCCTGCGGGAACGGGAAAGACTTTCCTCGCAGTGGCCATCGCCGTCGCCAGCCTGGAACAAAGAGAAGTGGAACGCATTTGCCTGGTGCGCCCAGCGGTCGAAGCGGGAGAATCGCTCGGCTACCTTCCCGGCGACCTCAAAGAAAAAATCGCGCCCTACCTGCGCCCCATCCAAGACAGCCTGGCCGAACTGCTGCCCGCGGAAAAATTGCGCAAATACCAGGAAAGCGGTCAAATTGAAGTCGCACCGCTCGCCTATATGCGAGGCCGAACCCTCAAGCACGCCTTCATCATTCTGGACGAAGCGCAGAACACGACCATTCCGCAAATGCAAATGTTCCTGACGCGTCTGGGTTCCCACTCCAAAGCGATTATCACCGGAGACTCTTCCCAAATCGATTTGGGTCCCAAGCAGACTTCCGGTTTTGCGCACGCCATCCGGCTTTTGTCCAAAGTCAAAGGCATCGCCCACATCCGCTTTCCGGCGACAGACGTTCTGCGCCATCCCCTGGTACGGGAAATCATTAAAGCATACGAATCCGGAGACAGAAAATGAATCATAAAACTTTGAAGCGGCATCTCTTTTTCGGATGCCTTATCGTCATTATTTTGGGAATCGTCCTGTTCCCCGACAAAAATTTGGCGCAAAAATCCGAAGTTCCCCACCTGGGGCAGATTAGCCCGCGGACCATCGTCGCCCCCATTTCTTTTGAAGTCCCCAAGTCCGCGCAGGAAATCATCAACGAAAAATCCCGCGCCGCCGACAAAGTCTATGCGGTATTCGAATACAACCACGACGAAACCGTGCGCATTCTCAACGATTTAAAATCCTACCTTTCGAGTCTTTCCCGCTATGGAACTCTCCAGGCCGAAATCTCGGCGGATACCGACGATTCGACCATGCAGATCAAAGTGCAGCAGGCCTCCCAGATTTTTCACCAGCTGACGAACCGCCTTTCCAACACGGCCGTGCAGCAGCTCTCTTCGAGCAAGCGGGCAAGGGATTCCCTGGAAAGCGCGTTCAACCGGATGCTAGATCAAGGCGTTTCCAACACGCTTCTCGCGACGAACAACACCAGCGTGCAACTTTTCCGAGACACCTACAACATCCAGGACGTCAATTACCTGCCCTATTCCAAAACCGAAGTTTCCTTTGTGCGGGACAATGAAGAACGCAAGCTGGACGCCAGCCGCATCCAGCCACGCGAACGCGCCATCGACGAAACATTCACCGATTTGCAACGGTATTTCAAAAACCAGGCGATGCAGAGCGCATTTTACGAGGCCCTCTACGTGTTCACCCTGCCCAACGTCTTTTATCTGAAAAAAGAAACGGAACACCGCCGGGAACTGGCCGAAAATCAAGTGAACGCTTCCAAAGGCATGATTCCCCGCGGCATGGAACTGATTTCGCAAGGATCGATTGTCACCAAAGACGTACTGGAACGGCTAGAAGCCATGCAGAACGCCATGCAAAAAGAAGAAGGTTCGCGGCACTTCACCGCCATCTACGGTCAAGCCATCTTTATCGCCGTCATCATTTTCCTCTTTTTCCTGTATTTTTACTACTTCCATTCCAAGCGTTTCCGCACCCGCCGCCAAATCTGGAGCATCGCCGCCCTCGCCGCCATCCAGCTTTGCGCATTTGCGGCCATTCACCATTTTGGCGCTTACATCCAGACGACCACCCCGAACCTGCCGCAGGACATCGACGTAACGTGGTTCTTCCCCTTCATCCTTTCCCCCGTCATTTCCACCGTCCTCTACGACCGGAAAATCGGCACGCTCTTCTCCATTTTTTCGGCATCCTTTTTGGGCATTCTCTCTGGCTACGACCTTTCGACAACCATTCTCGCTTTTGGAATCTGCTGGGCCGGGCTTCACAACCTGAACCGGATCCGTTACCGTTCCCAATTCATCTGGAGCATTCTGGCCGCCATCGTCGCCTTTGCCATCGCCCTTTCCATCCAACTGCTTTTGCGCAATCGCTTCCAGTGGGAAATCATCTACCCGACATTCCTCGCGGGCGTTATCAATATCGTCACGTGGAGCGCCGTCTCCTCCGTGGTGCTCATCCATTTGGCCGAACGCATTTTCGGCATCACGACCGACTTGACGCTGCTGGAGCTTTCGGACTTTAACCGCCCTGCGCTCAAAAGACTTTCCGACCTTGCTCCGGGAACCTTCCACCACTCCATTCAGGTGGCGAATCTCGCCGAAAAAGTCGCCGACGAAATCGGCGCGAACGCCCTGCTCGTGCGCACCATGGCCCTTTACCACGACATCGGGAAAACCATGCGTCCCGAATTTTTCACGGAAAACCAGAAACAGGGCATCAACCCGCACACGAGTCTCCAGCCGCGCGACTCCGCCAAAATCATTCTCAGCCATGTTACCCAAGGAATTGAACTCGCCAAGGAATTCAAGCTGCCCGAAGCCATCACCGACGGTATTGTGGAACACCACGGCACGAGCATCATCCAGTATTTCTATCAGGAAGCCAAAAAGCAGGATCCAGGAACGAAAGCGGCGGACTTCACCTATCCGGGACCCAGGCCGCAATCCAAGGAAACCGCGATACTGATGATTTCGGACGTCGTCGAAGCTTCCAGCCGCGCCATGCCCGAACCGACGCCAGAAAAACTGGAAAACCTCATTTACACGACCATCAACGCCCGGCTTAACGAAGGCCAGCTTTCCGAAAGCGGACTCAATCTGCGAGAAATTTCCCAGCTCACAAAAGTCTTTTTGCAGAGTCTTGACGGCACATACCACACCCGCGTGAAGTATCCAGCCGCAGCACTTGCCGCAGGAAGAAGGCGTCCACAACTCCAGCCCTGACAAAATTCGAGTATTTCAAAAAAAATTGCATTTTTTCTTGGAATACCTCTTGACACGGTTTAAAATCATTTATATATTTGGGCTACCCTATTGGTGATAACACTAAACAAGGCTTGAAGTTATGAAGAAGAACATTCTTTTAGTGGCTCTCGGAGCTTTGTTGATAGTGATCGGATTTGTCTGTCTTGCCCAAGGGCCTGCGGACAACCCTGTATCACTGACGGTCGCACCGATTATTTTGGTTCTTGCCTATCTGGTTGTCATTCCTATTGGAATCTTCTGGGGCGGCAATGATCGAAAGAAGTAGGGGCGATTAGCTCAGCTGGTTCAGAGCGTCTGCCTTACAAGCAGAATGTCAGCGGTTCGAATCCGTTATCGCCCAGAAACGGGGTGGTAGCTCAATTTTGGTTAGAGCACCGGCCTGTCACGCCGGAGGTTGCGAGTTCAAGCCTCGTCCGTCCCGCTAAAAACCTCTCTTCGGAGAGGTTTTTTGTTTTAAACTCGCGCGCATTTCCGCCTCCTCTCGCAGAACTTCTGCGCTTCGTTTCTTTTTCATCTGGCTGTCACGGGTTTGCCTCATGCCCACGCCTGCCATTTTGCTAATATGAATGGACTTGGCGGATTTTGCGGCAAGGATTGGAGTGCCGCGGCAAGCGTTCACGCGCACAGCGCGGGAATGGAGCGAAAGCGGAAGCACGGAAAGCCTGATTTTTGTGAAGCGGTGCGGAACAAAAAGCCGCCCGAAAAAAGGAGAAACACGATGACCAAAGTGAAATGCGGACACGCCTGTACGATAGGCGAATCGCAGTCTCGCAAGCCCGGATTGTCAAGTTTTTGCCGCTGCACTTAAATTGCTCGTCCCCCAAAACGGAGACTTCATGGAAATTCTGCCTATCAAAAACCGAGGCGAATTTAGACGCTGGCTTTCGGAAAATCATGGCAAGGAAAAAGAATGCTGGATTATCGTCCAACGGGGACGCCCTGTGGATGACGGCACTTTCTGGTACATCGACGCTGTCGAAGAAGCGCTCTGCTTCGGTTGGATCGACTGCACGACCAAAAAAACGGGACTCGGAACGGCGCAGCGTTTTGCACCACGTCGCAAAAAAAAGCGTATGGTCCGAACTGAACAAAGAGCGTTGCCGCAGAATGGAAAAACTCGGCAAGATGACAGACGCGGGCAGAGCCGTTCTTTCCGATATGTCTGAAAAGGGCTTTGTCATGGACGCAGATGTGCTCGCCGCCCTTCAAGCGGACAAAAAGGCGTGGCACTATTTTTTGACTTTTCCGGTTTTATATCAGCGCATCCGAATAGACACGGTTCAAATCAAAAAGAAAAATCCAAAAGTTTTCCGTTTCCGCCTTCAAAAACTCATCGAAAACAGCAGGAACGGCGTTATGTACGGCGAGTGGAACGACAACGGACGACTTTCATATTGAAAAAGCTCGGTTCAAAAAGCAAAAATAAATTACAATCTATATCAAGGGTTACTGCTATGTTTTGGACAAACAAATACCATTCTCCCATCGGCGGCATAACGCTAGCCAGCAACGGAACAGAACTGACCGGGCTTTGGTTCGACGGACAAAGATTTTTTGCCGACACATTGCCCGAAGAATACGAAGAAAAGGATTTGCCTGTTTTCGAGCAAGCACGGAGATGGCTCGACATTTATTTTTCGGGAAAAGCCCCGGTTTTTACACCGCCGCTTGCATTCGTCGGGATTTCGCCATTTAGAAAGCGCGTCTGGGAAATCATGCTTGACATTCCGTTCGGAGAGACTTCTACCTACGGAAAAATCGCCCAGCAAATCGTATGGGAAACGGGCAAAGCGGTCTCGACGCAAGCCGTCGGCGGAGCGGTCGGGCACAATTCCATTTCGCTGATAATTCCCTGCCACCGAGTCGTCGGAACGAACGGCGGCCTCACCGGATACGCTGGCGGTATCGATAAAAAAATCGAACTGTTGAAAATGGAAGGCGTTGACATTTCAAAATTTGCGTTGCCGATATAAAAGAACCGTTCCCTTTTGCGCCAAGGATTGTAGGGGCTGCGCCAGCAGTTCCGAAGCGTCGCGCCGGAATGAGCGATAGCGGAACCCCGCAAAGCCTAGTTTTTGTGGAGCTTCGCGAAACAAAAAGACGTCCAAATAAACCTAAACTTTCAACTCGTCGATTGCGTCCTCTCAAAACCGATTTTTGCATACGGATTTTCAAAACGTTTCGAGTCATTTTCCGAATCGATTTTCGGAAGTTCTGTTTGCCTCTTTTCGACGGCGCTGTCCAGAATTTCTTCCACAAATCAAATTCAAGCCGACAAACTAAAAAACGCATCGAATACAAAAACGCCGAAGAAACTCTTCGGCGCATATAAAAGACAGGGCAAAAAATTAGAAATGGATGACGCGAACGCGAATGACCTTTTCCAACTTTTTCAGCGCATCGATAATGGAATCATCGACGGAAGTTTCCACATCAATCAGATTGTATCCGATTTTGCCGTTGCTCTTGTTGCTAAAGCTTGCAATGTTGATGTTTGCGGCACCAAAGACCTTGGTGATTTCGGCAATCATGTTCGGCACGTCCTGGTTGATGACAACGACGCGGCTCTTGACTTCTGCATGCGGATAGCTGTCCAGCGGCGGAAAATTGACCGAGTTGCGCACCACGCCAAATTCCAAATAGTCCTTGAGTTCTTCGACAGCCATTACCGCGCAATTTTCTTCCGCTTCTTCGGTGCTTGCGCCAAGGTGCGGGAAAATTTTGATTTTCGGATTCTGCAAGGATTTTTTGTCGGCGAAATCCGTCAAGTAACTCTGCAAACGGCCTTCGTCCAGCATCTTGTAAACGGTGTCCATGTTCACGATTCCGCCGCGGGCGAAGTTCATGATAATGGAGCCTTTGAATGCGGCAAGGTTCTTTTCGTTCAGCATATTTTCCGTGACGCCCTTGATGAACGGAACATGGACGGTAATGAAATCCGACTTGGCAATCACTTCGTCGATGGTCTTCACCACCGAGACGACATTTGAAAGCTTGTGCATGTTCGCCGCGCTCGGATAGGGGTCGTAAGCGACGACGTTCATGTTTTTCCAGCGGGCATAATTTGAAACGAGAACGCCGATTTTGCCAAGGCCGATAACGCCCAGGGTCTTTCCGGAAAGTTCCGTTCCCGAGAACATTTTCTTGCCTTTTTCAATCGTTTTGTCCAAAGCGGGATCGTTCGGATCCAGATTCTTGACCCAATTCGTCGCTTCAAAAACGTGGCGCACTTCCATGCCGAGAATCGTCATGACCAATTCGGCGACAGCGTTCGCATTGGCTCCCGGAGCATTGAATACGCAAATTCCCTTTGCGCTCGCCTTGTCGATGGTGATGTTATTGACACCGGCACCGGCGCGGGCGACGGCCAGCAATTCGCTGAAAGAATCCGTATCGACCTGGGCGCTGCGGACAAGAATCGCTTCCGGATTTTCAACCGATTCCGAAACTTCGTAATCCTTGCCAAACAGGCACAGACCTTTCTGGGAGATATTATTCAGGGTTTTGATTTTACGCATGGTGAGTTCCTTTGTTATGATTCATTTAGATTCTTTTGCTTCCACATAACGACCGCGGCTCTTGATGAGTTCCACGAGTTCGTCCAAGGCATTTGCCTCGGGGACATTCTTTTTGACACAGGTTTTGCCCTCGAACAGATTGATGAATCCGGGGGCCCCGCCGATATAGCCGAAATCCGCATCCGCCAATTCTCCAGGACCGTTCACAATACAGCCCATCACGCCGATGGAAATGTTTTGCAAATGTCCCAGCCGGGCCTTAATTTTTCCGATGACTTCCCGAATATCGTAGAGAGTTCTGCCACAGCCCGGGCAGCTGATGAATTCCGTTTTGCTCCGACGCACGCCGGCAGCCTGCAAAATATCGAAAGCGAGAGACACGGCCATATTCTGGTCGCTTTCCGATTCGACGACAACGGCATCGCCTATTCCGTCGGCGAGCAAGCTGCCAAATTCGGCTGCCGTTTTCAGTTTGTCGCTTTCCGAAGCGGAAATCCGTTTGTAAAGCAGCACCGGATTTTTCTGTTTTCTCGATTCCAAAGCCGAAACCAGCGCGCGGTTGCCCAAAACGAATTGCTCGCCCACATACGCCACCAAAGAATCCTGCGGGATATTTCTGCTTCCATCGGCAAAAGCGGCGATATCCAATTCGTCCTTAAAAGCGACTATGTTCTGCCCAGCAAAGCCGGTGAACGCAAATTCCGGAGACCGAAGTCCATTGGAAAGACTGAGAACCGGAGCCGAAACGCCAACACGCACCATTTCCGCGGCACCGATTGCGCCCCCCGAATACGAAACTTTTTCCGTTTCCAGACGCTTGTAATGGTAAGGGTCCTTTGCCCAATCGGGAACGTGAAAGTCCAACGTTTTTTGCGGAAGTTCAGAAACCCGAATCAATTCTTGCGCGACAGGAACCTCGGCGACAGGATCCTCGGTCAAGGAAACGCGAATCGTATCAGCAAGGCCGTCGATTAAAAGCGAGCCGATGCCGACCGCCGACTTGAGCCGTCCATCTTCGCCAGCTCCCGCTTCCGTAACGCCAACATGGAACGGATACGGTTTGAAATGCTCTTTTTCCAATCGAGCGGCAAGCATCCGATAAGCGGCAATCGCCACGCGGGGCGTCGAAGATTTCAAGCTGACCACGACCTGATCAAAATGTTCCGCTTCGCAGACCGCCAGATATTCCATGGCGCTTTCGACCATTCCCTCGACCGTATCGCCATAACGGTAAAGCATCCGAGCCGAAAGGGATCCGTGATTGACGCCGATGCGAATCACCCGTCCGCGCTCTCTGGCTTCCCGGACAAACGGCGTAAAGGCCTCGACGACTTTTTCTTTGCCTTCTTCAAAATTTTTTTCCGCCTGCTTTTCCAAAGTGGCAATTCCCGAATCGACAAAATTGCCCGGATTGATGCGCACTTTTTCGACCCACTTGAGGGCTTCGAATGCGGCCTTCGGCTGGAAGTGGATATCTGCAGAGACGGGAACCCGACAGCCCGTAGCGCGAATCTGGCGCATTACTTCTTCGAGTGCCTGGGCGTCGGCAAGAGTCGGCACGGTAATACGGACAAGACCGCATCCCGCCTGAGCCAAGGCCAAAGTCTGGCGAACTGTTTCTGCGACATCTTTGGGTTTGGTCGTCGTCATGGACTGCACGAGCACGGGGGATTCGCCGCCAATCACGGCTTCGCCAACTTGAACCCGGACCGTTTTTCTGCGAACCGGAGAGAAGCGGTTCGGCATATAGGGATAATTAAAATTTTCGGACATGGCTTCAATATAGCACTTTTTAACCCAAGCCTAGACTCGTTGTTCTTCAATGCTCCGTTTTCTTTTTACGATGATCCTGCCATTCCGCAAGAATCATTCCGAAAAGAATCAGCCCCGCTCCAATACAGGCAAAAACCGTAATCCGTTCCGACAGAAAGAGAACCGAAAGAATCATGGAAACCAGCGGAATCGCATAGATGTAATTCGACGCGAGCACAGTTCCAATGACGCGCAAAGCCCGATTCCAAACCACATAGCCAAATAGCGACGCGACGACTCCCAAAAAGAGGAAATGGGCGACGACCTGTCCATTTTTAAATGCAGCCCAGGGAACGTCCAGCCCCACCAAAGCTAAAACCGGAAGCGACGTCAGCGTTCCGTAAAAGAAAATCTTTCGCGAAATGAAAAGCGACGAGTAGCATCCGGAAAGAGGCCGCACAATCAGCGAATAAACCGTCCACGCCAAGGCTGCTGCAAACGCCAGAATATCGCCCACCGGAGAAAGTTTCAAAATAAATTTTCCATTCAAAACGACCAGAGCCATTCCGCACAAAGTAATTACCGAACCCGCAATCTGTCTCCTGTTCAAGCGTTCGCCTGGAAACAGCGCTCCCGCAACAATCATAGTCAGCAGTGGATTGGCGCAAACAATCAGAGACACATTGGAAACGAGCGAGTATTCCAAAGCCGTATTTTCCGCAATGAAATAAATGGATCCGGCGGTAAGCCCGCAACACGCAAGCATTCCTTCGTGTTTCCAGCTGTCCGCAAAGAATTTATCGTGAGAGAGCAGCAAAAGAATCAAATAGGCAAAAAGAAAACGCAGCAGATAAATATGGGTCGGCAAAAAGCCCGCATTCAAAAGAATTTTTGTCGAAACAAAACTGGCTCCCCAAACGGATACCGTCAAAATGGCGAGGATATGCCACAGAAAAAGCGAGGGATTTTTCATCGCTTTCAAAGATAAAAATCACGTCCCTTAAAAACGGACGCTAGCCCCCAAATAGCCGGGAAGCGCCACCAGGGAAACCCGCGAAGAGCGGTGCAACCGCAAAACGGCAAAACTTCCCAAAGAACCGACAAGGGCTCCAGCCAAAACATCCGTCGGGTAGTGCTTCCCCGCCCAAATCCGCAACACGCCGACGCTCGCCGCAGCCGAAAGCGATACGCTCCAAACAAGAGGCACATAAGGGGAATTCGGATTTTTCGCATCGTACCACATTCCGCTGAAAACGGCCAGGGCAAATGCCGCGCTCGTATGCCCGGAATAAAAAGAGCCCCAGGCTTCCCCGCGTTCCAAATCCGCCCCCGAAGCGTATAATTCCGGGCGCGGCCACAAGCGAGAACTTCTGAGCAGCAAATTGATCCCGTTCGTCCACAAGCCGATTTCCACGGCACTCAACAAGAATACGCAGACTTCCCCGGCATCGCTTTTGTCCGTCGCCCAATTGTAACCCTCCCATGCAAACGGCAGGAGAATGCCAAGCGACATCCAGTCGCTAATGCGATCGGCGACCTTGTTCTTATTCCCCGCAAACGGCCTGTCCCACGGCAACAATTCGCTTTTATCCGGCAAATCCCGGCGAGGTTCCATATCCGCATACCGCAGGGAGCCCCACAAAGAAACCCCGGTACCTAACACGAGCAAAGGAACATCCGTTTTCGCATTCCAGGCAAACGTTTTTTCTTCGGCAAATGATGGCGACGCTCCCCAATGCAAAACCATCGAAGCGGCGATCAAAAAGAAAAAAAAGGAAAAACGGAAATTCATTCGGCAGCTTTTAAAAAGGGGTCCGGCAAAGTGGTTCGACAGGCTCACCAACCATGGTTCGACTAGTTCGACAACCGGTCCTTGAGCTTGCCAAAGGGCACCTACCGGTTTGAAAAAACGTCATAACGAAATGCAGAGCGACAAAGCCATTTTGTAAGCACCTCTCTAGCCACGCCGCTATTTGCGCACTTCCGAACGCCTGAACGACGAGATAGTGCCATAATCTAAAGCCTCTTGGAAAGACGGTCTGCACGACAAGTCGCCACCGCTTTATTGAAAATGTATTTTTAGAAGTCGCCATTATTCGGAAAATAAGATAGATTTATTCCATGGAAAAAAAAAGCTCCGCCCTAGAACCGCTCATTCCAACTCTTGACCTTTTCAACGCGGTCTCCGACGAGACCCGACTTAAAATTCTGATGATTCTATCCCGTTCAGAATTTACGGTAAACGAATTGAAAGAAATTCTAGGCATCCACCAGTCGAATGCCAGCCGTCATCTCGCCAAACTTTCGAGCTGCGGGCTCCTCAAAGACCGGCGCGAAGGGACCAAAGCCTTTTACGGACTTTCCGACGACCTCTATCTGAGCAGAAAACTCTACGACATGATTTCCAAGGCCTGGGAGCAGCTTTCCGATTTGGCGCTCGTCGAAAGCAAAGTGGAAGAGCTTCTGGTCGCCCGGCGGAACAGCAACACGGCAAAATTCCACAAGCTTTCCGAAGCCGGCGGGAGCCTGAAAGCCCAAATTTCCCTTTTCGCCCATCTGATGCTCCCCTTTGAACACGCTATCGATATCGGTTGCGGCGAAGGCGGCGACTTGAGCTTTATGCTTGCGAACCGCTGCAAGCAAGTTACCGCCATCGACATCAACGAAACCACCGTGAAAGGCGTGATGGACATCGCCCGCGAAAAAGGCACCGAAAATCTGAACGCGATTTGCGCCGATATGCGAAAAATTCCCCTCCCGACAGGATGCGCCGACCTGGTTTTAATGAGCCAGGTTCTGCACCATGCGCCCAGCCCGCAAGAAGCCCTGGCCGAAGCCGTCCGACTTTTGACTCCTGGCGGAACCCTTGCCCTGCTCGACCTTGCGGAACACCAGGAAGAGGAACTCCGCGAATCCCATGGGCATCTCTGGCTCGGATTCAGCAAAGAACGCATCCAGTTCCTGCTGCAAAACCTGCCCTGCCGAATCGATACTTCGGAAATCATCCAGAGCGAAATTTCTACCGAAGAAAAGCTTCCCGCCATCTGCGTCATCGTGAAAAAAAATTTGCCGGCATGATATTCTTTTTTCCTTTTTTTAAGTAAATTTATCTTGGTTTCAAAACAAGGAGTGCCTTTATGGGAAAATTCGTCAAAATCGTCGGGATTGTCACCGTCTTCCTGCTTTCTCTCTTTTCGATTTACCACATCGTCCAATCCCGTTCTTTGGACGAGAACGCCGCAGACTGATTAGAATCCCGAAACTGAAGTCGCCGCCTTTCGCAATAAGGCGGTTTTTTATTACCTTGCGAATATGAAAAAAGAATCCGTAAAACAACTTGGAACTTTCGCCGGTATCGGCATCGCCTTTTTCCTTTTTCTCCTTTTTATTTTTCGGGCCTTCGTATTCGACGCGAATACGCTGATGCTCAATTCCGACCAGCTGAACGGCATCGGCAGCAAGGTCGTTCGGGCGCAAAGCCTTGTCCTCTCGGAATGGGACGATTCCCGATTGGGCGGAGTTCCAACCATCGACGCCCTGTTTGGCGACGCCTACCACCCGCTGGTTCTTGTCGAATTCCTGACGGATCCCGCCCGCGCCGTCGGATTTAAATTCATTTTAATCGTATGGGTCGCTTTCTTGTGCGCGACTCTGCTCGCCCGCTCGCTCTCGGGAAGCCTCGCCTGGGGAACCCTTTTCGGTTTTCTATACGCCTTTTCTCCGCAGTACTTTTCCTACGTCTATGGCGGACACGACGGCAAGATGATGGTTTTCGCCGTGGCGCCTCTCGCCATTCTCGCCATTCGGAAAATCATTCGGGAAGGCAGCCTCTTCTATTTTATCGTCTTCACTCTTTCCATCGTCTGGATGATTCTCGGCTCGCATTTGCAGCTCACCTACCTGTTCCTCTGGGGTGCCGGATTTTACGCCCTCTTTGAAACCCTCGCCCTCAACGCAAGCTGGAAAGTCCGCTCCCAAAAATTGGGAATCGCTGCGGGAGCACTGGCAATTGCGCTGGGCATTTCCGCATTCCAGATAATCCCGCCCTACCTTTACACCACTGCGGAATCCGTCCGGGGAACCGGAGAAAAAACCAATTACGGGCACGCAAGCAGCTGGTCGCTTCATCAGGAAGAGTTGGCCTCGATGCTCATTCCGGGATTTCTCGGCGTGGATGTTTACGAGCAGAAAAACGGAGCGGCAGGACCGGAACTTTCGGGCAGTGCGCTCATTACAGTGCCCTATGCCGACATGCAAAAAGAGGGATTGCAGGGTTCGCCTTTCTACTGGGGCACAATCCTTTTAAACTGAACCACGACAGCGCGGGCATCGTTCTCACATTCCTCGCTTTTCTCGGATTTTTTGTGCGCAAAAGCCGGCGAGCCGCCATTTTCTGGTTTGTCGGAGCCGCCGTCGCCCTCTCTTACGCGATGGGCGCGCATTCCCCGCTCTTTAAACTCTGGTTCGCCATTATCCCCGGCATGAAAAGTTTCCGTGCGCCCAGCATGGCCATGTTCTGGCTTCCGCTCGTGATGATGATGATGGCGATTCCCGTCATCCAAGCGTTCAACCGGCCCGAAAATCGCCGGAGCCTCAAAGCTGGCCTCATCATGTTCCTTTCCCTTTTGGGACTCGCCTGCATCGCCCGATTCTCTTGGACAAGCTTTCTGGGCATTCCGGGCTTTTTGGTTTCCATCGCCTATGGCACCGTCCTGATTGCCGTCATCAACATTCTCGACCGCGACGCTCCATTTAAAATGGACGAATTCATCCTTGCCTTCAAATCCAAATTCCAGGGTTCTTCCAAGCTGGAACTCGGCTCGCTCTTCGTCCCCTTCCTCCTTACCGGGCTATTTTTTCTCTCCGACCAAAATCTTCTCGCCGACCCCGTCACCGCAGGCTACTTCAAAAGTTTGAATGAAAACGTCATGCGCTACTCCGCAAGCAAAATGATTCCTAGCTTGATTCTGGCAGTCGCCGCCATTTTAGGGGTCTGGTTCGTGTGCGCCACCCAAAAATCCGCGCTGCAAAAAGCATTGATAGTCGGAGCCATCGCCGCCGTGGAACTTTACACCCTCGACGCGACATTCATCCAAAACGTGCAGGCGAGCGAATACGCCCAACCGACACACCCCGTTATCCGCAGCATCCAGGCAGAGCATCCGAACGCGACCGAACGCCCGCGGGTCCTTTCCATTTCCCAGACGCAGGCCTTCAGCTCCAACTCGTTCCCGCTTTACGGAATGCGCAACGCCAGCGGATTTCACGACAACGAACTCGCGAGCTACCGGCTTTTCCGCGGAGAAAACAACGAAAATTATCTCTACAACATAAACCAGGTGATTCAAGGGCAAGCGCAAAACGCCTTCCTCGACCTGATGAACATCGGCGACGTCATTTTCGATTCCCGCGCCGGCGTGCAATACGTCCCTCTGCAAAACAGCGAAAGCGACGGCAGACTTTATGCCAATTACACGGTACAAAGCGATTCCGAAGCCGTCCAATCTCTACGCAACGGAATGGATTTTAAAAAGACGATCATCCTTGCCGAAAAGCCCGAAGGATTTTCCCCGTCCGATGCGGTGACGGGTTCCGCCAAGCTGGTCGCCAGCCCCAAAATGGACGACCTGACCTATAAAGTCCATGCAGACCGCCCCGCCATCATGCTTTCGTCGGGCAATTTCCACCGCTACTGGAAAGCGACAGTCAATGGCAAACCCGCCAAAGTTTACAAGGCTTTTGGCACGTTGCGAGCCGTTGTCGTCCCTGCGGGCGAATCGACGGTTCGTCTGGAATATAAATCCGACGCCGTGCGCATTTCGCTTTGGATTGGACTCATTTCGCTTTGTATTTTCGTTATCGCCGTGGGAACGGTTTGGGTGCTAAAGCGGAAAACTAAAATGCAGTAAACTCGGAGGGGGAGGCGAAACTCCCCCGCTACTTCTTTCCGCCAAACCAAGAATTGATATCCTGCCCTTCGGCCATACGGAATTTTTCCAAAGTCAGCCCCGCCCCCAAAGGCGCCGCATCGATTCCCGCATTCTTCAATACCTTCAAAATGCTCTCGGTCCCGATTCTGCCCGCATCATCTTGATCCAAGCAGACGACGACCCGCTTATTTCGAAAAAGATTTGTCCATTCCGGTTTGAACGACTTCACTCCCGGAATTCCCACCGAAGGAAATCCCCTGTCCATCATGGTCAAAGTATCCACGCAGCCTTCGCACAAATAAATCCAGCCGGGTTTTCCATCCAAAAGCGAGACGTTGAATGGAAACGGCACGGACCCGCGCAAGTTCAATTCCTTCGGTTGCGTCTCCGCATCGATAGCCCGCGCCTGAAAATACCGGGGAATGATTTTTTCGTCGATGTAAGGGAAAAGCAGGCGATGCTTGTAATAGCGCAGATTGCCCTTTTCGTTGTAAAGCCCCGCTTTCTGCAACACTTCCAAGCCGAATTTCTGCAGAAGTTCCCGATTCACCTTGTCGTAGTCCGAAATAAAGCGCAGCCGCGCGGAGTCCCACGTTTTTTTGAAAATGCGCCGTTTGATAAGCCACGCCGACGCCGGAGTGTTGTCCACGGGAGAAAGCATTTCAAAAAAAGCGAGAATGATTTTTGTGCGCAAAATCGGATCGATTTCGGGTTCCTGTTTTCGATGAAGCGGTTTTGCCAAAGCCGCGGCATTCCGATTTAACGAAGAGCCATTTTTAGAAACGCCCGCCCCTAGCGACGAATCCGGAAAAAATTCCACACGCAACCAGTCCACGGCTTTCTGAAAATTCCAGTCCAAAGTCAATTCCACTAGCCGAATGACATCGCCGTGAACATCCGGGCAAACCCAGCAGTTGAAAAGCCCCTTCGATTCCGAAAGCGAAACGCTTGGCGTCCTGTCTCCATGAGCATGGCGCACCGCATAAGGGCAACGGATTTTTCCGCGGACAACTTGAAGTCCCAAGCGTTCTGCCACCTGGGTAATCGAAAGCGAGGCTTTCAGGGCGTCGATATCTTCGCGGGTGTTGGACATCGCCCTTAAAATAATAAAAACACTTTGAAAACGCCCATTTTTAAATGACTTTCTCGGGCAAAACAAACGGGGAAGACGGCGTTCCCGCTTATCTTATGCGCATTCCGCGTTTTTTAGGAACGCCTATTTATCGGATTTCCTCCTGTTGCAATCCCTGCAGAGCATTTGGCAATTTTCCAATAGGGTCTTGCCGCCTTGGCTCCAGGGCGTAATGTGGTCGGCTTCCATTTCCGCGATTTGGAAGACCTTTCCGCAGTCGGGGCAATCCGGGTTTGCGCACTTGCCTTGCTGGCGTTCATAAGCGGCAATTTTCTGCGCATCGGAAAATTCGCGGATGGAAAGGAATTTTTCCTTGCGGGTCAAAAGATAGGGATAGATTCCGCGTTTGTTGGTCACGTCGTCATCTAGCAAGAGTTTTTGCGTTTCGGCTTCCAGCTTCTCCGTATCAAAAAAATCGTCCTTGTAATCGTTGTAGAAAAACCCCCAGTCCTGTCCCTTCATCAACTTGATGCGTTGCTTTGAAGCGTTGAACGTAGTCCTAATCCATTCGATGACGTTTTGGAAATAACGCCACAGCGCTCCGGCGTTTTGGTCGTGCTGGTGAATTGCCATGTATTCGTCAATGGCTCCTCCGCCGAGCCAATAGATGGCCGTTTCCAAATAGTCTTGACGGATGGCGGAACCGTTCAAGAAATCCGCTCCGATTTTCTGCGCAGCACAGCCGTTCTTGCTAAAGTAGCGCTTAGCATCGCTCACCCAAGGGCCTGCATACACGGCGTTGCGAAGTTCCTGTTCCGTCAGTTTTTCGCCTGCGATGTTGATGGTGCGGAACCAGGAGAGTTTTTCGGAATCCGTACCGGAGCAGACATAGACCATGAGCGGGTAGTCCAAAAACTTCTGCTGCTCGTCATCGGCGAGATTCTTGTAATAGCGAAAATCAAAGGCGAATTCATTGTCCGCATATTGACATATCGAGATAGTGCGCTGTTGCCCGTCAATGACTTCGAACGAGCCGTCTTCGCGGAGAGCCCAGTACATCACGTTCAGCGGGAATCCCTTGAATACGGTATCGATGACGGCTTCGCGTTGCTTTTCCTTGTAGATAAATTCTCGCTGGTAGGGCGGACGGATGTCGAGTTTTCCACCGAATGCGACCACGCGGCCTGTTTCATCATCGCTTTCGTAACCCTCTACAAGGTCACGGATTTTGATTTGCTTGAGTTCGATTTTCATAATTTAATGGACAGTGGTTAGTGATTAGTGATTAGGAGTTTCTTTGGCGGCGACGGATGAGGACGCGTTCATAAATTCTTTTGCCTGCTACATACGGCGCCCCCTTCGGCATTGAGTCTGTACTTGTTCCAAGAATTTCAAATTGTTCCGGGTTATACTTATTTAGGAAGGTTATCGGGACTCCCATGACCCCGTCATAATTTTCGGGAATTTCATCGGTTTTGTTGACATTGATGGCTTCGTAATTGTCATAATGCGGATACTCTTCAGGAGAGTATTTCTTATAGAAAATCAAGTCTTCATGGCGCTTTGGCAAGTCAAGGTTGGTAAACCAACACGCATTGCCAAGACTCCTCCATTTTTGACCAGTTTCATCAACCCAAAAGCGTGTTTCTCGCGGCTCATAGTAATCGGGAACCTTAAATTTCATATCTCCCGCATGATTGCCCAGCCAAATAAGATTGTCTCTAATCAAAGGAAAGATTTCAACATAGTGAATTGCATTCTGATTCCCTACAATCAGAAACTTCTTCCCAAACCCTATTAACTGCGCCACATACTCCCTAAATAAACTAAAGGGCGGGTTTGTCACCACGATGTCTGCCTGTTTCAAAAGCTCAATACATTCGGCACTGCGAAAATCGCCGTCGCCTTCAAAATAATGAATGCCGATTTCTTCGGGGTCGGGGACGCGGTTGCCATTTTTGTCGCCAAAGTATTCCAGCCAAATCGCCCGCTCGGAATCGTTCTGGCTGAACAGGTCCCGTTCCTGATTCTTGTAGCAGGTGGTAATCAGTCTTTTCAAGCCCAAGTGTTCAAAGTTGTAGGCGAAGTAGTGGAAAAAGTTCGACACCCGTGGGTCGTCGCAGTTGCAAAGGACTGTCTTTCCCTTGAAATGTTTCTTGTAATGTTTCAGCTCGTTCTCGATATCCGAGAGCTGGGTGTAAAATTCATCTTTCTTGGCGTTCTTCGCGCTATTCAACTGGCTGTTCTTCGCCATGGGGCTTGCTCCTTGGAGCTTTGCCCTGATTCGGCGCAATCCGCATTCACAAATAAAAAAGGCGTGAAGTTGAATGCACTTATCCGCTCTGAGGTTACGACCAAGTACCCTATCGAAATAAGCACAAACAACTCACGCCCCAAAACGGGCGACAGAAAACACGACAAATGTTGGATGGATTGCTTCGTCACCTTACGGTTCCTCGCAATGACGTTCCTGTTTGCCGTATCTGTCGAAATACGCCCGAACGCACTGTAGATGTACAGTACGCCAAAACGTATTCACGTGAGCGTTCGTCCCATTCTCCCGATTGAAAAATTTGGTCGTATTTCAGAGCGGAGAACGAGAGCAAATACTCTTCAAAAATGTCTATGGGAAAGATAGAATTAAAAATTCCCCCGGCAAAGCCAAGGGAAAGGCAAAATCGCCTTTAAGAATAAACTTTATTCCACAGTCAATGCGATGCTCAATTCGGCATCGTCATAGGAATACGGGCTCCACGCATCGGACATCAGGTAAGTCAGACTGCCGTCATCATTGGAAACGATTTCAAAGAAACCCGGATCCGTAGACAAATAGGGACCCCACCACGATTCATGATGATACGACTTGACTCTCAATACAGGGACGCCATCCTGAAGCAAAACGTCCGGAACGGTCTTTATCGTCGGGTCGGTAACATGGTATCCGTGATAGGTGCCAAGGGTCGCAAACGAGCCATCGGCCTTGGCGATTTCAATCGTCGTTTGCGCAGCACTGTTATACCAAACCAATTGATACATGGCATTTTTCTTTTCCTTTTCCCAATATGGAACTGTTCTAAACGCGTTTTCAATCGCCGCATTGATTTTGGCGTAGCTCTGTAAGCATGGCTTATAATACGATTCATTCCAAGCGTGATGTGTAAAGTTATTACTTTCGCACTCCTCTCCATCAACAGGGCCATTGGATTCACCCTCAGGAATTGTTCAAAGAAGAACCCTTGCCGCATTGACAATTAAATCGTTGTCATTGATCAGGTACCAATCAGGATTTTTATCTGTAGGAACAGCGACGTTGAACGAATAAAAATGTTCACGGACGGAATCGGGAAACGAATTGAATGCTTTGTATGTGTACATTCCACCTTGTGAATGGCCAAGCACCAAAGCTCTCGATTTATTGTTTGCACAATTAGCCAACTCGGATTTTAGATCCGCATCTGTTTTTTCATTAGACTCAATAATTTCATTCCAGAGTTTATCTCTATAATTAATAATTTCTTCTAATACAGGATTAAATTGCGATGCAAATTGTATTTTTAATTCTTCATACGACATATAAAGGAATACACCTAAACCCAGCACGCTAATATCAGGCCCTGCATCCACCACCATATTATAGATAGTTTGAACAATGTCAGTAAACTTGTTGCGCGATGTCTTATTAAATATCAATTCCGTAGAAATGGTGTCTTCTGGAAATTGCTTTTGAATAGCTTCTTTTACATAAACAAATAAATTTTCAAAATTATCCCATGCATTTTGCCTAGAATCATAACCAATTCCATTTATGGCGAAAAAATTTGTTCTAAGGTAATATTCGTCAGAAAGTGAGTTTTCCTTCTTTAAAACTCCTGAATTATACACCTTCTTTAATGTTCTATTTCCTACAACAAACAATGAATCATCATTTAAAGAACTTTGTGCCGTTATCTTATTTTCTTTTATACTAACCTTTTTAAAACTCCCATTCTTCTTATCTTCTAGAAGAAAAATACCTTTCAGAGATAGAATTTCATTTGTGGTAATAATCCCTGCGGAATGCTGGCAATATCCTTCATAAACCACGGATCCTTTTAAATTCATTATTTTACAAGGTGATTCGGCACACCACACAAATGAAACAGACAAAATTAGAAAAACAAAAAATGTCAAATGTTTTTCCATTACTTCATCCTCTCTTGTTCCAAAATTTCATTGTAAGTATTCATCCCCTCTGCAACTAAACTAGAATAACGTTTGTCAAATTTTACAGCAACAGGTAAAGATTTTCCGGAAAAGATTTGATCAATTTCATCATCAAATAGAATTCGTTCCTTCGTATTATGCAACTGAGCAAAAAAAAGATTCCATTTCAATTCCTTTTTGGCATCTACTTCATGGATGAGAGAGCCTCCCAACGAAGCCAAAACCTCATACGGGTGTAGTTCCTCGTAAGTCATTTGCGGATTTTCATAGAAGGCTGTCCATTGGTTCTGTATGGCGCGGGCCAAGTAGCGATAGGCGGCCCTTTTTTCGGGGCTGTCGGGAATTTCCGCATCTATCAGAGAATCCAAGTCGTCCCGGACGCCATTCCCATCCTTGTCTTCTCCAAGAATTTTAATTCTTGCCGAATCAATCGTCACAACGTTGTCGTAACACTCATCCGTCATGGACAAGAATAGTTTGTCTGTGCTTTCAAAAACAGGACTTGAAGAAAACGAATAATCCAGCTGGTATTCCCACGGGAACCAATACCGATAATGCAAACCAAACACGATGCCGGATGTATTCGGGAAATAACTTTTCGGGGCGATGAACGCTCCCTGTTTCAGCCAAAAATGGATTTGATAGGTGGTGTCCGTCAAAGTATCGACTTTGAAATTCAAATCAGGCAAATACCAGTCGTGTTCAAACACAAACTCCTTGTTGGCGTGAAACCGATAGCAAAACGACATCTGTTTTAATGTATCGATTCCATGATTGAAAACCCTCACTCTTATAGCGTTGTTATCCAGCGAGTAGGGCTGCTCGTTTTTGATTTCTGCCGTTAATGGCATAACATGGGAATCCGCAAATGCGACCGCAACCAAAGCACCCAAAATGCAAATTATTTTGTATGGATTCATTTTCTGATTCTCCAGCGTTAATAAGATGTGATTAAAAAAAATTCATTTTCACACAAATGAGACAGACAAAATTAGAAAAATAAAGATGCCAAAAGATTCTTCATTACTTCATCCCCTCAATTTTTAAAAGTTCCTGAAAATCTTTCCGACCTTTAGCAGTTTCACTTGGATATCGCTTTGTCCTCCCGACTGCAACAGGTAAAGATTTTCCGACAAAGAGTTGATCAATTTCATCATCAAATAGAATCCGCTCTTTCGTATTATGAAGTTGTGCCTGAAAGATTTTCCAATCTAAATCGGTTTCTGCATATACCTCGTCAACAAAAGTTGTTCCCAACGAAGCCAAAACCTCATACGGGTGCAATTCCTCGTAAGTCATTTGCGGATTTTCATAGAAGGCTGTCCATTGGTTCTGTATGGCGCGGGCCAAGTAGCGATAGGCTGCCCTTTTTTCGGGGCTGTCGGGAATTTCCGCATCTATCAGAGAATCCAAGTCGTCCCGGACGCCATTCCCATCCTTGTCTTCTCCAAGAATTTTAATTCTTGCCGAATCAATCGTCACAACGTTGTCGTAACACTCATCCGTCATGGACAAGAATAGTTTGTCTGTACTTTCAAAAACAGGGCTTGAAGAAAACGAATAATCCAGCTGGTGTTCCCACGGGAACCAATACCGATAATGCAAACCAAACACGATGCCGGATGTATTCGGGAAATAACTGTTCGGGGCGATGAACGCTCCCTGTTTCAACCAAAAATGGATTTGATACGTGGTGTCGGTCAAGGTATCGACTTTAAAATTCAAATCGGGCAAATACCAGTCATGTTCAAACACAAACTCCTTGTTCGCGTGGAACCTGTAGCAAAAGGACATGCTCCTGAGCGTGTCGGTGCCATGGTTAAACACCCTTATCCTTATCGCGTTATTGTCTAGCGAATAGGGCTGCTCATTCCTGATTTCCACCGAGAGCGGGATAACATCGGCGTTTACGGCGGCGGCGACAAATGCGCACCAAATGCAGATTGTCTTGCAAAACTCCATTTTCGACTCTCCAGTATTAGCGAAAGCGATTAAAGCTTTCATTCACAAATGAATATAACCATAAAGCACAGGCATCTCCAACGACGTACGTCCTTCTTGATGCGATTTCGGACATTCATTATAAGCCAAGGGATTTACAAAATCGCCCTCGTAAATTTATTCCACAGTCCATGCGATGCTCAATTCGGCATCGTCATAGGAATACGAAGATAATAAATAGCGACTTTGAACAGGTTTTGAAAAACTATTTTGCAAAACTCTCTAGATGCGTCCTCATATCGACGCCTCCTTTTTTTTCTATATTTTCCCTTAAAAAGGAGCACACATGATCGGTTCTATCATCGGCGATTCTGTCGGATCCATTTACGAATTTGAAAACATTAAAACCAAGGATTTCGAATTTTTCGGATTAGGCATAGAACCCACGGACGACAGCATTTTGACTTTCGCGACGGCGGACTGGATTATGCGCGGGGGCGAAGTGTGGAAATACTACGTGGCTTACGCGAGCAAGTACGATTGTCCGGTTGGCGGATACGGCGGCGGTTTCACCAGGTATGTCATCGACGCCCGCGCTACGGGACAAGGCAAGCCTTACAACAGCTGCGGAAACGGCTCTGCCATGCGAGTGGGGCCCGTGGGTTGGGCATTCAACACTAAAGAAGAAGTTCTTGCCAAGGCGAAGGAATCCGCGGAATGCACTCACAACCATCCGGAAGGCATCAAAGGCGCGCAGGCGGTAGCCCTCGCCATTCTAATGGCTAGACAAGGCACGACCAAAGAAGAGTTGAAGCGCATGATGGAAGACGACTTCTGCTACGACATGAATTTCACCATCGATTCCCTGCGCCCCGTTTATAGTTGGGAATATCCGGGTGCGGCACTTTGCCAAGGAACCGTACCGCAGGCCGTCTGCGCCGTTCTGGAAGCGGAAAATTTCGAAGACGCCATTCGGAATGCGGTCTCCCTCGGAGGCGACAGCGATACCCTCGCTTGCATTGCCGGAAGCATTGCAGAACCTCTCTTTGGAGTCCCGCAAGGATTTGAACGAACCGCCCATCGGCTGCTCGAAAAATACTACCCTAAATTCATCGACATCTGCGCACAATTCGAAGAAAAATTCGGCAAGAAAATCCTCTAAAGCAAGCCATTTTAAAAACATTATGTCCCAAATCCAAGAAAACGCCGATTCCAAAAAACTCACGACCTTCCGAGCCGGCGGAAGCATACGCTATTTTGCCGTGGCGGAATCCGTGGAAGAAATTCCGGAGCTTCAAAAATTCGCCAAAGAAAAAGGCGTTCCTTTTTTCCTGCTCGGTTTCGGTTCCAACGTGCTTGTTTCGGATTCCGGTTTCGACGGGCTGATCGTCAAGCTCGGCAAAAATTTTTCACATTTTAAATTCGACAAAGAAAGGCTCAGCGTCAAGGCGGCGACACCCCTCTCCCTGATTGCGCGCACGAGCGCCACTCTCGGCCTTTCGGGAATGCACCTGCTCGCCGGCATTCCGGGAAGCATCGGCGGAGCGGTCACTATGAACGCAGGAGCCTACGGCCAAGAAATCGGCCAGACTTTGGATAGCGTCGAATTTCTGGACGAAGACGGCAAAATCAAAACCTTTTCTCGCGAGGAATGCGGATTCGCTTACCGCAAGTCCTCATTTCAAAATTCGCCCAAAATCATTCTCGGAGCGACGTTCAAACTTTCGCAGGGCGATTCCGCAGAACTGCTTGCCGAGCAAAAAAGGATTCTCGCCGAACGCCAGGCCAAGCAGCCTCTCGAATTTCCCAGCGCGGGTTCCGTGTTCAAAAGAAACGGTTCCCACTTTCCCGGCGCACTCGTCGAACAGGCGGGGTTCAAAGGATTCACTCTGGGCGGCGCACAAATTTCGACAAAGCACGCCAACTTCATCATCAATATCGGGAATGCAACTGCGCAACAGATTTACGACCTTTCGGAAATCGCCAAAGAAAAAGTTTTCAAGGCTAGCGGCGTCAATCTGGAACGGGAAATCATTTTCCTCGGAAGATTCTAGCAGGAAGCCCCCGAGCCTTCACTTCAAAATATCCCGGATATTACTATCTTTGGCGCATGCTCAATGTTTCTAATGTCAGTTTACAGTATGGAAGCCGTGTACTTTTCAAGGAAGTCAATCTTTCTTTCCGCAAGGGAAATTGCTACGGCATCATCGGCGCAAACGGCGCGGGAAAATCCACATTCCTAAAAATCCTCTCCGGCGAACTCGAACCGAATACGGGCGACGTCTCGCACGACGCAAATGAACGCATCGCCGTTTTAAAGCAGGACCACTTTGCCTACGAAGAATTTACCGTTCTGGACACGGTGATGATGGGTTACCCGGAGCTCTACAAAATCGGGAAACGCCGGGACGAACTTTACGCCAAAGCCGAAATGACCGAAAAAGAAGGCATGGAAGCGATTGATCTGGAAACGAAATTCGGGGAAATGGGCGGATACGAAGCGGAATCTTCGGCGGGAACCCTTTTGAAAGGCCTGGAAATTCCCGAAGAATCGCATACCAAATTGATGAAGGAACTGGACGGCAACGAAAAAATCCGGGTTCTTCTGGCGCAGGCGCTTTTCGGCAATCCCGACATCCTTTTGCTCGACGAACCGACGAACCACCTGGACTTGGAATGCGTCAGCTGGCTCGAAGATTATTTGGAACGTTTTGAAAACACCGTCATCGTCGTTTCACACGACCGGCATTTTTTGAACACGGTCTGCACGAACATCTGCGACATCGACTACGGTCGCATCAATTTGTACGCGGGCAACTATGAATTCTGGTACGAAGCCAGCCAGCTCGCCCAAAAGCAGCGCAAGGACCAGAACCGCCGCGCCGAAGAAAAAATAGCGGAACTCAAAGCGTTCATCCAGCGCTTTGCCTCGAACGCATCCAAAGCCAAGCAGGCGACAAGCCGCAAAAAGCTCCTCGACAAAATGACCGTCGAAGAAATGCCCGCATCAAGCCGCAAATTCCCGTGGGTCAGCTTTAAAATGGACCGCGAACCGGGAAAAATCGTCCTCGAAGTCAAGGACTTGACCATTACCGCCGGCGACGGCACCCAGCTCGAGCACCTGAATTTTTCTCTCGGCGGCAGCGACAAAGTCGCCCTGGTCGGCGATTACGGCGTTTTGAAAACCGCATTCCTGGAAGCCATCCAGGATGAAGAAAACATCAAGTCGGGCAAAGTCAAATGGGGAACGACCATTTCCACAAGCTACTTTCCCAAGAACAACGACGCTTTCTTTACCGAAGAGCTTTCCCTTGTGGATTGGCTCCGGCAATTCAGCAAGGAACAGGACGAAACGTTCATTCGCGGATTCCTCGGACGGATGCTTTTTACCGGCGAAGAAGCGCTCAAGTCGGCGAAGGTGCTTTCCGGCGGCGAAAAAGTCCGCTGCATGCTCAGCAAAATGATGCTTTCCAACGCCAATATGCTTATGCTCGACGAACCGACGGCGCATCTGGATTTGGAATCCATCACGGCACTCAACAACGGGCTCAAAGCCTACAAAGGCCCGATTCTTTTCTGCACCGAAGACCACGAATTTGCGGAAACCCTCGCCGACCGCGTTCTGGAACTCACGCCCACGGGCTATCTCGACAGGGCAATAACCTTCGACGAATGGTTCGCCAGCAGGAAAAAGAAAAAATAACGGAAGAACTAAAAATCTAAAAGAAGCGGCCCTTTGCCGCTTTTTTCATTTCTGTCGGGGCAGGCATCTGAAGAACGGAACGGAAAGCTTTGACTTCCATCATTTTTCAAAATTTTAGAAGAAGCTTATCATCCTTTTGGCAATGTCAGCCAGCTGCCAAATTTGTCATCCCATTCCATTGGCTCCATCGGTTCAAAACCACTAAAATGAGAAAAAGTCAATTCACCAAAATACACTTTTCCACCCATATCGTAAAAATCCGCCCGACAATGGGGAAACTTCGAAGTCAATTTTGACGCAAGGAGTTTCATCTCTTCAAATCCTGCCGGCCGCTTTATTTCTCTTTCCTCATTATTAGGATAATGCTGTTTCATTGGCAAATGGTTAAATTCGGGGTCAAAGAAATCAAACTTGGTTTGATGAATTTCTCTATCCGTAGCAACAAACAAAGCCTTCACCGCGCCATTAAAGCAGAAAAATTTATAATCCTTCAAGCCTTTACCGGGTTCGTCCTCCATATATTCCTCAGCAATAATTCTTGGCTTTACATTCTTATATGGCCACTCACGCCAAGTATAGTAATAGTTGCGCTGCAGGCACTGGTTGATTTTTTTCTTCGCCGCTTCGATGTCCAGCTTGGATTTGTCCTTGCAGATGACCAGCCCGCCCGAGTCGTGGGTGCATTTGAGTACGAACTGGTTCGGCAGCTTGTCAAAGTCGATTTCGTCGAAAGAATCCCACGCGCCGAGAAGCGGAATCAGATATTTTTCGCCAATCGTTTCGGCGATATATTTGCGCACTTCGTACTTGTCCACCAGTTGCGTGTATAGGGGGTTCCGATCGTGCAATTTCAGCCACTGGATTTTTTCATTGAAAGTCTTTGGATTTTTCAAATCCGGCCAGCGGCCGATTTTCTCTTTAAAGCATAATTTCAAATACAAGGAATCGGGCATCCAACGTAAAAAGCCTCTACGTCTCAAAATGGAGAAAATCTTGATCGGGTTCAAAATCAAATGTCTTATTTTCATTCAAAAGCCTTCCTACAGATGGAAATTCAATCTAGCAATTTGCGAGGATGATTTTTCCAAGGCCGCCCCTAAACATTGCTTTGATAATGCTTCGATACGCTCAACAACCGTGGTTCGACAAGCGATTGCTGCCCTTCGGCAGACTCAGGGACCGCCAGCTTGTCAAACTAGCCGAAGCACACCAACCCGCGTCAAGGGAGAAGTGCTGAATGGTCAGATGGGCAATTCGGACTGACAACAAGCCACTCCAATGCAACTCGATTTTTGAAAATGAATAAATCCAACGTCATTACGCCAAAGAAATTTTTCTCCATTGCATGAAACAAACCGAGCAAAAAGCTCGCCATCCCTTGCTTCGCTTCATTTCGGATTCCTTTTGAACGCACGTCTCCATAACAAATTATACGGCCTTCCCGGCTGCGCACAAAATACGCAATAAAAATTCCTACAACTTTTTCGACAACTTGCAACAGGGCTTTGCGAATTTTCGGCTTCCATCGTTGAACATTCTACAAAAAATCGAGCCCGTCATAAAAACAGATCGGGGGGGGTATCGCGTTAAAGGATTCCTTGGGGACATTTTTCGGAAATTTTGAAATTTCTTGATTTACCGTTCAAAAATTAAAGTAATTTTACAAATAACTCTAAAAGGTTCTAAAATAAGGTTCTCTATGGATATTCAAAACATGACGACGATGACTCAAGACCAAATGAACTCCCTATGGAATTTCAACTGCCACGACCCCTTTTCCATTTTGGGAATTCACGCTCTGGAAACGGACCGCGGTCTTAAAACGGTAATCCGCGTGTACCTGCCCGGAGCCGCAGCCATCCGCGGCGAATCCGCAGAACCCGAAATTCTCTATGGCGCAGTGAATGCCGAAGAACCCGTAGTCGAAGTCAAGGCAAGCAAAAAAACCACAAGTAAAAAGAACGCCAAAGCGGCACCTAAAGCGACCAAAACCAAAACGGCCAAAACCAGCAAAGCAAAATCGCCGCGCGCTTCAAAAACCAAAACCGCGCAGGACGACGCCAAAAAACTCGTTTTCGACTTTTTGAAAATCGGCGATTCGGGATTTTTTGAAGCCGTTCTCGACATGGAATTTCAGCCGTTCTTTTACAGGCTGCATATCACCCTCGATAACGGCATCCAGTATTCCGTCATCGACCCTTACGCCTTCCTTCCCGTCCTGACCGATTTCGATTGCCACCTGATCAAAAACGGAACCCATTACGAACTGTATAAAAAACTCGGAGCGAACATCGTCCGTCATCAGGGATTTAGCGGAGTCCAGTTTGCCGTTTGGGCCCCGAATGCCAAAAGCGTTTCCGTTGTCGGCAATTTCAACAGCTGGGACGGTCGGCGCCACCCGATGCGCATGATTGGGGATTCCGGCGTTTGGGAAATTTTTATTCCGGAACTCGGTGAGAACGAACTTTACCGTTTTGAAATCCACGCCCAGGACGGTCGCCTTTTGACAAAGTCCGACCCGTTCGCCAAATGGAGCGAAATGCGACCTGCGACGGCAAGCGTGACAACGCACCTCGACGGTTACAAGTGGGACGACAAGCTCTACATGGACACGCATTATGCGACCCGCGTTTTTGGCAGCCCCATGAACATCTACGAAGTGCACGCCGGTTCCTGGCAGCGCGACCCGTCCAATCCGGACCGGTTCCTTTCGTGGAACGAACTCGCCGACAGGCTGATCCCCTACCTGAAGGAAATGGGATATACGCACGTCGAATTTTTGCCCATTATGGAACATCCGCTCGACGAATCCTGGGGTTATCAGGTGACGGGCTACTACTCGCCGACCAGCCGTTTCGGCTCTCCAGATGAATTCCGTCGCTTTGTGGACATTTGCCACCAGAACGAAATCGGCGTGATTCTGGACTGGGTTCCCGCCCACTTCCCCAAAGATTCCTATGCGCTCGGGCGTTTTGACGGCACAGCCTGTTACGAGCACGCCGACCCGCGCCAAGGCGAACATCCGGACTGGGGAACGTATATTTTCAACCTGGGCCGCAAGGAAGTATCCAACTTTTTAATTGCCAACGCCATGTATTGGCTGCGCGAATTCCACTGCGACGGTTTGCGCGTCGATGCGGTCGCGAGCATGCTCTACCTGGACTACGGCAAAAAAGACGGCGAATGGGTCCCGAATAAGGACGGCGGCAACATCAACTACGACACTCTGGAATTTCTCAAGCACCTGAACAGCATCATGGGACGTCTTGCCCCCCATGCGATTCTCATCGCCGAAGAATCCACGAGTTTCCCGTGCATCACAAGGCCCCCCGAACGCGGCGGCCTCGGTTTCCATTACAAGTGGAACATGGGCTGGATGAACGACTTCCTCTCTTACATGAAGCACGAACCCGTCCACCGCAAATACCACCACAATCTGATTACCTTCAGCATGGTTTACGCCTATTCCGAAAATTTCATTCTGGTGCTCAGCCACGACGAAGTCGTGCACGGCAAAGGTTCCATGCTCGGCAAAATGCCTGGAGACAACTGGCAGAAATTCGCCAACCTGCGTCTCGCCTACGCTTACCAATTCGCCCATCCCGGCAAAAAGCTCAATTTCATGGGCAACGATTTCGGGCAATTCCGCGAATGGAACGAAAAGCAGTCCTTGGACTGGCACTTGACTTCTTGGGAAACCCACGGCAAACTGCATCAGATGTTCAAAACGCTTTCGCACATTTACAAATCGGAAAGCCCATTTTGGGAAGTCGATCATGCGCCCGAAGGATTTGAATGGATTTCCTGCGATGACGCGGACAATTCCATCGTTTCCTTTATCCGTCGCGATGCGCACGGCGCCACCATTCTCTGCGCATTTAACTTCACGCCGGTTCCCAGAACGCCTTACCGCATCGGCCTTCCGATTCGCGGACATTGGCAAGAGATTTTCAATTCGGATTCCGAAATGTGGGGCGGCGGAAACATCGGCAACGCCGGAGAGATTCACTCCGAAGAAACGCCCTGGCAAAATCGCCCGTTCAGCGCGAACATCCAGTTGCCACCTCTCGGAGCCGTCTTCTTCAAATTCATCGGCGAATAATTCCGCAAAAAAAATGCAAAGGACAGGCGCGAACCTGTCCTTTTTTGTGCAGAGAGAAAGAACTACTTGGATTGCGCCCGAGGCCTGAATTTTACGCGGACTGCGGACACACCAGAAGAAACCGAAGCCGGAAGATTCAAAAAGGTCGTTCCCGCCGAAACCTGCCGTGCAAAACGGAATCGGCATTTCCCATTCAAATCAAAAACCTGCATTTGCAAGAAGCCCGATTCCGGAGCGTAAACAAAGCCTTCCGCAAGATGCACCCGTACCTTTTCCGCAGAAAAAATTCCCGGAGTCAAGCGCAACGGTTCGTCTTCTCCCGTAGAATCCGCAGCGGCATTGGGGGAAACGAGCATTTCCACTTTGCCCGCATATTCCGAGCCGTCATTTCCCCGAACAACGTATTGAAAAGACATCAGTCCAGATGCCTTTTTATCCGCGGTAAAAATCGCCGAATGGCCGTCATCCGCCAGCACGACGGCAGCATTTTCTGGAGCCTTTATGGAATAAACCGGAGCAACGCTCTGGAATCCAGAAGTCCATTGCCGCAAATCCACACGAGTTTCCTCCCCCGCTTTCGCCGTCGCATGAGGCGCGCCCAAATAATTGATGTACTTCTCGATATGGGCATATCCGTCATCGCCGATAACCATCGCATCGTCTTTATCCTTATCGCTCCCGAACGCCTCTTCAAAATAGTCGGGCATTCCGTCGTTATCGCTGTCGAGCGGTTTTTCTCCTCCCAGGATTTCTCCGTAGCCGTTGTTAGAAAGTCCCGTTTGTTCCTGGCTCGTATAAAGAACGCCCGCACTCCCGAGACTGTTGATTTGCGACCAAACCAACGAATCGATATCGTCGTAAGGAAGCGCGCCCGATTGCGAAGTCACCAGCCGCCAAGCGGTTTCTGCGCTATAGACGGGATTCGCCGTTGTATGTTCGGACCAGGGTTCACTCAAAACCGTCCCCTCTCCCTGATACCAGTAAGGAGTCGTCTCTCCGCCATTTAAAATTCCATCCCGGTCCGTATCGATTTTGTTTCCGCTGTAATAAATCGACTGATTTTTATCCACCTGATACCAGGCGTTTTTTCCTTTGGGACCATAGACAAAATAATTGTTCACAATATCGTGCTTGAAATTCGTACTCGTGTGCGTCGTATAGCCCGCTTCAAAATTATAGAGGATGTTGTTCACAAAAACATCGTTCACTTTATCGAGCGGATTCCGGTTGTGCGTATTGGCGAAAGCGTTGTAATACCAGGACCAGTTGCTATTCACCGATTCCACGTGTGCGCCGAATTGCTGGTAAATCGGATTGGCAATCAAGCAGCTTTGGATAGTCACATCCGTCACGGGATAATTCTGCCAGTCGTCGCTCACGCCGCCGATATTGTTCCATGGCGCAAATTCAATGGACACATGGTCGAGAATCACGTTTCGCGCATTGTAAAGATTGATGCCGACGTCCTTTGTCGAAGCCGTTTCGCTCCCCGGACGGATGCGGATATAGCGGACAATCACGTTTTTTTGCTTGCCCATGGAAAGCTTTCCGCCCCGAAATCCGATTCCCTCGCCCGGTGCTGTCTGCCCGGCAATCGTTATGTCGCTCGCGATGGAAACCGCGCTTTTGAGCTGGATATAGCCGCCCACATCAAAGACCACAATGCGATTGCTTTTGCTGACCGCATCCCGGAACGAACCTTCGCCCGAATCGTTCAAATTGGTCACATGATAGACGCTGCCGTTTCTGCCGCCAGTCGCATTCGCCCCAAAGCCGAGAGCCTCTGGAAAAGCCAGCGGTGCCGCCCAAAGAGAATGCGCAAAACCGGCGCAAACAAATGCAAAACCTATTTTTTCAAAAGACATCTGTAATCCTTTCCCAAAAATTCTGTTCAAAAATATTGTTATCCGCTAAACTTTAATTCATGAATTCATAATCCCCAAAACGTCCCGTTTTCAAGGAAAACGGGACTTGTTTCAAAATACGAGCCCCCCCTCAGTTCAGTTGGGACAGGAATGACTGCTGTGATTGCGGTGGAGCGAGTCCACCGACGTATGCATCCCTTACAGCCTTTATTGGAGATTCCAGGAGTTTGTACAGGTCTACGTAGTAGGTTGCACACTGGCGTATCAGCAGAACCGTGCTGGAGAAACTCAGCTTCCTTTTTGTCTGCGCACGAACAATGGCTGTCAGCAGGTTAGCTATCATTACTATCCAGATCTGTATCCGGATCGCATTCTCGCTGTCTCCGTAAAAGAAATGAAGCGGAAAATTCTGCTTGAGACTGCGGTAGAAGGTTTCTATCTGCCAGCGTCTTCGATAAATTTCGACTATTTCCTTGGCAGGAAGTTCATTGTTGTTCGTAAGCAGCCGCCATGTCTTTCCCGTCTCCTCGACATAATGTTCGACTATGCGGGCCCTGTGAACTCGCTCCTTCTTGCGGGAGACAAAATGAAATTGGACATTCTCGTCCCGAAGTATGTTGTCTGAAACGGGGTTGTCCGACACATGGTCGTACTTGAGGTTCTTCTTCATCCTGGTCACGTAGGTCGTTTTCTTTTTGGAGAAGCTCTCGAACAACTTGTAGTCGATGTATGCCCTGTCTATAGCAAGAAATGATTCCGAGGGAAGCTTGACTTTCTTGAGTTCAGTGCTGTCATGTTTCGCTGCCGGGGTCACGATGACGAACTCCGGCGCTCCAGACGAATCCTTCATCACGGTGTGCGCCTTGACTCCGCCCTTCTTCTTGCCCAGCTTCGGGTTCCTGCCGGCACCCTTCATCACGTCGGTGAAGAGGGAGACAGTCGTCGAGTCCATGACATAAAGCCTTTTGGACCAAAAATAGTCCCGGCTGTCCGCTAAACAGTGCTCGTACTTCTTGTGCAACTCATGGTAGAGCCGTTCAAATATCGCGGCCGGTCTCCGTCCGTTCGCGTCAGCGAATGTGCTTCTTTTGGGGATCTCCGTAAGTCCGGCGTGGACTAGCCGTCTCGATTCCGCTTCGAGCCCCAGCAAGATTTGATTGATGGACTTGTACTGCTCCATGACGGAAAACAAGAGCACAAGCAAATGCTGGTACGCATCGAACTTCTTGACATAGCGTTCCCCGCCGTTCTGTCTAGATAGGGACAGGACAAGGTTCTTGGGAATAAGCTTCATTATCTGGGAAAATACCGGCTGTCCGCTAAAGTTGCTATCTTTCATACTGCTTTTGGTTCCTTTTATTTGTGGTTATTTAAAACGATACCAAAAGTGACGGCTCTCGATTATCGGGAACCGTCTTTTTTTATAAGGCGGATTTTCGTCGCTAACGCGACTTAGGTTTGTAGTTTAACTTGCGTATAAATATACTCTAAAGGGGTCATAAAGTCAAGCCTTTTTCGAGGCCTGTTGTTCAGTTTATCCTGTATCCAGCGAACTTTCCGGGGAGAGATTCCCTTGAACGACTCCTTCTTGGGAAGATATTGGCGTATTAGACCGTTCATGTTCTCGTTGGCACCGCGCTCCCAGGAGTGGTACGGGTTCGCAAAGTAGTAATCCGCCTTCATAGCTTTCGCTATTTCTGCGTGACAGGCGAACTCCTTCCCGTTGTCCGAAGTGATTGTGAGAATCTTGACTTCGAACGTTTTCTCAAAGTCCTTCAGCGCCCTCACAAGCGTTCTCTTCAGGTCTTTCGCGTTCTTCGTCGGAAGATACCTTATCAGGCTGTAATTCGTCATCCTGTCGTTGATCGTGAGCAGGTTCGCGTCATGGTCCGCGCTGTTTATCAGGTCTATCTCGATGTCGCCTACGCGTGATTTCTCGTCCACGATTGCCGGACGTTCCTCGATGGGCACGCGGCCTACAATCTGGCCTCTCTTGTCCTTCTTCTCCCCGCGCTTACGGTATGGTTTCTTGCCGTGCCGCAAGTGCTTCTTCAGGTCCTCGTCCTTGTTCACATGCCTGTATATCGTGGCGACGCTAGGGACACCCATCCCATCGAGTTTCGCGCGTCCGTTCACCTGTTCGGGAGAGTAGTCTTCCTTGATTTTCCCGTCCACGATTTTCCAGTCGTCCTCGTCGTAGTCGTAATGCAGGTGACTTGTCGCGGCAAGGAGGTCTGCCCGTTCCTGCGACTTGACCGGGTCGTAATGCTGGCGGCCGCCGCCCCTGTTTAGTTCCCTGTAGATTGTGGATTTGTGGACCTTCAGCTGCAAGGCTATGTTTTTCGGGGGATCTTTGCCGCATTGAGCGCTCGTATTTCGTATCTTTGTGCTTGGTTGAGACTCACCGCCATGTCCTTTTTTGGTAGAATCGGCAAGGTAGAAAAGTTTCGGCCAGGTTCCCCAGGGGCTAGCCCTAGGGAACTTTTTTTCTTCCCGATTCAACCTATATCAGTCGCATTGACGGTGAAAATTCGCGCATTCAAAAAACATATATTTACCCTATATGGAATCACCTCGGCAGATAATCAACCAATTCTTATCGAATCATTTTAGTTCCGAAGATCTGAAAGGAGAACTTTTCCGAGCGGCGGAAGCAGCGGAACAAGTCGGAATGACTTACATGGAAGCCACCTTCCAGCTGGGAGACCATGCCAAAGAAGAAGGACTTTCGGAAGAAGAATCGGACGCGATTATCCGACGGGCTTACGCTGCGGAAAAGCGTTCCCGCGAACGGGAGCCGGCGCCACAAGCCCCTCAACAGGCGGCTTCAGCTGCACAGCCCTCTACGCAGGCGATGCCCGCCATTGCCGCAACAGGAGTCGCTCAACCCATCATTGCAGGTTCCATTTCCCTGGAACAGGTTCTCGCTATGGGACTTGATGCCAAAGCGCTGGAACTGTTGCAAAATCACAGAATTGATCCCGAAGCGCTGAATATCCCGTGGCCGACGCCGGATTGGCGAATGGATTTTCTCAAGCTGCTGGACGCCCTGTTCAAACCGGACGAATCCGTCGAATACAAGATGTCCAACACGCCCAAAGCAGAAACGAACACGGTCGCAAGCATTTTGGAGCAATCAAACGGCATCAAGAAAACCATGAAAGCCCTTGACGGACCGGACGGGGCACTCGTTTCCATCAATGCAGTCAAAAGCTCTTCGGAAGAAGACGAGTCTTTCCGCTATCGCTACGCCGTGGTCGATAACCCCCAGATAAGCCTTGCCAAACAGCTCGCCTACTACAAGGCACTCAATTTGCCCTGTGCCGCTCTGGTCAATACGGGAGCCAATTCCGTGCAGGCGTGGATAAAAATCCATGCCAAGAACCGGGCCGAATACGACGAGCGGGTCGAATACCTGTTCAAGACTTTGGAAGAGCAGGGCTTTGATGTCGAAAACCGAATTCCCAACCCAGCGCAAATGGTCCGATTGCCCGGAGTTCTCCGAAACGGAAAACAGCAATATCTTATCGGGCTGAATCAAGGTGCGCAGACTTTCGAAGCGTGGCAGACCTGGGTCGAATTCTGTCTCGATGGCAAACCCCTTATCGAACTGGCGAGCGACAACGACGACGCTCCCAAAAAAGAAAAGCTCTTCGTCGATAATGCTTTGCAGGCCGGCGAATTCATGCTGCTTTCAGCGCCTCCCAAATCCGGGAAATCTTTCGCCTTGCTGGATCTAGCCCTTTCGCTCTCCTACGGCGACGACTGGCTCGGCCATTCCACACACAAAACGGACGTTCTGCTGGTAAACTTCAACCATTCGCGTTCCACCGTACTCGGGCGGCTTTTTGCCGTCGCCGCTTCCCGCGGACTTTCCGCATCCATTCCCGAAATCGGCTTCCTGAATCTGCGCGGACAAGCGCTTTCCCCGCTGGAAATGGCACAGTGCATCGCCAAAAGAGTCAAAGGGGCGAAAAAACTCGAACTGCACGACTACGGCGTCATCATCATCGATTCCCTGTCGGCCATTTTGCACAACCCCAAAGCCGTGCGTAACAATATCCCACCCGAACAGGCTTTGCTCCTTTTAGCGGAAACTCTTATCGCCCTGACAGGCTCCGCAGTAATTGCCGCAGTCAATCCGAAAGAATTCCCGCAACTCGAAGCCCATGCGGATTCCCTCATTTCCCTGTCGCCCATCGACTCCCACCCGAATATGTTCTGCATCCGCGGGAATTTCCGGAACTTCCCCCCGTCTCCCGCCCAGGATTGCAGCTGGCACTACCCTCGTTTCATCATTTAACCGACTTCATTTATGCAAAGAAAAAAAATGGAAAACCGCGGAACATGGAACCGCACTTCCCCAAAGCCCGGTCCCAAGGACGCCGCCCCCAAAATCGTGGGTCCCATTCCCCCGGATCTGGAGGGGAAAAAAGCCTATCTGGAAAACTGGGTTAAAGAAAACCGCATTCCCGGGAAAATTCAAAGCTGGTTTACCCAGCCATCCAAAGCGGAGACCAGCGACTGGAGAATACACTCCCAAATGCTCTCCAAGACAAACCGCGTCCTTTCCATCGAAGGCCCTTACAAAGGGGCCAAGCCCCCGAAAATCGTCCTCGACATCGATGCGCAGATTCGCAAGCCGCACCTCTCCAAATTCCGCAAATCCGTTCTGCAAATCTGGTTTCGTGCGACAGGGGACGGGCGTTACGGACTTGCCGTCCAGACCATCCTGCATTCGGCGGAAGCGACCCGCGAATTCAAAACCTTCATGAATTACCTGAAGCACGAGCATTCGAGCGACATCCTCTGCTGCCACCAGATCCAGATTCGCCCCGTTCAAGCGTTTGATCCCGCACACCCATCGCCGGATTCGCAAATCGAATTGCACAAAGGCTTCGGGAACGAATTTTTGCCCATCGCCGGAACAGGACAAATGTTCCACATCGCCGATTGGACTCCCCGTGCCAAAGAACCATGGCTGGCGCTGCCCAAGCGGATTCGCGAAGCCATCCACCCCTCAAAAGAAGACAAATTTTTAGAATGCCATGCGGGCCCCGCCTATATCGCCGAAGCGCTCTCTCCCTATTTTTCGGCATCCTATGCGGTCGATCAACGGAACATTCCCCGCCAAGTGCCCCACGTTCGCATGATCCGTTCCACCGTCGAAAAAGATTTCTTTGAAAAATTCTTCGCGGGCAAAGGAAAGGAAGGCAAATGGACCATCTACCTGGATCCTCCCAACGGAAAAAGCCTAGGAGCCCTCGTTTCCAAAATGGCAGCCTGTCGCCCGGAACGCATTTTATTGAATTCTTCCAATTTGTCCGTCGCCACTACCGAAATCAAAAAATTTCGCAATGAAGGCTACATGCTCCGCAAAATCATTCCGCTGGATTTGGAACCCGGCAGCAATACATTCCAGACCCTTTTCCTGTTCGTTCCCGATCGGGCGGGACTTCTCGGTCGCAAAACGCCGCATCCCGGCAAAGTGATCAAGCGCATCGAAAAGCCGGCCACCGACATGTCAAACGCTGCGGAAACAATCCGTTTCACACAAAAGCGGCGCAAATGATTTTTTTCACCACTTGAAATAGTTTAAATTGATAAGTATGAGGCTGATAAAATACATTTCCGTTACCCTCGCCCTTGCCGCTCTCGCCGCAAGCGCCTATTTCGTTAAAGAAGGCGATACCCTTTGGGATATTTCCGACGAATACCTGAACGATCCGTTCGCATGGCCAGATCTTTGGGAAAACAACAAGCACATTCAAGACCCGCACTGGATTTATCCCGGCGACTCCATCTATCTGGGAAGTGCGCCCGATACATCCGTCAAGCCAGAGCCAAAAAAGCCGTCTGCACCTTGCGCCACGGCCGCTCCCGACTCCACGCTTCCCAAAGGCGTTTCCATTCCCAGCGGTTGCCTTGGCGACGAAAACAACAACTTTGCCAAAAAACTGGGCAAGCTGGCAAACGATTCCAGCCATCAAAAACAAAAACGCCCCGCCCGAAAGGGAACGTCCTATTTTTATTCGCAGCGAGCGCAACCGAAACTCTTTAACGGCTACTACCAGATTTTAGCTCCCGTCGTCACCCATCCGGACAGCCTGAAAGCCGACCCGGACTGGTTCACCATCCGCAGCGGAGAAAAGCGGGAGCCGCTCGTTCACACGGTCGAAAAGGAAGTGGTCGTCGGAATCGGCATGAATACGCCGCAAAAGGCCAAAGTGGGCGACATGGTCGAAATCTGGGACGCACGTCGTGTGGATTTGCCCAAGACCAAAATCCGTGCCAAAGAAGATGGGGCGATTCTCCGCTTTGCCGGACTCGCTCGGATTACCGATGTCGGCGATACTCTTTCCCGGGCGATTATCATCCAGACCATGCGCGAAATCAAAATGGAATACGCCAAAGCCCGCTTGCAAAAGCCCTTTGCACCGATCAATGTCAACGGCTACTCGCGCATCCAATCCGTGGCGGTCAAAGATATGGCTCTCATCCGCTTTACCTTGGGAAAGAATCTGGTCGTCGGCCCCTATGAATACGTCCTCATCGACCAGGGATCCGACAACGGCTATTCCCTCGGGGACGGCGTCGCCATTTGGGAAAGGGACCGTTCCGACTCGCTCATTCCTCCGCGTCTGCTTGCCCGTGGACTCGTGACCAGCCTCAACAAAGAGAATGCCATCATCCTCATCCGCGAGTCCTATTACAGTGACCGCCGGATTGAATTTGGCAATCTCGTTTCGATAACCCATAAGGTCCAGCTGGCAAAATGAAATTCAGGATCGTCATTGTCGCCTTATGGATTTTTGCCCTCCTTATCGCGGGACAATTATTCATGACGGTCCTTTTTACAATAAGCCCGTCCACAGCCGACGCCCTGGCGCAAACCCTCGGACAAAACAAACTTTCGCAGCTGGTTCAAATTTTTTACTGACCAAGGCAAACGGTGAATCTTCCGAAGAACAATCGCATTTTCATCGTGCTTTTTTTCTGCGGGATTATCATTCCGACAGCGATTTTGGCCTTTCTCAGTTTTCGCAACGTCCAAAGCGAACTGCTCTTGACGGAAAAGAACTTTGAAAATGCACAAAACACATTTTTAAAGCAGACGGTCCAAATTGTCCAGAATGAGCAGAAAGAAGTTCTGAAAGAAACCAAAAACGCCTCTCAATTTTTATACGAGCAGCCACAAAAGCTTTTGGAATTTGGCAATGCAGCCTCCTTTAAAAAGGTTCAGGGAGTCAAGGCGATTTTTCTATTCAACGAAAACAGGCTGGTTTTTCCGAGCATTTCTTTCCACAGCAAAACGACGGAAGCCATTCCCACGACCATTCCCGGAAACATCGAAAAGGAACTGCTCCGGGGAGAAATTTCTGGACGCGGTCCCGACAAGATTGCCTACGCCCGCTCCGCGGTCCTGATGCGCGCGCCCCTGATATCCCGGCAAGACAACATTTTAAATCTTTTGGGACTTTTACGTTTGCATTACAAACAAAAGGACTTTGACGCATCCCTTCAAATTATCGACATCTTAGAACAATATCCCCATGCCAACGGCTATCTGCTGACGGACCTCCACGAATCCCTGCACCTGCTCAAATTTGAAATTTTTGTAGAGCAGAAAAAACACCAACAGGCGGAAAACTACTGTCTGCAACTCTTTTCGCAATTTTTAGAAGGCCGGTCCCTACAGAACATCAGCAAGGCGAAATATTTTTTCGACAATGCCTTAAGCCGGATTCTTTCCTTTGAAGATCTTTCCCAAAAAAAACGGGACGCCTTTTGGAATCTGCGAGAGAATCTGAATCGCCAGCTGGAACACGCCGAAATTTTTACTCTGCACAAAGAATTTCTGCAAAAATTTTCCGAAGAACAGTTCCCCGCCAAAGACGGAATATTCTACAAACAGGATGCCGACCAGCTTTTTTTCCGCATGGCATATCCGTGGCTGTCCGGCGATCAGGTCGTCATCGGAATGCTGGACCGCGACGCCTACCGCAAACGCATCTGCGAAAAGCTTTCCGAAGTTTCCCGCGAATGGAAAAACATTTCCTACGCGATTACCGACAGCAGGGATTCCACGATTTTCGGCCAGCCTCTCGATTCCCTCACCGTCATTTCCAAACAAATTCTCCTTGGCGAAGGACTCGGCTGGACTCTCACCCTCTACAATCGCAACTCGCAAGAAATTTACAGCGAAGCGCAGCACAAGATTTTCCTTCTTTCGGGACTTGTCGCCTTCTCGCTCTTGACGGTTCTTCTCGGTTCCTTCTTCATCCTCAAATCCATTTCCCAGGAACGCAAACTGATTTCCATGAAAACCAATTTCCTTTCATCGGTTTCCCACGAACTGAAAACGCCCTTGACCTCCATTAAAATGTTCGCCGAAATGATTTCCAACGGGCGCGTTCAAAAAATCGAAAAATGCCAGGAATACAGCCGTTTTATCGGCAAGGAATCGACTCGGCTCGAAAATCTGATCGCCGCCATCCTCAACTACACCCGCATGGAATCGGGAAAGCAAGTCTTCCATTGGGAAAAACTGGATCTGTCGGCGTGCGTTGAAAAAGTTTACGAATCCATTTTGGACATTGCGGACAATCGGGGAATCACCCTGACCAAAGAACTCGCTCCCGGCGCATTTGTCATGGGAGACTTCGCTTCGCTCTACAGCATGGCGCAAAGCCTTATCGAAAATGCGATAAAATACACCAACCCTCCGGGAAAAGTGCATATCCAGACCCGCATGGAAAATGAAAAAATCCTATTTTCTGTAATGGATACCGGAATTGGCATCGCTTCTTCCGAGCAAAAAAACATTTTTAACGACTTCTACCGCGTCGGCGACGAAATGACCCGCAGCACCAAAGGCTCCGGCCTGGGACTTGCGATTGTGAAACGCGTGGCAGAAGCACACAAAGCGAGCGTTTCCGTACAAAGTCATCCCGGCAAGGGTTCCACTTTTACGGTAAAGCTCAAAAAGGCGGATTAAAATATGGAAAACACCAGAATACTCATCGTCGAAGACGAAGAAATCATCCGAATCGGATTGAAAGACAATTTTGAATTGGAAAACTATATCGTCGAAACGGCAGGCGACGGCGACGAAGCGATTCAAAAAGCGGATTCCTTTTTGCCGCACCTGGTCATTCTCGACTTGATGATTCCCAAGAAAAGCGGTTTTGAAGTCTGCCGCTACATCCGAAAAAAGCATCCGGACACATTCATCATTATGCTGACCGCCAAAACCGAAGAATCTTCTAAAGTGACGGGACTGGAAATGGGAGCCGACGACTATGTGACAAAACCTTTTTCCATTTTAGAACTGCTCGCCCGAGCCAAAGCTTTTCTCCGTCGAGGACCCCGTACCGGCGGCACCGTCGTTCCACAGGCAGAGCCTTCCTCTCAAGACATCATTGAATTTAACGGCATCCGAATCAACTTCAAAAGATTCGAAGCGACCAAAAACGATATGCCGTTTGAAATGTCCGCCCGCGAATTTCAAATTCTTCAATATTTTTGGAGCAAACGCGGTGAAGTCGTCTGGCGCGAAGACCTGCTTCAAGATATCTGGGGATACACTCCCGAAAATATGCCTTCCACCCGAACGATCGACAACCATATTGTGAATCTTCGCAAAAAAATCGAAACCGATCCGACAAACCCCAAAATCATCCTATCCATCCGCGGCGCCGGTTACAAATTAGACGTCTGATCGGCCAAGAAATGCGCACCCATCTTTTGAAAAAAATAGTCCTCGCGATACTTTTCTCTATCGTCTCCGTTTTCGCATCCCGCATGTATAAGGAACTTCGGGAAGCTGTCTATCAGTTTGAAATCAAAGGCAACTTTATGGATGCGCAGGATCAACTTTCCCGCATATCCCTGGAAGGCGATGAAGAAGACCGCAGCAACGCTTTTTTTCTTTTGGGCAAAATCCAGGAAGTGACCGAAAATCCGCAAAACGCCGCGTTCTATTACAGACAAGCGTTGATAAATCCCCAGTCTTCGGAGCACGCCTATTTTCTAGCGAGCCGCATCGCCGCACTGGATTCCTCGCCGGAGCGCATCGTCCTGAGCCGCACCCGCTTCCCCGTTTCCATCCGAAAGACTTTTGAAAATTCCTCGCCCTCCATTCTTCTCGCCAACAACCAGCTCTACACCCTGCACGAAGAAAAACTCGTCGCTGTCCCCACCTCCATTCCCAGCGAATCCAAAATTTTCGCCATTTCGTCTCAAGGAATCTGGTTTTCCTCCCTTGCCGAAAACACGCTCCAGTTCCAACCGAAAAACACCAAACAGGCCATTCACATTTTCACATTCGACTCAAAAATTCTGGATGTTTTGCCCGTTTCCAACCAGAGCGCCATGGTCACGACCGAAAAAAATTTCGCCTACGTCTTCAACGAAGGAATCCGATTCTCTATCGAAAACCGTTACCGCGGCTGCACTCCCGTCGGCATATATGAAGCCCAAAACGAGCTTGTCCTCAACTGCCAAGACAACGCGCTGCATTTGATCGACGCCGAAACGGGCTCCGAAATGCAGACGCTCTCCCTGATGGATCCGATTCAGCATACCCTGCTCACCGAGGACGGCATCTATGTGGCTTCCGCAAATTCCATTCGCCTTTACCGCCCGCAGAACGCTCTCAGTTTCCAATGGGAAAGCAAGTGCAACCCGATAGAAAGCATGACCTTTTTCGGAAATCGCATAGCGGTTTTGGAAACCGGGGGAAACCTCAAACTGCTCGATCCGCACACCGGCAACGAAACGAACTCGACCCAAATAGATGGCGAAATTCTTTTTGAAACCGCCCAGGGAGCTTTGGGAATTTTTTCCCAAGAAGGCGCACTAACCGTCGTCAATGAAGAGCTGCAACCGCTGTGGGAATACCACTTTGGCAAGCCCCTTTCTGCGAAGCCATTCAAAAATCAAGGTCGAATCTATTTGCCCTTCGACAATCAGGAAATCATCACGATTACCGCTCTGCACTATGGGAAAAAACCGATTCTTTCCCAGCAATTCGCATCGCTCGCTTTTTCGGAAATGCACAACGGGGATTGGACAAACGCCAAAGCGCACATCGATTCGGCAATAGCACTGGAACCGGGAAATCCGACCGTCAATTATTTGCAGGCCGTTTATCTGGAACAAATCGGGGCAGACGAAAATACCCGGGCAAACGCTTGGGCGAACACCGTCCGCTATTCATTCGGCAATGCCAAAGATTCCCCCAAAATTCTGGATCATTTTGCCAAGATCATCGGCGCCCATTACGTCCATTTTCTGCCGCTCTCCCCGCGCACTCCTTACCCGAACCTCTTTAGCGCAGGCCATAATCTTTACACGGTGGATCCCGCAGCGCAGCAGCTTTTCGCTATCGACCCCGCAACGGGAACCATCCGCTGGAAAAAAGATCTCGGCTTTCTGGAAACCAGTCCCGTTTTCGCCAACAATTCTTCCAGCTTGGCATTGGCCAGCGGATTCCGCATCCAGATTCTGGACTTGCAGCACAACGGCAAAATGCGCTACAGCGACCTGCCCGGAAAACCTTTCCAGATTCAATTTTGGGACAATTCCATTTTCGTCTCCACCTGGAACGGCTACTTTGTCAAACTTCTCGCCCCCAATTACAGCATCGCCTGGGCGAGAAAACTTTTCAACCTTCCCTTCCATTTCGACATTTCGACATCTTCCATCGCCGTCTCCAGCCTAGAGGGAAGTTTCGGATTTGTAAATGCGGCAACAGGTCAAAACATCGATGAAATGCTGGAAATCGGAGCCAACGTTTCCTCAATGGAACTTTCGGACACCCTGGTGGCCATCGCTTCCGAACAAAACGAAATCTACGTGTTCTCCCCTCATCAAAAAAAGCCGACGCACACGATTCAAACCGACTCACCCATCCTCTCCCTCCACTGGGCGGTCGTCGGCAACACACCCTATCTTTTGACCATGACGGCCAGCCAAAAAATTCACCTCTATGGACTCACTTCCAAGACGCCGCTATGGACTTACGCCGGGCAAGGCTCCGTCTATTCTTCGCCGGTGATAAACGGGAACAGCCTTTATATTGATCAAAAAACGCATATCGCCAAAATATCGCTTGCCAAAGGGATTCTGGAAAAATCTTTCAGCACTCCCGGCGGAGCTGGAACCCCCTTTATCTTGGACAATACCCTTTTCTGTCCTTCGCCTAAAAGGCTGCTTTACGCATTTCCACTGAAATAACGGGCGTTTAACACCGATGCCGATTTGCAACGGAAAAATGTTCTTTAAAAATTTTTATCATAATAATCTTTTTTTTACTTAAAAATTTGCGACAAACTTGTTCGGATTCTGTAAATTTAGAATAGATTGTATTCGTACAATCAAAAGGTGGGTTTGTGTTGCATACAAAAATGCCAAATTGTCGTATTGTGAATCTCCTTTCCGCAGGGATTCTGTCTTGCTTCTTTTTGAACGCATGCCAAGAAGATTCAGAAAGCTCTCCTAAAGTCGCGGAAGAATCCTTGTACCCGCGCGCCCAAACCCTTTATATCGGCGGTTTCGACTGGGCGCCCCCCACGACATTCAATCCTTTGGACGGGGATCCCAATTTCCCCATAGACGGCAACATCCGCCTGATGTACGAATCCCTTTTCGCTTATAATAATCTGAACGGCAAAACAGAACCCATGCTAGCCAAGAGCTTTGTCCAGACGGACTCCTCCATTCAAGTGGAATTGGACGAGCGGGCGCGCTGGAGCAACGGGGAAAAAGTCAGCCCAGAAGACGTCCTGTACACTTTCTACATGGATTCCATCTTCCCCACTCCACGTCACGGCGGCTGGCGCTATATCGACCGGATTAAAACGACGGGGAAAAATCAGCTCGAATTCGTCATGAATAAAAAAGAAAAGAACCCCCTTGTTCTTTTGAGCCTGATTTCGGAAACTTCCATTTTGCCCAAGAGCGTTTTTAAACCCATCGTCGAAGCCTCCAAAACCAACGGACGCTACAATTACGCCAACGTTCTTACCTTTAAAAACGATTCCTCGCCTGTTGTTTCGGGCCCTTACAATCTGGATTCCTACTATCCCGACAAAATCGTTCTGAAACGAGTTGAAAATTATTGGGGAAACGCCAAGCACAACGGCAAAGCGCCCGCGCCGCTCTATATTATCCACTCGCTTTACACAAGCAACAATCTGTTCAACAATGCCATGACTAAAGGCAATTTGGACATTTCGTCCATTTTTATGCCCCGCATCTGGGAAAAGAAACGGGACGACATCCGAGCCTGGAGCCTCAAAGAGCCCTATCACTATCCGGGATCCATCCCAACTCTTTTCATCGCGACGACAACGACTCCGTTTAACGATATCGCTTTCCGCCGCGCCCTAGCCCACGCCATCAATTTTGAAAAAATCAAATCCGTCGCCGTATCCAATTATACCGATGCGATGCGCCCCGGATTCATTTTACCATTCAATCAGGAAGCCCGTTATTTTAATGAAGAAGACGCCAAGACATACGGCTATTCCTACGACTTGGTCAAAGCCCGGAAAATCCTCTCCGATGCCGGCTACTCCTGGGATAACGACGGCAAAATTCTAAACAAGGAAGGAATGCCGATTCGTCCGTTCAGCCTGGAATGCCCGCAGGGATGGACAGACTGGGAAGACGCCATCAAGGTGGTCGCCGAATCGTTTAAGGAATTGGGAATTTCCACCAACCAGCGTTTTGTGGACTATAGCGAATGGGAAAAGGATTTGCGCTATGGCAAATTCGACCTGGTGATGAAAACCCAAACGGCGGATCTTTCGGCGGCAACGCCGTGGGGACGCTTCAATCAGGTGATGAGCAGCAAGGACTTCAAACCTGTCGGCGAAGAAGCGTTTTCAAATCCCGGGCGATTCACGGATCCCACGGCGGACAGCCTCTTGGAATTGATTCCGTCTTTGACCGATTCCACGGCGCTGAAAGAAGCCTATCGCCATCTCAACCGCATTTTTATGGAAAAAATCCCGGTTTTGCCACTGATGTACCGCCCATCGCAGTTCTACCAGTTCTCGACAAAACACTGGACCAACTTTCCGACCGAAGAAAATCCCTACGCCCCACCCCAAGCTCTTATCATTGGAGCCAGCGTAAAAGCACTTTGGGAAATCAAGCCGGTTCAATAATCACAAACAAGAGAAATAAAAAAAGCGCGTTCGTTTACGGGCTTTTTTTATTAGATTGTAGCCACGTTTTGGAGACTTTACAATGAAAAGAGCGAAATTTATCCTGCCGAACGCATTCACCAGCATGAACTTTTTGCTGGGAGTTTTTTCTATTTGCTGGTCCGCAGGAATGTTCGCCGGCTATTCCGCCCTGGACCCGTTCCGTATGGCTGCCTATTTTGTCCTTTTGTCCGTTCTATGCGACAAACTCGATGGATTTGCCGCCCGACTGGTCAATGCCAGTTCCGAGTTCGGCGCCCAGTTCGACAGCCTAGGGGATCTGGTCGGCTTTGGCCTTGCCCCCGCATTCTGCCTATTTTTCAGTTACAAGGCAAACGCTCCGGAATGGCTGGACAAGAATCTGGTGCTAGTCATTATGGTTTTCGCCATTTACGTTCTTTGCGCGGCGATGCGGCTTGCCAAATACAACGCGATGGATTGCGATTCCTACAAGAATTATTTTTCAGGCCTGCCCAGCACTTTTGCGGGAGCCATCAATGTCATCCTTTTGAGCTATCTGACGCTCCACAATCTGTTCTCTCCGAGCAACACAAAGCTTTTGATTGTTCCGGTGGTCGTCATGCTCGTTACCGGCCTGATGATGGTCAGCCCCTGTTTTCTGCCAAAGCTCCATCCGTTGAAAAACAAGTTCCTTGCCGCAGTCCAGATTATTCTGGTCGTTATCACCTACCTTTGTGGCTTTTTCTTCATCACCTCGGACACGGGACTTCAAAACCTGATTCTTTCCTATCTCCTGCTCCTTTGCGGAAGCTATATCGTTATCGGTTTTGCCATCGGTTTTGCCAAACGCGCCTCCATCCTTTCCGAAGCCGAAGCCAACAAAGAATCTCTTTAGGCCTCTTCTAAAAATCGCTTAGGTGAATACTTCGACAAGCTCAGCAACCGTGCTTCGGCCTGTCGAAGGGCCGTGACCGCTTGTCGAACTAGTCGAAGGAAAGACAAAAAATCATCCTGTATAGGACTGCAAAAATTCTGCCAACGGTTCCGCAAAAAGGGAGACGAGCTTTTCCGGAGATTCCCGGGGAAGTTCCACAGTGACGCAGTCCATTCCCTTTTCCCTCGCAAACGAACCAAAACTTCCCGGTGTCGGATACCCCACGCCGCTTTGCCAAGGCTGACGGAAAACAGCTTCCATTTTTTGAGAAAGTTCCGTTTGCGTTTCTGAATCGATTATTCCGAAAGGGGAATGGAGAGCGACCGCTTTTTTCACGGAAAGAGAGCGGATTAGCCGAATCAGCGCCTGCGTTTCCGGTTCGCTCCCCGCAAATTCCCCGCAAGACAGTTCGGTGATTCGGGGAGATTCCAAAAGAAGCCGCGAAAGAGCCACGCCTTTTTGCCAATTTTGGGTTGGAAAATTCCGATTGAGATCCACGCCGCGCGCATTCGCCCGCGTCCCCCGCAACGCCCCGTCGGGATTTGCCGAAAGAACGCAAGCCACATAGGGAGGCGAGTTTCGGAGCATCCGCAAAGCCCGGGAAAGCAAAAATGTCGTTTCGGTCTCTTCGCCATGGATGGCCGCAAAAATGAGCAAGCGAGATTCCTTGGCGGCGGGCAAAAAACGCAGAGGAGTCCCTTCAAAAGAACGTCCGTATTCCTCCAATGGAAACGGGAAAATCCCCTGTTCGACCGGGCTGCGAAAAACAGAAGCAAACATATCAACACTCAAATAGGCGACGTTTCAAAATAAGGAAAGACATAATCCCGCATCAGCTCGTCAAAATTATCCAAAATAGCGCTTTTCAATTCGATATCCGATTTTTCATAGATCCTGCGCAATTCCTGCGGGCGAAAAAGCCGTTCCAGCTCGCAAGCCGAAGGCCGATGGGACAAATGCCAACGCTCGGGCTGAATTTTTCCGCGACCGGGAACAAAGACCCTTTCAAAACCAAACGAAGAGCCGCCTTCGATTTCCCGAGAAAGCCATGCGTGAAATTTGGCGAACAGAGAATCGCATTCTTCTTCGGTCAATTCCACCTGGTATCCCGGCGGAACGCTTGCGCCATCGACGACATCGATTTCCGTTCCAAAATGGTGCCGGGATGTGCCGGGAAGCGCCGACCAAAAAAGAATCGAACGCATCAACGTTTCTTCATCACGCGGCAATTCCCGAAAAGGAACGCCGTTCTTATCAAGCAATTTCAGCTTCCCTGTCGCCTTGCGATTCCAAATGGAGAGCTGGCGATCAAAAGAACGGTAAGCGCTCTCGATACGCAGGGAAAAACCCGACGCAAGAGCCGACGCCGACAAAGCCTGCAAAGGCTTCAAAACGCTTTGCTGCACACGATACTCCGTTTCCGGAACAAACACCAAACCTTCTTCCTCCAAACCAAACGCTGAAAGTTCTGTCATTCGGGCAACTTGCCTCCCATTTTCACAATCAATTCCCGCAGCTGCTTGCTTTTTTGCGACGTCGATTTGCGGGGAGAATGCAGCACCGTTCCCTTTTGCAAAAAGAGATGGGCGCTGGCGACGGCAAGCGCATCGGTCGCATCCAGCTTGATTTTCCCTTGGCAAATGCCCAATCGAGACGTCACCATAGCCGCCACTTTTTCTTTGGACGACGCACCGTCTCCCGTCACCGCCAACTTGACGGATCGCGGGCTGTATTCAAAAAATTCCATGCCCAGACGACGACACATGACCAGAATCGCCCCTCGGACATGGCCGAGAATCATCGCGCTGTGAACGTTCTTCGCAAAAAAGGCGCTTTCCATGATCAAGACCGACGGGTTGTACTCCTTCACCCGTTTTTCCAAATCGCCGACGATTTTCACCAGCCTGTCAGCAAAAGAATCCCGGGATTTTGCGGAAATCGCTCCGTATTCCAGCACACGAATCGAATCGTCCGCGCCCTTATCGAGAAACGCATACCCGGAAGTGTAGGAACCGGGATCCACACCGAGAAAAACCATACGGGAAAAATGTAACTTTTGAAAAGGGAAAAAGCCGGCGAGCTTCTGCGAACAGGCCGATTTTTAAGTTCTCTTTCCCTTCTTTCCAACAAGCTACCTGTAAAATTTCTATGTTGGAAATCGAGGTGCTTATGCTCATCGAAGAAGACATCATCGGACTTTCCCGTGTAAAAACCCACCCGCGACGCCTGGGAGTTCCCCTGACCCGTTGGGGGCGCAATCTGGCATCCCAATGCCCTTTTCACGCTCCCGAGGAATCGACGCTCTTTTTTTACGATTCCCTAGGCTACTGGCGTTATCACTGCGTCCATTGCGGGGCCGATGGCGATCTGGTTGAATTTTTGATGCGCAGCCGCTTCAACGGACTTGACGAAAATGCAGCCCGCAAAGAAGCACTCGACTTTTGGGGAGCCTCCGAAAATGAATTAAAAATCCAAGAAGAGGACGAAGCCGCGCATATTCAAGAAATCGGAGGAGCCAAAGTCCGCGTCCTGGAAAGCTTTGTACGTTACTGCTATTGGGCCGCGACCAAGAGCGAAACCACCGCCGAATTTTTGAAAGAAAGAAACTGGACTTTGGATCAGTCCAAACTTTATGGCATCGGTTATTACAGCGGCGATCCGGAACCGTTCTTCAGCTACGGACTCCTCTGCGGACTCAAGCGCCATGAAATCAGTTTTTACCTGGACAACTTGGACATATCCCACGAACCGCGCCTCACGATTCCCGCCCGCAATTCCAAAGGCGTCATCCATTCCGTTTATGGACGGCTTTTGGACAACTGCTCGCCAAATTGCAACGAAGACGTTTACATTTCCTATGCGTCCGGGCCGTTGGATATTCCGTTCAACATCCAGCAAGATATGGAATCGCCGATCATCGTCGAAGGACTTTTTGATGTTTTGACCGCCGACCTGGCCGGAATTCCCGGTATGGTTTCAACGATGTACCAGCCGTTCAACCGCAGCCATCTCTACAAGCTGAAATCCTGCGGAGCCGAAAGCATATCGCTGGTTCTCCGCAAAGAAGCCAACCGAAGAAGCCAGGAACAGCACATCCGCAAATGCCTGGAACTCGCCGAATCCGAAGGCATCCGATTCAAATCCATCGTCCTTCCGGCAGGGGAAACCGCCGAATCGCTTATCCGTTCCGATGGAGCCGAAGCCTTTATGGACAGAATCCGCGAAACAGCGGAAGACACCATGCAAACGCACCGGAAATCCGTCCTGTTGCAAGACATCAAAGAAAATTTCAATTCGGCAATCAGCCGCAATGCGGATTCGGACGTCGGCCATCGGCTACAAAATTTCCCGGCTTTGACCCATGCGCTCGACGGCATCCAGCCCGGCTACTATTTTCTGACATCCGACCCCTACGGATTCAAAAGCCACGCGCTCTCTTCGTTCACATTGGACCTCATCGAAGGAAATCCCGACGCAAAAGTGATTTACGTGGCTCTCGACAGCCCTCGCCGTGCAGCATTGAATCGCTTTATCGCTATGCTCGCCGGCGTTTCGGAAGCAGACGTGCATAAACTCAGCAAAGACGACGAAATCAACAAGCAAATTCACGTTGCCACGCAAGAACTTATCAACTATGTAAAAACCGACCGTCTGGAAATCTGGGAAGACAGGGAGACATTCCAATACGAATCCTTCTTGAAAGAACTGCAAGCTGAAATCGCCGAGCACCCGAATCTCATTTTGATTGTAGATGGGATAGACCACCTGCGCATTTCGGACCGGAGCGACATTCCCGATTTGAACGAACGGCGTTCTTCGGCCATCCTCGACTTTTACAAGACTCTTGACATTCCCGTTTTTGTCAGCGGCTCCGTCATCAAAGACGGCGATCACATTTTAGGTCCGCGACCCTTCCTTCGCGATGCCGATGCGACATTCTGGCTAGAGCGCAAAGAAGACGGCGCCCTTTGGCTTACCGTAAATCTCAAAAATTCCGGTTCCCTGCTATATGAAGCGAACCTGCTCTTCTCGGACAAATCCTACCGCATGAAAGAGAAATAATGAGCCGCCTGGTCATCGTCGATTACAATAATTTCTGGAGTCCCTCTGGCGGCGGCGTCCGCCGCTATCATCTGGAGCGCATGAAGTTTTACAAGGACAAGACCGATGCGCTGCTCGTCTTTGTGCAAAACGATGGAAGGACTTTCACCGAAAAAGTTTCCGATTCGCTGATTATTGAACACACGAAGGCATTTCGTTTTCCCGGAAACTGGGAGTACCGATTTCTGTGGAAAAACGCCGACATCCAAGTCGCCCTCAAAAAATACCAGCCCGACATCGTGGAAGTCGGATCGCCGTATATTCTTCCCAAGGCGGTTTCCAAAGCCTCCAAGAACATGGCGAAGCGACCTGTTCTCACGGCATTTTGGCATGCGGATTTTCCCGTGACCTACGTCCGGCGCTTTTTTGAAAAATGGGGATTCAAACGCCTTGCCCAATTCGGCGAAAACGCCGCCTTTGCTTACGCCCGCTCCAGTTTCAAAGATTACGCCGTTTTGGAAGCGAGCTGCCACGAAGTCATGGAACGCATGCAACGCCACGGCTTTGCCGAAAACCGGCTCGAATGGATTCCCCTCGGCGTGGATTTGCAGACTTTCCGCCCCGAAGCCGCAGACGAAAAACTGGTGAATGAAATCAAGGTCGGCAACCCTGAACGTCTGACGATTTTTTTTCCGCACCGTTTTTGCGACGAAAAAGGACTGCGCCTGTTTTTGGACGCCTATCCGATTTTATGCGAAAAACTGGGACATGAACCCGCCGTACTTTTTGCCGGCACAGGACCGGATTTGCCGAGAGTTCAAAAAGCAGCCGAAACTTACAAGCATATTCGTTACGAAGGATTCATCCAAGACGCCGCCGAAATGGCGCGCCACTATGCCAGCGTGGATTTGGGACTCGCCCTTTCCGGATGGGAAACTTTTGGACTTTCCATTTTGGAAAGCATGGCTTGCGGCAATGCGCTCGTGGCCGCATCCACCGGAGCCGCTGCGGAACATTTGAAAAATTCCGGAGCCGGCATCATTCTCGAAGAGCGAACGCCGCAGGCTTTGGCAAACGCCATCCTAAAAATTTCCCAGATGGGAATCGCCAATTTGAAAAGCAAGGCGACGGACTACGCCAAAAAATTCAGCTGGCAAAGCTGCTTTGAAAGGCAATTCGCCCTGTATCAAAAAATCATCAAGGACAGATTATGATCAAACACATTGTTCTTTGGAAATTGAAACCCGAAGCCGAAGGCAAAACCGCCGAACAAAATGCCCAAGAAATCGTCGCCCGATTCAAAACGCTGGAAGGCAAAGTTCCGGGGCTTCTTTCGATCGAATCCGGAATCGACTTCAACCGCAGCCCCGCAGCCTGGGATGTCGGTCTCGTGACGGCATTCCCCACCAAAGCGGACCTGGATTTTTACCAGGACTTTCCCGCCCACGTCGCCATCAAGCAATTCATCGGCAAAGTTTCCAGCGAGCGCTGCGTCATCGACTACGAAATCTGATTTGTTCCAATGGAAATTTCCGGTGTTCTTTTTGACCTTTACGGGACGCTTTTCACCTACGGCAATATGTCCCGGGCTTTCGGCTTTTGGCACGAAGATCTGACACGCGCACTGAAAAATCTGGGAATATCGGTTTCCGTTTCCCAAGTTTCCAAGCAGTGCAAGCATTTTTTTGCCGAAGACATCCCCGAAAAAGAGGGTTTCACCCTTTATGAATCGCGCCTGAAAATTCTCGCCGAACACTTTGGAATTTCTCCGGATGTAAACTGGATTAAGCACACCGCAGCCACTTCCATGAACCGCTGGCAGCGAATGGTTCCGCTTCACCCGCAAGCGATTCCCCTTTTACAGGCACTGCAACGGCAGCAAGTCCGCATCGGCATCGTTTCCAATTTTGAGCACGGGCCCCACGTCCGTAAAGTTTTGCGCAAGCACGGACTTCTCAAAATGCTCGACGCCGTCGTGATTTCCAGCGAAGTCCACCACAAAAAACCCGAGCCCGAAATTTTCCAGATCGCACTGGAACGCCTTGGAACCAACCCCGCCAACACCCTGTTCGTCGGCGACGATCCGAACCGTGACATCCGTGGAGCAACCGCCATCGGAATGCAGACGAAGCTATTCCAAAACGGCTCTTCCCTGCTTTCCATTTTCGATGAATTTTTTCGGGCAAGCAAACGCGACATTTCCAAATGAACAATCCGTTTCAACTCATCGGCAAATCCGCCGCCGAAGTGCAGCAAAAAATCCAGAGCGCATTCCACAGTCTTTTTGAAGGAAACGACTCCAGCGAAAAAATCTGCTTCGACTTTCAGCAGTACAAATGCATTATCGACATCGGGCATTCGGACATCCGAAGCGAGGGAATGAGTTACGGGATGTATATCGCCGCCAAACTCGGCCTTCTGGAACTTTTCCAAGCCCTTTGGGAATTTTCAAAAACGTATCTGCAAAATGCAGAAACCGATGACGCTCCCTATTTTGCATGGCAAGTCGGATTCGACAAAAAACGTCAGAGGCAATTTTTCAAAATGGATGCAGGATCCGCCCCGGATGGCGAAGAATATTTTGCAGCGGCACTTCTGTTGGCGGCTCGCCGATTCGGAAACAACGCATACCGAGACGAAGCATTGAAACTTCTCCACGCGATGGCGCATAAAAAGCCCGCAGGAAAAGTGCGCGCCATGTTCGACCCGGAAAATTTTCTCGTCCGATTTTCTCCCGTGGAGGGCAACGATTTTACCGACCCGAGTTACCACACCCTCGCCTTTTACCGCCTCTTTGCTGCAGAAACCAAGGATACTTTCTGGGAATCCGTTTACAAGCAAAGCGTCGCCTTTTTGAAATGCGCAGCCCATCCGGACACGGGACTTTTTCCGGACTACGCTGAATTTGACGGTTCACCCAAATCCACAGCGTTCTCGCCTCACAGCGATTGTTTTAGCGGGGACGCCTGGCGCGTCGCCTACAACCTGGCTTTAGACGCCAACTGGGAAATTCCCGGCATTTGCGAAAAGGAACATCTGCTCGCCAAAAATTTTGCCCAAGAAACGATCCGAAAGATGCTCCGTTTTTTCAAGTCGCAAAAAAATCCACGCGCCGACTACCGCTTAAACGGCATTCCCTGCGAGAATTCCCGTCCCATCACAACCGGACTTATCGCCATGAACGCAGCTGCCACCGGCGCGCTCGATTTTTCCCTTTTACAAGACAAAGAACTCGCCGCCTATTTTCTGAACGCTTTCTGGAACGCCCCCGTTCCTACAGGCACCTGGCGCTATTACGACGGCATGCTCTATCTGCTCGGTTTTCTTGCGCTTACAGAACGCTAACCTTATCTGTTATCAGTTATCTGTTATCTGTTATCTGTTATTAGTTCCAACTTCCAACTTCCAACCGCTTGCCGAACTAGTCGAAGGGCACTAGCCACCAACTTGCTTCGGGGATGCTCGCCCCATAAGCCGGAAATGGAATTTTAGTTTGAACACAGGAGCCTAATGATTTTCAATCTTCTGCGGATCTAAAAGAATGTCTTTTCCCAATCGTTCTGCAAAAGGCTTCGCCCAATGACGCTCCGGAGCAATCCGGCTCTTGGTTTTGGCACCAAATTCTTCATAACTTAAAAACAGTAGATTTCCCAAGCGCGCATCCCAAAGAGTCCACAGGGACATCCAGCGAAAGCCGCCGCTCTTCCCCAGTTTCGGTAAAATTTCAACCCGGACAAAAACGGGAATGGTCAAATAGCGCACATTGTAACGCTTCGACACCGCGGCCAGTTCCCGCCGAATTTCCCGCGGGATTTCCCGTTCAAAACGCGAATAAATTTCGGAATCGTCCGTTCGGGATTTCCAAAAGGCCGTATCCAAAAGCGATTTGCCATCGACCAAAGCCGTCGAAAGAATTTTCCGCAACGCCTCCCGAATCCACAGGGAATCTTCTTCGGGAATTCTTAAACCTTCCAGCATCTGTTCGCGCTTCGCCTCCGGAAAGCGGCCCGCCAAAAGGGAATCTTCAAAATGCGCCAAATCAAAATCCACCGCGTCGTCGCTGAAACTATGGCAAATTTTACTTCCTTCGGGACACATGGCAAAAACTTTCTGCGTCGGAAAACTGCCAACCGTCGACACGGTCCGAAAAGCTTCCGTGATTTTGGGGTGCATCTCCACAAACTTCCGCTCGTCAAAAATTTCCAATTCCATTTCCCCTTGCTCGCCGCAATCCTCGCACCCGAAATCCCCCGGAGAATCCTTTGCTCCCGACGATTGCCCATTCCCGGCGCACGCCCCTAAAACCCAAACGCCCAACGCCACAGAAAATCGAAACCATGAAATCCAACGCATAAACACAACTTACTAAAAAATGCTTTAGGAATGAAACCGGCCTGGCATTTTTGCACGAGGATTTTTTATTAACAGCGCAGCCGAATCGCCACGACTGCCTATTTCGGGAATTCGAAGCATCTCATTTTTTGAACGAACGCCGCTTGCCCAAAAAATTGTTAGATTTGGACGCGTTTCAAAAGGAGTTCAACATGAGTCTCAAATGCGGCATCGTCGGTCTTCCCAACGTCGGCAAAAGTACGATTTTCAATGCGATTACAAATGCAGGCGCCGAAGCCGCCAACTACCCATTTTGCACCATTGAACCCAACGTCGGCATGGTCAGCGTTCCTGACGGGCGCCTCAATGAACTCGTCAGCGTTTACCACCCCAAATCCATCGTCCCTGCCGTCACGGAATTTGTCGATATCGCAGGACTTGTCAAAGGAGCCAGCAAAGGCGAAGGCCTTGGCAACCAGTTCCTGACGCACATTCGGGAATGCAACGCCATTATGGAAGTCGTCCGCTGCTTTGACGACGAGGACATCACCCACGTTCTCGGTTCCGTTGATCCAGTCCGGGACATCGACATCATTGAAACCGAACTGATTTTAAAAGACCTGGAATCGGTGGAAAAGCGTCTGGCGAACGAAAATAAAACCGCTCGCACGGGAAATGCCAAAGCCAAGGAAAACGCCGAAGCCTGTAGCATTCTGAAAAAAGGACTCGAAGAAGGCAAAAGCGCACGGGAATTTGTCGGCAAAAACGGAGACGCCCTCGATGCGATAGTGCAGGACCTCGCCCTCCTTACCGCCAAGCCACTCTTCTACTGCGCCAATATCCGCGAAGATGAAATCGGCACCGAAAACCAATACGTCAAAAGCCTGAAAGAATTTGCCGCGAAGCAGGGCACTTCCGTCGTTGTCATCAGCGGAAAAATCGAAGAGGAGCTTTCCAAAATGGAAGCCGCGGACAAAGAAGAATTCCTCAAAGAACTCGGCATGAAAGAATCCGGACTCGATTCCGTTGTGCGCGAAGGCTACCGGATTCTCGGGCTCCAGACATTCTTTACCGCCGGCGAAAAGGAATGCCGCGCGTGGACTTTTGAAAAGGGAGCCAAAGCTCCACAATGCGCCGGCGTCATCCACTCCGATTTTGAAAAGGGATTCATCCGCGCCGAGACCCTCGCCTTTGAAGATTTCCGGAAGCACGGTTCCTGGAATGCCGCCAAGGAAGCCGGCGTCGTCCGGACGGAAGGCAAGGACTATGTCGTTAAAGACGGCGACATTATGTTCTATCTGTTCAACGTGTAAGGATTGCGGCTACGTTGCTAGTGGGAAGTTAAAACGACCCCTCAACCATCCGAGAAGAGCCGATGTTTTTATCAAAAAGGACGTTGTTCTCCTTAGCGAAAACCCTGTACTTGAACGCTTTCTAGAAAAAAGAAGCCGTCAGGCAATACAGGCCTTTGGAGACATATCCGCGAGAGAATCAGGTTTTTAAGGACTTTGAGTGATTAGGGGTCGGATCGGCGTTTTTGTAATGCGCCGCCATCGAATTTCCAAGCCAGTTGATTTCGGCGAGACAAAGGACGCTGTTCACTTTTTTCATTTTTCCTCCATGTTTCGGCATTCGTGGAAACTACGTTTGTCTCCCCGCACTTGGGCGCGAAACGGGAAAATCTCGTTCGCCGTCCTAGGAAGGTTACAACACAATAATCTTGCGAGTTTTGTCGGCATACTTTCCAATTCCCGGCAATCAGCTCCGCATTTTTCTAATTTTCCCCACGACATAGCCCCGTACCGAAAAGTGCGGAGCGCCCGTTTTATTGAGTATTTGCTCTAATCTCTACTTCGAAATCTAGCAGTTTCACCGTTTACGAGAATAGGGCAGACTGCTCACGTCCCGATTGGGGCGTGGGTTGTTTGCGGTATTGGTAAACAAGGCTTTGCTAGAGCCTCGAAGTACAATAATTGCATTCAACTCCACGCCTTTTTTAGTGGACGGAACGCACGCAGGGCGGAACTCGCAACGATAAGGAACCGCCCGATGATACGCGACATCATACAAAAGAACGAGAAGGTGAACCCAAACAACGATCTTCTCCAAAAATTGAAAGCGCTGATTCCGAACGCCTTCGGAAAAGAGGGAACGGTAGATGCCGATGCCATCCGTTATTGGGCGGAACATGCCGTGGGTGACAAACACCTGGTGGTCGAAGAACGCGAGACATTCAATTTTCTAGGCAAGGATTACGCCCGGCTGCTTTACGCACTCGACACCGAGACGGTGATTGTCCCCGACGAAGAAAACAACAGGAAGAACGAAAACAAGGACAGCGAAAACCTTTACCTTTCAGGCGACAACTTGGAAGTCCTCAAGCACTTGCGCCGCTCCTACGAAGGACAGGTGAAATGTATTTACATCGACCCGCCCTACAACACCGGCTCCGATGATTTTGTCTATAACGACAGCTTCGATTTTAGCGAAAAGGATTTGCAAGAAAAGTTGGGCATTGACGAACCCGAGCGCGCACAAAAAATTTTGAAGATGAAAAAACGCGGTTCGCGGTCCCATGCGGCGTGGCTCACGTTCATGTATCCGCGTCTGAAACTCGCTCGCGATTTGCTCAAGGATGATGGCGTGATTTTCATCAGCATCGACGACAACGAACAAGCGAATTTGAAAATCTTGTGTGATGAAATATTTGGGGAGGAGAATTTTTGCGGTCAGTTGATTATTCAAACAGCAACGGATAACAATCCAAGACAAATTTGTACAGAACACGAATACATGTTGTGTTTTGCAAGAAATAAAGATTTGGTGAAAAATTGGATATTAAAAAGTGAAGCGGCAAAGAAAATTAAGGAACAGTATGAAAAGATAAAAGAGCGTGAAACTGATTTAGAAAAAATACAGGAAAAGTTGAGAAAATGGATAAAGGACAATAAACTTGATTTGGGATTAAAATCCGTTGCACACTACAATAATGTTGATGAAAATGGTGTATACAGCAGTTCGACTAATTCTTCTAACCCTCATCCGGGTGGATATATGTTTGATATTCCTCACCCAGTCACTGGAAGAAATTGCCCAATACCAGCTAATGGGTGGCGTTGGCCGGAAACAACTTTTTGGAATTATGCAAATGCTGGGCAAGTAGAATGGGGCAAAGATCATAGCACTCAACCTCACATAAAGCAACGAATTGAAACGGCAACAGATGCTCTTAAATCCATCATTTATGAAGACAATAGAGCTTCGACTAAAATGGTAGCAGATTTATTTGATGGGAAGAAGGTGTTCGATAATCCAAAACCATTAAATGTGATTGCACGAATTTTGAATTTTTCAACGGAGAAAAATGATGTCATTATGGATTTTTTCTCTGGAAGTGGAACAACAGCTCATTCAATTTTACAATTAAACGCTTCAGAAAATGAAGGAAGAAGGAAGTTTATTGCAGTGCAACTTCCAGAAAATTTGGATGCCGTAACAAAACCCAGCGAAACAACGAAGAATGCCATCAAGTTCCTCGATTCCATCAACAAACCCCACACCCTTGACCAAATCGGCATGGAGCGCATACGCCGTGCCGCAGCAAAAATCCAGAGCGAACATCCCGATGCGAAATGCGATTTCGGCTTCAAGCATTACAGCATCGAAAAGCCCAAGGAAAAAACTTTGGACGCGCTGGAAAAATTCGTGCCCAACCCGAACTTCGGCGCAGACAACATTCTCAAGGCTTTCGGAAGCAAAACCGTTCTCGCCACATGGATGGTCGATGACGGACATACATTCAATGCATCTGTCGAAACAATCGATCTTGATGGCTATACCGCTTACAAGGTAAAAGATTACCTCTACCTGATTGACAAGGATATCGGATCCAAGCACATGAAAGCCCTGTTCAAGAAGTACGACGAAGACAAGGAATTTAAGCCCAAGCACATCGTGGTGTTCGGCTACAGTTTCGGAATTACCGCCCTAGAAACTCTGAAAGGCAACATCAAGAGTGTCGAAGGTATCGACATCAACCTTGAAATCCGTTACTAATGGGGGCCGCCATGGAATTGCAATTCGAAAAAGATTTGCCCCACCAACGGGCAGCCATTGACAGCATCTTGAACGTGACGGAGACGCTGCAAACGAAAAAGTCCTTAAATTACGCCGCCAATAGAAATCTTTATCCGAACGACGAAAAAATCAAGCAGGCATTGTCCGCATTGCAAACGAATTTCTCTGCAGACATGAAAAGTTTTGTTTCGGCAACGGAACCCTTCGGGATTGCCGAAAAGCCTTGTCTTTACATCGATGTCAAAATGGAAACCGGAACGGGCAAGACCTACGTCTATACGGAGACTATTCACGAATTGCACAGGCAACTGGGCGTGTCGAAATTTATCCTTGTTGTCCCGGGCAAATCCATCAAGGCGGGCGCATCCAGTTTTTTAAACGATCCCGATGTCAAGAAACATTTTGAAAATACCTGCGATTACAAGTCGGAAATCCGTTTGTTTGAAGGAACGGAACAAAAATCCAAGAACAAGAAAAAGAATTTCCCTTCGGCGGTTTCGAATTTCTACCAAAACCCGGGCGATTCCGATAAATATATTTCCGTCCTCTTGCTGAATAGCCAATTGCTTACCAATTCGAACTATGCGAAGGACGATTTTGATTACGGCATTGACAACTTCTATTGCCCTCTCGATGCGCTAAAGGCGACTCGCCCTGTGGTCATTATTGACGAACCGCACCGCTTTGCCTCCGAAAACAAGGCGATGGCTGCAATCATGAACAAACTTTGCCCGCAAATGCTTATCCGCTTCGGCGCGACTTATCCCGAAAAGAGCGAAGGTCGCGGCAAGAACAAGAAAACCGTCAAGGATTATAAGAATCTTGTCTATAATTTGGATGCATACGAGTCGTTTCACCAAAATCTGATTAAGGGAATCGCCAAGGAACATATCGATCCGCTGAAAGATGCCGAAAATGTTAAAATCAAAGCAACAGAAATTGATTCGAAAAATGAAGAAGTGAAATTTAGTTGGACAGATGCACTTGGCAAAAAGCATCAAAAGTCTTTGGCGTCAAACATTCCTCTTTCCAACATCCACGAGAATTTCGGGAATCTTGCCGTCGAAGATTTTGAGAAGGGGATAGTGCGTTTAAGCAACGGAGTTGTTCTGAAAGAAGGCGATTCCCTTACGCCCGATATGTATGCGACCGCTTACCAAGAAGCCATGCTCACGATGGCAATTCGCCGACATTTGGAAACGGAGCAAGAAAATTTCAAACGCGAAGACAGGATAAAGACGCTTGCCCTGTTCTTTATAGATGATATTTCGGCTTACCGTCACGATTGGGATGAAAAATCCGAATACCTGCGAATCTCTTTTGAGAAAATACTGAAACGAGAAATCAAGCAGAAAATAGAGTCGTTGCAAGATGGCGATGATTACAGGGCGTATCTGGAAAAGTCGCTGGAGGACATTTCGAAAACTCACGGCGGATATTTTGCAAAGGATAACGAAAGCTCAGATGAGGCCGTTGCCCAGGAAGTGACGGAAATTCTGCACGACAAGAAATCGCTACTTTCCTTTGATAATCCGCGCCGCTTTATATTTTCCAAATGGACGCTTAAGGAAGGCTGGGACAACCCCAATGTTTTTACCATCGCAAAACTCCGCAGCAGTGGTAGCGAAATCAGCAAGTTGCAGGAAGTCGGTCGCGGTCTTAGACTTCCCGTGAACGAATACGGAAAGCGCGTGACCGGCGAAAACTTTGTACTCAATTACATCGTCGATTACTCCGAAAAGGAATTTGCTCAAAAACTTGTGGATGAAATCAATGGCGAACGAGCAGAACAGTTGTATCTGACCGATGAGCAGCTTGAAGCGTTTGCCAAGAAGTGCGGCCAAGAGGCTGAAGATTTGCTTGCCGAATTGTTTGGAAAGAAGTTTATCAAGATTCGCAAAATCGATATGCCCGGCTATCCGATTGTCTCGGAGAATGCGGAAGCCTTCGAAGCGGAATATCCTGAACTTTATCGCAGAGGCGATGCGGAACGCCGCATTATCGACCGCAACAAGAAAACCAAAGGCGAACGCATCGGCATTCGCAGCGAAAAATACGCGGCGTTGAAAAAACTCTGGCTCAAGATGAACGAACACTATCTCTTGACTTTTGATGAAAGCCTGAATGCGGAACTGGAACAGGCTTTGCCGGGTTTGATGGACCAGTCGCTTTTCCAGAAGACAATCTCTAAAAGCGTGCGCAATGTCGTTTCGTTTGAAAATGGCGTAGCGAGTGTGCAGGACGCCTGTGGCGACAATTACGAAGTGGAACGCCCGATTGCTTACGGAAAATTCCTGCAACGCGTCCAGTCCAAGGAATCCGTGCCCGTAACGCTGATGCACAAGGCCCTGTGCGATTTTGCAAACAAGGGCGGGAAGGTGATGTTCAACGAACGTACGCTTCTTAACGTATGCCAGAAAATTCACAACTGGAAAATCGAACATTTGAAGGGACGGTTCTGCTACCAGAAAGTGAGCCGCACCCGAATTAAAAAGACTTGGCTCAACGACGAAAAAGGAAATGCGGAAAAGTTCATATCGCAGGGACTCGTGGGCAAATTCGGGGACAGCGGCAAGGTGCCTGACAAGTACCTTTACGACAGCATCGCCTACGATTCGCCGCTGGAAAAATCCGACATCCTGAACGGTATCGAAGGCGTGGAAGTTTATGGAAAGATTCCCAAGAGCACCATCCGCATTCCGACCATTCTCGGCGAAACCTACAGCCCGGACTTTATATACATCATTCGCCGAAAGGGCAAGAATGAACTGAACCTGATTGTGGAATGCAAGGATGTCGAAGACGCCGACAAGGATTTGCGAGGCGGCGAAAAACTGAAAATAGAATCCGCCAAGGTGTTCTTCAAGAACATGGAGTCCGAGGGAGTCAAAGTACACTTCGAAAAGCAACTCAAGGACAAAGAACTGGAAGAAATCATCAGCAGTCTTTAGATTCAAGGCATTAGAGCTATTGAAAGTGCGCAGTGTTCCTACCCCCTTCAATGCCATCGACAATTTCCGTTACCAAATTCCTTGCCCCAGCCACGAAGTGCATTCAAAATGAATCAAATTTTTAGTGGAGCCCGAAATGGATTCGAACCCTATCCGACTCCCGCTGCAATTTTTCCGCCTCTTTCCCCATCCATTCTTTTACCTGCAATAACCTATTTGGCATTATCGCTTTGGGGCGGAAAACTTGAGGAATGAATTTGAAATTCTGCCTTTCTTGACAAAAAACCGAATTCCAAACGAAAACTTCACCGCCAAATAAAAATTATTTTTAAAAGAAATCAAAGGAGTGTTAAAATGAAAATTTCAAAGCTATTGCCCGCGCTCCTCGCGTTAGCAGCGGCAACCGCGCAAGCGACCATCTACGAAGCAGAAGACCAAACGGCAAACAACCCGACAGCGACCGTTCGGGACAGCGCAAGCGTTTCCGGGGGCAAATACGTTTCAGCGCAAGGCTTCACTTTCCAAGTATCCGTCGAAGAATCCGGCATTTATGATATTTCCACAAAAATCTGGGTCAAGCAATACGATTGGTTCAATACGGAAATTTCCGTCAACGGCAAAAGCGTCGGATCCTTCCTCACCAATTCCCCAGACAGCGCATTCACAACTTACATTCTCGAAACAAGCGCCAAGCTCAATGCGGGAACAAACGAAATCAAACTTTCCGGCGGATCCACAAACATCGACTATCTTTCCGTGGAAATGCACCCGGCCATCGTATTCGACATCGACGGCTCTCCCGTCACAGCGGGCGCAACCGAAAGCGCCTACAAACTCAAGGCATTCCTCTTGCAGAACTTCGGCAGCAAAACCGTTTCGGGCATGATGATTGGCGACAACGCATTCAACTACGATTACGGCAACATGAAGCTGATTGAAAAATGCGTTCCCAGCGACTCCTGCTCGTTTGAAGACGAAAAGACGACCTTCCTCGGGCAAGAGGACATTCGGCTTTTCAAGGAACGGAGCGGCTACAACCCGGCTCTCGGCGGATTCGATATGCTCTTCGCCGCCGGCGGCCATTCCGATGAAGGCTGGTTCATAGGCTATACCGAAAACAATGTGCGCATGGCCAAAGAGCTTTGGGCAAAAGGTGGCATCCCGGCATTCACCTGGCACTGGAAAGTCGGCGAAGACACGGTTTTCTATACCAAAAACAGCGGTTTCAAAAATGCCGGATGCACGGAAGGCGTTCAATCTTCTTCCGCAGAAAACACCTGCTTCAATTACACCAAGGCTTTCAAAGATTCCACTTGCCAAGAAATCAACCCGGCTTCCGACGAATACGCGCTCCTGATGGCCGACGTGGATAAGCTTTCCGCCCATTTTCTAGAACTTCAAGAAGCTGGCGTGGCTGCCATCTGGCGACCGCTCCACGAAGCCGCCGGAGGCTGGTTCTGGTGGGGAGTCGGCGGTGCGGAATGTTACAAAGCGCTTTACAAACTCGTCTATGACCGCATGACAAACACGAACGGCGTAAAGAACCTGATTTGGGTCTGGAACATCGAACGCGATCCCGCAATCGGCTACGACTTCGGAGCACTCAATCCGGCATGGTACCCCGGCGACGAATATGTGGATATTATCGGTGTGGATATTTACAACAATGCCAACGACAATTCCTCGAACGTTAAATACTTCAATAAAATGGTGGATGAGCTCGGCGCAAAAAAAATGCTCGCCTTAACGGAAAACGGACCGATTCCCGACGTGGACAGCATGCACACGGATGGATCCGTCTGGTCTTTCTGGATGCCGTGGTATAACACCTGGGGCTCGGGATTTTTGAACCAGACTTCCAATGATGTTTGGAAAAAGAATCTCGCCGATGACCGCATTTTAAAACTGGAAACCATGCCCGGCTGGGAAAACGTTTCCACTCAAATACCGACATCCTCCCAAGCGGGAACATTCCACATTTCCATTAGGCAGAATCGACTGCACTTCACCCTGCAAGAAAGCGCGGACGTTCTCTTCTACACGCCCACGGGCAAACGCATCCAAAAAATTTCCGGCAAATTCACCGCAGGTGCGCACAGCCTCGACATTTCCAAGCTCTCCCGCGGACTCTACATTCTCCAAATCCGCGAAAAGGGCAGGACATTCTCCCACAAACTTCTACTTCGCTAAACAAAATTTCAAAAGGCCGGATTCTGAATCCGGCCTTTCTTGTGACAGCATCCCTCAAAACTCAAGCCGTTCAAACGTTTCGTAATGATCCGCGGTAAAATAGATTTCGCAGGAGTCGCCGTAAACGAGCCGCCTTGTTCCCCGATTTTCCCCGGAATAATCGACATCGCATTCCCGATAGTTTTCACCGGGAAGCATTCCTTCCGCATTCCCGAAAGAATCTCCGCCCACCATCACGCCCAACTCCTGATACGGATTGAAATTCCACTTGGAAAAGCTTTTTCCCGATAATTCATAAAGCGTTTGTGCGGAATCCTTATCGACATAGATTTTCGGGAGCGCGCCGAATTTGCAAAGATAAGCGGCGACAGAATCCCTGGTCGTATAAAGCCCGGAAATTTCGACGCCTTCATAAATGGCCGAGAGCGAAGCCGAAGAGCTGCTGAGAATGAAAGCGGATGAACTGGAAAAAACAGAAGAACTGCTTGTTACAACGGCAACAGAACTCGAAGAATTTGCGGAAACAGGCGAATCTTCTTCCGGCGAAACCGTCGGCGAGCTGCAAGCGCAAAACGCCCCCAACAAAATCATTCCACAAATGACGTTTTTTATGAGGCATCATCAATATGTGTGGTAGCATTTAGGCTGCCTTGCTAGATGATTCTCTCGATTCCGATTCCCATTCGTAGGCTATCTTTACATCTACATAGGCACAGCTCAACATTATCAGCGACAGCATGTTGTTCATATTCCTGAAGCCATAGGCAGTCCGTATCAGTAGCTTTATCTTGTTGTTCGTCGCCTCGATCCTTGCGTTTGACACGCCCAGCCTGATTGTGTTGAGGATTCCGTCGTAGTTACGCTTGATCTTTGCGTACAGATCCTTTACTGAGCCGATGCGTGAGTGGCTTGCACGCCACAGCCACCTGTCCAGATTTTCCCTGGCATCGGCATAGCCCATCTTCAGGATGATGCGCAGCTCCTCCTTCAGCTGGTATGCCCTGTAGAGCCGCGGATAGCGGCTGGCTATGAGCTCTATTTTTCTCTGCTGGCTTTCGCTAAGGTTCTCTGGAGCCTTGCCCAGAGCGTACCTGGAGTTCTTTATCCCCTCCGCGGTGCGGTCCTTCGGGACGCTGTCCTTCGTGGGCCTGCCTCGGCCCCGTTTCGGATTGCGGTTTTCCTTGCGGGCCTCCCTCCAGGCTTCCACACGGACCTTGTCCAGGGCATCCGTCGCCCACTGTACGACATGGAAGCTGTCCACGCACCGCTCGGCATTGGGCAGGAACTCCTCGATGCTTGACCTTATCCACTTGGCGCCATCACAAGTCACAAGCTCCACGCCCTTGCGCTGCTCTTCGCTGAGTTCCCTCATGAAGATGTCCAGCACCTCCTTCCCGTAGCCCTCGTGCACCCAGATCACGCAGCGCCTGTCGTGATCCACTACCACCGTTATGTACTTGTGCCCTTTCTTGTAGCTGGTCTCGTCGATGCCTATGCGCCTGAAGATGCAGCCTGCCTTGATAGGCCTTGTGTCCAGGCGTTCCCATACGCGGTCGACGATTTCTCCCACGGTATTCCAGGCGATGCGTAGCTGCTTTGCGACAGCCTTTTTCGACATGCTGCATACGGCCCATGCGACCTGCTGCTCGAAGGCGTCGGTGAAGCCTGACCTGTGGCTTGCCCACGGCACCTTCACGGTTTTTACGCCGCACTTCCTGCACTTCACCCTGTAGGTGTCCATCTTGATGAAGCCCATTTTCGTGCCGAGATCGAGCGTCCGCCACACCCTCTGTTCCCGGCCGTTGTCGTAGAGTTTCCCTTTTCGCCCGCAACAGCCGCACCTGCTGGCGTTGCCCTTGGTGAGTCTTACCGTGATTGTGACCGTGGTATCGGTTTGCTCCTGCTTGACGACAGTACAGCCGTTGACATTGAAGATGGATTTGTATAATTTTGACATGGGCTTTTTCTTCTGTTTTTTTTGGCGATTAAATTTTAGAAAATAGCCCATTTTTTGTTTAATTTAGGCGAAAGTCAACAAAAAAGGGGGGCGAAGCCACCCACACATGTTGATGAAGAGCCTTTTTTATTTGTCCTTTCAAAACAAAACTCCTTTGGGCGAAAATTCTTTTGACCAAAACTAGATAAATTAGGGAATTATATAGAATATTCCTCCAAATTCCCTCAAATAATTTTTTTTTCAAAGCGTGGATTTCTTTTTCACAAGGGGAATTCAGTTTTCAGTTATCAGTTTTCAGTTGTCAGTTTCAACCCTCAACTCCCAACTCCCAACTCCCAACTCCCAACTTTCAACTAACCACTAATCCCTAACCATGGTTCGACTAGTTCGACAAGCGGTTACCGAGCTTGCCGAGGTGCACTAACCGACGGTCCCTGAGTTTATCGAAGGGCACCAACCAAGCAAATCGGGTGGATTTTGTATATAAGTCCCATTTCTTTTGCGCAAAAACCATAAACAGGCTGCAAAATTCGCGAAAGGAAGCGCAATAGAAAAACTTTCAATAAGCCGCTTTGAAAAAGCACCTTTCCTACTGAATTAGAATCCTGACTTCAGCGAAAAACGCCTTTCCTACAAAATTAGAACCCTGACTTCAGCGAAAAGCACCCTTCCTACTGAATTAGAATCCTGACTTTGGCGAAAAACACCTTTCCTACAAAATTAGAAGCCCGACTTCGGCGTAAAACACCTTTCCTACTGAATTAGAATCCCGACCTCGGCGTAAAACGCCTTTCCTACTGAATTAGAATCCCGACCTCGGCGTAAAACGCCTTTCCTACTGAATTAGAAAGCTCCTGTTTGTTTTTCCATCCGATTCAAAACAGCCATCGGCGCCGTTTTTTTCCTGGCCATCAAAAAAATGCAGAAAGATGTCCGAAAAAAGATCAAAGGAACACGTTGCGAATATTTTACAGAGATGGTTGCAAGCAAAAAACAATATTCCGCCATCCGTTCGATTAAATTGTATAGATTTTCCCCGATAACCTGGAACTTGTTCCCTTAGGCGAATTGTCCCTTTCAGGGATACTTCAACTACGGAATCAAAGATTCCAAGTTTCAGGGATGCAAAGCCCCATGAGCCTTGGGAACTTGTTCCCTTAGACGAATTGTCCCTTTCAGGGATACTTCAACTATGGAATCGGAGATTCCAAGTTTCAGGGATGCAAAGCCCCATGAGTCTTGGGAACTAATTCCTTTAGGCAAATTGTCTCTTCCAGAGATACTTAATCTGTGCAGGCACCGCGTCATTGCGAGTAAGGCCCCATGAGCCTTGGGAACTTGTTCCCTTAGGCGAATTGTCCCTTTCAGGGATACTTCAACTATGGAATCGGAGATTCCAAGTTTCAGGGATGCGCAGCCGAAGCAATCTGTGCTGGCACCTCGTCATTGCGAGGCGCGATAGCGCCGTGGCAATCTTGTCTGCGGAAAAAGGATTGCTTCTACACTTCGAGTATAACTCCACTAAGTCAATAAATTGACAAGTGTCGTATAACCCCTCCGGGGTTCGGGGTGACAGTCGCTTTCAAATGTGACTGTTTTTCTCCTTGGCGGGTTCGCAATGACGACTGTAGCCTACACATTTTGTAGCCGTTTTCACGTGAAAACGCGCTAAACCCGCTTTGCATCAACTAGTTCGGCAAGCTCACTAACCGAAGCTCAGCAGCCGTTTATCGAACTAGTCGAAAGGAGTCAACCACTCGCCGCTAGTCGCTAACCACTCATACAAGCAAATCGGGTGACTTTTGTATATAAACCCCAAAACTAGAAATCGCGTTCAATGTCCATGGGTACAATCTCGCCTCAAAGCGCAATTTCCCTTTCCCGGCGTAAAATTTCGACAGTCGAACATCTCCATCCATCCTTTTAGATTATTTTTAAGAAGCATTCTTTTGAAGGAGAAACGATGAATTTATTTTCAAAATCGATAGCCTTTGCCAGCCTCACCGCAGGCGCGCTTTGCGCGGCACCGGGCCTCACCATCCAAGGAACGGATTTTCTTTATAACGGCAACAAGATTTTCTTCAGCGGAACGAACCTCGCTTGGGCCGATTACAACTCCGACGTCGGCGACTCGCCCCTCAACGAAAACGCCTGGAGAAAAGCGGTCGAAGGAACGCGTGCCGCGGGCGGAAACGCCATCCGCTGGTGGCTCTTCAACAATATGAGCCAAAGCCCCGCTATCAATGAAACCACGCACCTCGTTTCGGGACTTAAAGAAAACACCATCAACAACATGAAAAAAGCTCTCGACATCGCCGAAGAATACGGCGTAATGGTTTCCATGTGCCTTTTCAGCCACAACCTGATGGAACCGAATCAATGGGGACTCTACAACGAGAAGCTCGATATCGAAGCGAACAAGAAGCTTTTTACGGACGAAGGAACGACTGCCTTTATCAATAACGTTCTGAATCCCGTCGTCAAAGCGATTGGCAACCACAATGCGCTCATGACATGGGAAGTTTTCAACGAACCCGAAGGCATGACGACCGAATGCAACGGCTGGACAGCCGAAAAAATGGAGCTTTCCAAGCTCCAGAAATTCACCAACAAAGTCGCCGCAGCTATCCACAACGCCAACAGCGAATTGCTGGTTTCCACCGGGAGCGTGAACATCCAATACCAAAAATACTGGAACGATGCCGCACTGATTGCTGCGGGCGGCGAAGCGAACGGAACTTTGGATTTTTTCCAGACGCACTACTATCCCTATTATCAGGCGGACGAAATTTCCCCATTCCGCAATTCCGCCAAAACCCTCGCCAGCAAATACGCCTTTGACGCAAGCAAGCCACTGATTATCGGCGAATTCCCCGCCAGCGGTTGGAAAGGCACCACTTACACGAACTCCATGGCCGCCAAGACGCAAATTTCCACCGAAGAATGCTACCGCATCGCTCTCGACAGCGGATATGCGGGCGCACTCGCTTGGCAATACATTGGCGACAAGACGGAATCGCAGTTCGGCGGATACACCTACACGATTGATCCGGCACTCGAAGCGATGAAAGCACTGTGGGCGACCGATTCCGCAAGCATCAAAATCAAGGACGCAGAAATCGAAGAAGCCACAGGAAACGGCATGATGGCCGTGACTTACGGCGACGACGATGCTCAAATCGAATACCAGAAAACTTTTGACCTGAGCCAAGCGAGTACTCTTTCCTTCACCGTGAAAAACAACGGAAGCAGCACCGCCCAGCTGCACCTGATTTTCAAGCTGACATCGGCATGGAAGTGGACGGACAATTTTGCGGACCCCTGCGAAGTCGCCGCCGGAGAAAAGAAAACCTGTTCGTTCGACATTTCGTCGCTCGCCGACAGAAACCAGACTCTCAGCATCATCGTGGCCAATTACGCGACAGGCTACACGGGAACCCTCCTTTACGACGACTTTGTCGCCGGAACGGACACCCTCTTCAATTTCAATGCCGACAAATACGACGCCTTCTCCCGCAGCCTCGGCAACACGGAAGTGCAAATTCCCGAAATCAAAATAGTCTTCAACAACGAAGATTATGTCGCAGGAATTCACCACGCGATTATTGCAAGAACGTCTCGCCTTTCCCAAATCGGAAATTCCGTCACCCTGACACTTTCCCAGCCGGCAAATATCCGCATGGAACTCTTCGATATGAACGGCGTCCGCATCCGTTCGCTGCACAGCGGCAACCTTTCCGCCGGAACGCACCAGTTCAATTTGTCCAAAATCCCTGCCGGAAATTACATTGTCCGAGCAAACGGAGCATTGAACGCCTCTCGCACGATTTCCATCCGCTAAGGTTAAAAATTGACAAAACGGATAATAAGCCCAGCCAAGCTGGGCTTTTTTTATTGAATTTCACATTTTCCCAACATAATAGATGAGGGAAAATGAATTTTATAGCTATATTGTAAATTTGAAATTAAGGAGTTCGATGATGCAAAAAAACAAATACGGGCAATACTTTACGACTAAAGTCATCGCAGATTTCATGACCTCTCTAATAACCCATAAGAAAGCCAGCAAAATTCTTGAACCGGCATGTGGTAAAGGCGTTTTCTTGGACAGCCTCATTCAACAAGATTTTAACAACATCTCCGCATATGAAATAGACAGGACTTTAGAGACCCCATACAAATTTGTTAAATATCAAAGCTTTCTACCGGTTTCTCTGCTTGAAAAATATGACGTTGTCATTGGAAATCCTCCATACATTAGATGGAAAAATCTTGAACCCGAATTAAAGAAGGAACTGACAAACCATTTTCTGTGGAACAAATATTTTAACAGCCTCTGCGATTATTTATTCATTTTCATTTTAAAAAGTATAGAACATTTAAATGAAAACGGAGAGTTGATATTTATTTGCACAGATTATTGGCTAAACACAACGAACTCGTCCTCTCTTAGAAATTATATGAGCCAAAATGGATATTTTTCCGAAATATACCATTTCAAAGAGGCTCCTCTATTTGAAAAAGTTACCGCATCATTTATTATTTTTCGATATGTCAAAAGCAAGCAGCATTCAAAAATAATCCAATTATATAAATACAATAAAGGGCATGCTTTGCCAACCCAAGAGGAATTAACAAACCGCACATGTTTTGATAAAGTCGTCATACCTCAATTTAATGCAAATAATAGATGGGTTCTGGCTTCACAATCAGCACAACAAGAAATATTCAAATTCGAGCAAGCTTGCATAAAACCAAGCACTACATTATTTGGCAACGAGCGATATACCATCGGTGATTTTTGTGATATTGGAAATGGAATGGTATCCGGCCTTGATTCCGCTTTTCAATTCAAGAATGCATGCAAGCTAAACGATGCGGAGCAAAAAGCCCTGATTCCGGTAATCAAAGCAAAAGATATGCTCCCATATACAAGTAAATCCAGCACTCCATATATTTTCATCCAAGAAAATATCACTCCTTATGAATTCAGCATAAAATACCCCAACTTTGCTAAGCATTTTGAACCAAACTTAAAAGAGCTATCTAGTCGATATAGCTACAACCGTAAAATTCCCTATTGGGAATTTGTTTTTCCCCGTAATCAAAGGCAATTTGAACGAAAAGAACCACGAATATTTGTTCCCTGCAAAGAACGGATTTCCAATAAAAATTATTTTCGCTTTTGCTATGCACCAACAGGTTATTACTCGACACAGGATGTAACGGCTGTTTTCAAAAAAAACAACGTTAAAGAATCGTTAGAGTACATACTGGCATATCTCAATAATTTCCGAGTTTTTTCTTGGCTAAGTCTTAATGGAATTGTCAAAGGGGATATTGTTGAATTTTCAGAAGCACCTATCGCGTCAATCCCCTTTAGACCCATAAACTGGAACTCGCAAAAAGAACTATCATCACACAATCGTATCACGCTCGAAGTACAAAACTACTTGAAGGATGGATTACCTATTCATCTTAACAACATAAATTCCGAATTCAATTTTCTATTCCAAGGATAAACACCATACCTATTTTAGATTTCACCAAAATAATCAACAGCATGGCAAATCAAACGGTTGAACGCCCAAATAAATCTTCTGCCGGAACACTATCCGGACATGCGGCTGGCGAGCCTTTTGAAAAATGCGTCTATCACAAATTAAAGCAGTTATATCCAAACAATATTTACAAACAATTTGAATATTTAAATGACATCTACCTAAAGCACCCCAAGCATATCTCTCTTGAACAACGATATGCTCTGATGAATTCTCCAACAGCATTATTTTTACTTAGCAGAGGAGATAAAGCAACAAAAGAATGGTCGCCGGAAAATATCTTTGAAGGCGGATTTTCGTCGCTAACGCGACTTAGGTTTGTAGTTTAACTTGCGTATAAATATACTCTAAAGGGGTCATAAAGTCAAGCCTTTTTCGAGGCCTGTTGTTCAGTTTATCCTGTATCCAGCGAACTTTCCGGGGAGAGATTCCCTTGAACGACTCCTTCTTGGGAAGATATTGGCGTATTAGACCGTTCATGTTCTCGTTGGCACCGCGCTCCCAGGAGTGGTACGGGTTCGCAAAGTAGTAATCCGCCTTCATAGCTTTCGCTATTTCTGCGTGACAGGCGAACTCCTTCCCGTTGTCCGAAGTGATTGTGAGAATCTTGACTTCGAACGTTTTCTCAAAGTCCTTCAGCGCCCTCACAAGCGTTCTCTTCAGGTCTTTCGCGTTCTTCGTCGGAAGATACCTTATCAGGCTGTAATTCGTCATCCTGTCGTTGATCGTGAGCAGGTTCGCGTCATGGTCCGCGCTGTTTATCAGGTCTATCTCGATGTCGCCTACGCGTGATTTCTCGTCCACGATTGCCGGACGTTCCTCGATGGGCACGCGGCCTACAATCTGGCCTCTCTTGTCCTTCTTCTCCCCGCGCTTACGGTATGGTTTCTTGCCGTGCCGCAAGTGCTTCTTCAGGTCCTCGTCCTTGTTCACATGCCTGTATATCGTGGCGACGCTAGGGACACCCATCCCATCGAGTTTCGCGCGTCCGTTCACCTGTTCGGGAGAGTAGTCTTCCTTGATTTTCCCGTCCACGATTTTCCAGTCGTCCTCGTCGTAGTCGTAATGCAGGTGACTTGTCGCGGCAAGGAGGTCTGCCCGTTCCTGCGACTTGACCGGGTCGTAATGCTGGCGGCCGCCGCCCCTGTTTAGTTCCCTGTAGATTGTGGATTTGTGGACCTTCAGCTGCAAGGCTATGTTTTTCGGGGGGATCTTTGCCGCATTGAGCGCTCGTATTTCGTATCTTTGTGCTTGGTTGAGACTCACCGCCATGTCCTTTTTTGGTAGAATCGGCAAGGTAGAAAAGTTTCGGCCAGGTTCCCCAGGGGCTAGCCCTAGGGAACTTTTTTTCTTCCCGATTCAACCTATATCAGTCGCATTGACGGTGAAAATTCGCGGAAGAAAAACAAAACGACACAGCCGATATTTTATATTACAAAAATGGATTTTACGACATCATTGACGTTAAGACAAGAAACATTTCAAAATCCGCTATGGCCCCAAATATCATCTCCGCATACAAACTAGCCAAAACTTGCGTTTTGATGATAGACAACAATGAATTTGACAACATTAGCATAGATTATATCGAAGTCAATTGGAAAGAAAAGGGGAACTCTCTCACCGCTACAAAAGCATTTCATGGAAATTTATTCAAGGCGAATCCAGAAACATTATATATTAACTGGGCAGCCGCTATGCAAATTCAATTTCATGTATGTGAATTAGACCAATCCTGGAACGGCACTAGAGAGGAATGGACTAGGCATTATTTGAACATCTTTGTCAAAAGTGCTAAAATGAGATGCAAGAAAATGCACGATACTTATATCAAACCTTTTTTGAGATACATCCGATATTCCGCCTTAGACAAAGGTTAAAATTTTCGGCTTATGTGTCAAACGGATACCTGAAAACAGGCATCCGTTCCATTATGTGTCATTTGGATACCTAAAACGGCCTGCAGCCCCTTATTTATATGGTCTGGAGCCAAAAAAATATTCCCAGATGAGCATTTTTCTGCACTCGACGGAAATTCCCCCGTGTCGACGCAAAAGGGATTTTAGTTCCCCAATAGGTTGCGTCCATCATCGCAATTATCTTGCGCGGGTCTTGCGTTTGGGGTTCGGGAATATAATTTCGCAAGGCTCGGCATACGGTACTTCTTGATATGCCTAGAAATTTTGATATGTCGTCCAGGCTGTACTTTCCGCTGGAGTAGAGCGACCGGATTTCGGAAGCGGAATCCTTCTTTTTCTTAGAAAAGTGCTTCCCGCACGCCTTGCAGAGCCATCTCTGGGAGCCGTGCGACAGTCCCTTCTTCACAGTGTCATTTGAACCACAAAAAAGCAAATTTTTCCCAAAAAAGAAAAATTTGCTGCTATGCCTTATGTATCAATGGGTTACGAGAGATTTAGGTATCCAAATGACACATAAGCCCATTCGGCAATTAAAGCATCCGCCTCTTTGACCATTTTCAAAACGCCACAAAAGAATTTCACGAAAGGTGAGCGCTTAATCGTGGATTAATCATCCGATTCGTGCGATATTTTTAATTAAGCGATTAAAGAAAAGAAAGAATGTCAAAAGTTCGCTTACAAAACATTGACTCAATTCTGGCCGCACACTAAATTCTTCCAAGTTCCATAACATAACCTTTCAGGCCAATGAAAAATTTTATCAAAACCCTTCTCTTATGCGCCGTTTTCGCTTCGGCAGCCGTTTTCAGCCCCTCTTCTTCGACCTTGGCGATTCTCTTGGACGCTTCCGGCTTGTGCGACGAAACTTCTTCCGAATCGTGGGATAAAATGCAAACGGTAAAATTTCTAAGAGAAAACGCCTTCTACGGGGATTCCAACTCCATTTTCTGCTTTTTCTATGATGATTCGATGACCCCTGCCGAAGCCGCCGACTCCCTTTTGAAAGGAAAAAATTCCATTTTCAACAAGGCCTTGAAAAACTGGGCGCAAAACAGTAATGCTGCAAATTCCGAACAGACTCCGAACCGATTTGTCATTATCGCCGAAGGCGTAGCCGGCCTAGCTGTACGCGAATACATTCAAAGCAAGGATTACCAGGGTGAAATCGAAAACGTTCTTTTTTTCAACACGCCTCATGAAGGAACGGGCTTTGCCGATCAAACGCTTTTAAATGGCTCTTCCGCATTGAACAAATCCAAATCCGCTTCAGATTATAGCGATATTATCCCGCTGGCATTGGCAATTTACCTTATCGGCGGAGGAGGCGCTTTAGAAGACCTGATGATGTCGCTCTTGAAAGAGGCTGTGCTTGGCATGGTTCAAAACGCAGGCGATATCAAAAAGCATTTTTCCGGCTATTTCGAGAACAAGGAAAAATCGTATAAATCCCTGTTGTATCTGGCGGAAGATTTGGATTTGCAGGACGCCGCTTACCGTGAAGTCCAAAAGAATGCACAGGAAAAAGGATTGGATTTGAAAAATTTCGCGGGGAGCACTCAACTGCTGAACGCCTACTCGATGCTAAATTCCTACGAGCATCCGGCATACAACAACATTTATTCCTACGGGCTTCCGAGCATCGGGAACGGGCGTCGCACGCTGGCCGATTTCGCGGACCAAGCAAAGAATCACGTGAGCAAGGAAAGGCTTCAAAAAATGCTGACGGAATCGCTCTCGGCGATGATGGCCAAAAATGGCAAGGATTTTGTTCCTGAAGACATCCAAAGCGTCGTTTCAAACGCAATGAATGGTGATTTTACGGCAGACGCCATGCAAGCGGCCAATCGAATAGCCTCCGATTATGACATTCCTGTCGGACAAATCGCCGAATGCGTTCGGGACATTTCTTCATTAAGCAACCTGAAATTCAACAAGGAAAATTTTTCAAGTTCCGTTCTGAAGATCATCAGCATCGCAAATAAATACCTGCCGGAAAAATACAAATCGGAACTGTTCTCCACTTTCATCGACGAGTATTCGCAAACGCTTTCGGAACTGGGAGAAAGCGTCCAACAGATTGAAGGAAATCTAAAAAAGGGAACGGGTCTGCTTTCCAGCAACCTTTCCAACTACGCCATCCATTTTTTTGACGAAGGGACATTTGACGTTCCTGCCTTCAGCGCAATCGGCAAGAATGTCCGTGCATTCAAAGAATCCGGCGTCATGCGTATCGGCTATTCGCTAAAAGATTACGCGCAAGCTCACCAAAAGGATTTCTCAGAATTGAAAGATTACATGAATTACACATCCAAGGCCGGCGAATTGGAAGGAATTCGACAAGACATCGATTTGGGTCTTAAAATCGGATGTTCCGCCGTAGAGGCAATAAATCCCGCCATAGGAAAAGCCTGCCGGGCCGCCCAATTTTTGACGAACGTCACTTTGATTGCAAATGTTTCGCAGAATATCAAGAAAGCCGTTCAAAATGTGGGCGCATTGCGATCCGCCAAATACATCGCTATAAAACAATCTATAGAACAAAAGCCTGCCCACAGTTCTTGGCATGACCACAACGGCATCTCGCACGACATTGCGTCCTCCGACATGGAAAACATGCTTTTCGGAACACCCATCATCTCCCTGCAAACAGTTCGCAAAAGCGGCATCTCTGCCGATTCCATCGTTCCGCTGGCGTTGTACAGGACTTTTGACGACGTGAAAAATTTTGCGGATATTTCCCAAGATTCCCTCGCCTACGGCTATCTGTTCCCCGCTTCCGAATTTTCCGAAATTCCGCGTAATGCCTTGACTCGCAATCGGTTTGTGATGATGAAGGATGTTTTTGACGAGCAAAGGAATGGTTCGCTCTATAAAAAAACGAGATATGCCGCAGTCGATGGATTTAGGGTGATCGATTTTATACGGGGCGGATTTTCGTCGCTAACGCGACTTAGGTTTGTAGTTTAACTTGCGTATAAATATACTCTAAAGGGGTCATAAAGTCAAGCCTTTTTCGAGGCCTGTTGTTCAGTTTATCCTGTATCCAGCGAACTTTCCGGGGAGAGATTCCCTTGAACGACTCCTTCTTGGGAAGATATTGGCGTATTAGACCGTTCATGTTCTCGTTGGCACCGCGCTCCCAGGAGTGGTACGGGTTCGCAAAGTAGTAATCCGCCTTCATAGCTTTCGCTATTTCTGCGTGACAGGCGAACTCCTTCCCGTTGTCCGAAGTGATTGTGAGAATCTTGACTTCGAACGTTTTCTCAAAGTCCTTCAGCGCCCTCACAAGCGTTCTCTTCAGGTCTTTCGCGTTCTTCGTCGGAAGATACCTTATCAGGCTGTAATTCGTCATCCTGTCGTTGATCGTGAGCAGGTTCGCGTCATGGTCCGCGCTGTTTATCAGGTCTATCTCGATGTCGCCTACGCGTGATTTCTCGTCCACGATTGCCGGACGTTCCTCGATGGGCACGCGGCCTACAATCTGGCCTCTCTTGTCCTTCTTCTCCCCGCGCTTACGGTATGGTTTCTTGCCGTGCCGCAAGTGCTTCTTCAGGTCCTCGTCCTTGTTCACATGCCTGTATATCGTGGCGACGCTAGGGACACCCATCCCATCGAGTTTCGCGCGTCCGTTCACCTGTTCGGGAGAGTAGTCTTCCTTGATTTTCCCGTCCACGATTTTCCAGTCGTCCTCGTCGTAGTCGTAATGCAGGTGACTTGTCGCGGCAAGGAGGTCTGCCCGTTCCTGCGACTTGACCGGGTCGTAATGCTGGCGGCCGCCGCCCCTGTTTAGTTCCCTGTAGATTGTGGATTTGTGGACCTTCAGCTGCAAGGCTATGTTTTTCGGGGGGATCTTTGCCGCATTGAGCGCTCGTATTTCGTATCTTTGTGCTTGGTTGAGACTCACCGCCATGTCCTTTTTTGGTAGAATCGGCAAGGTAGAAAAGTTTCGGCCAGGTTCCCCAGGGGCTAGCCCTAGGGAACTTTTTTTCTTCCCGATTCAACCTATATCAGTCGCATTGACGGTGAAAATTCGCGCGGGAATATCGCTTTATCATCGACGATTTTCAACCGGACGAATTGCATCTGATCCAATTTGATTTTAATGCCCGGATGCAGCTCGCCTACGAACGGCGAGGCCATACGTGGTACGTCTATCGGGGGCTGAATAACCAATGGGAAGAAAATCCTATCGACACATTGCAAAAATCCCCCATTCAAAAAAACGGACTTTTTGTTTTCCGCCCCAAAGAAGTTCTGAACAAGGGCATTACGGACAAAAAGGACAGTATTTTACTTAGCGCAATTCAAGAAGATGGAGCAAACTGTATCAGCATTTATATTGTAAACAAAGCAGGCAAGGCCAACAACCAGCGAATCGCTTTCAAATTCCAAGCAGTGGACTACTTGATAGAAGAAGGCTGGCCGAAATCCTTTGAAACGGTATCCCAAATGGATACTGTGGAAATTTATGCAAACGACTTGGGCTATGGAGCGTCATTAGGGGAATATCGCCTTATCGTATCAAGTTTAAAACATCAAGATACGGTCCCGGTATTCGTGGACAGCCTGAAAGGTTCCGGCTCTCGTTACCGATTTAAGGCGGATTTGTCTTCGATTTGGAAAAAGCATCCTCTGGAAAATGCCGCCTATACACTCCAATGGCATTTAGGTTTTAAAACAAAAACGTTAAAAGAGGACTATACATCAGGCGAACAAAACATTTATTACAACCCCAAAACGATTGTGTGGGGAGATGTTTCCGCGCCTTCGCTGGCCTTTGATACGCTTTCAAAGTCTCCGGTATTTTCCTTGAATAAGGGTGAAACTTTTGCTTACGTCCAAAGTTTGGATTCCGTGGAAAATCGCCCGCTCCGAGGCTTGCGCAGTTTTCTAGTCCGCAAGGATACGAAAGACACGCTATGGCTTCTGCATCAGGCAAATGTTGGCGAGCCTTCCTATGGAATCCGCTGGACAGGAGCACCGGTTTCTTGGAGCGGAGTTGCAGACTTGTATGCGCAAGCGTATGATTTCGCCAATCCGAATTTTTCGATGAAAGCAAAATTGGCAAATACGGCGCAGGATTCCGCAAGAAGTTCGTGGGCATTCGCCCTGATCGATTCAACATTCCGAGCGGGAATCAACGGGACATCCATCCATCAAAAAATTCTTCTGGACAATGCGCCTCCTCAAGCAAGTGCCGAAAATTTAAAAGTCCTCGGCGTAGCAGACAAAAGCTTGCCCGCATTCGCCAAACGAAAAAATGGAGACGAAGTTCTGCTGAACGCAATGGACACTTTGCTGCTGTCTTTTGATATCGAAGAAAATCTGTTCGGGCGCGATTCTGAAATTGTCGTCGTAGAATTGGTCTTTACGGATTCTCTTGACAGAAGCAATTTGAAGCAAAAACGGTATCTCTATGAATTTACCGTGAGCAACTCCACAAAACGATTCGTTTTTCAAGAACCGGACGCGAACAGAATCGAAGACGGCATCTATACTTTAAACGTATTTCTTACCGACGAAGCGGGAAATAAAAGTTCCAAGCAAATCTTAAAAAATGTGCGAGTAGATAGAACTCTCCCGCAGATTCGCGGAATCACCCTCGGCGATTTCGCCTACGAAAACATTGCCGAATTGAAAAAAGGAAGCGCACACGTGAGCCAAAGCGCAGATGACGCCCGAAACCGTTCCGAACTCGTATGTTATGTCAAAGTCAATTTCTTTGACAAAGAAGGAAGCTGGAAAGGACCTCTGCCGGAAAACGCAAGCAAGATAGCACAAAATGCGAACATTCATTTTGATTTCGGAAAAGCCGCTCCGGATACGACCCATGGCATTTGGTTTGTCTATTTCGGATGCTACGATGATGCCGGAAATTTCGGCAAAAACATAAATTCCGTGGAAATAGGAGCCCGTTATCCCAAAATAACCCATCCCCAAAACGATTTTTATAGCGGCCCGATTTTAATTCGGGGTATAGCACCAAATCCTCTCGTACATGAAAATGACAATCTCGGCGAATTCCGCATATCTTGGAAAAAAGAGGAGGACAGTACTTGGTCCGAAAAAGGAATCCAATATCTGGTATTTGATAAATCCTTATTGCCGTCGGAAAGAGATTTGGCAATATGGAATCCCGCGGAATGCAATCTGGCAAGGGGCAGCTATGTTTTAAAACTTTCCGTCCGAAGTTGCGATTCCTGCCCGTGGATTTCCGACGAAAAAATCGTTTTTGTAAATGACGTTGCACCACTTGATTCGGCAAATGTTCCCAAACTGGTTATCGCTCCGCCCGTCGGGAATCACCGAGCCGGACAAGACAAAGACATTTCTATCGAATTGAAAAATGTACCCGAAGACTCAAGATGGCTGGTGAAAGCATTTATCGAAGTGCCATCGCCAAAAGATTCGACAACTTATGTAAGAGCCCTAGAAAAAACATTCGACCCGATGACGGCCTCTCCTTTTAAAACCCTCGCTGCGACTTCGGATTCCGGGCTTTCCATTTGGCAGGAAAACGATGGTTGCACCTGGCACGTCCGTCACGCTGGAAATGCTTTGGGGTTGAAAATCACGGATTCCACAAAAGCAAACCCGACGATTTCGAGAATGCCGCCCTACTTGGCGATCCGCTTTGTCGAAGGCGAAGTCAATTGGAACCACACAACGCTGCCGGATTCCAGTTCGTCTTTGTCTTTTGTCATGGACAGCATTCGAATTCAAAATGAAGGCATAAGCCTGACCATTCCACCTTACAATGCAACCAAGCTATGGAACGTCGGGAAAGATAGCGTTCATTTGGTATTTCAAACCACTAAACCTTTTACGGTAGATGCTTCCTGGATCGAGGGTGCATTCTTTGAAATTTCACAAAGTCCCGTCCTCTATGTTTTTCCGGAAAAATACAAGGCACATATTGTGTGGGATGGTTTAATAAACGGAAGCTATTCCAGCGGAAGCCTTGCCCGACTGAACGTCATCGCCTACGAAAAAGGAAACGAGAAGCACATCCTCAGCGAAGAAGCGAAATGGTATTTGGAATACGAAAATCCAAAAATCGAAATCGCTCCGCAGAATCTGGAAAAATACTATGTGAATTTTCTGGGTTCAAACGCCGATTCATCCGAAATGCAACTAGCGGATTATGGATTTCAATTCAAATTGACGGAACGTTCGGCATACGTGACAGCGGAAATTCTGGATTCCGCAAAAAATGTGGTGCGAACTTTGTTGGATAACAAGCTCGTCTTGGCGACCGCCACCAATCAATGGCAAACCCTTTCTTGGAACGGCGTCAAAGACGACGGTCTTGTGCTGGCGGGCTCTTATGCGGTACATCTTCTTGTCAAAAGCGAATCCGGAATTGTCATCGACACGCTTTATCCCTTTGAAATGACATGGGGAACAGATCTCGTCGAAGCCAAAAAGGATTCGGCAGGTCAGGTAGCCGACTTGAAGATGCTCGAAACATTCTTGGATGAAAACGGAAATTACCGCTATATCGGAAAGCCCGACTACATTCTTCAATCCAATGTTTCTGCGACTATTCTTCCGGAAAATGAAAGGACATTCCTCTACGAATGGGATATCTACGGCGGGATTCAAAAGCCTATTGTGTACAAAAAAACACGTCCAAGTATTGGGATTCGAAGACACCGTGATGAATTTTGGGCAACGGTGGTAACATTGGTGATGAGCGAATCACGAGTATATCAAGTCAGCTGGTGTGGTCTATCTCGCTGTTGTTTTGAAACAGGAATCAAAGAAAGTAGAGGCTATTGGTATCGAATGGATGTACAACGAGTACAATTCAAAAAGGGCGAATCCAATAAAGAAATTTTGGTGGATTTAGACTCCCTTCAAGAAAATGACAGCAGGATTTATGGTTACAAATCAAATAACATAGAAGTATTGCATAATTTGGCTGCAATCAAAATTTTTCCGGCAAGCTCTTTCGAAACAATTGAATCCTTTATAGGAAATTCGATGTACAATGCCGTATGGGATGCGGGATTTTCTTCAACCAAAGATTTTGCATGGGAAAATGTTTACAAAAAGAATTCATATATGAACAATACTAATAGCCAATATTTCCACCAGATTTCCAACTGGTTCAACAACTGGGGACAACCCCTGTATTATGAAGCGGTGGATACGAATTTGAATATTATTTCCAATGCAGGCAGTTTACTTAACGCTTTTAATGCCGCGATTTCTCCCTGCGAAACAGACGATATAGAGTCATCTTCTTTATCCGAGGACGATTCCAGATTTGTATGCGGAGCCAAAAACGCAAAAGAAGAAATTGATCCCTATGTTGTCCAACAATACAATCCCCATGCCTTTATGATGGATGTCCAATTAAAGCCTTTTGATGGTGAAAAAAGTTTTGTCATCAAGAAGTTTGAGAAAAACTATTGTAGTGAAATGGATAATTCCGGTTCAGACATTAAAGTTAAATTCGTCCTTCAAGTAAACCCGGATTATTGGGAACCCAAAATATGGGGAACGAACAATTTGGCCAACCGCTACGCCCGTTTTGATCCGTTGAGCAAAACCTTGTATGGAAACGACGGCTATATTACAAAACTTGTCGCCGGAGACTTTCTCAATTTCTATAACGGCTCCACATGGGTCGCCGATTCGAGACTCAATAACGGTCCTACCGTATTCGAAGTCCAACGTCTGCCGATGTGGCCTATTCCGGAAAATCCGCTGCTTTTTAATGATGAAATTCTCGCCTATCTTCCCGACAACAAAGATTCTTCCGTAAAATACTATCCTTCCGAATTTTCTTGGCGATTCTATCGCGGCAGTGGCGACATCAACTACAAAGCGGAAACAAGAACTTTTGAAGGAAACTTATTGGCATCCTTCCAGAGCAATGAACAGGCGGCCTTAACAGGAGAAGATAAGAGCATTGGCAAAATCCAGATTCCTTATGGATTTTACTTTGACGTCGCTCCGACAATGAATATCACGGAAGCAAAAAATGCCGGCATACTCCTTTCCCATACAAATACAGTAGCCTATCCTTTGGACGAAGGAAATTGTTCAGTCCATGCAGAAACTGGCAATCGTTTCTACGGCTGCGACAAGTGGGTTTCCCATCTGCATTCCGCGAAAAACGATTGGAACGATTCCCTGTGGAAAAGCCGATTCGCATTGAAGAACGGGCAAGGATTTATTCGCAACCCGCTGACCGATTCCAGCGTCATTTTTGAAAATTTGACCGCTATTGAAACGCCTAAAATAGACTCCAACAACGAAAAATTGGTTTATCACATCACTCCGAAAAATTGGTCCACCCAACACAATTTTTGGAGTTTCAACTTGGAAAATCCGAAATCCGACGTCGATGAAATTTTTGGCGGCATTTCTGTAAAAAAATATATCCTGAAATCAGACGAAGGAAATTCCGACGCATGGGAAATCGATTCGTCCACAACCGATACAACCACTTTCAGCATATTTAATAAAGGGAAAAACAAAACGTCAAAATTGACATTCTACCGTGCTAGGGACTCTATTTTTACATCCGAAAAAGGCCTAAATAACGGTGGGAAAAGCGAAGCAATTCCTTTAGCCAGAGTAGTTGCGCAAAGCCCAATTCTTGCAGACACGATAATCCATTCGGACTGGGCAAAAAATCCGTCCGCGGAAATCACCGGCATTTTCAAAAGAAAGCTGCCCAACGACACGAATTTCACGCGTCATCCCTATTTCAACGCCCGCTACGATTCCACCGCCAAGCAATTTGCCGTTTCTCGCAATTCTTCGGACATTTACGCTTCCCGCGAAAACGAAATGGTTACTCTGCAAGGCCGCATTCCGTACAACATCACCGACTGGAAAATTTCTTACATCCAGAACGGAATGCGTTTTAAAATTGCAGAGGGCACAAAGGAACCGATAGAAGCCACGATGGACGTGAACCGCTTACAAGGCAATACGTCTTTCTTCTTGACTTACAAAGGAATCGGCGACGTCACCTATTATCGGCAACTGGACGTACGCATCGGCGAACAGGTAAAAGCAAACGCAGAAAATTTTGTCTATTCCATGTACGGCAACGTTTCCGTTCATTTTGAAAAAGATTCCTGGAAAAGCGATGCCGACGTGACCGTGCGCACCATGGATCCTAGCGAATGCTATGATTGCCAGCTATTTCGGAATATGCATCCAACAGGTCCAATTATCGAAGTGCTTCCGTCGCACGTCTTTCCAGACGGCAAGTCCCCACTGGTGACTGTAGATATTTCCATGGAGACTTTGAAAAATGATGGGGTCGATTTCCGCAACTTGAAAATCTATAAACTGGAAAAAAAAGAAATCGTTCCGTTGGAAAAGGAAGGCGCAATCGTTCTCCTTGACGCCGAATTACAGCCCTGCAAAGCCGCAGATCCGTATTCCTGCGCCTTCGCAAGAATAAATGCCAAGACACCAACTTTCTCGAAGTTCATCGTCTTGGATTCGGCAAACGCGGACAGCGTCATGTTCATCGATTCTCTTCCCGAAAAAATCGAAGCATTTTCGTGCTACCAGCTGGACACCCTTTGGTTGGATACGCTTTGGATGGGAACAGCAAACGGCTGGTTCGAATTTCCCTATCCGTGTACGGGAAAGAGCAACTACCTTTTGCAACTGAGCGTCCAAAACAACGTGTCTGCGGAGCACCGCGGGGCATCGACGTTCCCCATTGTTTGGCCAATCCGAAATACCGATTTGGCGATTTCGGATTCCGTGTACCAATCGTCCATCGTCTTTTACGGCATTGATGGCAATACAGAACAGAAGCTCGGTCCAACAGTCCGCCTGGACTCCATCGCTCCAATCATTGAAAGCGTGGAAACCTCTATTTCCGAAGATGAAGAAAGTGGACGAAGCGTTCATGTCGAAGTGGAAATCGACGAAATCGGAAGCGGCATGGCAAAATCCACGCTGGAATTGTTCTTGGGCGGAAATCTACTGCAAAGCGTGACGATTCCCGGAAATGCACCACCGATATACGACTTTCAATTAGACAGAAAGTCTCTCTACGCCTGCGTCGGTTGCCAAGCGACAATCAAAGTCATCGCCGAGGACAAGGGACACAATACCGATGAAGCTGTCAAACAAACAGAAAAGCTTTACCCCTATCCGTCCTCCTTGGTTTTGTGGTATCCCTTTGCCGAGGGTTCGGGAAACATCGGCTACGAATTGATGACAAAGGAAAATCCCAGGCGAATGCATTTTGATCTTTCCGCGATAAATGCGCCGTGGAATGGAAGATACGGAGTACATTTGTACAAAGCGACCGATTCCGCAAGCAGCCGATACACGCTGGCAGCCTTGGATTCCCTGCGTCCGTTTACATTTGAACTGAATTTCAATGCGGGCAACATCCAGCAAAGCGATTGGGCGATTCTCAGCTTTGTCGGTCAAAACGAATGGACTTTTGGCCTTGGCACTTATAACCGCTACTTCCTGAAGGTCGGCTCCGATGTATTTTACTTCAATACAAAGCGCGATGCAAATATCCCCACTCATCTAGCGGTCGTAGTCGAAGGGAAAAATGCAAGCCTTTACAAAAACGGCAAACTTACAGAAACCATCCGTCTAAAAAACGAGCTTTTGTACGGAGGAAAAGGCAAGCTTGCCATTGGAACTCGCAACGGATTGCGCAGTGCCGTGGGAAACATTTCCAACCTGCGTTTCTATGCCTCGGCACTCAGTGCGGAACAAATCCAGAATCTATTTGCCGGAGTCCCTCGCGAAAGATCCGTACATATCGCATCTGTTCGCGCTGTAACGCTCTCGGATAGAAACGGTCTAACGGTCGATCAGTCCTGTTCCGCTCCGGGAAAGGCGTATCTCCGTCAAAACACTACAGACAATAGCGGGAAAATGACGTGGAAAGTCGATTTGGATGCCGATGATTATACCCTCTACCTTTTCCATCGAAACTATATAACCGAAGAATCCGAGGTCGAAGTGACCATAGACGGAACGCACCTCGGAAAATTTAAGCTAAATTCTACAGGCTTGTGGAAAAGCGAACAAGTGGCGGATCTTCATCTTCCCCTGAAAGCAGGTGTTCATGAAATGACGATTCGTCCTATGGGAAATCTCGGTATCGCCGCTTTGGCGTTAGCGAGTTCTCAAGCGGGTATGGATGGAAATATGATGGATTATGGAGAATCCTCCTGGACAATTCCGGAGGAAAAAGTCCAAGTACGTATGAAATACGAGACTCTGGACGATAAAAAATGGGCGCAAATTCGTTTTGATCTGCGTAACAAAACGGACAAGGCTCTGGAAAATGCAAAAATTCGCTACTATTACAAAGGGGAAGGCGAAAACGTAAACGCCGTCGCATTCTATCCAAGTTCTCCGATGCGGGTCGTAAACGATGCGGGATCCGTATTCTATGCGGAGTTTGCGCTCACCGAAGTCATTGCCGCTTACGGCACCGCCTACTTTGGGCAAGGTCCTTTAATCGGTCTGCATCGCCTGACTTCACCCAGCAACTACTTCCCCTATTGGGATATAACCGATGACCCGAGTTACATTCAGGAAGCAGAAAAGGAATACGCCGAAGCAACAGGAGTCGCCCTGTTGGACGCCGAAGGAAACTTGCTCAATGAATTTTCCTGTTACGACGAAGACGGCCCGATACAAAAGGCGAAGCGTCGCGTTCGCGCCATGGCTAGGGACAATAGCGAAGGATCAAACAGCGAAAGCCATCTTGCCATCTATGTGGAAAATACCGGAAGCGTCCCGGTGGACGGCTTTGAAACGCGCTACTACTTCCGGGACACCGCTCAAACAGAATTGGATATCTACTGGAATGCGTTCGCCCAAAGCAGCAAAGTAAGCGCAGGCGGCGACTTATATTACGTTTCCTTCCTGTATGACGATATTCTAAATGCGGGAGACAAGTCCGATTACGGCAACGGAGTGCAATTCTCTCTACATCATCCGAACAGGACTCACGATTTCAACGCCGCAGACGACCCTTCTCACTACAATCTGAACAACCGCGAAATGGTGGAAGCCGACTCCATTGTGGTTCTAGATAGACAGGGCAACTTGCTCTGGGGAAATGCTCCGCAGCCAAAATTCCGCCCCGAATACATCGTCAAAGAAAATCATGCCAAATCCATATATAGGGAAGGCGACATCGTCTATGTGAATATCGAAGAAAGTGGCTATTACACCCTTGAAACAGTGAATGCCATCGGCGTTCCGCTAAAAAACCTGTACAAAGGCTCTTGGGAAGCGGGAGAGCATTCGGTGACTCTCGACATGAAACAGATTCCGCCATCGAGCTATATCGTACTGCGCAAGAATTCGGAAATCCTTGCATGGGAACTTTTGAACTAAACATTTTTCTAAAGGAAACCTCATGAATAAACTCAACATCTTCCTCATTTGCGCCGCATTGCTTGCGGTCTTGCTCACCGCCTGTTCCGAAAACAGCTCCTCTTCGGAACCCGAATACGTTTTTGATGCCAGCGTCGTATGCCCGGCGGAAGGCCTGAACGCCTACGGCGAACCGAACCGCGGAACGTTCATCGACGAACGAGACGGGCGAACATACAAATACACCACCATCGGGAACCAGGTTTGGATGGCGGAAAATTTGAAAATCGAAGCCGATCAGAGCCAATGCCTCAAGGAAATCGAGAATTACTGCGATAGCGTAGGCCGATTCTACATATCCGCTCCTTTGCGTCAAGAACATGATGTGCGCAAATGGCTTGCGACCATTTGCCCTTCAGGGTGGCATGTGCCTTCTGTTCTAGAATGGGATTCGTTATTTACCAATATGGGTTCCGATGCAAAAGGTCTATTGAGATTACAAAGTACTACCGTTTTTGAAAATGTTATTCCGGGAACCGATGATTGCGCATTTAATATTTTGCCAATGGCTGTTGGTTTGGAGAAACCTGAAGATCCTAAAAAAAACTATAAATATATTAGCCCTTATTTTGCCACTTCAACCTTTTTCGATTTAATCTCACTTTACAGTTTTTATATAAACACTAAAGTTTATTATGTTAGAAGCACAATAGATTATTCCTTTATACGGTGCATAAAAAACAATTAATCGCAAACCTCTATTATTATCAACACCTAACTCTATCCCAGCAAACAACTTAACATTATAGGAATATACAAAAATGAAACGTCACTCAAAATATTTTTCATTCTTATTTATTTTTTCGATCCTGCTGATCGCCTTATCTACAGCCTGTTCCGAAAATAGCTCTTCGGCAGAAGATTCTTTTGACGCCAGCGTCGTATGCCCAACGGAAGGCCTGAATGCCTACGGCGAACCGAACCGCGGAACGTTCATCGACGAACGAGACGGGCGAACATACAAATACACCAGCATCGGGAACCAGGTTTGGATGGCGGAAAATTTGAACGTTGAAATAGAAAATTCATCCTGTGCTGACGAGGCATGTCTGAAAGGCCGGATTTACGCACAGCCTACGGCTCCAAGCGCTTGTCCAGCAGGATGGCATTTACCTACACATAAAGAATGGCTAACGCTTTTTGAAAATATGGGCGGAGCCGATACCGCAGGATACCGGTTAAAAGCAACGGCAGGATGGCTGCCTTTGAATCCCGGTGAATTATCTAATGGAACCGACGACTGCGCTTTTGGAGTGCTGCCAATACCTATAACGAGCATCTATACTACAACCAGTCCCAATAAGCAGGATGGTTATGCGGCGTTATTGTGGACTGCCGATGTCAACAATCTCGCCAAAAAAACAATCGGAATAGTTTTTGAATCTCAGACAATAAAAGCCAAACACATAAACTACGACCAATACGACTGGCTCTCCATCCGCTGCGTAAAGGATTGATATGAAAAATAAAATTCTCCCCATTCTTCTACTTTTCGCATTCCAATCCTTTGCACTCACTTTGGAACAGGTGAAAGCGACTCTTGCAGAGTGCGTTCTCCCACGGGATTCCATTGAAATGAATTTGCGGGTTTCCGTAAAGGCAACCGGCATCTCCCAGCAGACGGACATCTATCTGGTGAACAAAGGGCGCGAAAAAAGCTATACCGAAATCAAAAGCGGTTTTCTGAAGCAGCGCAGCATTGTAAACGGCAATAAAATGAAAATCACCGACCTGAATACCAGCAAATCGCAGATTCAGGATTACAATGGCGAAGCGCTAGGGACGGACTCCTATGCAGCTTTTCATCCGCTGGATTCCGGCGAATGGAGCGAACCAAAATTCCTTTCGGACGATATTTATACGATACAGGGAACTATCGGCACGCTCTATTACAATTCCAAGAAAAAACGCATCGAAAAAATGGAATCCGACAAGGACGGAGCAAACTCATGGACAATCTTCTCTTACGATGTGAACAACAGAATTCAGAAAATGGAAACATCGGTAGTCGTAAACGGTCAAGAAAGCGTCGTAACGACGGAAATTCTCCGGATGCAGAAATCCGATAAAATTCCCAACTCGCTGTTCGATTTCTAACCCGCAAAGCGGCTGCCGAACCTTGGTTTGTGAGTTTGTCAGTCGCAAACCATGTCGAAGGTAAAGTGGTTTGAAAAACACAAACCACCAATACAACCGATTTTTTAGAGGTTTCCTTTAAGGCAAAAGAACGACATCATTATAACAGAAAACCCGGACAACGCTTTATCCGGGATTTCTTATGCAATCTACTGCACGAAGCAACATTTAAAGATTCGAATGGATAGCGGCAACCAAAGTACTTTTTGGCACTGCGCCGACGACATTGCCTACTTCGATGCCATTTTTGAAAAGTTTCATATTCGGGATATTCGTAATCCCAAATCGAGCGCAAAGCCCTTCATTTTCATCGACATTGACCTTGGCGACCACCAACTTGCCATCATATTCCGCCGCCAGTTCTTCCATCACAGGCCCCATCATCTGGCAAGGTCTGCACCAGACGGCCCAAAAATCCACAAGGACAAGATTTCCCGAATTGATGACCTGGTCAAAATCTTTTTCAGTCACATTAAGAACAGACATGATAAAACCTCTTTTAAATTTTTCTTTAAAATAACTATTTTTGCAGGTTGAGAGTACATTGATGCCCCTTTATGCGATATTCATCACGTTTTCATTTTTGCTTTCGCACGCTTTTGCCATCGAAGAGCTAAGCACTGCCCGTAAAGGGGCGGAGCATTCCGAAATCGCAGAAAGAACCTACGATCTGGAAGGGCAAAAAGCGGAATGGATTTTGGGAACGTCCATTTTGGGAAATCCGGATTTGGAATCCCGCTCGGCAGGAATCGGAAATCCTACACACAGACTTCCCTCCAAGCTCGCCGGCATTTTTACATTCCCCCTCCAATACGATGCTACGCAGCTTTCCCTGTATGGCGAAAACGGCATTATGAAAGAAGAATTCGTCCACGGCATTCCCGTTGACACTCCCGAAACGAAAATTCTCTGGGAACGCTATGCGTTCAACGGCAACGCCTTCGGGTTGGATTTCCGGCGATTGCTGCTCGACAGCATTGAACTCGATATCGGCATGGCGAGCTATTCCAACGACAGTTCCAAGGTCTTCCGCTACCAGGATGTCACCCATCAGCCGTTTTTCGCCTTGGGACGCGACTCTTCGCAAATTCCCTTCAGCGGGCGCAACATCGCGATGAACACGACGCATTTCAAACCCGCGGTCACCTGGTTTATGTCCAAAGGAGAAATTTCCGCCAGCCTGAACTACCTCGTGGTCGAAAACGCCGACATTCCCCCTTATGCTTTTGAAATCGATTCCACAAATTATGCCGACATCACCTACCTGCAAGAGCCATTCCAAACGGAGTTGCGTTCCTTTACTTACGGTGTACGCGCGGGATTTCGGCCCACGAAAAGCATTGAAATCTATGCGAGCGTTTATTCGGGAGAGCACGAAATTTCTTACGACAGCCTGGTGAATCTGGTTCAAAGCGTACAAGACTCGCGGGACTCTCTGGATAGGATTGTCCACGACACGACATGGTACGGCACAACCGATGAACTCAAATACGAAACCGTGAACGGTGAAGGCGGTGTCGCCCTAAAATTGCCCTTGAATCCGGCACTGCGAATGCAATATGAATTTACAGAAGCCAATTCGCAATACAAGCAAGATCGGGAACTCTATTATTTGGAATTGCAGAACGAATTTCCCTTTCTGGATTTCCGGATTCAGGCGGGAGCCCTCCGCAATTCCGGCATTTTCGATTCCACCGAAGTGGCAAAGACCGCTTCTGCCAACGCTTCCTTCCACTTGCCATTCCATGTCGATTTGAAAACCTCATTCAAATACGACACCCGCTTCCCCGACATCGACGAACTGAAAATTTTTAATCGCGGACGATACGCTTTTCCCAATAAAAACCTATTGCCCGAAGAGCACACCCGCATTACCGGGGATCTGGAATGGAATCCCGGCGGCATTTTTTACGGAGTTGGCCTTCGCTACGAATACGCGGAAAATCTGATAAAGCCTCGCTGGGTGACAGGCTCCGGGCTGGAATCGATAGAACGCGCATACCAATGGATAAATTTGCACAATGCCGAAGCACTCGACTGGTATGTCGCCGCAGGATTTGCGCTCGGCAACTGGCAATTCTATTTGGAAAGGGAACAAAAGCTCTCCAAGCAAAATCGTCCGATAGACGTTTCCGACCTTTATTATAAAGGCTACATCCGCTGGGCCGATAAATTTGTAAAGAATCGTCTGGGAGTCAGCATCGGTTTTGATTTTACCTGGTTCGGCAACCGCTGCGATTTGCAGATGAACGAAGACGACGAACTGGAAATCATCGAATTAAAACATTACCTGGCTCTGAATTTCGAAGCCCGCATGAAAATCCTTTCCTTTTCCCTTTATACGCGCATCGACAATCTGAACCACAGCATGTATGAACCGGCAGCGGGCTACCGCCCCGAAGGAATCCGTTTTCTTTACGGCATCACGTGGCAATTTGACAATTAGCGGGATTTCTTCATCGGCGGCGAGAACTGCACCTTATACATCACAGGCCAGTATTTTCCGGTAATCCACAAAAATTTTCCATCATAAGCAATGCCATTCAGCACTTCCGCCCGAAGAAATCTTTTTCGCAGTTTCCGGGAAATTTCCGAAAAATCCAACCACTCCAAAACACTGCCAGAACTCATATCAATGACAGCAACGGAATCCGACTGCCAGACGTTTGCGTAAAGAAAATTCCCCACCATTTCCAATTCATTCAACCGAGAAACGGAACGTTCGCCGTCCTTTACCTCCAGCGTTTTAAAAATGCGTTTATCACCCGGCGAAAGAAAAAAAAGCGTCGCCGATCCGTCCGAAAGAACCAGCGCATTTTGAAAAACGGTCAATCCCCAGCCCTCGCCCGGAATCGGAAAGTTCGATTTCTGCTCCAGCGTTTTGGCATCCAAAACAAATGCAACGCCCTCGCGCCATGTCAGCCAAAAAATGTCATTTCCAAATCGGACGGAGCCTTCACCAAAAAAGCCCCTTCCGATTTTTACCGAATCCGAAACCGCTCCGCCCACACTCCGATATCGCAAAAGGCGCGAATCGCCATATTGCCCGGTGGATTCGTACAAAACGCCAGAGTCAAAAAAAAGCCCTTGCGTGTAATTCCGCGAATCATGTTCCACGGAATCGACCACGCTGAACTGTCCGAGTGCTGCGGCGAACAGAATTTCCGCAATCATTTTTCCAGCCAGATATCCGGCCAGCGGTCATTCGCCGTATGATTCGTCAAGCGGGCCGCCGTTTTGACCGGAGTTCCGATTTGCCAAAGATAAAGTTCATAATCGTAAATGTCGTGATCATGGCCTTTGGCCGTCGCGCCCCAGACGAGCCATTTCCCATCAGATGAAACGCGGGGAAAATACTCGTGCGAACGCCGCCCCGGAAGATCCATCAACTTGGCAGCCTTGGGGACGCCAAAAAATCCGATTTTTTCCTGCTGCACGCCGTCTTTCAAAGTAAACCACAGGATTTCGCTCGGTGCCGCCGTGCCCCCGTTTCCCGTGGGATTGACGCGATAGACACGACTGCCGTCCGCAAAGAAATCGATTTGGCAGCCGTCTCCGGATTTATTCCACTTCTTGTTCGCCAAGTCCCAAATTCCCGTTTCCCGCATAGATCCGCGCAAAGTCAATGCCAGATATTTGCCATCGGGAGAAAGATTCGGTTCCTGCAAAATCACGCCGTCCTCATCAAACGCCTTCTTGCCGTCAAGCAGGAGCTTTTCTTCGCCGGATTCGAGATTTTTCGTATAGACGTTTGCGCCGCGAGAAAAGACGATATTTTTGCCATCAGGCCGGAAAGTTCCCCACGTCGCATTGTCCGCGACTTTCTTTTCGCCCTGGCCATCGACGCCAATTGTCCAGAGTTCCCATTTTTCCGGGTAATTCGCATCATTTTCGGGAGTCCAGCCACCCTTGGAACGGGTGAAGATGACCGTTTTTCCATCGGGAGAAAAGCGCGGGAACCAATCGACCGTCGTCGAATTGGTCAGCTGTTTTTTTTCGGAGCCATCGGCGTTCATCAGCCACAAATCATGAGTGGAATGGCTGCGCGAAGACGACCAGACGATTTTGCCTTTCAATTTTCCCTGAAGAGCATTCAACGCGGACTGTTCTTCGGATGTCGGAGAAACGGGCGCGCCTGTCGGAGCCTCGTCGGCAAAGGAAAGGGAGGAAAGCGCAAGAGCGGCAATAATTATTTCGGACAATTTCATAAAAATTCCTTTTGTTCAAAGCCTTTTGAAAATACATTTTTAAAAGCGACAATCGGGCAAGAAGCAGCCATTCATTTGTCCTCCAACGTTCGAAGCAGCGAATCGAGACGCACAGAAATTTTGGCGGCTCCCCGATAGCACAGATGGTCGTAATCCAACGCCACATCATCCCCGTAATCGTGATTGCCGAATTTATTTTCATCCATCAACGAAAAATTCGCATATTCCGTTTCAAGCCCTTTAAGCGAATCCAGCAAAACTTTCGCCTTGCTGCGGCGGAGACCATAACGTCCAAACGCTCCTGTCGATTTGTAAGCCGGACTTTGCGGAAAGATGACCCCGACGACATGGACGTTTTTTGAGGCGGTCGATTCCAGAATGCTTCGGAGAACCGCAAAATTATTTTTGATGAGTTCGGGTTTGTTGTCGTAAAAAGTGCTGTCTTTGCTGATTTGTGGTTCATCGCCGCCCCAGGAAATGCAGTCCATAAAAGCCCGGCCATGATTCTGCGCATACACGGAATAAAGCGAGGGATCTTCATTTCGATTGCCGGGACCATTCTCCGTCAATTTCAAAAGATCCGACGGATAATCGGCTTTCCAATAGCCGTGATTTTTATCGTAGGCGTAGCCGGGATATTGCCGCTGATAGACAGCCAAGGACGCGTCTTCCATTTCTTCGGTTTTCCACCAAAAATCGATGTCCAACGACAAGATGAGATATTTTAACCCGGGAACATGGGGATAAACATATTTTTCGAGAATTTCCCTGGAGAGAAACATCGAATTGGGCGTCTGCGCCAAGTTCAAAACAAAAAAGCTTTCGGAAAAATCTTCCGCGCTGACAGCATTCAACGGTCTCGAGGAACCCAGCACGACGACAGTCGCGGAATCCTTGTAACGCCAAAGAAGTTCCATCTTTATCCGCATCACGTAATCGCCAAGCGTTCCCGCCGACGAATAATACACTCCCGCGCTGTCCGGGTCAAGCTCGAAGTGGGCCGCGTCCGATTTCCCCACCCACAGTTCCGGGTGCCAAAGCTCCGCACCTTCAAGAAGTTCCAAGACGCTCGAGTCCGACGTGTTCACCAAAGCGATTTTTGCATGCGCTCCGTCCGCATCCGTGAGGCTAGCCAACGCTAAACCCGCACCTCCATGCACCCATTCCGTATGGTCGAACGCATATCCCTTAGGGGAAGGAATCATTTTGGCAAGCTCTCCCAAGCTGTCCAAGACGAGAAGCATCTCGTGCGCGAGGTAGGATTTCCCGGCGAAGGCCGCCCCCGTCGCGCTCCCGAAGTCGAGGAACAAGGTACGCTTCGTCGAATCCTCGAGCGATGCGTTGCAGGCCTGCTCGCCGTTGTACCACACATCTTCCTTTCCGCCGACGTTCGCGCGCAAGAGACGCGCCCCGCTCACCGCGAGATGTCCGTCTGCTGAAACACCGCCATTGTACGTCCCGTCGAAAAGCTTCTGCGGAGATCCGAACTTCCCGTTCGAGAAGCTCACCGCCCACGTCGATCCGGACTTCCACTCCGACGCGTCCGAATTGTTGCCCGCACTTGTCACGTAGACTATTTGCGTGTCCGCTCCCACCACTCGCCAGCGTGGAATCGCCGCGCTTTCCACGTCGAGTTTCACAAGACCTGAGCCGTTTGCGTCCAGATTGCGCACATAGAGTTCCGACTTGCCGGAAATCCCTTCGGGTTTCGTGCAGAACGCGATGCGCTTGCCGTCCGGGCTTATCGCCGGGTGGTAGGAATCGAGAGTGTCCGGAATTTCCACCGCCCGCGGGTTCGAACCGTAAAAATTCACAAAACCGATGTTCCCCGTTTCGTCGTCCCGGAAGGCGAGCGTCGCCCGCGCCGTTCCCAAAAGTGTTTTCAATTTTGCCGAGGTTGTCAAAATTTTCACTGAAAATTCCTCAACGTCCTTTTCTAAATCCAGCCAAGTCGCGTTCGGAATTTTTCCAAAAGCCAAGCGGAACCCGACATAATCCGATCGCGTTGAAGAGGTGACCGTATACACGTCCCCGCGGGAATGCTGCGTCGTCGCCGACGGAGAGTTCCGGAAGCTTCCGCCCTTGACGACCCGTTCCCCGAGGGAATTCTCCGACTTGGAACCGACGAAGTTCGTTACGGTCGTATCCGCGAAATTTCCCATAAAATCGTTCACCCACTCCATCGCGTTTCCCGCCATGTCGCAGACGGCGTTCGAAGAATCGCTCCCGAAATCCTTCGCCGTACAGGGCTTGCGCAATTCGTAATCCGAATTGTTCGAGTTCCAACCCTTGTCCGGGTTCCAATTTTGCGAAGCGACCAAAACCCATTCCGCTTCGGTCGGGAGGCGGTAGGCCGAAACTTCCGAGAGAAATTCGAAATTTTCCAAATTCGTCGCGTGCCCGTCGGAATCGAAGGCTTTCGCCGTATAGGTGTAGGCAGTGTCAAAGCCTTCATCCTTGCTGCGGGAGTTCGCCAAAAGCACCGCATCGAAAAACGTCACGTTCACAGCGGGGAGGTCCGCCGAGCCGCAATCGACCTTGGGGAAATGCTTTTGAAACTCCCCGCAGGTCACTTCGCGCTTTCCGATGGAAAAATCGTAGTCGAACATCGCTTTCATTTGGGGACGTTCGTTCGATTTTGCGCCGGCGTCGTTCGTTCCCAAAACGGCGAAAGCTCCGCGGGAGAACACCTTAACCATCCCGGAATGCTCGGCATCGTTTTCGAGGGAAACCTCGGAAGAAAATTCCCCGCCCACCGACGAGGAATTTTCCGAGCAGGCGACAAGAAAAATAAGCAGAAAAAAAAGGATGCAATTTTTCATTTTAACCCCAAAGTTTGCAGCAGCGAATCGAGACGGATCGTCAATTGGACGGCTCCCGGTTCCGCCAGATGGTCCCAATTCTGAGCCATTTCATCGGTGTAGTCGTGATAGCCGAACTTGTTCTCGTCCATCAGAACGAATTTCGGGTAAACGTTTTGCAGGGAATCCAACCTTTCGATAATCCGCTTCGCCACGGAACGCTGTGGACCGTAGCGGCCAAAAGATCCCGTTTCCCGATATCGCGGGGACTGCGGGAAAATGATTCCTATCAAATAGACGTCCTTTTCCGTGGCCTGTTGTATGAGTTCTTCCAACCGACCCATTTGCAACTCGACGACTTCGGGCGCTTTTGTAGCCCAATTCGAATCAATGGCGACTTCCGGAACGCCCCCCCAATCGCCGGAGGCTGCCGGAGCGTATCCCATAAACGGTTTGAGCACGTTTCGTATGTCGTCGGCGACAAAACCGTTCCGAACCATATCGACAAAGTGTTCGGGCACGCCGTCGCGCCAAAATTCGTGATTCCTGTCATAGATAGCCCCCGGAGAATTCAGAAACTGTTCCGCCGCCGGATAGTATCCCGAATTGGACCAAATTCCGATATCGAGCGAAATGAGAATGGCTTTTAACCCAGCGGAATGATTCAAAACATAATTTTCGGCGACATAAACGGTCGATGCGAAAGAAGTATGCGGATTTCCCATATTGACTACTTTTTGTCCTGTCAAAAGAAGCGGCTTCACCCCCAATTCGATATGTGAACTTCCGACACAGACCATATCCAAAAAATCGGCATTTTCCCAAAAAAGCTCCATTCGGATGCGACGGGTCTTCAACCCATATTCCACATTTGAATCACTTTGGTACACTCCCGCGCTGTCCGGGTCGAGCTCGAAGTGGGCCGCGTCCGATTTCCCCACCCACAGTTCCGGGTGCCAAAGCTCCGCACCTTCAAGAAGTTCCAAGACGCTCGAGTCCGACGTGTTCACCAAAGCGATTTTTGCATGCGCTCCGTCCGCATCCGTGAGGCTAGCCAACGCTAAACCCGCACCTCCATGCACCCATTCCGTATGGTCGAACGCATATCCCTTAGGGGAAGGAATCATTTTGGCAAGCTCTCCCAAGCTGTCCAAGACGAGAAGCATCTCGTGCGCGAGGTAGGATTTCCCGGCGAAGGCCGCCCCCGTCGCGCTCCCGAAGTCGAGGAACAAGGTACGCTTCGTCGAATCCTCGAGCGATGCGTTGCAGGCCTGCTCGCCGTTGTACCACACATCTTCCTTTCCGCCGACGTTCGCGCGCAAGAGACGCGCCCCGCTCACCGCGAGATGTCCGTCTGCTGAAACACCGCCATTGTATGTCCCATCGAAAAGCTTCTGCGGAGATCCGAACTTCCCGTTCGAGAAGCTCACCGCCCACGTCGATCCGGACTTCCACTCCGACGCGTCCGAATTGTTGCCCGCACTTGTCACGTAGACTATTTGCGTGTCCGCTCCCACCACTCGCCAGCGTGGAATCGCCGCGCTTTCCACGTCGAGTTTCACAAGACCTGAGCCGTTTGCGTCCAGATTGCGCACATAGAGTTCCGACTTGCCGGAAATCCCTTCGGGTTTCGTGCAGAACGCGATGCGCTTGCCGTCCGGGCTTATCGCCGGGTGGTAGGAATCGAGAGTGTCCGGAATTTCCACCGCCCGCGGGTTCGAACCGTAAAAATTCACAAAACCGATGTTCCCCGTTTCGTCGTCCCGGAAGGCGAGCGTCGCGCGGTAGGTACCGAGCAACCTCTTCATTTCCTTTGATGTCACGAGCACTTCAACGTTGTATTCGGCATTTACTTCGCCGCCAGCTGCGCTACCCGGATTCGCGATTATCCCGCGAACCAGCCGGAATCCGACGTAATCCGCCGCCATTGAGGGCGTGACGGTATAAATGTCCTTGCGATTCTTGAGGGTGATGTTTGCCGCCGCATTTCGAAAACTCCCGCCTTTGACAACAACTTCGTTCAGGAAATTCGGAGAATCCGCTCCGACAAAGTCCAAAACGGTCGTGTCCGAAATATCGGACATCCAATCGTTCGTCCATTCGAGAGCGTTTCCCGCCATGTCGCAAAGGCCCCAGGCATTTTTCCCTATGGTGCATACGTCGTGAATTTCATACTCCGAATTTTCCGATGTCCACGCATTCTTTTGAGGATTCCATCCGTTCGAAGCAGCAAAAGTCCATTCCGCTTCTGTCGGGAGCCTGTAGCCCTCCTTCGTAAAATCCGTGACGAGATTTTCAAGAAAAACAACGTGGCCCTCCGAGTCGTAAGTCTTGCCGCTAAACGTGTAAACCGTGTCGAGCTTGAGAGATTTTGAAAGGGCATTCGCATAAAGGACCGCGTCGTAATAGGTTACATCCACTACTGGCTTGCGATCAAACCCCGTTTCCACATTCCCACCCATAATCGCAGCATATTCACCGCGCGTCACCTCGTGTTCTCCCATGTAAAAATCGTAGGAGAATTTCACGGTGAGATTCGCCGCTTCCAGCAATATGGAATCATTCTCTGTTCGAACGCGGGAAAGATCTTCAAATGAATCCGAAAAGGAATCCGCGTCGGAGGCTTCATTTGCGCACGAAAGCAGCAAGGCAAAAACAGCAAACAATAAAAAACGCATAAAGAAAATATAAAAAATTATTGTTATCCGCTAAACTTTAATTCATGAATTCATAATCCCCAAAACGTCCCGTTTTCAAGGAAAACGGGACTTGTTTCAAAATACGAGCCCCCCCTCAGTTCAGTTGGGACAGGAATGACTGCTGTGATTGCGGTGGAGCGAGTCCACCGACGTATGCATCCCTTACAGCCTTTATTGGAGATTCCAGGAGTTTGTACAGGTCTACGTAGTAGGTTGCACACTGGCGTATCAGCAGAACCGTGCTGGAGAAACTCAGCTTCCTTTTTGTCTGCGCACGAACAATGGCTGTCAGCAGGTTAGCTATCATTACTATCCAGATCTGTATCCGGATCGCATTCTCGCTGTCTCCGTAAAAGAAATGAAGCGGAAAATTCTGCTTGAGACTGCGGTAGAAGGTTTCTATCTGCCAGCGTCTTCGATAAATTTCGACTATTTCCTTGGCAGGAAGTTCATTGTTGTTCGTAAGCAGCCGCCATGTCTTTCCCGTCTCCTCGACATAATGTTCGACTATGCGGGCCCTGTGAACTCGCTCCTTCTTGCGGGAGACAAAATGAAATTGGACATTCTCGTCCCGAAGTATGTTGTCTGAAACGGGGTTGTCCGACACATGGTCGTACTTGAGGTTCTTCTTCATCCTGGTCACGTAGGTCGTTTTCTTTTTGGAGAAGCTCTCGAACAACTTGTAGTCGATGTATGCCCTGTCTATAGCAAGAAATGATTCCGAGGGAAGCTTGACTTTCTTGAGTTCAGTGCTGTCATGTTTCGCTGCCGGGGTCACGATGACGAACTCCGGCGCTCCAGACGAATCCTTCATCACGGTGTGCGCCTTGACTCCGCCCTTCTTCTTGCCCAGCTTCGGGTTCCTGCCGGCACCCTTCATCACGTCGGTGAAGAGGGAGACAGTCGTCGAGTCCATGACATAAAGCCTTTTGGACCAAAAATAGTCCCGGCTGTCCGCTAAACAGTGCTCGTACTTCTTGTGCAACTCATGGTAGAGCCGTTCAAATATCGCGGCCGGTCTCCGTCCGTTCGCGTCAGCGAATGTGCTTCTTTTGGGGATCTCCGTAAGTCCGGCGTGGACTAGCCGTCTCGATTCCGCTTCGAGCCCCAGCAAGATTTGATTGATGGACTTGTACTGCTCCATGACGGAAAACAAGAGCACAAGCAAATGCTGGTACGCATCGAACTTCTTGACATAGCGTTCCCCGCCGTTCTGTCTAGATAGGGACAGGACAAGGTTCTTGGGAATAAGCTTCATTATCTGGGAAAATACCGGCTGTCCGCTAAAGTTGCTATCTTTCATACTGCTTTTGGTTCCTTTTATTTGTGGTTATTTAAAACGATACCAAAAGTGACGGCTCTCGATTATCGGGAACCGTCTTTTTTTATAACTTTTCTACGAAATTGATTAACTTTTAGCGGACACTATTAATAAAAAATCTAGCGTTCCCAAACCGCGTAAAAGTCGTCTCGATAAACAGATTTCCAATCTGGATTTTCAAAAAACGCGCTGTCCAATTTTTGCCAAAGCGGAATATGCCGAATGGGAATCAACGCTCTAAAAATTCCGAGGGAATCGGCGGCGGGAAAAAAAGTTTCCGGTTTCCGGGCAAACCCCAAATAAGTCGCCATAAAGGAAGAATCTTTCAATATAAACCGCCCGTCTAAAAACGTTTTTTCCTGCGGCAGGAAAAATTCCAGATAGCCTCCGGAGCGATCGTCATTGAAAAGTTTTTGGCACTCCAAAAGCGGATGTTCCTGCATATAAATTAACGCGCGAAAGGGAACGCGATTTTCCGAGACTGTCATCCAACCGTCATCGCTTCGATAAGCACCAAGGCAGCGCAAAAAGAATCCCAGGACAAAAGCGAGGAGGAGCGTACCCCAAAACGATTGCCATGACGAAGCCCGTTTCTCGTCTCCCAGGGAAATTTTCGAAACGGATTTTTTTGTTTTCAAAGGGAAAGGAGTTTCAAACAAGGCGACCGCGACAAAAGGGAAAAAGAAAAGCGTCAAATTCCGCTCTGCCGAAATCGCTAAAAAAAGAACCACCAAGAGCCATGTGACCCGGAAATTTTCCGAACGAAATTTTTGAGTCAAAATAATCCATCCCGAAAAAAGAATCGTCAAAAGCAACACAAGCATTGACAACGCATTTTCCCCATTCAACAAAAGGGTCAGCGGCGAGCGGTTTTCTGCTATTTCCGCCGCAAAAATCTGCGCCGAATAAGAGCCGCCCATCAGCCTATCCAAAAGGGCGAACGGATACCGCCAAAGCAAAAAGCCTTGCGAATGCAGCAAAGGAACAAGTAAAAGCAAAACAAAAAAGGCGGTCAGCGCAAAACGTTCCCCTTTTTGCCGTTCTTTCCAAGCGAAAAAAATAGCGCAAGCCGACATGACAAAACCCAAAGGGAAAAGCCCTTGCGAGCGCACCCAAATCCACTCTACGCCAAGCAGTAGAAAAGCCCAAAGAAACCAGCGAAAAAAAATCGGGCGAAGTAAGCGCGGCAAGACATTCCAAAAAATTCCTAGAAATGTCATCGTTGCAAGAATCGGGCGGCATTCCAGCGCATAGCGAAAAACAAACGCAAAAAAAATCGCCACAGAAAAAGTGCAAAAAGAAATTCGTTTTTGGACGGGCAAAACCCACAAAAAAGCAACAATCCCCCATAAAAAGGACTTGACCAAAACAAGTCCCCAGTTCCCAGCATTTTATAAATGCCGTAAAGCGCCAGCTGGAAATACAGATGCACATTGATCCAAGGCGAACGGGATGGCGTCCAGCAAAAAGGATCCTCCAGCACTAAACCCTGTTCCAAGTAATTTCGGGCACAGGCCAAATGCCACCAGACATCCGTATCCGTCAAAGGGAAAAACGCAAAAAAAGCGACTGCGAAAGCAAAAGAGATTTTATAAATCCAATTCATTTGCCTGCGTTTTATCGCTGACGTTCCTTGCTCAACATTCGAAGGGCGATTCGGCGATTATCCCCAATTTTGGAATACGCCGGATAAAAATCGCTCGCGACCCGATACCAGGCCAAAGCGCCTTTCGGATCCGTTTCCAGTTTCGCATTTCCCAAATTGAACGCCACGATTCCCAAGAACTGATTTTTGTAAAGCGGACTCTGCGCATCCTTTTCCCAAAAACCCGCCCGATATTTTCTTTTGTATTCCTCGTGCGAATAGCTATAGCCTCGCCGGTTAGGTTCCATATTGAAATCGTTCACCGAAAAATAGATGTGTCCGGGGACAAGGAACGCCTGCACCTGCACGCCTCGAATCTCTTTCAACATCAAAGCGAGCCAAGTGACGCCGACACAACCCGTTTTTTTCTTTTCCAAAATCCGAGAGGGCAGAATCACATCCGGAGTTTCCACATGTTCAGCTCCGGCAAACTGCAAATTCCAATAATCCCACAGCAAGGAGCGCACGGCAAAAATCGTATCTCGGGTTTGCAAAAGTACGCTGTCGTAATAAGCAAGGCCATCCGTCCAAATAGAATTGGAATCCATACAATGCGGTTCCAAGCTATCAAAAGTACAAGCGGCATCCATCAAAGACTCGCGGTCATCCCGATTTGTCGCAAGGCCCAAAACCGCAATAATGGTAAACATCACGCAAAGTGAAAGCAAAGCGATCGGTTTTACAAAAGATTTAGAATACATCCCACTCCAGCGGCGAATGCCAAAAATCGCGAGCGGTCATCATGTAAATAACCAGACGCTTTGATTGCAATGATTTTTTGTCTTTGACGAGACGATGTCTAACGCCGGGACCTCCGCCCCAACTCGTCATCACCTGAACATCCAAGCCCAGCGCAAAAGCGAGCAAAGAAGCCGGGCCACCCGATTTGCCATCCACCGATTCAAACACGCCGGTAAACGAATCGCCCATCAACAAAATCGGGCTATCCTTTCCGCCGACATAGGGCTTTCCCTTTCGGTAAATTTTTTTCACTTCCAACGTCTCCGGAGCAAAACCCGATTGTTCCAGAGTCGGGAGCTGCTGAATCAAATCGCCTTCCCGCACAATGGAAGTATCTCGCATTTCCAAAAATCCCGGAGTCGCACCGGATTCCGCAAACCAAGAATAAGACGCCACTTTTCCGGCAATTTCTTCGAGAGCGGCGAGTTCCGCAGACAACGCCCAATGCGTATCAAATTTTTGAAAGGAAAAATGATCTTCATCGTCGCCAGCTTTTGCCGAGCGCAACGCCGGATAAATATCCAGCACATCGATTCCCGCTTCCAGCAAATTACGTACAAATTCTACTTCCGCCACATCGACACAAAGAGTGTCCTCGGTTCCAGAAACAAGACGTTCCGCATAAATCGCTTCCTTTGTCGGCACAGGCACAACCAGCAACTGGATTCCCAAGCTGTCCAAATACGCTTTCAGCTCCAGCATTCGGGGCAGCGGATTATGCAGGGAATCCTGCTCCAGAAAATTCTTTGCCAAAAGCGAATTGGCGTTACGGCGAAACCACAGCATTCCATTTGCATGCCAGGCGTTCTGATCGGTCGGGAGAGAATCCAGAATCAAGGCAAGCTTTTGCTTAAACTCCAGCGTCTTTTCCGTTTCTAAACAGACACCCTGCAATTCCTGCAACTTCTGCCGACGCCATGCCGAAGTCGTATCCGGTTTTCGGACAAGTTCTTTCGTCGGCGATGTCGATTCTGTTTCGGGAGTTGCCCTGCGGAATGCGGGTACATCAAAAGCCACCCAAAGAGGCTCGCCCATCGGATTTCCGCGCATCACGGCAAATGGACGATTTCCCATCCATTCCGCACCGGGAGTGTGCGGTTCCAAATCGGTATTGTAAGTCGGATAAAGATAAGCAGCCAGAGATTTTGCCCAATCCAACGCGGCATCTAGAGAAAGCGATTCCGTCGTATAATTTCGATGAGCTTCGATTTCTGCCGAAGATGGCCGGTGCTTCATTTTCGCCCAGAAAGGCGTTTTCCCGGTCCAAGAGCGCGGATCCACTTGCACCCACCAGCTGGCATTTTCTTTCGCTCCAACCAGATACAATTTTTCCACCTTTTGAAAGTCCGCAAAAACCTCCCGCTGATTCCATTTGAAGCTTTCGATTTGCCGGAGAAGCAAAGAAAGCGAATCGCCCGCTCCTTTCGCGTACAGGTAACGCGTAAATGGTTCCCAGGCTAGCGCCTCCGACGATCGCAGAAACTCCGGCTCCGAAAAGAGAACGCTGTCCAGCATCGGAAAGCCTTCGCTCGAAAAATTTGAAGGCAAGGGAGTCGCGTTTTCGGGGCGTTCCTGTTTTCCCGCTTCGCGAATCGGATTTTTATAGTAGGCGGCAAAATCCAAAGCCGAGAGCGTAGGCAAAGCGGTCGAATCTTTTACAGAAACCCGACGGATTTCTTGATGCGGAGCAACAGAATCGCATCGATACGGCAGTTCTTTCGATACCGTATTCGGCAAAGCCTTCAAAGGAGTTTCCACAGGTGTTCTGCCCGCTTCGGAATGCGATGCGCAACCGAGAAAAAAAACAAGCAGGAAAAGAAAAGCAAAAAAGAAAATTTGTTTCACCTTTCAAAAATAAAAATTCTCCATTCTAAAGAAATCTCCAAACTCTCCCAGCTCCTTGAATCACCAATTTCTACATTTATTCTTATGAAAACCGCTATTCTTCAAGGCAAATGGCTAGGCTCAGCCCATGCAACCCATTCCTGGTACGTCTCCGAAGCCCGAAAATTCCAAGGCAAAGGAATCGATCTTCTTGTTCTGCCCGAACTTTGTCACACGCCCTACTTTCCCATCGAAGAAAACGAAAAAGGATTCGACTGGGCTATCGAAAAGGACGCCCCTCTAATCGAAGAATGGCAACAGGTCGCCAGGGAAATCAACGCCGTCGTCGTCTTTCCTTTTTTTGAAAAACGGGCAAGAGGAATTTATTACAACTCCGCTTATGTTTTTGAACGCGACGGTAGCACCGCCGGACTTTACCGCAAAAGCCATATTCCCGACGATCCCGGTTTCTACGAAAAGTATTACTTCGCACCCGGCGACACCGGTTTTGAACCCATCCAAACCTCTGCGGGAAAACTGGGCATTCTCATCTGCTGGGACCAGTGGTTTCCAGAAGCGGCACGCATTATGGCACTCAAAGGGGCCGATGTTCTGATTTACCCGACGGCAATCGGCTGGGACAAAAAAGAATCACCGGATCTTTACGAACGCCAAAAAGACAGCTGGATGACCGTCATGCGCGGGCACGCTATCGCCAATCGCCTTTTCGTTATCGCCGCCAATCGAATCGGTATGGAAAGCGATTTGACTTTTTGGGGAAATTCCTTTGTGTGCGCTCCGGACGGCTATATTCTGCAAAATCTCCCCGCCGATTTTTGGGGAAGCTCCGTTGCGGAAATCGACTTTTCCGAAATCGAATTTAACCGGCGCTGGTGGCCGCATTTTCGCGATCGCCGCATCGACCTCTACTCTGACATTCTCAAAAGCTGGATGACGCCATGAATCTTCACTATCCCGCGGAATGGGAAAAACAAAAAGCCATCTGGTTAGCCTTTCCGCACAACACGCAAAACTGGACAGGCAAAAACCGAGACGAAATTTTCGCATTCTACTATGAACTCATCGGAATTTGCGCAAGGTTCCAGCCGGTGAACGTCCTTGTTCCAGAGGATTTCGCCCTCCCGGCACTTCAAAAAAAAATATTTTCCCAAGCGGCGTTCAAACCGAAGTTCATCCCCATGCAAACCGACGACGTGTGGATTCGGGATTACGGCCCCTTCTTTGTATTCAACGACAACGGCGTCAAGAAAATCGTCAAATTTCAATTCAACGCCTGGGGAGCCAAATTTCCTCCTTGGGAAAACGACGAACAAATCCCATTCCAAATCGCCAAAAAGAAAAGGCTCGCCGTCAAGGAATTTCCCTATATCTTTGAAGGCGGAGCGATTGAAGTCAACGATGACGGTTTGGGAATCACGACTCTTCCCTGCCTTGTCGGAAAGAACCGGAACCATCCCAAAGACATCAAGCATGTCGAGTTCGCCATCAAGGATGCCCTCGGGCTCAAGGACCTGCTGGTTCTTCCCGAAGGTCTTGCCGGCGACCACACCGACGGGCACATCGATAACGCTGCGCGCTTTGTTTCCCGAAATCGAATCGCTATGGCTTGGGAAGACGACCAGTCCAAAGAAAATTTTCTTCCGCTGCAAAGAAATAAAGTCATCCTAGAAACTTGGATTAAAAGGCATTACGGTTCCCAAGCGCAAGTCGATACCGTCCAAATTCCGACGCAAAAAAAATGGGAAGGAAACACGCTTCCCGCATCCTATATGAATTTCATCTTTCTAAACGGCGCGCTCGTCTATCCCAAATACGAAGAGAAATTCGACAAAAAAGCCGAAGCCTACTTTAAAAAAGTCTTCCCGAATCGCGAAATTATCGGCATCGACTGCTCGGCGGTTATCCGAGAAGGCGGAAGTCTGCATTGCATCAGCAAACAGGAAAACGAATCCTTTGGAGCCAAATCGCCCAGGGACTCATCCAAATAAATCCATCTGTTCCTGAGCCGAAAAATTTTTCGGCTTTTCAGCCTTTTTTTCCGGATACAAGGGCGGAATATTCTTTGGAGTAGTCGGCAGCACAGAAAGGCTCTCTTTTTTTCGCGCAAGTTCAATCGCTTTTTTTGCCCGTTCGTCCACAGCTTCATTCCATTTGACTCCTGAATGGGCGGGAACTTTTTCAAATTGGACAGGCAAATACTTTTGCACATCCCGTACATAACGCTGGGAAACCGCCTTTTTCGCTTTCCAGTCGCCTTTCGCCCAACGGGCGATTCCCTCGTAATCGTGACAGATGACGCCCGATTTTCCCACTCGCCGAAGCCATGCCATCGCCCGCAAACTGGCGGTCAATTCTCCGTCGATATTTCGGCTTTCCGCCGGGAACTCGGTAACGCCGCTTTCCGAAGCGATTTCCCGATCGTTTTCCACCGCAATAAACGCCCACCCGGCCCGGTCAAATTCCGGAGAAAAGGAGCCATCCACATAAATGCGCAAACCGCCTGGCTCCGCTTGGGATGTAAGCCCCGTCAGCCAGGACTTCGCCTCTTCGCATGACGCAAAAGACTTGAAAAGGCAGCCTTTCACCCCGTGCGACAATTTTTCGCATTCCGGCCAAGAAGTCACAATTTTTTGCATCGATGACGTCTTTATCGCATAAAATTTCATTTTTCCCATTGCCGAAAATTTATATTTTCTTTCGCAAAAACTGGAGTCCTTTTTGAAGCCATCACCTTATTTCGCCGATACCTTCGCATTCTTTTTCAAGCGGTTCCTCTCCAAGGAATCCTTGTTGCGATGGTTCTGCAAAAAAGCGGGTGACGAAAGCAAAACATTTCAATACCCCATCCCATTCGCCAACATCCAAGGGATTTTCGTCATTTTGCCCGAAGCCAAAGACGCCCTTCTCGCTTATCTTCCCTTTCTTAAAAATCTGGAAAAGTTCAAAAATCACGGCACCCTTCTCCTTGCGCATCGCGACCATCAAAAACTGCTGCAAGAACATCGGATTGCTCAAGAAATTTTTTACTACACCACCAACGGTTGCCGATATGGAGAGCCCGAGTTTCAAAAGCTCCAAACCATTCTTCCCCCTAAAAAAATTTCCATCAGCATCTGTTTGGAACCCGAGCCGCGATTCCAGATGCTCTTTCTCGCCAAAATGTGTGGAGCGGCATACCGATTTGGTTTTGATTGCGAAAAATTCTATCCGCTTTTAAATCTTAGCCTTTCTGCCGGCGACGAACACCCTAAACGATCCGAATTTTTGATGGATCTATTCAATCGGGCGGTTCCATGACGGATCAGGACAAGAAAAAAATCGGATTTGCCGATTTGCATTTGCACACGAACCTCTCGGACGGTTCGCTTTCCCCTCTCGATTTGGTCAAACTCGCCAAGCGCCGCGGGCTGCGCTGCATTTCCGTAACCGATCACGACACTTTGGCCTCTTATGAAGCGACCAAGCCTTACGCGCAAGAATTTGACATGGAAATCATTCCGGGCATCGAAATCTCTTCTGTCTGGCAAGGGCGAGATGTCCACATTCTCGGCTACTTCTGCGATCCAACGAACCTGGCTATCAGCATAGAACTAGCCGAAAGCGCCAAGCAACGCATTTCGCGCGCCAAAGCCATTCTCAAAAAACTGTCGGGATTGGGCATCAACTTGAGCTTTGAAAAAGTGATGAGCTACTGCAAAGGAAAAGTCGTCGGGCGTCCTCATATCGCGATGGCTCTCGTCGGCGAAGAATACGTTTCCAACTTCGGAGAGGCGTTTACCCGATACCTTGCGGACGGTGCACCCGCTTTTGTGGAAAAACGAGGATTGAACCCCCAGCAGACAATTCGACTCATTGAAAACGCTGGGGGCATCGCCGTACTCGCCCATCCTTACAAATCCAACGTTGACAATTTGATTCCCGATCTTGTCGAAGCAGGGCTTCAGGGAATTGAAATCTATTCGCCCGCACAAAAAGGCGCCGTCGGAAGACGCTACCGGGAACTCGCCGAACATTATAGATTAGTCGGCACCGGAGGTTCAGACTTTCATACGGAAAGCAGTCCGTATAATCCAAACTGCATGAAAATGCCATACTCTGTGGTAGAAGAACTTCGTGAACGGCGAGAAAAATCTCGCGCCGAATCATTCTAACCCTCTTTTATACGAATTGAAAGAAGCCCATTTTTGGGATTTATTGCAATCCTCCACTAAAAGGGTCGCCGTTAAAATTTTTCCGAAGAGTGGATTTCTTTTTCACAGGTGAACTCTTTTTTCAAAGTGGAATGGCTTTTCACAGGTGATTTTTTTTCGCTGACTGCGAGACGCTCGCCTTCGCTAAGTCTTGAACGCATCCCTCTGTTCTGCAAATATACCGCCCGAAAGAACCGTTTGCCGGAAACGAATTTTTGAAAATCCGCCGGAGTTCAGCCTGCGAAGACAATACAATGCTGGAAGGAACATTTTCGTTCCGAAGAGAAATTCTCACTTTGAAAAAAATTTCATCGTCTGAAGAAAAATTCCTCATCGAAAAAGAAATTTCCATTCAAAAAAATCTACAAGAAATAGTTTCCAATCCTCAACGAAACGCTACCTTCCATAAATCAAACGCACCGAATCGATAATCAGCGTTGCGCCTTTTACCCCTTCATAATGATTTCCATCTGCGCTTGAAGCAAAAACAATGCGAACGTGCGTAACCAAATCTTCCGCCGAGCCTTGCACCAGACCATTATTTATCGCCTTCGCATTCTTCGATTGAAGAGAAGTGTTGAAAACCGAAGAGCGCTCGATCGGCGAACCCGGCAAAGGATCTCCATATTGCAATTTAAGGAGAAGCGTTCTCAACCCATTTTCATCCGCATCCGAAATACTGACAACATCAGGATTCACGTGACCGGAACCATCCGCAGACGACGAACGGAACCAAGCCGAAGCGACAAGCTTATTCACATCGCTGCTCTTTCGATTGACGTTCTTATCGCCAGTTCTGTTTTCCAGCAGAATGTAAACGTCACAGCTGTCGCCACTTCCTTTATACGAAAATTTCACTTCCATGTACTCCGGGCGGGCCTTAAATGGTTTTCCAAAATCCAGCAGCTCATTTCCATCGGGCCATGTCGATGCGCTCGCCATAGAAAGAACACTAATACCATTCGGATTGAAATCCGCCGTATAAAGGCTTCCACTGGCAATTTTGGAAAGAACGGCACCCGTTGTAATTTTCGCCCCGATTACGGAGCCTTCCGTCATCTTTTCTGTTGTCGTCAAAATCGTATTGGCATTTCCCCAAATGGAATCCGGCACAACGTCGTTATTTTTCCAAACATCCAAATTGCTTCCTGGAATCTGGTATCCGGCCTTGACAAAATATGTCCGTGTCATTCCATTGGCTCCCGTAACCGTTACCGAAATTCCAGTACCGAAATCATAATATTCCCCGACTGTCACATCGGCGTTCGCCCCTTCAGAAAGCGTTAATTCCGAGAGTTCCAAACGTGTTAAATCGGCCAGATATTCCAAAGAATCCAAATGGATGGTTTTACTTTCTCGTTCAATCTGTGCTTCTTTGCCCGCAATAAAGAGAGACAGTATTTCGGGCAAGGTTGAATCCGCCGGATTTTCTAGCCCCGAACTGCTGGAATTATAGGCGATGCTGCTGGAACTGCTTTTCGAAAAACTGTTTGAAGAATTTACCGACGAAGAACTGACTCTTTTCTCGGGAATCGAAAAATTCAATTGCCAAATGGATTTGTTTCCACTTTCCGAAAGGACTAGCAAAAAGACGCTCTGATTTGCCGAGATGGGAATTCGGGTCTGTTTCCGCAATCGGGACGTTTCGTAGTCCACGCTCTCCGCCAGAGAATCCAAAGCCAAAGAATCTTTGGGAAATTCCCCGATTTCCGTATCTACAAGATGCAACGAGGCAAAATGACTCATGTCAAAGCCCGCAATAGTGATTGAATCCCACGTGTCCAAAGAGTCCGGAATTTCCAGCAAATCAAATTCCATCCGATGCTCTCGAGAATAAATTGCAGGATCTCCCTTCTGTTCCATAAAAGAAATTTCTTTTAATTCACAATAATCCGAAGTTCCAAAAGTATCGTAATCGGCAGAACAAGCCCAAAAGGAGACGGGCAACATCGCCGCTAAAACAATCCAGGAGATTTTTCCGCAAAGACCTTTTGTAATAAAAGAAAGCAATCGTTTCATCCCATTCTCCTAAAAGAAATAGACCAGCGAAAAATTCAAGGCGAGCAAATTGATTTTGAAATTCACGATATTGTAAACGATTTTACTGCGAGTTTCTCTGTTTTCTTCAATTTCCATAAACGAAGAGCTCAGTCCCAAAAGCCCCACCGAAGATTCAAAAGCAAAACGATCCAGCACTAAAATGCTGAGGCCCGGATTGATTCCAAATTGAAATGTCCAACTGCGATTTTTTGTTTTGGAAATATCTTCGTCATCGTCGGTTTGCGAAATCCCGTAAGAATACTCCACCATCAAGGATGTTTCATTGAAAAAATAGATGTTCTTGGAATCGAAAACTTTAAAATAATTCTTGAGAAAGGGCTGCACAAAAAACGCGTTGCTCAAATACTGCCGCCGTTCCGAAACATCGGCAATGTCCTCCAACAAGGAAAAATCGATGTCCAGATTTGTCCTGCTAAATCCGGCACGCGCACCCAGAGCCATCGCACTACGCACAAAATAACCGCCGAAAGCCTCGACCCGAAAAGTATAGCCTTCAGCGCTGTAAATAGTCGTCCCTTAAAATCCCGCCCAGCCCGCATAACTATTGGGAAAAATTGATTTCTACCCTGTGAAAATATTGCAAGGTTTTCTAAAATATGACTGAAAACCTTGCAATTTTTCCCATGTACAGACCGCCAAAATCCTCCGCCCAGACAAGCCTTTTCTGTTCCCTTGAGGAGCAGTTGAACCACAAGCATCCCCTTTACGTTCTTGCGAACAAGATTGACTGGAACAAGTTCGAGAGCGAGTTTTCGAAACTGTTTGACGACAAAATGGGTGCGCCGAACAAGCCGATCCGTCTCATGACCGGGCTCATCATCCTGAAGCACATCCGCAACGTATCGGACGAGTCCGTCGTGGAGCAGTTCCAGGAAAACGCCTATTACCAGTACTTTTGCGGAGAACGGTTCTTCTCGACGGAGCAACCCTGCGACCCGAGCGAACTTGTCCACTTCCGGCATAAGATCGGCGAGGAAGGCTTGGACATGATCCTCAAGGAAAGTATCCTCGTCAACGATGACCACGATAAACAAGGACCGACAGGATGCGGCACGGTCTTTCTTGACACGACCGTGCAGGAAAAGAACATCACGTTCCCTACAGACGCCAAACTTGCGAACAAGATAATAGAGCAGGTGCAGAAAATCGTGGAAGAACACGGCCTTCCGCAGAGACAGTCCTACAAGAGAACCTTGAAGAAGATTCATCGTGACCAGCGTTTCCGCAATCACCCGAAAAACGCCAAAAAGGCTCACAAGGCGGATCGCAGGTTGAAAACCATCGCGGGACGGCTCGTCCGCGAAATGGAACGGAATCTTTCGAAGAAAAATCTGTCGGGTACGTACAAAGGAAAAATTGAACTTTTCTACAAAGTTCTGGCACAGAAGAAATGCGACAAGGACAAAATCTATTCGCTACACGAACCCGAAGTGAAATGCATCGGCAAGGGCAAGGAACACAAGAAATACGAGTTCGGCAACAAGGTGTCAATTGCCCGGAGCTACAACGGCATCATCGTCGGCGCAGTCGCGTTCAGGGACGAGTATGACGGACATACGATAGACGATACGCTTGACCATGTTGAACAAATGCTTGGATTCAGGCCGAGCCAGGCCGCATGCGACCGAGGCTACCGCGGACAAAAGGAATCCGGAACGACAAAGATCGTGATACCCGACGTCCCGAAGAAAAACGCGACTTACTACCAGAAGAAAAAGGCACACAATCTTTTTTGCAAGAGGGCTGGCATCGAGCCTATCAACGGCCATCTGAAAAGCGATCACCGTATGGGCAGAAATTTCTACAAGGGAATCTTTGGCGATATGCTCAATGCAAAGCTTGCAGCAGCGGCGTTCAACTTCAAGAGGGCCATGAGGCGCTTTTTTGTCCTGTTGGAATGGCTATACTTTTTTTGCCTTCTGTGGAACGGAATGAACAAAAAATGCGAACGTCCTTATCTTGCGTTCGCAAAGTGACCTTTTTAAGGGACGACTAAATATCGCCGAACAGGACGTTCAGCGTTTCATCATTTGTACTCCCTTGCAACAGGAACAACGTCGTGCCAGCAAAAATGTTGCCGCGATAAATCGCCTCGTCTTCATCAATGGGGCGCAAGCTTGCCAAAATTCCATTCTTTTTTGCCGACGTATTTTGAACGGAATCCGCTGGAGCCGCAAACGCAAAATGAGCCAAGCTCCATAAGACCAACAAAAAAACAAATTTCACTTTCATTTCACAGAAAATAGAAAAAAATGGAAATTTCATTTTAAGAAAGACAATGAACGCCGACGGCATCAGGCATCCACATTATTTTCGGATTTTCAACAGTTCTCCAGCTTTCACTTTAGTCGTCTGCTTCTTATTCCACTCCACAATCTGCTCGATGGTCACCCCATACTGGCGGGAAATATCCCACAACGATTCCCCGGACTGAACCCGATGCGTTATAAAATTTTCCGAATCCATCTTGAGAGGCTTCTTTTCTTTTTTCGATTCCGGCTTCAAATTCTCTTTTTTCGTATTCTTTTCCGTGGATGGTTTTGAAACAAAAAGAACCTGCCCTGCAAAAATCGAAGAATTGTTCAAGTGATTCCACGCCTGCAAATTCGCTACAGACACGCCAAACTTTCTAGCGATGCTTCCGAGATTGTCTCCCGACCGAACCTTGTAAGTACGACCGGCATTTTTATTTTTTGAATTTCCGGAATTTTCTTTCCCCGGCGAATAGGCCCCGGACGGCAGCGGAATCATTAAATTCTGCCCACGCCGGATGCGCGTATTTTTCAAATGGTTTGCCGACTGGATGTCCCGAACCGAAACGCCATAGCGTCGACTGATAAGCCCCAGATTTTCACCGTCTTTCACTTTATGATACTGCCAACGGGAAAACGATTTTTTGTCCATCTTGTCATAGGCGACCAAAAAAGAATCCCGCGAGCCTTCCGGAATGCGCACAACGTAACCGGATTCCTTGGGCGGCGTACACCAGCGGTTTAATTCCAGATTCAATTCCTGAATCGTCTTCGTATCGACTCCCGCCGCCTTGGCCACCTGTTCCAAAGGCATAAATTCCACGACCGTGACCGTATCGAAAGGCGTTCTTTCGCGCTTTTCCACATTCATCCCATAATGTTCCGGATAATGTCCAATCGTCATTGCCGCCAGAATCCTCGGCACATAATGCATGGTTTCTTTGGGAAGGCGCAAATCCCAATAAGTCGGCGTTTTCGTAGAATCCCACAAAGAATCCTCTTTGCATTCCCGAATGCGCCTGCGCACACAACCTTCACCGCAATTATAGGCGGCCATCGCCATCAGCCAGTCGCCAAATTCATCGTGCAGACGTCGTAGATATTTCATCGCGGCAACAGTCGAAAGTTCCGGGTTTCGGCGCATATCCATCCAAAAATCCTGATAGAGCCCGTAACGCTTTCCCGTCGCCGGAATAAACTGCCAAAGTCCCGCTGCTTTCGCCCGACTATACGCTTTGATTTTATACCCCGATTCCACCAACGCCAAAAAAATCAGGTCCCGGGGCATCTCCAAAGAATCGATAATCGCATAAATCATTTCATCAAAAGCGGTCTTGCGAGAAAGCGATGCTTCCGTAAAGTCGTGCGCCCGAGTCGTCAAATACTGGATTTCCTGCATGACCCGTTCATTAAATTCCACAGGCAGAGTGAACGCCGAACGAGAGAGCGTATCCAAAAAACTTTCGATTTCAAACCGTTCCGCGCTGTCCAATGGCGGTTCGTCCAAATCCTCCAGGCCGTTGTCTTCAAATTCATATTGCACATACGCCGAAGCATCCTCCCCCATGCGAAGGACTTCCGGATAGATTTCATCCAAAGCGGCGATAATCTTGAGAGCGAGTTCTCTACGATAAAGAGAATCGCGCTCCGGAGTCGGCTGATGGTAAAATGCGGAATCGTATCGTTCCGCCACCAGCTTTTTCAATGCGATATCCAAATGATGACGGGCGACAAGCCAATCCTCGTCTTCCATCGCTTGCAATGCAAACTGGTATTGCTGCCAGGATTCCCGCAGCTCTTCTTCCGACGCAACCCAATCGCTCATCGCCCGAGAAACAAAAGATTCCTCGGCTTCAGGCGTGTAAACCTGCCTTGCGGCACAAGACAGGAGGGCGACGGACAAAAGTAAAGCGGAAAGTAAAAAAGCTCCCCTTTTCAGGGAAGAAATCACTGGTCGTAATCCAGATCTTCAGCGTAGTCGTTCCAAATCTGGTCACGCTTGAAAGTAGGCTTGTCGAAATTGACCTCTTCATCGAGGTCCTCTTCTTCCTCCTCTTCCTGTTCTTCCTGCTCCTCTTCGCTGGCAAGAGGAACGGAAGGTTCAATGTTTTCGTTCTTGGGGCGACGGCCACAATACATCGTTTCGTGATTGCCCATATTCTTAAAGTTCATAAGAATACACCTCTCTGTTTATTCTCCTAGAGTGCTTTTCACGCCAAACCAGACAATTCCCGCTGCAAGAAGCGACAAAAGCATCGTCGCATAAATGAGCATTCGATTGATCCGATACGCTTTCTGGTTCTTGCGACTCCAGAACGGACGTTCCGGCGAATTGACGTTTTTTACACTCATAGCGAAAATATACACATAGCAAAGGAAAAAACAAGTGTTTCCGAAAAAAATCCTAAAATTCTGTTAGGCGATTTCCAAAATAGCTTTGGCGAATAAAACTGGAGGGGTTAGAGTTTCGGAAAACTCACCACAAACCCCTAGCGACACGTCGCCACCAATTTTTGAAAAAGCGTTTTAAGTTGCCGTTACCAGTTCATCAAATCTTCTTTAGCCGTATGCGTCGTATGGACGGCCTGCGTTCCGTAGTAAATGAGCTGAGCCGTCGGGAGCAGCATCTTCATGACGCGGTTCCAACGAGCAAGCCCGGTCGCATCGACATACACCAGATCCCCCGGTTGCAAAGCAAAGCGATCGCCAAAAACCAGAGCCATCGGATTGCCCGCATTCAAATGGAACACGTTGATTTCGTCCATAGCGGCTGCGCGAATCACATAGATATTTTCCGCCTTGGCGGATTCCGACTGCAAACCGCCCGCTTCGGCAATGGCCTGCGCCAAAGAAAGCTTGCCGTTCTTCAAAGGAAGCGCCTGCTGACGACCGACTTCGCCCATCATATAGACTTTGGATTCTTCCGCATCCGGAATGCGAATGACATCGTTATCCTTCAGTACAATGTCATTTGGGCCTTTTCCCGCTTCATAAGGAGCCAAAAGGTCTATCGTATAATTCTTTCCATCCCGGGAAAATTCCACCGAAGAAAGATTGGCGGCAACGGTTGCGCCCCCGCAACGATTGATCGCTTCCAAAAGGGTCACGGGAACATCGCTTAAAAGAACAACGCCCGGATTCTTGACGGAACCCTGCACATAAATCTTGTGACGCTGGCTCTGCAAAAGCCGAATGTCTATCTGCGGATCTTTCAGGACTTTTGAAAGTTCCTGGACGATTTTGACACGCAGTTCCGTAATCGTCAATCCCAGAACATTGATGTCCCCGACATAGGGATAAAACATGATTCCCGATTCGCTTACCAGTTGTCCGGTCGCAATATCGCTGCGATACGAACCCAAGGGGCTGGTCAATTCTGGATGCTCCCAGATAACGACTTGAATAATGTCGAAAGGTCCCAATTTGTAAGCTTCCGGCGAATAGGAAAGAAGTTCGGGAGAGACACTGCCGCCAGACGCAAGCGAAGCTGAAGACTGCAAAGCAAGAGTTTTGGCGTTAATGCTCTGCAAATGCACTTTTGCCCCTTGAAAATCCGCCAGAGTGTCAATCGCTCCCTCTTCGTCCGCGGATTCGTTCAACACCATCCCCGGTGCCGCAAAGCAACCGGAAAGAACCAGCGAAACAACGAGCAAAAGATTTAAAATCCAAAATTTCATTTAAAATCACCTCAAAAAGCAAAGAAAAGATAACATTTTTTGGAAAGAATACCACCTCTAAAAAGGGCTTTAGTGAAGAAAAATCAAGCAAGACCGTGAGCCAGCCAGCTAAAAAAGTACATCCATAGTCAGCAAGCGATTACGGGCCGATGTCGAGGGAAAGAGAATTGGGAGTCGAGTTTGAGAATTGAAAATAGGAAGAATCGTTTTTGCAAATTCCAAAGCATTGTAGAAACGCGGCAACTCGTTGCCCGTTGACTTCGCCTCTATATAGGAAAGCAATCTTTTAAATACGCATCGCACATCACAAGATTCTCGGCGTTCATTCCTCGCCATAACTATTAGCGGCTAATTTTTTAATCGCGAGTCTCCTAGCCTTTGCAGAGGCTCGCCACCGATTTTTAAAGAGGCGTTCTTCCCAGCAAAATGAAAAGCGTAAATCCGTTTTATCAAAAAATCATGAAAATTTGGAACGACGAAACCATAAATTTCCCGGTAAAATTTTATCCCAAACGCAGCCGACGACATTCACTTGAAAAGATTTCTTGAATTCATATGCGGAACGACAAGAATTTTTAGAGCAAAATACTTCTGCCGTTTTTCCAAAGGAATCGTTTACAATCCCCTAAAAAACTATCTTGCAGAACATGATTGCTTTACCCATTTTATCTACCGTAGCAGCTCTTGCCATTGCGATAGAACTGGTGCTGACCTGGAAAGAAATAAAACCAGAAATGCGAAAAGCCCTGGTTCTTCCCTCGCTGTTTCAAATTTTTGCGATTTACGTTGTTTTAGCTCAAGGAGGATGTTCCCCACGATGGATTCCCGAAGGCATTCAATCCGGCATCTGCTATTTTTTCAGCATTTATTTGACCTTTACTTCGATTGTCACCTTCTGCGCTGTCGGTAAAAAGCACAGATTCAGAAATGCCATCCTATGGAGCATAGCCTCACTCTGCTTTTGGATTTTATCCATTTGCGGATGAGTCAAACTTTTTCGCTTCAACGTTCCGTAGCATTCGCCTTTCAGCTTTTAAATCCATGCCAGAATAGAAAAATCCCGAACAGATGTTCGGGATTTTTTGTCGCTAAAACAGACTAGGCTTGCGGCGGCTCTGCGGGATCATCTCCCTGCGGCTCTGCCGGTTTTTCCTGATGCTGAAGCGCCTTGATCGAAAGCTTGACCTTTCCCTTCGGATCAATGCCGAGACAGAGAACGGTAACTTCGTCACCCACGTGAACAATATCTTCGACCTTTTCGACTCGATAGTCGGCAAGTTCGGAAATATGTACAAGTCCATCTCGCCCGGGAAGAATTTCAACGAATGCGCCAAACGGCTGAATCGTTTTGACTTTTCCCTTATAGATGCGACCCGGTTCGGGTTCGGCAGTCAGCTCTTCAATCATACGGCGACAGATGGCGCCAGCCTTGGCGTTCGGTGCCGCGATATCGATATCGCCAGATTCTTCGATATTGATTTGACAACCCGTCTGCGCCTGCATTCCCTTGATAACGGAGCCACCGGAACCGATGACGTCGCGAATCTTGCTTGTCGGAATGCGCATCTTGAGCATGGTCGGAGCTTTCGGAGACAAATGGTCTCGCGGAGCCGGAATCGCTTCCTTGATTTTGCCCAAAATATGCAAGCGGCCTGCACGAGCCTGTTCCAAAGCGCTGCGCATCAATTCCGGGGTGATGCCCTTGATCTTGATGTCCATCTGGAACGCAGTGATACCTTCTTCAGTACCCGTGACCTTGAAGTCCATATCGCCAAGGTGGTCTTCCGTTCCGGTAATGTCGGTGAGGATTTTGATCTTGGCATCATCGGCATGACCCGTTTCGGAAATGAGTCCCATCGCCACGCCCGCAACCGGAGCCTTGATAGGAACACCGGCGTCCATCAACGAGAGTGTTCCGCCACAGACGGATGCCATCGAAGAGGAACCGTTGGATTCCAAAATTTCCGAGACAATGCGAATGGTGTACGGGAAGTCTTCCGTGACGGGAAGAACCGCCTTGAGCGAACGTTCCGCCAAGTGGCCGTGCCCGATTTCACGACGAGACATGCCGAGCTTTTTGCATTCCCCGACGCAGAACGGCGGGAAGTTGTAATGGAGCATATAGCTCTTGGAGCCTTCGCCCTGCAAGGTTTCGTAGCGCTGTTCATCGGCCTTGGTGCCGAGAGTGCAGCTGACCAGAGCCTGGGTTTCGCCGCGCTGGAAGACGGCGGAGCCGTGCACGCTCGGAAGGAGTCCCAACTGAATTTCAATCGGGCGAACCTCTGTCGTGGCACGACCATCGATACGACGACCTTCATTCAAAATCATCATACGCATCGTCGTGCGTTCCAATTCGGCAAAAATGGCCTTCGCATCGGCGAGGAGCGCCGGATCCTGGGCATCGCCTTCACCGATAATCGAAAGAATCTTGGGATCCGCGACGACCTTGGCTTCCAGTTCGGCCATTTTCGGATAAAGCTGCGTCTTCACCATATTAGCGTGAAGCGCCTCGTTCAATTCGTCAAAAATGACTTCCTTGACCGTGGAAACGAGCTTTTCATGCGCTTCGCCCTTGTTCTTCGGGGTGAGGACCATTTTCGGCTTGGCAAATTTGGCGACGAGTTCAGCCTGTGCTTTGCAAAGAACCTTGATCGCTTCATGCCCGGTCGTAATCGCCTTGATCATCGTATCTTCGGAAACTTCGTAAGCACCGCCTTCCACCATGCAGACCGAGTTTTCCGTACCGGCGACCACGAGATCCAGATCGGCTACAGAAACCTGTTCATAGGACGGATTGACAATGTATTCGTCTCCGATGACGGCAACACGAACCGCCGCAACCTGTTCTTCAAACGGCAGTTCGGAAAGACCGATGGCCAAAGACGCCGCAGAGACACCGAATACGTCCGGCGCAAACTTCTTGTCCGCAGAAAGGACGTTTACAATGACCTGTACTTCACGGGTGAAGTTTTCCGGAAACATCGGACGAATCGGACGGTCGATGATACGGGCGGAAAGAATTTCCTCGTCGCTCGGACGGCCCGCTTCACGCTTATTATATCCACCAGGAAGACGTCCGGCAGCATAAGCCTTTTCGCGATATTCCACAGTCAGCGGGAAAAAGTCTCCGTCCTTTTCCGGTCCAAAGCAGACCGTAGCCAGAACAAAGGCATCTCCGATTTTAACAACCGCAGATCCCGAAGCCTGCTTGGCAAGACGCCCCGTCTCCAGAACGACTTCCGTTCCGTCGGGGAGCTTTGCCGTCGCCTCTTTAGGCGCTAGCATTTGATATTCCATAAGCATCCTTAAAAATTAACCGCGGAGGCCGAGGTCTTTGATAAGCTGACGAGCCGCATTGATGTCCTTATTGCTGAAATACTTCAACAGATTTCTGCGCTGGGCAACCATCAAGGACAAGCCACGAAGAGAATGGTGGTCATTCTTGTTGGCCTTGGCGTGTTCCGTGAGGTTCTTGATTCTTTCCGTGAGAATCGCAATCTGTACACGGACGTTTCCGGTATCGTTTTCATTAGCGCCGAACTTGGCGGTGAGTTCCTGAATCTTTTCTTTTGTAATGGTAGCCATATGCCGTCCATTTCCTTTTTGGTTTTATGTGAAAGAATTACTTTTAGCCCCATCTCTGCCTGCACCCAGTGGAATTTGGCGATTCTGGTCTGCAGATCCGGGACAAATGCAACTACTTGGCGCAAAAAATAGAAAATTGTCCCCGCCGTCAAGCGAACTTCTCCACAAAAGACGCCCAAATACGGATATTCGCCGACATGGATGGGCAAATGGACGAATTCAAGGTTGCCGGTGATATTGAGTGATCCGTTGGGAAGTTGGAAGCGAGATGCAGGGCGGCAGGGATGCAGCTTCTCCTGAGCCATTCAAAAATAGCGATTCGTTTTAGTCGCCATGCCTTGAAAATTCAGAACTGACCGCTAGTTACTCTAAAAAATGAAATTTTAAAGCTGGCCTAAAACCACTTCTGGGGGATTTTTTGCACGACTTGCCGCATTTCCTCTGGAAAATTGTCCGCGGCAAACCACTGCGGATTTTTGCCCGGAATGGCAATTTGCGCGCGATAGGCGAAAAGCATCTGCGTGTGCGCGCCCAAAATCCGGAAATCATTTTCCGAAAGCGGCCCTTCGACGAGCTTCAAATAAAACGACCCGTCAAAATCGTAAAGTTTGTCCCCGACAATCGGATGGCCAAGGCTCGCGAGATGCGCCCGAATCTGGTGCTTGCGACCCGTGAAAAGTTCCGCTTCGACAACGGAAAAAGGAGCTTCGATGTCGCCGATGTTTTCCCGAAATTCCGCCACTTTGCGAAAAACGGTTTTGCAGGGCTTTCCATTTTCGCGAGGGAACATCTTGATGCGAATCTTATGCTGCGGATCTTCGGCTAAAGGCAACTCGCAAACCGTTTCGCCTTCGGGGAAACTCCCGCGGACAACGCACAAGTACAACTTGCGCAAAAGAATGTGCTCCAGTGATTTTTCAAAGCGCTTTAAAGTATCCGCATTCATCGCCAAAACCATGATGCCGCCCGTGTCCCTGTCCAAGCGGTGCATCGGCGAAATTTCATCGTTTTGAAAAGCGCGGCGCACGACTCCGGTAAACGTATTGTAAAAGATGCGGCCCGTATGGTGCACAGGGATTCCCGCCGGTTTGGAAAGAATCAAAAAATCGTCATCGCGATAGAGCGTTTCAAAATGCGTAGGCACTTCCGGTTCGGCGTAATCGTCCACCCGATAGACAATTTTATCCTTGGCCTGCACAATCGTTTCGGGACTTGCCACTTCGCCGTTCAAAGTGACTACGCCGTTTAAAATCTTTTGCCGCCATGCGTCCCGGGAGAGGTAGGTAAAGCGGGCTGCCAGCGCATCTACAAGGAAAAAGCCTCGCTGTTCGTTGCGGACGACGCTTTCAAAAAAAAGAGTGCTCGGAACTTCGTTCATAGACGGTACAAATTATTGTTTCGGATATAGTCGAACACTTTTTCGTCCAGGCCTTCCGGCTTTTTTCCGGAACCAAAGAAAAGTTCCTTGCGGATTTCGCTGCTCGCATATTTGCCGTCAAAATTCTGTTCGCGTCCTACCCAGAACATCTGCGCATAGCCTTTTGCCAAGTGCCCCGCCATGTCGGGTTTCGGAGAACCCCGGCGTTCAAAAACAATCAGTTCAAATTCTTTGAGGAGCTGAGCACCGTTAAATTCCGTTCCAAAAAAATGCAAGGGATCCCGCCAATGCGGAATGCCCAGATAGCTGTCCGCCCCGACAAGGAGCCGGAAATTCACGCCCGGAAATTTTTCGCGGAACAAACTCATCGAAACATAGGAACCCCGATAATCTCCCATGTTCAATTCCATTTCAGAAACACGAATGCGCGGATCGTCGCCCACCACCAGATCCAGCATGGCAAGCCTATCTGCCGGAGAGGCAAAAAGTTTTTTGTCCCATCTGTCGGGACTCGGAACAAACCAGAGTTCATCGCAAAGTTTTAAATCCAAGCAAAGGCGGGCAAGGCGAACATGATCCCGATGAACCGGGTCAAAAGCTCCGCCGAAAATAGCGACCGATTTAGAAGACATAGACCATAAAACCGACATTAAATTGAAGACGGCTTCCTTTTACACGCAAATCCGCGACCGGATCGTAATGGGAAAGAATCCAGCGGTATTCCAACTCCGTGACGATAGCCGCCGTGGGAAGCACCTGAAAAGTCGCCCCACCCCCAACACCCCATTCATACCAGGTTACGTCCCCGATATTGGAGAGCTTTCGGGCGCGGGAAAAAGACCCGATGAAATAAGGACGTCCGGCTCCGCCCGGCGCGATATTCAAAGAGACGTTCAATGCCCGGGAACGAACCGAAAGATGATCGCCCTCGCCGTCCGTTCGCGAATAATTGTAAATGCCATAACCCAAGCGCAATGCGCCTATGCCCTGCAACCAGATGCCGACAAAAGGAGTCATCCTGTTCAGCCCCGCTCCTTCCGAACCGTCATCCAAAATGCCGTAACCGGATTCCGCGACAGCGCCGACAACAAAAGGCATTTTTTGAGCAAAAGAAGCCGAGAAAAAACAGAGTGCCAAAAACAGAATTTTTTTCATGGTCCCTCTAAAAATGGCACTGGAGAAGAAACATCGAGAGAGACCGAGGATATTTCGACGGATTCGGCAATCGGTAAGAACCGTCACCCCGAAAAGCGGAGCAACGAAGCAACCCGAAACAGCGCAACGCGTCGCAACCGAATTTTTGAAAAGGCATTTTTAGAGAAGGTCCTATCATAGAACAAGCACAAGGAGCAAGAAGGCACTCAAAAAGATATTCAGCAGGGCGTCCGCTTTGAGAAGCCCGTAAAAGCGTCTGGAAAGCGTACGTTCCCTGTGGATGACAAGGCAATGCAGCTTGTCCGAGAAGCAGCAGGAAAGCGTAAATTTCGCAGCCATTAAAGCGAGAAACCACAAAGTGAAACCGGCGAGATGCGCCAGCACGACATAACCCAGCGCCAGAAAGCCGTTTTGCAAAGTATTGATCCGGCGGGTCGCATCAGGAGGGGCTTCGTATTCCGCAAGCATCTGCCGATAATCCTGCATTTTCTTTTGAACCGTGCTAAAACCATCGATAAGGCGAGAAAGGCTGTAACCAAATAGAACTACAGACGCCAAGATCAAAACGTAGGAGCAGATATCCACCATCGCGAGTCAATATAATTTATTCTCGAGGGCACAACCATCTGCGCGCCGTTTCCAACGTCCAATTCTTGCGCCGGGCGTATTCCAAAAGCTGGTCTTCGCCGATTTTCCCGATGGAAAAATAGCCGCTTTTCGGATGCGCAAAATAATAGCCGCAAGTCGCATTTTCGGGAATCATCATAAACGAGTCCGAAAGAGCGATCCCCGTTTTTTCCTGAACCCGCATCGCTTGCCAAATCGGCAGTTTTTCCGTATGGTCCGGGCAAGCCGGATACCCGGGAGCAGGCCTTATTCCAAAGGGTTCCGCATTTTCCGGCAAATAGCCCCAATACTTTTTCATCACGTCCAAGTGCAATTTTTGGGAAAAAGCCTCGGTCAGGCGACCGCCCAACGATTGGAGAAGTAGCACCGAATATTCATCGCCTTTCTTTTTGAACTCTTCCGACTGCTCCGCGATCTGGAAACCGGCGGAAACCGCAAAAAGTCCCATGTAATCCGTTTCCTTCGGGTTCACAAAATCCGCCAGCGATCGATTTCTGCAAATGCCACTGCGCACTTCCTGTTCCCGCAAAAATTCAAAGCGGAACGAGCCAAATTCGGAACGCAATTCCAGAGTTTCTCCATGGCGATTTACCGGAAACACTCCACAGATTCCATTCGCCCGAATCCACTTTTTCGCTATCGCCTTTTGAAGCAATTCTTGCGCATCGCCGTAGAGTTTCCGCGCGGCTTCCGCCTTAGGCGAGTCCCCTTCCAAAAGTTCCGGAAATTTTCCCGGAATCCGCCAGCCGTAAAAAAAGTAAAACCAGTCGATAAACGGAACCAGCTCTTCGAGATTCTGGTCGAGAATCACCTGCACGCCAGGCATTTTAGGAGGCGGCGACGAACGCCATTTTATTTTTTCGTCTTGCATTTCTGCGCACCAAGGGAGTTCCTTTCCCAAAAAATACCATCCGTATAACCCTGAATGGAATTGTCCGATTCCGCCAGCTCCAATCTTTTTTCCGCAAGGCAGGCGTATTCCAGATTTTGCTCGATTCCACAAAAACGGCGGCCCAATTTTTTAGCGACAACGCTTGTCGTCCCGCTTCCCAAAAAGGGATCAAAAACCATATCGCCCGGATTGGAAGAAGCCAAAATCAGTTTTGCCAAAAGCTTTTCCGGTTTCTGGGTGGGATGAACCGTATTTTCGGGCATACTCCAAAAGGGAATGCTGATGTCGTCCCAAAAATTCGATGGAGCCGTATCACGAAATTTTCCGCAATCCGAATCTTGCCAATCCTTTGGAACGCCATCCGTTTTATAGGGAGCGATTACCCGGCGGCGCAAGCGCACGGCGTCCGCATGAAAAGTGTAAGCCTCTGGATTCTTGACGGCAAACCAGATGTCCTCCATGCTGTTTTTCCAATTTGCCAAAGCCCCTCGTCCCTTTTCGCGTCCCCAGGAAATGCGGTTCATCACCGTTAATTTGTTTTCCAGAGAACGCTGAATCGCCGACGTGCATTTCCAATCACCACAAATGTAAAGCGAACCCTCCGGTTTCAAAATCCGAACGAGTTCCCCCATCCAAGAATCGAGATAGGCCTCGTAATCCCCGGACGACATGGCAGAAAAGCGGTTGCCATTAAAATTTTTGGAAAGGTTGTATGGCGGATCCACAATGAGCAAATCCGCAAAAGAGGACGGAATCTTGGGAAGGACTCGCAAAGAATCCCCAAGAATCGTTTTTTCGACAAGCGTCGGCAAGGAATTTTCCCCGGAATCCACAACAAGCCGCTTTTGCAAGCGAGCGATTTCTTCGGAAGAAATGGTCAGCGTCCGATTGCGAGGAGCCCGAGTTTTAGAGTTCAGCGAGGCCATAGGTCATAAAGGGACTGTTCGTCGTTCACCAGCATTTCGCGGGGCTTGGAACCGCGTTTCGGTCCGCAGACTCGCAACCTTTCCAGCTGATCCAGAATTTTTCCCGCACGGCTGAACCCGACAGAGAAATGGCGTTGCACTTCGGAAGCGGAAAGGGCGCCGCGCTCCATGCCGTAGCGAGCGACATCCATGGCCAACCCGTCAATTTTACCAGACAGATTGGCGGCGCCGTCGGCGTTTTCGGCATCCTCGGCAGGATCGTCCACGTCAAAGGACTCCAATCTTTCAAAATGCACATTCTGGTCCGCGCAAAAATCCGCCAGCTTCTCCACTTCTTCATCCGTCAAAAAGCCGCCGTGCACACGAATCGGTTCCGGATCGTCCCCAGAACGGTAGAGCATATCGCCCCGCCCGAGCAATTTTTCGGCTCCGCCCCGATCCATCACAGTCCGGGAATCCACGAGCGAAGCGACTTTAAAGCTAATTCGCGCGGGAAGGTTCGCTTTGATGAGCCCGGTAATCACATTGACCGAAGGACGCTGTGTCGCAATGACCAGGTGGATCCCGACTGCGCGCGCCTTTTGCGCAATCCGGGCGATGTATTTTTCCACTTCCTTTCCCGCCACCATCATCAAATCGGCAAGTTCGTCGATGACCACGACGATATAGGGCATATTTTCCATGACATCCTCCGGCATCGGGGGAATATCCTTCGGATCGGGAACCGCGGGGACTTCCTGCAAATTTACCGGAGATTCCCCGCTGGCAGTCGCCCGTTCCACCTCTTGCCGGTTTTCTTCTTCGATTTTTTCAGCAAGGGCCTTCGCCGATTCGTAAGCCGCCTTCTTTTCTTCTATCTGGCGAATCAATTCCTGCTGTTCCCGGCGTTTTTGATTATAGCCGACCAGATTTCGCACTTTATACTGAGCGAGAACTTCATAACGGCGATCCATTTCCACACAGCCCCAACGCAAAGCGCTCACGGCGACATCGGGCTGCGTGACCACCGGAGCGAGCAAATGCGGAATGTTCTCGTAGAGTTTCAATTCCACGACTTTCGGGTCCACCAGAATCATCCGCAATTCATCGGGAGACTTGCTGAAAAGAAGGCTCGCCATCAGCGTGTTGATGCAAACCGACTTGCCCGAACCCGTCTGACCGGCAATCAAAATGTGCGGTGCGCGGCAAAGATCCATCGTATAGGAATTTCCGGTAATGTCCTTGCCCAAAGCAATAATCAATTTATCCGGCTGCGGTTTAAATAAAGGGCTTTCAAAAATCTCCCGGCAATAGACCGTCTGCAATTTGCGATTCGGCACTTCCACGCCGACCAGGGACTTTCCGGGAATCGGAGCCAGAATCCGAATGGACTTCGCTTTCAGCGCCAGGGCTAAATCTTCATGGAGAGTCGTAAAACGCGAAACCTTCACGCCCGGCCCGGGTTCCACTTCAAAACGGGTAATCATCGGACCCGTCGAAATGCCCAGAACTTTCCCTTTCACTTTAAAATTTTCCAATTGCTCTTCTAACTGGTGACTGATTTCATCCAGTTCTTCCGCCGTATAGTCCGGTTTCTGCTCCGGCGGCGTATCGAGAATTTCGGCGACCTGGGGAATCACATATTCGTCATAGCGCAATTCCGTTGTCGTATTTTCCGCGGTCTGAGGGGACTCCGACGGCAAATCCGCCGCAGATTCTTCTGCGGGAGCCTTTACTTCCTGAAGATTTTCCGGACCGATCTCCTCGGGCAAATCTTTCTTTGCAAAATCGTTTCCGCGCACCACAACGCCTTTAATTGTCGGACGGCTATGGCGGTCGTTTTCCCAATTGTTCATTTGCTGAACCTGACGCAAGTGGGCAATTTCGTCTCGCAACGCTCGGACTTCCAAGGCGCCCATGCGCTTTTCGTTTTCGCGCAAATAGCGTTCCTTCTCTTCGATTTCCCTCTCCGCCACATTGGAAGAAGCCTCTTCGTTGGAAGGCGTTTCCGAAGCGGTCGCCTCCGGACTCACCAAAGACGGCGTTTCCGTTTCTTCCCGGAACGGAGCGGGCTGCTCTACAGGAAGAGTCCCGTCAAATGCGCCTGCGACTCCGCGAAACGGTTTCGCTTCGATGCCCAACATAGTATAATCGCTATTCCATTCGTCCGCTTTCGCCGCCTTGACTTTTGCTTTTTCCAAAGATTTTTCCGCAGTTCCTTTTGTTTTTTTCAAATCCGATTTCGGGCTTGCAATTTCCTTTTCCGAACGGGCGAACATCCAGCGGACAAAACCGGCAAAGCCGACAAAAGGCATTTTTAAAAATCCCAATTTCGCCAACGGGAAATGAAAAAAGGCTACAAAAACAACAAGGAGAACTAAAAGCAAAAAGAGGAACGGCAGGACAAAATTTTCTTTTCCAAAAACAGGCCAAAGCAATGTGTGCACCAAAAAGAAACCGAAACGACCTCCCGACGCATACAAAGCTTCGTCATTTAAAGACAGGTTTCCGGAATGGGCGGCGAGCAGAGAAAATATCGCCGGGCAAAGAACGCAAAGGATGGATATGCCGAAACAAACTTTTAAATATTTCGGGCATTCCCTGGAAAGAAGAATCCAAATTCCCCAGCATATCGAGCAGACGGACACCATGGTTGCCGAGAACTTTCCAAACACATAAATAAAAGCCTGCGGAACCGCTGTCCCAAAAATCGGGCCAAGCCCATTTTTTTCACTGCCGATAAACGAGACCAGCGAAACCAGCAGCAAGAATCCAAAAGCCAGCAATATAACGCCCAAAATCCGTTTAGGCGTTTTCGGATCCATTTGCTTTCCCTTTTGTTTGGAACGTTTTTTCATACGGGAGCAAATATAATTTATTAATAGTGTCCGCTAAAAGTTAATCAATTTCGTAGAAAAGTTATAAAAAAAGACGGTTCCCGATAATCGAGAGCCGTCACTTTTGGTATCGTTTTAAATAACCACAAATAAAAGGAACCAAAAGCAGTATGAAAGATAGCAACTTTAGCGGACAGCCGGTATTTTCCCAGATAATGAAGCTTATTCCCAAGAACCTTGTCCTGTCCCTATCTAGACAGAACGGCGGGGAACGCTATGTCAAGAAGTTCGATGCGTACCAGCATTTGCTTGTGCTCTTGTTTTCCGTCATGGAGCAGTACAAGTCCATCAATCAAATCTTGCTGGGGCTCGAAGCGGAATCGAGACGGCTAGTCCACGCCGGACTTACGGAGATCCCCAAAAGAAGCACATTCGCTGACGCGAACGGACGGAGACCGGCCGCGATATTCGAACGGCTCTACCATGAGTTGCACAAGAAGTACGAGCACTGTTTAGCGGACAGCCGGGACTATTTTTGGTCCAAAAGGCTTTATGTCATGGACTCGACGACTGTCTCCCTCTTCACCGACGTGATGAAGGGTGCCGGCAGGAACCCGAAGCTGGGCAAGAAGAAGGGCGGAGTCAAGGCGCACACCGTGATGAAGGATTCGTCTGGAGCGCCGGAGTTCGTCATCGTGACCCCGGCAGCGAAACATGACAGCACTGAACTCAAGAAAGTCAAGCTTCCCTCGGAATCATTTCTTGCTATAGACAGGGCATACATCGACTACAAGTTGTTCGAGAGCTTCTCCAAAAAGAAAACGACCTACGTGACCAGGATGAAGAAGAACCTCAAGTACGACCATGTGTCGGACAACCCCGTTTCAGACAACATACTTCGGGACGAGAATGTCCAATTTCATTTTGTCTCCCGCAAGAAGGAGCGAGTTCACAGGGCCCGCATAGTCGAACATTATGTCGAGGAGACGGGAAAGACATGGCGGCTGCTTACGAACAACAATGAACTTCCTGCCAAGGAAATAGTCGAAATTTATCGAAGACGCTGGCAGATAGAAACCTTCTACCGCAGTCTCAAGCAGAATTTTCCGCTTCATTTCTTTTACGGAGACAGCGAGAATGCGATCCGGATACAGATCTGGATAGTAATGATAGCTAACCTGCTGACAGCCATTGTTCGTGCGCAGACAAAAAGGAAGCTGAGTTTCTCCAGCACGGTTCTGCTGATACGCCAGTGTGCAACCTACTACGTAGACCTGTACAAACTCCTGGAATCTCCAATAAAGGCTGTAAGGGATGCATACGTCGGTGGACTCGCTCCACCGCAATCACAGCAGTCATTCCTGTCCCAACTGAACTGAGGGGGGCTCGTATTTTGAAATAAGTCCCGTTTTCCTTGAAAACGGGACGTTTTGGGGATTATGAATTCATGAATTAAAGTTTAGCGGATAACAATAATAATTTATTTTCCCCTAGGGATTTTGCCTCGGTGCAAAAGCAAAACCGTTCCTTTGAAAATGCGCCCCCGAAAGCGACGCGGCGAACCGCCAACATTTCCAATTCGCCGGAAGAAATTGGAAACGGAAGACGCAGCAAAACAAGTTAGTGGTTAGTGGAAAGTTAGGAAAATCGATTTCTTCTTCGCCGCTTGCACTGCCGCATCATTCATTTTCTTTGCTATGTTTTGCTTGTGAAATTCAAGCATCCCAAAAAAATCAAGCGCACATTGGCAGGGCTCCTCGCCGGCGTTATCATGACGCTAGTCCTGCTTCTGATTCCCTCCGACATTCTTCACCGTGCCGAATACATTTTTTACGACGGATTTTCCAAATATCTCTCCGACCATGAAGAAAGCCATTCCGAGGACATTCTGATTGTAGATATCGACGAGAACTCTCTTTCTAAATATGGTCCCTATAACGAATGGACGCGGGAAACCCACGCCAAAGTCGTACAAAATTTGGAAAAAGGCGGAGCGGCCGCCATCGCATTCGACATCCTATTTAAAAACGCCGACTTCGGAAACAGAAATGCCAGGCGCACCGAAAAAGTACTCGGCGAACTTTACCCAGATCGCGATTGGCGTGCGGACTTCAACAAAATCCGCCAGTCCTACGATTACGATTCCATTCTGGTGAGAACCATCGCCCAAAACAACAACGTCATTGTGTGCGGAACATTCAGCTCCAGAACGGACTACAAGCACCAATCGCAATGGATGCCCCTTAGCACGGGAAATCGGGCAAAGCAAATCCGTTCCAGACCGGTATTTCAGCTAGAGCAAGTTTCCGACCCCTCTCAAATCGAAGAGAAAGATCTTCTCGACAATGTTTTCCCGGAGCTTTCCAACGCGTCCAAAAATTTTGGAGTCGTCAACGCGACCCCTGACGATGACGGCATTGTCCGCCGAATGCGCCTGTTTTACCGCTTTCCCAATTCCGCAATATGGCCCGAAGAAAAATCCCAGGTTTACCCGATTCTTTCCATCTCGACCTTGATGCATCTTTTTCAGGCGAATCCGGATTCGGTACAAATCATTCCGGGGAAATACGCCGATTTGGGAAAACCTTTCGCCATTTACCGCGACAGTTCCGGAATTTTACGCACTACCTATCCGCAAATCACCTACCCGATGATCCGGCGGCTCCTGCAATATAAATCGCTCCTTTCCCAGGAACCTCAGGACAGCCTCGCCGAAAATTTCGTAGAAATCACGTCTCAAGTCCAAGCACTCAAAAACGAAGATGGAAGCGTCACCATTTTGACCAATGAAGGCGACTTCGATATGGACGACGAAGAATTGAGCGATTACGACAGGGAAATCATCCGCTTTTTCCAACCGGAAATCCAAAATCTGCGCGAAGGCGAAAGCTGCTGGCTCTCCGCCCTGCTGGATTTCCACTACAGCAAAAAAAGAGAACGCTGGGTTTCCAACTTCTCCATTTTCTCGCCCGATGTCCTCGACGAACTTTTCCAAGCCGACACCAATCAAATCTGCGGACTGAAGCCGGGTGAAGAAATCCGTTTTGGCAAGCGAAAACAAGTGCCCATCGACGAACACGGGGATTTTATCCTGCACTACAAAAGCGCTTACAACATTCCCGCGCAGCAGCGTACCTTTCAGCACCTTTCCTATTACGACGTCATCGAAGGCAGGATTCCTCCCGAAACCTATCAGGGAAAAATTTTCATTTTGGGCAGTGCGGCCCCCGCCATGTTCGATTTCTACAACGCGCCTCAAGAAGATCATTTCCCCGCCGTCCTCGTCCACGCCACCATCATGGACAACATTCTGAACAACGATTATATGATTTCGGATTTTCCCCATCCGACTTTATACATCGCCATGGCGATTTTCGCTATTCTCATCGGGCTTTTCGCATACCAATATTTGGCGATTCTGCTTCTTATCTGCTTGATGCTCTTAAACGTCTTCATTTCGTTCCACTTTTTCAAGAATGGTCTCTATATCGGCTGCGCTACGTACATCATCGAAATTTTTTGGGCGTTCCTAGGTTCCTTCCTCGTCCGCTTCTATTTTGAAAACCGGGACAAGACGTTTTTGGACAAATCCTTTAAGCAGTACATTTCCAACGAATTGATAGACCAGATGCTGAACAGCGAAACGCTCCCAAGACTCGGCGGAGAAAAGAAATACCTGACCGCCTATTTTACGGACATCCAGGGATTTTCTTCCTTTTCGGAAAAGATAGGCGACCCCGAAAAACTGGTCGTCCTGTTGAACAGCTACCTGAGCGTCATGACGGACATTCTCAAGGAAGAACACCAGGGGACTTTGGACAAATACGAAGGGGATGCCATCATCGCCTTTTTCGGCGCGCCATCGCCTTTGAAAAATCAACGGAGAAACGCTCTTCTCTGCGCCCTTTCCATGCAAAAGAACCAGTTGCTGCTGCGCGCCCGCTGGAAAGCCGAATCGGAAAGCGGAAAGGCGGACTGGCCGGATTCCGTTTACAAAATGCACACGAGGATCGGCATCAATTCCGGGGAAATCGTCGTCGGCAACATGGGTTCGGAAACGCGGAAAAATTATACCATCATGGGCGACGCCGTGAATTTGGCTTCCCGGCTGGAAAGCATCGCTAAGCAATACGGCGTTTACATTCTAGTGAGCAAGGAAGTCCTGACCGGAGAACAGGATCCCGACGACAAAACGGACTACCGAAACGAATTCATCACCCGATACATCGACAAGGTGAACGTCGTCGGCAAAACCGAACCCGTTCAAATCTACGAACTGTTGGCTTCAAACACCGACGAAGACGCGGGCCAATTCAAGCTCCTGGTCTCCTTCTGGAAGAAAGCGCACGAACTCTACTTTGCCGAAAAATGGGACGAAGCCATTGCCGCATTTGAAGAGTGCAAACTTTTGGAACCCCATACGCAAGAAAAAGATCCGGGTTCTCCGCCCACGCCCTCCGAAGTCTTTATTGCCCGCTGCCAGACGTATAAATTAAATCCTCCAGTCAAAGCAGGAGAAGTCTGGAACGGCGTGTATAAGGCGACAGAAAAATAAAGTCCGACCGGATCAGTGATTAGGGGGTAGCGGCGAGCGGTCAGCAAGCGCGGATTTCCAGTGCAATTTTCCGCAACGCCTGTTCAAAAGCGGACGTTTCCGTCAAAAGGCTCACAACAATCCAACCGTCTTCCGGAAAGTCGAAAAGAAATCCCGGCTGCACCAGAATCCCATGTTTCCGAAGGAGCCGCAACGTCAAAACATCGTCCTCTTCCCCGTCAAAATGCAACGCCGCATACCAGCCGCCCTGCACATTCGGCACCACTTCCACTTGGCCAAAAACTGAGCGCAAAACGGACAAATTGTCGCAAATCCGCTTTTGGATTTTCGCCTTGTATTCCAAGGAATGCGAAAGCATCGGAGTCGCCAAAGCAAACGCCGACGAAGACACGCTCAAGTAGGCGTCCGCCACATATTCCACAGCTTCTTTCAAACGTGCGCCCAAACGCCCCGGACGATAAGCCATCCAACCGAGCTTCAGCTGCGGCGAGCCGACGGATTTCGAAAGGCCGCCCAGAAAAAACACGGGAACATCCTTGGAATCCCAATTCCACGGGCGTTCCGTCCCATCGTAAATAAAATCGCCAAAAACTTCATCCACGACAATTGCCCAATTTTCACGGGACGCCATTTCCACGGCGGCATTCCATTCCTCTTTGGAAAAAACATGTCCCGTCGGATTATTCGGCGACACGATTAAAAGAATTTTCGTCTGCGGCGGAAAAGCGCACAGCGAGCCTGAATCCAGACGCCATTTTCCGTCGGCGCATGTCAAAAAATACGGGAAGGTTTTCAAAAATTCCAAAGCGGCAAGGGAATCCAAAAGCGGATAGCCCGGAACAGGCGTCAAAATGGCATCGCCCGGATTGCAAAGCGTTTTGAATAGGATCGAATACGCTTCGCTCGTACTCGCCGTCAGCTGGATATGCTCCACATCAAAAGAGCCGCCCCGTTCCGCAAAATAGCGCGCCACGGCCTCTCGGGTTTGCAGCCAGCCGCTCGAATCCGGATTCCAGACAGAAAAATTTCCAGAAGCTGCGGACAAAACCGAATCCAAATCAAAAGGAATGCCCGCCGAGAGCGGCGTGGAAACCGTCAAATCCGTCCAAGTGCCCACCTTGCGCTTTAACGCCGAAAGCTGCAAAAAAAACGGAGAATCAGAAAGATCCTCCGGAAGTCTGGAAGAAAAGCTAAGCTTCATTTTTTTCGACCTTTCCAAAGGACAAAAAGAATCGTCGCCAGCAAAATGCCCGCCGGGAGCGCAAGCGCCACAACGAGAAGCAGCCCTTTGCGCCACCAGGGAAGATCCTGAATTTTTTCGCGGAAATCCAGAATTCTCCGTTTTGCCTTTTCGAGCAATTCCATAGCGACTTCAGCTTACTTCAAATGGGAGAAGATCCAACCGGAAAGATCTTCAATCCGGACGTGTTCCTGCTTCATGGAATCGCGTTCGCGGACAGTGACCATGCCCTTGAGCTCCGGATTCACATTGTCGCCCTCGCCGATCGTGTCGAAATCCACGGTAATGCAGAACGGCGTTCCGAGTTCGTCCTGACGGCGGTAGCGCTTGCCGATGGACTGCGTCTCGTCGTATTCCACGTTGAAGTGCTGAATCAAATCCTTATAGATATTCTCGGCGACTTCTTTCACCTTGCCTTTTTTGACCAGCGGAAGAATCGCCGCCTTGACCGGAGCGACCTTCGGGCTGAAGTGCATCACGACGCGTTCTTCACCGTTTTCCAGTTTTTCCACATCGTAGGCATCGCAAAGAAGGACAAGAAGAAGACGGTCCACGCCCAAGGACGGTTCCACGACATAAGGAATGTAGCGTTTGTTATTGACCGCATCGAAGTAGTCCATCTTGACTTTGGATTCCTTCTGGTGCTGGGTCAGGTCGTAATCCGTGCGGCTCGCGATGCCCCACAGTTCACCCCATCCGAACGGGAAATTGTATTCGATGTCCGAAGTGCCGTTGGAATAATGCGACAGCTCTTCCTTGGCGTGTTCGCGCAGACGGAGCTTTTCCTTGTTCACGCCCAGGCCTTCGACAAAGGAAACGCAGAACTTTTTCCAGTAATCGTACCATTCCACTTCCGTTCCCGGCTCGCAGAAGAATTCGAGTTCCATCTGTTCAAACTCGCGCGTGCGGAAAATAAAGTTGCCCGGCGTAATCTCGTTACGGAACGACTTGCCGATCTGTCCCACGCCAAACGGGATCTTCGGGCGGACGTTGTCCATGATGTTCTTGAAATTGATGAAAATGCCCTGCGCCGTTTCCGGACGGAGATAGACCTTGCTACCCGTGCCTTCCAAAACGCCGAGCTGGGTCTGGAACATCAAATTGAAAGCGCGCGGCTCCGTAAAATCCTTCTTGCCGCACTTGGGGCATTCGATGGCATGATCGACCATCATCTGGTGAATTTCCGGGAAAGTCTTTCCGGCGCAGCAGCCTTCACCCAGTTTTTCTTCCAACAGATGGTCCGCGCGAAAACGTTCGTGGCACGCCTTGCAATCGACCAGCGGATCCGAAAAATTCGAAACGTGGCCAGAAGCCTGCCAAACCCGGGGATTCAGCAAAATGGAAGAATCCAGCCCGACGACATCCGGACGGGATTCCACAAAGGTTTTCCACCAGAGATTCTTGATATTGCGTTTGAGTTCCACGCCATAGGGACCGTAGTCCCAAGTATTGGCAAGGCCATCGTAAATTTCGGAACCCGGAAAAATAAACCCGCGTCTCTTACAAAGGGAAATCACATCCTTGAGTGCATTTTGAACGGTTTTCGCCATGATAAATCCTTTGAACAATTATTTTGCCCCAAATATAGGAAATTTCGCCCCGAATGCGGAGAGTTGCCGGTTGTCAGTTAATAGTTAAGGAGAAGCGGCATCCTCCTCCGAGGCTCCCTGAAACTAGGAATCTCTGATTCCATAGTTGAAGTATCCCTAGAGACAATTCGCCTAAAGGAAGCTGAGCTTCCAAGGCTCATGGGGCGTGCTGCTTTTTGTTTCTCCTAACTCCCAACTTTTAACTAATCACTAACTCGCTGTCCCAGGCAAAAAACGGCTCGCGGCACCGTGCCATTCACCATCCCGGGCAAAAAACGGGTTGCGGCATCGTGCCATTCACCATCCCGGGCAAAAAACGGGTTGCGGCATCGTGCCATTCACTTCTTTTTCCAAAACAGAAAATCCCGAAAAAACTTTCGGGATTTTATTCATTTTCGCTGAAACCGATTCGATTACTTGGCGCGTTCCACGTAGGAACCGTCGCGGGTATCGACCTTAATCTTCATGCCTTCGGCGATAAAGAGCGGAATCATCACGACGGCGCCGGTTTCCAGAACGGCTTCACGCATGACGTTGCCGCTGGTGTTACCCTGAACCGCAGGAGGAGCGGAAGTGATGGTCATTTCGACAAAGGTCGGCGGAATCACTTCAATCGCCTTGTTGTTCCACCAGGTCACCTGAACAGTCGCCCCGTCCAAAAGCCAGACTTCGCCGCCGTTCAACGCCTCTTTCGGAATTTCCATCGTTTCGTTGGTCGTATTGTCGAGGAAGAACCACGTTTCGCCATCGTTATAGAGATAGGTCATTTCCGTGTAAGTCACATCGGCTTCTTCGACGGTGTCCCCGCTTTTCCAGGTCCGTTCGAGAGTGCGACCCGTCACCAGGTTCTTGATGCGGACTCGGTTAAAGGCCTGACCTTTTCCGGGCTTCACAAACTGGTTTTCGACGATTTCCCACGGTTGGGCATCGACGATAATTTTTAACTTTTTGCGGAACTCATTGGTGCTGACTGTACCCATAAATATGCCTCTTATAAAAGATTTTCGCTTAAGATAGAAAAATATGACCAAAACTTCAGCGTTTTTCACCAGCATAAAGGACCTTTTCGCCTTTCTGGAATTGCCTTCCCCGCCGATTCAAGCAGCCAACTCCCGTTTTTCCTTTTTGGTTTCTCGCCATTTTGCTTCCAAGATACGCAAAAACGATCCGAACGACCCGCTTCTGCGCGAAATTTTGCCGACGGAAGAAGAAAATAGAAAGGTCGAAGGCTTTATCGACGATCCCGTCGGAGACTCCCAAAGCGAAAAGGAACCCGGCATTCTGCAAAAATACGCAGGACGCATTCTGGTGGAGCCGACTTTCGCCTGTAGTCTGCATTGCCGATTCTGCTTTCGCCGGGCAGAACCCAAAAGGGCGCCGACCAATTTTGCCAACCGCTTGAACCGCCTGCTTTCGTCTTCGCCAGAGATTCGCGAGATTATTTTTTCGGGGGGCGACCCGCTGATGCTTTCCCCGACGGACCTAGCCAGCCTGTTCGACATCGTTCTCTCCAAGCCCGCGATAACGGCGCTCCGAATCCATTCCCGCATTCCCGTGACCCTTCCTCAGGTGCTGGATCCGCAAAGAGACCGTTCCCTGTTCCCCATTTTGAAAAACGCGGCTCTTCAAAAAAAGCTCGTCTTCGTTTCCCACGTGGATCACCCGAACGAACTCGATGACGCTTCCGCCGCCGTATTCGCAAATCTTGCCAGCATCGGAGCCGTTCTTTTGAACCAATCGACTTTGCTGAAAGGCGTCAATGATTCCGCCGAAGTGCTCGCAGCGCTTTCGCAAAAACTTTTTTCGCAAGGAGTCCTCCCCTACTACTTGCACCAGCTGGATCATGCGACCGGAGTCGCCCACTTTGAAATTCCCGACGGCGATGCGCTGAAAATCATGAAAGAATTGCGAGAGCGCCTTCCCGGCTATCTGGTTCCCCGATTCGTCCGGGAAATCGCCGGAGAAAAATCCAAGACGCCGATTCTGTAGGGCAAAAGCCGCAAGCTTTGGATCAAAAGTCCAGAGGAGCGTTCACAAATCCGCGGAACCACAAAGGCAAAGGCTCGCCTTCCACTAAAAAAGCGTCTTCACACCGAAGTGCAAGAGCCCGTCCAAAGGGTCCTTTCCATTTCGCAGAGCGTAGTAGAGAGAAAAACTCCAATAGCCCCGATACTGGGAAATGCCGACTCCGTAACTGTAGGAATCCTCCCAACCATGAGCCGGAGTTCGGGCACGATGCAGTGCCGGTTCAAAAAACAGATGGAATGCGGTACTTTCCAGCGCACGCCATTGCAAATTCATTTCGGCGATGCCATAGGCTCGAGTCCTGAAAAAGCCGTTTCGGAATCCTTTCAAGTCCGTCATTCCGCCCAAAGCGAACAGTTCCGCATTTTTAAATCGGCGATCGGTCGGAAGCAGCGTTCCGGCCCAAAAAGAAGTCTGCAAAACAAAAGCGGAAGAAAGCGGCGTATATAGGCGGACATCCCCATGCAAATCCGTCGTAAAGGCGTTCAGGGAATCCGATCGATCCTTGCTCACACGGAAAGTGCCGTTCATGCGCATCCCGTGCCGGGGAAGAATCACCCGGTCTTCGTTCCGATAATGCATTTCCAGGGTGTAAATCCATCTGTCACTTCCCATGCCCCCCAATATCGCAAAGTCAAAAAAGAAGCCGATACTGCGAGAAACTCCCGCTTCGACTTGCGCATCCCGAAAAGACGAGTCTTCTTCAAAAAAGCCACGGACAATACCGTTCCATCCTGTACCAAAAAGCCAGGGTTCCTTGTAAGAGGCCGACAGGGAACGTCCCCATTCCCCTGTTTGCCCCGAAACCGTCAAGTCGCGCCCCGTCCCGCGCATATTGAATAAATTCAAATCGATATTGCCCGCCCAACCGCCAGCGTCTCCGCTAGCATAAGAAAGCAGACCTTCAAAGGAATTGACGGAAAGATCCCGCATATAAAATACCGGTACCAAACGGTTCCGTACCGAATCCCGGAAAATTCTCGGCGAGGCGACCGATTCAAAGTAGCCCGAGTTGACGAGTTTGCGTTCCGCCCGTTCCAAATCGGAAAGCCGCACGAGCGATCCCGCTTCCAGCCCGGAAAGCCTGGCAAAATTTTCCTTTTTCGTTTTGGAGTTCTCAGCGTTTTCAGCAAGCGCCCACACATACGCACTTCCCCGGGAAAATGCCACATCCCAAATTCCCGACGAATCCATTCGATACGAAACCGCAGCAAACGGAAAGCCGTTTTCGGCAAAGTCGTCCATTTTTTTTCGGAGACGAATTTCCCAGTCCCCACATTCTTCATCGCTGTCAAAATCCTGAAATCCATCCAGCGAATCGCCGTGAAAACGCACGCCTTTCACCACGCAATCCGATGCGCACAGAAAGTTCGTGAGAACTAGAAAAATCAGCAAAAAGAATTTCATCGTCGCCTAAAAATAGGCTCTCGCCTCCATCGACATTTTTTGAAACACGCCGTTTTCGGCACTGCCAAATCGCACCACATAATAAAATCCGAGCGAAAGAAATTCATTGGCATCGACTGTCACGGACGCCGAATTGCGAAAGGTGACGCCCTTGCCAAATCCCGAAATCATCTGGTAAGGCAGCACTTCATTTTGAGTTGTCACATAAGTCGCGCTGAACTCGTCGGAAGCCCGAACAGAACGCTCGTTGTCAAATCCCAGCAAAAGAGATGCTTGACGCAGAAAGGCGTCCATGGAACCGGACTCGTCGTTTCCCTTTCCTTTCCGAATCCAAGCTTTTGGCATCACATACAAGTGAAGGGGCAATTCCCTTTTCCAAGACATGGTCGCTTCATAAATTTTCCATTCCATTTTTTGGAAGGTTTCCAAATCCACAAATTCCAATGCCGGAACCAATTCCCACGTTTCTTTTTTCCTTCCCGAATAAACGCCGTCCAGTTTATGCCACGTCCGATTTTCAAAATATCCCTGCGACGTATTGCGTTTTTCACTTTCCGTTCCCAAAGAATATCCCAGAGAGCCACGGTTCTGCGCTTCCGACCACAAAACGGAAAATTCACCTTGAAAAATTCCACTGCTTAGATCGCGAAGCTGGCTGCGAAAAAACGGCGGCAGATAAAGCGTTTTTCCCGTCGTATCCCGTCCTTCGCTAGACCCGTCAAAAGAAAACTCCAAATCCCGTAAAACGCCATTTTGAATTCCCAGCATCCTCGGAACAAATGTCCACGAAAGCGACATGGATGCCGAACTTGCCCGAACCGCTTCCGCCGAATCGCTACGCCCCATTCCTTCATAAACATAATCGCCGTTATCGACCCCTTCCACAAAAACGCCGGCAATACTGTCGAACATCACATCGCCAGTCCCCTTGGCTACCGCCTTGTAAATGGGAACATAGGGGACTTCGCGAGTCAATCCCAAACGATATGAAGCCTTGCCGACAAAAGGCGTTCTGGAATCTCCCCATTCCACGGATTCTTCCGAAAGCCAGGCGTTTGATGCGCCCGCCGTATCCAAATCGCTTCGTTTGTATTGAAGAACATGTCCAAAAGATAAACGGTTTCCCGAATAATTCGCCGAATGTTCAAAACCGGCAACCCGCAAGGAATCTTCCAGCGTTTCAAAATTTTCTCCGGTCCGAACCCGCAATCCAAAAAGAGTTCCCTTGGTATTCCAATTATCGCCGACGACATTCAATCCGCTTTTCACGTCGGTTTTTTCAGAACGATTTTCTTGTTTCCGCTCCGAATTTTTTTTCCAAATTCCGTAATCGGCATAGCCAAAAGGCCGGAACATTCCCGTCGTGTATTCGGCATCGGCGATTCCCTGATAGCGTTCCATTTCGTTTTCATTAAAAGAGGCGATTCGCACAAATGAAATTTCACTGTGCAGAGTGTTCGTCTTGTGCAGCAAATAAGATCTGGCGCGAGAGGAATTCCATTTTTCCTCTTCGGTTAAACTCCGGCGATAACCCCATTCCGTTCCCCAAAAATAGGACGAAGGCAATTTAATCTGCAAAGCAATTTCGTCATAGCGAAGCGAGCCGTTTACTTTTGACGAGTCCAAATCCCAAAATTCCTGCAAGCGATAAGAATCCCAGTTTCTGTCCGTTCCCTGATAATTTTTTTGAAGAAAACCCTCTTGCAAATAATCGCCGGAAAGCGAAAGGCGCAACCGCGAATACCTTTGCGACTCTGTGCTGTCGGTCGAAAGAAACCAGCGATAGGCCCGCCCGGAAGGTCCACCAATCCGATGCGAAAGCGTATTGGTATCCGCTTCGCTGTAACCGATTTCCGCATCTATATAATAGTGATTTTCCCACTGCGCGCGCAAGCGAGAACCCAAACGTCGCAACATCCACGGGCGTTCCAAAATCCCCAAAGAATCATCCCGTTCAAATTCGCTCCCATCATCTTGCCGAAGCATTTTCAAATCTTCCTCGGACCAGGTATTTCGCCGCATGCGGGCCGTATCGCTCGAAAGTTCGAACCCGACAATGTCCAGCCAAAGATTTTTCCCGCGATACTTGCCGTCCGCCGCCTTGAGAATCTGGAGAGCTCCGGAATTGTACGCCTGAAATTCCACCCGGATTTCATCTTCCGCCCCGGGAATCACCGTTCCCAAAAAATCCAGAACGCCGCCCGCATAATTCACCACGTAGTCTTCTTGCCTATTCAGCTTGATACCGTTCAAATAAACCGTTTCGGAATTCGGCACAACAGCCAGATACGATTCTGTCGTCCCGGTAGAAAGCAAGTAGCCTTTTTGCTGCCCGTCAACGCCGCGAAACACGGAATAGACGCTGTGCAATTCGTCATAACCATAAGCGCCCCGCACCTGGGAACGCCCCGCTTTGACTCCAGCCGCAACACCTAAAGTCGCCCGTTCCAATCCCGAAAATCCCAAAGCGGATTCCTTCCAAGTCATATCGCCCAAATGCAAAAAAAGCCGTTCCGATTCCACCCGGAAATGCACTTCGTCCACTTCCTGAAGAGTCGCCGTTCTTTCACTACCCGCTTCCCGCCCCACATCGGACAACAGCGCATCGATATAAACGCCACGGGTCGCTTCGCCCTGCACGGAAAGCCGCAATTCCTGATCCACTTCCGTTCCGCCGTCGCCCACCGTCACCTGAATGGTTTTTGAACCTCTGGTCTGCAAACGCAGCGTATCCCGCTCCGAAGGTTCGGCGTTTCTCTGTGATTTCAGCGAGTCCTGTTTTAAAAACGGAACCCCGCGCCAAATAGGCACGGAATCCAAAGAAAGCTTTGCATAGTCCCCCGCCCAAGCAACTGACGAAAAAAGCAGGAGAATACAAGCAAAAAAAGGCAACGCCTATTCCTTGGAAGGTTCCACCTTGAACTGGCGGCTAGAAAGAAGTTTACGTCCGCTGACGGCATCCACGCTCCAATCGCCGGGAACCAGCTTTTGCGGGGCAATGGAACTTTCACAAGCGTTTTCCGCCAAAGTGCATACCACTTTCTGCACCGTATCCGCCCCGTTAAACCAAACGTGTACGATTTTCCCGTCCGGAACAGCCCACACCCGCTTCGGAAGTTCCGCATAATAATGCAACCGCGTATGTAGCGGGAAAACGGAATCCACGCCAAAAGGAGAACCGCCCACAATGTTCCGACAAATAACGCTGTAAAGGGGCGAAGATTTTTTGATTTCTTCCTTTCTCTGTTGATTTTCCATTGCGCTGAACGACACGAAAATCCGGTGCCCGATAAAACTCAAAAAGACGACCAGAAAAATCAGAGTCGTCTTTCGGATATAGCGTAATGGAGGCATCCCTTGCTCCAAAAATTTCTAGCGGTGAATTTTGCTCGTATTCTGGGTAAATGCGGGCACGGCTTCAATCAATTTTTCAACCAATAATTTATTGTAATCCTCAATGCGATTCGGCAATTTGTTTCCCGAAAAAATCTGGACAAGCAAAAGGGCGCTTTCCACGGGAGCGATATAGATGGAGCGTTTTTCGCCCGTATAGGAAACCGACTTGAACTCCCCTTCGCCGAGCATTGTACCGATCTGCTTGGCACTGCCAAAAGAGGCCGTGCTCAAAACAGCCAGCGGAACCGTATCCATTCCGATAGTTCCGACTTCCGAAATTACAGAACCGTCTCGGTGCACCAGCATGATATAATCCGCTTTCACATTCGTCAAATAGGCCTGCATCAAGCGGCGGAGCCTGTCGGCATCATCTGTATAAACTGCAAAATCGCTCATCAGAAAAATTCCCCACAATCATTTTTTCTTGGGAATATACGGACGCAATTCGATATCGTCATCCGAAATTTCCCCATTGGAATTCCCATTGGACGCACCAAAAGGCTTGACGTTGGGAAGCGGAGATGCCGCCGGACGTCCAAACGGAGATGCGCTTTTCTGGAAAAATCCGCCCCGGAAGACCGATCCTCCCGACACGGGCGGGACAGGACGCGGACGTTCTGCGAACTTGGGAGCATCCACCGGCTTGGGCGCATCCATTTTAGGAGTTTCCGTCGGCGCGGCAACCGGCTTCAAAGGTTCCGGAGACGCGATAGAAACACCGTTCTTTCCGCCGAAAGTCACATCGTGCACTCCCGTATTGTGAACGCTATCCGCCGCCTTTCGCAAAAACCCCTGTTTGACATTAAAGCGCTGGATGACCAGCATCGCAATCGCCTTGAGAGTCGTCACAACGCCTTTCCCGTTATGGGCTGTCGCCGGGAAAAACGGGATTTTCTTCGGATTCAGAAGCGCATTCATTTCATCCAAAGTGAAAACGTTGTCCATATCCCGCTTGTTGTATTGAAGGACCAGCGGGATTTCATCCAGGCTGACGCCGTAGTCTTCTAGGTTCTGGCGCAAATTCTGCAAGCTTTCCAAATTTTCGGCTTCACGGGAACGCTGGGAATCCGCGACAAATACGATTCCATCTACACCACGCAGCACGATTTTACGCGTCGAGTTGTAAAAGACCTGACCGGGAACCGTATAAAGCTGGAATTTTGTTTTAAATCCCTTAATATCGCCCAAGTTCAACGGGAGAAAGTCGAAAAATAAAGTTCTATCGCCTTCGGTTTCCAAAGAGACCATGTCCGTTCTCTTGTCCTGCGGCATCTTTTGGTGGATGACTTGAAGATTTGTCGTCTTGCCGCTCAAACCAGGTCCATAATACACGACCTTGCAACTGATTTCACGGGTGGCGAAGTTTATCGATGACATTTCTTCTTCCTCAAGTTTTCCTCTAATCTAGAAAAAATATAAGCAAGCGGCACAAACTTCCGATAAAAATACAAAAACCGCAGGCATCAGGCTGCGGTTTCCATGAACTTCGGACAAAAAACTTAAGCCTTTGCCGCCAAACCGTTCACGACACGAGCAACCTTCGCCTTGTAGTTTGCAGCGCGATTGGCACTGAAACCTGCGCGACCCTTGGCAGCAGCTTTATCGAGCATGCTGAACAAACGCGGCATTTCCTTGAGAGCGGCGTCCTTGTCGCTGGCAGAACGAATCGTCTTAAGACTCGTGCGGATTGCGGAACGGACGGAACGGTTGATTTCGGTCAGCTTCTTGGTCTGACGAATACGTTTTTTGCAAGACTGATGATTAGGCACCTTTATATCTCCGGGTGAAAATCTTAAAAATGTTGAGACAATATTAGTATAAATTGGGGATTTAGTCAAGTCTATCCGGCGGGAGCAGTCCATTTTTATAGCTTTACGGCATGATTCCGTTCGTCAATCTGGCCGCCCAATATAAAATGTACCGCGAAGAATTGGACTCGGCGATTTCCTCCGTTCTTCAAAGCGGCGATTACATTGGCGGGAAAGCGGTCCGGAATTTTGAAGAAAATCTGCGAATCGACACGGGATGTGCGCACGCCATCTCTTGCGCCAGCGGAACCAGTGCGCTACGGCTCTCCCTACGAGCACTTGGACTAGAACCCGGAGACGAAGTGATTGTCCCGGATTACACGTTTATCGCCACCGCCGAAGCCGTCGTTCTCGAAGGCGGAATTCCCCGTTTTGCCGATGTGAACGAGAATTTTTTGATAGCACCCGAATCCGTTGCGGAACGCATATCCCCTAAAACCGTCGGCATTATCGCTGTAGATCTCTTTGGACAATGCGCCGATTACCCTCGCCTGCAAGAAATCGCCCAAAAGCACCACCTGTGGATTCTAGAAGACGCCGCCCAAAGTTTCGGAGCGACGCAAAACGGCAAAGCGGCCGGCTCCCTCGCCACCATCGCGGCCACCAGTTTTTACCCGACCAAGCCCTTCGGTTCGTTTGGCGATGGAGGAGCCGTTTTTACCAATGACGAGCATCTGGCGGAGCGCGTCCGAATCTTCGCCCGCCACGGACAAAATGCCCAAGGTGTCTATGCGGAATGCGGCACCAACAGCCGACTAGACGCAATTCAAGCGGCAATCCTTTCCGTAAAGCGCAAGCATTTCCCTGCCGAGCTGGAGCGCCGACGAAAAAACGCCGCCCGATACGATTCGTTCTTCAGCAAGCTTCCCGCCATTTCCACGCCCAAAATAGAAACGGGCAACCAGAGCATTTACGCCCAATACGCCTTGCGCATTCCGAAACGAGACGCCTTTCGGCAAAAGCTTTTGCAACTGGAAATTCCGACCCGAATCTATTACGAAAGCCCCCTCTCCCAAGAACCCTGCTTTGCCCGATTCAAAACGGCAGCGCAGGACGGCAAACAAAATCCGATTTCAAACAAATTAGCGGAAGAATCCCTTTGTCTTCCCATCTGCGCCTTTTCCGACGCAGAAAGCATCATCCAAAAAATCAACGGGCATCTCCCGGAATTTTTAGAACTCCTGTCCTGCCGCTAAAAACGCTTTGTCAGCGTCATGCCGCCAGACGCTTTCAAAAGGACATCGCTGATTTTTCCGCTCTGATCGCTCAGATGTAAAAAATTGATGGCAAACGGAAAATTGACAGACCAGGTGTCGCTATGATAGCCCAAAACCGCCTGCGGAAAAAACTGGAAGAATACCATCCATTTGTCACGGGTCACATTTTTGCCAACCGTCGTCGATCCTGTCGCCATTAAATTCAGGAACATTCCGCTATCCCACACCCAATTATAGGAATAGCCGACGCTCGGCCCCGCATGAAGAAAGGACTGCCTTTCCGAATAATACGCCATCACGGAGTCTTTGGATTCGATGCCATGATAATACGCTCCCAATCCGCAAATAAAACTGCCGTTGTTCACCCATTGTCGCCGATCCATGGAATAGAAGGCTCGCAGCGAATGTTCCGGATTCCATAGATAGTTCAATTTCAACGCCAATTCCATCACAAAAAGATTGTAGGAAATGGCATTGTCCTCGTTCCACTTCTTGCTGTAAAATCCATCATCGGCAAGCAAGGACGCTTCGCCAAAAAATCGGTTGCCGTAAAAGCCGAGCTGCAAGTTAGTCCCTTTTGTGCTAGGGCGGTCATCTTCCGAGCCAAAAGAAAATGAAAGGAGCGAACTCCAGGAAAAAATTCCGTAACCGCCGCCAACGCCCAACTCGATGGGAAGATTGGTTTTCAAATCAACGTCGTCCGTACTTTCGCCCGAGAACGAAGCGTAATTGTAACGCGCGATAAGCTGGAGAAAGAATTTTTCGGAAAAGGATGTGACAGGAGGCGGATCCGCCATCGCACTTTCCGCCCATAGAACGCCGCACCAAAAGAGAACACCCATCCAGAGCTTTTTCATTTTTTCCCCAATCCGAAAAGCCAACGTCTCACAGGGCGATTCATGGCCCGAACATTTTTCGGCAGGACTTCGGCATGCCACTTTGTCCATTTTTCATATTCGCGATAACGCCGTTCCGCCGTTTTAAAATCTTTCCCGTGTACAATGCGGCGCCCATTTTTTACTATCGGCGGATTCACAATATGCAAGCATTCGTGATAGACGACTCCGGCAACCGCGTAAGGGGGGCAATTCGGAAAATCATAGCCGCGGCTGATGCTAATCAGATGAAAATTTTCTCCCGTTGCCGGGTCTTGAAGTTTCCGGTGATAACTGAGTCCGCCTTTGCGATTGCTCCATGTAATGCGAGCGGCCAATCTTCCTTGGAAATAATTTTGATTGACTTCCGCGAGCACTTTTTCCAAATCGTAAAATTTACCGACAGGACGAATGGGCGGGGTCCGGCTAGCGAAAAATTTTTCACCCCGACCCGCTAAAATCCTTTCCGTCTCGTTCCAGACCTGGGAGAGCAAAAGGCGATACCTCTCCCGGCTTTCCTTTTTCTTTTGAAAAGAGAGGCGGCAGCATTCCAATGCGAGTTCCCGGACTGAAGAAAAATCTTCCGTTTCCATATAGGCAGGCAAAAAAAGCTCGTAGGCATTTTCCTGCCTTTTCCACAGAAAACGAATACCCTTTTTTAGGCGTTTTTCAAAATGAAACATCACCGAGGCATTGGGGGCATTCGATTTCAAAATGCTCGGAGCCTTGTCTCGCAAAGGTTCTTCGTCAAGATCAAACAAATCGGTTTGCAAAAACGCCTTTTCCATTACACCACTCCGCCTTGGCTATCGGCATTTGCAAAAAAGGGTTCCAACGTATTCATCGAAAGGATTCCCTCGTAAAGCGATTCCGGCAAAGCGAGTTCCTGATAATGCGCCGAAAGGTCCGCAATCATCCATTCCACGTCGTCCGGCAGATAAACGATGAAGCTCCGATTTTTTTCGGTCTGCAGATATTCCGGAACGCAAAATTCGCCAGACGTTTCGCTGAAATACATCCGGCATGTAACCGGACGGCAAGAATAGGTTCCGCAATCGCCGTCTGCACGAATAAAGGGACACGCCAAAGTCTTTTTAAAATAGCTGACAAGGGCAAAATCTTCAGGATCCTCCTCCCCGCGCACTTCCCCGCTTTTCAGCAACGCGTAATACGTCCGAGTCCGAAAAACGCATTCTTCCAAATACAATATCAAATCGGGCGATTTACGGATATTCGCATAAAATTCGACCAGTTCAAACGGTTCGACGGACATGGGAAAATGGTGGCAGCAATTTCCGCACCCCGCCTTGCACTGCACGCCGTTTTTATGCTGCGGAAGCGTTGCGTCCAAATAGCGCATAAACGCCTTGTGATATTCCCGACAAAATGCACGGATTCGGGGAAGTTCCTCGCCCAGATTGTCCTTTCCAATGGCACTCGCCCGCCCTTTTTTTTGAGCTATCGATTCCAAGCGAGCGATTTCTTTTGCAAGCAGCGAGCGAATCCGCAAGACGGAACGCTTGTAGGCGGGTGACGGGAAATATTCCAATTCAGTAGGCACAAAGACAAATATATGAAGTGAATTTTTCTTTTGCTCGTTCTTTTTTTAAAGATAAAATTATTTTTTGCATTGTGCAAAAGAGACTCGATGCCGATTTAGGGAGAACCTGAAATGAAAATCAAACATTGGCTATGCGGAACATGGCTCCTCTTCGTGTGGGGGTGCAACATTTTCAATCCTTCCGATGACACTTCTGTTCAAAAGGACAATGCTTCCATGCTGATTTACGAAGGGCAAAAAAAATTCCGCGAATCGGAATACGAGAGTGCCGCCAACTTTTTTGCCAGTGCCCTTCAAGCCGATTCCAGCAAATCGGAAGCCTGGTTCGGGCTCGCCAAAGCGAATCTCTACCGGCATTCCAAGAATCCTCTCCAAATCGTTTCGGATATTCAGCAAAAAGAGGACAACCTGCCTCTAATGGGAATTTCTCCCGAACTCGCCGCCGAATACTATGACGCCGTACATTCGGCCATTATGCCTTTGCGGGAACTTGTCCGGCGAGACACGATCACCCAAAAAAATCCCTCGCTAAAACTTTCGGACAGAAAAGTCGTCTATTCCAACTTTTCCCTCAGCTACGGGCTTTTGGAATTCGCCTATACCGTCCTTCGCTTTCGCCACTCCGTCGGTTCCGAAATCGGCGTTTACATAGACGGCAATACCCTGCATTTCCGTTTGGGTTCTCTTTATGAAAACGCTCTGGAAAACGCCCAGCTCTTGGAACAATTCAACCAGAGCATCGACCAGTTGCAACTCGACTTGGCCTATACTTTGGACGATGTTTTGCCGATGGTTTCCGAAACGCTGGAAAACAGCGGGCTTTTCGACTCCGACGATTCGATTGGCATTTCGCAGATTCTGGACGAACAGACCCGCTCTTCCGCAGAATCCGCCAAATGGACGGTCAGCTTTTACAAAATCGGCGACGGCATCGACAACGACGGAGACGGCTGCATCGACGAAGAAATCCTGGACGGAAAGGATAACGACGGTGACGGGCTTATCGACGAAGACCTGCGCCTTGTCCCTCTGGGCTATGACACGGATTCGGCCATTGTTTACGTCGGCATCGGCAAGGATTCCATTGACCACGACCAAAACGGAGTCAAAGAAGATTCTCTCGAACACATCTTTAAACCAGACGGCACATTCCTCTTTGCCGAAAATTTTGAACGCATCCACAGCGGCGACTCCTCTTACCAAGCGAAACAACTCCAAATTCTGAAGGATTCGGATGAAACAAACGTTCGCGTATCCCTTTCGGAACGGCAACGCCTCATCGGACGCTGCTGGAATAATTACACACAAAATCAATTTAAGGTCTGGTTTCAAAACCGCCAGGGAGATGCCGAATGAAATTCTCCACCCGACTCCTCGTCCTTTTCTGCGCAGCCAGCTGCCTTGCAGCCCAAGGGCCCAAACACAAATCCCTGCGCGCATACGCGATGGGAAACGCCCACGTCGCCATTGTCGATGACAAAGAGGCCCTTTACTACAATTACGCCGGCCTGAACCAGATGAACAAACTCGGCAATTACGAGAAACATCCCGAAGTCGGCTACTATCCCCACAACGCCGTCGATATGCGCATCAACCTTGGACTTGCGGGGCCTCTGAATGAAGCGCGGCGCATTTATAATCTCATTGACGACTTGCAGGATTTATACGACGCAACGGAAAAGGACGCGGAAAACAGTGACGTTTCCATGGAAAAAGCCTTTGCAGATTCGCTGGCAGCAAATCCCAAACTGGTCAAACGGATAAACCGATACGACCATATGCTGCTGAGCCTGATTCTCAAGGCCGACGCCGAAATCGCCTTTCACAATTTTGGAGCGTCCCTTTGGGTCGATGGCAATAGTGCGCCTTACGTCGATGGAGGCATCGTCCTTCCCTTTCTCGGAATAGACACTTTTTACATCGATGCGGTTGCACAAGTCGGCGGAGCCTTTGGAATTACCGACAATCTGGCGGTCGGAGCGGGGCTTAAAATCGCCAATCGCCAGAGAATCGATATGGTCCGCGTGGATGTTTCCAACTTCAACTCCATCGAAGATACTTTGGAAGACCGTTTTTCCGAAGCCTTGAAAATATCGGATTTTGACGACTTTGGAATCGGCATGGATTTCGGCGTTCTTTATCAGGCGACGCGGGAAATGCGCATCGGCGCATCTTGCAACAACGTTTTCTTCAATGAACTCGCCGGAGAACGGATCCTTCCCAACCTGACCGTCGGCATGGCTTACAGCCCCAGATATTTAAACCGCAACTCGGCATTTTCCCGCAAAGTGAACTTTGCCGTGGACTACGAAAACGCCCTATTCAAATCCCGCAATTACAAAACTCTCAGCCATCTCAATTTCGGCATGGAACTCGAACAGGTTTTGCTCGCCTTCCCCGGTTACAACAACAATCTGCGGCTTTTAAAAGTACGCCTTTCCGGAGGCTTTCACGGCGGCTATCCCTCCGCGGGAATCGCCCTGGAAGCCTTGCGCTTTATCGAAGTCGAATTTGCTACTTGGGGCGAAGAGCTGGGCTACTATACCGGACAGGAAGAAAGTCGGGTCTATATGCTGCAAGCCAGCCTAGGATTCTAATTTGAAGCGTCACGGCGGCATTTTTGCCGGAAAAGATTTATATAAGCGGCAAATCGCCTGTCATTTTTCAAAAATTTTCTAAATTTGCCGCGGAAATTTACAAACAATCATCTTCCGAGGTATAAAATGGCAGAAAACGAACAGAAAGAAACCACAGAAACTAAAACTGCTCCTGCAGCAAAAGTCAAGAAACCAGCCAGAAAGCCTCGCCGTGCAGGTGATAGACCCCACCAGGCGTCTAAAAAGAACGCTCCGTTTTCCGACTCGCTCGCCGACCGTTTTGGGAATGCGCTGGCCAACAAGCTCAAGCGCGGAATCGAAGACGACATCAAGCGGAAAATCAAAGCTGCCCAATCTGATCCGGCGGTTCAACGTGCAAGTGCCAAATTCGGCAAGTAAGCTTTCTCGGTAAAAGAAAAGTCCGCTTCAAGGCGGACTTTTTTATATCTGGCGTAATCCTATCGGCATTTCGAAATCACCGGGCGCATCCGCTTTCCGCAAATCGTCACGAGAATATCCGCCTGCGCAAACATATAGTAAGCCGTGTCCCGGCAATTGTTCAGCGAGGAATTCGGATCGTAGTCGTCTTTCGCCACAAAAATTTCCGAAACACCGGAAAGAGCAATTTCCAAAGCGCATCGTTCACAAGGAAAACCGATGACATACAATTTGGAACCCGGCGGCACTTTTCCGTGCGCATAATGCAGGGCGTTGATTTCGGCGTGAACCATAAAAGGGTATTTGTTGGCTTCAAATTCATGATGGGAAATCAACTCGCCAGAATCCGCATCCAGCAGGTCATAGGCCAGTTTCTGCTTTTCGCGTGTATAAGGAACCGTCGAATCGTCAAATCCTTTTGGCGCACCATTATAACCGGTACTCAAGACTCTCCCGTCTCCCGAAACCAGAACCGCGCCCATCTGCGTGTTGGCATCCTTGGAAAGGCGCGCTTGCGCAAGCATCATCTGCGAATAGACTTCGTCTCGGAGCTTTCTGCGATCTTCATTCATAAAATCCTCTTTTTTTCAAAAATAACATAAAGAATTTTCAAAAACAAAAACGGATTTCAAAATCTGTTCCATTTCCAAAAGTCGCAACTTTTATTATATTTGGACTGCTACGGGGTGTAGCTCAGCCTGGTAGAGCGTCTGCTTTGGGAGCAGAATGTCGTCAGTTCGAATCTGGCTACCCCGATATACTTTCATAAACTTTAATAGGATTTTTGAAATCCTATTTTTCATTTTAAAACCCCCAAATTTGGAATTGAGCATCTATAAAAAAAAGGAACCCCGCCAAACGGCAAGGTCCCTTTTGCACAGGCAAACGCCGATTATTTATCGGTCAGGAAGGCGACGCCCGGAAGCACTTTGCCTTCGAGAAGCTCCAAGGAAGCTCCACCACCGGTAGAAGTGTGCGTCACCTTCTTATCGGCACCGAATTTTTTAGCAGCCGTAGCGGTATCGCCACCACCGATTACCGTGATTGCGCCGGCAGCGGTCGCATCGATAATCGCATCGGCCATCGCCTTGGTCGCTTGAGCAAAAGCGTCAAATTCGAACACTCCCGCAGGACCGTTCCAGACAATCGTCTTGGCAGACTGGATCGCATTCACAAAAAGCTTGGTGGATTCAGCACCCACATCGAGTCCCATCCAACCAGCAGGAATGCCTTCGGCGTCGGTCACGACCTTAGTTGCCGCATCCGCAGCAAATTTATCCGCCGCGATGTAGTCCACCGGAAGAATGATTTCCTTGCCCTGGGCCTTGGCCTTGGCCATCAAATCCGGAACGAGCTTTGCGCCTTCTTCGTCAAACAAAGAAGAGCCGATTTCGATGTTGTTCAAAACCTTCTTGAAGGTGAAGGCCATACCGCCGCCGATGATGATTTTGTCGGCCTTGTCCAAAAGGTTGTTGATGAGCTGAATCTTGTCCGCCACCTTTGCTCCGCCGAGAATGGCGAGGAATGGACGCGGAGGATTGTTCAAAACCTTGTCGAAAGCCTTCAGTTCCTTGTTCATCAAAAAGCCCGCTGCACGAACCGGCAAATTGACTCCGACCATGGAAGAATGGGCGCGGTGCGCCGTACCGAAAGCATCGTTTACATAAACGTCGGCGAGCTTGGAAAGGGAAGCGCGGAAAGCTTCGACCTTGGCCGGATCCGCCTTTATCTTCGCTTCCGTTCCGTCCGCATTCTTTTCCTTGGCCTTGCCTTCTTCTTCAATGTGGAAACGGAGATTTTCCAAAAGGATAATGTCGCCCGGCTGAGCCTTGGCGCATTCCGCTTCGACTTCGGCACCGACGCAATCGTTCAAGAACTTGACCGGCTTCTGGATGAGTTCTTCCAGTTTCTTGGCAACCGGCGCGAGGGAAAATTTTGCATTCACTTTGCCGTTCGGACGTCCCAGATGGGAAGCGAGAATCACGGACGCTCCCTTGTCGAGCGCATACTGAATGGTCGGAAGAGCGGCTTCGATTCGCTTGGTGTTGGTGATTTCTCCCGTCACCTTGTCTTGCGGGACGTTAAAGTCCACACGGATAAATACGCGTTTGCCCTTGAGGTCGAGATCTTCAATGGAAAGTTTTGCCATCGTTGTACCTTCTGTTGATGTGAAAATTTTAGCACACTTAATATAGTAAAAGCCCTACTCGCAAAGCATTATTTCTTGCGGAAAAAAGACTTAATCTCTTCGGGAATCGCGATGGGGCGCCCCCGGTTCAAATCGACAAGAACCCAAGTGGTTACCGCCGAAAAAATTTCTTTCCCGTCGGATTTGCGAACGAATTTTGAATAGCGGTTTGTCGAAATTTTAGAATACTCCGGCACCCACGTCGTTCCTACGATTTCGTCATTCAAAAAGGCCTGCGCCTTGTATTCCACATGCTGCGTCCGAATCATCCAGCCGCAACCGAGTTCTTCCATTTTCTTTGTCCCGCCGGTCACTTCCGAATGTTCCACGGCAATGTCTTGAATCCATTCGACGCAGACAACATTGTTCAAATGGTGATTTCTGTCTATCATCGATTCTTCGACGCGAAATGTTTTCGTGTATTCTTCAAACTGCGATTCCTGTTCCATCACAGCGTGCATATCAGTCTCCGTTTTGTGAAAAGCGTGCGAGAAAAGCCCGCAAACGCTCATTTCGGGATTCTTCAAAGACGAATTGCGGAGTCCCCTGTTCCACGATAATGCCCTCGTCCATAAAAAGAACACGGTTCGCCACATCCCGGGCAAACGCCATTTCGTGCGTGACAATCACCATCGTCATGCGTTCTTCGGCAAGCCCCTTGATAATTTTCAGCACTTCGCCCGTCAGTTCCGGATCGAGCGCACTGGTCGGCTCATCGAAAAAAAGAATCTTGGGTTTCATCGCTAGAGCGCGAGCAATAGAAACCCGCTGCTGCTGCCCGCCGGAAAGTTCGCACGGATACATCTTCGCCTTGGATTCCAGCCCCATCCGTTTCAGAAGTTCCATTCCGGTCTCCCGAGCCGCAGCCCTGTTACGGCCAAGCACCCGAACCGGAGCCAACGTGATATTTTGCAAAACGGTCAAGTGGGGGAAGAGGTTGAAATTCTGAAAAACCAGGCCCGTTAAAAGACGGATTTCCCGCAATTCCCGCGCCGACGCATAACGAAGACGCCCTGCGTTTTCCGTTTCCGAAACAACCATATTCCGGCCATCTACACAAACTTGTCCGCGTTCAAAAGTTTCCAATTGGGTCAAACAACGCAAAAGGGTGCTTTTTCCCGAACCCGAAGGCCCGATGACCGAAAGGACTTCCCCGGCATTCAAATCAAAGGAAATGTCTTTTAAAATACAGTTTTCGCCAAACGATTTTTTCAAATGCCTGACTTGCAGAATCGGAATTATTTTTTGAGAATCGTCCACAGTGCGCCTCATCTGTAATAATTCAATTTGCGTTCAATATAGGCAAAGAGCATACTCAACAACAGGTTCGCCAAATAGTAGAACACGCCGGCAACAAACAGCGGAAAAATGCTCGCATAAGCGGCCTGCTGTTTTTTCGCCAGCGCAAAAAGTTCCGTTACGGCGATGACTTGAGCCAGCGAAGTGTCTTTCACCAGCGTGATGACTTCATTGGCGCTAGCCGGAACAATCCGCTTGATGACCTGCGGCAAAATGATTCGGAAAAAGGTCTGTCTGCGAGAAAGCCCAAGCATCGCCGCCGCTTCATATTGTCCACGGCTAATCGACTGAATACCCCCTCGGAAAATTTCGGCAAAATAGGCGGCATAATTGATGGAGAATGCTGCAATGACCGCCGGAAATCGATCAAAAGAAAGTTGCATTCCCGAATATTCCGACAAATAATACGACCCAAAATAAATAGCGACGATTTGCAATAAAAGCGGCGTTCCCCGCATCAAAGAAATGTAAAACGAAACCGGATAACGTATCGCCCGAAAACGACTCATCTTCAGCACAGCGACAAGCAATCCCAAGGGAAGCGAAAAGAGCAGGGTCAGTCCGAAAATGGCGAGAGTCGTGAGGAATCCGCCCCACAAAATCGGCAAAAGCGAAGCGAGATCTGACATAAGCCGATTTATTTGCCAAACCACTTTACGGAAATTTCGGCAAAAGTGCCATCCGTGCGCATGGTATTCAATACGCTGTCCACGGCATCCCGCAATTTCAAGTCCTTTTTGCGAAAACCGATGGCGTATTCTTCTTCATTCATCCCTTCTTCCGCTAGCACGCGGAGCGATTTCGCATAAGCCGCAATCAGATAGTCCGCGACAACTTCATCGAGAAATACCGATTCCACGCCGCCCTTTTCCAAATCCATCAACGCCGTCAGATTGTCATCAAATGGAATCAACGCCGAGGCCGACTTGCCCGCATCGGAGGCTTCAAGCAGTTTTTGCGCGGTCGATCCGTTCTGCACCGCAATTTTTTTGCCGGCGAGCATGGAAACTTTTTGAATCGCCGAATCCTTGACCACAAATACCATGCGATTTTGCAAGTAAGGAGCCGAAAGGCTCATCGCAGCAGCCCGAGAAGAATCGACGGACATCCCGTTCCAGATGCAATCGATTTTGCCCGTATTCAATTCCTGTTCCTTGGCATCCCAGGAAATCGGCTGGATGCGAAGAGTCACTCCCAAGCGGCTCGCTACTTCCTTGGCCAGATCGATGTCAAATCCGACAATTTCATTTTCCGTATTGCGGAATCCCATCGGCGGGAAAGAATCGTCCAATCCGAGAACCAGTTCGCCGGCAGCTTTGATTTTTTCCAAAGCGTCGGATTCTTTTGTTTTTTCCGTTTCCCGGCAAGCGAGCAGAGCAATTGCAATACAAAAAAGAGGAATCCATTTTTTCATGACGATCTCCATTCGAATTTGACACAAAATCTAGTTAAATGAAAAAAAGCCTCCACAAAAAACTCGCCAACGATTTCATTTTGCGCCCCATTTTCAGAGCGGGATTCCTAAAAACGGAAATTTTCACGTTTCCGATTCCTCCCCGAGCAACTTCCGGCATCCACAACAGAAGCTAGTCCGCAGACGCCGAAAGCCTTTCTGCGTCATCATTCCGCGTCGGAAAAAAGTGCGGGTTTCCAAAAAGTTTCTTCCGCAATTTTTGTATCGTCTGCGATTGCATAGCCAAATCGAGAGAACCCAACTTGACCGCCTCTTCATATAAACGAATTTTGAACTCCACTTTTCCAAGAATCGTCTTGAGCGTTTCCATTTCCTTTAAAACGTCTGCTTTGCGTTTGCGAAAAAGTTCCAACCGATTTGGCAAAGAAGAATCGCCTTCGCTGAACCATTCAATGTATTGGCGAATATCCTTGAGCGACATTCCCGTCATTTTAAGACATTCGATCATCGAAAGCCAGCCAATATCTTCATCGTTATAAGTACGAATGCCGGAATGCGTCTTTTTGACAAACGGCAGCAAACCTTCTTTTTCGTAATAGCGAAGAGTATGTGCGGAAAGCCCTGTCTTCTGTGCGACCTGACCGATGGAATAAGACATAGAAACTCCTAAAAACGTTTTAAATATAGACCTTGGATTTGCGCAAAATCAAGAAACTGGGCACCTTCGTCCCGTAATTTTATTTTTACACAAAAAGAAAACAAAAACGCTTGTCTTAAAGTCAACTCTAACTCGTGTATTATTATTTGAAATTCGCACCATGGGATTTCTTCATTTCATAAGGAGTTTTGAATGGCTTGTTTTGTTGTTCCAGCGGCAGAAGCCGCCATCGTTACCATCGCCACCCACGTTCTGGAAAAAAAGGCGATTCAAAAGGAATCCAAGGAACTTTCTGTTGAAAAAGTGGATTTTGCGCCAAAGGAGCCGCTTTATAAAAAATTGAAATTGCTCTCCAATTTGCTTTGGGGCGGTTCAGCTTTGCTGGCTTTTGAGCACCTGTGGCACGGGGAAATCCAACCTTGGTATCCGTTCCTGACGGCGGCGCAAGATGCGGCGGAAACCCAGGTGATGTTACACGAAATGGCTACGGTCGGCGTATCCATGGCGGCGTTGGTCACCACCGTCTGGGCGGGAATCATCGCTTTCAAGAGTGTTATGGCCAAGCGCGCCGCATTGCAGCCTCTTCCGATTGAAGAGAAAAAGGAAAACTGATATGACGCTGCTGGTCGTTTTATTCGCAGCCATTTTTGCAAGTATTCTCTGGTATAAGGACGCTCCGAAAAATCTGTGGCGTTTTTCCACATTGTGCTATTACTATTGGGGAGCTTCCCTCATGTGGCTTGTGGATGCAGCTTTTGAATACGCCGAGCAAAAGGCTGAATTTTTCACGCCGGCTCTTTCCGATATGCTGAATGATGCCGTTCTCGGATTTGCCGCCGTGGCTCTAGGGCTTTTGATTTGGCTTGCCAACTTAATCGTCAAAGATCCTAAACGGGTCATTCGCCCCTAAAAATTTTAAATCAAGAGGATTCAACATGGACAGAAGAGAATTTTTGAAAGCATCCGCAGGCGTTGCCATTGGCGGAACTGTAGCCGCAACTTTGGGCGTAAAGCCTGCCGTTGCCGCCGGAAAATCGGAAGCGGTTTCCGACGTGTATTTTTCTAAAACACTGGACGCGAAAACCCTCATCGCCCTTTATCAAAAAATCAAAGGGGACCGGATTCGGGGAAAAGTCGCCATTAAACTCCACACCGGCGAAAAGAACGGCCCGAACATTTTGCCCCGGGAATGGGTAAAGGAATTTCAGGCGCAGGTTCCCAACAGCACCATTGTGGAAACCAACACGCTTTACAAAGGCGACCGCTACACCACGGAAGATCATCGGGAAGCTTTAAAAGTGAACGGCTGGACATTCTCCCCGGTGGATATTATGGACGAAGAAGGCGAAACCGCGATTCCTGTCAAGGGCGGCAAGCACCTGAAAGAATTGCACGTGGGAAAGCACATGCTGAATTACGATTCCATGATCGTGCTGACTCATTTCAAAGGCCACGCCATGGGCGGTTACGGCGGCTCCTTGAAAAACATCGCCATCGGTTGCGCCGGCGGACAAATCGGGAAAAAGGAAGTCCACGGTGTTCCCTTGGATGCAGACGCTTCTACCGTTTCCTGGCCGGGAAAATCTTACTTTATGGAACTGATGGCAGACAGTGCCAAGGCGACTTGCGACCATTTCGGAAAGAATATGGTATTTTTGAACGTGATGCGTCGTATGTCCGTGGATTGCGACTGTGCGGGGCTTCACGCTGCGGAACCTACCTGCCGTGACATCGGGATTCTCGCTTCCACAGACCTTTTGGCCATCGACCAGGCGTCCATCGATTTGCTTTACAAGTTGCCCGCCAACGAATTGCACGACATCAAGGAACGCATCGAGAGTCGCGAGGGTCTGCACCAGTTGGAAGCTGCCGATGCGCTGAAATTGGGCAATCGTCGCTATAACTTGATTGAAATTTAACGAAGGAGTTTTTATGTCACTCGGAATTCCCGAAATCATTTTGATTGTCGTGGTGGTGCTTCTGCTTTTTGGCGGCAAGCGTATTCCCGAACTGGCCCGTTCTCTGGGCAAAGCCAAATACGAATACAAGAAGGCAAAGGAATCGCTGGAAAAGGAAGCCGCCGATTTGGAAAAGACCATTGACAAAGCAGGCGAAACTGCAGTAAAAGCAGAAAAGGCTGACCTTTCCGAAAAAGAAAAATCTTCGGAAGCATAACCCAAAGCCCAAGAAAAATTTTGCAAGACCAGAACAATCAAAACGATAGCAGCCTGATTTCTCATCTGGAAGCGTTACGGAAGACGCTTATCCATTGCTTTGTCGCACTGGGAATCGGCATTATTCCCATGTTTTTCGCGGCTCCCTACGCTTTAGATTTTCTTTCGGAACGGATTGTTGCAAGCACGAACGCCTCTCTCCATTATTTTTCTCCGATGGAAGTCTTTTTGCAGCAACTGAAACTGGCGGCCCTGTTTGATGTGGCCCTCTGCTTTCCTTTTACCGCCTGGGAAATTTGGAAGTTTATTTTGCCTGCCCTGTATGAGGATGAACGCCATTTTTTGCGGGGGCTGGTTTGGCTTTCCAGCAGCTTGTTTGTAATAGGCGTCGTCTTTTTCTTGACTCTTTGTTTCCCCCTGATTCTTAAGTTCGGAGTCAGCTTTTCAACGGAATCCTTGCAGCCCGTTTTCGGCGTTTCCAATATCGTGAGCCTTGGCATTTGGCTTTCTCTGGCCTTTGGCGTTATGTTCCAATTTCCCATTCTCACATACGCATTGGTGCGCTGGGGATTTTTTTTCATACGAATCTGTTCAAAAAAAGCGTCCCTTTATCATTATCCTGATTTTGATTCTGGCAGCTCTTTTGACGCCGCCGGACATTGTAAGCCAACTGATGCTGGGCACTCCCACTTATTTGCTTTTTGAAGCGGGGCTTTTCTTTGCCCGAAAATACAGGAACGCTCCCACCATGAAAGAACTTCGGGACGCTCGGGACATTGCGTCGTTTGACGTGTTTGCGACTAACGGCGGCAGTAAAAAAAATGGAAGAAACTGAACGAGAAACCGATGGGCAAGATGCCCGTCAAGGCGGTGAACATGAAGGATTGTCCCGCCCAAGTTGAACTTGGAAAATTTTAACAAAGCTAATAAGGGATTCCGTCAGGTCGGTTGGTTAGCCCAATAGTCCTCACGTTCTCTTGTCGCATTATACAATTTTGTTCTTCGTTCTGCAAGTCGTTCCTCCATCTTTCCTGCGAAAACCTCGTCAGGAGTCAGGAATCCGATTGCGGAATGTAGCCGTTCCGAGTTGTAGTAATTGATCCAGTCCGACATTTTCCTCTTTGCATCGGAATAGTCCTGGTAAGCGTCACGACGGACTTCCTCCGCCTTGAGGGTCTTGTGAAAACGTTCCACTTTCCCGTTGCTTTGCGGATGGAAGGGAGATGTAGAGGTCTCCCTGAGTTCAAGTTTCGAAACCAGATCGAGGAAATCCTTCGAGGCGAACTGCTTCCCGTTATCGTGGATTATGCGGGCATGCGCATCGGGATGGAGTTCCTTCGCCCTGGTCACGAGAATTTCAACGTTCAAGCCTTCCATCGTGGAGAAAAGGTCCCAGACGAGAACCTTGCGGCTGAACCCGTCCAGGACGCAGGCGAAGTAGAAGAACACTCCGCAAACTCTGACGTAGGAATAATCCGTATGCCACTGTTCATTCGGACGTGTCGGCTGGTCGAACCCCTTTTTCCGCGCTTCCGCAGGAAAAGCCCATTTGCCGAAAAGGTTGTTCCTCTTCAGTATGTTGTAAACCGTCGATGGACGGGCGTATGCGATATCCCTGTCTACCATAAGCCAGGCCAGGTAGCGGTATCCATGCAGATGGTCCTTGTACTGTTTGCAGAAGTCGACGATGGCGCGAGTCTCTTCCGGGGTCATCCAGTTGGACTTCGGCGTATCGTGGTTATGCCGCGTTTCCGCCTTCCTCCGCGAAACCCAGTTGTTCCATGTACTTTGCGGGATTCCCAAAAAGGATACCAGCCTGGACGGGGCGATTCCCGTCCTTGCGTAAATGGCGTCGATTTCCGCAATGATGGCGGTCCGTTCGGAGAGGCTCATTTTCTTCTTTCCTAGGGACGGCCAGTTAATTTTTTTTTGAGGGCCAGGTTCTCCTGAGCGATGTCGGCGATGACGGCATCCTTGTCGGCCAGGGTTTTCTCGAGAGCGTCTATTTTACGCTGTTGCGCCTTTTCGGTTATGTCGGGGCGTTTCTGCTCGAAAATCCCCGTAGCGGATTCGAAAAGTACCTTCCTCCATTCGAGAATTTTGTTCGGATGTATCTTGTACTCGTCCGCAAGTTCAGATAAGCCCCTGCCCTTGAGGAGAATTTCGCTCAGGATTTTGACTTTGTCCTCCGCACTCAGGCGGCGACGTTTCTGTTTTTCAGGTTTATTTTCTTCTGCCATAAGGTGGCTCCTTGGTTGGAAATATACACCTTATTAGCTTCCTCAATTTTTTCCAAGTTGCGGTTAAGCGCTACAGGATGATTATTTGGAATTGGGCTTTGCCAAATTGGATCTTTCTCGTCGGGAGCGCACAGGATTTGACGAAACGGTTTTTTGCTCTGGAAAAACGAAGGAACAGCTGCTCCAGATTTTTTCGGCATTTCAAAAAAATTCCTGCAATGCTTTGGGCACCCGATGCTCATGGGAACAGTATGAATTTGTACGAAACGCCATGCCGGAAGTGCACTACGACACCACTTCAAAAATTCTTTCTTTAAGGAATCGAAAGCCCCAAGCCCTTGCCGGGAAAATCGCCATTTGCTGTGCCGGGACCGCCGACTTTCCCATCGCCGAAGAAGCGGCAACTGTTGCCGAATTTCAGGGAGCGACCGTTGAAAAATTCTTTGACATAGGCGTTGCTGGGCTTCATCGACTTTTGTCCAAAATTGAACAAATTCGCAGGGCAAATGTGATTATCGCCATCGCAGGAATGGAAGGAGCCTTGGCGGGAATTCTTGCTGGACTTGTGCAAGCGCCCGTTATTGCCGTGCCTACTTCTGTAGGTTATGGTGCCTCCTTACAAGGAATCGTTCCTTTGCTTTCCATGATCAATTCCTGCGCCGAAGGAATTTCCGTAGTAAACATCGACAACGGATTTGGTGCCGCCATCCAAGCCTGCCGCATTTTAAAACAAATCGCCCACCATTAAGTTTCAAGTCCCATTTTTAGGAGATGTTATGGCAAAGTATTTATATCTGGAAGGTGCCAGCGGAATTAGCGGAGACATGACGGTTGCCGCTCTTTTGGATTTGGGAGGAAGTCGGGAAAAACTGAACGCTCTTTTCGCCGATTTACACAGCCTGGGTTTGCATTACGCTCTTGAACGGAAAAATTCCTATAGCATTTCCGGATTGGATTTTCAGGTTTTCGTTCACGGAAAAGACGCGGACCATACAGAGCACCACGAAGAATCTTATCACGAAAATCACGAGCATCACAACCACGAGTCTCATAGACATCATGAGCATCATAGGCATGCTCACCGCCACCTTGCCGAAGTTTTTGAAATCGTGGACCAGGCGAAATTGACGCCTCGTGCCAAAAATCTCGCCCACCGCATTTTTGAAATCATCGCCGAAGCTGAAGCCAAAGCCCATGGCGTTTCTAAAGAAGAAGTGCATTTCCACGAAGTGGGCGCGCTGGATTCCATTGCGGATATTTTGGCAGTCTCCGTTTTAATGGACGATTTGGGCATTGAAAATACCGTTGTAGAATCGCTGCACGAAGGTTCGGGAGAAGTCCTGACTCAGCACGGTGCGCTCCCGGTTTCCGTTCCTGCCGTGGCAAACATCGCAGCCACTTACGGAATTGCGCTCCAAAAGACATCTGTAAAAGGAGAGATGGTTACGCCTACAGGTATCGCCATTGCCGCCGCTTTGCGTACAAAAAAACGCCTTCCCGAAATTTACCAAATTGAAAAAATCGGCATCGGGCTGGGCAAACGGGATTTTGGAAAAGCGAATTTTCTGCGAGCAATGATTTTAAATGATGAAGCCAACTCTTCTGAAAAGAAAAATGCAGAAGAAAAATACATCCAGATTTTAGAAGCGAACATCGACGATTCCACCCCAGAAGAATTGGGATTTGCTATGGAAAAATTATTTACTGCTGGAGCTGCCGATGTGAATTTTATTCCCTGCCAAATGAAAAAGAACCGTCCGGGAGTTTTGTTGAAAGCAATCGTTCCCGAAGGGGAAAAAGCGGAAAACGTCGCCAATGCCATTTTGCGTTATACCACAACCATCGGCGTTCGGCAATACGCCGCCCGGCGAATCTGCATGGAACGGAAAATTCAGGAGGTTCCTACAAAATACGGAATCCTTCAAGTCAAAAAATGCAGTTGGAAAGACATTGTCCGCTTTTATCCGGAATACGAAAGCGTTTGCGAAGCCCAACAAAAAAATCCGGCAGCCACTTTTCGAGAAATTTTCGACGAAGCCCGTCGCATTGCCGAAACCTCGTTCACCGAAGGAACCGCTGATTAAAACGAAAATTTTCCATTGATATGCCTCCGGAATTACAAAATAAATTGCAGACTTTGCAAAATTTTCTGTGCAAACAAGAAAGTGTCGCCGTAGCTTTTTCAGGCGGAGTGGATTCTACGTTTTTATTGAAAGTTGCCCACGACGTTTTAGACGAAAAAGCGATTGCCATTACCGCCCATTCCGAATTTTTCACGGAATGCGAAATGCAGGAAACGGAAGCGTTTTGTACAAAAGAAAAAATCCGGCAAATCTTTTATCCATTCAAAGCCCTCCATATAGAAGGCGTTGCTGCAAATCCAAAAAATCGATGCTACTTGTGCAAGCGTCATCTCTTTTTTCAAATTCAAAAAATCGCTGCTGAAAATTCCTTCCATACCCTTTGCGAAGGAAGCAACGTGGACGATTTGCAAGACTTTCGCCCCGGATTGAAAGCTATTGAAGAACTTCGCATTGAAAGTCCATTGCGAGAGGCGAAACTTTCCAAAATGGAAATCCGTGAACTTTCCAAGGAATTGGGACTTTCTACATGGAATAAACCTTCTTTCGCCTGTCTTGCTTCCCGATTTGTTTATGGGGAAAGAATTACGGAACGCCGCTTAAAAATGATTTCCAGCACCGAGCAATTTCTTTTTCAACTTGGATTCAAGCAATACCGAGTCCGCATTCACGGAAGCGATGGCAACGAGTTGGCAAGAATCGAAGTGCTCCCTGAAGATTTTGAAAAATTATTTCAGCACAAAGCGGCGATTCTCCGCGAATGCAAACAAGCTGGATTCGCTTATGTTTCCTTGGATTTGGAAGGATTTCGGAGCGGCAGCATGAATGTGGGAAAATAGCTTTTTGACTTAACGCCAAAATCAAAGTTTGCGGAAACGGCGAACGGCAAAAAATGTTATGAGAATATCGGCCAGAAGCGTAAGCAAACCCAGCCACAGCGGAGCAAATGCGTTGCTCAAATAAAAGGAGGAACCCATTTGAAAAAAGAAAAACGCAATAAAGAAAAAGAGTAAAGAAATTTGATTGGCAGCTCGTGCGCTTTTCGCATAAAGAGAAACAAGCAATGCAATGACGGTAAAAAGATTTGTCGAACAAAATCCCATCCAAAGCGTTTTCCATAAATAGACAAACGAACTTTCTGCAAGCATTTTCGCAAAAACGAATTCGGAAAACACAAGGAAAAAAAGTGGAATCGGAATAAGAGCCAAAACTTTTCCCCAAAAAATACTGAGCGGATGAATCGGCAAAAGCTGCAACAGCTCCAAAGAATTGCGCTCCCGTTCGCCTGCAAAACTATCAGAAGCGAGCGGCACCACCATCGGAGAAATCAACAAAGCACAAAGCAACATGGTATAAGGCAAAACATCCGAATGCATCTGCTCCGAAAATAAGAACAGATGAGATCCTATTAAAAATAAGGGCGGCAGTAAAAAGGGAATGAGAAATTTCGGTTCCCGCAAAATTTGACGCATTTCATGCCGAGCAATTCGAATCGCATTTTTCATTTTTTCAATCCCTGCGATTTCAAAGACGCCACGCATTCCCAATAAAATTTTTCCAGCGACGGACGAACGGTTTTCACATTCAAAACTTCTCCCTTCGTCTTTTTTGCCGAGGAAAGGAGGTGTTCGCAAAATGCCGCTTCCGTTTCTCCTTCCGGAATCCGCACCCGAATTTCCACTTCCCGATTTTGTAAATCCGAGACTTTTTTGCAACACAAAAGTTTTCCCCGTTCCAAAATGGCAAAGGATGTTGCGACTTTATCCATTTCGGCAAGAATATGCGAACACACAACAAGGGTTCCATTCGTTTGCCTTTTCCAATCGGCAAGAAGTTCCCACACCGTTTCTCGCGATTCCGGATCCAGATTCGCCACAGGTTCATCGAGAAGCAAAAGCGATGGACAAGGAAGAAGCGCGCGCATTATTTGCACTTTCTGCCGCATCCCCTGCGAAAGAGTTCCCATCTTTTGAAAGAGATTCAAAATACCGAGCGCATCGGCAAGTTTGGATAGACGCGTTTTCAAGTCGGGAACAGCGTAAAAATCCGCAAAAAAACGCAGATATTCTTCGATGGAAAGACGGGGATAAACGCCGGGATTTTCCAAGAGAATGCCGCACTTCGCCAAATTCAGCATTCCATTGGGGAGGCGCATTTCCGAATCCAATTTCACACATCCATTCAAAGCGGAAAGCCTTCCACAAAGAATTCGCAAAAGCGTTGTTTTGCCCGCACCATTAGGGCCCAAAAGCGCAAAGGATTCCCCTTTTCCAATGGCAAAGTCCACATTGTCCAAAGCCAAAGAGGACTGTTTAGAATAAGCGAAAGACAAATGGGAAAAATGAATACAGGCGGACATCGCTTCAATAATAGAAAACGAGAAAATTTTAAGAGTTTCGCCAAAAGGGACTACCCTATTTTTCACCCAATAAGAACGCTTTAAGGCAACCTCCAAAAAAGCATTTTCAAAAAATCGCTGGCCTTATCTATATTTGCCGTATGTCCGATTTTATTTCTCAAGAAGGATTCGACAAACTGATGGAAGAGTGGAAACGCCTCAAGTTTGTAGAACGTCCCGAAATGCAACGCCAAGTAGGAGCCGCCGCTGCTGAAGGCGACCGCTCCGAAAACGCCGCCTACACTTATGGAAAAATGCGGTTGCGGGATATCGACAGGCGATTGCGCGAACTCGATAAAATTATCGACCATGCAAAAGTCGTTTCGACGAACGCTCCTGCCGACGGATCCATCCGCTTTGGAGCGACCGTAACCCTCCAAGATAAAAAGACAAATAGACAGCGCATTTATACCCTTGTCGGCGTTCAGGAAATCGATCCCATCGCCGGAAGAATCAGCGTCAATTCCCCCGTTGGCATGGCTCTTATCGGTAAAAAACAGGGCGACAGCGTGACCATCGAAATTCCACGCGGAAAAGTGGAATACGTCATCATCGGAATCACATACAAATGAACTTCGTCGATCCGCATTGCCATATGGATTCCTTCACCGAAAAATCCGGAATCGATTTAGATTCCTGGTGGAATACGGTTTCTCCCAAACCCGATGCGATTCTTCACGTCGCCTGCGAAAAATCCGGATTCGAATACGCCGAAAAAATTTCCCGTTTGTACCCGAACGTTTATACCGCTTTTGGCATTCATCCGCAAAATGCCGACTCTTATGACGCCGAAACCGAAGAATGCCTCATGCGACTTTGGGCTTCTCCTAAAACCGTCGGCATTGGCGAAATCGGATTCGACTACCACTATGAAACAGCATCCCGAAAAAAACAACGAGAAGTTTTTGAGCGCCAATTGGAAATCGGCTTGCCCTTTCATAAAGTTTTTGTTTTGCACTTGCGCGAAGCCGACGACGATTCTCTAAATGTTCTTCAACACGCCCATCTGCAAAATGCGACTCTCCATATTCACAGTTGCACGGCGAGTTGCCGTTTCGTAGAAGCGGCCCTTCAGTTGCCTTGCCGCGTTTACGTCGGCTTCACCGGAATTCTCACGTTTAAAAACGCCGAATCCGTCCGAGAAGCCGCAAGCCGCGTTCCTCTGAATCGATTGCTGCTCGAAACGGATTCCCCTTACCTGGCTCCCGTTCCTTTTCGGGGCAAGCCAAGTCACGCAGGCATGATTCCCCAAATCGGCGAAGTTCTCGCCCAGGTAAAAAACATCCCTTTTGAAGAATTGATGAAGCAGATTCGCCAAAACACCCGAGATTGCTACGGAATCTGACAGTTCTTGCGCGACAAAAAATACGCAAAGCCAATCAGCAACGAATCTAAAATGGAAAAAGCGCTAAAAGCGAAAAAGACGCTGGGAGAATAACCGTAACTGTGGAGACCGACACCCAAGAGGTTTACGCCAAAAAGACAGAACGCAATAACGACCAGCAAAAAAGCGGACAAAGCATCCCAAGTCTTTGCAGAAATCCAATTTCCGTGTTCCAGATGCAAAAGAATCAACGTCCAAAGCAGCACCAATAAAGCGGCGCATTCCTTGGGATCCCAGCCCCAAAAACGCCCCCATGCGATATCCGCCCAAAATCCGCCCAAAACCGTCCCCAAGGCAGAAAAGACAAAGCCAATCCGAAGAGTCGCCCGCAAAATGGAACGAAGCGATTCGGACGGTGCCTTTCTAAAAACGCCAAGCCACAAAGAAATATGGGCGGCAACACTCGAAAAAATCAGCGCGCAAAAGCCAAAAGCAATCGTCAGAACGTGCAAGGATAGCCAAAACGGCGAATTCAAAAGCAGGGAAACCGGTTCAAATGCGCCGCTGGCCGGAAAAGCCAATCGAAGAAGTGTCACCAGCAAAAATACGGTTCCCGCGCCCCCCAGCAAAACTCCCGGCATCTTCGTTTTGAACGCAGCAATTCCCGTGACCGCCGCAATGCCAAAAGCCACCGCCATCACCATTTCATAAAGCGATGCAAACGGCAAGCGCCCTTCGCAAATTCCCCGCCAAACAAATACCGTAAAAATTCCGAAAGCGAGCAGAACTTCTAAGATCCAGCCTGCCCGAAAAGCTCGCCGAGACCGGTTTCCCAAAGCCGCAAGGCAAAACGCGCAACAGGAAAGAATCCAAATAAAAAACATGGGATCAATGGACAGATAAAAAGCTTCCGCCTGCAATTTTCTCAATTCCTCCGATGATAGCGACTCCTCAGGCACAGCCCGATGCACAAGAAAATCCGACTGGATGGAATCGTACAAATCCAGCGCCGAATTTAAACGGATGAATTCCCGAGTTAAAGGATGAGAGTCCTCGCGTTCCGCATATTGCCGAAGCAAAGGCCGAGCATTTTCAAATTCTGAACGCCGAAATGTTCTGCGGTTCTGCGGCAAATGCAGAATTTCCACCGCCGTCGAACGGCTAATGCGAAAAACTTCCAGCGAATCCGCAGTTCCATTCCAAATTTTCTGCAAAATTTCCGCGGCGGAAAAACCGTCGCATTTCGTTTTTTCACACAAACGCTCCGCCAAAAGGATTTCGAACGATTGGCGAGGGCGAATCCTAGATTCAAATCGGATCCAGTCGGGGATTTTCTTTTCCGTTAAATTCCAAGCACCGGCCAAAACCGGCAACAAAAAGAATATCCCCATTAGAATGCGAATCATAAGCGGCGATTTCTCCAAAGCGGCAGTAGAGTTCCCAAAAGTCCGACAATCAGCAGGACGGAAAATAAATACGGTACAAAGCCAAACGGATCCCGCTTTACGTGCAGACGGGCGATTCCTTTTTCTGCGGAAAGCCACAACGACTCTTCAAAATAAAGCCGGTAAGCGCCTATGTTTTGCGGTTGGTTGTAGGCAACGCGAAGCGTGTCCCCATGGGAAAGGGAAATTATCGAGCAACCGTCGGAATCCACCGCCAAAATCTGAAAACCATCCGCCCGCTCTTCGTTCAATACAATGCGACTCCCGGCAAAACCCAATGCGGTAAAAGATTCCCGGGTACAAGAAGCGGCGAAACTTCCCGCTATCAGCACAAGAAGCGCAATGTGCGAGAGCAAAACTCCCCACTTTTTGGAAGTGTGCGGCATTCGGAAGAGCAAAGAACAAGTGATATTCACCCCAAAAAGGACTGCCCAGGTTTTCAAAGCCGGCAAAGGAAAAATGCCTGCGGCAAAAAAAATCCAGCTATTGAAAAAGCGTTCCGTCCCCAAATCCACACCCATCTGCGCATCAAAAAGAATTCCCCAGAACGACAGGACAAAAAGGGAGGCCAATAAAAAGATTCCCACCGGCAAAGAACCCAGAACCCGGACGCTTCGATACAATACTTTCACGGATTAAATTTAGCTCTTTTTGAAAGTACATTTCCTGCGTCGCCGCAGCGCAAAAAGCCACTCCACAAAAAAACAGCGATTCTCGAAAGAACCGCCGTTATCCATTTTCAGTCGTATTATTTGCTGTTCACCCGGCAACGCTTCTTTTGAAGCGGCGTCATTCCCGGCTGGTCGCAAGGATCCGACGAAGTGGAAGCTGGCGTTGCCGCTTTCGGAGCGCTTTGCTGGGCCTGCATCGCCTGGCGCTTGCGTTCCCGCGGAGAAAGTTCCTCTTCGGGCTCTTCCACAGGTTCCGCTTTGACCTTCTTGACCTTTTTCCGGATAATCCTACGCTTGACAGTCTTTGTCGGCACAGTATCCTCCGCCGCTTCGACGACCGGCTGGGTTTGCCGCACTTGCTTCTTTTTGACGGCTTTCGCAGCGGCTGCGGCTTCAGCAGCTCGGGCCGCTTCAGCTTCCGCGGCAGCAATGGAATCCCGGCGCGCTTTGGCGGCATTCTTTTTCTTTTCCACCGCCGCTTTGCGAGCCGCCTGAGCCTGGGCTTTAGAAAGGGGGCGGGCAGAAGCCTTGAAAATCGCATCGGCATTGGCAGGGTCCTTAAAAACGCTGCCCGGAGCACCACGACGGCCTTGCGCATCCGCCAAAGAACCCGTCGCCCAAGAATCTCCGGCAATAGGCGGCAAAAGCGAAACTTTCAAATCCTTGATTTTCGTGTCGAATTCGTCCGTGCCGTCGGAATAGAAAATCATCACGTCGTAAATTCCCGCCTGGTATTCCAAACCGTCGGACGCCCCCACGGGAGCCTCCGCATAAGCGACTTCAATATACAACTGGTCGTTGTCAATGCTGTTGAAAAGCAAATCGACGTCTCCTTGCGGAGCTTTTACCTTTCCTTCGGCGACAAAAGCCCACGGGGCATAATCGACGCGAATTTTGAACTGGTGATAGCCGTTCATCGCTTCGTCCAGAACCAAGTAATCGGCATTAAAGGCCTGGAATGACGGTTTTATTTGCGCAAAGGACAAGACCGTCACGCAAAGCACAAGAAACATCGATAGTTTTCTCAGCATTTTCAACTCCTCAATCTTGAAATTCAAGCGCCATCCGAAAATCAAGAACTTCATCCCTCTTTTCCGATAGCGCCCATATCCCTTATTTGTTAAAGAACAAAGATTTTGCGGCTTCGAACATAGCGTCCTTTTCCGTTTCCTCTCGACATTCCGTATAAATACGGACTTTCGGTTCCGTTCCAGACGGGCGAATGAGCATCCAGGAATCGTCCTCGAAGATGATTTTGACGCCATCCACGGTCAAGAGTTCGCGCACCGTCTTTTCTTTGTCACCGACCTTGACCTGGGCCCCAGCCTTGGCCTTATCCGCAACAGCCATTACCTGTGCGGCAAGCGGAGCGCCGACTAGCGATTTGTCCACTTCAAAACCGGCACGGCTCGGATAGAATTTACCGAACTCCTTATACAAATCGTCCAGGTATTCCCCGAGGTTTTTGCCCGTCGTCGCCATGATTTCAAGGGCGAGCAAAAGGCCGAACTGCGCGTCCTTTTCAAGGGTGTTGTTCAATCCTGAAATGCCATCCGATTCTTCGAAAGCGATAAGTCCTTTCGGATTCGCCGCGCGAGAAAGCCAGGGGCGGAAATTCTTGAATCCCACGGGGGTTTCCATCACGGGAACGCCCAACTTGTTCGCGATGACATTCACAAAATTGGAAGTCGCCACGGACTTGGCGACAACGCCCTTTTCCTTGCGCCACGTCACCATATAGTGGAATGCAATCGCGCCAAAACGGTTCATATCGATTTCGCGGGAACCATCGTAAAAACGCACGCGGTCACCATCCGGATCAAAAATGCAACCCAGACGATACCAGCTCTTGCTCTGATCCAAAATACGCTTGACGCCTTCCAAATTTTTGGAACTCGGTTCCGGTGCGATGCCACCAAAAAGCGGATCGTCCTCGGTGCGCAGACAAAGCAGGCACTGCGGATTGCCGAGAATGGCATTCGGGCGTCCGCGGGTAGCGCCGTGCACATGATCGCAGACCAGAGTCAAGCGACCTTCGTCCAAAAGCTTCTGGATTCGAGCAAACTGGATTGTCCCCTGCTTGTGCAAGAATTCATTGTAAATCGCCACGGAATCGATTTTCTTGACTTCGACGGATTCCAAGTCTTCCCGCTGGAAGTCCTTCATCATTTCATTGGAAAGCCGAGTGATGACGCTCGTGATTTCGGGGCCTGCGGGGCCGCCGTCCACCGGATTGAATTTGATGCCCGCGTAATTCGACGGGTTGTGGCTCGGGGTCATATTGATAGAGCACGCCGCCTTGAGCATTTCTATCGCCGCTGAAAATTCCGGGGTGGCCATTTCGCCGCCGTAATAAATTTTCTTGACGCCCGCTTTGGCAAAGACCTGCGCTACCGCCATGCAAAATTCGTCGCCGAGAAGACGGTTGTCGTGTCCCAAAACGATGCCGCGTTCCTGCAATTCTTCAAAGCCGGAAACGCCGAGAGCTGCGAGCAAATCCGCATCCGCTTCCCGATACATGCGGATAATCGCCGAAGCGATCACTTCCACCGTGCGCAGGGTAAATTCCGTTCCGATTTCTCCGCGAAAGCCGGAAGTCCCAAAACTGACCGTGCAAGGCGTTTCACTGGCAAGCGCGATTTTTTTCACGCTTTCTACCAGATTCATGTCGTTAGCCGATTTAAAATCGGGAGATTGGATTTTTTTCCAAAGTTGTGCTGCAGTTTCCATTCGTATTCCTATTGGATAAATTTGACCTGTATAATTTAATAAATTTCAAAAATTCCGGACAGCAAAAGCAAAATAGGAGGCCGAACCGTTTATGCAGTCCATTTTACGGGTACATCTTCTGAATCAAAACGCCCGGATTTTTACGCGCAGCCACCGTGAAGATGGTCGTGCGAACCCAAAACCCGATGTGGCACTCCATGCGCAATCAAATCGACTTCACAGCCATACATTCCCTGCACCATCTCCGGAGTTATCTGCGATCCAGAATGAAAATGCACGTCCCGGTTCACGCAGGCGACGCTCTTGACATGGCTGGATAGCACCATCAAATCGTGACTGACAATGATAATCGTCATCCTTTGATTCAGTTGTGCCAGCAACCCGTATAAATCCTCTTGGCCCTTGGCGTCGATATTGCTGGAAGGTTCGTCCAAAAAAAGAATCTGCGGATTGGACGCAAGGGCCCGCGCAATCAGCACCCGCTGACGTTCCCCGCCGGAAAGCTCCCCTAGCCGCCTTTCAGCAAAAGACTCCATTTTGACGGTTTCCAGAGCCTGTCTCACCTGGTCCGAATGGGACTTGTAACGGAGAAGCCCCGTCGCCACCGTTTCCTCGACCGTTATTGGGAACTCCAGATTGCCGTTCGTATTTTGCGGGACATAGCCGACCGAGATCTTTTTTGTCGGAACCTTTTCTCCGAAAAGCCGGACACTTCCCGCCGACGGATTCAAAAGCCCGACAATCAATTTCATCAATGTACTTTTGCCGCCGCCGTTCGGACCGATAATCGCGAGAAAATCGCCAGCACGAACGCTCATGTTCACATGGGAAAGAACCGGCGTTTTGCCATAAGAAAAGCTCACGTCCCGAATTTCTATCGCCGGGAAAAGATTCATTTTCCATCTCCCGCAAGCGTTTTCAAAAACAAAAGCAGATTTTCGTCAAAATCGTAGGCCAGCGGATCTATCGATACGATTTTCGCCCCGATTTCCCGAGACAAGGATTCTGCGGCCCGGCGGCTGAATTGCGGCTGCACAAAAACGATTTTTGCACGGTTCGCCTTTGCCGTCTGGATCAGGCACTGCAAATCCTGCGGTTTCGGTTCTTTGCCGTCCATTTCCACGGCGATTTGTTTCAATCCGTAATCCCGCGCCAAATATCCATAAGAAGGATGAAAAACGATAAACGTCCGACGTTCCTCCGGCAGACTACGCACCGTTTCCGTGAAGCGGACGTCCAGAACCGAAAGTTCGCGAGAAAAATTTTCCAGATTCGTCCGGTAAAATCCCGCCGACGCCGCATCCGCTTCCGAAAGGACCTTGCAGATATTGGATGCTACCAAAATCACTTGCCGTGGCGAATTCCATAAATGCGGATCGAGTTCATGATCATCCCCGTGCCGATGCCCGTGTTCTTCTGGTTCCGAAATAAAAGAAATCCCTTCGGAAAGGTTCGCCACCCGGACTTTGGGATTCACGCTTAAAAAACGCGGACGCCAGGCTTCGTCCAAACCGGAGCCATCCGAAAAATAAATCGAAGCGGAAGCGAACTTTTTTAGCGCGTCCGGTTTGGGTTCAAAAGAGTGCGGATTCGCATTGGCGGGGACGAGGGTAACGACATCCACGCGATCCCCGGCAATTTTTCGCACCATTTTTGCATACGGAGCCAGCGTAACGGAAACCGTGATCGCCGGAGCCGCAGCGACTTCCAAAAGAGCAAAAACGACAAGGATAAAAAAACGCAGCATGAAAAAATTTCCTCGGATGCAACAATATATAAAATTGCCGTCGCTCTAGTTTCCGCATTGTCGAAAATCGGTTCGAGTCCAGTAAAATAAAGCGTTTTGGAGGGGGCGTTTTCCATCTAAATCGGCGATTGCCAAAGTTTTCAAAAGCGGGATGTCAAGACGGATAGAAGGCAACCTGAACAAAAGGGCTATGCTTGCAGCTTACTGCGGCGTTGAGGATGCGGTAAAATTCGCAAGTTTTCTCTTCAACGTCATATTTCTACGCGGAAATCAGGGAGCATATCTTTAAAGGATTTTTTCTGTTCTCGCCGCTAGACTTTGAAAAGCTTGGAAAAACGAAGATTTGAAGCCCCAACTTCCATCTTTCCGAGAATCGGGCGATAAATTGCCCCCCCTTCTTAGCCGATCTATATTTATGCAAAAATTCGCATTTACGCATTGCTTTAACAAAAAATCTTGCTATATTATTCGCATGAGCTTCAGAAAACCCAAAAACATCGCTTTAGAATTGGTTCCGCGCACGCTCGACGGCGTCCTTGCCGAAGCCAGAGAGTCCCTTTCCTCGTTTCCGTTCGTAACGTCCATCAACATTCCTGAAATCCGACGGCTGCCCATCAAATCGTTTGAACCTTCGAAGCGCCTTCTGGAATCCGGCCTAGTGACGACTCCGCATTTTCGCCTCATCGATAGAAGCGAAAAAGATCTGCTGCAAAAAATTGCCGTCCTAGTGGAAGCGGGACTATCCCAAGTTCTGCTTATCGGCGGCGATCCGCCCAAAGAATCCCCGGATTTCGTCCCTTCCGGACTCACCACGCTTCAGGCGGTTCAAGCGGTCAAACGGGAATTTCCCCAGCTCAAAATCTATACGGGGCTGGACCCCTACCGCTCTTCGTTTCGCGAAGAACTCGACTACGCCCGAGCCAAGCGGGATGCGGGAAGCGACGGATTTTTTACGCAGCCGTTTTTTTCCGTTGGCATGCTGGAACTCTGGCTGGAACAATTGCCGGATGCCGAAATCTGGTTCGGCATTGCGCCCGTCTATACGGAACGCAGCCAGAATTACTGGGAACGCGTGAATAAAGTCGTTTTCCCGCCGAATTTCAGTTTCGACAGGGACTTTAACACGAGGCTTGCCCGCCAACTTCTGGTGACGATTTCCGAAACGCAGCAGCGCGCCTACTTGATGCCGGTCGCCAATGGTGCTCTCGCGTATCTGCGGGATATTTTCGAAGCGTAAAGAGAAAACGCAATCTAAACGCACTACGGCATTGTCAAAGTCAAAGCTTTATTCAACGCCGCTAGCCGCTAACCATTAACCACTAACCACTCCTAACTCCCACTCCCCGCCTTCACCTATCGGGCAAGCATTTTCCAAACATCCCCCGAACCAGCCGGGCGACCGAGCAAATCGAACGCTTTGTCAGAAATAGCGGGAATCCAGCTGCGGGCGGGCAGCTTCCGAATCGACTCCGTCCCTTCAAACGGAGCTTCTTGAACGTCTATTTCGCGAAGGGTCACAAATTTGTAGTAAGGATGATCCTTGTCCGAACGCATGAGAATCGTGCCGCCGCCTTCCAAAATCGGCGCATAAGCGTCCGAATAGGAACAGCCCGAAACCGTTTCGCTATACGCTCCGCGGAAATCCGTTCCCGAGTCCTCAATGGCGCCGACGGGTTCCCATTTTCCGGGAGGAGTCGCATTGGATGTCGAATCGATATAAAGTTCCAGGCGGACAGTTCCCGCGTCCTTATTGTAAACGATATACTTCATGCCGATCCACTTTCCGACGGGCAGCACGTTTCCATTCCAGAGCGGATCCTGATTCCCCACTCCCGATGTCGTGCGATAATAGCTTTCCGGGTGTTTCCACTCCTTTTCAAAATCCCATTTGCCGTCGTTGCGAAAACGGGCGTAATACGTCGTCGCATCGCAATCGTCGCCACCGCTGGAAGCGTGCCCAAGCGGTCCCGAACGCATACCGACAACCATGCCGCCGTAATTTTCGCCACCCAAGGCATCCCGCATAAAGTAGCCCGTCCATTCGGAGTTCAAAAAGAACTGCGTCGAAGAACCGTGCAGGCTGTTCAAGTGAAATCGCGGTCCGTCGTTCCAGTTCATCTGCATGATTCCCTGGCCATCGATATCAAAAGAGCCAGAACCGGCGCTGTGGCTTTCCGTCCAGCCCCAAGGATCGTCCGGATCCCCGTCCCATTCGACCGAGCGAGCCTTTCCATTCGCCCAATGGGAGGAATTCCATTCCTCCGTTCCCGCTTTTGTCCGATAGATTTTCTTAAACCCGAAAGCATCGACAGGCTCTTCGGCAAAAAGAACCGCTCCCAAGCAAAGCAACGAGAGTGCAAAAATTTTTTTCATAGACCCAATCCCTAAAAAAATAGCCGAGTTTGCACTCGGCCTTGTTTAAATGCGTTTTAACACTCTACGATTCCGGATAGACCGAAACCTTTTGCGCACCAGCATTCTGTTCGAACTTGACTTTTCCGTCAACAAGAGCGAACAACGTGAAGTCCCTGCCCATGCCGACGTTTGTACCCGGATGGAAATGAGAACCGCGCTGACGGACAATGATACCGCCGGCTTTAATCGTTTCTCCGGCGTATTTCTTTACACCAAGATATTTGGCGTTGGAATCACGGCCGTTACGAACGGAGCCTTGACCTTTCTTGTGAGCCATTATTAAGCCTCCTTCGACTTGCGGATGGAATTCTTTTTGACTTTAGCGGGCTTCGGAATGCCTTGAGCGATCTTTTCCTTGCGGGTCAGAGGAACGTTCTGCACCTTCTGAGCGGCAAGAGCCTTGACGCGGGCGCGGTTGCGTTCGACAATCTTCGGATCGACCACTTCGGATTCTGCACCGGAATGAAGTTCCGTGACAAGCACTTCCGTATAGCCCTGACGATGACCGTTACGACGGACGTAGCGGGTACGACGCTTCTTTTTGAAGACAATCACCGTGTCTTCTTTGTCGTGGGCGAGAACTTCGACCTTGACAGAAGCATCATCCAGGACAGGGGTGCCGACTTTCACTTCTTTCCCGTTAGAGAAAAGAAGGACGGACTTGAGTTCCAGAGAAGAACCGACAGCAGCATCGACGCTCGGGACCTTGTAAGTCTTACCGACTTCGACTTTATACTGGAAACCACCTGTTTCAACAATAGAATACATAATATTCCTTTTTTTAGGTTTGCTGTGGGTGCAGGAAAATAGAAAACTTTTCCTTTTTTGGAAAGGGAATGTGTGATTTTTTTGTGAATTATTTGTGGCTAGCTTCAAAATCAGCGGCTTTTTTATCCAGCGTCATTTCCGGACGATATTGATGCCGAGCCATAAAGAATAGCACGTCCGCCGAAAATCATCCTCGTCGTATCCCACATAGCCGTCCAAAGAGAATGCGGCGGAAGGCCCCAAATGCCAGCGTTCGCTCACCGCCCACACTTTCCCCACTTCGGCTTTAAATCCAAAGCCTACGTAGAAATCATCGGAAGAATAATAGTCCCAATCCGCATAAGAGCCAAAGGAATAGCCCAGCGAAGTGCTAAAAAAGGTTCCGTGAAAAACGGAAGAGGTATCCCTGAATGGGAAAATCGTCGCGCCAAAGCCGAAAAAGAATCGGGAAAATTCCGCACCATCCAAAGAGATGGATTCGTTAGTCTCCCCTTCTTTTTTGCGCGTGTATTCGAGATCCCCTTGAGCCACAGTAAATTCCAGCGTCCCATGCAGAGCTACGACGTTCTTGATATTCCATCCTAATTTGAAGGACATTCCCAGTCCCAGGGCATCCAGCTCGCTTTCTTCGTCATAATAATCGTAATAGTCGTCATCCCTTTCCATTTTTAAAATATTGGCCACAAAATTCAGGGAAGGGCTGAAGTAAAAACTGCTGCGGGCTCTTTTCGGGCGGCGCGGATTCTCCGCATTCGGAGTTTGTCCCCTCTCGTCAGTAAAAGCATCGCTGGAAGCAGAATGGTGCACGGCCTTTGGTGCGGATTCCAATGGCTGCGGATTCGGCGGCTGAGCCGGATAGACAACCGTTCCTTCGGGCAAAGAACGCAATGCAGAAGTGTCCGTCACAATAATGTAGTAAACGGGTGCAGGTGTGCTGGACGTCTGTTGCGCACAAAGCGAGGAGACCAAAATCGCAGCGATAGCCAAAAACAGGTTAAAATTCACAACCACAAATATAACATTAAAAAAAAAGAAATTATACATAATCTTTTGCCAAATACTCGCGATTTTTTTCAAAGGGTGGACCTCTTTTCGCAAGGGGCGTTTTCTTTCACAGGGGGAACTCGGTTCTCAATTCTCAGCTCTCAACTCATAACTTCCAACTCCCAACCGATCTCTGCCCTTCGGTAGGTTCAGGGACCGCCGGTTAGTGCACCTCGGCAAGCTCGGTAACCACTTGTCGAACTAATCGAAGGACACTAACTTGCTTTAGAAACGCCGCGCTTTATGGTTGGAAATTTTGAGCTTTTAGGAGGAATAAATTACTATGGCGAGAGAGGGAAACAATCTTTCCTTGAATCCCTGAAATGCGTATTCCCGGAGAATACACTTTTTTTTCAACCAAGCGTCTTCCGCTCTTGTTTGTTCGCACAATAAAAGCTATCTTTTAGTCGGATTGAGCCGCGGTGGAGGAAATCCTTGCGGTATGGATAAACCTTAAACTCGGGGCATCCGATTAGCGACAATATCAATCCAGGAGGAGTGCGAACGCACTCCTCTTTTTGTAACCCCGAAAACCTGCACATCCATTTCAGCAAGCCCTACCGCCCTTCAATTTAAAACGTAAGTTTTCAACAATTCCATCACGACAGCATCAACATTGCCAAATTTTTGACGGTAACGGCTCCTTATTTTTATATCTACAGGCAAGAAAGCCATCGCCTGCCCCCAAGCCTTGGCCAAAGCGACGCAAATCGAAAAGGTGGAAAGTTTTTTCCCGTCGCCAGAACGATCCGGAGTATTTTTTGCCATCGATAAATAGCGTTTTACCGCATAAAAAGGCAGTTTTGCAATTTCTTTTGCAGGGAGTAAACGAACCGCCGAGCGCAAGCGGTTGCGTTCGGAATAAAATAATTTGTTGGGAGAATAGCGCACCGTGGTTTTAGATCGTTCATGAAAAACTTTGGCATCCGGGCAAAATACCGTCTTGAAACCGGCCAGGCGATGACGAAAATACCATTCCGTTTCTTCAAAAAAGAGAAAGAAGCCAGCATCCATTCGACCCGCCGCCTTTGCGGCCTCCTGACGAAAACTCATCACAGCGCCATAGCAACCAAATACTTCTTTTTCCCGCAGATCCGCTTCCGAAACATCTAAACCGCTGGCTTCATTCTTCGCAAAAAGATCGGGACCGAACTGAACGCCGACGGCATTCACCACGCCACTTTTTTCCATAACCAAACTCGCCACGGAGCCCGCATCCGGATGCCTCGCAAAACAGGCCAACAGATGTTCCGCCCAATGCGCATCAAATTCCAAATCCATATTGCAGAGCACTTGAACTTCGGCATCCATATTATCCAGCAACCGATTGCAGGCACCCGCATAACCTAAATTTCTATCGCTTGAAATCACTTTGCAAGCAAGCTCTGATTTTTTTAGCTTTGAAATGGAATCGTCCACAGAAGCATTGTCAAAAACAAAAATACGAACAGGCATCGTCTGCATCACCAAACTGCGTACACAGTCGATGAGTTCATCGCCACCGTTATAGTTGATAATTCCAACATCTATATTCATTTTAAATTTCTCAAAAAACGGGATCGTAAAAAGTTCCGTTAAAATATACATCTATCTCGTTATTGGAGAATACCGTAGTAACGGATGCAATCGATTTGCCCTTCAAAAATTTGCCACTCAACTCCATGCGCTTGGCTGTCGCAAAGGTGGACGCGAAGAATCCCGTCATCAACACGAATCATCCAGCCGTCGCCATAACGTCCTGAAGGTTCCGCGACCAAGATATTCTTCACGGTCATCTCCCGCCACCGCAGTATGGCCATTTCCCGTATAATCCTTACCGACATTAAAGAGTCATTCAATTCCCAAGCGGCAATCCACAGACACTCGCCAGAAGCGGTAGAATTCGTTGGCTGAGATAAACACTGTCTTCCGGGTTCAACGTCCAGGCAGAGACCGTGGAACGAGAACAAGGAGGTATTTGAAGAGAGGTCAGAACTATATCAGATTGCAAAGTTTCTTCCGAACCGGCAACATCGGCATTAGAACAAGCCGTAAAAGAAAATAGCGCAACACATAATCCCTGACTCAGATAAAATTTCTTTTATTCGCCGTTCATCCATTGTCTCCACGCAAAAAATCGTAATACGGGGATAAATATAAACGCACTTCCCTCAAAAGCAACTCCTAGAGAAATAATTCTAAATTAAAAACATGAACCAAGGCGCAAAAAAAATTTTAAAAAATGCCATCAAAATTCTAATTACCTTGGGAGGCCTTTGTTATGTTTTCAGCAAGGTTCCCCTAAACGACGCTTTAAGCCTATGGACATCCAAAGCTCTGTTATGGCTTTTGCTTATTTTCGCGCTAACGATCCTATTTATGGCAATTCAAGCCAATCGCTGGAGAGGGCTGTTGCTCAATGAAGGCCGGAAGATCCCTTTTAAATCATTCTACGCTTATATCGCCCTGGGTTACTTTTTCAACAATTTACTGCCGAGCAATTTTGGCGGAGATGCGGTAAAAACGATCGCCTTTGGAAGGCGATTTGGCAAGATGGCAAACTCTGTAGCAGCTATTATCGTTTCCCGAATCATGGGACTACTGGCCATGTTTTTCAGTTTCTTTATAGCATTGCCTTTTGTGGCTGTCGAATACAACATTCCGATGACATACGTCGCTGTCGTCTGCATTTTGGCATTGATTGCACTCCTTGTCATTTTCCTAGGACTTTTCTCCGATAAAATAAAGCTTCCCGCCCCATTGACTACAAAGTTTCCTTTTCTATTGAAACTGCAAGATGCTTTTTGTCTTTACCGCAAGTATAAAAAAGAATTTTTCTTGTCCGGTTTGGATTCCATTTGGCTACAAGCGATAACCATTATTATTCATTGGGCGTATTTTAAAGCGATGGGAGTGGATGTAAACTTTGCCGTCATTACAGTTTTTACCACTATTATGGTGACATTCACCATGCTGCCCATTTCCATTAACGGAATAGGCATTCGCGAAAACGTACAAATTAGCCTGTACACGGGACTTTTAGGCATTCCCGCCGATATCGTTTTGGCGTCCACCTTGTTCAGCTATATGCCACTTCTGTTCCAAACCATCCAAGGCGCAATCGCTTTTGCCATCATCAAAGAAAAGAATCCTTCCCCAAAATAAGGCAACAGGAAAAAAGGATTCTTCGGGCTTATAGCTTTTGAAAGTTCATCATCTTCCAAAATCCTCTATTCAAGCGATGGAGAAAACTTTTAGCCGGATGGATCCGCAATAGAGATCCTGAAAACGATAGAATGCAACCAACCCAACGATAAAAAACGCCGTAAGAAATCGGAACTTTATTTTGGGAATTATATAGTCGTCCCTTAAAATCCCGCCCAGCCCGCATAACTATTGGGAAAAATTGATTTTTACCCTGTGAAATTATTGCAAGGATTTCTAAAATGGGATTAAAAACCGGCTCTTCATCAACATGTGTGGGTGGCTTCGCCCCCCTTTTTTGTTGACTTTCGCCTAAATTAAACAAAAAATGGGCTATTTTCTAAAATTTAATCGCCAAAAAAAACAGAAGAAAAAGCCCATGTCAAAATTATACAAATCCATCTTCAATGTCAACGGCTGTACTGTCGTCAAGCAGGAGCAAACCGATACCACGGTCACAATCACGGTAAGACTCACCAAGGGCAACGCCAGCAGGTGCGGCTGTTGCGGGCGAAAAGGGAAACTCTACGACAACGGCCGGGAACAGAGGGTGTGGCGGACGCTCGATCTCGGCACGAAAATGGGCTTCATCAAGATGGACACCTACAGGGTGAAGTGCAGGAAGTGCGGCGTAAAAACCGTGAAGGTGCCGTGGGCAAGCCACAGGTCAGGCTTCACCGACGCCTTCGAGCAGCAGGTCGCATGGGCCGTATGCAGCATGTCGAAAAAGGCTGTCGCAAAGCAGCTACGCATCGCCTGGAATACCGTGGGAGAAATCGTCGACCGCGTATGGGAACGCCTGGACACAAGGCCTATCAAGGCAGGCTGCATCTTCAGGCGCATAGGCATCGACGAGACCAGCTACAAGAAAGGGCACAAGTACATAACGGTGGTAGTGGATCACGACAGGCGCTGCGTGATCTGGGTGCACGAGGGCTACGGGAAGGAGGTGCTGGACATCTTCATGAGGGAACTCAGCGAAGAGCAGCGCAAGGGCGTGGAGCTTGTGACTTGTGATGGCGCCAAGTGGATAAGGTCAAGCATCGAGGAGTTCCTGCCCAATGCCGAGCGGTGCGTGGACAGCTTCCATGTCGTACAGTGGGCGACGGATGCCCTGGACAAGGTCCGTGTGGAAGCCTGGAGGGAGGCCCGCAAGGAAAACCGCAATCCGAAACGGGGCCGAGGCAGGCCCACGAAGGACAGCGTCCCGAAGGACCGCACCGCGGAGGGGATAAAGAACTCCAGGTACGCTCTGGGCAAGGCTCCAGAGAACCTTAGCGAAAGCCAGCAGAGAAAAATAGAGCTCATAGCCAGCCGCTATCCGCGGCTCTACAGGGCATACCAGCTGAAGGAGGAGCTGCGCATCATCCTGAAGATGGGCTATGCCGATGCCAGGGAAAATCTGGACAGGTGGCTGTGGCGTGCAAGCCACTCACGCATCGGCTCAGTAAAGGATCTGTACGCAAAGATCAAGCGTAACTACGACGGAATCCTCAACACAATCAGGCTGGGCGTGTCAAACGCAAGGATCGAGGCGACGAACAACAAGATAAAGCTACTGATACGGACTGCCTATGGCTTCAGGAATATGAACAACATGCTGTCGCTGATAATGTTGAGCTGTGCCTATGTAGATGTAAAGATAGCCTACGAATGGGAATCGGAATCGAGAGAATCATCTAGCAAGGCAGCCTAAATGCTACCACACATATTGATGATGCCTCTAAAAACCTTGCAATTTTTCCCATGTACAGACCGCCAAAATCCTCCGCCCAGACAAGCCTTTTCTGTTCCCTTGAGGAGCAGTTGAACCACAAGCATCCCCTTTACGTTCTTGCGAACAAGATTGACTGGAACAAGTTCGAGACCGAGTTTTCGAAACTGTTTGACGACAAAATGGGTGCGCCGAACAAGCCGATCCGTCTCATGACCGGGCTCATCATCCTGAAGCACATCCGCAACGTATCGGACGAGTCCGTCGTGGAGCAGTTCCAGGAAAACGCCTATTACCAGTACTTTTGCGGAGAACGGTTCTTCTCGACGGAGCAACCCTGCGACCCGAGCGAACTTGTCCACTTCCGGCATAAGATCGGCGAGGAAGGCTTGGACATGATTCTCAAGGAAAGTATCCTCGTCAACGATGACCACGATAAACAAGGACCGACAGGATGCGGCACGGTCTTTCTTGACACGACCGTGCAGGAAAAGAACATCACGTTCCCTACAGACGCCAAACTTGCGAACAAGATAATAGATCAGGTGCAGAAAATTGTGGAAGAACGCGGCCTTCCGCAGAGACAGTCCTACAAGAGAACCTTGAAGAAGATTCATCGTGACCAGCGTTTCCGCAATCACCCGAAGAACGCCAAAAAGGCTCACAAGGCGGATCGCAGGCTGAAGACAATCGCGGGACGGCTCGTCCGTGAATTAGAGCGAAATCTCGCCAGCAAGAACTTGTTGAACACGCACAAAGAAAAAATCGAGCTTTTCAAAAAAGTTCTGGCACAGAAGAAATGCGACAAGAACAAAATCTATTCGCTACACGAACCCGAAGTAAAATGCATCGGCAAGGGCAAGGAACACAAGAAATACGAGTTCGGCAACAAGGTGTCAATCGCCCGGAGCTACAGCGGCATCATTGTCGGCGCGGTCTCGTTCCGGGACGAGTATGACGGACATACGATAGACGATACGCTTGACCATGTTGAACAAATGCTTGGATTCAGGCCGAGCCAGGCCGCATGCGACCGAGGCTACCGCGGACAAAAGGAATCCGGAACGACAAAGATCGTGATACCGGACGTTCCGAAGAAAAACGCGACTTACTACCAGAAGAAAAAGGCTCACAAGCTTTTTTGCAAGAGGGCTGGCATCGAACCAATCAATGGTCACTTGAAGAGCGACCACCGCATGGGTCGCAACTTCTACAAGGGAATCTTTGGCGACATGCTCAATGCAAAGCTTGCAGCAGCGGCGTTCAACTTCAAGAGGGCCATGAGGCGCTTTTTTGTCCTGTTGGAATGGCTATACTGTTTTTGCCTTCTGTGGAACGGAATGAACAAAAAATGCGAACGTCCTTATCTTGCGTTCGCAAAGTGACCTTTTTAAGGGACGACTATATACATTCTTCCAGTAAATACTTTCAATTATTTTTTTTCAAAATAAGCATTTCTTTTTCACAAGGTGAACTCGGTTTTCAGTTCTCAGTTCCAACCCCCAACTCCTAACTCTTAACCGGTCCCTGCCCTTCGATAAACTCAAGAACCGCCTGTCGAAGGGCAAGCAAATCGAGGTGGAATTTTGTATATAAATTCCTTTATTTTGGCATCGACTTAGAACAAGGCATCAGATATTTCCGCAGCGCATTTCCCTCTTTATCAAATTCTACAACCAAAACTCTCTGGTTATAAATCCTCGGTTGAAAAGCACCACGATACAATAGGCGTCCTTGCAAATCAAATACCCGATACGAAGAGGCTTTGGGTAGAACGGTTTGTTGATGCGTTATCGCGGTTTCCGATTCAGCAACACGAATGGTGCGAACGACGCTGGCATTAGAATCCGCTCCGACAGTCGTAATGGTGTACACAAACTCTCCGAATTCCGTAGGCGTTCCCGAAATGGAAATTCGAGAATCCAGCGAATCTATAAAGACATTCACGCCCATGGGAAATCCCGTCGCCGTTACCGTTTCTGCATTTTCCCAAACATAACTGAACGGAACAAGGGAATCGCCAAGAATCAAATTCTGATTGGAAGAACCCGCTCCATTTTTAATCAGCTTCGCCACCTTTTTTTCCGACTCGCCCGAAACCTGAAATACCACATAAGAGGAAACGCCCGAAAGTCCATTTTTATCTGTCGCTACAGCGATGGCACTGTAAACTCCCGGAACGAGATCGGAAACGTTGAACGAATACGGTGCGGAATGGGCGCTTCCAACAAGTTCCGTTCCCACGTAAAAATCCACTCGCTGAATCGCCGCGCCGCTAGAACTTGTCACCGTCGCTTTCAATGTTACCGCATTATTCGCAATTTGCGCTTCCACAGATACCGAGGCAGCTTTGGGCGAAATTTCAAAAGCCTGATTGTATTCCGGCATTTTCCCCCACTTTCCGCCAACGCCTGCATAAACCGGAAGTTCCGAAGGAATCGCCGAAACCGTCCGCTTGGCATACGAATACGAAGGTGTGAACACGCTATTCTGCGGCGGATTGCTGGAGCATACCCCATTGACATAATAGCAGCCTTTGCTGTTTTTTACCTGATTGCCCGTGAAATTCATATAGCCGTAACTTCCGACATCGACAATGTGAAAATTCATCTGATCCAGATAGCTGTTCTCGTAAAGTATTTGCGAATAGCTGCCGGAATTATCGCCGCTGACCGCTGCTCCCGTCCAATAATTATAAGAAGTGTAATTGTTGAATATATGCACGTGGGAATTTCCGCCGACTTTGGGAACCCTGCCATAAGTTCCATGCCAATAGACATTCGCATAAGTGAGTTCTGCATCTTGAACCAATGCCATGTAGGGATCGTATCCCCAGCAGTTGAATTCGCTCGTGCCGTCGTAATCCAGATAGCTCACCGTCGCACCTTTCACATTCCCAATGTCAAAGCCATCGCTTATCCATTTATAAGAAATATGATCCGCCCAGAATTTTTGTACGAAATTTTCATCGGAACCGTCCACACTTAAACCGTCTCCCGCTTCGACCAAATGCGGATTCACATCGTAAAACGCCAGATTCCGATAGATATTATTGTGGCCGTTTTCATACGACCTCGGATTGATGGCCGCCCCGCGCAAGTTGGCTCCGCGTCCCATGCCGATAAGACTTTTGTCCGCGCTCGTGGTAATCCAGTTGTTCCAGGATTGCAAATTTTCCGATTCGCTGACCGGCGTCACGTCTTCGCTGAGCCCGCTGCAAGAATTTTCCGTAAAGGAAATGCGGTAAAAGGTATTGCCTGAATTTTTATCATTTGCCCCGCATTGGCCCTTGCACCATGTCCATTTTCTGTTTTTGGCATCCGTCACGGCATTTTTAAAAATCCGAAAATCATAGGTTCCTTCGGGAATAAGAATCGTTTTTGGGCCATTGGATTGCAAAGCCTTGCGAACACTTGCCGAGTCCGTCGCCAGCACGACTTCTCCCCCAGAGCCGCCTGTCGTCGCAGCTCCAAAGCCTTCCGCTTTCACATAAAAAGTATAGAGCAGAACGGCAAGGGAATCCGATTCGCTTCCCGTCCAAATCCACTTTGCTTTCGTATCTTCGGCAAATCCCGAAAGATCGCCGCCGCTCGGCATTTTCTGGTTGGAATAGTCGAGAATGGTCGCACCGCCCCATTGCGAAAGATCGCGTCCCTTCGCTTTCCACGCGTTGTTTCCTACCGCTGGTTTTGAAACCCACCCCGCACCGGAATAATACGATTTTTCCAATTCGTCGATTTGCACGAGAACGCCGGGAGCGCCCGATCGATTGACGCCTACGACGCTCACCGCATTTTCTCCAGGCAGAAAAGTGTACGGGACAAAACTCACCCGCCCCGCCTGAACATCTTCTTTTAAAAGTTCGCCGTTTACATACAAACGATAACCGCCATCGGCAACAATCCAAATTCCGGGTCCCTTGCCCGCATTGTAAGTTTCCGAAATCAGCAAAGAGCCGACGTTGTCCCCGCCGCCGTAATTGGGCGATTCAGGGAGAGTGGCCACTTCCGTAAGAGAAATCGCCGCAAAACAGGGAACGCAGAGAAGTGCAAGCCAAAGCAAAGAGCGCATATTTTTTCCTTTTCGATAGGCATAAAATTAAATGCGTCTCTTCTTTTATCCCGAACTTTCACCAAAAAACGTTGTCCCAAGACAACCGCAAATTACATCGTTCGAATAGCGATATCTATAATGACCGCAGCCAAAGACAATGCGGCAAGCACCATTTCGCAGAACGAAAAAAGGCGCATCCTTTTGGAGAATACGAAAATTTTTTCACCATTCGGCAGGCGTTTTTTGCGATACGTCCAATTCAATCCCGCAATCAACGCCAAGCAAGAAATCAAAAAGGCAATGCAAAGAAGATAGAGATAATTCACATTGTCCAAGTACAAAAAGTTCACGCCGGCGATGACAAAAACAAGAATGCAGCCGACCATGGAAAGAGCGCCGCTGGAAACTTTCACAGGAATCGGTGCACGCAAAGCGGCCAGACGTTCGTCAAAAAAACGTTGCAAATCCGCATCCGAATATTCCTTTCCATGCGACGCCAGAATTTTCCGCGAAAGCAGCACGTTTTCCGGATTCCACTCGTCCGGTTTTTGCAAAACTTCCAGCAGGTCTTCGTCCGAAAAAGATTCAAACATGGCAAGGCTCGCTTCGTCCGCATCCGTAACGGCAGCTTTGACGGCGGCTTCCAAAATACGACGCGCGGATTCAATATCTTTTGCCCGAACCCGTACAATCACCGAAGACGCCCCGCGATTCTGAAAATCGAGTCCCAGCGGGTCGCCGCCCATATTCGCATCGTTTATAACATTCGACTCCAAAGCATTCTCTTGCAGCAGGGCGGCCAACGCCCGCGCTTCTTCTGCCGTGGCAAAAGTTTCCAGAGTCATCCATTCCATCTGTTCCGACGATTCAGACATTTCCCATTTCCTTGCGAATGCGTTCCCAACCTTCTTCTGGAATTTGCGCGCCGACAACCTGCACGACTTCATTGGAAACCATGCTGCCCAAAATTCCTGCGCGCTCCATGGACCAACCGGAGAGAAGTCCATACAAAAAGCCCGAAGCCCACAAATCGCCAGCGCCTGTCGTATCGATAGCCTTTGCCGAGCCGGCTTCTACACGGGTGATTTTTCCATTTTGAGAAATCAGCGCGCCGCGTTTGCCGAGCTTTACTACCGCGATGGAAGCAAACTGCGCCATCTTTGCCAAAGCAGCCTCCTCGCATTCCCCCGTATAGGCTTTCGCTTCTTCTTCGTTGGCTATCACAATGTCGATTTCTTTGCCCGCAAAGAGTTTGTTAAAAAATGAACGGCAATCGTTCACCACGCCGAAGCTTCCAAAATCCAGAGCAGTCATGACCCCGCGACGACGAGCTTCCGACACCATTTTGGCAAAGCACTCTTCACCGTATGCGCGATAGCCTTCCAGATAAAGAATCCCAACACCGTCAAAAAGTTCTGGCGAAATATCCGCCGCAGAAACTTCATCCGAAGCGCCCAAAAAAGTGAACATCGTCCTTTCCGCATCGGGAGTCACCGCCGAAAGAACCGTCCCTGTCGCCGTCGAAGATAAAAGCAGATGATTTTCCACTCCGGAATTTTCCAAATGCTTCGCAAAAAGAACGCCCAATTCGTCACGTCCCGTTTTGGAAAAGAAAGAGGACTTGCCGCCGAGCTTCGCGAAGCCGACCATCGTGTTGCAGGCCGATCCGCCCGGAACCCTCTGCGGATTTTGCACGCCATCCAAAAGTTTCAAAAGCTGAGGATATTTTACCAGATTCATGCTGCCTTTGGGAACATTCGCCTTTTGAATCCGTTCCTCTTCCACGTGGACCAGCAAATCGACCAGCGCAGCACCAAAACCTAAAACCTTTTTCATTGAAATCCCTTTTATTTAAAACCCACGAAAACCGCCGTGGCGACGACGCTCGCTTTCCCGAATCAAAAACGACTTTTCACTTTCCGAAAGCGAATTGACTCCGGATTCACTCACTTTTTTGAGAATCATGTCCAGCTGCTTTTGATTGTCCAGAAAACGTACTTCCCCTTCGAGCGGATCTTCAGGTGTTCCCTTGGGCTTTCCACGAAGCTTTTCTTGAAATTCCCCGCGGAGCTTCGCCCAAATATCGTGTTCAAAAAAATACATGCACAGGAATCCCGAAAGGACGCCGCCCAAATGCGTAAAATGCGCAATGGTATCGTTGGAACCCGCCATAAAAACGTCCAACGCGATGAATATCCAGATAGCGTGCTTGATGCGCATCGGAATGACAAAGAACATCAGAATCATCCGATCGGGGAAAAGCCGAGCATAAGCGACAAAAATTCCCATCAACGCGCCCGAAGCCCCGATGATAAAGGTCATCGGCGACATCGCACCGAACAAATAGAACGGAATGCTGAAAAGCCCGGCAAAGACCGCGCAGAAAATATAAAGAATCCAAAAACGGCGAAATCCAATCGCCATAGCGACATCATCCCCGAACATCCAGAGCGAGAACATATTGAAAGCAAAATGCCAGAAATTCACATGGATGAACGCGTATGTCAAATAACGCCACGCCTGCTCATAAGCGACTGGCACTAAAGCCCCGTAGCCGACCAGATACGAATACAGGGAATCCAAATGCAAAGTTCGCGAGAAAAAGCAAATGGCAAAAACAACGGCATTCGCCATGAAAAGGATGCGAATCGGCTGGGACAGATAACGGAAGGGTTTCAATCCAAACATCAGAGTTTCTCCGTTTCGTGAAGGATGTCGTGTAAAATTGTGGAAGGAACCATCGAAGAAATGTCGCCGCCGAATTTCAGGACTTCCCGAACGGCGGAACTGGACACGTCGGCAAATTCCGGTTCTATCTGCAAAAAGACGGTTTCTATTTCGGAAGCGAGCCGGCGATTGTTCCACGCCAAGTTGCGTTCCGCATCAAATTCCGCCGAAGAACGAATGCCGCGAACCAAATACTTTGCCGCATTTTTTTGGGCAAAATCCACCGTCAGTCCCGAATAAGATTCTACGGAAATATTCCGCAAACCGGCTACCGCCTTTTGAATGAAGCGCATCCGAACTTCTACAGGAAATAAGGATTTTTTGTTCACATTTTGGGCGACAACGATAAAAATCCGATCAAAAAGAGAACTCGCCCTTTTTGCAATCGACAAATGGGCCAATGTAAATGGATCGAAAGAACCAGCAAAAACAGCAATGCGTTCCATAACGCCAAATTTACAAAGTTGCCGAAAAGAAAGCGAGCGAGCTTTCTCCATAGCGGCGGATTCTGCCTGCCTGCGTCCATTCCGGAGCCTTTCGAGACGGAATTTCAAAAACGGCAACACCACGAGGAGAAAGAAGTTTTAAAAATGGCTGCAAATCGGGATAGGCTTCGGTAAACGGAGGATCCGCATAAATCAAATCAAAACGCTCTTCCCTAGTGATTGCCCGTGAAAAAAAGTCCTGCACTTCGGCTACGCACAAATGAAGTTTCTCTTCCACGCCAAGCGACTTGTAAGAGTTCAAAAGGGATTGAGCCTGCGCTCTATTTTTTTCGACCGCAGTGACTTGCTCCGCACCACGGCTAAGAGCTTCAATCCCGACAGCACCGGATCCCGCAAAAAGATCCAGAACGTTGAACTCCGAAACATCTTGCAGGATATTGAAAAGGGCTTCGCGCGCCATGGCGCCCGTGGGTCGGGTCTTTGAAGTCAAAGGCGAAGAAATCTGGCGTCCGCGAAATTCCCCGCCGGTGATACGAATGGACATCAGTTCGAAGAATAAACGACAAGGGTCATGGACGTCGATACGCCTTTTTTCCCCGAAGCCGACATTTTGATTCGTTCTATGCCCACGCGAGCGGGGCTTTGGCTCAAAGCTTGCAAGAACTTCAGCACCACCACAAAATCGGCTTTGGTAGTTACGTTGTATGTATAACTTTTATACACGCCAAAGTCTTCAACCTTCGCGTGTTTCAGCCCCGCCAAGCGCAATTTTCCGTTCGCATCCAATTTTTTGAGCAAATCGATTTCCTTTGCTACTTCGTCATCTTTGACAAACGGCACCGAAGACGCTTTTGTCATATCCGGCTTGGCATTGAGAACGCCGTATGCAGTAACCGCCGTTGCAGGCGCATTTTCCGGCAATTCCGGCGTTTTAAATTCGGAACTTCCCATTTTCAAGCGTTCCAAATAGTTCCGCTGGATGAGCGGCGTTTCTGCCACACCACGGACGGAATAAAAATTCGGAGCCATATAGGAAAGTTCCGCAAAACTCACCCCTTCCGGAGTAATCGCGTTGATAAATTCAAACACCTGTGCAGCCAATGTCTTTTGGTACACAATTTTAACCATCGGGAACATGGCCGCATAGCCGGAACGTTTTTCGTTCTGGAACATTCCCGGCTGCACGGATTGGACGACTCGCTCCGGGGAATTCGCCTGGGCAAGACGCACCGCTGCGGCTTCCTCTTCGGCCTTGCGACGTTCCAAACCTCCACCCGCAGTCGTCATCTGGCTGACCCGGCGTACATTCATTTCGGGACCAGAACGGCTGGGATCTTCAATCCCCAATGCCCCCAAAAGCGGAGTCGGCAAAGCTCCTTCCAAAAACGCAGGGATTCCGACCACTTTCAAGCAGCCAAAAAATCCGACAATCACCACCAGAAGAGCCGCGACGGCAATCAGAGGTTTCGGAAAATTCCGTTGCGCAGAATCCGACGTCTCTTTTGTCACCGGCGTGACTGGAATCGAAACCGACTGCGACGCCGCTTCAATCAAATTCAATTCAATCATGATTTACGCTCCTCAATGCGACACCGATTGCGCCAATGCAAGAAAGGACGTGGTTAGCGCTTTCTTCGTCTGTGGGAAGGCGAATATTTTCAAAAGAATCCATCAACTTCAGCGATTTGCCTTCGAGTTCTTTCAAAAGATTCTGCACAAAAAGTTCATCGGTCGCCAGTTCGCCGCAAAGCAAAAAGCGGTTCACAGACATTCCGTAAATCTCTTCGGAGCTCCGCATCTGTTTCGCCACATTTTGTGAAAGAATCGCATAAGCGTCTTCCCGGCTCTTCCCGGCCAGGTCAAATGTCGGGCAATGGCTCACGCAGCGCAAGTCGTCGCGAGAAATCCACAGCAGCATGACACCGTTCGTATCGGCTTTGATCACGCACTGGAGCTTTCCGTCCAAACCGCCAGCGGTTTCCAAAAGATTCATGATCGAAAGGATGTCCACTTCCAGAACTTTCGGAGCTATCTGCTGATTTCGGAAACCCTTGCGAATGGAATTGACCCAGATTTTGCGCATGGCAATCATCAAAACCGTGCGCCCGAGTTCGGCGGAACCGCCCAGTTCCACAAAATCCAAAACATAATCGTCGGCGGAGACATTGACGAGCGTTCCCAAATACCACTGGAGATATTCCCGAATGTTTTTCGCTTCGGACGGGATGAAGACCTGCCGAACGATAGCCCGAAAAGACGGCACGGTCAAAGAGACCGAACCGACATTCACGTCTTCATTTTCAGCAAACCACGCTTGCAAGGCGGCTTCAAAAGAGGAGACGTCGTCCAGCGGATTCGTTTCCGTATTGAGAATCGCCGTTTTGACAACTTTCTTCTCCTGGGGGTTGTAAAGCGCCACCTTGAGAAGGACATCGCCGGCTTCAATTCCTAGATGTAACTTCGTATCGTCCATAATACCAACAACTTACGTTTTATTTTTCATAAAACTAGTCAAAAACGATAAAGCCGAGGAGGGCCTCCGCTTTTTTCTTGCCGATTCCCGACACTTTTTTCAGGTCTTTGGCTCCAGAAAACGCCCCATGCGCGTTCCGATATTCGATAATTTTTTCGGCGAGCTTGGGTCCGACCCCTTTGATGGCGCAAAGTTCCTCGGCGGAAGCCTTGTTGATGGAAATCGGAAAATGGACCACGGGCTTTTTTGCCCGCTTGCCTTTCGGCTTTTTATCGCGCGCCGCCCCCTTTTCGGAGTCCGACGACGCGAAAGTCTTCATTTCCTGTTCCCCGATTCCATTCGAATCGTTTTCCGCATATTCAAAAGATTCTATATGCGGAACCGGATCCCACGGGGAATACCGAACAAGGGCGCCCAGCCCCAAAAGAAAAATCGCTAATATAAAGACCTTCTTTTCAGCCCCGTTCATCTGCAGCCTTCAAGAGACCGAGGAAAAGGGGTGCGGGTTTCAAAAGCGAACTTTTGAGTTCCGGATGAAACTGGCAAGCCATAAAGAAGGGATGGTCCGCAAGTTCCAGAATCTGCATGATATTCTCATTTTTCGCCTTGCCGGAGAAAATGATGCCTCCTTTTTCCAAGCGTTCCACATATTCGGGATTCACTTCGTAGCGGTGGCGGAAACGTTCCCGGATTTCCGTTGCTCCATAAACCCGTTCCGCAAGGGAGCCTTTGCTGATAAGCACATCGTGGCCGCCAAGACGCATCGAGGCACCCATCTCCCGAATTTTATCTTGTCCGGGCAAATAAGCGATAACGGGGTCTTTGACATGGGAATCCGCTTCCGTTTCCATAGTCCCCGCTTCGGCCAGTCCACAGGCGTGGCGCGCAAATTCCACAACGGCAAGCTGCATACCGTAGCAAATGCCTAGGAATGGAATCTTGTGTTCTCGCACGTATTGGATAAGCACGATTTTTCCTTCGATCCCACGGGTTCCAAAGCCGCCAGGAACGATGACCGCATCGATCCCCTGCATATCCTTTTCCACTTCTTCGGGATGCTTTTCCAATTTTTCCGTATCAATCCAGCGAATTTCCACGTGGACATCCAGATGCGCCGAAACATGATTCAGGGATTCGACAATGCTCGCATAGGAATCTTCCAAGCGGGTGTATTTTCCGCCGATGGCGACGGTCAAAACCTTGCGCGGGCTGACATCGTTCCGATTCATCGTATCGACAAGGCGACTCCAACGGTCAAGTTTGGGCGGCGCATAAATGCGCAATTTTTTCAACAGGATTTCGGGAACGCCTTCCTTGTCGTAAACCAGCGGGCATTCGTAAACGTGTTTCACATCCACGCCCGAAATCACATGGGACGCAGGCAAATTGCAGAACAGCCCGATTTTTTCCTTGATGTGCGGTTTCAAAAATTCTTCGCAACGCGCGATGATGATGTCCGGATAGATTCCGCGTTCATTCAATTCGCGAACGGACATCTGCGTCGGTTTGGACTTTTGCTCCTTGACTCCAGACGGAATCGGAACGTACGTCAAATGGACGAACATGCAATTTTCGGAACCCACGTCGTGCGAAAGCTGCCGAGCGGCTTCGATGAAAAATTGATTTTCCAAATCGCCCACTGTTCCGCCGATTTCAATCAGCAAAACGTCGGCGTTTTCGCTGTTCGCCACCTCGTAAAAATGTTCCTTGATAACATTGGTCACGTGCGGAATAAATTGTACCGTATGCCCCAAAAAATCGCCGCGGCGTTCCTTTTCCAAAATCAGCTTGAACACCTTGCCCATCGTCAGGCTCCAATCCGAACGGGCGACCACATTCAAAAAACGCTCGTAATGCCCGAAATCCATATCGACTTCGCCGCCGTCGTCAAGCACATAGACTTCGCCGTGCTCCGTCGGATTCATCGTCCCGGGATCCGTATTCAAATAGCCGTCGCATTTCACCGGAATCACTTTGAGCCGGTTGGAAAGAAGCGCGCCGATACTCGCCGCCGCAACGCCTTTGCCCAAGCCGGAAATGACACCGCCGGTCACGACGATAAATTTGGTTTTGCCGTTATATTCATGTTCCTTTTTCATGGTTTCCCCATTTTCAAAAAGAGGGTTTCGACCTTTTGCACATCGGACGGTAAATCGACCGACGCAGAAAGGGATGTAGTACTCACAACTTTGATCGGACGCTTTCCCAAAATGCGAAGCTGCTCCAAAGAACGTTCCTTTTCGGAAGCCGACTGCGGCAACGCAGCAAACTCTTCTCTCGCCTTTGCGGAATACGCATAAATTCCCACATGGCGCATCCATCGGCGATTTCCCGGCGGAATCTCTCGGACAAAATCCGTCGCGTAATTTTGCGCATCCACTTCCACCTTGACAATGGAAAGGGTTTCCCGGTCCGCATCGGCCAGAGGCGCCGCGACCGTTACCCAGGATTCCGGTTCTTCCGCAAGGGCATTTGCCACATCCCGAAGAGTCTGGAGGTTCGCCAAGGGTTCATCGCCCTGCAAATTCACCACCAGATCCAATCCCAGCTTGCGCGCGGCTTCCGCCACACGGTCGGAACCCGTTTTTGCCGGCGCGGTCATCACCGCCGAAAATCCAGCCTCTTCCACCGCTTTTAAAATGCGAATGTCGTCCGTAGCGCAGACGACATTTCTAAAACACCCGGCGGCGATAGCTCTATCTAATGTGCGAAGAATCATTGGCCGCCCGCAAATCGGGACAAGGGGCTTTCCCGGAAACCGGGAAGACGAATACCGTGCGGGAACGACGCAGGAGACTTCAGGCTTCATAAAATTCTCGCGAATCAGCCGATGACTTTCGGAATGACAAAATGGCCGTTTTCCTCTTCCGGCGCATTGGCAAACGCCTGTTCATGCGAGAGGGAAGGCAGCGGCACGTCTTCACGCAGAACGGTCGGCGCATCTTCCACTCCGGTCATCGGTTCTACATCCGAAAGGTCCAAGGCCTTCAAATCTTCCATATAATGCAAAAGCTTGTCCAGCGGTTTTGCAAAAGATTCGATTTCCGCATCGGAAATTTTCAACCGGGACAACTTGGCGATTTTCAAAACTTCTTCTTTGCTTAACATGATGACCTTTCTCTGTTTATCGACGGTTCTGTTTTTCCAGAATACGCCATTTTTTTCAAAGATATAAAACTTGGCTTCGCTGTCTAGTCCAAAATTTTCAATCCCGCATATTTTAAAATCAATTTTCTGACAATTCCGTCGGAAAAGCGTACTTCGACACGCGTATTCTCGCCTGAACCCGACACATTTGTCACAATGCCATTGCCGAATTTCAAATGCCCTACTTTCACGCCGCGATGCAACGGATTGTCGCAGTTTTCGTCGTAAACCAGACGCGGACCCTTTTCCACCTTTTCGACGACGGGAGGATTGCTGTAAACGATTCGCTGCGTCCTGTGCATTCCGGATGCGCGTTCTGGAGTTCGAGCGGCAAAAGTCCTTTTCCTTGACAATCCCGATTCCTGTCCATAACTTGAATAGGAACGGGACGATTTTCCGGCATAGCCTCCGAAGCCAGCATTCCAAGGAGCTCCGGTAAAAGAAAGTTCCTCGTCGTCGCTGCTTTTTCCTTCTACGGAAACCGTGACCGGATCGATTTCTTCCAAAAATCGCGAAGGCGGAAACGGACGAAGGGTTCCCTGCCAAAACCGCCGACCGGCGTGATACAGATACAACTGGTGTCTCGCCCGGGTGCAGCCCACATAAAAGAGTCGGCGCTCTTCTTCCGTCTGTTTTTTGCGTTCGTCGGGAGTTTCCAAAGCGCTCGATTCCCGGATCAACGGGAAGACGCCTTCATCGCAACCCGCGATATGGACGGTGTCAAATTCCAGCCCCTTCGCCATGTGGATGGTCATCAGGGTCACGCGGGTATCTTTCGATTCGACTTTTTTATCGGCATCGGTCAGCAGGGAAATTTCCTGTAAAAATTCGTCCAGTCCCTTGTCCGGATTGTCTTCTTCAAATTCGCGGAAAGCGTTCACCATTTCGTCCAGGTTCTGGGCGCGTTCTTCGGCTGTCGATTCGTCTTCCTTTTTGAGGAACTCTTTATAGAACGTGTCTTGGACGATGTGTTCTGCAATAATCGGAAGCGCTTCCTTGTTCCGGAGCATCGCCAGCCAGAGTTCCGCAAGATTCCTGAAATTTTCAAATCCTTTGGCAGAGCGCCCGCCTTTGGCGATTTCCAACGGCATGGCTTCCCACAGAGAACAGGAATTTGCCGTTGCCGACAAGCGCAAAGCATCCAGCGAGCCGTTGCCAATCCCGCGCGGCGGCGTGTTGATAATCCGCAATAGCGCCGCATCGTCCTTCGGGTTTGAAAGCAGGCGCATATACGCCAAAACATCCCGCACTTCCTTTCTATCCCAGAAACGGGTGCCGCCAAAAATCACGCAGGGAATCCGCAAATTGTTCAACGCTTTTTCGATGGCGCGGGATTGCGCATTCGTCCGGTAAAAAATCGCAGTCTGCGCATAACATTCTTTGCCCGCCGAAGCGATGCGCTTGGCTATCTGTTCCGCTTCAAAGGTATCCGCTAAAATATGTACAACATGAATCGGATCGCCGGGCGGCTCCTTGGAATAGACGTTTTTTGTCATTTCCAGCGGACGTTCATTGTGGGCAATAACCGCACCAGCTCCACGAACGATATTGGCCGAAGAACGGTAATTCCGCTCTAGCTTGAAAAAAGTCACGCCGTCAAAATCCTGCGAGAAATGGCGAATGATTTCGATGTTCGCCCCTCGCCAGCCATAAATGCTCTGGTCATCGTCGCCGACGACAGTCACGTTCTGCTGCGCCCGGTTGATCAAGAGTTTCAGCAATTCGTATTGGACATCGTTCGTGTCCTGGTATTCATCGACGACGACATATTGAAAACGGCCCGCAAATTGTGCGGCGACCTGCGGAAGTTTTTGTAAAAGATCCACCGCGTTCAAAAGCAAGTCGTCAAAATCCATCGCATTCGCATCATCGAGCTTTGCCTGATAGTCCCGATAGATGCCCGCCATTTGAACCTGATCCGGAAAGGCGGCTTTTTCCAAAGCGACCGCCGGAGTCTGCAACACGATTTTCGAACTGCCGTCGGGAAGCAATTCCTTGTGCACGCCGTTTTTGTATCGAGAAATCGCCGATCTGGCCTGCTTCAATTTTTGAGCGTCCATTTCTTCGCCAAAAATCGGCTTCAAAATTTCCTTTAGGATTTTTTTCTGGTCGTCGTCATCGTAAATCGAAAAATTCCGATTGATTTTCCAGCCCAAAGCCTGCACAATCCGTTCATTCGCAAGGCACAGCCGCAAAATGCGGACACAGATGGAATGAAACGTCCCCATCCATTCCAGCGAGACGTCGCTTTCCAAAATCTGCTGAATGCGCCCCTTCATTTCTCGCGCCGCTTTATTTGTGAAAGTCACCGCAAGAATCCGCCGGGGATCCACGCCCTTGGAAGAAATCAGATGCGCGATTTTATAGGTAATCGTCCGGGTTTTTCCCGAACCCGCTCCGGCAAGAATCAACGCCGGGCCTTCGGTTTTTATCGCAGCAGCGACCTGTTCTTCGTTCAATTCTTTCTGAAGGCAAGCAAAATCAACAATTTTTGGCATTAGTCATCCGGATTCGAGGAGCCGAGAACTTGCTCCAAAGTGGTAAGGCCTTCCAAAGCCTTTTGCATTCCATCCATGCGCAGGGTAATCATGTTGCATTCCCTCATGGCAATCTGCTTGATTTCATCGCCAGAGGCGCGCTTCACGACCGCATTCCGCACCGCTTCGTTGGGTACCAGAAATTCGTAAATGCCGCAACGCCCCTTGTAGCCCGAACCGTCGCAATGTTCGCAACCCCTGCCGTGATAGAACTGCATACTGGGATCCAGGTGCAGCTCTTCTCGAAGTTCCGGAGAAATATCGACAGGCTCCTTGCAGTGCTTGCAGATACGGCGCACCAGTCGCTGCGCCAGAATTCCTTTCATAACCGTCGCGACAAGGAAGGGTTCCAGCCCCATTTCCAAAAGACGCGGGAAAGAACCCGAAGAGTCGTTCGTATGGAGAGTGCTGAACACCAAGTGCCCCGTCAGAGCAGCTTCGATGGCCATGGAAGACGTTTCCTTGTCACGCATTTCGCCGATCATAATCACATCGGGGTCTTGACGGAGAAGTGCACGGATGCCCGCCGCAAAAGTAAATCCCGCAGCCACGTTGATCTGTCCCTGGTTCACCCCATCGATATTCAATTCCACAGGGTCTTCCATCGTCGAGATATTGATTGTCGGATCGAGAATTTCCCGGATAGACGCGTAAAGAGTCGTCGATTTACCGGAGCCCGTCGGACCCGTCACCAGCACAATGCCGTTCGGCGAATTGATCGCGTCTTTGAACTGCTTGAACATGATGGGCGCAAATCCCATGTCCTTCAGCGGGAACTGGCCCGAATTCGGGTCCAAAATACGCATGACGATTTTTTCGCAGACGCCGCGCTTGCGGAGGGAAACGGGAAAGGAGCTGACACGCAAGTCCACTTCGCTGCCGCGATATCGAACCGTGAAACGGCCATCCAAAGGTTTGCGCTTTTCCGCGATGTCCATCTTGGCGAGCAATTTGATTCTCGAAAGAATCTGCGGCATCAGGCGGGCGGGAATCGGCGCTTGAACTTGAAGGTCGCCATCGATGCGATAACGGAGCTTTAAGAAAGTTTCCTGCGGTTCCAAATGAATATCGGATGCATGGCTGGCAATCGCTTCCTGAATCAGCGAGGTCACGATTTTGACAACCTGCTGGCCTTCTTCATCGGTCAGGGCAGCGTCCTGCTGGGCTTCCGCTTCCCGGTCCACCGTTTCCAGTTCTTCGGAACCTTCCGCTTTCGCCTTATTCAACAAGGATTCCAACGAATCGCCGGATGCTGTGGTCGCATAGACCCGATCGATAGCCGCCATGACGTCTTTTTCATTCGCCATCACGACGTCCACATCCATCTGGGACTTGAACTTCACAATATCGACAACCCGGACATTCGTCGGATCCATCATCGCAATCGTCAGCGTCTTGTCGGTCACAAAAAGCGGGACGATTTTATAAGTACGGCAGACATCTTCGGAAATCAGGTTGTGGACTTCCGAATCGATATTGAAATTCGTCAGTTTGACATAGGGGACTTCAAATTGGGCGGAAAGGATTTCCACCAGCCGTTCTTCGGGCATGAATCCCAAAGACACCAGCGTCCGTCCAAGCCGCTGACCCGTTTTTTTCTGTTCTTCCAGTGCCTTGTTCAGCTGGGCTTCCGTGATGAAGCCGTGCTTCAAGAGCATTTCGCCGATACGCATCCGGGTCGTATTGCGCAGCTGCACGCCCAGAATATTCGTCAAGACTTCTTCGCTGACCATCCCCAGGCGCACAAGGATTTTCGGAAGCGGAATTTTTGTCCGCTCGTTTTCGCTCAACGCGTGTTTCAGCTGATCTTCGTCAATGACTCCCTGACGCAGCAGGAGTTCGCCAATTTTTTTTCCAGATCCCATAAACCACCCGATTTCAACGTTGTCCTTACGATTCGACATCCATTCCCTTTTTGAAAACGCGAAACATTCCTCGCCGGGAACGGCCCAAACGGGATACCGTCTTTTTCAAAAAGTCTTTTCAGCGAATTTTGCAGGAAAATATACAATTTGGCAGGCGAGAAAGAGACCGCCCAATCCACTTTTTCTCCTTTGATGCTACAAATGCGACCAGCCGGCAGCGCAAATCCTTTCCACGCTTCCCGTTCGGGAAATCATTTCCACCCCGGAGCCTTCCAGAACATGGCCCACGGCATAGGCGGAAACCCCTTTTTCCCGCAAGGTTTCTTCGGTATCGTCCGAAGTAAAAAGCAAGCGGTAGTCTTCGCCGCCCCGCAGCCAGAACTCACGAACGTCCACTCCGTATTTTTCCGAAAGGCGAACCGCCCCCGGATGAACGGGAATTTTGCTTTCTTCAATGCGAATTTTCACCCCGGAAGAAAGCGCGAGGTGGTTCAATTCCGAGCTGAGGCCGTCCGAGAGGTCCACGCAACCGCCGGAGATTCCCGCGTGCACCAGATTCGCCCCGAATTTCTCGTCGATTTTCGGGCACAAGTGTTCAGACACGACGTCTTGGATTTCGGCATCTTCCTGCTTTCCGTGCAAAAAAGCCCACAGTCCCGCTCCGCTCGCCCCAATTGGACTCGAAACGAAGACGGTCTCCCCCGGCTTTGCCCCCGAACGGAGAAGCGGCTTCCCGACTGCACGACCGAGCATCGTAATCGAAAACAGGCCTTCGTCGGCAGAAACGATGTCGCCGCCGATAAGAGAAATTCCCCGTTTAGAAAATCCTTTGGAAAAGGCTTCCGCAATCCGCGCCCGAACGGACGCATCCCAATTTTTGTTCACGCAAATACCGAGAAGTGCTAACGCCGCTTCCCCGCCCATCGCCGAAATATCCGAGACATTGGAGACGATGCACTTTTCCACCGCCTGCTCCGGAGACGACCAGTCCAGACGGAAATGCGAATTTTCCGCCGACATATCCTTGGTCACAAGCCAGCCGTCAAAAATAGCGCAATCATCGCCGGCGCCGAGCCACAGGCGTTCCGAAGGAGACGCTTTGTCCATCGGGACATTATCCGAAAGAATCTGCCGTATAAAATCGAACTCCCCCAACGGGGGAAAATGCCAAGATGTTTTTTCCATTTGCTGTAAAGCTAAAATTTTTAGTTATTTTTTCACCCGTGGGACACATTTTTTTCATCTCTGACGACCCTGCGACGGATCTTTCGGAAATCGCCAATTGGACTCTCGATTGGATGCTTTCCCATGATATTTCCGCAGACACCGCCATCTACACGTGCAAAGGCATTGCGCAGGGCGAAAAGGCCCTGGACACTCCGCTATCCCAAGGCGAATCGCCAGCGCTCATCGTTCTCGACCACGCTTCTGCGCCGACAAAGGAATCCGTCCTCTTTGGGAAAAGGCTCCGAGACGCCATCCCGGAATCCTGGATTGTCGAACTGGTAGAAAAAGATTATCCCATCGACAGGGATTCTAACGAAGCGTTCCTATTGCCGAAACCCGTGAACAAAAATTCCTGGGACGAAGTCCTGCAATATGTTCTCGACGAAGCGACCACGCCGCAATGGTCGAATGCCACATTCAAGCCCTGAAACGCAAGAAGCCCGAATTCCGGCGGCGATATTCAAGGCCATCGCGCATCCAGAAATCTCTCCCTAAAAGGTTTTGCCCATGAAAAAAGGAATCGCCTATTTTGGCGTACGAAATCCGGAACGGATCATCGACGACCTGAACGAAATCCGCCGAGCGGGATTCAACTGCATTTTGCATACCTGGTCCGAAGAAGACGAGCAATACTACCCCGAAACGATGCGGCGCATCATCGACTTGTCCGCAGACGCCGGATTCACCGTCTATGCGAATCCCTGGGGAGTCGGACGGGTTTTCGGTGGCGAAGCGTATTCGGAACTCACCGCCCGGGATCATTCCCTCTGCCAGATTTCCCTGGACGGAAGTCCTTCTGTCGCAGCCTGCCCCAACCAGCCGAAGTTCCGCGCCTACATGCACCGCTGGATAGAAAGCGTCTGCAAATCCCGAGTCGAAACCATTTTTTGGGATGAGCCGCATTTCTACTTTGAAAAGGGAAAATTGGAAAACTGGGCGTGCCGCTGCCCTGCGTGCAAACAAAAATTCCGGGAACAGTTCGGCTGCGAAATGCCAGTGGCCCTAACCGAAGAGGTGAAAAAATTCCGGGAAGATTCCCTTGTCGATTTCCTTGCCGAAATGACAGCCGACGTGCACGCCCGCGGAAAAAGGAACTGCGTCTGCATGCTCCCGCCCTGGTTTCCCGCCGGACTTGACGACTGGGAACAAATCGCCAAGCTTCCCTCCGTCGATGAAATCGCCTGCGACCCTTACTGGGAGCGCGGGGATTCCGAAGAAAAAATCCGTTTGAATTACGCACAGATTTCCAAGCGCATTGCAAGCATCGCCAAAACATTCGGCAAAGAAGCGCAAATGTGGATTAAAAATTACCAGATTGAAAGCGGACGGGAAAACGACATCGCAATCGCTACTGAAGAAGCCCGCCGAGCGGGAATCCAAAACATCTTCGCCTGGTCCTTTAAAGGAAACGCTTACCTTTCCTGGCTTACGTCCGACAATCCCGAACAGGTTTGGAAAATCCAGTCGGAAGCGCTTCGGTAACTTTTGGAAGCGACCAACTATTAGTTCTCAGTTCCCAGTTCTAAGTTCTAAGTTCTAAGTTCCCAGTTCTAAGTTCTCAGTTCTAAGTTCCAACTCCCAACTCATAACTAACAACTGATAACTGACCACTAACAAATAGCCACTCTAATGAAAAGGTACCTATTCCGCGGAAACATTCACCTCGTCGGGATTTGTCACCCGAACTTCAATTCTGCGGTTCTGGCGTCTGCCGTCTTCGGTATCGTTCGACGCCTTGGGCCGGGAAAATCCGTAGCCGACCGCCGTCACGCGATCTTTGGAAATTCCCTTTTGAATCATATAATCCCGGACGCTGTTCGCGCGGTCTTCGGAGAGTTTCTGGTTAAATTCTTCGCCGCCCTCGGAACTCGTGTGCCCTTCGATTTCCACTTTTGCCTTGGCGTTCTTTTTGAGACCCGCAATCGTCTTGTCCAACGTCGAAAGCGACGAAGGCAAAAGCTCCGCACTTCCCGCCTTGAATGAAACGCCGTGCAATTCCGCACGGGTGTCGTCAAACGCCACATTCACCGAGCCGTAGCTAGCCTTCAAAGAAACATAAGGAGTCTTGCCGCATTCAAAAGCGCCCGTCAAACTTTCGCACAGAATCGTATAGGAGTCCTCGCGGGGAATCAAAAACGAAACTTCCCCGTAGCCATTCGTTTTCACGACAATCTTGTTTTTGGGTTTCTTCTCCCCGACAAAAGTCAAAGTCTTGTTCTTTTGCGGAACATCGTCGAAATTCGTATAAGAGATATTCAAAACCGCGTGCGTCTTGTTGGGAGCCAAATCTTTAGCAAAGGTCACAGAGAACGCCGCAGCAAGGAAAAGAGCAAAATGTTTCATTGTAAAATCTCCAAAGACGGGCGAAAAAATAGGAAAATTTTGAAATTGGGGAAGAGCGGGAAGAGGAGAGTTGGAAACGATTGGGGGAACTACGCCTTGTTGCTCAACCGTCGCACGAAATGGAAATTATATTTTCAATTAATAGTGTCCGCTAAAAGTTAATCAATTTCGTAGAAAAGTTATAAAAAAAGACGGTTCCCGATAATCGAGAGCCGTCACTTTTGGTATCGTTTTAAATAACCACAAATAAAAGGAACCAAAAGCAGTATGAAAGATAGCAACTTTAGCGGACAGCCGGTATTTTCCCAGATAATGAAGCTTATTCCCAAGAACCTTGTCCTGTCCCTATCTAGACAGAACGGCGGGGAACGCTATGTCAAGAAGTTCGATGCGTACCAGCATTTGCTTGTGCTCTTGTTTTCCGTCATGGAGCAGTACAAGTCCATCAATCAAATCTTGCTGGGGCTCGAAGCGGAATCGAGACGGCTAGTCCACGCCGGACTTACGGAGATCCCCAAAAGAAGCACATTCGCTGACGCGAACGGACGGAGACCGGCCGCGATATTCGAACGGCTCTACCATGAGTTGCACAAGAAGTACGAGCACTGTTTAGCGGACAGCCGGGACTATTTTTGGTCCAAAAGGCTTTATGTCATGGACTCGACGACTGTCTCCCTCTTCACCGACGTGATGAAGGGTGCCGGCAGGAACCCGAAGCTGGGCAAGAAGAAGGGCGGAGTCAAGGCGCACACCGTGATGAAGGATTCGTCTGGAGCGCCGGAGTTCGTCATCGTGACCCCGGCAGCGAAACATGACAGCACTGAACTCAAGAAAGTCAAGCTTCCCTCGGAATCATTTCTTGCTATAGACAGGGCATACATCGACTACAAGTTGTTCGAGAGCTTCTCCAAAAAGAAAACGACCTACGTGACCAGGATGAAGAAGAACCTCAAGTACGACCATGTGTCGGACAACCCCGTTTCAGACAACATACTTCGGGACGAGAATGTCCAATTTCATTTTGTCTCCCGCAAGAAGGAGCGAGTTCACAGGGCCCGCATAGTCGAACATTATGTCGAGGAGACGGGAAAGACATGGCGGCTGCTTACGAACAACAATGAACTTCCTGCCAAGGAAATAGTCGAAATTTATCGAAGACGCTGGCAGATAGAAACCTTCTACCGCAGTCTCAAGCAGAATTTTCCGCTTCATTTCTTTTACGGAGACAGCGAGAATGCGATCCGGATACAGATCTGGATAGTAATGATAGCTAACCTGCTGACAGCCATTGTTCGTGCGCAGACAAAAAGGAAGCTGAGTTTCTCCAGCACGGTTCTGCTGATACGCCAGTGTGCAACCTACTACGTAGACCTGTACAAACTCCTGGAATCTCCAATAAAGGCTGTAAGGGATGCATACGTCGGTGGACTCGCTCCACCGCAATCACAGCAGTCATTCCTGTCCCAACTGAACTGAAGGGGGCTCGTATTTTGAAACAAGTCCCGTTTTCCTTGAAAACGGGACGTTTTGGGGATTATGAATTCATGAATTAAAGTTTAGCGGATAACAATAATTTTCAACAGTCCACTTCCGAATTTCAAGCATGAATGAACTTTTCAAAAGGCCTATAATTATTAGGAGAGGCGATTCTATGAAATGGATAGACATGAACAAACTGGAAACCGCAATCATCTACGTGCAAAGAATTGCGGATGGCAACAATCCGGTGAACAATGTGCCTGTCGAGGCCGACAGCGTCCTTAATAATCCCCATGTGATTCGCTGTATGTATTTTGTAAAAGAAGTATTGGAAGAGGTCAAGTGCCATGGCGGTTATACAGGGAGCAAACTAAAGAAAGCGGACAAGCAGGCGTTTCCGATGGCGGCTCTTGCCGACTTCGCCTATCGAGAGGACTTGGCTATATCGAGGTTTGTAAAACAGATTAATGAATTCGTGGACGACAGGATTTATCAGAAATTGTCCTATAAGCCGATAACGCAGTGGCTTAAGTCTCATGGATTCTTAACCGAGGTATTCAACCAGGAATTTCAGAAAAACGTCACGATGCCAACGGGAAAAGGACGCCGGATTGGAATCCGGGCGGAAAGAATGGTCAATTTAAAGGGTACGGACTATATGTATGTAATTTACGGCAAACAAGCGCAGGAATATATAGTACAAAATATGGAAGCAATTTTACACAGCGAAGATGCCGAAACGAGCAATGCCCCCGAACGGGCAAACTAGCTCTAAAAATGGAAAGACAGAACCCGCGCACTCCCCGATGGCAAGGGCCCGCCCGGCGTCATGTCGAACCGTAGGCGTGGCAAACTTGACGCTCACAAAGATTACTTCACCCCTTAGGGGTTCGGGGCGACAGGAGCTATTTCGGCACCCAAGGACGGATCCGAACTAGCAAGAGAGACGGGAGGTGGCGTTGCATGAAGAACGATCTTTTTGGACCCATGACAAACAACTGCCTTTATCCACCCGCCCTGCTGTTTTCTTTAAGAACGACCGACTCCCTTTCGGGAATGCAAGTTAAAGCGGCAGTCTCGCCACTTGGCACAGCCTTTTCGAGCAGAAATGGAGTGTCGGATTTTGCGGAAAAATCTTTTGCATTCCTCCAGATTTCTGGACGGTCGGGAGACCGTCTTTCCTTGCACTGCCAGACTTTTAATGCTCGCAAAGATTGCTTCGTCTCCCCGACCCCCAATATGCATTCCGCCAGTCCGAACCCCAATGCGCATTCCGTCTCCCCAAACCCCAATATGCATTCCGCCAGTCCGAACCCCAATGCGCGTTCCGTCATTGCGAACCCCAAAGGGGTGAAGCAATCTTTGTCCGCATTCAGTGCTGCCTCGTTTCGTTCTCGCTTTGACGGGTGCCCTTTCGGGAATGCAAGTTAAAGCGGCGGTCTTGCCGCTTGGCGCTGCCTTTTCGAGCGGAAATGGAGTGTCGGATTTTGCGGAAAACTCTTCTGCATTCCTCCAGACTTCTGGACTGTCGGAAGACCGTCCTTCCTTGATTCCCCGAACAAAAAAAATCCCGGCGGACCGGGATTCCGTGGATAGTGGCGGATTCGGGTTAATCCACGCTGGGAGCGGGCGAACCGCCCTTCTTCCGCTTCCCCACCGTTTCGTTCATTTTGGCGATTTCGGTTTCCACGTGTCGGGAGAAGCCGCCGTAGCCCGCACCGTCCACCATCGCCATCGTGTTCAGGTAGGGGACGAGCCGGTCGTTTATCGCCGAGACGAGCGGCTTTTTGACGCTGGTCGCGCTTTCAACCTTGGACGAGGCCGCCTGCGTGTATTCCACGGACGTTTTGGAGAACGCCTCCTGCGCCGCGCGGATTTCCGCGAGGCTCTCCGCCACGCCGGGGAGGTTCTGGATGTCCGCAGCGTCCGCCTTGGCAAAGTCTTCCAGCATGCTCTTGATCAGGGCCGATTCCGCCGTATAGTTCGCGAAAGTAATCGACTTCCCGTATTTGGCGAATACCGTCAAAAGCCTCTGCGCCGAAGCCCTTTTCCCCGCGAGCGGAATCGCCGCATAGCCCTCCAGAAGCGTGCCGAGGCTTTTCACCGCGTTGTCGCGCACGGTGTCCGCCTCGTCCAGGCTGCTCACCGCCCTGTCCTGACGGATGGCCGCCGTGATTTTCGCCGAAAGGGCTTCCACCTCCGCCATCACGCCCGAAAGGAAGGCATCGCCATTCAGGCCAGATTCGTTCCTGTAGTGCGCCACAATCGAATCGGCAAGGCCGTTGATTTCGGCGATGCGAAGGGTACTGATCACTTTTTTCATTTTTACCTCCATAGGTTTTCGGCTTCCGTAAAAATTACGTTTGCCGGTTTTGTTTTTGGTTTGCGGGAAAACTACGTTCGTTCCCCTGCACTTGGGCGGTCTGCGGAATTATTACGTTTGCCGTCCAAACGTCTAGGCGGCCCGCGGAATTATTACGTTTGCCGTCCAAACGTCCAGGCGGCCTGCGGAATCATTACGTTTGCCGTCCCGGCTCTTGGGCGGCTTGCGGAATTATTACGTTTGCCGACCAGGCTCCGGGCGGCTCGCGGAATTACTACGTTTGCCGACCAAGCTCCCTAGCAGTGTGCATAGAAACTACGTTTCGTCGCCCTGAAGGGATTATAACTTAATAATCAACATTTTGTACAAATAAATTCATTCTTTTCCATTTTTTTACGAACCCACAAGGAGGGAGAACTTAGATATTCCCAACGACGGATTTCAAACATTCAGTTCTGTTGAAGAAATTCTGATTTGCAATACACCCACTCCCAACTCCCAACTCTAAACTCCCAACTCCGAATACTTACACCATTTCCTTCGCCATCAGCATCTCCTAATGTAAATGGAATCTCGCGGGTCGCCCGTTCTTTGTTCGGCTTCCCACATGTCGAAAATCCCGAAGCAGCTAAAATCCCACATTTGGAGTTCCGGATTGCTCAACATTTCATAAGTCTTCGAGAACATGAACTTCTTGTACGCATCCATAATCGGGAATCCGTACTTCTTGCTAATCATCTGCGAAACTTCGCGATCGTAGTAGTCAAGAATGAAAGGAAGGATTTTGTTCATTGTGACACCGCCTTAACAAATATAAGTTTTTGCAAAAATTGGCTGGATGCCTCACACAAAATACAATCCATTCCCTTTTGATCGATTATGCGACCTTTTTATCGTTTTAACTTAGCCAAGCTTTCAAAGGGCAGCAGTTCCCCATCGTTGGTGTCGTTGCGGAGGTCGTTGTATATGTTTCTGCAGTTGGCACAAATGCAGTGGAAATTCTGACGAACATTTTTTACCGGGCGCTTGCTCGGAAAAAAGTAATAGATGTTTTGAACACCACCGTAATTTAAGAACGTCAAATCAAAAACCTTTTCGTAATCGTAACCGCAGATTTCACACGCAGCACCCTTTTTCTTCACAAGATCCAGTTGAAGAGGCACTACCATGCTGTAATGATATGTTTTAGGGACGCTTTCCGTATTTGTTTCACACAAATTAGAAGCAAAATTCTTTTTCGCAGAGACAGTAAAAGCATTATAGAGAAAATTGACCCACAGCCATTCCAATTTCGTCCCGAGAGAGTCGTTCAGCACCATCCCCGAATGCCCCTCTTTCCATACATATCGAGGGAACGCCTTTTCGAGATCCCGAATACTGAGATGCACGCCCCGCTCCGTATCCACCAAGAAATCGGGCTGTATATTCACATAATAAGTCATCCGGCCCTTGCCAGACCAGTCTTCGTCATGATAAGGGTCGGACACGATCCTTCCGCTCATGACCACGCCGGTTTTCCCCTTGCCGACACGGAGCATAAAGAAGCGGTCCCCGCAGTGAACCTTTTCGTGCTCCCACACACTCCAGTTCAGCATGTAGTTTTGCGTATTTCGCGCTTCTTCCATGGCATTCTTGAAACGGTTCATGCTGTAGCTGGAAATTTCCGGATTCCATCTCAAAATGACGACGCTCATCGGGACCTCTTGTGGTTTTGGAGCCTACACAGGAAAGATACATCCATTTTAGCGTCAATTTTTGACATTTTATGATTTTCAGCGTATTTCATCCGCCAGTCCATAATCCTTTGAATTGTTTATACTATTTTTCTCCCTAGATGCTACGGGCTTTCGCTCTTGTTCTCTTGCGATGATTTTTATTTCAACGTTGATTGTATTTTCTAACATTTCGGGGCTGGCGACGCAGGGGATGCCTGCGCCATCACCTTGCTGTTGAAAGTGCTGCCGTTCTTGATTTTCGTGGGGATTTTCGCGTCGTTGATGTTCTGTAGCGGGTAAGTATGGATATAAATTTAATACACTGTATTGCTATTTTACTAATTTTTATATAAATCTTAGTAAAAAGGAGCGTTTTATGGGAACCACAATGCATACAATCAGCGCAAGAATCGATTCCAAGCTCAAAACGCAAGCCGAAACCCTGTTCGACCAGCTCGGGATGAACATGTCCACGGCAATAACCGTATTCTTGAAACAGGTCGTTCGTCTCCGCAAGATCCCTTTCGAGATTGCCCTTGACACTCCCAACGACGAGACTATCGCCGCCATAGCCGAAGCAAACAAAATCGCATCAGGAAAACGCAAGTCCAAATCCTACAAGAACGCAAACGCAATGATTAAGGACATCCTGGACGATTAATGGAAATCAAAACCACAGCAAAATTTCGGGCGATGCGCTCGTCACCTTGATGACGGTCTGGTGCATCACCTTCTCGATTGCTTCGGGGGCGGTCTCGTCAACGTAAACCGGAGCGGCATCGTCGTCACCGACAACGGAACGCCAGTCGCGGGCAAGGTCACTCTCCCTAACACAATTTCTAAAAAATGTCATCCTCAAACTTTTCGGCTCACACAAATCTTCGCGTTCGGCAATTCTTTCCGCAGATAGTTCAGCACCTGCAATATTCGCTTCCGAGCTAATCTTCGTAAAACAGCATTCTTGACGCGAGGAAAATAATCAATCACTCCGACGATTTTATCGCAATGCCGCAACTGATTGATAATTACCTTGACATCATTCTCTAGATTCGCTTTAAGAAGTTCACTTACCTTAATTTTTCGAACATAGTTGTTTACGTCAAACAATTCCCGTACATAACGATAATCAAGAATATCCCGGCATTTCCTGATTACATCAAAATTGGTTTCAACGATTTCTTTTCTATCCCAAAATACACCTAGTAGTTTGTATGTGCTTTTCATTTTATGCACTCCGCTTATACTTTTTGCTCAGTTTGTGATAATCGTCATATACGCGGTAATCAATGCCCATCATATTGAGTTTTCCCAAAGCAATCTCATCTTCCGGGCCATAAACAACAAATTTAGACGGCATCACTCGCAAGGTACTCGAGATAAAACGAAAGTCTAGCGGGTCTTCTTCTGCACATCCGAGGAATCCAGCGGCCCACATAATTCCTTTAGGCATGTTGTTTAGGTTTTCTGCTGAACGGGCATCGCCGGTCCGGAGGTTCGCCACAACCTTCACCCCGTTTACCGCCAAAACAGCCATAAACAACTGATGCAGCAACATTATTGCGTTTTGCCATTCCTCGTCCATATCACTGGTAACGGTTATATCTATTGTGACAACTCCTAAAAAACGCTTGTACTCAGGAATATCTTTAAGCACCTTCTTAAGTCTGGGATAAATGCGTTTATCCCCGCAATAAAAGCAAAGTAGCGTCTTTTTAGGATCCGCCACAAGGGTGTTTTTGCGAAAATCGTATGGAAGAACGAGTTCAGGATATTCATCCAAAAACATCTCTTTGCGCAGCAAAGGGAAACCCTTGCTGTTAAATTTTACCTCTTTGCGCTCCAAATACCGGATGTATTCTTCGGAAACTTTCAGCAAATCGATCAGATTTTCAACCATTTTTTAAACCTCTAAGATGCGGAATCCAAAAACATCGAATCCCTAGTTGACTTTTTAGCCGAGATATTGCTATCTTAAAGGTTCCTGACGCCTTGTTTGGATAGCAATATCTCGACAAGCGACTTGCCGGAGACGGTTCGCGTCGCCTTCCGGCATTTTTAATTTTCCCAGCGAACAATTCTCTTTTCGCATTCCTCCTTCAGCAATATTCGATTTTCTTCCATTAATGTGGTTAAATTCTCTACAGCCTCTTTTTTTGACAAGATATTTTTCTTAATCATGCATTCCAGTACATCCAACAAATCGAAAGAACGTATGTCATTTTTCTTTGCTACATCAAGCAAGTTCCTATCGGAAGACAATAAAGTGGCATTTGTTTTTTTCGCATGGAACAGCACTGAGCATCCCTCAATAGTAAGCAGGTTTCGTAAGGATGAATGGAATTCAAAAAATTTTTCAACATCCTTATCTATGCTATAGATTTTCAACTTTTGTGATTTCTCTAATTTTGCAAAAGTTCCCTTGCAAATAGTCTTTTTTATTGAGTTTAGCACAAAGTCCGTTGTACAAAATTCTCTTTCCACCGCCAATAACGTCTCCAATGAATTCACGGAGAGCATATTGAGAATAATACTTGCGTCTAATACTAGCGGCGTTCGGATCATTATAGAACAAGTTCCCTATGGATTTCGGCAACATCCTTGTTTAGCAAGCAAGCTGCTTTGGAAAGAGTTATCAGCCCTTTGCTATATGCTTTTCCCGCAAGACGCAACAGTTTATCTGAACATTCTTCGTGCCAATAATTTACTTCAACATTTGCCTTGTATTCGGGATTTTTACTCTTATAAATTCTATAGCCAATGTATCGTTTTTCGGGGATTATGCCACATTCCTTCATTTTATACATAACAGCATCAAACGATATTCCGTACCGCTTTTGCACGGAGCGAACTTCGCTAAAGACATAATTCGAAAGGTTTTCACCCAAAATCTCTTTCAATTCTTTTTCCGGCAGGAGCATTTCGGTAGCGAAACGATTACATAGGGATTCTTGCTCTTTTTCAGTAATCTTATTGTCAAACTTCAAGACAAGGTGTCCGAGTTCGTGCGATGCAGTCAATCGTTTGCGTTCGGAGAACTTCTTCTGGTAAGCAAGAACTATAGTGGGAATTTCGCCACAGACCATCGAGCTTAAACCATCAAAAGAATCCGGAGCATCTATTTCGATAACCTTTATGCCATGACTTTCAAAAAGGTCGATAACATTCGTTATTCCATTTTTACCAATACCCCATTTTTTTCGAAGATCCTCTGCCGCAGCGATAATATCGTTAATTGAGGAAACTTCATAGATAGGCAATTTTTCACTTGAAGATTCACCGCAGATTTCTTCTAACTCAATATAATTTTCAAGTCTGTCCGCAGTTTCTTGCTCTATCCGCCTAGTTTCTTTAACCGTGACACAGCTCTTCTTTCGGAAATGCACTGTTTCTAATTGAAAAGTTATTGGTCGCACAAAGTAGTCACACGATTTGCCCAATGCATTTGCAAGAGCGATTAGGTGAATACTGCTCGGCAGAATCTCGCCTTTTTCGTACCTAGAAATTGTCATCTTAGAAACGGGAGGATCCATGTTTTCACATAGTTTATCCATGGACCATCCCTTGGTAAGACGAGCATTTTTTAGTCTTGTAGCGAAATCAGTCAATGTGGACATAACAGACTCTCCGTGGAAGAAAACCGTTTAATGTTTTAAAACTGTATAATAATACCTGTTCCGAGGTCAATCGCCTTTATGGCATACTCTAAAATTTTTTCATAAACGGGTTTTAAAGCCGGACATGTTTCTTGTTGAAAGCGTTTTTCAATCCAGGTTTTTAATTTGACGCATTGTTCGACACAAAAAAAATCGTCCTCATCAAAATCCAATAATGACCCGCATAAATCATTGACTGGATTGATAAAATCAGCCTCAAGAAAATTCCAATATTCCCTATTGATGTCAAAGTCATAGAATTCAGCACGAGGATCGCCGTCTTCTGGAGCATCCGGTCGGTCGCCGTAATAATCGACACCTTCTAGTGTTTTAAATAGAATAACCCACATTACATTTCCTCCTTGCGTTTGATTTTGAAATGAGTCCTTTTGTCAGACTTTGTAAGCGTTCCGTCAAGCCTAAGCCATTTGCCGGATGCATTATCTTTTATCCGCAAATACCCGGCAACCATATCTGTTATAACAGTGTATTTTTCGCCTTCAAAATAAAATTTATAACCATTTTCATATGCTTTTGCATTTGGAGCATACTTTTCCACAATATCAACGATATTTACCTTTTCCTTTTTCCAGTTCTCATTAAACTTAGCCTCTCTTGCTTTACTTTTATTATATCTTTCTTGATCTATAGAACTGGATGGAACTTTTGTTTCGCAATAATACTTCGAAGCCTCGGAGTATATTTCTTTCGCATTCGACATTTCTGTCTCCTTTAAGAATTGGACTCCACAGGGAAGTCCGGTGGAACATTTTACGAATGTGCCCTCTCAAAGGTTCCTGACGCCTTGTTTGGACAGCGCACCCGCTCTATACGTTACAATATAGATAAATTTTGAACGAATGTAACGTTTCAGGCCAAAATTCTTCAAAAACAGCGTCTTTCTCAAAATACTTTGCTAAAAAACGCCATTTTCTCGTAAAGCCCCCTACACCGCCTCCATGGCTTTCAACAAATCTTCGTAACTGGCGACCTTGTGGTACTTTACGTCTTCGGTCGAGATTTCGTTGAAAAGGCGTTCGGCGCAGCGGATTTTGGCGGATTCGACAGGCTTGAGTTGCATGGAATCCATACTACCCTTGGTTTCTGCAACAAAGAAGATGTGCTTTACGGAATTCTTCTTGAAGGCAATTGCCCAATCCGGTGAGTAATTGCCTACAGGAGTGGGAATGTGAAATGCCCTCGGAAGTTTTGCATAGACGGCGACTTCATCGGCTTTTTCGAGTTCGCTTGCAAACTTGCCTTCGACACTTTCTTCCGGCTTCTTGGCGTAGCCATCGGTAAAAATATAGTCGGTAATATGCTTGCGCACAAGCATTGACTTTTCGAGGATTACATGCTTTTCGGCGGTAAAGATGTCGGTATTGTAGGTTTCGTCAATTAGCGAATAACCCACATGTTCCACAATCATGGTCGCCTTCTGTTCCTTAATGAGTTTCACCACATTCTTGATATACTCTTCGGGATTGTTTCGGAACATAAAGAGTTTGCCTTCGGTACGTTTCAAAATTTCTACGACGGTCTTGCGGGTAAGTGTCGCCCCCTTTGATATTTCTCCGACCAAATCGTACTTGACTGTTGATGAAGATATGGAACTCGCCTTTTTGCGAACAATTTTTGTACCGCCGAACTGATCGACTGCAGTCTGGTCTGCTTCGGTGATGACGTAGGTCAACTCGCTTACCATCAAGTTATCGTTTATACTTTTGACGGCCTTCTCAATGAGTTCATTGCTGTCATAATTCACCGTATAGACATACTTGTGGTTCAGTCGTTTCCAAAGTTCCTGAAATTCCTGTTTCTTGTAATTGGCGTTTAGAACGCTTTCGGGAACTTCGGTAGCGTTGCCGTCTTCGACCATCGTTTCGAGCGCAAGTTCCGTATCGAAAGTCGCCTGCACGAGTCTATGGATACTTGTTTCCATTCCGGCCAGTTTACCACCCATCGCAGCAAGCGTTCCGGCATCCTTGTGCATCTTGTATCTTTCGGTGATTCGCCCCTTTTCATCGACATAATCGTTGCTGTAAAGGTATGCAAATACAAGGCTTGCTTCGGCATCGGTCAGCGTATGCTTTTCACCACCGACCATTTCAATCGATTTTCCGAAGAAGTAATCCTTGTTGGCCAGCGTCGGCCTATCGCGAAGAGCTTCCCTGATTTCGGACTGCAAACCACTTACAAATGCGGCGTAATCTTCGTTAGCAATGACAGTCAGTTTGTTCAGGTTATGGATGTTTTCGCCCAAGACTTCCAAATCCTGACGATCACCATCCTGATTCACGCAAAGGCGTAACCCACGCCCCACCTCTTGCCTGCGGCGGACATTGGAACTAGCGTGGCGGAGCGTGCAAATCTGGAACACGTTCGGATTATCCCAGCCTTCCTGCAATGCGGAATGGCTAAAGATGAACCGCACGGGATTCCCAAAACTGAGCAGGAGTTCCTTATTCTTTAGAATAAGGTCGTAAGCGGAAACATCATCACTCATTCCGTCCAGTTTCTTTTCGGCCTTGCTATCGCAGGCGTGGCCTTTCTTGTCGATAGAGAAATATCCCTTATGCGTATCTTCGGCAGTAATCCCTTTTAGATACTTTTGATAATCGTCATCGAAAAAGGTCAGCTTTTCTGAAACGATATTGTTGTATTCTTCCTCGAACGTTTTCCAGAGGAAACCCTTGACCTCGTCATCGCCTTCATAGCTCTTGTAATTTGCGACTTCATCAATGAAAAACAGCGAAAGGCACTTGATTCCCTTCTTGAAAAGCTCTTCTTCTTTTTTGAAGTGGGCTTCGATGGTTTCGCGGATTTGCAAACGCTGCATCGTCTTTGCATCCGTATCGTTTACGACTTGGCCCTTGTAAATTACTTTACCGTTAGTAAAAACAACCTGGTTTGCGAGCGGATCGATTTCCGCAATGGTGAAGCCGTCATACGCATTGGTCCCGCTAGCAACGGAAAGCTTATCGCCATATTCAAACTTGCGATATTCCCGGCTGATTCCCGAACCCTTCTTGACTTCAAGTTGAATTTTTGCAACAGGAGCCTTTTTCGGATCTAGGATAATATCGTCTAGATACAAATATGCCGCCGTTCCCGCCAAGTTTTTTGCAGTCAGCGTCTTGACCTGGATTTTCTTCACGAGTTTTTGGCGGTAGGCGTCAAGAGCGTCCAGGGCATAGATAAGATTGTGCTGGACCTTATGCGTTGCAGAATAATTCAAGATGAACAGCGGCTTGAACGTCTGCATAGTCTTCTGGGTGACAGTTCCTTCAAGTTTCTGAGGTTCATCCAGAATGACAATCGGGTGGTTTGCCGCCAGCACGTCAATGGGCCTACGGCTCCCGAATTCATCGCGCCTGTCAAAAATTTTCCTGTTCGCTTCGGGAATTTTCTTGCCTTCGGCAATTTTCTTCTTGTAATCTTCTTCGTTGAACGATGATGCAAACGCCTGAGCGTTAATAATCATTACATTGATGCCGGCATCGCTCGAATAGGAATCAATCTGCTGCAAATGGTCGCTGTTGTAGATGAAATAGCGGGCCTTTTTGCCGTAATATTCCATAAAATGGTCTTCAAGCGTCTGGAAACTCTTATAAACGCCTTCGCGAATCGCCTTACTCGGCACAATAACTATGAACTTGCTCCAGCCATACCGCTTGTTGAGTTCGAACATGGTCTTGAGATACACGTAAGTCTTGCCTGTACCCGTTTCCATTTCGATATCGAGGCGGCAAGCTTCCACGCCGGACTTTACGATGCTTGCAGAGCGCTTGATGTCGCAGATATCCTGCGACTTGTGGATGTTTGCGAGCAGTTCGCTTTCGGAAAGTTCGATATCGTGGTTACGGAAGCCTGCTTCATCCTGATCGAATACGTTTACTTGACCTTTGCGCTTGCCCAAGTCACGGCGATAAACGGTATTGTCATAGCAAGGTTGCCCCGCAAAAACGTTTACGGTATTTTCGACAGCATCGGTTTGGTATTGCTGAATCTTGAACTTGAATTTCATTTGTTTACAGTTTCACTAGAGAAAAGGTGTGTAATAAATGGGAAGGCATGTTACGGGACCATCTTTTTGATAATCCTTCGTATAAAGCAAAATTCTTTCGCCAATCCGCGACGAAAACTTTTCGCAGAACATATCAAGGGATTTATGAGTCTTGTAACCGGACGATTTTACTTCGATAGGAACAATCTTCTTGCCCTTGGTAAGAAGAAAATCAATTTCGTAATTGTGCTTATTTTCCGTAGGGAATGTGTAATAGAAGACTTCGTAGCCCTTCGTTTTCAACATCTGTGCAACAAGGTTTTCATAGACATAGCCCATATTGGACTCTAACTTATCTGAAAGTAGTTTTCTATAAATTTCGTTTTCCGTATATAATTTATCCTTAAAAGCGAGAGTTACAAACAGGCCTGTATCCGCAAGAAACATCTTGTAAACGTTGAAATCAGCGAACATTCCCATGCCTACTTGAGGGTCGTTCGCGTGATGAGCGATTGTCACCGTCTTACTACTTTCTATTTCTGCAATCAGCTCTTTGGTCTTATCTGAACTTTGTCGTTTGATAGTCTTTCCGAACTGATATCTCGATGCGTTGCTATTCAACTGGGCTGGGATTGCCGAAAAAATTTTGGACGCACGGCCAGACGGATCAATACGGAAAAAATCCGATTCATAAATTTCAAGAATTCCACGTTTGACTTCATCCACCGCACTCATGTCATTCGATTGAAGATAAGCTTCTACCGCTTGTGGCATACCCCCAACCAGCATATAGAGTCGGAGGTCTCGCATCCAGCGACGATGCACCGCCTCGCCCATAGGCCGCTTCATCATGAAAGCCTCATGCATCTGTCCAGGAGATACCGTGTTTCCGATAGCCCAGTAGAATTCTTCAAAATCAAGGGGATAAAGCGTTTCGGCATGTTCTTCACTCGGGATTACAATTCCCTTGATGTTTTTCTTCAGCGACAATAGGGAGCCGGTTTCGATATAGTCGTAACGACCATCCTTCACCAAATGCTTTATAGCCTGCCTTGCCAGAGGCTGCATCTGCACTTCATCAAAAATAATGACGGATTCACGCTTGTGCAAAGATACCCCGAAAATGTTCTGCAGACGCAAGAAGAAAAAGTCCAAATCCATCATGTTGCTAAAAAGGTCGTCGATTTCCTTGGATTTTCTTGAAAAATCCACTAGAATGTAGGATTTATACTCCCTTTTCGCGAATTCTTCTACCAGTGTAGATTTGCCAACACGGCGAGCCCCTTTCAATAGCAAGGCCGTTTTCCCGGGACGCTTGTTTTTCCACTGGAGCATGGTTGCATACATCTTACGTTTAAAGATCATTTCTAGCCTCTTTTTTGCCTAAAATACACACATTTTACAGAAATCGCAAAATGTTTTAGTCGTAAAACTGCACAAATCGCAAAATATTTTAAGCAAAAATCAATCATTTTCGCAAAATGTTCAGCTAGATAACCTTGCGTTTGGTGGAGGGGCTGTAGTGGACAAAGAGTTGTTCGAAGTTGTCGAGAACCTTGTCGCCTCCGAGACCAATATTACGCATATAGAAGTAGTAGGGTTTGTCGCTATCGGGAACATCGATGACAGACTTGATGAGCTTTTCGGTGATTCCTTCATCAAAACAGGCAACAAGGTAATTGCCGTTTACGAAATAGACGGTCTTTCCCTCGATTGAGCGTTCTTCAATCTTGCTTGAGAGCGGCAGGTTGCATTCGGGCATGACCTGGAACAACAAGTCCAGCGGGGTGCGATCTTCCTTGACGTTATCGACGTCGAATATGTCCGCGCTGGTGGTTTCGGCGGGGGAATAGAAAACGTCCTTCATGTTGCTATCGGCGAGTTTTAGAACGCGGAAGCCGATGTCGAGTTTGTAGTTGTCAGTTTTTAGTTGGGAGTTCTGCGTCATTGCGAGCGAGGCGCGGCAATCTATTGCAGAGTCTTTGGATTGCTTCGTCGTTTCACTCCTCGCAATGACAGCGGACGTTTCGTTATTCGCAATGATGTCGTCCATAATCTTCTTGCCGGCACGGCGGATGCGCTCCTTGCCAATTTCGCAGATATTTTTGTAACCAGCCTTGTAGGCCTCGGAGTCACCTGCAGTCACTTCGGGTAACTGAACGCAGACGAATTTACGATTGCCATTATCTTCTGCATTGAGTTGCATTACGGCGTGAGCTGTTGTTGCTGAACCGGAGAAGAAATCAAGAATGATTGAGTCTTCTTTTGTTGCAAGTAAAAGGATTTTTTTAAGTAGGTTGATTGGCTTTGGCGTATCAAAAAAATTGTCTCCAAAAAGTTCTAGAATTTCCTTTTTTCCTTCTTTATTTGTGGCAACATTATCCCAATAATTTGAAGTTGGTTGTCCCTTGCTGTCTTTGGCATACATAACTCTTTGCGGGACGGCGGACCCATCTTTTCCGAAATATACCAATCCTTTTTCAACAAGTTTTGTATAGCTGCTTTCGGGATAAGCCCAAAGTCTAGTGTGATTTTTGCCTGAAGGAGTTGTAATTGTATAGGTGTAACCTCCTCCATTTAGCCCCTTTGATACTGTTAATGGAACGGGTCTCCATTTTCCTAATGGAAAAGCTTCTGTCGGGTCATTGTATGATTTTGATATGTATTCGGCTGATAAAGGTTCTAAAGAAAGAGTGGCGTCACCCCTTCCGTAACATAGAACATATTCCCCTTGTATAGCGACATTGTTTGAATCGTTCGATATTTCTTTTTTTCTTTTCCATGCAAAATTAGCGATGAAATTTAATGCCCCAAACACTTCATCACATATCTTTTTCAAATTTTCCTGTTCATTATCATCAATAGAAATAAATATCACGCCGTCATCGCTAAGCAAATTTCTGGCGACTTTCAGGCGCGGGTACATCATGTTGAGCCAGTCGGTATGGAAACGGCCATTGCTTTCGGTATTCTTCTCGAAGTTCTGCAAAAGCATGTTTCCGTCTTCGTCATACATTCCGCTCTTCGATTGGAACGATTCCGTATCTTCCTTGAAGTCGTCGTTATACACAAAATCGTTGCCCGTGTTGTAAGGCGGGTCAATGTAAATCATCTTGATTTTACCAAGGTAATTCTCTTGCAGCAACTTGAGCACTTCGAGGTTATCGCCTTCGATGTAAAGATTCTGCGTGTTGTCAAAATCCACAGATTCTTCCTTGCAGGGTCGCAGCGTCATGTTGGTGGGAGCATTTGCATTGTGAATCGCCTCGCGCTTGCCGGGCCAAGTAAACTGGTAACGTTCTTCGCCTTCGCCAATGGTGGCATGGCTCAGGTTTTCCTGCAATTTTTCAAAGTCAATGGCAACTTTCACCTTGCCGTCTTCGCCAACGGTTTCGGTGATGCATTCCGGGAATAGGCACCCGATTTTCTTGATGTTTTCGTTTACCATATCAAGGCTGTGCATGGTTGCTTTTTCCATTTTAGTTGTTCCTTATTTTAAAATTCCCGTTCTTTCGGCCTTAGGCATTCAGACGATCATTCGCTAGCTATCATTCAGCAATTTTTTCAAAAACGCAGCAAAATCACTCTTTATAAAAATGCCTTTGTCCTCGTTGTGCCTAAATAAATTATCTAGTTTATCCTTATCTATCGGAGTGAAAAGAAGTTCCCCCTTTTTATAGTTAGGGAACATCTTTTGAAGCAAAGGGATGTATTCATCCGAATGCAGCGGCACTTGTTCGTGATTATATTCCGCACACGTCGCTATCCATTGATTCAACGTTTCATCATCATAATGAAGCATTAAAAAATCTTCAAAATTATGCGTGTTAAACAAAAAGTCATCTTTGATAGGCGAATCTTTATACTTGGCAGTATTGGATTTTTCTTGATTGTTGCCATTACGGACATAGATATCATCGTCCAAAATCACTTTTATTGGTGTTCTTGGATTTTTTTCACGTTCTTTACGGTATCTTGGGTAAACCGTTGAGTAAAAACCAGTACCGATCGGATTTTTAGAAGGAATTAAAACCAATTTACATTCATTTTCCCGTAAATATCGGTTGAGTTCTTGGATGTAGGCGTTTTCAGACGGACCTTCACACAAAAGAGTTATCATTCTGTTGTTCGCCATACCTAAGCCTGCTATAAATAAGGGAATGGTATGCCGTCAAATTCGCCGGAGAGATATCTTTTTCTAAAATTCGATACATTTCGAATATCAGAAAACTCTACCAATCGCTTTATGGTCGTACCTTTTTTCTTTGTTTTGTTGACGAAATCGATTTCTGAAATTCTTAAAATATCCGCATCCAGTAAATCCGTATTGTGCGCAGAAAAAACAAGCTGGGCATTCTTGGTATTGTAGCGTTTTTCCGTGAACATTTGGACAATCTGCTGAAAAACTAGGGAATGCAAGGAACGGTCCAATTCGTCAATGAGCACAAGACCGCCTTGTTCAAGGGCCGCCAAAATACTTCCCAATACGCCAAAAGCGATTTGCGTTCCCATGGACTCTTCATTAAAATCAAATCGTACTTCTTTTTGCCCGTCATCCTTATGGTATGAATATAGGTATTCGGCAAATGCCTCCGGCCCTTCTTGTCGCACACCTATAGGTGTCCCATCCAAAGGATTCGCCTGTATTTGAAACCCTCCGTCGGCATTTTGTACAAGTTTTGCCTTGTTGATTTCCATTCTTTCGATTCCAAAGTCCAATTTTGACGTTATCTTTTGCAATTTTTCAAACGCCGTTTCCTTTTGGCCCTGGTTCTTAAGAGCGTCCTCGAGCATTTTCATTCCAAGGCCTGCCGGAATCTGGTTGTTCAAGGAAATAAAAACGGATTTAAGGAAAAAATCCAGCACATCCGCGATTTTTTTATTCAAGGCGGGATACTTTGTTCCCATTAAATAAAGGAACGTCCTGTTTTGCAGTCCCTCCCTGCCGGAACATTCCACTCTCAGAAATTCTTTCAGGTCTTTTTCTTTGTATATAGCCGAGGAAACCTCGGAAAAATGAACAAGCTCGGAATCCCTTATTTCAAATACAGGCCGGATGTCGTTGGCCCGTCCTTCTTTTAAAAATTCATGAACAATCTTTTTTTGGGAATATTCAACGCCATAAACAAAAACAGAACCATTTAAAACAATTTTTGTTTCAAAATAGGTTGTTTCATTATCAGAAATCAATAAGTTTGGATCAAACACAGAAGGAAAAGCCTCGCCAGTTCCAAATTTTAAAAGTCGGTTTAGCGCAAAGAAGGCTTTTATGATGTTGCTTTTTCCTCCTGCATTCGCCCCATATATTGCCAAGCAGGGCACCAAACGTTCCCCTTTGTCTTCCAAGAACGGCCACCTTTGCATTTCTTTATAACCATTGGGGGCTTTTCCTTCCTCGTAAGTCATGGAAACAGTCGTTTCAATGATGGAACGAAAATTCTTTATTTTCATGGAAACAAACATAAAAAGAGCCTTTTGGTACCTATTTTTCCAAAAAAATAGGAAAATTTTGCGCAAAAATCAACAAGATGAACATTTTTTTTGTTTATCTTTATGAAATTTCCCGTTTTTACTCCCTATTGATCTGGGTGGATTGCTTCGCCTTTGGCTCGCAATGACGTTAATTGTGTAGTCGCATCGGCAAGTTCAGCTATTTTTGTTTTCAGCTGGTTAAAAAATTCGAGTTTGCGGGCGGGCTGGATTTCTGCGCGGGCTTTCTTTTCGAGGCTTACGATTTCCTTCTGCAACTTTTCAACGCGTTTATGAATATCGAGATTGTCGGCAACGTTCAGGGAGTCGTTCCACGGCTCACCTGCCACTTGCTTTACGATTCCGTTCCATATCGCATCCAAGTCAAGCCCGTCCAATGCAAAACCGTATTCGCCCGCCGAGACCCAATCTTTCGACACCACCACGTAATCATCGTATTTCAAGGCGAACCGGGCCGATTCCCCTACGCACAAAGCCAACAAGATATTCTTTTGCCCAATCCGGTGAAGCAAGGTTTCAACATTTTTCAAGCTAAAGTTTTTCTGTTTCAACACCACACTTGCCACATAAAATCCGGGGACGCGCGAGCCTGGCGCCACGGCAAGCGTCTTCGGGCCAACAACATTCGTAATCGCCACTTGTTTTATTTCGTTGTTGAACGCCGTCTTCTGAGCGGCGGTCACTTCAGGCAACGTACCGATACGCCCAAACAGGGAATCTTTCGCTATAATCCGTTTCACTGCGGTGCTGCCAGGGAATCCAAACACGAACCAGTCTCCTTAAACCACCTAGCGGACCACAAAGAAACAAATCAACTCGAAATCGTCGAGGCCTTTGATTGTTTCGCTCTTGAAATCCACAAAGTCGCCGTTCAAGAAACTGCTGACATCGCTCTCTTCTTTTTTTGCTACAATGGAATCTATCGCCTGTTCCAAGCATCTTGAAATCGCTCCCATATCGCATCCGTCCCTAGTTTCTTCGTTGAACTCGTCGCACAGCACCTTGTTTGGCGAGGTCTTGCCTTTTGCAAGCAGGCGCATCATGTCGAGGATGTCCTTGGGCTGCAAGTGGTTGGCTATAATTTCGCCATCATTTGCCACGTACACCATGTAAAAGGGATACAAGCGATTCTTGCCTTTGATGGCGTCGCCCCCCTTGGTATTCTTGAGTACAAAAATCACGCCCGGCTTTTCGCCCTTCACTACCGCATAGATTCCAAACGGCAGATGGTCCATATCCGTTTTTTGCTTTATGTAGGCAAGTAAATCCATGCGGAACTCGTTCAGACCCAAATCCACGATGGAAACGCCCGACTCCATGTCTTCCAAATCGACGACTTCTTCCTGCAATTTCTTAAGTTGTTTCCTGCGGTATTCCAGGTCGCCCTTTTCGTCCTGGTTTATCAAGTCGTCATCGCCGGTCGCCGTCATTACCGATATGCGCATTCGCGTCTCAACACGTTCTTTCAAATTGATGTATTCGTCAAGATCCAAGTCGGGCCAAAAGTTTACCAACTGGATAACCTTGTTCTTGCTGCCGATACGGTCGATTCGTCCGAAACGTTGCACAATGCGCACCGGGTTCCAGTGAATGTCGTAATTGACGCAATAGTCGCAGTCCTGCAGGTTCTGGCCTTCGCTAATGCAATCCGTCGCAATCAAGATGTCGATATCCTCCTTGTCGTTTGGGTAGAGGACATCGCGGTCCTTGGACCTTGGCGAAAAAGCAGAAAGCACATGGTTGATGTCCGGTTTGAAATTTGGAATATTCGTCCGTCCGTTTGAGTCACCGGTCACAAGCGCCACATTCACGCCGAGTTCATTCTTCAGTGATTCGGACAAATTCGCATAAAGGTATTCAGCCGTATCCGAAAACGCCGTAAACACAAGGACCTTCCGGTTGCCTTCGTTAATCGGATGCGAAACCTTTTCGCGGATAATGCGTTTCAACTCGTTCAATTTAAAATCGTATTCCGGCGTCACGACCTTCACCAAATCGACAAGTTTTGCAAAAGTCTTTATGTCGCCATCGATATCGTTTTTCCACGAAATGTAGTCCATGTCGCGCAAGTCGAACGAAGTCTTTTTCCCGACAGTAAAGAAGTCCGTATTCTGGTCGTCTCCATCAAGGGCAAGCGGATTCGCTTCGACTGTGATTTCTCCGAGTTTATTCTTCTCGAAATTCTCGATTGTCAGAGAAGTCTGCTTCAGGTAACCACAAATTTCTTCTACCGTCATCATAAAGGAATGGACCGAACTTTCCATGCGCTTGAGCAGGTTTATCGCCATGATGCGCTGGATACCGAGTTCGCGGCCCTTGCGGAATTTTTCCGTATCGCGGTCGCCCAAGTAGTTAGGCAATGCGCTTTTCAGTACAAAATTGAGTGGCGTATATATCGTGAGTTTCAGATTTTGCAACAACTCAAAGATTTCGTGGTAATTGATTCCGTCCGCCAAATCGGTCAGCTTGGGCCTAAGCGAAATGAGCTTATTGCGCTCCGGGAACACACCGATTTCCTTCATGTCGTAATAGGTCTGGATTTGCCTGCGGGAACGCGCAATCGTTACACTGTCGAGCACTTCGAAAAAGTCAAAATCCAACCGGGAAAGAAGGTTTTGCGTTGTGCGTTCCTTTTCGGGCAATTTGCACCATGCGTTATAGATCCTTTGTGCCTGTCTGAAAATCTCGTCGATATCCGAGCGCGTAGCAAGTTTGTTGTTGAACTCGTCGGGATTGTCGCAATACGCCAAAGCCAGCTGGTTTCGCAAATCGTAGAAACGGTTGTTTACCGGAGTCGCCGAAAGCATGAGTACTTTCGTTTTCTTGTTTGGCTTGATGATCCGGCTCATGAGCCGCATGTAGCGGTTCTCCTTTTCGCCACCCTTGCTGTTTGTGCCGTTGCCGTTCCTGAAGTTGTGGCTTTCGTCAATTACCACGAGGTCGTAATTACCCCAGTTGATGCTGTTGATGGAAAGGCCCGTCGCAATTTTTCCGTCGTCGCGGGAAAGATCCGTATGATAGGCGACATCGTAACGCAGGCGGTCTTCTGTCAGGGGATTGTTCTTCTGGTTTCCGCGGTAAGCCATCCAGTTCTCGGACAGCTTCTTGGGGCAGAGTACCAGCACATCCTTGTTGCGCCCCTCGTAATACTTGATGACGGCTAATGCCGTAAACGTCTTGCCAAGACCTACGCTATCGGCCAGGATACAGCCGTTAAATTGTTCCAGTTTATGGATAATGGCGACGGCGGCATCTTTCTGGAAATTGTAGAGTTTGTTCCAAACGGCGGTTTCCTTGAAACCGGTCGCCTCGTTCGGCAAAACATCTTCCGATACATCTTCCAGAAATTCACTGAAGATGTTGTAAAGTGTCATGAAGTAGATGAGTTCCGGCGAATTTTCCTGATAGACGCTTGCTATCATCTTGACGACATCTTCGGTGACGTCCTTCAACTTTTCCGCATCGTTCCAGACGGCGTTGAATTTTTGCAGGAACTCTGCGCTCGCCGGATTTTCGAGGCGCGTCACCATGTTCATCAGGTTGTTGCCGCGCTTTACGCCCAAGTCCACCGTTGTGAATGTGTTGATTGGCGTGTAGGTGAATGTTTCTTCGGGATTCTTGACCGAAAGAAAATTATTCATGCCTTCGCGTGTCACGTTCGACTTGAACTTTACCTTGCGCCGAATCCATTCCGCGCATTCGCGGGCCACCACCCGCTGTTTAAGTTCGTTTCGGAGACGCAGCTCGAATTCGGTGCCGTAGAGGGACTTTTCGCGATGGAGCCGCTGGATGTAAAATTCCTTGAGCCCCTTGTCGGAATTTTCGGCGACAAATGTGGGCGACGTAAAAATGAAACGGAGTTCTTCGCAACCTTCCAGCTGCTTGCGGAGTTCGTTGAACGCGTAAATGGAAAAAGGCGGATTTTCGTCGCTAACGCGACTTAGGTTTGTAGTTTAACTTGCGTATAAATATACTCTAAAGGGGTCATAAAGTCAAGCCTTTTTCGAGGCCTGTTGTTCAGTTTATCCTGTATCCAGCGAACTTTCCGGGGAGAGATTCCCTTGAACGACTCCTTCTTGGGAAGATATTGGCGTATTAGACCGTTCATGTTCTCGTTGGCACCGCGCTCCCAGGAGTGGTACGGGTTCGCAAAGTAGTAATCCGCCTTCATAGCTTTCGCTATTTCTGCGTGACAGGCGAACTCCTTCCCGTTGTCCGAAGTGATTGTGAGAATCTTGACTTCGAACGTTTTCTCAAAGTCCTTCAGCGCCCTCACAAGCGTTCTCTTCAGGTCTTTCGCGTTCTTCGTCGGAAGATACCTTATCAGGCTGTAATTCGTCATCCTGTCGTTGATCGTGAGCAGGTTCGCGTCATGGTCCGCGCTGTTTATCAGGTCTATCTCGATGTCGCCTACGCGTGATTTCTCGTCCACGATTGCCGGACGTTCCTCGATGGGCACGCGGCCTACAATCTGGCCTCTCTTGTCCTTCTTCTCCCCGCGCTTACGGTATGGTTTCTTGCCGTGCCGCAAGTGCTTCTTCAGGTCCTCGTCCTTGTTCACATGCCTGTATATCGTGGCGACGCTAGGGACACCCATCCCATCGAGTTTCGCGCGTCCGTTCACCTGTTCGGGAGAGTAGTCTTCCTTGATTTTCCCGTCCACGATTTTCCAGTCGTCCTCGTCGTAGTCGTAATGCAGGTGACTTGTCGCGGCAAGGAGGTCTGCCCGTTCCTGCGACTTGACCGGGTCGTAATGCTGGCGGCCGCCGCCCCTGTTTAGTTCCCTGTAGATTGTGGATTTGTGGACCTTCAGCTGCAAGGCTATGTTTTTCGGGGGGATCTTTGCCGCATTGAGCGCTCGTATTTCGTATCTTTGTGCTTGGTTGAGACTCACCGCCATGTCCTTTTTTGGTAGAATCGGCAAGGTAGAAAAGTTTCGGCCAGGTTCCCCAGGGGCTAGCCCTAGGGAACTTTTTTTCTTCCCGATTCAACCTATATCAGTCGCATTGACGGTGAAAATTCGCGAAACATGCCGCCGCCACCGAAACACGACTGCCGCGACGAATTTTATCAAGAAGGTCGTCCTTGACCGTTTTAACCACATTGTCAAATAATTCCATCTACGAATCGCCTATAGCCCCCACGGCATGGTGAATACGGATGGACGCAGACTCGATGCAACAGAGGCGGGTTGCGCTCTTGCCCGGGCGAGATTTACGCTGTTTTTGAAAACAAAAAGGCGAGAATTCGAATGCGCCCACCGCCTTGAGGAAACGACCAAGTTCAAGGCGAGAACAAGAACAATAACTCTAAAAACCTATTGCCCAACACCTTGCGGCATAGGGCTATGTCAGTGGGAATAGTAGTAAAAATAGATGCCAGCAAAGAAGGATGAGAGATTCAAAAAGAATTAAACTAAAGCGATTGTCAAAAAGTAATCCAGAACGCAGGTTAGAGATCGGCCAAGCGGATTTATTTGCCTGTCGGCGTCTTAGGGGGCGTTCCCCCTAGGCGAGGGGGTGGGGAGCAACAAGCGCAAGCGCGTGCGAGCCAGGGGGAGAATTCCCCCCGCCAAGTCGCCTTCAAGACCTGCGCAATTCCTTTATTCCCACTCGATCGTTCCGGGGGCTTGTGCGTCACGTCATACCAAAGCGAACCCGCTCCAGCCGACTCGAAACGGCGCCAAAGTTCCCCGAGCAAAGCGGGTTCGATTTCGGCAAAATTCGCCGTCATCGCTTCGGAGCTGTTCACCGGGCGCATGACGATGCAGGGCTTTTCCTGCACACGGAGCGGCAGAAGCACCACGGGCATCTGCCAGATTTTTTCATACAAATCGTTTTCTTGCAAAAATTCCGTGCAGATGTTGTCGAATAAACGGAGAGTGTCAAAATTTTTCCGCGTGGCATACTGCTCAACAAGCTTCTCTTCCCCGCCGACGGTTCCAATCTGATACACCACCCGATTGATAGCCTTGAAACGGTTCGCCAATTCCGTGGAAAATTTTTCGCACCGTTTCCAAGAAAGTCCGGGAGTCGAAAGCAAAAACGGCTGCGCATAAGTTCTGCCGTCGCCCTGCACGCCGACGCTTCGAATCGGGAGAATCCGTCCGTCGATTTGATTTTCTTGCAGATATTCGGCAAGCGATTTCCCGGAAAAATCCCGCACGTTTTCCGCAGGCACAATTTCTTCGCCGATTTTTCCCTCGCTGCAAAGCAAGCGCACCCCAAGTCCCGGGCCGGGGAAAGGGTGCCGCCAGACAAGATGATGCGGAATGCCGAGTTCCTCGCCGAGCGCACGGACTTCGTCTTTGTATAAATCGGCAAGGGGTTCCAGAACAAGCCCCTTTTCCATCAGATCCAGAACTTCCTGGACGCGGTTGTGATGCGTCTTGATTTTGTCCGCGTTTTTCGTGCCGCCGCTTTCAATCGTGTCGGGGTAAATCGTTCCCTGCGCCATCATCCATTCGTTTGGATCCAGGTGCAACTTCGCCATTTCGTCGTCCTTGACAACCAGAAATTCCCTGCCGATAATGCCGCGCTTGGTTTCCGGTGCCGTGACGCCCCGCAGTTTTTCGAGGAATTTTTCACTGGCGTCGCAGACTTTCAGATTGTCCATGCCTTCGGCTTTCAGAAAATCCACGATTTTTTGCGATTCGTTCAGGCGCATCATGCCATTGTCGATATGCAAGCCGAGAACCTTTTGAGGTCCGAGGACGCGGTTCAAAAGGACAAACGCCACGGTGGAATCCACGCCGCCGCTCACCAAAAGGAAGACTTTCCTGTTCCCGACCTGCTCACGAATGCGAGACGTAATCAGGGGCAAATAGCTCTTCATATTCCACGATTTTTCGCAACCGCAGAATTTCACAAAGTTTTCAAGGACTTTCATGCCGAAGCGGCTGTGCGTGACTTCCGGGTGAAATTGAAATCCGTAAAGTCTTTTTTCGGGGCAGGCAACGGCGGCAATCGGGCAATCGTCCGTGCTTGCGATGATTTTGTATCCCGCCGGAAGTTCCGAGACGCTGTCCCCGTGGCTCATCCACATGGGCGACGCTTGGGGAACGCCGTCAAATATCGGGTCGGCAGGTTCCAGGACCTTCAAATCCGCGATGCCGTATTCCTTGACTTTTCCCGGCTGCACTTTTCCGCCCTGCTGGAACGCCAGAAGCTGGTGCCCGTAGCAGATGCCGAGCTTCGGGACGGGAAGACTCAAAATTTCGGGGTTGTATTCGGGAGCATCCGCGGCGTAAACGCTGGACGGCCCTCCGCTGTAAATGATTCCCTTGACTCCTTCCAGTTCCGAAACGGGAGCATTCGGGGAATGGATTTCGGTAAAGACTCCGAGACGGCGAACCCGGTTCGCAATCAAATGCGCATACTGGCCGCCAAAATCGAGAACGGCAATCGTATCCATGTTTTTCATATTCGCCCGTAATTATAGAAAAAAAAGGACTTATATACAAAATTCCACCCGATTTGTTTGTAAGTGGTTAGTGATTAGGGGTTAGTTGAAAGTTGTGTGTTGGAACTGATAACTGAGTTCCCCTTGTGAAAGAAAAAGCCCCGTTTGAAAAGAAGTTCACCCTCTCGCAACGTAATACACCTTATTCCGCTCTAGAATTCAAAATTTCCCACAGCAAAGCGTGGCGGGAGATAGGGTGAAGGGAAAAGGGGCTGCTCATGAGTCTTAAGAGTTTTACTCTTTTCGACGAATTGTCCCTGGAAGGGAGCCTTTGCAAAAGCGTGCAAGGCGAATGTTGCGCCGCAAGCTTGCTTGCTGGCATTATCTTCGAGGAGACTAGTAGTATTCGTCATTGCGTACCCACCAAGGAGAAAATCAGTCATATTTGAAAGCGACCGTCATTGCGAAACCCGGAGGGGTTATACGACACTTGTCAATTTATTGACTTAGTGGAGTTATCCTCTATGTGGATATACGACACTTGGTAACTTTGTTACCTTAGTGGAGTTATACTCGAAGTGTAGAAGCAATCCTTTCCCGCAGACAAGATTGCCACGTCGCTACGCTCCTCGCAATGACGAGGTGCCAGCACAGATTGCCATATCGCATTGTTCCTCGCTGGGACGGATTGTGTACAGGATTGCCTGCTCGCTTGCGTTCCTTGCGCAGGCTGTTGTTTTTACGTCATTGCGAACCCCCGTAGGGGTGAAGCAATCCTTTCCCGCAGATAGGATTGCTTCGGCTTACTCGCAATGACGAAATGCCAGCAAGGATTGCCGCGCCGCTATCGCTGCTCGCAATGACGAGGTGCCAGCAAGAATTGCCACGGCGGCGCATCCCTGAAACTTGGAATCTTTGATTCCATAGTTGAAGTATCCCTGCAAGGGACAATTCGTCTAGGGAAGCAAGCTTCCAAGACTCATGGGGCGCTGCATCCCTGAAACTAGGAATCTCCGATTCCGTAGTTGAAGTATCCCTGCAAGGGACAATTCGCCTAAGGGAACAAGTTCCCAAGGCTCATGGGAAAGCGAGCACCTCGCAGTCTGCGAGAAGAAATTCCCCTTGTGAAAAGGAAATTCACGCTTTGAAAAAAATTTTATTTGTGAGAATTTGGAGGAAGATTGTATATAGTCGTCCCTTAAAATCCCGCCCAGCCCGCATAACTATTGGGAAAAATTGATTTCTACCCTGTGAAAATATTGCAAGGTTTTCTAAAATATGACTGAAAACCTTGCAATTTTTCCCATGTACAGACCGCCAAAATCCTCCGCCCAGACAAGCCTTTTCTGTTCCCTTGAGGAGCAGTTGAACCACAAGCATCCCCTTTACGTTCTTGCGAACAAGATTGACTGGAACAAGTTCGAGACCGAGTTTTCGAAACTGTTTGACGACAAAATGGGTGCGCCGAACAAGCCGATCCGTCTCATGACCGGGCTCATCATCCTGAAGCACATCCGCAACGTATCGGACGAGTCCGTCGTGGAGCAGTTCCAGGAAAACGCCTATTACCAGTACTTTTGCGGAGAACGGTTCTTCTCGACGGAGCAACCCTGCGACCCGAGCGAACTTGTCCACTTCCGGCATAAGATCGGCGAGGAAGGCTTGGACATGATCCTCAAGGAAAGTATCCTCGTCAACGATGACCACGATAAACAAGGACCGACAGGATGCGGCACGGTCTTTCTTGACACGACCGTGCAGGAAAAGAACATCACGTTCCCTACAGACGCCAAACTTGCGAACAAGATAATAGAGCAGGTGCAGAAAATCGTGGAAGAACACGGCCTTCCGCAGAGACAGTCCTACAAGAGAACCTTGAAGAAGATTCATCGTGACCAGCGTTTCCGCAATCACCCGAAAAACGCCAAAAAGGCTCACAAGGCGGATCGCAGGTTGAAAACCATCGCGGGACGGCTCGTCCGCGAAATGGAACGGAATCTTTCGAAGAAAAATCTGTCGGGTACGTACAAAGGAAAAATTGAACTTTTCTACAAAGTTCTGGCACAGAAGAAATGCGACAAGGACAAAATCTATTCGCTACACGAACCCGAAGTGAAATGCATCGGCAAGGGCAAGGAACACAAGAAATACGAGTTCGGCAACAAGGTGTCAATTGCCCGGAGCTACAACGGCATCATCGTCGGCGCAGTCGCGTTCAGGGACGAGTATGACGGACATACGATAGACGATACGCTTGACCATGTTGAACAAATGCTTGGATTCAGGCCGAGCCAGGCCGCATGCGACCGAGGCTACCGCGGACAAAAGGAATCCGGAACGACAAAGATCGTGATACCCGACGTCCCGAAGAAAAACGCGACTTACTACCAGAAGAAAAAGGCACACAATCTTTTTTGCAAGAGGGCTGGCATCGAGCCTATCAACGGCCATCTGAAAAGCGATCACCGTATGGGCAGAAATTTCTACAAGGGAATCTTTGGCGATATGCTCAATGCAAAGCTTGCAGCAGCGGCGTTCAACTTCAAGAGGGCCATGAGGCGCTTTTTTGTCCTGTTGGAATGGCTATACTTTTTTTGCCTTCTGTGGAACGGAATGAACAAAAAATGCGAACGTCCTTATCTTGCGTTCGCAAAGTGACCTTTTTAAGGGACGACTATATAATTCCCCCAAAAAAAGGCAACCTCTAAAAATGGCTTTGGTGAATGCTTCGACAAGCTCAACAACCGTTTGTCGAACTAATCGAAGGGCGGCAACCAGCGTGAAGGGAAAAGGGATTCGTGGTCAGATAGACAATGCAGACTAATAGCTGAAAACTGACAACTACCAACTATCTAGAGATGCCCAAAAAGTTAATTTTGCAAAAACGCGATTTCGCCCATGCCCACGATTCTTTTCAACAAGCCTTTCGGCGTCCTCAGCCAATTCACTCCCGAAGGAAACCACCGGGCTCTGGACGAGTTCCACTTTCCCAAAGGCGTTTATGCGGCGGGTCGGCTCGACCACGACAGCGAGGGCGCGCTCCTTTTGACCGACGACGGAAAACTCATCCACAAGCTTCTCGACCCTAAAAACGGACACCCGAGAACCTATCTGGTCCAAGTAGAAGGGCAAATTTCCGAAGCGGCCATTCAAAAATTGGAAAACGGGGTGCTCATCAAAGGCTACCGCACCCAAAAATGCCGAGCGGAAATCGTCCCGGAACCCGAAGATCTTTGGCCACGCCATCCGCCGGTTCGTTTTCGGGCAAACATTCCCACATCCTGGATAAAAATCACCCTGACCGAGGGCAAAAACCGCCAGGTTCGGCACATGACCGCCGCGGTCGGCTTTCCAACACTGCGCCTTATCCGCATTCAAATTGGAAAGCTCTCCCTTTCTGGATTAAAACCCGGAGAATGGAAACCCGTCCGATTTTCATTCCAAGACCTTCTCTAGTAGTGGTCAGAGACAAGAGATTAGTTGGGAGTTGGGAGTTAGAACTGAAAACTGATAACTAACAACTGATAACCGAGTTCACCTCGCGAAAGAAATTCCACTAAAAAAAAATTCAATCGCGAGTACTTCTTGGAGTGTTACACACAGATCCAAAAATTTTTACACGCTTGCAACACGAAACTTCCAAATTGAAAAGGTTTATTGACACTATTTTCTGCTTTCGTGGATTATTTTTTACACACCTGAATAAAAATTTTAAAGGATGGTTTGGAAATGAAATCAAGAAATCTTTTCGCTCTAATGCTGGCTGGGTCCTTTTCCTGGACTTTTGCCGCCAACGGCGACGCTTACGTTTGGCCGGGCTACCGCTCGGACCTGGATTACGACACCAAAACGCACATCGGGGTCGTTCAGCCACCGACGCAATTTAACAACAACTGCTCCGGCGTTACCGGGAAAAAAGCCGGAAAATGGTGGGCGCTTTATTGGGGAACCGATCGGGATTCGCGCATTACGGACGTGACCATCGACAGCATCCTGAAAAAATACGATACGGATTTCAGTTACCTCTACGACACCTTGGGTTGGGCTCCGGATGCCCAGGCGCAGGACGGCAAGTATAGTGCGATTTATTATTATGGTTCGGGGACTTGCGCCGGGGGCAGCAAGACGGATACAACCGGCGGTTGGCAGACTTATATCGCTGATTACACGGCTGTTGCAGCTTCTTTTTATCCGCTTTACAGTTTCAATACCAGTTGCCCCTACCGTGATCGCGTGGCGCAAATGGATGCCATGATTCACGAAGGCATTCACTCGATGACTAACGCCTACCCGGGTGCCAAGGATGCGCATTGGTTCCAGGAAGCGGGCAACACCTGGATCCAGCAGGATATGTTCAGCCATCGCAATGCGGTTTATAGCGGCATGGGATTTTTGAACGCCGCAACCGTCATCGCGCCCTTTATGCCTATAGAAACTTATTCGGGCTGGCTGATTGACGGAACCTTCGGAGGCCCCGGGGGTGGTGCAGACAACGGTGGAGTCACCGGCAGGAACCAGAGATCCCTTTTAGGCGGCGCCCAATACAGCAACATCTTCCCTACTTTTTTGGGGACTTGGCTTGGTACAGGCTCTGTCCGCTGGATTTATGGAAATGCTTACGGCAAGACGAAGTACCTGCTCGAAACATACGCTCTCAACGAAGGACTTGGCATTGAAGGAACCCGTCGCCTGATTACGGAATTCCGAGCGAAACTCGCCCTTTTGGATATGAAGGAATGGTCCAACGAAATCAAGAATTTGCTAAACCAGAATTTCGGGAGCAACACTTATTGGGAACAGGATTACTCGGATAACGGAAACTACAGTTATACTTGGAAGATGACCCCTTACCAGACTGTAACTGCAAGTGGTGAATATCTTGTTCCGAATCAGGATATCACTCCGGGTTGGTCCGGCGCCAACTACATTCCGCTGAAAGTGCAAAGCGGCTCCAAGCAGGTAACGGTGACGTTCTATCCCAATGGCAGCAATTCCAACAACACCAACATGAACTTCCTGATTTGCTACCGCGCGACAGACGGCACACCAGTTTACAGCGAACCCATTACCGGCGAAGGCAGCGTCACTCTTCGACTGGACAAGACGCCCTCTTCCACAAACGGTGCCCAGATGGTCTTTGCCGTCGTCGTGAACACCGATTACCAATACACCAACAACACGAATATCCGTACCAAGCATTTCGACTACAAGCTGAAACTTGAAGAAGGCATCAGCGGAGCCGGCGATGCATACACCAAATACTATAATGACTTCAAACTGGACTATGATTGGAACAGCCTTCCCGGAAGCTCTTCGAGCGGCAACTCCAGTAGCTCTTCTTCGAGACCGGGCAGTTCCAGCTCCGCACCGAGCAGTTCCAGTTCTGTTCCAAGCAGCTCCAGCTCCGTTCCGAGCAGCTCTTCGACAACGCCCAGCTCCAGCTCTTCTTATACGCCGAGCAGTTCCAGCATTTCTTCTTCCTCGGAAGTTGCAGAAACCGTTGTCCTCTCCTACGATGTGAACATCACCCTCCCGATTGACGACAACTACGCCGGAGTTAAATTCGGGCTGAACCTTTCGCAAGTCTCTTCCGCTCTCGGGCTTTCCACTGCGGATATGCAGCAAGCGACTTACTTTGCCATCAACCACGACACGCAAGCGAAAAACACAAATTCTACCGCAAACGCTCCCGGACACTGGTTTGATTCCAAAGGCAACGTCGTAGATTACGGCGAATCGGCAATGATCTATTCGGAATTTCAGTTCGACAAGGATTCCGCTGTCGTCGGACATTACCCGAACCGCGTTTCCAACGGGGATTCTTACTCGTTCCAGCAGGGATTCACCTACAACGGCAAAACCGTCCTCTATAAAGTCACCGTCAAAATCACGAACGAGATTGGCAACGGCGGCGCAACGACGGCCTTGATGTATGGAATCAGCGGACCCGCAACGCATTTCTCCTTGAGAAACAAGCGCGGCATTCTTGACATCCAATACACGCTGCCGAACAAGGACAATGTGAAAATCAGCCTGTTCAATGCCTATGGCGCACTGCTGACTTACGAAATCACCCCGCTGCAAAATGCCGGGACGCACCAGCACCAGTTCGATTTGCGCAATATGCCGCAGGGGACATACATTGTCAAATTGACGACGGGCTCTTATCGCGAAGCCAGAAGCGTCACCATTTCCAAATAACGATACCAATCCCAACCCAAACTCCCGCCGATTTTTTGTCGGCGGGTTTTCTTTTGCTGGCGCATGCACGAAGTGGAAAGTTCCCAAATCGCGTTAGGGATCGTCGCGCGAAGGCGGCGTGACTCGCCAACCGGATGAGGCACGATGAGGGCTACGCCCGAGCAGAGCCCGACCCGCACCCGTCCGCCCTGTGTTCCCGCTCAAGGTGCGGGGAACGCCCCGGCTTTTTGACCCGGAAATTTTTCTAATTTTGCCTCGCTATGATTCGTTTTCTTTCCTGGTGCTTTCTGCTCGTCGCTATTCCGGCTTTTGCTTTAACGGAAGATGCCGCCCAGAATCTTCAAGAAACGGCGGATTCGGCGGCTGTCGCCGCAACGCCCGAAGAGGATTCCTGCGCCCCGGATGCAGAAAATCGGGATGTCCCCGAAAACGAGGAACCCTTTGCCGAGAAAGCGGATTCCAGCGAAAATGTGGCACTTGCCATGCCCGCAGACGACCCGGATACGGAACCGGAATGTTCCCTGGATTCCGCCGTTCAAACGGACTTGAGCGATTCTTCCCTGGCGGCGAGCGCTCTGGATTTTTCGGACTGGTTCTTGCCCACCGTGCACGCGACCCGCATCACTTCGCCTTACGGCATTCGCCATTACCGGCTGCACCGCGGCATCGACGTCAAGGTTTTCAAAGGGGATTCCATCGTCGCCGCCCACGACGGAAAAGTCATCAAGGCCGCGTACGAAAGACGGGGCTACGGGCATTACATTTTGCTGGAGCACCCAAATGGCACGCGGACCCTTTACGGGCACTTGGCCAAACGGCTTGTCAAAATCGGCGACGAGGTTTCTGGCGGTTCCCTCATCGGGCTGGGCGGAAACACCGGGAGATCGACAGGTTCGCACTTGCATTTCGAAATCCGTTACAAGGACATCAACATTTCACCGGAAGAGGTTTTTAATTTCACGGACGGAGTTCTTGCCGAAAATGCGGCAAAAATTTCGACGGAAGTCGCCCGTGCCGACCACCTCGCCATCCAGCAGGAACTTTCCAAATACCGCATCTACCGCGTGAAAAAGGGAGACACCCTCGGTGCCATCGCCAGAAAATACGGCACGTCCGTGGAAAAAATCTGTCGGCTGAACCGCATCAAAAGAAACAGCGTCCTGCGAATCGGACAACGGCTTCGCTGTTCGTAATGCTTCCCGTCCACTTTGCGCCCCTCCAGGGATTTACGGATTCCGCATACAGACGAGCCCACGCCAAATTCGCCGGGGGGATCGCCGCCTATTACACGCCCTTTTTACGCCTTGAAAAAGGCAAAGCACGCGCAAAGGACCTGAACGACCTTCTCGAAGACAAGTCCCGCGGGGAAGCGGCTGGTTACCGCCTGATTCCGCAGATTATCGCCAAGAATGCCGAGGAATTTTGCCGACTCGTCGAATGCCTGCTGCAAAACGGATTTCGAGAAATCAATTTGAATATGGGTTGTCCCTTTCCCAAGCAGACGCTCGCCGGACGTGGCGCAGGAATTTTGGAACGTCCCGAAAAGGTTCAGGAAATTTTCCAAGAAATCGGACGCTATGCGCCAGAAGTCCAATTCAGCATCAAATTGCGCACGGGAATGAACAGCCCCAGCGAGATCTTCCGGCTGCTCTCCCTATTCAACTCCGCGCCCCTTTCGCACATCGTCCTCCACCCTCGACTGGGCGTGCAGCAATATCGCGGAGAACTCGACATGGATTCCTTTCGACGCTTTTACGAAGCCTGCGCGCACCCGCTTCTTTTCAACGGCGACATCGTTTCCTCTTCCCAAATCGATAAGCTGGTATCGGAATTTCCCCGACTTGCCGGAGTCATGATCGGACGCGGACTGCTGCAAAGGCCAACTCTCGCCCGGGAGTCCGCCATTAAAAAAAAGCTGGCCCCGATTCCTACCCTCCTGCAAATTCACACGGCGGTATTCAACGATTACAGGGCCAAATGGCAAAATCCGCAGCAGCTTCTCGACAAAATTCGTCCGTTTTGGACATTCGCCGACTTGCCGCACAAAATCGCCAAAGAAATCCGCAAAGCGCGTTCACTCCCCCAATACCAGAACGCCATTTTCCAACTCGCGGCGACTTGAAAATTTCTGCGCTACTTCCTGCACTCTATTTTTTGGATTCGCGCAATTCCATTTCGGTCTTTAACGCGAACAACCAAAGGCCCGGCGGAAAATTTAGAAATGTCCCAAATCCATTCCCTTTCCGGAATCGCCCTTCTTTCCTGCAGGACTCCGTTCAAATCCAAAATTTCAATCTCTTGGCCGTGGCGAACAATGAGCATTTTCCCATTTTGCCGCAATTCCACCGCAGAGGTCACGGGCCGACTTTGGAGCGATTGAATTCTGTCGCTTAAGATAAAAGTGCCGACAAAATTGGAACCCGTTTCCTTATCGAAATAGTTGGAATCATTGGCAAAGCGGATAACGGAAAAATTTTCATCCGTGCGAAAATCGCCGTTCTCCGAAAAACGCACAAACACGTTCCAAAGGCCCAGGGGCATTTCTTCGGGCAGCTTCGCCAAAATCCGAAGCGTATCCGTTCCGTCATAGGAAATGGTGGTGTCGGCGTTCATTTTCCGGGAGAGGATTTTCCCAATGTCCGTGGCCGAATCCGGGCGAATTTCGTAAATGCTTTCATTTGCATCCGATTTGAAAATCAGCGTCGTGGCCTTTTTCCGGGTGACATTCCCAAAGCCCACATTTTGCAGCAGCAATGCCACTTGCAATTGCCCGCCAATTCCCACGGAGTCGTTCATCCAGGAATTTCTCAGAACAAAACGGTAGCCCAGATGGTCGTTGATATACTTGAATCCGGAAATCCCGTTGTACCCGGAATCGATGGCATTGGACTTTCGCGCGGTAAAAACGTCGGTATTTTTCCAGCGTTCAATCAGATTGTAATTCCATTGGATATTCAAATAACTGGTGTGGGTGCGGAATCCCTCGTAGGCGATAAAATCCGGCGTATTGATTTCTTGATAGCCCGAAGCCGTCGTCAGCGCTTCGCCGCCATAGGGCGTGTGCATGCCGTAAGTTTCCAGCCAAGCAACTCCTTCTTCCCGGGAAATTCCGTTTTCTGCCGTAGTGCTCCAGGTTCCATAATCGTATTGCGTCCCCAAATAGCCGTCGTTAAACATTCCCAGGCGAAACAAGGTGTCCTTTTTTGCCTTGGCGATTCTCTGAAACACTTCGCTTTCCACGTTGAAGTGGACATTCGGATCGGCATCCAAGGCCGGATTCTCCGCATTCTTGGCAAAACCCAGCGCGTATGCCGCATAGCGTGGGGTCCGGGTCAAAATTTTCAATTCGGGCGGCGTGTGTTCCAAAGCAAAGCGAATCGCTTCCCCGACTTTTTCGTGAGTGCTCATGGTATCCGAATGCATTTCGCCATAAGCTCCGTAAATCCCGATTTCCCAAGCGGTAATCACGTCCAAGTGTTCGGAAAGAACCGGTGCCAACTGCTCCAGATGCCGTAAAATGACGCTTTGATCTGGCGTGGTGTTGCTATGTCCGTTATACCAAGGGTCGTAGCAAAAGCGGATAATCGTGGTTCCCGAATTTTTGCGAACATTATCCAAAGTCTCTCCCAGAGCTTGCAGGGCGTCCTCCGTCAAATCCTGACTTTTCCCCCGCACGGTATCCCCTTTGTCCAGCCACCAGGCCTTGTCGCTAAATTCCGAAAGCTCCGCCCGCAAATGCAAAAAGCGTCCATAAGGTTTTGCAATGGGCGTGTTCCCGGAAACCTTCAAATGCATGGTCTGGGGAGTATAAAATCCGATATCCGGATTGTAAAAACTTTGAAGATGATCCGAGTAATCCAGATTTTGAGAAACCATGGACGCGGCAAAAGCCGAAATGGAAAACGCACCCAGCGCAAGGAGGACTTTTTGAAAACGACACATAACACACCCTTGTTGAACCGTTCATCCCGTAGGCATTTAACGCCGGCATAAAGCCGCCGCAAGCAAAACACGCGAACTTTTGAAAATATATATTCAAAGGTATGAATATCCAAAATTTCATCTGCAACCCCTTTCAAGAAAATACCTACATCGTCTATGACGACACGCGAGAAGCCCTTTTGATTGATCCCGGATTCTACAACGAAACCGAATGGAACAAAGCCAAGGATTTTATCCAAAGCAACCGACTCCTTCCCAAACGCCTCATCAATACACACCTGCATCTGGATCATTGTCTGGGCAACGGCTTCGTGGAACGGGATTTTCGAATTTCAGCAGAAGTCGGGGAAAAGGATTTATTTCTTATCCAAGGGGTTGAAAAACAGGCGGCACTTTTCGGTCTGGAAATCCACGAGAAAGTTCCCCAGCCTCGAAACTTTTTGAAAGAGGGAGACATCATCGAAGTCGGCAAGATGTCCTTCCAAGTGCTGGAAGTGCCCGGGCATTCGCCGGGAAGTCTGGCTCTTTACGAAACATCGGAAAGCGTACTGTTTTCTGGCGACGTTCTCTTCCAAGGCGGACGAGGCCGCACCGATTTGTTTTGCGGAGACGAAGCGACCCTATTGAAATCCATCCGAGAAAAGCTCCTCGTGCTGGACGCCAAAACCGTCGTATGCTGCGGGCACGGAGCGGCAACCACCATCGCCGCTGAAAAAATTCTGTATTGAATTTTAACGGAGCTTTGATGAAATGATTCGACGAGTTCGAGCTACGACTGCGGAACCCGAAGCCCACCAATCATTAATCCCGAGCCACTCGAATACAACCGATTTTTTGAAAATGGATTTTTAGAAGAGCCTATAAATTCAAGGATTTGCATGATATTGAAAACGAAACGATTGATTCTTCGCCCTAGAAAGAAAGACGATGCGGAAAATCTATACGAATACGCCAAGGATTCCGACGTAGGACACATCGCCGGATGGCCGCCCCACCAAAACGTCTAAGAAAGCCGCCGCATTATCGAATCCGTTTTTTGCGGAGTGGAATGCTACGCCGTCTGCCTAAAAGACGAAAAAGCTATCGGAGCGATTGAACTCATTCCCAACGGACGCTCTGACTTGACAACAAGCGACAGCGAATGCGAATGGGCTACTGGATAGGAAAGCCTTTCTGGGGAAACGGCTACATTCCCGAAGCGGCGAGCGAACTTATTCGCCGAGGATTTGAAGAGCTGAATCTTTCAGCAATCTGGTGCGGATCCTACGAAGGCAACACAAAATCCAGACGCGTCCAGAAAAAATGCGGATTTTCCCACCATCACACCGACAGGAACTCCCCCGTTCCCTTGCTAAACGAGACCCGGACCTGTCTCATCACCCTTTTGACAAAAGAAGAGTGGACTGCACAAAGGAAAAAACAATGAACGCCAACGAACTGCATCCCAACAAGAACCTGAAAAACATCTGCTACATCAAAAACGTCGTCCAAAATTCCAATATTCAAATCGGGGATTTCACCTACTACAATTGCGAAAAGGGCGTGGAAAATTTTGAAAAAGACTGCGTCCTGTATCATTACAAGGAATTTGGGGACAAGCTGATTATCAGCAAATTCTGCTCCCTGAGCGAAAACATCCGCTTCATCATGAATGCGGCAAATCACAACATGAACGCCATTAGCACTTATCCCTTTACCGCCATTTTGCAGCAAAGGGAGGGCGTGAACCAAAAGCATCTTGCCGAACTGCCCCAAAAAGGCGATACCGTCATCGGCAATGACGTGTGGATTGGACAAAACGTGACAATTATGCCCGGCTTCCATATTGGAGACAGCGCCGTCATCAGAGCCAACTCGACGGTTTCCAAAAACGTGCCCCCTTACACCATCGCCGCCGGGAACCCCGTCCGAGAAATCCGAAAACGCTTTTCCCCAAAAGAAATCGCCATTTTACAACAAATTAAATGGTGGGACTGGGACATTCAAAAAATTCTGGACCATCTGGAAATCATTTTGGGAAATGACGTACATAAATTACAGGCAATTCAGAAATAAATTTTGAAGTCACAAAAATATCGTCGGAGAAACGAATGGTCATTTTAATTACGGGCGCATCCCACACCGGGAAAACGACCCTAGCGCAAAAACTTTTGGAAAAATACAAATATCCTTATTTCTCCATCGACCACCTGAAAATGGGGCTTATCCGAAGCGGACTGGCCCAGCTCACGCCCACCGACGACGAAAAACTCACAGAATTTCTCTGGCCCATTCTGCGAGAAATGATAAAAACCGTTATCGAAAACGATCAGAATTTGATTGTGGAAGGCTGCTATATCCCTTGGAACTGGACTAGTGATTTCGCTCCCAAATATCGCCAGCACATCCAATCGTATTGCCTGATCATGAGCGAAAATTATATCCGAAATCATTTTGACGACATTCAAAAATATGCCAAAACGGAAAAACGCCTACACGACGACTGTTCTCAGGAAAATCTCTGGAAAGAAAACAAGCACTCTCTGGAAATGGCTCAAAAATTCCATCTAAATTCTATTTTCATCGATAAAAAATACGAGCTTTCCATTGAACTCTAACTCAAAAAAGAGGATTCTGGAATCCCAAAGGCTTTACTTCCGGGAAATGGAGCAAGAAGATTTTTCCGCTTTGTGCAAAACCCTGCAAGATGCCAAAGCCATGTACGCCTACGAGGGAGCCTTTTCCGACGAAGAAGTCCGGCAATGGCTAGAACGGCAAATCGCCCGCTACAAGATGTGGCATTTCGGATTGTGGGCAGTGGTTTTAAAAGAAAGCGACAGCTTCATCGGCCAATGCGGACTAACCATGCAACCGTGGAAAAACGAAGAAGTGCTGGAAATCGGATATCTTTTTGAACGGCAATTTTGGCATCAGGGTTTCGCTACAGAAGCCGCTGTCGCCTGCAAAAAAATACGCTTTCGAAAAATGGAAAGCCCAAGAAGTCTGCTCAATCATTCGCGATAACAATGAGGCATCTATCCGCGTGGCTCTCCGAAACGGCATGCACAAAAAAGACAGCGGAGTTAAGCATTACAAAGGAATCGTCATGCCCCACTCTCGCTATGTCATCACCCGCCAGGAATATGCAGACAAAAACAAATAATCCTTTCGGAAAAAATTTTTCCTTCAAAATTTGCGTTTTGAAAGTTTATGGAACCAAATCCCGAGCTTGAGCCCAAATTATACAAATGATGCGTAACACCATTTTTCGGATCCACTTCGCCCCTTGAAAATCCTTTGAACAACACTCGCAAATGCAGGTCAAAATCCGTTATTAAATAAAATTGCTTTGGTGAAGTGGTTCGGCAGGCTCAGGGACCGCCGGTTAGTGAGCTTATCGAACTAGTCAAAGCACACTAACCAGCGCCAAGGGAAAAGTAGTGGTTTGTTGCTAGTGAAATTCTAAAAAAGAAACCGCCCCACTTTGAATGAGGCGGATCCTTTCTAAATCGTTTTGAAAATCGAACTAGTTTTCGTTGTTCTGCATTTCCATGGTTTCGCGGTCCATCGTATGCTGCAAGTATTCCTTGAAGTTACGATCGATATTCACTCCATCGAACTCCGCAGCGTCAGCGTCCAAAACGAACACGGCACTCGGGTTGTCCAACCAACCAATAACGTCAACTTCATCCAAGGACATCGACTTGTCGCCTTCGGCTTTCGCTACATATTCCACGATGCTTTTTGCGACCCATCCCTGACCGCAAGCACCTTTGACAAGAACCGCATCGCCATCATCTTTTACAATGCGAAGTTCGTCGGAGAAAGATGCGGTACAAACCACATCCGAACCGCCTTTCGTCTTGGTCAAATCAATATCGCCGCGTTTTGACTTCACCGATTTCGGTGCGGCAACAGCAGCGACAACCATCAAAGCAAGAAGGCAGAACAAAATTTTTTTAGTCATTTCACATCCTCTTAGGGTGGAACCCTTTTTTCTAATCTTTATCCCAAATATATCCTTTATTTTTTCAAAATGGTAGGGATTTTTTCTTTTTATATTCCCATTCGTATGAAAAAATTTGTTTTCGCCCTATTTATTCTTCTATCGATGGCCGCCATCGCCCTTTATGGGGCCAAACGCCAGATTTTTGCCCCTTCGGACAACCGGACCTGGACCACCGTCCAAGTAGAAAGCGGTTCTTCGGCCCTTAAAGCGGGCAATATGCTGGTAAAACAGGGACTTATTTCCCATGCCAAGCTCTTTTCCTGGTGGTGCCGAATCCAAAAATTGCAGCTAAAGGCCGGCTGGTACGACATTCCGCCCCAAACTAGCATCGCTGGAATGGCAAAGATCCTGACCTCCGGCAAGACGGCAAACCGCAAAGTAACCATTCCCGAAGGTCGCGCTTCGTGGGAAATGCCCGCCTACTTCCGCAAAGCCTTTCCCGCTTTCGATTCCACAAAATGGGAAGCCCTCGTCCACGACCCGCAATTTGCCCAGGAACTCGGCGTCGATGCAGAAAGTCTGGAAGGCTACCTGCTTCCCGACACCTATCCCATTGAATACGGCGCTTCGGAAAAAGACATCGCTCGCCAAATGGTCAAAGCCAACCTGAAACTGCGCGACGAACTCGAAAAGGAAAACAGCCCCCTGTGGAAGGAACTCGGTGGCTGGCATAAAATACTGACCCTCGCCAGCGTCGTCGAAGAAGAAACAGGAAAAATCGAAGAGCGAAATCTGATTGCCGGCGTTTTTGTGAACCGGCTGCGCATCGGAATGCCGCTCGGTGCCGATCCGACGGTTCGCTTTATCTTTCGGAACCTCTCCGGCCCGATTTACAAAAGCCAGCTGCAAAGCGACAGCCCTTACAACACGCGACGGTTTCAAGGACTGATGCCGGGTCCGATTTCCAATCCCGGGAAAAAAGCCATTGTCGCAACCCTTCATCCAGCCCGAACGGACGCCCTTTACTTTGTCGCCAAAGACGACGGTTCCGGAACCCACTTTTTTTCCAGCTCGCTCGCCCAGCACAACAAGTTCAAATCCACCGCCGCAAGAAATCGGGGCGAATAGTTTTCAACCGACGAGCCCTGAGTTTATCGAAGGAAGCCTGACTCACGAACCGCTCTCAACGGACAACGAACCTCCGATTTTTTGAAAAGGATTTTTAGAAGCGGCTTTTTGTCACATTCTGTCAATCCGACATTCTATCTTATAGGAAAAAGGAACTAAAACCATGACAACAGAACCCAACACGAATACGCTGAACGAACTGCTCGAAAATCTGGCCGGACTTTTACAGCAAAAAGGCGAAACGCTTTCCACCGCCGAATCTTGCACCGGTGGAATGGTCGCCAGCGAATTGGTCGGGCTGCCGGGCGCAAGCGTTTTTTTCAAAGGCGGAGCCTGTACATACTGGAACGACGCGAAACGGGACATTCTTGGCGTCCCACAAGATACTTTAGATAGATTTGGAGCCGTCAGCGAAGAAACCGCACTCGCCATGGCCGAAGGCGCACGCCGGATTTACAAAACGGATTGGGCCGTTTCTACAACGGGAATCGCCGGACCGGACGGAGGGACTAAGGAAAAACCAGTAGGACTCGTATGGATGGCTGTCGTTTCCGATTGTAAAAAAATCGTATTCTGTGAAAAATTTTCAGGAAACCGTGGACAAATCCGCCAGAAAAGCGTCTTTAAAGTACTGGACGCTCTGCGCGGTGCTCTCACCAACAAAAAATGAACAGAAAAGCACTTGCACAAAAGTTCAGTAGTTTGTATATTTAAGTTCAAAAAATCACTTGGAGATACCAAAATGGCAAAGAAAGCAGCGACCTCTCTCAACAAGCCCCTTTCCGGAGAAAAGGCTAAAGCCGTCGAAGCGGCTATCGCACAAATTGAAAAGAATTTCGGCAAGGGTTCCATCATGACGCTGGGAGGACAGCCAGAACAGAATATTCCAGTCATCCCGTCGGGCTGCATCCAGCTGGATATGGCACTCGGAGTTGGCGGATTCCCGCGCGGACGCATCATCGAAATCTACGGACCGGAGTCTTCTGGAAAAACGACCCTTTCCCTCCACGCCATTGCCGAAGCGCAAAAACAAGGCGGAGTGGCTGCCTTTATTGACGCGGAGCACGCTTTTGACCCGGTCTATGCCCGCCACTTGGGAATCAACATTGATCAGCTTCTGGTTTCCCAGCCCGATACGGGCGAACAGGCTCTCGATATCGCCGAAACCTTGGTGCGTTCTGGAGCCATCGATCTCATCGTCATCGACTCGGTCGCCGCTCTCGTTCCGCAAGCGGAAATCAACGGCGAAATGGGGGACAACCATGTCGGATTGCAAGCACGCCTCATGTCCCAAGCCCTTCGCAAGCTCACCGGCATCCTTTCCAAATCCAACACCTGCATGATTTTCATCAATCAGCTCCGTATGAAAATCGGCGTGATGTTCGGCAACCCGGAAACGACGACCGGCGGAAACGCATTGAAGTTCTACGCATCCCAGCGTCTGGACATCCGCCGCATCGCCCAAATCAAAAACGGCGAAGATGTCATCGGCAACAGGACCCGCGTAAAAATCGTCAAGAACAAAGTCGCGGCGCCGTTTACCCAATGCGAGTTCGACATCCTCTACGGGCAGGGAGTTTCCCGCGAAGCAAGCATTCTCGACTTGGGCGTTGAATTGGATGTCATCGAAAAGAGCGGATCCTGGTTCTCGTATAACGGCGAGCGTATTGGACAAGGCCGCGAAAGTGCTCGCCTGTTCCTGAAAAACAACCCGGAAATTTGCAGCGAGATCGAAACGAAAATCCGCGAGAACATGAAAGACGTGAAAATGTTCGATATTTCCGAAGACGAAGCCCTTTCTACGGACGATTCCATTTCTCCGGACGATTCCATTTCTCCGGAAGCTGCCGCAGAAGAAGCCTAAAATTTCGTTGATAACAGAAAGTCCTTTTCTCTATCCGTCAAATTCGGTTTCGCCATATTCCGAAGTCCAGCGAAAGAGGAAAGGGCTTTTGCTTTAGTTCTCCTAAAAGCACGGCTAAAGAAAAGAGACGACCGCTGCTGATTCCAGCTTATTTGTCTGGATTCCAAAACCATGGATAAAATTTCCGAACGGATATAAATTATATTGTATTGGCCACCATTTAAAAATGGCTTTGGTGAAAAAAGCTGGTCCATCGCCTATTCCAATTTTACGATTTCATGATTCTTTCCGCCCCTAAAACAGCCTTGTTGCTCGCCTTGTTCTTTTCTTCCGTTTGCGCTGAAGAATGCCCCAAGCTGCTGATGGATTCTGCCGCGGTGATCTCCGCAGAGGGCCGTTTCATCAACCGGGAACATTCCCGAATCCACGTGGACATTATCTGGCAGCACCAGCCCTTTACCGCCGACACTTTCGACATTTCCGTATCGGGAAAAGAATCTTTCCGTTATGTCTCTGCGGAAAATTTCCGCTACATCGAATTAAAGCCCGAAAATTTCCGGCGACTGATGGCCATGCACCACTTGAAAGAAAACATCGGAGAGAGTCCCATCAAATGGGACGATCTGGAACTTCTCGCCCGAGGTGCGTTCTTGTGCCCGGACAGCCAGCACAGCCCACTCGCCTCTTTCCTCACCGCAAAATCCCAGACCTGGCAGAGCTTGACCCCGAACACGTTCCCGACTCCCGATTCCGTCCAAATGAGCGACTTCAACGCCCAAAACAAACGGACAATCCGAATCCACTCCTGGAAGCCCTACGACAATATGCTTCTGCCGACCATTCTGGATTTTTGGGGAAACGACTATCATGGTTCTTTATGGATTCGGACGGCGCGAAAAATAGAGACGCAGCGCCCTCAAACGGAAAGTCCAAAGAAAATTCAACCCGACAAAAAAATGCGTTTATGGAACTGGCTGGATATCAAATTCGAAATTCCGCTGGAACTGTAGGTGGACAAGAAACTGCTGGGAAACATCCCCGCTGTAAAAGCGGTCTTTTTCCCGCATCCAAAAGCCCCCCAAAAGGGTCACTTTGCTAGGCGATTTTTTCCCCCAGCGGAAAGACGGACCCACCAGCCCAATCGTATAGCTTAAAGGTTCCTTCAGATAAGTGCCGTCTGAAGAGCGGGAATTGCCCGTATTATACTGGTTCAAATGGCAAGCGACCGCCCAGTGTTCCGAAAAGGGAATATAGGCGAAGGCGACCAGATCTATAATAAAGTCCCTACTGAAAACCGGGATATTTCTGCGATAGTCGAAGCTTTTCCCTTCAAATTGCGTGCTGATATCCACCAGCGTAAAATGCGCCCCAATCCCGAGCAGGCCGTCCCCCAACAGCGCATACTCCATATTGAGATAGAACGCGAAATTCTGCATAAAATCCACCGCAGCGTCTTTGGAAAACACCCGGTCGCTCATCCAGTCCGCATTCCACGAATCCGCGATGCTTCCGTTTTTCGAATTGCTCGCCAGAGTCATCTCTACGTTGGAATTGAAATAGGTGTAGTGTTCGTAAATAAAGCGAACTTCGATTTGCGGATTCATCTGGAGAGGGCGACCTCCGATTCCCAAACGAAATCCCCCATAAAAAGGCGAAGCTTCCAAATCGAAGGAAAAACGCAAAAATGCGGCATCCGGATCCAAAGGTTCCCCATAAGGCAGACTGCGCAGCGGTTCAATCCAATTGAAAGAGGCTGTTCCCGTTGCCTGATTCAACCACTCGCCCCACACCACAGGCGTATTCCCCGAAAGAACCACGCTGGCATTCGGACCATACCGCAACCGGTAAAGCCCATCAAAGTCAAAAATATCGCCGACAGCAAGGCCTGTTAGAAACAGACTACAGCTCACGAAGGTTTTCAGTCGGCGGAAAAAATTCATCAAGTGCCAATTTAAAAAAATTTTGATGACTACTCGGTAAAACTTTCGTATTCTCAAAAAAAAATCAACCTTAAAAAGATTTTCTAGCAAGCCCCTCACCCGCTTTCATCAAGTGCGCCAAGAACGCCCGCCCTTTATCACCGTTTTCGCAAATCGGGCAAAACGTTCCTGTGTAAAGGAAGCGTCCTTTATCCGAAATAGGGCCTTTCTTGTCGCAAAAGATTTTAACTCCATCAAAAAATCGGGATTTCTTTTCTAAATTGCGCTTGCAATGGAGAATTTTACGACAGTCCAGCTTCCCAGGGATATTTCCCCGAAAGACCTCGGCGTCATCCAAAAAAGCTGTTTCCGCATTCTTTCCAAAGGAAACTTGCGTTTGGACGGCTCGGCTGTTTTTTCTCTGGATTTTTTTGGAAAGACCCTGCTTGCGGACATCGCCCTTTTTGCAGAAAACACCGGGAAAAAATGCGTATTGAGCGGTTTTTCTCCCGAGCTCCGCACCGAACTTTCCCAGCTGACCATCAACAGAGTTCCGCCAAAAGAAGCGCAGAACGAAATGGGCATTGTCGAAAAGACCGGCGATTTCGGATTCTTTATCCTCAAAGGCCTGCGAGATTTTTTCTACCTGCTCAGCGAATGCCTTTACTGGACTCTTTTTAAGACCTTCGACAAAAGCCGCATTCCCTTTCACGGGACTGCCCGGCAGCTCCTTCGCTTGGGCGGCGACGCCTGCGGAATCGTCTTTTTGCTGGTTTTCCTTATCGCTTTCTCCCTCGCGTTCCAGAGTTCCAATATGCTGAATGCAGTCGGGGGCGGATCCTACCTGGCAAGCGGACTCGGCTTTCTGATGTTTGCCGAAATCGGCCCTCTGCTCAGTTCCATTATTCTGGCGGGGCGTTCCGGCAGTTCCATCACCGCGGAAATTTCCAGCATGACCGTCGCCGAAGAAATTAAAGCCCTGCGAACCATGGGCATCCCCCCGATTCAATTTCTGGTGCTCCCCCGCTTCAAGGCGTTGAGCGTCGCCGTCCCCATTCTCTCTTTTTGCTCGTCCATTTTCGGCTGCCTTTCCGGAATGATCGTCGCCGACCTGGTCTGTGAAATTTCCCCCTACAACTACATCTTTTCGCTGAAAGACGGAATAAACCTCGTGCTTATCACGAAAAGCATGATTAAATCCCTCGTCTTCGGCTGGATTATCGCCCTGGTCGCCGCCCAAAAAGGCCTGAACGTCCGCGGAGGCGCCGATGCCGTGGGAAAAGCCACCACATCCTGCGTCGTCACGTCCATTTCGGGAATCATCATTGCCGACGCCCTCTTTTCATTCATCTATTATTAAGCCATGACCGCAGTATTGGAAGTCAAACATCTACGCGCCGGTTACGGGCAAAAAGTGATTCTGGAAGACATCTCCTTTACGGTAATGCCCAAAGAAATCCGGATGATTCTGGGTGCTTCGGGCTGCGGGAAATCGACGCTGCTGAACAACATCCTGAAACTGGAAAGGGCGATATCGGGAACCCTCTCCTTTTTCGGCGAAGAAATCCCGACACGAGAACCGATTCCGGACCGCATCCGCAAAAGGACAGGCGTTCTTTTTCAGGGCGGAGCATTGCTTACCAACCTGACCGTCGCCGAAAACGTGGAACTCCCCCTCCGCCGCAGCTACCCCAAGCTCGCCCAAAAGACTCTGGACGAAATCGCCGCCGATCGGCTGGAAAAAGTGCACCTGCTCAACGCCTTTTACAAGTTCCCATCCGAACTTTCGGGCGGTATGCGCAAGCGCGCCGCTCTGGCGAGGGCAATCGCTTTTGAACCGGAACTTCTCTTTTGCGACGAACCGTCCGCCGGGCTTGACCCCGTCACTTCGCGCTCCCTGGACGAACTCCTTTTGGAACTGCGGGACTCTTTGGGAATTTCCGTCGTTATCGTTTCGCACGAGCTGGAAAGCATCCGGACGATTACAGACAAATTTATCTATCTGAAAAACGGGCGGGTCCTGATGGACGGCACGTTAAAAGACGGCATCGATTCCGACATTCCCGACATCCACGATTTTTTTTCGCGCTCGCACCACAATACCGAAACGGACAAACAATTCGTCCATTTTCATTTTGAGGATTAGCAAATTTTATGGACACGACAAGAACAGAACGCATCCGGCTGGGCATTTTTCTCCTCATCTGTCTGGGAGCCGCCATCGGATTCACCGTCTTTATCGCCCAGCAGCAGCTGTCCGACAAAAAAACAGAATACTATACCATTTTCAACGAGTCGGTCATCGGCCTTTCCATCGACGCCAAAGTACTTTTGAACGGCATCGAAGTCGGCAACGTGACCAAGATTCACATCGACAGCACGAACCTGAACCACGTCATCGTCCACTTCAACGTGCAAGAGGGCACGCCCATCAAGGAAGGCACTCGCACCCAAATGACCCACGGCATTTCCCTGACCGGATTGAAGGATTTGGTTCTTTCTGGCGGGAATGTGAACGAAATGGATGTGCCGCCCGGCGGCTATGTTCAAGCGGGGGAAAATTTTTTGACAAAGGTTTCCGGCAAAGCCGAAGCGACCTACGACAAAGTGGACAAACTTTTGGAACACGTTTCCACCATCCTTTCCGAGGAAAACGCCCGGCACATTTCCAACACCCTCAAAAATTTGGAAAGCGCCAGTGCGAACGCTTCTAAAATCACCCGCGAAATCCAGAGCCCGATGAAAGAAATCGAAGCCTCGGCAATAGCCCTCCGCAAGACTCTGGACGATGTCCAGCAGGCGGAAATCGCCACCAAAATCGAGACGAACCTAAAACTTCTCCAAGAAAAAATGGAAGCGCTCGACGTGCAGACGATAAATCAGAATACGGTTTCTGCGCTAAAGTCCGTCAGCGACATGACCAAGCGCGCTGATATGGTGCTTTACAACAACCAGGACCGTCTGGGCGAAGTTCTGGACCAGCTGAACGTCGTCCTTTCCAACCTGTCCGTCTTTTCGCAAAAAATCAAACAGAACCCGTCCGCCCTTATTCGGGAATCCAAACCGCAAGGGCGATAGGAACAAACCATTTCGACGATTTCCAAGGAATTTGCCTCATGAAAAAAATCCTCTTTGCCGCCGCCCTCGCCCTGCTTTCCGCCTGCTCCACGACCACCATCCAGACGCGCTACTACACTCTCGCTCCAGAGCCGCAATTCCAAGCGGCAACCCCTACCCCCTACACGCTCTCCGTCAAAAAATTCGCCATCGACCCGGCTTATGCGCAAACCAATATCGTTTACCGCGAATCGCCATACGACTTCATGTCCTACAACAACGACATGTGGGCCTCTTCCCCGGAATACCAGGTGACAAGCCTTGTCGCCGACAACTTCAAGCAGAGCGGGCTGTTTCAGAAAGTGGAACTCCGGGCGTCGGCAATGCCCGACTTGGAGCTTTCCGGTTTTGTAACCGCCATCGAAGAAGTCGATGAATCGGAACGCTACGCCCACGTCACACTGGAACTCTCCCTGCACGATCTGCAAAAGGATTCCACCCTGTGGAAAAAGAACTACGACGAGAAGGAACCGCTCGAAAGCCATGAGCCCCGGGCAATCGCCAAGTCCGCATCGAAACTTTTAAACCGCTACACGGCGAACGCCCTCTCGGAAATCGAAAAAACGCTGCGCCCGTAGATTCGCCGCCCTTCGATAAATTCAGGGAGCGCCGGTTGTCGAACTGGCCGAGATGGCATATAATTCCCGAAATTTACACACGAGGTCGCCAAAATTATTTATCTTAAATGCGCTATGGAACGTGAAACCTTTTCAGGAGCGATTATGAAACTCAACAGGGTCTTGGCAATCGGGCTTGCGATTCTCGCCCTTTCCGCCTGCAACAGCCGCTATTCTTCATCTGTTCTTGTCGAACGCGGCGTCGAACAATACGAACGGGAATACTTTGCCACCAAAGAAAGCATGGGCATCGACAAACGCCTCAAGGATATTTTCCTGCAAGGCTACATCGAAGAAGGCATGACCCAGGAAATGGTGAACCTCCTCTGGGGACCTCCCGACCGCGAAATGCAGGACGGCCACATTTGGGAATACCTGACAAGGGACGGACAGCTCATCACCCGCCTGAAATGGAAAACGCCGGAAGCGGTCCGTATGAAAGGCTACGAAAACGAGCTGATCCTGGAGAAAATCGAAGGCGACCGCTATGGCGGGTCCGAACCTCCCAAGAAAAGTCAGGAATACACCTATTAACGATTTTTTGTCAAAGCGCTGCTAGCAAAGCAACGCTTTTTTTATACATTTGGTCTGGATTTCAAACAAACCTCTTAAGGAGTTAAACATTATGCGTCAGTACATCATTGCTGGAAACTGGAAGATGAACAAGACCGTGAGCGAAAGCGTTCAACTCGCCAGCGACATCGTCGCCGCCGTCAAGGACGTGAAGAAGACCGAAGTCGTCATCGCCCCGACATATCTTGCCGCAGCCAAAGTCGCTGATGTCATCAAGGGTTCCAACGTGAAACTCGCCATCCAGGACATCCACTGGAAGGACCAGGGAGCCTACACCGGAAAAGTTTCCATCGACATGGTCAAGGAAATCGGTGCCGAATACGTGATCATCGGACACTCCGAACAACGCCAGTATTTCCATGAAACCGAAGAAACGGTGAACCTCAAAGTGAAAAAGACCTTGGAAGCCGGACTCAAGCCGATTATCTGCATCGGCGAAACCCTCGACCAGCGCAACGGCGGCATTCTTAAGGAAGTCCTCGGCCTTCAGGTCAAGGGCGCATTCAAGGACGTTTCCGCCGAAGACGCCGCCAAGTGCGTTCTCGCCTACGAACCTGTTTGGGCAATCGGAACGGGCGTCACCGCCACCGACGAACAGGCCGAAGAAACCCAGGCCTACGTGCGCTCCGTCGTCAAGGAAATCTACGGCGAAGCCGTTGCCGAAGGCATGCGCATCCAATACGGCGGATCGATGAAGGGAGCCAACGCTGCCGGTCTCCTCGCGCAAAAAGACATTGACGGCGGTCTCATTGGCGGAGCCGGACTCAAAGCCGACACCTTCAAAGCCATCATCGACGCTGCTGAAGCCAAGTAATTTCATCCGAAGGAAAAAACATGCCAACACTCTTTTGGGCAGGAATCGTCATTCACGTTTTTCTTTGCCTTTTCTTGATTATGCTGATTCTTCTGCAAAACGACAAGATGGGCGGCCTCGCCGGTCTTGGCGGAATGACTTCGCAATCCGCTTTTTCCACGGCGGGAGCGGCGACATTCGTGCAGAAACTCACGAGAGTTGTCGGGATTATCTATTTGGTTCTCGTATTCGCCCTTGGCTATATGACCATCCAGAACGATAGTTCCGCTTCTACAAAATCATCCCTGAAGCAAGCGACGGAACAATCCGCAGCTCAAGCTCCCGCGCAAATGCCGGCAACGGCAATTCCCGCGGCTCCAGCAGCAGAACTTCCCTCTGCACAACCGGCAGCGGAAATCCCTGCCGCAGAATAAGGCAATTCCATTTTCATTTCAAGACCAACGCGAGTTGGTCTTTTTTTGTGGGAAATTCACCACAAGTGAAAAATAAGCCGGTCGGGAAAATTCGTACGGCTCCTTAATTAAAATAAAAGGCCAACAGCAAGGGCAAGAAGACGGCAAGCAGCCGCACATGTATCAACAAGACCGAGAAAATGCACCCGCAGGTGCTAGACAAAGCGTTCAAGGCGAAGGAGGCGCTCACCGCCATCCGTGAACTCTCCGCCGAGTTCGGCGTACACACCAATACGATAGCTGGAGTTACTCAAGAATGCCTAGGAAGCCTTCAGCGATCCCAAGAAGGAAATGCAGTGCATCGAGCGACTAAAAGATTTGACGTGCCCCCCCCCGACGCAATTAATATAAGGCCATCCGAAATCGCAATCACCCGTAGTAAGTATTCCTCGGTCATTAGCGGACTTTGAAATTCGTTTATGCGCAATTCCATAAGATTCGACAACATTTGCGTAAGGTACGAGCCGTTTTAATTCTCTCGCCGCTACTTGCAAGCCTCCGCGGTCATACATGCAGAACGGAAGGACATCCCGAACATAATCGAATAGCCGGGATAAGCCATATCGTATTTCGACAAATCCATTTTCCCGTTCAAAAGTTTTGGCCAATTCTTTGTTTCGCATTCCTACGCGATACGCGGAAATCATACAGCCATACGTCGAAGGATACGGATTTTCCATTCGAAGTTCCGCCAAATCCGCACCCGCGTTTTCCCGGATTTCTTCGGCGATTTTTTTGGTCGTTCCCGTTTGCGAAAAATAAATGACGACCGATTTTGGCGAAGCTTCCCCGCATCCGAAAATCACGGTCAGGAGAAGCGCGGAAAAAGCCAGAATATAAAACTTCATATAAACCTCGATGTCTTCAAAAATAGCTAATCCACCGATTTTTGCGAAAAAGCGACAGACGACTTTTTCCACTTTTGAAAAATCGTCCGCTTTCTTTGAAGATGAATCACGAACGTAAGCCCGAAAACCATCATCAAAATGGCGAGCACGCAGACCATGAAGTTGTACACGAAAATATGGATGTAATGTTCGAAAAGCTCGTCATTAGGCGTTTTGAAACAAAGCAAAAGCGATTGGACGGAACGATACGCATACATTCCGGGAATCATAGGCAAAAGCGCGGGGAACGCGAGCATTTCGCACGGGCATTTCCAAACCCGCCTCAAAAGAATCGCCGCGCAACCGATGACAAGTCCCGCCACGAGGCTCGCCCAAATAATGTGCGTTCCGAACAAATTCATCAGAACGAATCGTGTGACGTGCCCCATCGCCGCAACAACTCCACAGCCGGCAAAAATTTTTTTGGGAACGTTGCTGATGCTGCCAAATCCGATGGCGGCAATCGCGGCGAAAATTCCATCTTGTAAAAGGGTGGACAAAAGCATATTAAAAAAAGTGCAGGTTGGTGGAAATCAGTCCAAGGCTAAAGCCGATGGAAAGACATATCGTAAGAATCGTCGCATTGAACGCATGCCGTATACAACTTAGAAATGCGCCGTTCAAAAGATCGCTCAGCGCATTGATATACGGAATTCCGGGCACAAGGTAAAGAACGCTCGTCGCAAGCGCGATGTCGGGCGTGTCGCCCAATTGGAAAGCGTATCCCGCGCAACCGATGACCGTGGAAACGAAGGCGGCAAAAATCGTGGCGAGGCGCATGTCGATTCCGAATTTCCCGTGCAACGCGTTTTTCAAAAAGAATCCGCATTCCGTTGCCAAAAAAACAATTCCCATCGAAACGGCGTCGCCATTGAAAAGTTTGCAAAACGAAGCGTTTGCAAGCCCGGTCAACACCAAAACCAAATTCGGATGCAATCTTTTTTCGCAAAGGATTTCGCGGTATTTGTTCCAAAAAACTTCAAGCGGATACATTTCCCGCAAAGTTTCCTTCGCCAAGCGATGCAAAAGGATTATCCGGTGAAAGTCCAACGGGTTTGGCTGCAACTTCTGCGTGATGGTGAAATTTCGGACGGGATTTTCGTCGGAAACGCTCAGCAATACGTGTTTGGGAAATCCGATGATTTCCGCAGACACGCCGAAGCGGGCGCATAAATACCGGACGCTCGACTCCGAAAGCGAACTGGTCGCCCCGGCGGATGCCATGGAAGCCGCGAACTCGGCTATAATCCTTTCCGTTTTCGGCATTTCCGATTTTTTTGCAAGCGAATTCGACGCCTCCGCGGGCTTCGCACTCCGCCGACGGGCATCGAGAATTCGGCAAAAAAGAAAAAAGAGAAACGTCGCAAGCAATCCGAGAACGATGAGCGTCCTCGCATGTCCCGAATAAATGCTCGCGATGTCGATTCCGATTCCCATGGCGTTATCGTCCTATTCCTGGATGCAGCGGACGGATGCGGCAATCGACTTGTTGAAATGTTCCGCAAGGATTTCGTCGCCTTCGACGCTCATCATATACGCCCGGGTTCCATCGTATTCGTCGCTCGTCCAAAAACGCGCCGCCTTTTCCCTATCCACGTAATTGTCCTCGTAATAACGGAATCCCGCGGCGAGCACGTTCAATTTTTCGAATTCGCCGTATTGGAGGAGTTCCAAAAATTCCGCTTTTGTCGGCACGCGCCATCCGACCGGGCAAGCTTTTTTGGAAGCCTCCCACGTATAAAGCCGGCCAAAACTTTCGCACATTTTGTAACCGTTTCCGTAGCAATAGCTGAAATCCGTAAAGAAGTTCGAATTTTCGGCGACCCAATTTTTCCCCAAAATGGAAACCGTTTTATAATTCTTTTCCGGGCAGCGAAGCGTCCCGTCCTCCTCGACGAATTTACATTTGTGCGCATCGTCGCAAGCGACAAGAATCGCGGCAAACATCAAGGAAAGAACGATTTTTTTCATAGAAAACTCCTATTTGACTGTTTCCTTTTCGCCGCCAAAGATAGAAGTCCGTTCAAAGTCCGACTAATACTTTATTTTTTATCGAATTATCATTTTCAAATATATAATCATTTTTAATGAAAAGTTTCAAAATTGAAGAAATTGCGGCTCCTATAAGGAAAGATAGGGCGACTTTGAATACACGGTCACGGAACTGTGCGAGCTGCCGAATATTTCCCGCAGCAGCGTCTGTTATATGCAGAAGGAGGCCGGGCGCAAGATCGAAATTATGAACGGCCATCGACGAAATCTACACGGAAACCCCGACATCAGGCCAGCGCAAAATACAGGCCGCTCCGTAAAAGGAATTCGGGATTTATGCGGGCGCGAAAGATCGGCATCCAAGCCATCTATCCGGATCCCCTCACGATATTCCTAGCACGAAGCACAGGCCCCCCTGCCTGCTACAGGGGGTGAAAATCACGCGAGCAAATCAGGTGTGGAACCCAACATCACCGACATCCGGCTCAACCGCGGGTTCATGTACCTGACCGCAATTATCGACTGGTTCTGCAGTCGGATACTCGCCCGGAGACTGTCGAGTACGCCATCATCGGACTTCTGCGTAAAAGTACTGTAGGTGTCAATGAACAAATACAAATGACCGGAGATCCCTACACCGACTAGGGTATCTAATACGCATCGGAGAACTTCTCGAAATGCTTCGAGGAAGACAACTGCTCAGCGAAGTTTTAAATATGCAATCTTGAATAAGTCCGTATGACGGGAACTGGTCTACTAAAAAATCGGTTTTTCCTGTCGGAAAAACTTGACCAACGCAACGCTCGTTGAAAAAACTCTTTTCGTCATTGCAAATTCCGAAAGATGAAGTAACCCTTCTTTCTCGTTCTAAAAACAGCCTCGTCACTAGCGTTTCTCGCAATAACAGATCGCAAATGAAATTCATGGACGGTCAAGAGACCGTCCTTCCTTGAATCTCACCATAAAAAGCGGCAAGATGCAGCATCTCCCATTCCCGCATTCTCCCCTTCCCCGCCTGAATTTCCCGAATAATGTATTTTATCGCCATGATAGATTCTTTACGCAAAGAACTGAACAAGGTGATTCTCGGCAAAGAAAGCGCGGTCGATCTGCTGCTTGCGGCACTTCTCGCCGGTGGGCACGTTTTAATCGAAGATGTTCCCGGAACGGGCAAGACCACCCTCGCCAAGGCTCTGGCAAAGGCAATCGGAGCGGATTTTTCCCGCATCCAGTTTACGCCGGACCTGCTCCCCGCCGACGTGACGGGCGGTTCCATTTATCGCCCATCGACAGGAACTTTTGAACTCCAGAAAGGCCCCGTCTTTACGCAAATTCTTTTGGCGGACGAAATCAACCGGGCATCGCCAAGGACGCAGAGCGCTCTCCTGGAAGCCATGGAAGAACGGCAGGTTTCCCTCGAAGGCGAAAGCCATCGGCTGCCCGATTTATTCATGGTCCTCGCGACAGAAAATCCGGTCGAATTTCACGGAGTTTTCCCGCTCCCCGAAGCGCAAATGGACCGTTTTCTGATTCGGCTCTCACTCGGCTACCCCGACACCCATACGGAAGTGTCGATTCTTAAAGCCCACAAGGAGTCGCACCCGATCGATGCCGTGCAGCCCGTCACTTCTCCCGAAGAAATTTTAAAATGGCGCAAGGAAATCCAATCGATTTATGTGGATGAAAGCCTTTACGGCTATATCGTTTCGCTGGTCCAGGCCACGCGTTCGCACGCGCTTGTACGTCTGCCGGCAAGTCCACGGGCGGGGATCTCGATTCTTTCTCTGGCGTCTTCATTCGCCTGGATGGATGGCCGCAAAGCCCTAAAGCCGGACGATATTCAAAAGGCCTTTTTGCCGGTCATGGCGCACCGCATTTTCTGCGCGGATGCCGAAAGCGGAACAGCGGAACATATTTTGAACGAAATCCAGAAGCGGACACCCCTGCCCCGTTAAATTTTATGAACGCGCAGACAAAGCCCGGAAAAATTTTCCGCATTCTTTCCTATTACCGGCGGGAATATCCACGGATGTCCCGCACGCCCAAAGCGTTCCTCTACTTTTATTATTTCTGGAAGGAACGGCTGACGGCAACAGGTCGGGTTTTGGCGGTTTTCCTCTTCTTTTCGCTTTTCTTTGTCTGGGTGCCGGGAGCGTTCGCCGTCAAAGCGTTTTTGCTCACGGCAAGCGCCTTTCTAATCGTTTCGATTTTCACCCTTTTCCCTCTAAAAAAAATCGCCGTGCGCCACGTGCAAATTCCTCCCGTGAAAGAAGGCGACGCGGCAAAAATTTCAGCCAAAATCCAAGCGGAAAAAAATTTCGCGGCGGTAAAACTCGGCTGCTTCCGAATGCATCCGGCTTTAAAATTTCAAGACGAAGAAAAATACGAATCGCTTCGCCCTTCAGAGGAAAAAGAATTTTTCGCCTTTGTCCGGACTTCTCGGCGAGGTGCTTTTGAAATTCCTTCGGTGGCGGCGGTCGTGCCCAATGCGCTCGGCATCACGAGCATTTTAAAACCGGCTTCCGGAAATTTTGAACTCGTCGTACAGCCGCGCGCCATTCCCGTCGGGCAGATGCATTTTTTGGCTTACGGGAAAAGCGGGCGCGCGTTTGCGCCCTACCTGCAACAGAGCTTCAAACGGGGACTGGATTTTATCGGCATCCGCGAATACCGCGAAGGCGATTCCCTGCGGGACTTGCACCATAAAGCCTTCGCCAAATACGGGAAACCTTTCACCAAGGAATTTGCCGCGGAACGGGGCGAAGGGATTGTCCTGCTGCTGGACGTTTCCTGTCAAAAAGTCGCCGACAAAATCCGGGTGGAAAACGCCGTGCGCCTGACAGCGGGAATCGCCCAATACCTGGTGGGACGTTCGCTTCTCGGACGCTTTTTCATTGCCGACCGGGAAATTTCTCTCCCGAAAGACGCGCCGCACGATTCCTTCGCCAAAATTCTGGACGCCCTGGCCCGCGCGCCCTATCCGGAAATCGGCAAAAAATTCCCAAAGCCCCAAAAATGGAATCCCGCCGCCCGCCCGATGGCTCCCGTGCTTTCCGTTTCCGTCCTTCCCCTGGATTCGCCTTTGATCACCAAGCAAATCGTCGTCTCCGAAAAGAACGGCATGGAAGACGACAAATTTTTCCTTTCCCTTTCCTCGGAAGGCGAGGTGCATCTATGAAGCGCCTGTACGAAGCCCTTTTTCTCGGTTTTGCCGTGCTCGCCCTCGCCCAATCTTCGGGAATCTGGTTCTTGGGAATTTTCTTTTTGCTTTGGATAGCGGTCGGTTTTGCGCTGCACCGGCAAAAGAAAACGCCGAATTACAAAAAAGCCGTAGCGTATGCGATGATTCTGCCCTTTGCGCTCTGGTGGTTTCTCTCGCCCAATACCCGCGGGCATTTTTTTTCGCCATGGCTATTTGTTATTCCATCCTGGTATTTCATGTCGCTCGCCATTTTGCAGTGGCAAAGTTCGGGCAAAGGCGGCTTCCCGGTATTTTTCCGGTTCAACGCGCTTTTCGCACTGCTCTTTTCGCTCCATGCGACCGACAAAATTTCGGCGTCCTTCCTTTTTGCGTCCGCCGTCTTTTTGCTTTTCAGCATCAAGCCCAAAGGACGGAATTTTCTCTTTGCCATTTCGATTCTGCTTTCTGTGACTGCGGGAATCGGGCTTCTCTTCGGCTTCCAGAAAGCTGCCGACTGGCAGCGACATCGTATGCGATCGGGAAATTGGGAAGAAAAATACAGAAACGAACGTTCCATGATGGGATTTTCCCCCGTCGGCTATCTCGGTTCTTTCAAGACCAATTTTCTGTCGGGTAAAAATCAAGAAATCGTACTCCGGCTGTGGACAAAAAATCCCCCTGAATATCTTCGCGCGATTGCCTACGGCGATTATTCGTTTGGAATCTGGAATTTGCCCAAAAATCAAAAATGGATTTTGCCCGACTTCTATATCGGCGACCATGCGGTTTTCCTCGCCCAGGATTCGGCGGAACCCGTCTGGATCAAAGCCTCGCTCAATACATTCGATTTTGCTTTCGCTCCGCTAGGTTCGGGAATCGCTTACAAGGATGCCGACTCCCTGCTGTTCTATGCTGGCGGAAGTTTTTCGGCTCCGCAGGAAAATCGAAACGACTGGTATTACATTCCCGGACAAAAAATGGCAATGGAAGACACTGCGGAATTTTTGAACGTTCCCAAACGCCTAGATTCCCTCTTTGCGCAAGCGACCGATTCGCTGAATTTGAAAATTTTTCCGTCGCCCGCACAAAAAGCTGCCGTCATCCAAGATTATTTTGCGAAAAATTTCACCTACTCTCTGGAAGTTCCCTTTGCCGCCAACCGAAAAAGAGACCCGCTGATTTCCTTCTTTGAAAACCGAATCGGATTTTGTGAATACTACGCCTCTTTTGCCACGCTGCTCTTGCGAAAAAACGGCGTGCCCGCCCGCTATGTCGTCGGCTTCGCCTTCCCGGAAAAAACGGAAGAATATGCGTTCTTCCGAAGAAACCGTTCCCACGCCTGGGTGGAATTTTTCGACGGAAACTCCTGGCAAACGTGGGACCCAACGCCGCCGATTCTTTTCCAAGAGACCGCATTTTCCGCATGGGAAAGCTGGAGCGAAAGATGGAAAGCCAAAACGCTTTATCTGTTCCATTTGCTCAAGGACGGCACCTGGCGCGCCGCGCTGGATTCCTGGACGGTTTTTCTGGAAAAGGAAATCCAACGTCCGACGATTTACCTTTTGCTTCTTTTGCTGCTCGCGCTGGCATTCCGAAAAAGGATACGGCAACTCTGGAGACGGAACCAAACCGACAGGCCGCAAAGCGCAAGAATCATCCATCTCCAAAAATTGCTGTCCAAAACAGAAAAGAAGCTACGGCATCTCGGCTACCGGAGAAAAGACGGCGAAACGGTTTGCGCCTTTTACCGCCGGATTTCAAAAGTGCCGCCACCAAAACCAAACCCGAATTGGAATGCCTTGCTGGAAAATCTGCAAAAATACGACGCAGAACGCTGGGTGGAATAGAAAGTCGGTGGATTTTGTGAATACCAAAAAATTGGGGCTTATATGCAAAACGCCCGCCGGATTTGCTTGATTAGTGGTTAGTTGAAAGTTGGGAAAAACGGACGCAGAAACAGAACAGGGCCGCCCTTCACGGGAGCGACCCTTTCAAGATTACAACGCCTTGATTTCCTCGGGGGTGAGGCCAGTACGCTTGGCGATGATTTCAATGGAAACACCATCATCGCGGAAGCCCTTGGCAAGCTCCCTGTTCCTGAAGTCGGCACCTTCGGAACGGCCTTTCTTGTAACGGATGTTGAATTCCTGTTCCAGAGTCATGTAAGCCTTCCTCGCTGCGGGATCCTGGCGGTATTTTTCGACAAGCCTGCGGATGCGGGCCATCTTTTCGGAGCCGCTCTGCTTAGTGGCGAAATACTGCATATACTCGCGGGTCGCCGCATCCTTGATTTCGGAGTACTTCTTAAATATATAGAAATTTTTGTAGCAGAGGTCCCCGAACGAAATTTCCGGGCTGCCCCACTCGAGGTTCTGGAACCTGTAAACGGGCTTCCCCTTATGGAAAATGTCGTCCGGGCAGATGAACAGGATGTACTGCTCCTGGAGCTCCTCGTAGTCGACGCCCTTGGCCAGGGCGTCCAGGTCGCACATCCTCTGGTAATAGCGGGCGCGCTTGGGGAGTTCGCCCGTATTCGCCATCTGCAGCTCGATGTCAAAATAGCGGCCGGCGCGGCGTTCGCCCTTCTTGCCGGCAAGCTCCTCCCGGACAAGGACGTCGAGGCGGACGCTCTTGCGGAAGGGGTCCTCCTGGCTCGTCGCCTCCGCCACCACGGAAATTCTCTCGATGTCGATTTTCAGGACGTCCTGCAAGAAATCCTTGGCCACGTCCTCGTTGCTGAAGACCTTGCAGAACATGAAGTTGTCGGTGATGTCCAGCTCTTCGTACGGTTTGATTTTATATTCGGGCATTCTTCCTCGTTTTTTGGGTTTTTAAAAGGCCGCCTTTTCCTTTAAAACGCTCGAAGCGGGCCGATTGCCCCCTCTTTTTCCGAAAAACTTTGTTTACAAAATGCCGAATGCCCCCCACGGGAAGCAAAGGGTCCGAGTAGAGCCCTGTGAGTTCTTTTAGCCCGCAGTCCTTATCCCGGACATTCCTAACGATTATCGCGGCAACAAAATCTTTTTAGCCGATGCTGATAAAGCTCTAAAAATTGCTTTGGTGAATGCTTCGACAGGCTCAGCAACCGTGCTTCGACTGGCTCAGGGACCGCTGGTTGGTGAGCCTGCCGAACCAGCCGAACTAGTCGAAGGGCGGCAGACTCACCAACAACTGACAACAACCCACTCTAAAGCAACCGATTTTTGAAAACGAATTTTAGAGGCAGCTAAAAATCATTCATTCTAACTCCAGGTTTAGGCGGCGTTTCCGCTCTTTCCTGGAGCAAACCGTTACTTGTTCACCACGCAAATGGCAGTTACCGAAGTCGTTACCGTGTACTTTTTGCCCGGAGCGCAACCCGCCGGAGCGAAATAGGCAAAGCCGGAAAGCGCTTCATCCGAGTCCCAGAAGACTTGCAAATTCCTATAGTCCAAACCCGTTTTCGGTTTGCAGCCGATGGTGCAGCCACTCGGAGCGCCTGCAGGAACCTGGACAGTTGTCGCCGTCTGAGCAGGAATGAAAAGCGAATCGGGAAGACCAGGAAGCACCGTCTCGCCATATTTATCGGCATCGTTGATGCTCCCCAACTCTAGAACTAGATCCACCGATTCCGGGTCCACCACAGCAACACCGTCGCAGACATATTTTACAATGGAATTGTCGGCATTGGATACCGCGACTGTCGCCGTCACGCTTTGTTTATGCATCGCGGAAGTCGCCATCATCGACCCGGAAGCACCAGAACCAGAGACTTCTCCGTAAGAAGATGTCCACACATAGCCCGTAATGGGCGACTCGGATTCCGCATCCACCGTCCAAGTGATGGCTTCGCCCGCTTTCGCCGTGGAAACGGAAGGCTTGCAAGAGTTCACCGAAATAGGAATACCCTGAACCTGAATCGTGTCGCAAAGGACGTCGTTGCCGTCCACATTCAAATAGGCGGCATAGGCCCCCGCATCATTATAGCGGACATTGACCTTGTCAAGCCCGTTTCCCTGCACATTGGTGACGGTCGCCCCTTCGAATGCCCACACAAAAGGCGCGGTGATTTGCGCAAAAACGTCGCCTTCCGCCCGGTAAAATTTCCATTCCGCGAGTTCGCCTTTTTCCACAGACTGCTTGGTGGGAGCGCAGGTCCCCGAAATCGCCTTCTGAGGCTCGTTCAAGATTTCATCGCTGCTGGTCGTTTCCGTCGAAGCCGAAGATTTGGCGGCAAACGAGCTAGAAGAGGCCACGGCCCCACCCGAAGAAGAATTGCCAGAAACAGCAGACGAAGACGAAAGCGAAACTTTCGCCGAAGATGAGGATCTTTCCTCTTCAGAAGAATAGGTGTCGGGATATTCCTCGGAACTGGAACTGGAGTCGCTTCCGCAAGCGACAAGATTCAAACCAGCATTCAACAACAGCGCCGAAACGCCGACTAACGAAATAATACGAGAACGGCTGAACATCATGAGCCAAATATAAATACAACCCTTCCCTGTCCGTTTGTAACTTTTTTCAAACTCTATAACATCGCCACAAGAAAAAATTATTTTTTGGCGGGATTGTGTTTGTTTTTCAAAAAAAGGAGCCAAAGTGCCTGTTTTTGCGTACATCCTGTTTTTTTCCGCTGCCCTTTTTGCGGTCGAACAAGAGCAACCGACACCCTACGATTTGATTCGCCCCGTCTGGCCTATGGTATGGGACACCGCAGCAACCGACGAAGGCGGAACCGTGGAAAGTTTCAGCCAATACAGGCCCAACCCGACAAAGCACAATCCCGTTCCCCCTGTCGGAACCGTGCCACTGGATTTCAAGCCGAACGGCATCATTCCGGACTCCCTGAATCAGGCTTTCCGCGACGCCCAGAACCTGCGCATTGGACGTATCCGCATTAACCAGGCGGGCTACCTTCCCGAAGATTCCGAAAAGCAGTTCTACTACGTTTCCGACGGCAGCTGTAAAGAAACCTATTCCGTCGTCGATTTGGATGGGAACGAGGTCGCTGGCGGAGGCACCTTTACAAGCACCGGCAAGTCCACTAGTTCCTCGTGGACGATTATCGCTGGAACCAACGCCGCGACGAACAACCAGAAACGCTACACCGTTGACGCCGACGGTCCGAGCGGAACGGTTTGCGTCGGGCATCTCGCCGACATGGCGGGACTTTCGACAAATACCCGCTACCGCGTCAAAGTACTCAAGCAGTATTCCGCCACCTTTATCATTAGCGACAAAGTCTATTCGATGGTCCGCGACGCCACCCTGAAATTCTACGGCATCAACCGCAGCGGCAATTCGGAATCCTGGTTCCACAAGCCGAGCCACACGAAAGACGGCGGCGGAAAATTTGTGCAAGGCCAAGCCGGCGCCGAGGTCTCTGGATTCACGCCCAAGGAAGGAGCTTTGCAGGGAGGCTGGTATGACTGCGGCGACCACCTGAAGGAATCGCAAACGCAGGCTTACGCCTTTATGGTTCTGGCGGTGATGGCGGCATCCAACCCGGACCGGGACGAAGACAATTACGCTTACAATATGGGCGAGACCGTCAATACGGACGGCATTCCCGACATCCTTCGCGAAGCCAAGCACGGGGCGGATTTCTTTATCCGTTCCTATGTTTTCGCAAACGGCGTTATTGACAACATGGTGGTTTCCGTGGGCAACTTCGGTGCGGACCACGGCTGGTGGGGACGCCCAGAAAACCAGGACGCTCTCCCGACAACTCTCACGGGACGCGGCGGCCCGCATGAACGCGACTTGCGGCTCGGCGAACTCGGATCCAACATTTCGGGCCAGATTGCCGCCGGCCTTGCGATTCTCGGCAAGGATTACGCGACCTACGACAAAGCTTTTGCAGACAGCTGCCTGATGATCGCCAAAAAGATGTACGAATTCGCCAAGAACCTGAAGCTCAAAGAAAAGGATCTGGGGCCGGGCACCTACGACGGCGGCAAGCCCTACGTTTACAATACCGAGGCGGACGGCTGGTCTAGCGCGGCCTACAACGGCAACAACGAATCCCACGACGACCTGGCGATTGCGGCGATTGCGCTCCACTACGCGACCTATCCGGATTCCGGAATGAACTATTTGAACGATGCGGTCGAAGACGCGACCATCGGCGTTCCCCAAGAAGCTTCCGTCGGCTTCTTCAACGGTGGTTGGATGGCCTGGAACCGCGACGGTATGCGCAAGTCGAAGAAGAACACGAGCTGGGCAAACGCTTACACCTACACGCTATACGGCTTCTACAAGATGCTTTTAAAAGACGAAGCGACCGGACTTCAATACGGGATAGACAACAAGACCCGCCTGAAATACGCCGAAAACGTCGCGTTGATTCTGGCGACAAACATCAGCTATCTCGGCGGCTCCGGCTCCAACAGCATCACGATTCCGACTCTCAACGGTCCGACGCCCGTTTCTTTCGGGGATCTCTGGTACAACATGCAGACCGACCAGACCTGGATTTACAACCGTTACCTGGCCGGCAATATTTTTGAAGTTCTCGCCTATTCCGATGTGACCAAAGATTTGGAAGGGGTTTCCTTACCGCAAAAAGGCGTGCAGAACTGGAACTCCGCCGCGATGAAGCAGCTCGGCACGAACCAGCTGAACTACATGCTCGGAGTGAATCCGTGGGACGTTTCGTTCCTGCTCGGCGTGGGTGACAAGAACGACGCGCACCCGCACCACCGCGCCAGCAACCCGGAAGGCAAAAACATGCCCGGCGCCGGCTATGTTTACAACCCGCCGACAGGCGCCCTCTTTGGCGGGGTCACTCCGAGCGTCGCCGATGGCAATGCCTGGATTCCCTCGACCATGAGCTGGGAAGACTACCACCTTTCGGAAACCTGCATTGACGCGACAGCCATGTTCGTCGCCTCTTGCGCAGTCGCTGTCCGCGAAGAAGACAGAAGCCGCGCTCCGTCCGGAATCAACGTGGAAATCCGCTATGTCGGCTACGATTCCGCCATCGTCAAGACGACCCAGGATATGCGCGGTCCCGCCATGATCCTTTACAGCACGAACGAAACAGGCCCCTTCAACGAAATCTTCAAAGACACCCTTTACGGAGTCAGCCACGAATTCCACATGACGGGTCTCCAGAACGGAACCGCTTACTATTTCAAGGTCGTCGCTATCAACGGCAGAAGCGAAAACTATACGACCAAGTGGCTTGTCGATAGCACGAGCACGCCATTCTCCTTCACCACTCTGGCCAGCCCACCCGCTGACGCCGACATCCAGAACATCAAGGTTTGCAACCTTTCTTCGGACAGTGCCGAAATCATGTGGTACACCCCCAACGGCCAGTATGAATCGAAAGTCTATTGGGACACGACCCTTACGAGTTACGACCAGATGACCTGCCCCACCTCCCCCACCGGCACCTGCAATTTTGAACAGAACGCCGACGTTTCGGGCATTCCGACGAATTTCCATTACATCAAGCTCGGCACTCTCAAAGAAAAGACGACCTATTATTACTGCGTCCAAAGCTATAATTCCATCCGCTGCACCGACGACGAAGGCATGCCGCTCAAATTCACGACTCCGGTCACCTCTTACGATTTTGCCGTCCGGACTTACCAGTATGAATTCGGCGGGCTGGACTTTTTGAACATCAACATTTACAACAACGAGGATCGGGCATTCGACAGCCTGACACTCCGCCTCTATGTCACAGCAAGACCCGAACAGATTGAACCCCAGCCAGGCCAAAACAACCAGCCCGGCAGCTGCCCCCTGCTTCTCGACGAAGACATTTGCCAGGCCTACGACGAAGCCGGCTTCAACAAGCCCTGCGAAACCGACCGCGAAATCCGCGACAATGCCCGCGGTGCTCCTCCTGTCAAACTCGAAGACACCTATAATGCGGCCACGGGAACTTACGACTGGTATCTGCCGATTCCCCTCGGCTCCACGACGATCAAATCCTCTTCCCGGATGCGCATCGACTTCGGATTCTCTAGAGGGCTTTACCAGAACGGCAAATGCGACCCGCTGCGCACCGCTCCCGAAAAACGGATGTCCGCAACTTCCGGAGACTGGACCTGGGCACCCCACGAACGCGATATAGACGGCGCGGACTATGCCGGTATGCCCATCTGGGGCAAGGACGACGGCGACCAGGACGAAGCGCCGATAAATCCCTATGTGGTCGTCTATCGCAAAGACGAATTCGTTTCCGGTTTCAGCCCCTCGTATTCGGAAATGACCCACAAACGCGCCAATTACAAGATGACCGTCGCCTTCGACGCCCCGTTCAATGTTTCCAACGGTTCCTATATCCAGCTGGACTCGACCATCAGCACCATGCGCCTGACCGGAACGGCGACCATTTCGGAAAACGGCTATGTGACTTCCATCTGGGTGAACGGCGTCCCTCTTTCCAAGGAACAGATGGCGACGGCAGCGATTTACAACTATTCGACAGGACGCTTCGACTTGAACATTCCGGTCAAAATGTCGATCGGCACAAATAAAGTCGATGTGACCATCTTTGCGGGGCCGAACCCGGAATGCACCGACTGCCAGGAAAACGGCGGCTGCGCTTTCATCAACCGCTCCTACTATGTGCAGTTCAGTAAAGGCGACCGAACCGCCGGGAAAATCCAGCTTGTGCGCGAAGACGGCAACTCGGTATCTAGCCCGGTCAAAGAAGACCCGATGAAATTCAAGATTCTGGTCAGCGACAAGGACAACGCCGGATACGAATCCATCTCGGTAACGCTTTTCAATTCCCGCACGAAGGATTCAACCAAAATCACCTTGAACCGGACAAACGCCACCCTCGGCTACTTTGAAAGCTCCTGGCTTTCGGCGGTGAACAAGGCGGACGGAGATATTCCGGAAATTCCTCTGCTCGGCGGCGATACGGTAACGGTCGTCTATATCGACGTGGAAGACCCCGAAGATTCGACTTCGCAATACTTCTACGCCGACCCCACGACACCGATTCCGCAGACGGCGACCCTCACCGATGCGAACTGCAATTCCACAGCGGACGCCCTGATCATCAGCTTCAGCGGAGCGCAATTTGACGGTTCCTCGATGACCCTCGACAGCGTGGAAGTGCAACTCGACTCCTCGGCAACGACGGCGGTGACTTCCTTTGTGCTGAAGCCTTCGACAAAGGTCTCTGGCGCAGAAGCGACATTCCCCATCGATGAAGCGAACCTGGAAAAGAACGCTTCTCCCGCAGGAAAAGTCGTCGTCTATATGACCGAAAAGGGAGTGGTCAAGACCGCTGAAAAATCCATTACCGATGGCATCGCTCCGACCCTTGCGAGCGTCGCGCTTCTCGAAAATGAAAATCACGAAAATGCGCAGGACACTCTCCGCATCGCCTTCTCGGAACGCATCACGATGAGTACAAACTCCTGGCCGCTTGCCATCTACGATGCGGACGGCAACGAAATCGACCAGAGCACCATCAAGGTGATCAGCGCCAAGAGCAACGATAACGGAAAAATCTGGGAATACGTCGTGGAAGGCAATAACGACGGCGCATTCATCAAAGAAGGCCTGAAAGCGATTATCAAAGCGGGATTCCATATTGTCGATATGGCGACAAATGCGCTTTCCGATTGCAACGGCCCCGTGACCATTGTCGAATCCGTGCGCCCCGTCCCTGTCAAATACGCCTACATTGCGGACAACGAAGGCGATGGGCAACCCGATGAAATCTACATCGAGTTTACCAAGTCCCTCCGCGAAAAGGATATGCTCGACACGATCGACGTCTATTGGGGCAAGCCCGAAATTTACAAGGCATTCCCCAAACCGGCAAACGGCTGGAACGTGGAATCCGTGCTGGGCGACAAAACGATTCAGTATATCACGAAGCTCGACTCCGCCAACGGAACCTGGATAAAGGGTTCGGAAATCAAGACGTGCGTTTCGCAGGAAGACCGCCCCTATTACAAATACGACACGACCTTTACTGCTGAAGGCGATGTGGAAAAAATCGACTCGGCGGTTTCCGGCTACAACAAGGTCTGCACCAAGTACGAAACCATTCAAGATTCCATGTTCGTCCCGAAAATCGACACCATCGGCGTGGATTCCGTGCAAAATACCGTGACGGCCATCCGCATTCCGATTACCGGCGACACCTACAACAAAAAGACCTACGGCAACCGGAACGGAAACGGTCTGATTCTTCCGAGGCAAGGCCCTCTCGGCGGATTCTTTGACGACAATACGGCAACGCTCTACGACAGATGCCCGCCGATTATCATCAGCGCGACCATCACCAAGCCAACAGACGCCATGGGCATTCTCCGCGTGACCCTTTCGGAACCCCTTACCGTTATCGACTCCGCAGGCCCCTACTACTTGCAAAAACGCCGCGACGGATCGACCGCCTTCTTCAATGCGTTCACCAATTTCCAGAATACGGCAACGACTTGGACGTTCTCTTACTCCTACGATGCGGAATCCGCAATCCACGTCGGCGACCAAATCCGTTTGCCAATCGGTTCGGAATACTCCACAGCCTTTGACGGATACAAAAATTTCCCGGGAACGGAAAATCCGTGGGTCATCGTTCAGGGCGATATCGACGACGTAACGTTCAAAGTCAATATGATGGCTGGCATTTCGGCTCCCCCGCCGGGCAAGGAACTCTATGCAGGAAATCTTCCGCAAAAAGACGAGCATTTCCGGCTTTCCTACCTTGTCGATTCCAAGGAAACCGTCTTCGCCAGCGGCAAGAAAAAGCTGTCGGCGATCACCCCTGTCACCTACGATACGGCGAACTACATTCACGCCGGTCCGACCTTCGACATCGACGTCAATATGCCGATTCTGTTGCAGCAGGATTCGCTGGGAGAAAACGCCTGGAACGCCGAACTGAAAATCAGCGTGGACTTCTTCAACAACACGGGTTCGGCAATGGCCACAACGACTTACACCTTCTCGCTTTCCGAAATTGCCAACCAAGCGATTTCCTCCGACGGCACCATCAAACTGCGGCTGGAATGGATGACCCACGATGGCATCGCGCCGCGCACCGAAAACGGACGCCATATCGGAACGGGAGCGTATATTTCGCACTTCTCTTTCAAGGCGAAAGAATTGGCGGTTTCCAATACGGCCAACGGAAAATACAAGAAAGGACACTCGAAAAAGCAATCGGCGAACAAGACCAAAACTTTCGGCTTCCGCCGCATCAGCAAATAGCCGCAAAAGTCCTTTTGAACATTCCAAGGAAACCGCCAAGCCGGTTTCCTTTTTTTGGGGACTTATATACAAAACTCCACCCGATTTGCTTGGTTGGTGCCCTTCGATAAACTCAGGGACCGTCGGTTAGTGCACCTCGGCAAGCTCGGTAACCGCTTGTCGAACTAGTCGAACCATGGTTAGGGATTAGGGGTTAGCGACTAGTGATTAGTTGAAAGTTGGGAGTTTGGAGTTGAGGATTGAAACTGACAACTGAAAACTAATAACTGATAACTGATAACCGAGTTCCCCCTTCTCGCTATGGCGCAATATCCTATTCCACCCCACAAAACCAAAACTTCCAACTACAAAGCGTGGCGGGGGATAGGGTGAAGGGAAAAGGGGCTGCCCATGAGTCTTAAGAGTTTTACTCTTTTAGACGAATTGTCCCTGGAAGGGAGCCTTTGCAAAAGCGTGCAAGGCGAATGTTGCGCCGCAAGCTTGCTTGCAGGCATTACTGAGCCGCAGCCGCGGACGCAACGCGTCAACTTGGAAGCCCCCTTATCCCTTCCGCCCGCCGCGGCGCTGCATCCCTGAAACTAGGAATCTCCGATTCCGTAGTTGAAGTATCCCTGCAAGGGACAATTCGCCTAAAGGAAGCGAAGCTTCCAAGGCTCATGGGGCTTTGCATCCCTGAAACTGGGAATCTCCGATTCCATAGTTGAAGTATCTCTGGAAGAGACAATTCGCCTAAAGGAAGCAGAGCTTCCAAGGCTCATGGGTAGGCGAGCACCTCGCAGTCAGCGAGAAGAAATTCCCCTTTTTTTACCCGAACTTGGTTTCGCCAACCCCCTTGACATCGCTTTGAAAACGGAGCGCATTTCCGGAAAAAACTATCTTTAAATGGAGTGTTTGTCTAAATCCCAAAGGAGCGCAAATGAAGCGGCTGATTCTTATTCTGCTAAGTTTTGCAACAATTCTTTTTGCCGACGATCGGATTCCTCAAATCGATTTTACTTGCGACACTTGCAGCCGTCGTTTTCTGGACAGTTTGAATGTTTACGACCGTCCCGTCATCCGGGTGAACCAAATCGGTTTTCGCCCTTCAGATGCCCACAAGCACGCCTTTGTCGCCAACCCGACGGCCAGCACCTTCAAAGTCATCGACGCTTCAAACGGCATCGCCGTCGCCGAGGGATCGCTCCAGTCGGTCGGAACCTGGCCTCGTCCCAACATCTGGGTGAACGGGGCTTTCAACTCCATCAATTCCGTCTATGAATTCGGTTCGGCGGATTCCCTTTCCAGCAGCACCGAACAGCTCTACACCGCGGATTTTTCCAATCTGACTGCGCCGGGAACCTATTTCCTCGTCGTCGGGCAAGACACCTCGTTTCAATTCATCATCGACGAATACCTGTTCAATGCGGTTTTTGAAACCACTCTGAAATTTTTTGGAATCCAGCGTTGCGGAAACACGCATTCCCAGCTGCACGGTGCCTGCCATGTCAAAGACGGCTCCGCCATCGGGCACGACCTGACCGGAGGCTGGCACGACTGCGGAGACCATTTCAAAGTGAGCCAGACCCTAGGCTATACGGCCATGACCCTCGCCCTTGCCTACAACGTCTATTCGGAACGGGCCGAAGACCATTACGGAGCTTCTTACAACGACACGGTGACAACGGACGGCATTCCCGATATTCTTTGGGAAGCCAAGGTGGGCGTGGACTTTATCTACAAGCTTTACAAGGCTTCCAAGGCCGACGGGCTGATTGAAAAAGGAGACATGTACCATTCCGTGGGAGTCGGCAGCGAAGACCACCAGTTCTGGGACGTTCCCGAGCACCAGGACGCCCAAAGCCCGGCAAAAGGAGGTGCCCCCCGTCCTGTCGCTAAAGGTGCGGGCACGAACGCCGCCGGAATGTATGCCGCCGCAATGGCATTCTTTGCCGTCGGCTGGGAGATGTACGAAACCGACCGCTATTCGGATTCCCTGATCGCCGCCGCCAAGGATATCTACAAAAACATCATCGCACCCAATCCCGCTGGGAAAAACACCGACGAGTTACTCGGTTTTTACACGGGAGGCGGCCCCCTTTACGACGATGCAGCCGCAGCAGCCCTCGCGCTCTGGTATGCGACCAAGGATACGACCTACGCCTTCGACCTTTACAAGAATACCGCCATCAACGATAACGCGGACAATTACCGCTACAATCTTCCCTATTTCCGGGGCGGTTACATGGGGCACCAGAGCGGATTCTATCCGGGCGGCTGGATGACCGACTACGAAAACGTCCACGCCTACGTTCTTTTCGCCTTTGCAAAGCTCATCCTTCCGACGGTCGCCAAAGCGCAGAGCTACGGAATTTCCAGCAGCGAGAGAGACACCCTTCTGACCCGACTTATCGCCACGATGACGCGGCTCACCGACGACGGCACTCAAGGCGACTCGACCGTCAGCACCAATCCCTACGGCAGCTTCACCGTCGTCCCGCCCTACAATCTGGTGTGGACGTCCAGCGACTGGGGATTCAACCGCTACAATATGGGAGCCGCCAACGCCGTATTCATGCTTTACGACATGACCGGGGACGAGCAATACCTCAACGTGGCCTTGGACAATTTCTATTACAACATGGGAGCAAACCCCTGGGGACTTTCCTTCATCATGGGAGCTGGCAGCCGGAACGAAAATCACCCGCACAACCGAGCATCCAATCCGGACGGCTACAACGCTGGCGCACTCCCCTACGAATACCGCTGTCCAAAGGGCGCACTTATGGGAGGCTCCGCGCCGCATAAAACGCTGAAAGACGACTGGAACGATTACACGGCAACGGAAACCTGCATCGACTTCTCTTCGCAATTTGTGATTCCGGGACTCAGCCTTTCCAAAAAAGTTCCCGAAGACGTCGATGGGCCGCTATTTTCCAACATCCAGGGGACGGCGATTTCCGACACTTCGGCCATTGTCAGCTGGTCCACAGACGAACGCGCGATTGTGACCGTGTATTACGGCATTTCGCCGGACGCCGCCAAAGTCGATTCCATCACGGCTATCGCTGGAGTCGGCGGAAGCGTCACCATCAACGGACTCACGCCAGGACAGACGTATTACTTCTACCTTGTCGGGCACGATGTGAAAAAGAATTACACCACCGACGACAACCACGGACAATGGTACAACTGGACCCAAGTCGCCACGGACGCGAACATCTCGGGTGTCACCATTTGTCAAGTCACCAACAACAGCGCCCGCATTTACTGGTGGACGGGCGACAAGGCTCTGAACGGCACGGTGCAATACGGCACAAGCGCATCCACCCTATCCCAATCCCTTGCCGCCGATTCGGGCAAAGCCGTCCGCTTCCACGAAGGATATCTTACCGGACTCGACGCCGGAACGACTTACTACTTCAAAGTCTCTTCGGGAACAGCGACCAGCGATTCCACATACAGCTTTACCACTTCCGCCGAAGCGACAATGGTCGATTTCCGCGTACACGTGAAGCCGGCGAACAAGAACAGCAGTTGCACCGACTGGAAAAGCTGCAACACGTTCTTTGTCATCGTGACCAACAATGATTCCATTCCCTATTCCGACGTGGAACTCCGGTTCTACTTGACCAAGAGCGTCTCGGCAACGGGCTGGGGGCAGCTGGTCAAGGTTTCCTACGACGACATGAGTTCCATGACGCTCTCTTACGGAACCGCGGTTTTTGATGCGACAAGCGGCGGCTACTACCTGCCCGTCCTCTTGAACGGCACCATCGGCGTGTCGAGCAGTTTCCAGTTTGAAATGCAGCTCATCGGGGCCACCTACGGCGACATCGAAGGCTCGTGGTCTCTTCGCCCGCACACAGAAAGCTCGGCCCCGGAGCGTTTCGCCGGAATCGACTTGACCAAAGGCCCGCTCTATAAAGGCTCCGAATCGACATTCCTCGAAGACGTGAACGGGCAAAAGGAAATCGCCTACACCAAGAACCCCTATGTGACCATCTATTATCACGGTTCGCACATTTACGGCTATGCTCCCGACTACGATCCCTCTTCCAGCGACCTCACGATTTTCCGCACGCTGACCCTCGACTTCCAATCGCCATTCGTCTCCCCCGCGACTTCCATTGAAGACACCGCGCGCACGGCAACATTCTCCGGGGAAAGCACGGTTTCGCCTTCCGGCTTCCTCGACGATTTCGAAGGCAACGGCGTTTCGTATTTTGCAAACACCGAATATGTGAAAAATACGACGACTTCATTTTTAGCGTTTCCAAAAACCTCGCTTACGGCAACAACATGATAGACTGGGTGAGCTGGCACAATCACGGGGCGAACAAGAGCGGCAGCTACGACTGCGCCTGCAAAGTGGTTCGCACCAACGCGGAATGGGATTCCATTGTAACGCCCCTCGAAAAACGCTACCTGATGTTCAACGTCGATACGGCAAAGGCCTACATCGGCAAACGCACCCAAGTGATTGTAACCCTATACGATTCCACCGACACGCCGATTACCGACGACGACATCACGATAAACCTTTCCCTGGAAAACGGTTCCGCATTCTTCTACACGAGCGCCACCGCCAACATCGCCACGACCACGCTGACGCTTTCCGCGGGCAAGGCGACCTTCTACGTTTCCAGCGACACGCCTTTGGAAACCTGGCTCTATGCGACAGCGGCCTCGTCCAGTTCCAAATACAATTACACTTCGGCAAAGGCTCTCCTGCTGATTGAAGAACTTCCCCCGTGGCCGATTATCGGTTCCGCACAAATGCTCGACTCGGACTGCGACAACATTCCCGACAAGCTCCAGATTATTTTGACCACCTCTTACCAAGAAGGGCAATCCTTCCAATCGGTTTCGTTCGGCTACCGCGGCGATACAGTTCAAGTGACAGAAGCCTCCATCGACGACAGCCTGCTGACCGTTTCCTTTACCCCGAAAGACAACGCCATCTATGCGAATCCCGAAGGATGGATAACCCTTGAAAGCAATATCTCCGGGAAAACAGAAACCAGCCAGGACATTTACACGGACGGCATTTCGCCGACGGTCCTTTCGCTCTCCGTCTTGGAACGCTCGGAAAGCGCGACTGCCGACAAGATTTACATCCAGTTCTCCGAACCGATTTCCGCTCCGGGAACCTCTTGGCCGCTCGCACTCTTCGATGCCGACGGCAACCCGCTCAGCACGACCCCCAGCGTAACCAATTCCAAAATTTACAACGAAGAAATGAACGTGTGGGAATGGACGGTTTCCTTTGACGCCAGCGGGAACTCCGTCATTACGGAAGGAATGCGCGGGCAGCTCCTTGCTTCCGCCACGATTACGGACAAATCGGGCAACGGCATTTCGACAGTCTGCGAGCCACCGATCCTGCCGTTCACCCTCAAGATTTTGCCCATCCCCCTCAAATACGCGAGCATCTCGGATGCCGATGGAGACGGCCTAGCCGAACACGTCGTCATGAACTTTGCCTCCCCTGTGGATTCCAAGCACGCGCCGGACAGCATCTCCGTCATTTTTGGAAGCGCCGTTCCCGAAACCCTCTGGACAAGCGCATTGGACTGGTCTCAGGACAGGGCCGAAGCCGTCGCCCAAATGCCTTCGCCATTTAAATTCGGCAACACGAACGGCAACTATTCCGGGCTTTCCTCCAAAGGCGGCGATCTGATCGGGGCGGGACTTTTGACGCAGCACAAAGGCAGCGGAGCCAATTACGAAAAGGATTCCACCTTGGCCGAAGACCTGACGGGTCCCATCGTCGTCGCCGGCAGCGTTAAAAACGCGGGAACCTTCCTCTCCCTGCTTGTCGAAGCCAGCGAACCCCTCGCCATCGGAGACACCCTGCAAACCCTGATCCAGCGCGAACGCAGCGGTCCTATCGGCGTCGCCGCATACCGCTACAATCTAGCCACTTCGTCCTTTACCATGCTCTACGACCAGGATGCGGAAACCGCCGTCCAGGAAGGCGACCGCATCCGCTTTGCGCCAGAGGACGCTAGCGTATTCCTCGACAAAAGCGGAAACAAGCCCTCTCCAGAAAATCCGTGGGCGACCGTTTCCGGTTCGGGGAATCCGCACATCACCTTCCACGTCCGCCCGCACAAGCCCGTATCCGACATCTCTTCGGAAAATGCCGAGAGCTGCGAAAGCGACGCGCCTCCTTTCCGGCTGGTGGTCTTGAACCAGGAAACCCGCAAATGGGATTTCTACGAAAAGAACACCTTCCTTTTCAGCACAGACACCAACGCCTACATTTTTGAAGGGATGCTCTACGACATCGATATGGGAATTCCCCGCGGCACTTCCGTCGGCACGTCGCCGGCTTGGAAACTGGTCCAGTTCCAATTCGACATTCCGTTCTACACCAATCTCGGTTCTGCCGTAAACCGTTTCAAGCAGGACTTTTCCCTGACGCCCAAATACCTTTCCAGCGACAACAAAGTCGTCATGCGCCTGCAATGGCTGACGCGTTGCACCCAGGGACTGGTTGCGGAAAACGGACGCGCGCTAGGAACCGGAGCCTATATCGCCAAAATCGACATCGACGCCAAATTCATTCCGGACGAGACTCTGGGCGAAGACATCGTCAAAAGGTTCTCATCAAAGGATTCCTACACCAAAACGCAGACTTTCGGCATCCGGCGGATAAAGTGAACGAAATATAAGCAGGCGATATGGATTTTGAATTCGACATCCACTTTTTGCACGGGACGATATCCCTGTTAATCAGCATCGCCCTTTTGCCGATGCTGCTGTCCGCCATTCTTTCCAACACGTTCGCCAAGCAGCTGCAAAAAAAGCTCATCTACCTGCTGCTTCTGAACATCACCTGGAATTCCCTGGCGCTTCTTGAACAGCTTCCCGCTTCGTATATCACGGATTCCACCCGCATGACGTTCTACATTCTCGGCGTTTTTTGCTGGATCCAATATGGCTACGCGATTTTCTGCATCATCATCGATCTTGCCGGAAACAACCTGCGCCCGGGCTGGAAAACGGTGCAGCGCTTTTTAAACGGCTGGAATCTGCTCGGCATTCTTCTTTGCCTGTTCACCGGATTTTCCGGATATTTCTACACGGGAATCACCCTGAACTGGTACGGCTACACCGCCGAAAATTCCCAATTCGCGAACATCGCCATCCTCCTGTTTTTGATCCTGCCCGTCGCCCTCGCCGCCATCATCGCCTTCCAATCCATTCGCACAAACGCTTACCGCATTCACCGCGTCATCTTTTCCATTTGCGCAACCTCCATTATCGCCGGCTTTTTGCTGGACGCGATTTTGCCCGCATTCGGTTTGTTTATTTATGCGGAAAGCGCTTCCATTTTTCTATTCATCGCGAATTTTCACCGTCAATGCGACTGATATAGGTTGAATCGGGAAGAAAAAAAGTTCCCTAGGGCTAGCCCCTGGGGAACCTGGCCGAAACTTTTCTACCTTGCCGATTCTACCAAAAAAGGACATGGCGGTGAGTCTCAACCAAGCACAAAGATACGAAATACGAGCGCTCAATGCGGCAAAGATCCCCCCGAAAAACATAGCCTTGCAGCTGAAGGTCCACAAATCCACAATCTACAGGGAACTAAACAGGGGCGGCGGCCGCCAGCATTACGACCCGGTCAAGTCGCAGGAACGGGCAGACCTCCTTGCCGCGACAAGTCACCTGCATTACGACTACGACGAGGACGACTGGAAAATCGTGGACGGGAAAATCAAGGAAGACTACTCTCCCGAACAGGTGAACGGACGCGCGAAACTCGATGGGATGGGTGTCCCTAGCGTCGCCACGATATACAGGCATGTGAACAAGGACGAGGACCTGAAGAAGCACTTGCGGCACGGCAAGAAACCATACCGTAAGCGCGGGGAGAAGAAGGACAAGAGAGGCCAGATTGTAGGCCGCGTGCCCATCGAGGAACGTCCGGCAATCGTGGACGAGAAATCACGCGTAGGCGACATCGAGATAGACCTGATAAACAGCGCGGACCATGACGCGAACCTGCTCACGATCAACGACAGGATGACGAATTACAGCCTGATAAGGTATCTTCCGACGAAGAACGCGAAAGACCTGAAGAGAACGCTTGTGAGGGCGCTGAAGGACTTTGAGAAAACGTTCGAAGTCAAGATTCTCACAATCACTTCGGACAACGGGAAGGAGTTCGCCTGTCACGCAGAAATAGCGAAAGCTATGAAGGCGGATTACTACTTTGCGAACCCGTACCACTCCTGGGAGCGCGGTGCCAACGAGAACATGAACGGTCTAATACGCCAATATCTTCCCAAGAAGGAGTCGTTCAAGGGAATCTCTCCCCGGAAAGTTCGCTGGATACAGGATAAACTGAACAACAGGCCTCGAAAAAGGCTTGACTTTATGACCCCTTTAGAGTATATTTATACGCAAGTTAAACTACAAACCTAAGTCGCGTTAGCGACGAAAATCCGCCCATCATCACCGTCACCCTATTCTTCTCCATTTTCGCCATCAGCAAGACCGAAATGGACTTGCCCAAAATTCTAAACGAAATCGTTCAAAGTTTAGAAAAAGGAGTTCTGATTTTGAATTCCAACGGCAATGTGGAACTCGCCAATCGTGCGGCGTTGCAGATGTTCGGCGTCGGCAGCAAAGCGATTTTGCAAAAACCGATCAGCTACTTTTTTCCATCCATCCTGCCCTTGAACGAAATGCACAACATCCCGGCGATCATTCAAAAGACAAATGTCGCCACATCCGTTTCGGTAAGCCCGCTATATTCCAACAACATCTTTATCGGCTACAGAATCGACCTCGACGATATGCAAAAAAGCCAAGAGAGCAAACAGAAGAACAGCATCCTCGAAAAAGCCTTCCAAGACAATCTCAATTCCATCAACGCCCGCTTCCTCAGCCTTCAAAAGCTCAACCGCAGCCAGAGCCTTTTCCTGCAATCCCTGCTGGACTATCTGCCCATCCGCCTTTGGTCCAAAAAGCAAATCGGTTCCTATTCCCAGCAAAACAAAAAAGATATTCAGGAACGCGGATATAAAATCAGCCAGATAGACGACCCGCCTTTTACCGACCTGGAAAAGCAGGCCCTGCAATCGCCGGGGAAAATCGCCGTCAGAAACGAAACGCACATCGACCCGAACGGAAAAAAGCGCTGGGAAAAGCACATCTGCATTCCCATGTTCGACGAAGCGAACCGGGTGGACGGCATTCTGGGACTCATCGAGGACACCACCGACTTCCACGCCCTCGAAGAAGAAAGAAACCAGCTGAAAGAAAATCTGCTCAAGGCCTCCAATTTTGAAGACATGAGCAACGTCGCAGGTGGGCTCGCGCACGATTTCAACAACATCCTCGCCGTCGTCATCGGATACCGGGATCTCGCCGAGACGACCCTTCCCAAGAACGCCGAAACCGCCAGAGCCGAGCAGTATCTGGAAAAAATGCAGCACTCGCTGAACAACGCGACGGATCTGGTCAAGCGCACTTACGAGCATCTCAAAGCCCGGGAGAGCGACCAAGAAAAAACGTTTGCGCATTTCAACGTCTCCCTCGTATTCGACGAAATCGAAGAATCCCTGCAAGCGACACTCCCGCCCAACATCAAAATCATCAAGAATTCCTCCAGCGACATGACCGCTTACGGCAATCCGACCGACTTCCACCGCGTCATGCTGAACATGGGGAAAAACGCCATTCTCGCCATGAAAGACGGCGGCACGCTGACCTACAGCTGCCAAAAAATCGACATTCCCGAAAAAATCGTCACTGCGTATTCCACGATTCCGGCGGGCAGCTACCTGCTCATCTCCGTCGAAGACACGGGCTCCGGCATGAATCCCGACGTCGTCAAGCACATTTTCACCCCCTATTTCACGACCCGACCACCGGGAGAAGGAATGGGAATCGGGCTCTCGGTTTCTCTCCAGCTCATTAAAGCGGCAAATGCTTACATCGATGTCAAATCAATCATCGGAAAAGGAACTACATTTAAGTTATATTGGCCAATGACCAAAACTACAGAGGATGAAAAACATGGATAAAGTACTCGTCATCGACGACAAAGAAGACATTCGTTCCGTACTGAAAGATATGCTGAACATGTCCGGCTACGAAGTGGATACCGCAGCCGACGGCAAATCGGCCAAAGAACTCTACGACAAAAACGAATACGCCGCTGTCATCACCGACATCATCATGCAGGGGCAGAACGGCTTCGACATCATTCTGGATTTCCGGAACAAGAACCAGCTCGACCGCGTGATTGCCATCAGCGGCGGCGGAAGAACCTCTTCCGAAGATTACCTGAGCATCGCCAAGAATTTCGGCGTCACCTCCATCTTCTCCAAGCCGCCCAACTACAAAGATCTCATTGCCAAAGTCGATGAAATCGTCCAGTCCCACAAGCAAGCCTAGCCCCCCCCGATGAACGTCCTGTTAGCAGACGCCGACAGGAAAATGCTGGACAGAGTCGCCTCGGCCTGGTCCCTTTCCGACGTGTCCCTGTTCACCGTTTCCGATTCTTCGGCCCTATTCAACATTATCGATGAGAATCCCATTGATTTCGCATTCATCGATATTTCTTTGCTGCTGCACAAAGACGTGGACGTCATCAGCTTTCTCAAGTCGCACAATCCGGAAGCGGAGGTCGTGCTCCTCTGCACTCCCGCCACCTCCAAAGAAGCGGAAAACGCCATTTCCCATGGGGCAGCCTCCTATCTGCTAAAGCCGGTAGAAGTCCGCACCCTGGAAGATCTCGCCCGAAAATACCGGCAAGGGCTCAGGGATTCCAGCAATTACCGCGAACTCCAGGACCATCTTCTGGAAAATCTTCTGGGCGATTCCGCCGGGATGCAAAAGATTCTGCGGCTCCTCTACAAGGTCTCCCCGACGACGAGTTCCATCCTGATTACCGGCGAATCCGGCTCGGGCAAGGAATTTCTCGCGCGCATCGTGCACCGTCTTTCCAAAAGGGCGAACGCCCCTTTCATTGCCGTCAATTGCAGTGCCATTCCCGAGAACCTGATCGAAAGCGAACTCTTCGGCAGCAAAAAGGGAGCCTTTACCGGAGCGTCGGACAAAAAGGGGCTCTTTGAAGAAGCCAACGGCGGCACCCTCTTTTTAGACGAAATCGGCGAACTCTCGGCGGCGACCCAAGTGAAACTGCTCCGTTTTTTGCAAAGCCACGAAACGCGCCGGGTCGGCGACACCGAAACCCGCTACCTCGACGTGCGCATCCTCGCCGCGACAAATGCGGACCTCGCCCTCGGCATGGCGAACAAAACTTTTCGAGAAGACCTCTACTACCGACTGAACACCTTCCACATCCATGTCCCGCCGCTCCGGGAACGCCGCGCCACCATTCCCAATCTCGTCAAGTATTTCCTTCTCAAATTTGAAAAGGAAGAGTCCAAGGTCATCCACAAAATCGAACCCGCTGCACAGATGGCACTTGCCACCTACAACTATCCCGGAAACGTACGCGAACTCGAAAACATCGTCGAACACGCCGTCATCTTGGCGGAAAACGGGACCATCCGGCTAGAAGACCTGCCCGACGAGCTCAGCCAGGCACCGCTGCAACAGACCAAAGACCTGCTCCCCGCTCCCAAAAATCCGGCGACCCCTTCGGGAGCTTTGACAATACCAACTCCCGCCGCACTGCCCACGCCGCATTTCAACGAAATCCTGACTCTGGACGAAATGGAAAAGCAACACATTCTGCGCGCACTCGACATTTGCAAAGGCAACAAAACCGAAGTCGCCGAAAGGCTGGGCATCAGCCGCGCGACCCTCTGGCGCAAACTGAAAGACCACAAAATCGAAATTTGACTTTTACGGATTACACACAAATTCCTTTCGGAAATAAACGCCGCAGAAAATCTGGCAAATACAAAAAACGATATGGCGCAGAACGCGCATTCCCATTGCGCCCCGCGCCAAATGCTAGAGGTTCAATTTTTTTATTCTTTCCCACTCGCCTGCCCTCGGGCCTTGGAAGCTTTACTTCCCTCGGCGAATTGTCCTTCCAGACGGTTTCTGCCAGTTTTCAAACGACATTTCGCAAGCGCCAAAGTTCTTCGTTTCAAGACTAGAGAATCGTACTTTTTCGCAGCTTTTCTGAATCACACCATTCTTTCCTTTTTGCGAAGCACGTTTGGCTGACTTTTCCAAGAGGGAATTTCCTTTCGCAGATGGCGATAGTTCCGCCCCCTTCTCTTTAGGCCGGGAAATTTTCCGTTTGCGTCGTTTGATTTCAAAAGGCTTGAAAAAACAAAGAACCCATTCCTTTACGGAGAAATCGGGTGAAATTTTATCCGTCGTCATTTTTTGTCGTACAGATTTAATTAAATTACAAGCAAACGACTTTTTTATATGGCCGGATTTAACGAATGTACTCGAGTTCAAGTTCCTGCGGCACTTCATCTGTGCCGTTTAGGTTACACTTATTTTGCGGAATATGGAGAAGGAACTCCAATGGGGCGGCTGGACAAGAACAACAACGTCCTTACCGATGAATTCCTTAAAACACTCGTTCGCTTGAATCCAGAGCGGAAGCTCCATGAACTTGAAATTTTCGTCAAATATGCGTTGAGCAAACTCGGCAACGACGATCTTGGCCGTGAATTTTACCAGATTCTCTCTTCAAATTCTGGAATCAAGCTGATTGACTTTGAAAATCCGGAGAACAATAGCTGGCTTGTCACGACGGAACTCCCATGCGAAAATCCAGAAACGCACGACAGTTTCCGCCCCGATGTCACTTGCTTTGTGAACGGTTTGCCTTTGGCCTTTATCGAAGTAAAAAAGCCGAATAACGCGGAAGGCGTCGTTGCCGAGCAAAACCGCACGAACCAGAAACGTTTGCCCAACAAAAGTTTCAGGCGTTTTCTGAACATCACCCAACTGATGATTTTCAGCAACAACCAGGAATACGACAATGTAAACCGTGTCCCTGTCCAAGGGGCGTTTTATGCTTGCATCGGCAAGGAAAAATCCTTTTTCAATGTATTCCGCGAAGAAGATGAAAAATTCGGTCTCCAGTATCCATATCGGGACGTTTCAGAAGATACGGAAAAACGGATTCTTAAGCACAGGAATTGCGTTTCCCTGAAATGCCATCCGGAGTATGCCACGAATTGCAAGGCGACGACTCCCACCAATCGCATTCTGACTTCGCTATTCAGCAAGGAACGTTTCTTGTTCCTGCTTCGCTATGGCTTTGCATACGTGGAAAAGACTGTCGAAAAAGACAATGGCGAAAAGATTAAGGTTCTCGAAAAACATGTCATGCGCTACCAGCAACTTTTCGCCTCGTTTGCCATCCGTAAAAAACTGGATGAAGGCGTAAAGAGCGGAATCATTTGGCATACGCAAGGTTCGGGCAAGACTGCCTTGGCGTATTACTCTGTCAAAAGTCTTACCGATTATTTTGCAAGGAAGTCCATTCCCGCCAAGTTTTATTTCATCGTGGACCGTATTGACTTGATGGAACAGGCTTGCGACGAATTTTCCGCCCGCGGCCTTGTGGTGCAGACTGTCGAAGACCGTGTGCAGCTGATGGCAGACATCAAGAATACGCAATTGGTGAAGAGTGCCGAAGGCAAACTGGAAATCACCGTGGTGAATATCCAGAAGTTTGCCGAAGACAAGGCCCCCGTGGATATTTCCGCCGGGTACAACACGAACTTGCAGCGATTTTCTTTATTGACGAAGCACATCGGGGCTACAATCCCAAAGGTGCTTTCCTCGCAAACCTTTTAAGTGCCGGCAAACATGCGGTAAAACTAGCCCTTACCGGAACGCCTTTGCTTCGTGCGGAACGGGAATCCTGGCGCGTGTTTGGCGATTACATTCACACCTACTATTACGACAAGTCCATTGCGGACGGTTACACCCTCAAGTTGATGCGGGAGCCTATCGAAACCCGCTACAAGGAAACTTTGCAGGGGATTCTTGACGAACTTGAAAACGCGAATTTTCACCGTCAATGCGACTGATATAGGTTGAATCGGGAAGAAAAAAAGTTCCCTAGGGCTAGCCCCTGGGGAACCTGGCCGAAACTTTTCTACCTTGCCGATTCTACCAAAAAAGGACATGGCGGTGAGTCTCAACCAAGCACAAAGATACGAAATACGAGCGCTCAATGCGGCAAAGATCCCCCCGAAAAACATAGCCTTGCAGCTGAAGGTCCACAAATCCACAATCTACAGGGAACTAAACAGGGGCGGCGGCCGCCAGCATTACGACCCGGTCAAGTCGCAGGAACGGGCAGACCTCCTTGCCGCGACAAGTCACCTGCATTACGACTACGACGAGGACGACTGGAAAATCGTGGACGGGAAAATCAAGGAAGACTACTCTCCCGAACAGGTGAACGGACGCGCGAAACTCGATGGGATGGGTGTCCCTAGCGTCGCCACGATATACAGGCATGTGAACAAGGACGAGGACCTGAAGAAGCACTTGCGGCACGGCAAGAAACCATACCGTAAGCGCGGGGAGAAGAAGGACAAGAGAGGCCAGATTGTAGGCCGCGTGCCCATCGAGGAACGTCCGGCAATCGTGGACGAGAAATCACGCGTAGGCGACATCGAGATAGACCTGATAAACAGCGCGGACCATGACGCGAACCTGCTCACGATCAACGACAGGATGACGAATTACAGCCTGATAAGGTATCTTCCGACGAAGAACGCGAAAGACCTGAAGAGAACGCTTGTGAGGGCGCTGAAGGACTTTGAGAAAACGTTCGAAGTCAAGATTCTCACAATCACTTCGGACAACGGGAAGGAGTTCGCCTGTCACGCAGAAATAGCGAAAGCTATGAAGGCGGATTACTACTTTGCGAACCCGTACCACTCCTGGGAGCGCGGTGCCAACGAGAACATGAACGGTCTAATACGCCAATATCTTCCCAAGAAGGAGTCGTTCAAGGGAATCTCTCCCCGGAAAGTTCGCTGGATACAGGATAAACTGAACAACAGGCCTCGAAAAAGGCTTGACTTTATGACCCCTTTAGAGTATATTTATACGCAAGTTAAACTACAAACCTAAGTCGCGTTAGCGACGAAAATCCGCCAAATAATTCGGCAAACCAGATTCAAGTCAAAAAGAGCGACATCGATAAGGATGCCATCATCGAGCATCCCAAGTATCTGAATGCCTTGCTGGATTATATCATCGACGATTTCACTTCGTTCCGCATTGCATGTGACGACAAGTCTGTGGGGGCCATGATTGTTTGCAAAACCAATGAGCAGGCCCGTAAACTTTATGCCTTGTGGAACGAGCGCTATGATCTTGCTTTAAGTGTTATCGAGAAAAAGAAAGAAGAAATTGCATTGATGGCAGCGGAAAAGCTGATGCATTACAATGCTTCTTTCTTTGAAAAGCCTTTGAAGGCGTCGTTGATTCTCCATGACGAAGGCGACAAGAAGGAACGTAAGGAATACATCGTGGACTACAAAAAGAACATGGCGACAGACTTTTTGATTGTCAACAAAATGCTCCTGACCGGCTTCGACGCAAATCGTTTGAAGAAGTTGTATCTTGGGCGCAAATTGGATGGACACGATTTGTTGCAAGCGCTGACCCGAGTTAATCGCCCATACAAGGATTTCAAATATGGCTATGTGGTGGATTTTGTGGACATCAAGGAAAACTTCGACGCCACCAATGACCGCTATTTGCGGGAACTGAACAAGACTACGGATGACCCGACCTTGAATCTTCCCGCAAATCCGGGCCAAGCGATTATTGAAAATCCCGAAGAAGTCGAGCGGCAAATTAAGGAGTTGACGAATTTCTTGTGGAATTTCCCCACGGAGAATTATGAGGAATTCCGCAAAGTCATTGACGAATTTGACGACAAGGAACCGTTGTACCGCCTTCGTAAAATTCTTGAAGATGCGAAGGGTCTGGGCAACAGAATCCGTTCTAGCGGAAACGAGGAATTGCAGGACAAGTATAAGAACATGTTGCCCGGCGGTATCCCTGTATTGCTGCGTGAAGTGGATCGCCGCATAGCGACCATCCACTTTAAGGAAGGCAACGACCATAGTGAAGATGTCTCAGGCATGATTAACGCCATTCTCGACAGTCTGGATTTTGAATTCCGCAAGGGCATTTCCGAAGAACTCAAGATAATCATCAACAGCCTCCAGGAAGAAGTCGAAAAAGTTCGTGCCGAGTTTGACGCCAACTTCGACAAGAAAGAAGACAAGTTCGTTAACCTTATTAAAGAATTCAAAAAATACTTCAGGGAACACGGCTATATTCCTAAAGACAAAACCGAAGCCGAAGCCGAAGACAGCATTTTCTACCTGAAAGACGTGATGAAGAAAATCAAGGAAATCAATCGCAAAAACCGCGTGCTGAAGGCCCATTACAAGGACGACGAGCGATTTGTCCGCATCCACAAGCGAATTGTAGAAGAAAACGCAAAGCGCGACCAAAGCGATAAAAAGGAAAAGCCGCTGCTTTCCAAAGAAGAATTTGAAATTCAAAGGAGCCTTATTGAAATCAAGGAATCCGCTGACTACCTGTTTGAAAAGAATCCCGGAATCGTGGAGAATGAAGACAAACTTCGCAAAGATATTTTGGGCAGCGTAAGCCACAAGTTCATGGACCTTGATTTAACCGCAAGTCTTGATGACCGCAAATTCATTAGCAACCTGATTTCTAATGAATACATCCATCAGTATAATAGTTATGGAGTGTAAATGAACACCGAAGAACTCAAAGCCAAAACCATAGCCCTTATTGATTCCCTTAAAAGTACGACGGGTGCGTATGGCCTTGCAAATGGCGGCAACGAATACAAGATAATCACAGAGATATTCCTTTACAAGTTCTTTAACGACAAGTTTGCTTTTGAAGCCAAGAACCAAAAGACTCCTTACAAAAAGCGTTTGAGCAAGGCCGAAAAGTGGGATACCGAATACGATTCTTTTACCGACGAAGAAGTCGAGGATTTATTCTCTTACATGGGCGGTGGCGTGCCCCTGATCAAGCCGCACCAGACCTTGAGCCACTTGTATAACGCGTCGACTCAGGGCGATTTCTCTGCCATGCTGGATTCCACCTTGGTGGAAATTGCGACCTATAACCAGGACCAGTTTTCGGTGGTGACTTCGGGCAAGGCGAAGGTGAACATCTTTGCTGCGGTGACTCCCTACGTTACGGATATCGGCAAGCGCGATGCTTTTGCCAAGGCTTTGGTGAAGAACATTGCCGAATTCAACTTTGAAAAAGTGTTCCACGAAAAATACGACTTCTTTAGCGGTATTTTTGAATACCTGATCAAGGATTACAACAACGCCGGTGGCGGTAAGTATGCGGAATACTTTACGCCCCGTGCCATTGCCCAGGTGATGGCTCAACTTTTGGTGAATCCCGAAGTTGAATACAAGGGCGCGACTTGCTACGACCCCAGTGCCGGAACCGGCACGCTCCTTATGGCGCTCGCTCACCAGATTGGCGAAGACCGTTGCTCCATTTTACAGCCAGGATATTTCTGACAAGTCCAGCGAAATGCTGCGACTGAATTTAATCTTGAACAATTTGGTAGGCAGTTTGCCTAATGTGGTGCAGGGGAACACACTTTTGGAACCCGCCCATGTGGAAAAAGACGGAAGCCTCAAGAAGTTTGATTTTGTGGTAAGCAATCCTCCGTTCAAATTGGACTTCCCTGAGTATTCCGACACCCTGGCGGCAGACAGTGTCCGTTTTTGGGCTGGTGTCCCCAACAAGGTGAAGAAAGTTGACCCCAACAAACCCAAGATGGCCATTTACACCTGCTTTATTCAGCATGTGATTAACTCCATCAAGGCCGAAGGCAAGGGCGCAATCGTTATCCCGACTGGTTTTATTACCAGCAAGTCCGGCGTAGAAAAGCGAATCCTGGAATACATTACCGACAAGCATATCGTTAGTGGCGTGGTCAGCATGCCGAGCAACGTGTTTGCAAATACCGGCACCAACGTCTCTGTGCTGTTCTTCGACAAATCGCCCAAGAAAGATTCCGACAAGGTGATTTTGATTGACGCCAGCAAACTTGGCGAAGAATACAAGGAAGGCAACAACCAGAAGCGCCGTTTACGCCCCGAAGAAATCGAGAAGATTGTAACCACCTTCCGCAAAAAGAAAACAGTGGAAGATTTCTCTGTTGCGGTAAGTTACAAGGATATTAAGGAAAAAGGCTACAGTCTGAGTGCAGGTCAATACTTTGATATCAAGGTGGAATATGTGGAGATAACCCCCGAAGAATTCAAGGCGAAGATAAAGGGATTTGCCAAGGAACTGGAAACGCTTTCCAATGAAGGTGTCGCGCTGGACAAGCAAATCCTGAAAAATCTCACAAGCCTCAAATTCGCGGGGAAATGTCTCTAAATGTCCCCAATTGTCCCTAATGCCCCTAATCAAAATGTCCCCAATAAATTGCCATAAGGAACAGCGAAGATGAACATAGAAGAGATCAAAAAGGGCGAAACCGAGACGCTTGAGTTCAAACGGGAATTTCCCTCTAAGGATTCAAAATTGTTGAAGACTATCGTCGCCTTTTCCAATGGCAAAGGTGGCAGGGTCGTGTTTGGCGTTGACGACAAAACGCTTGAAGTTTTTGGAATAGACAACGGCAAGGTTTTTAAGTTCATGGATTCCCTTGCCAATATGATTAGCGATTCCATTCAGCCGCAAATAAATCCGCGTATCACATTTGAAACCATAGAAGACAAAACGATTGTAATCACAGAAATTCTCCCCGGCCAGAACCAGCCGTATTACTTGAAAGCCGAAGGAAGCCTGGATGGCGTTTACATCCGTGTGGCGACAACCACGCGAAAAGCCGAAAGAGAAAAGATAAAGGAACTGGTCCTTTGGGGTGAAGGAAAATCTTACGACAAACTTTTTGAAAGACACGCTCCCGCAAATGAAAATGCCGTAAAAAATCTTTGCCAGGTTGTTGGCAAATACAGCCAAAAACGCTCCGTGAAACTTGAAAATATGCTTGGGTGGGGCCTCCTCAAAGAAGAAAATGGCAAATTGCTCCCATCTGTTGCGTATCGGTTGCTGGCTGAAAACGATTTGCATTTTGCCCGTATCCAGTGCGGTGTTTTCAAGGGAACGGATAAGGTTTTCTTTTTGGACAGCAAGGAATTTGACGGCCCGATTTACGAACAAATTGAAAACGCCTATAACTTTATTTTGCAGCATATAAATATCGGCGCCGAGATTAAGGGCTTGTATCGGAAGGACATTCCCGAAATTCCTGTTGAAGTAATCCGTGAACTTATTGTGAATGCCGTGATGCACCGGAACTACCTGGCGCATTCGAATATTCAGGTTTGCATCTTCGATGACCGCATTGAAATTACAAACCCGGGTGGACTGTATGGCGGCCTGACCATGGAAAAGATGCTCTCAGGAATTTCCAGTATTCGAAATGAACTGGTTGCGGATGTATTCTTGAAAATGGGAATCGTTGAAAAGTGGGGGACGGGGATAAAGCGAATCAGGGAACTCTGCAAAGAAAGCGGCTTGAATGAAGTCGTTTATTCTGCCGATGAAGAATTCTTTACTGCGACTATCTATAGGACGCGGAAATCAACAAAAAGTTCCCCAAAAAGTTCCCCAAAAAGTTCCCCAAAAGTTCCCCAAAAGATTTCTGACGGGGCTCTAAAAACCTTCGAAGAACTGAAAAAGAACCCCGGAGCCACTTCGGCGGATATCGCTGAAGTCATCGGCTTGACATCAAGAGCGGTAAAGAAACATTTTGCTGTTTTGAAGGAACTTGGACTGATTGAATATGTTGGAGGAAAAAAGAACGGATATTGGATTATCAAGGATGGAGTATAAATTGGAAAATGACCGAATCAAGGAAACGAAAATTAGTTCTCTGTCATTCTGGAGTCTCGAAGAGGCGATAGAATCCATGAAGAGGAAAAACATGCCGCATACGACGCCACACGGATTCGATTTTCCTGACGGAAAATCAAGGAGAATGATATTATGATTGTTATTGAAAAGAAAAAGAATCTCAATCAGGAAAATCGTTAGATTTTCCGAATCCGTGTGGCAAAAAATCGGGTGAAGTTGAATATGGAAATGAAGAAGCATAAGTTGGGTGATATTGGCGAAGTAAGAATGTGTAAACGCATTCTTAAAGAAGAAACCAATACTGTTTCAGGAATTCCCTTTTTTAAAATCGGGACTTTTGGCGATGTTGCAGATGTCTTCATTTCAAGAAAGAAATTTGAAGAGTATAAAGCAAAATATTCTTACCCTAAAAAAGGGGATGTTCTAATTTCTGCAGCAGGAACTATTGGTCGCACAGTTGTGTTTAATGGTGAAGAAGCATATTTTCAAGATTCAAATATTGTATGGATTGAGAATGATGAAACTAAAGTTGTGAACGCACTTTTGTATTACGCTTATAAAAATGTAAAATGGAAAGTGTCGAATGGTAGTACGATTTTAAGGTTGTATAACGATGATTTAAGAAGAACTGAAATTATTGTGCCCGCAGATATTTCTGTTCAAAAGAAAATCGCCTCTGTTCTTTCTGTCCCGCCCAAGTTGAACTTGGAAAATTTTAACAAAGCTAATAAGGGATTCCGTCAGGTCGGTTGGTTAGCCCAATAGTCCTCACGTTCTCTTGTCGCATTATACAATTTTGTTCTTCGTTCTGCAAGTCGTTCCTCCATCTTTCCTGCGAAAACCTCGTCAGGAGTCAGGAATCCGATTGCGGAATGTAGCCGTTCCGAGTTGTAGTAATTGATCCAGTCCGACATTTTCCTCTTTGCATCGGAATAGTCCTGGTAAGCGTCACGACGGACTTCCTCCGCCTTGAGGGTCTTGTGAAAACGTTCCACTTTCCCGTTGCTTTGCGGATGGAAGGGAGATGTAGAGGTCTCCCTGAGTTCAAGTTTCGAAACCAGATCGAGGAAATCCTTCGAGGCGAACTGCTTCCCGTTATCGTGGATTATGCGGGCATGCGCATCGGGATGGAGTTCCTTCGCCCTGGTCACGAGAATTTCAACGTTCAAGCCTTCCATCGTGGAGAAAAGGTCCCAGACGAGAACCTTGCGGCTGAACCCGTCCAGGACGCAGGCGAAGTAGAAGAACACTCCGCAAACTCTGACGTAGGAATAATCCGTATGCCACTGTTCATTCGGACGTGTCGGCTGGTCGAACCCCTTTTTCCGCGCTTCCGCAGGAAAAGCCCATTTGCCGAAAAGGTTGTTCCTCTTCAGTATGTTGTAAACCGTCGATGGACGGGCGTATGCGATATCCCTGTCTACCATAAGCCAGGCCAGGTAGCGGTATCCATGCAGATGGTCCTTGTACTGTTTGCAGAAGTCGACGATGGCGCGAGTCTCTTCCGGGGTCATCCAGTTGGACTTCGGCGTATCGTGGTTATGCCGCGTTTCCGCCTTCCTCCGCGAAACCCAGTTGTTCCATGTACTTTGCGGGATTCCCAAAAAGGATACCAGCCTGGACGGGGCGATTCCCGTCCTTGCGTAAATGGCGTCGATTTCCGCAATGATGGCGGTCCGTTCGGAGAGGCTCATTTTCTTCTTTCCTAGGGACGGCCAGTTAATTTTTTTTGAGGGCCAGGTTCTCCTGAGCGATGTCGGCGATGACGGCATCCTTGTCGGCCAGGGTTTTCTCGAGAGCGTCTATTTTACGCTGTTGCGCCTTTTCGGTTATGTCGGGGCGTTTCTGCTCGAAAATCCCCGTAGCGGATTCGAAAAGTACCTTCCTCCATTCGAGAATTTTGTTCGGATGTATCTTGTACTCGTCCGCAAGTTCAGATAAGCCCCTGCCCTTGAGGAGAATTTCGCTCAGGATTTTGACTTTGTCCTCCGCACTCAGGCGGCGACGTTTCTGTTTTTCAGGTTTATTTTCTTCTGCCATAAGGTGGCTCCTTGGTTGGAAATATACACCTTATTAGCTTCCTCAATTTTTTCCAAGTTGCGGTTAAGCGCTACAATCTTTTATCTTTTCTGCTGTCAGTTCGGGATGTCTCAATTCAAAAACGAGTTCATCTACATGCGTACAAGGATTTTGTGCACTTGGAGCATTGCTTGATTCTTTGGATTTATTTTTAAGAGTTTCGGCTCTTGCAAAAGCATCCGTTTCACTTCCGAGTTTTGTTACGTGTTCGTAAATTTCGGAGTCGCCTTTAGAGTAGTCGTAAAGGGTGTTTGGATCGATTTTGTGCAATTCGTTGCGAATGGCGGCTTCTAGCAAATTGCAGAGATCTTTTCGGTTCGTATGTTCAGAAACATCTTTGAAGTGTAGCAATAGCCAAAGTTCAAAACTTTCATTTGACCAGGCGCAATTGATTTTATAATCTGCGGCCTGTTGAATAGCTTCATCAAAATCGGAAAATTCGTCTCTGTCAAAGACAACCTAGACGCGGTCGTATTCCTGGTTGTTGTATTTTATCTGGCGATAAACTTTGTTGACGAGTGTGGTTGTTGGTTTTCCTTTGCCTTGCACGGAAATATCTATGCTGAAGCGATTTGATTTTTCGAGTTCTTTTTTGAGAGCATTGAAATAATTGGGCTCTGTCTGTGTGCCTTCGGTTGCAATCAGGAAAGTGAGCTTTACAAATCGTTCTTTTGGTTGCGATTCTTGCTCGATTCGTTGAGCGTGCAGCTCTTCTTCTTTGGCAATTTCTTCTAACGAGAGTTTTTTCATATTAACCTCTCAAGTAAGGAATTGCGCCGTATTTTCCATTTATATAATCTTTTTCATAAATGCGGTCATTTCGAATTTTGTCGCCATTCTGTTCTCTGATATCGCTTAGCGGATAAATGTCTGTTGATTCGTCATTTCTGTCTTTTTCTGTAAACCAAATCTGATCTCGTCGTAATATTTTGTTGCTTAATAAATTTGTATCATGTGTTGCAAAAATTAATTGAGCCTTGTTTGGGTTGGTTTCTGGAGAATTAAATGTTTCAATGATTTTTCTTGTTAATAAAGGATGTAGCTTAGCGTCTAGTTCATCAATGACAAGAGTATAACCGTTTGTTAAGGTGTCCATGATGGGGCCGGACATATTGAGAATTTTTTTCGTTCCTTCGGATTCCATTTCTTCTACAGAAAAAAACTGTTCTGTAGAGGTTCCGTCATTTAAATGAACTATGTGCCCGGATTTTAAGAGCGGTGTTTTTGAATTAGGGTATTTTTTCAACAGGTCTTTTCTTAAATCTTCAGGGAAATCAGGAGGAAGAGTTTCTTCAAAATTCAATTCGCTCTTCTTCAAAATTGAAAATCCTAAATCCATATTTCCTAAGAAATTATTCGCCTTGGCTGCTTCGGGCGAGTCTTTTGTGAGGTAGTTAATGGAAAATAATTTGAAATCCTCATCGTTTATTCCAGAAATGACGTTGAAATGTTGGAACCAGTTCATAACGGAATAAGATATTTTTCCATTAAAATTTGCGACCAAGGAAAGGAATAGCTTGTTATCTGTGGTCATTTCTTCTTTTCCTTGACCTTCTGCGAATTTTTCATCTACTCCTATCCCATTTTCGTTGCGAGTAAAAAGCAATTTCTCTTTGCCCTTAGTTGCATCGAAAAGCCACTCTTTCGTTATTTTTTTTGCGTTATACTCGAAACCGTAACGGAATATTTTTGAATCTATAGTGCATACAACTTCAAAGTGAGTGTTTTTTTGAGAATATGCTTCGTCTAGTTTAAATATGTCGGTGTCGAGATCTTCTGTAGGATTCGTTTTGAAGGACGACAACAGAATACCTCTCATTGCCGTCATGGCTATAAGAAGGTTACTTTTGCCGCTTGAATTAGCACCGTAAATTGCTGTAACAGGCAGAATGCTTTCGCCGCAATCTTCACGCACAAATTCCTTGAGTTCCTGAATGGAGGCTGCCTTCAAAGAAAAAGTTTTGTTCTCTTTAAATGAACGAAAATTGCCAACGGTAAACGATAAAAGCATAATTCTGCATCCTTGAATTTTTAGATTTCTTCTCAAAATTTACATTATTTTTATACAAAAGGCAAGGTTTCGATTTGGAAAATGAGAAAAAGTTTCAAAATTGAACAATGTTTGCTTTTTTGTTCAGTATTGAAACGCCGTGAGAGCGAATGTCGCCGGTTTTAGCATCGAAAATACGCAATTTCGGCATTTTTGACTGTTGGCATGGATATTGCTTTGTTTGCGTCGCATAGGCGAATAGGATTCATTGTCAATCAAAATACTTAAACAAGGAGGAATTGTGAATTGCAATCGTAAAGCTTTGGTTGTTGGTATAGACTACTATGATGTAGGTTTCGTCTATTCCAGCCTCTTTAATGTAAACAATTTCCTTTCGTTTTTGCAACGCAGCAAAAACAGAAGAAGATTTTCCATTATTTAAATACTGAATCGCTCTAGCAAATTCAGCTTTAAATTCTGGAGACGAACCCGGGACAAAAAGTAAAACATCCCCGTCCTCATCCACCCCATTTATCGGATTCAGCCCATTCCCCGCATACAGATACGGGCTTGCAAACTGCCCTGCCAAATCCACACTAATCCACAATCCGAGCATAGGATCGAGATACCTTGCACCAAAGTAGTTCAGCTCGGTTTCGTCATCCAATTCTTTTCCGGTAAACGTTTCCGTCACCTTTTCAGCGGGCGGCATCAAATCGACCTGTTCGCCGAAAGATCGGTAATCGTAGGCGTGTTGAAGCACAGGCAGCCCAGCAGTCGTCCCCGTGGTGCGATAGACCGCCATCGTGCTACCCAGATGATTCTTCAAGTAGAAATCGTTTCCCTTGCGTGTTCCGTCATCAGACTCCATTCCATACCTTCCCAGTCCCTGAGGCATATTGACGACGACTTTCGTGGACGAATCATTTTCCGTGAAGTTCTCCCGGATTTCCGTGCCGATGCCGGTGTAGTGGGTGGCGCGTTCCTTGGTCCATTCGGATGCACCCGTTTCCTTGCGCAGCCTCGTCTTCGAAATCCTTCTACCCGAGCCGTCGTAGGCCATCACGAGTTTTAGCGAATCGTCATCGATTTTTCTGACAAACTCCACCGGCATTCCCCGCCAGTCGTAGGCGATCTTCAAATTCTTCGACCTGTCCTCCACCAGGTTGCCGTCCCGGTCATAGACGAAAGCGCTGTCTGCGGACATGAGCCTAGTCGAGTCAACATAGGAGAATACGACTAGAAACATCGATACGCCCGCAATAATGTTCGGACAAAAATTTTTATGCACAAAGTCAATGAGCATACATTATAATCATAGGAAAATTCTCAAGGATTTACCTCATATTCAACTTGATTTATTCCATTTTTGTCCACACAATAATTTACAGCATCAGACGGTTTGCAAAGAAAATTTCCATTGTCATCTACAACATCGTTTATTGGCCAATTTACATTTAAAAATGCTATGGAATCATTCAATACTATTAATGCTTTAGATGCATAGTATATGTTTAAGATAAAAAAATTATACTTAAAATCTTTAACACAATCGTTCAATTCCTTTTCAGATGTAACTAAGCATTTTTTTCCCGATTGTTCAATTTTTATAAGATCCGATTTATGCATTATTGGAGGGCATCTGGCATTCAATGATACTGCAAGTCCAAAGAATAAAATATGTTTTTTTATCACTGATAGCCCCCATTCTTCAACTCTTCTTCGGAGTAATTAAGCCCTTGTCTTTCGTATGCCTCTTGTTCATAATCCAACCGATTTTTTTCATACTCCACATTCCAATCAGAACCTGTTAAATCAGGATTGCTCTGTAAGAAGTCATTAGCTTGATCTACATGATAAAATTCATGCATTCCAGAAGATTGTAAATTTTCTCTATATATGGCGGATTTTCGTCGCTAACGCGACTTAGGTTTGTAGTTTAACTTGCGTATAAATATACTCTAAAGGGGTCATAAAGTCAAGCCTTTTTCGAGGCCTGTTGTTCAGTTTATCCTGTATCCAGCGAACTTTCCGGGGAGAGATTCCCTTGAACGACTCCTTCTTGGGAAGATATTGGCGTATTAGACCGTTCATGTTCTCGTTGGCACCGCGCTCCCAGGAGTGGTACGGGTTCGCAAAGTAGTAATCCGCCTTCATAGCTTTCGCTATTTCTGCGTGACAGGCGAACTCCTTCCCGTTGTCCGAAGTGATTGTGAGAATCTTGACTTCGAACGTTTTCTCAAAGTCCTTCAGCGCCCTCACAAGCGTTCTCTTCAGGTCTTTCGCGTTCTTCGTCGGAAGATACCTTATCAGGCTGTAATTCGTCATCCTGTCGTTGATCGTGAGCAGGTTCGCGTCATGGTCCGCGCTGTTTATCAGGTCTATCTCGATGTCGCCTACGCGTGATTTCTCGTCCACGATTGCCGGACGTTCCTCGATGGGCACGCGGCCTACAATCTGGCCTCTCTTGTCCTTCTTCTCCCCGCGCTTACGGTATGGTTTCTTGCCGTGCCGCAAGTGCTTCTTCAGGTCCTCGTCCTTGTTCACATGCCTGTATATCGTGGCGACGCTAGGGACACCCATCCCATCGAGTTTCGCGCGTCCGTTCACCTGTTCGGGAGAGTAGTCTTCCTTGATTTTCCCGTCCACGATTTTCCAGTCGTCCTCGTCGTAGTCGTAATGCAGGTGACTTGTCGCGGCAAGGAGGTCTGCCCGTTCCTGCGACTTGACCGGGTCGTAATGCTGGCGGCCGCCGCCCCTGTTTAGTTCCCTGTAGATTGTGGATTTGTGGACCTTCAGCTGCAAGGCTATGTTTTTCGGGGGGATCTTTGCCGCATTGAGCGCTCGTATTTCGTATCTTTGTGCTTGGTTGAGACTCACCGCCATGTCCTTTTTTGGTAGAATCGGCAAGGTAGAAAAGTTTCGGCCAGGTTCCCCAGGGGCTAGCCCTAGGGAACTTTTTTTCTTCCCGATTCAACCTATATCAGTCGCATTGACGGTGAAAATTCGCGTATGATAACATTTAAAGCTCGTTGATTTTCTACACCCCTCATCATTCCACCGGCTGTTATTAATTCGAAAGTAACTGGATTAAGAAACATTGTTTTTATTGGTTCATCTGTGATATGCCAGTTTACTAAAATGTCAGATTTTTCTATGTCATATACTAAACGAGCAGCACTTGAATTTAAAGTGTTTACCCAATTTGCATACGCAACTTGATCTTCTTTTGTTTTCGCAACAACCCTGTTCCCATCCGCATCCACGCCATTCACCGGATTCAGCCCATTTCCCGCATACAGATACGGACTTGCAAACTGCCCCGCCGCATCCACGCTTATCCACAAGCCCAGCATGGGATCGAGATAGCGCGCGCCGAAGTAGTTCAGCTCGGTTTCGTCATCCAATTCTTTTCCGGTAAACGTTTCCGTCACCTTTTCAGCGGGCGGCATCAAATCGACCTGTTCGCCGAAAGATCGGTAATCGTAGGCGGCAATAACCTCTGCGGGCGTGTCGGAGCCAGCCACCCTAGCAACCATCATGGTGCTACCCAGATGATTCTTCAAGTAGAAATCGTTTCCCTTGCGTGTTCCGTCATCAGACTCCATTCCATACCTTCCCAGTCCCTGAGGCATATTGACGACGACTTTCGTGGACGAATCATTTTCCGTGAAATTCTCCCGGATTTCCGTGCCGATGCCGGTGTAGTGGGTGGCGCGTTCCTTGGTTCATTCGGATGCACCCGTTTCCTTGCGCAGCCTCGTCTTCGAAATCCTTCTGCCCGAACCGTCGTAGAGCATCACGAGCTTCAGCGAATCGTCATCGATTTTTCTGACAAACTCCACCGGCATTCCCCGCCAGTCGTAGGCGATCTTCAAATTCTTCGACCTGTCCTCCACCAGGTTGCCGTCCCGGTCATAGACGAAAGCGCTGTCTGCGGACATGCCGCGGGTGTCGGCGCTGCCGCCCATGCCGTCGGACACGCGCATGAGCCGGTTCGTGCCGCCGTAGTAGCCGTATTCGCCGCCGGAGGCGTTGCCCACATTCCCGCCGCGGCGCTGCACCGCCATCCGGCCCTGGGCGTCGTAGGCGAAGACCTCGTCGAAGCCGTCCTGCTCCGAGTCGTCGGCCTCCACCAGGCGGTTCAATTCGTCGTAGGCGTAGCGCACGTCGCGGAGGTCGCCGTAGTCGCCGCTCCCGTGGGCAAGGCGGTGGACCAGGCGGCTCACGTTGCCGTTGTACTGGGGAGTGCAAGCCCCGTCACCGCAGTCCCCGTAGTGGAGGGTGTCGGCGTAGAGCTCCCCGCCCTCCGCGGAGACGACCGTCGCCGTCTTCAAAGCCCCGCCAATGTGGTAGGTGTAGGAGAGCACGAGCGAGTTGCCGAGAGTCACGGTCTTCACCCCGCCCGTCGGGAAGTATTCGTAGCGGGCAAGTTCCGTCTCGTCCGCCGTGCCGTTTTTCGACACGATCCGGCCGATGCGACCGTAGCGGTCGTAGGTGTAGGACTCCTTCACGCTGCGGGACGTGTCCGACCCGTAGGGGTACCTTGTCGTGGAGAGTGGTTTGCCGCCCAGGTCGTATGCGGTCTCCGTCCGGAGCGTCTTCAGGCTGTCGGCGGGGGCCGTCGGGTCGTAGGCGTAACTGGCGACGACGCGGCCGTACCTGTCGTGGGAGTAGGCCGTCGAGACGCGGATTACGCCGCCCGCTCCTGCCGTGGACACGTCGGAAACGACCGCCGTCACGAACCCCTTGCCGTGGCGGAACGCGTCCGGGGAGACTCCCTCCGGGTACAGCTCCACGCCCAGGGTGTCCCTGGGGGGCGTCCGGTCGTAGAACGTGCGGGTGACCGTGCCGGGGACGAGGCTGTCGGCGGAGGGGAGGGACTGGTGGCTCACGTCCTCAAAATAGATCCTGGCGGAGGACGGGTCAAGGGGGGACGCCCACTCGCCACGGAGGATTTCACGGTCCAGGGCGTCGTACACGTACACGCTGAAGCGCCCCGAATCCATCTGCCGCTGCGTCTGGGTGGCCCGCACACGACCGGCGATGTCGTAGTAGGTGCGGCTCTCCCCGGCGTCAGGCTCCACGCTCCCGACCACCCGGCCCTGGGAATCGTACTCGTAGGTGCCCGGCTCCACGCAGGAGGGCGGCCTGGGCGTGTAGGAGCAGCTCGCGGGCGGGTGGCGGCGGACGACGTTGCCCCGGGAGTCCAGCTCGTCCACGCCGCGGGAGAGGAGCGCTCCCGAACCGTCCAGGGCGCCGGAGACGATGGTGCGGCCCTCGCCGTCCTTCACCGCGAAGCTTCGGCGACCGTCCCTGTCCATGCGGAGTTCCCACAGGTGCGTGGGGTCCGCGTCCCGGCGGGCGTGGCAGTTCTCGCGGCCGTCGTAGGCGCGACCGCCGCACTCCGCGGAGACGGCGGATCCGAGACTTGCGGAATCCAGCAAATCCACGCCCGAAAGGTCCACCCCGGAAAGGAACACCCGGTCCACGTGCCCGCTGTCCAGGCCGTACGCGATACCCGGGAGGCCCCTGGCATCCTCCGTTGCCAGCGGATCCGGCTTCCAGCGGGTCTCCCCGTAGGGCTGGCCGCCGGCGTCGGGATAGTCCGGGCTGGACGCCGTGTAATAGAGTGCCGCCATGCCGGGGTTGCGGAGGGTGACCCGGCCCGGGTTGCAGCCCGATGCACCGGAGCAGCGGAGGCCGAAGGGGAGGTGGCTAAGCCAGGCGCGGCCCAACGCGTCCGGCTCCGACGAGGACACGAGCAGTTCCGCATCGCCGTCGTAGGTGCGCTCTTCCAGAGTCCCCCCGGACGCGTCGCTGAACCGGGTCCGGTACGTGGCCGGGCGGACGCTTCCCCCGGCCTGGAGAAGCGCGTCGTCCAGCCTCGAATCGGCCCGGGCGGTAAGCTCCAGGGCATGCTCCCTTCCGGCGGAGAAGAGGGATCTTTCAAAGAGAAGGGAGTCCTCCCGCCAGGACGGGCCGGAAGGAAGCTCCACCCTGCGGACGCAGGAATCACCCCGCCAGAGGTAAACGGAAAGGCCGCCCGAATGCCAGAGTCTGAAAACGGCCCCGCTGTCGGACAGCAGGCCCGCCGAGCGGGAGGGCAAAGACTGCCGGACGGAAGAACCGGAGGGAAGCTCCAGATGACGGGATCCCTGGGGGGAGCCGCCCCGGACGCTGCGGGACTCTCCAGATGCCGTCCAGCCGTGAAGCCATGCGCTTTCGAAGTCGCCACCGGAAAGGAGCTGCCCCTCCGAATAAATCACGCCGTCGGTGCGGTTGGCACTTTGGCGGGACAGGGGCGGACGGGGGTGGGACGGGAGACGCAGGGTGTCGCCGGTTACGGTGGTGACCGCAGCGAAGACAGGAGCGGAGGGGTCGGCCTCGCCGTAGAGGAGCTCTCCGCGAGATGAATAGACGGCCACGCGGGATGTAGCCGTAGAAATCCAGGGAGTGGCGGCCCCGTCCATGGCGGACCAGTCGTCCCCCAGCTCCCACGCATAGGAGGACTCGCTGCCGGAGGGGCAGTCCAAAAGGCACTGATCCAAAAGTCGGAAGGAAAGGGTCCGAATGCTGTCTGCCGGAATGCCATCGGCAAGGCGGAATCGGAAAGCGTGCCTGTCACCGGACGAGGTTCGAGACACGGAGAGGCCGCCGCCCAAATCCAGGGAATATCCCGCCATGGAAAGCGTATCGGACGAGACCGCAATTACAGGAACCCGCCCTGCAGGGTGCGCGACATAGAAGTCCACAAAGACGGGGCCCGAAAGGGAGGAGTCGCCGTCGTTCCGGATTTCCAGGGACACGTTCCCCACTCCCCCGGCCACCTTGAAGTATTCGGGATTCACGGTCTCCCGAACGGAGAGCCGCAGACTTTTTTCCGCATATCCCCCGCAGGGCCACTGGGCCGTCCCATAGACCAGACCGCCTTCCGAATCGAAAAGTGCCATTTTCGGATTCTCCATCGGTCCGGAAGATTCCTGCCAGCTGGCGAACACGCGACGGTCGTAGGGCTGCCAGTCGCCCCGGTGGACCGAGTAGGAGAGCGCTTCCGAGGGCAGTTTCGAACCCGGGGAGAGCGACGCGCTGTCCGAAAGGCGGATCCGGTAGGCGAACAGGTTCTCGCCGCAGCGTTCCGCGGATGCCGACGACACAACATCCTGAACGCGGTAGATGTCAAAGACGATGGACGAAGCGTCCAGCGTGTCGTCGCCATTGTAGTAGTAGAAGAGCTCGTAACCGCCCAACCCCGCGACGGCATTTCCCCGGTTCCAAATGTCGAAGCGGAATGTCGAGGCGTTCGACGTGGGAGATTCTTCCCAGAAGCGGACGGCAAGGTCGGAGTAGGGGTCGAAGGGGGGCTGCACCAACGAGGAGCTGGACGAAGACGGGGACGGACTCGACGAAGAGCCGAAAGAACTGGAGGAGGATGTTCCCGAACTGGAGGAGGCGTCCGAAGAACTGGACGACATTGCAGGCGCATCCTCGCAGGCACCCGCCCAGCCGGGCGCGCTTCCCCACAAAAGGCTGCCGTCGCCGTCGTAAAGGGGAACCTTGGGGGCGTAGCGACGGCGGCGCAGCGTGTCCCCCGCCCCGTAGAAATCCGTGACGCTCCAATCGTCGTCCTTCGCCATCCGGGAGGTGGTGCTGTACACGAAACCCGTCTTGCTGTCCAGATAGGAGCGGTTCGCCGCGAAAACTTGCGAAGACCTGCCCGTGTAACGCAGCCGGAAACGGCCCGAACCGCAATCCCGGTATTCCACGTCCATCCCGGGATTCGTGTACCAGTGGTGCGCCGCCGGAAGGGTGCTCCGTTCCCCGTGAACGCCGTAGTAGTCGTAATGCCAGCCCGCCGACAGCGTGACGGATTTTTCCGAATGGTTCACCACGCCGCTGGCCACATCCAGCTGATACTTCTTGAACCAGGTTTCGTCGCCAACAAGAATCGAAAGCCCGCTCACCGTGGTGTTCGGATGCAGACCGCCATCCAAGACGACCACCGTCCGCGTGACTGAGCTACTTGCCCCAAAGGAGTCCGTAGCCTTCACCGTGTAGGTGTATGTGCCGGGAGTCCTGACAGGACGTTGGCGAACCTCCCCGTTTTGGGAACGGATATAGACAACCCGCCGGTTCGCCGCCGTGTTCACGTTGTTTTTAAGGACATTTTCGTAGTCGTCCCAGTAGTCCGCCGGGGTCCCCACCTCCAGCCAATCGGGGGCGGATGTCAATTCCAGGCTCCACTCGTCCCCGTCACCGTCCGAAACAAGAGGTCGCAAAAAATAGTCCTCCCCCTCGTAGAGGGTGTCCGGCCCGGCACTCGGGAAGTGGATTTCCGGGGCTACGTTCTCCATGCCCTCCGTGCAAAAGCCGGTAATGCCGGAATCGGTCCTCACCTTCGAAGGGTCATAGCGGGTGGAGGCCGTCACCCGGGCCAGGGTGCAGCCCTCCGGGGAATACCAGCCGGGAGCGTTTCCCCAAAGGAGGTTTCCCGAATGGTCGTAGAGCGCCTCCACGGGATTGTAGAACAGGTTCCTGCGCATGGCGCGCGCCGTGTAATTGGTCGAAAAGCCCGCCATGGAATGGTCCACATAGGCGTTGCTGTTCGTCACCGGATCGTAGCCCGACTTCTCGTCCAGAAAAGCCGCCAGGTTCTTTTCCGGCAGAGGGGCGTAGTAGTCGGGATTGTTCGCACTGGCCACCTCGTTGTAGCCCACCCGGAATTCACCGCTCCCTTTACCAGCATCGAGAGTGACGGACGAAAGAAAACGATGACGGATGACGAAGTTCCCGTTCCCGCAGTCCAGCACCTGGAGGCAGGAGGAAGACGGTCTGCCCCACACCTTGACAACCGACTGGTTGCCGCCTTTGCGGGTCCCGTAATAGTCCACGTAGGGACTCTGCAAGGTTTTCCGCACCATGCCGACATTCTTAAGCGACGTGTAGATTTCCATTTGGCGGCCATAGCTTGCCGCAGGGTCCCGCATCATGACGGCGATGCCGCTGTCGGCGGCGGGAGGCCCCGAAACCGTGAACGCGTAGGGGACGTCGGCAAATTCCCCCGTCGCCGAATTGGTCACCCGGAAAACGCCGGAATACTCGCCCGCCGAGGGCGCCTGACCGGAAAGCTCCAGCCAGAAGTTCTGGTTGTTCTGCCAGTGGTCCCTCGCATTGTCCAGACCGGAATCGAAATCCGGGCGCCCGGAGGGCAAAAGCCAGGGAGCGTTGCCGGACAGGTTCGAAAGCGAATAGGGATAAGTCCCCTGGTGGCCCTCCGAGGAGCCGTTGCCGCTCACGCCGTCAATGTAAACGGATACGAACGCCCTTTCCCCAAGAAAGAACTGCCGGGGGGTCCCTTCGGCGATGCGGACGCCCAGTTCCCCGTAAGAGAAAGCGGAAAGCAGGAGCAGGAAAGCGAAAAACCGTTTCATCGTCCGCCTCCCGGAACGACCAGAAGGGTGTCCCCTCCGTCGTTAAGATATTCCCGATGGTGCGCCTTGAAACTGTTCCCGTCGTCATCCCGGACCTGTACCAGATTTCCCAGGGGATCGTATTCGTAGGAGCTGGAAAGGTTCCTCTCGGACACCAGGCGGACAAGGCTGCCGTAGCGGTCATAGACGAAGGTCTTCGCCTCGCCATCCGCCGGATAGACCCGCAGATACGACAGCAGGTAGCCGCCGTAAAAGGTCAGCTCGTATGGGAAACTCCGGACCGTATCCCGATGGGTTTCCCAGCTACGCCCCGATTTCCTGAACGCGTATTCGGCGACAAGCGGCTTGTCCGAAGGGGATTTCGCATAGCAGCGGACGTGGGCAATCCCGTCAAAACGGATGAAGGCGCCCTCCGTAACCCGGTAGCCCAAGGACTCGATGCCGCAATTGGTCATGGCGATGGTATCCCCATAGGGGACGATGCTCGCGACCTCCGAAAGCCCCGCCGGAAAGAAGATGCCCGTCTGGTACATCCCGTCGTAGGAATAGTGGCTGGAAGTTGTGCGACCGAAAGCGTCCCGGATTTCCCGAACCCGGTAGCGCCCGTCCACCTGATCAATCCTTGCACCGGCATAGGACTCCACGGGAGGGAAATCCTGCCCCGACGCCGGATCCGTGCTTTGGAAGGGGGCCGTCGTTTCCAGCAGGCCTTTTCCGGCAAGGATCTCCCGCGGTTCCCTGCGGCTTTTAAAGCTCCCCCAGCCCACAAGGGGACGCTCCCCGTTCGGATAAAGGGAGTCCGGCAAGAAGCGGAACGGGAAAATTTCGAAACTCCGCAGGCTGTCGTTCATGCGGATGGAATTCCAAGGAGAAGCGGAATCCACATCCCCCGAATAAAGCGCAGAGAGGAAATTCTGCGCAAGCATCCGGCGGAGGAACATCCCACGGGAAACAGCGGTATCTCCGTGGGCGATTCCATAGTGGGGCGCGTTCAGGGACAGCTTCCGCATCTCCTTGCCCGCACCCAGGGGAGTCCTGGCAAGGGTCGCCGTCGGGTTCCCGGTTATCGGGTCGTAAAGGTGATTTTCCAGTTTCGACTCCTGCCACAGGAAACGCCCGGAGGAGGGCTGGTTGTCATAGCCGGCATGGGACACGGAACCCACCTGAAAAACGGGATAGCGGATATGGGCAAATTCCTTGCGGGCCTCCGAACCGGCGGACTGCCGCATAAAAAGGTCCATCTTCTGTTTTTTGCACACCTTGCCTTTTCCCTGGAGGTCCGGATTCCCGGATTTGTCCACGCACTGCAAACGGTTTTCCGAAGACCATTTCTCCACCTGGCGCCCCACCTTGTAAAGAGCGCCCTCGACACCTTCGGCCTGCACGTCGGCGACATCCGGCACCACCGTCGAAAACACGGAACTGTCCATCTTGACCACAACGCCCCCGTCGCCGCCCCGGTGGAACACGGTCTTGTAGTTCCGTCCCAAAAAAGCGGTCAAGTCGTGGTATGTCACAGAACTTTCAAAATCCACGTCGCAGTTCTTCAAAGAGTAGTCCCCGTCGGAAGCCGCATCCAAATCGATGGGCATAGAGGCATAGGCGACCTGCCTGTATAGGATAGGGTAGAAATTTTTCTTCTGGCTGCGGAACCACAAAAGGTCCACGGCGGAGGTATCGTCCACATCCTTCGGCGTGACAAGGGAAAGGGAAAGCTCGTTGAACGCCTGCACGGAATCCAGGGTGCACAGGCTTTTAGCCGGAACAAAATGCCCGTCGCTCGCCATGGTTTCCACCTTTACATGTTTCACATACCCCGTTTCCGAAATCGTCCCGGAATAGAAGAACAGCGGAAGCAGCTGGTCGGGGAAGAGGATGACCGTCCGCGACTCCAACGAAGGGACGGGATTTTTCGCGGAATCCAGCAGGGACACCCGGACAATACGCCCCTTGTTGTTGTCAGGGTCGCTGGAAAGGGACGTGTGCAGCAGGTTGACTTTGATAAAAGGCTTCAGGACCTTCCGGGTTTCGGCATCCACATATCCCCGGGGGATTCCCGTTTCCGGCGTGATGTAGAAAAATTCGGAAGTCCCGTTCTTCGCGGAACCGTCCTCCGAGGAATTGGATACCGTCACCGTCGGATAAAGGACCTTGGCGCCCGGAAGAAGCATCAGGTCGTCGTCGTTGAAACCCACTATCCGCGAAACCGGCGGCAGGTGCAGGCCGGGCAAGGCGGTGGAGATTTTGTTCGTATAAAAACGGCTCCCCAGAACGCTCGTATAGGAAGAGTCGGCAAGTTGCGTCATTTCCCCGTCCGCATACCAGTAGTCCGTCCGGGAATGCACGCCCATGTCGTGGCGCGTCAGCCTTTTCACCCGCAAGTCGCCCACCCTGTATTCGGGAATCTCGGAAACTCCCCACAGGTAGCCGTTGCGGGCGTCGTTATCTTTCAGCGCCCACTTCTGCTTCTTGTTGATTTTCTTGGCGGCTTTCAAAAGGCCCGCCCACACGTCGTTCCACTCCCTGTCCAAAACAAGAATCCGGGAAGTGTCCGCCGGGCTGTCGATTTCCCTTCGCAAATTTCCGTCCCCCACGAGGGCCACGCTGCGAGTCCTGCTGCAACGCCCCACCCCGAACAGGCCGCACTTCACCTTCGTCCCCACCTGTGCCATCAAATTGAAGAACACGCCGTTCCCCGATTTCACCCCCAGCGAGTCCAGATATTCAAAACCGTTCCCGTTAAATCCCCGGGGCCTTTCCTTGTCCCAATAAGCGGCTCTCGGACCCAGGCACTGCTCGCGCCAGTACAGGGGCTTTACCTTGATGCAAAGCCCGGAGGCATCCAGGGAGTCGTCCACGCCAAAGCTTTTGCACTCGCCGAAATCGAAGAACTCGGCGGTCTTCTTCTCTTGCGCATAGTCCAAGGAACGCCCCAGCCTGTCCCGTTCGTATTCGATTTCCAGTTCCCCGCCCGCAGGATCCGTCACCTTGTTCAAACTCCAGGCCGCAGCACCGTAATCCGCAAAATCCTGATCCACCTTGCGGTTTTCCACATTCGCCCCATGGGACCAGAAACCGTATTCGTCGGTGGTGTTCGTCGAAGCCAGAATCGTGGCGTCCAGATCGCTGAAATTTTCAAAATAGTCCGGCCCGTACATATCGGCAACTGTCGAATCGTCGTTGGAAACGTTGCCCTGGAAATAGTCCATCCAGCCCTCCGGGGTACTTATCCGCGTGGGGCTCGCCGAAGGCGAGTTGTACGAAAAGCGGAAGGGTGGAAGGGAATAGCATTTGCCGTCGCGGCATCCCCTTTCCGTCAAAGAGCGGAGGGCGAGCTTGCCGAACAGGGCGGGCCTACCGGCATTTTCGCAAACCCCGATTCCGGCGGAATCCGGCGATTCGACCACCTGCCGGATGGAATCCGCAGCGGGGTATCTCCCCTTGCAGTAGGAATTGAGGGTCCTGGGCTGCAGGCTGTAATCGTAGTCGAAAGCGTATTCCCGATAGGCCTCCGCCTGGCCCTTCCGGTAGTAGGAAATTCCGAACAAATACCGCATCTGGTTGTCGTAATCCGAAAGGGCGGAATTGGAAAACGCCACGTCGGCCCAGTCGATGTAGGGATTCTGGTCCAGATCCCCGTTTTCCCCGAGCACCACCTCGTCCAAAGTCTGGAGCCGACTCTTCAGGGAATCCTCCAGAAAATAAAACTTCACGTTAACCGGTTCCGCCTTCAGCTTCAGCCGATACAGGCCAAGGCGGGATTCCTCTCCCGAAGTCCTGCCGTAGGAACCCGGCTCGATTTCGTAATCCGTAGGACCCGAAAAATGAAGCACAGTCCCCAGCTTGTCGTTTTTGAAGCCCAGGATTTTCGCATAGGTGAGAGATTGGTTGCGCTGCAATCCATGGACGCGGATTTTTCTGCCGGCATAAAGGCTTTCCAAAAATTTCTGCGGAACCGGGGAATTGAAATAGAGGTATTGGGGAAGGACCGTCATTCTTTGAACGGGAACGCTGCAGGAATCCGCCGCACCCTGCCCTCCGGGTTTACGAAACTCCTCTTGGGTTTCCGTGCCACGGCTTTCGATTTTCCAGCCCAGGGAAGCCTGCACCAGAATGGGGATTTCCGAATCTAAAGTTTCCCAGCCCTTGCCGTCCACCCGTTCCCCGACGTTCAATTCAAAATCCACCCGGTGGGAGGCCGTCTCTATGGATTTGAGATAGACGTATTCCTTGATGCCGAAGGATGCCTGGTACTTTCTGGAATCGCAACCTTCCGGCGTAAAGGCGTTCCTGGGCGAACGGAAATTCGGCAAAAGCGAGGCCTCCAGATCGGGCCGCGCATAGGGGGTTCGCCAGCGGTAAAGGGCTGGTTCCGTATAAGCGAACTTGACATGGTAGCCGATTTCCCTGTCCCCGATTTTCACATAGTCCGCGCCCCGGATTTCGGTAAGCAGCCACTGCGTCGCATAGGGGTTCATATTGACCGCATAAGAAAAGAAATAGTCCTTCGTCCAGCCTTCGTCGCCGGCAATGCAGGTCTCCTCGAGATGCCCGGAGCGGAAAAGAATGTTGTAAACATCCTTCACGTTGGCAAAGGGATTCAAGGCATGTTCCACGCCCCACTTGTGGAACGCCACAACCCCGTCCCACAGATTCTTCCAGAAATTTTCATACTTGCTGCTGGAACGGTCCGAGAAAAGGGGAACGCCCTTGTCCCGGTTGATTGAATAGTCCACCTTCAGGTAGGAGCGGACCGGCTGCTGAAAATAATAGCGCGTCCCGTCCGCATTCGTAACGACAAAGCCGGCCAACTTGCCCACGGGGCTTCCGTCCTCGAACAGGGGCTCTATCCGCCGCGCACCGTAAAGGGCGTATTCGAAATTCCCGATTCTCCGGCGGAGCAGGCGCTGCGAGGCGCTGTTCCTGGGCCGCACCCTATTCTCCCCGGCGTCATCGCTTTCAAAATAGCCTCCGCCCTCCCCGACAAACAGGAACTGCATCCCGCCCCGTTCTTCCGTCCCGTCCTTCGAATTGAATACCAGACGGTTCCCGTTGTTGCGGTAATTCGTCTGGTACATTCCATAGACGGAACATTCCCCATTGCTGCGCAGGCAATGGGCATAATCCTCGTATGCAGCGCTGCCCGTAGGGACCAGTTCCCCGGCAGAATCTTTCTTGAAATCGTCCGGGCAGGGCCAGTCGTCTTCACAATCCTCCAGAATTGTGGAATAGGATTCCACGCTGCCAAAGCCGTCGGTCTTTTCGTTGCTGAATTTTTTATACAGCCGGTGCTTTTCCCTGGCAAAGGGACGGAACGCGCCGCCGCCCCCTTCCGAAGACACAGAATAGATATCGTAAGCGGGACTCATGTCCTCGTCGCCCATGCTTTCAAGAGTCCGTCCCTTTATGGTCCATTTCCATGGAATCGACGCCCCCTGGGCCCTTTTCGCCGCAATGTCCGCATCGGGCAAGCCGTGGAACTCGTTGGTGTCGCCCACATCGATGGACGGGCCCGCCTGATACATATAGCCGTAGATGTATTCCGACGTGGCGGAGCGCATCCAGTATTCGTAAGTGGACTGGCTAAACGCCGAAGAAAAAACGCCGACATAGGTGGGGACGACGACGGCAAATCCGGCAGTCGCCGACTTGTTCGTTCCCCGGGACGACGAATTGGAAACGGCAAGCCCGCTCCCCCCGACGGAGAACCCGACACCGCCCGAACCCGCCGAAAGGCGAGAGCCCCTGTCGGAGACGCTCATGGACACCCCGTTACTCGACACGATCATCCCAAAACTCCTTTCCCCCCGTCCAAAGCCGACGCCGCCAGACACCCGGCCTCCGGAACTCACCTGCGCCCCCAAGGAAGCCCCTGCCGCCGAAAGGGATGCCCCCAAAGAAACCGAAGCGCGTCCGTCCCTCGTGGAAGCAGAAACCCCGAACTTCAAGGATGCCGCAGAGTTCAAACCGACGGACGCCGTCACTCCGACAGCCTCGCTCCCCACGGTAAAGCCCACGCCGCCCAAACCGGCAATCTTGGGACCGACGGTCGCCGAAAAGCCGACGGAACCGTTGCTGGAAAAAGTCTGGCCCACGCTGAACACGCCGTTGCTGAACCCCAGCTCCACGCCCCAGGTCTGCATCGAGGCATATTGGTAAATGAAGCCGAGAGTCCCCCCGTGGAACTGGTCGTCCGGGACACCGCGGACTTCCCGGTTGATGACCCCCGGATTCAGGCTCCAGCCAAGACCCACCCAGGACGCCTCCTGCTGCGGGGAAATTCCCGCCCGGTAGGAAAGGGAAAGCGGATAGTTCCCATAAGGTCCGGGGACCTCGCCAAGGGGGATCTGGTAGACAAAATCCCCCGTGGAAAGATCCACCATGTCCTTCAAGCCGGACGGGGCAAACTGGACGTAATCCGGCTGAACGGCCCCGCCCTGCAAGGCGAACGCCCGCAAACAAAGGACAAAAAGCAGGAGGGCGGTCTTCTTCATCTTGACGTTTTCCGCAGTTCCAGTCCGGAACAATTTTTAAGGGGAATTTCAACGGTGCCAATGCCGTGGTCCACGTTTTTCAAAAAGAGTTTCGCCTTTTCAGGGAAATGTTCTTCTGGGAAATGCTCAAACACCTTGAAAAAATATCCGTATTTCCCGTTTCGAAAGTTCCGATTCTTCTTTGGAGGACAGCCGGGAAAGTGTCCGCACCACCTACCAGAAAAACACCGTCAAATTCGACTCCCGCCTTGGGATGGACCGAAACGACGACCCTTTTCCCCTCTCCCAGCGGAGTGCCCCATTTCGCCCTTTCGTAAGATTCGGAAAAGGGCATGGCCGTCAGGCGGAAATCGCCACGCAGAACGGACGTGGAACAATCTTTTTCATAGCGGGCCACAAACTCCCCCGGCGGGTATTCCTTCGAACACGCTCCCAACAAAAGCAGCCCCAGTGGCATCAGCGCCTTACCATACGGACACGTCATCACTTGTACCGGGAGTTGAGAAAACGCACAAATTCTTCCGTCAAATCCGCCTTGCCTCCGTCTCCAAAAACAATGCTGCCGTCGCTTGTCGCAAAGACCACGTCCAGTCGGCTGCTCCTTGCAAACTCGTCCATCGCCGAATTGATTTTCCCGTACACGCCCTCCAATTTTTCCCTCTGCATTTTCAGGAGCGCGTTTTTTCTCGCTTCATTGAACCGTTCCAATTCCCCAATCCGGGCGGCGTGCTCCTTTTTCAATTCCAGCTTTTCCTTTACGGAAAGCTTTCCGTAATCCTTTTGAATTCGGGCTTCGAATGCCGCAAGGGAATCTTCAATAATCCTGGCCTCCGTCAGCCACCTCTCCTCCTCTACCCGAATTTCGCCCGAAGCCTTTTGGGACTCCCCAAAGGATTCAGAATTTTTTCCGTATTGACAAACCCGTAACGCACGTTTGTGGAATGGAAATAAACAGCGGCGGCAAGGCTCGCCAAAGCCAGGACCACGGCTGAAAAAAGTATCGCCTTTTCAAATTTCATCGGAGCGACTCCTGCAACCCGTTGAACTCTTTTGTCTTGTCCGCTTTTGTGCCAGAGCCGAAAACGATGGAATTGTTGTTGGACGCAAAAAGGACCGGGATGCCATTGGCGGCACAAAACTGCGCCATTTTCCCGTCGAGCATTTGCAGCTCCACGTCCATTTCCGCCTGCACCGCCTTCGATGCCGAATCAAAAGCCCGGTAGCGGGCAATGTTGCTTTCCAGATTCAGCAGTTCCAGCCACATCTCGCCCTCCTCCCGGTTCAAAGAAAGGGAATCCAGACGCCGGGCGATCGAATCCATAAGCCGGGAGTCCCTTCTTTTCCAATCTTCGTCAAACAGGGCGAGACGACGTTCAAGCGTCTGCAACGAGGGACGGGCAGAAAGCACCTTTTCCGATTCGATAAAATAAGGCCCCGCCGTCCTGTTCCACAACAAAGCCCCCGAGCAAACAAAAGAAACAAAAGCCAAAGCCAGCGCCAGCAAATCCATTTTAAGCATAGGAGAAAAGGTAAAAAAATATCGCCCGCCGAAAGGAAGCACGCGGCAAAGCTTCAGGATTTGCCGAATGCTGACACAGGCAAAAACGAACCCATGGCATTTTGCCATTCGTTGACTTTTGCCAATTCCGGGTCGTAGCGTTTTGCCATTCGTTGACTTTTGCCGATTCCAGCTCGTGGCATTTTGCCATTACCCGACTTTTCCCGATTTCGGCTCATGGCATTTTGCCATTCGTTGACTTTTGCCGATTCCGGCTCGTGGCATTTTGAATTGCTAACGGGATTTTACTTTGAATCCCAGAAAATTCGCCTTATCTTTACAAGCGGGGTTTTTGTTTGGTAAAAAAACAATTCAATATGGAGGTTCTTATGAACAAAATCAGAAACCAGGCGCGTGTAAACGAAATCGGCGGCATCGCCAATACGATTCTTCGGATTTACAGGGCGGATTCGTCGGTGCAGGAGGACGTCTATCTCAAAAACGTGATGGCGGAGGTGGAAGAGCTTTCGGGGAGGATTACGTCGGCGATTTTGCAGGACAAGGTCGTTTCGAATCTGGACGAAGCAGACTATATACGCGACGAGGCGCTGAGGGCGTTCGGCAAGCTCGTGGCCGGCTATTCCGCACATCCTTCCGACGAAAAAAAGAATGCCGCCCTAGCATTGAAAATCATCTACGACAAGTATACCAAGGCGGGAATCATCAACGCCAGCTATGTGGAAGAAAGTTCCATGCTGGAAAGCTTTTGGGAAGAGCTCTCCTCGGCGGAAGCCCAGGCGAACATGGAAAAGCTGGACGGTGTTTCGGAACTGGCAAACAACATCCGTGCGGCGCAGGATTCTTTCAATGAAGCCAACGACGTTTATGCGAAATCGAAAGGCTCGAAGACAGAATGTGCCACCTACCTTAAAAAGAGCATCCTTTCAATCTTTAACGAGCAAATAGAGCCTTACCTTTCGGCTATGGCTTTAATCGGGAATACTTCTCTTGCGGAATTTTCTAAAAATTTGGACTCGGAGATATCCCGCCTGAACGAGAGCATCGCCAAGCGCCAAAAGAAAGGCCCCAACGCGGAAGAAAATTTGGCAGGAGATAGGGCGCAGGCGTAAATTTTCCTTCCAATATATCCAAAACCAAAACGCTTTCTGCTCCCTGCCGCTTTAATAACGGCGCTTCGGAACGGGAAACGTCTTTTTTTGGTGGGCGAAAAGGACTTGCGGGCAATCTTCGACTAATCGATAAAAAAACGGAAGCTCCCTATTTTATCCGGCAATCGCCAAAAATATTCCCGACGGAATTTCTATTTTCAAAAATGAACTTTTCCCTAGAGTAAAAAAATGTCTGAAAAACAATCAAACCGATTGACAAAACAATAAAAAAGTTCCCACGGCGCGGTTGGAATTTTCGGAAACGAAGCAAAAATTCACGATGCGGCAGTTTCGGAAATTTCAAAATACTCGAAAACTTGTTTAGAAAACGAATTCCCAAAATTGACATTTCGTTACAGAGAGAGCCTTTCTAAAAAAGAAATCAACAACGCTTTGCAAAAAATAGATAAAAATTTAGGGACCACATTATTTGTTCTGGATTCTAAAATAAAACCGGACGGAGGAATCATTGAAGTAAAAGATGATGATGGAAATTGGCGTGTGAGCGCATAAGAATATCGCCGAAATATCAAACTACATGTTAAGCGAATCCTATTTTCCTTATCTATTATTTTTAGAAGGTTCAAATTTTTTGACACAGATTGTAAAAGTAAAAAGACCTGACGGAAGACGATGGGACGGAAACGCCATTTTGAAGATTATGTTGGAGATTTCTAGAACTTCCTTAAAAATTTTGGGTTCTGATTTATTTGCGCAACTCACAGGCAAAAAATAACGGGGATTTACCGTGGCAAGAAACATTTCCCATCATTTACTGGACGATGCCAAGACAAATAAAAAAGATGAGTTTTACACCCAGCTGGCTGATATTGAACGAGAATTAAAACATTACAAAAACCACTTTCAAAATAAGGTAGTCTATTGCAATTGCGACGACCCCAGAAGCAGCAATTTTTTCAAATATTTTGTTTTGCATTTCAAAGAGCTGGGATTGAAAAAAATTATCGCATCCTGCTATAAAAAATGGGAATATGATTTATTTTCTCCAGAAAATTTTCACCATGCGTTTTATTATGAATACACGGGAAAAGAAAATCCTACTCCATCAGCCAATGAACTGAAAGCTTTTAATAGCGATGGCGACTTCCGCAGTGAAGAAAGCGTCCGCCTTTTAAAAGAATCGGATATTGTGGAGACAAATCCGCCATTTAGTTTATTCCGAGAATATGTGGCACAGCTGATTTTTTACAAAAAGCAGTTTTTGATTATCGGCAACATCAACGCCATTACATACAAAGAAATTTTCAATCTGATAAAAGATAACAAAGTTTGGCTTGGCATCCATTTAGGAAGAGGTATTTCCGGGTTTATTGTCCCAGAGCATTACGAACTCTATGGAACAGAAACGAAAACATCCCTCTCACCCAAAAATACTACGGCAACGAAAGCCGCTATCCGGATTATGACAATTATAATGGGATTAATGTGGACAAAACAAAAGACATTCCCATGGACTATAAAGGCGTAATGGGCGTTCCGATTACCTTTTTGCACAAATTCAATCCCGCCCAATTTGAAATCATCAAATTCCGAAAGGGCGACGACGAAAAGGATTTGACCATCAACGGAAAATCTCCCTATTTCCGCATCCTCATCAAAAACAAGCAGATTGTCGATTAAGCATTTCCTCAAAGAAAATAGCGGTGAAGCAATTCGTAGCGGTAAAAAATTTCCATTTTTCATCTAAATTGATGATAAAATAATTTTTATTGTTGAAACGCAAATTTCTTGCTGATAATATCAAGTATGGAGTCTAACGTGAAGGAATCTTTGCCGCAGAAAATGTTCTACTACTTTGATGAGTCGGGGAATCCGAAAATTCTAGGACATCGCGGCAAGAACCTGTTGAACGAAGGTTTAGTGAGCAAGACCTTTTCTGTCGGTTATGTGGAGATGTATAATCCGCATCAATTGCAGATTGATCTAGAAAAGCTACGCAAGGAATTGATGAATGATGAATACCTAAAGGCTGTGCCATCTTTGCAAAATCTTAAGAATGGTTTAAAGTGGTTCACTTTTTCCAACAGAAAAAATTGATTTCTTAGTTGAATTAGTCCGACCTAGGCGACCTTGTCTAGCCGAACCTTTTTGAAATATACATCCGATGGCGTGTTCCAGCCAAGGGATGAATGCAGTCGTACATCATTATAACGCGCCAAATACGCCTCTAGACCTTGTCTGCATTCCGTCACGGTCTCGTATCCCCTGATGTAGATATCCTCCTGTTTGAGTGTTCTCCAGAATCGTTCTACGAATATGTTGTCATAAGCTCGGCCTTTGCTGTCCATGCTTAACCTTGTCGGGCATCCGTCCCAATTGAAAATGCTGGTAAACTGTTCCGACGTGTACTGGCAACATTTCTGCCTGCGTTTTTACGACAGGCAATTTGCCGAAAACAAGCTGCCGGGCATTTCCTATTTCGCCCACGCCCTTTGCATTTTGACACCGGCTGCTAAACTTCAATCATGACGGCGGAAAGGGAACTCTCCTTGCGCGTTCCCGAACCCGGAAAATCGCAGCCCTGCCCGCGACTCCAGGCGATTTTTGCAGACGGGAATTTTTGCCGGACAGTCCGCAGCGTTTCCTTGGAAAAGCCAGCCAACGAAAACCCGCTGTAATTGGAACTGGAAAGGAAAAAGCCGCCGGGCGCAAGGACTTCTGCCACTTCGGCAACCAGTTTCTGGAAATCCGTTTTGACCGAAAAGACTTTTCCCCGATTGCGCGAAAAGCTCGGCGGATCCAGAATTACGCCGTCGAAACGCAATCCCTTGCGCACACACCAATCCAGATATTCCCGACTGTCGCCCTTGAAAAATTCCCCTTTCTGCGGGTCGATGCCGTTCAACCGGTAATTTTCCCGGCCCTTGTCCAGAATTTTCCCGCTGATGTCCGCATTTACCGCCCGCAGCGCGCCGCCGACTCGAGCATGCACGGAGAAACTGCAAGTGTAGCTGAACAAATTCAGGATGTTTTTCCCGCGGGAACGTTTTTCCACATCCAAACGCCCGTCCCGCATATCCAAAAAAAGCCCCGGATTGACCGTGTCCAAGAGATCCACCTTGAAAAGGCAATTCCCCTCCCGAACGACAGTCGCGCTATCCGCCGTTTCGCCGGACTCCACTTGCATCTGCGGTTTTTCCAGCGACTCTCCCGAACTGGAAAGCCGAAATTTGGACACCAGAAATTGCGGTTCCAAAAATTTTCGGACGGCGGCGGCAATCGCCTCCTTTTGTCCAAGCAAATCCGGGCCGAAATACTGGATTTGAAAATGCTCGGCATATTTGTCCACGGCGACACCTGGAAAACCGTCGTCCGCGCCATTGACTATGCGAAAAGCATCCGTCAAATCCATCAGCGGAATCCGCTTGGCGTAAGCCTTTTCCAGCAGACGGACAAAATAATCGATAGAATGATTTTCGTCGGCCATCGCAAAAGCGCTACTTCTTTGAATCCAGCTGCAAGACCTGCTCGACAAACTCGCCCACTTCCTTGAACTCGCGATATACGGAAGCAAAACGGACATAGGCGACAGCATCGACTTTGCGCAAAGCTTCCATCACTAAATTGCCGATAGCGTCATAGCGCACTTCCTGACTTTCGCTGAGCACAAGAGCATTTTCCACATCCGTCGCAATGTCTTCAATCGTCTGGCGGCTCACCGGCCTTTTTTTGCAGGCGGCTTCAAGCCCCGCAAGAAGTTTCTCCCTCTGAAAAGGCTCGCGACAGCCGTCTCTTTTTACAACGGTCAGCGGCGTCATTTCTACATATTCGTAAGTGGTAAACCGTTTTCCGCACTCCAGGCATTCCCGGCGGCGGCGAATGGAAAGCCCGCTGGAACGGCTATCTACAACTTTGTCGTGTTCGCTACGGCAATAAGGGCAAATCATACGCTCGGAATATAGATTTTTCGCCAAACCTTTGCTAACTTTTGGTTGAAATTTTTTCTGGAGAACACTATGGACATCCCGGAATCTTCCAATTTTATCCAAGACATCATCGTCAGCGATTTGAAGACTGGCAAGCGAGACCACGTACTCACCCGATTCCCGCCCGAACCGAACGGTTACATCCATATCGGACACGCCAAAAGCATCTGCCTAAATTTCGGCACCGCCAAAAAATTCGGCGGCAAGACCAATCTCCGCTTTGACGATACGAACCCGACCAAAGAAGATACGGAATACGTCGATGCGATTTACAACGACGTGCATTGGCTCGGTTTCAACTGGGAAGAGCCCGTCCATTATGCGAGCGACTACTACGGCAAACTTTACGAATTCGCCGAAAAGCTCATCATGCTGGGCAAAGCCTACGTCGATGACCTCTCTCCGGAAGAAATGAAGGACTACCGCGGAAACGATGCGGGCAAGCCTTCCAAGCCCTCGCCCTACCGGGACAGGAGCGTCGAAGAAAATCTGGATCTTTTCCGCCGGATGAAAGCCGGGGAATTTGCCGACGGCGAAAAGACGCTCCGCGCCAAAATCGACCTCTCCAGCCCCAACATGAATATGCGCGACCCGGCGATTTACCGCATCAAGCACGCCACACACCACCGCACTGGAGACGACTGGTGCATCTACCCGATGTACGACTATGCGCACCCGCTTTCGGACTGGATGGAGGGCATCACCCATTCCATCTGCACGTTGGAATTTGAAGCGCACCGTCCCCTTTACAACTGGTTCCTGGAATCCCTCGGGCTTTCCAATCTCCCGCAACAGATCGAATTTGCCCGCCTGAATCTTTCTTACACGGTGATGAGCAAGCGCAAACTGCTGGAACTCGTCAAAAGCGGGCGTGTCATGGGCTGGGACGACCCCCGGATGCCGACCGTATGCGGACTGCGCCGCCGTGGCTACTCGGCTGCTTCCATCCGTGAGTTCTGCGACCGGATAGGCATATCCAAAGCGGACAGCATGGTCGATATCAACCTGCTCTATTTCTGCATCCGCGAAGAGCTGAACAAATCCGCCAAGCGCGCCATGGCGGTTCTGGACCCGATTTCCGTCGTCATCGACAACTGGGAAGACGGCAGGACCGAAGAAGTCGAAGTGGAAAACAACCCGGAAGACCCGAACGCCGGAACCCGCAAAGTCCTCTTTGGCAAGGAGCTCTTCATCGAGCGGGACGACTTCATGGAAAATCCGCCCAAAAAGTATTTCCGCTTGAAACCGGACGGCGAAGTTCGCCTCAAGGGTGCCTATTTCATCAAATGCGAAAGCGTGGAAAAGGACGAAAGCGGCAATGTCACCCGCATCCACTGCACCTACGACCCGGCGACAAAGGGCGGCGACTCCCCCGACGGCAGAAAAGTCAAAGGCACCATCCACTGGGTCTATGCGCCCGCCGCCGTCAATGCCGAAGTCCGCCTTTACGACAACCTCTTCACGCTGGAAAATCCGGGCAACGTCCCCGAAGGCAAAGACCCGCTGGACTTCATCAACCCGGATTCCCTGGTCATCAAACAGGCGAAACTCGAACCGACGCTCGCCAACGCCACTTTGGACGACCGCTTTCAATTCATGCGGCAGGGATACTTCTGCTTGGACAGCCAAGACTCCAAGCCCGACCATCTGGTGTTCAACCGCACCGTGGGACTCAAGGATTCCTGGGGCAAAGCGCAAAAGTAGGCGTTTACAAGGGTAAACGATAATCCGTCCATCATTTATCTAAACATCCCCGATTTAGATAAATTATGAACAACCAAACACTCCCCCTTACGTCCTCCGAGGTCTCCTTTCCTCGAGGACGTTTTTTATAGGCTTTTTTATACGCAAGGGCGTGCCCCGGCGGATTTTCAACAAAAGGCAGTCGCCACTCCGCCCCAACGCAGCGGGGGTAAAAACAGGCAACAGGCGGCATCCTTACTAAAAACGGGCGCAGGATTTGTTATTGCGGGAAATGGACATAGAGTCCGTCACCCCGAGGAGAGAAACAAAGAAGCAATGACGAATCGACTGTCCACTTATCGGGGTGACGAGGCGATTAGAAGGGATAGAGGCTTCAAAGAGGTAAAGGCCAGCCCAATTCACCCTATCCCCTGCAGAACTCTTAGATATAAATCCTTTCAAAACGCCCACTTCGGGTGTCCGAGCGGCCGAAAGGCTGCCGAATCCGTTCGGGAAACCGATTTGGCGGTTATGAAAAGCCGCTTTCGCCGGAGGGGGATTTTCTACTGACTAGGAAAGCTTCTTTTCGTTGAAGGAAGGATTTCTACTGACTAGAAATGCCGCTTTCGCCGGAAGAGGACTTTCTACTGACTAGGAAAGCTTCTTTTCGTTGAAGAAGGAATTTCGAAATTTTTAAAAGGATGCTTCGTTTGGGACTTATATGCAATGTTCCGCAAGAATAGTCTATTGTCCCAAGAGGGGTGCTGTAATCCTAGGCGGGAATGGCGTTTTTCTTCGGGAAATGAATTTTTTACGCCTACAGGCAACGTTTCATAAAACCGTGAAATGGAATTTTAAACTTTTCGCCGGCGGCAGCAGCCATTTGAGCGGCCTGCCTGTCGGCAGACAGAGGTGCTTGCGGAACTCGGCGATTTATTGCTCTAGTTGAGAATCGCCCATGTGAACGGCAATACTCATGCACACAAAAATTGCTTCGCCGCTTCGCTCCCCGCAATGACAAAGCCGGCGTTCACTCCTTGAAGGGGATGCCTCGCTTCTTGCCGCAAGGAGGGGATCGCATTTTCCGCAGAATCGTGTTTTTTCTTATTGCTGAGTCCGCCGCAGCAGGGAATCCCCCCTATCCTTGAAATTCTTCTCGAAAGTGTCGGGCTTTATGGGCAATTCTTACGGCGGGATTTCGTCCGTCATTGCCGAATTTCGCGTTAGGGATAGTGACCCGCAGGGCGGAGAGGCGTTTTACGCCGCTCCGTTTTAACAGCGTCCGGCGCGCTTCTTTGGGAGCCGCACGGGACGCGTTAAAATATAGCCCGACCTTGCCTACGGCAAGGGAACGCCCTTATTCCTGCCCGCACAAATACATCGCCGCCGATTTTTGGAAACAGAATCTTAAAGGGCCGCCTTTATTTGAAAACGAAAATCCCCGCATTCCCCAACCCAATTCAAAACCAGAAAAATCTATTTTTGAACTACTTTAAAAGGAGTGTTGAATGAAACTTTTATCCAAAGCCTGCTTCCTTGCAGGAATTTCCTTGGCATTCGCCCAAGCGCAAGTCAGTTTTTCCCCAGTAACTTCGGGAGCGACGGAATCCGCCCAAAAGCTCTATAACTTTTTGGCGACGAACTACGGCGTCAAAACCGTATCGGGCATGATGACCGGCGACGTCAATACGTCATCCGTCCAAACTCTCCTCGACGTGGACGCCTTCTATACCCGGACAGGAAAATACCCCGCCCTGGTCGGCTTCGATTTTCTGTTCGCCACCGGAGTCAAAGCCTCGGACGGGTGGTATCAGACTTACACGGAAAACATCATCGAAGCGGCAAAAGAACTCTGGAGCTTGGGCGGCATTCCCGCTTTTACCTGGCACTGGAAAGACCCGAGCGACCAGATAGACGCCTTCTACACAAAATCCGGCAACGCGAACGAATACACCGAATTCGACTTCACCCAAGGATTCACCGATCCGAGCTGCACTTCAAATTGCAGCTGGAACACGACTTCGACAACTTATCAGCAGCTCGTTTCCGACATCGATGAAATCGCCGACTACTTTTTGCAATTGCAAAACGCCGGCGCAGCCGCCGTATTCCGTCCCGTACACGAAGCGAGCGGAACCTGGTTCTGGTGGGGAGACAAAGGCGGAGCCGCATTCCAGGCACTTTACAACCTGATTTACGATGAAATGGTCAATGTCAAAGGCGTGAAGAACCTCGTCTGGGTCTGGAACCCGGAATATGCGACAGACACCGACTGGAATCCGGGAACGGCAAAATACGACATCGTGAGCCTCGACATCTACGAAGCCTGGAACTATTCGACCAAATACATTTCGGCATACCAGACGCTCTCCCAAAATTTCCCGGACAAAATTTTGGCCATCTCCGAAAACGGCCCGATTCCCGATATGTCCGTCATGGCGGAAAACAACATCAAGTGGTCCTGGTGGATGCCGTGGTACCAGACTTGGGATGGCAACTTCCTGGATCAGACCGTCGATCCCGTCTGGAAAGCGAACGTGGAAAGCCCCTGCACCATCACTTTGGAAGACATGCCCGGCTGGAACAGCTACAGCATTTCGCAATCCACCGTCGCCGCCTGTGAAGTCGGCTACAAGCTGGCCGATCTCGACACCGCGCGCCCCGTCGCCGCCGACATCTTCCCGGGCGACACCGCGACCAACGGCTGGCTGCGGGTCAAATTCAACGCCGGACTTGAAGACACCGCCAACGGCAACGTCGTCATCAAGCAGGGCGCAATCGACCTCTCTTCCGAATCACAAATCACCCTGACTGCCTACAACACGAACGCGCAGTCCGGCATCTGGTTCACCATCGCCTTCCTCGGCAACGAAAGCACGGACTGGGCCTGGGCACAGCCGGACGGCTGCTGGATCAATCCGGGGGACTCCACCGTCTGCGAAATCAACTTGGCAACGACCGCAAAGGGGACGCAAGTCCTCACCGGCAACGACTACACCACCTTCATGAAAAACATTTCCAAAGTGTATATCGAAATTTTCCAGGTCGGCTACTCCGGCCAGATATTCTTCGACAACGTCAAAGCGGGTTCGACGACCATCAACGACTTTGAAAATACCGCACAGAAAATTTCCAACGAGGAGGCGCACAACCTCGTCGTTGCGGAAATCATCGGCAAAGGAAAATCCGCCGCCATCCAGCAGCATACCGCCAGCGCATTCCGCATGGAACTCCACGGAAAAAATCTTTCCGTCGCCCTCCCCATCCCCGGAATGGCAAGCATCGACCTCTTCGACCTGAACGGCAATCTCGTCAAAACGCTCCACCGCGGAAACCTGAGCGCAGGCATTCACACCACTTCGCTCGAAGGCATTCGCCACGGCAACTACATTCTCCGAGCCAAAGGCGCATTCGGCGTATCCGCTCGGCAAATCCGCATTCACTAGAACGCAAACGAAAATCGCAAAGCCTCCCCGCCGGAGGCTTTTTTTGTTGTGCAGGTTTGGGCGTTGCCCGCCGCAAGCGCCGTGCCGCTCCCTAGCGTTATCGCCGGACAAAAGCCCGTCGTCCGTTCAGCCAAATTTCCAGAAATTTGTCCGAACCCATCCGGGCGTCGGTCGCTAACGCAATCCGAAAAAGTAGATTCAAGTCCATAGCTGGCAATCAGCAATTAAGAACGCAAATAAAAAATCCAAGCAAACACCATCCGCTTTTCCAAATCCCGGCACCATTCAAATCGCAGATAGATTACAACGCACAAATCTCTTTATCAAATAGACAACTAGATTCAAAGGAATTCCCCGATTCAGCATTTTGCGGGCAATCCGGGTAGAGGCGTTCTGTTAGCCATCAAAGCTCCCCTAGGAACGTCCTCTTTCCAAGCCGATCCCGAGGCCTTCCTCGTATTTTGCGGCGAGGGCCTTCTCTTCGGCGTCAGCGATGGTCTCGTAGCCGTAGGCTTCGGATGTCTTGATGAAGTCCATTTTGAATTCCTCTTTCTCTTCTTTCGGGAGCAGCTTCTTTAAATATAGAAAAGTCTCCGTGAGGAAATTCTCCGCTTCGTCCCGGGGCAGTTTCGGCTTAATAGAGAGCTGAGTGCCTATGAGAAAAGCCCCGCAGAAAGCGAGGCCTAAGTTGGAAATAGGAATTACAAGTTTTGGATTTCATCTTCAGAAAGGCAGGAAACATTCGCGATAAGGTCTAGAGAAGCGCCATTGTTTTTAAGAGCTTTCGCCATTTCCCTGCGGGCATTTAAATCGCCCTCTTCCCGTCCCCTTTCCAAGCCGATCCCGATGCCTTCCTCGTATTTTGCGGCGAGGGCCTTCTCTTCGGCGTCGGCGATGGTCTCGTAGCCGTAGGCTTCGGATGTCTTGATGAAGTCCATTTTGAATTCCTCTTTCTCTTCTTTCGGGAGCAGTTTCTTCAAATATAGAAAAGTCTCCGTGAGGAAATTCTCCGCTTCGTCCCGGGGCAGTTCCTTCAGCATCTTGACGGCGGTGCGCAGGTGCCTCTGCATCTTTTCACCGTGGAACACGTATTTCATCGCGACGAGTGCCAGCGCGATTTTCGGGGAGATGTCCCGGATTTCGTTTGTGCTGAAACTGTCGCCGATGTCCACAAGTTCAAGCACGAACGGCAGGCCGATGCGGTGGTAGTATTCCGGGTAGTCCGGGAACATGGTTCGCACGTCCAGCTCCCAATGTTCCTTGCCGTTGTAGAATACGATGGCGACGGTGGGGATGTTCCTTTGATTCTTGACCATGATGTGGTACCAGTACTTGACGAGCTGCGCCACGACATTCGGGTCTTTCGAGGACTTGTGTTCCTCGAGGATGCCGACCAAGAGATCAGCGGAGCGTTTCGTTTTCTCGTCGTCTTTGAGGTCGCCGCTTCCGTCCCCGGCGATCTTGACGGTGAACGCCAGATCCGCGTAGCCGAAGCTTTCCGTGTCGCTGAAGGATTCGGAGATTTCGGTGAGGGTCGAGAGGTCCACGGTCTTTAGGAATTCGGAAAGGCTCCTGTTGTTGCGGGCGACAAGGCGCAAAAGTTCCGCAGCCCGGTCGGGAGCCTTGAAGACGGAGCGGAAATAGGAGTCGTGTCCAGCGCGGGCGTTAGCGTTGTTTTCTTTCATGGATTTCCTCGTTGAAATGTGGACTTTCCCAAATGAAAGCCCATGATGTACAACGCTCGAACGTGCGATTTTAGGAAAATTTTTTCCATAAAATATTTTTGCAATGAGAAAGAACAAAAAGAAATTACAGGTGGCGCCCATTTCAATTTCGGAATCCGTGGAGTCTCGCCACTTGCCGTCCTGACAGAGCTTATCCCCCACCACTTTCGCATTCAGGTTGCCCGTGCAGGGGATGCCGTCGGCAAATTCGTATCCGGAAGCCTTCTCCCACTTGGACGCATCACATACAAATTCAATTTCAAAGGTCTTCAGGTTCGGGGTGGTCTCCACACGCACGCTGTCCTGCAATTTGGAGTCGCATTCACCCAGCAGGGATTTTTCCAAAATCTTCCAGCCGTAGCTGCCACCGTCGCTTACGCACACGAAAAGGCTGTCCTTCTTTTTCAGGTTGGGGTTGGGTTCCGTCCGGATGGAGTCCAGGGAGTCCGCGTCGCATTTGCCGAGGCCGCTGGTCAGGACCGCCATCCAGTCGTTTTCCGTCGCATGGCACACGAACCAGTTCAGATTGTCGCCGTCCACCTTCTCCGTGCAGAGCTTGCCCGTCGCCGCCTCGCCCGGGGTGGCCGTCCGCCACTTCTTCTGGCTGCCGTCGCACACGTAGCTGGAGTCGCCCGCCGTGGCGTGAAGCCCGAAAATGCGGAAGGGGTTCTTTTCGACTTCGATGTCGCCTTCATTCTTGTCGGTGCACTCGCCGAGCGTCGAAGTGGTGTCCTTCTGCCATTCGCTGCCGTCGCAGGCCCAGAAGTTCAACGTGTCCCCACGGGAGGTGGAGTCGCAGATCAGACGCGTCACCTGTTCCGCTTCGGTGGCCGGCAGGAACATCTCGCCGTTGCACACGAAGAGGGGGAGCTTCTTGTCCGCCGAGTCCGCCACGAAAAGCCCGTAGGCGTTCTTGTTGCAGACCTTCCCCGCAGCCTGCTCAATGGCGGAAGCCTCCAGCCAGAGGGATTCCTTGCACACATAGACCTTCAAATTCTTTTTGTCGCTGGAGTCCGTGGCAAAGGACGCCTCGTTGCCTTTGGTGCAAAGGGCGTTGGCCGCCCGTTCCACATCCGTCGCCTCACGCCAGAGGTTCCCGGCGCAAACGTAATGCTTGACCTTCTTCTTGTCCGTGGAGTCGTTCCGGAACTTGCCGTCCAGACTTTCCACGCAGGCGTTCTTCAGCGCGATTTCCACGTCGGTGGCCGGTCGCCACGCACTGTCCGCGCAGACCAGCGACTCGCCGTAATTGGCCAGCGCCTTGTGGATCTCCTTGCGGACCGTGCCCGCCGCCAACGAGTCCGTACACTCGCCCACTCCCGGGATGGGAACCCAGCGACTGGACTCGCACACGTAGGAGCCATCCTTCTCCTTGACGAAATAGGTGTCGCCTTCGAAGGCGGAAAGGCTCTTGCCCAGGTCGTCCACGATTTCGACAGTGCCCTCCTCCTTTTCGTCGTTTCCAGAGCAGGACGAATCGTCGCCGTAGGCGGAAAATGCGAGGGAAAGCAGGGCAAAAGCGGCTGCCGCCAGAATCGCGGACGGCAGGCGAAGCATTTTTGAACGAGCATGGGACCTCCTCAGAAGTTTGTACAACTTTCCCTTTAAAAACAGTTTACTTATGAAAAACATATCAATAGTGTTGTTTTTTTTTGTAAGCAAGTGAACTCTGGCAAAATCGGGGCATTTTCGGTCGGCATTCGGCCCGGACGGGCTCATTGCCGGGGCTTTTCGGCGGGGCTGGGCGAAAAACAAAAAATTCTTCTAGGCCACCTCTAAAAACTCCAATGCGCTTCCACTCCAAGTCGCCATAGATGCAATTGGCGCAAGCGCATCGCCCGCAATTCCATCAAGCTTTTCACATAAAATTTTGGCAAAATTTGCATCTGGGTTTCTTCCCGCAAAACCACAGGCAAAGAACGAGGTCCCCGAATAATCAGCCGAGCTATCGCCGAAACATTTTCACCCACATCCACCCGGATTCCCGGTCGAATTTCATAACGCCTTTCCCGAATCGGCATTTTAAGAGTTTCCCGCCATTCGCAAAAAAGACTTTCCGCTTCAAAAAGGCGAATACCGCTGCGCAAAAACACCACAGGCACCGCCGAATCCCCGGCGACGGTCCACTTCATGCCCGCTTCCAAACCCGCCGCCTTGTTTGAACGCCGCGCCGAAACTTCAAAAACATTTCGGGCAAATCCAGAATCCAACGGTGCCGACGTTTTTTCCGAAAAACGCAACGCCCAAGACGCCAACGGATACTCTCCGGCCAGATAAATAAAGAATCGATTTTTTTTGACCATCTGGGGAATCCGAAAGACGCCGCTCCAATCGGGATTTTGATGAAAGTACGCCCGAAAACGAAATCGCAGCGGCGCATTTCGGGGAGTTCGCGCCGACGCATAAAGCAAAGGCGTTCTCCAGCCCGACGAATAGGAAAGCTGCACATCCGCCGCATCCATCTTCACCCGAAAGAAAGCATCGCGAAATCCCTGCGCCGAAAAAAGCCCCATCGCCAAAAACTGCAACCGTTCCGCCCTTCCCACCGCCGCACGAATTCCCGCACTCGTATCCGTCAGCAAAATCGTTCCGGCTTCTGCATCCCTTGTTCCCACGCTCCACACATTCCCCACGCGGGATTCCAACGGGACAGCGCTTCGCACATCGCTCGCAACGATATGCCCAAATACGCTGAAAGAACGGCGGTCTTTATATAAAAGGCGAAATTGCTCCAGATGGACATCCCCGCCGCTTTCCGATTTGAAACGCATCTCCAAAGAGAATCGCAAAAGCCCGATGGCTATCCGGGAATGCGAATTTCGGACAGAACCCGTCGAATCCAGCGACAGCCCGTAAGAAAGATTCCCCCGCCATTTCCAGTCTTCCATTTTTTCCGCCAGCGTTTTGCGGCAAGGATCCCCGCCGAGTGCTTCCCATTCTTCGCAAGCGCCGTGCACATCACCGTTTTCCACATAGAACAGAAGCTCTTCCAACTCGTCCAAGCCGATTCGACCGTCGTCATAAGCCCAAAAAGCTTCTTCTACCGTCACATTTTCGCGAGCCCGCCCCCAAGCGCAAGCCGCCAAGAAGACCAAAATCCAAAAGAACGCCCGTTTTTGCCGACTTCGAATCAACCCGTTTCTCCTCTTTGAAATTCCAACACGCATAAAAAGACGCACAAGGACAAGAAATCAGGAAAAATTCCCAAATTTTCTACCTTTTCGCCATGCCGCAAAAATTTTCCAAACGCCCCTCCCTCATCCACTTTCCGCTTTTCCAAGGAAGACGGGCGACCCCGTCCGTCAAAGGGCTCAAACAGCTTCTAGAATACCACGGCGTCGTTTTGCAGCAAGAAACTCTCGAACAGCTTTGGGCTTATCACCAGCTTTTGCGGGAACACAACAAAGACCAGGATTTGACTCGCCTGAACGCCTTTGAAACCATTGTCGAAAGGCACTACGCGGATTGCACTCTCATCAACGCCTACGTTCCCAAGTGGCCCAAGCGCATGATTGATGTCGGCAGCGGTGCCGGATTCCCGGGCATTCCCTTGAAATTGGTCAATCCCGAAATCCGCCTGACCCTTTGCGAACCGCGCCCCAATCGCATCGAATTTTTAAATCTGGTTATCCGAGAACTCGGACTCCAAGGAATCGACGTTTTCGGACACAAGGTTACCAGTCGCAGCCTGACTTTTCCCGTCGAAGGTGTCATCAGCCGGGCATTTGAAAAAATCGAACTGACCCTTCCGCGCATCCAAAAAGCGCTGGTTCCGGGAGGCAAGGCCTATTTTATGAAAGGTCCCGCCGTCCAAGAAGAACTCGCGACTCTCCACCCCGAAGATTTTGGATTCAAACTGGCCGGGAAGTATTTTTACCGGATTCCCCAAAGTACGCAGGACAGGGCGCTGATCGTTCTCGAAAAAGAGTAGAAAGCGGCAGGCGAAGCATCTCGCTGTCAGCGAGAAGAAATTCTTATTGTGAAAAAAAATTCAGGCTTTGAAAAAAGTTTTCCTTGAGAAAAGAAGTTCATGTTTTGAAAAAAGAGTAAATGGCGAGCAGCCTCGAGATTTTGAACGTTTTTCCATTCACCCGCGAACTCCCTGAATATTTTGAAAAAATAAACCTCAAAATGAGGATGTTTCGGCGGGTTTAGCAACTTTTTTTCCGCTCCACATTTTCAAACGCCTACCCGCGCCATCACAAACAAATCTGCTGCAATTTTTGGCATTCGTCCCTAGACCATTCTTCAAAAGTCTTTGCGGAAATATGCGCACGAGCTTGCTGCATCAGGCGAACATAAAAATGCAGATTGTGAATCGCAGAAAGCGTCCAGCCCAGCGGTTCTTTCGTTTTAAAAAGATGTCGAAGATAGCCTCTGCTATAATGGCGGCAACAGGCGCAATCGCATTCCGGATCCAGCGGAGCATCAAAAGATTTTGCATAACGCGCGCTTTTGTAACGCAAGATGCCGCGGCTCGTATAGACCAGACCATCTTGAGCATGCTTGGCGGGCAAAATGCAATCGAACATATCGACTCCGCGCCGGATCAGTTCCAACAAATTCCAGGGCGTCCCGACTCCCATCACATAGCGTGGCTTATCCTTGGGCAAATAATCCGTGCAAAAGTCCGCGACCCGATACATCATTTCCGCAGGCTCCCCGACAGAAAGTCCACCCATCGCATAACCATCGGGATCGATTTTCACCAAATCCTCTATTGCCTTTTTTCTCAAATCCAAAAACATCCCGCCCTGAACGATTCCAAAAAAATACTGCGGATAGCCGAAAAGCGGCGGGTGCAAATCCAGCCAGGCTTTGGCTTTTTGGGTCCAGTCCGTCGTATAGGCCAGCGATTTTTCCGCCTCTTCCTGCGAGCAGGGATACGGCGTACATTCGTCAAAAGCCATGATGATGTCGGCACCGATTTCACGCTCCGCAAGCATCACGCTTTCCGGTGAAAAAAAATGGGACGAACCGTCTAAATAGCTTCGAAACGCGACACCTTCCGGATGAATTTTCCGAAAGCACTTAAGACTCCAAACCTGAAATCCTCCGCTGTCCGTAAGCATTGGCGCATTCCATCCCATAAAACGCTGAACACCGCCCGCTGCACAAATCGTCTGCGTCCCCGGTCGCAAATACAGGTGATAGGTATTCGCCAAAATGATTTCGGCTTGCATTTCCCGCAAATCCCGAACGGCAAGCCCTTTGACTGTCGCATTCGTTCCCACAGGCATGAAAACGGGAGTGCTCACGTCGCCATGCGCCGTCCGAATTTTTCCCAGACGGGCCTTGGAGTTTTCGGAAACCTGCAGCAATTCAAAAAACGGAGGATTCATTGCAAATAAATTCCATGCTGGAATTAAAAAAGACTCGGGGCATTCGCGCGGGCTTCTTCCAGCGAAACCGTCTTCACCGATTTCTCAGAACGGCTGTTGTCCTTGCGCAAGTTTTCCTGCGAAGTGTAAAGCTCTTTCAAAAAATCGGGGCGTTTTTTCAGATTTATCCAACGCTCCATCAGGCTTGCACTCGATCCCGCATCTCGCGAATAAATCACCGGCGCATCGGATTCCGGAGCGATTTTAACCGCCGTATGAATCGCCGAAGCAGCAGCACCGCCAACCATAATCGGCGTTTGCAAACCTTCCGCTTTAAACGTTCTAGCGACATTGACCATTTCATCCAGACTCGGCGTAATCAATCCCGAAAGTCCCACCATATCCGGCTTGTATTTTTTGACGGCCTCCACAATTTTTTCACAAGGGACCATCACGCCCAAATCGATGATTTCATAATTATTACAAGCGAGTACAACGCTCACGATATTTTTTCCAATATCATGCACATCGCCTTTGACGGTCGCCATCACAATTTTCCCCGCACAAGAACTTTCGCCGGATTTTTTCCCCGCCTGAATATACGGCATCAGCACAGCGACGGCGCGCTTCATCACGCGAGCGCTTTTCACCACCTGCGGCAAAAACATTTTTCCTTCGCCAAAAAGTTTTCCGACTTCATTCATGCCGTCCATCAGCGGGCCTTCAATCACCTGAACCGGTTCCGCTATCTGCTGGCGCAATTCTTCCACGTCGGCTTCAATAAATTCTTCGATTCCTTTCACCATCGCATGGCGAATACGGCTTTCCACCGGTTCCTTTCTCCAAGCGAGAACGTCTGCATTTTCATTCCCCGACAGCTTCCGATTTTTGACCGTTTCCGCATAAGCCAAAAGCCGATCCGTCGCATCTTCCCGGCGGTTAAAAATCAGGTCTTCGATGAGCGTCCGTTCCTCTTCGGGAATATCTTCGTAAACAGGAAGAACGCCCGCATTGACAATGCCGAAATCCATTCCCGCTTTTCCCGCATGGTAAAGGAAACAGGAGTGCATGCTTTCGCGGATGGAATTATTTCCCTTAAACGCAAAGCTCAAATTGCTGACACCGCCGACGACGTGTGCAAACGGCAGATTTTGCTTGATATAGCGGCAGGTTTCAATATAATCCTTCGCATAATTCGCGTGCTCCGCCATGCCGGTTCCAATCGTCAAAATATTCGGGTCAAAAAGGATGTCCTCGGGCGGAAAATCCAACTTGTCACGCAGCAGACGATACATTCGCGTGCAAACATCCCGCTTCCTTTCAAAGGTCGTCGCCTGGCCATTTTCGTCGAACGCCATACAGACCACGGCAAAGCCGCGCCGCCGAATCTGCTCTGCTCGATATAAGAATTTTTCCTCGCCTTCTTTCAAGCTTATCGAATTGACAATGCCTTTGCCCTGAACGCATTCCATGCCAGCCTGCAAGACATTCCAACGGGAACTGTCTATCATTATGGGGCAGCGCGCCACATTCGGCTCCGACATCAAAAGATTCAAAAAATGAACCATTGTCTTTTCGGAATCGATCATGCCGTCGTCCAAATTCACGTCGATAATCTGCGCACCGTTTTCCGCCTGCATCACGCCGATGTTTACCGCTTCCGCAAAATTTCCTTCCCGAATCAAATTCGCAAATTTCCGCGATCCCGCGATATTCAAGCGTTCGCCGACATTCACAAAGCGGCTGTCCGGAGCCACTTCCAAGCTGTCCAAGCCCGAAAGCAGTATATGTCCGGATTTTGGGGGCACTTGCCGAGGACGGCGACCATCGAGGATTTTCGCAAAATGCCGAATGTGTTCAGGCGTCGTTCCACAGCAGCCGCCGACGATATTGACCAGTCCCTCTTCCGCATAACGGCAAATCCACTCCCCCATCATCTCCGGCGAGTCATCGTAACCGCCGAACTGGTTAGGAAGTCCCGCATTCGGATGCACGGAAACACGGAACGGCGCATTCCGAATGTCGCGCAAATGAGGAATCATGTCCTTCGCTCCCAAAGCGCAATTGAAACCGATGCTGAAAATCGGATAGCCCGAAAGCGAATGCCAAAAAGCCTTAGCCGTCTGGCCAGAGAGAATCCGCCCCGAAGCGTCGGTAATTGTTCCCGAAACCATAATGGGGAAAAGTTTCCCCCGTTCATCGCACACTTGCTGAATGGCATACAAAGCCGCTTTGGCGTTCAGCGTATCAAAAACGGTTTCCACCAGCAAAATGTCGGCGCCACCGTCCAAAAGACCGTTCACCGCCACCCGATAGGAGTCCGAAAGTTCCCGGAAAGTCACCGCCCGCGCCGCAGGATCCGCTACATCCGGACTCATGCTTGCCGTCTTGGAAGTCGGTCCCAAGGAACCCGCGACAAAACGACGTTTCGGCGTCTCGCCCGCATCCAGTTCTTCTTGTTTTTTTAAAGCAACGGCCCGGCATGCCACTTCCGCAGCCGTTTTCGCCATTTCATAAGCCACATTTCCCAAGCCATATTCGCGCTGTCCTATCGGCGACGCTCCAAACGAATTGGTTTCGATAATATCCGCGCCCGCTTTCAGATATTCATGATGCACCCATTCCACTTTATCCGGGCAAGTAAGCGAAAGAACGTCGTTATTTCCCTTCAGTTCCTTATCCGCATCTAAAAAGCGCGCACCCCGGAAATCCGCTTCGGAAAGCTTGAGCCGCTGAAGCATCGTACCAAAGCCTCCGTCCAAAATCAAAATGCGATTTTCAGACGCAGCGAGCAATTCCTTGTAAGATTCAGAAAACGGCAGGGACATTTCGACCTCTTTTTTATGCGTATTTTCAAATATCCGCATAAAAGATAGCAATGTTTTCCTTTTTTCACCGATTGGCAAGATTTGGTTGCTGCCCTTCGATAAACTCAGGGACCGGTTGTCGAAGCATTCATCAAAGCTATTTTTAGGAGCCAGCTTTAATAATTTGCAACCAAAGGCAACCGCCGAACATCCAAGCAGAGAAATGAACGAAAAAGAGATTGTCAAAAAACTCCAAAAAGGAAATTTAGACGCCCTGAAAGAGCTCTGGGAAAACTACAGTTCCCATGTTCTGAATCTCTCGTTCCGCATGCTGCTGGACAGAGACCTGGCAGAAGACATTCTGATGGACATTTTCGTCCAGATTCCCGACGCGATCCAAAACTTTCGAGGCGAATCCTCGCTTTCTACATGGATTTATGCGCTGACCAAAAACGCCTGCCTCATGAAAATCCGCAAAGAAAAAGTACATCTGCGCATCGAAAAAACGCAGCGGAACGAAATTCACGAATCTTCCTTTGGAGAATCCGCTTCCGAAAGCTCCCGCCTAGCTAAAGATTCCCTTTTTTACGGCCTTTCCGTTTTAACGCAGGAACAACGCAGCCTGCTCTGGCTCAAAGACGCCGAAGGTTTTGACCTCAAGACCCTTTCGCAAATTTTCCAAGCTCCGGAGGGCACCCTCAAAGCCCGCCTATCCAGAAGCCGCACCCAAGTCCGCGACTTTTTGAAAAAGGAGAAATCCTATGCATGAACAAATCGATTTTTCAAAAGCGGTTCTTCTTCAACCCAGAAAAGATTCCTGGGAAAAAGTAGTCGCCCGAATACAGGAAAAAAAAGAAAAGGAACGCTTCATCCGATTTCGCTGGTTTTCTTCCGCCGCTTTGGCTGCAAGCGCCCTGCTTGTCGCCGGAGCCTGCTTCTTCGGTGTGAACCATTCTCTGGCTTCATCGGAAAGCGATTATACAGACACCGTACTCAATTCGGCGGCCTGGTATTCTTCGCTGGGTTCCGGGGAATCCGTAAGCACTTTTGCAACAGCCTTTGACACCTACTACTCGACAGGAGAATAAATCCATGTCTAAAAGTTACATTTCCATTCTCATCTGCGGTCTGATTCTCGCCTTCGCTATCGGCTTCTTTGCCGGAACAACCGTCTTTTGCAAGAATCCCCTAAAACTGGCGACGGCACCAGAAGAAATCGACAACCGACCCGAAGAGTCTCAAAATTATTCCGCCAAAAACTTTAAAAACGACCGTTTTAAACGGGCGATAGACTCGGCTCTGGGCCTTTCCCCCAAACAAATCGCCAAACTGGATTCTTTCAATCAAAGCAACAGATTTTTGCGCCGGGATATGCGAGAAAAAATCCACGCCGCCGAAATACGGCTGCACGACATTCTAAAGTCCACCGTGATGGACGAAGCGGAGCTGCAATCGGTACGAGCGGAATTGTTGCTGTTAAATGAAAAACGCCTTGACGAAAGAATTAAATACATTCATTTTTTCAAAAGCGTGCTAACTTCGGAACAAATAACGCACTTCAAAGACTTGCAAAAAGAATTTCAAGGAAAGTGGCCAACGCCACATTTTCCCGAGCAGTGCAATAAAAAAGATGAAATGCCTCCGCATGTTCTCCATCATAAAGGCCCCGGAAATCACGGCGAAGCGAGAAAGCCACAAAATGGATTTTAGTGACTTTCATCACCTGTTAGTAAAACAAAAGTTCTTTAACAGGAAAATATGCAGCAGTTTTGGTTTACAAACCTTTCGATAATTGTTATATTAGAGACATAATTGATTTCCTCCATACCCCAATAGCGCAGACCTCTTCGGAGGTCTGCGCTATTTTAAATGGTATTCAAAGCTGCAATGAAATTCAAAGTGCCTATCATTCATTTGTACGAATTTCTGAAAAAGGCAAGCCATTTTGAATGTCAAGCAATTCTCGCTGCATCGCTTTTCAAACAAGAGAAATTCTTTCCGCTATTCTACACTAAAGAATAGCAGGGCAAGCGAAGCATCTCGCAGCCAGCGAGAGAAATCCTCATTGTGAAAGAGGAATTCACCTTGAGAAAGAAATATTCCTCTCTGACGAAGCAATCGCTATGATGGAAAAAATCATTTCCCTAAACATCTCATTTCGTCCAAGACAGCAAAGCTATTAAGACTCATGGAGAGGCAATTCCCTTTTGCTTTACAAGAAAAAAATTTCCTTTGTAAAAACATTCATTCTGCGAAAGAAAAGTCGCCTTGTGAACAGAAGCCCAGCAGGAAAAAACATTCTATTCTTCGCTAAAACAATGGTTTCGCCATAAAGAAAAACATCTTTCAATACCGAAGAAAAAAACGCTTGCCAAGACGGCAACATAGCGACAAAATCTACACTTCCGAAACTTCCGCCATCGCTTTTTTCACAAGCTCTATGCCAGCACCCGAATTTGACGCTCCTTCCGAAAGAATCTGCCGGAATTTTTTTCCTCCAGGAATTCCCGCAAAAAGGCCAAAAAGATGTTTGACAAGAATCGTCAGCGGGCAACCTTCCGCAAGCTCTTTTTCCATATAAGGCAAGAATTGTTCCAAAAGCTCTTTGCGCGTTGCAGGCGCCGCATCATCTTTGCCAAAAATTTCCGAATCCGCCGAGCGAAGAATCCACGGATTCGCATAGACCGCTCGCCCCATCATCACACCATCAACATGCTGCAAATGCGATTTCACCTGATCCAGAGTTTTCACATCGCCATTCACACTGACATTCCAATCGGGATGTTCCGTTTTCAAACGATAAACCGATTCATAACAAATCGTCGGTTTTTCCCGATTTTCTTTGGGAGAATATCCCCGCAGTTTTGCCGTTCTCGCATGAATAATAAACGCATCGCAACCCGCGGAATGCACCGTTTCCACAAAATCCTTGAAAAACGCATAATCCGTAAATTCATCCACTCCCAACCGGGTCTTGACCGTGACCGGTATTTTCACCTTTGCCCGCATCGCCTGCACACACTCGGCAACCTTGTCCTTTTGCTTCATCAGAACCGCTCCGAAAGAACCGCACTGAACCCGTTCCGATGGACAGCCGCAATTCAGATTCACTTCATCAAAGCCGGCATCTTCCACCATTTTCGCACATTCCGCGAGCATTTTCGGATCGCTCCCTCCGAGTTGCACAGCCACGGGATTTTCTTCGGGGGAATGTTTTAAAAATTTCGGTTTGGCATGCAAAAGCGCATTGGCAACAATCATTTCGGTGTAAAAAAGAACTTGCTTGGAAAGAAGACGCAAAAAATAACGTTCATGCCTGTCGGTAAAGTCCAGCATGGGAGCAATGGACAAGCGTCTGTGGAAATGCAAATCCGAAAATTTCATGCGACCAAATTTACAAATCGACAAGCAAAACATTTTTGCTTCCTGCAACAAAAACAAGTCCCCGCCGATTTTCCCTTTTTCGACATTTCCATTCGCCATTTTCCATTTTCCTTTTTCCGTTCAAAAGCCAAGAAGCAAAAGGCGGATTTTTCAAAAACAAGTATATTTAGGATATGGACAAAATAAAGAACATCGTTATCGCCGGCGGAACTCACGGCAACGAACTGACCGGCATCAAGATTTATCAGAAATGGCTTGCCGACAAAAATTTTTACCGAAGCAAATGCCCATCCGCAAATATCGAACTTGTGCATACCAATATCGAAGCTTCCGCCGTATGCCGCCGCTACATCGACAGAGACCTCAATCGCAGTTTTTCAAATAAACTTCTCGCCTTGCAAAATCCCAATAGCTACGAAATACGCCGGGCGCAAGAACTCAATGGACGCTTCGGACCCAAAGGTCCCAATACAAAAACAGATTTGATTATTGACGTTCACAATACAACGTCAAATATGGGAATCTGCCTGATTCTTTCGGCACGCGATCCTTTTACCATGCGGGCAAGCGCCGAACTCGTGAAAGAATTCCCCCATGCGTTTCTGTATTACCAACCCGAAGAACGGGGCGAATCGCCTTATTTTGGAACGATTGCCAAAGCGGACATTTGTCTGGAAGTCGGCCCCCAGCCTCACGGTTCCTTGAACGCCCATCTCTTTTTTGAAACCGAAAAAATTGTTTTGCGCTACTTGGAACTCGCCGAAGAATGGAATCGGGGAATTTTGCAGCAGAAGCCCAAGAAAAAAATCGACATCTATACCCAATATCAAGACATCGATTACCCCCGCGACAAATTCGGGGAAATCACCGCCATGGTGCATCCGAATCTTTTGAACGGAGATTATCGGGAAGTCAAGCCCGGCGACCCGCTTTTCCAAACCTTCTCCGGCGAGGATGTTCCCTATAGGGGCGAATTTTCCGTCTTTCCGATATTCATTCACGAAAGCGCCTACTACGAAAAAAAATTAGCGATGAGCCTCACCACCAAAACGAACGAGGAATGGTAATGGAAGAGCAAAACGAAGAACTGCGCATCTTGACCACCGAAGAAAAAATTCAGTCGGTGAAAGCCCTGATCGAAGCACAACAGAAATCGCCTTACAAATCCCGATTCAACGAAATTCTGGACAGTTTTGAAGACTTTCTGATGATGCGGCCCGAGCCGCCCAAAGAATGGCAAGACCGCTTTGACGCTTCGGGAAAAAAATTCGATTATTGGCAAATCGTTTTACCGGCGGATTTTCAGGATCCCTTTGAAGACGATTTGGGCAACATCCGGCGACTTCGTAACGAATTCGCCGATACCAAACCGAGCATGGCCTTGGAGCATCTGCTCATTTCGCAAAACTACTTTCTCTATGAAAACGGACACGCAGCTCCTATTCCCGCCCCGCAGCCGATTTTGATGCTCGAAAGCATGGACGATGAAAACTCCAAAATCGACTGGGACTGCTGTTTCACTCTCTTTGGAGATGGCAGCTACTACGCCTACAATCTGGAGCAGGACGAAGAAGAGGAACTCGGCGAAGACTTCCAGACCGTTCTCGCCCAAAAGATTGGCATTCTTTCCGAGATGCGCCTGATTATTCCAACCGAAGGTCGGGACTATGGTATTCTCCACAGCTGACATCCGTAAAGGTTTTCGCCGTTTCCATTTCGCACTGCTTTGGTGCGCATTCTTTAGCGTATCGTCTTTTGCGGCATTTATCCAAGAACCGATTCCCCCGTCCGCATCCCAGAACTATTTTGAAGACCGAAATTTCGACGGTAAAATGGATTATGCGAAAATCGCGTTTCTCGGAAACCTTTCCCCAGAATATATCGACTCCGCCCTGCAAAGCGTCACCCTTTACTGGCCGGATTCCGCAGGAAATAGCCAAGCGTTCCTCTTTTCCCCAAAAGAAATCGTTCAAGACTCCGAAAACGCCAACTCGATTCTTCTGGACTTTTCCCAAAAAACGGGAATCCTTTTGGAACGCACCGATTTGGACGCTAAATCCCGATACGCAGAAATTCTCTACACCGATTCCACCCGTGTGAAAGCGCTGATGCGCGAATCGCTGCCGCCTCATATTTTTCAAGCGACCTTGCGAAGCCATGCCCACGGAAAGGACTCCCTGCTCGTCCGCTTTACGGAAGACGTTTTTGAAAACGACAGTCACAAGGAAATTCTGCAATTCAAGCGTGCCGATGCAATTCAAGCCCTGCCTGCTACTGCCAAATGGTTAAACAACCGAACCCTCGTCCTCTGGAATGAAATCCCGAATGGAGATTTTCCCCGCGCCGGCGACTCTTTGCGCATTCGCCCAGGAGCTTTGCGGGATTCTTTACAAAACAGCGTTCCCGAAACCTCTCCCTTTGCAGTTATTTCCGGTTTGTCGAGCATTCAATTATACACAAATTCACTTTCGATTCCTGAAGAAAGCGAAGCTCTGCGCAATGTTCCGATTTTTGAACGGATTTTTTCGGACACCACCGAAATCCATCCCAATGCGCAAGAGCTAGGCGTTGCCTTGAAACTCGGTGGAAACGAATTTCGGCATTTTATTCAGGAGTCCGTCCTGCTCGATTCCGTTTTCGCAGAAAACATCGCGATCTCCATTTTCCTGCAAATCTACACAACCCAAGGCGAATATGTGACGGGAGTTCATTCCGAAACCCGTTGCAACGACACGCGTTTTCTAGGAGGAGATTGCCTACAAAAGCAGCAGATCCTTTTTTTGAAGTGGAACCTACTGGCCAGCAACCGCCGAAAAGCCGCCACAGGAGCTTACCTCATCAAGTATTCCTCTTCCATCCGACATCAAGATAAAATCCTTTGGCGCAGCGATAACGGAAAAAATTCTTCCGCGGTCTGGGGAATTAAAAGGAAATCCCAATAATGGCCTCTTCAAAAAACGCTCTTTCAAAAATAGAGTCCATATCGCATAGTTGCGGAACCTGTCAAAGCGCACTCGATTTTTCTTTGCTCAAGCCATTTTTAGAGGTTGCTTAATGGAAATTTTTGAACGAGAAATATACAGGCATTATTTCCAAGTCGGCGGTTTTGTTCCCATGCCAAACAAAACTGAGCAAGTCCATCTGGATTTTCTTGTTGAGCATTATGACGCTTTTTTCTTCGACGCATTTGGCACTTTCTATTGTCGGGATAATTACGTCTATCCGGGTGCTGTGGAAATGTACGAAAAAGTGCGACGCTCCGGAAAGCCCATGCGCTTGGTCACCAATGCAGCCTCCTCGTCCATTTCTAAAATGATGATCCAACTGGATCAAATGAACATTCCTTTTGCGCCATCGGAAATCATTTCGTCGGGGACTCTCTTTCCGGATTTCGCCCAACAGATTGGCATACACGAAGCGTTTTACGTCGGAAAAAAAGATGGCCTAGAACATTTAACCGCTGGTGGCGTCCGAGCGACGGAATTCCCTTCGGAAAATACGGTCATCGTCTCTTCGCAAAGCAAAGATCCCGCCGTATTCGACAGGGCTCTGGAAATTTTAAAACGCCCGAATGCAAAACTCATTGTCCTGAATCCTGACGCCTGGGCTCCACGCATTGGACACAACCGGGAAGGCGTTTCTGGCTATTTTGCACACAAACTTTATCTGGAAGCCAAGCCGCAAACCTATTATTTAGGAAAGCCGTTCAAAGGCATTTACGAAAAAGCGCTTGCGACTCTTCCCCAGCCTATGCGCACCGTGATGATTGGCGACACTCTGGCGACGGATTGCGGAGGAGCGATGAATGCGGGAATCGATTCCGCTCTATTGATCGGTAGAAATCAGCCCGCAGACGAACTGGAAGCCGACGAAAAATTTTTGAATCTGCGACCGACATATTATTTGAACTTGACTTAGATGAACAATTTTCCAGCAAAGGGACAAGGGGTTAGGGATCAGAGACAAGGGGAAAGTGCGGCAACCGGTCCCTGCCCTTCGATAAACTCAGGGACCGCCGGTTAGTGTGCTTCGACAAGCTCAGCAGCCGTTTGTCGAACTAATCGAAAGGCAAATAAATCGGGTAGAATTTTGTATATAAAAATTTCCCATTCCACCTTTTTCTCACTTATATTTTCATATTTTACAAAGCAAAAGTACTCTTGTTCAAGAAAAATATATTAAATTGTATCTTTCTCTCCCGCATCACCGGGAAACAATGCCGTCCAAATGGTTTTGGGCAGCTCTTTTTGTTTTTCGGCACGCCGGAAAAGGATGATGAACATGACCGACAAAAATAAACATCTTTTACGTCTCGCCGACTGGAGCGAGGAACGCATCCTCGACACGGTCGAAATCGCTATTCGCCTCAAAAAAGAAGTCCACAATGGACAATTTTCAGATCGTTTTCACGGGCAGAATATCGGAATGTTCTTTGAAAAGCCCTCTTTGCGAACGATTACCACCTTTCAAGTCGGCATTCACCAGCTCGGTGGTTCGGCCGTTCTCCTTGCCCCCGATTCCATCGGACTTGGCAAACGCGAAAGCATCCACGATGTCGCCACCTGCCTTTCCCGCTGGGTAAATGCGCTGGTCGTGCGCTGTTTCAAGCAGGAACTTGTCGAAAAGCTCGCCGAATACGGATCCATTCCTATCATCAACGCCCTCACAGATGATTCGCATCCTTGTCAAGCATTTGCCTTTGCCCAAACCATTCGGGAACAACTCGGCGACTTCAGCGGAAAGACAGTCGCTTTTATCGGTGACGGAAACAATGTCGCCAATTCGTTCCTTGTCCTTTGCGCAAAACTGGGCATGAATTTCACACTCGCCTGCCCTCAAGGATACGAGCAGCCCGAAGCCGTCATCCGCGAAATGGAACCGCTTTTGAAAAAACGCGGACGGCAATATCGCGTTTTCCACGACCCGAAAGAAGCCGTCAAGGACGCCGACATTCTTTACAGCGATGTTTGGGTCAGCATGGGACAGGAAGGCGAGAAAGCCGCCAAGCAAAGCCACTTTCTCCCATTCCAGATTAACGACGAACTTTTGCGGTTTGCCCCATCGCATTGCAAGGTTAGCCACTGCCTTCCCGCGCACCGCGGCGAAGAAATCACGGATTCCGTGATGGACAATCCAAAAATCAATATGGCATTTGAAGAGGCCGAAAACCGTCTGCATGCGCACAAAGCGGTCCTTTGGCAACTGATGACGCCAACAGCGGATTTGGGAAAAGCCTAATCCAAAATCTTTATCGGGAAAACGCCTTCGCTTTGCGAAGACGTTTTTTTTATTCAAAAGTTTCGGGTAGCATTCAGGAATTGCTCACAAAACAATTTCATTCCATAGCCGACATTTATACGCAAGCATTATCGCGAACGAGTTCGCCGATTATCGTTCACAACATGCCATCCCCGATTTTCGCCGAAGAAAAATCCATTAAAAAAACGCCGCCGTTTTTATTTTCTGTAATATTTTCGCTTTCAAATAAAAATGAAAGCCAAGAAAACTTGACTTTCATCCTTTTTCAAAAAAACGAATTTTTACGAAGCAGTAGAATCCGTCGCGAAGGAATCCGAGACCGGGACTTTCGGAAGCGTATCCGCAGCCGGAACGGCACCCGTTGAATCTGTATCGAGGATTTGCGTTTGCGCCTTTGCCGAAGAATCCGCAACAGGATGCGGCTCTTCAACCGTATCGCCATTCAAAATCGTTTCCAGCATTTCTGCGGCCTGCAAGAATTCATTCGAATCCGAACAGCCCTTGGTTCCCAAAATTTTTTGCAGATACTGCTTTTGCAATTTCTGGTCGCCTTCCGCTCCAGCGATATTCGCCAATTTAATCAAAGCGGCACAACTTTTGGAAGCCTCCGGGAATTGCTTGATTTCCCGAGCAAAAACGATTTTCGCCTTATCCGTTTGTCCGGCATCCGAAAGGCAGACGCCCATCCAGTAAAGAGCTTCGCTGGCAATGGTTCCCGTTTTCGATTCTTCGTAAATCTGTTTGAAACCCGAATACGCCAGTTTGATTTCGCCTTTATGATAGTCTGCGCGCGCCGTGGTGAAAAGCGAATCGAGAGCCTGCATTTTTTCTGCAGAAATGACAGCACTGTCCGCCTGAACCGTTTCGGTCTGCCCGCCAACAACAACCTTCTTGGAAAGAATTTTGTCCGACTTGCCAAGAAGCATATCCAGCCGATAAAGCAGTTCTTCATGATGACTGTCATTCTTATCGCTGATGTCCGCAATCTTGGAAGAAAGCATCGCAAGTTCGACTTTCATCCTTTTTTGCACAAGGTTCAAGGAATCTATGATGCGCTGCAACGAATCCATCCGAGCGTTATTCGCTTCGACAGATGCCGCCACTTCCTGCCTGACATCCTTTTTCACGTCATCGCCAACCGCTTGCATCTCCTTGGTTCGGAGAAGAGTCACGCTGGAACACGCTGTAAGAGCGAATGCGCAAAACAAGGAACCAAAAATCAGACGTTTCATAAAACCCTCTAATTCGCCAAAATGACGACGCAATTACTTTTTGATATTGACTTTAAAATTGGCACGGCGATTCTGGGCAAAAGCTTCTTCGGTCTGACCGGCAACCTTCGGCTTTTCCTTGCCATAGCTCACGGTTTCCATGCGATCGTCGCCCACGCCATAGGCACTCAAAAATTCTTTGACTTTCATGGCGCGCTTGCTGCCGAGTGTCATGTTGTAATCTTCCGTTCCGCGCGCGTCCGTGTGCCCTTCAACGACAATGACAAAACGGGATTCCTTCAACAGGATGTCGCCGACCTGCGTCAAAATTTCCTTCGCCTTTTCTGTAAGTTCAGACTTGTCGAAATCGAAATAAACGTCTTCGGACATCAATTCATTAAAAAGTTTTTCCACGCGAGCACGTTCCGCTTCTAGGCGTTCTGCCTCCAGACGCTCCGATTCCAAACGCGCTTTTTCAATCGAATCCGCCTTTGCTTTCGCGAGCGAATCCGCATTCGGGGATGCCGCAACAGCAGCCGGTTCTTCCTTGACGACCGGATTTACGGGCGGCTTGTTTTTGGAGCAGGCAACGACCGCAAAAACCGCAGCAGCCGAAAGCGCAAGCATCATAAACTGTTTCATTGTTCTACCATCCTTCTTCGTTTTGTTGTGAAATCTGTTTTTGTTTTTCCGGGGAATACCACGACCACGTTGGAGAAGTGTTTTCTCCGCCATTCGTAATCCGGGTTACGTTCGTTCCATCTTTACGCATCACGTAAATCTGGTAAGAACCGGAACGGTCGCTCGAAAAAGCGATGAGCATTCCGTCGGGAGACCAGGTCGGGTGTTCATTGTTGCCGGCGTTGCTGGTCAGCTGGACAATGTCGGAGCCATCCAAAGCGCAGGTGTAAATATTCATTTTTCCGCCGTCCATCGACGTGTAAACAATGCGGTCGCCCGAAGGACTCCAGGAAGCCCGTTCATTATAATTTCCCATAAAGGTCACGCGGCGCACATCGCTTCCATCCTTGCCCATCGCAAAAATCTGCGGTCTGCCGCCCCGATCGCTCGTGTATAAAATTTCTGTTCCGAACGGACTCCACGAAGGACTCACCTGTGAAAATCGGCCATACAGCAGCTTGCGGCTCTTTCCCGTTTCCGGGTCGCCCAAATAAAGAGTCGTCTTGTTTCCGCTGATGGAAGCGAACAGAAGTTCGCCTGTTTTCGGATTGACTGCCGGGCTGAAAGTCTGCGACTTGTCGGCAAAAAGACGACGCTCGGCAGAGGAATTCAAGCGACGCTCAAAAAGTTGCGCCTTGCCGTTTCTAAAGCTGACAAATACAATTCCTCCGTTGTCCTTTGTCCAAGTCGGCATCATGCTGATTGTCGTGTCGCGGGTGATTTGGCGGCGATTGTAACCGTCATAGTCGGCGACCACTATCTGCTTCACACCGTCAATTTTAGAAACCCAGGCAAGAGAGGTCGAAGCGACTCCGTATTCGCCCCAGAGCTGTTTTACCATTTTGTCCGTAAAGTCGTGCAGGGCTTCGCGAACCTGCTTTTGTGAAACCGAATAGGCTTCGCCCAAAATCAAATCCTTGGTCTGGGTCGCATAAAGGTAGCACGAGAGTCGTACTTTGGAACCGTCGATCTGTTCGATTTTTCCGGTAACGTAGAATTTGGCTCCGGCGCGGACAAAAGTGACCATTTTGAATTTTTCGCTTTCCACAACGGCAAAACGACCCGACAAATGAAAATCATTTTTTAAAATCTCTTCGGGCTTTGCAGAAAGCGCTTCAAATTGTCCGTTTTGTTCAAAGGGAATCAGCCCAATCGGCATGGTATTTTCCAAAGAAACGCCGACATCCACAGAAATCGTATCGATGGCGGCGAATGCGCCCGACAGAGCGACCAGCAAAAAGACGAACCCTAATTTTAGTTTTTTCATCTTTTCCAAAAATACAAAATTTGAATTTTCCCGACAGTGGAATTTCCGTTCTCTCGAGCGTCAAAGCCGAATTTTCGCATTCTTCTTCAGTAATTCTAGAACAAAAGAATACAAGAAAAGCCCCGAGAAAAACTCGAGGCTTTCGTGCGAGTGGCAGGACTCGAACCTGCAACCTACTGGTTCGTAGCCAGTTGCGCTATCCAGTTACGCCACATTCGCAAAGGAACGACCCAAATATAAAATTCCTGCGATTTTTGTCAAGGGGTTCTCATCCTTTTTTTGCATTTTTATTTCTGGTCGATGCTCACGGTCAAGGTATAGGGCTGCGGCAGCTGGTCTTTTGTCGAAATCGACTCCGAATAGCGAACCACAATATAATAGGCCAGATAGTCCGTCACCGTATTCGTTCCGCATTCGTGGATATCCCCGATGCCGAAAGTCGTGTCGATTGCCGTTTTCTTTTTCAAATTTGCCAAATCGACTGTAAGAAATTCATCGTTGTCAAATTGACATTCTGCGGGAGCGTCCTTCATTTTGGCTGGACCGAGAACGGCCAGTTCCAGCGGTATGGAGGCAGTCCGTCCCGAAAGCCGGACAGAAACCGTGTCGCGTTTTTTCAAATATATTTTGAAAAGATCCTCGCCATCTGCGCAATTCTTGCTGTACTGTCCGCCGAGAATTCCCGTCACCGTAATGCCCTTCGTCAATTTAGAACCGTCGTAGAATCGGAGCGAGGAATCCATCAGCACTTCGGCATCCTTGGGCTTCGAGTTGGAATAGCAGTCGGAGCCTTCATATTCATCGCCGTCGAGGAATGGGTATGTCGAAAAAGTCACCGTCTGCAATTTGCTCTTGTTGCCGTCGTCGTCCTTCAGATTTTCAAACCGGAGGGTGTCGTAATCGCTGGCAGGAAGCAGCCTGGGAATGCCCGCCACCGTGTCTTCGGCGCCGACGATGAAAATTTTCTTCCCTTTTTGCTTGACCACGGAGATTTTCACGTTGGAAGAGACCTGATCTTCATCAAAATCGTCGATGCTCTTGTCAAAGACGGCGACCAGCGTGTCCATGGGGGAAACCGAACCGAAAACGCTTTCCAGTTTAGGAGGGTCGTGATCCACCGACCCGCATGCAGACAAACCGAAAAGGGAACATACCAGCGCAACCGGAATCCAACGCTTAAAAGAACGCATTTTCTAAAACTCCATCTGAATTTTCTTCCGCATAAAATTACATTTTATTCAAATTTTTTACCACCCCCATCCTTGACTGTTTGATAAAATGAACCTATTTCAAAAGATTGCTTCGCTGTTTTCCCGCTTTTTCCCCGCTCCCGGAAAAAAAGTTTTTTTCTGGTTGGGCATTTTCCTGATTCCCTGCATTGCCATTTTCATCGCCATCTACCTGTATTTTTCCAGTCTGGTTCCCACGCTGCCTTCGTTGGAGCAGCTCGAAGACATCGAACCGAAACTCGTCACCACGGTCTATGACAAGGACAGCGTCCCCGTCCATGAATTTTTTGTCGAGCGCAGAATCTGGACGCCCATCGATTCCATTCCGCCCATGGCGATGAACGCCGTGATGGCAACCGAAGACCGCGATTTTTACAGCCACTGGGGGCTGAACATTCTCGCCATTCCCAAAGCCGTTTTGCAGTCGGTGTCCAAAGGCGACAAAATCCGCGGAGCTTCCACCCTGACACAGCAGCTTTCCAAGCTCCTCTTCCTGACGCCGGAGCGCAAAATTTCCCGAAAGATCAAGGAAGCGATGACCGCGGTTCGCATTGAGCAGACATACACCAAGCGGGAAATTCTGGAATTCTACATGAACGAAGTCTATCTCGGCGGCGGCAACTACGGGTTTCAAGCGGCGAGCGATTTTTACTTTGGCAAGCCTCTCGACAGCTTGACGATTCCGCAATACGCCATTCTCGCCGGAATGCTCCAACGTCCCGAAGGCTACCGTCCCGACCGCCACCCCGAAGTCGCCACGGAACGCCGCAATACGGTTCTTTTTGCCATGTACAGCGCAGGCTACATTTCCAAAGACGACTATAAGCGTTACATCCAGGAACCCGTCAAAACGGTAAAGCACCAGGTCGGAAACGGATCCGGGCTCTACTTCTATGAAGAAATCCGTAAATTCATGGAAAACAAATACGGGCAGAAATCCCTCTATGCCGACGGCGTGAATATCTACAGCACCATCGATCCGCAAATCCAGGCCTTTGCCGAACAAGTCGAAAAGAAACATATCGAACGCGTCCGCAAGCGTCTTCAAGCGCGAGCCGTCTGGAAACTCGGACTTTCTTCCAAATACAACCTTCCCGCGGACTCCGTCGTCGCCCATTTCGACAGCATTTACGCGCTCTTCAAAAAAGACTACCTCGCCAAGGACACCGCTTCGGATGTTTCCAAATGGCGCTATCCGGATTCTTCGCGTTACCACGCCCCGCAGATGGCCATGATTCTTATTGAAAACGGAACCGGAGCCATTCGGGCGATGGTCGGCGGAAACGACTTTAACGAATCCCGCTGGAACCGGGCGGTGCAATCCCTTCGCCAACCGGGTTCTTCTTTCAAACCCATCGTTTATGCGACGGCAGTTGAATCGGGAGCTTCCCCCTGCGATTCCATCAACGATCAGCCCGTCACCATCGAAGACGAAAAGGATCCGTCCAAAACGTGGCGCCCCGCCAATTTTGACAAAGAATTTGAAGGAATGATGACCTTACGCCGTGCGCTCTACCGCTCCATGAACCTTCCCGCGGTGCTGACCGGCATCAAATACGGACTTCCCAACGTGGTAAACTACGCCCGCAAGTTCGGCATCCGCAAAGCTCCGCTGCAACCCGTTCCCAGTCTTGCTCTGGGTTCCATCGGCAGCACTCTAATGGAAATGACTTCCGCCTATACGGTCTTCCCCAATGGCGGCGTGCGGATAGAGCCCTACATGATCGATTCCATCGTCGATAAAGCCGGGAACATCGTCGAAAAGCACAAGAGCGAAGAGAAATCAGTACTAAAACCCGCCAGTGCCTACATTATGGTCGATATGCTCAAGGATGTCAATATCCACGGCACGGCGGCACGTGTCGGCGCCAGCGGATTCCGCCACCCGAGCGGCGGCAAGACGGGCACGACAAACAATTACACCGACGCCTGGTACATCGGATTTACGCATTACTACACCCTCGGCATCTGGGTGGGAACCGACTCCCCCGCTCCTATGGGGCCCGGGCATACCGGCTCCGAAGATCCTCTCCCTGCATGGATTGAAGTCATGAAAGAACTCCACAAAGATCTCCCCATTCAGAATTTCAAAATGCAGCCGGGAGTCGTCAGCAAAAAAATGTGCAACTTCACGGGAAAAATCGCCGGAGAATTTTGCGGAACCACATCCTATTGCCTCTATTCCGCGGGACACGTTCCAACGGAATCCTGCGATGGCACCCATATTTCCGGCAAAAAATCCGCGGACGACGCAACGCTTTTCTCCAGCAAAACCTCTGCCGAAGGCTCCATGAAAGCCAAATCGAAAAAAGAAAAGGACGCGCCTCCGCCCAAAAAGAAAACCCGGCAGATGTTCTGATTTTCGCCCGGGAAATTTTACCGGGCATCCCTTATTTCCCTTTCTGGAGCACAGCCACTCCCCATTGGGGGGAGAAGGCAAATCCGCGCACGAACTCGCAACTGATAACTAATAACTATAACTGACAACTAACAACAAGCCTCTCGTGCAGCCGATTTTTTGAAAATGAATTTTTAGAGGCGACCAAAAATTTGGGAATTATATACAATCTTCCTCCAAATTCCCTCAAATAATTTTTTTCAAAGCATGGATTTCTTTTTCACAAGGGGAATTTCTTCTCGCAGACTGCGAGGTGCTCGCTTTCCCATGAGTCTTGGAAGCTTGCTTCCCTAGACGAATTGTCCCTTGCAGGGATACTTCAACTATGGAATCGGAGATTCCCAGTTTCAGGGATGCAGCGCCCCATGAGCCTTGGAAGCTCTGCTTCCCTTAGACGAATTGTCCCTTCCAGGGATACTTCAACTACGGAATCAGAGATTCCGAGTTTCAGGGATGCAGCGCCCCATGAGTCTTGGAAGCTTGCTTCCCTAGACGAATTGTGCAAAGCCCCATGAGCCTTGGAAGCTCTGCTTCCTTTAGGCGAATTGTCCCTTGCAGGGATACTTCAACTACGGAATCGGAGATTCCGAGTTTCAGGGATGCAGCGCCGCAGCGGGCGGAAGGGATAAGGGGGCTTCCAAGTTGACGCGTTGCGTCCGCGGCGGCTCAGTAATGCCTGCAAGCAAGCTTGCGGCGCAACATTCGCCTTGCACGCTTTTGCAAAGGCTCCCTTCCAGGGACAATTCGTCTAAAAGAGTAAAACTCTTAAGACTCATGGGCAGTCCCTTTTCCCTTCACCCTATCCCCCGCCACGCTTTGTGGTTGGAAGTTTTGGTTTTGTGGGGTGGAATTGGGTATTGCGCCATAGCGAGAAGGAGGAACTCGGTTATCAGTTATTAGTTTTCAGTTGTCAGTTTCAACCCTCAACTCCCAACTCCCGACTTCCAACTTCCAACTAATCACTGATCACTAGTTGCTAATCCCTAATGTGGGCAAATCGAGATGGAATTTTGTATATAAGCCCCAAAAATTTGCTATCTTTGCATTCCGGTGAAGAACGCGTATAAAGACATCAAATCCTTAACAGCGGATGAACTCAAAGAATGGCTTTCCGCTCATTGCGAAAAAGCCTATCGGGCGGATCAAATCGAGAACTGGCTCTTTTGCCAGCAGGTTTCAAGCTACGACCAGATGAAAAACATTCCGCAGCAGACCCGCGACAAGCTCGCCCAGTCCTTCGCCATCCGCTCCCTGACCGAAGTTCAGCACCTCATCTCTGTCGATGGAACGGTCAAGTGGCTCTTCCAAACCCCCGACGAAAAATTCATTGAAACCGTCCTCATTCCGACAAACGGACGCTACTCCGTATGCGTATCCACGCAGATAGGCTGCGCCCAAAACTGCGCATTCTGCAGAACCGCCAAGATGGGCTTCATCCGGAATCTGGAAGCAGGAGAAATTTTAGAAGAAATCATCCGCGTAAACGAATACCTGAAAGAGACCGGGGAAATCGACGCCGACGGGAAACCCGCCCAAGTGACGAATATCATTTTCATGGGAATGGGCGAACCGCTCAACAATTTGGAAAACGTGCACCGGACGTGCTGCACCCTGCACAACCAGAAGCTCTTCAACCTGGGGCGAAAAAAGATGACCATCAGCACCAGCGGAGTCGTTCCCAAAATCAAGGAACTCGTGGACAGAAACACGCCCTGCTGCCTGGCCGTCAGCCTCAACAGCACGAACAACGAACGCAGAAGTTCCGTGATGCCGGTAAATAAAGTCTGGCCGATTGAAAAGCTTTTGGAAGCGACCGACGAATACACCCGCCGCACGGACAACTACGTCACTTTTGAATTTGTTTTGATGAAAGGCGTCACCTGCACAGACGAAGCCGCCAAAGAACTGATTAAAATTTGCGCACCGCGCCGCTGCAAGGTCAATGCGATAGTCCTCAACCAGATGGACGATCCCAATCTAGAAGCGCCGACGCAAGAAGAAGTGGACCGCTTCCTGGAAAAAGTACGTGCCGCCCAAATTCAAATCACCATACGAAATCCGCGTGGACGCGACATCCTCGCCGCCTGCGGACAGCTCGCATACAAAAAACAACAGAAGGTAGCTAATGTTGACACAGAATCTGCCTGAATTCTGGGAAAATCTTTACATCGAACATAAAGATTACTGGAATTTGGGAAAAGCCACCCCCGCCCTGCTCGACTTTTTCAATAACCCGCTTTGCCCGCAAACAGGCAGCGTTCTTGTTCCCGGCGCCGGTTTCGGTTACGATGCGGAAGCCTGGGCGAAACGCGGACACGAGGTGCTCGCTGTAGATTTTGCCCCCACTGCAGTCGATGAACTCGACCGCATTTCGCGCAGACTCGAAAATTTCAAATCGCTGGATCTGGACCTTTTTGAACTGAATCCCAAAAATCCCAAAAAAGGCGGGCAGCAATTCGACATTGTCTATGATTACTGCACATTCACGGGCATCCATCCGGGGCGTCGCGACGAATGCTTTGAAGTCTGGCAAAAAATGCTCAAGGACGACGGCGTCGTCATCGCTTTCTTCTATCCGTTCCTGAACGGGAACACCCTGCAAGGCCCCCCGCATCCGACTTCCGAAGGCGAACTGATGGCGCGCCTCGGCGGCATTTTCGATGTCGTGGAAAGGGTTGCGGTAAACGACAGCATCCCCGCGCGCAAAGGCAAAGAAGAAATTTGGATTCTGAAGAAAGCCGCGGAATAAAATAATTCTATTTTTTAAGTCACCCCGCACTGGGGTGGCTTATTGTGTTTTAAACAAGAAGGATTTGAATATGGCAGAAGAAGATCTTTGTCCTTGCGGTTCCGGAAAAAAATACTCCGAATGCTGCGAACCGATAATCAAAGGCACCATCCTCGCTCCGACGCCGGAAGCCCTGATGCGCTCCCGCTACACCGCATACGCCAAGCATGAAGTCCGCTGGCTCAAAGATTCCCTGGAACCCTCCCAGCAAACCGACTACGACGAAAAGAGCGTTGAAGAATGGAGCAAGCGTTCCCAATGGCTCGGCATCCAGATTCTGCAAACCAAAACCGAAGAAGAAAAAAATATCGGCTGGGTGGAATTTATCTGCAAATACAAGCAGGGAAACCTCGCCCGGGAACATCACGAACTTTCCGAATTCCACAAAGTAAAGGGCGCATGGCTTTTCTACGATGGACGCGCGGTAAAGCCCTCGACCATTCACAAGACCACTCCCGACGTCGGCAGAAACGATCCGTGCCCCTGCGGCTCGGGACTCAAGTACAAAAAGTGCTGCGGCAAGGACAAATAAAATGTTCAAAATTTTCGTTGACGGCGAAGCCGGCACAACAGGGCTGCAGATTTACGAACGCCTAGCCAAACGCCAAGACGTGGAAATTCTCCGCATCCAGCCGGAATTGCGAAAAGATCCTGCGGAACGGGCGCGCCTTATCAATTCTTCGGACGTGACCTTTCTCTGCCTGCCCGATGCTGCCGCCGTGGAAAGCGCGGCACTCTGTACCAACCCGAAAACGAAAATCATCGACGCCTCCACCGCCCACCGGACAAACCCGGATTGGGCGTACGGCCTTCCGGAACTTTCCTCGGATTTCCGAAAACAAATCGAAAGCGGAACACGCATTGCGAATCCGGGATGCCATGCAACGGGATTCATTCTCGGCGTGTATCCTCTCATCGCTGCGGGTTTGCTCCAAAAAAGCGCCGATCTCGCGACTTACAGCCTGACCGGCTATTCCGGCGGCGGCAAAAAAATGATCGCTTCCTACGAGGCGGACGGTGCACAGCAATCGCACCCCGGGGAATCCCCACGACTTTTTGCACCGCGCCCTTATGCTCTGGGGCATCACCACAAGCACCTGCCCGAAATGCAAAAAATTTGCGGATTGGAAAATGCGCCCCTTTTCAATCCGATTGTCGGACCGTATTACAAAGGCATGGCGGTTTCCACGGCGATTTTCCAAAATGCGCTGACAAAGAGTGCCACAGCAACGGATATTCAAGACGTTCTCGCCGAGCATTATGACGGATCCCGATTTGTCAAAGTCCTTCCCTACGAAGAAGAGCCCGTTCTCGATGCCGGTTCGCTTGACCCGACGGAATGCAATGAAACAAACGAAGCCCACGTCTATGTGTTCGGCAAAGGAAAGTCCATTCAGGTTTCCGTCATCCTGGACAACCTCGGCAAGGGTGCATCCGGAGCAGCCATTCAGAATATGAACATCGCTCTTGGAATCGACGAAAGCTCCGGACTCGTTTAAAATCGCACAACAAGTGAAACTTTCAAAAGCTGCCGAGAAAATCTCGGTAGTTTTTATTTTTTCGTCAAAACTCGATTTTTGGGACTTATATACAAAACTCCACCCGATTTGCTTGGTTGGTGTGCTTCGACAGGCTCAGCAACCGGTTGTCGAACCATGGTTAGGGATTAGGGATTAGGGATTAGGGATTAGGGGTTAGCGACTAGTGATCAGTGATTAGTTGGGAGTTGGGAGTTGGGAGTTGGGAATTGGAAGTGAAAACTGACAACTGATAACTGAGTTTCCCTTGTGAAAAAGAAATCCATACTTTGAAAAAATTTTTAATTGAGAGTATTTGGCGGAAGATCATATATAATTCCCAAAAATTTCTATCATTTTTGGCGCTCATACCTATACCTCATCAAAAGGTTTTCATGAAATCCATCGAAGTCGTCGCAGGCATTATCGAAGACAACCACAAGATATTCGCTACGCAACGTGGTTACGGGGAATTCAAAGGGGCATGGGAATTCCCTGGAGGGAAAATCGAACCCGGCGAATCCCGTGAACAAGCGCTGGCCCGAGAACTAAAGGAAGAATTGACCATTGACGTTTCGGTCGGCGATTACCTTTGTTCCGTAAACCACGATTATCCGAATTTCCATTTGTTGATGCACTGCTTTTTCTGTAAAATCATCGGCGGAAAACCGACTTTGCTAGAACATGAATCCGCAAAGTGGTTGGGCTTTCAAGACTTCCGTTCCGTCGAATGGCTTCCGGCAGATCTTTCCGTTATCGACATTCTCGAAAAACAATTTTCCACTTCAAATCGTTAATTTGCATTCATTTCAAACTTTTTGCGTGAGGCATGCGAAGGGTGGCGCTTGCGCCAGTGCGAAGCACCGACTGGAAGGTAGCCCGTAGCTCGCCGACCCGGCATTATTTTTCGTTTTTGATTTTGCCGGGGCACGCCCTCATTATTTTTTTGAACAGCAATCCCGTTTGCACCAAAGATGCAAGCACAAATTCCCCGTCGCGATATTTGAAAATTTATCGGGCTGATTGGATTCGAACCAACGACCTCTTGAACCCCATTCAAGCGCTCTACCAGACTGAGCTACAGCCCGCAACATTTGCAAGCGAGACAAATTTACATTCGCTTCGCTTTTTTTGCAAGGGGAAACTATAAATCGGGCGCAATTATCTACTTCCAATAGCCGATAATCAGCACTTCCGGCGTTGCCGCAGGAAACTTCCGGCTGGAAAACGACACGATTTTTGACAGGCTTTTCTGCTTCGATTTCGGATCCCGGACAAGCCCGCGAGTGGAAAGGGTAATTTTCAATCCGGGAACGTTGCCTTTTTCCTGAATGGAATCAAAATTCGACACGTCCAGGGACACTTTCTGGATTTTAGCCGAAAACTCCGAAGCCTCCGAGGAAAGCGACAGATCCGGCAGGGTTTTCAAATCCGTGCACCACACATAAAAAGTCCATTCCCGCTTTTCGCCAGCGGAATAATACCCGGCATCAAACATTTTCTCGCTGAACAGGAAAGGTGCCACAGCGGTTCCCTGAAAGGCAGTCGGATGCGGATTTCCCTCGGCATCCACGACGACGACGGTATTGGCAAATCGGCCTTCCAGATTTTTTGTCGAGAAGTCCAGCTCGATATTCACCGGCTCGCGGGGCTTTACCGACTTGGGAAACCTAAAATTTTTGCAGCCGATCCCCTGGCAAAGCACGGTTTCGATATTCACCGTCTTTCCGGAAACATTGGCACCGCTGAACTTTATATGGCGGGATTCCCCTTGCGGAATTTCGCCCAATTCGTAAGGGTCCGGGACAAATCGGAGCACATCGTCCGCCAGAACGAATGCCGCCATGGCACACAAAATCGCAAATATCTTTTTCATCGCTTTCCTCGTTTTTTAGCGAATGTAGAAAAATCGTCCGAAAAAAGCGCGCCCGCAACTGAGCGGCTTTCAAAAATCCAGTTCGCTTCCTTTTCCATGAGCACTGCAAATAGATGTTACAAAGGCAATTAAATTTGCCTCTGACACTTCGGATTCAAGCCCCGCATATCGTCTTTGAACAAGCAGCCATCTTCCGTATTGTGGCTGCATTTACAAGCCTACACGTATGCGCCTTCTTGAAAGCCGTATCAAAGCGGAACGTTTCGTGCCCAGATTCCAAACACCTTTTGCATTCGTCGGCCATGGCAAAGGCTAAATTTTTTATGAGGATTTCCAGAAATCATTGCCATTTTCATAAGTTTCCCGCTTTTTGGCGTAGTATAAGAGCCGTATCATTAGTCAAAGTGCGCATAGGTACTGTAAACCCTTTTCGTCTCGGGACACTTCGCCAAGAAAATTTTTACGGCAACTTAAAATTCAAACAGTTTATCAGGGAAATTTGTAGAGTTGCGCAACCTAAAAACTTCAGTCAGTACAACAGCCTCTACACCATCGGCACTGACCACAACCTTCATCGATTTGAGAGAATTATCTGCATTGTAGGTAAAGAGGGTTTCTACCGGTTTGCCATCATTCTCCGCAAAAACCTTTTCAATACGTTTCTTCTTTGCATCGTAGTACAAAGTTCCTGAAGTTCCCTTAATGGTATAGATATTTCCTTCGAATCTTTTTGGGGTCTGCCAAGATCCAGAATCCAGTGGGTTGAAATTGGTATACTGCATCGCATCCAAAACTTCTCCATTGTATGGAAGAACCTGGCTTTTTCCTGTATTTAAATCGACAACCTTCATGCGATTTCCGTTGACAACACTACGCTGGCTCATTAAAGGCATCTTGATTTCTGAATATATTTTTGAGGGACCCTTACGAACCATGTAAATTGTGATGCTCTGCGGTTGCGTCAAAGTCGTTGAAATCGTTGTTTTGATATTCATTTCAACGGAATCGCTCGCAAGGGGGATCTTTTTCAAATCCGCCTTGACCTGTTCCAATGTCAATGCATTGGAAATCACAACGGCAAAAAGAAGAAGAGTGGCTATTCGTCTCATCTTTAATCCTTTATGCAGCGGATGGACATGCTATTGTAGTGATCAATAATTCCGGGACCTCTATAAGCAAACACTACTGTTTCTACATCCAAAGGATTCATTAATGTTTGCGTCCAAAAATATGAATAAAAATTCATTCCTTCAAATAGACTTTTGCCATAAGATTCCTCCTCAGCAGGTTTTCCACTATATCGCCCCGCAGGTTTAATGGAAAATCCACATTCATCCGAGCTCCGCAACCCCTTCTCCCATAAAGAGTCAGACCTCAACAGTGAGATAATTTCTTTTCTATTATCCCATCCACCAACAAGATTAATCATTTTATCAAATTCTTCAAGTTTCGGCAAATGCCATCCCGCGGGCTTATTCATTTTCCATTTCCCTGTCGCTTCTGCATCCCATTTATTCCCCGCATCGGAAGTGCAAATCAAAGATTTTTTAGCCGTTCCGTTTTCAAATTTTCTACAACAAAACTGCCATCGTTAATTTCATTAAGTCGATTTTTAATTTGTTCAATCAAAGAAAGCATCCTTGCACTATTCTTTTTTTCCAATTCCTTATCAAACCAGCACGCCATATTATGAGTGTTAAACTCATAGCAAGAAGAAAAAAGGTCGCTGCACTCAAGATTCCATGGGACAAGTATAGAATCATTATCAATGACATCAATCCCTGTCATTGGTTTTCCTGTTTGAACATCAGAAATCAAATGGGACCCTGCAAATAATCGAGTTGGATTTTTATCACTTCTGCTTTTATTTCAAAGTTTCTCCATCATTCGATTCGGTCATTGTGTAGCCTCTTCAAGAATTTAGCTTTTGACGCCACGTTGAAATTTTGTTCAACAAAGCTTTTCCCTTTTTACGGCAAATCATTTGATTCTCTGCACATCCATGCGGCTTCCCTTTTTGCAACCGCCAGCCCATTTACTATATTTGGGGCAAATTTGTTATCAACCCAGAGGTACATCATGTCCGACAATCTGTCCGTTCTCGGCAAAGCCCGCAAGGCTTACCAGCCGAAACTTCCAGTAGCCCTTCGCGAAGGAGCTCTCAACGTCAAGCTCAACAAGGGCAAGGCAACCGAGTCCGTCCGCGACCAGAAAAAAATCAAGGCCCTTTTCCCGAACACCTACGGTGCTCCGTATGTTTCCTTCAAGGCGGGCAAGGCGGCGGGAAACGCCAAGCCTATCAATGTCGGCGTTGTCCTTTCTGGCGGTCAGGCTCCCGGTGGACACAATGTTATCGCGGGCCTTTTCGACGGCATCAAGAGCATCCACAAGAGCAGCAAGCTTTTCGGTTTCCTCGGCGGACCTTCCGGACTCGAAAACGGCAAGTTCATCATTATTGACGGCAAGGTGATGGACGCCTACCGCAATACCGGCGGATTCGATATCATCCAGTCGGGAAGAACCAAGCTGGAAACCGAAGAACAGTGGCAAAAATGCCTGAAGGTCGCCAACGAGCAAAAGCTCGACGCTATCGTCATCATCGGCGGCGACGACTCCAACACGAATGCGGCCGTTCTCGGTGAATATTTCCAGTCGCAGAATGCCAAGTGCGTCGTTTGCGGTTGCCCGAAAACCATCGACGGCGACTTGAAAAACGAATACATCGAAACCTCTTTCGGCTTCGATACGGCTGTCAAGACCTACTCCGAACTGATCGGCAACATCATGCGCGACGCCAACTCTGCGCAAAAATACTGGCACTTCATCAAGCTTATGGGACGTTCCGCTTCCCATATCGCTTTGGAAGCCGCCCTGCAGACCCATCCGAACATCACCCTCATTTCCGAAGAAGTGAAGGCGAAAAAGATGAAGCTGAAACAGGTCATCAAATACGTCGCCGACATTGTCGCCGCCCGCGCCGCCGACGGCAAGAATTTTGGTGTCGCTTTGATTCCAGAAGGCCTTCTTGAATTTATTCCGGATGTCGGCGTGCTGATTTCCGAACTTTCCGAAGCCCTCGCCCATCACGAAGCCGAAGTCGAAGGCCTCGATACCGCAGCCAAGGTGGAAAAACTCAGCCAGTGGGTTTCCAAGTCCTCTGCCGAAGTTCTGAACAGCCTTCCGGCATTTGTGCAAGCGCAGTTGATGCTCGAACGCGACAGCCACGGCAACGTCCAGGTTTCCTTGATTGAAACCGAAAAGCTCATCATTGAAATGGTGAAGAAGGAACTCAAGAGCCGCAAGAGCTTCAAGGGCAAGTTCAGCGCCCTCAATCACTTCTTTGGCTATGAAGGTCGTTGCGCCGCCCCGTCGAATTTCGATGCGGACTACTGCTACAGCCTCGGCTACACCGCTGCGGTTCTCGCCAACAACAAGATGAACGGTTACATGAGCTCTGTTCGCGACCTGACCAAGGGTGCTGACAAATGGGTTGCCGGAGGCATTCCTATCACCATGATGATGAACATGGAACGTCGTCACGGCGAAGACAAGCCGGTGATTCAAAAGGCCCTCGTCGAACTCGACGCCGCTCCGTTCAAGTTCCTCGCCAAGAACCGCGAAGTCTGGGCGAAGACCGAAAGCTACAGCTATCCGGGTCCAATCCAGTATTGGGGTCCGAGCGAAGTCGCCGACCAGATGACTTACACCATTCGTCTGGAACGCGGCGCAAAAATCAAGTAATCTACAGATGTTACGAAAGAAAATGGGACTCCTTTGGGAGTCCCATTTTTTCTGCATAGACAACATCCGAAATCGCCAAGTCTGCAAACGGAAACGGATTCCCCGCCTGTTATTTTTCTTTCTCAGTTTTGTCGGCAGTTTGACTTTCCCCGATTCTTTTTTCCGCTTCCATCTGCCGCAGTTCCTGAATCATCGTTTCCATTTCGCAAGGAGCTTCGCCTGTCGAGAAATAGTTCGACGGAGACGGATTTGCTTGTTTCAGCTCCCGTTGATTTTCTTCTTCAGCGTTTTTCCATTTCTCCTGAAATTTTTCCGCAAATTCTTCGAAATTTTTACTCAAGATGCCAACAACACATGTATAGCGGGCCAAAAAATTCCCGCCATTACCCGAAATCGTAGAGAGGCATTGCGGACAAACGGCCTTCCAATAGCAAACGCCGGAAAGAGGCGAGCCAGAAATCCAGCGGACAAACGCTGAACCTCCGCATGTACAGGGCTCTCGGAAATTATCGTTGTTTTCCCAAATTTCAAGAAGCATTTTCAAGTTCAAAAAAATTTCCAGACGGGAACTGCTGACCCAACGCAAACTCGATTTATGGAGCGGACCTATATAAGCGCCCCCTCCATCCACCGCATAGGAGACATCGATAGTCGCATACCGGGGCGTATTTTTTATCTTTTCCCGATTTCTCCAAATCAAATCCAAATTTTCATAGAGCAAATCCGCTTTCCGTTTATTTATCTGGGCTTGGAGCTTTTGAATTTCCTGAAAATCTTTCTTGTTTTGTGTTATGGTTTCGCTTACCCAAAACGCGCCCTCTTCTATCATCTTGTTAAAGACGGCAAAAGAAGTCCGCCGATTTTCCTTTGAATGCAACATATCCGCTATGGATCTGGAATCATCAAAAACTATACGCGCCATAAAGCCTCCCTTTTTATTTGTTTATGCATATATGCAAATGTTTGCATATAATATAAAATAAAAACCGACAAGAAGCAAGAGGAAATTCCATTTTTGGGAAAAGGAAATCTATAAATCCTCCATTAAATATCCGCTATTTGATTTTTTTCAATGCGGGAACTTTCTTTTCAAAGAGAGAACTTCTTTTCAAATGGAGCATTTGCTTTCGCAAGATGAATTTTCTCGCAGGCCGCGAGATGCACGCCTGCCCATGAGAAATGGATTTTGGCTTGCAACCCCTGATCACCAACTTGCTTACCTCGCTCCTTGGGAAAGACTTCAAAAGGCTTGGAGAAGCGAAAATGGTTTCGTCCTAAAAGTCCGCCCCCCCAGCACGCCGATTTGAAAATCGTACAAAAAAGCACCCATCCTTCTATCCAAGAGGACGGGTGCCGCTTATTCGAGACGACAGGTTTTTCCTTCGCTCGCCGCTAAACCGTAAAGGTTCTTATTTCAACTTTTCCGAAGAAAGCAGCCATTGAGAGCTGTTCACCCGGAGAATCGTTCTGCCCGCCGAGCGAGTTGCCGCCTGACGCACAGCGGATTCCGAAACAGGAAGCCGACTCTGCCACAGAAGATGCCCATTCAAATCGAAAAGCATCGCCTTTCCGCGATGGGAAAGAATCGCCCGCTGCCAAGAAATTTTCGGCTGCGCCATCTGCGGAGCGATTCCCGTTTTTCCGCCGATGGCCAGATAGATGTAAGCCGTAATCTTTGTCGAATCGCCGTCGGTTTCCCAGCCCTTTACCTGAATGATATAGACTCGCGGAGAAAGTTCCGTCGAATCCGTTGAGGGCGTTACCGTAAGAATCGATCCGGAGAGTTCCGCCGAGAGCGCATTGTTCCCCACCTTGAAAAGCTCGTAAGAAAGCGGGTCGTTTTCGGGGTCCGAGAAAATGGTGTCCAAATCAATGGACACGACAAAGCCCGACAATTCCAGGACTTCGATCGTATCCCGAACCGCGCGAGGCCTATCATTGACCGAATCCAAGGCCACGTGAATTTTCATGGAGGCGATTCCCGAAATGCTGTCGGTAGCAAAAACCGTCACATAAGCATCGCCACAGGAATCCTTGACCGAATAAATGTTCAAAATTCCCGCAGCCGAAAAAGTCGGATTCAGTTTGCCGTCATCGCTTTTGGCACTGAAGTAAAGCTTCTTTTCCGAGCTGAACCAAGACTTCACTGTAGCGGCGGAGAATCGCAAAGACGACGCGAAATCTTCACGGGCGGTCGTATCGACAAGGGCGACCAGCACTTTCGGCATATTCAAATTCACATAGACCTGTGCGACTTCCGAAGTGTCTCCTTCGGCATTCACGACGTAATACGAGAAAGAATCCGCCATCCAAACGTCCGTAGGCGTGTAGATTAACGAACCGTCCGTCGCCAATTCAACCGTTCCATTCCGCGCATCCGTTTTCAGATAAGCCGAAAGAACCGTTTCTCCATCCGGATTGAAATCGTTCACCAGCACACCCTTCTTCGCCAAAACGACCAGCGAGGAATCGGAATAACCGTAGATGGTATCGTTCACAGCCACCGGCGGATCGGCGACCGGATTGACCGTCAAAGTAAAGAGGATTTTGGCGGTATCCTTTTTATCGGTCGCATAAATCGTCACCGTCGCTTCGCCATTCTGATTGGAACGCGGAGTGATTAAAACCGCATACTGGGAAGACAGCGAAAGCAGTTCGGCATCTACCGTGGAATCCCCGTAAGCACCCACATCCAACTTGTCGCCATCGACATCTTTAATCTCCAGAGCGGATTTTGCAAAAGAAATCGTTTTTTCTTCCGCATCTTCATCGATTTTAGCATTGCTGAAGAGATCCACAATGGACGAGTCCAGAATGGTTATCGTCGGAAGATCATTGATGCAAGCGATTTGAATCGTCACCGTCGCTTCGGCACTTACACCGACCGAGGAACGAGCGTCTTTCAACGAATACTTCCAGGAATCTTCACCGCAATAGTTGGCTTCCGGAGTATAAGTGAATGCACCGGATTCTTCCAAAACAAGGGTGCCGTGCGCAGGCTCCGTATGCGCATTCAAGTCGAAGTTCGCTCCGTCAATGCTGAAGTCGTTCAAGTAAATGCTTTCTTTCAGCGGAACGGTCAAAACTTCGTCTTCCTTCATGCTGTAAACGTCATCCACTGCTGTCGGCGGGTTATCGACATCGTGCAAACGAACGGTCATCGACAACGAGACGGAATACTGGCCATCCGTCGCCGAGAGGTAGAGAATGGTATAGTCATCGCTATTCGCCTTCGGCAAAAAGCGGAGCGTGTCCGCCAAGCTGAATTCATTTGAGGAATCGAGGAGGGTCAGCACTCCGCCCGTCAGAATTTTCACAGAAACAGTCAGGTCGTCATCATCCTCGTCTTCAAAAAGTTCCGCAAGCACCAGTTCCAGCGTATCGGTCTCGTCGAGATTCAGCGTGGAATCTTTGAGAGCAAGCCCTTTAGTCGAAAGGACTGGCGGGTTCGTCACGCAGGAATCCGCCAGGATAAATTCCGAAATTTCTATTGAGTTGCTTCCCATGCCGGAGGCCTTTGCATGAGACTCTTTATAGGCGAATTGCACGCCCAGCTGCTTGTCCGCATTCCAACTTACCGAAGTGCTGGATTTCCAGCCTTGCGCCAAATCCGCAAAAGCGATAAAGGATTTTTTGTAACCCTTCGCCGCGACAAGTTCCGCTCCATAATAATTATAATCCGTAATCGTGGACTGCTTAAAATCCACTCGGAACGGCGCAGTCGCCCGATAGGTCATGCACACGCCCTTGTAGGAAGCCAAAGAAATCGCCACGTCCTGATAACTCGCATTCTGCTGCCAGCCAAAACCAAATCCCGCGCTATTGGATTTGGAACCCGCCGTAACCGAAAGCTCCGCCGACTTGACAATTTCATCCGCCGAATAATTGCACGAGGATAGCGACCCATCCTTCGGATCCGTATAGCCATACCAATAGGCAGGGACCTTCGTGCCGTCGCCCTCCGAGTTCCACACGACATCCGTCGCCGCAAAAACTGCGCCGACAGCCAGAGCCAGACTGAGGATTATTTTTTTCATTGACTTCTCCTTTCAAAACATTGCCGAAAAAGATAGCAAATCGGATGTTTTTTGCAAGTTTTATTGGCGAGATGTGTCCGCAGCTTAATCCCAAATGTCGGCGGGCAACCGGGAAATGTCCCGAAAATCCAATTTTTGCAAAGAGGATGGTTTCACCGGCGAAAGCTTGGCGAGCGGTTTTCCGGCCCGTTCGATTACGATTTCTTCGCCTTTCAGTGCCACCTGGTTCAGCAAATCGCCAAATCCCTTGCGCGCTTCCATCGCCGACACGATTTTCGCCGTCATTCCAGCACCTTGTCTTTTATCACCAAATCCACCCGGCGATTTTTCTGGCGGCCTTCCTTGGTGGAATTATCCGCGACCGGGACGCTCATCCCGTAACCTTTGGAAACCAGGCGGGAACCGTCGATTCCCTGCGCCACCAAAAAATCGAGCACGTTCTTCGCCCGCTGCTCCGAAAGTTTCCGGTTGTGTTCCGCAGAACCCGTATTGTCGGTGTGGCCTTCCACGGAAACGTGCAGTTCCTGATAAACGCTGAGGATTCCCGCCACCCGGGCGAGGCTCGTCTTCAAATCGGATTTGAGGGTCGCCTTATCCACGTCAAACAGGATGTCGGACATCGAAAGGATAATCCCCCGCGCGTCCTCCGTGACCTGGATGAGCTTGGACTGCAGTTCGTTCAGCTTGTTCTTCGCCTCGTTCTGTCGGGCTTCCGCCTTGGCGCGTTCCTCCAAAAGAAGACGGTTCAGCGAATCTTCACGAGCTTTGGCTTCTTCGGCCCGAAGCGCTTCCCGGGCTGCGGCAGCCGTCATCGCAGAATCCATGGCGGAATTCGTCTTGGCGAGCCTCACGCGTTCCCGCTGCAAATCCTCTTCCAGCCCCAGAGCGCGCCCGCCCCGAACCTCCGCGATTTTTTCCTGGATGCGCCGGATATCGCCACGCACCTGCGCTTGCTTTTGCCGTTTTTCTTCTATCGCCAAACGATTTTTCTGCGAAGCCATCTGGTTTTCGATGATTTGCCAATACAGCTGGCAAGCGGAATCCTTTGACGCAAGACGCGGACTTTTCGGATTCTTCGCCCTTAAAGATTCTGCAGATTCCGCCAAAGCACGGGCTTCGGCAATCGTCAAGCGAATTTCCCCGGAACCCGCCGGGAGAGTCCGTTCCAAAGAATCCAGTTTTTTCAAGTAAGAACGCGAAGGCACGGAATCGGGCTCCGCCGCAAACGCCAGCCCCAAGATCAAAAAAGGAAGAGTCATCCATAAACATTTCATTGTGCGGCCTCCTTTCCCTGAGTTTCATTTTCCAGCACGCTCTGATACCATTTTTGCAATTCCTCGTCGCCCTTTAATTCCCGCGCCGCAGATGAATCCGCCAAAGCGGTTTCCTTCGCTTCCTGTTCGGCAAACGCCAATCGATAATGCAACCGGCTGCGTTCCGCCGCATCCCACGCGGCATCGCTTTTTCCTTCTTCCGCAAGCTGGCGGGCAATCGCCAACTCGCTATCGCCCTGCACCACCGCCGCCGACTGGATTTTTTCCGTCTTGGCTGCGCGCCCCATTCCTTCCGCTTCCGAAATGGAAGCCGAGAGCAAATCCTTGTTCCCCGCACAGCCGACGAAGCACATCGCCAGCCCGCACCATAAAATTTTTTTCCGCATAGCATACTCCTTTTGTGGATAGAAAAATACAAATTCCCCAAAGCTCGCAGAAAAAGTTTCCGTTCCAAGTTCCTTCAGTGCAAGGTGCAGGAGATGCGGCGTCCCTGTAGCTTGGAAGAAAAAGCAAAAAACGGCAAGAATGCCATTTCTCCAAATTTTCCAACTAACCACTAACTTGCGAGGAGCGATTATGAGCAACTCGAGAGGAATTTTGTACATAAGCCCCAAAAATTTCGTCCGGAATTCTTCAAAGTCCGCAAGTTCAAAGCCCGCGGTCCGAAGCTAGAGCGTTCTCTTAAGACTTTCGATTTCCGCAAGGGATAGGCCGAAATGTCTGGCAATCTCGGCTTCGGTCAGCAAGTTTTCTCGCAGCATCGCCGTGGCGATTTCCCGTTTTGCAGACAGGGAGCCTTCTGCGCGACCAGTCGCTAACCCCGTAGCAAGTCCTTCCTCGCGTCCCCGCAGAACGCCGTCGGCGATGCGCACATCGATTTCGTCCTGAGTCACCATTTCCTTCGCCTGCTCCTTCAACAGTTCGTCCTGCGCCGAACCCACGCGGATACGTTCCAATGCGCCGCTGGCCAGGGGGTCGCCGAAGTCCCGGACGTTTCCCCTTTCGCCGGCGTGGGTGAGGAGGTAGAGCCAAAGGTCCTCCCGGGATTCGGGACCGGACAGCTCGCCGCGCTCCTTCACGAAGTTCGGCAGGTCCACTACAATATACCTTAATTTTTCGCTTGGCAGTCTTCAGAGCCCGCCATCCGAAGCTAGAGCGTTCTCTTAAGACTTTCGATTTCCGCAAGGGATAGGCCGAAATGTCTGGCAATCTCGGCTTCGGTCAGCAAGTTTTCCCGCAGCATCGCCGTGGCGATTTCCCGTTTTGCAGACAGAGAGCCTTCAGCGCGTCCTTCCTCGCGTCCCCGCAGAACGCCGTCGGCGATGCGCACATCGATTTCGTCCTGAGTCACCATTTCCTTCGCCTGCTCCTTCAACAGTTCGTCCTGCGCCGAACCCACGCGGATACGTTCCAATGCGCCGCTGGCCAGGGGGTCGCCAAAATCCCAGACGCAGTCCCTTTCGCCGGCGTGGGTGAGGAGGTAGAGCCACAGGTCCTCTCGGGATTCGGGACCGGACAGCTCGCCGCGCTCCTTCACGAAGTTCGGCAGGTCCACTACAATATACCTTAATTTTTCGCTTGGCAGTCTTCAGAGCCCGCCATCCGAAACTAGAGCGTTCTCTTGAGTGCTTCGATTTCCGCAAGGGATAGGCCGAAATGTCTGGCAATCTCGGCTTCGGTCAGCAAGTTTTCCCGCAACATCGCCGTGGCGATTTCCCGTTTTGCAGACAGGGAGCCTTCAGCCACGCCTTCAGCGCGTCCTTCCTCGCGCCCCCGCAGAACGCCGTCGGCGATGCGCACATCGATTTCGTCCTGAGTCACCATTTCCTTCGCCTGCTCCTTCAACAGTTCGTCCTGCGCCGAACCCACGCGGATACGTTCCAATGCGCCGCTGGCCAGGGGGTCGCCAAAATCCCAGACGCAGTCCCTTTCGCCGGCGTGGGTGAGGAGGTAGAGCCAAAGGTCCTCCCGGGATTCGGGACCGGACAGCTCGCCGCGCTCCTTCACGAAGTTCGGCAGGTCCACTACAATATACCTTAATTTTTCGCTTACGGGCCGGGGAACGGGCTTTTTCCCGTCCGGGGAGATGGCCGCCGAGAAGGCGCGCTCCAGAGCGTTCCCGCTGTAGAGGCTCCATTCGTCCCGGTAGCCCTCGAAGCCCTCCACGGGGTGGAAGTTGCAGAGCCAGACGGAAATCGCCTCGGGCATCTCGTAGCGGCGGAAATCCCGCTCGCTCCTTTCCAGGGAGAGGCTTTCCGGCGAGGACTCCATCGCCTGCTTGCCCTTGATGGCGAGGAACGCGCTGTAGAGCAGCATCCGGTCCACGAGGAAGGAGTGCTTCGCCCGCTGCATCTCGATGTCCAGGAAGCGGCCGTCCTCGGTGAAGGCGTGGATGTCGAAGACCACCGTCTTCGGCCCGGGGATACGGAACTCCACGGGGTCGGCGAAGGTGAAGGTGAGGCGTTCGATGCGGCGTCCCGGCGGCAGACGGAGCAGGGCGTCGAGAAAGTCCTTCAGGGCGGCCTCGTCGGAGAAGAAGGCCCGGAAGGCGGGGTCATAGAGCGGGTCCAGGTAGGTTTTTCCCCGGAGGATGGGCGGGATGCGGCTTTCCCCGGCTTCGGGGCCTTTGTCGAGGGACGGATTTTGCAGGAATTGCGAGAATTGCGGATTTTGCGCAGACATAATGCTCCTTTTGAAAAAGAAAAGACATCCAGATTTTTGGATGCCACTTGCGGAGCTTTCGTGCGCGCGAGAGGGATTATAGGAAAGCCCTCGACTTTGTCAAGGGTGAATTTGTAAACAATTTGTAAAAGCAGCGGTTAGCGATTAGTGATTAGCGCGAGTGCCCTTCGACAGGCTCAGGGGCCGCCCTTCGATTAGTTCGACAAACGGTTACCGAGCTTGCCGAAGCAAACCGGTTTTGGCTCATTTTCACGTGAAAACGGCTACAGTCGTCATTGCGAACCCCGAAGGGGTTATACGACACTTGTCAATTTATTGACTTAGTGGAGTTATCCTCTATGTGGATATACGACACTTGGTAACTTTGTTACCTTAGTGGAGTTATACTCGAAGTGTAGAAGCAATCCTTTCCCGCTGACAAGATTGCCACGTCGCTACGTTCCTCGCAATGACGAGGTGCCAGCACAGATTGCTTCGGCTGCGCATCCCTGAAACTAGGAATCTCCGATTCCGTAGTTGAAGTATCCCTGGAAGGGACAATTCGTCTAAGGGAACAAGTTCCCAAGACTCATGGGGCTTTGCATCCCTGAAACTTGGAATCTCCGATTCCATAGTTGAAGTATCCCTGAAAGGGACAATTCGCCTAAAGGAAGCAGAGCTTCCAAGGCTCATGGGGCCTTGCTCGCAATGACGGACCGCTGACGATGACTTGCGCTCCATTTGACGAAGGCAGACATTGCATCGAAACAGGCTTTTTTCATTTAGTCGAAGCCCCAAAATGCGAAAAAAAGTTTTTTTATAATCGCTAACTTGTCGCCCAGCCGTTTTCCGGTCGATATCAAATGATATTTTATCGCCCGCATCGCCGAACAAAGCGAGGCCGCAGGGGCTGGATAGGACGCAGAAGAAACATTTCGCGACCCGCGAGAAAAATTCACCTTGAAAAAAGAAGTTCACTTTAAGAAAAAGATTATATCCCCTAATTTTCGGGGGCGGCCTTGCCTACGGCTAGGCCGCAGCTAGGAGCGGGGTCCCTACCCCGCCCCTAGTCCGAGTCCCTGAGGCAACGTACGGAACACCCGACGTTCTTGAGGCTGTAATCCGAGAGCACGCACTCGTAGCCGTAGTCGAAGCGCCAGTAGTACGCAGTGCGGCTGCTGTCCTCCGTAGAACTCCAGAAGCTCGCGTACTTGCCGGCGTAGCCGTAATCGCCATCGCCATCGCGGTAGCCCGCTGGCAAAACGGAAAAGCCGTAATCGTCAGTGCCGTTACCACTGTACCAGCCGCTCTTGGACTTGAGCTTTGTTCCGGCAAGATCCACACCGCCGACAGCCGTGAACAGAGTTTCCCATTCCGCATCGCTGGGCAAATGCCAGCCTTCGGGGCAAATTCCGCGAACCGGTTCCTTTGCAGAGCACGTTACGTCGTAACCGCAGCCCTCGCCGGCTGTAGAGAACACCCCCGCGGAATCCATCGCCGCGCTCCACAGGTAGATTCTGCCGTATTTGGCGCAGGAATCCGGCTCGTTGTTGTAGCAGAAACTTTTAGCAGTTCCTTCATTGTAATCATAATTCAAATTTTCCGCCATCCATATTTGGGGTCCAATCGTCACAGTTTTGTAGAACTGACCGTCGCGAGCGTCCTGAAATATCCCGTAGGAGATGTCTGGATTCAGATATTTCCAGTTCGGCTTTTCCTGGACTTCCGTTACAGACGAGCTGGAAACTTTTTCGCTGGACGAAGAAACGATTGCCGATGAGCTGGAAGGCAACTTCACGCTGGACGATGAGGAGACCTTTGCCGCAGTGCTAGAAGACGGCTGCTGTTCCAACGAGTCCGAAGAGGACGATAATGCTGCGGAGCTGCTGGATTCCTGCGAGTTGTCAATGTCTAAATTTTCCCACTTGCCGTCATTGCAGAGATAGATCGCATTCAGCGAGGAGACCAGAACCGAGTCACCCTCGTGACTGTCCATGCAGGCGGGAAGGTCGTCGAGAGTTTTCACAGCAAAGAAGTAATCTTCTCCAGGGGCATCGTTCCCGCTGGCAGAAGAGCTGCTGTCGTCGCCACAGGCGGCGAGGAAAAATGCGACGGCAGCAATCGCAAAAATGATGGTTAATTTTTTCATGGTTTTATATCCTTTAATAAGTTGAAAATGGTTGGCGAAATTCGGGGGCGGCCTTGCCGGCGTAGTTGTAACCGCCATCGCCACCGCGGCTGCCCGCTGGCAACACGGAAAAGCCGAATTCGTCCGTGCCGTTGCCATCCTTGTACCAGCCGCTCTTGGACTTGAGCATTTTCCCGACTTTCTTTTGGGCACTGGCAAGCGTGAGCTTTGTTCCGGCAAACTTTTTGTCTATAACAGCCTTCTCCAACGTATTCCACTCGTCACGGCTAGGCAAATGCCAGCCTATAGGACAGACTCCCTGGACTGTTCCCAATTCCACACAAGTCTCGCCATAACCGCAGCCCTTGCCGCCATCGCTAAAAACTCCGGCACTATCTATCACAGCGCTCCATAGGTAGAGCCGCCCGTATTTGTCGCAGGAATCCAGTTCGTTATGGTAGCAGAAACTGGAAGAATCTTCTGTACTTGTCGGTTGCAAGTAGGCGTAGTTCAAATTCTCCGCCATCCAAACCTGCTTCCCGATTTTCACCGTCTTGTACGTTTTCCCGTCGCGAGGGTCGGTGAACGAACCTTTTTTGACCGAACCAGCGAACGCAAGAGCCGTCGCCAAGAAGACAACAAGAAAAGAATACCATTTCATCAGGCCTCCTGATTTGCCACGATTCCTATCCATTTTCGCTCAAAAGATAGTAAACTCTGTCTCACCATAATGCCGCATCCACTCTCCGCTTCCCCATTCGCCTGTTTCGCCAAAGCCACCGATTCATTTCCGCCCATTCCGCCCCCAAACGAAAGATTTCTATTTTCACAAATCCATGGAAAAATCTTTCGCCGTCAGCAAATACCTCTCCGCCGTCAAAAAACTGGTGACGACCCAAATCCCTCCCGTCTGGGTAAACGGCGTCCTCACCCAAGTCACGGAACGCGGCCGGATGGTCTATTTGAGCCTTGCCGAATTTGTCGAAGGCGACGTAAAGCCCATTGCCAAAGTGGATCTCTACATGTATGCAGGGGAATTTGCCCAGATGCGGGCGCGGACTTCGGCTCTGCCCATCCCCTTTAAGTTTTCGGAAGGACTGAAAGTCAGTCTCCTTGTCGAAGCGGACTTTTACATCGGTTCCGGAAAATTCCAATGCCACGTCACCAACATCGACCCGAACTTTACCGTCGGCGAACTCACCCTGACCCGCCAGGCCATTTTACAGCGTCTGCAAAAAGAAAACCTGCTGGACAAAAACAAATCCCTGCCGCTGGCGGCGTTGCCTTATAAAATCGGATTGATTACCGGCGAAAAAACGGCAGCGTTCAAAGACTTCACGACCACTCTCGCCTCTTCCGGCTACGCCTTTGACATCATTCCGGTTTACGCCAAAATGCAGGGAAACGAAACCGAAACAACCGTTCTCGAAGCCCTCGGCAAATTGCGGCAGATGCCCGAACTCGATGCGGTCTGCATTGTCCGCGGCGGCGGTTCCAAAACGGACCTGAACTACTTCGACAGCGAAGCGCTCTGTCGCGCCATCGCCATTTTTCCTGTCCCCGTTTTCACGGGAATCGGGCACCAGATTGACGAAAGCCTTGTCGATAAAGTCGCCTATCGCAGTTGCATCACCCCGACGGACTGCGCCAAATTCCTAGTGGCCAGGGCAGAAGACGCCTCTCGCCGGCTTCGCGAAAAAATTTTGCAAATCGCCAGTGCCGCGCAACAAAAACTTTCCCGCTCCACCAATCGGCTCTCCAAGATGGAAACGAGCATTTCCGTTTTATTTGAAAGGCGGATCGCCGGAGAAAAACAAAAACAGTTTTCCTTGGCGCAAACCCTTGTGCGAGCACCCGAACGGATTTTCTTTCGCGAACGGGAAAAAATCCAGCGGAATTTGGAAGGCCTGCAAATCGGTGCGCAAAAAATCATCGCCCTGCAAAAAGCCAAATTCGAAATCGTCGAAACCAAAGTGAAATCCCACGACCCGAAACGGATTCTCGCCCGCGGTTTTGCCTATGCGACGGCTGCCGGAAAGGGCCTTGTGAAAAGCAAATCCGAAGTCCAATCGGGCGACGAGATTCTGATGCACTTTGCCGACGGAAACGTTTCTGTTGTCGCCAAATGAAATTTTAGTTCGTGATTAGTAATCAGTTGGAAGTTATGAGTTGGGAGTTGGAGCTGAGAACTGCTCACCAAGTTCGCCTTGTGAAAAAGCCCCCTCTCAATACAACACTCCTCGCTCTATCCCACAAAACCAAAACTTCCAACCACAAAGCGGGAACGCCCATAGATCCCCCTTTGGCTCCATTCAAAAAGGCCCATTTCAAGACAGGACGAGATGGAAACTTGCGATTTAGCCCTAAAAAATGTATATTGGGAATAGGAGGTTTCCTATGCCGACAGTAACAATGGACATTCCTGAAGATATTGCAGACCTTATGGTGTGCGATAACAAGAGCGACGAACTCCGCCGCAATGCGTTGCTGTTGTATCCGTTTATCAAGAACGAAACCATTTCCCATGGGCGTGCCGCGGAAATTCTGGGTATTTCCAAATGGGAACTCATCGAACTTTACGGAAGCGAGGGCATTCCCTATATCGACCAGAGCTGGGATGAAGCCGAGCAGGACGCCGCCAACGTCATGGAACTCCTTTCCAAGAGGTAAGAATGATTGTCGTATCTGATGCAACTCCGATAATCTCTTTCCTTAAAATCAACCGTCTTGACATTCTTGGAAAACTGTTTGGCGAGGTCCTGCTTCCTGAGGCCGTTTACGAAGAATTGACTTCAAACCAGGATTTTCAGGATGAAGCCGAACAGGTGAAATCCTGTGAATTTTTCAAAAAGGTTTCGGTCAGCAACAACAACGCCGTCGGCATGCTGATGCGTATAACGGGCTTGGATCTTGGCGAAAGCGAAGCCATCGTCTATTCCGACGAAAACAAGAGTGATCTTTTGATTGTTGACGAAGTTCGTGCAAGGCACGTAGCCACGACGATGAAACTGCGTATTACCGGCACGATTGGCATTTTGATTGCCGCTAACGAGAACGGTTTGCTGAATAAAGAGGAAGCCTTAGCTTGCGCCGAAATTCTTCGGATCTCCAAAAGGCATATCAGCGAAACTCTTCTGAATTCTTTCATTGAAAACCTGAAGTAGCATTTTCCCCCAGCATCCACGTTAGGGATAGTGACCCTGTGAGCCAAAAGCGACTCGTATTGACGAGTCGTGTTGGCGAAAGTGGAGCGATAGCGGAACGGTCATATAAGGGACAAGACTCGCGTAGCGAGGCTTGGTTCTGGGAGGTGAGCGGCAAGCGTAAGCGCAGCCGATTGCCCCCAGAATATAGCCCGACCGCACATATATGTGCGGGAACGCCCAAAAGAAGAAGCTTCGCCCATAACGTGGACGAAGCCCTCGCCATCGTCGAAAAGATCGGCTACCCCGTTCTCGTGCGCCCGAGCTTCGTTCTCGGCGGCCGCGGCATGGGGAAACGTCTATAAGGAAAAGTACCTCCGCAAGTTTGTGGAAGAAGCCGCCGCCATTGGCGAAGGCAAGCCGATCCTTATCGACCGCTTCCTCGAAGACGCCACCGAACTCGACGTGGATTGCATCAGCGATGGCAAGCACACCGTTATCGGCGCCATCATGGAACACGTGGAACCCGCAGGCATCCACTCCGGCGACTCCGCGAGCGTCATCCCGCCGATGACCCTTCCAAGGAAAAGCGTGCAAAACGAGTGTCGCAGAAAAATGCTCGCATTTTTCTATGACCGAGTGCAGCCGCGGACGCCAAAGGCGTCAAATTCAGGACAAGGTCCGTGAATTCGCCAAGGAATTCGCTAAGGAACTCCATGTCGTGGGTCTCATGAACATGCAGCTCGCTGTCAAGGATGGCGAAAACGAGGAAGCGAGTCAAGCGAAAATGCTTGCATTTTCATTTGACGAGCGAGGAGATTGTACGCGCAGCGTACCACTCTACATGATCGAAGTGAACCCGCGTGCCTCCCGCACCGTGCCGTTTGTGTCCAAAGTCTATCGGTGTTCCGCTCGCCAGTTACGCCAGCCGCTGCATGCTCGGCGAAACTCTCGAACAAATCGGCTTTACCGAAGAAGTCCACGTTCCCTGTGAGCCATAAGCGACTCGTATTAACGAGTCGTGTTGGCGAGAGTGAGGCATAAGCCGAACGGTCATTATCCCTGAGCGTCAAGGAAGCCGTATTCCCATTCGTCAAGTTCCCGGGTGTGGTCATCACGCTTTCTCCGGAAATGAAATCCACCGGCGAAGTCATGAGTATCGATCGCGACCGCGGCCTTGCCTACCTCAAGAGCCAGCTGGCATCGGGCAACAAGGTCCCGAGCCTGGGCAACATCTTCGTCTCGCTCAAGGACGAAGACAAGCAGAAGGCCGTCCCGCTCATCCGCCAGCTCGTGAATCTCGGATACGAACTGTACGCCACCCGCGGCACCTCCACCATGCTCTACAACGAAGGCATCAAGACCCGCGCCGTGTTCCGCATCTCCCGTGGCCGCCCGAACCTGCTGGACCTCATCCACGACAAGGAAGTCCAGTGGATCGTGAACACCACCGAAAACGGCGCCGAAGCCATGGTCGATGAAATCCAGATGCGCTCGAAGGCTGTGGTGTCCGGCATTCCTATCACCACGACCATCGCCGCCCTCACCTCTACCGTGGAAGGCTTGGAAGACCGGCTGGCCTTTAATTCAGGATGTTACAAGACCCCAAAGGCCAGCCTCTCGCACGGCAATTCAGCCAAGGCTTCCTTGCCTTCGCTCACAAGGGACAAGCACGACTTCGGAAGATTCGAGGTTTGTAGTTTACAGGAGTACCATAGACACGTGAAGAAGTAAGCAATCTCTAGCCTTATTATTAGGCGGATTTTCGTCGCTAACGCGACTTAGGTTTGTAGTTATAACTTGCGTATAAATATACTCTAAAGGGGTCATAAAGTCAAGCCTTTTTCGAGGCCTGTTGTTCAGTTTATCCTGTATCCAGCGAACTTTCCGGGGAGAGATTCCCTTGAACGACTCCTTCTTGGGAAGATATTGGCGTATTAGACCGTTCATGTTCTCGTTGGCACCGCGCTCCCAGGAGTGGTACGGGTTCGCAAAGTAGTAATCCGCCTTCATAGCTTTCGCTATTTCTGCGTGACAGGCGAACTCCTTCCCGTTGTCCGAAGTGATTGTGAGAATCTTGACTTCGAACGTTTTCTCAAAGTCCTTCAGCGCCCTCACAAGCGTTCTCTTCAGGTCTTTCGCGTTCTTCGTCGGAAGATACCTTATCAGGCTGTAATTCGTCATCCTGTCGTTGATCGTGAGCAGGTTCGCGTCATGGTCCGCGCTGTTTATCAGGTCTATCTCGATGTCGCCTACGCGTGATTTCTCGTCCACGATTGCCGGACGTTCCTCGATGGGCACGCGGCCTACAATCTGGCCTCTCTTGTCCTTCTTCTCCCCGCGCTTACGGTATGGTTTCTTGCCGTGCCGCAAGTGCTTCTTCAGGTCCTCGTCCTTGTTCACATGCCTGTATATCGTGGCGACGCTAGGGACACCCATCCCATCGAGTTTCGCGCGTCCGTTCACCTGTTCGGGAGAGTAGTCTTCCTTGATTTTCCCGTCCACGATTTTCCAGTCGTCCTCGTCGTAGTCGTAATGCAGGTGACTTGTCGCGGCAAGGAGGTCTGCCCGTTCCTGCGACTTGACCGGGTCGTAATGCTGGCGGCCGCCGCCCCTGTTTAGTTCCCTGTAGATTGTGGATTTGTGGACCTTCAGCTGCAAGGCTATGTTTTTCGGGGGGATCTTTGCCGCATTGAGCGCTCGTATTTCGTATCTTTGTGCTTGGTTGAGACTCACCGCCATGTCCTTTTTTGGTAGAATCGGCAAGGTAGAAAAGTTTCGGCCAGGTTCCCCAGGGGCTAGCCCTAGGGAACTTTTTTTCTTCCCGATTCAACCTATATCAGTCGCATTGACGGTGAAAATTCGCGTTATAAAAGGACGCTTTTATAAGCGTCCTTTTGCATTCATTCAACCGAGGAATTCTCAGAGAAAGTAAACGGTATTGTCACAGTCGTGCTACCCGAATCAACCTTCTTAAACGTCCAACGGCTTACAACTTTCTTTACTTCTTTATTAAAATCTTTTTTCCCTGTCGTTGAAGACTTTATAGATATATCAGATATTGATCCATCTTCTATGATAGTAAACTTCAAGGTAACGGTTCCTTCTAAGCCTGGGTGTCTTTTTATGGATTTATTGTAGATATGACGTAATCCAGGACTTCTCTGACGCGCTATTTTGAATACATCCGTAGTAGAGAGTGCGCCGCTAACTTCAATATCACCTTCAGTCAGTTTTATGACAGTGTTGTACTTTGGTTTAGCTGTGTTTGGTTTAGCTGTGGGAACAAGCCCCGATGATTGACCAGCAAGGGCAAATGCTATGGAGTGCTCTCTCTTATCTTGCTTTTCTAAGGATTTGAGCGCTTCACTCACTTTATCAATATTTTGGGTAACCCCTGCATTCTTTATAAGGTCATAATCCGCATACCAGTTTGAATTCCAGTCCTTTTTAGCATGAGCCATCGCCTTTATTTTATAAAAGAGCACCTCCATTGTATCCCGTGGTGTCGGCTCATCATCCTTGACACAACGAACACTGAGTCCGTTGTCCATATAGGTGTCGTAATCACCCGCAAAAGACGCATGAACTCCAAAATAGTAGGCCTTATCATTATCACGAGATAGTGCAGTACTCCAAAAATTGGCTTCAGAGCTCACATTATGGAAGCCACCAAGGTCACCACGGTAACCCGCAGGAATAGCGGAAAAACCGGTAGTGTTGGTAGCATTTTCCCACTCATCTCCAGTCGCCTGAAAGGCGAAAGCAGCGTCATCATCTAGATGAAAAGCGAGTTCTTCTATGTTTTTCGATTTTTCTAAATATGCAAATAATTTCTTAAATTCATATCCGGAGGGCAAGTGCCAGTTCTCTGGGCAAATTCCACGGATAGGGTTTGTCGCCTTGCAATCTCTACTATGTCCATCTCCGCAGTCCTCGCCTTGTGAAGAATACAGGCCGGCACTATCCATTGCCGCTGCCCATGTGTAATAGCGTCCCAAAACTTTGCACTTGTCCTCATTGCAGTAATTTCCGTATGGTTTCCCTTTAACCTTGTATTTAAAGTTTAAATTTTCAGCCATCCATACCTGATTGCCGATTTTCACAGTCTTGTACTTTTTACCATCGCGGGAGTCTACCATCTCCCCCATTTGCGGATTTATATTTTCCCTCTTCAATTTTTTATAAAATTTTTTATCAACACGGGAATCAAATTCTGATCTTTCCATTGCATTCAATTTTAACAACTCTTTTTTTGATATTTGTGCAGTTGCATACTGGTCACAAATTTTTTTTGACGCATTAGGAACGTAACCACCAACTTTTGCAAGTATTCCACCTAATCCGCATTCCAGTATATATTCTTTACCATAGTTGTCATCACAATCATATATTCTATAAGGATAAAAATAACCAAAGCCATGTTTAGTTTCAACCTTGTTACTGAGACACATTGCTTCTCTACTATAGCACGAAATGCTTAGAGTTGCAATCGTTACAAGAATGACTAGAAATTTCATAACCGCTCCTTTGGGATTGATTGTATTAATTTAAACGAACAAAGAACTTATTATTCTTCCAAAATCTTTAGAACACCGACATTTCTCTTTTCAATAGGATTCAATTGATCATTTATGTCAGAATATTTTGGAGCATACCAAGCAAACTGACCAAAATAATTCTTCAGATCTTCGCTCTTAAAGATATAGCCATGCTTTGCAAAAATTGCATTTCTGAGAATACGCTTTTCATCTTTAGAATAACTCTTCAAATCTTCGTATGACAGTTCAACCGTACTCAATTTTGTCCCGCCCAAGTTGAACTTGGAAAATTTTAACAAAGCTAATAAGGGATTCCGTCAGGTCGGTTGGTTAGCCCAATAGTCCTCACGTTCTCTTGTCGCATTATACAATTTTGTTCTTCGTTCTGCAAGTCGTTCCTCCATCTTTCCTGCGAAAACCTCGTCAGGAGTCAGGAATCCGATTGCGGAATGTAGCCGTTCCGAGTTGTAGTAATTGATCCAGTCCGACATTTTCCTCTTTGCATCGGAATAGTCCTGGTAAGCGTCACGACGGACTTCCTCCGCCTTGAGGGTCTTGTGAAAACGTTCCACTTTCCCGTTGCTTTGCGGATGGAAGGGAGATGTAGAGGTCTCCCTGAGTTCAAGTTTCGAAACCAGATCGAGGAAATCCTTCGAGGCGAACTGCTTCCCGTTATCGTGGATTATGCGGGCATGCGCATCGGGATGGAGTTCCTTCGCCCTGGTCACGAGAATTTCAACGTTCAAGCCTTCCATCGTGGAGAAAAGGTCCCAGACGAGAACCTTGCGGCTGAACCCGTCCAGGACGCAGGCGAAGTAGAAGAACACTCCGCAAACTCTGACGTAGGAATAATCCGTATGCCACTGTTCATTCGGACGTGTCGGCTGGTCGAACCCCTTTTTCCGCGCTTCCGCAGGAAAAGCCCATTTGCCGAAAAGGTTGTTCCTCTTCAGTATGTTGTAAACCGTCGATGGACGGGCGTATGCGATATCCCTGTCTACCATAAGCCAGGCCAGGTAGCGGTATCCATGCAGATGGTCCTTGTACTGTTTGCAGAAGTCGACGATGGCGCGAGTCTCTTCCGGGGTCATCCAGTTGGACTTCGGCGTATCGTGGTTATGCCGCGTTTCCGCCTTCCTCCGCGAAACCCAGTTGTTCCATGTACTTTGCGGGATTCCCAAAAAGGATACCAGCCTGGACGGGGCGATTCCCGTCCTTGCGTAAATGGCGTCGATTTCCGCAATGATGGCGGTCCGTTCGGAGAGGCTCATTTTCTTCTTTCCTAGGGACGGCCAGTTAATTTTTTTTTGAGGGCCAGGTTCTCCTGAGCGATGTCGGCGATGACGGCATCCTTGTCGGCCAGGGTTTTCTCGAGAGCGTCTATTTTACGCTGTTGCGCCTTTTCGGTTATGTCGGGGCGTTTCTGCTCGAAAATCCCCGTAGCGGATTCGAAAAGTACCTTCCTCCATTCGAGAATTTTGTTCGGATGTATCTTGTACTCGTCCGCAAGTTCAGATAAGCCCCTGCCCTTGAGGAGAATTTCGCTCAGGATTTTGACTTTGTCCTCCGCACTCAGGCGGCGACGTTTCTGTTTTTCAGGTTTATTTTCTTCTGCCATAAGGTGGCTCCTTGGTTGGAAATATACACCTTATTAGCTTCCTCAATTTTTTCCAAGTTGCGGTTAAGCGCTACAATTTTTCAAGCATTTGTGGAGAAAGAAGTTCATCAGATTCATCCTCGCCAGCTCCGTTGTCATGATATATTTATTCGTCTTCTTGCGAATCTTCTACATCTACCGAATCTTCATTTTGTTCTATATCATCATCTTCCGTTTTGCATTTGTAACGTCCTAAGCTGGAATAGTCGTATTGATGGTAAGTAGCCCATAATCCCCAATAACATTTATCCTTATCTTTGCTACAATCGACCTCCTTGTAACATCTTGAGCGTCCATCCCAGAATGTCCATACACCAACACCCCTGTATGTAAATTTTCCCCATCGTCCTTTTTTTAGCAATTTACCACGACTTTCCGAATATTCAAACCATTCGCCTGTCGGATCGCCATTGTCCTCCCGATAAGCTTCTAATATTACCTTGCCATCGCGAGCAAACTTTTTTTCAGACAAAGGCAAACCACTCTTCTTTGTATATATGGCTTCCAAATACAGAGAACCCTTGCTATCCCATTTGCCTCCTTTATCCCTCCACACTCTTGTCACACCATCCCTTTTGGACGTAAAAAATCCTGCATCATCAGGAGTGTCCGACAAGGCATAATTGATTTCAATCATCCAGTCGGTATCATATAAACTTTTGTCAGAATCAGTTTTTCCAAATTTTTTCACAGTCTTCAAAAATGTTCCATACGGATTACCATATTGGGGCTTTGTCAAGTCATGAGCGTAAATAACTTCTTTACACTTTTCAGACTTTCCGCCATATTCACAGAAATACTCGTAAATCGTCAAATTGTCTCTGCATGAGGTTCTTCGATTATAACCGTCATGAAGGGAAAGGCCCTCCTTTTTGCATCCGTATTTAGTCGTCCCTTAAAAAGGTCACTTTGCGAACGCAAGATAAGGACGTTCGCATTTTTTGTTCATTCCGTTCCACAGAAGGCAAAAAAAGTATAGCCATTCCAACAGGACAAAAAAGCGCCTCATGGCCCTCTTGAAGTTGAACGCCGCTGCTGCAAGCTTTGCATTGAGCATATCGCCAAAGATTCCCTTGTAGAAATTTCTGCCCATACGGTGATCGCTTTTCAGATGGCCGTTGATAGGCTCGATGCCAGCCCTCTTGCAAAAAAGATTGTGTGCCTTTTTCTTCTGGTAGTAAGTCGCGTTTTTCTTCGGGACGTCGGGTATCACGATCTTTGTCGTTCCGGATTCCTTTTGTCCGCGGTAGCCTCGGTCGCATGCGGCCTGGCTCGGCCTGAATCCAAGCATTTGTTCAACATGGTCAAGCGTATCGTCTATCGTATGTCCGTCATACTCGTCCCTGAACGCGACTGCGCCGACGATGATGCCGTTGTAGCTCCGGGCAATTGACACCTTGTTGCCGAACTCGTATTTCTTGTGTTCCTTGCCCTTGCCGATGCATTTCACTTCGGGTTCGTGTAGCGAATAGATTTTGTCCTTGTCGCATTTCTTCTGTGCCAGAACTTTGTAGAAAAGTTCAATTTTTCCTTTGTACGTACCCGACAGATTTTTCTTCGAAAGATTCCGTTCCATTTCGCGGACGAGCCGTCCCGCGATGGTTTTCAACCTGCGATCCGCCTTGTGAGCCTTTTTGGCGTTTTTCGGGTGATTGCGGAAACGCTGGTCACGATGAATCTTCTTCAAGGTTCTCTTGTAGGACTGTCTCTGCGGAAGGCCGTGTTCTTCCACGATTTTCTGCACCTGCTCTATTATCTTGTTCGCAAGTTTGGCGTCTGTAGGGAACGTGATGTTCTTTTCCTGCACGGTCGTGTCAAGAAAGACCGTGCCGCATCCTGTCGGTCCTTGTTTATCGTGGTCATCGTTGACGAGGATACTTTCCTTGAGGATCATGTCCAAGCCTTCCTCGCCGATCTTATGCCGGAAGTGGACAAGTTCGCTCGGGTCGCAGGGTTGCTCCGTCGAGAAGAACCGTTCTCCGCAAAAGTACTGGTAATAGGCGTTTTCCTGGAACTGCTCCACGACGGACTCGTCCGATACGTTGCGGATGTGCTTCAGGATGATGAGCCCGGTCATGAGACGGATCGGCTTGTTCGGCGCACCCATTTTGTCGTCAAACAGTTTCGAAAACTCGGTCTCGAACTTGTTCCAGTCAATCTTGTTCGCAAGAACGTAAAGGGGATGCTTGTGGTTCAACTGCTCCTCAAGGGAACAGAAAAGGCTTGTCTGGGCGGAGGATTTTGGCGGTCTGTACATGGGAAAAATTGCAAGGTTTTCAGTCATATTTTAGAAAACCTTGCAATATTTTCACAGGGTAGAAATCAATTTTTCCCAATAGTTATGCGGGCTGGGCGGGATTTTAAGGGACGACTATTTATTTTCGCCACTACATGCCGTAACGGGGAAAGCTGCGGCTATTGCTAGAACTGCAATTAACAAGAATCTTTTGTTCATTTGGATTCCTTTGAATTTAAGCTCGATGTTTTCATGCGCAAACGCAAAATTTCTTTATCCGTTTTTCGAAGCAACTTTTTTCCATGTTCGGCAACATTTTTTGCCTTACTATACTTCTCATCCCAATCGGCTTCTTCGCCTACATCGAATTTTGCCATTTCATGAAGAACTGCGTTTCGATTTTTTCGCCAGGAATCAATCTCCGAATGAAGGTCTTTTGAAAACTCAGGGTCTGTAGACAACGGCCTCAACAAATCGCCTAAGTTCTTTTTGATTCCGCAAAGTTTTTTATAGTAAGCGTAGGATTCCAGCCTATCGGCTATAAAACTTTCTTCTAAAGTAACCGCTTCAAGATAGAAGCCCTGCTCAATACTTGAATCTATCCGTTGAAGTAATTTTGCATACAAATCATGCCTAAGTTTTCCGTTGGAAGTCCCTTTCTTGCTTTTTTCTTCAGCAAGGGGTCTTTTCTTTTCCGCCATTGACGGCTTTTGATTGATTAATTTGGGCATCTGTGTCCAATCCTTACAATTTTTACATCAAGTGTAAAAAAAAACTTACTTTGTCAAGTAAAATTTCAGGAAACAATCTGTTGCCGAATTTGCGCTCATTTCAGATTTATTCATAATTGATCATCTGTAATGAAACGTTCCTCTTTGCGAAAAAAATGTTCACACTTTGAAAAAATTTTTAATTGAGAGTATGTGGTGGAAGATCGTATATAATTTCCAAATTTTAATTAGTGGTTAGTGATCAGCGACTAGTGCCCTTCGACAGGCTCAGGGACCAGTTGGAAGTTAGAACTGAGAACTAAAAACTGCTCACCGAGTTCGCCTTGTGAAAAGATGATACCTCCTCTTTCGCCATTTATTCCGTCCAAAAATCCTTTATGTGCAAAATTTCTTCGGCACGGCGAATCTGCTCTGCGGTCGGGCTTTTCGCGTCCATCAACGAATACGGGATACCCAACTGCTGATACTTGGGAATCGCCAGCGCATGATACGGCAACACTTCAACCCGCTGCACAGTTCGAAGCGTCCGAATGAACTCGTAGGTATTCCAAAGTTCCTCTTCACCGTCAGTCATTCCCGGAACCAGCACGCGGCGAATCCACATCGGCACGCCTTTTTCCGAAAGGTATTCCGCCATTTGCAAAATGTTTTCATTCGGTTTGCCGGTAAGTTCCTGGTGCGCGCGGGCGTCCAGCATTTTCAAATCGAGAAGAACGAGCGACGTCGCATTCAAAAGCCTGTCCCATTTCGCCAAATACTCCGGCGTTTTTTCAAACGGGTTTCCGCTCGTGTCCAAAGCCGTATGCACGGAATGCGCACGGCAAATTTCAAAAAATTCCGTCAAAAAATCCAGTTGCAACAAAGGCTCGCCGCCGCTTACCGTCACGCCGCCGTTATTTTTCCAGTAGCTCTTATAGCGAATCGCCTTGGAAAAAAGCTCTTCGGAAGACATCGGCATTCCCGCAGAAAGTTTCCAGGTTTCCGGATTGTGGCAGTAGCGGCAGCGCATTCGGCAGCCTTGCAAAAAAACGACAAAGCGAACGCCGGGCCCGTCCACAAGCCCGAAGGATTCCAGTTTGTGAACAAAGCCGACGGTCATTACATCCGATCGTGGCAAGTACGGGAAATCACATCCATCTGCTGTTCCTTCGTCAAGTCGATGAATTTGACCGCATAGCCCGAAACGCGAATGGTGAAATTCTGGTATTCTTCTTTTTCGGGATGTTCCATCGCATCGATGAGTTTTTCACGCCCGAACACGTTCACGTTCAAATGGTGCGCGCCCTGTTCAAAATAGCCGTCCATGACCTGCACCAGATTATTCACACGCTCGCTTTCGGAATGCCCCAAGGCGCCCGGATTGATCGTCTGCGTGTTGCTGATGCCATCCAGAGCCAAATGGTACGGGATTTTCGTCAAGGAATTGAGGGAAGCGAGAAGGCCGTTCTGCTCGGCGCCATAGCTCGGATTGGCTCCCGGAGAAAGCGGTTCGCCCGCTTTGCGGCCATCGGGCATGGAACCCGTCGCCTTTCCATAGACGACATTCGATGTAATGGTCAAAATGGAAGTGGTCGGTTCCGAATTCCGATAGGTATGGTGCTTCTTGATTTTTCCGATGAAGTTGCGCAGCAATTTCACGCCGATGCTGTCGGCGCGATCGTCGTCGTTTCCATATTTGGGGAAATCCCCTTCGGTTTCATAGTCGATGACGATGCCGTTTTCGTTGCGGACCGTTTTCACCTTGGCATACTTGATGGCAGACAAGGAATCGATCACGTGCGAAAAGCCCGCGATGCCCGTCGCAAAAGTCCGGCGCACATCCGTATCGATCAAAGCCATTTCCGCCGCTTCGTAATAATACTTGTCGTGCATATACTGGATGACGTTCAGCGTGTTCACGTAAAGGTCGGCGAGCCATTCCAGCATGACGTCGTATTTTTTCACCACCTCGTCATAGTCGAGATACTCGGAGGAAATCGGTTTGAAAGCCGGTCCCACCTGCTCGCCCGTTTTTTCGTCCACACCTCCGTTAATCGCATAAAGCAGAGCTTTCGCCAAATTGGCGCGCGCGCCAAAGAACTGCATTTCCTTGCCGGTTTGCGTCGCCGAAACGCAGCAGCAAATCGAATAGTCGTCGCCCCAGACCGGCTTCATCACATCATCGTTTTCATATTGGACGGAGCTTGTCATCACCGAAATTTTAGCGGCGTATTTTTTGAAATTTTCTGGGAGCCTGCTCGTGTAAAGAACCGTCAGATTCGGCTCCGGCGAAGGTCCCATATTTTCGAGGGTATGAAGGAATCGGTAATCGTTCTTCGTGACCATGTGGCGGCCATCGACGCCCGTGCCGCCCACTTCCAAAGTCGCCCACACCGGATCGCCGGAGAAAAGCGCGTTGTAAGAAGGGATGCGCGCAAACTTCACCATGCGGAACTTCATGACCAGATGGTCTATCATTTCCTGCGCTTCGTCTTCTGAAATCAGGCCTTTTTTCAGATCGCGTTCAAAATAGATGTCGAGGAAAGTCGAAATGCGTCCGACGCTCATCGCCGCCCCGTTCTGCGTTTTAATCGCCCCGAGGTAGCCGAAGTAGAGCCACTGCACTGCTTCTTTCGCGGTCTTTGCCGGGAGGGAAATGTCAAAGCCGTAAGACGCCGCCATCACCTTCAATTCCTTGAGGGCTTTAATCTGCATGGAAATTTCTTCCCGCAAGCGGATAACGTCGTCCGTCATCGTGCCGTCGCCGCAATTCGCCTTGTCCTTTTGCTTTTGGGCAATCAGAAAATCGATGCCATACAGAGCCACCCGGCGATAATCGCCGACAATACGACCCCGACCATAAGTGTCCGGGAGACCCGTCACAATGTGGTTGTGCCGGGCCAGCTTCATTTCGGGAGTGTAAGCGTCAAAGACCCCGTCATTGTGCGTCTTGTGGTATTTCGTAAAAATTTCGTGGAGTTTCGGCGAGGGCGTGTAACCGTATGTCGTGCAAGCTTCTTCCGCCATGCGGCTGCCGCCAAAAGGCATGAACGCACGTTTGAGGGGCTTGTCCGTCTGGAGTCCGACAATTTTTTCCAAATCCTTCAGGGAATCGTTGATGTAGCCCGGCGCATGGGAAGTGATGGACGAAACGATTTCCGTATCCATATCCAACACGCCGCCTTTAGCGCGTTCCTCTTTTTGCAGTTTTTGAAGTTCACCCCAGAGCTTGTTCGTCGCCTCGGTCGGAGCGGCAAGGAATGCGGCATCCCCATCGTAAGGCTTGTAATTTTTCTGGATAAAATCGCGAACGTTCACCTCGTCTTTCCAAATGCGTCCTTCAAAACCATTCCACGCTTCAAACTGATCCATACAAATCTCCTTTTGCTTGATTTGCCTTCAAATATACTGATTTTGCTCCATCCGGACTTTGGGGACGCCTGCATTTCATCCGGTAAAATGCTCGTTCAAGTAAAATACGGAAAAAGCTAAGAACGATGTGAACGGGAAGTCTCTCGTCAAGAGCGCAAGAGTTCGGTGGGAACGCCGTTTCGAGAGAGAATATCAGCTTGCTTGCAGAAGAATTTATTATTTTGCAGAAATCATAAGAAAATAGTAATGAAAATCCTCTTCGTTACTTACACATCGACATCTCTGGAGCTGGCCAATGTTCGCTAAAGACGGTTTCTTTTTCCTGATCGCCAATGCTTGTTTTTTTTAGCTCTTTGGGCTTTCGCCGGTTGCGCGATGACCAGTTCCGGAAATTTCGTGGGCGAAGCGGGCGTGTTGAAATATTCGACGGACGAAAAAAAGTACCGTTTCGCAGAAGCGGGATTTGCTTTTGGCGGAAACGACGATTACCGGATTAGCGCTCCGCAGCATGAAACGGGACTCTTGGGTGGAGCGGCCCATTTCCGAGCGGAATTATTTTCCTTGGACTATTCGCTTGGGGGAAATCGCGGAGGATTCTTTTTGTCCGTTCCCGTCACCATCCCGCTGGACGTGGGAATTCGCCCGAGCTTTGTACAGTGGGTGGGCTCTTTTTACGGCGGCGCGGGAGTTTCCTTTGTGGACGGATTTTATCCCAACTTGCAGGACGACGATTACGAACCGAAAGCGGACGATTCCTGGGGACGCTTCGACGGATTCATCCTCTATTCTCTGGGTGGAGGCTTCTTGCTGGACGTTACAAAAAATTTCGCCATGGGTGCTTACATGACTTGGGAACGCACAGCATTCAATTCCGGCGGAGATGTCTTTGAAAATTACGGTATTGATCTGGATATTCTGGATACGCCCGAAGAGAATATGCCCGCCTATGCCTACCGCAAAATGGTGACGACTATCGGCGTGCAAGCCTTTGCCAAGCTCAAAATGCCGCTAGGATTTTACGCGGAATGCGCTCCGGGCGGTTTGCTGAAAAACGAAGGCACCTGGCAATTCAAAGCCGGAACGGTCGTACTTTATTGATAACTCGTTAATGCTAGGAGAGGCCTATCTGCCCTGACAGCCGTCAGGCTGCCGCCCGCCTGTCGAACGGACAGAACAGGCAGAAAGCGACGTGGCTCTATCCTTCCGACGAGTAAAGCATTTTCGTCATAGCAAATTGCGAAATAGCCTCTTTCGTCATTGCGAGCCCCTTCCTGTCCGCCGACAGGCAGGAAGGGGGCGAAGCAATCTTTGTATGCGCTAGAGATTGCTTCACTACGTTCGCAATGACGTGAAAGTTGATGCTCCGCAATGACGTGAAAGTTGACGCTCCGCAATGACGAAGCAGCTTCGTTCGGGGAGACGGAAGCGCCCGAAGTTTGCTTCACCATCAAGGTATCGGGGAATCGGAAAAAGGGAATTCGCGATGAGAAAACAAACCATTAGCAATTCTAATTGCCACCGATTTTTGAATATGGATTTTTAGAGGAGGCCAAAATAGTTCTATGTGGAAAATTTTCCGCCAGACGAAAACAACCTTTCCTCACCTCTTTAGAAAAGCAAAGCGGCTAGAAGCCGCTTCCCCTAGTAGGCCATCATTTTGCCGGCCAGAGCATCACTTTCGTCATGCGCGTTCCATCCATCTTGAGCACACGGAACTTGTTGCCGTCCAAAATCGTTTCCGCTCCCGCCGAAGGAATCGCGCCCAGCTTGGCAAGAATCAAGCCCGAAACGGTTTCCACATGAATTTCTTCGGGGACCGTCAATTCGATTCCCGTCGCATCTTCAAAATCCGAAAGGGTGAGCAGCGGATTCAAAATATAACGGCCATCCTTCAATTTCTGGATCATCGCGTCATCTTCCAAATCGTCTTCGTCCTTGATTTCCCCGACGATTTCTTCCACGATGTCTTCGACCGTGACAAGCCCCGCGACTCCCCCGTATTCATCGACGACTATCGCCAACTGGTTTCCGTTTTGCCGAAGTTCACGCAAAAGATCGTCAATCTGCTTGTTCTGCGGCACAAACACGACCGGATTCAGCAAGGACTGCAAATCGAAATTTTCTTTGCCATGTTCCGTGTACCATTCCAAAAAATCCCGCGCCGAAAGAACGCCGACGATATTGTCCACCGATTCGCGATAGACGGGAACCCGGGAATGGCGTTCCTCGTTCAAGGTCTGAATGGTTTCTTCCAAAGTCGAAGAGACGTCCAGAGCGACCATGTCCACGCGGGGAGTCATAATTTCCCGCACCGGCGTTTCCACAAAATCGAAGATGTTCAGCACCATCTGGCGTTCATCTTCGTTCAAAATGTCTTCATCGTCGTCGGAGACATCCGAAGTCAGGGCGTCCCGCTTTTCTTCCGACAAAAAACTGAGCTTGGAATCGTAGCCCAGAATCTTGTGGACTTTTAAATACAGCTGGCTGGAAATTTTCGCTTCCAGCACGAACGGCAAGCGCAGATATTTGTAAATCGGGAGCAGGATATACGAAAAGGTTTCCGGCTTCAAAGCGCCAAACATATTCGGCACCAGCAACACGGCAATGTATTCGACAATGCCCGCAAGAACAATATAAACGCCCAGCCCCCACAACGGATGGCCGTAAAATCCCCGCGTCCAGACGAAGGCGCAGACAAAGCCCAAAACGCCTGCGCTCACGTTCAGAAGCGTCCGCGCGATGGAAATGGTTTCATTAAAGCCGGAAGCCTTCACATAGCCGTTCACTTTTTGAACCAGCTTTTCGTTTTCTTCGCAATCCGTCGTTTCCGACAAAGCCAAAAAAGCAATTTTAACCAGCGAGAACAAAGCCGACAGAAAAAGGCAGACAAGGGCAAGAACCAGAAACGGTACCAAATTATCCCACGAAAAACTTTGCATGGCTATTTTTGCCCTTTTTGAATGCGGTAAATATCGAATCCCAAAATTTCGCGTTCCCGACGGCGCATGACGGCCCGTTCCGCAGCCGTGTGGTGGTCATAGCCCGAAAGATGCAGAAGGCCGTGGACAATCATGCGTTTCAGTTCCTGATAAAACGAATTGCCGAACTTGGGAGCCTGGCGTTTCACCTGGTCCCTGGCAATGTAGATTTCGCCGAGAAGATAATCTTCGTGCCATTCAAAGCTCAGCACGTCGGTGACTTTATCCAGTTTGCGGTATGTGGCGTTCAGTTCCCGAACCATGGCGTCCGAACCGATGACGATATTCACATTTTCCGGATGCCCTTCTTCTAAAAGAATTTTCCGGGCGAGCGGTTCCAAACGGGATTTCCACGGAAATTCATCGCCTTCTTTTTCGGCAAAAAATTGAACCTGAAAATCGGGCAATCGAGGTTTTTGCTTCATATTAGAGTTCATACCACTTTTTCAAAATCTCGATAATCGCTTTTGCCTGTTCCTTGCTCGAAATGTTGAATTTGCTTCTCTGTTTGAAAACGCCCTGCTGCTTTTGATAGCGGCGGATGGAAACCTTCGGATCGCCAAAATCGCCCGTTTTGGCATTTTTTTCCTGATAGAGGAACATCATGGTGGACCAGGCGCCCTTGCTCAAAAATTCCTTGGCAAGCTCCTTGATGACAAGCTCGCCGGTTTCTTCGTCGGTATATTCCACGGTCGGTTCCAAATTTTCTGTATCCATAATCACCTCTTTATTCTATTTTTCGTGGGAAAAATAAAAAAAATCTATATTCCGATTGTCGATTTCTGCCCAAAGGAGTTCATTTTGAAAAACTTTCCGCGTAAAATCCAATCCCTTTGCCTAGGTACTATTCTTGCCGGAGCCTTTTTGATCGCCCCGACATTCGCCGCCACCCCTACCATCGGAAAAGTCCGCTATATTCTAGGTGAAGTGACTGTCCAGAAAAAAGCCAAGTCCAATTGGAATCCGCTCCGCGTCGGCTTGAAAGTCCGGGAAAACGACATTATCCGTACCCTGGTGGAAAGCGAAGCCGGAATCGCCCTTTCAGATGGCAGCCTGATCACGATTGAAGAAAACACCGTCATCCTTTTTGAATCCGCCGTGCAGAACCAGGGCAAGACCGTGAACATCCAATCCGGTCGTGTATTTTTCGATGTGCAAAAGCAAGACGGCAAAAGCGAATTCCAATTTAAAACCGCCACAGCGACTGCGGCCATTCGCGGCACGAACGGCTTTGTCGAAAACGGCCCGGACGGCATCATCGTGTCGTTGGAATCCGGAAAGATGGAAGTGACCGACGCCCAAGGCGCAAAAATCGAAGTCAGCGGCGGGGAAACGCTGGTCCAGGACAAAGCCGAAGGCATGAAAAAATTCAAGACGCCCAGCTCCGGCTCCAAGAACCTCGCCAAAGAAATTTCCAAGGAAAAGCAGAACGGCAAAATCGACGTAAAAGCGCTGGAAAAAAGGGCGCAAGACCTGGACGCAAGACAGAGCAGAGCCGCCGATTCCCTGGCCAAGGCGAACCCATGCGAATTTAATTCCCTTCCCGAAAAGACGAACCAGACCTCTGTCCGCATCAGCGGCAAGTGCAAAGCGGGAGTCGAACTTCAGATTAACGGAATCGCCATCGCCCTGGAAAACGGAAATTTCCAGACCCTTGTCGAATGGGAAAAGGAAGCCTACGGAACGAAGCGCATTCGCGCCAAGTGCAAAGCCGGCGAAGCGGAAATCCTCTGCAAAGAAGCCTTCCTGGAATACGTCAAGCCTTCAAAAGACGATGGCAACGCCTTTATCCGCATTCAAAAGGACAATCCCGTTTCCATGACTTCCAGCGGACTGCATCTGCAAGGGCAATTCTTTACCGAAGACGCCAAGGCCAAAGTGACCGTTCAGCTCGGCAACGCCAAATCCGAAAATTTGAACACCCGCTCCGCCAACGGCACATTCCATTACACATTCTCCGCGACCGACCCGAAAGTGAGCGGGAACGAAAAATTCGCCTTTGTCAAACTGGAAAGTGCCAAGGGAACCCTGACCGACTCCGTCGCCGTCACCTTCCCGCCGAAAATCCGCATTCTCGGTTCGGACGCCGAATGCTCCTTCCAATTCAGTCTTTCCGGAACAAATGGAAAAGAGGTTCTTGTCGAAGAATTTGTCGATGGCATCCCGACGGCCAAAGCGACTTTTAAGCAAGACGTTTCCAACGCCGGATTCCCGATGCTTCCCGGAACCCACGTCTATAAAATTTTTGCCAAGGACGAAAACGGAAACCTGTCCGAAGCGACACAATCGTTCACCTGCAAGCAGTAAAATCATCCGGGCGTTCCCGCCTGCGGCGGTCGCGGGATTGCGCTATGGCTTTGCCTTGTATTCACGGCGTTCATCGGCAAAGCCTTCGTTCAAAAACGCTTCCCGAAAGCGTTTTCGAACCCTGCGGGCTGCTCCCGCTAACGCAATTGGCGACGTAAAAAGGCAGGACGTAACGAAAGAAATACCGTTAGCCATCAAGCGAATAATCGGGGAAGGAAAATTTTCCGGCAATCATAACAAACGCCCCAAACCAGCCAAACATTTTTAGATGCTGAAATTGCAGGATTTTAATCATTTATCGGGAGAACAAAATGTAATAACTAATTTTCAACACATCCTAAAAATAAATAATTATTTTATCTATTAAAAAACGGAGCTTTTAAATGATTAGGCTACAATATCTTTGAACTTTAGTAATTTTTCTTTCTGCAAGTTACGGCCAATTAACGGTAAGCGATAAAATACACAACCAAATACAAGAGCGGGAAAACGCTTCGGCAATTATGAAAAATTCCCAAGCCACGAAAAACTACTACGCCTATATCATTTCGGGGGGAAAAAAATTTTACATCAGGAAAATATTTCCAAGTGACAAAACTAGAAAATTTTCATCGTTTTACATTAAATACGAAAAGCAAAAAGAAACCTTCTCTTACATCAAATACGGAAATGCGCCTTCGCGCCATGGAAGATATAAAGAACTTTTTACCCAAAGAAATAGCCGACTCATGCGAAATAACATCTGTGAACATTGAATATGAACAACGTGATACCAATCAAGCTAAAATTATTGGAAGCATAATAATGATGCATCGAAAACTGGACGGCATTTCCGTAAGAGGAGGCTCCTACGTGTTGATGAACTACGATTCTACCGGCTTATCCTATATGGACATTCAATGGGAAAAATACAGCAAGGTTCCCGTAAAAAGTTCTCTTGAATTGAGCAAACGAAACAAGCTTCATCGGCAAGAATTTGACAATCTCGTTGAAACGGTTTCCCAAGACTTCAAAAAAAACGGATTACGCGGTCACTTTGAAAATTCTTCGCAAACATGGAGCCGAATAGAAACTGAAAACGGAAAAGCGATGCTCGTACCAAGCATTACTTTCATAGGGCAGTATTCCCCAAAAGATAGCGACAAAATTCTCCCTATGGTATTTGACATCCCTATAGACGCATCACTCCTTCCAATAAACGAAGTCCTCGTAGAAAAATAAGAGAAACAAATATGAAACATTTTGTATTATTAGTTCTGATTACGTTTTGTCTAGCGCACACCAAGGACGCCATCGTTCCCCCTAAATTTTCTCTGGTAACATTCGCTATCAAGCAATCCGAGAATAATTGGCAAAAAGAGCTGCCTCTCGCCCTAAAAACAGCCAACGCCCTAGTCAACTCATTCAAGAGCAATCTTAGCAGCAACTACCCAAACGTAACATATTTATCAAAGGGCGGATTTTCGTCGCTAACGCGACTTAGGTTTGTAGTTATAACTTGCGTATAAATATACTCTAAAGGGGTCATAAAGTCAAGCCTTTTTCGAGGCCTGTTGTTCAGTTTATCCTGTATCCAGCGAACTTTCCGGGGAGAGATTCCCTTGAACGACTCCTTCTTGGGAAGATATTGGCGTATTAGACCGTTCATGTTCTCGTTGGCACCGCGCTCCCAGGAGTGGTACGGGTTCGCAAAGTAGTAATCCGCCTTCATAGCTTTCGCTATTTCTGCGTGACAGGCGAACTCCTTCCCGTTGTCCGAAGTGATTGTGAGAATCTTGACTTCGAACGTTTTCTCAAAGTCCTTCAGCGCCCTCACAAGCGTTCTCTTCAGGTCTTTCGCGTTCTTCGTCGGAAGATACCTTATCAGGCTGTAATTCGTCATCCTGTCGTTGATCGTGAGCAGGTTCGCGTCATGGTCCGCGCTGTTTATCAGGTCTATCTCGATGTCGCCTACGCGTGATTTCTCGTCCACGATTGCCGGACGTTCCTCGATGGGCACGCGGCCTACAATCTGGCCTCTCTTGTCCTTCTTCTCCCCGCGCTTACGGTATGGTTTCTTGCCGTGCCGCAAGTGCTTCTTCAGGTCCTCGTCCTTGTTCACATGCCTGTATATCGTGGCGACGCTAGGGACACCCATCCCATCGAGTTTCGCGCGTCCGTTCACCTGTTCGGGAGAGTAGTCTTCCTTGATTTTCCCGTCCACGATTTTCCAGTCGTCCTCGTCGTAGTCGTAATGCAGGTGACTTGTCGCGGCAAGGAGGTCTGCCCGTTCCTGCGACTTGACCGGGTCGTAATGCTGGCGGCCGCCGCCCCTGTTTAGTTCCCTGTAGATTGTGGATTTGTGGACCTTCAGCTGCAAGGCTATGTTTTTCGGGGGGATCTTTGCCGCATTGAGCGCTCGTATTTCGTATCTTTGTGCTTGGTTGAGACTCACCGCCATGTCCTTTTTTGGTAGAATCGGCAAGGTAGAAAAGTTTCGGCCAGGTTCCCCAGGGGCTAGCCCTAGGGAACTTTTTTTCTTCCCGATTCAACCTATATCAGTCGCATTGACGGTGAAAATTCGCGAAGCAATACGAAAACAGCCAAGTGACAAAAGAACGCTTTGAAGGATCCGAAACGAACGACTATAATTTCGTTTTTTACAACGGGCACGGACGGGTTAATGCCATAACAATGTGGAAAGAATCTACCCGAGTTTTCAATACGTCTAAATCTTTTGGAGGAAAAACATATTGGGTTATGTTAAATTCTTGCCTTGTTTTTAAAAATGGGGAATCCAATCAAGAACCATGGTTTAATGGAGTTCATTCAATCCTTGGCTACAGCTCACAATCCATCTGGTTTTCTAAATCATATCGATGCGGAGTTCTGAATCTAAAAACCTGCCATCGTTACTCGTATTATACAGAAAGGGATTTTGCTTCAAACTGGATTAAGGGAAAGCAAGGGATTTGGGAATCTTTTAAAAATGCCGTTTCCAAAAATATTCTCAAAGAAGGCGGCTATGGCGTTGAGCCCAAAATCGTTTACCGCTATGGAAACGTTGATGGAAAATTCTTTGACCCATGGGAAGAAACTTTTGAAAATTCCATTCAGAAACCCGTTTTTAAAAAAGCGGGAGAATATACAGGAATAGCCTCCAGATGGGTGACCATGGGGACTCCAAAATATTAACAGGGGCATCCGATGAACAAAATTACGTTCCTATCCTTACTCGTAAGCTGCTGGCTTATTGCAGGCTGCCAGAACGAATGGGGAGACACAGAAGGGTTTCACTACGACACCTCGCTCCATTACGACGAAAGCATTCTCCTGCTGGACTCCATTTCAAATTGTTCCGGCAATATCGACGACGCGTTCTTCGTGGACACCCTCTTTATTGAATCCGTCGGTGGCAAAAAGACTCTCGTCTTCCCCGCGCAAATCTACACGGACAAAAAAATCATCCGCTCCATCGGCATCCACCCTTCCGGGGACACTCTCATCGTAGGACTTATTGAAAAAGAAAAGACTCCCAATTACCTGCTGGACTGCCCCGTCCTGGTTTACAGCACCGTGAACAAGGATTTGCCCGGAAAATACCTGTCACTGGGACCGGCATACACCTATTTCCTGAAGAAAAAATAATTTTCACCCGGGCGTTCCCGCCTGCGGCGGTCGCGGGATTGCGCTAAGGCTTTGCCTTGTATTCACGGCGTTCATCGGCAAAGCCTTCGTTCAAAAACGCTTCCCGAAAGCGTTTTCGAACCCTGCGGGCTGCTCCCGCTAACGCAATTGAAAAATTTCACCGGCAACCCGTTACAAAAAAAGGCGGAAAGTACGGAAAAGGAACCGCAGACCAAGAAACCAACTTGGCGACTCGACGCCATTAGAGTATATTTTCTGCCGAGTTGAACAAATCCACTTGGCGACCCTTCGCCAAACCCAAACGATGCTCCTGAATCCATACCATTTCCGGGAACTTTCCGTTCCCCTGTCCCAAAAAGGTCTGGTCGCCCAAGCGCTCGCCCACGCTCTGAATGTGCGCGAAGACGAAATCTTCAATCTGGAAGTCGAAAGGTTTGCGTTGGATAGCCGCAAGCGAAACTCTCCGCATTGGAGCTACAACGTCCGTTTTGAAATCGCGAAACGCCTGCCGACGACACACTGGCTGGTTCCCGCTACGGAAAAAAAGGAAACGCTAGATTCGGATGCATTCAAAAATTCCATTCCCCTGTCTCGAAAAGTCCATGTCGTCGGCGCAGGCCCTGCCGGGCTTTGGGCCGCTCTTTCGCTTGCGCGCAAAGGATTTTCCGTGGAACTTTACGAGCAAGGAAGTCCCGTCGAAGAACGCTTTCAGGACATCCACCGCTTTTTCGGCGACAGGAAATTCAATCCGCATTCCAATATTTTGTTTGGCGAAGGCGGCGCAGGCGCCTATTCCGACGGGAAACTGAACACGCGGACCCGAAATCTCTATTCGAGCGCGGTTCTTGAAGACATGGTTCGATTTGGCGTTTCCAAAGACGTGCTGACATTTGCCAAACCGCATATCGGCACGGACCGTCTGGTGCTTTTACTGCGGGCATTGCGCGCGGAATTTTTGTCCCTAGGCGGGACGCTGCACTTTCACACCGCCTTGGAAGATATCGACATTTCGGGCGGCGAGATTTCCCGGCTCCAGTTCAACGGAAAATGGACGGATGCCGACGCTCTCGTCCTTGCTCCGGGGCATTCCGCACGAAACCTCTATTCCCTTTTGCACGAACGCGGCGTCGCGTTGGAAAGCAAGGCGTTTGCATTGGGAGTTCGGGTGGAACATCCCCAGTCGCTCATCAATTTGCGGCAACTCGGCCCGCAAGCGGACACCCGTTTGACCGGCAGCGCAGAATACGCCCTGACAGCCAAAACGCTCGGCGGGACTTCTGCCGCTTACAGCTTCTGCATGTGCCCCGGCGGAGTCCTTGTCCCCTGCGTTTCAGAAAACGAGACCCTTGCCACCAACGGCATGAGCTACAGCCAAAGAAACGGGAAATTCGCCAACGGAGCCATTGTCGTGCCCATTCCCCAAAGCAAAACCCTTTTCGGGGGAATCGAAATGCAGCGTCGCTTTGAAAAAGCAGCCTTTGAACTCGGCGGAAGAAATTACACGGCTCCCGCCCAGACCATCCGTTCTTTTCTGGAGGGGAAAATCGACGCGGCTCTCCCGAAGAGCACTTTTTCCACGGGGGTCGTCCCGGCGGACATTCGGGAAATCCTAGACGCCAACATCTGCAATTCCCTCGCTGACGGTTTTGAACAATTCGAACGGAAAATTCCGGGCTTTATTCGGGAAGGCCTGATCGTCGCCCCCGAAACCCGGACCAGTTCCCCGCTGCGCATTCTCCGCAACCCGGAAACTCTGGAAAGCATTTCCGTCAAAGGCCTGTTTGTCCTTGGCGAAGGTGCCGGATACACAGGCGGGATCGTCACCAGCGCTGCGGACGGAATCAAACTCGCCAACCGCGCCAAAGCCTTAAATTGCTAGATTGCCTTTTATGATTACCCGAATCATCGACAGAAATTTTGCGAACATGCGACTCGACCGTTTTTTACGGCAGGCATTCCCCAACGAACCGCTCTCCACTTTTTTCGCCATTCTCCGCAAAAAGAAAGTCCGGGTAAACGGCATTCGCGCCAAAGCGATGCAAATTCTTCACGACGGCGATACGGTCGATATCTACGAGAATTTCAAAAGCGTTTCGGAAAATAACGAAGTCCCCGTGAAAAAAAGCTGGGGTTCTTCACCGGAATTTGCCGACCGCCAATTCGTCAAAGAGAATCTGGTGTTCGCCCTGGAAAAAGAGGACTTTGTGATTCTGGACAAGCCTTCGGGAATCGCCAGCCAGCCGGGAACAGGAACGCGCAAAGGCGAAAGCCTTGTCGAAATGCTGTGGCAATGGGGAAAGGATCAGCAACTGAACTTCAAGCCGACTCTCGCCCACCGCTTGGACGCCGACACATCCGGCCTGATCATCGCGGCACTTTACGGCGACTCCCTTCGGGATCTGACCCGGATGCTCCGCGAGCACGCCATTCAAAAGACCTACACGGCTCTCATCAAGGGCAACTTGAAAAAAGACGAAGGCACCATTGACATTTCTTTAAAACGCACCGATTCCAAATCCGGTTCCAAAATGAAAACCGAGGAAAAAGACGGCAAGCGTTCAATCACCCACTACACGGTCCAGCAGCACCTCAACGGCTACGACCTGGTCAAAGTCCGCTTGGAAACAGGACGGATGCACCAGATTCGCGCGCACTTTGCCAGCATTGGACACCCGCTTCTGGGCGACACCCGCTATGGAGATTTCGCACTCAACCGGAATTTCAAAAAGGAATTCGGGCTCAAGCGGCTGTTTTTGCACAGCACTCGATTGGAATTTGAATGGAAAGGAAAACGCATCGCCGTCGATTCGCCACTGCCCAAGGAGCTGCGGGAAACCGTCAAAGCGGTAAAGAAAAATAAAACGCCATCGTTCTAGCCATCGGCCTTATCAAATTCTTTTTATCTTTTGACTCCATTTCAACAAGGAATAAACCATGCCCATTGCAGAAAATACCAAAGTCGCCATCCACTATACGCTTACGGACGACAACGGAAACGTCATCGATTCCTCCATCGGCAAAGAACCTTTGAACTACATTCAAGGGCGGGGCATGATTGTCGTCGGTCTTGAAAAAGCGATGTACGGCAAAGAAGTCGGCGAAAAGTTCAATGTGGACGTCATTCCGTCCGAAGGTTACGGCGAACACAATCCCGAACTCGTCCGTCCGATTCCCAAGAGCGCGTTCCAGGCGGATTCCATTGAACCGGGCATGACATTTTACGCCAACACCCCAAACGGTCCTCTTCCGCTGACGGTTTCCAGGGTCGAAGGCGATAACGTCATCATCGATATGAATCATGAACTCGCCGGCAAGACGCTGCACTTTGCTATTGAAGTGGTGAAAGCCGACCCGATGAGCGCCGAAGAACTTCAGGAACTCGAACAGCACGCAGGGCATCACTGCTGCGGAAGACACAAACACGGCGATGGGGAATGCTGCGGAAAGCACGAGCACGGAGACGGGGAATGCTGCGGGAAGCACGAGCACGGAGACGGGAAATGCTGCAGAAAGCACGAGCACGGAGACGGGGAGTGCTGCGGGAAGCACGAGCACGGAGACGGGGAATGCTGCGGGAAGCACGAGCACGGAGACGGGGAATGCTGCGGAAAGCACGAACACGGCGACGGGGAATGCTGCTGCAAAAACAGCGCAGACGAAAAATAGCCGCCATCCAAAGGGGAAATTCCGATTGAATGCACAACCTTACGTCGGGATTTCCCAAACCCTTCTAGCCTTTCTCAAAATAAAAACACTTCATCACTCAGCAACAAGCGAAATATTTTGGTCGAGAGTCCGTCTTTGACATTTAATGGTGTTATCTAGTCGTCCCTTAAAATCCCGCCCAGCCCGCATAACTATTGGGAAAAATTGATTTCTACCCTGTGAAAATATTGCAAGGTTTTCTAAAATATGACTGAAAACCTTGCAATTTTTCCCATGTACAGACCGCCAAAATCCTCCGCCCAGACAAGCCTTTTCTGTTCCCTTGAGGAGCAGTTGAACCACAAGCATCCCCTTTACGTTCTTGCGAACAAGATTGACTGGAACAAGTTCGAGACCGAGTTTTCGAAACTGTTTGACGACAAAATGGGTGCGCCGAACAAGCCGATCCGTCTCATGACCGGGCTCATCATCCTGAAGCACATCCGCAACGTATCGGACGAGTCCGTCGTGGAGCAGTTCCAGGAAAACGCCTATTACCAGTACTTTTGCGGAGAACGGTTCTTCTCGACGGAGCAACCCTGCGACCCGAGCGAACTTGTCCACTTCCGGCATAAGATCGGCGAGGAAGGCTTGGACATGATCCTCAAGGAAAGTATCCTCGTCAACGATGACCACGATAAACAAGGACCGACAGGATGCGGCACGGTCTTTCTTGACACGACCGTGCAGGAAAAGAACATCACGTTCCCTACAGACGCCAAACTTGCGAACAAGATAATAGAGCAGGTGCAGAAAATCGTGGAAGAACACGGCCTTCCGCAGAGACAGTCCTACAAGAGAACCTTGAAGAAGATTCATCGTGACCAGCGTTTCCGCAATCACCCGAAAAACGCCAAAAAGGCTCACAAGGCGGATCGCAGGTTGAAAACCATCGCGGGACGGCTCGTCCGCGAAATGGAACGGAATCTTTCGAAGAAAAATCTGTCGGGTACGTACAAAGGAAAAATTGAACTTTTCTACAAAGTTCTGGCACAGAAGAAATGCGACAAGGACAAAATCTATTCGCTACACGAACCCGAAGTGAAATGCATCGGCAAGGGCAAGGAACACAAGAAATACGAGTTCGGCAACAAGGTGTCAATTGCCCGGAGCTACAACGGCATCATCGTCGGCGCAGTCGCGTTCAGGGACGAGTATGACGGACATACGATAGACGATACGCTTGACCATGTTGAACAAATGCTTGGATTCAGGCCGAGCCAGGCCGCATGCGACCGAGGCTACCGCGGACAAAAGGAATCCGGAACGACAAAGATCGTGATACCCGACGTCCCGAAGAAAAACGCGACTTACTACCAGAAGAAAAAGGCACACAATCTTTTTTGCAAGAGGGCTGGCATCGAGCCTATCAACGGCCATCTGAAAAGCGATCACCGTATGGGCAGAAATTTCTACAAGGGAATCTTTGGCGATATGCTCAATGCAAAGCTTGCAGCAGCGGCGTTCAACTTCAAGAGGGCCATGAGGCGCTTTTTTGTCCTGTTGGAATGGCTATACTTTTTTTGCCTTCTGTGGAACGGAATGAACAAAAAATGCGAACGTCCTTATCTTGCGTTCGCAAAGTGACCTTTTTAAGGGACGACTATCTAGTCATAAAAATTTCAAAACCAATTTAATAGGACTTACAAGTTTTTATTTATGAATCTCTAGAAACTTGTAACCATTGAAATGTATCAAGTGATCTGGATTATCGGCAATCCAAACTTCCGTTTCCCAGGCGATAGACTCACACCATTTTCTAAATGTTTTTTTATCAAGGAACGCCGTAAAGAAAGCCAATTCCGTTTTTGCATTAGTTGCTTCAAGGGCTCGTTTTATCTTATTGATTCTAATTTCACTCATCGGTCCAAATGAATGTACCGCTTCTATCATATACAAAATGTTTTTTTCTTCACTATAGGCGACAATATCCGGTAATTCCTCATGTCCCAATGTGAAAAAATGAAGGTTCTTTAATTTTTCGTTTTCTACATATAACAGTTTTTTTTCTGTATCTCCAATATAAAGAACTTCAGCACCAAAGCCAAATCGCGGCAGCAACTCTTCTATGATTTTCTTGTGTAATTCATTATGTTCGCCGACAGATAATTTCAGGACAATGCCATTGGGCAATGTAACAGGAATTTTCGACAATTCCCGTTTTCTTGCTAATTTTTCTTTGAGAAGCGCATTCTTTTCCATAAAATCTTTTAAAGCAGCTTCCCAGGTTGGTTTGCCATATTGCTTGGCAAGATGAACAAATAATGGATTTAAAATATAGCCTCTATTTGGTGAATTGGTCGCCTGATCCTCAAAACTAGCAGAACTCATCACTACATTGGCTTCTTTAGGAGCAAGTAAGTCTTTTCTTCTTATATCATCATAGGAACCCAAAGATATTTTTTCAGCGAAATATTTGTTTTCGTAGTTGATAATATCTCTCGTTTTTTGAGCATCGGAAACTTGACGAGAAATCAATTCCGACAGAGATTTTTTTGCATTGCCAATAGCTAAACATGCACCAACCATTTTCTCTTTGGCGCGATCACTTAAATCATTTGTAGGAATACCCACCGCTTCAAGAATCTTTAGAAAATCCTGATAGAGCTTTTGAAGTTGAGGTTTTTTGTTTCCTTTAAAATGGCTTATCATAAAGCTTTATTTCCCTGGGTTCAAAATGTTCCGTAATTTAAGTTCCGTTTCAACTTTTTTATTGATTTTCACAATTTCATCATTGGGCAAGCATTTCTTGTAATATGTTTCCTTGACGGACATTGCAATGTGGTGCGCTAACATAGGGGGAACTGCGTTTCCAATTTGATTGTATTGTTTTGTCTCGTTGCCGCAGAAATCAAACCAATCAGGAAAACTTTGTAGACGAGCAGCTTCTCGAACAGACACCCGTTTACGTCTTCCATCGCGCAGATTTACCCGCAGCATGTCACTTGTCGCCCCAGCAAGATTTCTGCACGTTACCGTTCTCGACGGCAATTCCTGATGCAAATCGCGCGGTCGCTTACAATGCGATTTTTTTTCATAGGTTGCAATATATTCATCCTGCCTTGGTGTTAATATTTTTGTAGGGTCTTCTACAATTTCAATCAAATCGCTTAACGCATCTCCAACAGTAATTTTTACCAAGGACTCCGCAGGATATGTAAATTTAGATTGATGCCCCACAACAATTAGTCTTTCTCTCGTTTGCGGGACACCATACCCGACGGCATTCAGCACGCGCATTTCAATAATATAGCCAACCTTTCTCAATTCTGATAAAATCATTTCCAAATAATCTCTATGAGAAAAAGCAAGATTTCTCACATTTTCAAACATAAAAACCTTTGGCCGTAATCTAGCGACGGCATCAATAAAAATGGGGAAACCGTCTCGTACATCTTTCATTCCCAACTGATTACCGAATACACTAAACGGCTGGCAAGGTGGGCCACCAATGACAATATCAATGTTTTTGTTCTTCGGATATTCATAGCCAACAGAAAGTTTATCGCAAAAGCAATGTCCCTTGAGATTTTTATTATAAGTATCAACCGCTTCAGGAACCATTTCATAACCGATTGTTTCAAAGCCAACCGATTCAAAACCTAATGACAAACCTCCACAACCAGCGAATAAATCCAAAACTACAGGCTCTTCCGTAATTTGAATACTCAGTTTACTGTCATTATATCTAGAGTAATTATTCATGTAATAATATCACCCATCAAAACTGTTCTACATTCAAAATAAAAAATAGAAGAATTATTTCCTTTTCTCAAAATAAAAACACTTCATCACTCAGCAACAAGCGAAATATTTTGGTCGAGAGTCCGTCTTTGACGGCCATCTATTTAGCACAGCAAGCTCTTCCATAAGAAGATTCCCTTTTTTGCAAACAGACAAATCCATCATTGCCATTTGCCAAGCAAAAATTCAAACGCATAAAATGACAGCCTCCTCTAAAAATTACTTGAGTAAAGTGGTTTGGCTAGCGGTCCTGAGTTCATCGAAGGGCAGCAACCGATTTGAATATTAAACTTTAAAGAAAATTCCAGAAGGACGTGGCGATGATTACGGATTATGCGAAAATGAACGAAGGGCGGATGATTCCGTTCGTTCCCGACGCCAGGAATACGTGGAGGTCTAGCCGCCGCTCTCCCTTTTGGACCTGTTGCAGAAACCGTTAATGCAGTTCAAAAATCAGGAAGAAGCCTTGAAGCGCGCACGTCTGCGAGAAAAAAATTCTCTTTGCTACAGGAAGTTTAAAGATGTGTTTGTTCTGAGAAATGAGATTCGCACTTCAAAAAAAACTCGCCTCTTTGCAAACTCGTCATACGCGATAGCAGAGGTTTAGAGTTGAGAATACTCTGGCATTTTCGATTTTGCACAAATGATGGTTCATCCTTTTGCTTTTCCAAAAGATGGCGAAAAATTTTCTACAAAAAAAATCCGACCTGAAAATTTTCAAGCCGGATTTTCAAAATGAAACGTGCAAAAACCTAATCGAATTTGGCGAAGAATCGTTTGGTCTCTCTGGCGACGCAGCCGCTCAAAAGAATCAAAGCGACCAGGTTTGGAAATGCCATCAGTCCGTTGAAAATGTCGGCGATAGTCCAAACCGCATTCACGGTGAGATAGGGACCAATGAAGACGGCGGCCACATAAAGCCAACGGTAAGCAAGTTTTTTCCGATGGCTCTTGCCGATCAAAAATTGCAGGCACTTTTCGGAATAGTACGACCAGCCTAAAATGGTGGTGAAAGCAAAGAATGCCAGCGAAATGGTCAGCAGGTAAGGAGCGATGGCTCCTCCCATTGGAATAAAGCTCAGGCCTTTGCGAAACGCTTCGAGGGTGATGTTTACTCCTTCAAGTCCTAGAGAAGGCTCCCAGGTTCCGCCGATAACGATGACAAGTCCTGTCATTGTGCAAATCACGATGGTGTCGATAAAAGTGCCTGTCATGCACACGAGCCCCTGGCGGACGGGTTCTTTGGTCTTGGCTGCCGCCGCGGCAATGGGAGCGGAACCGAGTCCGGCTTCGTTGCTGAAAATACCGCGGGCAATGCCTTTTTGCATGGCGATAAAGATAGATCCGACAACGCCCCCGGTTACAGCGGCAGGGTTAAAAGCTGCCCGCACGATCGTTTCGACTGCGGTGGAAATTTGGGAAAAATTCAGAAGCAGAACGGTCATGCAGGCGAGTATGTAGAAAATGGCCATGAACGGAACGATGATGGAGGCGACTTTGGCTATGCGGCGAATGCCGCCGATGATAACGGATGCGGTGCAGATGGAAATGACGATGCCAGCGATTGCCGTCGTATAGGAAACCGAGTGGTTGCCGATGGCGATAAATTCTCCCGAAGGAATGACGGAATTTGCTGCCGAAGCGATGCCGTTAATTTGTGTGATGGTTCCGATTCCCAAAAGCCCCGCGCAGACGCCGAATACGGCGAAGAGAACGGCGAGCCATTTGAAATTCCAGCCGAAACGTTCCTTGATGCCTAATTGAATGTAGTAGAATGGCCCCCCGAGAATGGAACCATCGCTGCCGACCGTTCTGTATTTGACGGCGAGCAGGCCTTCCGCATATTTGGTTGCCATACCGAGAAAGGCGGCGACTTCCATCCAGAAAAGGGCGCCGGGGCCGCCCGTGCCGATTGCCGTCGCGACGCCCACGATGTTGCCCGTGCCGATGGTCGCCGCCAGTGCGGTGCACAGTGCTTCAAAACTGGAAACATCGCCTTTGCCGTCGTTTTCATTCCGAATGGCATAGCGCAGCGCATTTTTGAGATTGACGACTTGCAGACCTCCCAAGCGAATCGTCAGCAGAAGCCCTACAAAAAGAATGATGACAATCAGGGGAATGCCCCAGACAATGCCGTCTATAGAATCCAGAACTTGGTTGATGCTTTCCACAAAAATTTCCTTTGGCTGTAATGAGCTTTGGCGATGAGGGAATGAAAAAGCGAAAGATAAAAAATCATTTTACTGGAGCAGGCTTGGAAATCTCTTGGGATTTTTGCGAACGCTGCATTTTAATTTCCCGACGGTGCTCCCAGATGAAAAGGACGATGCCGGCGACGATCATCAACACGCAGAGCGTTTGTCCGCGGCTCATACCGATCAGGTCGTTGCGCCCCAGAAAATTGTCCGGATGCCGGAAAAATTCGATGAAGAAACGGAAAGTGCCATAGCCCATCAGGTAGAGGGGTAACATCTGTTTTTTGAATGTTTTGTAATGGCTGAGCCAAAAGAGAATCCCAAAGAGGATGACGCCTTCAAAAAGCATTTCGTAGAGTTGCGACGGGTGACGCAGTTGCAAATCGTGCGCCATGGGAAAGAGCATCCCGATAGGACTTGTCGTGACTTCGCCGAAAAGTTCGCCGTTTACAAAGTTGCCCCAGCGTCCCCAGCTGTATCCAAGAGGAGCCGCCAAAAAGCCGAGATTCAGCGTTTCCCAAACCGGCAATTTGTTTTTGCGCATCCCGATGATTCCAAAAACGACGGCTCCGATAAGCCCGCCGTGATACGACATTCCCGAAATGCCCACAAAGGTAAATCCCAAATCGGAATCATAGCGGAACGGCGAAATGATTTCCAAAGGGCTTGTCAGATAGTGCGACGGATTATAAAAGAAAACGTAGCCGAGCCGCGCGCCGATAAGAATTCCTGCGATAACCCAGGTGACGAAGCTGTCCAGCTGTTCTTTTCGGATGCCGATGCCGTGCTTTTGGTTGGTCTTCCAAATGACCATATAGCACGTGGCGAAGGCGAAAAGATACATGAGACCGTACCAATGCACCGGAAAACTGCCCAGTTGCAAGGCGATTCCGTCAAAGTGGGTGGGAATTAAATTCCACCAAGTGAAGTCAGGCATTTATTTCTCCTTTGCCCAGTAGTTGATGAGAAGCGAAGCGATAAGCGTGGATGCTTGTGTTCGGCGTTCGCCATGAACTTGCAAAACGACGAGGACGACGGATTTTTCTGGATTTTTCCGGCTTTGGGCAAATCCCATGAACCAGTCGTAGCGTCCTTGAGGATCCGTTCCGTCGAGGCTTCCCGTTTTGCCGCCGATTTCCAGGTCGGCAAAAAATTTTCGGGAAATGTTTCGTGTAGATATATTTTTGCGGGCGGTGCCTTCGGTGGCGGTTGCGACCATCGCTTGCCGAAGACCAAAATAGGTGTTGTCCGAAAAACGCTCAATGCCCAGAGCAATCGGTTGAGTGGGTGCAAACCCTTTGGCCCCGCTTTTTTCCCAGGGAATTTCAAACGATTTTTTCATGAGAATCGCACGGACGATTCCGGCGGCTTGCAGCGGTGAAAGGGTCGTACTTTTGGTGAATCCACTGGCGACTTCGGCTAGTCCGTAGCCCGAATCGGGGGGCGAATAGTTGCTGCGTTCGGGAATGCCTTGAGAAAAATTTCGGTTGAATCCGAGTTTTTCGGCGGCGGAGCGGAGGTGCTTGGCTCCGACATTCATGCCGACAAGGGCCATCGGAGCATTGTAGGATTTGGCGAACGCCAAGTGGAGCGGCGTGATGGGACCTCGGTAATTTTCGGGAATTTTGAGCTGGCGCTTGTAGAGAGTGTGCGCTTTTCCAATCAGGGGAATTTCGGTGTGGATGGAATAACGCTTGGATTCAAAAGCCGCCGCAATCGTCACGGTTTTAGCGAGGCTTGCCGCCGGGAAGGAAGCGCGGGAAAGATAATCCGGAGTGCTTTGAATGGCACCGTCCTTGCGTTCTCCCCAGGCGATGATTTCGTTAGTATGAGCATCGACGGCAAGGTAAATGGCGTAATCCGGATGATACCGGCGCAGGAAAGTGTCCATGAGACGGGCTAGTCCGGTGTCCTTTTGGGCGTAAACGTGCGAAAGGTCGGGCTTTGCGGGTTGGGATTTCGCCGAATCCGTTTGAGAAGCGGAAGGCGTTGCTGCCAAATCGACTGCGGAATCAGCTAGGGCTTCGGCGACAAGGGATTGCGTTTCTTTGATGTTTTTTTCGCTGGAGCTTTCGGCGTCCTCGGATGAACAGCGGGCGCATTGGACGACGACCAAAACCGCAATCAAAATCAGAAGGACTCGGTTGAACCATCGGAGGGCGGGGGGAATTTTTTTTATGGGTTGCATCGCTATTTGGCGAGATGAAAAATCGTCTTTTTGTAATATTCCAGTTCCGCGATACTTTCCAAAATGTCGTCTAGGGCCTGGTGGCGTTCCTGCTTTTCAAATTCAGGCAAATTGGGGAACCATCGGAAGGCGAGCTCTTTGATGGAAGAAACATCGATGTTCCGGTAGCTGAGCCATTCGGAAATCTGGGGCATATACTTGTAGAGAAATCGGCGATCCTGGGTAATGGAATTGCCGCAGAGAAGGTTGCCACTGTGTTCCCGATCGTGCTTCACCGTATATTGGCGAATGAAGTCGAGAGTCGCTTTTTCGGCGGCTGCCGTGTCGTATCGGGAATGGCGAACCCGCTCTACTAGTCCGCTTTGCGTATGGTGCCGGATGTTCCAATCATCCATGCCGTTCAGAATATTTTCGGGCTGGTGAATGGCGATAACGGGACCTTTTCCCAAAATTTTCAAGTTGGCGTCGGTCACGACCGTGGCGATTTCGAGAATGACGTCGTGTTCCGGATTCAATCCGGACATTTCCAAATCCATCCAGACCAAATTTGGCGCAGTTTTATTTTGAAAAGTCATTTAATATCAAATTTATAAATTTGTATTATTCTGAACGAAAGAGGACCCCTTTCTAGGCGGTTCTCCACCTTTAACAAAAGGAATCAAAAATGGAAGAAGTTGTTGTTACCGGAATGGGCTGTGTTTCCTCCTTGGGAAATGATCCGGATACGCTTTGGGCAAATCTGCTTGCAGGCAAGTCCGGAGTTTCGAATATCGAAAAGATGGACACGACCGCTTACGATGTGCATTTTGCTTCTGAGGTCAAGGAATTTGACGATTCCATGTATTTCAGTGCCCGCGACCAGAAACGCTATTCCCGCAATATCCGTTATGCGGTCTATTCGGCTCTGCACGCGGTTCAAAATTCCGGACTGGACTTGGAAAAAGTGGACAAGTCCCGCGCTGGCGTGATCGTCGCTTCCGGTATGGGCGGCATGGATATTTATTATGACGGTTCCGCCGCTTTAGCGACAAAGGGACCTCGTCGTGTTTCCCCCTTCTTCATTCCGATGTCGATTACCAACATGGCGACGGGAGAAATTTCCATTCGTCTGGGATTTATGGGCCCGAATTTCGTCACGACTTCGGCTTGCGCTTCTTCGAACCATGCGCTTATCGCCGCAGCCGACCAGATTCGTTTGGGCCGCGCCGACGTGATGGTTGCTGGCGGAACGGAAGAAGCGGTGACTCCGGTTTCTCTCGCAGGCTTTGCCAATATGCACGCTCTTTCCCGTCGCAACGACGACCCGCAAAAAGCATCCCGTCCGTTCGACAAAAATCGAGACGGATTTGTGATTGGCGAAGGTGCCGCAGTGATGGTTTTGGAAAGCAGAAGCCATGCAGAAAAGCGGGGAGCTAAAATTTTGGCGACAATCGCGGGAGTTGGTCTTTCGGCGGATGCGCACCACATTACCGCTCCTCGAGAAGATGGCGCAGGCGTAAAGCTCGCTATTGAAAACGCCCTCCGCGATGCGAAACTCGAACCGCAACAAGTCGGCTACATCAATACGCATGGAACATCTACTCCTCTGGGCGATGTGGCGGAATGCAAAGCGATTTGTGAAATCTACAAGGGCGATGTCAAAAACCTCAAAATCAATTCGTCCAAGTCGATGATCGGGCACATGCTCGGTTCCGCGTCGGCTATCGAAGGCATCATTTCCATCCAGTCTCTGCTCGATCAGAAAGTTCACGGTACGATTAACGTCGAGGAACAGGACCCGGCAATTCAGCTGGATGTCTGTGCGAACGGCTCCGTGGAACATTCTTTCGATTACGCGATGTCCAACAGTTTCGGCTTTGGCGGACACAACAGCGTCGTGATTTTCGGAAAGAACAAGTAAGCGATTTTAGCGATGAATAGAAAGCGGAAAGGCAAGTGCTTTTCCGTCTTTTTAATTTGACTATAGTTAGCTTATGTACAAGAGTCGTGTAGCGTTGTTCCTCACAATGACGGAGTGCTGACGATGACTTGTGCTCTCTTCGAGGAGACTGGTACTATTCGTCATTGCGTACCCGCCAAGGAGAAAATCAGCCATATTTGAAAGCGACCGTCACCCCGAATCCCGAAGGGGGAGACGCAATCCTTTTTTCCGCAGATAGGATTGCCACGGCTTTGCACAATTCGCCTAAAGGAAGCAGAGCTTCCAAGGCTCATGGGGCTTTGCATCCCTGAAACTTGGAATCTCCGATTCCGTAGTTGAAGTATCCCTGGAAGGGACAATTCGTCTAAGGGAACAAGTTCCCAAGACTCATGGGGCCTTGCTCGCAATGACGTGCCGCAGCCAAGATTGCCACGGCGGCGCATCCCTGAAACTAGGAATCTTCGATTCCATAGTTGAAGTATCCCTGGAAGGGACAATTCGTCTAAGGGAACAAGTTCCCAAGACTCATGGGGCTTTGCATCCCGGAAACAAATTAGGGATTAGCGGCTAGCAGTTAATTGGAATGTGGAATTGAAGTGATCGGCAAACATCGAAGCAATGGAAAATAAATTCGTTTGTGCAAAATTTCTAGGAAATGGATGCGTTGGCGACTTTGCTGGCCGGTTGCAGCGACGATTCCAGAGGAAGTAAAGGACGATAGTCGTGAAGTGGCTTCCGCCTATGAATTGGGGCATTGCACTGCCGATCGAGAGGAGGATACGATTTACGTTGGACAAAAAGGAATGCGCCGAAAAAACGCAGACATTGACCGGTTTGCGAGAAGGGAAGGAGAACCGACGACAATGAAACGGACGGAATTATTCCGCAGGAATTTGGTCATTTAGCCGGGAAACTTTTCCGCCGAGCTGGGCGATCTTCCTTTCAAAATCTTCGTAACCGCGATCCAGATGGTAAATGCGGCTGACTCGGGTTTCTCCGTCGGCGACAAGTCCGGCGATCACAAGAGCCGCTGCCGCGCGCAAGTCCGAAGCCATAACGGGAGCGCCCTGCAATTTTTCGACGCCCTTAATGGTTGCGACATTGCCTTCCAAGGAAATGTTTGTCCCTAGCCGGTTGAGTTCGGCGACATGCTTGAAACGGTCCAAGTAAACCGAGTCGCGAATTTTGCTTTCACCGGGAACGGTCGCGAGCACCGCCATGAGCGGGGCCTGAAGGTCAGTCGGGAATCCGGGGTAGGGAACGGCTTCGACGTGGACGGGTTTCAAATCCCGACGAGAGGCATCGACTTCCACCCAATCCGCGCCGATGTTCACGGTGCAACCCATTTCTTCAAAAATGTCGAGCAGCGATTTGATGTGCGTCGGATTGCAATGGGTCGCTTTGATTTTCCCGCGGGAAATGACTCCGCCGCATAGAAAGGAACCCGCTTCGATGCGGTCGGGAATGGTCTTGCTGAATCCGGGGTGCAATTCGGGAACGCCGTGAACAACGAGGGAGCGCGTGCCTTTGCCTTCGATTTTGGCTCCCATGCTTTCGAGCAAATCGATCAGGGAGTCAATTTCGGGTTCGATAGCCGCATTTTCTAGGACACTCGTGCCTTTGGCGAGGGTAGCCGCCATCAGAACATTTACCGTCGCACCGACAGAAACGATGGGAAAGCGGAAGTTGCCCCCGGGCAAGGGACCGTCGCTCGTCGCTTCGACATATCCGTGGGTGACTTCGATTTTTGCTCCAAGAGCTTCCAGTCCTTTCAAGTGGAGATCGACGGGTCGCGGACCCCAGGCGCATCCTCCGGGCAAAGAGACTCGGCAGCGTCCGAATCGGGCGACCAAAGGACCCAAAACGTAAAAACTCGCGCGCATAGTGCTCACCAATTCGTAGGGAGCTTCCAAGTGGTTCGCTCCGTGGGAATCCACTTTGAATTCGTGGGCGCCGCCGTCAATGCGACATCCGATAACACGGAGTACATTGGACATGGTTTTAGTGTCGCGCAGGTAAGGGACATTGGTGAGAGTCGTTGTGCCGTCGGCGAGCATAGCCGCTGTCATGGTGGCGAGAACGGCATTTTTGGCTCCCGAAATTTCAACTTCTCCGGAAAGGGGCGCACCTGTTGGGGAAATGAGAAAATAATCCATACAAACTAATCCTCCGGTGAATTTTCCGGCTTGCTTTTGCTCTCGGATTTTGGCGCATAAACCACTCGGGTTTTAGCAAAGAAATCGTGCAGGGTACGTTTCTGGGGATCGATGATGGCCAGAATGTAGCCGATGCCGTAGAAGATGAGCGTCGCTTGGGTAAGCAGACTAAAGATGTAACGGACAACGGCTCCGGAAAGCTTGAGCGCGTGGTGGTCGGCTCTTTCGATTTTCAGGCGGAAGAGAAGTTTTCCTGGCGTTGCCGAGAGAAATCCGTTGAAGCCGACAAAGTAGATGGTCTGGATGCCCAGCCACAAAAGGGATAGCCCTGTCATGCCCGGGATGTTTGAAAATTCGGTGGAAAACTTGGCGAAGCTCGGGTCCTCGGTGTATTTTTCAATCAGAGCATTGGCGGCTTCCGAAGTCGCGGCAAGGTCAAAAACGGAAAACATTCCCAAAATCTGGGCGGAAATTTCCCAAAGGACGGCGATGAGAATCCAATCGATAAGGAATGCGGCAGCTCGAATAAAAAATCCGGCGTAGGCGCGCTGCTGCCATTCTTCAGCCCGTTCCCGCAAAATCGATTCGACGGTTTCCCGGAGCAGCAATTCGTTTGCCTGCGGATCGTTTTCGGCTTCCTTTTCGCGCGCTTCTTTCCAGGAAATCCAATTATCGAGTCCCTTGTGCCATACTAGCGTCGTGTCGTTTATTTTATTTTGCTCCTGAAGGGCTTGCAAATCGGCAAGTTGGACGGGACCTTGGCGGCGTTCGCCTTCGAGGATGCTTTCATCGATATAAAACCAGTTCATAAGTTGTTCCCAAATCTATAAAAAATGCTAACTTGCGCACCATGAGTACATTTCAAATAGGCCAGCGTTATACCAGTGAACAGGAACCGGAACTCGGCGTAGGGCGAGTTCGCCAAATAGAGTTCAAAAATGTTGTCATCGATTTTCCGGCGGTAAAGCAGTCCCGGATTTATCGGATTTCGTCGGCTCCCCTGAAACGTTACCTTTTGACCATTGGGGAAAACGCCAAAAATGAAAAGGGAATTTCCTTTGCCGTAGAAAATATCCGCATGGAAAACGGCCTAGCCATCTATTTGGGGCGCGGCGGTCGAGAAATGAAGGAATCCGATTTGATACCCAAGGCATCGCTGCGAGTGACCGATATTTTTTCGCAGTTGATCCGTGGAAGCTGCGCCGACAACAAAGAATTTGTGCGGCGAGAAACAGCGACGGCACTTTCGTGCGAATGGCAGAATTCTCCGGTCCGCGGCATGATAGGCCCTCGGGTCAATCTGATTCCGCACCAGTATTATTTGTGCAAACGCGCTTGCAGCTCCAGTGCGCTTCCGCGCTTGATGCTTTCCGATGAAGTCGGCTTGGGAAAGACGATTGAAGCGGGGATGATTTGGCATTCGCTTTACAGCACCGGACGTGTGGTGCGTACTCTTATTTTGGTTCCGGAATCGTTGAAGCATCAATGGATGACCGAAATGCTCCGCCGTTTTAACCATGTTTTCACTCTGGTGGATGAGGGCTATATTCATGGGCTTTTAAATGCGACTTCCGATGCGCGGGACATTGTGAATCCTTTTGAACAGGAAAACAATGTGATTTGTACCGTGGAATTTGTGATGAGCCAGCCCGCGGTCATGCAGGATTTTTTGCGGGCGGAATGGGACTTGACGATTGTCGATGAAGCGCACCATTTGATTTGTGAAGACGACTTTACGAGCAAGGAATATCTGCTGGTGAATTCGATAGCCGCTCGCACCAAGGGACTTCTTTTGCTGACGGGCACGCCTCTCCAGCTGCAGCCGGAATCGCATTTCAACCGTTTGAAAATGCTGGATCCGATTCGCTTTACCAATTATTCGGAATTTTTGAAAGACGAAGAATCCTACCAGAAAATCGCGCGGGATTTGTCGAAGCTGCCTGTCGATTCGGACGACCCGATGGACTGGGACGACTTGAACAATGCCTTGCCCAAAAATTCTCCGATTCGGGAATGGCTTTCTCAGGAAAATTCCCGGGAGATGACTGCGGGGGAATGGGTTCGCCGTATTGTCGATGCGCTGGGAACCGGCTCTGTCGTATTTCGGAATACGCGAAAAAGCGTGGGCGGTTTTCCTTCCCGGAAACTCTTTGCGGAAGAGCTGAAACCGAATGCCGAGTATCGCGCCCTGGTCGGAAAGGCGAGCGATGCGGACCCGGATCATTCTTTTGATATTCTGGTCAATGGGCTTTTGGTCACGAAATACAAGACGACCTGGAAAGAAGACGAGCGCATTCCGTGGCTCTTGCATTTTTTGAAGGAACATTTGCGCGACAAGGTTCTTTTAATCTGTGAAAATCCCGACGTGGTCAGCGCTCTTGCTTCGGTGCTTGCCGAAGAGGTCGGCGAAAACGCTTTTGTCACTTTTACGGAAGACATGTCAATTCTCGCTAGGGACCGGGCGGCGGCGAGCTTTGCCGACGAGCGTGGACCGATGCTGATGATCGCTTCGGAAATCGGTTCCGAGGGACGCAATTTCCAATTCAGCCACGACTTGATTCTCTTTGATTTGCCGCTGGACGCGGCCTTGGTGGAACAGCGCATCGGACGTTTGGATAGAATCGGACAAACGGAGACGATTCGGATTCACGTTCCTTATGTGAAGGGAAGCGCTCAGGAAGTCATATTCCATTGGTATCACGAGGGACTCGGGGCTTTCGGTTCTCCGTTGATGAGCGGCGGTGAACTTTTCCTCAAATACACGGAAACGCTGATTGCCGCCATGGCGGAACCCAAAACGAAGCTTTCAAAGTTTATGAAGGATACGATTCCCCTGGTTCAAGGCGACAGTGAAATGTTGCGCAAGAATATCGAAAAGGGACGCGATAAACTTTTGGAATTCAATTCGCGCGACCCGCAGGTTTCCCAAATCATCACGAGCGAAATCCGCCGCGTAGATGCGGACGAACGCCTGAAAACGCTGATGATAGAAACACTGACAGCCGCTGGTGTAGAAGTGGAACCGGGAAGCGTTCCGACGAGTCTCGTGTTTAGCGCAGGGCCGCAGGTCGAAGCGGGGTCGATTCCCGGAATGCCGACGACGACGCTCCTTTCGCAGACCGCATCGCAGAGCGGAAAAACCGAGGATGAAAAATCGGCAGGTGGTGCAGGCGCTTTGACAGGAACTTTTGACCGCACCGTAGCCATGCAGCACGATGAAATTTCGTTCTTGAGCTTTGAACATCCTTTGGCGCAGGGCGTTTTGGATTTAGCGACGGCTTCTGGAAAGGGACTTACCGCCTGTGTCATCTGGGACAATGCGGGATGCAAGAGCCTGATGATGCAATATAATTTTGTCATAGAGCCTTCAATTCCCGCCGCATGGGGGCTTGCCGACATTGCTGGTCCCAAGATGATTCGCGTACTGATCGATGCGCAGGGCAAGGACTGTTCGGAAAGGCTGTCCGAAGTGGATTCGGGAAAAATGCGCAACGCCAATGTGCCGCAAAAAGTTCCCGCAGTGACGGAAACCTTGCGCTATTTTGCAAGCACTGGTCACGCCCTTGCCAAGCGGATTGCTTCGCAGAAAATGGAAATCGAGGCAATGGAGTCGGCAAAGAAAGTAGAGGAGCGTGCGGAACAGGAATACCAGCGAATGAATCACCTGCTCACTTTCCGCGGTCAAGCGCAAAACAATCCCGTTCTGGACGCTCTCCGGAAAAATGTCGCCGTCCGAAAGAAAACGGCGCTTTCCCCGCAGATTCGTCTGGATTCTATCCGTCTTTTGGTCTGCCGTTAATTTGTAGGTATAAAAAATGAGTGAATTGCGCAAAAATATCTTGGATGAATCTAAACGCGTCGTCATTAAAATCGGATCCCGCATTTTAGTGGATTCGGCAAAATGCTGCGTTCGTACCCGTTACATACAAAGGCTCGCAGATTCCGTCGCGCAGTTGATGGAAGCGGGCAAAGAAGTGGTTCTCGTGACAAGCGGTGCTGTGGCGACGGGGATGGCGGAACTCGGTTACAAGGAAAAGCCGACGGTCATGGCCGAAAAGCAGGCCTGTGCCGCCGTGGGGCAAATCGATTTGATATACGCTTACCGGGAAATGTTTCGTTGGGTGCAGTTGTCTGTTGGGCAGATTCTTTTGTCCGCGGATGATTTTCGAAATCGTCAGCGTTATAAAAATTTGCAGAATACAATCGAAGCGATGCTTGCCCATAAAATCGTTCCCATCATCAATGAAAACGATTCGCTGGCGGTTGCCGAAATCAAGGTCGGCGACAACGATAAACTTTCCAGCGACGTCGCCCTCTTTTTGGATGCCGATCTTCTGCTGATCTTTACAGATGAAAACGGCCTTTTTGACGACAACCCCAAGAAAAATCCCAAGGCGCGCCTTCTTCGCTTTGTACCGGAAATTACGCCCGCAGTGCTCGCTCTTGCTGGCAAGCCCGGCGAAGCCGGTTCCGCGGTCAGTACGGGAGGCATGAGAAGCAAACTGGAAGCGATTCGCAATGTGACGAAAAGCGGCTGCAACGCCTTTTTGGCAAACGGCCTAAAAGTGCTTCCGCACGAAGTCGTTTTTGAAAACGCCGAGGGAACTTTTTTTGCGGCTTCCAAAAAGAAGTTGAACAGTCGGCAGCGTTGGCTTTCGTTTGTCACCACTCCACGAGGCAGCGTGCTTGTCGATGACGGCGGCGTCAAGGCTTTGCGTGAAAAGCATTCGAGCTTGCTTCCGGTGGGAGTCGTGCAGGTGCAAAAGCATTTTGACAAGGGCGATTTAATCGAGGTCTTGGATTTGGCAAAGAATCCGGTCGCTCGCGGGGTCGCCAAGTTCGACAGCGAAACGCTGAAACTGGTGATGAAAAAGAAAACGTCCCAGGTGAAAGAATTTCTCGGAAAGGATTTTCCCGAGGAACTGATTCACAAAAATGATCTGGTGGTGTTTTAAAAATCCAAGCACCATTAAGATTTTTTCGAAGGCTCGTTCTCCATTTTTAAAAGCTTTGTCGGCAAGTACATTTTTCCGGTATTTTCGCTCCGAAACGCCTATGCGCTTTTGTTCCGGGCGATAAAATTCCCCGTGTTTGGAGATAGGTTTCTTTTCCTGTATTCGAAAAAAGCCAAACGCTGATTTCCCCAAAATGCAACTGTTTCAACGGAAACAGAGTCCGAGTTCTTTATCAAGAAAGGGAAATTTCGTTCAGGCACCTCTAAAAATTCATTTTCAAAAAATCGATTGCGACGCATTGCGCTGAATGGTCTTTCAACGTGCCTAATACCGAAAGCACTAGCCTCTAGCCTCTCATCGCCCCGACAAGATGCGAATGTTTTGCAAAAAATCCAGAAATTTTATTTCCGATTTTGTAAATTTGGGGAACTATGAGCAACTTGAATCATGATTTGTGGGTTGGCGTCGACGTAGGTTCGACAACCGTCAAAATCGCCGTCGTAGATCCGGCGACAGAAAAACTCCTTCACTTTACATACGAACGCCACAATGCGATGCAGGCGCAAAAAGTGTATGAAGTCCTCTCCACTGCCCATGGTATTTTCCCGGACAAGAATTTCCGCGTTGCATTCTGCGGTTCCGGCGGGCAGCCTTTCGCCGAAGCCACTCACGCATTCTTTGTGCAAGAAGTCGTTGCCAATGCGCTCGCTGTCCGCTCCACCCATCCCGAAGCCCGAGTCGCTATCGAACTGGGCGGCCAAGACGCCAAAGTCGTCTTTTTTGAAAAGGACAAAGGAACCGGAAAGCTGATTGCCAGCGATATGCGCATGAACGGCGTCTGCGCGGGCGGAACCGGAGCTTTCATCGATCAAGTTGCCGGACTTCTCCGCATCAAAACGGAACAATTTGAATCTTTCGCCGCGCGGGGCAAAAAAGTTTACGAAATTTCGGGACGTTGCGGCGTTTTTGCCAAAACGGACATCCAGCCGCTTTTGAACAACGGCGTCGCCAAAGAAGATGTCGCCCTTTCGAGTTTTCATGCGATAGCCAAGCAGACTATCGGCGGTCTCGCCCAGGGAATGGAAATCAAGCCGCCCGTCATTTTTGAAGGCGGCCCGCTGACATTCAACCCGACTCTCATCCGCGCATTCAAGGAACGCCTTGGCATCTCGGACGAGCAGGCGATTCGCCCGGAACACTCCGAAGTCCTCGTCGCTTATGGGGCGGCGCTCTCTTTGGGCAACATGTTCAACGGCAAGGAATGCGGCTACCGCCGGGAAGGCTCCCTCGATATGCTTTTGCATTTCAACGAAATTCGCCTTGCCGAACGCAAAGACAACGCCGAGCCGTTTTTCAAAAACGATGCGGAATACGAACGATTCAAAAAGAGCCATCCGCTTGCCGACAGCCATTACCCGCAACCGCTTTCGGGTTCCACCATCAACGCCTACTTGGGCATTGACGCCGGATCGACGACGACCAAATTCGTTTTAATGGACGAAGAGGAAAAAGTCATCGACGGCTTTTACGCGAGCAATGAAGGGGAGCCCCTTGCCGTTCTGAAAAAAGCGCTGAACGAGCTCGCCGACCGCTACGAAGAATATGGTTGCAAACTGAACATTCTGGGAGTCGGCACGACCGGTTACGGCGAACAGCTTTTTGCCAAAGCTGTCCATGCGGATTATCACACCGTCGAAACCGTCGCCCATGCGAATGCCGCACAAAAACTCCGTCCGGACGTTTCCTTTATTCTCGACATCGGCGGTCAGGACATGAAGGCCATTTCGGTGCATGACGGCGTTGTCACCGGCATCATTTTGAACGAAGCCTGTTCTTCGGGCTGCGGATCCTTTATCGAGACCTACGCCAAATCCTTGGGAGTTCCCATGGAAAAAATCGCCGAGCTGGCGTTTAAGGCCAAGTCCCCCTCGCAGCTCGGCAGTCGCTGCACCGTGTTCATGAATAGTTCCATCATTACGGAACAGCGTGACGGCAAGCAACCCGAAGACATTATCGCGGGCATTTGCCGTTCCATCATTCAAAACGTTTTCACGAAAGTCATCCGCATTCGCAATCTGGAAACCCTCGGCAAAGTCGTCGTCGTGCAGGGCGGAACTTTCAAAAATGACGCCGTTCTTCGCGCCTTTGAACAGCTCACGGGAATTGTCCCCATCCGTCCGGAGCGTCCGGGAGAAATGGGAGCCATCGGCGTGGCGCTTCTTACCAAGAAATTCATCGAAGAGAAAAAGCAGGCCGACCCCGATTACAAATCGACATTCATCGGACTTGAAGCCGCACGCAATCTGAGCTGGGACAACAAGCCCGGCATGATTTGCCAATACTGCACCAACCACTGCTCCCGCACCATCGTCACTTTCAGCGACGGCCAGAGTTTTGTCACCGGCAACCGCTGCGAACGGGGCGAAGTCACCGCCGACCCGAACGATCCGGAAACCAAAAAGCTCATCGCGGAAATCAACCGCAAGATGCTTGCCGTTCCCGACATGGTCAAGCGCACGAACCAGCTTCTCGTCAAGGACTACGCGCCCAAAGTTCTGCTTCCGCAAACGGGAAAGACCATCGGCATCCCGCGCGTTCTGGAATTCTGGTCCAGCCTGCCTTTCTGGAAAGCCTTCTTCACTAGCCTCGGCTACACGGTCGTCGTGAGCAAGCAGAGCGACTATACCCTTTTTGAAAACGGGCTGCGGAGCATTGCCAGCGACACGATTTGCTTCCCAGCGAAACTCGTCCACGGGCACGTTCTAGATCTCATCGACAAAAAAGTGGACGCCATTTTCTTCCCGATGATGGTCGCCCTCCCCAGCGATCACAGCAAATTTACGGCTACAGCCGTCTGCCCCGTCGTCCAAGGCTATCCCGATGTCAGCCGCAACTCCGACGATCCGGAACACCGCTACGGTATTCCAATGATTCAGCCGGTTTTCCACTGGACCGATTTGGAACAGCGCCGCAAGCAGACAATAAACTACTTCCACGAATTATGGGGGATCAAAAAGAAAATCCTGGACAAGGCGGTGTCCGAAGGGGAAACGGCGCTCAACACCTACAAGAGCACCCTCGCCGAAGAAGGCGCGAAAGTCCTGGAAGACGTCCGCAAGAAAGGCGAGTTCGCCATTTGCCTAGCCGGTCGCCCCTACCATGCCGACACCCTGGTCAATCACAACATCGCGCAGCACTTCACAAGAATGGGAATCCCCGTTTTGACGACGGAATCCCTGCCCGGCGTTTTCGATCAGGATGTGGACAAGCACACCCGCATGGAAGTCAAGAACACCTTCCACATGAGAATGCTCGGAGCGGCCATGCTCGCCGCCAAAGATCCTGCGCTGGAACTGGTGCAAATCGTCAGCTTCGGTTGCGGGCACGATTCCATTTTGACCGATGAAATGAGCCGCATGCTCCACGAAGTTTCCATGAAGGAACTTCTGATGCTCAAACTGGACGAAGGCGACGCCAGAGGTCCTGTCGGCATCCGCGTCAAAAGCTTTATCGAAACCGTCCGCGCCCGCCGAAAGGTCAATTTCCCTCCCAAAACGGAAGGTCCTCTCTTCCCCGTCAAATTCAACGAAAAAGACAAAAAGACCCGCAAGATTCTGGTACCGAACCTTTCCCGCGGATTCAGCATTCTCGCGACCGCCTACTTCAAGCACTTGGGCTATCAGGTGGAATTGTTGCCGCTGGGAGGACCCGAAGCGTTCGCTCTGGGAAAGAAATACGTCCACAACGACATCTGCTTCCCCGCCCAGGTGAACATCGGCGAAAACCTGCTCTGGCTGCAACAGCATCCGGAGTGTCCCCACGACAAAATCGCCGTCACGCTTTCCAAAAACTGCGAAAACTGCCGAGCGGTACAGTACGCCGTCCTCGCCCGGAAAGCCCTTGACGAAGCGGGCTACGCCGACGTTCCCATCATCACCACCGGTTCCGACACCAAGAATATGCACCCGGGATTCAAGCTCACTCTGGACTTTCGTCTGCACATGCTCTGGGGACTCACGATGATGGACGCCATCGAAACCATTTATCGCCGAAGCCGTCCTTACGAACTGCACGAGGGCGACACCCAAAAAGTCTATGACATCTGGCTTCCCCGCGTGATGGAAACCGTCGCCAAAATTTCTACAAAATCCATCGCCTATCCCAAGGAAGCGATTCGGGTTTTCGATCAGGCGATTGAAGAGTTCAACAAGGTCGAAGTGGATGCCAGCTACCGCAAACCGCGCGTCGCTCTGCTCGGGGAAATTCTGATGAATTACCATCCGGGTGCCAACGGTTACATCGAAGACTATCTGATGAACAACGGCATGGAAGTTTACTTGCCGGGCATGACGGACTTCTTCCGAGTCGATGAAGTGGTTCGCCGCGAAAAGATCAAGCGCGGACTCATCGCAAAGCCCATCGAAAACTGGCTCGTCGGCGGAGCCACCGCCAAAATCTACACCCATGCGGTCAAGACCATCCAGAAGCACTCGAAGAAATACAAGCTTTACGAACATCATGCCGATTGCTATGAACTGGTGAAACTCGTCGGCGATATTATCGACCCGACATACAACACCGGCGAAGGCTGGCTCATTCCGGGAGAAATCCTTTACAATGCGCCGCACGGCATCAACAGCTTTATCATCGTGCAGCCCTTTGCGTGCCTTGCCAACCACATCAGCGGAAGAGGCCTCACCAAAGCGGTCAAGGCCCGGTATCCCCACATCCAGATTTTGAGTCTGGACTACGATCCGGACACGAGCTTTGCCAACATCGAGAACCGTCTGCAGATGCTGATTATCAACGCCCGCGATCTGGAAAAGTCGCACCACATCGTCGATAACGGCCCTCAGGAATGATTCTTTCCGCAAACGCGAAATACTCGAATCTTGCCCGGGCGAAAGGCGTCGATTCTTGGGAAGCTCTCAAGGCCTACGTCGCCGAACTTCCCTATGGCCGCACGTCAAACCCGAAAGACATTTCGCTGGTCCTGAACGAAGGCCGTGGAACGTGCAGCGGCAAGCACGCCCTGCTCGCCGCCATTGCCAAAGAAAACGCCATTTCCGATGTGCACCTGATGGTCGCTGCATTCAAGATGAGTGCGGAAAGCACGCCCAAAATCCGCAGCGTTCTCGAGCATTTTCACCTCGACTCTATTCCCGAAGCGCATTGCTACTTGAAAGAAAACGGCGAATTCGGAGACTACACCCGACCGGGAAAATTCTTCAACGATTTTGAAAGCCGTATTCTAGACACGCGGGAACTTTTCGATTACGAAGACATCGCCCAAGAAAAAACCGCCTACCACCAGAATTTCATGAAAAACTGGCTGCGAGAAAACGCCCTGCCCTATTCCTTTGAAGAACTCTGGCAAATTCGGGAAGAGTGCATTTTAAAATTGAGCGAAGGCGGCTAAAACAGCCTTCGCCCGATTTCTTCAAAAAACTCCGAGAAAATTCCAGCGAAAAAATCCGCAGAAAATTTTTCCGAAAACAATTACAATTCGATATTGTCTATCAAGCGCGTCTTGCCAAAAAACGCAGCCACCAGAATCACGGAAGGTTCGTCCACTTCGCCGGATAGATTCGCCAAAAGCGTTTTCTGGCTGGCAATTTCCACATATTGCACCACGCCGCCTGCGCGGGCAATCGATTCCTGAATCCCGGAACGCAAAACATTCACATTCTTTTCGCCCGACTCGTAACGGCTTTTGGCAAGGAGCAACGCTTTTGAAATCGCCACAGCGGCACCGCGTTCCGCTTCGTTCATATATTCATTGCGGCTGGAACGCGCCAGTCCCGAATCCTCCCGGACAATCGGCAACGTGTGAATTTCTATCGGCATATTCAAATCTTTGACCATACGCCGAATCAAAAACGCCTGCTGATAATCTTTTTTGCCAAAATACGCCCTGTCCGCGCCGGAAATGTTGAACAGCTTCGTCACCACCGTCAGAACGCCGCGAAAATGCCCCGGACGGGTCGCACCGCAATAAAGGCTTTCCATCGTTTCGTCCCGGACAAGGGTCAGCGGGTCTCCATCCGGATACATTTCGGCATTGCTCGGCGCAAACACGAAATCGCCACCATGCTGGGCGACCAGTTCCGCATCTTTTTCCAGACGACGCGGGTATTTGTCCAAGTCTTCATTTTTGCCAAATTGAATCGGGTTCAAAAAGACGCTCACGACGGTCACATCGTTTTCTTTGACGGACGCATCGACAAGGCTCGTATGCCCGCTGTGCAAAGCGCCCATCGTCGGCACGATGCCAACGGATTTTCCCATTTTTTTCAAGGGAAGAATTTCTGCGCGGAGTTCCGCAATCGTTTTGATAATTTTCATGAGATTAGCCTTCAGGAGCAAAGTAGGTCGTCTGGGTAGGGGCGGAGGCAATCGCGTCGAGCACCTGCTTCAGATGTTTTTCATTGTGAACAAAATCAATCTGGTTCGTATTGATAATCAGCACGGGAGCCTTGGAATAATGCCAAAAATGATGGTCATAGCGATTCAGCAAAGAACCGAGGTAATTGCCATCGATGGATTTTTCCATCGTCCGTCCGCGGGTCGCAATCCGGCCCAAAAGCGTCGATACGCTCGCCTGCAAATAAACAATCAGATCGGGAGTCGGCAGATTTTTAGAAAGGTTCTCCGAGACCGTATCGTACATCGACATTTCGCTTTCCGACAAATTCTGGAGGGCAAATATGCGGTCCTTTTCAAAAGTGTAATCGCTCACGACATTGTGACGGAACAAGTCGTTCTGCACGATGGCGTCCTGAAACTGGCGCAAGCGGGACAGCAAAAAGAAGAGCTGCGTCTGGAACGCATAGGCTTTCGGATTTTCGTAAAATTTCGGCAAAAACGGATTTTCGTCGAATTGTTCCAAGACCAGATTCGCCCCGAGCGCCTTGGCAAGGATTTTCGAAAGCGAAGTCTTGCCCGCCCCGATAACGCCGTCGATAGCGATAAAGCGAATCCGTTCCGGGAGTTTCATTGTCACTTCGGAATTGTCCTGTTCCAAAAACGCGTCATTCATCCGCCATCTCCACTTCTTTAAAATCCACTTCCGACCCGGAAAGTTTCAAATCGTCCAAAATTTTTTTGATGGGTTTTCCCAGCAGGGGGTCGCAAAAATCCGGAGAAATTTTTTCCATCGGCACCATGACAAAGCCACGGACTGCGGCCAGCGGATGAGGCACGACAGGACCTACAGGACGATCATCCAGCAAAAGTTCGCCGTAATAAAGCAAGTCCATGTCAATCTCGCGCTCTTCCCAATGCCCTCGCGGACGACGACCCAAAAAAAGCTCCGCACCTTTCAGGTAGTGCAGCAGTTTTCGCGGCCCCTTCCCATACCAAAAAGAAACGACCTGGTTGAAAAAAAATCCCTGGTCCGCAGGCCCGACCGGAGGCGTCTCGTAAATCGGGCTTTCCTTCCAGCCTCCAAGCGATATTTTCTGGAGCATGGCTCTGGCTTCCGCAAGGCGTTTGCCACGAGGACGGATATTACTGCCCAGAGCAATAAAAACTCTTTCCAAGGATTCCACAACCGCCAATATAGATTTTTTTGTATATTTAGTGCTGGTGAAAGCAATATCGCTTTTTCCATTTCCCATTGATGTTTCCCTAAAATTCCTTCCTTTTCAAAAATGAATTTTTAGAGAGCGCATTCAGTAACCTCTATTTATTTTCGTTCGCAGGAGTCCCTGTGCCAAGACAAAAGAAAACCGACGGGTCTTCATCCGTTACATTGATTTCCGACATGGTTTCCCCCGATACTCCCCAAACCCCAGACCTTTCGGCTTTAGGCGATCTCGCCGCCCCCATCACTTTTCCCGAAGATTTGGCCAAAAACGAAACGGAAGCTCCGGCCAAGCGGCACCGTGGACGTCCACGGAAACAGCTGCCTTCTGAAGTCGAAACCGCATATCAACCCGAACAAGCCAACGAAAACGCTCTGAACGAAGCGGCTCCAGTTCATCCGGCGGATTCCGAATTCATTCCCGCTTCGACTTCCGAACTTTCCGACGAACCCGTCGTCACCGCCACTCCGGGAACAAGCGAACTCACCGAAGAAAACCAGGGTTCGCTCCACACCATAGGAAACATGACCGACGGCATTCCCGATTCCAGCGCAGCGCAGAACAATCCTTCGTTCGATGCGCCCATGCCGGACGCCCCGTTCAACGCTTCCGCCCAGAACAGCCGCCGCTACCCCAACGGCAACATTCAAAACAATCGCTACGGCAACGACCGATTTGGCAATGACCGCCACAGCAAATTCAACAAGTTCGGTCGGAACAAATTCGGTCGGAACAACAGGTTCCTTCCCCAGGACGACATCCCCGACGACCAGCTGCAAGCTCCGCCCGCCGATCCGGAAAAAGTCGCCCTTGCCATGCAACGCTGGCGAGAACTGCGCAACACGCCGATGTTCGATTTGCAGGAAAAGGCGAACGCCCTGAATATCCCCGACGTGAAACGGCTGAAAAAGCAAGCTCTCATTTACCGGCTGCTCGCCGCTACCGCCAGCGAAGGCGCTCCCATCTATACCGAAGGCACTCTCGAAATCATGAAGGAAGGTTACGGATTCCTCCGCAACGCCGACTTGAATTACCTTGCCGGGCCGGACGACATTTACATCAGCCCGAACCAGATTCGCCGTTTTGAACTCAAGTCCGGCGATTCCATCACGGGCCTTGTCCGCCAGCCCCGCGACAACGAACGCTACTTCGGACTCGCCCGCGTCGATACGATCAACGGCGAAGATCCCGCCAAGGCAAAGCACCGCGTCGCCTTCGAATACCTGACCCCGATTCATCCGTATCAAAAATTGAATTTGGAATGGAAGCAGGACGACTACTCCACCCGCATCATGGACCTCTTCTCTCCCATCGGCAAAGGCCAGCGCAGCATTCTGCTCGCCCCGCCGCGCACCGGAAAAACGGTCCTGCTGCAAAATATCGCAGGGGCCATCGCCAAGAACCATCCCGAAGTCAAGCTCTTTGTGCTTCTGATCGACGAACGCCCGGAAGAAGTGACCGACATGCGTCGCCACGTCCACGGCGAAGTCATCGCATCCACTTTCGACGAACCGCCCGAGCACCACACGCAAGTCGCCGACATCCTTTTGGAAAAAGCCAAACGCCTGGTGGAATACGGCAACGATGTCGTGATTTTACTGGATTCCATCACCCGCTTCGCCCGAGCCAACAACGTCGTCATTCCGCATTCTGGAAAAATCCTTTCCGGCGGCGTGGATGCGCTCGCCATGCAACGCCCCAAGCGATTCTTTGGCGCCGCTCGCAAAATTGAAAACGGCGGTTCGCTCACCATCATCGGCACCGCCCTTATCGATACGGGCAGCCGCATGGACGAAGTCATCTTCGAAGAATTTAAAGGCACGGGCAACATGGAACTCGTTCTCGACAGGCGCATTGCCGAAAAGCGCATCTGGCCCGCCATCGACATTTTCAAATCGGGAACCCGCAAAGAAGAACTCCTTTTGGACGACGACACCCTTCGCCGCGTCTGGATTCTGCGCAAATTCCTGCAAGAGCAGACCTCTGTGGAAATCATGGAATTTATGCGGGACAAACTCGCCAAGACAAAAACCAACGAAGAATTTTTGGCTTCGATGAACGGATAGGAAGTGTAAAATGTCAAAGAAAATCGCATTTGCCGGCGCAGGAAACATGGGCGGAGCCATTCTCCGCGGATTGCTTCAGGCGGGGCACAATCCCCAGGACGTTCTCTTTTTTGAACCCTTTGAAAGCACAGCAAAATCCGTCGCCGATCTCGGGGCCGTTCGTTACAGCGACTTCGGAAAAATGGCAAACGAAGCCGACGTTCTTTTCCTTTGCGTCAAGCCTCAGATTTTCAAGGCGGTCGCGAGCGAATGGAATGCCAGCGCCCAAAGCAACACGTCCAAACCGGAAATCATTTCCATCATGGCCGGGGTTTCTCGCCAAAAAATTCTGGACGCGCTGAACTTTGCCCACGGCGACGTCGTCCGGGTCATGCCCAATTTGCCATTGACCGTCGGGAAAGGCGCCATCGCCATCGCTTCGGACGGCGTTTCCCAAGAATCCCTCGAAGTCGCTAAAGAACTCCTTTCGACTGTCGGCATCACCGTGACCGTCGGAGAGAACCTGATCGACGCTGTGACCGGCCTTTCGGGCAGCGCTCCGGCTTATGTCTTTGAATTTATCGAAGGGCTCGTCCGCGGCGGCGTCAAAATGGGCCTTTCCCGCCCTGTCGCCATGCAACTGACCCTTGCCACTTTGGAAGGCAGCGTCGAACTGTTGAAAAAATCCGGCAAGGACACGGGAGAACTTTCCGCCATGGTTTCATCCCCGGCGGGAACGACGATTGCGGGCATGCAAGTTCTGGAAGACGCGGGATTCCGTGGCACCCTGATGCACACAGTAGAAGCGGCGACTCTCCGTTCCCAGGCTCTGGGCAAATAAAATTCCATGGGCAAAACTCGGATTTTCTTCCTTTCCGAAGAGAACGAAAGCATTTCTTTTTTAGAAGACGTGCTTTCCAACGTGGACGGGTATGAAACCTTTCTTTGCCCAGACTCTTTGAATGCCGTCGAAGACTTCCGCCGATTTCTCCCGGCAATAGCTGTAGTTGATTTGGACAAGACATACCCCGAATCGCTCTTTCAGACCTTGCAGGATATTTCTCCGGCAACGCGCTTTATGGGCGTCGGTTCGGACATTCTCCATTTAAATCCATTCCAGCAGCGATTGTACAGCGGCGTCTTAAGCAAAGAAGAACTCCGGCTGCGCTTTATGACTGTCGTCAATGAACTCAAGCAGCAGTCCGAAATCCTTGCCGCCATCAAAGAATCCCTGAAAAAAATTGTCGGAAAAAGCGACGCCATCAAACGCCTTTACGACTCCATTCTCAAGGCCATCCGAAGCAAAGGGGCGACCGTTTTAATCCAAGGAGAATCCGGAGTCGGCAAGGAACTGGTCGCCAAAGCGATCGCATCGGTTTCAAACCATCTGATTTCCGTGAATTGCAGCGCCATTACGGAAAGCCTTTTTGAAAGCGAGCTGTTCGGCCACGTTCGCGGAGCCTTTACAGGCGCCATTTCCGAACATCGGGGGCTTTTTGAAGCGGCAAACGGCGGCATTCTCTATTTAGACGAAGTCGGCGACATTCCGCTGCCCATGCAAGCCAAACTTTTGCGGGCATTGCAAGAGGGCGAAATCCGTCCCGTCGGTTCCAACGAAACCAAAAAAGTCAAAGTGCGGATTATCGCAGCGACCAATCGCGATTTGCAAAAAGAAACCCTTGCCGGACGTTTCCGAAGCGATTTGTTCTACCGCTTGAATGTCATTCCCATTTACGTCCCCGCCCTTCGAGAACGCAAAGAGGACATCCCGGAACTGGTCGCGCATTTTATCCGCGAATACTCCATTCGGCCAGGCCTCTCGCCCCGCATTTCCCCGCAAACCATGCAGGAACTCATCCGATACGATTGGCCGGGCAACATTCGGGAACTCGAAAACGCCATCCACCGCGGACTCGTGCTGATGAACGGCGACGAACTCAAGAGCGAAAACATCTTTACCACGCCCATTTCCGCACAGGCGAACACCCCGATTCGACGCGATTGGAGAGGCATTTCCTATGCCGCGTTTCAAGAGCTGCAAAAGCAGGAATTGCGGGAATACATCGTGGCGAAAATCCGGGAAAACGACGGTTCCATCTCCAGAACCGCCGAAAGTTTTGGCATTTTACGCCCCGGGCTCTACGCCCTCGCCCGCCGATTGGGGCTAGATATTTCCAAGCGGAATAAATAGACGGGACTTCCAAGGCTCCCATCAGCTATTGCGGGGAATCCGGCGATTTCTCGTCAACGAACAACTAATAATTGATAACAACCAGCCGACCGCCCAAAAAACGGGGCGGCCTTGCCTACGGCTAGGCAGGCTCGGATATACAAACAAATGAACTTGTTGAAGCATGGTTGCTGAGCCTGTCGAAGCATAGTTGCTGTCCTTCGACAAGCTCAGGGACCGCTTGTCAAACTAGCCGAAGCACTGCCTCAGTCCGAGTCCCTGAGGCAACGTACGGAATACCCGTAATCCTTGAAGTCGTCGTAGTAAATCAAGAGCACGGACTCGTTGCCGTAGTGGAAGTACCAGCGGTACGCATTGCCGCTGCTGCGCTCCGTAGAACTCCAGAAGTCGGCGCGCTCGCCGGCGCTGTAGTAATGCCCAACGCCAAGGCAGATGCCCGCCGGCAACACGGAAAAGCCGTAGGAGTCCGTGCCGTTGCCGCTTTTTCCGTTATAGGCGTCATTCCAATCACTGGTGGACTTGAGCTTCGTTCCCGCGAGATCCACACCGCCGACGGCGGCGAACAGGGTTTCCCATTCCGTCGAATCAGGCAAGTGCCAGCCTTCGGGGCAGATTCCGCGGACCGGTTCCGATACGGAACAAGTCACGCCATAGCCGCAGCCCTTGCCGCCGTCGCTGAATACCCCGGCACTGTCCATAGCAGCACTCCAAAAGTAGAGCCTGCCGTACTTGGCACAGGAATCCGGTTCGTCGTTGTAGCAGTAACTTTTAGCGGTTCCTTCATTGTAATCATAGTTCAAGTTCTCCGCCATCCAGGTCTGGGTTCCAACAGTCACGGTCTTGTAAACCTGGCCGTCGCGGGAATCCGTGAACATTCCATAGGAAATCGCAGGATTCAGATATTGCCAATTCGCCTTTTCTTCAATCCACTTCTGTTCCCAGCACTGGTAGGAAGTCCCGTTCACCGTAATTTTCTCGCCGTCCAGCGAATCCGAACACACCAAAACGATTTGGTTGTCTAGGCACATTTGCGTCGCGGGATCGTAAGATTCCGTTCCGCATAACTCGTAGATGGAATCGGCAGCGCAGAATTGCGTTGCTAGGTCGTAAGATTTGGAGTCGCACAAGTCGTAGGTAGCACCATCGATGCAGAACTTTTTCGCCGGATCGTAGGCTGCCGCTCCGCACATCGCCTTGTACAGAGTCGTCGTCGAGGCGTTCTCCCCTTCGCCGCAGGTCACTTCCACAACGCCATCGCCCAGGTCGGCAATTTTGCAGCCCGAGCCATTTTCACCGGCTTCCCCCTTCTCCCCATTTTTCAATACGCCAATGGTATCGCCGCCGCATATAACATTAAATCCTGAATTGTCTTCTAACGCTACGGCGGTGCAACTTGCGCCATCCAAGCCCTTTTCGCCTTGCTCGCCTTTTTCACCCTGAATTCCCTGCTCGCCCTGTTCGCCGTTCAGCAATACGCCGATGGAGTCGCCACCGCAAAGTATCTTGTAACCGTTGTCGATGGCTTCCGCAATGCAGCCTTTTCCATCCGAACCCACTTCGCCGTCCGTTCCATCCTTGCCGGCTTCGCCCTGCTCGCCCTTGAGCGTCGTCCATTTTCCGTCAGCGCAGTAGTAAACCTGTACGGAGTCCTCCGCAAAGACGATTTTTCCGACATTTTCTTCATCGCAGGCCGGTAGCGAATCCCCCGCAGCGACAACGTCAATGCCGGAAGTCTCCGTGACATTCGTTACATTTGTCGTATTTTCATCGCCGCAAGCAACGATCAAAGCCATGAATGCGACCGTCAAAACAACTGGAAGAGACTTTTTCATGCTTTTTCCTCGAATTCAAAATGTTTGGCTAGGCGTTTCGGGGAAAATATAGCCAAAGAATGCAAAGATTGCAATGCTAGGCGAGTTGTCAGTCGTCAGTGGCCTAGCTATGGCTCGTGCGCCTGTCGAAGCATGGTTGGTGCCCTTCGACAAGCTCAGGGAGCGCCGGTCATTGAGCTTGTCGAAATGACCACACCAAACCGCTCTCTTCGATGAGCACAGGGACCGGTTATCAAAGCACGGTTGCTGAGCCTGTCGAAGCAAACCGGTTTTTGCGCGTTTTTACGTGAAAATTGTCCGTCAAGAAAAATTTCGGTTCGTGTGTACGTGAAAATGACCCGCCAAGGAAAATTTTGGCCCGTGTGTACGTGAAAACGGCTACAGTTGTCATGGCGAACGTTTTTCCGTCATTGCGAACCCCGCAGGGGTGAAGCAATCCTTTTCACGCTGACAGGATTGCTTCGTCGCTCTGCTCCTCGCAATGACGTACCGCTGACATGATTGCCACGGCTTTGCACAATTCGTCTAAAGGAGCAAAGCTCCTAAGACTCATGGGCCGCTATCGCGCCTCGCAATGACGGGAGGGCCGCAGGGATGAGCGCAGGGATGCCTCGCCTGAAATCGGCTTATGCGCCTTCCACGACGGCGATTTCTTCGGAGGAAAGGCCGTAGAGGGCATAGACCTGCGCATTGATTTGCGCATCCAAAATGGCGATGCGCTGCTGGAGCGTTTTCTTGTCGGCGTCGGACTTGGCGGAAGCAAGCTGCGTGTGCGCGGCAAGCATTTGGTCGGCAAGGGCGGCAAGAGTTTGCTGCTGTTCGGGCGTGGCGGTGGGAAGAGGAAAATTCTCCAAATATTTGGTCTTAAAACGGAAATATCCTCCACGAAGAGAAGTTCCTGTTTCTTTCAAGTAAAACCAAATAATAGGCGAGTTCAAAATAGCCAAATATGTTTTGTACAAATTAGAATCTGGATTTTTCAAAACAAACGCATATGAAGTGTCGTTATGATAATGTTCTCCGGAATCGAGATACATTGTTGCACCATAGCATACATCAGGCGTTAAGATTCTTTCCACTGAAAGATTATCGATATTTCGGAAATTCCACAGCGAATACCAAGATGGGTATTTCATACTGGCGGTTCCTCGACTAGCCAATCTTTTTCTTAAAGACGAAAAATATCCGTAACAATATGGAAATTGATTTTTCAATTCTTGTTCTTCATAGAGAACGGTTTTTCCATTATCCTTTTTATAATAAGGATAAATCATGTATTCTTTTTTATCGTTAAAAGAATATCTCTGAATGGTTTTGCCTGTCAATACAGGTTTGCAAATTCCTTTTTCTATTTGGACGTCTTGATCTAGAGCCTCTGAATAACCTGTAATAAATTTTTTGGTTTCTGTACAGTTTTCTAAATAAAATGCTTTGTTATCGCCGGTGACAATGCCTTGATAAATCCCTTTAAATACCTCTTTCACTGTATTTTTTTGTTGATGTAATTTTTCAAGAACTGTTGCAGCCATTCCTGTTTGAAAACTCCATCGGCTTGTATCGCTTAATTTTTCTATGGGGAACGTTTCCGACACAACGCCGTTTTCAATTTCAGTGGGTATCACTTGCGCATAAGAAAAATTTTTGTTCTGATGGGAAAGTCCGATGACGCAGGTATAAACCGATGCCGAAGAAAAGACTTGCTCCGAGCCAAAATGCGTTAAAAAATTCAGCGCACGATTTTTGTATATGAAAGAGCGTAATCCCACGCCAAAGTCGCTGTTCAAGAATTTATGCGGACAAATAAAAGAGAGATAGCCGTCTTTGTTCAACAAGGTGAATCCTTTTTCCAGGAATAGAACATAAAAATCGAACCGTCCTGTTGCAGACTGGTAATTCTGTTCATAAAACTTCGCTTCTTCTTCATAATTTTCGCGCAGACCTTGCACACGCAAATACGGCGGGTTGCCGATGACGCAGTCGAATCCGCCAGTCCGCGTTTTTTTCGGGGCGTTGCGGGGTGTCCCCGCAGAGGGGGTAGCGAAAGACGCTTTGGCTTTCGCGAGGGGGAGGCTTCCCCCGCCCGTAAATACTTGGGGAAATTCCTTTTCCCAGTCGAAGGCGTTCACCTTTCTTTGCTCTTCCATGCAAAAGTCCAGAAGGTTTTTGTCGGCGTAGAAGTCGCTTCCGATGAGCGAGTTGCCACACTTGATGTTTTCCCGCATGTCGGGGAGGATTTTGTTTTGCGCAAGATCCGAAGAGCGGAACATTTCGCCCATGCCGCTTTGGGAGAGGGCCTTGCCTTCGTTTTCGAGCAGCTTGAGGAAGAGCGAGAGTTTGGTGACTTCCACTGCCTGCGCGTCGATGTCCACGCCGTAGATGTTGTTCAAAAGGATGCGTTTTTTTTCTTCGACGGAAAGTTTGTATGAAAGGGTTGCGGAGTCTTTGTAAATGATTCCCGATTTTTCGGCCTTGGCGCGGTTTTTGTCGCTGTCGTAGTAGTCGAGGTGGTAGGCAAGAAGATACTGGTATGCGCCGATGAGAAAGCTCCCCGAGCCACAAGCGGGGTCCACGAAACGCATTTTCGCAATCTGCTCGGGAGTGCGTCCGGCGATTTTTTTGCCGATGGTGTTTTCCACGATGTAATTCACGATGTAGGTGGGGGTGTAATACACGCCGCCGGCTTTTTGCACTTCGGGCTTTTCAACGACTTCCACGCTGTGTCCGTTTTTCGTCTTTCGGCTGAAGCGGATGATTTTGCCGAGGAAGCGTTCGTAAATCGAGCCCAGGATTTCCACGGGAAGGACGCTGAACTCGTATGGGCATTTGGGGTAGTAAAGTTCGCCGACGATGCTTTCGAGGGTTTTATCCTGAATGGAAAGGCTGTCGGTAAAGTCGTCCTTGGCAAAGAGGCCGGAGTTGAATTTTTTGTCCGCCGCGTCGAAGAGTTTTTGGAGGCGGGGGTAAATGCCGTTTTTGCTCCGGGCGATTTTTCCTAGAGCGTCGTATTCTTCGATTTCCTTGTCTTCGCAAATGCGCAAGAAGAGGATGCGGTCGATGATTTTCTGGACGCTGGAGGTGAGATTGTATTCGTCGATTTCGGCGTTGTGGAGCGCGATGTCTTCGGCTAGGAGAAGTCGCCAACGTTCTATCATGGAAAGGATGTCGTCGTCCACGCTGGCCGTCCCCTTTTTGTCTTTCGCGCTTTCAAAATAGGTGTCGAACTTGCCTAAATCCACAGCTTCGTAGCTGAAGCGGTTGTAAAGCTCTTCAAATTTTTCGGCGTATTCTTCGAAGGTGTAATATCCGATGCGCGCCGTGCCGGCGGTGTCCTTGGAGTTGGGCTTGATGCGCGTGTCGTAAACGGCGAATTCCTGGAAGTCCGTGAGGATCGCTACCGGCATTTTGGAGGTATAGGCGTAGCGGCGCACTTGCAAGGCGGGGGCGGGGTCCTTTTTCAGGTCCACGCTGGGCTGCTTGGCTTCCACGTAGATTTTTTTGATGCCTCCGAAACAGAGGGAATAGTCCGGGTGTTTGGTGCGGTTGTCGATGGTCACGCGGTCTTCGGGGATGACTTCCCGCTTGTCCGGGCGGGCGCCCTTTTCGTTTTTCACGTCCCAGCCGAGACACTCCAAAAGCACGTCGATGAATTGTCCGCGGCAGTTGGCTTCGTTAAATTCTTTAGAAAGATAATAGGTTTTGTTCTCGTTGAAGAGCCGGGCTAATTCTGCAACGCGCGCTTTGCGCTCTTCCAAGGTCATCGTTTTGCATTTTGGCTGCGACATGGTTTGCTCCGTTTGCGATTTTTCCGTAAAATATATATAAAGCAGCTCCGAATCCGCAGAGGAAAATCGGAGCCTCCGGGGATTCCGTTTTTCTTTTGGCGGTTACGGGAAATCCCCTATCTCTGCCGAATCCGGTAGCCTTTCTTTTCCAAAAGCCTTAAAACATTATCCCCGGAACCGACCAGATGCGCACAGCCGACGACGATAAAAGGCTCTTCGCCCAAAGCCGCGAGGGAATCGATCGCGTTCGCCATGCGCACATTCCGTTTGACATAAAGCTCTTCTTCATACGCCGATTCCGACGAATCCGAATCCAAAAGGCGGCGCATCTTTTCCACGTCGCCCGTTTTCCACGCCGTCGCCATATCCCGCACAAAAGAATCCGCCTCCAAAATTTCATTCAGCGTCGATTGCAGGTATTCGATTCCCAAAGAATCTTCGGCGTTTGAAAAGATGCCAATCTGCTCTTCGGGGGTTTCCAACGCAAAAATTTTCTTTCCCAAATCTTCGGCACGGGCGAGAATTTCCTGATCGATTCCAAAATCGCCGGAAAGCCCGGAACGCTCTATCGCTAAAGCCGAAAGGGAGAGGGCGACCATCCAAGGGCGAAACGGGGCCATGATTTCTTTCGGGATTTTCCACGCCGCCAAAAGCGAATCCACCCGATTCAGCAAAGAATCCGGCAACACGTCTTTTAAAAACGTTCCTGCGGGAAGCGCTCCTTTTTCCGCCATCAGCATTCCCGTTTTTTGTACCGTTTCGGACTTGTTAATGTCCAGTTCCGCAGCCACCAAGGTCGAAGCATCCAACGCCGAATCCAGTATCGCGGGCAACGGATAGAAAGACGAATCCGCCAAATGAATGCTGCCCAAAAGCCACACGGTCCGCTGCCCGCTTTTTTCCGCCATCCACAAAAAATGCCGTTCAGAATTTTCCCTTTTTCCCGGCAAGCTGGCGCACGCCAAAAGCCCAAATGCACAAATCCAAACGCAAAGCAAACGCGCAGAAGTTCGATTTTTCATTTTGACCACCTCTAAAAATGAAATTGCCTTTCTATTCCTTCGCCCAAGAAAGAAGTCCCGCTTCCTGCATTTTTGGCAGAAAGCCTTCGCCGATTCCACCCTTTCCGTCCAAAGCGATGACGCGGTGCGAAAAACGAAACGCATAGTCCAAATGGTGCGTCGAAAGCAGAATGGCCATTTGTTTTTTTTCAGCGAATTCCCGCAAAAAATGGAAGAGCGACAAAATATGAGGGACATCCAAAAAGGCGGTCGGTTCGTCCAAAAGCAAGAGCTTCGGATGGGACGCCATCGCTCGCGCCACCAAAACCCGAGAGCGTTCGCCATCCGAAAGGGCCGCCACTCGGCGATTCGCAAAATCCGTCAGCTCCGTATTCGCCAAAGCGTCATCGACAGCGAGTTCATCGCCTTCCGTTCGCTGGTCAAAGATTCCCGAAAAGGGAATTCTTCCCAGGGAAATAAATTCCCGGACGGTCATGCCGAACGGCGCGCGCTCATGGGTAAAGACCGAAGCGACCAACTGCGCCCTTTTTCTCTTCGCCATTTTTTCCATCACCATCCCGCACAAACGAATCGTCCCCGAACAAGGCGTCAAAAGTCCGGCAAAGGTTTTCAAAAGCGTACTTTTCCCCGAGCCATTCGGACCGACAAGCGAGACCAATTCTCCCGCCTGCAAATCCAAAGACGCCTGGGGAAAAAGCGGCATTCCATAACCGACAGAAAGATTCTTCGCTTCTAAAACCGTTTCAGCCATATTCCCCGCCGCGGTGAGAACGCAAAAAAATCCAGAGTACGATGGGAGCACCAAAAAGGCTCGTCAGGCTCGACAGCGGAATGCCCGGAATCAAGCCAGAAACCAAAGACAGCAAAACGCCGACCAGAGCCGAAGCCGGCAAAAGCACCCGATGATTGGAAGTGCGGAAAATGCCAAAGGCGATATGCGGAGACGTCAGCCCGATAAAACCGACAGGGCCGCAATAAACCGTTGCCGAAGCCGCAAGCAAGCTCGCTCCCAACAGAGCGACCGTCCGCGAAACCCGAACATTCACGCCCAAAGACTCCGCAAACGTTTCACCCACTTGCGCCGCATTCAAGTAGCGGATTTGAAAACAGCACAAAAGCAAACCGGCAAGCGCAAACGCAGCAAACGCCGGAACCTTCTCCAGCGACAATCGAGAAAAAGAGCCCAGTCCCCAAGTAATAAAACCGCGCAATGCTTCCGAAGAACTCGTCGCCATCCAAAAAGAAACCAGCGCATCGACGAAATAACCGATCATCAATCCGACAATCAAAAGCGAAACCGAACGGGAAACATATCTGGCTGCCAGCAATACCAAAAGGATAACGCCAAAAGCTCCCAGCGTCGCACAAGGCACAAGCCCCCAAGACGCGCCCACACCGGCAAGCAAAACCAGAGCCACGCCCAAATTGGCCCCGGAACTCACTCCCAACACAAACGGTCCCGCCAATGGATTTTTAAAAACGCTTTGCAGAACCAGTCCCGAAACCGAAAGGGACGCTCCGGCCAAACACGCCGCTACAGCTTTGGGAAAACGAATTTGCCAGACGACATCATGGACTACAACGTCCCCGCGCCCTCCCAATGCCAAAAGCACATCCCGAAACGAGAACGCCGAAGGCCCCCAAAAAATCGTTATGAATCCAAACAGGCAGACCAGCACAGCCAGAATGAAAAAACCGCACCGAGTCCGCCACATCAAAGGGGAGCTATTTGTCGTTGACATTCAAAACGGACTTAGGCCCGGCAGCATTTCCGTCCTTCACCCGCAGATAGACTTCCGGTTCGACCTTGTCAAAACCCTGGAGCGCATTCAGCCAGTTGTCGTTCAAGTCCCGGAATTCGATTTTGACCAGATGGTAGAGAAATTTTTCGTCTTGAATCCGGAAATGGATAAAATCCCAACGGACGACACCGCGATCCTTGAACACTTCCCGGGTGACGATGGTGGAATCGTTGTCAAAACGGTAACGCGCCCGATAGGTATATTCGCCCGTCATCTGGTAACGGCCAGAATCCGAATAGGTGCGGGTCGTTCCCAAAATGGTATCGTTGCCCAAGAAGTTGAGTTCCGCATCCCGAAAAGCGTGACCGTGGGAAAGAATCGGCGTGCGCCACGTTCCTGCCACCCGTTCCTTCATCGATTTCTGATACACCGTATCGATTTTCCAAGAATCGAAATTGCTCTTGTCATACTGGGCGCGCGGCACATAGCTGCCCGCCTGAATCGCCGCACGAACGCTGTCCGCCTTCACCTTGGCTATGCTATCGGAATTGGACGCTTTGGCACTGGAAAGCGATGCCGAAATGGAATCCATTTTCGCTTCGATGGCCTTGCCGAAATCCCCCAGCCCACGCATCAGCGTCGCAGACGAAGAGGACGCGGCAGTGCCGGCATTCAAGGGCAAAGCGGCAGAAGACGACGAAACGGGAGCTTTTTCCATGGGCGCAGCCAGCGCTACGCCTGTAAAGCCGATAAGAACAAGAAGATTGCGACAAATTCGATTCAAAAGAAAACCTCTCTTGGAGTGAAATCTAGTAAAAAGTAAATTTGAACCATGATCGATTATTCCCAAGTCCCCAGTCCTTGTTACGTATTAGAAGAAAGTCGCCTTATCCGCAATCTCCAAATCCTTCAACGGGTAGAACAAGAAGCCGAAGTCAAAATCATCTGCGCGCTCAAAGGGTTCAGCATGTGGAGCACATTCCCGCTCGTGGGAAAGTATCTCGCTGGAGCGACGGCATCCAGTTTAAACGAAGCAAAGCTTGCCAAAAATGAAATGGGAAAAGAAGTGCACGTCTTTGCACCGGTCTATGGAAGCGAAGAAATCGAAGAGATCCTCCGCCTCGCCGACCACATCACTTTCAACAGTTTCAGCCAATGGAAGCGTTACAAAAGCCAAACCCTGGCGGCGCACGTCAGTCCGGGAATCCGGGTCAATCCGGAATTTTCCACCGTAGAAACCGATCTTTACAATCCTTGCGGCAGATTTTCCCGCTTAGGGGTCACGCAAAAAGAATTCCGGCCCGAAGAACTCGACGGCATTGAAGGCCTGCATTTTCACGCCCTGTGCGAACAGAACGCCGACGCGCTGGAAGCCGTTCTCCAGAATTTTGAAGCGCGGTTCGGCCAGTGGATTCCCCAAATGAAATGGGTCAATTTTGGTGGCGGGCACCACATCACGCGAGAAGACTACGATGTGGAACGCCTGATCCGCATCCTCCGGGATTTCCACAAGCGCTACCCGGGAATCGAAATCGTGCTGGAACCGGGAGAAGCCGTCGGTTGGCAAACCGGAGAGCTGGTCGCCAGCGTCGAAGACATCGTACGCAACGAAAAGGAAATCGCCATTCTGAACGTCTCGGTCAGCGCGCACATGCCGGACTGCCTGGAAATGCCCTATCGCCCCACCGTTATCGGAGCCGGCAACCCCGGCGAAAAAAAATACGACTACCGTCTGGGCGGCGATACTTGTCTCGCAGGAGACGTCATCGGCGACTATTCTTTCGATTCCCCGCTGCAAGTCGGCGACCGCATCGTATTTTTCGACATGATTCACTACACGATGGTCAAAACGACTTTTTTCAACGGCGTCGCGCACCCGAGCATCGGCATCTGGACGCCGGATGGCCAATTCAAACTGGTTCATCGGTTTACTTACGAGCAATTCCGGGATAAATTATGAAGGATTTTGTCGTGCAAGAAATTCGGGAAACCCGCAGCGAAACAGAAACTCTCGCCTGGGCGGAAAATTTTGCGAAAAGCCTTTCGCATGGCTCGGTCGTCGCGCTGTTCGGCACTCTCGGCGCGGGAAAAACCGTCATCAGCCGGGGAATCTGCCAAGGTCTGGGGTTTGCGGGCCAAGTGAACTCCCCCACTTACACGATTGTCCACGAATACCCGAACCCCTCCATTCCCATTTTCCATTTGGATTTATACAGGTTGCCCCCGTATGCGGACCTAGAAGAAATCGGCATCGACTATTACGCATCGCAAAAAGGCGTGACCCTTATCGAATGGCCGGAACGCCTGGACAGCGAAGAACTCCTGACCCACAAAATTTTGATTTCCATCGCCGACGACGAAACCCGCCACATAGAAGTTTCCCGAAAAGCATAAAACCCGGCTTTTTCCCATTTTTTGAATGGAAAACTTCGAATAAACCTGCGTCTGGCGTTGTGAAGAGCGGAACGACGAAACAATCCTTGTGAGCGACAAGATCGCCACGCAATGATGCCGTACAGCCGCTAATAATGACGATCGCCTCCAGCGAAAAGCCTGAAATACCATTTCGCGACAAGATGAGTAAGGCCGTTAGAAGAAAGATTTTCCTTTTGGAAGAAAAGGGCTTTCTCATCTAGGAAAACATGACCATTGGCGGTTTCTGTGGAAGTTTGCCATGAATCCTTTTTTGTACAAAACGTAAGAAAAAAAACAGATTGTTGCTATATTTTTAGCAAATTTCAATATCCTTAAAAGGAGAGAACATGAAAAAGATTCCCCTTACAAAAGTCGCCGCGGGCGCCGCCTTCTTGTGCCTGCTTGCCTGCGGGGACGACTCGTCGTCCTCCGGTTCCGACAAGGGCGGCGAGGAAGGCGCGGTCAAGACAGTCGAAGACCTGGGCAAGTGCCTTTCGGCCTTTGAGGGCGACACTTACTTCGTGGAGGAAATGAAGGGCTCCTACGTCTGCGAATCGGGCAAGTGGAACCCGGTCCCGGGAGTGGGCGAATGCACGGACTCGTTGGCGGCGGCGGGAACGGTCCGCAAGGAGACCCACAAGGCTCTGGACAATTACGGCGAATCTCTGGTCTGCGCGGACAGCGCGTGGCGACCGGCCACCGACGTGGAAGTCGCGCTGAAGAACGCCTGCGTGGAAAAATGGGAAGGCAAATTCCGCGATGACTCGACGAACAAGAAGAAGGTCGTGCATTACGTCTGCACGGGGAATCTCTGGCGAGAGGCGAGCGAAGCCGAACTTGCGGCGAAGGCTCTCTGCACCTATAAAAATTATGGAAGTTTCGCCACGAACTCCAGCGACAAGGAGAATGTGAAAACCTATGTTTGCAAGGACTCGCTCTGGCTGGAAGCGTCTTCCATTGAACAGGCTGCGGGGAAGGTCTGTGATGCGGGAAATTACGGGCTTTTCGTGGCGGATTCAAGCGACAAGGCGCTGCCACTCTACGTGTGCGACGGCGAGATGTTCCGCATGGCAAGCGAAGCGGAAAGTGCAACGAGGAACCTCTGCGACTCGACTCTCCGGGGCGATACCTTGAACTTCTACATTTGCACGGAAGAGGGCTGGGATAAGGACACGACTTCGACGCTTGGCAACTGCACGGACAAGAATGAAGGCGAGATAGCGAAGGAGGAAAACCCGCACCGCATCTTCGGGCTGCATGCCACAGCGTCCGATTCGAGCTATGTGTGCGATGGAAGCAAAAAGCTCTGGCGCGAGGCGACGGCGGGCGAGGCGGCGACCGGCAAGCTCTGCACGGAAAAAGTGGACGGCGACACCCTGAACTGGTTTGTGTGCCATGCGGCGGAAAACGACTGGATGGCGGTCATGACCAGCGGCCTCGGGAAATGCGACGCGGACTCGCTGGATTCCATCCGGACGGAACCGAACCCGAATTTGAAGAAAGGCGACAGCCTTTTTGTATGCGCGAATAACGGAGGTTTTGCTTGGGAAATTTTAAAGAAATCGCTCCTCGGCATCTGCGATTTGAAAATGCAGGACAGCGTTCGAGCGGAAACGAACTTCAACCTGAAGACCTTCGACACCCTCTTCGTGTGCGACACTTCCGCGTGGGTGAAGGCGTCGAAATACGACCTCTCCAACAACGGCGTCCCCTGCACGGGCAACCTGAACGCGCAGGTGCTGAAAGGCAAGCTCTGCCTCGACGGCAAGTGGAAGAAAGCCTCGTCCGGCGAAGTGGAGATGGGCGCCGCCTGTCTGGAATCCACCGAAAACGTGGTGTCCGTGGAAAAGGGCAAGGTCTGTAAATCCGGCGAATGGGTGGCGGCGAGCACTGCGGAAATCGCGACCGGGAAGGTGTGCACGGCAGCGATTCTAAACACGGCGACAAACGGCTACGCCTGCGCAAAGGACGGCTGGCGCGAGGCGAGCGCTGCGGAAAAGGCGACCGGGAAGATATGCACGGCAGCGATTCTAAACACGGCGACAAACGGCTACGCCTGCGAAAGTGCGGGATGGCGCGCAGCGAGCGAAGTGGAAAAGGTGACTGGGCGCATTTGCAATGCGGCGATAAAGGACTCCATCATCAACGGCTATGCCTGCAACGTGGTGAAATTGAGTAGTCAGGAGGAACTCTCCCTGAGTCAGGACTCTCTGCTCAAGGCCTGCGTACAGCAGCAAAGCGATGTCATAAAATTTATTTATGCCCTGGCTTATACAGCAGGATCCTTGACCCTGTATCATTGCTACGATTCCATTTCATCCGGTTTTGACTATTCCTGGTGGAAGAAGGCTACGGAACACGAGATTTCCTTTAATAAACAGTGCGACTCCAGAAATCAGGAAACCTTCTTGAAGGCTGCGGATTCCGCTTTTGTGTGCCAGTTCGATACCGAGCAAAAGTACTACGACTGGATGGGCCACGGAACCAAGGGAAGCTTCTCGGACGCCAGGGACAACTCCTCATATAAATACGTCATCATCGGGTCGCAGGTCTGGATGGCGGAGAATTTGAATTACGCCTACTTGCAACCCACCTATGACCTAGATTCCTCCAGTTTCTGCTATAAAAACAAACCGGATTCCTGCGCCAAATACGGGCGGCTTTACCAGTGGAGCGCGGCCATGGATTCCGCTGCTAAATTTTCTACTGCTGGCAAGGGGTGCGGTTACGACGCAGCTTGTAGTCCGAGCGGAACTGTCCGTGGCGTTTGCCCGGAAGGCTGGCACCTGCCGGATACCAGCGAGTTTGCAAAGTTGGCTGACGCCGTTGGGGGAGAGGCTACGGCAGGGACTGCGCTCAAATCGACTTCCGGGTGGGCTTCAAGCGGAAACGGCTCGGACGACTTCGGTTTCACGGCGCTCCCCGCAGGATACGGATCGGATTACGGAACCATTTTCAATTATAACGGCACTCGCGGATACTTCTGGTCGTCTACGTTTAAGGAAAGTACTGAGGCTTATGCGCGGTATTTGTTTGCCAAGAGTAAATCTTTCGAAAGGTCCTTATTGTATATGGTTTCTGAATCCGCCTCCGTCCGCTGCCTCAAGGACATCGATTAAAGCCTGTTTTCTTCAAATGGCGCTTCCTCTTTCGGGGGAGCGTTTTTTTTCATCGTCCCGCCATAAACGCCTCTTCACGCAGCCAGATTCAATGCGGCAGGAAGTTTCCCGCTTATGCGACAGAGGACGTCGTTATAGAGAAGGGTAGCCGCATTGCGCAGTTCCGCATTCTGGAGAACCAACCAAAAATCCATTTCGTGGAAAGCGTTTTGGAAGACAAAAACCGCGGCGGCTTCGGCAGCACCGGAAAGATGTAAACCGGAAAACATCTTTATCGACTAGGGAGCTTATCCTAGCGAAGAAAAACGCTTTCGGGGTTCTCATTTTTACAAGCGTACAAACGCGGATTCTAAGCGACGCCGATTTGCAAAAGGAGCTTCTCTCATGTCGGAGCAGACTTTCGGATTCAATATCCGGATGATTCGGTTCTGTGCTTGGAATCCATCGGAGGAAAATCAGACTGGATCGCTTTGCGCGCCGCTATCTGAACTTTGGCTTTTTAGGGAAAGCCTGTTCTTTACAACGCCCGGATTTCTTCGGGCGAGAGGCCTGTGCGTTTGGAAATGAGTTCTATGGGAACACCGTCGTCGCGGAACGCCTTGGCCAATTCCTTTCTCTCATCTGCCCTCCCTTCCGCAACGCCCTCGGAACGGCCTCGCTCAAGCCCCTTTTCGAGCCCCCTCTTGTATCGGATGTCCAGTTCCTGTTCCAAAGTCATGTAAGCCTTCCTTGTGACGGGGTCCTGACGGTATCTTTCCACCAGGCGGTGAATACGCTCCATCTTCTCTGACCGGTGTTCCTGAGTGGCGAAATACCGCATGTACTCGCGGATGGAGGCGTCCTTGATTTCGTCGAACTTCCTAAAGATATAATAATTCTTGTAGCAGAGGTCGCCCATCAATATCTTCGGGTCGGATTCCTCGCGGTTCTGGAACCGGTAGATGGGCTTGCCCTTCCCGAAGATGTCCTTCGGGCAAAGGAAAAGGATGTATTGCTCCTGGAGTTCCTCGTAGTTCGCTCCCTTGCCCAGGGCGTCCAAATCGCACATCCCCTGGTAATAGCGGGCCCGCTTGGGGAGCTCGCCCGTGTCGTCCATCTGCAGCTCGATGTCGAAGTAGCGGCCGACGCCCGGCAGATTCCTTACGGATTTCAATTCGCTGAAAGATTCCTCCCGTACCAGAACGTCGAAGCGGACGCTCTTGTGGAAGGGGTCCTCCTGGGCGGAGGCCTCCGTGACGACTTCGATTTTTTCGATGGAGATTTTCAGGATGTCCTGTAGAAAGTCCTTCGCCACATCCTCGTTGCTGAACACCTTGGAAAACATGAAGTTGTCGGTGATGTCCAGGTCTTCGTATCTTTTCATTTTTCTCTCTCCTGTCGCTACAAGCTTAGAAAGCGACGGCTTTGGTTTTGTGTAATGAACATTTGTTCATTATAAATCTAATATGGGAAAACCGGACTGTCAAAAGGCTTTTGAAAAATTTTGAGCGATTAACCGTCGGGCGTCTCGTCGCTTGGCGCTACTTGCCCGAGCAAAAATAGACCGCCGGATTTTCCAGAAAATTCTTCCTCGGATTTCCAGATTCTTTGGACGGTCGGGAGACCGTCCCTCCTTGGACTTCACGCGGCCAAATTTCAAGCGTTTTTTTAGCCATTTTTAGGGGCTTTTCCTATTTTTACCCCAAAATCCCCCAAATTTCAAAAAATGCTTGACAATATTTTTTGCTTACATTTGTATTGCGAATTTATAAACTGGAGACGCTATGAAAGCAATACTCTTTTTCCACCCGGGCCAGGAATACCCGGAAAATAACGGCGACATCAAGGCGTGGAGCCTCGGCAGGCATTCCCGCAACTTCATCAAATCGGCGGCTGCGGATTACATCGACGCGAAAGGAGCCCGTTGCAAGGGCGACATCGGGTTCTGGGGCGAATGGGAAGCCCACGCCACCATCGAGAAGGATGCCGCGGGCCACCGGATTTTCACTCCCTACCTGGACTTGAACGACCTCCCGGCAGAGGACGGCTCGTATGGCGAGGGAAAGTGCGGCTCGTGCGGCACTAACGCTTCCAGCGAAAGCCCCCAGGACACGGACCCCTTCGTTTTCGGGGAACGCTTCCGCTACGGGAACTGCCAGCAGCCTTCCTCCACAACGCTGAAAAATCTCGAACCGGGTTCCCTGATTCTTTTTGCCAGCACCCAGGGCGGCAAGCACCTTCTGGACACGGTCTTCGTGGTGGGGGACAAAATTCCCGCATGGCCCACCAAGTTCGACGGCGAGGTCCGAGAAAAACTGGGCAAGGATTTCGACACCTAAGCCAAGGTCTCTCTCTCGCTTTCCTTGAATGCCGAAGACAAGGAGAGGGTCCTCTACCAGGGTGCGACCTTCCAAAATTTCGACAAACCCTTCTCTTTTGTCCCGGCCAGTGCGGGTGCGGCATGGAAGGAAAAATTCGTGCTGGACAACTCGCTCCTCGAAGGGGTTTCGACCTGCCAGGAAGTCGCGACGGTGAAATTTTCGAAAACGGGCAGACCCAGAAGTTCATCACCCTGACCAAAGACCAATCTTCCGTCGAGAGGCTCTGGAAAAATATCCGCAACGCCGTTTTGAAACACAACTTCGTGCTGGGCACCCGTATGCCCATGCCCAAAACCAAGGAGAAATAACATGAAGAAGGTGACAAGTCTATTGGCAATCTCGTTCTTGCTGGCCATGTCCGCCTGTAGCGATAGCGACAGCGGCAATACCGTATCCGGCGAGCAAGACGATCCGGGACTGGTAGAGCTTTCCAGTTCGGGTGCGGGCGAAGGCAAGTCTTCTGAATCGGGAGATGCGGAGTCTTCCAGTTCCAGCGCGGGCGAAGGGAAGTCGTCCGGGACGGAAGGAACGCTCTCCTCCAGCTCGAATCTGGCGGAAGGCAAATCGTCTGGTTCAACCGAAATTCTATTTGTAGCACAGACGAAAGGGCACTTGATGACGTTGGTACAGGCGGAAATAGATGCGGCTTCGAAAGGCGACAACGTGAACTTGAATATCATCGACGTGTCGAAAATTACGGACATGAGCGAACTTTTTTTTCTACTGCGATGAAAATAACGGTACATGTTACATCGATCTGAAGGGAAGGAGCGTCGACATCTCGGAGTGGGACGTGGGCAACGTGACGGATATGGGCGACATGTTCGCCACCAGCTCCGCCTTCACCGGTGACATCTCCAAGTGGAATTTTAATCCCTCGTGCAAGAGTAGTGATAAACCATGCCGTCCAACTACTATAGGTATCGGAGAAGAATAACTCAAAACATCCACGTCTTATTAACCCCGCAAGCCCCTCACGTCAGGGGCTTTTCTCGTTTTTCTACAGGAGGTCCGGCAGCCGGGAGACCGTCCTGACTGCCGACAGGCCGTCCTTCCTTGAAGTTCACGTTGCTAGACTTCAAGCGGCAGAGTTGCACACGGAATACTTGGGAACTTGTTGCCTTTGTATGAAGGGGACTCTGGCGTGGCCAATTCGCCAAAAAGAAACAAGCTACCAAAACTCATGGGGCGCCGCTTCTTCTATTTTCAAACGCACAGGTTTTAACTTTTCGCCGGCAGCGAAACTCCCCTCGAAAGAAGCAGCCTTTAACGCGAAAGCGAATCGGACGGAGACTCGGAAGTTTCAGAACGCAAAACGGCAAGCGACCCGGAAATTTCTTTCCACAGCCCGGCATCCTCTTCCGACAGAAGCAGCGGCGACGTCATTTTTTGAGCCTCTTCGATAGCCTTCGCCGAATCGCCAGCCGATAACGCCGCTTGCACGGTTTCCAGAACAAATTCCTGCGCCACCTTGATGTCTTCAATCTCCCCCAGGCGCACGACCCGCAAACTGTCCTTGTCCGCGGGCGCGTAGCTCAAGTCCCACGTACTTTCGTAACAATCCCGGGCAGCGACCAAATCCCCGCCGTCGTAAAGAAGCGCACAACGGGCAAAAATTTCTTCGCTCTCCCGCTTGGTATATTGATAATACTGGTAGCCGCCGACTATCGCCGCAATAATGACCAGAATCACCAAGGCGTCCTGCCAGCTGACAATTTGCGTCGGCTCGGGCTTTTTGCCTCCGTCCGGATTTTCATCATCTTCCGGATCGTCCAACGGATTTTTTCCGCCCATGATATTTTGAAAACTCAGCATCGTGACTCCTATAAATTGCCCCGCGCAGAAAGTGCCTTAAAAACTTCTGCATACAGGTAAATTTGTTTCAGCAGGCTCGCAAAGCCATTGGATCTGGTCGGCGAAAGCCCTTGCTGTAAACCGATTTTTTGAAAGAACTCCGGATCGGAAGCCAGGATTTCCGCAGGCGTGCGATTATCGTAAATCTTCAGGGCCAGCGCGCCCAGCCCGCGGCTTATCAAAGGATTGTCCGCCCCGACTTCCGTATCCATGTGCAAGCGCAGCCGCCCTTCTTTGAACTCCGGAACAAGAAACATCCGGGAAGCGCAGCCTTTGACCAGAAATTTTTCTTCTTTGAGCTTCGCATCCATTCCGGGATGTTCCCTGGCCAAGCGCAGCAGATAAGACCACTTGTCGTCCGGCGAAACAAAGCCCGCAAAAACGTTCCGAATATCCTGTTCCACTTCTTGAATGCTTTTCATTTCCCAGACCTAAAAAAAGAAAGAGCGCAATTTCCACAAAATCGTGGGGGACGACGAAAGGACCGTCCAAAAAATCCGGAAAAGCGTCCGTTTTTCCGCCGGAATCGAAGCCAGGCGGTGCGCAGCCCGATTCAATTGCTTGTCGGAAATGCGTCCGAATCCGGCCTTTCCACGGTGAAAATTCAAGTGCGACTTGCCCTGGATTTTCATCCAGCGAGCGAGCGCGCTTTTCTCCACATGACGGCGTTGCTCGTCCGTATCAGCGGCAAGCCATTCCAACACGCACTCCGCCGCAATTTTTCCGCTTTTGAGCGCTTCCACAATTCCGGACCGACTGATGGGGTTCACCGTGCTCGCCGAATCCCCCGCCTTAAAAAGCCCGCAAGCGGCCACAGGCCGCAGGGATTGGCCACAGGGAATCGCTCCGCCGTGGTAAGAAAGGATTTTCGCATCCGGATACGCTTCTAGAATAAACGCATCCAAAGTCGCTTTCGGCGGGTGGCTCTTCACAAATTCCCGACCGTTCACAAGCCCGACATTGGCCACCTTGCCGTCGCGCGGAAAGACCCATCCGTATCCGCCAGGGAAAAAACGATGCCCAAAAAGCAGTTCAATATGCTGAACATCGTGCGGGATGCCTTCCACAAGGGCGAAAACCGCCGGTTCCACATCGAAATCGCCGGTTTCCAATTCCGCGAGTTCCGAAATTCCCCGAGTGATCTTCGCCCCGGGTCCCGTCGCATCGATAACCGTCCTCGTTTGCAGGGTTACAGAAGAATCCTTGTGGCGAACGACGACATTCCAAAGTCCATCCTCTGAACGGGAAATCTTTTCCACGACATTTTCAAAATGGCATTCCGCGCCGAGCTCCTGGGCTTTTTCCGCCATCTCCCGGTGAAAAGCGGCCCTGTCCAAAATCAGCCCGCAATCCGGCTGGCGAAATTCCACCCGCGTCATGTCCGGAGACGTAAAATACACGCCGTCCAAATGCTCCCGGACCCAATCTTCGTTCGGCTTCCAGTAGCGCGAAAATATCTTGCGGGAAACCGCTTCCGCGCAGGAAACGGGCTCTTTCCACGGCGATTTTCTGTCCAGCAGCAAGACGGAAATTCTTTTCCCGGCTCTTTTTTGAAGGGTATTCGCAGCATAGAGTCCCGCAGGACCCGCGCCACACACAATTACATCGTATTTTTCCTTCAAATAACTTGCCATGCCCCCCAAAATAGCTTTTTTATGGAAACATCTAATCTTTTTTTTATCCAAAGGGCATTTTTTAATTTATTTTAGGTCTATCAAAATTTTGACTAGACTCTTAAAAAGGGATACAGAATGAATATGCACCTCAATTTGACTTCCAAGTTCGGTGTTCTTTTGCTCGCCTCCATGGCCACTGGCGCATTTGCCCAGCAAACCGACTGGAGCAATAAGGATATCAACGTCTCTTTCCGCAGTAAGAATGTTGACGGATTCAATTTTAACAATGCAAAGGCTGTAAAGAACGTCACCGACTTCACCGGTTCCAACGCAACGCATTCTCCCGTTTCTTTCCGCGAAGCCAAATTGCAAGAAGTCCATTTCCAGAACTCCGTGATGAACGATCCGGATTTCCGCGACGCCAATCTGGACAAAGCGATTCTTTCCGGCGCAGACCTGCGCGGAGCAAACTTTAAAGGCGCCTCTCTGAAAGAAGCCAACCTTTACAGGGCGACCCTGCTGGACTCCAAATTCCCGAAATCGAATTTGGAAAACGCCCGGCTCGACGCGATGAAAGTTTCCGACCAGGCGGACTTCAGCGACGCCAACCTGAAAAACGCTTCCGTCATCGACGTGGACTTGACCCAGGCGGATTTCAGCGATGCCAACCTGACCAACACCAACTTCTCCCGTTCCCTGATGGGTGCCGCCAACTTGAGCGGAGCGACTATCGTCAAAACGGATTTCACCGCCTGCAACCTGATCAACGCCGACTTCAGCGGTGTGGAACTCAACGGCGTAAACTTCACCAAGGCCGGTCTTTCCAAGGCGGATTTCGGCGGAGCCAAGTTCATCAACGTCAATATGCAGAGCGCCGACCTTTCTTTGACGGATTTCAACGACGTGGACCTTTCCAAGACGCAGATTCAAAAAGCCTCTTTCGCCCAATCCAATGTGAAGAACATGGAATTCGCCAACCAGGATCTTTCCGGAGTCATCTTCGACAAGGGCGTCGTCACCAAGAGCAACTTTGAAAAGGCCAAAATGAACAAGGTCTCCTTCTTTGACGGCGAAGCGAGCAAGAGCATTTTCCGCGGTGCCATCATGCAAAAGTCCATCTTTGACGGCACTTATGTTTTCAAAGACATCTTTGACAACGCCGACTTGACCAAAGCGAATTTCTCGAACTCCACGGTCAGCCGCACGAGCTTCGACCTTGCCAACTTGACCGGCGTAAACTTCTCCGGAGCCAAGCTGGACAACGTGACATTCCTCAACGCCAATATGCAAAACGTAAAGTTCGACGCGGACACCAAAATGGAAAACGTGGACTTCAGCGGAGCGGACCTTTCCAACGCGCACATCGAAAAATTCACCGCTAAAAAGGTCATCTACGACGCCAAGACCAAATTCCCGGACGGCTTTGAACCTCGTCAATACGGATTCACCAAGCTAGGCGAAAAAGCGGCAAGCGTCACCGTAGAAAAGAAGAGCGGTTCTTCGGACCAGCCGAAAAAGAAGAAACGCCGCCGCAAGACTGCGGATCAAGCTGCCGGCATTGAAAACTAGTCTTTTCAAATTTCGACAAAAGCTGTCACTTAAATACAGTGGCAGTTTTTTATTTTAAACCCGATTTTTATGGAGTAGCCAATGAAAGCCGAAACAGAATTTGTCTGCACCGAATGTGGCGAAGTCACCCCAAAATGGGCGGGGAAATGCCCGAATTGCGGAAGCTGGAGTACTCTCGTCGAAAGAGCCGCCGAAAACAAATCCACCCGGCGAGGACTTGGCCGCAATTCTTTGGACAAAGATGGAACAGCGGGAATTCCCCGCCGCCTAGCCGATATCCAGACCACCGCGACCCAAAGGCTCAGTTCCGCCAGCCCCGAATTTGACAGAACTCTCGGCGGCGGCTTTGCTCCCGGCTCTTTGGTGCTTATCGGCGGCGATCCGGGAATCGGCAAATCCACGCTGGTGCTGCAAACCATGGCGACCATGGCAAGCGCTGGAGTCAAAGCGCTTTATGTCAGCGGCGAAGAAAGCGCGGTCCAGGTCAAATTGCGCAGCGAACGGCTGGGAGTTTCCGGCAGCGACTTGATGCTCCTTTGCGAAACCAACTTGGATAGGATTTTGGAAAAGGCAAGAGCCATTGAACCGGAAATCATGGTAATCGACTCCATCCAGACCATTTACAACGCCGAACTGCCGGGAACGCCGGGCAGCGTTTCCCAGCTGCGGGAAAGCACCCTGTCCCTGATGGTTTTCGCCAAAAATTCAAATTGCATTACCATCCTCATCGGGCACGTGACCAAGGATGGGCAAATCGCTGGCCCCCGGATTCTGGAACACATGGTCGATACCGTCGCCTATTTTGAAGGCGACCGCAACAATCAATACCGGATTTTGCGAACCATCAAAAACCGTTTTGGCGCAACGGATGAAATCGGCGTATTCGAAATGACTTCCGGCGGGCTTGTCAGCGTGACCAACCCGAGCAAGATATTTCTTGACGCCACGAATATGAACTCGCCCGGCAGCGTCGTCAGCTGCACCATCGAAGGTTCCCGCGCCATGCTTTTTGAAACGCAGGCCCTGGTGAATCAAACGAATTACGCCGTCGCGCAACGGGTCGCCGCCGGAATCGACCCCAAACGCCTGACCATCATTCTGGCGCTCCTCGACAAATTCGGCGGCATTCCCATCGGCAACTCCGACGTTTTCGCAAGCATCGCCGGCGGGCTCAAAATCAACGACACCGGAACGGATTTGGCCATTGCGCTCGCTATCGTCTGCAACCATCTGGGCATCACGCTTCCACCCAAAACGATTGTCATCGGCGAACTCGGTCTTTCGGGGGAGATTCGCTCCGTCAGCCAGACCGACCTGCGGGTAAAAGAAGCGGAAAGGCTCGGTTTTGAACACATCCTTCTTCCGGCTTCGTCCAAAATCTCCAAATCCTCTAAAATCGACATCCGGCGTTTTCGCAAACTGGATGAAGCGATTGAATTTGTACGGGGAGGATAGCAAAGGGCGGCGAAATTTCAACTGGCTCACTAACTACTAAAAACTAGCTACCTACCGGACAAGCACTTGAAAAGTGCAAGAAAAATCGTCCCTTTCGCCTTTTTCACAAAATTCTTCACTCAGCATTTTCCAGCCTGAACCCCAAGGCGGCATTTCCACGTCGCCGTTTATCTGCGCATGAACCCGGGTCAAATAAAGCTTTGCCACCAGCGGCATTGCCGCCCGGTAAATCTCCGCCCCGCCTATCACAAAAAGTTCCGACTCCCCGCTTTCTTTCGCAGCGGCCACCGCCGCATCCAAGCTCGTGCAAACAACGCAGCCCGGCGCTTCAAAGTTTTCATTCCGCGTCAGCACATAATTCGTGCGGTTCGGCAAGGGGCGCCCAATGTCTTCATAATTTTTGCGTCCAAGCAAAACGGAATGCCCCGAAGTTATCGCCTTGAAGCGTTTTAAATCCTGCGACAAATGCCACGGCAAATGCCCGTCCTTACCAATCACATTATTTTCCGAAACCGCAACAATCGCCGAAACAAGCATCGTCCGAAACCTCTAATTTTTCTTTGAAGAATTTTGCGCTACGCCCTTTTTATAGCCGGAAAGCCCCTGTTTCCAAAACGTCCACAGCAACAAAAGAAGCAAAACCGCATACACGACCGCCTTCAAAGAAAGCGAAGGCGAGGGGGCGAGCTGCAAATAAACATAAAACGCCACCAGGAGCGCCATCCAAAACACCTGCCCCCAAAGAAATTTCTGATAAAGCCAGAATCCCATTTTTTTCAAATAGATATTCATCCAGATACTTTGCAAAATTTGGTAGGACATCGACGAAAGCGCCGCCCCCGCAATGCCCAGAACCGGAATCAGCAAACGGTTCATCGCCAGCGCAAAAATGAGCGAAACCACATTCATCATCAACATGAATTTGCTTTTACCTAAACCGTTGATGACCGCGCCAGAAAGTCCAAAAAAGCCGTTAATCAAATTGCCGATAATCAGAATTCCCAAAACCGCGACAGGATTTTCCTCGGTAATAAAAGACTTGCCAGCAATCAGCATCGTCTGTTCCGGAAAAAACACGATAAAGAATCCGATACCCAACTGGATAAGTGTCACCATCGAAACGCAATACGAAAAAACGGGGTTCAAATCGGTTTTCAGGCGTTCCGCAGACATCGATGCAACGACCGGCTGCAAAATCGGATTGTAGCTTTGGCGAATGGTTTTCAGTCCATTTGAAATCGTAACCATGACCGCATAAATACCAGCGGCTTCCGGACCGATAAGCGCAAGCACCATCCAAAGGTCCACGCGAAGCAAAAAAGCGGCGACAATTTCGGCAAAGCCGAGAGGCAGCGAAAAATCCAGAAGTTCCTTCGGAATTTTCTTCTTCTGCAAAAAGCGAAGCTCCGGAAACTGCATTTTCATCAAAAAGAAATACACCATAACGCCCAATATGTTGGCCATAAAAAAGCCGAGAGGCAGCGCAAATTTTCCCGAGATTCCCGCAAAGTAAAAAGCCAACGCTATCACCGGAGAAAGAGTCGTTACCGCAAAATCGTTAATGAAAATCTTGTATTGCGGACGACGGTTCCCCTCCGAAGCCCCGGCAAAAAGCAACTGCGCCGTATAAGGAATCACCGAAAGGACGTAGAGGGAGATTTCCGCCGACGAAAGCATGGCAAGCCCCGTCGAAAACCTTTGCAAATTGAAAAAAGAACCCATCCAAAGGAGAGATGAAATAATCAAAGCCACAACAAGCGCAAACCGCAACGACTCGGCGATACCTTCGTATAAAATACGCCCGCACACCTTGTTCTGCGGCAAATAGCGGTGCAATCCCTTGTCGAGCCCAAGAATCGCCACACGGCTAAGCGTCAAAACCAGAAGCTGCGTGGAAACGTAAATGCCAAAAAGTTCCTTGCCAAAAACGCGCGCAACGACAATCGTCAAAACGGGCGCGATGACTTTCAGGGCGGAACCCAAAAAAGTAAACAGCGTACTTTTCATCAAAAATTTTTGATCGGTCTGTATGGAATCCATCATCGTCCAGTCGAAATTAAAGAAACTCCTGGGAAATTTTGCAGCCACTGATTGACTTCATACTGCGCAATAATTTGCGGGTCGATTTCCCGATAAGGTTCTTTCATAAAATCTTCAACGCCATCCAAAGAATTATTTTTAATAATGTATATGTTCGACGGATGATAAAAATCCGCCTGTTCTATTTGCCAAGAATTGGTCAAAAGTTTCCGCTTTAAGAATAACGCATCAAAAGGTCGGAGCGTAAATGCCGATTGATTTTCATCAACGATATCCACAATACAAGCGGATTCCTGCAAATGGCGTACATTTTCATCCAGAGGAATCGCATCGCATTTGTCTTTCACTAAATAGAATAAGGTTCGGAATCCTCTTTTTTGCAAAGCGCGTTCCAAAAGGGATATTGTTTCTTTTCTTTTTTTCTCTTTCCCAATAAAATAAAAATCCTGCCGAATAGAAACATTCTCCGGCTCATCACATTTCCGATTGACGTTTTTGACAAGTTCCAGAGAATAGGCTTGCGCATCCTTCGCTTCAATCGTGTAAAAGTTAAAATTCTGATTTTTTAAAAAGTCCACTTGCTTTTGAATAAAATGCGGAAACGAATGCCAGCGGGATAAGGGATTCCAAAAAAACACCTTTTTTCGGCGAGCAGAATGCAAGCCCTTATTCAACACAGGATATTCCTGAAGCGAACAACAGTCCCAGCAAAAAACATCTCCACAAAGAGATTTCAGTTTTTTCCGGGTCTTTCGGGAATAGCGGAAAAAAAATGCTAAAGGAAAAATATGCAAGTGCAAAAACAATCCATAAAGCGCAAATTTCAAACGGTTATTCTGAAAATGAAGAGGAATCTTTTCGACATCTGGAAGCGTAATTCCCTGAATAACAAATTCACTGGCTTTGAATTTTGGATTATAGATGACCGCCAAAGAGTGTGTTTTTTTTTCTTTCAATAATAATTCTGCCATCCGCGGAAATTGACGATAGATAAAAAACAGCGGGAAGCGCATTTTCGCATCAAGGGTTTCTGGAGCAAAAGCAAATTCCATTTTAGCATTGCAGATAATTTGCCGAGACCTTTCATCTATTTTTCCGTTGCGCTTAATAGATTCAAAAAAATCCTTTCGCATCAAGGGATGCGGTTCTCGCTTGCCATCAATTCCCGAGCCAAAAAAATGAACGATTTTCGCTTGACATAGCAATGGGTAGATAACTTTCACGCGATATAAATGATTATAAGCTTCGCGAACTTGGCAATTCCACGTTCCTGGCAGTTCCCGAATGGGACGCCCTAAAAGATGATTCGTTTCATTCAACGAAATCTGGTCCGTATAAATGCCGCGGGAAGCACAAAAAAGATAGAGTTCATGCCATTTGTCAAAAAACGCATGGGCTTTCGGTGAATCCTTGGCATAAATCACGCCGCCATTAAAAAAAAGATCCTTTAAAGAAAGAGTAAATCCTAGCGTCTTTTTATCCGCGTTGTTTTTCTTGTGCCGGACGTGATAGGAATCGTTTTCTCGAGCGTGCAAGTCAGAAACCGCAGCAATATCGGCGTCTTCGTCAAGAGAAAGTTCCAATTTATCTGTAATCGCCGTATCTCCGTCGATATAAAGAAAATCCCCCTCCAACAAATTCCGCATATTCGTTTTCAAGCGGCGGGAGCGTTCCTTATTAGAAATTTTTTCGTCAAAAGGAACGACCTTATATTCTTGGATGAATTTTTTGATTTCAGCACGGAAGCCGAACAACGTTTTATCGGTTTTATCATCCACAAGAAGTGTAACAAAAGCTTCTGGATTATAATGCTTCAGCGAATGGACAGAAGCCAAAGTCTGTTCATAGAAAATATCGCTATCGTTGCTGACCAAGATGTATAGGAATTTCATAGCGGGTTCCCAAATTTCCGCCTAAATATACTTTTTGCTTTGCCCTTTCCAAGGGAGGAGTTTTTAAATACCGGACATTCGGGAGTCAAAGGGGCATTTCGTCATTCACTTTGCTTCCACCTCGCTATGAAATGCAGACAAGATTTTGCTCGACATCAAATGATATTTTGCCCTCCATCCACATTTTCCGGCTTGTATCAAATGATATTTGCTCTCTATCCACATTTTTCCGTTTGCATCAAATGATATTTTGCTGACCTGGCACTTTCCCACTCCGATTTTACTCACCGCAATGCCAAAAGCCCCTTGTCTTGAAGTCCACTCAAAGTATTATCTTATCAAAATGAAATTTTCCTTTGCGCTGCCGATTATTTTCTTTTGGATTCTGGCAACCTCTGCTTTCGCCGCCATCGAACAGCCGGAACGCGTCCCGCTCTTCCCCACTTTGTTTCACCAGTTCGGGTGGAACGCCCTGGGCGCATTCACCTATGGCTATGGGGCGCATTGGGCGCTCGGTGCCGCCGGGACTTACGGGCTGGTGGAAAGCGGAGCCGACTGGAAATGGAACCGTTTTTGCGTTCGACACGAAGCTCTTGCTACGTGGGCGACTCTTCCCGGAGGCGTCATCGGATCGCTCGCGCCGTTCATCGTTCCCCTGTCGATGTATTGGGGAAGCGACAGCCGCGAAATCCAAATCGCTGGAATCGCGGTCGGTCAAGCCGCCATTCTCGGATTTGGCGTCACCAGCTTTGCCAAGATTTTTACGGGGCGCACGCCGCCCCACGTTGCCGACGCCGCCGATGGAGACAAAGATTACCAAAAGGACTACAGCGGGGATTTCAAATGGGGAATCTGGCGCGGGGGCATTTTTGACGGCTGGCCTTCGGGACACACGGCAACAGCGGTCGCCATGGCGACAACTCTTGCGACCCTCTACCCCGAAAATGCGGCGATTCGCATCGGAGCCATCGCCTATTCCCTGCTTATCGGGGCCAGCATGTCTTTTATGGCGCATTGGGAGAGCGATATTTTTGCGGGAGCCCTTGTCAGCTTTGCCATTGGCCGCACGGTGGGAAAAAGCTTTGCCAACCTTCGCGACGGCAAAAGCGAAGACCGCGTTTCTTTTTATTTCTACCCTAACGGTGCCGGGATTGCCGTCCGCTTCTGACGCTCGAAACGAATACTCGTTTTTCACAAAATCAAATGGCGTCTTTTTCTGGAATCCACAAACGAAAAGGGAAAATTATGATTTGAATCTGGGGACTTATCTAGCCGGAAGAATCCCTATTTTTCGAGCCATTTCTTCATTCACGACTTTTATCCAATTGGCGTCTTTTGGACTCCAGACTTTACGCCAGCTTTTTAAATTTCCATTCATGTTAAAAGCGTTTTGTAAATCCGGGAGCCATTCCTTTCTAAAATTTTGCCCGTTCGCATTTGTTCCTAAAACCAAATAAAGTTTAAGCCGAATATTACCCCAGTTTTTCAAATTGTTCGATTCGCCGGGAAGAACTCCTAGAAATTTGCTGGCAGCAATATGGATAGAATTTATCCATTTTTCAGATATGGTGCTTATATATTCAGGCAATGCGGAATTTCCCGATTTTGCATTCGGGGCGGAAGACTTGGCTTCGATAAACCGCATCTCGTTATTTTCCCACCAAACAAACTCAACTGTTTTCAATTTAAAATCATTCTGTTGAGCATACGGTTCGATATAAAACAATTTTTCTTTCGGAAGCACGAAAGTCATTCCCGATTCTGTTATCTTCACCTCTTCTGTCATAGCCGAATTTCCTGTTCGTAAAGACGGATGGACTCGGCAATAATTTCGTTGTCTTCCGGAATTCCGTCCTTCAAGTTGTTCAATGTTAAATTTTCGCCCAAGGATAAAATGGGAATGTCTATTTCATTTTCCAAGGCAATCAAATACAGTTTCTTTACGACAAAGTAGGAGTGCGAGCTAATAAAAAATTGAATTCCCGTCTTCGACAACTGAAAAACAATATCCAAAAGTTTCGATATGGCTGCAGGATGCAGAGACGATTCTATTTCGTCAATAAAAACGACAGACTTCGGCGACAAATAGCGATTTCCGAGCAGCGTATCCAGAATGCCAATTTTCTTGATTCCATCGGACGCCAATTCTATCGGAAGCGTAATATCGTCCTTGCTAAACATCCATCTACTTTTCTTCTTGTCAAAGAAAACAATGCCGCCGGTCACCCCTTCAATTCTTTGCGGGAATGCGCAAAGTTTTTATAATTCTTTCCCTTTGTTGTCGGAAGCGACAAAGCGGTGCACAAATCCGAATAGGTTTCATCAAATCCAAAGATTTTGTCCACATATCGAGCCTTGTTGATAATGGATTGAAGCGATATCACTTCCTTCGCCGGAATAAAGACAGAATTTACATTTCTCGGTTTTGGAGAATCTTCGCCGAAAGTCAATTTGCCTTCGGATGAAATTTTTATGGACAAATGTTCTTCGGAAGTTCGCCATTCAAATTCCGCAGGCGAATTTTGCCCGACCCGAACGATCTCGGAAAGGGAATCGAGCTGAAAAACCCATCTCAATTTTTCGGAGAAGATAGAATAGAACGAACGATCATCTTTCCCTCGTTTATACATTTCAGCAGACTTTACGCCAGAATAAAGAGCCTTTAGCAAAATCGATTTACCCACTGAATTTGGGCCGACAATCAAATTGATTTGAGCAAGAGAACCTGCCTCGGCTTTTTCTATACAACCAAAATTTTTAAGGGAAAATGAGAGAATCATGATATCAAATATATAAAAAGAAAACTCGCCAGCATTCCTATCAACCTAATCCCCATTTTAAAATGCAACATCATGACAACGTCAAATCACTAACGCCCCATTTCAACTTCTTTGAGCTCTATTCATTCTATGTCAAACAAGTCCACTCGGAGACAGAATTGCCGTCCGCTTCTGACGCTCGAAACGAATACTCGTTTTTCACAAAATCAAATGGCGTCTTTTTCTGGAATCCACAATGAGATCCAAACCCCTACAACTAAAGCCCATTTCAAAACAAGTGATTAGAGGTGCGATGATGTTCATTGAAATAAAAGAAATGATAAAAAGAAACAGCGAAAATTCTTTTTTGTTCTGTGGAAGTTTTGCAATAAAACCCATCGGATTTCACGCTGAACCATTATACGCAGTGAAAATTCTGGCGCAATTTTAGAAAATCTAAAAAAAACGTCAAGAATTTTTGAAAAAAATTTCCCCTGCCCAAGAGCAGAGGAAATGATAAAAATACGAGGAGTATGTTTTGCAAGAGAAAGGAATCGCCTTAATTGCAATCAAAAACATAAAGCTTAGTTACAGTACAACCATCAGGCACTTCCAGTTTTATAACAGACAAAGCTGGAACTGTTGACTGACTGTACGAACATTCTTTTTGTTGTCCATTGACGAGTATTTCCCCACTACCGCTCGCATGAACTTGAACGCCCGAACAAGCTTTACTGGTATTAAATTCGTAACACGCACCAGTAAAAGTGCCATCAATATATTTATTGGAATCCCATTGACCAATTATCCAATCACTGCTCAAACACGTACTTCCTTCCGAGTATTCCACATTAAAGCTGCAACTTGCGCGTTCCCCCTTGGAATTGGACACGTTGAACGTATAAGTCTCCGTTACGGCATAACTTGCGCCAGCAAAGGAAATAGCACCGCCCGTATAACCGTTTCCTGAAGCACTTGTTCCTTCGATAGTATAAGAGCAACCGTTTGTACAACCGCTTAAGGATTTCGGAGTTACAGAAACCGTAGAGCCAACGGATTTTGTCATATTATCCGGACAAGTAATTGTCGGAGCGACGTCGTTAATATCGATTGTATTGGTACAAGCAGAAGAATTGCAATTCCAAGAAGCAAGTGTATAAACAAATGAACCTGGGGAATTTTCTGAAGTCGTTACCGAACAAATTCCGTTACTGCAACTTGCTCCTCCAACATAGCTTCCATTTTTCGAATAGTTTCCACCAAAGCTATTTGGGTCCTGCTGGATACAAATCCATTTTAGAACATAGGTTTGCCCCATATCAATCGAATTGATTTTATTTCCATTCAAGTCTTCTACGGAGCATTCCATAGACTCTTCTTTAACCGTGAGAGAAACAGAACAAATCGTCTTACCTGAGGCTTGAAGAGTAAAAGTATGAGTTCCAGCCGAAAGCTTTCCTAGATTTATACTGGACACACCACTCCATGACGAAATTGTTCCTGAACCCTTGGAGTACGCTCCTTCATATAAAGAAACATCAAAAGTGGCCGCCTCATTCGTATTATTTTTCATCAAGAAATAAGCATCTTGCGAGTCATACAAAGCATCACTTCCCGATATGTTGTAGTTATTTGGCTGCACATTGCACGTCGCCGTTATCGCTCCTGCACTACTGCTCGAAGCCTCAACACTACTACTACTGCTGCTTGAAACTTCGACAGCGCTGCTGGAGGATTGCGCAGAACTGCTGCTGACACCGGTTCCGGGAACCGTAAACGATTCTTGACAAGAAGCCACACCGTTTCCATTCAAATACAGCAATGCGGAATAAGTTTCGTCGTTTCCCTTGGGCGAAAACGGCGGTAAAACATAGGAATAGCTGGATCCCGTCCCCGATGTCGTAGAACCCGCATTTACCACATTTCCTAACTGGTCGTGAACCGCCACAACGATACTCCATGCAGATCCATTGCTTGCAGGCGTCACGTCCGCTTTAAATGTATTCCCTTCAATTCGGCAATTCGATACGGAAGCCTGTGACGCTTCTTTGACTGTAAAGTTGCAACTCGCCGTTTTCCCCATCGAAGAAATTTTATAGAAATACTCTCCGGCAGATAAAGGAGGCGTCGTATTCGCCGTCGGAGACCAAGTTTCCGAATTCCCCGAAGTCGTTCCCGAAGCGGATTCTCCCGTTCCTTCCAGCTCCAAAGTATAATCGCAACCGCTAGACGGGCAATTGTCAATTCGATAGGTCAATTTGGGAACCCCTGCTCCGGTAAAGACTTCGGATTTCGCGACGGAACAAGTAATTGCCGCCGGTTTGAAAGTCACTTCATCCGTCGTGCAAGAAACTTCGCTCCCTGTCGAACTTTTCGCTTTTACAACAAACGAATACGACAAATCCACTCCGCCATTGTTTAAGCGCGTGTATAGGTCCGGATCACTAATCGAAAATCCGCTGCCATCTGTGGGGCATGTAACGTCTGACAATCCGTTAATTTCACTCGAAGAAGGCGTTACAGAACACCCGTTACTCGCCACCCCCTCCGGGTTGGTAAATTTCGCATCGATTTTCCAAGAAGTCCCGTTATAAGTTGCGCCACAACTGGCGATCCCTAACGCATAAGGGCAAGAGGACGCGATATAGGAAACATAAAAATAGGAAGTACCCTTTAAAATCACGGCGGTTACAGCCTGGGGGTCAAAGGTTTCCAAATCCGACATGACATTCACATTCAGCGAAACATCTCCATTCGTAGTAAGGTACCCGGGCAAACTGAAATTTCCCAAAGAGTCTTTTAGATATACGGTGATTGTCGCATTTTCATCTAAGTTGGCTATATGGAAATAAAGCGTGGCCTCCCTTAAATTGAGCGCAGCACCTGTTAAAAATTCTTTGTCAGTTTCCGCAGGCACATATTCTTCCGAACCCGACAAAATCACCGCATTTTCACCACAGCGAGTCACTTCCCCCACCATGAACGTTCCGCAAGACGCCGTGTCACCGCTTAAACTGGAATTCAGGCTGCTAGGACAGTCCGCTTGCACCACAACATTTTGCCGAATGCCCGTATAATTATACGTAATGCCGTTCCATATAAAAGAACCGGAATCAGGGACTCCGTGAAGGCCGCCTTCGGAAAACTGGTAATACGAACCGACCAGGGAGAATCCATAGCCTCCCCAAGAAAAGCCGTTGTAAGAAGTTTGATTATCCAAGCCATTATAGTAAAACTTCAACGTGCAACCGTTTTCGCTGAACCAGCTAGAAGTGCCTACCCAAGGCGTCACCAAGCTGTCTTTAGGGACGATGCTCCCTAAATAATTCGCCTTAAAGGAACAGCTGAGCTTGGGCGTCTCCCAGCAAGCGTCACCATAATCAAAGCTTTCCCAACCTAAATCGTACACGCGGAAAGGCGAATCGGCAAGGGCAAAACCCACATACTGGTGCTCCAAATCGTTCATTCCATAAGACGAAAGATCAAAAGTCGCCCCCACGGTAGAAGATATATCAAAAATCTCCCCAAGAATCGAAGAAGAAACCGTCGCGCTAACAGTCAACGTGGAAGAGGAAACTGTCATGGAAAGTTTAATCATCGTCGTAGGTGAAATGATTCTCTGAACACCGTTTACATCCAAGAGAGTCTTTTCAATGCAGCCGCTGCTGTTCTGAATCCCCTGACCAGCTCCTTTGCAAATACGGGCAGTAAGAACGCCTGCATCCCCAAAACCCACACCGAATACATTCAAAATCAGATATTCGCTCATCGTCGCGTTCGCCCGAAAGATGATGCCGGAATTCAAAAATTCATTTTGCTTATTCGATGGCATAATGGTCGTTTGAAACAGGGAGGTCATCGTACCGTTGGATCCTGCATCTGCTGCTCGCAACACAAGGGTCTGCGTTCCGTTCTTATTGTTCGCATTTTTCGTATTTGTCGTATAAATGGCGCCGTCTTTGATAACAGGGGCTGCATTCGACTTGTTGTTACCTTTGACATTGGTAAACATCATCTGCCAATTCGCCGATGTCTGCGAAATATCGCAACCTCCACTGGATGTGCAATTTTGTATGCAATTCGTTTCCCCGGCACTGCAGAAGGCCTTCAGCGAAAGAAAATCTTCGTAGAAACAATGCTTGTCCTTATCATTGAATTTTGCCGTGACTTCGTTATCGGCAGAAATCAAAAGCGAATAATCCGAAGAGTTCGAAATATTGACGGGACAATTATCCCCCAAGCACTTCCAATAGGAGAATTTATCGCTCCCTTCTTCATAGGAAAGCTTGATACGGCTTCCCGCATAAACGGTATAATCACAAGCGCCATCGCTTTGCGTACATGTATAAGATGGCGAAGAAGGATACGTTCCAGTAGCCGATTCATAAACATGAATTTTTGCATCGTTGGAGGATGCGCCTTCGAGTTTCACGGTAAGGGTATAGGGTTTCCTTTTGACGGACGCATACAGCGGATAGGTTTGATCGTTTTCCGGGCTTAAAATGGAATTGTTTTCCGAGGGGATTATCCGTTCGCAATAATCGGGAACGGAAGATACCCCTTTTAAACCGATAGAGAGATTCGTTCCGCAAGACCATTTATTGTTCACTTCTTCCACGCTGCAATTCAGGCCGGAAGCCTCTACCCACGAGCCCGAAATGAAATCATCGCAATCCGGATAGTGCGCTTTTTCATCCCAACCTTCATCTTCGCAAATTTGTACATTTTCCGTTTGCGCGCAATACGCCTCCAAGGATTTACGCTCCACTTCAGCATGACCAGTTACCGCAACGATTTCCAAATTCGGGGAACCGATAATACAGCCCTCGCAAGGCGTCACCAGTTGGAAAAGCATCGTTCCTTGAGCCGCTCCGGAATTAGCGCAGACCTTAAACAACGCTATTTCGCTTGCGCCCGTAGCCGAAGGCGTTGCCGACGCCGTAAAAATTCTATTCAAGTCAGTCGTCCCCGAGCGCTCCGATACTCCCGACAAAGCGGTCATTGTCCAATCAGATGGCAATGAAGATACAGAAACATCCACGGAAATCGGATTTGCTCGCGTCGAAGAAGGTACCACAAGGGTCACCTCCGCACAAGTTCCCCCCGGAGCGATTTCGGCAGCACTTTCTTTAAACTTCACCGCAGGCGTTGTCCCCGCCGTGCCGGAAATAACGACATAGAAAGGTACCGTCCCATAGGAACCCGTTGAAGAATAAGCACATTCATAAATTCCTTCATCAATCAAGGCGTCGTTTTGATAAAGCAATCCCGCCGTATTGATGCCTGACGGCGAGCAGGAAACATTCGATGCGGAAGGCGTTTCATTCGCCCCGTTCAAATTGATGACCGTATAATAATCGGAAAGTTGCCCAACCGGGTCCCTGTTCAAATAAATGACGCGCGGAAGGACGAGAATCGACGGGGAAATGCCGTTATAATTATTTGCCGACGGCGCTTTTTCCTTGGCTTCGTACTGGGATTCCAGCGTAATCCCCAGCTGCGGAGCGGTCGCGATGTAATAGGAGTCGTACGCTCCAGACGATGTGGTGGAAGAACCGCCGGAACCACCCGAAGAGCCACCAGTTCCAGAATTAGAGTTGCATTTTCCCGATCCATCATTGTTGCAAATAATCCCGGAAGTAGCCAACATATCGTTAAAATCCTTATCCGATACGGCGGACAATGCGGCATTATGCGTTCCCGTGTTTAAAGAAGCGCAATTCGACATAAAGATGGAACCTTGCATCGGATGGTTCACATTCATTTGGAAATCTTTGATGTCTTTATCGCTAAATATAAAGTAATGATTGTTATCGCTATCCCCTTTATAGAATCGAATAGTTTTATTCCAACCGTCGGGGAAATAGATAAACGCTTTAGATTGCTCAGTCATTGCTGGCAAAACAAATTCATTGCCACTGTTGCCGTCGGAATGAATAATGAAAACATACTTGCCGTCAAGCAATGTTCCTGGAGTAGCAAACATGGGATCTGTCAAATCAATAACTAGCCAAGTATCGTCATACTTTTCATCGCTTTCCGCAGTCGCATAACAGGCGTTTACTTGAGCGACCCAATCGGAAGGCCACTGTTTCCATATATCCAAAGCAGGACATGCGGCATGGCTCTCCTGCTTTAAAACCACTTCCGAAGTAAGGATATCCTTATTGAACTGAATCGGATCTTCCACATACTTGTCCGTTTGGCAACCATTCGCCGTTCCGCCATCTTTGATTCTTTCTTTAAGTGAATCCAAACGATTTGCCTTCCAATCATTCAAATTCGTTGGTGCTCCGCCATTATGGTATTGTCCCGTAATACTGAAATAGGCAATGTCTCCCGATAACGCCGACTGGAAATAGGTACTCGGATCGCCCGATTTTTCAGCATCGACCGCATTCACTCGATATACATTGGGGATATATGTATCCGTTGAAGCAGAGGCTCCAAATTTTACTCTGGCTACATCCACATAGTTATGGGTTCCAGAAATGCCATCTTTGATATAAGTGTTCAAACCCACTTCCAACGGAAAACTTTGATTGCTATTACCTCCCGTGTTAAAAACCATCGCATCATTGATGACCAAATTTTTCCCTACTTTCAAGTTCCACGTTCCATTATTATCCGGCATCTTTACCGTACCGTCGGAAGTCAAATTGCCACTCACAGAAAGAGTTCCGCCGATTCCTCCGCCACAACCACCTTGGGTTCTGGGGCCCTGCCATGTCAAATCAATGCCGCCAGCTACATACAAATCCCCTGCAATCACGTCACCGGCTCCCCCCATCGTTGCGTACCATTTTCCGCCAACGAAGACATCCCCGTTTACATTAACATTTGTGCAGCGCATAAAATCGCCTTCCACATACATGGTCCCCACATTGGTGGAGGAATTGAACTCCGCCGTTCCCGTCACAAATAGATAATCGGTCACATTGACGGTACTAAAGGCGGCTCCACCGCCATTTGTCGCATCGGGGCTTCCATTGACAATGATCGAATTCACATTTAAATCACCAGCACTCGCTAGAGATCCAAAAAACGCTTCGTTAAAATCTATTTCAGAACCTTCCTGCGGTATCTGCACGCGATACAATCCGTTCACATTCAAAATGGCGACTTCGCTGTGTTTGGCTCCATTACGCGCTTCGCCCTCCGAAAAAATCTTCAGCTTATAGGAATTTTTTTTCGCATTCACACCCGTCAGCCATACATTGTAGTTTTGCCCGCTGCGGTTCAAAGGCGCAAGAGCCGAATCCAAAAGGATCGGTTTCTTGTCATTTGCAAAATAATCGGCAATGAGTGCCCCCACATCGTTTCCGTGGTAGGTCATCCAAGAACGGGCCGCTTCAATACCGGAAACCGCACTCATATACGCTTCGCTGCGCACCATGCGTGACGCCGAAGACTCCCCTTCCCGGGTAATCCAGCGATAGGTCGCCGTCGCCGCGATGGTCGCCACAAGCATGAACAAAAGAACCGTGATTAAAGAAACACCTTTTTTCCTTTGCAGCATAAAGCCTCCTTAATCCCGGGGTCCGTTGCTGGGAATCGGCACCACCGAAGTGACCTGTCCCGTTTCCCCATTTTGATTCACCACCAAATGCCAGCGCAGGGCTTTTACATTCTGCTTATTCCGCACATATTGGGCGTCCGATTCGTTTATATTGATCGATTCGTCAAACTGGTAATTCGCGCTTTCCACCTTGCGCAATTGCACATCGCTCAAAAAAACAGTCCCTGTCGCCGCTACCGGAGAATAAGAGGCGAAGGTGAAGGCGAGGCAGACGTCATTAATGGTCTCCTTGACGCTGAATCGCATGGAGCGCAAGCCTTCTGCAGCGCCTTCGAGAGTCGGCGGGTAAAACAGAAAGTCGTTCAATTCCGCCGGTCGGGAAGCGTCGTTCACATAGCGGAAACCGACGGACATGTGGTCGCGCCCCGGGCAAAACATCCGGCTGGCGTCTTCGGAATAGGGCATGGAAAAAGAGATTTCGTATTCTACGCCAGATTCCAAAGAAATTTTTTTGCAAAGGCTTTTCCAATTTCCGGCATTGCTGTTAGCAGTTGCCAAAAAGACCTGGTTTGCGTTTTTCCCGTCGTTTGTCGGCTTTTGCAATTCAAAGTCGTAATTCGAAGCGAAACCGCTGAGTCCGACGGATGTACCGCCGCTGGACGGAGTCGCCTGCAAATACGCAAAATTGTCGTCGCCAAAACGGGGAATCAGTCGGAAGGCCTTTTCGGAGGTATCTGAACTCGGCAAAATCCGGGAATTCGCAAGGTCAGCCTGCGGTTTCGCCGGGAGAACCGTAAAGAGATCCACATTTTCCGCCATTTCAACGGTCAATGGTTCGTCTAAAGGACAATTTTCAGGATCTTCCACGCCGGAAATCGTTTGGCAGGAACGTTTCAGTACGCCGTTTTTCACATACCAGCCGATTTTTTCCACAGCGCCGTAAGTTCCATCTCCCCGATAACGCATCCGCAAAAGTCCCAAGCTGTCATTTCCGGCGACACCATTAAAATCCTTCACGATTACAAAAGAAGAGGAATCCGGACGGGTGGCATCATCTGGATGGATGTAAATATTCTCCCTCTCCACAAAAAACGTATCGGCTGATGCCCCAAGGCTCAACTCCTTGGAACTTTTCGCCCCTAGCTGCGAAACGTCGTCCTTAAAAAGTACACCGACATTTTCCGCCAGCTGCGCCGCTTTCAACATGTTTTGGGAGCGCACGCGGAAACGGGTACTATTGGAAAACGCTTCGCCCGCGACCAGCACAACAATGCCTATCATCGCCATATACACGACGAGTTCCATCAAGGTGAATCCGCGCTTGTTCATCTGATTATCCTCGAAAGCTGAATCGATTGCAGCGAGTTTTTAAAAGGCCACGAAACCGTAATGAGTACCCGTTTGGCGTAGATATGGGAAACGTTTTCGTAATCCGAAGAATCCGAAGCTAAAAAGCTCGAATCCGGAGAAGTCAGAACGAGTGCGGAGTATTCCACCGTCATGTCATGGGAAATCAATCCGGGCTGCCCCCGCCACGTCCGGGAAATTCCCTCAAAACGAATCGTGTCTTCCCGCAGCAAAGCGAGTCCCATGTTATTCAAAGAATCGACAATCTGTTGCGCCACTTCAATAGCGCCGTCACGTCCGCGAATCCGGAGAAGAGCATCTCGATTCCCGGTTTGCAAATGGTTCAATGCCGCATACAGGAATCCGAGTACGGCAATGGAAACCAGCACTTCGACGATGCCGAATCCCTTTTTGCCATTCTGTCCGTTCCGCCCTTTCATAAAAGCCTCTTATAAATCCGACCAGGAAGATCCGTCATAGCTCACACGGGGCACCACGGCGTTTTTGTTTTTGTATTTGACAGCGATACCGTAGAGAGATTCGCTGCCGTATCGCGCCAAGAAATACCCGGCAGGAGCGGCGGAAAGCCCGAAACGGTGGACAAAATCCGCCCCGTCGGAAAGATTGGATACATCATAGCCGTCCATGGATCCGTCGATGATTTTTACGCCGACCACCATTTCCAAGCGGTCGATTTCATCCGAATCATCCGCAATATTGCCACAGGAACCTTGATACATGCCGAGCAGCTTGTCCGAAATTTTTTTGACGCATACGGTATCGTTCAACTGGCGCGCTTTATTCGAAGCGGTTTCCATGAATGCCGCCATATTGAACGCCGCATCCTTTATCCGGGAATTGGCGATGGCACGCTGCAAACCGGCATAGCCCGCAGCCGATAAAATGCCGATGATGATGACAACAGTCAGCACTTCTACCAGGGTAAAACCCTTTTTTGTCCAGATATTCCTTTCCACATTATAAATTTACACTTTTTTACATTCCTCGGTAAACAAAAAATGACCGAAGCGGCCCCTAGCGCAGGCAATTCCCCATTCTTGTCAAAACGATGCGCTGCCGCACACATTTTCCCGCTCACCGTCCAGCGGATTATTCCAACTTGCCATAAGTGAACAAGTCGTGGTGAGTGGCCCGTTGGAAAGAGCCGAAGCTCGCTACAGGGAAAACGACTGGCGAATCTTTTCTATCGACTGGGCGTAATCCGGATTCCGGCGCATTTCCCGTTCCACCGCCTTGATGCTCGCGATGACCGTCGCATAATTGCGCCCGCCGAACTGGAAGCCGATATTCAGCAGCGATTCCTTGGTCAGCTGGCGACAAAAATACATGGCGATTTTGCGAGGCTCCGAAACCGACCGCACCCGCGTATTCGCCGTCAGAGATTCGACGGAAATCCCATGGGCCGCCGCGACGACCTCTTTGATGGACGAAATCGTAATCGCCGCTTTTTTCCCGCTCGCCGTCGGCAAGGTCGTGTCGCACGAGCCGCAAAGTTCCTTGAACAAATCCAACGTCAATGAGATGCCCAACAAATCGTGATAGGCAAAAAGCTTGGCGACAACTCCTTCGATTTCCCGGACATTGCCTTGCTGGTGTCTCGCGACCCACTGGAAAATCTTTTCCCGTTCTTCCGCGGGGATTTGCAATGCGGCGGCTTTCCTCCGCAAAATGTTTACGCGGGTAATCAGATCGGGCACGCTTACGGCGATGCTGTTGCCGTCAAATCGGGAAAATCCTTCAAACAAGCTCGGTATTTCCGAGGGACGGCGATCGGCGCTAAAAACCGTCACCCGTTTGGAATTGACCCGCGCCTGCAACACTTGGAACAGGGCTTTTTCCGTCGCTCCATGACCGATTCCCGCCAAAATCTGGATGTCGTCCATCAGCAGCAACTGCGAATCTTCATACGTCCGACGCAATTCCGCCGAAGCTTCCGCGCGTTCCTGCCGAGAAAGATCCGGATTCTGCGTTTTCATAAAATCCTTGAGGAACTGTTCGGCAGTCCGGTAAACGACCGTCGGTGCGGTTTCATACGTCAGCGCATAGCGCCCAATGGACTGGAGCAAGTGCGTTTTGCCGACTCCCGGCCCCCAAAAAGAAAGAACGGGTTCATGGAACATTCCTGCGGATTTTCCGCTACGGAACGGCACATGGCGAGCGCAATCCGATTCGATTCGCCTTCGACAAACGTGTCAAAACGGTAATCCGGGTAAAAGGATGCGAGAAGCGCCTCTTTTCTTTTCGCCCGTTCCTGCTCTTTTTCCGCTCGGGTGCTTAAGACCGGAGCGACCGCCGCCGATGAAAATTCCTGGACCTGGGAAGCCAGACTATCCGGAGAAACGGAAATCGTATAATCAACGACATCGGAAACCTGGCGAAACGCCGACAGGAGAGCTTCCTTGAAATGCCCATCGACCCAAGAAGCGACCAGTTCGTTGGAAGCGACCAGCCTGGCACGCCCGTCTTCAATGGAATCCAAAGTCAGGTTCCTGTTTCCGAACCACATTCCAAAACCATTCGCCGGAAGCAAATCACGCAAGCAAGAAAGGACATCGTCCCAAACGCTCGAACGGGCGTCCTGGAGACGGATTACATTATCTAAAGGCATTTCGACCCAATCATCTCACAAAGGTTTCAAATCAAAACTGGCGAGAATTTAATAAAAACGCGTTAAAAAGGACTGGCCAGCGCAAAAAAATTCAGAAACCGCAAAAAACCGCAAAAACCGGCGGTCGGCATTTTATTCAGAATATATAACCATTTGAATGACCACTATCTCACCAAACAGACTACATCAAAAATCACAACTTATCCACCGAAAATTTTCGTACAACCCCTTGCCAAAAATTTCATTTCATCATTCAGAAAAAAATCGAATGCTTTTTCCCATTTTTCCCGTTTCGAGCGTTTACACCCATAGAGACAGATTCGGGCAAAAGTCCACCGACTTTCAAAGAGGAAAATATGGAAAGAGAGGAAATGGAAAAGGAAATTCTGAAAGGCCTCAACAGCGATCAGAGAAATGCGGTCCTCTACGACCACGCCCAAAACGGCCCGCTGATGATCCTTGCCGCCGCCGGCTCGGGAAAAACCGCCGTGCTGACAAGGCGCATCCAATGGCGAGTCCTGCAAGGAGTCAAGCCCGAATCGATTCTGGCGCTGACTTTCACCGCCAAAGCGGCGCAAGAAATGCGGGAACGCGTGCAGAAACTGTTCCCCGATGCGGATATCCGCTTGAGCACCTTCCACTCCCTGGCTTATTCCATTTTACGGGAAAAGTTCAATGGAAAATTCGGCTGGGAACTGGCCGGTTTTCAAAAAGTGCCGAAACCCGTTTCCGAAGAATCCGAATATTTCGCCTGTGCTCTTTCCGAAAGGCGCATCGCCGCGCGAAAGCTTTCCAGGGAGGAGCTTTTCAATCCTCGCCTTTCACATAAACTCGTCCGCAAATTAAAGCCCATTCAAGAAAGCGTTCTGCAATCGGGCAATATCGTTTTTGAAGACCTGATCTACCTTTCTACAGATCTTTTGCAGAACAATGCCCAAGTCAAGCAGGAAATCCAGCAACGTTTCCAGGAAATTCTCGTGGACGAATACCAGGACATCAACCAGTCCCAATATCTTCTGGTGCGCGCCATTCTGGGAGACCGTCCGCACCTTTTTGCTGTCGGCGATGACGATCAGGCGATTTACGGGTTTCGCGGGGCGGACATCGGAAACATCCTTCGTTTCCGCAGGGACTTTCCCCATTCCCAATTGTTGCGGCTCGAATGGAATTACCGTTCCGTTCCTCAAGTGCTGTACTTGGCAAACAACATCTTCAAAGAAAAGCCGCTGCTTTTGCGAAAAACGCTCCGGGCGGGAAATCATTCCCAAAATCCGCTTTTTTTAGAAAATAGAAGGCCCGAAATATGGGAAAGCGACAACCCGCAAATAGAAATGCTCCGGATTGTCGCCAAAATCCGGGAACTGCGAACCGCCTACGACCTGGAATTTAGCCACTTTGCGATTCTCGTGCGCTACAACCGACAGCGACTCTACTACGAAGAAGCCCTTGCCGATTTTTCCATTCCCACTTTCCGGGAAGCCGAAGAGGACTCGCCAGAAATTCCGGGAGTGCACGTGGAGACCGTCCATGGCTCCAAGGGCCTTCAATACACGGTCGTCTTTTACGCCGGACTCGCCGAAAGGCTGACACCGGGAGAATGCGAGGGAACGAGAAAGCAAAGAAAACGCCAGCTGGAAGAAGAAAAACGTCTATTTTATGTGGGAGTCACCCGCGCAGAAGCGGTATTGATTTTATTATATTGTAAAAAACGTTTTTGGAAAGGCCGTCTTTCCGAATTCAAGCCGTCCCGCTTTCTCTGCTATTTGGACAGACCTGTTCTGGAGAAGTCGCCCATGCCTCTTTTTCTTTTTAAGATTCGTTGCGTTCTGCTTATCCTGTCTTACATGATTTTCGCCACTCCTCGCTTTTTATTTCGTCGATTCCTGATGAAAAAAACGGTGGACGCCTGGGTAGATTTTCACGTTCAGGATTTTGCGAAGTATTGTTTTAAAGTGCTGCGGGTACAAATCGATATTGCAAACCAGTCCGCCCTTTCCCGCGTGGATTGGAACCGTCCGGTTTTTGTCGTCGGAAATCATCAGTCCTATTTCGACATTCCCATCGTCTTCCTTTCGCTCGGGCGAACCATCGGCTTTTTTGCCAAAAAGGAACTCACCTACATTCCGTTCCTCAATTTCTGGATGAAAGCTCTGCATTGCATCTTCGTCGATCGCCAAAATTCCAAAACGGGCAAAATCATCAAAGAGCGCATCGAAAATTCAAAGGAAACCGTTCACGTTTTTGTTTTCCCGGAAGGAACCCGCAGCAAAGACGGCACGGTCAAACCATTTAAAAGCGGAGCATTCCGCCTTGCCTCCGACCTCAACGCCACGATTCTCCCCATTTACATTGAAGGCTCCCGCGAGACATGGGAATCCCGGAAAAATACGGGCAAAGTCATTGTCAAATCCACCATTCTGGAACCCGTCGATGTGAAGGTTCTCGCCGAAGACCACCCCGTCAATCCGAAAACCGAACTCGTCCCTCTTGTTTACGAACAATTCCTTCGCGCCAAAAACGGCTAGAAAGCAAGCCCCTTTTTCCTCGGACGTCGCTAAGGCTAGCGGCGTTTTTTCTTTTCGGACAGGAAGAAGACGGCACCAAAGAGGCTTACCACCAGACTGACCAAGTAGGCAAGCAACTGCACCATCACCGCAGAAAGTCCCGGAGTTCCGATCCGTTCAAAAAGCGATTGAGCAAGAAGCTCTCTCGGTCCAAAACCGCCGATGGAAATGGGTAGCGCACTGACGACGGCGACCATCGGGATGAAGAAAAAATACCACGACACATCGATGGAAAGGCCGATGACCAGCCCGCAAAAGAAATGCACGACAATCCGCAAGCTCTGCGTCACGGCAGAAAGAATCGTGATGTGCACCCAAAGCTTTCCGCTGCGAAATTGCTGGAAGCGCTCCTGAAAATGGAGAATGCGAATCTGGATTCGAGCCGGAAAAATCTTTCCCGAGAACCAGGCGAAAATGCGGCCCAGGCGTTTGCTGAAAAGCCCCGCAAACAAAGTGCAAAATCCCAAAAACACCCAGAACGAAGGCAAAAGGAACAGACGCTGTTCCGGATCGTGGACAAAGAAGAGGAAGCCCACGGCCAGAGCCAGAACATTCAAAAAGAAAAGCCCGAAAAGACGGTCAAAAAAAGTCGCAGTAAGCCCCCCGCCCAGCGTTTTCTGGTCGCCCTGCATTCGAATATCATAAACTTTTTTTAAATCGCCACCGACATTTCCCGGCATGAAATTGTTGAAGAACAAACCGACGAAATAGAGCTTTACCAGATGTCCAAAGCCCAAGCGGACGCCCTGCTTTTCAAGCAGCAACTTCCATTGCAGGCAGCCCGTAAAATTAGAGAGGAAAAGGCAGAGCAAAGCGATGAAAAGCGGACGGATAGATGCTGCGGAAAACAGATCCCAAATGTCGCCCGTATCCCAACCCGGCGTGCCGACGATCTTATTATAGACAAAGTAACACGGGACGAGAGTGACCAGCAGCTTTACGCCAAAAATCAAAGAGGACTTTACCCGAGTATTCATCAATGCAAATTCATCCTTTGAAAATACAAACTCTTTTTCCTCGACCCGGGAGCATTAAAGCCTTTTCAGGAAAATTTTTCTTGCCATGGAAATTTATTCTTTGGGCTTTTGCGAAAGAATCCCGATAGACAGCTGCGTATAGCGCGAAAGCGCGATCCTGTCAAAGCGGTCCAAAATCCAGTTGTTCGCTTTTTGGTAAGCGGTACCAGCAAACGGATACTTCGGCAATTCCACGTTGAATTTAAAACACAATTCCCGAAAAGAGCGATAAAAGAAATTCGGGCGCATCCAGTCGCCATATTCATAGCGGATTTGAAAACCCGAACTTTTCACTAGACGGCGCAATTGACCGATGGTAAATTGCGTTTCCCAACCTGCAAACCACTTTTTCATCGCAATCAGAATGTGCTTGACGACTGTATATAAGTGGAAAGTCTGCGGAACATCGCAAAGGAAATAGCCGCCCGGTTTTACAATCCGGAAATTTTCCTCGATCAGCGGCTGCGGATCCACAAAATGTTCCGCCAATCCCTGATGGAACACCAAGTCAAAAGTACCGTCCGGAAACGGAGAATGGAAAGCGTCTCCGCGGATGCAATGCAGATTTTCTTCCAGATGTTCCCGAATCCGCAATGCTTCTACGGTTTTTAAGCTTTCCGCCGAAAAATCGAGAACATAGACATCTGCGCCCTGTTTTGCCAAGTCCGCGCTGTCGCGACCCGAACCGGGTCCCACTTCCAAAATTTTCATTCCCCGCACATTCGGGAAATGCTTGTAAATCGTCTTCAAAATCGTCGGCGAAGCAGGATAGACCTTAGACAGATCTTTTTTACGCGCCCAAAAGCGATCCCAGACGGATTGATCCGGTTCTTGAATTGTCATACGGCTTCAAATATAGGATTTTTGCCCTTGCACGACAAAAAACACATCGAATCGGAGATTCTTTTCCCAAAATGGACAAAATAGATTACATTTAACATCAAAACGTCATCATTTATTTACTATATTTTCAACGAATGCAAAAAGACATGCCCATCCAGACGCCAATTCACTTCAACCAGAACGGCTTTTTTTCTATGCCAGCCATAAAATTTTTCCAAAATGAGTGCCCTTTTTCACAATCCTAAAAAATTTACATGATTGGCACGTTCCTTGCTCTAAAAAAAAGCGATATTATAGAAAAAAGGATAATAGATGCATATTGATTCCACAGATGTAACCCTGAAACGCTATTTGGACGATATACGTAAAACGGCTCCCCTTACCCGCGAAGAAGAACAGATTCTGTTTCAAAAAGCCAAAGAAGGCGACAAAATCGCCCGTCAGAAACTCATTTCCGCAAATATGCGCTTTGTTTTGAAAGTCGCCATCCAATACCGCGGCTGCCCGATTCCCCTACCGGATCTGGTGAGCGAAGGAGCCATGGGGCTTGTGCGAGCCATCGAAAGTTTTGAACATACCCGCGGCCTGAAATTCATCAGCTACGGCGTCTGGTGGATCAAGGCTTACATCACCCGGGCGATCAACGAGCAAGGAAACCTTATCCGTCTGCCCGCAAACCAGCATTTAAGAGTCCGCAAGGCTTTGCACGAACAGTCCCGCGGCAAGGAAATCAGCGAAGACATCCGGGAACTGATTCAAATCGGGCAACGCGGCGTTTCGTTTGACAGCCCGCTCAAAGCCGATTCCAAAGCGACTTATGGCGAAGTTTTGGCCGACGGCAGGGCGTCGAATCCGGAATCCGATTCCGAAATCCAAAGCGTGGAAAACCTTTCCAAGGAATTGATGGAGCAATTGCCGGAACGGGAAGCCAAGGTCATCGAAGGCATTTTCGGCATCAATTTGGAAGCTCCGCAGACTCTCCGCGAAGTGGGCGAATCCATGAACATTTCCCACGAACGCGTACGCCAGCTTCGCGATCAGGCTCTTCGCCGCATTCGCAAATACAACAGCCGGGATTTTCTGCAAGAAAAGAAGGACGCTTTTTTGGCGGCCATCAACAAGTAAGTTCAAAGTCCCCCATTTCCTACTTTAGGGTTTCGCATCAAAAGTTTTGCTCATTTTGATGCGTTTTTGTTTTTTGCGAATCGATAAAACTCCGCGTCAAACATTTATGTCAAAGCGAATCCGAAAACACCAACCAAAACGGCGACTTCTAAGCCTTTGGGTTAGAGGCCGCCCCAACACTCGCGATTTAAGTTCCCAGTTCCAACTCCCAACTCATAACTCCCAACTGGTCCCTGCCCTTCGATAAACTCAGGGACCGCCGGTTAGTGCTCCTCGGCAAGCTCGGTAACCGCGAACTAGTCGAAGCACACCAACCAAGCAAATCGGGTGGAATTTTGTATATAAGTCCCCCCCAAAAAAGGCGCATTTGCTATATTCGAAAAAACTTTTCACGGAGTTGGATGACTTTTATCCAAAAGATGCGGTTCATTGTTTCCTGCCGGTAGAGCCGAACGGTTTTGCCGGAAAACAAAAATTTCACCGAGGAACTTGTAATGATATACGCTGTTCCCGCAAAAAAGGATTTAAACAATGAACCCCAATTTTTCATTCACCATACGACAGGAAACCCCCGCCGATTTTTTCGCTGTGGAAAACTTAACCCGAAACGCCTTCTGGAACATCTACAGGCCCGGATGCGTAGAACATTGCGTTTTGCACCGTTACCGAAGCCGTCCCGAATTTATTCCGGAATTGAGCCTTGTACTGGAAACGGCTAGCCGTGAAATCCTCGCCCACATTATGTTTTCACAAAGCGAAATTATGCTGGACGAGCCATCAACGCCTCCTCGAAAAAGTCTTCCCATCATGACCTTCGGACCTTTCAGCGTTCGCCCCGACAAGCAGCGCCAAGGCATTGGAAAGCACCTGTTGGAATTCGCATTGAACCGGGCAAAAGAGATGGGCGCGGGTTGCATCGCCATCTGCGGAAATATCCAATTCTACGGGAAATGCGGATTTGAATTGGCAAAAGACCGAGGGATCCGATATGCAGACGATCCTGACGCTCCTTATTTTCTGCTAAAAGAACTCGTTCCCGGTTTTTTGGACGGGGCACGCGGAACTTACCGAGATCCGGACGGTTATTTTGTCTGCGAAAACGATGTCGAAGAATTTGACCGCCTTTTTCCTTACAAGGAGAAAAAGGTTTTGCCTGGTCAGCTTTGACTGAAAATCCTCTTCCAGACAAAAACATCCGCAAGTCAAGACTTGCGGATGTTTGATTTTCCGTTTGCAAACAGAGATTCTTATCCGCCGATTTTTTCGCGGATCCAGTTGTTGGCGTTGGAGATTGCCGCACTGATTTTTTCTGGTTCGCGGGTTCCCGCCTGCGCGCGATCCGGACGTCCGCCGCCCTTACCGCCACAAGCTTTTGCCAAGTCTCGAACCAAATCGCCGGCCTTGATGCCTTTCGCCTGAACGTTCTTTCCGACCATGACAGCGATGCTTCCGCTGCCATCGCCTTTGTTCGCCAAGACGATTACCGAGTCCGCTTCGATATTGTTCTGCACGCCATCCAGCAAGACCTTGAACTTGTCTTCCGGTTCCGCCATTTCGCGGACATAGAGCTTCACGCCGCAAACATTTACCGCGCCTTGCAAAAGTTCCTTTGCCGCTAAAGTGGCGAGTTCCAACCGGACGGACTGCAAGCTCTTTTCGAGGCTCTGCGTTTTTTCAAAAGTCTGGCCGATACGCGCGAGCAAATCGGCGTCTTTGCAGCGCAGGCGTTCGCGAAGGGCCGAAAGAATTTCCGTTCCCGCTCGGAGAAGCGCCAAGGCACCCCTGCCGGAAACCGCTTCGATACGGCGCACACCGGACGAAACGCTGGATTCCGAAATGATTTTCACCAGCCCGATGTTGCCCGTATTCTGCACATGCAAGCCGCCGCAAAGTTCTTTGGAAAATTCCTCGGCACCGCCCATTTTGACGACCCGAACCTTGTCCCCGTATTTTTCGCCGAAGAGCGCCATCGCGCCGCTCGCCTTCGCCGCGTCCACATCCATCACGTCGGTGTGCACCGGCAAGCATTCCATCACCTTGGCGTTCACCAGGTCTTCCACTTTCTGGATTTCCTCGGCGGTCATCGCGTTGAAGTGGCTAAAATCGAATCGGAGAAGTTCATTGGAAACAAAGCTGCCCTGCTGCTGTACGTGGGTTCCGAGAACCTGGCGCAAAGCGGCTTGCAACAAATGCGTCGCGGAGTGGTTCTTGCGAATGTCCGAACGGCGAGCGTCATCCACAGTTGCAAAGAAAAGCGCAGACATCGTTTCCTTGTTCGCTTCGCCTTTGATCACCTTGCCCCGGCAGATTGCGGTATCGTTCACCTTGACGGTATCGAATACGGCGATTTCCAAACCGCCCGAAACGAGAGTCCCCTTGTCGCCGACCTGACCGCCCATTTCCGCATAAAACGGAGAGTTTTCCAAGACGATGTTCAAAACCCCTTTGTCTTCCCGGAAGCGCACGATTTTTGTTTCGCAGGAACTTTGTTCGTAACCGACGAAATGCGTACTCGCATCGCTGTAGGCCGTCCAGCCTTCGGTTCCCATCGTGTTGATGCCCTGCTTCATATTGGCTCGCGCACGCGCCTTCTGTTCTTCCATACATTTCTCGTAGCCTTCTTCGTCGATTAAAAGGCCCTTTTCTTCGGCGAGAATGCCTGTCAGATCCGGCGGGAATCCATAGGTGTCATAAAGGAGGAAAACCTTGTCGCCCGAAATTTTTTCGCCTTTGGCAAGGCCTTCGGAGAGAGCGGCGAAACGTTCCAAACCGGAATCGAGGGTGCGGATAAAGCTTTCCTCTTCGCTCTGGATTACGGAAGCCACAAAATCCTGGCGTTCGCGGATTTCGGGAAAGGCTTCGCCCATCGTATCGGCAAGGACGGAGACCAGACGACAGACAAACGGCTTATTCTGCCCTAAGAGACGCGCAAAGCGACTGGCTCGGCGCAAAATCCGACGCAGCACATACCCGCGGCCTTCGTTAGAGGGCAACGCTCCGTCCGCAATGGCGAACGACAACGCCCGCAAATGGTCGGCTATCACACGGTGCGGGGTTCCGTCAGCGCCATCTTTGTAAGGAACGCCGGAAAGTTCCGCGACCTTCTGGATAATCGGCGTGAACACGTCGGTGTCGTAGTTGCTGGTCTTCCCCTGAAGAATCGCGCAGATGCGTTCAAAGCCCATGCCCGTATCGACGTTCTTCGCTTTGAGCGGAACAAGTTCTCCACTAGACAGACGCTCGTATTGCATGAACACGTTGTTCCAAATTTCAATGTAGCGGTCGTTTTCGCCGTTCACGCCCTTGATGGGGTCCTTGAACGTTTCAGCCTGCGTAGCGAGGTCGCCACGGTCGTAGTGGATTTCGGAACAGGGACCGCACGGACCGGTATCGCCCATTTCCCAAAAGTTGCTGTGCTCGTCAAAGCGCATGATGCGGTCGTCGGGAAGTCCGGAAACCTCTTTCCAGATTTGCCAAGCTTCGTCGTCTTCTTTATAGACGGTCGCAAAAAGGCGTTCTTTCGGGAGCTTCCAAACTTCGGTCAAAAGTTCCCACGCCCAACTAATCGCTTCTTTCTTGTAATAGTCGCCAAAGCTCCAGTTGCCGAGCATTTCAAAGAATGTATGATGGTAATTGTCACGACCCACCACATCCAAATCGTTGTGCTTTCCCGAAACGCGAAGGCACTTTTGGCTGTTGCAGACGCGCTTCCAGCCCTTCGGATTGTCTCCCAAGAAAATGGCCTTGAACTGGTTCATGCCCGCATTGGTGAACATCAGCGTCGGATCGTCGTGCGGAACTACAGGCGAGCTGCGGACAAACAAGTGTCCTTTGGATTCAAAAAACTGGATAAAGGATTTGCGCACCTGCGCAGAAGTCATCGTTTCGGACATAATGATACCTTTGGATTTTTCCGCACCAAAGATAGAAAGAATCGGAAAAGGCTTGATCAAAAAACGGTTTTGGTGAAGAAAAATCAAGTAGTGAAAATAGTGGCTAGTGGGAAGTTAAGAAAAACAGGGAAAGGCAGCCTCCCAAGCATCTATGGTTCGACTAGTTCGATAAACGGTTGCTGTGCTTCGACAACCGGTTGCGGCCCTTCGACAGGCTCAGGGATCGGTTGCCAAAGCACACTAACCGAAGCACACCGAGCGATTTGAAAAAAAGTCATGATAAGCTTGATGAGTTTGCATAGCGGTCGTTTTGCGCCGCGCAATGGCAGAAAGAATTTTCCCAACAGGAACACCCTCCGGGGAACTTCGCCGTCAATTCACCGCGATACGTTTGAGCTCGAGCGTACGCCCTTGCGCGGATAGCTTCACGATAAGCACTTGCCCAGACATTTCCCGCAAATCGATATCCGCCGAGAAATCGTCGAAGGTTTTTCGCAGAACTTCCTTTCCCGAAAGGTCGTAGGCGCGAACCATTTTCCGCCCGGAGAATCCGGATTGCACGGAAAGGGTCGTCCCGAAAAGTTTAACGGAATGTCCCATGGACTGCACTTGGACGACAGCCATCGTAGCCGAAGAACTCGAAAGGAACTCGCCCAGCGAAGACGAGCTTTCCACGAACCCGGAGCTGGAACTCGATTCCGAACTGGAACTCGAAACAGCAATAGAGCTAGAGCTCGATTCCGCGACGGAACTAGAGCTTGCCAAGGAACTTTCATCGGGGCATGCGGTTATTGAAATGCCTTCCCGCGTCGCAAAGCAGACAATACCATCACTCTCTTCCCGGATATTATACAAATTCACTCCTAACGAATTTCCGTCCCAAGCGGTAAATGAAAAAGCGGTCACATTCTGCGAACCCGGAAACGGGTCGTCCATCAAATTGGCCTTTGCTGTCGAATAATAAAAACCATCGCTATAGGAATTGATTTTCAGGTTTCCCGCCTCGACGACATCGACACGCTGATGCGCAGAAAAATTATTCAGAGTGTCTTGCTTCCAGGCTCTTTCATTATAGTCGATATGCCATATCAGCATCCCGTGATGCGGAAGATACGCGTCCCAACCTGTCCGTTGCCGATTTTCCAAAATGAACCATTCGTCGTCCTTGCCTTCGACCGGAATTTTGTAGGCGACATTGGTCGTATTGAAAGGAGTCAAGACGGAAACCGCAGCTGAATTATCGAACGGCTTGTAGGAAATCCAGCCCATAAACGCTTTTTCAAAAGCGCTATAACCTACCGGAGTCGCCCCCAGCGCGGGACCGTTGTACATTCCGCTTCCCATCACGTCCCAAGCGTGAGCGCCTGGAGCCTGATATACGCTGTCCGTGTAATCATCCGTATTGCATTTCGTACTATGGGCGCAGTAATGATCCTTGAGTCCCATCGTATGGCTGAATTCGTGGATAAATGGCGCAATGGGAGACATTTTCGTTTGAGAATCCATCTGCCACAGGACGAAATACCGATTGAAATACTCGCCGTTTCCCGCATCCAGTCTGCCGACCCCGTCATTTAAGCTATTATAATATTCCAGCTTATAGGCAAAGCCGCCGAGTTTGTTCGCCGCACTCTTCGTTCCTGCATACATCACGGCGACAGCGTCGATTTCCCCGTCGCCATCGGCATCGTACTTTTTGGCATCGAAATTCGGAAATTTGGATCGCAGAGACTCGACAGCCTCCTTGATAAGACGTCCCTCCTTTTGGGCATAGCTAGACAGGGAATTTCCCACCTGCACCGGATACACGTCGAAAGTTGGCACAAAGGCTCCATCCGATTGCGAAATAAAGTAATCCCTGATAGAACCAATATGTCCTCTTTCCGAAAAGCCCTCGGCGTTGGCCTGCGTATAATACGCCGCCGAATCGCAGTTTGCCATATCCGGGCTTTCCACGAGCAGGACCGGGAAGCGATTCGTACCTTTCACATGTCCCGAAGCGGGCGGAAGCCTCTGCGGCATCTCGGCTGAAGAGGACGTGTCCACGGTCGGAACCCAGGGGGCCCGTTCCACGCGTTCGTCGTCTGGATAAAGAATCCGATCCGGATTCCTCTCGAAATGCGCCTTTTGGACTTTATCCTTGTCGAGCCCCTTCAAGTAGGCCTTTTCCGCATCGCTACGCAAATCCGCGTTCTTCGCACGAAATTTTCCTTCTGTCCCATCCTCCGCCGCATAACGGTAAACGCCGTCCTCTCCACGGATGACGATATAGCCGTCGAGGGTGTGCGTGTAGCTGTAATGCTCGTCGCCGACTTCCCGAAGAGTCAGGGAATCGCCCGCATTGTCTATGGTGAAAGGCGTGGGGTTCATCGGCACAGCCCAAAGTCCCGGGGCGAGAAGGCCCGCAAAAAGCGCAGACCGCAACTTATTCCAAAAACCATCCATATAAAACTCCTTGAAAGAAATATATTCTCCCAAAAGCCGACTAGTCCCACGAAAGCGCAAAAAAAAAACATTAAAATACTCTTCCCGCCCGATTTCAGCCGCTTCCCCCTAACTCCTAGCCCCCACCCCACGAATCACAAATCTCCCACTCCATTTTCCTTCGCCGCAGCCATTTTAAAAGCAGCCTTATCTATATTTGGAGCGTGAGTAAATTACCTGTAGTTTGTATTGTCGGACGCCCGAATGTGGGAAAGTCCTCTTTGTTTAACCGCATTCTCGGACGCCGGGCTGCAGTCGTTTCGGACAGGGAAGGCGTCACCCGCGATCGCCATTACCAGACAGCGACGTATCATGGGCGAGAATTTACCGTAGTCGATACGGGAGGATTTCTTCCCGACGAAACTATCGATGTCCTTGCCGCCAACGTGCGCGAGCAAATTTTCACCGCCATCCAGGAATCGGATTTGGTCCTTTTTATGGTCGATGTACGGGTGGGCATTACCAAACTCGACGACCAGTTCGCCAAAATGATTCGCCGTCTCGACAAGCAGGTCCTTCTGGTCGCGAACAAGAGCGAACGCCCCGAAGACCGCAGCGAATGCTGGGAACTTCTTTCTCTCGGCATGGGCCAGCCCCGCACCATCAGCGCCCTTACGGGATACGCCTGTCTTTCTCTGCTGGACGAAGTAATCTCCCTTCTTCCGAACAAAACCGCTTCGGACAAAGAAGAAAAGCGCCCAATCCGCTTTGCCATTCTGGGCAGACCGAACGCGGGCAAATCGACTCTTCTCAATCGGCTTCTCGGCGAAGAACGCGCCGTTGTTTCGGACATTCCGGGAACGACCCGCGACTCCATCGATTGCACCTTCACCGCCAACGGGGAAAAATTCGTCGTGACGGACACCGCCGGGCTGCGTAAAAAAGCCAAGGTCGAAGACGAAGTGGAAATTTTCAGCAATATGCGCTCGCAGGAAAGCATTCGCCGCTCCGACCTGTCCCTGCTGGTCATCGACTCCACGCTGGGCATCTCCGAACAGGATTTCCGGATTATCCAGGACATTCGCCAGGCGGGAAAAGGCCTGATTCTGATTTTGAACAAGTGGGACATCCTTCCCGACAAAACGGAAAAATCCTTCGACCGCATGGTCAAGGAAATGCGGGAGCGGGAACCGCTTTTTGAATACATCCCGATTCTTTCCATCAGCGCGAAAGAAGGGCTGCGGGTTCACCGCATTCTGCAAGAAATCCGCTCCGTCTATGCCAACTGCCGCCGCGTCATCGGGCGCGACCGGGTCGCCGAAGTCTTTGCCGAAGCGATTGCCAAAAATCCGCACCCCGCTCACGCCGGACGCCTTGTCAAGCTGACCCGCGCCTGCCAAATCATGGTGGAGCCGCCGGTCATCGATATCGAAACCCGACGACCCGACGCCGTAGATGAATCCTACAAGCGTTACCTTCTCAAGACGTTTTACGAAGCGTTCCACTTGAACGGTGCACCGCTCCGCCTGAATTTCGACAGCAAACTCACTTTAAGAAAGGACGAAGACCTTGAACAGTTTACTCTCGCTTCCGATAGCGTATCTTTTGGGAGCCATCCCGACCGCCATCTGGGTCGCCAAAATCGTAAACGGTAAAGATTACGACATCCGCGATTTCGGTTCCAAAAATTCGGGACTCACGAACACGTTCCGCGTATTGGGCGTCAAACCCGCGCTTCCCGTCGTCATCGTGGATTTGCTGAAGGGATTCTTCGCCCCGACCATCGCCATCTGGATGAACGAAGCGTCAAAGGCAAACGGCGGTTCCGACTTTTTCTGGTTGCCTCTCGTCTGCGGGATTCTCGCGATTCTCGGGCACAGTTTCACCTGTTTTGCCGGATTTCGTGGGGGCAAGGGCGTGCTGACCGCTTTCGGCGTTTTTCTCGCCATCGCTCCTGTCACCGCTCTCCTTTCCTTTGCCGTCTGGCTCGTTCTGACCCTTTCCACCAAATATGTTTCAGTCGGAAGCATCGGTGCTTGCATCGCTCTCGCGGGGCTTTCCCTTTTCGGCTATCTGGAACCCGACCTATACCCGCATGACAAGATTCACACTGGGATTTTGGCGGTTGCCTGGCTGGTCGCGGTTTTTGTTATTTTCAAACACAAAGCCAACATCCGGCGTCTGCTGAACGGAACGGAAAACGGCTTTGGCAAAAAAAGAAAAAAAGTTTAACTTTCTGCAAGAAAAAAGGTTGGTATTATGAACGTCACTATTATCGGCACCGGCGGATGGGGACTCACCCTCGGGCAAGTCCTTTTCGACAACGGTCATCAGGTTTCCTTTTGGACTTTTTCACAAAAAGAAGTCGATTTGCTTTCGACGGAACATCAATATAAAGACAAGCTTCCCGGTGTTATTTTCCCGGAATCGTTCACCTATACCACCGACATGAAAAAATCCCTTGCCGGAGCGGAAGTCGTCTTATTCGTCGTCCCGTCACAATTCATGGGAAACGTCGCCAAGGAATTCGCCAAGTGCAAACCCGAAGGCCAGATTCCCCTTGTCGTCTGCGCGACCAAAGGCATTCTGGAAGGCACCAACCAGCGGATGAGCGAAGTCCTTTTTGAAAACGTCCCCTGGCTCGAGAGCGAACACGTCGTGACCCTCAGCGGGCCGACCCACGCCGAAGAAGTTTCCCGCCGGGTTTACACTACCATCGTCGCCGCGTGCCCCCACGAAGCTTCTGCCCAAAAAGTGCAGCAGCTCATGAGCAACAATTATCTTCGCGTCTATACTTCGACGGATCAGGTGGGAGTCGAACTTTGCGGCGCGATTAAGAATGTCATCGCTATCGCTAGCGGCGTGCTTTACGGCATCGGCGCGGGCGACAATACCCGAGCGGCGCTCATCACCCGCGGGCAAGCGGAAATCTGCCGATTGGGACGCGCTCTCGGAGCCAACCCTCGGACATTCGCCGGGCTTGCCGGCATGGGCGACCTGATTGTGACCTGCCTTTCCCAGCACAGCCGGAACCGCTACGTCGGGGAATGCATTGGCAAAGGCGAGACTCTGGAGCAGATTATGGGGCACATGACCATGATCGCCGAAGGCGTTCCGACTTGCAAAAGCGCAAAAGCCCTGGCAGACAGCGTTCACGTGGAACTGCCCATTGTCAATGCGGTTTACGAAGTACTTTTCAACAATAAAAAGCCCGCCGACATTATCGAAATGCTGATGCTGCGGGATCTCAAGTCCGAAGAAGAATAGCCTCGCCGGGAACCACGGAAGGAATGCCGCCACTCAAACGCTGACGAGGTAAAATGCCCTTTCTTCCATTTTATGCTCTTCAAAGGTTGCACGCAACGGTTTCTTTCCGCAAAGGAATCGGGCTGGTCCTTTTTCTTTTCTTGAGTTCCTGCGTCGTTCAAAGCGATTTGCCCACCGTCTATTCCGAACAGCGCTGCTTTTACACTCCAGAAGGCGTTTACCGCTGCAAGGTCTGCTACGGTTCCGAATGCCGCGGGCAATCGTCGGAAACCTTCTGCTACCTCGCCGCCGACTCGACCGTTTTTTGCGAAACCTACCGTCCGCATTACGCCCCGCAAGTCGAATGGCAATTTCACTACCATCATCATTATTTGCCGCCACCGCCCAGAAGGCACCGCGGAAGGCCGGACGACTATCCACCCCCACCGCCGCCAAGACGCTGATTTTCACAGAGGTATCGTATGAGTTGGGAATGCCGCTTTTTAAGCGAAACGCACTGCAATCGCCGGAATCAGGAATGCGACCCCGGAGCACCTGGCTGCATCCTGGAAGGAAAATTCTTCTTCCCTTTTGACGCATCCAAGAACAAATCCTCCCCAAACAAAAAGGCGAAAGTTCCCCCCAAAAAATCGCCTTAACCTTTCCCTTGTGATTGCGCTTACACGACGCTTTACAAAATTTTTACTTCATTCTATTTTTGGGGCACACATAATAAAATAGGAGACAAAGATGTTCAAGAAAATAGCTCTCGCTGTTGCGCTCGTTGCCGCATCGAGCTTTGCGACTTGGGATTATTACAAAATTCCGGAAGCCGGTAAAGGAACCGTAAAGGGTCAGTTCAAATACGACACCGACGATCCTTGGTCCGGATGGGGTATCAACGTCAGCGGTCGCTATGTTGTCATTCCGAACTTGGAATTATCCTTGCAGTCCTTTGGATTCGCCTCTCAAGATGATCCGGACGGCAGCGGCCTTACCGACTTTACCTTTGGCGCGCGTTACGCCGTTCTTCCAGAAATGGTCAACATCTTCTTGGATTTGAACATCCCGTTTGGCGACGAAGGCGAAGGCGGCTACATCGGTTCGGACGAATGGGCCATCTACTTCGGTGGACAGTTCTACAAGGAACTTATTCCGCAGCTCCTCTTGGGAGTGGAAGCCGGTCTGGACTGGGGTTTTGAACACAACGATTTTGAACGTGGACTCGTTTTTAATACAGGCGCAGAAATCGGCTACACGATTAAGGAAATCGGGCTGACCCCCTTTGCCGGAATCGAGTTCAAATACAAGCTGACTGACGACGAATGGAACGGCGCAGGCGCTTGGGAAGACAATGCCGGCGACAATCAGTTCAACCTCTGGATTGGCGTTGCCTATGCCATTAACGAAGCAATGGCTGTCGATGGCAAAATCAAGATGCGCTCCGGCGATATCGACGGCGACGCGACCCATTTCGATGTAAACTTCAGCTACAACTTCTAAATTTTGTTATAAAGCAATCCGGGACCGCCGAAAAGCGGTCCTTTTTTATTGCGTAGAGAAACGTAGTTGGGAGTTATGAATTGGGAGTTTGGAGAAACGGTTGCCAGCTCGTTTTTTGTTCGGGACGGCATTCGGCAAAACGACGAGAGGCGGGAGTTGGAAGTTGGGAGTTGGGAGTTGGGAGTTGATTTTGGCGCTGGAAAAATCTAATTTCTAAGTTCTAAATTCTCTCTCCAAAGCTCTAATCCCGCTTGGAAGGACATTCGGCACGATGCCGAAGACCGTTTTTTGCCCGGGACGACATTCGGCAAAACGCCGAAGACCGTTTTTTGCCCGGGACAGCATTCGGCAAAACGCCGAAGACCGTTTTTTGCCCGGGACGGCGAATGGCAAAATGCCAAAACGGGCTTTGGGAACATTCCAAAGCGCATGAGTTTGTGATTAGCGGCATAGCGGCGAGTGCCCTTCGATTAGTTCGGCAATCGGTCGCTTAGCTTGTCGAAGCGTGATCATAACACACGGATTTGCTCAGAACTAACGTTCTTCGCTCTTTGTGGTGAGTGCCGTTAGGCGCGAACAAATCCGTTTGTCTTATTTCCTTGCCAGCTCCTCGTACATCTTGAAGAGTTCCGCGACGATTTCGCTCTCGGTCATTGCGGGGTCGAAACCGTAGGCGGCCATCACGGCGCGGTCGTTGGCTTCGTGGGCGCGGCGCAGCTCGGGCGGCATGGTGGTCTCGTCGTAGAGGTCGGCGAGGGAACAGTCGGGGTAGAGCGCGCGGGCATCGAGGATTCCTTGGGCAGTACGGGCGATTTTTGCGCGCTGTTCCGCGCCGTCATTGCGAGCCGTAGGCGCGGCAATCTTCGGCGCATTTGCAAAAGATTGCTTCGTCGCTCCGCTCCTCGCAATGACGGACGGTTTTCTGTTTTTCGTTTCTTGGACGGTCTCCTGACCGTCCGTATTTATGCCTTTCCATTTTTGGACGGTCGGGAGACCGTCCTTCCCAGTGACTTCTCTCCCTGCGTCCTTTCCCGGCCACGGGAAGTTGTTGTACACGATTGTGTTTGAGTAGCGGTACCGCATTTCGAGCCGTCCGCAGACAGCGCGCATCCACGCCATGTGAACGCTTGAAGTGAGCACGCCGAAGTCATAGAGCGTTGCGTCCGGGATGATATGAACAGAATCGCTGCTTAATGTTGGAGGCTCAATATATCCAATTGGAATATATCTCCGCTTTTCTGAAGATACACGAGGAATAAGCAAATATGTGTTTTCCGGCATATTTTCCACGTGGAATCTTGTGGGCGTATCGGCAAGTTTCTGTGTGGGCACGCTTTTGCTTGCAAGGCGGAAGTCACGCACTGCCTGTGCACGTTTCATGCATTCCGGCATTTTGCGCAGTTCTGCCGGTGAGCATTCACCAAGCCATAAACAGTAACGGAAATAACAGTTAATGAATTCGTCCGAGCCAAGCCACTTGCGGAAATACTTTTCAGCTGCTGGTTCCTTTTTGATGAAAGCGTTCTTTTCCTCTTCGGTAAAAAGATAGTTTCCGCCGTCTATCGGCTTGTTTCCAATTCCGATTTCCGGCACATTACACAGCGGTTTGCTTCGGCTTTCAATAAAAATATCCGGCGCGTCAAGCAAGTAGCCGTTGATGTTTTTGGCTTCAATGCTTTGCTTTTCGTTGATATAAATGCGTTTGGCTTCAACAGTCTCAACCGCAGAACTCTTTGGTGCAGCTGCTGAATATATGCGGCAACTAAATCCGATGATAACGCAATGCACGTGCGCTTTTAAGTTTGACTCGCTGTCCCAGCGGAACGTGCGGTAGGCAAAGTTGATTTTTATGCCGTTTTCCATCAGCGTTTTCCAGAGAATTGCCGGCTGTTCGCCTTGCGTAATGGAGTTTGTTGAAACAAGCGCGGCTTTTGTGTTCGTGCCTTTGATTAAATCAGCAGCCTTTTTATACCAGCAGGAAACATAGTCAAGATTTCCGACATTCTTTGTTTTTCCCCAAATATCGTTTACATCTTTTTTCTGTTCTTCCGACATAAGCCGCGCACCAACGAACGGCGGGTTGCCCATGATATAGTCGTAGCGGTGCGCGCTTCCGTCCACGTGGGTGGTGATGCCTTTGAACAAGTCGTCTTCGGGCAGGGCGCTCTTGGGGCTTTCGGGGAGGAGCGTCGCCCAGTCCATGCGCAGCGCGTTTCCTTCCACGATGAAGGCGTTGGTGGTCAGCGGCAAAAACTGGATGTTCCGGCTCAAGATCCTTTCCGTTTCGGCGACCATCTGGCTTTCGGCTATCCACAGCGCGGTTTTCGCCACCGTCACGGCGAAGTCGTTGATTTCGATGCCGTAGAACTGGCCGACATGCACCTTGATGAAGCCGTCCAGCCCGAGCACCGCTTCGCCCTCGTTGATTTCGGAAATGATTTTGTTCTCCAGCCGACGCAGGCTCAGGAAGGCTTCGGTCAGAAAGTTGCCCGAACCGCAAGCCGGGTCGAGGAACGTGAGGCTGCCCAATTTTTCTTGAAAAGCGAGCAGGCTTTGTCGCCGTGTTTTGACGGCTTTTATTTTGAGAATGTCGGCGTATTCGGCTTCGAGCGCGTCCATGAAAAGCGGGTCGATGGCCTTATGGATGTTTTCGACGCTGGTGTAGTGCATGCCGCCGCTGCGCCGCGTCTCCGGGTTGAGCGTGCTTTCAAAGACGGCTCCGAAAATCGTCGGGGAAATTTTCGCCCAGTCGAAGGGCGCGCAATCCTTCACCAGCACGTCCACGATCTCCTGCGTAAAATTCGGGATTTCAATCCGTTCGTCCTTGAACAGCCCGCCGTTCACGTAGGGGAACGGCTTGATGGTCTCGTCGTATTTGTCGCGGTCCTCTTCCCGGGTGTCCAGTGCCTTGAAGAGGTCGATGAGCCCCTTGCGGACGTTGGGAAGGTTGAAGGAGCGCAGGTAGTCTTCGAAGGCGGTGCGGGTGGCGAAAAGTCCGGCGTCTTCGGCGTAAAGGCAGAACACGAGACGCACGCAGAGGATGTTCAGGCTTTTGTAGCTGTGTTCGTCCGGGGATTTGTATTCCTTGACAAGCGCGTCGTAGAGCTTCCCGACGAGTTCGCCTGCCTTTAATGAAATTTCCATTTCCTTGTTCAGCAGGGTTTCTTTTTCGTTCACCAAAAATTGGAGCCGATAAAACTCCTTTTCCAGGTTTTCCAGCAGAATCCGCTGCGGTTCGGCGTTCGGCTGTTCCATATCGTAAACGAGGAACTCCGAAAAGTTGCAGGTGATTATCCAGCGGGGGCGCTTAGAATAGGGAAGTTCGGCGGCGTAACGTTTCGCTTGCTGAAAAGGGGAGAGTACCGAGCCGTCGGATTGCTTGATCCCCTTGCGCAAATCTTTGCCGAGTCCTTTTTGTTCAATGAGAACATGGGTCGAGGGAATGAATCCGTCGATGAAACTGGTATGGTCCAAATGCACCTGGTCTTCAAACGAGATGTATTCCGCGACGTTTTGGACACCGTAAACATGTTCGAGCAAGTCTATCCAGAATTTTTGGGATTCGCCCTTTTCGTAGCCTTTCCCTTTCCAGTATTCGGCAAATTTTTGGGCGGCGATTTTTTGCTGTATCTGGTTCATTTGCGATTCCTCTCGAGATGAATTTATAAAAATGATTCTTTCTTGGACGGTCGGGAGACCGCCCTTTTTCATGTCCTCCTCTTTTTGGACGGTCGGGGGACCGTCCTTCCCAGTGGTTTCACACTTCTTACTCCTTACTCCTTACTCCTTACTCCTTACTCCTTACTCCTTACTCCTTACTCCTCACTCTTCACTTCTCACTTCCAACTCCCAACTGCTCCCTGAGCCTGTCGAAGGGCACCAACCATGGTTCGACTAGTTCGACAAGCTCACTAACCGACGGTCCCTGAGTTTATCGAAGGGCACCAACCAAGCAAATCGGGTGGAGTTTTGTATATAAGTCCCTAAAATTTTTGTGCGGGAATTAAATCGGGTCGATGTTTATGCGCACTTCCAAATCCTGGGGAAGTGGAGAAAGAGCCTCTCGAATTTCCGCGACGCGTTCCGCTTTGATGAGCAAGTGCATCCAGAATGTTTTTCCATCCCAAGGAATGTAGGCGTCCACAGGGCCCAAGACTTCAATCCGGGAATTTTGCGAGAGCATTTCAGCAAAGCGCTCCGCCTTTTCGTGCAAGAACGTTTCGTTCCTGTGCCCAAGGCGAACTTCAGCGAGTTTTTTGTACGGCGGATAATGCGCATCAAAACGGGAAGCGAGTTCCTTTTCCGCAAAGCCGAGATAATCGTGCGTCGTCGCCAACTGGATAATCGGATCGTCCGGATTGTTCGTCTGGAGGATGACCGTCCCGTTTCCTTTGGCACGACCCGCGCGACCCGAAGTCTGGCTTAAAAGTTCAAAAAGGCGTTCCCCGGAACGGAAATTCGGCACGCCGGCGCCCGCTTCGGCGCCCACGATGCCAACCAGTTGGACATCGGGAAAATCGTGGCCCTTGGCCACGATTTGCGTGCCCAGCAGCACCGAGAATTTTCTTTCCCGAAAATCGTTCAGAATCCGTTCCGCCGCCCCGACATTCGCCGTCGTGTCCCTGTCCATTCGTATGGTTCTTGCTTGCGGAATCCACTCGGCGATTTCCTCTTCCAACTTTTCGATCGCCCCGCCCAAAAGTTCAAAATGCTTTGAACCGCAATCCGGACAGGGAACTTGCAGCGAAAAAATCCGTCCGCAATAATGGCACAAAAGCCCATTATGCTGCTTGTGATAAATCAAGGGCACTTTGCAAACCGGGCAGCAAAACGTATTGCCGCATTCCGAGCAAACCCGCGATTTGGAATAGCCTCGACGATTCATCAGGATAATCGCCTGGTCGCCATTTTCGACGGTTTTTGTCAAGGCTTCCCGCAATTCCGAAGAAAGCAAAAGCGAAGAATCCTGCTTTCTCCATTTCTTTTTCATATCGACAATGGAAACTTTGGGCAGTTCCACTTCCGTCGCCCGATGCGAAAGAACAAGGTAATGCAATTTTCGGGATTTTGCCGCCCAAAAAGTTTCTACCGACGGCGTTGCGCTTCCCAAAAGCACCAGCCCGCCCCACTTTGCCGCTTCATGAAAAGCGAGTGTCCGGGCGTGATAATGAGGGGCAGAATCTTCCTGCTTGTAAGAGGAATCGTGTTCTTCGTCGAGAATGACCAAATCGTATTCAAAAGGCGAAAGGATGGCGCTGCGTGTTCCTATCACGATCGTCGCCCTACCCGACAAAATGGAGAGCCAGGACTTCCGTTTTATCGGAGCGGACAATGCGGAGTGTATCAATGGCACTTCAAAACCGAGGCTCTTGGAAAACCTTTCGGCGATTTGCGGAGCAAGACCGATTTCCGGCACAAGCACGAGAATTTTTTTCCCGAGAGTCAAAGCCCGCTTGGCAAGTTCCATATAAACCCGAGTTTTACCGCTTCCCGTAACGCCATGCAGCAACGCCCCGCGAAATCCCGTTCCATCGAGCATTTTTGCAAGAGCTTCCAACGCCGACTGCTGTTCCAGCGTCAAAGGCGGTTCCGATTCCCTTTCTCCCGGCGAAGCTTCCCCTCTTTCATTTTCCTCTTCGCTCTTCTTTTCGTTTTCCGCCTGCAACAGGGCGTCCAGATAATTGCCGAAATCCTTGGGCAAAAAAACATTCAGCGATTGCATGGGCGTCGCCATATAATACCGGGAAACCCAATCGAGCTTTTCCATATAGCGTTCACCAAAAGCGTAACCCGACTCATGCGGAAAAGCCTGTTTGATTTTGGGAAAAGCGGGCTTCTCTGTCGTCACTTGGGAAACCACCGCCAAAGAAGGCTTCCGTTTTCCCAGCTGGATCCACACAACGCTCCCCCGCCGAACCTGCACGGAAGTCGGAACGGCATAGGTAAAAATCATCGGGGACTGCGGGACGTAAACTTCACAATAAGCAGAAAAATCGCCGCTGGGATATTCCTTAAAAATGGATTCCGGAGGATTTGTTTTGTGAATGCGCTTCGCCATCCTTTTAAAAATAGTTTTTGCGGTCACCTCTAAAAATCCATTTCCTCGCCATGACGTGATGCGGACGAGCATCCCGCTTTTCTCCCCTAACGCTTCTACTATCCACGGCGCCGGTTTCCAGCCTTCGATAAACTCAGGGACAGGTACCACTGCACCAAAGCCATTTTTAGAAGCAGCATCGACGTTTCAGCGGTATTTTTTCCATTTTCATTTGCATTTATCTTCGGCTTTTATTTAGATTAGAGCTAGCTAAACCGCGTAAAAAAACGCATATCGCTTTTGGAGAACTTCTATGGGATTTTTCAATTTCTTTAAGCCTGAATGGCAACACTCAAATGCGGACGTCCGTAAAAACGCCGTAATCCGTTTGAAAGCAAACGCCGACCAAGGTGCCATTGAAAACGTTGCGCAAAACGATCAAAGCAACGAAATCCGCGGCATCGCCATTCGCAAATTGAACAGTATAGAAGTCCTGCAAAAAATCGCCAGTGCCGAAACGGACGAATCGAACAAGCGAGACGCCAAGAACCGCCTTCTCGAAAGAATCGCCGACCATCTTAAAAATTTCCGCGAAGCCGCAACCCCATTTGAACTGGGACTCGTTTCTGAAATCGCCAATACGCGCTTTGCCGACGACCTGCTGAAATCCATGCCCAATTCGGAACTGCGACTGGCGATGGTTCGGGAATCGACCCGCCAGAGCGCCCTGGAATTTGTAGCGCTCAAGGACGCCAAAGAAAACGTCGCGATGGCCGCACTGGAAGGCGTGGTTCGCAGCAATATGCTCCAGAACATTTTTCAAAATTCCAGACACACCACGGTGCGCCAAAAAGCGGGAGAACTTCTCCGCAGCAAACAGAATTCTGAAAAAGATTCCGAAAAAAACGACACGGTTCTCCTTTTCCAAAAACGGGACGCCATTATCCAGCAAGCTCAACGGCTTGCCGACGCCAAAGATTTCATGACGAACAAGCCCGCTTTTGACAAACTTCTTGAAACCGCAAAAGAGCTGGGAATGGGACCCGCCGAAGCCGATTTGAACCGCGTCATCGAAAGCTACCACAAGCGCCGGGACGAAGAACAAGCCCGAATCGACAAGGCAAAGGCGGAATCCGAAGCCAAAAGCGAGAAGCAAAAGCAGCTCGAGAACACCATTTCCGAAATGGACAGGCTAATTGAAGAAAACGTCCAGGCCAATAAGGAAAAAATCGAAGCGCTCATCGCCAAATTCCAGGAATTGAACGAAAATGCCGAAAACGCCATTGCCGGGCTTTTCAAAATGTCCGTAGCGCGTTTCAAGCAATTCACCGATCAAGAAGCCGAAAAAGCGGAAATATCGACAAACCGCGAAGAAATTCTCGCCCAGCTCAAACTTCTGGCTGAAGCGGACGACACATCCAAATCCGCGGAGCACAAAATAAAAGCCCTGATTCGCTCTTGGGAAGAACAGCCGGCGGCAGAAGGCGACGATCCGAATTTGCAAGCCTACAACGCCCTCCGCAGCAAACTTGCCGAAAAATTCCAAGCACAGAGGGAAGCCGACGAAAAAATTTTCAAGGAAAATTCGGAAAAGCTCCAAGCCATCATCGAAGAAATTCAGCAAATCGACGAGAACGGCAACTTCAAAGAAATTTCCCAGAAACTTCGCGATACCTATAAACGCTGGAAAGAAATCGTCGGCGAAAATAAATTCCGTTATAAAGAAAGCTGGCAAAAATATCAGGAAGCCACTTCCCGCTTCAAAGAAATGCAGGAATGGGAAGCTTGGCACAATGAACACGACCGAGAATCCATTTTAGACAGCATCGTCGCTCTCGCCAAAGAAGAACCCAGCAAAGAGATGCTTTTAAAACTTCGCCACTTCACCAACCTGTGGAGAAGCGTCGGCCCGGTTTCTTCTGCCAGACTGACCGAATTCCGCGAAAAGTTCCGCACCCTTTTTGAAGAAATCATGGCCAAGTGCGAACCCATCTTGAAAGAGCAGGAAGAGGAACGCAAGCAAAATCTCGTCGCCAAAGAAGAAATCTGTCAGCAAGTGGAAGCTCTCGCTTCCGAAGACGATGCCAATTGGCGCGACAAATACAAAGTTATGCAGGAATTGCAGGAAAAATGGAAAGCCATCGGCTTGGTCCCCAAAGACAACGTCCAGCCGATTTGGGACCGTTTCCGCGCAGCGGAAAACGCCTTCTTTGCCAAGCACAAGGAATTTGTCAAACAGGAAGACGTTCTCCGTGAAGACAATTTCCAAAAGAAATCCGCCCTTTGCGAACGGGCCGAAGCCCTTTCGGAATCTTCCGACTGGAATGCCGTGTCCAAAGAATTCCGAGACCTGCAAGAAGCCTGGAAAAAAATCGGTCCGGTTCCCCGCTCCAAGTCCGAAGAAATCTGGAACCGTTTCCGTTCGGCCTGCGACCAGTTCTTTAACCGCAAGCGTTCCCACTTTGAAGAAATGGATGCCGTCAAAATCAAAAATCTGGAAGCCAAAGAAGCCCTCTGTGCAAAGCTGGAATCGCTAGACGGCAATCCCGAAAATCCAGAAACGGCAAAAGCCTTTGCCGATGCTGCCGAAGAATGGAAAGCCATCGGCATGGTTCCTAAAGACAAGGTGGAAGAAGTCCGAAACCGTTACGGGGAAATTCTGAACCGGTATGCGTCAAAGCGCGCCGAAATCGATCCGGAATTCAAAAAGGCAGTCGAAGAAGCCAAGCAGAAAAAAGAATCCATGGTGACGACCATTTCTGAGCTTCTCGACTCTGCCGGTTCAAATCAGAGTGCGGAAGTCGTCAAAAATCTACAGAACGAATGGGGCACTTTGCCTCGTTGCGGTGCCGAAGAACAAGAGCTGTACGCCCGATTCCGCAGCGTTTGCGACGACTTTTTCAACCGCCGCCGCGACCAGCTGGATATTCAGGAACAAGCGCGCGAAAACAACCTGCAAAATAAAATTCGCCTTTGCGAAGAAGCAGAACGCCTTGTAGAAAATCTGAACGACGAAAACCGCCGGGATGCGCAAAACGAAGTCAAACAACTGCGCAAACATTGGCGGGAAATCGGAGCCGTACCGCGCAAAGATTCCGACAAAATCTGGAAGCGATTCAATAGTGCCTGCGACACCATTTTCGGAAACAGCCAAAACGAGAAGCCACAGGAAGAACCTCAAAATTCCGAAGGCTAAAATGTATCCTCCTTGGACAACTCCCGAAGACGCCGCTCGCATTTTGCAAAACGGCGGCATCGTGGCTATCCCGACGGAAACCGTTTACGGACTTGCGGGAAACGCTTACGACGCAAAAGCCCTTGCCAAAATTTTTGAAGCCAAAAAGCGTCCGCATTTTGATCCGCTAATTGTGCATATCGCCGCGCTGGAAGAACTTTCCCATGTGGCGTCCGAAATCCCCGAGATGGCAAAAAAACTGGCAGAAGCCTATTGGCCGGGACCCTTGACCCTCGTGCTGCCCAAAACGGAGCGGATTCCGGAACTGGCGACCAGCGGACTTCCCACTGTTGCCGTACGCTTTCCCAGCCACCCCATTGCCCAGCAAATCATCCGGTTGGCAAAAGTCCCGCTCGCAGCTCCCAGCGCCAATTTATTTCAGCACGTCAGTCCCACTTCGGCAGAACACGTGGCGGAACAACTCGGCGAACTCATTGACGGCATTGTTGATGGCGGACCATGCGGAGTCGGAGTCGAAAGCACCATTGTCGCCTTTACGGAAAAAACTCCCGTCATCCTACGACCCGGCGGAATTACTCCCGAAATGATTCAGAAAGTCACCGGCAGCGTTTCGATTCGAGAATCCAAATCCAATCCGAAAGGCCCGATGCTCGCCCCCGGAATGATCGACCGCCATTACCGTCCGCAAGTTCCCCTCTTTTACGGAGAGCTTCCTCAGAATGCCAAACTTCCAAGCGGCACCGTACGCATTGCGTTCGGGCATCAAACGTCGGCAATCCCCCCGACTTTAAATCTTTCGGAATCCGGAGATGTAAAAGAAGCCGCCGCGAATCTTTATGCGTTCATGCGTCTGCTGGACAAAGCGGAAAACCGCTTGATTCTGGTGGATCCCATTCCAAACGAAGGCGTGGGAATCGCCTGCAACGACAGGCTTAAAAGGGCGGCAATTCGCCAGTTGCCCGAATCGTTTTAGAGGGGATGGCATTGAAATGCCACCACTCGGAAGGCAGCGGGATGAATCCCGCTTTTTTCATTATCCGGCGTAAAATTTTGCGGTTTTCCACCTGCGCCGCCGTCAAAGTTCCCTTTTGGAGTGCCGCAGCCTCCCCTCGTTCTCCCGCCCGATCTTCAAAGGAATCAAAATCCGTTCCCATATCCAAAAGGGTTCCGCTCGAATCGGCAAGGGTCAAATCCAACGCCAGACCAAAATTATGGACGCTTCCCCGCACCGGATTGGAAACATAGTCGGAGAATGGCGTTCCCGCAACAACTTTTCGAAGCTGCGCCTGCGCATAAACCGGACGTGCGGCATCGAAAATGACAAACCGCAATTCGGGATGTTCTTTTTGCAACAGGCCAATGGCCTTGCGAAGTTTTTCTGCAGCCATCGACTTTAAATACGCCCGTTCCGCCCCGCAATACAAATCATGCCCGGAGATATTGTGAAATGTCGCATAGCGCAAATCCAAACGAACCGGAAATGCGGACAAGTCCACATAGGAGGAGTCCCCTTTCACATAGTTTTCCCATTTCGCATATTCCCCACAAAAGCGGAGCGGTTTTTCCGGGCGGCGCGGTTCAAACACTTTTTCTTTTGCCGAAGAAACGGCAAACAAAGAAAGCAGCAAGAGCCAGAGCGAACGGCTAAATGGCAAAGTTCGCCTCGACTCCGAATTGCAAATAAAGCCCCATTCCTTTCGCCATAAAGGGAATCACATCGTAGCCGTTTGAAGTTCTGCCATCCTTATCCCGTGTGACCTGCGAACGCTCCCGGTAATTGTCGGAACCCAGAAATTTAAACGAGCCCGAATCCAACGCCGAAAACACATTGTCCGCTTCCACATAAAAACGGACTTTTCGGAAAAAGAAAATGTGTCCGGGCAAATCCAGATTGACCCGAACGTCCGTCCGGAACAAATCCGCAAATTCATTGTAGTCGTGGATTTCCCGAGTGCCTAGAGTCTGGGTCGCGGAATTTGAAGGCTTTACCTTATAATAATACAGCGGACGATGCCAGCCGACATGATGAGTGAGAATGACCGAAATCAAAGAATCCTTGCGTGGATAGTAGCGAACCGAAGTCGCCATGTCTAAACGGGAATTCGCTTCCCAAGGAAGGGATCGTCCGTCGTCCAAAGCGTATTCACCGTAAACCGTCGTCGCATTCAGCCCCAGCGCAAAATGGTGCAATGTGCGCGCTTCCAACTTGGCGGCAGCTCCCAGCACCCAAGCGTAGTCCGCTTCGGAAAGTTCCCGGTAGTGCGCATACGCCAAAGGCACCGGCAACTCCGGATTCAAGTAGTAACGACCAAATCCATGAGCGCTCAGGCTAATGCGTTTTTGCGAAAAGCCCACCCCCAATTTTGCCGAAGAACCGGTTACAATGCCGCTTTCAAGTTCTCCGTCGTTCCATTTTTCACGCCAGTCTCCACGCCAAGCGGCATTTCCAAAAATCCGGAATCCTTCTCCCGCAGCGATTCCCGGCGTTCCCGCAGAGAGATTTCTGTCGAAATCCAAAGAAACCATCGGAGAGCCGTTACCGTCAAAATCGGCGACCGCGCCAAAAGCAAAAATCGTTTTTTGCGCATTGGTCGTCCACGTCATCCGGCTGGTTCCCGAAAGGACATTCGCCTGGACTTCCGTTTTCTGCGTCTTGGAAAAATCGGGCCATTTCCGCGTCACAATGTGGTGCTCGTAAAGCAACGCTCCAGAAAGTTTCGCCCCCCAAAGGCTGCCGGGAAAAGGCTTGTCCGCGCCCAAAGTGAAAGTCGTCTTGTCCTGTTCATAACCGTCGATAAACGCAGCGTTTTCCGCCAGAGCATCTTTCCGAAATCCGGTCGTATCCCGGAGTGTGTCGGACGCCTCTTCCCGCACGACACCCGCATGGAAGCTGGTGCCAAAACGCGACTGGTATTCCAGTCCCAGAACGCCGTAAGTGCGCTGCCCACGGACAATATCCACGCTGTTTGAAGTTTCCAAAGCCGTCGTCGTATCTTGCCGAACCACATATTCGTCGCGGCTGTAAATGCCATTCACCATCCAGCGATTTTCCAGCGAATCGTGCCCGGCCAGCTGGGCAAACAGATCGAAAGAAGTCAAGTCGAAAGAATCCGAACCTTCTGTGGAGCATTCATCGCAGTTTGAATCCCGCTTCCGAAATTCCGTGAAAAACTTTTCGCCCATGTTCTTGAGCATTTCCCCGTCCAGCCAGCGGAAACTGAAACGGAACGAATCCCAAAAAAGGAACGGCCCGCCCACGGTGATTTCGCGCATGGTCGTCCCCGCCGAAACGCCAAAGACAAAATCTTCGCCTGAAAGGGTCTCCGGAATATAATCGACGGAAGTGGCAAGGCCTTGCCCCACAGGTCCTTCTCCGTAATTATCGTAAACGGCAATGGAACTGAGCAGATGCGGGTTGATGACCGAAAGATTCCCCGGAAAACCGATATCCAGATGGCGCATATTGGGAATACGCAAACGCCCCAGGTGATAGCCGACTTCATCCGCCCGGGAGCCGTCGTAAAAGAAATCGCTCGAAAAATCCTTTTGCCCGGAAATGCCCTCGACAGAACCCAGCAATTCCGCAATGTCAAAACGCATTCCCGAAACATCTTCGAGCTGCTCCACCGAAATATGCGAAGGCTCCTGCCATTCCGCCTTGGTGCCGCCGCCAATAACCGTGCTTTCCCCCAAATTCCGCACATTGGTGTGCATCACGACAACAATATCCAGCAAATCGGCAAAATCGTCCAGCGAAACGTGCAACGTGTCAAAGCCGTCCTTGGCAAAAATCAGCTTGGCATGACGAGAATCCGCCGTCAATTCAAAGCGTCCTCTCCCATCGGTTTCCCCCAAAGAACGCCCCGATTCATACAAAATAGAGACCGAGGACAAGGGATGATCCGTTTCAGATTCCAAAACCGTTCCAATTATCTGCGTCGGGGCAGCAAAAACCCCAGCGGACAGGAGCAAAACAAAAAAGGGTAAAATTCGTTTCAGCATAGCGTATTGCCCAAAATATAAAATTTCTACCTTAAGAAAAATGGCAACCGCATACCTCATCCAAATGCAACCCGACAGAAACGGCAAACAGCGAACTTTTGAACACGCCCGTTCCCTGATTTCAAAAGAAGCTCCCCGACCGGGAAGCCTTCTCGTCTTTCCGGAAATGTTCGCCACGGGCTTTTTGACTCGTCCCTCCCAAGAACTAGCGGAAAACGTCTCGCCCGAATTTCCGACTTTTCGCTTTTTACAGGACTTGGCAAAAGAAACACAATGTACCGTGTTAGGCGGGGGAATCGAGAATTTTTCGCAAATCGATTTCCGTTTTCGAAATTGGACTGCCGCCTTTGCAGCCACGGGAGAAAATCCGCTCGCCATTTACCGTAAGCACCATCCTTTTGCTGACGAAGCCACTCTTTTTGCGCCGGGAACTGAAAGCAATTCCTTTTTTTGGGAAGGATTTTGCGCATTCCCCTTTATCTGCTTTGATCTGCGATTTCCAGAAGATTTTCGGAAAGCCCGCAAAGCGGGCGCCTCTCTTTTCATTGTCCAAGCGGAATGGCCGCAGAGCCGCGACACGCATTTCAAAACGCTGTTACGGGCGAGAGCTATTGAAAACCAATGCTTTGTTCTCGCTTGCGCTAGAGCCGGGAGCGCATTCGCGAGCAGCTGCGCTTTTGATCCGAACGGCAACGAACTTCTCGTCGCCAACCACGAAGAAAAAATTTTTTCCGTGGAACTCTCGGCAAACGACGTCCTCTGCGCTCGCCAAGCATTTCCGCTGCCCCTTCCCGAAATTTAAAACCACCACCCGATATTTTATGGAACTGATTTTACAAATTCCGCCACAGGCTGCGACAAACAATATCCCTCGCCAGATGACCCTCGTTCGTATGGGCTACCCCGACGTCGCCATCGCCGAAGCTCGCGACAGCATTCTCCCGGCAGAAATCCATTTCTCGGAACGAGACGCTTTTCCTTGGGGAGATTTTTTACAGAAGCTCGCCATTCTTTGGCAGCTTTCCCGCAATGATTCCATTCCCAAAGAATTTCAACTGAAAAAGCCCTTGCCGCCAAAAATCGTCGAGCTGATTCCGCAGATTCCATCGAACAAAGCTTTGGAAGTCTTGAAAAAATTGGGGAGCAACGGATTCTTTTCGGCTTTTTCTAAATTTAATCCGCCCGCATTTTAAGGCAGGAGACGATCGATGCCCAAAGAAACTTCTAAAGAAATTTCCAAAGAAATCTTTTCCGCCCTGGTAAAAGAAGCGCTTGCGCTTTCCTCCTCGGAACCGCTGCTCAAATCCGTTCTCGACGAGCAGATCGTTTTTCGCAGCTCATTTTCGGAAATCCTCGCCGTCGGTCTTTCGCGTAAACTCGCCAGCTCTTTCCTCAGCCGCTCCCAACTGGAAATTCTCTTTATTCGCGCCTACCAGGAAAATCCCTCCCTCGTCGAAGATTCCGCAGCCGATTTGCAAGCCACTCTCAATCGAGATCCCGCTTGCAAGTCCATGCTGGAGCCACTCCTTTTTTTCAAAGGATACCAAGCGTTGCAAGCCTATCGCATTGCACACGTCTTTTGGAAAAACAACCGCTTCTTTTTGGCGGAAATGTTGCAAAGCCTGATTAGCCAGAAATTCGCCGTCGACATTCATCCGGCAGCAAAAATCGGACGGGGCATTCTTTTGGACCACGCCACCAATCTGGTTATCGGTGAAACCGCCCGCATCGGAAACGACGTCTCCATTTTACACGGCGTCACTCTGGGCGGAACCGGAAAGGACTCCGGAAACAGGCACCCGAAAGTGAGCGATGGCGTGATGATTGGTGCCCATGCGCAACTTCTTGGCAATATCCATATCGGTAAAGGCGCAAAAATCGGAGCCGGTGCCGTCGTCCTCAACGATGTGCCTCCCCATGTAACCGTTGCCGGAGTTCCCGCCATTAAAATAGGACATCCGGATTGCGCACTGCCCAGCCTCGAAATGAAGCAGGACTTTACCCGCGATTTTTCCAGCAAACAAACCACCGCCAAATGACTCGAAAGGAACGCGCCAAATTCATTGGAAACATCTTGGATGAGCTCTATCCCGAGCCCGCCATTCCCTTGAACTTTTCCAACACATTTACTTTTCTGATCGCTGTTCTTTTGAGCGCGCAATGCACCGATAAAAAAGTCAATGCGATTTCGCCGACCTTGTTCGCTCAGGCAGACACCCCTCAAAAAATGGCGCAAATCCCGACGGAAAAAATCGAAGAAATCATCCGCCCTTGCGGACTTGCTCCTGCGAAAAGCAAACACATCAAAGCGTTGTCACAAATGCTTCTGGAGCGTTTTTCGGGAAAAGTTCCCCGCTCGTTCGAAGATTTAGAAAGCCTTCCCGGAGTCGGCCACAAGACGGCTAGCGTCATCATGAGCCAAGCTTTTGGCGTTCCCGCCTTTCCCGTAGATACCCACATCCATCGGCTCGCCAATCGCTGGGAACTTTCCGACGGTTCGAGCGTTCAAAAAACAGAAGCCGATTTGAAAAAACTTTTTCCCAAAGATGAATGGAACCGGCGGCATCTGCAAATGATTTATTTCGGCAGATCCTATTGCCCCGCCCGGGGGCACATTCCTGAAAAATGCCCGATTTGCAGCCGAATCGAATACCGCAAAGACTAGTGGTTAGGAATCATTTTCAGTTATCAGTTCTTAGTTCTTAGTTCTTAGTTCTTAGTTCTTAGTTCTTAGTTCTTAGTTCTTAGTTCTTAGTTCTTAGTTCTTAGTTCTTAGTTCTTAGTTCTTAGTTCTTAGTTCTTAGTTCTTAGTTCTTAGTTCTTAGTTCTTAGTTCTTAGTTCTTAGTTCTTAGTTCTTAGTTCTTAGTTCTTAGTTCTTAGTTCCAACTCCCAACTCTTAACCGGTTGCTGAGCCTGTCGAAGCACACCAACCAAGTAAATCGGGTGGAGTTTTGTATATAAGTTCCCAACTTTTCACTAGCCCCAAGCCGCTTGCCTACTACGATTTTTGAAAATACATTTTTAGAAACCGCTTTGATTATTTATTTTAGGAATATGTTTCTGGATCGGCTCATATTTCTTTTTCTGTTCTGCGGGATTCTATTTGCGTGTTTAGAAGTCCCGGACTCGCCGGTCTTATCGATGGAATCGCCCACCCTTTCCGCTTGCCTCATTCAAAACAGTTCCCCTTGCAAAACCACATTACAGGCTTCGCCGAACGATTCCTTCTCCGTCATAGCCAAAATCTCCCCCGCCTACTTGGAAGACAGTCTGCACTTTTCTTGGAAAGCGAACGGGAAAATCCTCGCCAGCAACGCTCAATTCAAAACGGATACGAGCCGCGTTCCCGATACCCTTGTCGCTCAGGATTCTTACGGGAACTCGCTTTCATTCCCCCTTTCCTTTGTTTTTGACACCGCTCCCCAAATCAGCACGAAGACAATTCCCGCAAACGGCGACACTCTCCGCGGAAACGCGACAACTGCTTTTCTTTTTGCCTATTCCGCAACCGATCCCGACCAAAACGATTCTCTCTTTTTCACTCTTGAATTGGACTCCGCCCGTTTTTCTGTCGGCACGCTGACCCGAATATACCAATCCGGATTTTCTGCGGGCAGCCATACTTTCCGCGTCTTTGTTCAAGATGGCTACGGCCTTCGGGATTCCTCGGAAACCATCCGCTTTTTTGTCGTGGAGGAAAAATGAAATTCATCGTTTTTCTTCTTGCGGCCCTCTTCCTTGCTGCCTGCTCCGAAGACAGCGTTTATTTTGAACCGACCGATGCCGAAACGGTTTCTGTCCAAGCCTACTTGACGCATCTCGGGGATTCTTCCAAAAACCGGCTGAAAACGGACACCCTGCTTCCCTCCGACAGCGTTATCTTTTTGGCCATTATCGAGCCTTCCCGTTCCATTCGCATCCATCAATTTTACTGGCAAATCGATTCCGGAGAAATCCGGTCTGAATTTTCCTACCGCACAAACATTCCAGAGCCCGGAAAACATATCGCCCGTTTCCTGCTCTTGGATCGATTCTCCGACACGCTGACCGACAGCGTCATCTTTTGGACCGCTCCTCAACCCGTTCTGCACACCACAAGAATCGTCCCACAAAACAACAGCCAAAATCTTCCTTTTGATTCCGCCATTTCCTTTGCCTGGAATTTCACCAACGAAAATCCTTTAGCGACAACCTATTATTCTTTTCGTTTAGAATGCGGAAATCAATTGTTCGCCGACACTCTTTTGAAGTCCGCCCAATTCATTTGGCAAAAAAAATTGCCGCCGCTGGAGCGTTGTGTTTGGCAAGTTTCCGCTCGTGACGATTTTGGCATGGATGCAAACGATACGATTCGATCGGCCTTTTGGACAGCCGACTCCGTCAACTCCCAAACCGGAAGCGCATTCTTTTCTCTGAACCTCCCTTTACCCGAAATCGGCGACTCCATTTCCTTTACTCTTTGGGATTCCTCGCATTCGGAAATTTCAAATTTCACCGTTCAAAAAAGCCAGAACCAGTTCTGCCTACAAAATCTCGAGCCCGGTCCCTATCGCATTTTTTTCAAAAATCCAATCTATGCCGATTACACGAGCGACACTATTCCCTTTTCTATTCAAGCCCAAAAAATCACCCAGATAGACAACATTTCCATTCGGGATACCGTCTCGCCTATTCTGCTCTGCGAAAAATGTATGAACGATTCATTGTCTTTTGCAGACACTCTCCTATTCTTCTTTGTAGAATCGGGTTTCCACATTCCTTCTGAAAATATCGATGTTGTTATCGACGGAACGCCTTACGAAACGTGGGAATTGAAAAACGACACGCTTCGTCTTTTTACCGCAGAACTTTCGCCTTCCTTTATCTGGCACCCTCTCACGATTTCCGCCAAAGATCGCGCCGGCAATTTTTCCCAGAACGACCTTTATATTTCTCCAGATAGATCCTGCGTTCAAAGCCTTGGCGATACGCTGATAGAAAAAGATTCTTCCATCGTCATTCCTATTGCCAATCGCTGTCCCCACCTTCAACCCAAACGTTTTTTCTGGGACATTGACGAAGACGGTTCTTGGGACGGGGAAGCTTCTGCCGAATCCGATTTTGCACAGAAAAAATTCTCTGGGACTTTATTCAAAAAGCCCGCCAATAGAATCCGAGTCGTCATTCTCTACGAAAGCGGTGCCCGTTTTGAAAATGCATTCACCCTTTATGTCAATGGAATTTCCGGATGAAAAAAATTTGCGGATTCTTGATTTTACTCTGCTGCTGGAGCTGTGAAAACGCGCCCCGCGTCGATGAAGACAACATTCCAAAACTCATTTCGTCCATCTGTTTTGTTCCTTCTTCCTATTACGGCAGCTCCTATCAGGATTTTGCGAACCTCCGAGAAATAGAAACACTCCAAGGCACTTCCGGGCGTTTCATCGCCGAGATTCAAATCAACGGTTCCCGCGTACCCAACGACTACACTTCGGACTATGTCAAAAATTTCATCTGGCGAATCGAAGACAAATCCTATATCACATCGTCTCTTTCTTATGCATTTCCCGACACGGGCGTCTTTCCTGTGATTCTCCAAACGATTGATTATTTTGACGATACCCTTTCCGATACGCTGACTTTGTATGTAACCACTCCGATTTCGGTTTCTCCGATATCCCCGGTCAACGGGTTTAACCAATTCAACGCTCTGGATTCCAGCGGAATGATTTTTGAAGTAAAAACCGACGGCGTTGCCTCTTGGCAAAATGTACAATGTTCCCTCTATTTGTCCATGGAAAAAAATGCGCTTTGGGATTTTCCTTACGACAGCATTCCCTGCAACGGAACTTACCAAATCAAAGGTCCATTTTTTGTAGGCGATTCCAATTACCTCGCAGACACGTCCTTCGCTTTTTTCTGGGGAGTCGTCGCTAAAGTTCCCGATTCGGATTACACTTTCGATGCCGACACTTCTGAAATCCAGACCTTTTACACCGCTCTTGTCGGAACCGAATTTTCTCACATTCTTGTTCCCGTTCGTTACCGCTCTTTGTCCCCGGGACAATCTCCCGCAGGCAAAGCCATTTTGCAAAAAGAAAACGGCGACACGATTGCGATTCACACATTTTCTCAAAATCCCTCCACGATTCAATTTTCAGATATTTCCATTGAAGGGAATTTGCAAATTACGGTTTTCGATTCCCTGCTTTGGGAATACTCTCCCGTTCAAAAATCTTTTGCGATTTCCCCATCTACATACAACATTCTGGATACGCTGACTCTGCTCGATACCATTCCGCCTATCTGCGCTCCCATCCACAGACGCATTGCCAAATCGGATTCCCTCGTCTTTTCCCTTTTTGACGCTGGCTCCGGAGTCTCTTCTAAATCCATTCTGGTTCAGCTTTCCGGCGACACCCTCAGCCGCACCATCCGAAAGGATGTCCTTCAAATTTTCCCCACGTGTGACAACGAGTGCGACCTTTTCATTTCTCTTCGCGATTATGCGGGCAATCTTTCCGTGCCGATTCTCTGGAAAATCGAATCTCTTGGCGACTCCCTGTTCCTTTCGGGTCCCTTCAATCCGGGGGAATTGTGAAAGTCCTTTTGATTTCTTTCATTCTTTTATGCGTGCCGATTTTTGGAGAAGCCCCTCAAAAATCCTTGCGCATTTCCACATGGCCCGCAGGTGCCGAAGTCTATACAGGCAAACGCCCCGATTCATTTGTATCCAAAGCACAAGCCGTTACTCCGGATTCGCTGAACCTTTCCGCCGAAGATTCCATTGTGCAAGTCACCTTTTTCAAGCCCGGCTATGCAGACACCACCATTGACATTCATCTCCGCTATCCCGGTAAAAATTTTGTCTGGATAGAGCTTCAAGAAGAATCGGATTTAGACAAGCTGGAATGGCAGAACGCCATCATCGCCAAAAGGGAAAACAGGCGCATTGGAAAAGTCCTTTTCTATTCGGGATTTGTACCGCTCGCCCTGTCGGGAGCATTCGCCGGAATTGCCGAAATGAAATTTCGAGAGGCGGAAGACGCGAGGGACAAAATGGAAAAAAGTATTATCCATGAAAGCGAAAATTTCAAAAACTTCCAGCGGGATTTTCATGACGAGAAACAAAGCGGAAAGCATTTTCGGACAGCTTCTTTTGTTTCTCTGGGCATCAGCGCAGTCCTTTTTGCGGCAGCAGCCGTGTTTTATTTTTAGGAGCAGACGATGAAGAAGATTTTCATCATTCTTTCCCTAGCGTTTTCCGTTCTTTTCGCCGAAGCTTCCCAGCGAGGCATTCCCGTTTCCATCAAACTCGTTTCTGGCGCCACCCAAAATGCGGAGCTCCTCCAAATTTCCAGCGATACGGTTTTCTTTGGCGGATTCATCGCCGACACCTTCACCGTGGTCAAAATTTTAAAAAACCGAATAGAAAGTCTGCTCGATTCCAATGGAAATCCTTTGCCCGACTCCCTGCTGGAAAACCTTTCGCAGTCCGTTCCGGATTCCGCCACGGGCAATTTGCCAGAAACCGAACCGCAGCCGCAAACGGACTTCACCGGGAAAGCCCTCGTTTTTCCTGCCATCCGCCGCCCGATTGATTCCCTCCTGGCCATTCGCCTGCAAGATTTAGAAATGCAAACCTTGCGCGAACTCGGCGAACATCCCATCCGCGTCACCGCACAGGATTTCCCCCATTGCCACGACTCGCCGTGCATTATCCAAGAAGCCCCAAACGCCCACTCCATCTGGAGTCTTGAAGTGCTGCCTTCAAAACACCAGGACAGTCTGGACCTTCTTTTGCACCGCTTTCATTTTGCCACTCAATCGCAGAAAACAGAAAAGCTGACCATTTCCGCCAAAAAAGCAACTACCGAATTGCTTTCGGACAACCGCTTTATGCATTGGATTCAAAAGGCGAATGGCAACTACCAAGAACCCGAAAGGGAAAAATCCACCAAGAGCTTTATCCAAGTCGTTACGGATCCCGAGGGGGCCAACCTGTCCCGTAAAGGCGAAGAAGTCATCTGTCAAACTCCGTGTTCCTTCGCCACATTGGACACGGGAAAAATCGAATTGGAAGCCTACTGGGAAATGGAACACGCCCTTTGGGCCAACAAGGCGACCATCCGTCCGATTCCCGGCGATACGGCCAAGGTCAATTTGCAGTTGAAGCGCGTCCAGCCCGAAGTCGAAATTCGCACGATTCCCGCCGGTGCGCAGATTTTTGAAGCAGACGATCTGACTCCCCACAGCCGTCCTATCGGGAAAAGCCCAAAAATCCTGACGACGCAGACGCCGGGGCCCGCAAGTCTCCATTTATGGAAAGAGGGCTTTCGCGATTCCATCGTCCAGTTCCGGGTAAACGCCACCAGCAGAACCGTTGTCGAAGTCCGCCTGGATTCCCTGCAATCGCCGCAGGATGTTGAAAACCAACGGGTCTTTCAGCAAATTCAAAAGCGCATTTTCTGGGGAAAAGTCTCCTTGGGCGTTTCCTTGGCTCCAGCTGTCGCCGGGGGAATTTTGCTCTACCTTTCCCACAAGGACAGGGACAAGGCCCGCGACATCAAAGACGAACTTTCCCTGCCGAGTTCCGGGCAGGGCGAGAATTTTCAAAAGCTTGTCCGCGAAAACCACCGCTATGCGGATCGTTCCAAAAAAGAACGCTATCTGGGAACCGGCTTCCTCATCGCGGCGGGCGGACTTTTGGCGACGGGCATCCTTCTCACTTTCTAAAAAAGCGGATGCGGGAAAAAATACTCGGGCATGACGCTCCCAATAAGCACTTTTTTTCGCTCCTTTTCCTTTTTTCCGAAAAACGATTGCGCTCCAAGAAAGTAAATTATAGTCGATGCGTAAAATTTTACTCCCCCTCCTTGCTGCAAGCCTTGCCTTTGGCGCTGACTTCGAACGTTCGAATTGGCATACCCAGACATTTTTCCAGGTTGAACCTTATACACCCATCAGCTTCGAAGGCGAAGGGCAATACCTCACCGAAAAAATCGACGAAGAAGTGTACACCGTTCCGATGTCCGTCGGATTCCTTTTCAACCCGATTTTCACTCCGCTCTTTAAAGCCGACGTTCCTTTTACCATCTGGCTGGGCGCCCAGTTCGGGGAATTCCAGTTCGGCAGCATTTCTTCGGGGGCCGACTACTATTACAACGGCGAACAATCCGGCAGCGGCAACGAGCTTTCCTTCATGTCATTTAATCCGGCGGGACTTGCGGGATTTTCCGTCAATCTGGTCGGCAATCTCGACCTGCGCATTTTAGGGGGAATCGGGCTCCAGTACATCCGTTTTGAAGACAAGCAGACCGCGACGACCAAGACGCATTCCGAAACGGCACTGAGCTACTTTGTGGAAGGCGGGCTGGAATACCGCCTGGTCGAAATTTTCAAGGACGGCGACCTCAAGATTGGGTTGCACGCGAAAAAAGCGTTCAGCACTTTGGAAGACATCAAAGCGACTCCGAATTTCAAAAGCTCTTCCGAAGACCTGTCCATTCCCGGTGCCTATTCCGGCGTGACCTTCTCAAAAATCGAAACGAAGCTCCCCGTGCGCATCGCCTTGGAAATTTCCCTGGAATTTGGCAGGGAAAGCCGGCGGGATCGCAAAATGCGCTTTGCCCTCCGCGACCGGGACGCCCAGCTCCGCAATAATTCCGAAGTCAAGGACACCCTTTCCGACTGGGACTGCATGGCGATTGAACGCGACTACCGATTCTTCCTTGAAGACGGCCAGTTGCCGGACATGAGCGAAAAATACACCAAGGCGCAATTCAACGACGTTCTGGAAAGCTACTTGGCCTTCTGCCACCCGGAAGACCTCGCCACCAAGGAACAGCTTTACAGCACGCTGGATTCCAACAAGGTTCAACTTAAAGAATACCAAGTCTCTCAAGAAGATTCCCGTTTCAAGCAGGTCATGGCATCCAACGATCCCGAAATGATGGAGATGTTCCTGCAATACTATCCCAACTCCGCCTACCGAAAAGAAGTCGAAGCCAAATTGCAAATCATCGGCGACTACCAGATTTTCAAAAAGGCGCAGGAGGCCAACAACTTCAAGGCTTATCTGGACTATCTCGCCAACTTCCCCCAGGGACAATTCCGCAACGAAGCGGAAGAGTGCATCTTCCGGCTGGTTCAAGAAAGCAACAGCGTCAAAGACTACCAGATTTACCTGAAGCGTTTCCCGGACGGTCGATTTGTCCAAGAAGCGAATCGCGCCCTGCAAGAACTTCAGCAGCCCTCCGTAACCGAACCGGAAGAACCGGCTCAAGTTCAAGAAGAGGAGCCGCCTGCACCCAAGGTTTCCAAATCCAAAAAATCCAAATCTTCCAAGTCCAAAAAGAAAAATTCCAAGAAAAGAAAAAAATGATTTGATGAAGCTTTCGCCATGCGAAAGCTTTTCTTTTTAACGATATGTTTCAATCTATTGAAATCCACCACAAATCCATTTTCGAAAAATACCTGAAAGCTGCCGACAAGCAATGCTGCGATTACGCTTTCGCCAACCTTTACGCGTGGGCAAAATTCTACAAAACCGTCTGGTGCGAAGAAAGCGGATTTCTCGTCATCCGATTCCACATCGCCGGTTCCGAAAAATGGGCGTATCTGGAGCCACTTGGAAACGGAAATCGACAAGAAGTCCTTGCATTCATCTTTCAAGACGCCGCTCAAGAAAATCAACCCGTCCGATTCTTCTCGCTCTCCGAAAGCTTTGTCCAAGCAATTCAAGACTTTCCCGAATCCCGCGCCCTCTACTTTTACAAAGACCGCAGCTTTGGCAACTATCTGTATGGCCGCGAAAAGCTCGCCTTTCTCCGCGGGCGAAAACTGCATTCCAAACGAAACCACATCACGCAATTCGACAAGCAGCACCCGAACGCCACCTGGCACATTATCGATGCAGCAAAAGACAGAGAGTCTTTATACGCTCTTTTAAATCGATGGATAGAATCCCAGGAAAAAATCACGACGACAATCCTGCAAGAAAAGGAAATGATTCGGCTTTCCATCGAGCATTACGATGCTCTCCAACTCTTCGGAGTTATTTTAAAAGAAAACGACAATCCCATCGCTTTCTCCTACGGTTCCCAAATCAACGGCAACACTTTTTGTGTACACGCCGAAAAAGCGGATGCCCGTTACGAAGGTGCCTACGCCAAAATCAACCAGCTTACCGCACAAAACCTTCCCGAAGAAATCCAATACATCAATCGTGAAGAAGACATGGGGCTTCCTTCACTGCGCAAGTCCAAACTTTCCTATTACCCCGACAAAATTTCCGAAGAGTTTTTTGCCTTTTCCAAAGATTCCGAAGAAGCCAAAATCTGGCGGCTCTGGCAAACGGCGTTTCCCGAAGATTCCAACGAATTTCTGGCGACTTTCATTTATCCGTACTCCAATCCTTCATCGCGAAAGACTTTGTATGAAGGGAATTCGATCGCCTCGATGCTGCATTTGTTGGAATTTCAAAGTTCGTGGGGAAAAGTAGGCTACATCTACGGACTGGCGACGAACATGGAATTTCAAAAGCGAGGATTCGCCAAAAAGCTGATTCTTTCGGCTCTGGAAAGCGCCCGCAACAACGGCTGTCTGGCAGTCTGGACCATCCAAGACAACAAAGACTTCAAAGCATGGCAAACCGATTTCGGTTTCAGCGAAAATCAGCCAACGCCCTTGACATTTATGACCGAAGACGGTTTTGATTTCGGCAGCGAAGACGCCAACTTCGGCATCTGCCGCATTCTCGACGTTCCTGCCTACCTGCAAAAATTCGCCGAGCAACATCGAGAATTTTCGGGAAGAATTTGCCCCAAAGACGAAATCTTCCCCGAAAACCAAGGCATTTTTGAAATCAAGAACGCAACCGTGACCCGCATCTCGGATATTCCAGCTGAAAACGGCTGCCATTCCAGCGATCTCCTGAAAAAATTTCCTCTTTCCCATGAAAACATCCTTCGTTTTCCCGTTGTTTCTAGACAACACTAAAAGTGCGCAAAAGCGGCTTCCATCTTTTGATTTATCTACATTCTGAACATGGCAGAGAAAAAAACAGAACGCAAAATTTTTGAATACCTGGACTACAGGGAATTTTTGCGCGACTATTACCAGTCGAAAAAAAACAACAATCCCGCTTTTTCTCTGCGCGCATTCTCCGACAAAATCGGGTTCAAGGCCAAAGATTTCATCAGTCGGGTGATGCAGGGTAGCAAAAACCTTTCCGCACAGAGCATTCAGAAAATTTCCTCCGGGCTTCATTTTGGAAAACGGGAATCCGCCTTTTTTGAAGCGCTCGTCTGGTTCAATCAAGCAGAAACCATGGATGAAAAAAATCAATGGTTTCAGAAAATGCAAGCCGAATTAAAAATCGTCCGATTTACAGCCGGCCAGCATCAGCTAGCCTTTTATCAATTTCAGGTCTATTCGCACTGGCGTCACCTAGTCGTCCGTTCTCTTATCGGCATGTTTGGATTCCATGGGAATTTCGCCGAACTGGCCAAGTCCGTCCATCCGGCGATTTCCGTAGAAGAAGCAAAAGAATCCGTTCAACTTTTGGAAAAATGCGACCTGATTGAAAAAAAAGCGGATGGTTCCTACGCGCTCGTCAATAAAGACATCACCACAGGCGACCGCACGTCTCGACTCGCCCTTCGCGGATTTCACCAGCGCTGTCTGGCTCTTGGCGCAGAATCCATCGACAGGGATCCGCCCAACACCCGAAACTGCTCCAGCCTCACTCTCGGCATTTCCCAAAGCGGGTACGAAAAAATTGTCGAACGGATGAGCGCTTTCCGCAAAGAAATCGCCCAAATCGCTGACGAAGACGAAAACGCCGACAAAGTTTACCAGTTGCAACTGCTGCTCTTTCCCATTGGCGGAAAGTGCTGACTCTTTAATCCAAAACCACAAAAATCCCGGACATCCTGTCCGGGATTTTTCGTTTAGCAAAACGGCAATTCAAAGCCGCCCTTCAGCCGTCTTCCTCTTGACGAGAAGCGTCTATCCTCATCATTTGCAAGTAAATCCTTGCAATTCCAGCCCCGCTTTCATCTCTCCGTAAGTGGAAGTGCGTTTCATGTCCATCGCTTTCATAAAACGGCTGTCGTTTCCCGTGTGCATTTGAAAACCCGTCAAAGTCGGCGACACGTCCCCTTTTCCGCTGGCGCGAATTTTCGCCATCATTTCTTCGCGATGCGATTCCAACTCGGGCGGCACAAAAACATCCGTCACAATATCCACGTTTTCAATTTCCTCTTTGCCAAATACAAACGAAATCGTCACGTGATTTTTCAAACCGTTAAACTGTCCATTCACCGAGCACGAAAGATTTCTCTTTTTCGACGATTTTTTCTTCGCCTGTTTCTTTTTGGCTTCTTTTTTTGGCGTGTATTGCAGAGCCGCGAGCATTTCCTCTTCCTTGATGGCACCGATAGCCCGATGGACAATCTGCCCGTTTTTAATAAAGTAAAATGTGGGAAAAGCCTGAATAGGGAACGTGTTCTTGATTTTTTCAATGCCAGGTTCGTCGATTCCCACAGACGCCACCTTGATATCCGGATAATTCTTGGCGATGCTTATCAGCGTGGGAATCATGATGAGGCAAGGCGGGCAACTGGTCGAAGAAAATTCCAAAATCGTCGGCTTGTCGGATTGCAAAATCTCCTGTTCAAAATTGCTGTCATTGACTTTTACAATCCGAATATCTTCGTCGTCATTGGGAGCCGAAAAAGCTCCGGAAACAAGCGCAAGTACGCAGAAAATCGCGGGAAAACATTTCCAATTTTTCATTTTCAATCTCTTTTTTCTTTTAAAGTAGAAAATCTGCCCCCAATGGCCGCACAGATTCCCCATTTCGGATTCAAAGTCGTTTCCTGTTGTAAGCAAAAATCCATTCCACGAGAAATCGTCGAGATTTTCGTGGTCGGCCAGATTGGCGATAGCCCGCGCCAAGACGTGCCCCTCTTCCGCTTTTTGAAATTGCGCATTCAATTTTTCGAGATGATTCCGCGAAATATAATCTTGCAGAACCTGATGGATAAAATAGCGTAGGCACTTGGACTTGGCGTATTCCACGTGGAAACCGTTTTTCCAATACTCCCAACTTTCAACCAGCCCCTTGCCTCTGATTACTAACCACTAACTTGTTTCAGCATCATGCCGAAAGCCGTCCCCGGTGAAAAATGGACATCGGCACCGTGCCAATGGCTTACTCGAAGAATTTCCTTCATCCCAGCAAGCCGCGTTGCGACGAGTCCATCTTTGGGGAATGACTCTCCGAAAAATTGCTTCGTCACATTCGTTCCTCCAAAATGGCGTATTTTCAAATCGGTTAGTGCACCTCGAATGGTTCGACCCCATCAAATTCAGCGGTGAAATATCCCATTTATTTGCAGCACTTCCCTTTTTATTCTACTTTTTTCGCCAAGTTTCAAATACAAAAAGGAGGAACTATGAAAATTTCTTTTGTCAAAATGGGTCTGGCAGCTGCCGCCCTTTCGCTTTCATTCACCGCCTGCTCCGACGACTCTTCGAGCAGCTCTTCTGGAGTTTACGATGTAGAACTCAAAGCATCCATCGAAGTCGATGAAAAGGCATCAACGATTACATTCAACTATACAAGCCAAGACTATTGCGTCAAGAACGGGGATTCCTATTCGATAGACAAAATACAAATTTCTCCGAACATATTCAAATATCGTTTTTTCGGCGACACTCTGATCTTCTTTAAATATGACGAAGAGGACGACGAAATTTCTCTGGAAGGCTATCCGGTTCTCGTCGGAGGCAAAGCCGGTTCGCTTTACGGTACTTGGCAATCGATAAATTGCTCCTATGACGGCTATGATGGAGAAATGGATTGCGACGACGAGGATGACTATCTTATCCAGGACATGACTCTCCGTATTTCGAAAAGCTCTGCGACCATCCAATCCAATTTCCGCTATAGCGACAATATCCCGCAGGCCAAAGGCGATTTTATAAAAACACCGGCCATGCTCCAGCTTTTAGAATGCTTAGACGGTAATTACACCTGCATTCAAGGATATGAGGAAGATTATTTTTTAGATGTTTCGGAAGAAATAGAAGCCGCTGTCCAAGGACTCGAAATCCAGAAAAACTCCTGGAAGAAAAATGCGGCGAATTTCGTGCTGAACGGGAAAACCGTGGATATCGTTGTCAATAAATTTGAAAGATCCTATTACACTCACGATATTGCGCTAACCGTGTCTATAAACGGCACTAGTTGCGAATTTTACGATGTGGATTTTGAAGATGATGCTGTTGTCCCTTATTGCCGTGCAGAAAATGAAGATTATTTTGACTACACCACCGTCACGAATGCCAAAGGAAACACAGTTGAATTGGTTTATGAGTATGAAAAGTATAATGGCAACGATTTCACTCAATGTGTCCATAGTGCAATAGAAAATGCGCCCTCCGACGAATCCGTTTTCTATAAAAAATCGGCAGAGGATTCCCGGCGGCAAAAAATGCGGGATGCGAAACGGAAATTCTGGAACGCGGTTTCAAGGATTTCCGAGTAACTTTTCGTTTTGAATACGAGTGCCCGCCCCAAGGCGGGCATTTTTTGTACGTCAAGCCTTCTTCCCCACCATACAAAACGCCCCGCCATCAGGCGGGGCGAATATCGAATCCTTTTAACGATCAGTCCTTCCCGTACACCTTTTCGGCATACGAGACCGTCGCGCCGAGATATTCGCGGTTCATCTTGGCGATGTAATCCACGGTGATACCCTTCGGGCAGGCCGCCTGGCATTCGTAAAGGTTCGTGCAGTTGCCGAAGCCTTCCTTGTCCATCTGGGCGACCATGGCGAGCACGCGCTTTTTCGCTTCGACCTTGCCCTGCGGCAAGTAGGAAAGATGGCTGACCTTTGCTGCGACAAAGAGCATCGCCGAAGAGTTTTTGCAAGCGGCAACGCAAGCTCCGCAACCGATACAAGCAGCCGCATCGAATGCGCGATCCGCCTTATCCTTGGGAACCGGGAGAGACGCCGCTTCCGGAGCCGCACCGGTATTCACGCTGACATAACCGCCAGCCTGAATAATGCGGTCAAAAGCGGAACGGTTCACGACACAGTCCTTGATGACCGGGAATGCCGAAGCGCGCCACGGTTCGATGACGATCGTATCGCCATCCTTGAACTTCCTTTTCCCTTCCTTGCCCTGCTTCCCACACAACCCAAATCTTCAAAGTCAAATTGAGTCCGCCTCTGACGCGGCATTTTCTTTTGGGCGTTCCCCACTTCGTGGGTCGGACTATATTCTGGGGGCAATCGGCTGCGCTGACGCTTGCCGTTCACCTCCCAGAACCAAGCCTCGCTGCGCGGGTCTTGTCCCTTATATGACCGTTCCGCTATCGCTACACTTTCGCCAACACGACTCGTCAATACGAGTCGCTTTTGGCTCACAGGGTCACTATCCCTAACGCTGCGGGGGTCCCCCCGCTCCCCCTCGCAACACAGGGCACGGCCTACTCGGTCACGCCCTGTAAAACAAAAAACTCCTGCCTGATTTTTTATCAGGCAGGAGCAATGTTATTCAAGTTATGTCGTTTACAGCTATGCGGCATTTTCCTCTTCCTTCGTTTCGGTGGGGAATTCTACCACGGTCGTCTCGGGAGACTCGGTCGTATTCTTCCCTTTTCCCTTGCGAAGTTTCAGGTGCACCTTCTTCTGGTCGATGTGGCTGTTCACGGCGTTGATGAACTGGATGCAGCCTTCGTCCTTGTCGAGGGTGGCCTTGCCGATAGCAAGCGTCGTCACGATTCCGAATCCTTCGAGGCAGCGTTCGCGACACACCTTGTTGGCGTCGGCCACCTTCGAAGCGATTTCCTTGTTGCGGTTCTGCACCGCCGTCAGGTATTCGTTGTGCTTGCTTTCGAGGTTTTCGAGCCAGGGCTTGAATCCGCAGGCGCTCAGCTTATCTTCACCAATCTCCTTGAGGGTATTGATGAGGTTCGTGAAAGTACCCGTGGACTGGTCCTGGTTCAGCCTCGTGGGGTCGGCGTTCTCGGCAAAGATCTTGCGGAGACGTTCTCCCGTGGCAACCACGCCGCTGTCGGCAAGCGACTTGAGGCTCTTCGCAAAGTTCCTGCAAGAGGAGTAGGCTGCATTGCGTTCGGAATCAAGGCGGCTGACGGCCCTTGCGGCAGATTCGTCGACAGACACTTCAATGAGGTTAGCGTATTCGGTTACAGAGGTGCGGTAGGCTTCGATGGACTTGCGAATCTCTTCGCTGGTGATGCTTGCAGTCTGCTCAACGAAGTACTTGTGGAGTCCCAGGAATTCTTCGTTGCGGAGTGTTCTGTAGTTGAGAGCGTGAATCTTCATCATGATTCTATCCCCGTTTTAGAATGTTGTCGGTTTTTGTCTCAGGAACTCTTGCGTTCCCTTGTCTTCAAGGGATACCGCCAAAATTTCAAAAGCGTATCACCCAAAATGCCCGTTTCCGACGAAAAAACAAAAATTAAGGACAAAGTGTAATTGAGTACAAACTAACTAAAAACTTTGTCTGGGTTGCATTATTTTTTGTAAAAGTTGTGTCACGGCGATGTGTAGATTCTACACAGTCCTACACGCCGTTCCCACTGAAGCCGAGAGAATCTTCCAGCCAGGTGTCTGTCCGCTGCACCGAAAGGCGACTTTTCATCGCTTTTCTGCCCGCCGAATACTGCGCCCACCTCACGGCGAGCGCAGAGAGCCTTCCGAGATGCCGCATAAGGGTCCACAGCGGTCCCGGCAGGTTCCGGCGCAGCACATCATCCTCGAAACTTGCGTAATGGCTTGCGCTGCCGGGGTCGCCCTGCCTTGCGGCGCGCCCGAACAACTGCCGGTCGATTCTGGACGACGGGTTACATTCCGTGGCAATCACGTGCAGTCCGCCAAGTTTCTTTACCTTGTCCGGTATCTTGATATCCGTGCCGCGCCCGGCCATGTTTGTAGCGACAGTTATCGCGCCCAGGCGTCCGGCACGCTCGATAATCGCGGCCTCGTCGTCGCTACGCACGGCATTTATCACGCGGCATTCAAGCCCGAGAGCCGTAATCATTTCGGCCAGCGTTTCGCTTTCGTCTATATCCTTCGTCCCAATAAGCACGGGGCGGCCCGTCGCATGGACATTCATCACTTCACGGACTATGGCGACACGCTTGCTTTCCTTTGTAGAGAAAATCCTGAGCATGGAAATCTTGCGAAGACAGCGACGATGGTTCGGGACGCAGAGGACCGGGGACCCGTAAATAGTCCAGAATTCACCGAGGGCCTCCTTACCGGTCCCCGTCATACCCGAGAAATTCTTGTAGAGCCTAAAGAATCGCTGGAAACTCATTCGGGCCTCGGTTTCCTTGAGCCCCGAAAGTTCCAGCCCTTCCTTCAGTTCTATCATCTGGTGAAGCCCGCCGTTCCAGGAACGCATGGGCATCTTGCGGCCCGTGGACTCGTCCACGATTACGACCTTACCCTCTTCCACGACATACTGGCGACCGGCTACAAAAAGGTACCGCGCCGTCAGCGCCTGACGAATCAGGTCCTTCAGGAATGCAGCCTTTGAAAAGCCGCTCGACGCGGGGCCTTCGAGCCATTCATCCATGTCAATCAAGAAATGGATTGTGCGCAACTTGCCATCGACAAGGAAGTCGATTCCTTCCTGCAACTTTCCCGAAAGTTCGTAGGCCTGTCTACAGCTTTCGTTAAAGCCCTCGTTCTTGTTTTCCCTAGAAATAATCAGCGGCGTCACGGCCTCGTCAATCAGCACGTTATCAGCCTCATCGACAATGGCGGTGCATAGCCCCCGCTGCACCACTCCCCTGCCGAACTCCCCGCCCTGCAAGCTAAAACGGTCCAGGAGCCGCTTCGAAAAGTTCTGCATCTTCCCCATGGCGATACGGTCCCGCAAGAAGTCGGCCAGCACTTCCTTCGCCGTAGAGTAGGTAATCGCGGCGGCATAGCCCGCCCTTCGTTCTTCCGGCTTCATCGCACCGGTCACGGCTCCCACAGTAAGGCCACAATAGTCAAACAGCGGCTTCATTATCTGCGCGTCGCGGCTTGCCAGGTAATCATTGGCGGTTATCACATGGCACGGCATACCCGACAAGCCGCGCACCGCTGCACACATGGCGGCGGTAATCGTCTTGCCCTCGCCGGTGGACATCTCGGCGATATAGCCACGATAAAGGCAAAGGGCTCCCGCAATCTGCTCCACATAAGGCCTATACCCCATCGTCCGGAAAGCGGCCTCCTGCATCAACGCGAATGCCTCGCAAAGGGTCGAGTCCTTGACAGGACGCTTGAGCAGGGCGGCAAGCCCTTCTATCCGCCCTTTCAGCTCGGCGTCAGACTGGTCCGAAAGACTGCGACCGAGCCTATCGATCTCCCTTGCGGTCCGCAGAATGCGCCAGATAACGGAACGACGGCTCCTGAAGCGTCCGACAAGCCGGAACACAAACGCATCGATACCCACGGGAATCTTCTCCACGCGTTTCAACGAAGTAAGCCTGTAGTCGCCAGTCAAGTCCATCACATCTTGTAGTATTTTTGCAACGCCTGCCGTACCTTGCGTATCCCCTGGACGGCCAAGGGAGCATAGCCAAGCTGAATACGAATCTTGCCCGTCCTTCCGTGCAGGCGGCAAACATCCATCGAATCGGGCATCTCGGCCCTTACAAGGTAAACGGGTTCCGCCGTCTGTTCCGAATACCCGTCGCTCTTCGTCTCGACTTCCCCACCCCCGAGCCAACCCAGCGCATTCGAGGGCAAGCGGTCTTGCGCACTGGGGATAGCCATGGCAGAGACCACCTTCAGTTCCTTAAATACATCGCCATGCAAGCGCACCGACGCGCGAACGGGCTTGTCCGTAAACAACCTTGCGCCATCTTCCTGGTTTACCACTGCCAAAAAATCGAACGCGGTCGTATCCAGCAAGATGCCCAGCGAATCGCCCTTGCCTACCCAGCGCCCCTGATAGTCCTCGATGCCGGGCGCACTCCAGATTCCGTCCATCCCCGCGACAAGTGCAAGTTCGCTCTCGCTCTTTTCGAGTTCTTCAAGCTCCTGCTTCAATACCGAAAGACGCTTTTCGAGCGGGTGCATATCCTCGGGGGCCTCGTTCAGAGCACGGTAATACATCTGCCGCGCTTCCTGTATTTCGGAACGCTTCGCCTCTACCGCATACTTGAGTTCCAGATTCTGCAAGAGCACTAGCGTGTCGCCCTTGTTGACTGCGCTATAGCTCCCTCGATAGAGCTTGGCCGCAAAGCCGCCCTCGTTCGCTATGGTGTTCTCGTAATGGCGGGCTTCCAGTACACCCGGGGCCGTAAATGTATCGGGAACGGGCAAGTAGAACAGCGCCGCAATCAGCAGGGCGAAAAAGGCTACCGTCAAGACTGCCGCACGGTTACGGACCTGCGAAAGTCCCGGCCCCAGAAAACATACCTGAAAAACTTCCCGACCGGAATAACCACCATGGTAAGGCAAAGGAGCACTCCCATGACAAACGAAAGTATCAGGTAGTGGGCCGATATGGCGACGATGAACCCCGCAAAGAGGAAAAACCTGTAGACAGTGCTGGATATCCCGTAAACCGTGTATATCAGCTTCTCGCTCGCCCTGAAGGCGACCGGTTCCGCGTCGCGCTTACGGAAGGCATATCGTTCCAGAAGGTACTGCAGGTGCCGTACGGAATGCTGTTGCAGGTTCGGCATGTCCAGCAGGTCGGTCAATATGTAGTAGCCGTCAAAGCGCATGAGCGGGTTCACGTTGAACAGCACCGTAGAGACCGAGCAGATGATGAACACGTTGTAGCAGAGCGCGCGGGCCGTGCCGCCGCCCAGGTTCGCCCAGAGTATGAGCGCCACCGAGGCTATAAAGAACTCGAAGAGCATTCCCGCGGCCCCCACAAAGGCGCGGTGCCGCTTCTTGCGGAAAGACCAGCTCGCCGTGGCATCCACATACGGCAGGGGCGCAAGGAGCATGAACATCACGCCCAGCGTATGGACCTCGCCGCCATATTTCTTGACGACGCTCGCATGCCCGAACTCGTGGAACAGCTTCACGAACACGGTGCACACGTACACCCAGCCAATGTTCGACGGAGCCAGGAACCCCGCGCTCTGGTCCTTGAGTGCGTCGAAGTTCTCGACACCGTACTTGACGGCGACAATGACCGTCGCAAGCCACACCAGCATCATCGGCGTACTGAGCAGAATACGGATCAGCCACCGTAAACGGTTCAGGAGCGGGTCGGGGTCGAATACCGGTATTCGCAGGAAAAAGATATTGAGCAAGGTGGACTTGACCTTCTTGCGGGTCTTTTTCTTGTCGCGGTCGAAAAGTTTCGTGCCATCTTCCACGCCGTCATAAAGCAGCATGTTCGCCTGGTACAGTTGCGCAAGCATCTCGATGACTTCGCCCTGGCCCGGGATGTCGCCCTCGCCGCTTTCCAGCATGCTGTTCCAAATCTCGCCCACGGTCCTACTCACGGAAAGTCGAGAAACAAAGGAATAGGCCCCCTGCGGCAGACGAAAATACTGGTTGGTGAACGGCTCGTAGAGCACATACCACAAGACGCCCCGATATATCTGGCGGTGAATACGGACGCTCGAACGGAGAGCTATACGGCTCCCCGCAAGGCGGTACCACGACTCGTGGAAAATCTTGCGCTGACGGTCCTGTATCACTTCTTAGGCCCCGATAGAAATGACGGCGGTGCCTGCGGTGAGTGCAGTCACGCGGATTTCGTAGCGGTTGTCTCCGTTCGGGGTGTCGGGTATATCTACGGTGAAGTAGTAGCCTTCCTGCGTGGTAGCCGTCATGGTAGTGCCGTTCACGTCCCATTCCCACTCGAGAGCGGGAACGCTATGGCCCTGGCCGTCGGCCACCATCACGATATTCGGGTGCCACCACTGGTTGCCAGGCCAGGAGTCGCTTACCAGCAACACCGTTTCGCCCTCGGCAAAGTTTACCACTTGGGCACCAGAAGAAATGTCAATCGTCTGCGAAATCGTGCCCGGAGTCACTTCCTGCTGTATGGTCCAGTCCTTGTCGGTCGTGTCCGTAAAGGTGTCGGTCGCCCCGTTCTCGGAGGTTTCCGGGGTGACGCCCGGCACATCGCCATCCTCGAACTTGTCCTGGATGTCATCGGCGTCGGCATCGTTGTTGCCCAGGAAAACCTCGGGCGTCGATGTCGTCACCGTGTGCTGTTCCAGCATGATTTCCACGCTGGGGGCGAACACGCCCACGGGGTTGTTGTGTTCGAGGATCAACGAGGCATTGTCGCCAAGGGCCACATCGTCGCCGTCGCCCATGGTAATCGTATCGCCGAAGTCGCCACCGACAATCACGTCGCGGTCCTTGCCCGTCAAGATGGTGTCGCCCGTCTCGACAGGTTCGTCGTTCTCGTCCAGCGGGATTTCCACGGCCGCGCCGTCATAATGTATGCTCTCGGCCTCGATGGCGCGGTTCGCGTAGTCGGCCAGGTTCTCGTTGCGGGCGAACGGCGTGTCTATATCGAAAGTCACGCGGGCATCATCACCAAAGACCAGGTCCTTGTCGTGGTCGCCACCCACGGCGATATCCTCTTCGCGGTTCTCGCCCGCCACCACCTGCACGGCGGTTATCACGGGCAGGTTCAGCGACCACTGGTTCGTGTCGGTGAACAGGTTCCTGATTCGCACCTCGAAGGTAGCGGAGCTCACACCGTGGAACACCACGTAGTTTCCAACCAGGCTCATGTCGGGCGCAACCTGCGAAAGCAGCTCGGCAGCTGTCGGGGCGGTCTCGCGTTCAACGCGGCGGTAGTCGCCGTCGAAATGGCTACCGGTCCAGTCGTTCAGGTAGTAGTGCTGGTCGGGCGTATCACCGCCCACCTGGTGGCCCCATACATCGAACAGGTAGTTGTAGGTGTCCGTGTTCTGCTGGTCGCCGCCGAGGTACACATACACATCGCAGGGTGCACCGCCCGCGAAGGAATCAAGGTTCGTAAGCGTGAGCTTGATTTCCTGCTGCTGTTGGGCAGCATAGTAGGCGTTGAACAGCTTGGAATTCGAGGTGTCACCGTCAAGCTGGGCATCATCCTTCGGCATCAGGCTCGAATTCTGCGTCCCGTCGCCCACGGCGGTATCGTAGGCAACCAGCGAAATGCCTATGCCATCGTGCGTCACGGGGTCGTTGGTGTAGTTCTCGCCAACGACATGCAGGCCGTTGTTCTTTATGTAGAGGTTCGTCCAGTCGTTATCCGCGACAACACCCGCCGTCTCGTGCGGGATAAAGTCGAACACCTGTTTGTCGTTTTCATAAACGGGTTGATTGTTTTCATCAAGCACAGGGATATAATCACCAGGAGCGACTATCTCGCTTGCGGTCGCATTCTCGCGGGTAAAGTTGAACGAAGCAACCTGGATTCCGTCGAGCATCGTTTCTGCTGCGGCTGTCGCGCCGGATTCGATGTGGTCGGCCCCCTGGCCGCCTACCACGACATCGTTGCCGTTACCCGTGTATATATGGTCGTTGTAGTCGCCCGCCACAGTGCGTGAATCAAGCGACTCGGCAAGCGAGAGCGTGGAGGCCGTGGCCTCGGAGCTGTCGCGGTCGGTAAAGACCATCTTGGCATTGTCGCCGAACACCACATCGTTGTCGTAGATGCCGTAGCGCTCGTCGCCGTAGGTCGTCAAGGTGTCGCCACCCGTGCCGCCCACCACGATGTCGTCGCCACCGGAAGTGTAAACCGTGTCGGCACCGCCATGGGCAATGTCGGTAGAGGCGGCCACATCCTGCGCGTGGAGGGTTCCCTTCACCTGGATGGCGGCTATGCCCGGAATGTCCTTGCCGTTGATGTTGTCGAGCGTGTAGCCGTCCTCGATAATCACGCGGAAGCTGTCCGCGGCAACACCCGCTGGAACTTCGAACACCACGTAGTTGCCCGTGGTGTCTATCAGCACTGCATCATCGCCCGTCAGCTCACCGGAGAGAACCGCCGCATTGTGCGCGAGGTCTGCCAAAATCGCCTCGGCGCTGGTGTATTCGGAACGCTTGTAGGTGCCGTTGAAGTTGGAACCGGCGCAGTCGTTCACGTAGAAACTCTGCAGGGCAACTGTCGAGTCACCCACATACAGGCTCACCTTGCGGATGCTCTGGCCTTCCCAGGAATTCGCGTCGGGCATGTCAAGGTAGACGGCCACCCTGTAATCGGTAAAGTACTGAGCAAGGCCATCCACGGCGACTTCCAGCCTGTTGTCGCACTGGTTGCCCGGAGCGGTAGTCATGTAGCCGCTGTTCATGAGCGCCGCATCGGCATCGGTAGAGGCGTTCGGAAGGTTGTGGCCGTAGGCCTGCAAGTTGATACGGTTGTCGGTGCTCGTATTGCGGTGACTCTCGATGCCGCCGTAGCTTACGCTCACGGCGCTTGCGCGGGTGTTGTCGTCGAAGCGCACAATCTCGCGGTCATCGTTGCCGTAGGTCCCGGCAAGGCTACCGCCCACATTGTTCCAGTTCGCCTTCGCGAAATCTGCCGCACCCGCAACATCTTCCGAAGAAAGCCCCGTCTGCGAGGCACCCATGAAGTTGAACGAGAGCGTCGCCTCGGTGCGGGTCTCGGGAATGCTCTGCGTATCGGTTACCTGTTCTTCCGCTTCGGCGGCGTTGCCCCTGAAGGTCGCAAAGCCGTTGTCGCCGAACACGACATCCTTCCCTGTCCCGGTACGGATATCGTCACCATCAAGGCCGCCGAACACCACATTGTCGCCGTTGCCCGCATCAATGTCATCGGCACCGGCCGTTCCCAGGTCGGTTCCAACATTGTAACCCTCGTTGGAGACCATCAGCGCATTAAAGTCATTATCTACTTTAGCAAAGCCTCCATCGCCGAGAATAATATCGTTTCCATTGCCCGTAGTAATTTCATCAGAATCCATACCACCCATTACGACATTTCGACCATTTCCTGTATTTATAGTATCATGTCCGCCATCATGTTCCGACCTTGTTTCAATGGTACGATAGTCTTCTTCAACCTGATATTTACCGCCATCGCCAACAACAACATTGTCAGCACCGTCAATATCAACTTCATCACCATAGGCACCCCCCATCACAACATTTCTGTCGCCATGAATGTCAATATCATCAACGCCACCTTCAGCATCAGCCTGTGTTTCAACTTTCTGCAAGCCAGAATTTACCATATTAGAGACGTTAGATTTATCGTATTCAGCAAGGCCTCCGTCACCAAGTACAACATTAGTTGTCCCGACTATTTCGATCGTATCACCAAAGGCTCCACCCATGGCAACATTGTCTCCACCATATATTTTAATAGAGTCTACGCCACCAATGGAATCATTCTTCGTCTGAATTTCCAGCGATTCATTTTTCTTTAATTCATATCGACCGGCATCACCAAGAACAACATTTTCATTACTGCTTGAGGAAGCACTTTCACCAATGGTTATTTCATCACTTTGAGCGCCACCCATGACGATGTTTCCACCACCATAGACATTAATCTCGTCAGCACCACCAATTGAGTCATCATCGGTTGTGACTTTCACACTGGTTTTATCATTATTAACTTCGTATTCTCCGCCATCACCAAGAACAACATTATTTTTTCCGCTATTTTCTACTCCAGATTCTCCAATATTGATGAAATCACCTTTGTCTCCACCCATAACGATATTTTCAGAACCTGTAATCTCAATATTATCTACATCACCAATTCCATTTTCTATCGTCTTTACCTTAGAGATATAAGATTCAAGACCGTCTTGGTTATTCCAAGTCGTATCTGTCGTTTCATTAGAACTATAGTTGATTTCACCATTATCTCCGAGAATTACATTATTTGCGCCATTAATCGTGATATCGTCATTTCCATAGCCACCGACTACAACGCTATCTTTTCCTCCAGCAGTAATAATATCACGATTGCCTTCAGAAGGTTGAACAGATTTAATGGAACTTGCACCTCTAGCCACACCATCCGTTTGTTTCTGCAGATTTCCTTGGGCATCTTTTTCAACTCTAGTGTAGATAATGTTTCCACCAATATCGTAACCGAGATTCGTCACGGACGCGCCTGCCGCATTCTTATACAGAACGTTGCCTTTGTCGCCGAAAGCAATCACACCCTGTGCAACATCTATTTCATCTGAGCCATTGCCACCAAAGGCAATGATACCATCCTTCGTTATCTCGTCAGAAGTCGCGACAATTTTGTCCTTGCCGCCTTGGGTATTCAAAACCAGTGTTCCATCCTTATCACCATAACTTTCAACAACGACCTGGTCATCATACTCAGATGCATCCAACAAATCATTTGCGTCACCGGTATTTACCACAGTAAATGTCTGGAATCCGTCTTCACGATAAAGGGTCTTCGAAATGTCAACTTGATCTTTTCCTTTACCTAAGTTAAACTCGGCAAATTCCATTTCATTCGCCGTAATACCTTTGCCCTGCGCAAGATCACTATTGGTAAATAGGAGCGATTCCGTGTTCAGTTCCTCGCCAACATCATTTACACTCTCTAGGGTTGTTTCAGAACGAGCAAGGGAAGATTCCTGATTATTGACGATAATTCGATCAACATTACCACTTTCCGCATTAGGATCTTCTGCTACTTGGTTTCCGAACACATCGCCATCAATTCGCGTATTACTTTCTGGTTCAGCAACAGCATCATTGTTCGTCAATTTATGATTATAGGTAAGGACGGTCGTGTCGCCCGCATCAATTCCGCCGGCTTCACCAAAGCCATTTGCGACAATATTTCCACGAATTTCGCTAATGTCCTTAGCATGTTCTGGCACAACTTTTTTTGCCATTTTTGCAGGGTCACAGCATCCATTTAATGCATATATTCTGACAACAGCTGTATCAACCCCAATTCCTTCAAAATGAATAGTATAGGATCCATCTGCATTCTGGACTGCGCCATCTACACACACATTTTGGAGTTCATCTAAATGCATGACAATGTCCGCCGTCTCACCTTCAGTCAATTTTTCGGCCAATGTAATCGTGTACTCAATGCAAGAGGAAGCATCAGCATCATCCTTAGATGTTTCTGTAGACTCGTATATCTTTATCTGGTTCTTCCTAACAGAAAAAGCAGTTCCCACAACAACATTATCTATGAGTGGTTTCACAGAATCAAGTTGTAATTTTTTTGTTGCAACGACAGAAACATTTCCGTTTACCGCAACCTGACGTTGAGTTGTAGCGCTATAGAATGTTATTGTTGAACCGCTAAGAACATAATAATAGTCACTACTATAAGTTCCTGCGCCCATTTGAGCTTTATTTCCTATTTGCAAGGAGTCCAACATCACGCAGAAATCTTCATTTTCATCAAAAGAACTATAAGCAAGACTGATGCTACTCCCACTAACAGCCATTTCACTTAAGCGATAATGAACATATAAAGTCGGCTGACTAATTGTTGACAAAAATGCTTTCAGTTCATCATTTGTAATAGTAAGCGAGTTGCCAGAAATTGAATAATCAACTTCGTTTATAAGACTTCTTGTCAAACCATCAATAAAGACAAGCTCTATTCCTGCACAACCGTCTTCTAACTCAATAATTGGATTATTTACATCTAAATTATACGACGAAGTTTTAGCAATCAAGCCCTTGTTATCCGAGACAGAAGCACTTTCATCAGACACTTCAACGGTCATTGAAACCTGTTTCAAATTGTGCGAAGTTCCAGAAGCATCAATTTTCCTCGACTTTATAATCAAACCTGTCGAGACAGCCCCCTCAGCAAGTAAATCGCTTAATGCGTGAACATAGAATGTTCCTGTAGCGGAATCACCAGCACTTGTCAATCTTAAAGTAATTGTATTTTCACAAGCAGACAATCCATCCTTAGAAAGTCCAATACCGCGGTTGCCACTCTGCAAAGCATTCTTTGACACGCGAGGAATACTAATCGTGACTTCAATTTCTTCACCATCTGCTAAATTACCTGCATAGCCAACCGTAATAGCACCAGACCGTTGACCTTCAACTACTGACACTTTCGAAACAAAGTTTCCATTCGCATCTTGCAAAAATACAACAGGTTCTTCGGTATCAACAATTGTAAAACTGTCAATAATTTTATCATCACCCATCGCAAATGTAACTGTTTCAGTCATTCCTTCAACATTGGTGGACTTAAATGACTGTTTGGGCATACCACCAACAGCTACAGTATCATTACCATTACCGCCATTAAGTTCAATAGCGTTATCTGCCTTGCTACTGATTACATAATAGAGATCATCTCCATCACCAGCATTTACGAGTGTTTCCTCTACACCAACAGCATCAACCGCCGCAATATCACTAATCAGGCCCTTGTCGGTCAAAACAAATGTGTCATCGCCACGGGTGCCATTCATTATCATCTTATCAATACCGGCCCCACCATCTATGCCAATTGAACCATTTTCAACGGTTCCGGTCTTTCCGGGTTCTTCATCATAAGACAAGCCATTAATAGTAAATGTATCATTGTCGGCGCCACCAAACATATTGGTATCTCCAACACTATGTAGCAAGTTGAAATTATCCTCGCCTTCTTCACCATTAAGGGTTAAAGATGTATTCTGTCCAACGCCCTCACTTAGGTATCCATCTGATGTGCGGACGGTATTAAAGAGATCGTTTTCAGCAACATTTGCAACAGAATTTCGCCTAGATTCATACAATTGACCTATTTGGAACGAATCGTTGCCAGCACCGCCGTTAATCGACATATCAGTAACGGTTCCATCAATTGAAACGCGGTCATTTCCATCGCCAGTATTCAGTTGAACAAAATCTGCTTTTGACGAAAAGTTAACTCGTTCCAGATTGGTATTATTTACGGCATTATCTATATCAATATTCGGAACTAACGCGACAAAACCAACGCCATACTCAGATGCACGCACAAGCAATTTGTCATTGTAATTTGTTCCGTTAACAATTAGTGTATCACCTGAGGATTCTCCGCTATCAAATACATTCGCATAACCTAGAGTGCTATCACCCATAAATTCTACGGTAACTTCGTCATTTCCGCCTTGTCCATCGACAAAATCCATTCCCGAACCAGTGAAGATTTGATCATCGTTACCAAGTTCACTTTGGGCATCAGGATAAATTTTCCCAAGCAATCCAAGGTTTATTCCGAATGTAATTTCCGCATCGAGACCAGAGGTCGATGGGATGCTCATACCAACAAGACCATTATCACCATAGATAGTATCGTTTCCAGATTCGCCATAAATTAAATCACTGTCGAGACCGCCATAAATAACATCGTTATCCAAGCCTCCATAAAGTTTATCGTTTCCAGAACCGCCATGGATTATATCGTTGCCGATGCCGCCCTCGACATGGTCGTTTCCGGCTCCTCCAATCAGCACATCCTGACCTTCCCCGCCATAGATTCTGTCGTCATCAGCCATGTCGCTATCGGAAGGAGTTGTAACGCCAAACCATGTGTCCAGCGACAGTAATGCGACGGATAAATTGTCTGAATTGAATTTATAAGATTCGAGAAACTCCTGCGCTATGACAGACTTTATCTGGCTTCCAAACAATCCCGAAAGGTCAAGGTTGTCACTTGAATCTCCGACGAGTACATCCATGCCAGCCTCGCCATAAAGTTCATCGTTCCCAGAGCCGCCCCCAATGCGGTCGTCGCCCTTTTCGCCATGAATTACATCATCGCCAGCACCACCATCTATAGAGTCGTTTCCGGCACCGCCGTAAATCTTATCAGAACCAGCATTTCCATAAATGATATCGCTGCCGCCTTCGCTGCTTAGCGAAGTATGAGAAATTATTGCATTGGCATAAGAACCAACCAAGTCTACAGCAATCCTTCCGCCATCGCCAACTAAAATATCATTTCCCGTACCACCAAGAATTTGATCATTTCCGGCTCCACCAAAGACGATATTTTCCGAGGTACTAGCACTCAAATCGATATAGTCGTCCCCAGAATTTCCCGAATCAACGGGAACTTCCTGAATTCCTACAATATCGCCATTTTTGTTATAGACAAACACGGCGTTATCACCGAAAACAATATTCTTGCCCTTGGCCCCCCTTATCTTATCCTTGCCTGCTCCGCCAACAATAATTACGTAATGAGAACTATCAATAGACAAACCAGACAAATCAATGATGTCGTCGCCTTCACCGGCATCAATCAAAATATTTATGGTTGCATTTTTTCCATCCTCAGATTTTACAGTGATTTCATCATTGCCGTCCTTGGCATCAATCTTAAAAATTTTTCCACTCGCTACTTGAAGTTCCTTCTTTGAGCCATCTTCCCAAGAGACCTTATCTCCATCTATTATGTAAGTTACCTTTTCATTTCTATTTGAGGTATCGTTAATTCGAGACTCAGCACTGTCACCCACATTCGCAATGACATTACCATCACTTTCACTTGCCCAAACCGTTGGCATTTGGTTATTAACATCGAAACTGAATAGTGTTATCTTGCTAGTAATATCCCAACGTTTTGTATAGAATAAAAATTTGATATAGGCGGACAGTTGCGCAGTTATTTCACCCCTTACGTCAAATAAACTTAAAGCACCAAGTTCATTGATGATTTCTTTTATTTCGCCAATACGTAATTTGTCATCCTTGTTCGGGTCAAAAGCGTCAAGATATATATTTATATCCACGCCACCACCAACACCAGCTTTTACCCCCACATTAAGTTCAGCGGATGCCCCTAGACCTCCATAGAACGTGAGTTCAGGTTTACCATCACTATTATCCAGGTAAAAGCCATTCATCAATTTTTCAACATCCCTGAAATCGCTTTTCACCCATTGACGGATTCCCAAGGTATCGTAACCAAAGGTAAAATCTATTTTCGCGCCAAATGTAACACTGGCCCGAACACCGAGCGGACCCACCACTGGGAAAAATTGGTCCCAGTTGAAATTGAAATCCAATTCTGGCATATGGTACTTGACAAGCATGATATCTTCGCCAAGCAGCAACTTGTAAATTTCAGTCGGATTATCCCAGAAAAATTCCCAGCCACCACCGTTTGACGTAAAGCCTGCGCTGACACCACTAGAATCAACATGGCTATTCATTTCTTCCGTAAACAGGGTTTTCAATTCATTTAAACTAGAAATTCCGTATGTCTGCTTGAATTCGTCAAATTTGTCAAAGTAGTTTTCAATATTGCTTGTAATTGCAGAAAGTTTTCCAGATCCATTTAAAAATGCATTTGAAACACTTTTTTCGCTATCAAGTTTGCCTTTAATCAACTGCAAATCAGGCAAAACAATTCCATTCACATCGCTTAAGCCTTTAATTTTATTTGCCAACACAAGTAAATCTTGCATGGCATAGATGAAATCAACCTTTATATCAGGATTACACATCTTCGCCAGGTCAAGTGGAGAAATACTCAATCCCAAATCATCAAGAACAGGGAACGGAGATGTCAGGAATTCAATAATGGGTTCAACAGGTTCAAGGACCGTCCTAATTTTAGAGATTACAGACCCAAGCGTTCCTTTTACAAAGGAGCCAAGGTCTATTTTCAAGGTAGAAAAGCCTAAAGAAGTAACACCGGTATCAAGACCCCATGCAAATTCGAAGATTCCCGTAATATTGGGGAACTTGGCGGAAACATCATTGTCACCTATAACACCAACCTCTATTGCATACTTCAACTCTACAGAAGCATCAAAGGCAACACTCGGAGCATTTGATAGGATTTCACCAATTGATTTAGTTTCTACACCTATATTTTCATCTTCATTCTTATTAAGATCAATATTTAACGACGCTTCTGCAAATTCGTCTACAATAGAGTTTTCAATCTTATTCGACAATTTTGCACCAAGCCCAGCTAAACGGCCTGTTATTGTAGATTCAGTTCCTGTTTCATTCAGCTTGACATTGACTTTGATTTTCAATTCATCACCATCAGGCAAGATTAGGTAGAAACCCTTGTCTTGAGAAATGCCAATACCAAAGTTCAACTGCCAAAGAAGGCTCAATCCTACTCCGCCTTGCCCCTTTAAGCCAAGACCAGGGAAACCCAAATCAAAGTCAAGATTTGTTCCGAATTTATATTCATCCGCCAAAGTGAAAAACCATTCGGCGCATTCATTTTCTTCTGTTATTTCACTACGATAGTAAACACCACTTCCAGCATTAGTCCAATCCTGACGCACTGCATTTACATTAAATTGGTCATCCGAATCAATAAGGTCTAGATTTATGTAACTTTCAAGCCATTTGACAAAATAGCTCGCCATGGACTTGGCATCCAAATCCGGCGAGGAATAAACAAGGTTCGCCAAAGGATCAATTACTGATTGATGCAATTTCTCAATGAAATCAGCTCCAGCACTCAGGGCATTCCCGGCAACAGGCAGCGATTTCAACCTATTCGCCAACCCATCATTCATCGTCGTATCAACGATATCCAAGAACGAATCCAACCCAGAAACGGCTAACTTTAATTTCTCATAAAGATTACCATTTGTGAGATTATTGATAAAATCACCAACAGCATCCATTATCCCTGAAATATCAACAACAAATACCGCGCCAGTTTCTGGGATTGGATCTGTCGACAACTTTTTTAGGACGAAATCCGTTTGAGATATTTTTTTATACTCTACAGCACCATCACTTTCAATCCTGACATCCGGCAGGTTCGTTAAATCAGACGCAATTTTCACTCCGTCAATATACTTGTCGATGCTTATATTTCCAAGATAGGAATCACCCACATAAACAAAGAGTTCGCCTTCTAAGTCAAAGGCATAACCAAAACCAAAGGATTCTCCACTGATATTTGCCAATGTTTCGCCTTTGTCTCCAATACCCGCAGCGACAATAAATTTCGCATTCAAAGAGGATGGGCTATCGTTATTTTTATTCGTTCCAACATGTAACACCCCATTTACATTCAGTTCAGGAATACTCAAGTCAAACGAAGGCTTATCGACTCTCAAATCAATGTTTGCATCAACATAAATCTCCCGGTCAAGTTTAAAAGACGTTCCCTCAAAGTGTCCTTTCATATCAACGGAGATTCCACCGGAAACAACCAGTTTTGCAGCACCGCTCAGGTGTTTTCCCAAACTAAACGAAGAACTTTCGTTAATGAATTTATTCAGAGAAAAGGATACTTCTAGTTGATTAAGCGCATTAACACTTAAAACAAGGCCCCCACATACACAGGATTATCTTCAGAATAATTGACCGCTTTTTCAATGAAACTCGCATCAAGAAGGAACTTGTTTACCAGCTTTTGTAAGGTCTGAACGCTCAACGCATCGGAATTGCGAAGTTCCGCAACAATTTGCGAAAGATTCTCGCCGACCTTGACAATGTCATTAACACGTTTGTTTACAAGTGGAATAGAAACATCTAGTTTAGAAATAGCAGTCTTAGCCTGTTTTGCAATATTTTCCAGCATAGAAAGGACTGATTCTATCGAAAAATCATCAAGATTTTTCAACAAGTCACACGAATCGATACTTAAGCCAGATACATCAAGCCCTTCGGTTTGTGAAACTGCAACACAGCCAATATTAAAAAGTGAAGAATGATTTCCAATGGTCAAATAGCCATCCAAATCAATGGAGCCAGATACATCAACTGATGTGCTCAACAAATCCGTTAGGAAGTCATTGTTATTTGTCTGGAAACTATTGGTCTTTTGTGGATAAGATACATTCAGTGCAAATCCACCAGAAGCGAAAACAGAAGCTTCAACAAAATTGGCGTTAAGAGAAACAGCCGGATTATCTAATTTAACAAATAGAATTTTTCCTTCATTTAAATCAAAAACATCTATCACCTTATTTTCATCATTCTTCGCTTCAGGCTTAATACTAATGGACATTAAGCCATTTTGTCCCATTTGAGCAGACATAACTTCAAAATAAAAAACACCCGAAGTATTTGTTATCTTCAAGAAGGTTCCAACGTAATCATTCACATTGTTACTAGCTGCTTTTAAACCGGAAACAACAAAAGATTCAGCATTAGAATCATCTAAATTAGAATCCTCTCCATATTCAGCATACAACCCACCAATAGAAGCATTTAGACTAAGTTCAAGTTCGTCAACACTAAATTTAAATCGATTTGTTAAATCTTGACACCCAACAGAAGCCCCCTTGATAATATAATCGTTTGAATTTCCGTATTTTACGGCAACAGCATTATTGCCAAAACCCAGCACCTTTAGTAAATCACAATTCAATACAGATGCAATTGTAAAAAACTCCGTACTAGAGAATTTAAACGTGCCATCAACAAACGCTAACTGAACGCTTATATTTTGCAGCTGAGTCAAGGCGACATTAATTATATTGCAAACATCATTGATTGTATTTGCATTAGATAAATCAACATCAACACCTTCATCATTTATTTTAAATTCATATATTCCATCAGCATATGCGGGACAATTCGTAGAAGAACTAAGATATTGTGCAGACAGGCTTTCAGAGGAGCTCGTTCTAAGGATTATAGAATCATTTTCTACAACGGCAACAACTTTGCCATTTAGAGTCCCTTTAGCAAGTTCTTTGTTTAATTCCTTAGCCATCAACGACAACGATGAAAAGGTCTGCATTTTCTCATCGTTGTTTATCGTAATTGAGTCATTACCTAAATTTATGGAAAAACTAGACTCTATTTTCGATTTGTATTCTAAATTCGAGGATATATACAAAAATACAGCATTTGAAGCATTTTGTTTGAAATTATTTTCCAAATTTTCTTGAGCAGTCTTATCTATTGAAAAATTTGCTCGACTACTATCGCACACAACAAAAACCGTATTGTCATCAAGGCAGACAGCATACAGGCCATATTCACTTGACCATGACTTATCATTTACACCATCAAGACCTAAATCAACCTTATACTTCTCTAAATCCGAAAGTTGTTCATTTAGATAATCGGCTAACGATTTTTCAGTCAACCCGTTAGTTTCAAGCGAAAGGGACACTCCATTAATCTGAATTTCTACATCACCGGTAATTTTTCGAGCCCAATGACCTTTGGCATTGGAAAAGCCCAAAACAGAGAATGCATTAGCACCGCTTTCAGATTGAATTGAAAAAATAGAATCAGAATAAACAACTATTTTTTTGTTATCAATACTACTATATGTATAGGGAGAGGAGTCATTTCGAGTATTTAGATCGGACACAATCATATGAACATCAGTATAAGATTCTGTCGTAGTTGTAGGAGAAAGAATCTGAGAGGTCGGATTATTTCCCGACATCAAAGTCCATTTAGCATCGTGTGGTAAAAAGATTTCTCCCTTTACCAATTCAAGCGCTTGCGTATTTTGCAAAACTGAATTCTGAGAAATCTGGGTAAACGGAGTGTTTGCTGTCACGTCAGCATTATCGAATGAAATACTTATCGTAAATCCAAGATTTCCACTAGCCGTAAAATTAAACTTTGCATTCGAAGACAATTCAATATTTTCCATAGCCTTCGATAAGTCCATCAAGATATTACTATTGCTAAAATCAAACGAAGCAGTCTTGCTAAAATTAATCTTGACAGAGATACTTCCGTCAACAACAGTTGTTTCAACAAACTGTTTTGTTGTATCACCAAGAATCTCTTGCAATTTCGAATTCAGTCCGTCATAATTGACAAATGCCGCGATATTTCCATATTCGCCAGCTACAGTCAATCCATCTAAAGTGTCCTTAAATTCATCAAGGAACTTGACATATTCACTCAAAGAACCATCCAAAATATTCGCATTCGTTTTGTAATTCAGGGCTGAACTTACGTTTTCTGCAACCATTTTTTGGACAGCCCCATCAATTGTCCTAATTATAACTTCAAATTCATTGGCAACAGTAAGCCCCGTAATTGATGTGTACTTGTTTAAGTTACTTGAAAACTTCCATACACCTTCATCGGAATCATATTCCATTGACAATGGTGAATTTTCATCACAGACAACAAATTCTTTTTCGGAATTAGAAGACGCATCATTATAAACAATTTTCGCCGCATTAGAGGAAACAGATCCACTGATATTACCTATCGAGTATTCTCCATCTCTAAACACAACATCAAGATCAAAATTCACAGAAGCATTTTCCACATGACCATCAAATAATCCAAAATTTGTATCAAACGAAATACCTGTTTCACTGATTGATGCAGAAATCTTATCAACCGTCACCCCCGAATCCGACAAGTTGAGTATAATTTCCATATCTACGGGTATTGCAGAAACATTAAGCAAATCAAAATTCAAATTTCCATTGAAAGTCTTCTTCAATACAAGTTGATTACTTGAAATAGTCAAACTATTGTCATCAAAGGTATTCCAGGATGTCTTATCAAGAATTTCATCAAAGACATCGCCTATATCAGTAGAATTACTTGCGGCAACTTGCCTTGCAACATACGCAGCAGCAGCATAATGGCGAATGATTTCAGCAAAAGAGTTCCATTCAACGACGGTGTTTCCTACCTTAACGCCATTAATAAATTCGCTAGTTCCGTCTTTGAAAAAATCAAAGGCTTCTTCAATTCTTCTGATCGACTGATCAACAGAGTCTCTAAATGTCAAACCATCGTAACTAAAAGCAGTTGTAACAGATGTCACCTTCATGTCCGGATTGAAAGTGACAATCGAATTTGTGTCAGTATCAAATTCTAAATCAAAACTCAAATCAATGCTAGAATTTGATTGGTTTGCAGCAACATCTATTTCGATGTCTGCCGATGTTTCCAAGGAATCCGTCTGTTCGACAAGACCAAGATATCCATCATTCAAACCTGCATTTGCCGCTTCATCAATAGAAATTTGAGAATTCAGACTGATATCAGTATATTGTTTACTTGAAACAGAGAAGTTCCCGTCATCCTCAATTATTTCTAGTTGCAGGTCGTCAAAAGAAATTGATGTATTTACGAGTCCATTCAACCCAGAAATGGTATGTCCACCAACATCTACAGACAAGTTATTCAATGATATCGATTCAAAATTTATGTCATCAGAAAGCAAAACATCGTAATAATCCGTATTTTCCTGTTTTGTCAATTGAACATCTGACGAAGTCAACACAAAAGAGCCGTTAATTAAGTCATTGATGGAGAGGTTCGTTCCGCCAACCTTTACAATATCGTTCTCTGAAAGATTGAGATTGGTGGAAACTTCTGTTATCACCTGTTCGTTTATCCAATCTACAGCAGCATCTTCTGCCGTGGCACTGAGCATTTCCCTTTTTTCAAGAGATTCGATTTTATACACGTTGCAATTATCTTTCCTAGACATTCTATTGTTCTTTCTAGACATACGCTGAATCCTTAAAGATGAAGTAATAACTTATGATGGTTTAGTAGTTCTTTACACAGCGAACACTCGCTCCCCATTTTTTTTCACAAGCGGAATCAAATGATGAATATTTTGAAATTCCTCCCCCTCTGCATCTATCTTCACGCGATGGATACTCTTCTGGATAGTCATAAGAAGCAGCATTATTCTTACCTACAAAAACATTATTTATAAGTTTTTCGTAATCATATCCCCGATACCCAGCAGCAACAAAACTCATTCCAGATGTATTCAAGCCTATACTTACCGAAAAAGATACTTCCGAAGCAAGTGAACTCATTCTGTCCTCGATATAAGTGCTTCCGCCTGTCGCATAAGATACGGCGAGCATTTCCAGCTTAGTAATCAAGTGCCAACCGTTCGGGCAAATTCCCTGGTGGAACCCATCATGGTCGGGATCTATCCGGTCGGCACAGCTCTTGCTATTGCACTCATACGGCAGCGCCATCATTTCGGCCCACTGGTAGAGTCCGCCCCACCAGTCGTTGCAATATTCAACGCTATCGTTATAGCAATACATTTCAACCTTGGTATCATCGTCCTGTTCATTTGCACCAAGCGTTATCTTTTCATGGTATTTTAGGTTCTGCGCAAATACGGTAAAAGTGATTTTAGGAACGCTGTCCGGGCCGTACTTGTTCGTTATTTCAATGGTCGCATACTTCGTTCCATCACGAGTGTCTTCATATTCACCATAAGACATGTTATAACCCAATGGACTCGGCAGGGGTTCATAGCCTCGGCTACTGCTGCTGCGGGCGACGGAACTAGATGAGGGAGGAAGATAAACGACCCACACACCATCTACACATTTGGCGAATTCATCTCCTATTTTTTTCTTTAAGCCTTCTTTTGGGCAAGGTCCCCCCATTACATCTTTAGAACTAGAAGAAGATACGGAAATTTCACTCGAAGACGAACTAACCGACGAACTGGACTTATCCTTGTTACTACTAGAAGAATCACTAGTCTTTACAGAACTTGAGCTCTTGGAGTCAGATGAATTCTTTGTTTCTTTTGCAGAACTACTTGATACTTCGACAGGCTCAGATCCCTTGACACTACTGGAAGACTTGTCTTTTTCTGTAGATTCATTTCCCGACGACTTCTTGTCAACAGAAGATGACGACTCATCCAAATCAGAAGTTTCTACCGATGAACTGGAAGTACCGGTTTCGTCGGAACTAGCCGACGAAGAGTCATCGCAAGCCGAGAACGCAAGCATTGCAAAAGCAACAGCGCTCACCAAGCCGAGTTTCTTTATCGTTTTCATTATCCATTCTCCTGTTATTAAACTTTTGTGTTGCCCTTGCCACCCAGGTTGTCCGGGTCAATAGAGAGCAGGGCTTGAATGTCCGCAACGCTCAGCGGTGCGGGCTGTTGAATATCCAAACTTTTTTGGGGTTTTACTATCAAGCCCTTGTTTACGGACTTGACTAGTTCGCCGGAATCTTCCGCCACATACAGCCCCGTCTCGGGGTTACGGACAAATTCCGTGTTGGCAAGCTGCTTGAAGCTCGCCTTGGTCAAGAAGTCGGCGTCGTTTGGGGTCACATTGACGGGCTGTTCTATCTCGCCAATCACCGCCGGGGCCTCGATAACGGCTTCGGGTTGTTCAATGCCACCCGGCAGCACGATGTCGCCCGGCGCGCCATCCATCATCTGTCGCCGTTCCAGCGACTCGATTATAAAGGGATTTTCTTTAAACTCTTTCATTCTTGCAAAAACTTTTATGTTCCCTCAAATAGTGAAACATTATTACTATCAGCCCAGTTTTTTAAATCAGTATAAAGGGTAGACTGCTTAAAAGCATCCATGTCGTAGCATTGAGGCAGAAATTCCTTCAAGTGCGGAATAGTCGCTAAGCAATCTAATAAAGCAAGAAAATCATGTCCATTGCAAATTAACGCGAATTCTTTTTCATCACAAAGTTCTTTAAGATTATTAAAATTGTCCCGATCTTGTTCCGTTTTGCCTTCGAAAAAGGAACTGTCAAGTTCTACTAAAGCGTTCTGTTTAAGAACATGGGCATTATCATCTCTAAAACGACCTATTTTTAATTTTTTGTTGAATGAATAACCAAACTCTTTAATGTCATTAAAGATTCGGTAACACCCTATTGCTTTGGCAATCGGCTTAACATTTTCAATTTTCTGTTCAATGTCAGAATCTTTCTGCTTTAGTGATGAAACCACCCTGTCTGACTTAAGCATTTGCATTTCAATGTCGCGTTGATCAGTCAAATACACATTCTTTTTTGGTGTATATGCCGGTACTAAGAAGTCAACAGAGTCCCTATCCCTAATTCCTATAATTTTGTCGTAATTCTCGTGTAGTATAGTATCTACGATTTTTTCAACATTCTTACAGCTTTTTCTTTTGTTTATCGATGATGACCGAACATTTAAGCGGTTCGTTGAAAAGAATTTGCTATAAACCAAAACATCAGGTTCATCTTCAACAATAACCCACATCGCTTGCATATGCGAATTGATACTTTGGTGAATGGCACCTAAAGTGTCGCCAGGACGGTTTGCTTCCGTCACTTCTTGCAATGGAGCTTGAATCATTCTGCCTTCCTCAGTTGACTCTTTTCAAACAAGTCCTGCGACATATCCCATCTTTGTTCAAAAATGTTGGAATTATGGGTGCAGATAATGAATTGCAAATCACTCCATTTACAAAGTTCCCTGATGACTTTGGGAAACTCAAGAATCCAAGACATATGCATGGAATTTTCAGGTTCGTCGACAAGAACTAAAGTATGTTCGCTAGATTCAAACAGCATTTTATAAACAAGCATCAAATACTGCCGTTCGCCAGATGACAAATCATCCAAATCGACAATCGTATTGTATTCGTCCGTCAACTTAAACCGGAAACCATCTTTCTCGGATATTGAGATTTTCTTGTTGATAAACTCATATCGATTTATGAGTTCCATAAACTTTTCAAGTTTATCAACTTCGTGCTTAATAGAAAACTCATCGTTCAAGAGTTTTTCAACAATTGAACCATATTTTTTGACATCCGTCAAGAATTCAGAATCCAAGCCGAAACCGAGCATTTTGTCAACTAGAGGAAATTTCAAACCTTCGATGGGTTCATTCACCGGGAATTCATTTTTGAGTTTGCTCTTTAGAAAATCCTCTATTTTATCAGAAAGCATCGATAGATTCTTAATGAAAGAATCATTACAAGTCTTCACAGGAGACTTTCGGTTTCTTTTGGGAAGATTCTTTTCTATGACACGTGTATCCGGAATGTACAAGATTTTCTTTTGCGAAAGAATCATCTCGACAGAGTGGTCCCCGCTCTTTTTCGGTGTGTAGAACTTACCATCACGCCCCTTTACAGAAACCTGCAATGGTTTTTGGCCTTCAAACAAAATGTCTAAACGAACATCAAGGTCATCCTGTTCATCGGAATCATCATTTTGTACAATCTGACATTCATCTTTTGTTACGATTAGACGTTTGGCATCTATTACACAATCAAAAGACTTAAACGGCAAAGCCGCCATAGTTTTCCAATCGGCACCATACAGAGCGACCAACAGTTTCAAAATTGTCGTTTTACCAAATCCATTCGGTCCCGTAATATACTTTACAGCAGGTCCGTTTTCATTAGTAAAGTCTAGTTCATAACTGAACTGATGCAACAAGCCTTTTACTGTCATTTTTTCAAGCATTGGGCGCTCCATACATAGAGTTCAAGAGTTCCATTTTATTCTTATTCACGACAAGAATTCGTTCAAGCTCAACATTTTTATTTCCACGAGCGGTCACTGCAGACTTATAAGAAGGATAGTCATCGCCCTTGCTTCGATTATTCTTGCAATGAAGAGGTCTTTTGTTTACATCATCGTCGCCACCACCTAATGCTTGCGGATAAATATGGTCAACTTCCCAGCCAAAATCGGCATCTGCATCGCCATATTTATCACGGGCAATCCATGCGCCGCAGGCATCCTTCCTAAACTTGGACGGGTCATAGTCCGGCACTTTCCGGCCCTTTTCCCAAATAGCATTAATTTCTTCTTCGGTCATAACAAAAACCTATCGTTTAGCATAGAACTTTGTCAATAAATTCAGTACTATTCAAATCAAAGTCTGCATCATATTCATCTTCAATAACACGAATAACCTCTTCATCTAGGGATTCTGCAAAATCCTTAAATTGCGCTAGAGCAGAATGGATTTTTCCTACATGCCGATTTTCTTCATTGACGCGAAAATCGCCGTCAAATGGTTCCCTTAAATAACCAGCATCCTTCGCCTTAACATATTCCTTATAAACCTCATCATCACAATCTCTAACAGTCAAGCCGAAATAATCATAAATAATGAACTTGCGAACATAACTATTCATTTCTTTTCCCTTCAAATACACCTCATGTGCGGCATCCTTAAAGGCCTGCAAAGAGTCTCTATTATTTTCTAGTTCAAGATTCCTGACCTCTTCAGCATCTTTTAATTCTTTTAAGCGAGCAATCTCTTTTTCTTTATACTCTATAGTCGCATTCAATTCTACGTTTTTCGTCCTTAAAGAATCACGCTCATTCATCAAAGTATTGTATTGTTCTTCAGTACAAATAAAAGGATCTGGTACGTTTATTTTTAGCGCTGGATATTCTTTAATAAAATGATCTATCTGATCTGATAGATAAGGCAAATCGGATTTGGACCGACATGTTTTTATGATTGACTGCACCGTAGAAAGTAAATTCGCTCTATCATTTATTTTATACAAATGCGTTCCGTTTAGAACACCACCAAAAACATTGTAGTCCAACTCAGAATCTAACAGAGGTACAAAAAGTTTACTTTCTCTAGAAATCCATGTTGCGCCTAATTCTGCACAACAAAATTCCGATTGTTTATAGTTTTTAGAAAGATAAGCAACAACGACAGAAGCTTCTTGTAGAGATTTTCTGATTGTTTCATTAAAAAAATCACCCCCAGAGCATCCCATTCCAGAAATACTCGTACAAAAGAAATCTTGTTGTTTCAGGTTACACGCCAACTGAAGCACTCTCTGCAATGCCTCAATTACAGGTTTATCTGCACTAGAATGACTTATAAAGATTTTTACAGGCATAAAATCCTCTTACCTAAAGAAAACCTATCCCTCCTCCCCCTCCCCCAAAGAGATTGGACCTTGGGGGCGGGCGGGGCGGGCGTTACTTGGCCGACTTGCCGGTGGCCTTGGCGGCCGCGGGAGCGGCAGGGGCTGCCGCCGGGGCGGTATTCACGCCAATATCAAGCGGGCCGTACTTCTTTTCGTAGGCGCGCACGGTGGCGCTGAGCATAATGGCGAGGCGCTTTGCCGTGTAGGGGTTCATCACGATACGGTCGGAGATGGCGACATCGACCTTTTCCTGGTTCATCTGCCATGCGCGATTCACGCCGAGAATCATCATCACCTCTTCGCGCCCGGCCACTACGTTGGTCGCGTTCACGTAGGTGGTGCGCATGTCCTTGTCGTTCCATTCGATTTGCGGCTGCTTGTTTTCTGCCATTTTGCAATTCCTTTGTTTTTAAGGTTAATGTTTTTATGGATATTTAGTAAAATGGAGGGCCTTTTACTAGATTTCCGAGGGCATATCAAGGGGTTTTATGAACCTGGTCAAAATCTATACATCCTTTGCTGCGGCGCTTGCCGTGGCGGCTCTCGTTTCGGGCTGTTCCGTGTCCGATTCCGAGGACGACGAATACTCCAAGTGGACCTTCTCGGGCAGTGTCGTAAGCGGCTCCACCGGGCTTGGCCTCGAAGGGGCCTCCATAGACTACCTGGACGATTCCGGCAAGCAGGAGACCGCATCCACCGACGAATCGGGGGCATTCTTCATAGACGGCCTGCCCTACGGCCAGCACACCTTCACCTTCAGCCACTACACGGTTGACAAGAAGGACACGCTTTACTACGCCCCCAAGATTATCACGGTGGCATCCACGGGCGAATCGAGCTACATGGAGGGCGTAGTGGCGAGCGGGTCGCGCGTCGTGCGGCTTTCGCCGCTGAACGCGGGAATTTCCGGCGAACTCTATGTGCAAGAAGAGGCCACGGGCGTAAAGTCACCCGCCCCCAAGGTAAAGCTGCGCCTCGCGCACCAGGACACGGCCTTCGTGAACATCGCCCCCGAAACTTTCTCCGCCGCGACGGATTCGCTCGGACGCTTCGCATTCAACAAGCTCCCCGCCGATTCCGGCCTCACGCTCTCGGCGGAACCCTTCACCTACAAGGGCAAGACCTACCGCTTTTCGAACACGGCGCTCCCCCGCCTGCGTTCCGACGCCGTTCACGACATGGGCAGAATCTTCCTCGTCCGCGACACCCTCAAGGAGAGCGCCCCCGTCATCGTATCTTCAAACGTGATGGACAACAACCGCATGGGCTACAAGAACCTCTCGCCGCTCATTACGCCCTACTACGTGTTCAGCGAGGCGCTCAGCAAGGAGAACATTTCCGTGAGCCTCGCGGGCGATTCCGCAACGGTCCTCATGCCCGAAATCAAGGGCGACACGCTGTACCTGCGGCACACGGCCCCGCTTGCCGCCGAGAAGTCCTACTCCGTGAGCATCGTGGGCTACACCAAGAAGGGCGAGAGGCTGACCGTAGACCTTTCGGGCGACGCGGCCTTTACCACGAACCGCGGACTTTATGCCGTCACGAGCAACGCCTGGGCGGCAAGCAGCCGCTACAAGGCGACTTTCTCGGTAAACGACACGCTCTGGGTCAAGTTCTCCGACTCGCTCGCCACGGTCCAATGGAGCAAGGCGGCAAAGGTCAAGAAGTCCATCTACGCCGACAACATTTCCCCCAATGCCGACGCCTGGATCAAGGCCGACACGCTGTTCGTCAAGATGTTCGAGACATTCGACGACTCCCTTGCGGCGGGCGACACCGTGGGCATGAACATCACCGCCCACGCGAAGAACGGGCTCTACTTGCAGGGGCTGACGGTGCTCACCGAGCTTTCCAAGGCCCCCGTGTCCAGTTCGTCCGAGGCTTCCAGCTCTTCCGAAGCTTCGAGTTCGTCGGCAGAGTCCAGTTCATCGGTTGCGTCTAGTTCGTCATCCAGTTCTTCCAGCGCGGCGGCAGACTGATGCTCGGCAAAGCCCTATTTACAGCACTCGCCCTCGCGGCATCTGCACTTGCGCAGCAGGGGTTCGACGGTGTCACGGAACCCATCAACCAGGCCCGCGTCGGGTTTACCGTGTCCGGGAAGATTGACAGCATCTGGGTCAAGGAAGGCGCGTTCGTGCGCAAGGGCGACACGCTCATGAACCTCGTGAACCGCGAAGAACGGCTGCGCGTCCGCATCACGGGTATCACGGCAAACGACTCCTCGGCTGTACTCTCGGCCAGGGCGAAAATCCAGGCCTACAAGAAGGATCTAGACGCGACCCGCAACCTTTACGAGAACAGCAACTCCGTAAGCGCGGAACAGGTCTGGGAAAAGCAGATGAACCACGACGTGGCGGCCGCCGAACTCACCTCGGCGCAAACCGAGAGGGAACGCGCGAAGCTCGAACACGATGTCGCCCGGGCAGAACTCGAAAAGCGCGTTCTCACCGCCCCCTTCGACGGCGAAATCGTTTCCATATCCAAGAACAAGGGCGAAAGCGTCGAAGCCCTGGAACCCGTCATCGAAATCGCGGATGTGCGCACCTGCCGCATAGTCGCCTATGTGGTGGCGAACAGGTCGGGCAAGCTCAAGCCCGGCCAACAGGTAAGCCTTTCGCTCGACGGACGCAAGCAGGTTCGCCGCAAGAAGGGCAAAATCGAGTTCGTGTCGCCCGTGGTGGACAAGTCCAGCATGCTGCGCACCGTGAAGGTCATATTCGACAACACGGACCTGGCCGTCGAGCCGGGAGTCACGGGGAAAATCCTGCTTAAATGAGTTTCCGCGCCGTAAACATCATCGCCACCCTGGCTGTAGTTGCCGCCCTTGCCGCCGAAGAAAAGGGCGACTCGCTGTACCTGGATTTCGGGACGGCCCTGCAGGCCGTGCTCACGAACAACGCCGACGTGACGGAAGCGAAGTTCGCGTGGCTCTCGGAATCCGAAGCGGCCACGGGGGCCTACGGCAAGTTCGAGCCGAGGCTCGTGGGCCGCGCGTTCAAGGAGACCGCCGAGCGGCCCGGCGCACTGTTTACGGAGACAAAGGAAGAATACAGGATAGGCGTACAGGGGGCGCTCCCCACAGGCACCGAATATAACGTGGGGTTCAACCAGGCCACCTACACGCACAGCGACTACACCTCGGAACTCTATTTTGGCGGGGAGCTGCGCCAGCACCTCCTCAAGGACGGCCCGCTGTTCTTCTCGGCCACGAACGAGCTGGAACAGGCAAGGCTCCGCAGGGAACTCGCCTACCAGAAATACCGCGAGGCACTGAACGACATTTTGGAGAAGTTCTGCGACGCCTACTGGAACTACTACTACGCCGACAGGTTCCTTGCCTCGGCCACCGAGTCGGCCCGCGTGGCAAAGGACATCGTGGAAGATGCGGGCAAGCGGCTCAAGCAGGGTCTGCTTTCGCCCCTTGACTATAGCAAGGCCGTCGCGGAGTATTCCGACCGCGAGTCGGCAAGGCTCGACGCACTCGACAAGCTGCGCGGCGCAAGGCTTACGCTGTTGCTCACGCTGTCGTCCGGCGAATACATCCACGACCCCCGCCCCATCGCCATGCGCCCGGACCTTGCCCCCGATTCGGCGGCAAGGCTGGATTCGCTCACCTTCCTGGATTCCATGTCGCTCATGCATCCGGGCTACCTATCGCAAGGGGCCGAGGTCATGCTCCGCGAATCGGAACTTTCGGCAAGGCGGGCAGACTGGCTCCCTACCGTGGACCTCGTGGGCAATTACGGCATAAGGAGCCGTAACGACAAGGCCCGCGAGGCCGTGAGGAACTTCAAGACCGAGGGCAAGCGCCAGACCGTGCTTGCGGGCGGCATAGAGATAAACATACCGCTGTTCGGCGGCGTTGCCGAGCGGCACCGCATATCGGCCCAGAAATACAGCGTGAGGGCCGCCCGCACAAGGCTTATGCTGTTGCAGGCGCAAATCTTCGAGGAATACCGGATTCTGCAGAACAGGGCGCAAGAAATCCGCGAACAGTGGCGCTACGGGCAGATTGCGGTGGAATACCACCAGAAGGAACTCGAAGAGGAATTCAAGAAGCTCGCCATGGGCAAGAGCAACTACCGCGAAATTTTCGAGATGGAAGAGGACCTGCGCGAAGCGGAGCGCCGCCAGCTCGAAAACATGCGGACCCTGCGCGTGATAGATGTGCGGCTTATGCGGGCCTCGGGCAAACTGCTACTGCAGAACGGACTCGAAACCTGGAAAAAAGATAGACTCGTGCTGCGCGACGACCTGACCGCAGAATAGGGCAAGTCTATATTTCCGTTTCCGGGATTCTGACAACGCCCTTATCAAGAATCAAAAGGTCATTTTCACCAAGCAAATTTATCTTATATTCCTTGAGCCATTTCAATTCTTCATCCTGGTTTGCCGTGAAAGATTTGAAAGGCGATTTATCGCTATGGTCAGGAACAGATATATTGAGAAAACTCTTGCAGTGATTTCTATCGAAGATTTGCTGGCTTTCCAAATGCGACCAGGTTGACTTAAGCTGTTCGTATGCCTTGTCCGCATTAGCCTCGATGTTGTGCGCTCTACAATACTTCAATTCGCAAAGAAGCAAAAACCCACCATCAACAACATCTCTCGGTTTGAAAAGGCATTCGCAATTTTTGGTTTTATCGGGAAAGTAATCCGGATGTTCTTCAAAATTAACACCGTAGATTACAACATGTTTGGGATTTTGCAAATGGAATGACTTTATATCGTCAAACTCGGATTCCGAGACGCAGACGCCCTTTTTTGCGCTCTCCGGTTCGAAACAAGTCTGTTCCGTATAATCGGCGACCCACACGTCATTTTGATATTCGCGGGCGTGTTCGAATTCTTCAACAATGTTAGCCATAGTATGCTGCATAGTTGGAAAATTCGCTCATCACACGCTTCATTACGCGGTCAAAGTAATTGCCTCGAATGAGTCCATCTTCATCTTGTAACGGGGTTACAGTCCCATCACGTAATTCCCATGCAGCTACATTTTGTGGATCTACAAAACAATCCTTTCGGTCATCATCCTGCAATCTGTCGCGAACAATATATCCAAGCATATAATTGTTAATCGCATATAAAAGGTAGGGACTATGCGTCGCAATAAACAATCCGTCAGAATGCATCGAAGCATTTTTCAGAAGACTTTGTACAAGTTCGACCTGCGTAAGCGGGAAAAGATTCTGCTCGGGTTCTTCCAGGTATATATCCGAATACGCAGTACGAGTAAAGTTCTCGTATAGTTTCAAACATTCCTTATAGTCTTCTTGAGACTTAAAGGGCAATGTCAAGCGACCGACTTTTCCAAAATATCGATCTTCTTCGCTTGCAAGCGCTTCCAGGGATTTTTTGTAGCGTTTTTCGTATATATGGAAAAGCACCGATTCGTTTTCACTATCACTTACGATATTGGACGGCAACTTGGCAGAATACTGTTCGTCAAAAAGGAACTTCAGGTAAGCCCACATTGGGATAACGGACTGCAATCCACTAGATGCATTCGTCAAGTTAACCTTGTTTCCATCACCAAGCAAGACATAATCCCTAGATGCTTCCGCATCATAGTAGTATTTGACATTCAAATCCAAAATATCAAGCATATTGCCAGGACTATACATGCCCCTGACACCATTCCAGTCTGCGATAAAGTTTCGGATATTCGTATTATCGAACTTTACCTCAAACCAGTTGGGAATAGCCGCAACAAGATTTCTTTCCGAGGGTATATAAGAAATCTTACTTCGCTTATATCGCCAACAACCGTCAAATATAGTCAAGTCAAATGTCGATTTACTGAAATCGCAAATAAAATGAACATAATCGGATTTATATTCAATAAGACTTCCATAACGGATATAACCTTCCAGTTTATGGAATACGATTAGATTATCAATGACATAGCTAAAGTTGGCAAAGCCATTTTTCCCCTGTTCCAGCAAGATGCGTTTTTCTGCCCAGGCACAGAAACAGGCTATTTTCAAAATGCAGCTTTTTCCTGCACTCTGTGGACCAATTACGACGTTTATCTTTTTCAAGTCCAAAGAAACACTTTGTATCGGACCGATGTTTTTTATTACCAATTTCTTCATATGCATTTGCGCTCCAAAATTAGTAAAAACTACCCGATAGAAATGACGGCGGTGCCTGCGGTGAGTGCAGTCACGCGGATTTCGTAGCGGTTATCGCCATTGGGTGTGTCGGGTATATCTACGGTGAAGTAATAGCCCGATTGCGTGGTAGCCGTCATGGTTGTGCCGTTCACGTCCCATTCCCACTCGAGAGCGGGAACGCTATGGCCCTGACCATCAGAAATCAACACGATGTTCGGGTTCCACCACGGATTGTCCTTGCCGGGCCAGGTGTCGCTTACCAGCAGCACCGTTTCGCCCTCGGCAAAGGTAATCACCTGCGCACCCGAAGAAATGTCAATCGTGCGCGAAATCGTGCCCGGTGTCACTTCCTGCTGCACGGTCCAGTCCTTGTCGGTCGCATCGGTGAATGTATCCGTGCCGCCGTTTGCAGACGCTTCGAGCGTCACGCCCGGCACATCGCCATCCTCGAACTTGTCCTGGATATCCCCGGCATCTACCGTGGGCGAACCGAGATACGCCGCATTGTCGGCCTGGTAGTTGTTGCTTTCGAGCACCGTTTCCACATCGGGGCGGAATACGCCCACGGGGTTGTTGTGCTCCAGCACCAGCGAGGCGTTGTCGCCAAGGGCGACATCGTCGCCCGAGCCGAGTGTCACCGTATCGGGCCCCTCGCCCGCCACAACCACGTCGCGGTCCATGCCCGTGTAAATGGCATCATCGGCACCGAGGGCATAGAGGCCGTCGTCAAGTGCCACAGAAGAAGCCCCGTTCACCCGGTTGATGTTCGCGAAGTCCGCGAGGTCTTCCCCGGCGGCATACGGCACATCCATGTCGAATGTGAGCGCGGCGCTGTCGCCGAATACAAGGTCGCGGTCATGGTCGCCGCCCACGGCAGCATCGGCCCTGCCCGAGCCCGCCACCACCTGGATGGCCGCAATCACCGGCAAGTTCATGGGCCACTGGCCGCCTTCCGTGTGCAAGTTGCGAATGTACAGGTCGAAGGTATCGCCCGCAACACCGTGGAACACCACGTAGTTGCCGATGAGTTCCACCATGGGGGTCGCACCCGAGGCAAGGTTCGCGAGCGCATCGCTACGGCTCCTACAGGTCGCCTCGCGATAGTCGCCGTCGAAGGCGTGGCCCTTCCAGTCGTTCAGGTAGCGGCTACCATCCTCGGAACCCTGGATTTCGTAGATGTGGCTGTGGGCGTCCGTGTCGGAGTCGTCCGCACCCAGGTACACATACACGTCGCAGGTCCCGCCCTCGCCACGGAACGAAGATAGGTTCGTGAGCGAAACATGGATGTCCTGCTGTTGCTGGGCGGCAGTATAACCCGCGAACAGGCGGCTGTTGGCCGTGTCGCCGTCCAGTTCGGTAGAGGTGCGGAACACAAGGCTCCCGTTCTGGCCCTGGTCAGTCGTTCCCGAATCGTACGATGTCAGGGATATGCCGACGGAACTGTCCGTGACCGTGCCGCCGTCGCTGTAGCGCAGCACCGGAGTCGTGGAATTTTCGTTACCCTCATGCGTGTACAGGTGGTTGTTGTACAGGTAGAGGTTGTTCCAGCCGGTGTCGTGCACTACGCCCGCATGGCCCGAGGCCATGGTGGAATCGTCCGCGTCGCGGGTCGTGAAGTTGATACTCAGTACCTTGCGGCCTTCCACCGTCGCATCCTTGAGCTGTTCCAGGTCGCGGATGGCGGCAGGGCCGTTCGCGGCGTCAAGGCTTTCCACCGTAGCCTCGTCACCATAGAACGCCTGCGCGATGCCCAGCTGCGTGAGTTCGGACTGGCTACCCGCAAGAATCTTGTCGCCACCGAGACCGCCCACAACCGTATCGTTGCCGTCACCAGTCACTATGCGGTCGTCAAAGCCGACTCCCTGGACAAGGTCTGCTGCGGCGGGGTCAAGGCTACGGGCAGACGACATCATGGTATCGCCAGTGCCCAGGCGATCCTCGAAACGGAGCGAGGCGCTGTCGCCGAACACAAGGTCGTTGTCGCGTATGCCGCCCGCAAGTTCGCCGAAGGTAGCCATGTAGTCGCTACCGGCACCGCCCACGACGATGTCGTCGCCGCCACCCGTCGAAACGATATCATCACCGCCGAGGTTCAACTGCGTAGACACGGCCACATCCTGCGCATACAGGTCGCCGCGCACCTGGATGGCCGCGATGCCCGGCAAGTTCTTGCCGTTGGGGTGCTGGTCGGGGAACGCGTCCTCGATAACCACGCGGAAGCTGTCGGCAAAACTGGCCGCAGACACCGTGAACACGGCGTAGTTCGCGTAGGTTGCCGCGGATGCCGTCGTGGCTGTAGCCCGTTCGTAGCCGCCGTCAAAATTTTCGCCTTCGGCATCGTCCACATAGAAGCTCTGCAGGGCAGCACTGGAGTCGCCCACATACAGGCTCACCTTGCGGACGCTGTGCTCGTACGCGGAATGGGAATCCGGTATATCCAGATAGACCACCACCCTGTATTCCGTAAAGTACTGGGCAAGGCCATCCACCACAACTTCGAGCCTGTTGTCGCACTGGGCGTTCGGGGCCGTGGTCATGAGGCCCGCGTTCATCAGCGCCGCATCTGCGTCGGTAGAGGCGTTCGCGAAGTTGTGGCCGTAGGCCTGCAGGTTGATACGGTTGTCGGTTTCCGTGTTGCGGTGGCTCTCGATGCCGCCATAGCTCACGCTCACGGCGCTCGCACGGGTACCGTCGTCGAAGCGCACCACCTCGCGGTCGTCGTTGCCGTAGGTGCCCGCAAGGTTCCCGCCCACGTTGTTCCAGTTGGCGCTGCGGTAATCGTCGCCATGGGTCGCGTTCAGGGCGCCCGCCACAGCTTCCGACGAAAGCCCGGTCTGCGAGGCTCCCTGGAAGTTGAAACTGAGCGTCGCCTCGGTGCGGGTTTCCACACCGCTTTCGGCGGCATTGCCCTGGAAGGTCGCAAAGCCGTTGTCGCCAAACACGACATCTTCACCTTCGCCAGTCTTGATATGGTCGCTATCCAGGCCGCCGAACACCACATTGCGGCCATTTCCGGCATCGATGGTGTCACCACCTGCGCTACCGTCTTCGAGACCCGCTCCCGTAATATTGCGGTCCTTGTTGGTGACCATAAGCGCATTGCGCCCGGTGTCCATAATGACCTTGCCGCCATCACCCACAATAATGTCGTTTCCGGCACCCGTGGTAATGGTATCGGCATCGGTTCCACCGATAATGGCATTCTTGCCGTCGCCCGTGGTAATCGTGTCGCGACCGCCCTCAGTATCGCTCTTGCTCTCGGCAATCAGGCGATCCGACAACACCGTGTAACGTCCACCATCACCAATCACAACGTTGTCGCTGCCGCCAATACCGATTGTATCGCCAGCCTCGCCGCCCATGGCGACATTCTTGTTGCCGCTGATGGTCACAGTATCGACATCACCCACAGAATCGCTCGTGGTCTCTACAGTATGCAGGCCAAGGTTCAGCGAGTCACCATAGACCGCACCCACATTCGCCGCGTTATAGTATTTAACGGAACCATTATCGCCAAGGGCAATGTTGTTGTTGCCCGAAACAGTAATGGTGTCGCCATCGGCACCGCCAATCACCACGCTATCGGTTCCACCGACATTTATAGTATCGGAACCACCCTCACCATCGTTCATGGAGCGGATTTCGTAGGCTCCGCGACGCACACCGTCCGTCTGCAAGCGATGCACGGGTCCGTTTGCAGCGGTATCGTCGCCATGGTTCTTGCTTATGCCAGTCGTATAGTCAAGACCGCTGTTCGTAGAACCGAGCACAGTCACGGGGTTTTGCGGGTCTTCGCCGTAAAGCACCTGGCCACGGTCGCCGAACGCGATGCCGCCACGGTTCATGTTTATGGTGTCGTCACCGAAACCACCTAAAACAACCATGTCGTTACGGGTCACTGCATTCGAGGTGGCGTTGATTATATCGTCACCACCCTGGGCGTTCACCACAAGCTGACCGTCACCGCTGTAGCCATGCTTGAAGCTTACCGAGACAACGGAAACGCCGCTAGCAAGCGTGAAGGCGCGTTTCACGGCAAAGTAAACCGAATCGAATTCCGTCACTTCACGGCGCTGGGTGGTGCCGTCGCTCAGCGTGGCATCTACATAGATTTTTTCCGATACATCAAGTGCGGACTTGGCCACATTGAACGCCTCGGCACTTCCGGTAAGCGTGTAGGCGTATGTTGCGCCACCGTTATCGGCAGTTCCCGAAAGAACGGCAGATGTACCCGAAGCAATTTCAGTTGCCGATTCCTCGGCATAACTGTTTATGTTCACGGTATCGTCAGTAGCGTTTCCGCCAGTAACGCCAGAACCCGTATTCACCACGGTGAATGTCTGGAATCCATCCTCGCGGTAGATAGTCTTGTTCACATTTACCGTGTCGGAACCCGAACCCAGGTTGTATTCGGCATATTCCATCTGGGCGGCAGCGATACCTTCCGCAGCAAGGTCACTATGGTTGAAACGCACTGCGTGGGCATCAAAATCAGGCACCTGATTTTCAGCCTCTACAACCATACTACTACCCGATGTCATTGACGTAAACGCATTCAGCGAACTGGTCTTGGCATTTTTATCATCCTGGTTGTTCACAAACAGGCGGTCAACCATAGTCGCCTCATCCTGGAACAGGTAATCCTTGTTGCCAGAAAGCATTATCTTTGAATTGGACGCACTGAAATCAGCACAATCGTCGTTCAGAGTCAGGGTGACAACACCATCCGCAATGGAACAATCTACAATTTGGAACCATCCAGATTCTTCAACGGTTCCCGCTCCAGTCGGAATAAACTTGAGCGTCTTCTTAAAAAATGTTGCTTCATCTGTCACATCCATTTCAAGTTTTTCAAAAATGGAAGCATACAAGTCCTGATTATCAGACAAGGCGATAGAGACAACATTTCCTGCCACACTCCGTGCAACAAAGAGGGAGCCCATATCGTAATTGTTCTTTTCGTTATAATCGCTTGCGTCAACATTCTGCGTACTTGCCTGAATCTTGTGTTCGTATTTCAGCAATTCGGGATTATCCAAATCCACGTCGATGCTCTTACCTTCACCATAGGCATAGACAGGGCCATCAATTTCGGCTATAGTCTTGTCGTTCCCAGCCGTAACCGTCGTAAGTCCGTAATCTTCCCTGTATGTATCGGCAATGGCTGAAACAGTCACCGTATAAGAAGTCTTCTCGCTGGTAAAGGCTAGAATCAGGCTGCCATCGGACTCCGGCGTCACTCCTTCAGCAGATAATGTTACCTGCTTATTTTTCTTAAGCGAGCCATCCTGTTCGAGAACATCCTTTGCGAAAGCAAGCTCCTTCGTACTAACCTTCACATAAACAGTCTTCCCTGCAGCAACAGTCTGATTTAGTCCAACAGAACATTGGACAGAATTGTGACTATCGCTTGCATATTCGACAAGAGTATCTGCATGGCTGCTTACGACAACGGCAGGAGGCATATTCTGGGGTTCCGTTGGCGTTGCAGGAGGTTCGCCAGCGGAATTTGTCGAAGAAGCTATCGTTCCTGTTACAGTCAGTGTTCCGTGCAATGTGACAAAACGATTATTGTCGGCATTATAGAACACCAGCACATTGCCGTTTTGCTTGTAGTAGATTCCTGTAGTATTTTGGGATGCTCCCGCCACGGGAACATCTTTGCCATTATATTTAACCGTCAGTGACTGAATCTCGTCGTATGCCAGGATGGCCTTGGAACCGTCAATTCGCATGGAATTTGAACGGACATTTACCACAAGAGTTTTTCCTTTGCAATTTGAATCATTTATCGTCAGGATACCCGTCGTAGTATTCAGCGTAGAGGGTTTCACACCATCTTCACCAACGGCACACACCTGCATCGTGTAACCTTGCGGAAGACCCTTCGCCCACTCTCCAAGTTGAACGGGGCTTCCCGTATAGCGGAACTCTTCGGAATAGCAGAGCAACTGGTTCGATGCAGAATCGGCACTATTGCCAACTGATACGGCTAGTGCAGACACAGAATCGCTTAGGGCTGATGTCACACTTTCGTTTTGCTCGGTACGGGTCCAGAAACTTTCCACAGAAACCGACTTGACGGATTCTGTTTCAGCAAGCCTGTCATTAAAGGCAATAATCCTTATATGGGAACTTTGGTGCGAACTGTCGAACGTAAACGAAACAGTTTCGCCGTAACTGACTACATTTTCGCTATCATCAATCAAGGCGATCATTACACCTCGGTCGCCTTGCATAAACGCCGTATTCGAAAGAATAGGAGCACCGAGAGTTACTTTGATTGAACCGCCCTTAATATCGCCCGCATAGCGGACATAGAAGTCACCTGCTGTTCCCTCATTTATCGATATATTCGAGCAAATATGGTTTTCTGAATCCGTAATAAATACAGCGGGAGCGTTACTGGTATCTACAATGTTAAACTTATCCGCAATTACCTTTGCGGTATCGAAAGCCGTATCTCGGGTAGCCTGCTGGGTTGCATCAAGCCCTTCGCTAGTCAAAATTTCATATTCAACATAGCACGCCTGACTATCCGCTTCTGAACTGCGAAGGACCTTATCTTCGTCAAGGCCACCCGTAGTGAAGGTATCATTACCCTTGCCACCGTTCAGTTCCGTCACCTGGTCTTCCCGGATTCCAAGCACATAGAACATGTCGTCACCGCCAGCCGCATCGAAAGTGGTCTTTTCTACTCCGGCAGCCTTTACACCTACCATGTTACTAAGGGTTCCATCCTTGGTAACGACAACAGTATCATCGCCATTGGTTCCGCGAACAAACAGCGAGTCATCACCTTCTCCACCATCAATGGAATTACTCCCCTTCTCGATAACGTCGCCATTGACATCGCTGAATCCATAAATGGTAAAGTTATCGTTTCCTCGGCCACCGTTCATGCTCAAGCGACCGACATTGTTCAAGGAAATAAAATTGTCTGTACCTAGCCCACCTTCAACATTCAGCGAGGTATCTTTCGTGACACCCGTGCTTAAGAAAAGACCGTCATCCGTCTCGACGGTTTCAAAATGGTCATCTTCAGCAACTTTGGCGTAATCACCACTATCGCGTTTGGACTTATAAACCTGCCCGATATGAATTTTATCGTTCCCGGCACCAGCGTCAATGTTGGTTTTCTTCGCCGTGCCATCAACAAAGATTTTATCATCGCCGCCATTGGCATTCAGGTTTACCGCATTCACATTCCTGGTGAAATTCACTCGTTCAATGTTAGAATTCATTGAATCATCGATACTTGAATTAGGCAACAAGGCAACAAAGCCCAATTTCCCATCTGTGCTACGGCGCATCAGCAGCAAGTCATTATTTTCTGTCCCTTCAACCGTGAGAGTATTAATTTCCCCCTCATCTTCACCGGAGTCCGTCACATTGGCATAGTTGGTGGTGCTGTCGCCCATCAAGTTTACGAACACCTTGTCGTTGCCGCGCTGTCCGTCCACAAAGTCCATACCCGGGCCAGTAGTTATCTTGTCGTTGCCGCCCGTCGTCTGTGATTTTGCATTGGCATATATCTTGCCATGTAAGCCATAGTTATCACCAAAGACAATCTTGTCATCAACACCGGGTTGAGCGGTCAATTCATTTCCATCGGCAATCGACGACGGCAGGTAATCCGTCACACCATTGTCGCCGTACAGCATATCGTTACCGGCACCACCGTCAATGATGTCATCACCGGCACCGCCATAAATCAAGTCGTTATCGATGCCGCCACTGATTGTATCGGCCCCGCCATCGCCGTCGATGATGTCGTTGCCAATACCGCCGAAAATCTTATCGGCTCCGCCATTTTCATTTGTATCACTGCCGTCATCGCCGAAGAGAAGGTCGTTGCCGTCGTCGCCATAGATAAAATCACTGCCAAAATTATTTTCTGTTAATGTATCACTGGAAGAATTAAGAATACCTTCGTTATTAATTTTATTCTTGATTTCCTCGGTATATTTTTTATAATAGTCGGCACTCTTATCAACCTTTATTTTAAACTCATTTTCATTTATTTCAGTATCCTTTACATCATTCTTTTTGAACTGAGCATCTATAAATTCCTGGCTAAATGCAGCCGTCTTGTTCGTTGTATCAACAGCAAAGGGCGCAGCAAGATCCAGCGGGGTATTATTTATTCTGTCGCCAAAGATAATATCCATACCTTCGCCGCCATGGATAGTATCGTCATCCGAACCACCCATAATGCGGTCATGGCCTTTTTCACCATAGATTAAATCATCACCGGCACCACCATCAATATGGTCGTCACCCCCACCACCGTAAATCACATCATCGTCATCTCCGCCAATGAGCGTATCCTTGCCCCCATCGAGGCTGATATCGGTCCTATCAATTTGGGGAATGGAGCCCGTTTCATCGTAACGGCCACCATCGCCGAAAATAAAATCAGCGCCAGCACCGCCATCAATTTGGTCATCTCCAGCGCCACCGAAGATAATATCCTTCTTGGAGCCCCCTAAAATCATATCGTTCCCGGCAACACCAGGGTCAACATTCGCTTCAATAATATATTTATCGTCCTCCTTGCGAACTGTACCAATATCGCCAAAGATTATGTTCAAGCCATCTGCACCGATGATAGTGTCGTTGCCAGCACCACCCCATATAAATACGGTGCGATTACTTGCCATTTGCAATCCAGAAAGGTCAATATAATCATCACCATCACCGCCATTGATTTCGATGTCAAAATCTGCTGCTTCAACACCATCTTCTTTGGCTAACTTAATATATATCTTATCATTGCCCTTTTCGGCATTGATGATAAGCTTTCCATCAACCTTTTCTGAATGCCCATATTTATCAAAAACTTCGCTACCATTAACATCTAATTCTAGTGTTTCATCACCATCATCCAGAGTCTTATTCAGATTATTGGTTGATATACGGCTCGATGCATTAGAACCAATATTCGCAACAACATCATCTCCCGACTTTGAAATCATTACCGGAGTCGTTTTGTGTTTGAACTCGAACTCAAACAGCGTTATATCGTCGGTAATGTTCCACTTCTTGGTATAGAAAAGCAAATCGACATAAGCGTATAGTTTTGCAGTGATGGCACCATTCACATCGAAGAATCCAAAAAGGCCTTCACTCTTGAACAATTCCGAGATTTCATTCAAACGTATTTTGCCATCTTTATTCGGGTCGTAGAGATTAAAGCCTACATTGATGCCAACACCACCACCGACTCCGGCAGAAACACCTGCGTTGAGTTCAGCCGCAGCAGTCAAGCCACCATAGAACGAAAGTTCGTTCTTATCGTTTCCTTTTTCATCCAAGTCATCTACATAAAAACCGTTCAGCAGGCGGCCATAATCCTTATAGTCACTCTTTACCCACTGGCGGATCGGCAATTTTCAGGCAATATGTCCGCTCGGTTAGTTTAGTTTAAAGTTAGTATGTCATACTGCTTTTTGCAAGTGGATTCGATGTTTTAGGCTGACGGTTTCATCAATTTTGTAGAACTTTCTCCTTCCCCCAAAGCGTTCAGGATGCAGTTCCCTGGACCTTTCCAGCAACGCATTTCTGCGGTCGAGAATCTCCTGGTGGTAGCCAAAATGAACGGCGCACGGCGGCAGCAAATCCAGTCCGGAGTGCAGATGTTCGTTGTTGTACCAGTCCACAAATTCCACGACAAATCGTTCCGCGTCCTCGATAGTCATGAAGTATTCCGGATATACCACACGACTTTTCATCGTAGCAAAAATGCTCTCGGCAAAGGCGTTGTCGTTACTCGTATGCGGCCGGCTATGGCTTGACATCACGTGCAGCTTTTCAAACAAAGATTTAAGATCCTTGCTGCGCATGGGTTTCCCGTTGTCCGCATGGACCAACAGAGATACGTTTTCGCCGGGGCAATATTTTTGTAGAGTCTCCGCAAAGAGCATCTCCGCCAGTTTTCCATCTTCTTTTGTATGCAGACTCCATCCGACGATGTACCTCGAATACATGTCGATAATCAAGTAGAGGTAATAGTACTTCCCGGTCACTTCGGAATGGAGCCAGGTAATGTCCCAACACCAGACCTGGTTCGGTCCTTTCGCTGAATATTCAGGCCGTTTACGCCGCACAATATTGCGGTCGGCGACTCTGCCTATGCCTTGATAATAAGCTTTCATAACGCGTTCGCAAGTCGACGGCGAAGCAATGTAGATTCCTTGATCCATAAGCTTTGCATGGGCGATATTCAACGGGAGGTTACGGTATTCTTCCCTCGTAAAGTTTTCGATAATCGAGGCTGTTTCTTCCAGGGAAAGCCGTTGTGAATTGTTTTCACGATAGCCACCTCGGTTGTCCGCAACATTCCTTCGCCAGCGCCTGTAACGACGTTCGCAAAGACCGATTACATCGCACGCCTTGGAAAGCCTTGCGCCATTTTGGATAGCCTCCTCGATGGCCGCAAGGATTTTCCGTTTCTTTTCCTCTTCTACTTTTCCGGTCCCAATATTGCCGAAGTTTTTTTTTGAAGAATCAGGAGTGCGGCTGCTTCGGCAAGTGCTTTTTCCTTGCGTGCAAGTTCCGCCTTGAGCTTGGCAACTTCATCCTCATGCTGTTTTACGGACATCACGTTTCCGTCACCAGAGTTCTCCATTGCGGAAAGAGAAAGGTCTCTCCAGGACTGGAGTTCTGCAAAAGAAACCCCGTTTTCGGCACAGAACTTTTCGAGTTCCTCGGGTGTCATGCCCTCAGATTTTGCGACGAGGCTGAACTTGGTGAGTGCGGATCTTTTTGCCGATTTCTTGCTCATGGAGACTCCCTGACGTTTGCGTTGCCGTTCCGCAGCAATCCATGAGTACAATGTAGCTTTTGGCAGGTTCATTTCTTCGGCGATGGTCTTGACAGACGGGCATCCCGGCTTCTTTATTCGCTCAAGAAATGAATCCCTGAGTGTTGTATCGGTAGTTTTTCTGGACATAAAAGTCCCCTTTCCGCCCCGGATTTAGGAGATGAAAGCGGACATTTTGACCTGAGGAAGGGGGCGGATGCCCAAGGTATCATAACCGAACGCAAGGTCAATACTTGCATTGAAAGCTACACCAAGACGGGCGCCCAATGGTCCCCAAATTCTGATAAACGTATCCCAATCAAAATCGAAACTCAGCTTGGGCATGTTATAATGCACAAGTGTAATATCTTGGCCTAGCAAAAGCTTGAAAATGTCGCTAGGATTGTCCCAAATGAATGTCCAACTTCCATCTCCAACGTTTAAGCCATTTCCAGAAAGAGTCGAGGAAATTTGTTCTTGAACAACAGATGCATCAGATGCTAAGCCGAGATACCCTGTTTCAAGAACAGCCCCGATAGCTTCAGATGATATTTTTCCATTTAAAAAATCTTCCGCAGCATCTTCATCGCCACTGCCGCCAACCAAATCCATACTTCCAATATCAATGGAAGGATTTTTATCACCGAATTGAGTTATTTTTTCACTCAATGCTATCAGGTCTTTTATAGGGCGGATTTTCGTCGCTAACGCGACTTAGGTTTGTAGTTTAACTTGCGTATAAATATACTCTAAAGGGGTCATAAAGTCAAGCCTTTTTCGAGGCCTGTTGTTCAGTTTATCCTGTATCCAGCGAACTTTCCGGGGAGAGATTCCCTTGAACGACTCCTTCTTGGGAAGATATTGGCGTATTAGACCGTTCATGTTCTCGTTGGCACCGCGCTCCCAGGAGTGGTACGGGTTCGCAAAGTAGTAATCCGCCTTCATAGCTTTCGCTATTTCTGCGTGACAGGCGAACTCCTTCCCGTTGTCCGAAGTGATTGTGAGAATCTTGACTTCGAACGTTTTCTCAAAGTCCTTCAGCGCCCTCACAAGCGTTCTCTTCAGGTCTTTCGCGTTCTTCGTCGGAAGATACCTTATCAGGCTGTAATTCGTCATCCTGTCGTTGATCGTGAGCAGGTTCGCGTCATGGTCCGCGCTGTTTATCAGGTCTATCTCGATGTCGCCTACGCGTGATTTCTCGTCCACGATTGCCGGACGTTCCTCGATGGGCACGCGGCCTACAATCTGGCCTCTCTTGTCCTTCTTCTCCCCGCGCTTACGGTATGGTTTCTTGCCGTGCCGCAAGTGCTTCTTCAGGTCCTCGTCCTTGTTCACATGCCTGTATATCGTGGCGACGCTAGGGACACCCATCCCATCGAGTTTCGCGCGTCCGTTCACCTGTTCGGGAGAGTAGTCTTCCTTGATTTTCCCGTCCACGATTTTCCAGTCGTCCTCGTCGTAGTCGTAATGCAGGTGACTTGTCGCGGCAAGGAGGTCTGCCCGTTCCTGCGACTTGACCGGGTCGTAATGCTGGCGGCCGCCGCCCCTGTTTAGTTCCCTGTAGATTGTGGATTTGTGGACCTTCAGCTGCAAGGCTATGTTTTTCGGGGGATCTTTGCCGCATTGAGCGCTCGTATTTCGTATCTTTGTGCTTGGTTGAGACTCACCGCCATGTCCTTTTTTGGTAGAATCGGCAAGGTAGAAAAGTTTCGGCCAGGTTCCCCAGGGGCTAGCCCTAGGGAACTTTTTTTCTTCCCGATTCAACCTATATCAGTCGCATTGACGGTGAAAATTCGCGTAGCATAAATCATGCTATCATCAAATTTACCCTTGCTATATTGCTTTGCCAAGTCAAGCGGGGTAATCACAATTCCCAAGTCATCAAGCACGGGGAAAGGCGTTGTCAAGAAATCAATAAGGGGCTTTAAAGGTTCCACAACCTGTTGAATTTTTGAGACAATCGGTCCCAGGACTCCATTGACAAACGAGCCCAATTCAATATTCATTTCATGGAAACCGAGAGCATCAATCTCGAAGGATTCATCACTCAGTAGTTTTCCAGCTTCAAAGACGAATTTTCCCCCAATAGTCGGGAATTTAGGGGTGTTTCCAGCCACATCTTTCGAAATTCCAACAGAAATGTCTGCTTGAACATGAATATATGCTTCATAATTAAAGGTCGGCAAATTTCCTATAACGCGAGCAAGGTCGACCCGTCCATACTTTTCAAGTTCACCCACATCACTTTTTTCAACATCCCCGGATTCATTATCTCTTACAAAGGATTCTCTTGCGTGAGTCAAGCTAAATTTTTCATCGTATCCTTCACCTAAATCAATTCCAAAATTCAACAAAGCCCATGTATCAGTCCCCATAGACAAAGACATTCCCAAGCCTGCCAAAGAGCCATTGATAGACGTTTTATCAAAGTCAATCACAGCAGAAACATCTATCTCATTTTGGTCGCCCAAAATCAGATAGAAGCCATTGTCTTCGGACACTCCGAATCCAAATTCAAGAGACCAATTCAGCTTAAGGTTAAGTCCTCCAGTTGCATCTAAACTTAATCCGGGGAATCCAAAATCAAAGCCAATTCCTTGACCATAATCATATTCCCCACCAAGTCTGAAGAACCATTCCGCCTCTTTATTCCCAGAACGATAATAGCTCTTATTGTCAAGACGTGACCATGTTGAACCATCTAACACAGAAAGATTTGTATTGTCTTCAATAAGGTATTTTCCAAAAAGCGAATTCATCTGACGAGCGACCATTTCTGCTGTTAGGCCAGTCGATTCATAGACAAACTGCGAGAACGGATCCAAGACAGAATCCTTCAACTTACTTAAGAAATCAACACCCGTGCTAAGAGTATCTCCTACTACAGGGACAGACTTTATATTCTTCGCCAGATTGCTGTTCAAACTTGATTCTAAAGTATCAAACAAAGTATTCAAACCCGTCACGGCCAGTTTGATTTTATCAAACCAGTCCATATTTTCCAGGTCACTCAATTTACCCAGCTCTTGGTAAACCTCGCTCATATCAACAGCAAATACATTTGTGGCCATTGAGGATTCTTGTTCTGTTCCCAATAAATCGAAACCAAAATCAGTCTTTGAGACATCAATAGCCTGAGACGGACAATCTGGTTCCGTTGTTGACGTCAGCCAAGAATTCTTGTAAGCAGACAGACTAGTGTTAAATGTTGATTGAGCCCTACTCAAATCCGAATAGGATATGACAGAACCACCATTTAATTTTCCAAAAGATATTTCACCCAGGGAATAATTACAGACGCTAATCGGAAGAACACCATAAACAGCAACGGGCAGTGTGATGCTTGGTTTTGCTACAGCAGTAGATCCATTACGCCAATCTGTAACGGAAACATTTTCGTTTCCATATTTTCCAATCAAGCAGGCTTGCGCAACAACAAAAGCGTTAGAGTCATTGGAGCCAACCGTTATCAAATTGGCCAACAAACTGCCATCCGTGCTATCTATTCCCAAGTTGAACGACAGCTTTTCACCAACAATGTTTACATCTGCACCGAATTTTATTGCATCCGTCAGTTGCAAATCAAAGGAGGTGCTACTGATATTTACTTTTGCAGAAAAATCAAGCCAGAATTTTCCCTGGACATTCAAATCAGCATTTCCACTTATCCCGCAAGTTGTTCCTCCAAAATGAAATTTCTGGACAGACGAAAACTCTTTTTCGAAATTAAGATTCAAGAGCAAATTATATTGAGTTCCCTCGCCAATATGAATCTCAAATATTTTTTCGCATGAAGTTGGGATTGCAATTCCGCAATCTCTAAAGGCCTTAACCAAAAATGTATTTAATTCCTGGAAACTCGTAATATTACTTCTGCGCAGTTTGCTTATTACATCACGAATGTCGTTTGCGACATTCACCATATCGCCAACGGACTTATTAATAACCGGTATTTTTTGATTCGACCCCTCTACCGATTCTGCAATTCGCTTTGCAAGAGAATCCAGAGCAGTATAGAGTTTTTCTATCGAGAATGAAGAAAAATAATCCAAAAGGCTCTCGAAGCCTTCTCCCATGGAGTAGCTCGTCGCAGTCTCAAAGCCATTCTCTAAATCATAGCTGAGCGACACTGTACCGGAACCAACCATTGTTGGATTTTCACTCAAGCCAAGTCCATCTACCTTTATATCGAAAGATAATGCGTTGTTAGGATTCCCCTCGACATTGCCAACTGTAAACTCTGGAGTCAGTTTATATCGCAATGCAACGGGCCCTTCAGCACTAGAATCTTCATACAATTCAAGGCCAAACGAGGCATGAACATCCAACTGGCCGTCAACATCAAGTTCAACACCCATAAAGCCAAGAGACGCCTTAACGACCGCAGGGTTTTGAGCATCTTCTTCACTATGCACAATAGAGAAAGACGCATCCGCATACACATTCAGTTCCGAATTCTTGGCAAAAGAAATCTGCTTAGACCAGTCACATCCAATCAGGGTGCTACCTACAATGCGATAATCATTTTCATTATATTTAAAAGCTGTTCCCGACGAAAAGCCGAGTTTTTCCAGCACCTTACTTTGGTACATCGATTCTATCGAAAACGCGCTGGCACTTCTAAATTCCAAATGGTCCCAGTTCTCTGTATTTTCAGTCCCGTCGTTGTCACAATAGTGCAGTGTAACACCTAAACATTCCGACAGTTCCGATTCTGGGTTAAGATAGGAATTAATCGCACTCACCAATTCCGAAAGAGTCGTTGAACTCGATAAATTGCCTAAATCGCTTTCAAAATCAACTGATCTTTCACTTTGAGCGTTTTTGATTTTCACATCATCAAGGGAAGAATAAGGTGTATTACCAAACAACGAACTTTCAACAACAACGTCGCTTGCTGTTGTTAATACAAGGGTATCATTCTCGAAAGAAACGGACTTGACATAGTTATCATTCAACAATTCGTTCGTCTTGAATGCATCCCGGATGACAACAGCCAAGTTCGAAGCCGTTAAACAACCAGCCGTATCAACAAGCACAATATTATCGACATTGTCTTTCTTTGCATTGATAGAAATTACATTATGGGAAACTTTGGCAACATTGGGCTTTGTAACAGAATTGCTACTTGTATCTACCACAGGTTTTCCAGAAACTGTAATAGAGAATTGGTCTGTCCCTATATCTATTTTGGAAACATTAAAACAGTTTGTTAAACCATACCCTGATAGAACTGAATTTATATCAGAAATTTTGCTATCAGCCTCACTACTCGAATATTCATTGGATTCCAAATTGTAGAAATACGTCACTCCATCTTTCTTAAAGACCGCATATTCGTTTCCATCACTTTTCTCAGCAGCTGCGCGCAGAACGCTCGACATCCGTAAATAGTTGTATGATTCACCATCCTTTATCTTATATGTCGCACTTGCAGACGGGTCGGTTTTGCGCAATAACCGAGAATTATCACAGGCAAAGCGAATTTTTTTATTTCCATCACCCAAATCTTTTACATCCAATACATACAAGCCATACTTGTTGGACCAAGTTTGTATTTCATCGCTTTCAGAATCTGACAACTGCAAAGAAAGGTATTCATTTAATTGACCCTTTAAATCAGTAGCAAGGATTATTCCCTCAGAAGAAAGACGATTTAGTTCATTCTTCGTCACCTGAAAAGCAATCGGTTCCGTTGAGTCAGATGCATAGATATTGAACGAAATTTCTGTCCAGGAATCACTAATAGTTTTTTCAACAGTCGTTTGCAAATTTGTACTGGTAAGGCCTAAACTCAAAAAAGCGATATCAGATTCTGAACCTACAACATCAAATTCTTGATTGCCTATAATAAGGATTCGGTTATCCTCCGAATAATCAAGTGAAAAGCCCGTAGCACTTACGTTCCAAGAAGAATCACCTATTTCTTCTTTAACTTTGCCTACTGTCGCCGCTACAATTCCCAAAGAATTCTTGCCAGAATCAATCAAGTTAAAAGACAAATCATTGTTCAAAGTAAACAGATTGTCATCATCTAAATAAAAATATTTTTCATCGCTAAAGTCATGGTTTTCGAAACCAATTTCGCCAAGTGTTGTTGTTTCGCCCAACAATTCAGCTTCAAACTTTATACTCAGCGTGAATTGAAGGCCCGCATTGCCACTTATTTTTGCAACACCTTCTGTTGAAACATTGGCAAACGACGAGCCCAAGGATTTCGACAAGTTCAATTCAATATACTTATCTAGCCCAAAACCCAAGTTAAATGCAATCAAGTAATTTTTCAACTGGAAATCCGCAGGAATTTCTATTGCGCCTTCATCAACAAAAGAGTATTGTTGCAGATTTTCACCGACATATTTCATTGAACATACATTAGAAACGCCAAGAAATTCAGCCCAAAGGGTATTGAACAGCGTTACAAAGGACTCAACGCTATCAAAATTTTTCTGATAAGTCGCATCAACTTTTTTTAGCAAGCCCGCAACAAAAACAGTTTCATCACCTTCTTTATAACCCCCATAAACAACCTTTTCCACCTTATCTATTATATCAACAATCTTATCGGCGGAGTCACCCAGAAAATCTAATTTCAAGCGATCTTCTATAGCAGAGCGCAGTGTCGTCTGCAAGGAATTAAGATATATCTGAACCTGGTTAACAAGTGTCTCTCCAGAAAGTGACGTGTACTTTTTCAATTCTATGGGAACATCCCAGTTGTTTTGCACCCCATCATATTTAAAGGTATAGGGTACTACGACACCACCTTCACCATTCTTTACCGGCAACGACAAAACATTTACGCTGCCAGACTTTAGTTGGGCAGAATCGAAATTGAACGACACATTCGTTTGCAAATCAGCACCGTTATTCTTTTCAATGCTAAGTAAAAAATTCCCATTCGTAATTTCTGCATTGAAAAGTCCAAGATTTACTGTACCTGAAATATTCGTTTTTTTGACATCAAGTTTAAACTCATCAAGGGAAAAGTCTTCAAAACATAGGTTGCCAGAGGCATCGACATAAACTTTCAATTCGACAGAAATAGATGATTTCACTGTCAATCCAGAAAGATTTAGCAACCCAAAATCAAGGCTTTCATTAATTATGTCAATATTGGGTTCAAATGTCAAGAACAAGGATGTCGCTTGTTGGGCGCTATTGCCCAATACACAGGTCCCGTTTTCGGTTTTGTCACCAATAGTGAGCGATTTCAGCACCCCTCCCGTAGAACTTCCCTGAATAAAGTTGAAAAGGGTCTGCACCCTAGAGAAATCAATTGGCGGATTTTCGTCGCTAACGCGACTTAGGTTTGTAGTTTAACTTGCGTATAAATATACTCTAAAGGGGTCATAAAGTCAAGCCTTTTTCGAGGCCTGTTGTTCAGTTTATCCTGTATCCAGCGAACTTTCCGGGGAGAGATTCCCTTGAACGACTCCTTCTTGGGAAGATATTGGCGTATTAGACCGTTCATGTTCTCGTTGGCACCGCGCTCCCAGGAGTGGTACGGGTTCGCAAAGTAGTAATCCGCCTTCATAGCTTTCGCTATTTCTGCGTGACAGGCGAACTCCTTCCCGTTGTCCGAAGTGATTGTGAGAATCTTGACTTCGAACGTTTTCTCAAAGTCCTTCAGCGCCCTCACAAGCGTTCTCTTCAGGTCTTTCGCGTTCTTCGTCGGAAGATACCTTATCAGGCTGTAATTCGTCATCCTGTCGTTGATCGTGAGCAGGTTCGCGTCATGGTCCGCGCTGTTTATCAGGTCTATCTCGATGTCGCCTACGCGTGATTTCTCGTCCACGATTGCCGGACGTTCCTCGATGGGCACGCGGCCTACAATCTGGCCTCTCTTGTCCTTCTTCTCCCCGCGCTTACGGTATGGTTTCTTGCCGTGCCGCAAGTGCTTCTTCAGGTCCTCGTCCTTGTTCACATGCCTGTATATCGTGGCGACGCTAGGGACACCCATCCCATCGAGTTTCGCGCGTCCGTTCACCTGTTCGGGAGAGTAGTCTTCCTTGATTTTCCCGTCCACGATTTTCCAGTCGTCCTCGTCGTAGTCGTAATGCAGGTGACTTGTCGCGGCAAGGAGGTCTGCCCGTTCCTGCGACTTGACCGGGTCGTAATGCTGGCGGCCGCCGCCCCTGTTTAGTTCCCTGTAGATTGTGGATTTGTGGACCTTCAGCTGCAAGGCTATGTTTTTCGGGGGGATCTTTGCCGCATTGAGCGCTCGTATTTCGTATCTTTGTGCTTGGTTGAGACTCACCGCCATGTCCTTTTTTGGTAGAATCGGCAAGGTAGAAAAGTTTCGGCCAGGTTCCCCAGGGGCTAGCCCTAGGGAACTTTTTTTCTTCCCGATTCAACCTATATCAGTCGCATTGACGGTGAAAATTCGCGATTTGATAACCGTTTCCGCCTTGAACCTGCTGAACGGCACCACTTACAGCAAAAGAGCATTTAGCCCAATAATTCTGCAAGGCAGCAACAATTTCAGGGATAGATTTTTCTACACCATCAACTTTAAACTTCGGATTACTTATAAAGGGAACTTGAGAAAAATCGATTCCCTCAATAATATGCGTCATTGAGAAATCATCGAAACCATTGGCAAGTTTCAGCTCCGGTAATTCCACATATATTTCGTCATTATCATCAAGACCGACTTTTATTGAATCCGTCGTATTATTGAATTCAAAGGGGAATCCATTGTTGGCTGCGAGCTGGAATTCCAAATCCAAGTCAACGGACGGGTTATTTTCATCAAACCCCAGATGGACATCCATTGGCGAATTTCCTGAATCAGCAATTTCAAGGACATTCAGATTCATGAAACGAGCCGTTCCGCCGACATTGCCAACATGCGCAAACAAGTCGCGGACAGTCACGCTCGCGCCAGGATTCGTGACTGCCGTTCCATTATCCAAAAGATTATACTGAATGTTAACTGTAGCGCCAATAGAAAGCGAGTCGTTTGCAGCAACGGCCATGTCTAATGTATCTAAAGACATCTGCGGCAGATTGCCTGAGCCTGCATACGCATAAGAAACATCGACAAGGTCTCCGTCCACCGAAATATCGAGACCAGAGATGTCCATGTTTGCAAGGACCGACAACAATGTTGCCTTATCAACACTGACGATTTCGCCATCCTGCCTTACAATGCCAGACAAACCGGCATCAGGATCATTCAACTGCGAGGCAATTTGATTTTGCAGGGTATTAAATTTTTGCACTGCATCAGTAGCAATTCCATTAAACAATGCAGAAGCCTCGACTTGGGTACCATTAAGCCCAAGATTACTCAAATCCGCTGTTTCAAAATTTTGGAGCTGCTCCGTTATTTCAGTCTGGAAATGCTATGCGTTAGTAAAGGTTTCATAGTCAACACTCGCATCCATCATGAATCTTGGTTCAAGAGATTCGATGCGGAAGTTATTTGTAGATTTTTTGTTAATTCTGTTCTTTTTATTGTTTGCCTTAGACATATGAAACCTCTACCTGTATTAATTATTTTCAGCCTTATTTGTCACTTTTGCGCAACGAACCGTGAATCCGTATGTTTTTTTTGTATTCTGGACATTAAGATCACCACCAGAAGTATTTGTTCGGCCACTCTTTGAATACTCTTTTGCGTCAAATTTAACGCTTTCTGCAGGATAATGCCAATATACGCCTTCTCGTATTCTTGTAAATGCGTTCATCCAAATGTATCCAGCGGGCACAATACTAAATCCAGTTGCATTATAGCCGTTAAAGCCATTTTGCGTTCTCATATCTTCATAGCTATTATGAATAACATTTTCCGATTGAGCAACAAACTTGTAATCAGCATAGGTCATTAAGCGCCATCCTTTCGGACAGATTCCTTGATGGTCCTCTTGAATCAAATGAGCACAACTCTTGGTATTGCAACTGTCATTAAAAGCCATCATTTCCGCCCACTGGTAAAGCCCCCATAACGGTCACAGTTGGTCGTATCATTGTCATAACAAAAACGTTCAATTTTTTTGTTGTCTGACTGAAAAGATGTGCTATCTATAAACTCGACCATTTCACCAATATTCAGATTTTCCGCAAACACAGTCAACGAATCTGAATGATCCTTATTGTAAATGGTTAAATAATAGTAGGACCGATTATTCCTTGTGTCCACAAATTGTTTAAACACGTCATCAAACCATAGGGGTCCCAGATCCGCCGTATGAGCATATGGAACATACTCCCCACTACTACTTGAAATTACTGACGATGATGATTGCTTTGTAGAAGAAGAGCTATTTTGCTTTTCGCTAGAAGATGAACTAACTGACGAACTGGACTTATCCTTGTTACTACTAGAAGAATCATCTGTCTTTACGGAACTACTACTTGTTCCCTTTCCCTTACTTGAAGATGATTCATCTGTTTTGGCATCACTTGACGTCCCAACATCCTTTTCATCAGAAGATTCAATCTTTTTAGCAGAACTACTTGATTCGTCATCACAATCTTTACAGATTGAAGATGAGGACGACTCCACCGTGGCATTTTCATCCGGTCCATTGCTAGAGGCTGACGACGAATCGTCGCAAGCCGAGAACGCGAGCATCGCAAATGCAACCACACTCACCAGGCCAATTTTCTTAATCGTTTTCATTTCATACTCCTATTATTAAACTTTCTTTTTAGCTTTGATTGTTAAAGGTTCATTGTAAAGGGTTTTCAAGAATCCCTTATCGGCAAAGCCATTTTTTTTCAATTTGTTAGTCATTTTCTTAATGTAAGTCGTCGCTTTTTCCGACAAGTCCTTTTCGGATTTAACTTCATGGAAAAGCCCCAGCTTAATTTGGGCAGGCAACTTATTTTGCATATCGAACAAGAAATCTGTTGGCTTGTCGATTTTTAATGTCACGCGAATCATAGAAATAAAGAACAGCGTGTAAGCATCGGGTTCGGTAATTTTATTTGAGTCTAAATCCACCAGATATTTTTCTATGGCATCTCTAAAGAAATTGTAAGAATACAGATTCCTCATCAGCATTTGGAAGAACCACAGAAAATTCATCTCCGAAAAACGCAAAAATGGGCAATCGGCATCCTTTTTCATCTCAAGATAGATGAGACCAGACTCATTGAATGCGCTAGACAAAGTTTCAGATATAACATTATATGGTGTATTGTATGCCGCTAAAAGGAAGTTCGGCGCAAAAAACAGCTTCATCATTTTTTCAAACGTGTTACTGCATTCAAGATCCTTGAACGCCTTAATTTCATTAGGGCAATCTTTCAGACATCCGTAATAGAAATAATAGACATTTTGCCAATTCAGAGTCAGCATTTGCTTGTTGATAGGGAGAGTCTTTTCCAGAGCCTTCCTTCTAGCATACAGGAATTCCAGAATTGCACGGTGCTTGAACGAAAAACACTCATCATATACCGTCACAATGCCGGAATTATCCACTAAATGTCTATATAGTAGCTCAACAACCAATCCGGTGTTGCGCTCGTTTACATATTTTACAAAGAACCCTTTCGCCTCATCTTCGCCTATTTGCGTAAGAGAGTTGTCGAACATGTATATCGCAATATCGGTCGCAATAGCATCGAGAGCTTCATACTGTTTTTGGGCTAGCAAGCCCTTTTCGACATCCCATCTTCCCAAAGACAACTCTACAAATTTCTGGAAAAGTTCGGGCAATGTAGATGGCAAATCTTTCACATCGTTTTTTAATATCTGAGCAAGTAGAATCGCCGTAATGGGGATTTTCGCAATATCTTTAAGCAAATCATTACTGCTTAAATCCGAGAACACCCTATTCGAAAGATTTTCTCTTTTGCAAACATTCAAAATGTAGCGGATTATTTCTGTTGTAGATAAAGGACGTATTTCCAATACACGACAGTCGCTCTTAAGTCTTTCTTCTTTTTGAAATAGCGGCGTTATGTTTCTAGTCGCCAGGACCGCATTCACATTTTTCGATTCTATTTTTTGATAAAACTTGAATAACTTTTCAGCTTTTTCACGATCAGGAAAGTTTGCTTCGTCAACACCATCTATAAGGAACAGGTACTGGCCATCATCTTGCAGTTCATCCTGAACACTCTTTTCTATTTCATTGAGAACAACTTCGTCTGCATCGAGTCTATATTTGGTGCATAAATCCTGATATGTCAAATAAATCGGAATCAACGGGTGTTCATCATTCTTTTGGTCACACAAATCAAGGCCAATCTGATGGAGCATGCGAGTTTTGCCAGAACAAATCCGGTTCTGTCAAATAAACTGTGTCATTTAGTTTTTGTTAGCTAAAAAAAGAGCTTTGAAATTTCAAAATTGAAGAAGCGAAAAGCAAAATCAAAGCGATGTTTTTGTCCCGCCCAAGTTGAACTTGGAAAATTTTAACAAAGCTAATAAGGGATTCCGTCAGGTCGGTTGGTTAGCCCAATAGTCCTCACGTTCTCTTGTCGCATTATACAATTTTGTTCTTCGTTCTGCAAGTCGTTCCTCCATCTTTCCTGCGAAAACCTCGTCAGGAGTCAGGAATCCGATTGCGGAATGTAGCCGTTCCGAGTTGTAGTAATTGATCCAGTCCGACATTTTCCTCTTTGCATCGGAATAGTCCTGGTAAGCGTCACGACGGACTTCCTCCGCCTTGAGGGTCTTGTGAAAACGTTCCACTTTCCCGTTGCTTTGCGGATGGAAGGGAGATGTAGAGGTCTCCCTGAGTTCAAGTTTCGAAACCAGATCGAGGAAATCCTTCGAGGCGAACTGCTTCCCGTTATCGTGGATTATGCGGGCATGCGCATCGGGATGGAGTTCCTTCGCCCTGGTCACGAGAATTTCAACGTTCAAGCCTTCCATCGTGGAGAAAAGGTCCCAGACGAGAACCTTGCGGCTGAACCCGTCCAGGACGCAGGCGAAGTAGAAGAACACTCCGCAAACTCTGACGTAGGAATAATCCGTATGCCACTGTTCATTCGGACGTGTCGGCTGGTCGAACCCCTTTTTCCGCGCTTCCGCAGGAAAAGCCCATTTGCCGAAAAGGTTGTTCCTCTTCAGTATGTTGTAAACCGTCGATGGACGGGCGTATGCGATATCCCTGTCTACCATAAGCCAGGCCAGGTAGCGGTATCCATGCAGATGGTCCTTGTACTGTTTGCAGAAGTCGACGATGGCGCGAGTCTCTTCCGGGGTCATCCAGTTGGACTTCGGCGTATCGTGGTTATGCCGCGTTTCCGCCTTCCTCCGCGAAACCCAGTTGTTCCATGTACTTTGCGGGATTCCCAAAAAGGATACCAGCCTGGACGGGGCGATTCCCGTCCTTGCGTAAATGGCGTCGATTTCCGCAATGATGGCGGTCCGTTCGGAGAGGCTCATTTTCTTCTTTCCTAGGGACGGCCAGTTAATTTTTTTTTGAGGGCCAGGTTCTCCTGAGCGATGTCGGCGATGACGGCATCCTTGTCGGCCAGGGTTTTCTCGAGAGCGTCTATTTTACGCTGTTGCGCCTTTTCGGTTATGTCGGGGCGTTTCTGCTCGAAAATCCCCGTAGCGGATTCGAAAAGTACCTTCCTCCATTCGAGAATTTTGTTCGGATGTATCTTGTACTCGTCCGCAAGTTCAGATAAGCCCCTGCCCTTGAGGAGAATTTCGCTCAGGATTTTGACTTTGTCCTCCGCACTCAGGCGGCGACGTTTCTGTTTTTCAGGTTTATTTTCTTCTGCCATAAGGTGGCTCCTTGGTTGGAAATATACACCTTATTAGCTTCCTCAATTTTTTCCAAGTTGCGGTTAAGCGCTACATTTTTTCAACTCGATTTTGTCTTTGCGACAACTTCAAATTTCTCCTTTTGAAGCAATTCAAATATAACAAGAAATGATAAAATTATCATTCCTTGTTTGAAAAAAAATCATCCAATTAAAGTTTTTGTGTTTCCGTTTGGGGGCGGAGAAAATTCATTTTGGAATTTGATTTAAGTTGAGTGGATTAAATCTTTGACCAAAAAGAATCGATAATTTTTGTACGCAAGTTGTCCAGTTTTGCAATGGCTTTTTCCACTTCTTTTTGATATTTCGATACGCCAAGTACACGAGTTTTACAAGCGAGTCATCATTTGGAAACAGACCTTTTGTTTTTGTCACTTTTCGAATTTGGCGATGATAACCTTCGACAGTATTTGTCGTATAAATAATGCGACGAATTTCACTTGGATAATCAAAATAACACGAAAGTTTATCCCATTTTTCTTTCCAAGATTGAATGACGATTGGATATTTTTTTGCCCAATTTTCTTCTAATTTTTTTAGTGCAATTTCGGCTTCCGTTTTGGTCGATGCCGCATAAACTAACTTCAGTTCTTTCAAAAATTCTTTTTGTGATTTTGCGTTAATGTACTTGAGTGAATTTCGAATTTGATGCACTACACACAACTGAACATTGGTCTTTGGAAACACGGATTCTATTGCGTCCGGAAAGCCTGAAAGTCCGTCTACACAAGCGATGAGAATGTCTTCCACTCCGCGATTTTTCAAATCGGAAAGGACTTGCATCCAGAATTTTGCACCCTCGCTTTGCGACACATACATGCCTAGCAAATCTTTGTAACCATTTGAATCAACACCGATGACATTGTAAATTGCTCGCGTTGTTACGATGCCTGATTCATCTTTTACTTTGTAATGAATTGCGTCCATCCAAACGATGGGATAAACCGTTTCTAAACGTCTCGTTCTCCATTCGTTAATCTCTGGCCACACGCGTTCTGTGATGTTGCTAATGGTATCGGCTGAAATGTATTCGCCAAAATCATCTTCCAAATATTTTTGAATATCGCGCATACTTTGTCCGAGTCCGTAAAGGCCGATAATTCGGTCTGCAAGACCTTCGGCAAGCACGGTTTGACGTTTCTTCACAATCTCAGGATTAAAGCTTCCTTCGCGGTCTCTAGGCGTGTTTATTTGGACTGCTCCGTATGCCGTTTTTATCTCTTTCGGCATTTTCCCATTGCGCCGATTTTCTCGATTTTCGGGCTTTGTTTTTTCCAAATGAACATCCATTTCCGCTTCTAATGCAGCATTCAAAAAATCTTCCAATACTTGGTGAAATGCTCCGTCTTTGCCAAAAATTGGCTTTCCTGTTTTGAACTGAGATGCTGCTTTTTTGATCATCTCTTTATATTCTTCGTGTGTCATCATAGTTCCTCAATTTACATCATTTTTCAAATGATGCTTGGTGGTGAATGACACAGTTTTATGGATAGAGTCCCAAATCCCCCCTCAAGCAGAATCATTTTCCTTTTTTTGGCGCACTCCAAGACATTTACCTTCTTCGGCGGGTCATTCTTCTGCTGGTTGCTATTGTATTCGGCCTTTCGTTCAACAACAGTTTGTCTTAAAGAGAATTCTCCTAAATTTTGGGCAAGGGAATTCCTTGACATCATATCCACAAAATACTGCCGTTTCGTCTGCAAGAAGGTATTTGTCGAATGATGCGGTTCCAACCAATCATCACCCATATACAAATCACTTAATCTAACGACTTCTTGATAATCCCAAAATTCAATATTCAAGTTTTTAAACTTATCTTTTATATAGTCTCTTGCGTTCTTTGAGATGGTATTATTTGTAATCACCCAAAATCTGCGGACAGAAAAATCTTCGCCATCTTGATTTTTTTTGTCTGTTTTTGATTGAGAAATCTGTCGTTCAACGGTCTCAAGAGAATTCGTAATAGAACCGGACTTGACAATCACCGCTACAGCTATTTCTTTTTTTGTAACCCCATCACGGGTTATCACTATAAAGTCCGCACCTTGTTCATTATTTCCATGCGTATAATCATAGGAATCAATAGCAGTCTCTTTTTGCATGGCCGCAAAAAGCCGGTCCCTTAAAAAAGGATGAAACTGTTCAACTTCTTTCTTCAAGGATTGGATATATTCTTGTTTCGTCATAAACAGCCTTTTATTTCCCCTCAGCATTTAAAGGATATTCCATTATAGCAGCAATCTTTCTTTTCAGGTTTTCATAGCGTTGCTTTCGATTAAATCGGCTATAAGTTCTCAGCTGTCGAAGAGCAAGTCCTTCCACCTTATAGCCCTTTCCATAGGCAACAGGACCGTCAAACTGAGCGGCAGTCAGGTCAACAATTTTGCCATCAATAACATTGAAAAAATGCGCGCCCTTAGCACCGATTGACTCGTCGCCGACAATCTTGTAGATATCACCGCCAAATAAATCCTGCACGACACATGCCGTCGGCTCACATTGTCCCTTGCATGGGATATCCTTATTCCACGAACCAGGATAACAGGTGTCCTCGGCCCATACCCGATTCAGGACATCCTTCAATTGGTCCAGTTTAGCCGCATCCATAGAATAACAACTCCTACCGCAAAAAGCGATCCAATTAAACATAAAAATAATAAAGAAGTAATCTTTTCCAGCCCCAAACGCCCCAAATGGGGGTAAAAAAAACCTTATTCACCCCACACCCCGTCCCGAGGTCCGATTTTTTTGTATACCGCTGAAATTTGAGTTTCTTTCAAAAACATAATGCTTATATTTTTTTGACAAATTCAATGTTGAATTTGCAGAAACAAGGAAATCATATGACAGACGAAGAACTCAAAGAACTAAAACAGGCCATAGAACTCGGCGTAACCAGTGTTTCTATTAACGAACTCAACAACTTTGCCTACGTTGACGGAAACGGAAACATTTGTGCTAACGGAGGTGTTTACAACGGGAAAATATCTAAAATCGTATTAGGTACAAAATCATACAAACTACCTACTTACACAAATATAGATACTTACGATATCTTATCACCAACAAATATTAACTGGAATATGCAACCAGAGAGAGAGGACATAAACCAGACAGCCGCAATAAAGACGACAATAGAGAATATGGGAATGAAAGATATAGTAAAATTTATGTTTAAGGCTAGCCAGTTATTCAATAGATATCTGAACGCATAAAACAAGCGATTAATTCTCAAAAAATATAATTGATTATACAGTTTGAACGATTCACTTTTCAGGTCCCTGCTACAAGCAGGGTTCTTTTTTCTACCCCCTTGCCATTACACCCAATTTTTTCTATTATAGCCATAGGCTAGCGAGCTGATTGTAATACCACGAAATTGTGGAACAGGGTTCGCTCCATTAACAGAATCCTATACCTAAATTTATTAGAGAGGTAAAATATGTTTTACGGCATTGGAGCCGCATACTCAAGCGGCACAGAAGACCACGCATCAACCTTCATCAGCAAAGGCATCGCCTGTATTGGCTGGGACAGCAAGGACGCTCCGGCGTTTCACGAAATGCTCCGCCAGATAAATATAGGGGATATCGTCTTCCTTAAGTCGTTCAGTCCAAAGGCAGGACTTTATATCAAGGCTATCGGCCTCGTAACATCCTCTAGAATATTGCAACCTAGCGAAACCGATAATCTTGGCTACGCAAGGGAAGTTGCCTGGAAATTTCACGCAACAAGGCAAAGTAACTGGCTATGGCTTGGCCGACTTCAGGACAAATACGATTTCATGCGCGGTGGCACCATGTACATCGAAATGAATCCCGATGTTCAGGCAAGAATCATCGCAGAACTATTGAAATAAAATATAGGGGCTAGTAAACTAGCCCCTAATCTGTCTTAAAAGGAATGGAAATGAAACATCATCCCTATTTCGAAAATTTGAACAGTTCTACAGCAATCACAGCCGTATTCTCCTGTCCTGGTCGATTTGAAGAAAAAAAAGGGACTGCCCTGTGCTGGTAAAACAGGCAAAGCACTAGACTTTATTCTTAAACATTTACACTTTCAAGGATTTCGCCTCAAACGATCTTTAATCGGAATAACCAACGCCTGGGATAAAATTGAATACAAACGCAAAACAGAGCGGAGTGAAGCAAGCAATGAAGAAATCGTAGATTCAAACAATATTGCACGCCTTAACAGGGATCTTTTAACAACAAAATATGCAATTGCATTCGGTCAAAAAGCTCTTTTAGCTCTTGAACTTGTCAAAAAGACGTACCGTCCCGATTTGATAATCATTAAATCAATTCACTTATCTCCCCGGAACATCAACTTCATGATAAAAACAGACATTGATGGTAATGAACTAAAAAAAGGCGAAAAAGGCAATACGGAAAAAAGATTGGCCGTAATTACAACAGAAATCAAAAACAATTCTGGCAACCTATTTTCGTAACACAAATTCGTTTTACTATTATTTCCACCCAAACCACACCCTAACCGACAGTCCAATGACCGCACAGAACCAGGAAAAGCCGCAGTTCGACCAGGGCGCCATCATCAAGGCGCTGCAGAACGCCCTGCGCACCACCAGTTCCAAGATCGGGCAGATGAACGAGGTCCTGGACATCGTGCGGGTTGTCGGCGAGGCAAAGACCTTCAAGACGGCGGCACTCGCACTCGCGGGCGAAATCGCCGACCGTCACCACGCCGAAAGGGTAAGCATCGGCATGGTCAAGCACGACTACGTGGTGCTCGCGGCCATAAGCCACACCGACCATTTCGAGGGCAAGATGCAGGTGGTGCGCGACCTGGAGTGCGCCATGGAAGAGGCCTACGAACAGGACGCCAGCATAGCCTACCCGCCCCCGGACGGCGGCACCCCGCTCGCCACCCGAATCCACGAGTACTACAGCAAGACTTACGGCGTGGGGCACATGCTATCGGTCCCGGTAAGGCGGGGCGAAGAGACCATCGCGGTAATCACCTGCGAACGCGGGGCGCACCCCTTCGACGACGAGGAGTCCGCCCAGATCCACCTGGTAGCAACGCTCACTAGCGCAAGGATAGACGAGCTCTACCGCAAGAGCGGCTGGTTCGGCAAGAGGTTCGCCCGGGCCGCGCGGGAGGGGTTAGCCAAGCTGCTGGGCCACGAACACACCTGGGCAAAACTGCTAGGCATTCTGCTTACGGCGTTCGTGCTTTTCGCGGCACTGGTGCCCATCCCCTACAGGGTTAGCGCCCCGGCCATGCTCAAGACCGACCACATCACCTACCTGAGCGCCCCCTTCGACGGGTTCATCCAGAGCGTGAAGGTGAAGCCGGGCGACATCGTGTACAAGGGCGACGAGCTCTTGCGACTCGACCAAAAGGAACTCAAGCTAGAAGAGGCCGACCTCATGGCCCAGGAACAGGACAACCGCCGCGAAATACAGAAGGCCCAGGCGAACAGGCAGCTGGCCGACCTGCGCATACAGCAGGCCAAGCTCTCGCAGACACTGGCGAAATTAAAGACGGTGCGCTACAAGCTCTCTCGCTCGGTGGTGCGCTGCGAATCGGACAGCGCGGTGGTCATCGAGGGCGACCTGCAAAAGCGCGTGGGGTCGCATGTGAACCAGGGCGGCGAACTGTTCCAGCTGGCATCCATCGAAGAAATCTACATGGAGGCCGACGTGAGCGAACTGGAAGTGAACAACGTGCGGCTTGGCGGCGAGGGCTTCATGGCCATCAAGAGCCGTCCCGATTACGTGTACAGGTTCCGCACTACTCTCATGAACCCGACGGCAAGCGTCAAGGACCAGGAAAACACCTTCGCCGTGCGCGGCGAGTTCGTGCGAGCGACTCCCCCGTGGTTCCGCCCCGGCATGACAGGTATCGCGAAGATTTTCGCAGGGAAACGCACCCTCTGGTGGATTCTTTCGCACCAGGCCATTGACTACTTGCGCCTGAAACTCTGGTGGTAAGGGGGGGCAAAAGTCCCGAAAAGCAGCCCAAAAGTGTGGTTGGAGGTCCTGCAAAAGTGCAAGCATCAATGTCACCTTGTAAATGCAGCTTCCGCAAAAGTGCAAGCGACTTCCCCACTATGTAGTCGTCCCTTAAAATCCCGCCCAGCCCGCATAACTATTGGGAAAAATTGATTTCTACCCTGTGAAAATATTGCAAGGTTTTCTAAAATATGACTGAAAACCTTGCAATTTTTCCCATGTACAGACCGCCAAAATCCTCCGCCCAGACAAGCCTTTTCTGTTCCCTTGAGGAGCAGTTGAACCACAAGCATCCCCTTTACGTTCTTGCGAACAAGATTGACTGGAACAAGTTCGAGACCGAGTTTTCGAAACTGTTTGACGACAAAATGGGTGCGCCGAACAAGCCGATCCGTCTCATGACCGGGCTCATCATCCTGAAGCACATCCGCAACGTATCGGACGAGTCCGTCGTGGAGCAGTTCCAGGAAAACGCCTATTACCAGTACTTTTGCGGAGAACGGTTCTTCTCGACGGAGCAACCCTGCGACCCGAGCGAACTTGTCCACTTCCGGCATAAGATCGGCGAGGAAGGCTTGGACATGATCCTCAAGGAAAGTATCCTCGTCAACGATGACCACGATAAACAAGGACCGACAGGATGCGGCACGGTCTTTCTTGACACGACCGTGCAGGAAAAGAACATCACGTTCCCTACAGACGCCAAACTTGCGAACAAGATAATAGAGCAGGTGCAGAAAATCGTGGAAGAACACGGCCTTCCGCAGAGACAGTCCTACAAGAGAACCTTGAAGAAGATTCATCGTGACCAGCGTTTCCGCAATCACCCGAAAAACGCCAAAAAGGCTCACAAGGCGGATCGCAGGTTGAAAACCATCGCGGGACGGCTCGTCCGCGAAATGGAACGGAATCTTTCGAAGAAAAATCTGTCGGGTACGTACAAAGGAAAAATTGAACTTTTCTACAAAGTTCTGGCACAGAAGAAATGCGACAAGGACAAAATCTATTCGCTACACGAACCCGAAGTGAAATGCATCGGCAAGGGCAAGGAACACAAGAAATACGAGTTCGGCAACAAGGTGTCAATTGCCCGGAGCTACAACGGCATCATCGTCGGCGCAGTCGCGTTCAGGGACGAGTATGACGGACATACGATAGACGATACGCTTGACCATGTTGAACAAATGCTTGGATTCAGGCCGAGCCAGGCCGCATGCGACCGAGGCTACCGCGGACAAAAGGAATCCGGAACGACAAAGATCGTGATACCCGACGTCCCGAAGAAAAACGCGACTTACTACCAGAAGAAAAAGGCACACAATCTTTTTTGCAAGAGGGCTGGCATCGAGCCTATCAACGGCCATCTGAAAAGCGATCACCGTATGGGCAGAAATTTCTACAAGGGAATCTTTGGCGATATGCTCAATGCAAAGCTTGCAGCAGCGGCGTTCAACTTCAAGAGGGCCATGAGGCGCTTTTTTGTCCTGTTGGAATGGCTATACTTTTTTTGCCTTCTGTGGAACGGAATGAACAAAAAATGCGAACGTCCTTATCTTGCGTTCGCAAAGTGACCTTTTTAAGGGACGACTATGTAAAAGGAGCTCCCGCAAATGCTCAAGCGCCTTTGCATAAGTAGTGTTGCCCCTCGGTCATTTGCCCGAGCCCCTTTACACAAGAATGCAACACGCCCCGGCAAAAGTCCAGGCACCTTCTTCACCTTGTAAAAGCATCTCCCGCAAAAGTTCTAGCGCCTTTGCACAAGTGGAGAAAGCGCTTATGCAATTGTCCGAGGACCTTTGCACAAGTGGTGAAACCACTCGCGCAAAAGCCCAAGCAACTTCATCACCGTGGTAACGCCGCTCCGGCAAACGCCCCAGCACCATCACCTAAGCGGTGAAGGTGCTCGGCCAAATGTTCAGGCTTCTTCGCATAAGTGTAAAAGACACTCCGGCAAAAGACCGGGCCGTTTTGCACAAATGACAAAACCGCCCGGACATTTGCCCCCGCTGCTTTACACAAGTGACATTGTAACAAAAGCAAAAGTTCAAGCAACTCCCCCACAATGTAAAAGCCGCTCCCGCAAATACGGAAGCGACTTTACACAATTGTGGGAGCATTTTTGCTAAAAGCGGGGCGTTGCGGGCTAGCGTCTGAAGCCCGCAGTGGGGGTGCGCGGAAGCCCCAAAGGGGCTGAAGCCAGGGGGATTGGACTCTCGCTTTGCTCAAGTCCCAACCTTTAGGCTCAGCAATGCCCCTGCAAGCACAGTCGCAGCATTCGCCTTGTGAGTTGTCTTCCCCCTTCATAAAAAAAGAGAACTGCTATTGAGCAGTCCTCTTTTTAATGCTTTGGATCCTATCGCATCCTACGGACGCTCCAGGATGACACTAAAACCAATGTGCAATTTGTAATGTGTAATGTGAAATGAAATCAATTTGTCATTCCACATTCCACACCCCACATTAGTCCTTCCCGTACACCTTTTCGGCATACGAGACCGTCGCGCCGAGATATTCGCGGTTCATCTTGGCGATGTAATCCACGGTGATACCCTTCGGGCAGGCCGCCTGGCATTCGTAAAGGTTCGTGCAGTTGCCGAAGCCTTCCTTGTCCATCTGGGCGACCATGGCGAGCACGCGCTTTTTCGCTTCGACCTTGCCCTGCGGCAAGTAGGAAAGATGGCTGACCTTTGCTGCGACAAAGAGCATTGCCGAAGAGTTTTTGCAAGCGGCAACGCAAGCTCCGCAACCGATACAAGCAGCCGCATCGAATGCGCGATCCGCCTTATCCTTGGGAACCGGGAGAGACGCCGCTTCCGGAGCCGCACCGGTATTCACGCTGACATAACCGCCAGCCTGAATAATGCGGTCAAAAGCGGAACGGTTCACGACACAGTCCTTGATGACCGGGAATGCCGAAGCGCGCCACGGTTCGATGACGATCGTATCGCCATCCTTGAACTTGCGCATGTGAAGCTGGCAAGTTGTAATGGCATGATCGGGACCGTGCGGCATACCGTTGATGACCAGGGAGCACATTCCGCAAATACCTTCACGGCAATCGTGGTCAAAAGCAAAGCCTTCCTTGCCCTGTTTCATTTCCCGGTCGTTTACGATGTCAAGCATTTCAAGGAAAGACATATCCGGAGAAATGCCGTCAATTTTTACCGTTTCAAATTGACCTTTTGTATTGGCGTTCTTCTGACGCCAGATTTTGAGAGTCAGATGCATATTATCGCTCATTACTTATAACTCCGCGTCACGAGGTGAACATTATCAAATGTGAGTGGTTCCTTGGAAAGTTCCGGAATCTGGCCATCGCCCTTGTATTCCCAGGCGCCGACATAGCAGAAGTTTTCGTCGTCGCGCATGGCTTCGCCTTCTGCGGTCTGGTGTTCTTCACGGAAGTGTCCGCCGCAGGATTCTTCACGGTGCAAAGCATCGCGAGCGAGAAGTTCGGCAAATTCCAGGAAGTCTGCGACATGGTTGGCATTTTCCAGATTCTGGTTGAAATCGCCTTCGGCACCGAGCACGTTGGCATTTTCCCAAAATTCCGCCCGGATTTCCGGAATGCGTTCCAGCGCTTTTTCCAAGCCTTCCTTGTTACGGCCCATCCCGACATAATCCCACATGACCTGACCCAATTCGCGATGGATTTCGGAAACGTTCTTCTTTCCATGAATGTTCAGAATCTTGTTCAGGCGTTCCATCGCATTCTTTTCCGCTTCCTTGAAAGCCGGATCAGAAGCACTGACCTTGTCGAGCTTGGTTCCCGCAAAGTAACCGCCGATGGTGTAAGGAATGACAAAGTATCCATCGGAAAGTCCCTGCATCAAAGCGGATGCGCCCAAGCGGTTCGCACCGTGGTCCGAGAAGTTCGCTTCGCCCAAGACAAAGCAGCCCGGAATCGTACTCATCAGGTTGTAGTCCACCCAGAGGCCGCCCATCGTATAATGGGAAGCCGGATAGATGCGCATCGGAACCTTGTACGGATCTTCGTCGGTGATTTTTTCATACATCTGGAACAGGTTGCCGTATTTGGCGGAAACGCCTGCGACACCCATACGCTTGATGGCATCGGCAAAGTCCAGATAAACGGCACGTTTCGTCGCACCGACACCCATGCCCTTGTCGCAGACCATCTTCGCATTGCGGGAAGCCACATCACGCGGGACCAGGTTTCCAAAAGACGGATAGCGTTCTTCCAAATAGTAATAGCGCTCGCTTTCCGGAATTTCATTTGCCGGACGGGTATCGCCGACTTTTTTCGGCACCCAGATACGTCCATCATTACGGAGGGATTCGCTCATCAAAGTCAGCTTGGACTGGTGATCGCCCGTCACCGGAATGCAAGTCGGGTGAATCTGTGTGTAGCAGGGATTCGCAAAGAGCGCACCTTTCTTATAAGCCTGCCAAGCCGGGCTGACATTGCAGCCCTTCGCATTCGTCGAAAGATAGAACACGTTGCCGTAGCCGCCAGTCGCCAAGCAGACCGCATCCGCTTCGTAGCTTTCCAAAGCTCCCGTCACCAGATTGCGAACCACGATTCCGCGAGCCTTGCCGTCGATGACGACCAGGTCCTGCATATCGCGACGAGGGAAAATCTTGACAGAACCCTTCGCCACCTGACGCATCAGAGCTTGATAAGCGCCGAGAAGAAGCTGCTGTCCGGTCTGTCCACGAGCATAGAACGTGCGGGAAACCTGGGTTCCGCCAAAAGAACGGTTAGCCAGAAGTCCACCGTAGTCACGTCCAAAAGGAACGCCCTGCGCCACGCACTGGTCGATAATCAAATTGGAGTTTTCGGCAAGGCGGTGCACGTTCGCTTCACGAGCACGGAAGTCGCCGCCTTTTACCGTATCATAGAACAGACGGTAAACGGAGTCGCCGTCGTTCGTATAGTTCTTGGCTGCGTTGATACCGCCCTGTGCTGCAATGGAGTGTGCACGGCGCGGAGAATCCTGATAGCAGAAAGCCAGAACATTGTAACCGAGTTCTCCAAGAGAAGCGGCAGCGCTTGCGCCGGCAAGACCGGTTCCCACCACAATCACCTTGAATTTACGCTTGTTCGTGGGGTTCACCAGTTTAAGTTCAAATTTATGGCGAGTCCACTTTTCGGAGATATTTCCACCAGGAATATGAGCATCCAGTTTCATCTTAGCGATCTCCTTCTACGATGTAAGAAACTTGAAATTCGTCAGCGGAAACAGCAAAGGAGACCTTCTTGGCCTTCGCCGCTTCTTCCTGAGCCTGTTTTTTCTGTTCCAGAACATTTTGATTCTGGTGGGCCGCATTGCGGAGAGCTTCCGTCCCCGGCTGGTGGGCAATGTAGCAGCTGAAGCCCGCTTCAAAAGCAAATCCCAAAGCCACAACGACACTGTAAACCATTCCGATAAAATCGATAATCGGAGTCCACTTCTGGTGGGCGATGCCCAAAGTCTGGAACGCCGACGAAATCGCATGGAACAAGTGCATACCGATAACAAACATGGCTACCAAATAGAAAACCGTCCAAATCGGATTGGCAAACATATCGATGGTGGTGAGCCACATATCGCGAATCACAAGCCCGGCTTCATTTTCATACAGATAGTGCGCACCGAACTTGAGCGTCATCAAATGCTGAATGGCAAAGCCGAGAATGATAAGACCCGACCAAATCATGGTAAAGCTCGCAAAAGTCTTCTTGCCCTTGCGCGCATTCACTTCATAGGATTCGGGACCGCGAGCCTTGCGGTTTTCCATTTTAAGTTTGATAGCAAGGAAAATATGGATGAAGAAAATCGCGATGAGCCCGATTTCTACAAAGTAGATGATAGGCTTCATTCCCGTGAGAAGCTGCGTGTAGGCATTGTAATGCGCCTGCGCCGCCGCCTGATCTAAATTGATCAGTTGCAAGTTACCGATCATGTGCCCTAAAACGAAGAGCGCAATCGCAGCACCCGAGCAACCCATAATCTGCTTCTTACCGATGGAGGAAGTCAGATATTTGATTATCCATTGCATGAGGTTTTTGTCTCCTTAATTGGGTTAAACGAAAACTTAACCGAGAACCTTGCAGGCCTTTTGAGAGGCTGCGGCGTAATCATAAAGCTCTTCTTTTGTGAACCAGAAAGCCACTTCGCGTTCCGCACTGGCCGGGCTATCGGAACTGTGGACGACGTTTTCCGTCATCGACGGAGCAAAATCGTAACGCAGGGTACCCGGTTCGGCTTTTTCCGGATTTGTCGCTCCGTTAATCGCCCGTACGGCGGCAATCGCATTTTCACCGGCAAGGGCAATCATCACCGAAGGTCCCTTTGTCATGTATTCTTCGAGTTCCGGGAAAAACGGTTTGTTCACGTGTTCCGCATAAAAGCCCCGCGCCTCTTCCGAAGTCATCTGGTGCAATTTGAGCCCCACAACCGCCAGACGCGCTCCGGTATAGCGATCCAAAATTCGACCGATAAGCCCAGACTTGACGCCGTTGGGTTTGATCATAGCAAATGTCATTTCCATAGAATTACCGCCTTGAAATAGTGATGCAAATATATAAAATCTATTCTTCCTGTTCGGAAATCTTCTGCAAAAGTTCCTCGCCAAGCTTTCCGCCGCTCTGAATATCCTTGACAAGCCAATTCACGGATTCAATCATCTCGCTTTTCGGGTATTTTTGCTGGAACTGCAAAAAGAGCGGAAGAGCCAGAGAGTCGTTTTTGAGATATTCGTGCAACAGGAACGCCCGGCTGAACAGGGATTTTTCCGCCAAAGCCGATTGCGGCCAAAGCCGCAGATATGCGGCAAATTCCGCATCCGCTTCCTTGTATTTTTCCCGTTCCAAATCCAGTTCCGCAAGCTCGTAAGCCGCACGAGCGAACAGGGAATCGTCCGACGACGAGAGCGACATGATGCGTTTCCACGTAATATAAGCGCCGACCAGATTTTGATTCTGGTACATGGAATCCGCAATCAGCATCAAATTCTGCGTAGAGAAAAGATCCGCCCGCGGCAAATATGCCGGGTCTTCAATTTGGACCGGATATTTTTTATAGAGATCCCGGCGATAGTTTTCAAACCAGTTCCTGGAAAAAATGGTCGTTTTCTGAGGAAACACCGCCAACTTGATGGAGTCCAGATCCGTCACTTCCGAATTCGGATAGAGCAGATAGTATTCATACAGGAACTCCCGGTCATGGGTTTGCGCAAAAATACCCAGCTCGCCGCGAATCGATGCGAAATCCCGGTTCGGATACAGCCGCGTCCCAATCCGTTCATAAATAGAACGCATCGTCGCTTCCGAAGCGAAAAAGCCCAATTCCGCAAGCCTTCCCGCAAACGCATTGCGGTAAAAAGAACGTCGCACAGACTCGCGAATCCGCCGAACCAAACCGTCATTATCCAATCCCTGTTCCTTAGCTGCCAGCGCTTTCATTTTCCAACCGGCAAGCATCATTACGCAACGACGGCGAGGATACTGGATACGGAATCTCTCGGGCATTTCCAGTTTCAACTTTTGGACATCCTTTTCCAAAACCAGCGGTTTTCCTCCAACAGTCGCTAAAACATAATCCGAATCCAGCTCGACTTCGGCATTTTTGAACAGCGTATTTTCAATCTGCCGGGCAACGCTGTCGATGGGAGAGTCGCCAAAAGAATCCTTGTGTGCTTCATAGTATTTGCGGATTTCCGAAGTAATGATTGGCTCGTAACGGAGACGATACTTGCTTTCGAGAACGCTGTCATTTTTGCTCACCAGAAACGCAGCCCAGTCCGAAGCAAAATTTGCCTGCAAAATGGAATCCTGTTTATCTTCGGGAAGATCGCGCGGCGCGCGGCGCAACAGCACTTTGAACACAACAAAACTCTGGGAACCGCGCACAAAACGGATTTCCCCGACAGCCAGCGAATCCTTGCCGAAAAGCAAATGGTAAACCGAATCGATTTCCAAAATTCCACGTGGCATTTTAGACAAAAATTCTTCGCGCTTTAATCCCGGAATCTGCTCCAGAGAAATTTTTTGGGCACGCAAATCCTCTTCCGCTTTACGAACTGAAGACGAATCCGACGCTTCCACATAAGCCAGTTCCACTTTGGCAGATTGAGCATCCAAAAGCTGTTTCTTCACATACCGTTTTAAAGAATCCGCGTTTTCCGAAATCAAAAGAGCCTTGGCGACTCGTTCCCGACAATTGTCCACGGATTTACAGGAATCCGCCAAGAAGATTTTTCGATTTTTTTGAAAAAAATCCTGCAAACGTTCATCAGAAAATCCCAAATTTTGCGTGAGGAAAAAATCGCCGTAAGCCTGCGCCCAAAAACGGTCTTCCAAATCGCGAATCCGATTTTCAATGACGGAGTCTTCACCGATTAGCTGCTTGGTCTCCTGAAAAATCACCAAGGATTCGATGATATTTTCCAAGGCCGCTTTTTCTTGTCCCGGAGTCGCATAGGGCTTTGGCTGGATCCTCTTTAAAAAATCCACATCGGAAGCATAAATATTTTCCGCGCCCACTTTGGCAACGAGCTTGTCTTCTCCCTGTTTATCCAAACAGCCCCAAAAAACGCCAAGAAGAACGATTATCGGGAAAGCTACAATTTTTTTCATTTCGGTTTTCCTTGCAAATAAAATCCTAATTCAACGTCCGCAATGCGTCTTCTAAAGAAGCATAGATTTCGAGCAGTTGGTCGGCACCGATGATTTCAATGATTTCCAAAACGTTTTCATTTCCATTCGCCACTTTAAAAACGCCGCCGATTTCTTTTACCTTCTTATTGACAAAAAGGAGGGCACCAAGTCCCGTACTGTTGATATAGCGCAACTTGGCAAAATCGGCGACCAGCGTTTTCACATTATCGTTCAGCAGGGCGAGAATCCGATTCGATGTTGCCTCGGCATTGGTGGAATCCAAGTCGCCGACAAATCGCAAAAGACGAGCCGCCGGATAATTTTCAATCTGTTCGATGGTTAAAATTTCTGGATTTTCGTTCATTTTTCCTCTCGCATTCTAACAACCGCAACTTCAACCCGCTGCGGTTTTACAGAATAAGACATCTGGTTCGATAATTTTTTGACAAGGACGATTCCTCGACCGCGCAAAGATCCCGGAGTCATTTTCGGATGTTCATATTTTTCAACCAGCTCCCGCTGCGCTTCGTCGGAAAGAGGCGCGCAATCGTTGGCAACCTTCAATTCCATTTTTTTCTTGTCAAACTTTAAATGCATCTGAAATATGCCGTTGGGCGGTTTCCCATGTTCTATGGCATTATTTGCCAGTTCATCGGCAAGGGATTCCATCACAAAAACGTCCTTTTCCCCGTAGCCCTTGCTCAACAAAAGCCCGCCGATAAAGCGGCGCATCGGAGGCACCATGCAGGCTTTCGCCGGCAATGTCAAATCGACAAATTTTGACGCCCCGCGATATTCCCAGCGAAAATATTCCAAAAAACTATGCCAATCTTTAAACGCCGGAATTGCCAAATCGACGCCCATCAAATTCAGTTTTTCTTTCAACTCCGCATGGGCGGAAAAAAGCGAAACGCTGCCCTGCTGACGAATAACCCGGGAACGAAGGCCCATAATCGCCCCAACAGCCGGCGAACCCAAAAAAGACACATCCGAAAGATCCACCGCCCAATGTAAAGCTCCCGCTGCAAAATGGCGTTCCATGGCGGCGGTCATCTGCGGAACCAAGTCCAACCCAATATCGCCCTGCAACTTCAGCACGAATACTTCGGGTTCTTCATCGAGATTTTGGATTTGAATCGGACTCATACGGAGAAAACACCTGTCCGCCCTTTTTCGTCAAAGCAGAAGTTCAACTGCACGCTTTCCCGGTCTGCATTCTTTTTGAAAAGCCGATAACAATCTTCTTTCATGCGCGCCAAAGACGGTTCGCTTAAATCCAGCGAGCGCGCAAAATCAGCAACGGAATTTTCCAAAACGGGAGCAAAATCCTCGTCCGCAGAAATTTCCAAACGGATGGAACGAATTTCAACCATGCCTCCAATATATATAGATTTCTAGCTATATTGCAACCTGTGAGACGGTTAAAACCCGCTGTTGCCATCAGTATCTTCGCCGTGTTCGTAGGCTGCCTTGTGGCTTTAGTCTGGTTGGGTTATCGTTTTTTGAACAATTACCTGAATACCTCCCACACATACGGGAGTGTCGAAGTGCATTTTCAGGGGCATTCGTCACAAGGATTTCTTTCGCACCGCTGGGATTCCATCGCAGTCAAAGGAGCAGGGTTTGACGTCGTTCTCCAAAATCCCGATTTAAATGCGCACCTGCTGCTCTCTCCCGGCGAGGACTTTATCCGGATCCAAACCGATACGGTCCGCATGGAAATCGATCCGGAAAAGCTCCCCCAAAGCGACTCTTCAAAAATGACGGTGCAGATTCCGGATTTTCGCATTCCACTGAACGTCCAAACCCGCATATCCCACTTGCAGGTTTCGGTAAAAAATATGGGAAACTGGTCCGCCGACTCCTTTGAAATCCAATCCCTGAACGAAAAAGAAGCCCGTCTTTCCTTTCAAAACGCCCAAGGGAAATTCATCGAAAGAAAAACATCGGGAACATTGGACGCCTCCTGGCAAGGGGATTTTCTTTCGGCAAATGTCAAAATCCAGACGGAGGACAACGACACTTTGTCTTTGGCACTCCACTGTCCAAGAAATGCGCCTACGCGTATTTCCGGAACTGCGGACGCTCAAATCCAAAATCCCGCATTGCTGGTTCCAAACAGAATTCCCAAGCAAATTTCCATCAAAAATATTCGGCTCCATACCGCATACAATGCGGACATCGAAAAAAAGAAATTTTCTTACAACGCCCGAATCCAAACGAATCTTGGTGCGCTTTGGCCATTGCCCGCCTTGGCTCTCGACCTGAACCTCCAGAGCAACGAAAAAATGGTTTTTCAAATCAACGGGAAATTGAGCGGGAAGAAACCGGGGCAAATCATCGCCCTGCAAGGAAAAGTCGATAAGAATCTGATGGGATCCGCCGACATCAAAATTTCCGGCATCGAGTCCCGATTCGGCCCCCGATTCCAGCCGCTGAACTGTACCGTCCACGCGACCAAGTCTTCTGCCAACTCTTTAAAAGCGGTCGTCAAAACAGAATCCGGTTCCGAAGTGAAAGCCGACATTTCCGGACTCGCCAAAAACAAAAAATTCAACATCGATTTTACCGGAGACATTTCCCCAAACGAGGCTTGGGCGACAAGATGGAGCGGCAAGCATTTGCGATTGGGTTCCCGTCCCCAAGTAAAAGGAAATTTTCAGAACGGCACCATGCGCGCAGACGTTTCTATCGCTCCGGTCGAATACGCCTACAATATGACTGCGGATTCCCTGTTTACAACTCTTGTTCTAAACAAAAACGGCATCGACTTTGTAAACGGCCATATAAGAACGCCAAAGGAAAAATTCTCTTTTACGGGAGATGTCAAATGGCACGATTCCATTCCGCATACCTCGTGGGAAGTGCACCAATCCGACAGCGGATTCGCCAAAGCGTTTATCGATTTTGATTTAGACTTGAAGAGCGAAGCGCACCGGGTTCGCCTTTCGACCATTCCTTTTGCCGATTCTTCCCTCTTGCGCGGATTCGACGGCATTGTGACAGCGACATTCGCCCAGAATTTTTCGGATTGGAACGGAAACCTTGACGCCGAAGTGGAAACGGAAATCCTCCAAATTCCATTGCGCGGGCACTTTAAAATCCACAATACAATAGATTCTCTTTCGCTGGATTCCGCCATCATTTCGACCAAAACCAACTCCATTTTAATGGAAGGACTTTCCCTGCTGCATTTCGACAGCGCCGCCAATTTTTTTGACGACATGCAGATCATAGAAGCATGGGCTTCTACGGAAAAATTCGACATTCCGCTTTTGCTGGAAGCCTACAAAGGTTCCCCGCTTTCTACAGGGGTCTTTAGCGGAAACGTTTCTTTTAGAAAAGGTTCTGGAATCCAAGGTTCGCTCGCCTTCAGCGACCTCGCCCTCAAAGATGTCGATCCCGAATTTTTTTCCATTTCCAAATTGAACGTCTTTGCCGAAAAAGAAAAAATGCAGATTTCGGGAAAAGTCAAAGCGGGCAATCAAGCGTGGAACGGAGATCTGCAAATCGACATCAATGGGCTTTTGGAACCCCATCGCCATCTGTTCGCTTATTTTATGACTCCCGTTGGCGGGACCGCTTGGCTGGACGGAACTCTCGACTCCACCTATCGTTGGAAAGGAAATGCGCAGGTTTCCGGCTCCTGGTTCTTGCCGCAAGGAATGGGGGAAATTGTCTATACCGACTTCAAGGCCGACGCTTCGGGAGACCTTCATTCCTTTATCGACAGCCTGCGTCTCTCCTTTCATTCGGACTCCACCGCCATCGATACCAAACGCGGATTTCCCATTTTGCCGGTTTCATTTTCCGGAACGTTTGAAAACGGCGTATTCCACATTCCAACGGCGAAACTCACCAACAACAAAGGGGAATTTATCCAGGCGGAAGCCTCCTATGATTTAAAAAACAAAAAGCTGCAAAACGTCCGATTGGGAACCGATAAATTTTCCATCCTGTGGAATCAAATTCACCGGATTCAACTCAACAGCGTCCGCGGCACTCTAGAAGACGACGACAGGGAATTTAAATTGGCTCTTCAACTGGACAGCGTTACATATAAATTAAACAAGCCCGAATGGGGAGAAGCTGATGCCCTAGCTCACGGGAACGCCACTCTCCATTTGCCCCATGCGGAAAACGGGAGCTTTGCAAACCCGACTTTGGAGGGTAATATCCGTTTGGACAGAGCCGTTTACAAGAATACTTTTTCGGTGGATCTGGGTTTCGGCAGTATCAGCAAAATTTCGGCGACCCTGTCCAGCTTTTTTACCAAAATCCGAAGAACAAAGCCTCCCGTCAAAAAAACGGCAGCAAAATCCAGACCTCTCAACATTTCCGTTCACATCAGCGATTCGCAGCGAGATACCGTCGCCATCTTGACCAACCTGGCTTCATTTCCCCTTACCGTCGATCTTTGGATCCTCGGCAATTCGGACCATCCGCTTTTCCGCGGAGACATCAACAATTCCGGAAACGGCTCCATCGGTCTTAAAGACCTTTTCCGATTCAATTTGGAATCTTTCGCCATCTCTTTTCAGGACGTTCCCTGGAAGCGCGGAACGATTAACATTTCCAGCGTTCAAGAGTTGCCTTATTGCCAAACCAGCAACAACCGCGACGACAACGAAACTTGCCCTGTCCACTTGGACATTCTCGGCACCCTGATTGCGCCCAAGCCGATGCCCAGTGCCAACTGCAACACCGACGACTCTCCCGCCTCCCTTTACTACAGCGTTCTTTTGGGCTGTATTTCCGAAGGCGAAAACTCTTCCATTGACAAGAACAAAGTGGCGGGAAAACTGATCGGCAGCGTTCTCTCTTCGACAGCAAACAAAACCCTCGGCGGAGAATACGTTGGCGATATCGACATGAAATTGAAATTCTTCGATGATGAAGCCCTTTCGGAAAAAGATTCCAGCTACTTGACGATTCCCATTTCCCTAGATCGCTGGGTCAAGGACTTGAGCCTGATTTTTGGATACAAGCAGGATCAGAGCGAAACGCCGACTTACGATCGCGCTTTGGAAGCCGGCATCACGTACATCATTCCCGCCTTTTCCGAAGCCGACAAAACAAAAAATCCGGAGCACTACAATCCGCAACTGGACTTTGGCGCAAGCCTTGTCCAAAAGAATTACATCACGACGACCACCGAAGACGAAAGCCGTTTGGAAAAAAACATCGGTTTTAATTACAGCTACACATTCTGGTCTCCCTGCTTCTTTGGGCTGGGGAAATGCGCAGAAAACAAGGAAAAGAAATGATGTTGCAAAAACTGTTTCTCGCTCTTGTTTTTTTGACCGGAATGGTTTTAGCAAAAGAGATTCCTGCGGATTCCTCCGTTCAGAATCCTCCTAAAAATGCGTGGAAAGTTTCCTTTATCGGCAACGAGCTTTATGCCGACGAGCAACTCGCCGTGGAACTGGATATTCCCGAAGAGTTTGGCATTGTCGATACGATTCGCCAGGACTTTTTGATGCAGGTGGCAAGAACCAATTTGGAACTCCTGTATTTTTCCGCCGGCTACTTTAGTTTTACAACCAAATTGGAAGTCTTGCGAAATCAAACCGACGAGCAGGATTCCGTTCCTTACACCCTGTACCGTTTTCTCATTCAAGAAGGCGAACGCTACACATTTAATGAAATCAAAATCGACCGAGATTCCATTGCGGATAGCGTTGCGCTGAAAGGTTTGAAATTCCAGACTGGCGCCCATTACGACCCTTCTGTTGTTGCCGATAACGTCTTGCAAATCCAAGTTCTTTATCGCGAAAACGGTTATCTTCATGTCCGGGCGGACTATCTGGAATTTTTGGACACTCTTCATCACCAGGTAAACGTGGAAATCTATGTGGAACCCGGCACAAAAGTCCGCATGGGAGATTTTACCAGCAGCACACAAAAACCCGCCCGCATTGCAAACCTGAATACCACCGACAGGCAGGGACTTTCCGACACGGCTTGGCTCAACCGGCTTTGGCGCATTCCCAAAGGCGAAGTCATCAACGGGAAAACCTACACTTCGTTCCGAAACAAATTACTATCCACGCAGATTTTTTCCCAAATCCATTTAGAGGACGCCCCCCGCAGCGACAGCCTTTCCGACATTCGATTCAGCGCAGTCGAAAGGATTCCCGGAGAAGCACGTTACTCGGTGTTCTTTGAAGAGGTTTACGGATTCGGGGCCTCCGCCACGGTAAAGCACAAAAATCTGGGCGGGCATTTTCACGAAGGATCCGCCAGCATTCTTGTTGCCCAGAACAAGCAGGAACTGACATTGGGCTACGCCAATCCACTTTTATTCGGCACCCGTTTCAGCTTTATTCCGACCGCCATCCGTTTTGACGACCATATCAGTTTCAACCACGAAAAAACATCACCGCCAGCATATCCGGACAGCCTAGAAGAACGCTACGAAATCATCAACCGGGGAGACCTGACTTTTGGACTCGCCCGAAGCATCCGATTCCGAGCGACTTTGGACACGCGATTTGTTCAAAAAAACGATCTTCGACTTTTCAAAATCAAAGGCGAAACAGCGCTCTCTTTCGATTTCACCGACGATTACTTCAACCCGACAAAAGGCGTACGCGCTTTGCCAAAACTCGGCATGGGGGCAAACTTTACGGGGAACATCCGCGACCCCAAAATGGAAGGGAACCCTTATACATACGGAGAAATCACAGGAATCGGTTACTTGCCTCTATTCGGTCCGTTTCTTTCGGCATTCAGCGTCAGCTACGGCAAATTCTTCGACAAAGCGATGGAAGACGACGCCCGCATTTTTTATCAAGGCGGATCGCGAACCGTCCGCGGCTACCGTTTTCGCAGCATTTATCCCAGCTACACCAGCATCGATGAAGAAGGCGAAGAAATCATCAACACAGGTCTGACTCCACAATACGTTCGCGCCAATGCGGAACTTCGCATCAATTCCCCATTCGAGTGGTCCAAAAACTGGCAGCTCGTCGAATTTTACGATTGGGCTTACGTCAGCGACAAGGAATCCGGCGTTTACAAAGGAAGATCTCAAGCGGCATTCGGCACGGGCATTCGCTACAAATGGCAATTCCTGACCATCCGTCTGGATTATACGTTCAAAAAAGATTTCAACGACTGGAACCCGGAATCCTTCGCTTTCCAACGAATCAATTTCGACCTTTCTCAGGCATTTTAATAGCCGGCGACAAAAACCGAAAATTCAAAAATTCGGGTTGTCGAAATCAGCCGTCCGCAGAAAATATATTTGCTTCCAGAGGATGCAAATGCGATTTTTTGGCATCGCCGTAATTGGAAAAAAGAAGCGTTGCATCGCCCAGCAAGCTTTTGTTGTAAAAAGCGTCCGCTTCCGAAAAATTCACCAGTATCGTTAGCGATTTTCCCCGAAAAGTGCGTTTGTATGCAAAAATCCGTTCGTCATCCGCAAGGAGAATTTGAAAATCGCCATTCAAAAGCACTTCGCTTTTCTCTCGAAATTTGGACAACCTGCGGAACCAGGCCAAAACCGATTCGGGATCCCCTTCTTCTTTTTGCACATTGATCTGCGGATAATTTTCATTCAAAGCCAACCAAGGCTTTCCACAAGTAAAACCGGCATTTGCTGAAGAGTCCCACTGCATGGGCGTTCTGGCATTGTCACGACTAAACGCCTGCACAAAACGGATAGCCTCGTCTGCACCAAAACCTTCTCGGCGCGCCAGTTCATACTGGCTGCGGGAATTCAATTCATTATACGCATCGATGGAATCCCAATTCACATTTGTCATGCCGATTTCTTCGCCCTGATAGACAAATGGCGTTCCACGCAAAGTCAACAAAAGAGTCAAAAGCGCTTTCCCCGCCAGCACGGGATCTGCCGCATTCGAAAAGTTCGCGCTGATGGATCTCGGTTTATCGTGATTTTCCCAAAAAATCGGATACCAGCCGTTTTCTGCCGTCGCCATCTGGCTGCGAACAATTGCCATTTTGATATCCAGCATTGAAAGTTTCTTCGCTTTAAACCAAATATCGCCGCCTTGCAAATGATTAAATTCAAACAGCATGTCAAAAACGCCGTTCTCGCCAACCCAATTTTTCAACTCTTCCGGGCGAATCCCATTCGCTTCCGCAACCGTAAACACGTTTTTATTTTTCCAGACATTCGTTTTAAATTCCCGCAAAAAGTCCAGAATGCCGTCCGTATTTGCTGTCATGTCGTGAATCAGCACCATGCCGTCCGAAGCATCGGGCTTGCCATCCGCAAAATCCTTCGGCTTTTTGATGTAAACGATGGCGTCAATCCGAAAAGCTCCCACTCCCTTCCCAATCCAAAAATTGGCGATATCGTAAAGAGCCTTTCGCACTTCCGGATTTTCCCAGTTCAAATCGGGCTGAAAGTCGCCAAAGGTATGCAAATAATATTGCCCGCGTGCGGCATTCCAAGTCCACGCCGAGCCGCCGAAAATTCCGCGCCAATTATTGGGAGGCGAACCATCCGGCTTGGGATCTTTCCAAATAAACCAGTCGCTTTTGGAATTGTCCCTGCTTTTTTGGGATTCCAAAAACCAAGGATGCTCTTTGGAAACGTGATTGAATACCAAGTCCATCATCACGACGATATGATGCTCCCGCGCTTTCGCCAAGAGTTCATCCATATCTTCCATCGTTCCATACTGCGGGTTGATTTTATAAAAATCCGAAACGTCATAGCCGTTGTCCCGCATGGGAGACGCATAGACCGGCGTCATCCAAATGCAGCCGACGCCCAGCGATTCCAGATAATCCAGACGGTTCGCAATTCCTTTCAAATCGCCAAAGCCGTCTCCGTTTGCATCCTGAAAACTGCTCGGGTAAATTTCATAGCAGACGATTTTTTTCCAATATTCCAGTGCTTCGGATTTTTGCATAAAAATTTTGTTCCTGTAAACAAACGGGCGCTCGACAATTGCCAAGCAGCCCGTGACTGTTTTGAACTTTTCGCCGTTTAAAAAATTATTCCCGCGTCAAGGTCTTGTATTTGAACCGCTTCGGCGTGTCGGCATCGTCGCCCATCCGCTTTCTGTAATCCGCTTCGTATTCGCTCCAGTTGCCTTCAAACCAGACGACCTTTGAATCGCCTTCGTAAGCGAGAATGTGCGTCGCCACACGATCCAAAAACCAGCGGTCGTGCGAAATGATAACGGCACAGCCCGCAAAGCGCAGAATCGCCTGTTCCAAAGCCTGCAAGGTTTCGATGTCCAAATCATTGGTCGGTTCATCGAGGAAAAGCAGATTGCCTGGACGTTGCAAATTTTTCGCCATCAGCACCCGATTCCTTTCGCCACCAGAAAGGACGGAGAGTTTTTTCTGCTGATCCGAACCGGTAAAATTGAAAAGTCCGCAGTAGGCGCGCGCATTCATTTTGCGTTCGCCCAACAAAATTTCTTCCTTGCCGCCGGAAATCGTTTCAAAAACCGTTTTCGAATCATCCAGACTTTCCCGTCCCTGTTCCATCGTAATCATTTCGACCGTATCGCCGATTTTAATCGTTCCCGCATCGGGAGTTTCCTGACCCGTAATCATTTTGAAAAGAGTCGTTTTACCGGCACCGTTCGGCCCGATAATTCCCACAATTCCAGAACGCGGCAACGTGAACGACAGATTGTCGAACAAAAGTTTATCGTTATAGGCCTTGCGCAAATTCTCCGCCTGAATAACGACATTGCCCAAACGCTTGCCATTCGGAATATAAATCTGCGCCACCTTGATTTGCTCTCGGGAATCTTCCGCCAGCAAATCTTCATAAGCTTTCAAACGGGCCTTGTTCTTCGCCTGACGCGCTTTCGGGCTTTGCTTTACCCATTCCTGTTCACGCGCAAGGCGTTTCTGCCTATCCGATTCGCCCTTTTCTTCGTTCTTCATCCGTTCCAGCTTTTGATCCAGCCATTCCGCATAATTTCCCTGCCAAGGAATGCCACGCCCGCGATCCAGCTCCAGAATCCAGCCGGTCACATTGTCAAGGAAGTAACGGTCGTGAGTCACCAGAATCACCGAGCCTTTGTATTCACGCAAATGCCGTTCCAGCCAGGCGACGGATTCCGCATCCAAGTGGTTCGTCGGTTCGTCGAGCAAAAGCAAGTCGGGCTCTTCCAAAAGCAAGCGACAAAGAGCGACCCGGCGTTTTTCCCCGCCGCTCAAATTGGCGACGCCCCAGTCCCCCGGCGGGCAGTTCAGCGCATCCATCGCGATTTCAATTTTCCGCTCCAGATTCCACAAGTCTTCCGCATCGATGACGTCCTGCAGTTTGCCCTGCTCTTCCATCAATTTATTCATCTCGTCGTCGTCCATCGGTTCGGCGAACTTCATCGAGATTTCATTGTAACGGTCCAAAATCGCCTGTTTCTTGGCAACAGCCTGCATCACGTTTTCTTTAACCGTCAAATTCGCATCCAGCTGCGGTTCCTGCGGCAAATAGCCCGCCGTGCGCCCCGGTTCAATCCAAGCTTCTCCTTGGAACTCTTTGTCGATTCCCGCCATAATGCGAAGCAAGGTCGATTTTCCGCTGCCATTCGTTCCGATAATTCCGATTTTTGCACCATAGTAAAAACTGATCGAAATATCCTTGAGAATCGTTTTGCCCGGCGCATACGTTTTGCTCATGCGGTTCATGTAGAATACAAATTTTTCAGCCATGCGTTATCCTTGAAAAAATGAATGACAAATTGAAATTTTATTTCGGCAAAGTTTCGTCTTTCTTTTGACGACGACCCTTGATCAAGACCGTCAAATTCATAGCGATGGCAATCGCCAAAAGAAAGGAAATGCAATACGCTCCGACAGCGGGTTCCAGCGTCAAATGCTGCCTTTGCAAAGACAGTCCCAAATTATAAATGAAAACCCACAGGGAAACAAAAGAAGCCAAAGCCATCGCCAACGAACCCGCAGGCGTAAAGAAAGCGAAGATCGCCCCTAATGCCACGGCAAAAATAATCGGAAGAACTGCCGGAGTCGTTTGAACATCCTGAAACAAAAATTCTTTCAATTGGGCATTGTTCTTCATATCCGCCATATTTTCGGCCACGTCCTTTTCTAAAAGGGATTCCATGTTGTTGGGAAAAGCCAATTCATAGACATTGGGGGACGCGAGAACTTCGGGCATGATGGCTTTTTCGGAACAGGAGACATTCACCAGCGGAAACAGAAAAGCCACAAAAATCAGCAAAAAGGGAAAGGAACAGAGTTTTTGAAAGAGTTTCAGATCGCGTTTCATTTTTTCTCCTCTAGAGGAAATACGCACCGGAATCCCAGCGCATTGGACCAATATCTAGGATCTTCGTCGTCCCGATCCGTCAAATCCAGCTCATCGTCGGAACGGCTTTTCCAGGAACCGCCTTTGAAAACGCGGGAGTCGCCAAAGAAAGAACCCGTCGGATTCTCGCTTTCTACATAAAACGAAAACCAGGAATAGGAATCCAGCGTCCACTCCGCCACATTGCCGGAAACATCGTAGAGTCCCCAGGCATTGGGCTTGGCGGAAGCGACCCGCTTCGGAGCATCCGCTCGGTAAACCGCGTATTCAAAAGGCAGTGCGCCATTTCGATTGCGCCAGATATACCCCTCGTTCGTTCCCGCACGGGCGGCAAATTCCCATTGGGATTCGGTCGGCAAATCGCCGCCAACAGCCAAGCAGAATTTCCGGGCTTTGTCCCAATTTACATTGTGCGCAGGCATCAGACTATCTGCAAACGTGAATTTCGTCGTCGAATCCTTCATGACTTGCCGATATTCGCCCACCGTTACTTCCGTTTTTCGAATGCGGAAAGGACTCATGCGAACAATTTTGTTCTTATAGCGGAAAGTCCCGGAATCGATATAGGCGACCGCTCGACTCACATTTTCTTCCAAAGAATCGCGGATGGCGGCAGAGGTATCGTCCGAAGCCTCAGGAACTGGAGGAGTCAGCGTATCTTTGGGCGACGGATGCAACCATTTCTGCACTTCCGGTTCACTTTGAATATCCTGCGGCAAAATAAATTCGCCCAAACCTGTATAGACTTGACCTCGATAGGAAACATTCAACTGCGTAAAGCGATAATGGTGCCGAGTCTTGACTTTGGAACCCTCGTATTTCCACAGCGGTTTATTTTGCAGAGTCAGCGTAAAAAGGACACGCCCCGGTTCCTGCGCTTCTGCGGCAAAAACGCTTGCCGGAACATCCATTTCCGGCTGCAGCTTTCCAGTGAAAGCCACATCAATTCGACCTGTAGAATCCCCAAGGCGAAACGTGAAAACGGAATCATTCCAGTCGATGGATATTAAGTCGGCGTTCAAATGGATCGTATCCTTTTGGAAAAAATCCAAACGAGCTTGCAACGCGTTATTGATTTGCAAAATCGACGACAATCTGCCCGAAAGCCACTGCGCCTGTGCACGCGAACGAACGCCTTGATACGCCTTTAGATAGGCAACATACTGCGCATTCGACGAGTCCATTCCGGAAGGCGGCCTCTTTGCCCTAGGGTAAATCGAATCAAATGGAGCAACGCTCCTGTCGATTTTCGCCGCTTCCAAATCGGCAATGAAACGATCGTAAAGAGCTTCCGTCTCTTCCAAATTTTGCGCGGATTGGATGCGTTCCAGCGTCACTTCGGATTCAATGCGATAGACAAGAGTGTCTAAAGGAATCAAGACGGTTTTCAACCGCGAAGTATTTCCACTCGACACCCGCAAACTCGCCATATAGGGATAATAGCCGGGAACAAAAACCGTCGCATAAAACAAGCCCGTATCCACCGAAGCAATCGTCAACGGGGTCTTCCATTTTTCCGCATCCATCAAAATAAAAGATCCTTCTGGCAAGGAATCCACAACGACGACTCCCGTCAGAGCGGCCGGTATCAACTTTTGCCATTTCCCGTTTTTCATAAAATAAAGATTGGGAACGCGGGAAGAATACAGATACTTTTTGTCGAAGTAAATTTCCGATTCATCTTGGAATGGACGGCTCGACATGGAAGAATAAAAGCGCAAATGCACCGCTTCCAAAGCAGTCAAATGATTTTCCTGCAGATTGAAGGCGTGCAATTTTTTATAGCACTCCGATTTAATGCCCCCCGAATACCAGCCGTATTGATTTCCTTTCGCTTTGGAGCGCAGATAAAATTTGCCTTTGTTCAGGGGAAACCGGAGTTTTTCCGCATAGATGTGCGAAGAATCTTTTTCCGACTCCACACACATGTTTTCGGCATTGAGGATTTTCACATTCGTTTGAAACTGTTCGTTAGGAACCGAAAACCGATAATCGTGAAGTCCGCCGCCATAAGACAGAGTTGCAAAAACAAAAGCCGCCAGCCAAATTTTTAAGTGCATAGATTCTCCAATAGACCTGATGCTTAATTTAAGTAAATTCAAATCAAAAGGAGAACATCATTCAGGTTTTGTCCGCCGAACTTCCCATATAAGTCACAAAGCCGCCGTCTTTGCCGCCCGAAGGTCCCAGTTCCACGACCCAATCCGAAAGGCGAATGATATCCGGATGGTGTTCGATGACGACTATCGTATTTCCTCGAGCCGAAAGACGCCGCAGCAAATTCCACAGAATCTGGATATCCTTCAAATGCAAGCCCGTCGTGGGTTCGTCCAAAAGATAGAGCACACCTTTTTTTCCATTGCCGCGGGAAAGTTCCGCTGCCAATTTCATCCGTTGCGCTTCGCCGCCCGAAAGAGTCGTCACCGATTGCCCCAATCGCAAATACCCGAGACCAACATCCAAAAGGACTTGCAACTTCTTGACTATCTTCGGAATATCCTTGAAAAATTCGCAGGCTTCATCGATTCGCATATCCAGCACGTCGGCGATATTCTTGCCTTTGAATTCCACAGCCAGGGTTTCTTGATTATAGCGCTTGCCGTGGCAGACATCGCAAACTTCCCAGACATCCGACAAGAAGTGCATTTCCACCGAAATCAGCCCTCGACCTTCACACGCTTCGCATCGACCGGCACCGCAATTGTAGCTGAAACGGTTCGACTTGAACCCTTTCATCTTGGACATTTCCATTTTCGCAAACAGGTCGCGAATCGGGTTCAGCACATCCGTAAAGCTCGCCGGCGTCGAACGGGGCGTTCCCGAAATCGGGCTCTGATCCACCGCCAGTACCTCTTTAATGGAATCCGGAAAACTCGCCCGACTGCGCGCTGCACGACGGCGTTCACCTCGACCGAACGCAGCCTGCATAAGCGGCAAGACCTCGTCCAGGACAAGGGAACTTTTTCCCGATCCCGAAACCCCGCAGACCACGGAAATCCGATTTTCAGGGAAACGCACCGAGATATTTTTGAGGTTGTGAGCTTGCAAATTCCGAAATTCCAAAAAAGTGGCATCTGCGGACAACGGTGAAAGCGGCGGATTGGACATTGGCACTTTTCCGCTCAGATACTTGACCGTTTCGCTTTGCGGAAATTTTTTGAGCGCACTTTTTTTCGAAAGTTCTTTTGGAGAACCTTCGGCGACCACTTCACCGCCAAATTCACCCGCCTGCGGCCCCATATCAATCAAGTGATCCGCCCCGCGAATCATTTCCAAATCATGTTCGACAACAATCAGCGTATTTCCCAGATCCCGTAATTTATACAACGAATCCAAAAGTTTTTTCGTGTCGCTCTGATGCAAACCGACAGTCGGTTCGTCCAGCACATACATGACGCCTTCCAAGCCGCTGCCAATCTGACTCGCCAAGCGAATCCGCTGCGATTCTCCGCCAGAAAGAGAGTCTCCCGCCCGGTTCAAGTTTAAATAGCCAAGTCCCACATTTTCCAAAAAGGCAAGCCGGCCCAGAATTTCTCGCAGCAGCGGACGCGCGACTTTTTCACGATTTTTGTCCAACCGGAGTTTAGCAAACCATTCCCGCGCTTCATGAATGCCCAGCGCTGAAGCCTGGCTGATATTTTTTTCGCCGACAGTCACCGCCAAAATTTCGGGTTTCAAGCGTTCTCCATGGCAATCCGGGCAAACTTTCCCCGAAGAAAGAACGCCAAGTCCGGAGCAGGTCTCGCAAGCACCCCAATGCGTATTGAAACTGAACTGCTTCGGATCAAACTCCTGTTTCAAATAATAATGGCAATGCGGGCAACCGGGAAAAAGGGATTTCAAAACGAGCTTTCCCGAATCGATCCGGAAACCCAGAACATTCATGCCATCGTGATACGCCCGTTCCAAAGCTTCGTTTAGCCTCGGGGCGTTCGCTTCCGAAACAGGAACCCGATCCACAATCGCATAAACCTCGCGTACTTTTGAAGGCAATGCTTTTAACGGCAAATCCTTTTCCTTCCCATCTATCCAAAGCTTGCGATAACCGAGTTCCTGCAATCTGCTCGACAACAGGGGCACTTTTTGCGCATCCGAGGCCATCCATTCGCCACGGGAACCCGCGATAAAAATCGGAGCAAAAATCGTTACCGTTTTCTTTTTGGCCTTGGAAAAAAGCTCTTCCATGATTGCAGACACCGGAGAAAATTCCAAAGCGCGTCCGCAATGCGGGCAGTGGGAGTCGCCAATTCTTGCCCAAAGAATGCGAAAATAATCGTAGATTTCCGTCAGCGTGGCAACGGTGCTCCTTGGACTTTTAGAAGCACATCCCTGGTCGATGGCAATCGCCGGAGAAAGACCGTGAATATAGTCCACGCTCCCTCTGTCCAGACGCCCCAAAAAGCGCCGGGCATAAGTGCTCAAGGTTTCCACAAAGCGCCGCTGGCCTTCGGCGAAAAGAGTATGGAAAGCCAAGCTCGACTTTCCCGAACCCGAAACTCCCGAAATAACGGTGAGCTGGTGTCGCGGAATGGTCACGGAAAAATTTTTCAAATTATGTTTTCGGGCACCGACAATCCGAATATCCAAATTTTGCGGATCTTCTTTTTGACGAGAGACAGCCTTTGCCGTTTCCGTTTTCTGGAAAAGGACTTTCGCCAAAAACTTTCCCGTTATCGAATCCGGATTTTTCGCCACGTCTTCCGGCGTGCCCACAGCGACAATTTGACCGCCACGCTCGCCCGCATCCGGGCCTAAATCGATGAGCCAATCCGCACACTTAATGACATCCATGTTGTGCTCGATAATCAGCATGCTGTTGCCCAGCTTCCGTAAACGTTTCAGGCAATCCAGCAATCGGCGGATATCTTCAAAATGCAAACCCGTCGTCGGTTCATCCAAAAGATACAGCGTTTTACCTGTTCCCGGCCTGCGCAATTCCGTTGCGATTTTCACCCGCTGCGCCTCGCCGCCAGAAAGAGTCGTCGAAGGCTGTCCCAGTTTCAAATAGCCAAGCCCGACCTCCTGAAGAACTTTAATCGGTTCCGCAATCTTCGGCAAGTCCGCGAAAAATTCGCAAGCCTCGTCCACCGACATTTCCAACACATCGGTAATCGTCTTTCCTTTATAGTGCACTTCCAAAGTCGATTCGTTAAAACGCTTGCCACCACACACGTCACAAGGGACGGCGACATCGGGAAGAATCTGCATCTGAACGATTTTGACTCCCGCCCCTTCGCAACATTCGCAACGCCCGCCAGAGACATTAAAACTAAAACGGCTTTTGGTATAACCCCGCACTTTACTTTCGGGAAGCTTCGCAAATAAATCGCGGATGTCGTCAAAAATTCCCGTATAAGTCGCCGGGTTCGATCGGGGCGTCCTGCCAATCGGCGTCTGGTCGATTTCAATCACCTTATCGATAAATTCCGTCCCAGCGATGCTTTCAAACTTTCCAGGGGCATCCGTCGCTCCGTAAAAAATCCGCGCCAATTCCTTTTTCAAAATCGAATCGACCAAGGAACTTTTTCCCGAACCCGAAACCCCCGTTACAACCGTAAACGTGCCATCCAGAGGAATACGCACATCGACGTGTTTCAAATTATTTTCCGCCGCGCCAAAAATTTCCAAAAAGTGCGTTCGCTCCGTAACCGGTTTGCGTTCCTGAGGAATTTCTATTTGGCGTTTTCCCGAAAGATATTTGCCCGTCAGAGACTCTGGATTCCGTTCCAAATCTTCTACGGTGCCCGCCGCGACGACCCGTCCACCGTTTACTCCGGCTTCGGGACCTACATCGATTACATAGTCCGCATAACGCATCGTCTCTTCGTCATGTTCCACGACCAGCAGGCTATTTCCCTGCGAACGCAAGCGTTCCAAAATGCCCAGGAGCATTTCATTGTCCCGAGCGTGCAAACCGATGCTCGGTTCATCCAAAACATAAAGCACGCCCTGCAATCCCGCGCCCACGGCACTCGCCAACCGGATTCGCTGCGCCTCGCCGCCAGAAAGAGTCCTTGCCCCACGTGCCAGCGTCAAGTAGCCTAGCCCGACGCTCACCAAAAAATTCAGCCGATTGCGAATTTCCTTGAAAAGCTCGTGACCAATCCGCTCTTCCTTGGGCGAAAGTTTTAACTCCCGGAAAAACGCTTCCAATTTTTCAACGGGCATTTGACACATCTGATCGATAGACAAATCCCGAAAAGTCACCGCATTCGCCACCGGAGAAAGCCTCGTCCCGTGACAGACTGGGCAATCGCTTTCGTGCATGAACTTGCGAAAATGGGCAATATGCCAGCGTTCCCAAAGCGCCTGCATCTGCGGGACAATTCCTTCCAGCCCAGCCTTTTCGCTACCATAAAACACGGCATTCTTCGCCCGTGCGGGCAAATCCTTCCACGGCGTATCCAACGAAAAGCCTTCCGCTTTGGCAAGCTTTCCCAATTCCCGCCAACCGAAATCCGTAAAGATGATTTTTCCATCGGATTTTTGGCATTTCAATGCACCGCCATGAATGGAAAGCGACTCGTCGGGAACCATCAATTCCGGCGCAAAAACATAATCCCGTCCAAGTCCCTTGCAGTGCGGGCATTGCCCGTGGGTATCGTTAAAAGAAAACAGACGCGGTTCCAGCTCTGGAATCGAAATGCCGCAATCCACGCACGCGAGTTCCGTTCCCTGCAAGCGATATTCCCCGTCCTCGAAAAGGAATGCGACCCGCTTGCCTTCCGTCAAACGCAGCGCGGTTTCCAAATCTTCCCGAATCCGGGACACATTCCGATTTTCAATGGCCAGCCTATCGACGACCACTTCAATCGTGTGCTTTTCGTAACGCACCAAAAGCGGGACTTCATTTGTGCGAAAAATTTCGCCATCCACGCGAACTCTGCCGAATCCTTTTTCCGCCAAATCCGCAAGCTCCTTGCGATACTCGCCTTTGCGTTCCTGCACAATCGGCGCTAAAATCGTCATCTGGCGGCCTGCGCATTCCGCATACAAGCCGTCCACAATTTGATCCACCGTTTGGGCCTGAATCATTTTCCCGCAACGCGGACAGTGCGGCACACCGAGCCGTGCAAAAAGCAAACGCAAAAAATCCAAAATCTCGACCGTCGTCCCCACCGTCGAACGCGGATTGCGATTCACCGTTTTCTGGTCAATCGAAATCGTCGGAGAAATCCCCGTCACCGACTGCACATCAGGCCGCTTCATCACGCCGATAAATTGCCGCGCATACGCCGACAGCGAATCCACATAACGCCGCTGGCCTTCTTCAAAAACCGTATCAAAAGCCAGACTCGACTTGCCCGACCCGGAAACCCCCGTCACCACGACAATCGCGTCCCGGGGAATCGTTACATCAACATGCCTTAAATTATGCTCGCAAGCATCTCGAACAACAATAGAACGTGTCATGCGCCAAATATAGTAAACGTTTGTGCAGTTTTCAAAAAACGCAAGTCCTCATTTTCCTCAAGTGCCAAAAATTCTATAAACAACTGGGCATGCCCCGCCTTCGGCGGGCCGGGCTGTATTGCTCTAGGCGGCAAGCGCAACAAGAACGCAGAGCTACAGCCGCCAAGAGCAACGGAGCCGCGCTCGCGCGTCTCCGCCCGTCCGGGTCACCATCCCTCATGCAAGGAACGCATTGCGTTCCTGTCCAAACGGGGTTTTAGGGGGACACCCCTAGGCGAAGGGGTAGTGAGCAGCGTAGCGCGAGCGAGGGGAAGGCCTTCCCCACCCAGCCAAGTGCTTTTATTCAATACTTTCGATATCGGACGGCACTTCAGGGCGCATGACCATCAGCACGGCGTTTTGCGAAATGATGACGTAGTGTTCTCCGTCAATTTCGATTTCATGGCTGTTGGCGTGCAGGTAAAGAGCTTCATCGCCTTCTTTGACTTGAAGCGGCACGTAATTCACATCGCTGGAATCGCTGCGGAAAAGCTCATCGACGTCATGGCTCGCCGGAATCGGATAGCCCGGCCCTACCCGCACGACAAGCCCCGTATGAACGCTGTCGTGTTCCTTGACGCTGGGAGGCAAGTAAAGCCCGCTTCCCGTCTTATTGGACGATTCGATGGGTTTGATAAGGATTCGGTCGCCGATGACTACGACATTCTTTAATGGATTAAGCATGGGCAAATCTTTCGCTAAAGGCTATTCCCAGCCTTCTTCCGACGAGTTTTCATTTTCCGCAGAGTTTTCGCCAGAAACAGCATCCGCTTCCGCAGAAGAATCCGCCGGGGCCTTCTCGACAGCCTTGGGCTGCGCTTTCTGAACAACCGGGGTTTTCGCCTTTTCCGCTTCAGCAGCTGGAACCACTTTGGTTTTGGGCGGTTCTGAAAGCGGGAATTTGCCGACATGATTATGGACAATCCGTGGCGTTACAAAAATGACCAGGTCGTTCTTTGTGACCTTTTTCTGGGTGTATTTGAAAAGATTGCCGAGAACCGGAATGTCCATCAAGAACGGAATGCCGGATTCGGTTTCCTGATGTTCGTTCCGGGTAAGGCCGCCGATAACCACAGTTTCCCCGTCGCCGACGACCACCTTGGTTTCCGCTTCCTGCTTGCTGATGACGACCTGTCCCATATCATCGTAACGATAAGAGTTGTTCTGCGGATGCAAATCGAGCATAATCCGATTGTCCCCCGACACGTGCGGAGTGACGACCAGCTTGATGCCGGTTTCCACCATTTTGGTCGAAGATTCGCCGTCATCGTCAATCACCCGAATCGAAATCTCGTCGCCCATAAAAATCTGCGCTTCTACATTATCCAGTGTCGAAATCTGCGGGGTTGCAAGCACTTCGGTCGAAGCATCCGAAAGGATATTCGCAATGGCGACTTGTACATTGTTATCTAGCACACTCGCCGAAATAGCGGTCGTAGCATTGGAAACGCTCGGCGAGATACCGTTTTTGGGGAAAGAATTGATAGCCATACTCGTGCGAGAAGCACCCGCCACGTTTCCTGTCGGCGTTCCGGCAGTTCCCGGAGTCAAAGCGGTCGTTCCCATTTTCGCGGTCCAGTCCACGCCGAGTTCACGAGCCAAATCGCTGGACACGACCACCAATTTTGCCGTAATCATGATTTGCAGGGTTTCCACATCCAATTCTTCCAAAGCGTTTTCCATTTGCGAAATGCTTTTTTCCGTGTCGTAAACAATAATCGAATTCGTGCGTTCCACGGTTGTAATTTTTCCGCGATTCGTTTTCATCGTTTCCAAGACTTTCACCAGTTCGGCGGCTTTGGCGTGTTCAATCTGGAAATTTTTACGTACCAGCGGCGCATTGTTTTCTTCGGCAAGCAATTTGTCCGCAATTTTCTTCTGCTTTTCTTGATAGGCAGAGGAACGCTGCACGTAGATGTAGTTGTCTTCGATGGTCCATGTCAAATCATACGTGTCGCAAATCAATTTCAGCACATCTTGCCAAGACTTCTTTGTGACCTGAAGGCGAGTGATTTTTCCGGAAACATCGGGAGCGAGCACAATGTCTATTCCCGAGGTCGCCGAAATGGAATGGAACGCCGTCGCAAAATTCATATCGACGAATTTGAAATCATATAGCTTGTTGTTTGGCGCGGATTCCTGCGCAAAGGCGGAAACAAGGCTGAACACCAACAAGGCAATCAGTGAAAAACGAGCGATCTTATTCATTTGGCATTACTCCCATATTGATCGGGCAGGCTCATGGAATATCTACGACTTACCCCAAATTCTTGCAATAAAAACAGCACATCGGTCTGCGTGATTTTCAAAACCTTGCCGTTCAAAATGCGGTCTCCTTCTTTGACCGTGTAAGAGACATTCGGATTTTTGGCATCCACAAGAATCGCCATCGGAACATCCGATTCCCAGATGATGCCGACTAGCTCCACCTGATCGATGTTGATGCCCTCTTCCATCAGGCCTTTGATTTCCACAAAAGGATCCCGGCGGCCAAACGAACTATAAGAAACCCGTTCTTCAATAGGATGGTCAAAACGCACCGAGTTGGAATCCAGCGTTCCGCCCTGCTCCATCGCCATCTGCTTCAAACGCTCGGACTGGACCGCGGAAAGTTCATCTGGGAAAGAAACCGCCCGACGATTGATGTAGCCGACCTTAGAACCGAGGCGCACCTTATGATAGAGTCCATTCAATTCGATATCTTCCAAGCGGGCACCAAATTCCAGCGTTTCCAGAATCTGGGCATTTTCTTCGGGAGTCGCGAGGAAGGGAGCCGATTCGGCAACGACAATCAAATTGCGAGAAACGGGACGAAGTCCAAACGATTGAGCGACGCTGACAATTTTCTTTTTCTCCGTGTCCATCTCTTTGGAAAATTCCGCAAAAGATTCCGTTTTTTGAGAAGGATTTACCCATTTACGCACATACACGCCTTCCGGTTTTGCCTGGTAGCATACAAAACCGTCCACTTTGCTAGCGCTGGAAATCTGGAAAATCAAAGAACCCTTGTAAACGAGAATCATCGGATGCACATTTTTTTGCAGCTGGATGCGAAGCCCCGATGAAACCCAAGTGACCGACTTGACGATATTGCTCGTCGTCACATTGAATAGCGGCGTTTTTTTAGGGCCAGGAACAGAAACATAGACAATCGAAGATTTATCCGGTCCTTTGACCATCGAAAGCTGGATTTCTTCCTGCGTGGTGATGCGGAACTGTTCGATTCCTTCGCCTTGGATGCCGGTCATTTCCCGGACGCCTTCGATCAATGCGGAAACCACCTTTTTATTTGCCAATTCCTTGACTTCCTGAATACTATCCAAACGAGCTTGCTTGATGCTGTCGGCCTTCGCTTTTTTCGCGGCGGCGATGCTGTCCTGCTTCGCCTTTTGCGCTTTCAATGCCGCTTCTTTCGCCTGTTTCGCGCTGTCGGCTTTGGCCTTTTTCGCGGCGGCGATGCTGTCCTGCTTCGCCTTTTGCGCTTTCAACGCCGCTTCTTTCGCCTGCTTCACGCTGTCGGCTTTGGCCTTTTTCGCTGCAGCAAGGCTGTCCTGCTTCGCCTTTTGTGCTTTCAATGCCGCTTCTTTCGCCTGCTTCACGCTGTCGGCTTTGGCCTTTTTCGCGGCAGCAAGGCTGTCCTGCTTCGCCTTTTGTGCTTTCAATGCCGCTTCTTTCGCCTGCTTCACGCTGTCGGCTTTGGCCTTTTTCGCGGCGGCGACGCTGTCCGATTTAACTTGCTTCAGACTATCAGCTTTCTGCTTTTTGTCTTTTTCCGATAATTTTGCCTTTTCCGCATTCAAGTTCACGGAATCCTTTTTAGCCTGAGCCGCCAATTTTTTCAACGACCAGGAAGCTTCCTTTGTTTTGGGAAGAGAAATGACAAAAATTTTTCCCTTGGACAAACTGACCGGGTTTTTATCGCTGCGAATCGCCGAACCGACGGCAAATTCAAATTGCAACAGAGGCACTTTAAAAGAATTGTCGGTAAACACGCGGACGCTGCGAATCCCTTCTGCCGAAGTGCTCACGGGAAGCGAAACTTCGCCCGAAAACACCCTGGTGTCCGAAAATCCAACAACAAGAGTTTGTTTTTTGGCATCGTACTTTTGGAAAAAATCCGGCAGGTTTTTCGCCGAAGCAAACTGGAAAGAAAGCGAACAATCCTTTGCGCCGCAAGAATAGTCCACGCTCTTGATTTCTGCCGCAAACGCAGAAACCGTCAAAAACGAGAGAAGGAGCATCAACATTTTCATTGGGCAACCTTCTTAGATGTATAGGTGGTCAAATTGAATGAAACCGAAATGGTAATCGGAGTCCAGCCGTGCGATTCCGCCTTTTCAATTTCTTGCTTGATTCCAGAGTAACGGCTGATTTTCAAATCGTTAATCGCCGTCGGGTAATTGAAATTGGCAATTTCCGCAAACAGATAACCCAGCATATGATAACCCGAATTGACTGTTACCGAATAGCGATGTTCTACGAAAAATTCCTTTTCAGTTTTCCCACTCGGGCTGAACTTTTGAATCTGGACACCGGCGCTGCGCAAAACCGCATAGAGGTCCTGCAAGCGCAGTGGTACTTTTTCATCTTCCGGGAACATTTCCTTTAATCGGACAAATTCATTTTCTGCGGCCACCAAATCGGCTTCCAATTTGGCAACACGTCCGCGCTGCACATTGATTTTTGAAAGTTCCGCTTCCGCTTTTTTGAGTTCGCCTTCCAGACGCTGCTGTTCCAGGGTAAACGGTTCCCACATATAAGTGTAAACAAAATAACCGCAGGCAAGAATCATCAGCGCAACGACCACCGCATATATTGTCTTTTTGTCTTTCCAATTGATGGATTGCATTATTTTGCCCCTCCCTCTAAACCGAGGTCGGCCTTGATTTCGGCTTTGATGACAAAGCTATAGGCTTCTTCTCCATCGATTTTCGTTGTCGCAATATCGACAAGAGTTACGGAATTGATGCTCACTTGCTTTTCCAATTTCACCATATATTCCGCGACTTCCGAAAAGTCATATGTCGTTCCCCGAAGTTCCATATCCAGCGGGGAAATCTGATTCAGCGAAACTAGCCACATATTGGGCGGCATCATGGAAGAAATGTTTTCAAACAAAATCACCCAGCGTTTTTTGCTGACCTGAATGGATTTCAATCCATTGTTTTTTTGCGCAATCACTTGAAGTTTAGAATCCAGAGCGGTGATCTTATCCAAAATCGGACGCTGCTTTTCCACTTCCGCGCGGGTAGAGTCCAATTGGCTCTGCAAAGATTGCGTCGTTTCCGCAATATACGTCTGGAACATAAACACGCTGACCAGCGCCACCAACAACGCTATTGTCGGCCATACGACACGCCTATCAACTATCCACGAAAGATCCACCTTCATTTTCCGGTCTTCAACCGGCAGAAGGTTAATTTCTACGCAAAGCCGTTTCTGTTTTCCCTTGGCAGCCATTAAAACTTCCTCAATGCAAGTCCCAACGCGGGAGTATAGATACTGGCCAAAGCGACAGACAATCCCGATTCCCCCACAGCGGCCGGATCAAATTCCATATTCATGAACGGATTCAATATGCAGCAGTCCAAAGACAATTTTTGTTTCAAGAAATCGCAAATGCCGGGTAAATTGGCTCCGCCGCCGCACAGCAAAAGCCGGACAGGCTTTTCACCCGATTCGCTGCTGGAAAAATAACGGATCCCGAATTCCACGGAATTGACCAATTCTTCAAACGCCAACTGGAGCGCGGATTCCACTTCTGCGACAGAACGGTCTTTGACCATTGTCAAATCGTTCTTTTCAAACATTTCATGGCACGTTGCTGCATCGATTCCCAAATGACGGGAAAGCGTTGCGACGACTGAATTTACCGATCCGGCGGTCAAGGTTCGGACGGAGTGAAATTCCCCTTTATGGAGAAATGTCAGCGTGGATTTTTTCTCGCCGATGTCCAGCAAGGCGACCGTTTCTGCCAGACGATCTTCTGGAGTCGTCGCTACATAGGCATTCGCAATGCAAAAGACATCCACGTCGATAGCCGTCAGCTTATAGCCCGCCGACGAAAACAGCTTGGAATAATCCGCCAGAATTTTATTCTTCGCCGCAACGACCAACGATTTGATTTCCCCCTTCTCGCCCCGTTCCATCACCTGATAGTCCAGCATGATGTCCTGGTCGTCAAAAGGCGGTTTGGCCTGGGCGGTTTGCACGACAATCGCATCCTCGTTTCCGTTCTTGGGCACTTTCGCAACACTCTTGTCCGCAAGAACCCCGGCGGTCCAACCAATGGATGCGACCAAATCGTCTTTGGACATTTCCGGGAAATTGCGCATCATCAAGCGCACGAGCGCTTCCCGAATCTTCGCTTCATCCTGAATTTCATTATCCACAAAAGCGCCTTCCGGCGTCGGTTCCATGTCCATAGCCAAGACGCAATAATTCTTGCGCTTGTGATGAACACAGACGGTTTTGATACTATAGTGGCCGATGTCAACGCCTATCGTTTGACGTTCGCCACGGATTTTAGCGATAAGATCTAATGCCAAAGTAAAACCTCTACCCAAAAATGGGGTCTATACAATTCTACTTTTCCAAATCTAGAATGTCAATAGAAATTTTCATAACTGCTTGAAAAAACAACGACTTAGAGGCATCTTTTTCAAAAGGCCACCTCTAAAAGTGACTTTGGTGAAATGGATCGACAAGCGGTTGCTGAGCCAGTCGAAGCACACCAACCATAGTTCAGCAACCGGTCCCTGAGCCAGCCGAAGGGCGATCCTTGAGTTTTGGTTAGTGAGCTTGCCGAACTAATCGAAGGGAGCCAGGAACGATTTTTTGAAAATGAATTTTTAGAGGCGGTCAAAAATCAATCCCGATTTTGAGTTCTTCTGACCTTAAAAATATACTGCAAAACCCGTTCCTGCGTTTCTCCAAATTCACCGATAAACGAAGCACTATGGTCCACGCGTCCGTTTTTTTCGTTGGGAATCCCGTTATGGAGCTGACGCAATATCCGGATTTGAAGATTCTCTTCCCCAAAACCCGGCAAAGCAAAACGGATACGCACCAGGGCCTTTTCCGGAATGGCTACGGGAAGAGACAAAAGAATACCGCCCGCCGAAAGATCGACTAAAAAGCCCTCCTGCGTCGCCCCGTCATATTCCACGTGAACTGGGAAAAAAACCGACTGTCGAATCCAGCGACGGAGCTGCTCTTTGTGCAAATGGATGGAATGCTCCAAAAGAAGCGAATCTCGATTTACGCCGAGCACCCGCACTTTGGTCTGGTAAACCGCCTCTCCAGGAATATTCAGCCGAACGACAATTTTTTTGCCCACGGGAATTTCCGAAGAGACATCGGCTGCGCGAACGCCCCAATAGACTTCATTCAAACAATTGATTTGCGTATGCACAGAATGCTCCCGGCCGTTTTCCAACAAAACCAGAGAAACATCTTTACCTACGGCAAATTGCCGCGTCGAAGTGTAGGAATACTTTCCCGCAGAATCCAAATGTCCCAACTTGGAACGCAGCTTCGAAATCAGGTCTCTATCGCCAGGCGAGATGTTTTCCGCCCCTCGGTTTAATTTATATACGAAATCGACGGCTTCTTCAAAAAGAATGGGCGAATTGAGAACGGCGTCCTTGTTCGAAAAATCGGATTGCCGAACCAGACGTTCCAGCATCATCCGCTCTTCGCTATTCAAATCCAGCAAGTCGGATTTTTTTTCAAAAGCTTCGGTGGCAAACATTTTGCCAACTTCCCGGCGGTGATTGCTGCGGCTGATTTCTACCAGAACGACCAAGATTAAAAACAAGGTCGCCACCAGAAAAATCCATCCGAGAATTTCCATCGGGACAAACGGCAAAGCCTACCCCCAGAGACCCGCAATATAGGAACCGATAATTTTTCCTGAAAGTTTTTGTCCGAGGAACGGAGAATTTTCTACGCCACCCGCAAAAGTTTTCGAAGAAACTTCCGTTTCGCCCGACGGATCGAACAAAACCGCATCAGCCCGCTTTCCCGAAGCAAGTTCCACTTTGGATGCACAAGCGATTTCTGCGGGCTTTTGCGAAAGCAACTCTACGGCACGAGCTTTGCCCACGCGCTCCGACAAGAGCTTCCAAATAGCGGGGAGAGCCACTTCCAACGAGACTGCGCCTGGAATCGCCGCTTCAAAATTGACTTCCTTGTCTTCCCTGTGTACAGGAAAGTGATTGATGCTGATGGCCGAGATGGAACCGTCGGCAAGCCCACTCCATAAGGCGTCTCGGTCAGCGGACGAACGCACCGGCGGATGCAGGTTCAAACTCGTCTGGAGCGAAAGCAAATCCTCGTCGCAAAACAGAAGATGCAGAAGATTCACATCGCAAGTAACGTCCACTCCCAAATCTCGATAGCGCCGAATCAAATCGAGCGCAGAACGGGACGTCACCTGTTTAATATGCAACGGAACGCCCAGCCAGCGGGACATTTCCAAGAGGGAAAACAGCGGAATGGTCTCCGCCTGCTCGGGAACGCCTTTCATCCCGATCATATCCGAGAAATTGCCTTCATTCACAAAACCGCCGTGCGCAAGCGAATAGTCGTAAGGCAAAAAGAAAAAGCGTTTTCCCGTCATCGCGCCGTATTCCAAGCAAAGGCGCAAGAAACGCATCGTTCCAAAAGCCCTGTTGCCATCGCCAAATCCCACAACGCCACCATCGGCAAGTTCCCGCATTTCGGCAAGGGCTTTCGCTTCATATCCCTGGCTTATCGCTCCAAGGATGCGCATGTCAAATCCGGAGCCGTCCAGTGCCGCTTTTTCGGCGACCAGACGCTGGATTCCGTCAATCGGATTCGCCGCGCTTTCGTAAAGTCCACCGTAAAAACCGCCTCGGCGCATCGCCCGAAAACCGTCCCGATAAGTGTAAATATCATCACGGGCAGGTTCCTGAAAATCCAATCCCAGAGCGAATAACGCCGGAAGCAGAAGTGCGCCGTTGCCTTCGATTTCGGGAGTGCCTTCGGGAGCGGAATCCGCCCACACGCCATTCACCAAGCAAACCGTTGTCACATCGGCAAAGGCTCCGTCCACAAAGGGACGCACGTTTTTCAAAATCACATTATTCATTAGCATGGCCTCCCGACAGGAGATAAAGTGCCGACATCCGAACGGCAACGCCGTTTGTCACCTGTTCCAAAATTACAGAGTGCTCTCCATCCGCGACTTCGGAATCCAATTCCACCCCCCGATTGATAGGTCCGGGATGCATGATAAGCGCAGAGGATTTCGCTTGTTCCAAAACTTCTTCTGTAACGCCGAAATAATTGCGATATTCCCGCATACTGGGAAGAAGGGAATCTTCCATCCGTTCCTTTTGCAAACGCAAAGCGATAATGGCGTCGGCTCCGGCAACGGCTTTTTTTACATCGGTTTCCCAATTCACTTGCGGGAAATCCGCCCGATACCGAGGAAGAAGAGTGCTGGGTCCGCAAAGAGTGACCGAAGCTCCCAACGTCGTCATGCCCCAGGAATCCGACCGGGCAACGCGGCTGTGACGAATATCGCCAACGATCGCAATGCGTTTTCCCTTGAGCGTTCCCAACTTCTGCTCCACCGTAAACATATCCAGAAGAGCCTGAGTCGGGTGTTCATGAGCGCCATCGCCAGCATTCAGCACAATCGCTTTCGTGTGATCCGCCAAAAATTTGGGAACTCCCGTCCCCTTGTGCCGAACGACAACGACATCGATTTTCATGGATTCGATATTTTTGAGGGTGTCCAGCAACGTCTCGCCTTTTTTGACGCTGGAATTGGAACTCGAAAAATTCACGATGTCCGCAGAAAGGCGTTTTTCCGCCAGTTCAAAGCTTGTCCGCGTCCGAGTGCTGTTTTCAAAAAACAGATTCACGATGGTCACGCCCCGAAGAGAGGGCACTTTTTTAACCGGCCGTTCCAGCAGTTGGCGAAATTCGACGGCGGTATCCAAAATCGCGCGAATATCCTTTTCGCTGACGCCCTGAAGCCCTAAAAGATGACGGATAGAAAGAGAAGAGGTCATACATTCTCCACTTGAACTAAATACACCGCCGTTTCCGAATCCAGCGGTTCGACACAAACCCGAACTTCTTCATTCGCCAGAGTTTTCACCGAAACTCCGATGACGTCGGCTGCAATCGGCAACTCCCTATGCCCGCGATCGACAAGCACGCAAAAACGGATGGATGCCGGACGCCCCATATCGAGAATAGCCTGAATGGCAGCCCGAGCCGAGCGTCCTGTATAAAGGACATCATCGACCAGAATCACCGTTTTGCCCTCTACGGATGACGGCATCTCCGTAATGCGCATTTCCGTAACAGCCAGTGGCTTGCGATAATGAAAATCATCCCGATAAAAGGTGGCGTCCAAACTGCCGCAGGGAATTTCCACTTTATAACGCTCCGAAAGGCGCTTTGCCAATTTTTTTGCCAAGGGAATTCCTCGACTCGCCATACCAAGAACCAGGACATTGTCTTTAGCGGGAATCATTTCCGAAACGGACGAAGCCATTCGGTCCAAAGCCGTTTCCATCGACTGGGCATCCAAGAGCTGGCGGATCCGTTTGCAAGTATCTTTCACTACGGTCTCCTTTTTGATGTTCTTTCCAAAAAGAAAATGTAGTTTTTATCCCAAGACAAAACTCAATTGGAGATTCCAAATATGTTCAATCAGCTAGACATGCCACAAAGCGGCGAAACCATCGCCATCATCCAGACAAACCAGGGAGAAATGCGCGCACGGCTGTTCCCGGAAATCGTCGGCGAATGCGCCACCAACTTTGTGGAACTCGCCAAGCAGGGCAAATACGACGGAGCACCGTTCCATCGCATCATCAAAGGATTTATGATTCAGGGCGGTGATTTCAACCGCAAGAACGGCACAGGCGGCCATGCGGCCAAAGGTCCAGGATCAACCATCGGCGACAAATACGATTCCAGACTTTCCCACGTCCGCGGCGCATTGAGCTGGGCCAAAACGATGATGCCCCATTCCATCGGTAGCCAGTTCTTTATCGTCCACCCGGCAGAAGGAACCCATTTTTTGGATCACCCAGCAAACGGCGGCCCCGCAGAAGGCTATTCCGTATTCGGACAGCTTTTTGAAGGTTTCGACGTTCTGGACAAGATCGCCGAAGCGCGCACCGACAGAAACGACCGCCCCTACGAAGACGTGATTATTGAAAAAGTGACGATTGAAACCGCTCCCTAATCACATTTTCAAAAAATAATCGACTTCCCCCTTGACAGGGGGAGTTTTTTTTTCTCAATTTGGGACACTCGAACGGGGTTATAGCTCAGTTTGGTAGAGCACAACGCTGGCAGCGTTGGGGTCAGGAGTTCGAATCTCCTTAGCTCCATAAAAGACCGGTTTATCCGGTCTTTTTTTTGCTTTTCAAGGAGATGAGAACTCCTGACAAGGGATTTTGGAGTTCGACGGAACGCGCGACCTAGGGAAGCGCGTGACGAGCGCAACGCAAAGTGTTGCGTCCCGAAGGGAGGCGCGAATAGCGCACCATCTCCTTAGCTCCATAAAAGACCGGTTTATCCGGTCTTTTTTTTGCTTAAAAAGCTCCGAAATAGAAGATCCTGTTCTGCAAATTCATTTTCTTTCAACTAAAAAACGCCGACAATTGCCGACGTTTTGTTTCTGAAAAGTCAAAAAAACTACGCTTCTTTTTTGCAGCAAGCACCTTCTTTGCAGCAGCACTTGTTGCAATTGAGGAACTTATAAATCAGACCACCGAGAACGCCGCCGAGAATCGGAGCAACCCAGAAGAGCCAAAGCTGCTTGATGGCAACGCCGCCAACAAAAACCGCAACCGCCGTCGAACGAGCCGGGTTCACAGAAGTGTTCGTCACCGGGATGCTAATAAGGTGAATCAACGTCAAGCAAAGCCCGATAGCAATCGGGGCGAATCCTGCCGGCGCGCGACTGTCGGTCGCACCCATGATGACAAACAGGAAAATCGCCGTCATAACGACTTCCGTCGCAAAAGCCGTTCCCATTCCAAAAGCCTTTCCGCCAAAGGCATTCAGACCTTGAGCGTTCAAAGCGTCGGACCAGCCGTTTGTCGCAAACGCTCCAATGCCTGCGCTCACATCCGGACAGGCAATGCCGAAAAGAATCGCCGCAGCGACAATGCCACCGATGACCTGCGCCACAATATAAGCCGGAGCCTCTTTACCGGGGAAACGTCCGCCAGCAACAAGTCCGAGAGTCACCGCCGGATTCAAGTGGCAACCGGAGATGTGTCCAATGGCAAATGCCATCGTGAGAACGGTAAGACCAAACGCCAGCGAAACGCCGACATAGCCGATTCCCGTATTCGGAACGCCACAAGCAAGAACGGCCGCACCGCAACCGCCAAGAACAAGCCAAAGAGTGCCAATCGCTTCAGCGATAGATCTTTTCATTAAAGACATAATGATTCCTTGTTAAAGTTAGTGCCTCATATATAGTTTATATTGCGCCCGAGCAAACCCCAAAATGTTTTGTGAAGTGATGAAGACGACATCACAAATGTCCAATTCAAACGACGCGTTCCTTCAAAACTAGCCTGCAAAAAAATCCTGTCGGGAAACAGGATTTTCTAAATCAAAATAGCATGTAAGGGACTCGAACCCTTGTTACCGGCGTGAGAGGCCAGCGTCCTGGACCACTAGACGAACATGCCAAAAAAAGCAGAAACAATTTAGCAAAATTCTTTGAAGCTGTAAATGTTCGCTCAAGAAAAAAGCAAAAAGAAAATCCGAACCGAATAGGTCCGGATAGCATTCTTGATTTTTTAGGAGTCTTTAAAGAATCGTTCCAGAATCTTTGCAAGTACCATACTTTCCAATCCGATAAATCTGGATGGAATTGGAATAGGAATTATAAATTAAACCGCATTCGCTTGGCGAATAATCCGTATAATCGCAGTTCACTTTTGTTTCGTCATTCGTGTACTTGATGTGCATCGCCGTAACTTTCGTTAATGCGCTAGATCTAGTCAAAGATGTTGTCGCATACTTGGAACGGGTTAAGCTAGAGAAAGGAATATCGATGGTCTTAGGAGTAGAACTAGAAACAGCGGGATAATAGTACGCAAAATCTCCGTCACCAATCGCAGGGAAGGCTATTTCAAAAGACTTGCTGGATTGATAAGTAATACAAATCCCGGTCCAGTCCGAAAGATCCACGCTCGCACCTTCTCCATCGGGCGACCAATTAAATCCAAAACCAGCGTAAGGATACGGATCCGGAGCGTTATAATAATACTCTCCATCATATTCGAGATGCCAGCCGGTATATTTCAGCGTAATGGACAAATCCAAATTGGAGGAAGAGAAAACGCCGATTGCGGTAGATGCGCCGTCATCCCCGGAATCCAAATACTTGAACCACCAACCGGAACTATCTCCGGTCACTTTATTGCTATCCAAGAAATTGTATTCATCTACCGTATTGAAAAACGTCCGAATCCGAGATGCATAAGAAGGTTCCCAAATAATGCCATCTTTAAAAGTCACCACCTTTTCCGTGGAAGCCGAAGAGGAGGCAAGAGAAGAACTTGAAGAAACGACAATTCCAGAATTTGCAGAAGAAGAGATGCCTGATTCAGAATTTATAGAGGAACTCGAAGAAACTCCGGCACCAGAATTTACAGAGGACGAAGAAACTTTGCCATTGTCGGTTTCTGCAACACCGCTGATTTTCCAAACATATTCTGCACTGCTAAAATCATACGGATCCTTAATATCCAACACGCAACCATAAATTGAATTATCTTTTTCCGCATAATAAGACGACTTTTCCCCAGATAATATCAATTCTTCGGTACATTTTGGAGCATTTTTAATATCGTCAATTACCGGATACCAAGTGGTATAAGTCCCGCTCGTAGCTTTATAGGATGCACAAATATAGTCCAAATTTTCAGTTGTAACAAAAATCCGATACCCAAGAATATTATTATCGCAATCAATCTCCTTCAAATCAGAAAGCTTGGCAACATCCGTCGGCAAAGAAGAGCTGCTGCTTTCTATAGGGGAATCGCCAACGGAACTGCTGGACAATTTGACTCCCTCGTTCTCCGCATCACAAACGGCATTTTGAGCGGCGTAAATATCTTCCAAAGAACCCGCCAAACCGACCGTCTGAATTATAGTGCATTTCCCATTTTCATAGCTCGCTTTAAAACCGTCCACAGAACCGCTGGCATCGCAGACCGCCTTCGCAGTCGCATCATCTTCCATCGCCGAAAAATCACTAACCGTTGTGATGGACACCATATCACCGTTGGCGTCAAACATATAAATCATCGTGGAAGACACGCCTTCGACAGATTGTTTGACTGTGACCGAATTCGAAGTCTTTGAAACGGAACAAACGTCTTCTTGAGGCGAGGTCGCGGAGCTACTACTAGAATCTCCTCCGCAACCAAACACGGCAAAACACGCCGCGCAAGCAAAAAAAGTTCTTGATAAAGGATTTAATACATTGTACATATTCAACATATTGTTTTTCTCGCGAAAGTTAAACAAAATTTCATCAGCTTCGTGTTTTTTCTGTAATTTTTTATTTGCATTGTACACAAAAGCACTCAGCAAACCCCGCTCTGCCTCATTAAGCTCTTCAGCCCTATTTCACAGAGGCTCTCAGGAAATTCTTTTTAAATGCATCCGCATATAATTCCCCACAAAAAAGCTCCTTGAAAAAGGAGCTTGAGAGGAGTACAAATTTTCCCGAAATTTTATTATTCGCGGTAATAAAGATCCAGATTGTTTTCGATATTGGCCGCTTTTTCCAGATTCTGCACGTAGGTATTAAAGAGCATCGCATAGCCAAAACGCCAAGTATTCGCCAGATCTTCGGTCAACGCCGCTTTGAAAGCCACTGTGTCCGGCAAAGTGCGGGAAAGAATTTTCACCATGGCCGCACCATCATTGGTGACGACAGGTTCGCCCCATTCGCCCACTTTCTGTTTGGAAAGCACCCGGAACAAGGTCGGGTTGGAATAGCCGATTCCCGGCACAAAGCCGTCAAAGGACACTGTCGTTTTTTCCATCGTCACTTTTTCAATGCTGGAATCCGCTTTTGCTGTTCCCGTCGCCGAATCCGTTTCCAAAGTTACCGCCTTGATTTTTTCCTTGACAGAGTTCAAGTGGCTTTTGGCGGCATCTTTCGCTTCGCCCAGGGCAAGCTGATTCTTAATTTGTTCGTAATACGGAGCCACGTTGCGGGAACCGGCAGTCAAAGTTTGGAGACGAGTTGCCACCAGAGCAAACTGGCTGTTTTTCAATGCGCCGGAAACTTTTCCTTCGGCAAGATCCGGACGTTCCTTATTTACAAAGGCAAACGGGGCAAGTCCGCCGACAAAACCGATTTCCGAAATGTTGTCACCGCGTCCAAGCCAAGCGGTTTCACGAACGGGAACCTGCCGAGCCTTGGCCGCCTCTTCAAACGAAGAATCCCGTTCTTCGACGGCACTTTTAATGGAAAGAAGAATCTGTTCCAAACTGTCGATCGTTTCCGGGGAAGCTGTCACCGAGAAGAGAATGTGGGCCGCCTTGACTTTTTCCGTACCATCCGCTTCCTTTTTCTTGCCCAGACTCTGGATGATGTGATAGCCGAACTTCGTGCGAACCGGTTCCGAAATCGCCCCGGAATCCAAAGCAAATGCGACGTCTTCAAATTCCTTGACCCAAGTGCCGCGAGCGGTGTAATCCCCGAGAAGGCCTCCGTTCGCCGCCGTTCCTATATCTTCGCTGGAAATTTTTGCCATGTCTTCAAAGCTGGTCGCCGAGCTGGAATCTTTCAACTGGTAATAAACGGTCATCGCATACTTGCGAATTTCTTCTTCGTCCTTTTCGGTCGGAGCAATCGGCAAATAGGCATAAGCCAAGCGGACCTGGTCGTTTTCCACAAAGAAGCTGTCCGAATGGGCGTTAAAGTAGGCGGAAACTTTCAAGCTGTCCACGGACGCCGGATCGACCTTGAAATCCGCGGTGGACGCATAAGCCACTTCGAGTTCCTGCGAAGCGAGGCGATTATTCACATTCCACTGGGACTCCAAGCTCGTCGGATGGGCATTCGCCGTCACAAAAATCTGGAGCTGGTGCAGCGGAATCGTCATCGTCGAAAGTTCCTGTTCGTAGCTCTGCATATTCAGCCACTCGTAAGCGGCCGGCGTTTCCAGCCAGGCATCATAAGCGGCCTTGTCAAAAGCCGTGTCCAAAAGGAATTGCGGCAAAGTCTGGATAAAAGCCTGAACATTCTGGGCGGCTTCCTGTTCATTTGCCGAGCCGGCTTGAATGGCATAAATCCGCTGTTGCGCTTCTTCACCAACCATACGGCGAACGGCATCCGGATTATTCCGCAGTTCATTTTTCATTTCGACAACGGAAGCGGAAAGGGCGTTCTCGTTGAACTGCACCTTGAGGAGTTCCTGCTGAACGAAAGTCTGGAAGACGGAATTGCGAAGCTGCACGCGCTGTTCATCGCTTATATTCTGACCGCGATAATTGATTTCGGTGATGCGGTTCACCCGATTATTGAATTCCGCATAAGGAATTTCCACCCCGTCCACCCGACCAATCGGATACTGGCGGGACAGTTCCGGAGTCCGGTCCATAGCAAGAAGACCAAGAGCAATACCTACAGCAAAAATGGCTATGACCCATTTCGCGTTTTCGTTAATCCATGTCAGCATAAAGGAAACTCCATTTCCATTTGATTTGCCGCAAATGTAGTAAATCGAAAAAGAAAAGCGAACGACTTCGCCAAGATATATCTGTCAGATTTGCCTTTTCATTCTTTCTGAAATGCCGAAAATGCAAAAGGAAAAAACAGGAGCGTATCCGAAAATATAGCCGATTAGCACTTTTTTTGCTATTATAGAGCCGCCTAAAAAATCTCTACCGAGAGGCTACAGTGTACGATATATTGATCCTCGGAGCCGGCATTTCCGGTTTAAGCGCGGCCCTTAAAGCTGCAGAACATGGCCATTCCGTTTTAATTCTGACCAAGGGACCCAAACCGGACGGTTCATCCAATTATGCCCAGGGCGGCATCTGCTCCGTGACAGCTCCAAACGATTCTTTTAAAATACACGAAGAGGACACCTGTGAAGCGGGTGCGGGCCTTTGCAAAAAGAAAGCGGTTAAAATTCTGGTGGAAAACGGTCCCAAAACCATCGAGCAGCTGGTCAAATGGGGAGTGCAATTCACCCCGGCAGAACCCAACGATTCCAACATCCGCTTCGATTTGCACTTAGAAGGCGGGCACAGCTTCCGCCGCATTCTGCACGCCGCCGACTTGACGGGCAAAGAAATCATGCGGGCGCTCATCGCCAAGCTCCACGAATTTCCCAATATCACCTTTTTGGAAAACGCCCTTGTCGCCGATCTGGTTTTGGACAAAGAAAAGAAAAGGGTTTGCGGAGCAAAAATCATCCATCAAAAAACGGGAGAGACCGAAGCGATTTTTGCCAAGGTCACTCTGATGGCAACCGGAGGAGCGGGACGGCTTTGGCAGCACACCATCGACCCGCCTGATGCCTGCGGAGACGGCATCGCCATTGCAGCACGCGCGGGAGCCGCCATTCAAGATGTGGAATTTATGCAATTCCACCCGACTTCCCTCTATGCGCCGAGCCTCAAAAAATCCTTCCTGATTTCAGAAGCGGTCCGCGGTTTTGGCGGCATTCTAAAAAACAAGGACGGCAAAGAATTTATGGACGGCGTTCATCCGCTGCGCTCGCTTGCTCCCCGCGACATCGTTGCTCGCGCCATCCACCGGGAAATGAACCGAACCGGCGAACCCTGCATGTTTTTGGACGTTACCGCCCACAACCCCAAAGACATCAAAACGCACTTTCCGCACATCTATGCCAAATGCCTTTCCGTGGGAATCGACATGACAAAGCAATGGATTCCCGTCGTCCCGGCGGCGCATTATATGTGTGGCGGCGTCCTCGTCGATACCTGGTCCCGAACCAAACTCGAAGGCTTCTACGCTTCGGGCGAAGTGGCGGCGACCGGCGTTCATGGAGCAAACCGACTCGCCTCGAATTCCCTTTTGGAAAGCGTCGTTTTCGCACTCCGAGCCGTTGAAAGCATCGAAAAATCGGGCATTCTCAAAAAATCCTTCCGAGCGCCCAAAGTCCCCTCTGAAAAAGTCCTTGTCAAAGGCGGCGACATCTGGAATAAGCGCAAACTGGAAGCCAAAAAGCTCATGTGGAAAAAATGCGGCATTGTCCGCTCCGTAGCAGAGCTTAAATCGGGGCTGGAAGAGCTGCGCAAATACAACCGCGAAGTGGAAGAAGAAATGAAAAAGGATTCGCCCAAAACCATAGCGCTCCTGGAATTTCGCAATGCGGTGGAAAGCAGCATCCTCATCGTTAAAAGCGCACTCGCTCGCAAAGAATCTCGAGGACTGCAATCTATTTTGGATTACCCGAAAACTTCCTCCAAAATCGTGCATCACACGACTCGGCTCAAGTACCCGCTAGAAGAAAATTAAGGGGATTATATACAATCCCCTGCTAAACACTCGCGATTCCATTTTTTTCAAAATGGAATCTTTTTTCGCGAGGGAAACTCAGTTTTCAGTTCCGACTCCCAACTTTCAACAGGTCCCGTCAGCGATTCAGCCACGGGAAGATATTATCCCGCAATTCGATTTCGTTCAACAAAGATTCATCTTGAAATACGCCCTGAAAAAGGGACAGCAATTTCATAAAGTCCCGCTCGTGTTCGGCAAGGCGATTTTTTGCATAGCCGCCAGCGGAATTGTTGTGAATCATGAACGCCCAGTCCGACGCCTGGAAAAGTACAAGCTCCCTTTCCATTTGTGCCAGAATCCGTTTTTGCAACGGCGATTTCGGGTTCGTTTTCTTTGCGCTCTGAAAAAGCGAGAACATTTTGAAAAACTTGGGATAAATAAATTCCACTTGCGGATTCACCCACACCGAAGCAAATCCATTCTCTCCCCACGAAGAAAAAATCGGGTTATGCGGCACGGCATCGTCCGGATCATTTCGCATTCCATCGACCGAAGCGAGCTGTAAAATCCGAGACGAAGCTGCCCATTCAAAAACCGATTCGATAAACTGGGGACCTTCAAACCACCAGTGTCCAAAAAGTTCCGCATCGTAGGGGCAAAGGACGCAAGGCGAATGCGACGGCATCTGCGGAGCGAGTTCCGCCATCTGCGCTTCCCGATTGGCGACAAAAAGCCGAGCGTGCTCACGAGCGAGATTCATCGCCTGCCACGGGCGATACACCGACTTCTGTTCGCCTCCGGTTATCCGATAATATTTGAATCCCGTATCGATGGGCGTATCTTTTGCCATGAAATAAGCACCGAGATATTGAGAATCCAATTCCTGCGCAATATCCCTGTAAAATTCGCGATAGTCCGGGTGTCCCGGATAGCCGCGCTGGCGACTCCACACTTCCACGGAACTCGACTGTTCCCGACCCAAAGCCAAAAGCCCCGCCGGGGTCCTCACCGGGGCAAAAACGCCGAATCGGGGCGGCGGATCGGCAAGAAGAATGCCGTGGGTTTCCATAAAGAAAAATTCAAAGCCTTCTTTGGCGAGATAGCCATCCAAGCCGTCGAAATAACCGCACTCAGGCAACCAGACTCCCCGAGGGCGCCGACCAAAGGCGCGCTGGAAAGCTTCCACCGTCAATTTCAACTGCATCCGGATGCTTTCCGGTTCCGCCTGGTATGCAGGCAAAAATGGATGCGTTCCCACGCAAGTCAAAAGCGAAAGCTTCCCCCGTTTTTCCAGCCTTAAAAATTCCGCAAGAATATCCCGATGCAAACGCTCTTCCCACAATTCAGCAAGTTCCATCATGCGAGAGGCGTAAAACTGGGCGACCTGAAGTTTTTCGTAATCATCAGCAAGCCGATGGAGTTCTTTTTTCGCCAGCTCCTGCAATTTTTGCAAATGCACGGAATAGCGATTCAACAAAAGAGGATCCGAAAGCATGGCAAGGAGCGTCGGCGAAACGCTCAAATTTATCGTTCCGGGAATGCCTTTTTCCGCAAGACGAGACAACGTTTGCACCAAAGGAAGATAGGTCTCGGTCAAAGCTTCAAAAAGCCAGTTTTCTTCTAGAAAACGATCATAACTCGGATTGCGTACAAACGGCAAGTGCGCATGCAGCAACAGGAAAAGCTTGCCATTGCAGTCGGTTATCAAAATCGCTCCGGCTTATTCGGTTCTTTTCACAACAACAGGAACAATCGTCGTCGGGAAATCGCCATCCTTGTCCGTCGCAAACACAGGAATTATCTGCGTGGAATCCGGCAAATCCTGTTCAAAGGAGAATGTGCCGTCGGGATTCAGCGGGAACGGTTCACCGCGGACTTGCAAGTGGGCGTCCGGACGGGTTCCGCCATAAACGATCAGACGGGTTTTGACCCAAAGGAAGAAATCCTTGCCGTAATTGACGGAATCCGGAGAGGGTTGCAACTGCTGCGCCAAAGCTCCGCTCGAAAGAATGCCGCCGCTCGAAAGCGAACCCGAAAAGAACGATTCCGAAGAACTCGCCAAATGTTCCAACCAGGAAGCCACGGTCTGACTGGAGAGTCCTGAGCTGCCGAAGCCGCCGATTCCCGCACCACCAAGGGAAGCCTTGAAAAAGACGCTGTCGGAATTCTTGGCGGAATTTTTCACCGTTTCATAGCTGAAAACTTGCATGGCAGGGGCCTTAACCAAAGGTTTGAATTCTCCCTTGGGCGATTTGGTCCCCAATTCCGCGCGGAACGAAACGGATTCGCGATTCTGCACGTACCAGCTTTTGGCGTCAGACGGAACTTCGATGTCCTGAAATTTGCGATTCTTGTTTTTACGGACAGTCAAATCCTTGGAAACATCGTAAAGGCGCAAGACCAGCGTGCCTTTGCCCTGAAGAGCTTTGTCGAGACGTTCTTTTTTCACGTCCCAAAAGGCGTGCATAAAATTGGGATCCCGCTGCATCAAAACCAGATATTCCGGAGAGAGTTCCGTGGCGGCCTTGACAGGAATCGCTTTTTCCTCCGGCTTTTTCTTTGCCGCCGATTTTGCCACCTTTGAGGCTTCTGCCTTGACGACTTTGCTTGCAGACTTTTCGGTGGTTTCCTTTTTGGCGGCGGCTTTGGACACGGATTTTTCAACCGCTTCTATCTTGGCGGCCACTTTAGATACGGATTTTTCGACTTTTTCCGTAGCCTGGGCCACTTTAGCCGAGATCGTCTTCTTGACAGACGCCGATTTTTCTTCGGCATTCTTCACCACCGACTTTTTCATCTTTTGGAATTTGGACGCCACATTAGCCTTGGCCTTGCGCGGAGCCGATTTGAGTTCTTCGACCTTGGATTCCACTTTCTGCGAAATCGATTTCAGTTTTTCCACTTTGGTCTTAGCGGAAGCCTTTTTCTTTGAGTCCATATCAACTCTCCTTTAATGCAATCAATGCACCGTTTTCGGTTTATTACCCCAATTGCCTACACCGGTTAAACCGATTGCAATTCCAATAAACTTTTCGTCCCAAACCGTGTCGTCGTCCGACTGACGCAAGCCTCCCTGGACAGCGATATCGATTTTTGTGCTTCGCCGACCAAGGGGGAACCCGACACCGAGCGAGCCTCCAAATTCCTTGACATCAGCAATGTAATAATTTCTAAACCATCCGCCAAACCGAAAATCCATCCTTTGCAGATATTTCTTGAAATAATCCGAAGATCCCGAGCGTTCATAGCCCGCCCCAACCAAAAACTCCGTCTGTGTCGAAGTGGAATCTTCCAAATTCCAGCCACCGGCGATGTTCCGAATGTCCATATCCCAACCGCGGAGCATAAAGTCCAACATAATATGGTGCCGTTTTTTGAATCGGTAAGCGATACCTGTCGCTAGCGTGGGCGGGACGTCAATATCCCGGCGAAGTTTTGTCGGCACGAGAGTGTCCACCTGGCTAAACTGCAAATCGTAATCCAAAGTATTTCTCAAGGTGTAACCCGTCGTATAGGAGAAATAGTAGGAAGCGCGACGCCCCTTGTAAAACACGGCACCCGTATAGTAAGCGGGATGGTCTTTAATTTTCCACGAACCATCCGCCGATTCCGTCAGCTCCGCATCGTTTGTCGCCCAGCTGTCTTCAGCGGGAACCTGGCTGTTGTCTGCGCCAAGAGTCAATTTACGGGAAACGGAGCCCATCACAAAATGAGCGGCAAAACCGAGGGAAATCTTCCGAAAGAACGGCATCCGAACCGCATAAGCAGGAACTATCTCGTAAATGTTGCCCTTGTATTCAATTTTGGCAAGGCTGGTGTTCTTGGGATCGTCCACCTCTTCGTCCAGATTCGACGTGTATTTTTGAGAAAGCGAAAGCGACACGGCACCGAATTTGTGCATGGCAAACAAGAACGAGAGCGAAGGGATTTCCAGCGTAGAAGAGGCATAGGAGTTTCCGCCCCGAGAGGCGACATTTTCTTCAAAAACCATGGACGCATTGAAAGAAGTATTCTCTTCAAAAGCGATGGACGCCGGGTTCCATTCGACATAGCCGCTCAAAGCTTTTGCGCCGCCCGAATAGCCCCTGCCGAGCGTTATCGCCGAAGCGCCTTCGGTAGGTTTTCCAAGAGCTTCCAAACCCAGCATCGAAGCCGCATGCACACTCAATGCCAACAGAAAAATCCATAAAGGGATGCTGCGTTTCATTCGTCGTCCCCCCGCTTCGTCGCCAACCAGATTTTAAGGCTAGCAGGCTGCCGAATATAATCCGAAAAATCGTAACGCGAATAGGTATAATAATCCATGAAAATGGTCACCGAATCGCCGGCATCCGTAATGTGGTCGTAATAGAGAGTGTCATAAGGTGCCAGCATGGAATATCCCAAGCGCAGAACCACTTGCATTTTCGCGCCTTTTCCCGCCCGATTGATAAACGAGCGCATTCCCTGCGTCAGCTGCAACGCCAGAGTGTCGCCGTCCATAAAGACCAGGTTCGGATGACCTTCTTTGGCGACAAGTTTTTGGTTCAGCTTGTAAATTTCGGAAGCCTGTTTGTCCGTTCCGTTGGAATCGACAAAAGTCGCCGCGACCACCTGAACGGGAAAGCCTAATTCCGAGCCCTCCTTCGAAGAGCTGCGGGGCATTTTCAGTTGGGCAAGCACAACCGCCTGTCGCACATCGTTGCTGTCGCCTTCCGTGTAAGGGAACTCGTCGCCATAAAAATCGCTCAACGCCGAAAGAATTTTTTCACTGGGAATTTCGACCAGCAAGGATTCGAGCACGCCGCCATGCAAGACCACGCAATCCGAGCAGGTTTCCGCCGATGAACTGGCAATCGCCGCTCGGAATGCCCAAATGTTCTTGTATGTATCCCGAGAAATGGTGTCTCCCCCGACAACGCTAGTTTCCGAATAAGCCTTGATACGCAAAAACGGAACGACTTCCGAACCCGGTCCAGTAAAGCGATACAGGCGTTTGTTTCCCGACAACGAAACTTTCAACTGCAAGCGGGCCGCATCCGAAACCTGGGTCAGCGATTCATAAAATGCACTGGGCAAATCAATCCGCACCGCCGAGCTCAAAGAAGAGATCTTCAGTTCAAAGGTCGTATCGGCGGAATCCGCCCCCACAAAAGATTCCCGCAATTGGGAACGCCAAACCGAATCTTTGACTTTACCGACGCTATCCACAAAGGACGCACCCGTTCCAGTTTCCAAAATCCAGGAAAGCTTGACTTGCACGGACTCCTTCAAAGGAAGAGAATCCTTGTAACCCGCCTGCACATAAAATCCCGAATCCGGATAAAGCGCCAGAAACGCCGACCGAAACTCTTCGGCACTGTCCGCCCTGAAACGCGCAAAAAAACTCCGGTCGCGAAAACCAAAGTCCAAAATCCATTCGTGCTTCATCCCGTTGATTTCGCCGGCAACGCCCTGATAATAATTGATGCGAGGCGTGCTGTCGAAACCGACCGAATAGGAATCTAAAGAGATGTCGTCTATTTCAACGGTCTGCACCAGATAATTGGAAGGAAATCCCTGATCGTCAAGCCAGGCCACTAGAGAATCCCCGTCGGAATCAAAAATGCAAGACGCTAAAAGCAGCATCGGCAAGACAGCAAACAACAATAGCGATTTGAATTTCTTCACGGAAACTCCGAAAAAAGGAAATAACAGCCCCAAATATACAAAAAGGAAAAAAGCTCGCCATACTCTCACTCTGGAAGCATCTCCAAACCTTCCCTCTTTACCCGCATCCGCTGAATGCGCAAAATCCATTTGTCGCCGTTCATTTAAATAACTATACTTGTTCAAAAATTTTCGAGGCCACTATGAAACCTTTTCACGCCTATTTTCAGAGCATCAACGGGAACGACACCTACCCGCTAGACGAAGTTATTTACCGCAGCAAGGTCGATGGGAGCCTTCTTGAAGTACATCATGACCGCGATGCACTCGCCGAACGTTCCCCGGACGAATGGAAAAAGCTCTTTGCCGAACGCCGGATGAGTTTCAAACCCGCCGACATGAGCGGCGTCTGGAGCAAACGGGAAATGGTTCTGCCCGAAATTCCCGAAGAGGACATTGTGACTCTTCGCGAAGGTTGGAGCCCTCTGTTTGACGCCCAAGCGCTCGCTAAAGAAATCGGACTCAAAAAGCTGTGGATCAAACTCTGCGGAAATTCGCATACGGGCAGTTTTAAAGATCTCGGCATGACGGTTCTTGTCAGTCAGGTCAATTCGATGATCAAGCGCGGAAAACCGATCGACGCTGTCGCTTGCGCCAGCACGGGAGACACCTCTGCCGCCCTCTCCGCCTTTACAGCAAAAGCCGGAATTCCCAGCATCGTATTCCTTCCGCGTGGCAAAACGAGCGTCGCCCAGCTGATTCAGCCGATTTCCAACGGCAGCATCGTCTTGGCCCTCGACACCGACTTTGACGGCTGCATGAAAATCGTGCAACAGGTCACCGCCGACAACCGCATTTATCTGGCGAACTCGATGAACAGCCTCCGCGTGGAAGGACAAAAAACGATTTCTCCCGAAATCTGTCAGGAACTCGGCTGGAATGTCCCAGACACCGTCATCATTCCAGGCGGCAATTTGGGCAACGTCAGCGCGCTAGCCAAAGGATTCGACGATTGCCTCGCCATGGGACTCATCGATAAAAAGCCCCGCATCGTCCTCGCCCAAGCCGAAAACGCCAACCCGTTCTTCCAAGCGTATCAGCGCGGATTCGATAAGCTCGTTCCCGTCCACGCGAAAAAGACACTCGCGAGTGCAATTCAAATCGGTAACCCCGTCAGCTACCCGAAAGCGGAACGCGCCATCAAGAATTATAACGGCATTGTCATCGACGTTTCCGAAGACGAACTCGCGAACGCCGCAGAACGCGCCGACAAAATCGGGCTTTACGCCTGCCCGCATACCGGCGTCGCCCTAGGCGCACTTCTGAAACTCCGCGCCCAAGGTGCCATCGACAAGGACGAAGAAGTCGTCGTCATCAGCACAGCGCACGGCCTCAAATTCACCGAGTTCAAAGTCGCCTACCACAAGCAGGAACTCGAAGGAATTTCGGCAAAATATGCGAACCCGATTTTCGAAGCTCCTGCGGAACTCGGTCCGGTCATGGACATTCTCCAAAAAGAAATGGCTAACCGGAGAAGATAACCGATGATTTTGAACGCCATCTGGCTTCTGTTCTTTTTTGGAGCATTTATCGCGTGCATTGTCCAATGGCTCGCCTTGGGCAATTCGGGGATTTTCAATTCGACGATTCTCGCCGCATTCGATATGTCCAAGACGGCGTTTGAAATCGCTCTCGGGCTCACGGGCGTACTCAGCCTGTGGCTCGGCATTTTAAAAATCGGAGAAAAGGCGGGCGCCATCCAAATCCTCGCCAAACTGGTGCAGCCTTTATTTACACGGCTCTTTCCCGAAATTCCCAAAGGGCATCCCGTCTTTGGTACCATGCTCATGAACATCAGCGCCAATATGCTCGGACTGGACAATGCGGCCACCCCGATGGGACTCAAAGCCATGAAACAGCTGCAAGAACTGAATCCGAATACCGACAAAACGGTCGCCAGCGATTCGCAAATTCTGTTCCTCGTGCTGAATGCTAGCGGGCTTACCCTGATTCCCGTGAGCATCATGACATACCGGGCGCAGCTGGGCGCTGCCAATCCATCCGATATTTTTCTGCCGATTCTTCTTTCTACTTTTTTCAGTACTCTCGCCGGAATCATCGCCATCAGTTTTTTTCAAAAAATCAAGATTAAAGACCCCGTAACCCTCGCTTGGATCGCCGGACTTTCGGCACTTGTCATCGCGACTCTAGCCTACTTCAGCCGCTTAACGGCGGAAGCCCTTGGCACAACGAGTCTCTTTGTCAGCGGCATCATTCTTTTCGGCGTGATTATCATTTTTCTGGGACTGGCCATCTACAAAAAGATCCGCGCTTACGAAGCGTTTGTGGAAGGAGCCAAGGAAGGTTTTCAAACCGCTGTCATGGTCATTCCCTACCTGGTGGCAATTCTCGTCGGAGTCGCCGTATTCCGAGCAAGCGGAGCCATGGATTTGCTGATGAACGGCATCTCTCATCTTCTCGGATTTTTCGGGATCGGAAATGATGTGGTTCCCGCTTTGCCGACCGCTCTCATGAAACCCCTCAGCGGCAGCGGTTCCCGTGGCATGATGATCGATGCGATGAAAACTTTGGGGCCAGACAGCTTTGCCGGGCGTTTAAGCTGCATGTTCCAAGGTGCTGCCGATACGACTTTCTACATTATCGCGGTTTATTTTGGCTCTGTCGGTGTTCGCAAAACACGTCATGCGGTCACGTGCGCTCTTATCGCAGACCTCGTTGGCATCATCGCCGCCATTTCGATAGCCTACATATTCTTTCCGCCGATATAGGTACTTTCAAAAATCAGCGATTTGCATTAAAGCTGTCAGCAACGTGAGAAGCCCGTTTTTAAAATTCAATGCGGAAATGGGAATTATATATAATATTCCACCAAATACGCGCGATTCAAAATTTTTCGCAAGAGAGAACTTCTTTTCAAACGGGGCATTTTTCTCGCTGGCCGCTATGCTTCGCCAGTCTATGAGTCTTGGGAACTTGTTCCGTAAAAAGATTGCCGCGCTACGCTCGCAATGACGAGGTACTGGATCGGATTGCTCCGCCATTGGGAACTTTTTTCCGTCACCCCGAACCCCAGAGGGGTTATACGACACTTGTCAATTTATTGACTTAGTGGAGTTATCCTCTATGTGGATATACGACACTTGGTAACTTTGTTACCTTAGTGGAGTTATACTCGAAGTGTAGAAGCAATCCTTTTATATAAGCCCCGCTGAAATCATCGTATTCAACACCATTCATTCCTTTCCTGCGACCCTTCTTCAACATTTCACAATGTTCAAAATGATTTGCACAACGGTTTCCATACCTTCCACGCTAATGTGTTCAAAGGGACCGTGAAAACCATAACCTCCCGTTCCCAAATTGGGGCAAGGAAGTCCTTGATACGAAAGAAGTGCCCCGTCCGTTCCGCCCCGAATAAGACTATCGACAGGCTCCAAACCCGCATTGAGAATCGCTCTCCGCGCCCGTTCCAAAATTTCAGGATGCTTTTCAAGCACTGGCCGCATATTACGATAGGAATGCTTTAACCGTATGAGAACCGCAGGATTTTCCGCCGTGCCGCCGTATTTGGAATTGAAAATTTCGGCCAGTTTTTGCAAATAGCCGCAGCGAATCGCAAATTGCTTTTGATCATGATCGCGAACGATATACACCAGCTTTGCACTAGAAACATCGCCCTCCATTTGTACCAGATGATAAAAGCCTTCTCGCCCTTCCGTCATCGCAGGAGTTTCATTTTTGGGAAGTGCCATCGCAATTTCTGCAGCCATTAAAGCCGCATTTTTCATAATTCCTTTTGCGTCCCCCGGATGTACGCTTTTGCCTTTTATTTCAAAAATCGCCGTGGCGGCGTTAAAATTTTCAGAAGCTATCTCCCTTTCATCGCCACCATCTACCGTATAAGCGAATGTCGCCGGGAACAAGTTCAAATCAAAATGCTCCGTTCCCCGCCCGATTTCTTCGTCGGGGGTAAAGCAAACCCAAATTTCACCATGATGAATTTGTACGGAATCTTGATTTGCCCGCACCAGCATTTCCATTGCCGTAACGATTTCTGCTATACCCGCTTTATCGTCTGCGCCGAGAAGGGTCGTGCCATCCGTCGTAATCAAAGTGCGCCCTTTCCAATTTTTGAGTTCAGGAAATTCCGAAACTTTTAGAACAGCACCCGATCCTTTTAACAGTACATCTTCCCCATCGTAATTTTCTAAAATCTGCGGCTTTGGATTTTCACCGGAAAAATCGGGAGATGTATCCATGTGGGCAATGAATCCTATCGCTGGATTCGCTTCATCACCTGGTGTCGCAGGGAGCATTCCATAAACATAACCGTTCGCATCCATTTTCACTTGTAGCAAACCGATTTGCTGCAGCTCTTGCACCAAATAGTGCCCCAAATCCAGTTGTCCAGACGAACTAGGGCAAGTTGCCGAAGCTTCATCGGAAGTCGTCATAAAATGAATGTATTGCAAAAAACGTTCTAAAAGTGTCATCCGAATTTCCTCAAAATTCAATTTTCTTTCCAAATGCCCGTATCCCGTTGAATCACGGTCTGCTGTGCTTCGATGAGCCGTTCTTTAGAAACGATTACCGTCAAGCTGCCCGGATTTTTTTCGCTCATTTTTACTCGGGTGATGCCTGTGTAAAGAATTTGGCGATTCAGCAGCGGATGCCCTTTTCGCGACGGAAGAAACATCAAGATATTTCGGTAGCCAGAACCCTGGGACTTGTGAATGGTAATGGCGAACGCGGATTCTAGCGCATCGTTTGGAAACAGGGAAAGCAAGTAGCAAGAGTAGGCGGAACCGATTTTAACCATCAAATAATCCACGCCATCCCGGTCTTTCACCACTACACCCGAATCGCCGTTATACAGATTGAACATGGGCAAATTTTTAGTGAACATCAAAATTTGTCCTGCAAAAAATTGACCTTCCAAATCGGAAGACTCCGCTTTAATTTTTTTCCGCAGGCAGGAGCAAATGATTTGATTGATATTTTCCACCCCTTGAATTCCTTGGCGTTCCGCCGAAAGAATCCGGGCGTTTTCCGCGGCGTCCCAAAGCTTTTTCCGAACTTCATTTTCCTCTTCGTCCGGATTTTCTACAGATGGATTGACTTTTTGGGCTAACTCTGGCAAGTTGCTACAGAATTTTTCCGCCCAGCTTTGAAGCCATTGGAACAGCTCTTTTTGAATTTTCTTCGTGGACTTCGCATTCTCCCCGAGGGAAGCAAATTGAAGTGCATTTTTTTCAGACCACCAATCGGCATTCCAAATTTTCACGCCACCGCATTCCTGAAGGGACGCGTTTAATTTTTCAACACCCGAATCTTGGATTCCTTTGGCAAAACGTCCCACTTTAGAATCATCCGGGAACCGATTGGATTCCGTCAGTTCTACCACAGCATCTTTTCGGAGTCCCAGCAACTCGCCCAGAACGGCACCGGCTTCTACGGAGGGAAGCTGGTTCTTGTCGCCCAAAACGAACAAGCGAAAATCCTTTTGGGGCAAAGCTTCGAGAAATGAAGCGAAGAGAGTCACATCGATCATACTGGCTTCGTCAATGACAAAAATCGAATTTTCAGGAAGTCGGTTTTGGGCATTATAAGTAAACGCATTTTTTGCCGGAGAGAAAGAAAGCAAGCGGTGCATGGTCTGCCCGTCCACATTTTGAAATTTTTCTTCAATTTCGGGATGAGCCTCTTTTTCTGCAACTGGAATATCCTCCAGATTTTTCACTTCGCCCAAGCGGTTGGCTGCCTTGCCGCTGGGAGCCACGAAATACAAGGACCAATTCAACTTTTCCGGAGAATTTTTGAAAAGATTCCAAAGCAAAAATTGCACCACTGTCGTTTTTCCTGTCCCCGGGCCGCCTGTAATAATCAGGTTGTTTTTTTGTCCGCATAAAATGGCTTCGGCTTGCGCTTGCTTTAATTCAAAACCATCATGGCGAGACTCTTCGATGATATTTTTAATTTCCTCTTCGGATGGTTTGGATATTCCGTAAAATACGGAGCTTTCCTTTCCGAATACTTGGGAAATCGTCTCCTTGGCTTTCCAGAATTTATCGGTAAAAAGGAAGTTTTTTTTTGCTCCAGCGTATTTTTCAACAACTAGAGGAATTGAAGAAAAACGTTTCGCATTGAGGATGTCGTTTCCTTCCGGGTCTTGAATTGGAGTGTTCGCAAAATCCTGCAATTCAGAACAGCCTTTTTCAAAAATCCTCTGAAAATTCTCCGGCAAGGCTTCCACGCTGTCACCGGCATCCAATTCGTTTTTTTGCTGAACTTGCGCACCAGAAATTTTTTGAAGCCACTTGTCGCACAAATCCTTGGAATCCAGAGGAACGCAAACATTGCCCTCCGCCAACAAGGAAAAATAGACCAGCAGCGTCTTTTGCGCATTTTCCGAAAGCGGTTTTTTGTCTTTATTTTGCAGCTCGGCAAGGGTGTTCACCAATTTCAAATGCAGCGGGCGCACAAGCCCAAGATTTTTTAATTCGTTAAAAAATTTTTCCATCGATTCCGAAGGTTTCCGTTTCATTTCATCAGACATTTTAATTTTCCTCCTCGCCATTTTTTGCATTTTTCAATTTGCGATACATCAATTCTTTGACCTGTTCAAAGGCTTTTTTCAATGCGGCAAAATTTTCCCATGTTTGGGCATAAATTCCAAAGGATGTGTCCTTTTGGCATCCTCGGAAAAATACGTAATAAACACCTCCGAAGTGTTTTTCAAAAATTTCCTCTTCGCTTCCGTTATAAAAAGATTTGAGCCACTGGATGAGGCAATAGGAATATAAAACCCGCTGAACAGCATAATCGCTATCCACTTTTTCTTGAGTGCCGCTGATTTCTTCATTTCCTACGCCGTAGTTTTCCAACACATCCGATTTCCAGTCCAGAATAGAATAATACTCGCCTCGTTTGAAAAGCAAATCTATAAACCCTTTGCAATAATTTTGCAAATTCTTTTCCAAACCGTCTGCATTCATTTGAAATTCCATTTCCGCTTTGCGATTCGTCGCTGGAATTTCCCAGAGAGAAAAGTTCTTTTCAAGATAACGATTTCCTTGAATTTCCGGCAATTGGGCATTCAGCGTATTCCATACAAAATAAGCAGACTGTTTTTCCCAATCGGCGTGTTTATGAATGGCAAAGCCTTCCGATTTAAATTCTTCTTGAATCAATTTGTTGAAAGCGGTGTCGTTGGCCGCTGCTTCGGCAGATTCCAGACTTCCGATTTTTTCAAAATCCGTCAGTTCAAAAATCCGGTGCATAGCGTTTCCCAACTTGGCACCTTTGGGATAATTTCTCACTCCTTTTACCGTATTTTCTTCAACTCGACGGGCGCTGGGCGGCAAGATAGGAATTGGATTCAAGTCCACTTCGGATACTTGATTTAAAGTGCCGACACTTGTCTCGGAACCATCCGGATGGGAATTTTCCCCATTGGTGCTGACCTCATCGCTATCATTTTTTTCATTGTGGGAAAGAGAGGAATAGGAATGTTGGTAAATGGATTTTGCCGGGAGCGCATTGTTCAGTTTTTCAATGGGCGCGGAATCTTTCTCAGAGGATGTCTCTGTTTTTCCCTTTACCATTTCTTTTAAAATTTCAGAAGTCTTTTTTTTCAATTCTTGAAAATTTTCCAGAGTTGTAGCTTCTAAATCCTGGGAGTCCACAAATTTTTCATCGATATTCTGAAAATTATTTAAAAATTCCAGCCCTTTTCCCCATTTTTTATAATAGGGCAAAACCAAAAGCGATTCCGCCCGGGTGTAGGCCACATAAAAAAGTCTGCGCCATTCTTCCGTTTCTTCGGACTGGCGTTTCTGTTTTGCGAGAGTATCAAGTCCTAAAAACTTTTTGCTTTCAGAACGATAGGAATAAGGACCTTTGGCATTATTATTTTTCCCTGTGAATCCCGCCACCGAAATCACCACAGGGAATTGCAATCCCTTGGAGGCGTGAATGGTCATCACCTGCACGGCGTCAAAATCGCTGCCTTTGGACACCAGATTGCCATCTTCATCGTCTGCATTTTCTTTGGAAAGGGATAGTCCTTCCAAGTGCTTGACAAGTTCATCCAAGCCAGAAGCATTTTTGTACAGGTAGTCAAAAATGTAAGAACCGATTTGCTGGATTTTAGCAAAAGCCTGCAACTTGGAGGCTTCGCAAAGATACTTGTCGATTTGAGTGTCTTTGTAAATCTGCTCTTGCAACTGGGCGTAGCGTCTCTTTTTTAAAAGAGCTTTCCATTTCAAAAATTTTCCTATTTCCGGATTGTTGGGCTTGGCAAAATCCTGAGAATCCACCTCTTTAAGTTTGTAACGGAAAAAATCCGTCACCAGAGCTGTTTTTAAAAGTTGCTGGTTCTTGCCCGAAAAATCCGGAGCCGCCAACGCTTTTAAAAGCGTTATCCATTCAAAAGCTTCGCGGCCTTTGAACAAATTGGAATCCTTATAACGCACAAAGGGAATGCCCGCTTGCCTCATGGCAGATTCTATCCATTCCAATTCCGTTCGTGTCCGCGCTAATACAGCGATATGGGAAAAGCGGAGATTTTCATGTTTATTTTTTTCTTTGTTAAAATACTGAAACGCTGTTTTAGAATCTTTCATTGCCATCAGCTGAAGGATTTTTTGAACAGCAAAGTGGGCAAAGTTTTCTTTGGTTGCGTTTGTCGCCCAGCAAATCGGTTTGTAAGCTTCTTCGTTTATTTTTGGAGGAGATACCCGTTCCGAATACTTTGATGATTTAAAATCAATGTCCGTAAAATAATTTCCCGAAAAAAGCGCATTGCAAGCTTCAACCATTTCATTTGTAGAACGGTAATTTGTCGCCAGACGATAGGGATTTTCTTGGCAAATCGCATTTCGTGCAGACTTGTAAACCTCCAAATCCGCTCCCTGAAAAGAATAGATGGATTGCTTCGGGTCGCCTACAACGATGATGTAATTTTCACTGCTATCCAGAAAAACCGTTTTGAAAATATCCCACTGATTTTGGTTTGTATCCTGAAATTCATCCACAATGGCATAGGTGTAATTCTCCCGCAATTTTTGACAAAGCGGGGTGGGCGTTTCTGCGTTTTCCGAGACAACCGCATCGCGAACTTGTTCAATCATATCGTTAAAAGATTGCTGCTTATTTTCTAACTTTTGCCGCTGGAATTTATCGTAAGCATCGCGGATGTGGGTAGCGACAAAATGGTTCATCGGATTGGATTCAAATAGGTTTTCTTTCTGTCGATGTTCATAGAAATACGCCAAAGCTTCATTTAGTTCAGGAGTATCTGTAGGAACTTTTAACTCCGTTCCAAGGCTTGTGAAATTCGATGAATTTTTCTCTTGAATTTTTTCAACAAGAGCCTTCACTTGAATCGATTGCGATTTTCCTTTTGCTCGATAACTTTTACCCTCATTCTTCTGAAGAATTTCCCAGTTTCTTTTCAATTCTGGATTTTTTTCAAGGCAATCATCAAAATTTTTCGGTGGAATTATGATTTCCATTTTCCCATCATAATTTTTAAGAGCGTTTGCCAAGGTTTCTTGAATGGTTTTTAAATTGACTTTTGGCGAATCATCCTTTTGCAATTCCGCCAGTTCTTCCGCCCAATCATCCCGCATTAATTTGTCCATAAAAAGACTGACAGCGTCATCGCTTACCATATTCAACGCAAAGGGAACGTTGGATTCATAAGCGAAATCTCGGAGGGTCTTTTGGCAAAAGGAATGAATCGTTCCAATGGATGCCGTATCGACTTCGGAAAGTGCTTTGGCAAATTTTCCCTTTAAATTTTGATTTTGTAAGCCCTCTTGCATTTCTGCGCGAATGCGATCACGAAGTTCACCGGCGGCTTTTTCCGTATAAGTCACCAGCAGAATTTTAGAAAGAGGAACGCCAGATTCCACCAGTTTGGCGACGATCTTCCGGATGGTATATGTCTTGCCTGTGCCCGCAGATGCTTCAATGCAAAGATTTTTCTGCGGTTCAAAATTTTCTATAGCAAATGAATTTTCGTTTTTCTTTTCGTCAGTCATTGCTTATTTCCCTTTTTTATTTTCCGCTTTTTCAAAATCAAAATCGGGGAGAAGTTTTTTCATTTTCTCTTTTCCTTCCATCCAGACGGTGGAAAAATTGGTCCTTTCCTCTTCTGAATAAATTCCCGAATCGTAAAGGTCGAATAAATCCTTTCCGGCAAAATATTTCCATTCATCGGCATTGGATAATTCTTCTTTGAATTTCGCAATGGATTCAACGGATTTTTGACGTAAAGAAAAAGGGAAAATTCCACGATAGGATTGAACATTCATTTCGTTGTAAATGTTTTGAAGAATTTCCGTTGCCTTGGCGGAACGACTCGCTTCGTTTTCGAGAACAATCTTTTCTTTAAATTCAATTTCATTTTTATCCTTCACAGAATAAACACGGATTTTCACCTGTTTTCCTTCCCGAACTAGAGCTAGTGCCGCTGCGTAATTTTCCAAATAATCCTTATCTTTAAAGCTCCTGTTTTTTACGCTGATAAGCTCCACTTCATTCCCCTTGCATGCCACAATGGCTACATTTCCTACAAGGGTCCAAGGTTTCTCTTCGCCATTATTTTGTTGAAGAATATGACATTCCACTTTGCACGGCAAGAATTTCCACCCCTCATCCTGATAATCGTCTTTGATTTTAGAAGCAAATTCTTCTGCTTTTTTTTTCAATTTTTCCCAAATCAAATCGCCAAAGGGTACCGCTGGAATTTTTCCTGCAAGGATGAGTTTTTCCTTATCCAGCATTTCCTTTTCCGTCAAGGCAATTCCCAATTTCTGGGACACCAGCGCCTTTAGCCAAGAGCTGTTCTCCAAGGCGTTCAATTCAATGGGCTCCATTGGGATTTTTTCGGGATTTTCTTCTGTATTTTCCAATCCTAAAAGCTTGTTCACCTGAAATGCAAAGGGAAATTCTAAAAATTGCCGAATGGAATAAGCTGTAACCATTTCTGGAAGGTTCTTTCTTTCCAGATGATTTTCAGAGTTTTCTTGAGAATGGATATTTTCGACTTTACTTTGCAGCCTGTTTTCCTGGTTAAATTTTTCTCGGGTCATTTTGTTGCGGTGTTCCCGGGCTGTAAACAATTCTGAACTCGGGCGTGTTTCATCAATGTCTATTTTGATCTCTGGCAGCAATTTTTCTGCTTTAGACAACTCTTTCGAAAGGTTTGGCAGTCTATTCAAAGCCTTTTGCAACGCCTCTTTCAAATCGTTCACCACCGAAGAAGGATAAAGTTCCTCGTCCTTTGGCAAATACATATTCTGGTAGCTGATGTGGAAACTCTCGCCGGTACTCATCAGCTGGCAAAGAAACGCGTAGCGATTTTTTTCAACGGGAGTATCGTCCCCCTTCCAAGGCAAGTTCTTTCGCAAATCCAAAGAATCAAAAGATTGCGCGCCTGGAAAATCTTTTGCATTGGCTCCCATAAAAAAGAGGTGCTTTACGGGAATTGTTCGGTTCGGCGCGAATTTCATAAAGGTAACCCCGTTGATAAAGGGACTTCCGTAGCTGTATTCCGAAGACTGCGCCGCATTTTGTAAAACCTGCGAAATCAAATTCCACGAAATACTTTCCCGATTCAACGCAAACAGATACTTCAAATCTTCAAAAGCCTTGAGAACACTCTGTAAGACTATCGTTTCTCCGGTCAGATGCTTCGGCGGATTAGGCATTGAAAGCCAGGAATTCAAGAACTCCCGAAAAGAATGGAGAATTTCAAAATCTTCTCCTTGCAATTCCGGCATTTGAATCCAATTTTCCAAGGATTCCACCGCATCTGCAAAACGGTTGAGTGTGCCGTCATCGGCACTTTGCATATCTGCATAGGGCATATATTCGCCGACACAGTTGTCCGTCAATCGGGAAAGCAGCAGACGTTTGACGCCATCCAGCCAATCTTCTTTTGCATTGGATTTTTCCGTATGGTCCCGATAAACGTTCATTCCAGAAATCCATTTTTCCCAATAGGAAATCTCATTGGGGTCAATTCCTCGGGCTTCTTGCACAACGGGATTTCGCATCAGGGCGAAAAATTCTAAACGGCTAAGAGCTTTTTTCTTTTTGACGGCAAATAAGTTTGCCAGTGCGTTTCCCACAAAGGAAGTTTGCGCATCCGAATCCACAATGACAAAGGGGAGATGAACGCCTTCTTCGCTTCCTTTTTCGCATTGATCAAAAACCTGTTGAATTGCGGAACGATAATCCGACAGCTGGGGACACACCACCAAAATGTCGCGAATGCTGGCCCCTTCAAGCAGCAACTGGCAAATTCGAGAATGAATAGCCTCCACTTCACGAATCGGGTTGGGGGCGGCGGTTAAAGTCAGCGAAGAATCGCATTTGGGTTCAAACTCTTCGGAAAATTGATTATCCCGATGGGCGACCATCCGCTGGATTTCGGAAAGCAGCGTTTTTTCTTTTCTATTCAGAGCTTCTTTTTCTTCGCCATAAAGTTCCAAAGTTTCTTTATAAGGCGCCTGCGTTTTTACCTCTTCGCCAAAACCGCCTTGATAATCGTCTGCAAGGCACCAAAGCCCGATGTTGTCCCGACCGGCGCGCCCCCAGGCCCTCAGCAGCTCGTTTTCCGTCGTGCCCAAATTCTCCGAATCATCACTGGCGTTTCCATTGGCATTGTAAAAAGTCTTGATATCAATTTTCTTTCCCGGCAAATCCTCCCAAAATTCCATGCAAGGATTCTGGATGTAAGCAAAAACTTCATGATTTTTGGCGAAGTCCTGCAAAACCACCCGATAAAATTGCCCCATGCCCGAAAGCCCCAAAATAAAAACGGGCTTGTCTTGGGGAAAAAGAAACTCCGTCTTGCCATTTTTTTGGCAAGCCTTATACATGAAAGGCAACGTTAAATAGGTATTTTGGGAATCCACCTTTTTAAAAGCTTCCGTCAGCAAGGATTCCGAATTGCCGTTTTGCCTGTGAAAAATTTTCGAGTAAAGTTGGCGTTCCCAACTTTCGTTTTCCATCTCCTTTTTGTTTTTATCCAAAAAGAAAGATTGCAAATTTCCTTCTTTCCAACAGTCCAAAATACCGTTGGCACCGCTCAAAAAATTGCTGGGGCGACTGGTTTCATATTCCAAAAAAAGAGTCGCCATCTTGCTGGAAAAATCAAACAGGCGCAAATCGTCCAATTTCCATTGAATGGTGCTTTCGGATTCCGTGTGCTTAATAAATAGATATTCGGCAACTTTTTCATCCAGTTCTTCGACCACTTTCTTTTTATTTCCATAAAATTTTTCGGCATTGCCCTGAAGATTTCCGCTGAACGCTAAATTTTGAATGTATGCCACAATCACATTGCGGAGCATATCCGCAGACAATTTTTTTCGAATCGTTGTTTCCCCGTCCGAATTTTCAATCGGCTCATCACCCCCCAGAATTTCAAACAAAAAGCGATCCAGCGACTTTCGATTCAAATTTGCCAAAACGCCTTTCTTTTCGGTCCATTTCAAGCGGAACCATTGCTCCAGCTTATAATCCGAAAAAATCAGAACCGGCGCATCGAAGGGATTCTTCCATTTCTTGGAAATTTCGTCAATCATTTCATCGGCTATGGTATCCAAGTTAAGAGCGAATTTCAGGTGTAAAGCCATAAACTTCCTTCAATTTTATATTCAATCCTTCATTTTTATAAAACAAAGATAATCTATTTATTCTGTCACCTTTTGACAAAATGCAGATTTTTTTAACCCGTGAATTCAAATCATTAATGAAACACCCTGATGGTTTGGTTTGCATCTAAAAACTTGAATCTCCAAAAGTTGCGTATGGAACAGACCAATTTCAAAGATACCCAATATCTGCGTATCTGAAGGCCGCAAGCTGTATGACCATAGCGTATGGAGTGAAGTTGACGAGCTGCTTTGCTAGAACCTTAGCCCGAAATAGTCGTCTGGACGTTTAAAACTCCAAAGGAAGCCTGCGTCATCTCTAGAAGTCGTTTATCAGCACGTGTGGAGAGACAAAAGATTGCCCCTTCCCGAGTGCGTTTTATGCTCCTGCGGCACCTTTTAACAAGTAGAATGATGTATATTTTGAACGACATAGGTTGCTACCGACTTGAAAAAGCCTGTAATAATCGCTTGGTTTTAGAGTTAATGCTCTTATTCTCGCGTCCTTAAAACACGACCAAAGTTTTACGCAATAAGAATAAGGCTTACAACGCACACCCGAATTAGGGCGTGGGTCGTTTGCTTGTTACAAAAGACAATATTCTCGATGATATTGCAAATAAGGCAAGTGACCTTCTTCTAAATGAACGAGTCTTAAGGACGAAGTTAAATTAAAAATTCTTTTATCCTCATTTGATAAAAACTCGGAAAAAATAATTTTTCCTGTTTTTGAAAAAGAGATGTAACCTCTATCGAATAATTTATCCATATTCGGAATCAGCAATAAACCATTATATATATCCAATCTCTGAAGATTGTTTGCTTTTCTCCAAGGCATTATATGCGAAGCCATTAAGAGAGAGTAATTTTGACATTCTGTGACGGAACATCCTTTCCAATATTCAATGAGTTTTTGACGAAATAAGCCTTGTCCAATTCGGTTCTGTCAAATAAACTGTGTCATTTAGTTTTTGTTAGCTAAAAAAAGAGCTTTGAAATTTCAAAATTGAAGAAGCGAAAAGCAAAATCAAAGCGATGTTTTTTCAACTCGATTTTGTCTTTGCGACAACTTCAAATTTCTCCTTTTGAAGCAATTCAAATATAACAAGAAATGATAAAATTATCATTCCTTGTTTGAAAAAAAATCATCCAATTAAAGTTTTTGTGTTTCCGTTTGGGGGCGGAGAAAATTCATTTTGGAATTTGATTTAAGTTGAGTGGATTAAATCTTTGACCAAAAAGAATCGATAATTTTTGTACGCAAGTTGTCCAGTTTTGCAATGGCTTTTTCCACTTCTTTTTGATATTTCGATACGCCAAGTACACGAATTTTACAAGCGAGTCATCATTTGGAAACAGACCTTTTGTTTTTGTCACTTTTCGAATTTGGCGATGATAACCTTCGACAGTATTTGTCGTATAAATAATGCGACGAATTTCACTTGGATAATCAAAATAACACGAAAGTTTATCCCATTTTTCTTTCCAAGATTGAATGACGATTGGATATTTTTTTGCCCAATTTTCTTCTAATTTTTTTAGTGCAATTTCGGCTTCCGTTTTGGTCGATGCCGCATAAACTAACTTCAGTTCTTTCAAAAATTCTTTTTGTGATTTTGCGTTAATGTACTTGAGTGAATTTCGAATTTGATGCACTACACACAACTGAACATTGGTCTTTGGAAACACGGATTCTATTGCGTCCGGAAAGCCTGAAAGTCCGTCTACACAAGCGATGAGAATGTCTTCCACTCCGCGATTTTTCAAATCGGAAAGGACTTGCATCCAGAATTTTGCACCCTCGCTTTGCGACACATACATGCCTAGCAAATCTTTGTAACCATTTGAATCAACACCGATGACATTGTAAATTGCTCGCGTTGTTACGATGCCTGATTCATCTTTTACTTTGTAATGAATTGCGTCCATCCAAACGATGGGATAAACCGTTTCTAAACGTCTCGTTCTCCATTCGTTAATCTCTGGCCACACGCGTTCTGTGATGTTGCTAATGGTATCGGCTGAAATGTATTCGCCAAAATCATCTTCCAAATATTTTTGAATATCGCGCATACTTTGTCCGAGTCCGTAAAGGCCGATAATTCGGTCTGCAAGACCTTCGGCAAGCACGGTTTGACGTTTCTTCACAATCTCAGGATTAAAGCTTCCTTCGCGGTCTCTAGGCGTGTTTATTTGGACTGCTCCGTATGCCGTTTTTATCTCTTTCGGCATTTTCCCATTGCGCCGATTTTCTCGATTTTCGGGCTTTGTTTTTTCCAAATGAACATCCATTTCCGCTTCTAATGCAGCATTCAAAAAATCTTCCAATACTTGGTGAAATGCTCCGTCTTTGCCAAAAATTGGCTTTCCTGTTTTGAACTGAGATGCTGCTTTTTTGATCATCTCTTTATATTCTTCGTGTGTCATCATAGTTCCTCAATTTACATCATTTTTCAAATGATGCTTGGTGGTGAATGACACAGTTTTATGGATAGAGTCTCCAATTCTTGATTTTATTATAGCATCTTTTTCTGTTATATCAAGAGAACGATCATTGTTAATGTGGCTGTTTTCTGACAGAATTGAATCTTCAATTTTTTTCTTGTAATCCGAATTTATATATTCGGCGAAACGTTTTAAACCAGAAACGATATCGCTAACGCCTTTTAATGTGTTATATCGATCCCGCTCAGAAATCGTTTGCTTTAATTCGTTTGCGATGTCCGATATTTTATCAAACGTTAGGGTCCCATCTAATTTATAAAAATGGGATATATATCGTAATCTTGTTATATAGTCGTGGTATGTTTGCCGATTTTTGAAAAGATTGTTGTCTACCATATAGTTAAAAAAATCGGTCTGTTCGTTAATGAAATCTTTTTCAAACGACATACAATAAATTTCCTTTATTTGTCGACTTTCGCAATATCGACAAAGGGTATTGCGTTGTTGATGCTCAGGTCTTGAAGGCATGGGAATATGGCGTTCCTCAAAGTCGCGAGCGTGTTGTTTTCATTGGCATTTCTAGAAAGTACGCTAATCCCAAAATTCTTGCCGACATAGAAAAGAATTCTGAAAAATCGCCGTATTATCCGTACCCGATAAAGACGCATGGAGAAGGTCTTCAAAAAATCGTCACCTGCAAGGATGCCTTCGTTGGGTTGAAAGAGCCTGACGAAAGCTCCGATGCAGCACAACAAGCTTATTCAAAAGCGAAATACTATGGCAAAATGCAGGGCAGTTCCGAAATCGATATGGATGGCATCGGCCCTACAATTCGTAGCGAACATCATGGAAACATTGAATATCGCCGGCTGAACGTAGAACATGGTGGCAAGCATGATGAAGAACTGAAAAAAGGTTTGCCAGAACGTCGCTTGAGTGTTCGTGAGTGTGCAAGAATACAGACTTTCCCGGATGATTATGAATTCATCTTTAATGACGGAACAAATAAAGGCAACCACTAAAAATAGCATAGAACGCCGTCATTCCGGCATTTTAATGTCGATTTATTCGTAATTTAGCCGTTTGATGGGCCTTTTCGGCTCCGGTTCCCGGGCGTTTCCGCCCGGAGTATGCCCCGGAGGGCGCCCGCTATGCGGGCTGGGCGCACTTCTCCCGTGGTCGTTTCGGCCCCTTTACGAGGGTGGCGAATCTCGATATGTTGTACACGAACACGCTCCCCATGATTGTAGCCTTCGCCCTGGCCATGCCGATAGTCCGTATGAACAGTCCCATGCTTCCGAATATGAACCCGTAAACATGCTCGACCCGGGCGCGGATGTGCGACTTCTTCCGGTTGTTCCTCTTCTGTTCATCGGTGAGCGGATGGTTGCGGTAGCCCTTCTCGCAGACGACCTCCTCGTAAGTCTGCGGCAAGGCGTCCTTGCTGTTCAGATAACCGCTGTCCGCATGGACTCGCTTCACGTCGTTCTTGTCGCCCTTGGTAAGCTTGCCGTACACGTTGCTGTCGTGCACGCTGGCGTCGGTGACCATCGCCTTCCTCACGAACTTGTGCTTCACGTCCACCAGTGTGTGGAGCTTGTAGCCGAAGTAGTTCTGCCCACGTTTCTGCACCCAGCGGGCGTCGGTATCCTTCTGCCTCAGTTTGTTCGGGACCTTTTCCCATTCCTCGGGGATATTCCCCTCCTTGATTGTCCTGTTTTCTTCGGGGGTATTGCGCTGGCGCGGGGCCTCCACGATGGAGGCGTCAACGATGGAGCCTTCCTGGGCCTTGTAGCCGGCCTTCTCCAGTATCTTGTCGAACGTCCTTATCAACTTGTCCCAGGCGCCGGTTTCCTTGTATTGCTCGAAATAGTTGCGTACGGTGTTCTCGTCGGGTACGGTACCGTTCAGGCCCACGCCGACAAAGCGCATGAAGGAAAGTCTGTCCTTCAGCTGGTATTCCACCTGTTCGAAGGAAAGGTTGTAGAGATGCTTGAGTACCAGCACCTTGAGCATCGTGCGCGAACCGAAGCTCTTGCGCCCGGCGTTGCTGTGGCACTCGCGTGCCTCGCGGCCTTTTTTCTTCACGTAGGCGAGAATGTCGTCAAATTCTTTCCAGTCGATAACCTCGTCAAGTCTCTCCAACGGATCGCCCTTCTTTGAAAGCTGCGAATAACGGTCCGTAAGGTCAAAGAAGCTGAGCTGGTTATCCATAAGGGCATCCTCTTGGTTATGCCCTCAATATAGAAAAAGTTAGTTTGTTTGTAAATACGGAAAATTAGGAATTTTTAGTGATTGCCTAAAGTGAGTTCTTCAGAAGCATATAAAATTATTGGGAATGCTGTTCCTCCTCTTTTAGGATACGCCATCGGCTATCGCCTTCAATCCATTTGGAACGACTTGTTTGGAGAATAGTATGTCTATTGCTGTTGGCGAAAATCTTATCTGTGATGCAGCTACACTAAACAATTTTGACCATTTACTTTCTTGCGCCAAAGAAAAATTGCTGAAAAATTCGACCCATATAGCAAAAGGCGATTTTTGGAAGACCTTTGAAATGGAAGTTCATCGAGCTCTTGTCGCATCCAAAAATGATGTAGGATTGGCTCATTGGAAAATCGAATATATCGGTGGACATCAATTTCCTGACATTGTAGCAAGAATAAACGAGAAAGAAGCTTTCGGTATAGAAATCAAGACGATTAGCACGAGAAATAATTCCTGGAAAATTATGGGCGGAAGCATCATGGAATCAACTAGAATTCCGGATGTTAGCCGCATTCATGTATTTTGCGCAAAACAAAAACCATTTGAAATAAAGTATCGTTCATTTGAAGAATGTGTAGAAGATGTAGCTGTCACCCATAGCCCCCGTTATATGCTGGATATGGATGTTGCTCAAAATGACTCGCTGTTTAAAAAACTGGGTAAATCGTATGACGAAATTCGTCAAATGCCGAATCCCTTTGATGCATTCAAGAAATATATGGTTGAATCGCGATGCCAACGAAACAGCGACAATGAAGACTCTGGTTTATGGTGGTTTAGCCCAAAAGTCGAAGAGTTTTCAAATCAGGATTTGGCAGAGGAAAAATTTGCAAGCACGTTGGTTAATATCAATGTGAAATTTTGGAAGGACCTTCCTCAAAACGAAAAAGAACAAATTAAGGTTGAAATGCTTGTAGCCTCACCTAGCATTGTTGAAGGAAAATATGAATTCGCTTGCCAATGGCTATTGCAACGAAAAGGCATTGTCTGCCCATCATTCCGAGACAACTTTTCTGCCGGCGGACAAGTCAATGTATATGGAGTCCGGGTTCCAAAGATAATCGGCAAAATTTTTGAATGGAAATTGAAAATCGCAGAAGCTTTCAACGCAAAGGAATTTTCGTTAGAGTCGTTTTACTACTGGAAAGAACGGCTAAATTCGATTTCAAAATTCAGTGAAAGCGAAAAAAAGGTCCTTCAACGAATTTTGAAGGAGATTGAGGTCAAAATCAAGAACTAGCAAGAACACCTGAAGAGGGATGGCGAAATTAAAAAACGCAAGTTGCATTAGCAATGAAAACTCGCGCTTCTAAAAATTATTTTGGCAAAGTGGTTCGGCTAGTTCGACAAGCGGCTGTTGAGCCTTGGTCAGTGAGCGGTTCAAACTAATCGGAGCGTTCACCAATACAATTCTTATGCAATATCCAAAAAAAGCCCGCATTACGCAGGCCTTTTCTTCTTCCCCAGCAAAAGCTATTTGGTAGCCAATTTGCCCAGTTCCGTTTTAATGGAATCCTTCTGCGATTCGAAATTCTTAAAGGTCATCAAGGAGCCGTCCGCTTTGACGACATAGACCTTGGGAACGTAGCCGTCGCTATAGAGTTCGCCAAATTCACGGGACTCGTCAAAGAACACGTCAATCTTCGCTTCATCCAGTTTGAACTCTTCGATGAAAGCGCGGATGGCACGCTTATTGTTACCGCCGCTCGCTACCGCAATCGTCTTGATTCCCTTATCCAAATTTTGTTTCGCCATTTCCTTGATTTCCGGTGTGGCATGGCGGCAATGCCCGCAAGTCGTCGAGAAATAGAATACAAAAAGAGGTCTGCCGGAATAGGCTTCCAGATTTTCCGCAGAGAGATTAACGCCTGTCACTTTAACCTTGAAGTTCAACTTTGCCTGGGTACCATCAGCAAGGGTGTCGCCACGAAGGGGCGCAATCGCTTCCCGAAGCTTCGCCTCTTCCTCTTTCTGCTTTTCGATCATCGCTTTGCGCTGTTCCAGAATTTTTTCCCGCAAACGCTGACTAACCGCCTGCAAAGTATCGTTCGAAAGCTGGAGCTGTTTTGTCGTGTCGCTCGCCTTGGCGCGGGAATCTTTTAAACCCTGCTTAAACGCCGCCATATTCATTTCTACAGCAGCCTGCTGCTTGATGGAACCGAACTGGGAGCCGAACTGGACGCCGAGCAAATAAGACGCCCGATTAGCCTGTTCCGCGGACATCGGATCGGGTTTGGCCGGAGCCTTCACGGAAACCGTCGTATCGGTGCTGTCCTTTTTGGGCAGGGGCGCATTTGCCGCCATTATAGACTGCGCACGGGAATTCATGCCTTGCGCAATCGTCACCATGATGGAATCCGAATACTTGATTTTGAATGCGGAATCCGTCACCATCTTATAGCCTTCATCGACCGCCGAGAAAAATTCGGGTTCATCGATCGTGAACTCGAGCTGTTTCGTTTCCACCATATAAAGCTGGTTTCCAAACTGGGAGCCAAGCATATACGCCGTTTTCACATCATCTTGTGCATCCGGACCGATTTGAACCGAAGCCTTATCCGTTGAGTTGCAGGCCACAAAAGCCGCAACCGAAGCCATCAACGCAACCGTGCGAAATTTCATTTCTATGCCTCCTTGGCATGATTTAAACTGCCGTTAAAGTAGCAATTTTTCTAGCTTTAGGTGCACTATGAAGCTTTCAAAGTTCTTTTACACCACCCTCCGCGAAACGCCGAGCGATGCCACAATGCCAAGCCACATCTTTTTGATGCGGGGCGGCTATATCAAGCCCCTTTCCACGGGCATTTACAGTTACCTTCCTATGGGCTTTCGGGTTCTCAAAAAAATTGAAAACCTGATCCGCCAAGAAATGAACGCCATCGGAGGAATCGAAGTCGATTTGCCCGTCGTGCAGACGGCGGATCTCTGGAATGAATCCGGACGCTATACCGCCATCGGCGAAGAGCTGCTCCGTTTTAAAGACCGGAACGAGCACAGCATGGTACTCGCCATGACTCACGAAGAAGCGATGACGGACCTTGTGCGCTATGTGGTTTCGAGCTACAAGCAGCTCCCCTTTATGCTCTACCAGTTCAAAACGAAATATCGCGACGAAGCAAGAGCCCGCGGCGGACTTATCCGCGTTCGTGAATTTCTGATGAAAGACGCTTACAGTTTCCACACGTCTCAGGAAGATTTAGACGCCCACTACGAACTGGAATACAAAGCTTATCAGAACATTTTCCGCAAAGTCGGCATTGAACCCGTTATCGTCCAATCCGACACGGGAATCATGGGCGGGAAAGTCGCTCACGAATTCATGCTCGACACGCCAAACGGCGAAGACTACCTGATTCTCTGCAAACACTGCGGATACCAGGCGAACCGTGAAATCGCCACATTTGAACGCACGCCATACCAAGGCGACGCCAACGCCGCACTCGAAAAAGTCGCGACCCCACACGCCTCCACCATCGAAGACCTGTGCCAGTTCCTGAACGTCAAACCCGAAGCCACCGCCAAATGCGTATTCTTCGACTTCAACGGAAAGCTCGTCACCTGCGTCGTTCCGGGAAATCTGGATGTTTCCGAAATCAAGCTGCACAACCTGCTCAAAGCCAAGGAACTTTACCCCGCCGAAGATGCGCTCATTGAAAAATGCGGCATGGTTCCCGGATTTGCCAGTCCTATCGGCGCGCACGATTCCATTGTCGTTATCGATACGGCACTGGAAAATTCCTACGATCTGGTCGTCGGAGCCAACGAAAAAGGTTTCCACTACATTCACTGCAATCCCAAGCGGGACATGGCGAATTATCAAATAGCGGACATCGCCGAAGCCGAAGAAGGTTGCAAATGCCCAAAGTGCGGCAAGCCGCTCTCCGAAACCCGAGGCATCGAACTCGGCAACATTTTCAAGCTCGGCACCAAATTTTCTGCCAGCATGAATGCGACTTTCTTAACTCCGGAAAGCAAAGCCGAACCGATCGTCATGGGTTGTTACGGAATCGGCGTCGGGCGTCTGATGGCGAGCGTCGTCGAAAACAGCCACGACGATTTCGGACCGATCTGGCCGAAATCCATTGCGCCTTTCCAAGTGGAAATCGTGAACATCACCAAAGATTCCGAAGTCGCCGACAAACTGGAAAAGGAATTGGAAGATGCCGGTTTTGAAGTCCTTGTCGATGATCGGGATGAACGCGCTGGAGTCAAATTCAAGGACGCCGACTTGTGGGGAATTCCGCTCCGCATCGCCCTCGGCAAGAAGGGACTTGAAAACGGACAAGTCGAATGGAAACCGCGCGCAGAAAAAGAAATGACAATGGTCAATCTTTCGGATGTCGTTGAAAAAGTGAAAGCATTTTACAGAGAATAGTCTCTGCATTTTTTCGGAAAGCTCCGCTTGAGCGGGGCTTTTTTTTGTGGAATTTTTTTCCATCTCATTTACCATTGTTTCGCTTGGCTTCATAAAAATCAAAAGGATATTTCTGCATATTTTTGCATCTTTCATAGAACTTTTTATTATAAAATCCATGGAGACAAAAAAAAAACAAAATATGTATAATGCAGATATGAAGAAAGATTTGACCATAGAACGTTTACAGAAAGAGGCAAGGCATTTTTCAAAGCAGGTATCAAATCATGACGATCCGTCACTGTTCGGCGCGACAGACGGAAAGGCTGTGGGAACGTACCTCGAACACCGCTTCAAGAATTTTCTTGCGCAAAACTACACGTTCGATTCCGGTAATTCTGCGAGCGGCATAGATTTTCCCGGTCTTCTGGTGGATATAAAAACAACGAGCATCACGCAGCCGCAGTCTTCATGCCCGTTCAAATCCGCACGCCAGAAATTATTTGGCCTCGGCTACGCGCTTTTGGTATTCGTTTATCAGAAAGAAGACGACACGCAGAACAAAACAAGCAGGCTGAATATTCTTCATACCATTTTTGTGGAAGCAGACAGAAGAGCGGATTATCAGCTGACATTGAGCATTCGTCATATTCTTGAAAATAATGCAAACAAGGACGACATCGTCGCATTGTTCAGTGATAAAAATCTTCCAGTCGATGACATAACGGCGGAAAAATTAGCGGAAGAAGTTCTCGCAAATCCCCCGAAGCAAGGCTACCTGACTATATCAAACGCGCTGCAATGGCGACTTCAATACAGTCGCATCATTTCTGAAGCGGACGCAGTTCCAGGAATACATAGGTTGGTTTAAAATGGAAAAGAAGAAAGAATTCGGGGACTTCCAGACGCCCACTGTCCTTGCAAAAAAATGGTGCAGATTCTCAAAGCAAAAAATATCTCGCCTGATGTCATCATTGAACCGACGTGCGGCAAGGGAAGCATTCTTCTTGAAGCGGATAAAATTCTTTCTCCGAAAAAATCGCTTGGCATTGAAATCCAAAAGGAATATGCGGACACACTTTCGACGATTGCCGGGAAAACAACAATGGTTCTTCATGCGGATATTTTTACCAGCAGCGAAGCGATAAAAGAATTCATCGGCGACGAAGAAAATCTTTTGTTCATCGGAAATCCGCCGTGGGTAACCAATTCCGAATTATCGGCGCATCAATCGAACAATCTGCCGGAAAAATCGAACTGCGACAACTTTCGCGGAATTGAAGCAATTACAGGAAAAAGCAATTTCGACATTTCGGAATATATCATCCAAAAATTAACAGACGAGTTTTCGCACAAAAAGTCGGTCTATGCGTTTCTCTGCAAAACGAGTGTCGCCAAGAAAATCATGGCAAAAATCTGGAAGCAAAATCGTCTGTATAAAAGCGCGGAACTTTTCCCCATCGATTCAAAGAAATATTTCAACGCTGCAGTTGACGCCAGTTTTTTCATTCTCGACTTTTCAGAAAAGAATGCGGCGGCTGAAATGACAGCGTACGATTCCATTGAAAATGGAATTCCGAAATGCAAAAGCGGCTGGATTTCCGGTGTGTACTTGGAAGACGTTTCAAAGCGAGATTGTCTAGAAATATACGGAAAAAGCGCATTTGTGTGGCGCAATGGAATAAAGCACGACTGTGCGAAAGTCATGGAATTTTCTGTTGCTAACGGAAAACTTTTCAACGGCTACCACGAAAATGTGCAGATTGAAGAAGACCTTGTTTTTCCGTATCTCAAAAGTTCCGATATTGCAAACGGACAAACGACGCCGAAAAAGAAAATCCTTGTCACACAGAAGTGCATAGGTGAGCCTACTTCATTTATCGAATCAAAATACCCAGCGGTATGGAAATATCTTCTGGCTCATTCTATTGACTTTGAAAAGCGCAAAAGCGTCATCTACAAAAACAAAAGCCGCTTCGCCATTTTTTCAGTTGGAGAGTATTCTTTCAAACTGTATAAAATCGCCATTTCGGGCTTGTATAAAAATCTAAATTTCCGACTGATTGAGCCGCATAACGGAAAACCAATTTTGCTTGACAACACGTGCAATTTCATTTCGTTCGAAACAAAAGAGGAAGCGGAATTTATCTTAAGTTTGCTGAACAGTCCGCTTGTTGCGGAATATCTAAATGCGCGAATTTCATGGGATTCCAAACGCCCGGTAAAAACGGAAATTTTAAATTCCATCGACCTTTTTCAAGTAGCCGAAAAATTGAAGCAAGAAAAAAGATACTCTTCTTTTTTTCGGAACTTCGAACAACTGCAACTTCCTTTTACTTCAAAGTCCTCTTAATTTTTTACGTTGTGCGTAACAAGATATGCCTCCTAAGCATACCCTCCCATGAAAACAAAGTATTTGTTATGGGAACTTTGGGTATGTATCTTTTTATCGTTCTCCTTTTATCAACCTGTATCAAAAGGCTTTCGAATGAACTTTTCAGAATTTAAAAACGCCATTAAAAAGCAGGCCTACATCGAATCCGCTTCTGAAATGCACATCCACATGCACGAGGCGGTGGAGCGTTCAAGACGGATTACGGCTGAAATCAACGGCGGCTTCCACACGGCGGACGAGTTGCGGGAACTGTTTTTCACGCTGACCGGGCAGCCGGCGGACAAAACGTTCGCGCTGTTTCCGCCGTTCTACGCGGACTACGGGCAGAACATCACAGTGGGCAAAAATGTCTTCATCAATTCGGGGTGCTGTTTTCAAGACCACGGCGGAATTGAAATCGGAGACGGTTCACTCATTGGACAGCAGGTTTGTAGCGCTTAACCGCAACTTGGAAAAAATTGAGGAAGCTAATAAGGTGTATATTTCCAACCAAGGAGCCACCTTATGGCAGAAGAAAATAAACCTGAAAAACAGAAACGTCGCCGCCTGAGTGCGGAGGACAAAGTCAAAATCCTGAGCGAAATTCTCCTCAAGGGCAGGGGCTTATCTGAACTTGCGGACGAGTACAAGATACATCCGAACAAAATTCTCGAATGGAGGAAGGTACTTTTCGAATCCGCTACGGGGATTTTCGAGCAGAAACGCCCCGACATAACCGAAAAGGCGCAACAGCGTAAAATAGACGCTCTCGAGAAAACCCTGGCCGACAAGGATGCCGTCATCGCCGACATCGCTCAGGAGAACCTGGCCCTCAAAAAAAAATTAACTGGCCGTCCCTAGGAAAGAAGAAAATGAGCCTCTCCGAACGGACCGCCATCATTGCGGAAATCGACGCCATTTACGCAAGGACGGGAATCGCCCCGTCCAGGCTGGTATCCTTTTTGGGAATCCCGCAAAGTACATGGAACAACTGGGTTTCGCGGAGGAAGGCGGAAACGCGGCATAACCACGATACGCCGAAGTCCAACTGGATGACCCCGGAAGAGACTCGCGCCATCGTCGACTTCTGCAAACAGTACAAGGACCATCTGCATGGATACCGCTACCTGGCCTGGCTTATGGTAGACAGGGATATCGCATACGCCCGTCCATCGACGGTTTACAACATACTGAAGAGGAACAACCTTTTCGGCAAATGGGCTTTTCCTGCGGAAGCGCGGAAAAAGGGGTTCGACCAGCCGACACGTCCGAATGAACAGTGGCATACGGATTATTCCTACGTCAGAGTTTGCGGAGTGTTCTTCTACTTCGCCTGCGTCCTGGACGGGTTCAGCCGCAAGGTTCTCGTCTGGGACCTTTTCTCCACGATGGAAGGCTTGAACGTTGAAATTCTCGTGACCAGGGCGAAGGAACTCCATCCCGATGCGCATGCCCGCATAATCCACGATAACGGGAAGCAGTTCGCCTCGAAGGATTTCCTCGATCTGGTTTCGAAACTTGAACTCAGGGAGACCTCTACATCTCCCTTCCATCCGCAAAGCAACGGGAAAGTGGAACGTTTTCACAAGACCCTCAAGGCGGAGGAAGTCCGTCGTGACGCTTACCAGGACTATTCCGATGCAAAGAGGAAAATGTCGGACTGGATCAATTACTACAACTCGGAACGGCTACATTCCGCAATCGGATTCCTGACTCCTGACGAGGTTTTCGCAGGAAAGATGGAGGAACGACTTGCAGAACGAAGAACAAAATTGTATAATGCGACAAGAGAACGTGAGGACTATTGGGCTAACCAACCGACCTGACGGAATCCCTTATTAGCTTTGTTAAAATTTTCCAAGTTCAACTTGGGCGGGACAGGTTGTCATTGCCTCATTGAACCACGACTTAACGCCTGACAAACGTGGGAATATGATTCCTTCTCCGGTGAAAATCGGAAAGAACGTTTGAATTGGCGCGCACGCGACGATTCTTCCCGGCGTGACCGTCGGTGACAATGCAGTTGTTGCGGCGGGCGCGGTTGTGTCGAAGGACGTGCCGGAAAACACGGTCGTCGCCGGAGTTCCGGCAAAGGTAATCAAGAAGATTGAGGTGAAAAATGAATAGCAGACGGAAAGTCCTCCCGCTTCTTGCCGTGCTGGTTGCCTTCAGCCTGTCCGCAGGTTGCGCGGAAAATCCCGGCGCGGCCGCTATTGCGGGAGGCGGCAAAAATACGGTGGAAGCAAGCGAAATGTATGTGACAGTAACCGGCAACAAACTAAAAATCACGCCCGCGCACAATTCGTCGGTGGAAGCACTCGTTGCCATTTTGAAAACGGACGACATCACCTACACAGCGGATGATTACGGCGATTTTGAAAAAGTGGGAAATATCGGACACAGCCTGCCTCGAAATGAAGAAAGCATTACAACGCAAGCGGGCGATGTCATTTTATATCAAGGCAACAGCATTTGTCTGTATTACGGCACGAATAGTTGGAACTTTACGCGGATTGGAAAAATCGAAGGATATTCCGCCGATGAACTTTGCTCTCTTTTAGGCGCAGGCAAGGGAGAAGTGAAAGTGACGTTGAGTTTGCAGTGAAAAGAATAAAGTTTCATTTTTTACAAATAAAATGTTTTTCAAATCTCAAATGCTTTGACTGGCGTTTGTTTTTATCCGTGTTTGCATTTTTGCTTGTTCCGGCGATGTATCAGACAGTAAAGACGCTGATTATTTCCGTGAACAGCAGCGCAGAAGTGTTCGATGTCATCGGCAAATGGAATGGTTCGATTTGATTGACGAAACGCTTCGCTCGTTTTTGATTGTTCCGCTGTATGCCATTTTGAACGAAGCCTTTAAACGAAAAGATGATTTTGCGCAGATGGTTTTTAAATCGCTGCTGTTTGTCTTTGCGCTGTATGCGTTGTTTTCGATCGGCGTTTTTGTTTACGGCGGTTCGCTTATCCGCGCAATGAATCCTGACGGAATGAATGTTGACGCGGTAAAGAATTATTTCCGCCTTGAGACGGTTGCATTCGTCGTTGGAATTGCAACGTCATTTTTTCAGGTTGTGTTTGTTGTCGTGGGAAAGGACGCGAACTTTTATTTGTTCCTTGCGGCAAAATGCGTTCTGTCTGTCATTGCGGATTTTATTCTGATTCCGCGGATGGGAATTTACGGAATTGCCGTTTCAAACATCACCGTAAACGCAGTTCTTGCGGCGGTCAGCTTTGTTCTTTTATCCCGGCAAAATTGTATAAAGCCGTCCTGGTTTCAAAAGAAGGATATTTCCGTTTTGAAAGACTGGGGCAGAATCGGAGGATTTTCGGGCGTTCAGCAGTTCATCAACAATTTTATTTACGCCGTCATGATTTGCAAAATGGTGAATATGGTGGCGGAGCAGGGAAATTATTGGATGGCGAACAATTTTATCTGGCGCGTTCTTTTGATTCCTGTTATGGCGCTTGCCGAAGTGATTAAGCACGATTGCAAGGACGGTTATGCAAAACTCAACCAAAAAGCGTATTACGTTATTTCGCTTGCGGTGATTGTTCTGTGCGCGGCGAGCGTTCCGCTGTGGAAGCCGTATTATTCCGTTCTTGAAAAACTGCCGGATGGACGGGCGGATGCGGTATTTTCGATTACGCTCAAACTTGCGCCGTTTTACATTGCCTACGCGGTGTGTTCCATTATTTCAAGCATTTTCAACGGACTGGGAAAAACGCATTTCAATTTCATCACGTCGCTGATTGTGAACTTTGTGTATTACGGAATTTTCTTTGCGCTGTATAAAGCCGGGAAAATCACGTTTACAATGGACACAATCATCATGATGTTCGGCTTTGGAATGGTGGTGAATCTCGTTATAACGTTTATAGAAGAGAAAGTATTTTTGCGCACCAAAATCAAAACAACGGTTTAGAACCGAAAAAATGCGATTCCCCCCCCCAAAAACGATTTTCCAAAGACATATTTGAAGCTGCGTAATTCAACAAAAAGGAATATGTTTTTTCCTGTAAACACAAAAATTTTCAAATCCGCATAAACCCCTCGCATTTTTCTATCTTGCATCCAAAAGGAATCTCGTATGGCAGATCTTGTCAAAGACCGCGGAATTCTAAGTCTATCCTGGCCCCTCATCATCACTTTCGGAATCGGCGTATTCCAGCCGATGATGGACAGCTGGTTCCTTTCCCGCACAAGCGAAAGCGCTGCCGCCGGAGTCGGTGCCCTGATGCCGATTCTCGGCACGATTTTCATGGCGATTCAAGCATTTTCACAAGCCGGATCCAGTATCGCATCGCAATTTATGGGAGCCAATGCGAACAGCCACGCCCGCACCACAATCACCATGGTCATTCTAGGCAGCATTCTCTTGGGATTTTCCATGACGCTGCTCGTTTTGCCCTCGTCCCATTGGATTGTCGGAGCCATGGGACTCTCCGGCGACACGGCAAAATTCGGCGTTGAATTTTTACAGGTCGTCTGCTTCGGCTTTCTTTTTCGCGCATCGCAAACTACGCTTACGGCACTCATCGCCACCCACGGGCTCACTATTTGGAATTTAATCGGCAACGCCATCACCATCGTATTCAATATCCTTTTGAACATCGTTTTTTTGGAAGGTCTTTTTGGCATTCCCCAAATGCACGTCAAAGGCGTCGCGCTGGCCACCGCCCTCTCTTGGGCCTTTTCCAGCTTGGTTCTCTGGCTCGTTTTGCGCTACAAGATTCGCCACAAGACCAAAATGACCGAAGTGAAAAGATCCCGCGCCATTCTCGGCGACTGGATTCGCATAGGCCTTCCCGCCGCTGCGGAACCGGTCAGTTTCCAGTTGTTCCAAGTTTTCATTACAGCGATGACAGTCCATCTGGGAACTCTTGCGGTGACCGCCAAAGTCTTCAGCGCAAACTTTGCGATGTTCGCCATTATTCTGGGAGTCGGGCTCGGCAACGGCAACCAGATTTTAGTCGCCCATCTCGTCGGCGCACACGATTATAAAAAATCGAACCGTCGCACCTTCCAGTCCCTCTTCGCCAGCAGCTCCGCAGGATTTGTCGTCGCCTTGATTGTCGCCCTTTGCGGTCCACATCTCATGCGCCTTTATACGGACAATCCCGATGTCATCGCTCTCGGCTCGGCATGCCTCTGGTGCGATGTCATTTTGCAGCCCTTTAAATCGGCCAATGTGATTTTAACCGGTTCCCTTCGCGCCGCGGGTGATTCCAAATTTCCGGCGATAGTCGGAAGCCTGATGATGTGGACTTTAGGCGCGGGCACCGCCCTTTTTCTCGCTTTTGTTTTAGACCTCGGCTTAATCGGCCTTTGGCTGGGAATGGCGAGCGACGAATTTTACCGTTCCTGCGCAAACTTATGGCGTTGGAAAAGCGGACGCTGGAAAGCGGCAACGGTCATCTGATTTTTCTCTTTCGACAAAAAAATTCAGCCGATATTTTGGGCAAGTAAAAATCGTTCAACTTGCGACACAATCCTATTTCTGTCCCCCGTCCAATCCGGAGCGACAAGAGTCTCGTTCTGCGCCTCGCCGCTAAAGCGTTCAATCGCGACATCCTTTCCGACAATCCGAATAAAGCGCGCCACGGCTTCGCAATAAGCTTCAAATGAAAGCAGTTCAAATTCCCCGCGACGATAGGATTCTGCCAGACGCGTGTCTCGGACAATATGAAGCGGATGAATTTTCACTGCCGAAATTCCCAAATCCCGAATCACTTCCGCCGTTTTCTCAAAGTCCTTCAAAGTTTCGCCCGGCAATCCAAGAATCACATGCGAAGTCACCCAAAGGCCTGCGGAATGCGCCCGCTTCACCGCATCTTCAAATTCCGCAACGGAGTGCCCACGGCCTATCGCCTTTAACGTTTCATCGTTCGCTGTCTGCAAACCCAATTCCAAAATGACCGGCTTTCGGGAATTTTCGTACTCCAAAAGTTCCATCACATCGGGTGGGACGCAATCCGGGCGCGTTCCTATCGAAACCCCGACGACCTCGTCCGAAGCAAATGCCGGTTCATAAATTTCCCGCAGACGTTTCACAGGCGCGTAAGTATTCGTGTAAGGCTGAAAATAAGCAAGAATCCCCGCATCTTTATATTTGCGGCGAATCCGCGGCAGATATTCCGCCATCTGTTCTTGCACACTTTGCCCCGCTTTGTCCCAAACCGGGCTGAAAGATTTGTTATTGCAATAACAGCAACCGCCAAAACCTCGCGTTCCATCCAAATTCGGGCAGGACATTCCCCCGTTCAACGGCAACTTTCGCACGCGTTTCCAGGAAGGAAAAATTTTCGCCAAAAATTCTCGATAAGTCGTATAAGCCGGCATGGGTGCAAATTTACAAAAAGGAAGCGTTTAATTCTCTACAACGAAATTTTATCCGGCGACATTCTCATGCCCCAATGAAATCCTATTTTCATTGCAGACACTTTCATTACACAAACACATCCACCTAAAAGTTCCCGTCGTCCGGCGGGAACTTTTTAAAATGGAAAAGAAATTCATTCTTCAGGCGAGTTTTCTGTCGTATCTGACGAGGAGCCCTCTTTTTCTTCGTCGTTTTCCCCATACAAAATGCAAAAAGGCGCCCCCTTTCGGAGCGCCCATGCAATTCTCGCCATCCGGTTTACATTTCTTCCAGCTGCTTGCCCTTAGTCTCCCGAACAAATTTCACGACAAAGAAAATGCTGATCAGCGCGAACGCCGTATAAAGCAAGTAAGTCTGCCCGACGCCAATTCCCGATTTTCCAGTAAGAATCGGAAACGACCAGCTGACCAGAAAATTCGCAAACCATTGCGCAAGCCCACAGACCGAAATCGCGACCGCACGAATACGGTTGTTGAACATTTCCCCGAGCATCACCCACATGACAGGTCCCCAGGTCATCGCAAAGAACGCCACATAGAGATTCGCGGCAATCAGTGCGACCACAGCGCCTCCGCCCAAAGAGCCGTCCGCTCCCGCATTCAAGAAACACAGGGCGAGAGTACCTAACGTGAATGTCATGCCGATACTGCCTATAAGGAGCAGCGGTTTGCGCCCTATTTTATCCACCAGAAGAATGGCAAAAACGGTCATCACCATATTGATGGTGCTGTTGATGAGGCTAGAAAGAAAGGCGTCGCTTTCCCCAAATCCCACGCTCTGCCAAAGCATGGATCCGTAGTAGAAAATCACGTTGATGCCGACAAACTGCTGTAAAACGGCAATGCCCAAACCCGCCCATAAAATCGGAGCGATACGCTTTTTCCCCGAAGGCAGCATTTCCAGCAAATCCGAAAGGCTGTGGCGTTTTTCTTCGCCAAAAGATTTTTGAATTTCGGCGACCTGTTCGTCCAACTGATCCGCCTGAATTTTGCTAATCACACTTTTTGCTTCTTCCAGCTTACCCTGCGAAACCAGATAGCGCGGCGATTCCGGGAGTTTTAATGCGGCGACTCCGTACATCAGCGAGGGAATGATTTCAATCCAGAACATCAATTGCCACGCTTTGATTCCTCCAAAAATGCAATTATTCGCGCTACCCGCAATCCGCAAAATCACATAGTTTGACAGAAGCGACGTAAAAATGCCCACCACAATCGCCATCTGCTGCATGGAACCCAAACGCCCGCGCAAATGGGCCGGAGCCGTTTCCGCGATATAAATCGGAGCGATGATGCTCGCCATACCAACGCCAACGCCGCCGATGACACGCCAGACAATAAAATCCGCAACGCCAAACGGCAACCCGGAACCCACAGCACTGACCGTAAACAGTATCGCCGCCGCCAGCATGCACTTCACGCGGCCAAAAGCGTCTGCCAGTCGTCCAGCAAAATAAGCACCGACTGCCGCCCCGATAAGCGAAAGCGCCACAGCAAGCCCCAGCTGCGAATCCGTCATGGAAAAGTGAACTTTCAAAGCCCCGTTCGCCCCGTTGATGACGGACGAATCAAAGCCAAACAAGAAACCGCCCAAAGCAGCGGCCATCGTTATTTTAATGACATGTCTAATAGATACTTGAGATGTGGATTCCATAAAAAGCCTCCGTTAGAATTTGCTGGATTTTAATATACAGAAAATCTTTCTTTCTGGAGCACAAAATATATTCCAATTTGGCAAATCACGGAAAAAGCCCAAAATTCCTCCAAAAGGAAAAAAGCCTGAAATCAAAAGCTTTCGGCATAAAAAAACGCAGCCCGATTTTACCGAGCCGCGTTTTTGAAACCTTAGGCGAAGTTATTTTTTCTTCACGTTCGTTTTGCCAAATTCCACATTCGTCTTCTTGCCGAGAAGAAGCGCGCGGGTTTTCAGCGGCAGACCGAAGCAACGGATAAATCCGGAAGCGTCTTTCTGGTCGTACATTTCCACGTTGGAGAATCCGCCGAGTTCCATGTCGTAAAGGCTATACGGACTCTTCATGCCAGCCGGGATGACGTTGCCCTTGTAAAGCTTCAAGCGGACATCGCCCGTTACCACTTTTTGCGTTTCGGTAATGAAAGCGTCCATCGCCTGACGAAGCGGGGTGAACCACTGTCCGTTGTAAACCAGATTGGCGTAAGTCATCGCCATTTTCTGCTTTTCGAACATCGTTTCCTTGTCGAGAACCAGCTGTTCCAGGCACTCGTGCGCCTTATAAAGGAGGGTTCCACCCGGAGTTTCATAAACACCGCGGCTCTTGAGACCCACCAAGCGGTCTTCGACGATGTCGATAAGTCCGCAGGCATGCTTGCCCGCAATGGAGTTCAGCTTTTCCAGAAGCTCGACCGCTCCCATTTTTTTGCCGTCGAGAGCGACCGGCGTTCCCTTGTCAAAGGAAATCGTGACATAGCCCGGCGTATTCGGCGCTTTTTCGTATGTGCTCGTGTGCTTGAGCATATCATACTGGTGTTCCTTGTCCGGTTCTTCCAGAATGCCGCCTTCATGGGAAAGGTGCCAAAGGTTGCCGTCTTCGGAATAGATCTTGGTTTTGGAAATGCCGGTATGCGGAATCTTGTGCGCATCCAGATAGTCGATCATGCTTTCGCGATCGTTGAATTCCCATTTGGGATCTTTCCAGGGAGCAATCACTTCGAGGGACGGATCGAGCGCCGCATAAGTCAGTTCAAAGCGAACCTGGTCGTTTCCCTTTCCGGTAGCGCCGTGAGCGACGGCGTAAGCGCCTTCCATCTGGGCGATTTTCACCTGGTATTTCGCAATCAGCGGGCGGGCAAAAGAAGTTCCGAGAAGGTAAGTGCCTTCATACTTAGCGCCAGAGCGAACCGTCGGCCAAACATAATCTTCAAGGAATTCCTTTTTCAAGTCGAGAACGTAGCACTTGGAAGCTCCCGTCGCAAGCGCTTTCTTTTCCAGAGCCTTTTCGTTCGGAAAATCATTCTGGCCAAGATCCGCAGCGAAAGCGATCACTTCGCAATCGTAATTGTCTTTGAGCCACGGAATAATTACGGAGGTGTCAAGTCCGCCGCTATAAGCGAGGACGACCTTTTTCTTGGAATTTTTAGCAGATTTTGCCATTTTTTTGTCCTTTGAAAATTGACAATCATAATATAGAACTATTTCTTTTTTTTTGCACAAAAATCATCCTATTTTTCACCGCGGTCCGCATTTTTCATCGAATTTGAATGTAGTTTTTTAACAATGCTGCAACGTTCTTTTGAAATCACCAAACCAGCCTCTTTAAAACGGATCTTAAAATTCATCGCCGGAATGGAAGAATACAAGACCGCAAAAGACCGCCTGCTCATCGTATTCGAACCCCAATGCGAACGGGAATTTATCGAAAAGGAACTCGACGTCATCCGAAAAGAACTGCCCGAAGCAAAAATCGCCGGCATGACGACCCTCGGGCCGCTCAGCGCCGAAACAGAAGTTCCCCAAAACACGGTGATTTCGATTCTTCTATTTTCCAAATCGACGCTTGCCGTTTTCGAAGCGGACAAAAGCAAACAGGATCCGTACAAAATCGGAGACTCCTTCCGGCAAAAGCTCCGAAAGCTCGAAGACGTCAAAGGAATCCTCTGCTTATCGAGTTGCACCCACAACTCTCCGGACAAAATCATCGACATCGCCCAGGTCGGGAGCGAGAACATCCCTATATTCGGGGCGCAAGCCGGCTCCCGCTTCATCACTCAAGACGAATCCAAAATCTTTTCCGAAAACGGCATTCTGGAGAACGGCATCTCTTTCGTCGCGTTCTGCGGGAAGTCCCTGGAGATCCAGACCGATTTCAATCTAGGCTGGCGTGCCCTCGGACGGGAGCACGTCATTACGGAATGCCAAAAGGGAATCGTCAGCGAAATTGACGGCAAGCCGGCTTTTGACTTGTATCAAAAATATCTACAATTCAAACCCGACGCGGACTTTTCCAAGCAGGCCATCGCTTTTCCAATTCTGGTTCCCAGCGGCTCGACTTTCATCGCCAAAGTGCCTTTGCGCCTCACCGACGACGGCAATCTGTGCTTTCCGACGGATTTTCAAAACGGCACCAAGATCTATCTCGCCTATTCCAAGCCCGAATACCTGCTTTCCGAAACTCTCGTGGCGGCGAACAATATGCTGCGTTTTCACCCCGAAGCGACCGTCCTTTTCCCCTGTATCAACCGGCGCGTCTTTTTGGGCAACGAAAGGGCGGAGAAGGAATTCGAGTTTTACCGGCATTCGGTTTCGGAACTCTGCTGGGGCTACGGCTTCGGGGAAATTCTACAGACCAGCGAAGGCGGTGGCGTTTTGAATTCCTCGCTGGTCGCCGTCGGTTTTCGAGAAAGCGCGAAGTCAAAAAAACGCTTTGTTCCCATCGACGATGAAAGCATTCGCCATGCGCAGAACAATCTTTCCCTTGCCGACAGGCTGGTTTCCTTTTTGGAAGCGACTTCCGACGAACTTCGGCACACCATCAACCAGCTTGCCAACTTGGCGGAACACGACCAGCTGACGGGCCTTTTCAATCGGCACAAGCTCGACAAAATCCTTCTATACGAATTGGGCAAACGCCGTCGGGAAGACGAACTTTCCATTTTGATGTACGACATCGATTTCTTTAAAAACGTCAACGACTCTTACGGGCATAGCGAAGGCGACCGCGTTTTGATAAAGCTTTCCAATTTGGTTGCCGAATCCATTCGCGCTTGCGACGTTCTAGGGCGATGGGGCGGCGAAGAATTTGTGTGCATTTTGACAAATACCCCGCTGAACGGGGCGAAAATTTTGGCCGAACGCATCCGGGAAAAAGTGGAAAACACCGATTTTTCGCCAGTTCCCAAAGTCACCATCAGCCTGGGCATTACCGCAGCCCGCATTAACGAAACGCCAGAAAGCCTCTTTATCCGTTTGGACAAAGCGCTTTACGACGCCAAAAAATCCGGACGCAACCGCACTTGCATTCGCTAATGTTCCCAAACCGCCTATGAAAATTTCGGACAAAGCCATCGGCTATATTTCTTTCGTCGCCATCGTTTTGATTATCGTCGGCGTTTCTTTGGGAATGTGGAACGCCCACAAAGGGAGCTCCACCACAGCCATCATCGACTTTGACGAACTGGGCGCGCTTTCCCCAGAAGACCCGATGACGGAGAATGGCTACGAAATCGGAAAAGTCGCTTCGGTGGAATGGCTCGGAGACCGTTCCCGAGTCACCGTGATTTTCGACAATCCCCTCACCCTCCGGGAAGGTTCCTATTTTCGGAACACTTCCTTTGCCTTAATGGGCGGACGCCGCATTGAATTGGTCAGAAGTCACGAAGGGGAAATCTTGCCGCCCGATCACGTTTTTCGCGGGGAATTTGTCCCCGGAATCACCGAATCGCTGCGGTTTATTTCCGCCATCCACGAGCAGGCCAAAGTTTCCCGGGATGCCATTCTCGCCATTCTCGAAGGCTCCGAATCCGACCCGGGCGTCGTTCAAAAATACAACGAAACCATGCAAAATGTGGAAAATCTATTGAATCAATTCGACAAGACCGCCTCCACCGCCGGATTCAAAATTCAAGAAATTCTCGCACAAGCGGAAGCCGCCGCCCAAACCCTTGACCAAACGGCGAACACCGCCGATTCCAGCATTGGGCAAGCCACTGTTCTGGCGAAAAACGCCATTTCTTCTACCCAAAAGGCCTTTGCAAAACTTTCTACAGAATTGGAAAAAATCGAAGCCATTACACGGGCAGCGCAAGAGAATCCCACCCTGCAAAATCTGCTGGAAACCCAAGAAACCGTCCAAAGCGTGAACGCCCTCCACCAAAAGCTGAACGAATTTATTCAATCCATCAATACCAAAGGGATTGCCCTTTATGACTCCAGCGGCAACAAAGTCAAGCTTATCCACTGGAAAAATATCAACCTTATCGGCAAAACCGCTCGCCAAAAAGCCAAAGAAAGACAAAAAAAATCGCCAAATACCCCTTGACAAGTTTTTTTTGCATTTATATATTTGCTGCACACCAATTGCTTCATAGCTCAGTTGGTAGAGCCCCTGACTGTTAATCAGGTTGTCACTGGTTCGAGTCCAGTTGAAGCAGCTAGAAAGACTTCGAGAAATCGGAGTCTTTCTTGTTTTATGGAGGGAAAATACACCGGTTGAATGCGCTTGGAGTGTACGATTACAAGATTAGGGATTAATGGCGAGTGCCCTTCGGCAGGCTCAGGGACCGCTGCTTGGTGCACCTCGGTAAGCTCGGTAACCGCTTGTCGAACTAGTCGAACCACGGTTGGTGTGCTTCGACAGGCTCAGCAACCGGTTGTCGAACCATAACTAGCGATGAGTGATTAGTGGGCAGAGGGAAGTTGGAAGAATCGGTTTCTTGCCGCTTTGCGGTCTTCTCGTCGTGACGAAGGCAGGTCATTTATTTTAGCGGGAATTTCTTTTTATAAAGGGGGAACTCTTTTTCAGACGGAGGATTTTCTTTCACAAGGTGAACTCTTTTTCAAAGTGGAATGCTTCTTCATAAGGTGAACTCTTTTTCAAAGTGGAATGCTTCTTCATAAGGTGAATTTTCTCGCGAGTCGCGAGGTGCTCGCCTATTCATCCTCTGCGGCTATGCGTGGTACGGACGATAAATATCATTTGATATCGACCGGAAAAACGCTTGGGCAGCGAAATATCGTTTGATATTTGCCGGAAAATGCCTGTGGGAGCGAAATATCATTTGATATTTGCCGGGAAACGGCTGTGGGAGCGAAATATCGTTTGATATTTACCGGAAAACGCCTGTGGGTGCGAAATATCGTTTGATATTTGCCGGAAAATGCCTGTGGGTGCGAAATATCATTTGATATTTGTCGGAAAACGGCTGGGGCGGCAAGTTTGTGATTATGAAAAAAGGCATTTTTTTTGCTTTTTAGGTTTTTGACTAAACGAACGAAGGCATCTTTTTGCATTTTGGAGCTTCGACTAAACGAACAAAGGCATCTTTTTTGCATTTTGGAGCTTCAACTAAACGAGCAAAGGCATCTTTTCGCATTTTGGGTCTTCGACTAAATGAACAAAGGCATCTTTTCGCATTTTGGAGCTTCAACTAAACGAGCAAAGCCATTTTTTTCGCATTTTGGGGTTTTGACTAAATGAAAAATGCCTGTTTCGACGCAAAGCCGGCCTTTGTCAAATGGAACACTAGTTGTCAGCGCGGTCCGTCATTGCGAGGCGCGATAGCGCCGTGGCAATCCTATCTGCAAAAAAAAGGATTGCTTCACCCTTCGGATTCGCAATGACGGTCGCTTTCAAACGTGGCTGATTTTCTCCTTGGCAAATTCGCAATGACGAATACTAACAGTCTCCCCGAAGAGAACACAAGTTGTCGCTAGAGTCCGTCATTGCGAGCAAGCCGAAGCAATCTCTGCGACCCACCCGTCATTGCGAGGAGCAGAGCGACGTGGCAATCTGTTTCTTTTCCGAGAATTTTTTGCAAACTTTGCACCGTCATACAACAAAGGAGACACGATGCGGTTCAAGGAAGCGGCGGAAAAGTGGTTTGAAAAGAAATGCTTGGGCTGGAGCGAGAGTTCCCGGGCGAAATACGGGAATATTTTGCAAAAGTATCTGTTGCCGTATTTTGGCGAAGTGGAGCTGGTCGGTTTTGATTCGGCAAGTGTGCGGGATTTTGCGGAAAGCGCTCTCGGACATTTGGCAATTCCAACGCGGCATTTCGTGCTGGCGACCTTGCAGCAGATTTTGAAATCGGCACTTTCGCCGGAGGATTTTGGCGCGCTGGACTTTCCCCATGCTGGGACGACACGGAAAGGGGAAGCGGTTCCCCTCTCGCCAGAGGAACTGGCCGCGCTGATTGATGCGCTGGAAGAGAACAAAAACCCACGATACGAAAATTCGGCACAAAACCTCTTGCTGATCGCTTTCACCGGGATGCGCCTTGGCGAAGCTTGCGCCCTGAAACTTTCGGACTTCGACTTTGTGCGGAACACCATCAAAATTCATGGGACGCTGGAACGCTTGCCCAATGAAAAAGGCGAAACGGTAAATGCCGCCGAAATGGAAAATGCCAAGCTCCCAAAAACCGTCCGCAAGCTCTGCCCGCCGAAAAGCGAAAGCGGCCATCGGGAAATCCCCATCCCGAAAAATCTGCTCCAATGGTTGAAGAAAATGGCGAGGGAAAATCCCCCGGACAGTTTTCTGGTGAAGCACGACCAGCGGACTTTGCAGGACCACTTCAAGAAGTTCCTGAAGGCGGCGGGAATTGAAGTGGACGCCCACATCCACACCCTGCGGCACAGCTTCGCCACCCATGCGCTGACTTCCGATGCGAACCTGAAAACTCTCTCGGTACTTCTCGGTCACGCCAGCACGCATACGACTCTCGACCTTTACGTGCACCCGACTTTCGAGAGCAAGCGGCGCGTGCAGGAAGCGTTCTGGAAATTCGTGAAGAACCCGAAGCGGAAGCAAAATCCTGCTCCGCAAAGAAATTGTGATTATTGGTACGAAAATTTTGGAAAATCGGGAGGTTCCGGGCGCAAGCCGGCCCAACGGTGAATTTCGCAGAAGTGCGCTTCTGCGAAAGTTTCCGCCAACGATAAGCAAAATATAACTCGGATTTGTAAAGATTGCAATACAAAAAACGTGAAAATCTTTGCAGAACCGGCCCGGATTTGATGGAAATCAACTCCGAGGAGACGAATCCTAACCCCGGCAAGCGGATTTCCCTGCCGAAAGTGTTCCAACCTGTCCCCTTTTTGCTCGGCGGCGGCTCCGAGTCGGGAAAAGGCCGCATTCAAAACCTTTTCCCGAGATGTTTTTTTCGCAGAAGCGCACTTCTGCGAAAAATCGCGGTTCTCAAACTTTTCACCCATTAACAAGGAAAAACAATGAACATACAACAACTGCTAAACGTCTTCGGCAATTTCATCGATGAATGCGCCCAAAACTACAGCCTGATTTCCAGCCATAAAGACGAGATTCTGGATAAGTGCTACAATCTTTATGAAAATTGGTATGGGCTGTATTTTTCCAATAATGATATTTGGGGCAAGGGGATGCCCAAGCCCTATTTTCAAAATTATTTCGGAGTCAATTCAGAGGACGAATCAACACCTAGGAGTTTCTATGCCTTTGTCACGCTTCGCTATTCAAAAGGTAAAAATAATGCCCACACTTTGGAAGACTTTGCCAAGGCGTTAAAAGCCGCTAAAAAATTCAGTACGGAACAAATCCCGTTCTCTTTTTACAATGGCGAAGATTGTCATCTGATGTCGGACGTCAAATTTACGGAAGACGGAGCCATACAACTTCAGGGAAAAACGATTACGGATGCCGACTTGCAGGGACACTTGAGCATTTGTTGCAACTCGACCGGCGATGCCCAGGAATTGAAAAAACAGTTGGCTGCGCTGATGCCGGTTTTCCTTGCGTTCAACAATGATGGCAAAAACTTGAATACACTGTAAATAAAATGAATACCCCGAAGGAAAGCCTTTGGGGTATTTCAAACGGCTTTAACAGGAGGTAAAAAAATGAGATTGCACAAAATTTTGTTCCTTTTGCTGACGTTGCTTACGTCTTATAGTTTTGCCGCTTGGACGGGCGGCACCAGCGAACCCGAATCGACCCGAAAAATCGGCGGGAAGATTTTTTACGAGATTACCACGCCAGAGGAGCTTGCCTGGTTCGCGGAACAGGTAAATGGGGGCAGCACGGCAATCAACGCGGTGCTGGACAATGACATTATATTCGGGGATACCATGACAAGTTATACCGCCCACCCTTGGACACCCATCGGGAAAGATACGACGCATACCTTCAAGGGAGTTTTGGACGGCGCTGGATACAGCATTTATGGTGTCTATACCCAAAAAGATTTGACCTATGGGGGATTGGTTGGCGTTTTGGCGAAAGAAGGCATAGTCCGGAATGTAAACATAAAAAAAGATTCCATTAATGCCAACGACTACGCTGGAGGGCTGGTAGCGTACAATTACGGCACCATTACAAACTGCACGAACAGCGGCAGCGTCTCCGGCACCTTCGAATCAGGCGGCATCGCGGGCATCAATGCGGGCACGGTGAGCAACTGCACGAACAACAGCAGTATCTCCTCCCACTCCGAATCCTTCTACTCCTACTCTGGCGGCATCACTGGTATTAATAGTGGTACGATAAGCGGCTGCACGAACAGCGGCAGTATCTCCTCCCTCTACTACTCTGGCGGTATCGCGGGTGGTAATAATAAAGGCACGATAAGCAATTGCACGAACAGCGGCAACGTCTCCAGCGACTGCTCTGGCGGTATCGCGGGCCACAATGCGGGCACGGTGAGCAACTGCACGAACAGCGGCAGTATCTCCTACTCCTACTCCTACTACAACTCCGGCGGCATCGCGGGCGTCAACGATGGGTATGTCCAGAATTCCTATTCCGTAGCGGACTCCGTGTCGGGGATCCTCACTAGTGGTGGCGTGGTCGTTGGTGGCGTGGTCGGCATCAACTTTGGAATAGTTGTTAACAGTTATTACGATGCCGACAGGTTGCCCGGCGTTTCCGCTATTGACAGTAGTAATGGAGGAATTGCTATCGATGTGGATGGTCTTCCCACCGCCCAGATGCAAACCGTCGAATTTGCCTGGCTGCTGAACACGGCTAACGGCAAAACAGAAAACAGCGGCGCCTGGAGCCGGGACGGCGGCTATCCCATTTTTGCCGATGCTCAGAACAAGGCCATCTATAAGGTTGTTTTCGATGACGAAGGCGTACCCACTAACCGTTATTCCAACAACAAAGGGGTCGTTCAATTCCCCGAAGCTCCCGAACCCGCCTCGGGCTATGTCTTTGTCGCCTGGCTCGATACCGACGGCAATATATTCTCGGAAAAGTCCACGCTTTCCAGCGACAAAAAGGCAACGCCTTATTATGCATTAGAGTCCGATTCTCTATATAGTTGCCCCTTAAAAAGTCACTTCGCGAGCGCAGGATAAGGAGGTTCGCCGTTTTTATTCACCCCTTCCCGGCAAAGGAAGCAACAGTATAGCCATTCCAACAGGACAAAAAAGCGCCTCATGGCCCTCTTGAAGTTGAACGCCGCTGCTGCAAGCTTTGCATTGAGCATGTCGCCAAAGATTCCCTTGTAGAAGTTGCGACCCATGCGGTGGTCGCTCTTCAAGTGACCATTGATTGGTTCGATGCCAGCCCTCTTGCAAAAAAGCTTGTGAGCCTTTTTCTTCTGGTAGTAAGTCGCGTTTTTCTTCGGAACGTCCGGTATCACGATCTTTGTCGTTCCGGATTCCTTTTGTCCGCGGTAGCCTCGGTCGCATGCGGCCTGGCTCGGCCTGAATCCAAGCATTTGTTCAACATGGTCAAGCGTATCGTCTATCGTATGTCCGTCATACTCGTCCCTGAACGCGACTGCGCCGACGATGATGCCGTTGTAGCTCCGGGCAATTGACACCTTGTTGCCGAACTCGTATTTCTTGTGTTCCTTGCCCTTGCCGATGCATTTCACTTCGGGTTCGTGTAGCGAATAGATTTTGTCCTTGTCGCATTTCTTCTGTGCCAGAACTTTGTAGAAAAGTTCAATTTTTCCTTTGTACGTACCCGACAGATTTTTCTTCGAAAGATTCCGTTCCATTTCGCGGACGAGCCGTCCCGCGATGGTTTTCAACCTGCGATCCGCCTTGTGAGCCTTTTTGGCGTTTTTCGGGTGATTGCGGAAACGCTGGTCACGATGAATCTTCTTCAAGGTTCTCTTGTAGGACTGTCTCTGCGGAAGGCCGCGTTCTTCCACGATTTTCTGCACCTGCTCTATTATCTTGTTCGCAAGTTTGGCGTCTGTAGGGAACGTGATGTTCTTTTCCTGCACGGTCGTGTCAAGAAAGACCGTGCCGCATCCTGTCGGTCCTTGTTTATCGTGGTCATCGTTGACGAGGATACTTTCCTTGAGGATCATGTCCAAGCCTTCCTCGCCGATCTTATGCCGGAAGTGGACAAGTTCGCTCGGGTCGCAGGGTTGCTCCGTCGAGAAGAACCGTTCTCCGCAAAAGTACTGGTAATAGGCGTTTTCCTGGAACTGCTCCACGACGGACTCGTCCGATACGTTGCGGATGTGCTTCAGGATGATGAGCCCGGTCATGAGACGGATCGGCTTGTTCGGCGCACCCATTTTGTCGTCAAACAGTTTCGAAAACTCGGTCTCGAACTTGTTCCAGTCAATCTTGTTCGCAAGAACGTAAAGGGGATGCTTGTGGTTCAACTGCTCCTCAAGGGAACAGAAAAGGCTTGTCTGTGCGTGGGATTTCGGAGGTCTATACATGGGAAAAATTGCAAGGTTTTTAATCCCATTTTAGAAATCCTTGCAATAATTTCACAGGGTAGAAATCAATTTTTCCCAACAGTTATGCGGGCTGGGCGGGATTTTAAGGGACGACTATATATTGTTGATTTTATGGACACCGAAGGCAACCTTTGGGCAAGCCGTCCGACAAATGTGGCTGGTGGGTTGGACTCTGTCCCGGAACCTCCCGCTCCCGATTCGGGATTCTATTTCATTGGCTGGTTTGATTCGCTTGACTCACGGGTAGAACCGACTACCGTCTTTACGGGAAATACCACGCTGTCAGCCAAGTATAGCAAGCTTACTATCGTCTTTTTGAATGCTGACGGCGACACTTTACAAAATTCAGTCGCTAAATACGGCAGTATTCCTAAATATATGGGCAAGACGCCGACCAAGGCCTCCACCACAGAATACGACTACACATTCTATGGCTGGAACCCGAACCTTGCGACAGCTACGGAGCCAGCGACCTACACAGCGGTATTCGACAGTTCCCTGAAGACCTTCATGGTCACTTTCAGGAATGGTTTCACGACATTACAAAGTACCAAGGTTGGCTACGGAGCAACTCCGGCATACAACGGCAACACTCCAACCAAGCCCTCTTCCACTCAATACGACTACACATTTAAAGGCTGGAGTCCGAGTATTGTGCCGGTTACCGGTAATGCGATCTATACGGCGGTATTCGACAGCACGGCAATTTCGCAGGGGTCCAGTTCTTCCGTAGCACAAAGTTCTTCGAGTGCAATCGCTTCCAGCTCCTCGGCGATGCAGAGTTCTTCGAGCATGATAGCCTCCAGTTCTTCCGTATCATCGAGTTCGTTCGGCATTATGTCGTCCAGCTCGGCGGTTGTGCAATCCAGCTCTTCGGCGGTGCAGAGTTCTTCGAGCGTGATTGCATCCAGCTCCTCGGAAGCTCCTAGTTCTTCGAGCGGAGTGTCGAGTTCTTCCAGTTCCGAAGATCCGGATGCTCTCCACTTTAGCGCGCATCCCCGCTTCAATCTCCACGTTCAAAACCGCACTCTCCAAATCCAGAACGCCCGCATCGGCTCCGCCTTTGCCGTGCTGGATTTGCAAGGCCGCGTGCTGCGTCGCGGCGTGGTGAACTCCCCGGAATTTTCCATGGAATTGCAGAACGCCGGTGCCTACATCATCCGCATAGATTCTCAAGTCCAGAAAATCCGTGTGAAGTAACAGTCGAAAGTATCATTTCAAGCCTCCGGGATTCTCCCCGGAGGCTTTTTCGTGTTTCAATGTGCCTAAGATTGCCGCGCTGCTAACGCAGCTCGCAATGACAAAGTACATGGTTGGTGAGCTTGTCGAACCATCCTCGCAATAACGAAGAATAGTCCGTTATTCCTAGGAGTACTTTGCTAGAATTCCGTCATTGCACAGTAAGCGAGGGGAAAAATTTTAACCGCCGGCGAGTTTTACAGTAAAGCCCCGCTTTTCAAGTTCCGCTTTGAGTACGTTCCGCTTGTCCCCTTGGATTTCTATCTGGAAATTCTTTTCCGTTCCGCCGGTTCCGCACTTGCGTTTTAAGTCGCGCGCCAAAGCCGACAATTCCGCTTCTTCCAGATCCAAACCCGAAACGACGCTCACCATTTTGTTTCCGCCCAGACGCTTCAGGGCAATACGCACAACGCCATCGGTTTTTGGGCGCACAGGTTGCTGCTTTGGCTGTTCAATGCGGCCCTGACCGCTGACATAGACAAGAGTAGAGCGTTCGTCGTTCATAAATTCTCCCGATTTTCCACAATGTAAAAAACGCCTCCGGAAATTTTTCTGAAGACGTTTCATAAAGACGCCGATTTTTTGAACAAAACTACTGGCGAATCACTTTAAAAGACCGCTGAAAGCCCCGATTTTTCCCAATCCCACGGATGTTCACCAGATAGATTCCCGCTTTTAAGGATTTTAAAGAAATTTCCGCATTGCCGTCCCCAAATGTTTTCGAAATCGCCTGCCGTTTGCCGTTCAAGTCGGAAACCGATATTTTTGCATTTTCGGGAAAGCCTTCGAGATACACGATATGATTGGCGATACGCTTGCGGAAAGACTTGCCCGCTATGGGAAAAGCTGCCGAAGTTCCCTGCTTTTGGAGTTCTATCTGGTCGAGGTTGGGTCCATCGCCGTCCACCGTCGAAATTCGAATCGCCGTCTCCCCCGCAGAAAGAGTTAACGAGACCGATTTGGTTTCCCAATTCGTCCAGGCGCCCGTCGTTTCAAATTCCATCATCTGTTCCTCATTCCCGTCCGCAGAAACGGACAGCTTTCGGGTTTCCGCTTTGCCGTTCGCATAGGTCAGCACAACGACATACTCACCCGGAGAATCCACATGGACCGAAATCTCTACAGAGCTTTCATTTTCTCCGGCGTAGTTCACATAACCCGTTCCGTGAAAGCCTCCATTTTTATTTTCAAAAGAAGCGTTGTTCAAAATGCCATCCTCCGCCTGATAAACCCATCCCGAAGGATTTTCGGCAGAAGAAGAGCTGCTCCCCGCAACACTCGAAGAGCTGGAACCCGAAGAAACGGCAAGCCCCTGCGAAACGCCAATCTTTCGCGTAAACGTATCGCCCTCCTTATCGGTTAGCGTAAAGGTCACATAGCCGACTCCCGCAAAATTTTCAGAAAGTTCGACGGTCAGTTTGGAACCGCTCACCGACGCCGTTACGCCATTTGGGGCCGTTACCTTGTAAGAGCCGCCATCGTAGCCCTTCGTCCATTGGGAAAGGTCAATCGTTTTCGTTTCGCCCTTTTCCAAAACGACGTGCGCTTTAGCCATCCATTCCAAAAAGCGTTCCAGTTCCGTCCAGCCGTCGCCTAAACGGTCATTGTTGGCATCGCTAAAGTCTCCTTTTGCGGATTTCGGGTTGTAGCCGAACATTTTTTCCCAAAAGTCCGGAAGCCCATCCATATCGCTGTCGTAATCGTCCGCCCAGCTTGTACTCGGATAATTTTCCATGCCGCCGACATCGGATTCCCGATCGGGAATGCCGGGAAGATTGCCGACGCTGCCCGTATAAGTATAGGTGCCGTTTTTGACTTCTTGAATAATTCGGGTATCGTGATCATCCAGCAAAGGCATACTCTGTCCTACATCGGAAAGCACGTCCTTGTAAGCGGCCTTGGCACTTTGAACCGTCGCATAGGAAGCAAAAAACGGTTTGGAACGAAAAACTTCCCAATCCAGAACCTGATTGTTGGAAAGCGTGTATCTTCTTCCGCATTCATCGTTTGATCCATCGCAGGTAAAACTGCCATTCATATTTTGCAAAACATTATTGTGATAGTAATAGGACTGCGAACCGCCGCCAGTCCCCTCCAAATCCGCGCTTAACGTGATGTCTTTCAATTTGGTCGCCGCACCCATTTTGTAAAAATTACCGACGAAATTCACTTCATGCGCGCCGCCGTCCGTCACGCGGCTGTACCAGTTGTAAACGACATTATTAAAAATATCCAAACGCCCTGCGTAATTGCCATCGCCATCCAAACCGCCGCCCATGCTCCAATTCCTGCCCGCATTATGCGCCAGCAAATTATGATGAAAGCTGCCGATGTCGCCGCCGATGGTCGCCGCGTAACCATGCCCCGTTCCCGATGGATAATTTTTGTGGTCAGCGATATTCAATGCTTCAGAAATCAAAGTCCGCTGCAATGTCAGATTTTTTCCGCCGCGACTGCTGAACGCTTCGTCTATCGTCCAGCTGATACTCGCATGGTCCAAAATGGCATTCTCCCCGCCCGTCAAACCCATTCCGTCAAAAGTTCTGCCGTATCCCAAGCGCACACGCATAAACCGGGCAATTAAATCGTTGCCGGTAAAACCGATAGGCGCACCCGTAATGGTGATTCCCTTACCCGGAGCGGATTGCCCCGCAATCGTCGTGAAATGATGATTGCATACCAGACGATCGTTCAGTTTAATAATTCCCGATACTTTGAAAAGAATCGTTCTAGGCCCAATGTCCGCGGTGCACGCTTCCCGCAAGCTCCCTTCGCCGGAATCGTTCAGATTGGTCACGTACACGACCTTTCCGCCGCGACCGCCCACCGCCATACGCCCGTAACCTTCCGCGTCTTCAAAAGCGAGTCGCCCCGGCTGAAATTTCCACACATTTCCCGCAGTGACTTTGCCGGTTCCATCCACTTCGTCAATCCGCCAAAAATAAGATTGAAGCGGTGTCGTCTGGGAAAGCGCATACGTCGTCCCCGATTGTTCGCCCTTGTATTCCGCACTGGATGTTGTCGCGTTCAAAACGCCCAAAGAATCCGTTCCAAAATAAACCCGATGCTTTTGGGCTCCGTTCGCCGCTGTCCATGAAAGAGTCAAAGCGCCGTTTGTATGCGCCGCGTGCATATTCAAGTCAGAAGGATTCGGAAATTTCGCCTGCGCTGCCGCATTGGGAACATTCAATTCAAAACCGTTCAAAATCACATTCTTGATCGTATTGTTTCCTCGGGGCTTTAACGCAATGTCCACCGTTCCGTTCGTCACGTTAAAAGTCACATACGCAAAAGCGGCCTTGTCATTGGCAAGCACCCGTACCGTCGGAGCTACGGAGGCCTGCTTTACCCCGTTCACATAAACGTCGATGTCACTCGGTTTATTTGTCGTATAATCATCCGGATGGTTCAAATAGAGCAAAAGCGAATTTTCCCCGTTCTGCAAATTGGAAAAACTCAGTCCGATTTCGCCTCCGTTGTTGCCGCCATCCACCGTGACGCCGTCGCCCACAAGACGCGCATAATTGGGAGCCTGCACCGCCACCTTGTAATAGGTGCTGCGCAATTCCGTTCCTGAACCCGCTTTGGCAATCCGAACTTTCACGCCGCTGAATGTATTTTCCGCGGAAGAGACGCCGCTGACCACCCACGCCGTGTAATTCGGTTCGGAAACCTCGTTGCTCTGACGTCCGCTCATGTCAAAATCCACTTTAAAAGACGGAGAAGCGCCAAATGCCAACGCCGAACACGCCAACGTCAAAAACTTTACTTTTTCCCATCTGAACATACACACCTCTTCAAATTCTGTTCACAAGCAAAGATATTCCGATTCTTCCTTCAACAAAAGAGAGACTTTATTTATCAGTTGTCCCCGGACAACCGAACGCACTCTCGCTATATCGGGAAGTTGACACTTTTTAAGCAAACCGACACGCCTACAAAACGAATCCGCTAAAGTCGAATAGCCGCTTTCTACAAGCTGCCGGATCCCAGCAATTTTTCCACCTGGCAAAGAGCAGCCCTCTCGCGATCTTTGTAAGAAACCTCATCGATGAATACAATAGGGCATATTCCTTTGTAGCCGTCTAGATACATTTGCTTCAGCTTTTCGCTATTGGCCATGCGTTCCCTCTTGGAAATCTCTTTTCGCCAGCCGTCTTGTACAAAGGGGACTGTTGGTTCCAAAAACAAAATGAGGTCATATTTATTCGCATAAATCGTCGCCCAAGCCAATCTTTCTATCGTTTTTATTTCTTTGTCAAAAAATGGCGCCAATTTGGCAAACCACAATGTCGCAATAGCATCCGTATCGGTGAAAACAACCTTGCCTTCCGCCCTTTCGAACATCAGCTCTTCTGCGGCTGCGTGGCGATGCAGAATCTTGATGTAGTCGGCAGGAAGCATCCGCGTTTCACCATAGCAGGATTCGCAGATTTCACGGCCCAATTCCAGCTGGCGACGGGTTTTGTAATGTTTGGCAAGAAATTCTGTCAGCGTTGTCTTGCCCGTACTTTCCACACCGGCAATAAGTACGCGTTTTCGATACCACTCGCGGAATCGAGGCGCTATGGCGTTCCAGCCCGTGCCCAAAGGAAATTTCTGAATCGCCGTCGAACTGATGTTATCCGTTTCTTCTCGTCCAACATATTCCACTGGACAAGAATACAAGCGTTCGTAGATATTAGCTCCCAAATAGTCAGAACCGGCGAAAACAACATCAACGGGAGCTCCGATTTGTTTCATCACATAATCCCGGCCTATTTCCCATTCTTCCCAGCTAGAGTTTTTTGTTTTTAAGCCATCTTCTAAAAGAATTACCGAAGCCCGGCTACCCATATCCTCAAGGGTTCCCCGAAGCCAGCGGTACCGAAGTTCAACGGGAATCCGATCGCGACAACGAGAATAGAAGAGAACGAGGTATAAATTCTCGCAAACCGCCCGCGCCCTTTCAATAACATGGAGATACCCCTTGTGCAGCGGATCAAAAGCGCCTCCGAACATACCAACCTTATACTTGCTCACGACTCCCCCTCATCCATTTAATAAACATGATGACAGCATTGAGTAGATAGACGCACCACATTACCAATGTGGCGATATATTCAGCAGTATTCACAAAAGTCATCGCCCACATATATACGGAAGCAGCATCAATTATAATCCAAACTATCCACTGTTCGGCAAAACGTTTTACAGATGCAAACAAGGCATAAATCGACGCGATTGTGGTGAAAGCATCCACAAAGGGGAGTGAGTCCCCCATTTTCTTCAGAATAAAAGCGTACAGAATCGTTCCAGCAAGAATTGCAACAAAGGAAATCAAACGGCCTGTTTTTGTCAAGCGGCGTTTCAACACTTCTCCATTATTGGAATCCATGTGTTTTTCCAAGAAAACCAGCCGACAAATTGCATCGGCAGATAATACAAGAGGTTTAGCATCGTTTCTCCGTAAAGAGTCGCCCGATAGGCGATATCCGCATAAAGCAGCACATTCATCAAGCCCAAAACATAAGCGGACAGTTTGCCCTTGCCCGTAAGGATCACGCAGATAGTTCCCGTAGTCGCAGAAATGATGCCGAGCAAGGTTTCTCCCTAGATGAGAGAAATAGCAACGACAGCAAGGAGAGCAAACAACAACCATACCACCTACCAAGGCTTCCAGCCCGCCAGTTCCAGTCGAATGAAATCTTTCATAAAAAAACATAACTTTCAGCATAAAAACCAGGTCGCCAGACAAGCGACATTTTCGACAAGTTCCATGAAAACGGATAAATTCCCGACGCTAATGTCCTCGATATTGGAGCCATACAGCGGATTAGAACACAATTTATCATGTCCAGCACTTGAGAAGGCTCTTCCTTGTCGGCATATCAAATACAATTCCCATCATAGCTTATCATTCTTTTTTGCGTAGAGCCATTTGGCGCATACTTTGTCCCAGCAGTAACATCTCCCCGTCCTACCGACAGAAAGCCTCTTCACAACGCCATTTTCCACCGTTTTCAAGCATGTCCGAATCGCCTTGGGCTATATTGCAGTCTTTTGCGCAGTTCCGAAGTCTTCCTGCCTGTTCGCGGAGTTTCCGTTTTTCCCTCCGCAGTTCGTACCATTCCGTGACCGGGATTTGTACCATGTACATTTCGCCTAATGAGAAGTCCGACAACCTTCGCAAATTTTATAGCAGTCATTCAAATTCCTCATCGTTGTTGCGTTTTTGAAACAATCCATGCAATAAGTTCTACCGAAAAGCATCATTCCCCTATTGATAGGCCTACCCTGAAGCCCTCCTTGGTCTTTTATCCAACTTAGAGCATTATGCCGTCCTATAGCGCCCGGATTTCCTCAAGTGAAAGGCCTGTGTTTTGGGAAATGGCTTCAATGGGGAAACCGTTATCGCGGAAGGCTTTGGCCAATTCCCTATTTTTTGCATCAGCTCCTTCGGCCCGCCCTTCCGCAACGCCCTCGGCACGGCCTTTTTCGAGCCCCCTCTTGTATCGGATGTCGAGTTCCTGTTCCAGTGTCATGTATGCCTTCCTCGTGACGGGGTCCTGGCGGTACCTTTCCACCAGGCGGTGTATCTTTCAAATCAGGGTTTCCCTACAGCGCCCGGATTTCTTCGGAAGTGAGGCCTGTGGAAGTAGCAATAACATCGATGCTTACGCCTTGATCGCGGAACGCCTTGGCTAATTCCTTTCTCTCATCAGCCCGCCCTTCCGCAACGCCCTCGGCACGGCCTTTTTCGAGCCCCCTCTTGTATCGGATGTCGAGTTCCTGTTCCAGTGTCATATATGCCTTCCTTGTGACGGGGTCCTGGCGGTACCTTTCCACCAGGCGGTGGATGCGCTCCATCTTCTCGGACCGGTGTTCCTGGGTGGCGAAGTACTGCATGTACTCGCGGATGGAGGCGTCCTTGATTTCGTCGAACTTCTTAAAGATATAATAATTCTTGTAGCAGAGGTCGCCCATCAGGATGCCCGGGTCGGAATCCTCGCGGTTCTGGAACCAGTAGATGGGCTTGCCCTTCCCGAAGATGTCCTTCGAGCACAGGAAGAGGATGTATTGCTCCTGGAGTTCCTCGTAGTTCGCGCCCTTGCCTAGGGCGTCTAGGTCGCACATCCCCTGGTAGTATCGCGCCCGCTTGGGAAGCTCGCCCGTGTCGTCCATCTGCAGCTCGATGTCAAAGTAGCGGCCTGTCCCCGATGCAGTTCTCGGAGTCTTGGAGATCCAAGAGTTAGGATTTCCCGGAGATTTCGGCAGACTTGCGGATTTCAATTCGCTGGCGGATTCCGATGCGCTCAAAGGTTCCTCCCTGACAAGAACGTCGAAGCGGACGCTCTTGTGGAAGGGGTCCTCCTGGGCGGAGGCCTCCGTGACGACTTCGATTCTCTCGATGGTGATTTTCAGGATGTCCTGTAGGAAGTCCTTCGCCACGTCCTCGTTGCTGAACACCTTGGCGAACATGAAGTTGTCGGTGATGTCCAGGTCTTCGTATCTTTTCATTTCTCTCTCCTGTCGCTACAAGCTTAGAAAGCGACGGCTTTGGTTTTGTGTAATGAACATTTGTTCACTATAAATCTAATATGGGAAAACCGGACTGTCAAAAGGCTTTTGAAAAATTTTGAGCGATTAAGCATCGGGCCTCTCCCATGAGGCTATGCACAATTCATCTAAGTGCTCAAAGAGCCCAAGATTCATGGGTCTTGGGAACTTGTTCCCTTAGACGAATTGGCCATAGAGAGTCCCCTTCATACTAAGGAAACAAAGTTTCCAAGTATTCAGTGTGCAAAGTCGCCGCTTGGCACTACTTGCCCAAGCAAAAATAAGACCGTTGAATTTGGCAGAAAATTTTCCTTGGCGCACCAAATTCTTTGGACGGTCGGGAGACCGTCCTGACTGCCGGCTGGCCGTCCTTCCTTGGAGTTCACATCGCCAGCCGAAAATTTGCCATTCCTTTTCTCCATATCGCAGGATTCTGGCAAACAGAAAACGAATAGACCTTCCAAAGATTTCCGCCCTAGAAATTTATGCACTTGAAAACTCCGGCTTTTGAGGAAATTGCCTACGCCTTTGGGAACATAAACTCCCACAACGATGACGCCGACTCCCAAGTCTCCATCAAAACCAGAAACAGCCTTATTTGCTAGATTTCACGTTGAATAAAATCTTTCCCCAAACAGTAAAATCATGAAGCCATCAAACTTTTCATTTTTACTTTTCCTTATTGCAGTAGCGACATTCAGTTTATCCGCCTGTAGCGACGACACCTCCTCTTCCTCCAGCAACACCATCGATTCCGCTTCCGAATCGGACTTCGCGTTCAACGTGGAAACTCTCGACGACCTGCCCAATTGCACCGCAAAACACGAACAGGACACCGCATTCATCCAGGAAAACAACAAAATCTATGTTTGCGAGGACAGGCGCTGGGAACACCTCTATTCTATCATCGACTCCGTGGCGACCATTGATGACCTTTTAACTTGCACAGAGAAGCGCGAAGGCGACAAAACATTTGTGGAAAGCGAAAAAGCCACGCTCATCTGCTCCGACGGCAAATGGACCCTATTAGACACCGAAGAAACGAATCCAGAATCCAGCGGCTCCATATCGCCAAGCTCTTCGTCGGATGGCAGAAAAGAGGAAACATTGTCATCCAGCTCAGCCACCCTTTCATCCAGTTCTTCGGCAAAAGCGGAATCCTCTTCCGGCATGGAGGAATCTTCCAGCGCCGTTGTCGCATCCTCTTCAAGCGAAGCCGCACCATCCAGTTCCGCGGCATCAAGCGTCTCCAGCAGCGCAAACGAAAAATCCTCCAGCTCCGTGATAATTCCGGAATCCTCATCCAGCCACGTCCCATCTTCCAGTTCCGAGGCAATTCTTTCCAGCTCTAGCGACGAAATCTCCAGCAGCTCGGCAGCCCCTTCCTCCAGCTCTTTGGCAAAAGCGAACTGGCAATATCTGAACCCCGAAATTTCATACAGCGAAATGACCGACTCCCGCGACGGACAAATTTACAAGACCGTCAAAATCGGCTACCAGACTTGGATGGCAGAAAACCTGAACTACCCCTACAGCGAAAACACCGCCAAAAGCTATTGCTACAACAACAGCGCCGATTCCTGCGCCAAATACGGACGACTCTACCTGTGGAGTGCCGCCATGGACTCCGCAGCGAGATTTTCTACAACCGGAAAAGGTTGCGGATACAAAGCAACCTGCAACCCCAGCGGAGCCGTTCGTGGCGTTTGCCCGGAAGGCTGGCACTTGCCCAGCGGCAGCGAATTAGAAACATTACGCACCTTTACAGGAGCAACCAACAACGTTACCACCAAAGCGCTCAACTCCATCACTGGCTGGACTAACGGCGGCACAGACGACTTTGGTTTTTCCGCTCTCCCCGCAGGCTACAGCAGCTTCAACGACATCGGAGTCTTTTATATGTATGTCGGCCAATACGCAAACTTTTGGTCGTCCTCCGCATTCGACGAATCTGACGCTTACTTTATGTACTCGAGCCCCAGCAGCGTCTCTTTTGGCTACACCTACAAAATCCAAGGCCATTCCGTCCGCTGCCTCAAGGACTAAAGTTTGAACCTCTTGGTTTTTCTAAACAAAATTTGATTTTCCAAAACTGCAGATACACAAAAAAAAACATTTTGAAATTGGCACAACTCATTTTCGTTTGAAGCATCATATTTTTAGGGCGTTCCCCGCACTCCGTGCGGGTCGGGCTATATTGCAAGGCAACCCGTGCGCACCTTCGGCACACCCGCGTTGCTCTTGCAACGGAGCCTCGCTCCCAAGAACCGTAACACAAGACAGCCGCGAGTCTCGGCCCCAAGGGGTCACTATCCCTAACGCGAAAATGCAAATTTCACTGTGTTTCATCTAGTAATAAAAGACCCGCAAGCCCAAACACACACAAATTTTCATACAAATGCTGCAATTTTTTGTACGTTTTAGAAATTCTTGCAATAATTTCAAAGGGGCAGCTTCATCGCATTTATCGTATCGCCGCCATGTTTAGTAACCCGCGGTCGAATTAGTATTTTTACAGGTCTTTGTGTAAAAGCCCTATCCGTAGCTTTGTTTGCCCATAAATAGGCCTCACCGGAAGTCAACGATGACATTGCCGTAGGTGTCAGCGTTTGCAAAGCAGCAATAGCTTTTTGAACATGTTTTACCCACGCAAGCGAACTAAACTTATGCATAATCACAATAGAACTAAGCTCTATAATCTCACTCGGCAAGCTCATCGGATCTTGGCTAGCAATCATGATTGACACACCCTTATGCCGCATTTCACGAATTGCTGTGGTAATCGAATCAACAAGTTCCTTGTCATTCATAAAAAAATACAGACTTTTGCAGATAGCCCTAAATTAGGTAATGCTTTAGCTCTCCATTGGAACATCACGATCATTTAATTAACAATCATTTCTCTTATCTAAACTTCCACACCTCATACCCTTGCCGTTTTGCAGAATCGTATACGGGTTGCATATTCTTTCTCAAAATATTGACAAACTGTTCTTCGCTATTTTCGGGTTTAAACAGTTCAGTTTCAGCCCATATCGAATGAATGTTATCCCGATAGCATTTTTCAAATCGTTCACGAACAAATTCATCATTCCACATTAAGCAATACATTTCATATTGATTTTGCGCAAAACGTTTAAAAAACTCCCAAGGTGGCAAACGGTTGTTCTTCGAAGAATTGAGCGATGGCTCCATCGGAAGCAAGTTCCACAGTTCATCATTCATTACAAATGACCAAGGGATAAAATGGTCTATGTCGTAATTCGATTTATCAAGAGGCTTGTTTGTATAGATGTCTAAAACTGTTTCTCGTTCTAATACTATTTCCCATAGTTCACGAACATACTTAAGTTTTCGAGTATTCGCATCCGTCGGAAAAAGTTTATACACAATTCCGGGAACCTCGGGATTATTGATTTGTAACCACTTGGATTTTTCATATTGTATCCATCCCAGAAGCGCAACCGAATTGTCTTGAATATACTGTTTCCATAAAGGGTTAAAAATAACTGTACGATTCAATTGCGAATTTTCACCAAATATATATGGCAACAAAATACGATTATTCACCGTTTTCGTGTATTCAACGATTGTCGAAACATTGTTCCAATTAATTTTTGCACCGCCGCCCTCTTCGAAACGATTGTAGAAACCAGCCAATGCACGATACGGCACGTGTTTGGTCAAAGCTTCTTTGTACTTTTTTATATCGGCATGGTATTGCCCGATGGCGTTTTTAATTTCAACTTTAGACGCATTCGAGGACAATCCGCTTTTTGCAGCCAGTTCAACAACAGCAAGTTCCAAAGAATCTCGAAATTCACCTTTCAGCATCCCGCTCAAATGAATATGATATTCCAGCACCGTGTACCAAGCATTGGCAATCATCTCGTTAATGATTGCATCAAACGTCACCTGAACAACGTCTTCGTCAACAATCTTGACGAGCGCTTCAAGCCAATAAAACTTATAGCAATAACTTGGATTCTTCATCATGAGTGAAAAACACTCAACATCAAGCTGGTTGCAATAGTTAGAATCTAAATTCAGTGCGCAACTTTGCGGGAAAGAATTGAGTTCATCCATTTTTCTTCACTCCTATTTGACCGAACATCCATTGAAATCCAATATTCTCTACAGACAAGTTCGGGAACTTCCGCAAGCATTTCAAATAAACATTTTTCAGTGAAATCGGTGAAAAATCTGCCATTGCGTTCGCCAGAGAAATCACCATATTTGAATGACGTATAAATCACGCCATCTTTTTTCAGAGCATCAGCCATTTTGTGCAATACAACCAGTAATTCGTCCCATGGTAAATGGAGAATCGATGCGCACGCCCAAATTCCGTCATATTTATCCTTAGCGACAAGTTCATCAAAGAACATGTGTTTGACAGTAATACCCGTATAACGGCGAGCGATTCGGCAGAGGCTCTCGGAACCATCCATTGCATCCACAAAGAATCCTTTGCTCAAGAAATATTTCGTGTCGCGTCCTGAGCCGCATCCGAAATCTAGTATTTTCGCATACGGCGGCAGATACTCCAAAAATTTTTTCTGTGTAGCAGAAAAATCTACACCGACGGTATCCGCAGAATACTCTGCAGCGTTCTTATCGTAGTAATCGATGGTGACATTCATTTTCTGGCAATTTGTACAAATAAAAAACTGAAAGAAACGTAAAAAATTTCCCGGGTCTTAGGGGGCGAGCCCCCTAGGCGAGGGGGTGCGCGAAAGACCCGGGAGGGGCTGTAGCCAGGGGGAGGCCTCCCCCACCAAAAAAGCGACGTCCGATTCTAGGATCCACCGTTTTTGACTATAGTTCCTTTGCTTCAAAAACCAGTTCAAAAGCATCACGGAAAATGGAACTTTTACCGGACAGTAAAAGTAATCTACAAAAAGGCGATACTCTTTTCAAAGTGCATTCCGCCAGAGTGAAATGAAATGTACAAGGGCGTTTCCGGACTTTATCAGAGAGACAGCACAAATCCTACAGCACGCCGAATAGGGCGTTCAGGCGATTTGCGGGGATAATGCGGTCGCTTTTCTTGCTTGCATTTTCGAGCATCTTTTCCACCTTGTTTTCAAGCGCCACGTTGATAAGGCGGTCGGCGTTCAATCCGCGCAGGGTAAAAAAGAGGAACGGATTTTCGTCCAGACGCTTGCCGATACCGTACATGACGGCGGCCACGTGCTTGCACATGATAGCCCAATCGGGGCAATTGCAGTTGAAACTGATGGCCCTGGGGCTCGGGAAAAGTCCATCCTTGCCGATAAACATTTCCTGGAGTTCATCGGGGAACTTTCCGTTAATGAGGGTTTCCATGCTCTCGATTTTGTTGCCGCACTTTTCGACCATGCGGTCGCATTCCTCTACCGTCAAGGGGCTAATTTTGATTTCCACCTTGTACGGCGTGGCCTTGGAACCTTGCACGCGGGCAAGCACCTTGCCAGCCTTGATTTGCAGGTCGATAACGGTTCCTGCCCGCACATAGCGTTTGCCTCGATCAATACGGCTTGCGAAATCGGCATACTGTTCCAGATTCGCACACCAGGCGCGGCCCCACCAACTTTTGCAATATTCGCGATCGCGGCACGGAGCAACCGGTTCCAGCACACGTCCCTTCTTTTCGGCGTTGCTCTCGCTTTTTTCGATTCGGCGGCGAAGTTCCTCGATGGTGGGCTGAGAGAACTGCATAAAGCTGTTGTTCCAGTACATCTTCATCGGTTAGGCCTCCAATCGCATCAGGTTCAGAATTTCGGCGTTGCTCATTTCGGTAATCCAGTTTTCGCCTCCGGAACCGATTACATTTGCCGCCAATTCTTTCTTGCTTTCAATCATCGCGTCAATTTTTTCTTCGATGGTCTTTTCGGAAACAAACTTGTGAACAACCACATTCTTCTTTTGACCGATTCTAAACGCTCGGTCGGTAGCCTGGTTTTCGACTGCCGGATTCCACCAGCGGTCAAAATGAATGACGTGGTTTGCGGCAGTCAAATTGAGGCCGGTGCCTCCCGCCTTTACCGAAAGCACCATATAGGGAACATAGTTTTCAGAGTTGAATTCCTTGACCATCTCGGTTCGTTGCGCAGGTTTTACGCCACCGTGCAGCACAAGGCCCTTTCCATGGAAAATAGTTTCGAGGTATTTGGAAAGTTTGTCTGTAATTTCCTTGTACTGCGTAAAGATAAGCACCCGTTCGCGCTTTTCGTAAATGGTTTCGCAAATGTCCCTAAGCATTTGGAACTTTCCGCTTTCCTTGGGGTCGAAAGTATTTTGTCCCAAATACTGGTCGGGGTGATTGCAAATCTGCTTGAGTTTCGTAATTGCAGAAAGGATTAGCCCGCGACGTTTCATGCCGTCGGAATTCTCGATGGCAAAAGCCAAATCGTCCACTTGCTTTTTGTAGAGGACCACCTGTTTCTTGGAAAGTCCCACATGTTCCACTTGTTCCAATTTTTCGGGCAAATCCGATATGATGGACTTGTCCGTCTTGACACGGCGAAGAATGAAGGGCGTAAGCATGTTGCGCAATTTCTGGTAGCCTTCCCGGTCGGTTTCCAAGTTGTTCGAAAATTCCTTGAACTCGTTGGACGTTCCGAGGATGCCCTTGTTCAAAAAGTCAAAAAGCGACCAGAGGTTTGTAAGGTCGTTCTCTATGGGTGTGCCGGTCATGGCAATCTTGTGCCGCGCCTGGATTTTCTTGAGAGTCCGGGTCTGTTTGGTAAGCGGATTCTTGATAGCCTGGGCTTCGTCCAGAATCAGGCTGTCCCAAATTATTTTCTGCAGGCTTTCCATGCGCACGGCCATGCCGTAAGTCGTGATGTTCAAAAAATGCCTGTTGGCCTTGATTTCCTTTTCCAGTTCCGCCTGCGGGCGACCATGCAGAATGTTGTAATCTAGCCCTGGAGCGAATTTTTCAAGTTCGTTTTTCCAGTTTCCTAAAAGAGAGGCGGGAACGACCAAGAGCACGCGGGTTCTTTTAGACTTTGTACGCATTTTTTCGAGCAAAGTGATAATCTGCAAAGTTTTCCCTAGGCCCATGTCGTCGGCAAGGCAGGCCCCGAATCCCAGTTTTTGCATGTACAAAAGCCAGTTGAATCCCGTTTCCTGGTAAGGGCGGAGCGTCGCATGGATATTTTCAGGAACTTTTTCCTTGGATAGTGTTACCGGCTTTCGGAGCGCCGTGAGCATATCGTTTAGCCACTTGCCGTTGGTGACCTTCACCCCCACATCTGGCGAAATGGAGCCGTTCATTCCCGTTTGCGCACGGAGAGCTTCCAAGAGCGTCATTTCGGAACGCTGACTTTCCATATCTTCAAGCAAGCGCTTTAAACGGGCATGATTCACTTCAACCCAACGGCCCTTCAAGTACGCAAGTCCCTCGGTCTGTTTGAGCAAATTCAAAATGTCCGTCTTTGTAAGCGGAACGCCACCGACCGAAAGCGTGGGCACCACCGAAACGATTGTATCGAACCCAAGAAACGAAGCCTTCTTTCCGCCAAGGGTCAGTTCCATAGAAACGCTGGCGTATTGCTTTTTCCACCAGTTGGGAACGCGACAGAGAATCCCCTTTTCCTCGATTTGGGGGACCTGTTTCAAAAACTCGTAAGCCTCGGAAGAACTCATGTAAAGCGGATGGAAAAGTTCCCCGGACTCCATGAAGCCCGAAATGAGCGGCGAAATTTCGGCGACCTTGTTCAGGCAAGAAAGCATCGCGACAAGGGGCCCCCGCCTGTTCTTAAATTCCGTCAGGGCGTATGACAGCGGCAAATGCCTTACAAGCCCCGATTTGTCGCAAGTCGCGTAAGTCGCAACGAAAGCGAAGGGGTGCGCCTCCTCTTTGCTTTCAACCAGATGGAAAAATATGCGTTCGGGAACACGGAGGCTCTGGCTCTTTTCGGTCAGATACAGTTGGACCGTCCCCTTGTAATTCTGAATTTCAGCGGCAAAAATTCCGTTCAGTCTCTCGAGATTCTTTTCAATCCATTCCCTATTGACATTTTCCGTTCCGGGACCAAACGGCACAGAGCGCAAGATGCCTTCGGTAGTATCGTCGGAAAGCCGGACTTTCGCCTTTTCACGGAGCAATTCGATTTCGGGCAAATCCGTAAGCGCCGCATAAAATTTCGATGAAAATTCCCGCAAAAAAGAAAGCGAAGGACTTTCGGCTTTATCGCCTTCATCAAAACCTATCTGGTAAAGCGCATTGTACCTGCCATCCAAAAAACTGTCACGAAGTTTCTTTTCTGCTTCAAGGATTTCCGCGTTGGGATTATCTACAACAAAGGAATCCTCAGTAAAAATAAACTGAAGTTTGCTTTCCGACATAAGAATTCAACTGATTTTAAGAGGTTCAAATTTTTCCGTCTGTATCTACTTTTATACCGCACCACGCCCTTCTCGATGCCTATTTTCAACCGCCATAAAGCCCGCGTTGTAGCAAGCATTCAAGTACCGGGAGCTAGGATTTTCAAAAACGACGATCATATTCATAGCTCAAATATAGAAAACGCCGCCGAACCCCTGGAGTTTTTTTCTGGATTATCTTAAATCCGTTGCATTGGCGATGAAAACTCGCGAAGATATACCAAGAGATATTAAAACCTCATACGGATGCAATTCCTCGTAAGTCATTTGCGGATTTTCATAGAAGGCTGTCCATTGGTTCTGTATGGCGCGGGCCAAGTAGCGATAGGCCGCCCTTTTTTCGAGGCTGTCGGGAATTTCCGAATTGTGCATTATGATCGTTGACGTAAATCGCGGACAAGATGGCGATCGGGGTTTTAGGGGTGTCCCCTAGGAGAGGGGGTGTGCGGAAGACCCGGTGACAATCTCAACGTTCGGAAATAAAGCACCGGGGCTGTAGCCAGGGGGAGACTGCCCCCACCCAAAAAATCCAAGAATTTCCGGGGCGATTAAGTCCCCGAAATCCCGACAGATAAATTTGGAGAAGGAATTCAGAATTTTCTAAAAACGCATCAGGCCTTTTCTACCGGCACTTGAATTTCCGTGCGATAGGCGGACTCGCCCTCTTTGTTCCAAGGACCGTCCAAGTAGCAAAAGCGTGGTAAATCAACTATCCTGTAACCGTTCTTTTCGATATACTCGACAAGAGCGCCCATCGATTGCTGGAACAGATGATAGCTGCCGATGTGCTCTATACATACAGCGGTTTTTACTTCGGCGACGCGTTTGCATTTTAAAATCGGCGAATCCGCAAAGGGAGCGTCCACCGCTTCGCAATACTCCACATCAATATCCGTTTCCCGATGTTCCGGATCGTGTTCAACGGTATAGCAATGAGGGTAATTGTTGCATGTGCACCCGCAACGCACCATTTCCGGCCCAATGACATTGCAGCACAAATCGCTCAATTCGTCGTAATTCTTCAGGACTTTTCGGAAGCTGGCGACGATCATTGCCGGCAAAGTTTTCGTAGAAATTTTTTTCATGGAGATTCCTTTTCGGAGGTGCTTTTCCAATTCCAATAGTTCGCGGAGCTGCCAATCCAAAAGAGCTTTTTCGCGCTCGCATTCCTGAATTTTTTCTAGGATTTTTTCCGACGAAGGCGTCGCCGCGTTTCTCTCGAACATTTCGCGAATTTCCTCTAAAGAGAATCGCAATTTTTTCAAGTAGAGAATCGCGGAAACTTTCTGGAATTGGGAGGCGTCGTAATAGCGATAGCCTGTCCAATCGTCCACTTCGTGGGGTTTCAGAAGCCCGATTTCATCGTAATGGCGCAGCGTTTTTACCGAAATCCGATTGAGTTTTGAAAATTCTCCGATTTTGAATTTGTTGTTGTTCACTTTGTATCCTTTTCGCGAAACGGTTACGATGTAAAGATACACCATGCCCTAAGGGACGAGTCAAGAGGGAAAATGACTTTTTTTGAAACTTTCCGTAAAATTTGGCAAGGACCGCCCCTTTTTCCATTTATCCTCCGCCACTTTTAAAAGCAAAACAACAGGAAGGCCGTTTTGCCTATGAACGCATTTTAGACAAAAATTTCTTCTGTTCACGCTGCTTGAAGACATTTAAAAGATTCTTTACGACAAAAACACGGCGGAGAATGAAAATAGTTTTCGCAATCGTATCATAAAAATTTTGATATTTTTAATAATTTTTCAAAAATATGCAAATTTTTCCATTTTAAGCATTTTTTGTATCATAAAACATTTGCCTTTTGAAATAAAAATGGCTATATTCATCTTGATGAAACCGGTAATGCACTATACGGATTTTCGCCTTTTTCTCCAGGACTTCTACGCCGAGCGCAAGCCCTATGGATTTTCCTATCGCGAATTTTCCCGCCTTGCCGGTTACAGTTCCCCGGTTTTTATAAAACTTGTGATGGAAGGCAAAGCCAATCTTTCCGAAGCGGGAACAGAACGCGTTGCCCATGCGACAGGCCTTATCGGAAAAGACGTGGAATACTTCCGCGCTTTAGTCGCCATGAATCAAAGCAAGGACGCTTCACAAAAAAAAGCCAAGTTCAAAGTTCTGCGGGAAATCGCCAAGTCAAATAAAATCAAAATCGTCGGCGAAGAGCAATACGACTATTACGAATCCTGGCTGTCCCCGGTTCTTCGAGAAGCTCTTCCGCAAATGCCATCAGCTAAAATTCCTGAAATCGCAGACAAATTAACTTTCAAGAAATCCTCAACCGAAATCCGAAAAGCCATTCGTATTTTAACCGAAGCGGGATTTTTAACCCAAAAAGACAATCGCTTCACACAAACGGACCGACAAATTTCCACAGGCAATCTGGAAATCCCGTCCCTAGCAGTGCGCGATATGCACCGCCAAATGGGAGAACTCGCCGTTCAATCTCTGGACGCCGTTCCTGTTCAAGAGCGAGACATTTCGGGATTGACTCTGGGCATTCCCGAATCCGCATTGACCAGAATCCGAAACGAAATTGCCGACTTTCGCAGGCGCATCACCAACATCGCCACCGAAAGCGCCACGACAGATAGGGTTTACCGCCTCAACATCCAATTTTTTCCGCTGACGCATAAACTTTCTACAGCCGAGGAGGGCTCGCCATGAAAAAGCAAAAATTTTTCAAAACGCTCCTCTCCGTTCTCGCTGTTCTTTTTTTCATTTCCTGCTCTACAGATGTCGCAGGTGGCAGCTCCGAAGAAACCAACACGATCGCCGGCATTTTAAAATTTCCTAACGGAACTGCTGCGGCTCATGCCGCCATACAAATGCAATCCATCACCGGCAACAACTCGACGATTTTCTCGGACACAACGGACCGCACCGGAAATTTTTCGATGACGGTCAAAGAAAGAGGACTCTACGGCATCAGCGCCATCGCCGACAGTTTCGCCTTTTACGATACGGTTTCCCTAAACGGGCACTCCATTCGTCGGGAAGCGAGTCTCTCCAAAACCTTCGACATTTCGGGACACGTCTATTTACGAGAGCAAATTCCCGCCGGGCAAACGGTCGTACAAATTCCGGGTTCCCCATGGCTCACTCGCACGGACAGCAGCGGCTATTTTATTCTGACGGACGTTCCCCAATCTTCCCTATCGATTGCGGTAAACTCCCCCGACAAAAGTTTTGTTCTCAATCAGGAATACGCCATTCCGGCGGACACGGCAAATACGCAACCCCAGTCTTCTTACTCCTGGATTTTGCCGCTTTCAACAGAATATCAAATCGCCGGCTATTGGACTTTTGATTATTTGGCAAGCGATAATTCCATTAGCGATATTCGCAGCATCTCGGGCAAAGCTTTGCTCTACGGCAATGCGGAAATTTCTCAGGGACGTAACAGCGGAAACGCTTTAAAACTAAATGATGCCGGGGATTTCGCCGTCATTGAAAACGACAACGGCGTTCTGGATAGCGCACAAGCTTTCAGCATCGAAACGTGGGTAAACATCGACGACTTCAAAGCGGAAAACGCCGCAATTAAAAATATCGTCGGCAAACTCGGATTCCAGGGAAACGCCGTATTCAGCGTAGCTCTAGTGCAAGACACCTGCAATATCAGCGGATCCGCCTTCGCGTTCTTTATGGCTTCGGGGAACGGAGATTCCCTGCTTTGCAAGAATGCGGCCATTTCCACAATGCCTGTTCAAAACAATATCTGGTACTATCTCGCCGCCTCCTGGAATGGCGACTCCACAAATCTTTTTATCAACGGAAAACAAGTCGCTTCTGCTCCGACTCCATTTGCCACTCTTTCCGCCCCGAGCAGCATCCCCATTTATTTTGGCAAAGAAAATCTTTCCCTTCGCATCGATGACGTTCGATTGTCCACGGCGGCATTAGAAAGCATCGATGTTTCACACCGTTATAAAGAATAGGAGGTCCGTATGAAAAGCGAAAAATCCGCATTTTGCGAAATCAACGTTCACGGGCGTCTGCTCGCCGCCAATCAAAAATTTTGCAGCCTCTTCGGTTACAAGGCTCAAGAAGTGGAATGGCATTATATTCGGGACATCTTCCGATACAGCAAAGACTGGACGGCATTCATCCATAAAGCGACATCCAAAGCCGCCCATTACATTGTACGCCTCAAAAATCGCAAGGGGCGCAGTTTTATGGCAAGCATTTCTAGGGATGCCATCGAAATCAATGGAAAAATCGTCTATCGCAATACATTTCAAAAAATCAAGGACTCCGCAGAAAATCCAGCGAAGGATTGTTCTCTTACCGAGCAAGAGCTTTACGAACCTCAAGCCAGCATTGCCCTATAAAGTTTACTGCTAACTCCCATCAACGAATCGGCCTTTCTCAAGAACCAGAGCAAAGGCCGATTTTTTTGCCGTTTAAAACCATCAAGCGCTCGCGTTCTCCCGCCCAATCCCAACGAGAAAATTCTGATTTTTTATCTTTGTGCAAAAACGAGGATTTTACATGGCCAAGAAAGACGGCAAAAAAATGATGTGGGACGGTCGCTTTGATTGCGGCATGGCTCAAAGCATGATAGATCTCAGCTTCAGTCTGGATTTCGACAAGGAACTTTTGGAAGAGGATATTCAAGGCTCTCTCGGACACGGAAAAGGTCTGGTTGAATCCGGCGTTTTGAGCAAAGCGGATTATGCAAAAATCAGCAAAGGATTGAAATCCATCCTCGCCGACATTCGTGCAGGGAAAAATCTTTGGCTGCCGACAGACGAAGATGTTCACATGGCGGTAGAGCGGGTTCTGACAGAACGCATCGGCGACCTCGGCAAAAAAATCCACACGGGCAGAAGCCGCAATGACCAAGTATCCACGGATTTCAAACTTTATATGCGCCATCGGGCAACAGAAATTCGCGCACTAGTCGTGGAACTGCAAAAGACCGTTCTCGCTGTTTCTAAAAAGAATTTCGGCAAACTGATGCCCGGCTACACGCACCTGCAACAAGCTCAACCGATTCTCTTCAGCCATTACCTGATGAGTCTTTTCTTTGCGCTTTCTCGCGATGTGAAACGCCTAGACAATTTTTTACAGCTCCATGTGGAATTGCCTCTAGGCAGCGGAGCCATGGCCGGATCCGCATTCCCCTACCAGCGTTCTCTTGTCGCCAAAGAACTCGGATTTGAACGACCCAGTGCCAACAGCATTGATGCCGTCAGCCATCGCGACATGGCTTTGGAATTTTTGAGCGACCTCGCCATTATCGCCAATACCCTCAGCCGCTACGCCGAAGATTTTGTGATTTGGAGTTCGAGCGAATTCGGCTACCTGAATCTTTCGGACGCCTTCTCCAGCGGGTCTTCCATGATGCCGCAAAAAAAGAATCCGGACTCGATGGAACTCATCCGCGGGAAATCGGGACGCACCCTTGGCAATTTCAGCGCCCTATTCACCTTGGTAAAAGGCGCACCACTTTCTTACAGTCGCGACTTGCAAGAAGACAAGCAACCCGTATTCGACAGCGTTCACACCGTCAATGTAATCCTGCGCGTCATGAACGAGGCCATTGCCACCGCCAAATGGAATTTTGAAAATATGGAAGACAGGATGCTCCCCGCCCTGCTGGCCACGGACCTTGCCGACATTCTGGTCGAAGACGGCATTCCCTTCCGGGACGCCCACCGCATTGTCGGCAGTTTGGTTGGCGAAGCGGCAAAACTCGGAAAGCAGTTTACGGACTTGCCCGATGAAGAATGGGCCGCGAAAGGCGTTCCCAATCCGAAGAGCGTTAAAAAGCGGCTGACGTTCGCTTATTCCGTGAGCAAACGAAACATCGAAGGCGGAACCGGTTTGAACTCGGTAAAGGAAGAATTCAAAAAAGCGGAAACGATTTTGAAAAAAGAATAGACGGAAATTTTCGGGACCAGCCATTGGCTGGTCTTTTTTATGAATTATTCAAATACACCAGAATCATCAAAAAGTTCTGCCATATATATTTCAACAATTTTTTCAGCAAGCGATTTGGAAATTGCCGACATAGAATCCCCTTCCGAATTTGCGGTCAACTTAAATGCAATTTTACCGGATTTTACATCTTTTAAAATAATTTCAAAACTTATTTGTGGGGAAGAAACTGGGGAAAAAACATTTCCTATTTGGACATAACTGGTCTCTTTAGAAGAAGAAATAACCTCAACGGACAACAACGCATCAATTTTATTTGGCTCTGTTCGCCCATTGTATTGCTCGACCCCGTCGCATTGCGACGGGTAGGGCGTAGATTGAACAGAACATTTCATCAGGAAAGACTTGAACAGCCCCGCTGCTGCGGGGCTGTTCCTTTTTCAACAGATTTCAGACGGTAGTGAATACGACCGGACATGTTTTTCATGCAAGAGCAGGCATCGGGAAAGCCTACGCGGCAACGGGGATGGCGGGGCGGAGCATATAGGAGCGCTTCGTGCCCGAGTAACGGGCGCGTGCGTTGTGCCTTTGCCAGACTTTCTCGAGGAAGTCGTCGTCTCCCTCGGCAATGTGCGTCAGGTTGAACCATACGAGATAGTTGTTCAGGTATTTCGTGGCGACACCGGTAAAGTGGCCGATGAACTTTTTCAGGCGGCTGTGGTAGGAGTTCACTCGCTGGATGTTGAATGCCCCTTTGACGTGCTTCCCGGAGTCTATCTGGACCAGTTCCAGGCCGTTCCTGTCGGCGAAGTCGACGTAGGCCGAGTTCTTGTCGGTGCAGAGGACGGAACCCTCGGATATGCGGCCGTCCAGCAGCCGCGATATGTCGGCGCACGACGCCTTTCCGAGGTTGGTTATGGAGGCGATGGAGAGCCCGCTTCCGTTCACCGCGCATTCGACGCACACCTTCTCGCTTGAAAGGCCTCTCTTCGAGGCGGGCGTGCCGCGGTGGTGCGGCATCCTCGGCAACGTGAAACGGACAGACCTGCTGTGGTTCCCCTTGAAGGATATGGCGAAGAAGGTCCCGTCAGCCTGGGCCACGCCGTCAAGGGTTACCGAATCCTGCATGCTCTGCAGCGCGTCAAGAATCTTGTGCCTCATGTAGAAGGCGTTCGCGACGCCCATGCCGCAGCTTCCGGCGGTCTCGCGCACGAACATGCCCCGCATCATGCAGTGGACGTATTGCAGGTAGGTCGATAGCGGCTTCTTGGCCGAACGGAACACGGTTCCCGTGGACGCACCGAAGGTCTTCCCGCAGTCCTTGCAGAGATAGCGCTGCTTGCCGTCCTTGTGGCCGTTCCGCTTCACGCTCTCCGAGCCGCAGTGGACGCAGCAGGGTATCTTGCCCCCGAAACGAAGTTCGGTGAGGAACGAGTCGATGTCGCCTGCCCCCGGTATGTCGACCGAGTCGAGCACCTTCCTGCCGTAGACCAGGCGGGCGAAAACCTTCCGCTCGGCCGGGGAGAGTTCCCTGTACATTTGGTATACTACGTTGACGGTTGCCATTCTTGTTCCTCACGAACAAATATAGAGACCCCACAATGTCATTTTATGACAGATTTAAGGAGTTTAGCAACACTTTGGGAGAACAGAGCCTTTTATTTTTCCTCATTATTTTGACAAATTCTTTTTTGGTATAATTTTTTATCGGAGATGCAATTGATATCACTGGGATTGCATCTATTTTTTCCGAATCAAAAGAATTTGCCAAATCATATTCAAGTATTTTCCGAAATGCAATATCGCGAACATTTCCCAAGACCGCTATTTTTTTGTACAAACTAAAATCAACGTTAGGATTTGAAAATCCGCTAATTTCCGTTGTAGCACAACCGATGACACACATGAAACAAAACAGCCAACACAGTCTTTTCATTTTATATGACGCCGCTTAGCGTTTCTACCTCCGCTTTCTCGCCGCAGGAGCCAAACGCTCCGTAATTTTAGAAAGGGAGTTGTAGAGTTCCAAAAAGTCTTCCACCCAAATGGCGTCACGCTCTCCCACCAAAGAAAGAGCATTTTCCAGAGTTCGCTCCGAATTATACAAACCGACCACAGCACCCGTAGGCAAACGCCCAAATGCCGTCGATTGTCGACTATAAAGCAGCATTGCGGCGCGAGCCCGGTAAGAACGGCGCAATCGAGCAATCAGCAGATTTCGCAACGAAAAAAGTTCCGAATAAGTGCCGTCCAAATTTCCTTCGGCAAACCGTTTTTTCGCCAGCTCCATACTTTTAGAAAATGAAATTCTTTCCGCCACCGGAATCAAGTGATTTTTTGCGGTAATTTTCGCCTGCAAAGCATCCAGCAACTTTTGAACAAAATCCGCATTCCAAATGGAAATTTTAGCGGGTTCAGGTTTGGCCGTCCGATCCAGTTCCCGTTCATGCTCCTCGACCCAGCGATTTAAACGCCACAACAATTCCTGCGCTTCTCCCGATTTTTCCAGCGTTAGGTATTCCGCAATTCGCGAAAGAGAAAAATCCGCATAAACCAAACGCCAATAAGGCAGACGTTCCTTTTTGCGAAGATCGTCCACCCTATTTTTCAAAGCTGCATATTCGGCTAAAACGGTTTCGCTCATTCCTGCGGAACCTCAAAAGTATTGGAGCGGCGAATCGGAGTCACGCCTATTTCTACGCGGCGATTCAGGCTGCGATTTTTTTCGCTGGTATTCGGCACTCGCGGATGGTTTTCGCCAAAGCCTGCGGCAAATACGCGTTCAGCGGGAAAGCCTTGTCGAATCAAAGCCTTTACCACATTGACGGCGCGTTCCGTCGAAAGATTCCAGTTGGTGTAAGTCGGCGAATTGGTCGGCGTATCGTCGGTAAATCCGGAAACCATAATGGCATCGCCCGTGTCCAGCACATCTTGCAAGCCCGCGCCAATGGAACTGATGACGTTTTCCCCTTCGCTGGTCAAGTCCGCTCCATTTCGCGGAAACAAAACCGAAGTCTGGATTAAAATGTTTCCGTTTTCAAGAGCGATGATTCCCTTTTCCAACGGAGCCTTTAAACTTTGAGAAAGCAGGGCGTTCCGTTCTTTGGCAACCCGACGCATCTCTTCTTGGCAGCTAACCACTTCTTGTTCCGTTCGGGTCAAAGCTTCGGCTTTTTTTTCTTTCATCGTCGTCATGGCGACAAAGGCCAGAATAAACAACGCCAACAGACCCGCCGTCAAATCGGTAAAAACAAGCCAGTGTTTTTCTTCACTCGGTTTACGCATGAATTACTCAGCCTTCTTTGCGGGAGTCTTTTGAACCTGATCCAAAATTTCCAACAAGATTTCCTGCGTTTTAAGGGCGTTTTCAAGCAGCACTTCGCCGGAGCGTTCCTGGAAGGATTGCAACGACGCGTTCAACTGTTCGATAAAATTCTGTTCGTTTTCCCGTTCGGGAATATCGCCAGAAAGTTTCAAAAGAACCGCTTCGATTCCTTTGCCAAACATTTCCAAATTGGCAGCCAATTCCGACTGATTGACGCGCATCAACTTTGCGGTTTCTTCAATTCCCGTTCCCAGCGAATCCGTGGATTCGTTGAGCTTTTGCACCCGGTTTTCAATGCCGGCAATCAAATCCCGCTCGGAAGCCACAAGCGTTTCCGAAGACTTGGCCAGTTCCGTAAACGACGATTGCACTTTTTGGGAAAGATTTTCGATTTCGCGAGTTACCGTTTCGGAAAGCCCGACAGAAGAGTCGTTCGCCCGCGAAGCCACTTCTTCGGCGACGCCATGAAGAATTTCAAGCCCATTCTTTTCAGCTGCCGCCACCTGTTCCATGGATTCCTTCAGGGACTGCATAAACGAACTCCATTGCTGTTCGGAATTTGTCATCTGCTGTTCCAGATGATTTGAAATCGATGTCGCCACGCTGTCAGAAAGATTTGAAATTTCCTTTTCCAATCCATCGACCACTCCCGATTCAATGGAGCGAACGCTCGTGGACAATTTTTGCATTTCTTCGGCAAGCCCTGCCGTAACCTGCGAAAGAGAAGCACAAAGTTCCGCCGAAGCGTTTTTGCCCGACGCAGAAAATTCTTCCAACGTCTTCTTTTGAATAGCGGACAAGTCTTCGGCAGATTTTTGAACAACAGACAGCATGCCTTCCAGCGCCGTTTTCTGTGCTGATGCCAAATCGCCAACAGCCTGTTCGCCAACCTTGGAAACGCTTGCTGCAAAGGAATTTTGCAAGTCCATCAAATTCTGTTTTTGCTGTTGCTGCCATTCCGCGAACGCCTGCTGTTGAGCCGTTTGCAATACATTCATGCTTTCGGCGAGTGCTTGCGTTCGGGAAGCTTCTGCCGATTTCGACGCTTCAATCATTCCGCGGAAATCTTCAGCACGAGCCAAATCCGAAGCTTTCAAAGCATCCATCAGATGACGAATTTCATCCACGGCGGAATTTTGGGTCGGAGCCGTCTTCGGGATCAAATAGAAAAGCGTAAATTCGTCCAATTCGCCAATCAAATCGTCATGTTCCTTTTGGTAGGTCGCATGGACCGCGTTTAGAACGAGAGCCGCCCAAAGCCCACAAAGCGAAGAACCGAAAATGCCCTTCATGCTCGCAAAGATATTCTGGATAATTCCCAGCGTCGTTTCCGAAGTTGCCGAAGCGTCAATGGCTCCTCCTGCCGCATTGATGGAAAGCATCAATCCAAAAAACGTTCCCATCAAGCCGAGCAGCACCACAATCCCGCTGTTGTTTTTGACAAGAGAATCTTCCGCTGCGCTCCAGGTCGATTTTAAAATGGGCAAATCCTGCGCCGTCAAGGAAACACGCCGAGCGACCAAATTCTTCATAAAGCGAATTCTGGCGGACAGCAGACCATCCGCTTGAACGTCGCTTTCAAAAGGCTCCTTGCCGGCATCACACGCCTCCCTGCATTTTTCCACAAGATTCCGTTCCGCTTCCGCAGAGGCAATCCCGCGAAAAATTTTCCACGCCGACATCAGATAGATGACAAAAATCGCCGCCATAATCAGCCAGCCAAAAAGAGGCGCTCCAAAATAAAAAGCGCTCCCTGCGAGAATTATCGCCCCGATTCCAGAAAGAATTAAAGTCCAAAATGATTTTTTCATTTTCATCCCACGGTTTTATGAGTAAAAAGATCCAACTGTCCACGCGAAAATCCACGCAGATACAAAAGCCATTTGTCGCGATACCACTTCCCGATGAAAAGCGCAATGCCCTGAACATAATCGCAGAAATCATCCGTAAAAGCGAGAAAAGCGTTTTCATAGGCGATATTCGACGCATTCGCTCCCACATTTTTAGCACAAGCGCGCATCGTCTGAAAGTGGCGAGCCTTTTCTCTGGCCGGTTTAAATTCCGCCAAAAAACGTTTCCGAGAAATTTCGGTGAGGGATGCCCGGAGCCTCGCGACCAGTTCATATTCGCTCGAACGCAATGCGGCCTCTAAAGAAGGCAGTATCTTGGAAACGGCATCGACGGCGCTTTCCCGATACCACATACGGGAGAGTATATCCTGCATGTGTTCAATCCTTCCCGAAAAATTGACCAGTAATTTTTCCGCATCTCCTTCCATCAAGTGAATCGTCGAATAGTAAAGGGTTTTCAATTTTTCCGCCGGAGCAGAATAAAACCAGCCCGTGTCATCTTTTAAAACATACTGATTCTGCGAAAGCAGACGGGAAATTTCATCCGTTGCAAAACGCTGCATCCACTTCGCCCGAAATTCTTCAAACTTCTGCCGATATTCTTCGAGGATGGCGGGAAAATCTTCCGAAGCCAATTTCCATGCGGCATTCCCGTAGGAAATCATTTCGCTCCCCGACATCATTTCTTCCGGTTTGGATTCCGCTGCGTCCAAATGTTCATAAAGGGCTATCGACCAACGAATATCCATCGACTGCGAAAGGCTTGCCAATTCCGAAATTCGATCCAGGCGAAAACCCAGACCCAACAGGCTCGTGCCCGTCATTCTTCGGATAGCTCGGCGAAATTTTTCGTCCACAGTCAATACCTCTTAAAATTCCGATTCAATCCGTTGCCAGACACTTTTTGAAATTTTGCGGCCCTTGCCGATAAGCTCATCGGATTCCCTGCGAATATCCGCTTCCAAATTATTCGAAACGGCTTTCGGATCGCCATCGAAAGAGGTTCCCGAATACAGATACAGCCCAAAAACGTTGTTATGGATTTTGGTATTGCGAAATCGGACATTTCCCACACCCACCGAAAGCGCAAACCGGTTGCGGACAAATTCGCAACTCGCCAGTTCAAAATGGGGAGAATTTTCAACCCACAGCCCATAGTAATTATTCACAAAAGTGACATTTTCAAAAAGCCCCTGCGAGCGGATGACCGTGTTGCGAAAAGAATTTTCAATGCGCAAATGTTTGACATGAAAATAATTCTCTCCCGTCGAAATATACAGTCCATTCCAGGATTCCGCAGAATCGGCACTCAAAAAAGAAACCGGTTTTTGTGCCGTTCCGGCAATCCGAACCATTCCCCGCAAATAGAGCTTGGCATATTCACTAAAAAAGACCTCTACGCCGGGCTCGATTTCAAGAGTATCGTCCGCACTCAAAACAAAGCCCGTTTCCAATAAATATGGCGATGCGATTGCCTGCAAGGTCACCTTGTGATGCTTCGCTGCCGGAAAAGGCGTCACTCCAAAGGAAAACGCAAAAAAGAGGACAAGGAACAGAAGAGATTTTTTCATTCGCGAAGTCTCCTCAACGAAATTTTTTGAAGTACCCGCAATTCCGGAATCGTGTCGTCCCGACTTCTTTCTATCACGCGAATTTTGCCGTTGATATTCAATTCCCCTTCCAGAATTTTACCCGCATCGATATCAAAAAGAATCGTTCCCGAACCGAGAATAAAATCCGGACTTTCCATAATTTGCGCTTCGTCTTCGCTTTTCTGTTTATAGCGAATGTTCATTTTTAGCTTGGCAATTCGCCCGCCATCCCGATAAAAAACATCGTCCAATTCAAATCTTTTATAAACAATGCTCTGCTTGCCTTTGTCATTGGCAATCACTTGTTGGCGTTCCCAGGAATCGCCCTTGGCCAGCGGACTAGAAGGCAATACCGGCTGTACTTTCATAAAGATGCGACGAATATCCACGTCGCCGATATCCGGCCAGGCAACCATTTCGTCAAAGCGTACGGAACTCATTTCCCCATCGACTCCCATCTTGTATTGCACCGCCTGAGTCTGCAAATACCGACGAATGTGATCGACCTCTTCTACAGACCGATTGTCCGCAAAATACGAAGCGGAATCCACCCGCAACAAAAAGCGTCCCGATCCGTCATCATAAGCCGAAAGTAATTCGGAATGGATGCGGACTTGAACATTGGCCGTCATCGACTGCTGCGCTTCGGCAGAAACCGTATCGGGCAATTCCAAAAAGACCCGCAAAGAACTCCGCAGTTCATAATCTTCCGGCGACGGATTCTGCGTATTAAATCCTAAAGAAACGGAATCTTTACAGGCGATGAACGCCACAGAAATCACGGCTAAAAAAAAGACGGACGCAAAACGATTCATAATCTAAAAATAATTTAAGAGAGCAATTCTTTGGGGAGCTTTGCGCCGGAATCTCCCTTCTTTTGGCGCATTTCCATAAAGAACGCCTTGATAATTCCCAGACATTCCTCGGCTTTGACGCCTCCCGTCACCTGAACTTCGGCATGGAGCGCATTATTTTTTATCACATCAATTGTCGTTCCACAACCGCCGAAACGCGTATCGGGCGAGCCGTACACAATCCGAGAAATCCGACTGTTCAGTATGGCTCCAGCACACATCGGGCAAGGTTCCAAAGTCACATAAAGAGTCGCCCCGGAAAGCCGCCAATTTTCCAAAGCCGAAGAAGCCGCACCGATGGCGATAATTTCCGCATGAGCCGTCGCGTCTTTCAGCGTTTCCACTTGATTGTAACCGCGGGCAATGCAACGACCGTCCTTGACTATCACGCAACCGATAGGAACTTCGCCCAAATCGTACGCCTTTTCCGCTTCCCGTAAAGCGGCGTCCATCCAACGCAAATCTTCTGCATCTGTCATCCAATTTCCTCTTTTTTCATTGTTCGTTTGGGGAACACAAATCGCAAAATAGATACCACCACCAGAGTGGAAACACAAGAAATCACCGGATTCCAAAAGAAACAGAAAACCCCTTCAAATGGCGGATGGTAAGCGGGTATAAATGGAATCGGATTAAAAAGCAAAATGGATGCCATTCCAAAGAGAACGCCGACGATCACCGCTGAAGATGTTAATTTGTGCGAAAAGAAGGCGAGCAGGAACAGGGCCAAAAGCGGACCCGTAAAAAGCCCCGTAAAGAAAAGGGCATTTGAAAGCAACGAACTCTGCATATCCGCAGCAATGAATGCACAAAGCGTGCTGAGTACCGCCCAAAGAATCGTCCACTTTTTTGCCTTAGCCAAAGCCGCCGCATTCTCGGAACGAACGAGTAGAATGTCCTTGACCGTCGTATTGCCCAAGGCGTTGATAGCGCTAGACAAGCTGCTCATCGCTGCCGCATAAATCGCCGCAATCACCAGTCCCGTCGCCCCAGACGGCATCACATGAACAATAAAGTACGGAAAAACGCCATTCAACGGAACGCCTGCAGGAAGTTCTCCTACGCCCGAAACCCGGTAATAAACAAAAAGCCCGGCACCAACCCAAAAGAAAAGAACAGAAACAAACACGCCAAGAATCATGCTGAGAATACTTGACGCATTCGCCGACTTAATGGAATCACAGCTCAAATAACGCTGCACAAATTGCTGGTCACAACCCCGAATCGAAATTTCAATAACGGCATACGCGAGCCCAGCCGAAAGCAAGTTGCGCGCATTAGCCGGATTCCAATTTGAAGCGTCGAAAAATCGGGTTTTGCCCGAAGCAGACGCCAGATTCCACATTTCCGAGAAACCGCCGACACCTTGAGACAAAATATAAAGGGCGATGATGCCGCCGCCAAAAAGCACGGCAAATTGCAGAACATCCGTCCAAATGACCGCCTTGAATCCCCCATACCAAGTATAAATCGTGGCGACGACCGCCGTAACTAAAATGGCCAAATGGATGTCTATTCCTAAAATCGGTGCCAGAACCAACGACGGCGCATACAAAAGAATGCCCATCCGAAGCAGCAAGTGCAGGCTATAAAAGATCGCCGCCAAACGCCGCACAATCGGAGAGAAGCGAACTTCAAAAAGTTCATAAGCACTCGAAATTCCAGAGCGGCGAATCCGAGGAATAAAAACAACGCCGACAACAATAATGGCAATCAACGCCCCGATATTATTCATCAGAAAACTCATATCGGCAGAATAAGCTTCCGCCGGATTTCCGAGAAAAGTCGTTGCGCTCACCGATGTGGCAATTAAACTAATGCCTATAGCGAACCACGGCATAGAACCGCCGCCACGCATATATTCGCCAAATCCTTTGTTGCTTCCCCGGGACGCCCACATACCGACGCCGACAGAAAAGAGAATGTAAAAGACAAGAACAATCCAATCAAGAATCGTGAACATCCGAAGTTCCTTCCGAACCGGCATCCGACTTGACGCTTTCATTCAAATCAAAAGGCCGTTCCTGGTATTCGACAACCCGATTTCTACCGGTTTCCTTGGCGCGGTAAAGAGCGTCATCCGCATAGCGAACGGCCCGACTGATTTCTCCACGGAAACCCTTTTCAGCCAAATAGCAACCGATACTTACAGAAACGGGAATCGGCGCAGTCTGGTGGATATCAAAAGGTGACGAGCAGACCGCCATCCGGATTTGTTCCGCGGTTTCTTTTAAAATCTCTGAAGTCGCTCCGGGAATCGCGACAAAAAATTCTTCCCCGCCATAACGGGCCAAAAGATTTTCACCCTTGTCCGCAACCGATGATATGCGCGCGGCTATTCCTTTGAGAATCGCATCGCCCGCCTGATGCCCATAAGTGTCGTTGATATGCTTAAAATGGTCAATGTCCATCATCATGATGCCCACATTCTTTTCCTGATTGGTCCTGCCCAATTCCAAGATGCGTTCGTCAATCGTGCGACGGTTCAAAAGCCCCGTCAAAGCGTCGTGGTAAATTTCAAACTGTTCGTGTTCAAATTGCATTCCCCGCTGGTAGGCAAAATACGCGATATTCACCATAAAGCGGAGCAAATCCTTTTCCAGCGTTTCAAACTTTTCTTCGCTTCGGCGTTCTAGGCAAATCGCCAATTCCGATGGTTCATTCTGCGCAAAATTTCGCATTGTCATCGAGCAGGGCTGCACAAAAAGATAGTGAAGCATATTGCTTTGCGGTTCATCGTCATTCAACCGAGGAACATATTCCCGGCGATTCAGCACTCGTTCCGTCGGGTAATGGGTTCGCATCGCAAGCGGCAAAATGCCTTTGTCCGAAAGCGAAAAACGGCGTCCTTCAAACCATTTTTCCTCTTCGCCGCGACAAAACGCTACCGTTCCCTGCTCATGTTCCGGATCATCAAACACAAGAATCATGATGCGATCCGAAATAAAATTCTGATTCACATATTCAAAAATTTCCTTATAGGTGTCCTTGAGCAGAGTGGTCGTAAAGAATTTTTGCTGGTAAGCGGCAAGCTCGTAAAATTTCTTCTTTTCCCGATAATTCGCCGCCGACACGTAACTCTTGTAGGAAAGCATATAGAACATCGACGCAAAAGAATCCAAAATCGGGATAATCTCGGGAGTAAAAACATTTTGCTCCAAAGAATCGACAACCAAAGCACCTATGCGCTGCTTTTTCCCGTTGCATAAAGGAACGCCAGCGACAGAGTGCACAGGAAGAAGCGACGAAGACACATAATAGCCGAGGCTTTTTCCATTCGGCAAATTCCCTTCTAAAATCCGATTGGTATCCTGGCGAGAGAGCAGCCCGACGACACCGGCACCGTCTGCGATCAAGCAAAATTTATGGATATAATTTTCCGAATCCGAAGCGAACTGGCGAATCGCGAACGATTTTCCGTCTCCCGTCTTGAAAAAAAGCAGCACCGAATGCGCCTTGGGCAACAAAGTTTTTAAAGCACGCAAAATAGGGCGAAAAACCGAATCCAACTCGTCATCAATCTTTTTCCAGATTTCATTCCCTTTCAGTTTGTCCAAAGAAGAATTTCCCTCACCAGGGTAAGCGGAAAACGTATCCCGAGAAGAGAGAATCGGAGCAATCTGGGTTGCGGCGGGGCGCAAAATACGGCCAACTGTCGTCGCATCGGCAATCGTTGGGCGGCGCAAAATGGGACTCGCCTCCGTCGGACTTTTTCCTCCGGCAACCGGCAAACTCGGTCGATTCAACCAAGCCAAAACGAGAGCCACAAGAGCAAACGGAATAGCAAATAGAAAGAGCCCTCCTTGGAACGCAAGGCCGACTAGCAAACCGGAAACGACATATAAAATATCAGACATAACTTTCACCCACAATCCATTTTACAGACGGAATGATCGATACAGCATCCATATCGCAATCATCGCAAAAACAATATGCCCAATCCAAGCACCCAGCATCGGATAAAGCGCACCATTTTCTCCCATCTTCAGACCGATTCTGATAACTACATAATAGCTAAACACCAAAAGAATACCAACCCCGAACTTTTGAGAAAGCCCTCCATTCCGACTAAAGCGGTGAGCCAGAGCGGCTCCAATGAGGAGTACGATAAAATTCATCACCGAACCGGAAAACTTGAAAAAATACGCCGTTTCCAATTTGTTCGTATTTTCTCCCGATCTCTTTTGCACTTCGATCTTGCGCAAAATGGTTTTGGCGTCCATTTCATCGCCGCGCTGGCGTTCATCCAAAAAATCTTCGGGAAGCAACGTCGTCTTATTTTTCAAGCTTTCTCGAACAAAATGCCGAATCTGCACCACACCTTCTTTCAAAAACGTACGCCGAAAACCCTCTTCCAAACGCCAATAGCCCTCTTCCAGCAAAGCGACAGAATCGTCGTCGGCCTTAAATCCGTTCGCCGCCCATTCCCAAAATGCTCCAGCCGATTTCAGCAACTTCTGTTTCCAAGAAATTTCTTCATTTTCCAAAAGGGAATCCTGTTTCAAAGAATCAGCGAACGAATCCGGAGCGACTTCCGTCCTTTCCGATTTTTCCACCGATTTTCCTTCTTCCCGACGGACGGCGTGTTTCCGAACTTTATTTAAAGCACCCTGCGATTTCGGCTCGCTCGTATCCGGTTCAATCCAACGCAAACGCTTGGCATCATAACGCTCGTAAAGATCGCCATCGCGGTAAATCAGCAGAACGACATCTCTTCCGACTTTGGTCGTGCCTCCATAAGAGCGCATAAACCAGCTGGTTCTATCGCCGGAAATATACACGAAATCCCTTTTGTCCTTGATTCTCGGATCGCGACGCTGCTGCGAAAGCGGTTCCATAATTTTATAACGCTCGTGATTGGCGTCGGGAAGAATTTTGGCATCGAGATAAAAAGAAAAAAGGGTGACCAAAACGCCCACGCCAAAAACAGGGACAAGGACGCGAAACGGGCTGCGCCCGGATTGCTGAATCGCCGTGATTTCCAAATGGCGCGACATATTGCCAACGGAAGCGACCACTCCGATAAAAAGAGCAACAGGCGTAACCAGATACACGATATAGGGCAAATACGCCAAGTAATATTCTCGAACATCCGCCATATCCCGAAGCAACCACGTCCGGATATTCCCCACAAAATCGATGACGATGAACATGAAGACGGCGCCCAAAAGCACCAGCAGGAACATCCGCAAAAAATTGCCGATCAAGTAGCGGGAAAATTTCATGGCGTATTCTCCGACAGGGATTTTTTTCGGCGGATTTTTCGCCACAGAACAAGAACGCCATTTTTGAATTGCCCCAGCGGCGACGTGCCCGAATAGCGGTCCCGATACATTTTCCACATGAAAATAACGCCGACGGTTCCGATGATCGCATTTGAAATCCACATTGCCAAAACCGGCGAAACGATCAAGCGATCCGCCAGATTTTCGCCTCCGATAAGGCACACCCAATACAGCACAAAAAAAGCGATACTGTAAATGATTCCCGTTCCAATGCCCCCCTTGCGAGCCATAATTCCCAAAGGTGCGCCAATCAGTACAAAGACAAAACAAGCAACTCCCGTACTGAATTTTTTGTGCACTTCGACCCAATACTGCGCTTGCCGTTTCCTTTCATTCAGCACACGCTCCGATGTGCGATGCACCAAACGCAATCGGGTTCGTTCCGCAATAGAAACATCCCGCAAAGCGCGAACGTGGCGCAAAGAATCCGAAGTCAATTCCCAATTTTCGTTTCGAGGAATAATCGAATCCCCCAGAACAAGGGAACGCAACCGGTTGAGATCTGGAAATAGCGAACCTCGCGATTCCTGAACAATTGCCCGTTCATTTTTTTCCGCTTCGTGTATCACGTCCAACATCATTTCCACGGGCATTTCCCGATCGCTTCGATGCTTGCGATCCCGGCGTTCCAAACGGTCATTGACATTTTTGACGGCAAAATCCTCCGACGAAAAACGGATGCGGAAATACTGTGCCGGATCGTCTTTTTCCACCATGTGATTTTCTCCGCTTTTCAAGCGAAGCATCAGCGTGGCGCCGTGATCGGCGTAATCCATCGTTGCACTGTCCGCCAAAACAACCCGGGGCGGTCCCATTCCTTCGGTTTCAAATATCTGGATTCCATAGAGCGTTCCCGTCACCGGATCAATCCTATCGACCCAAAGCTGCACTCCGGGAAATTGCGTCGTGAGTTTTCCTGCATCGATAAACGCATGCGGTTTTTTCCGCGAAACGGCACTCATCAATTCGACCGATTTATGATTCGCTTCGGGCAAAATCCAATTGTTAAAAAGGATCAAAAGTTCCGAAATCAAAACGCCCACCAGCAACACGGGTCGCATCATCCGCAAAGGCGAAACCCCAGCCGCTTTCATCGCGGTGATTTCCTGATCCCCAGAAAGCCTCCCGAAAGCCATCAAGCAGGCTACAAGAACCGCCATAGGAATCGACAAGGAAAGCATCCAGACGATATTCAGCGCAAAAATTTCCAGCACGGTAGAAATCGGCAGCCCTTTCGACAGAACATTGTCGAGAATAGTCACCAGAAAATCCACGACAAAAAGGAATGTGATGACAAACAGCGCAAGCAAAAAGGGCGCTATATGTTCTTTCAGCACATACCGAACCAGAATCATAAAATTTCTAAACTCATTTTTTTGCTAATTTAGTAACTTGTTAACCGTTCCATTCTTTCCAAGACGGACCAATGCGCACAAACAAATACATCTCGCTCTTAGGATTTTTCGCCATATTCGCGTTTCTTTTTTCTGCTTGCGCCCCGGAAGGGGGCGGAGACCGCACGCAAATGTGCAAGAACCGTTTCGACAGCGCAGACAAGGATTTTAAAGCCGGACGCTACGGACGGGTAAAAGAACCTCTCGAAGAAATTTTGAACCTTTGCATTGGCACGGGCTACATGGAGCAGACGCAATTTCTGCTTGCCGAAAGCTATTTCAATCTGGAAGAATGGCTCGAAGCAAGAGGGGAATACGGCAGTTTCATCAACAATTTTCCCAGTTCCCCGTTCATAGAAACCGCAGAATTTCGCAAGGCGGTCTCCTCGTTCAATATCGAATACAACATCGACCGGGACGAAACCAACACGACCCTCGCCATGAAAGATTTTGAAAAATTCATTTCCAACTATCCGGAATCTCCGCTGCTGGATTCCGTGAATCATTACATGCTCTTGTTGCTGGAGCGCCGTGCAGAACGGGATTTTCGGACAGCCCGCCTATATCGCAAACTCGGCCACCCCCAATCTACCGTCATCTACATGAAAGAATTTCTGGATCTTTTCCCACAGAGCAAGCGCAGACCGGAAGCTCTCTATTTGCTCGTGGAAAGCTACGCAGAACTCGACCAATTTGAATCCGCACGCTACTATTTGGAAAATTACCGCACGACTGTTCCGGACAGCATTCAAAAGCGCCTGGAATCGGTAGAAAGCCAAGAGAAATACATCGCCAAATTGGAAAAGAAATTCCAGAAACGGATTCAAAAAGAACAGGCCGAAAAACTGCTCGCCAAAAAAGAAGCGAAAGAAGAAGCGGATGCCCACCCGGATGACGAAGAAGAGGACGACGACGAGTGAAAAAGTTTCTGCTTGCCTTGGCATTTTTCTGCGCAAGCCTTTCCGCCGCGGATTCATCCATTGCGTTCACGGTGGATTCCACCCGTTCCCAAGAAACGTCATCATCCAAATCCGGAGACGACAAAAGCATTCTTTCTTTTTTCATTCAGCCGTCCATTTCATTTTTGGGATTTGACAACCGCGATAAATTTCAATCCCAGATAGACACCATCTACAAGAAATTTCGGGAAGATGCTTTGACCGAAGCGGAATCCGCCTACGTCGCCAAGCAGGATTTTCAAAACGTGAATTTTTGCTTCCCGATTACCGCAGGCATTCAATGGCAATGGCGAACCGGGCATTTTATCAGCGCGGGTTTCGGATTCATCTACGACAACGAATCCGTCATCGTCACCGACCGCAAAGATAAAATCCACGATTACAGCTATACGCTGCAAGGATTTCCCTTGTATCTGGAATACCGTATGGCATTTTCTCCCAATCTGATCAGCCTTTCTAACGCGAGCCTTTTTAGCATTGCCGTACGCTGGTACTGGATGCTTCCCGGGACAGAAATATATTCCAGCTGGGGGCATATCGAAGCCGAAACAAAGCCGTGGGGAAATGGATTCGGAGTCAGTTTGGGCTATCTCGTCGCCACCTGGAAAAGCATCAACATCTACGGCGATATCGGATACTCCCGCATTATCGTTCAGTCGGACGATCCGTTTTCCAAAGTAGTCCCGGACACCGATACCGACAAAGCCAAATGGGATTTAGGCGGTCTCATGCTGCAATTCCGATTCAGTTTCGGCGTCATCAACCAGAAATAACAAGAGCGGCCATGCCGGAATATGCGGAAATCCATTACAAGTTCAAGCTTCCCTGGTCCCTTCTTTACAAGAAAGAGCCGGAAATCCTCATCGACGCGCCTTTCCAAATCGTTCCCGATGAACCCGTCAAGCTTTTCGTCGTCATCCGGGAAGCCAACCGGTTCCCCGTTTTTGTACATTCTTTAACGGCGACATTTTCTTGCGACAAAGAACGTTTTCAAAAAGAGGAACGCATCGGCGAATCCATCAGCTCGCCATTCTATTTTCGGAGCGTAGATTGCGGGAAAATTCCTCCGGGGAAATACAAAGTGGACGCCGTGCTCCATGTGCAATTCGGCAAATCTGAAAAGCGCATTCGCCGATTCAACCTCACCGGATTAAATCCCTCGCCGCTTTGCATTACCGTACTCAAAGAACCCGTCCCCAAGCCCAAGGATTATCTTGCGGGAGACACTCACGTTCACACCAGCCTATCCGCGGATCCCGTTGAATTTGGCGCATCCCCAGCCGTTTTACAACAAGCGGCAAAGGCTGTCGGTTTGGATTTTGTTTTTTGCACGGACCATTCCTACGACTTTGCTTTTAGCGAATCCGACTATATGCAACGCACCGATGCCAACGCGCGTTACGAGAACCTCCAAAAAAAAATTGCCGAGCTTCCTCCCTATCCCCAAATGATTGCGGGAGAAGAAATTTCCGCAGGAAATGCCGAAAATCGCAACGTCCATCTTTTAGTTCCCGGAAACGCTTTTTACATCCCTGGCGAAGGGGACTGCGGACGAAAATGGCTGAATAATGCGCCCACGCTTTCGATTGCCAACATCGTTTCTCAAGTCGAACTCCCCTGCATTGCCGCCCACCCCAAAGAACCGATGGGACGACTGGAGCGCTTTATTTTTCGACGAGGCGAATGGAAGGAATGCGATCTGCAAAAAAATTCAAAGAATCCGATTGTCGCACTGGAATTTTGGAATGGTTCCCGAGACAAGGGTTTTATTCTTGGACGAAAATTTTGGATATCCGAATTGGAAAAAGGGAACTACATTCTTCCCTTTGGCGGAAACGACGCCCACGGCGATTTGAATGAATACACAGGCGTTCAAATTCCTTTGTTCAAGCTCAAGCGTTCCCATGCCCACGTTTTCGGTTACGTCCGCACCGTTATTCAAAGCGAATCGCCCAGAAGCCTCCATCGAGGGATGAATTTGTATGTAACAAACGGTCCTGCACTTTGGTGGAAGCTTTCTCCAAGCGGAGCCACTTTTTACTTCAAAAGTTCAACGGACTTTGGGGCTTTAAAAACGCTATGTTTTTTTGGAAAAAAGAAAACGGAAATTCGAGAACGCCAAATCGACATCTCTGCCACTCGTTTTTCAGATTTTGAATTTTCTGCGGAAATTCCTTTTGGCGATTACGCTTACATCCGAGCGGAAGCCGAAACCGAAATAAATCGGTTTGCCCTTACAAGTGCCTGCCCTGCGCCGACAAATAACGTTCATACATGAACATCGCCAGCAAATTTTTGTGATCGATAAACGACTTGCCCGCCTCTTCATAAGGAAGGACAACGGTGCGAATCCACTCGTTTTCATCCGTATATTCTTGCTTTCGACCGTCCAATCGTTTCAATTCTTCAGAGGAAACCGTCCGTTCAATCGCAAACAAGCGGATTCTTTCGTCCAAAAGTCCACAGCTGCCCGCATGACCGTCCAATTTTCCATCTGTGTAAAATCCCGTCAAATCGATGAGTTCTTCATCTTTGGCGTCCATCATCGCTTCTTCTTTTAATTCCGACAAAGCCACTTGGCGATAATCGCTCGACCAATCCAAAATGCCGGCGGGAATTTCCAAGGATTCCGGTTCCGAGATGGCAAATCGAGGCTGACGCACCAAAAGCAAATACGGTTTGCCTTCGCACCACAGCACGACTAAAATTCCCACCGCATTGCCGCGAATCAAAACAATTCCATGGACAGGTTTTCCATCGGGCAGCAAGGCCGTCGCCGTCAATTTGATAAACAGCGGCGAATGTTTTTTCTGTCGAAAATCCACCGAAGAAAAATGGATTTTTGAAACCACAAATTTTTTTTGCGAACGAACAAGCCATGTTTGAAAAAGCGAACTCTCCAAAATCACCGTTCGATCTTCTTCCAAAATTTCCGGAGAAAAAGTATATTCAATGGGCATCATTCTTTTTCCTCTTCATGTCCGATAGAAGCATTTTTCCAAGCCAAGCGCAAGCCTTCCGCTTGAGCCGAATCCAGCATTTCTTTGTTCTGGGTCAAACTGTAGAAAATCCATTCCGATAAGGCTGCTGGGCCGCAGCCCGATTCTTCCGCCGATGGAATAAAAAGAACATACTTCGCATTAAAAAATCTTCCGGCAGACGCATTTCCCGAAAAATCGCCTTCCTGCAAAGCGGCGCACCGAGGAATTTGCCGGACAAAATATTTGGAATTGAACCACGTCGTATCCAGTCGCAACCGAACGGAATCTTCAAAAGACGATGAATCCACCTCCCAATTTTTGGAAAGACAAAACACCAGGGAATCCGAAGATGTATCCGCGCACACAGCCCGAATCGAAACCGCATTCGTATCCTTTAGTCGCCAAGAGATATTCCAAATGGTATCGGGAATGGTTTCGCAGGAGTCATGAATTTCCAGGCACTTCGCTTGTACAAAACGATACGCAAAAGAATCCACTTGAATCGAATCGTTTACCGCGAGCACGCCTGCTTTTTCATCAAATGTTCGACGCGGCAAAGCATACGGATCGTCAAACGCCGAATCCAAATACACCGAAAGGCTTTCTGCCTGTAAAGTTCCACGCCGAACCAAAATGGAATCCTTGAATGTAGCCGAAGCCGCTGCCGACGTATCTACATTTTCCGCAAACAATTCGTTGTGCGCATTTCCTTCCACCCGAATTTCCCGGATATTCCTTTCTTTCCAAGAATCGGGGAATGCGATTTGCAGCACCGTATCCGGTCGAAAAAACGGCTGCGGACAATCCGTTTTTCCCGTATTTCCCAAAGCCAGTTTCACTTGAATTGTCGCAACCGTATCATTCGGGTATTGCAGATTCAGTTCGATATTTTTCAGAAAGCAGTTTCCAAAAGTCCACATACTGTCCAAAGAAAGCGCAAAAGAATCGCCGTAAAGATGAAAGCGGTGCCCGGAATCCAGCTGCGCAGAAAGAACATAACCGTAACCGTTCAATTCAAAATCGTCCGGATAAATGCTGATTGGCCCATCATCCGATTGAGAACAGGAAAGCAACAGCCATAAAGAAAGCAACAGCAGACGTTTCATGCTAAATCCCTAAATCCATCCGAAAACGTTCCACGTCGCATTCCTCGACCAGATGCGTTTCCCTATAAAACTCATCCCAGCGAACAAAACGGCCATTGCGCAAAACTTCTAAAAAGAAAAAGGATTCGTCTTTGGGCGAAAGGCTTCCTATCGGCTCGGAAGATTCAATCTGCGCGCCGACAACCACATTCGGTTTTAAATACGGCAACCCGGAAATCCGCGAAAACAAATTTCCGCCATGATCCAAAAATAACTTGTATCCCAGCGAGTCCTCGGACACCGAAAGAACCCTGGCCGGAAGAATCGGAAATACCGGAGCTTCTCCAATTCCCATAAAAAGATCTTTCAAAAGCAGATTCTCTCGCCCGTGAAAATCAAAATCATCGGGAATCGGCAGAGCGCCGCCAGAAAGCGGATTTCGCGGACAAGCGCCAGGATAACGGCAACCATCCGCCGTCACCCAAGCAAAAGAAGAATCTTCCATCCTGAAATGATAATACCAAGACAAAAGAGAATCCCGTTTCACTCCAACCATGCCCGGATTCCAAAAATCCGAAGTGTCCGCAATCCAGTAAATCTTCAACGGATACGAAGTCCCGGGAACGCTGGCCAAATACCGGAGAAAGGGGTTGTCCGGCAAATAAACCGACGCTCGCGAAGAAGGCACCGTCCAAGCGCAACCTCCCCAAAACTTTTTCTTGATGACAAACGCCTCTCCCGTCGTCATGGAGCAGCCTTCCCGCCAAGAAACATCTATATATGCCTTTTCTTCTTCATGCCGAAAAAAATTTTCGACAGCCGAATAGGCTTTATAAAATGTTCCGCTGGCATAGCCCGCATAAAGCAAAATCAAGACGAAAAGAACCCGCAAAATAGGGATCCGTTTTTTCGACTTCCATTCCGACTTGAAAGATTTGTATTCGCGAAACGAATCCATTAGCGCAGAACGATATAAACAACAACGGCAGCAACAGCCGCAATTCCCAGCAAAGTCCAAGTCCACACAGAAGAACCGCGTTTTTCTTCTTTGAACGGATTGTCCATACCCTTGATGGTCGTATCCTTATGAATCGCATTGAAACTTTTGGTGAAGCGTCCCGTCACACGACGACGAACCGAATGCATCGATCCGGAAGGACGACGATTTTCGCTCTTGACCTCCGCAGCCATCTTCACTTCGCCTTCCTCATTTTTCAACATATCCTCTTTCATCGAGAACGCCATCATGTCGGCCTCTTTCCGAAAGATGGTCAAAGTCTTGTCCAAACCGGCTTTTCGCAAGCAATCTTCCACAATATCGTGATCGGTAAGAACCGCAAAAACGCCATTCTTTTTGGCAAGTTCCTGACGGACGATGTTAAATGCACTGCAAGCGTCGCTGTAAAGAAAATCCAGGCCGCTCAAATCGACGGCAATAAAAACCGATCCTTTTTCCAATAAAGGCTCCACATCTTTCTTGAATTGTTCCGCATCAAAAGCGCCGATAGGCGTAACAGGCGCAGAAAGCAGATCAAATAGACCGGCAGCACGATAATTATTCAATTCGCTCATAGTTCTAATATACCTCTATTCTTCCCAATAAATTCCACCAGCGGAATCTTCTTCTGGCGTTTCCTCTTCGGGAATCGGTTCCAATTCCGAAATCGCTTCCTTTTCTTCCATCGACTTTTCTTCTTGAACAGGCGCTTTCGCCGTTTTTTTCTTGGGGAAAAGAAACAGTCCCGGAGAAACTTCCAAACTGACGCGATGCACCGCGGAAAGTGTCGGATGGGATTCAAACGCATAATCTACGCGGAGCCAGTTCGACAAAGCAAATCCAGCGCCTGCAGTCCAACTTTCCCATTCCGAAAGGCTTGAAAGCCCTGCGCGAAGCGACAAACCAAAATCAAACCGGAACTCCAAACCGGCACGCCCTCCGCCCAACCAATCCAGCGGATGCTCCCAAAATCTTCCGCCGCGAACGCCGCCATCCCAATCCTCATCCCGATTTTCCCGATGCAAAATACCGGCACTTTGCCAATAAGCGCCAAAAGTCCCGTAAAAATAGGAGACGGGCTGTTCAAAGCGCAAGCCCAAATACCACTCGGGGGAACTGTATTCAAACGTTCCTTCTTCCCAGGTCGTTGCCGACGAGGTCCAGCCTTTTAAAAAAGACGAAACGACAAATCTCGGCAAAATGCGATAGCTTGCGCCCAAATCTCCACGAAAGCCCCAACCGCTTTGATCCAGTTCCCGATAGAGCCCGTGAAAGCCCACGCCGACGTTCAAGCGTCCATTCAAAAAATGCCGTCCCCACGCCAGCGAAAAAACATAATCGGCAATCGAAAGCGTCTTATAGTCCGAACCTTCGGGAATCGGATCGCCTTCCGCAATCCAAGGAATATCGTCCGCTCCGAATCGGGAAAACGCGATGCCCAAGCCGCCCAACTCCCCTAAAGGAAATTGCACCGCTCCATAATCATAGCGCGTATCTTCATAGTAAGCAACGTGGCTAAACGCTACCCAGGAATTTTCCGCATTCGAGAGTTGCTGCGGATTCGACGTCAGTTCCAGCAAATCCCCTTCCAAAGCGATGGAAGCCCCACCCAAAGCGGCAGAACGTGCGCCCGCATGAATGTCCAAAGAAGCATTCGCTCCAACGACACGTTCCATGGACCACGCATCCAAAACAGCGAACAGGCAAGCAAGCAAAACCGTTTTCAAAATTTTGCGGAACATCTTCCACAAGATAAAATTTTCGTCAAACATGGAGTGAAAAAACTTGTAGATTTAAACGGAATGGCATTGCTTTCGGAACACGCAGAAAATTTCATCCGGTATATTTTGCTCGAACGCAGGTTTTCCCCCCGCACGGCAAACACCTATCGGGAATCCCTCGCCAAATTTCTTGCGACATTGCCTCCCAATGCTGATTTGCATTCCTTCACAGCCCATGCAATCCGCACTTATGTTTGGAATCTGCGGCAACAGGAAGCTCTGAAAATTTCCAGCATCGATTTGCACATCGCCTGCCTGAAGAGCTTTGGGCACTATCTGGTGCGCAAGCATCTTTTCGACAGCAATCCGGCAGAATCCGTTCCCATGCCCAAGCAGCCCAAGCGACTGGTTTCTTTCCTTTCTCAAAAAGATTTGGCCAAAATCAACTTTCAGGAGATTGAAAATCCACCACTACCGATGATCAGGGCGCGCGTTCTGCTGGAACTTATCTACGGTTCCGGACTGCGCATTTCGGAATGCCAGAGCCTTACTTGGTTGCGCTTGGATTTTCAAAATCGCACCGTCCGGGTTATCGGAAAAGGCAACAAAGAGCGGGAAGTTCCCCTGACGCGAGAATCCATCGACTGGTTTAATACGTACAAATTAAAACTTGCCGAAGCGGGTCGCCTTGTTTCCGCAAAAGGAGCCGTATTTTTAAATGAGCAGGGAGAAGCGCACAATGTCCGCACTCTGCGTCGGGACATTCACGATTTACTTCGGAGCATCGGTTGGGAGGGAAAAGCGAGTCCTCATGTACTGCGCCACAGCTTTGCTACGCACCTGCTCGAAAACGGAGCCGACCTGATGAGCGTCAAGGAGATGCTCGGGCACGAAAGCCTTGCCACCACGCAAGTTTACACGCATATTTCCGCAGAACGACTCAAGGAAAGTTTTAAAAAGGCGCACCCGCGGGGGTGATGTTAGGGATTAGGGGGAAGTGGTTAGTTGGAAGTTGGAAGTTGGAACTGAAAACTGAAAACTGATAACTGATAACTGAATTCCCCTTGTGAAAGAAAGTTCCCGCATTGAAAAAAAAGGGTTTTATATATAAAATTCCACCTCGATTTGCTTGGTTGATGTCCTTCGATAAACTCAGGGACCGTCGGTTAGTGAGCTTGTCGAACTAGTCGAACCATGGTTAGCGACTAGTGATCAGAAGGTAGTGGGGAGTTGGAAATATAGGAGAAACGGCTAGCCAAAATGCAAAACACCTCGCAACCTGCGAGAAAAATCACTTTATGAAAAAACGTTTCTCTTTAAAAGGGAGTTCAGCTTGTGAAAAAGACTATATCCCCTTTCGCGAAGTAACATATCTCATTCCGCCCCAGAATTTAAAATTTCCCACCGCCAAGCGTGGCGGGGGATAGGGTGAAGGGAAAAGGGGCTGCCCATGAGTCTTAAGAGTTTTACTCTTTTAGACGAATTGTCCCTGGAAGGGAGCCTTCGCAAAAGCGTGCAAGGCGAATGTTGCGCCGCAAGCTTGCTTGCAGGCATTACTGAGCCGCAGCCGCGGACGCAACGCGTCAACTCTGAAGCCCCCTTATCCCTTCCGCCCGCTGGCCTACAAGGCATCCCTGAAACTAGGAATCTCCGATTCCGTAGTTGAAGTATCCCTGGAAGGGACAATTCGTCTAAGGGAACAAGTTCCCAAGACTCATGGGGCTTTGCACAATTCGCCTAAAGGAAGCGGAGCTTCCAAGGCTCATGGGCGTAAGCGAGCACCTCGCAGTCTGCGAGAAGAAATTTTCCTTGTGAAAAAGAAATTCCTGTATTGAAAAAAAAGAGTTCCACTTTGCGAAAAAGATGTTCACACTTTGAAAAAATTTTTAATTGAGAGTATTTGGTGGAAGATCGTATATAATCCCCCCCCAAAAAAAACTTACGATGACTATGCGATTTCATACAAACGAAAACAGCCCGCATCGCTGCGAACTGTTTTAAATTTCTGTAGCTTCCCACAGACTAGGCGTGATAGTTCGGAGCTTCCTTCGTAATCGTCACGTCATGCGGATGCGATTCCCGAAGACCCGCACCCGTAATGCGCACAAAGGTCGCCTTCTTATAAAGCTCGTCCAGATTTGCAGCTCCAGCGTAACCCATTGCCGAATGGATGCCGCCGATCAACTGATAAATCGTATCGCGAAGCGGTCCCTTGTAAGGAACGCGGCCTTCAATGCCTTCGGGGACGAACTTCTTCTCCTCGGTCACGCTGCCCTGGAAATACCGGTCCGCAGAACCCGCTTTCATCGCGCCAAGAGAACCCATTCCGCGATAACTCTTGTAACTGCGTCCATCCGCCAGAATCACTTCGCCCGGGCTTTCTTCAGTTCCGGCAAAGAGACTGCCGAGCATCACCGCATTGCCGCCCGCAGCCAGCGCTTTTACGATATCGCCAGAATACTTGATTCCACCGTCGGCAATAATCTTCACGCCCGCTTTGCGAGCCGCCTTGGCGCATTCCACGACCGCCGAGAACTGGGGATAGCCCACTCCCGCCACAATGCGAGTCGTGCAAATGGAACCCGGACCGATTCCCACTTTAACCACATTGGCTCCACATTTGGCAAGTTCCATCACCGCTTCCGGCGTGCACACGTTGCCCGCACAAATCGTGAGCTTCGGATATTTCTTGCGAACCGTTTTCACCATATTGCGAACGCCGATATGATGACCATGAGCGGTATCAATAACCACCATATCCACTCCGGCATCGACAAGAGCATGAACACGTTCCAAAGTATTCGCCGAAGTACTGACCGCCGCGGCAACCAAAAGCTGTCCATTTTTATCCAAACTCGCATTTGGATTGATTTCACGCTTCTGAATATCCGTCATGGTGACAAGCCCCTTCAAAGTGCCATTCGCATCAACCAGAGGAAGCTTTTCTATCCGGTTCTCGTTCAAGATTTCCTTCGCTTTGGCCAAGCTGATTTTCGGGGACGCCGTGATGGGATTTTTCGTCATCACGTCTTTAATTTTAGCATTGCGATCCGAAATCATGCGAAGATCCCGACTCGTGAGCATACCGACGACCTTGCCCTTGGAAAGAATCGGAAATCCGCTTACCTTGGTTTCCAAACGTTTCTGATAGGCGTCGCTCAACGGCTGATCCGCATCGAGAGTCACCGGGTTCAAAACGATTCCGGACTGCCAGCGTTTCACTTTACGAACTTCTTCTGCCTGGGCGTCTATCGACATATTTTTGTGAATGACTCCCAAACCGCCCTGCAAGGCTATTGAAATGGCAAGAGGGGCGGTCGTCACCGTATCCATCGCAGCACTGATAATGGGAATATTCAATTTGATATTGGGCGCAAGCTGCGTCTTGATTTCCGTTTGGGTCGGCAAGACCGAGGATTCCGCAGGGACAAGAAGAACATCGTCAAATGTCAAAGCTTCGGGAAGTAGTTTCATAAGGACCTCTTTTTGCACAAAAAAGATAGAAAATTTTGTCGCTGGAAAAAAGTAAAACGAGAAACGCGGCCAAAAGGAAGCGGAATGTCTCGTTTCTGTGGGAAGGAATTACTGCATCACTTTGAAAATGCCCGAAGCCACATCGAGATAGCCACGATGATTCTCCAAAAGCGCAGAGCCCAAAATGCCGTTTACCGTTCCTGCCGGCAAATGATTCTGGCTTTCGATTTTTTTCCGCAAGGCATCGGACAATACGCTGTAACGAATGGGAAATGTAAATCCCGCGATTTTTGAAAGAGCCCGATAAACGGAAGCCGTTTCTGCGCCAGACAGCAAATGAAAATCCTGACGATCCGCTTTGCGTACACAAGCGTCCAACCATAAAGAATCCGCAAAAGAAGTCGGCGTTCCCGAATCCAGAAGAAGTTTACGAGGAACTCCATTCAGCCAAATCGAAACAAATAGGCATCCTCCCACCATTTCTATTTCCACAGAATGCCAGTCGTGGGAAAGCGATATATCCTCGGTATCAAATTGAATGCGATGCGCCGATGCATCGACAATGATTTTAAAAGGAGAAAGCCCAGAAAGTCCCAAAATTCGATCTATCGCCACACCGTCTAAAATCCGAGAAACGATTTCCGGATTCCTTCCACAAAGCGGCAATTCCGAAAGATCACGTTGAAAAGGCACCGTCACACCGCAAATTTCCAGCGGCGCATTCGCTCCGCCAAAAGAATCCGCCAAACCCGTATCAACCAAAATCGTCTGTCCGTCTTTCTGGAAAGCGATAAGTCCGTCCTTATTCGGCAAAAGCTTATAAATTTCCATGAAGATTCTCCTTTTTAAAGTTCGTCCTCATCCGTATTTATAAGCATACATCCTTTTTGACAAAAAAGGACAAATAGCACAAAAAAATCACTTTCCGTTATAGCGTTCCATGCACTTTCCCATGCCGAAACGGAAATAGCATTCCACAAGAGCGGGAACTTTTGAAATCGCTTCTTCAAAAATCGGTTTATCTTCGGGAGGAAATTTAGAGAGCACCCAATTCGCCAAATCCCATTTGGGCGGACACTTGCCCACTCCAAAACGCACTCGCGGAAACCTGTCGCCAATATGTTCAATGATATTTCGCAGTCCGTTTTGCCCGCCATGGCTGCCATTCGCGCGAATCCGAATCCGCCCCACATCCAAATTCACGTCATCGCTAAAGACCAGCAGATTTTCGGGCTTGATTTTATACCAAGTCATCAAAGCCTGCACCGCTTCTCCCGATAGATTCATAAACGTCTGCGGCTTGGCAAGGATGACCTCTTCCCCCGCCACGAGCACTTTTTGCGTCAGCGATTTATGTTCCGATTTCCATTCCCTGCCGGCATCGGCCAATTTTTCAACGGCGGTGAAGCCCGCATTGTGATGCGTATTCAAGTACTGCGTTCCCGGATTTCCTAATCCTACAATCAGATACATATCAAATCCTTTTCAAAGTGCTTTCGTTTTTTGTTTTCCATGCGTTTCGCTTTCGGTCAGTTCCATTCCCCGAAAAAAGGAAAGATCTTCAAAATCATCCCTGAGTTGATATATTGCACTTCCAATCATATAAAGCGATCCCGTGATTAAAACGGGCCCATCTGAAATTTCTTGTACCTTGTCCAAAAAAGGGCGTGACATCTCTCCCGAATATCCCACTTGGCAGCCTCGGGTTTGCAATTCCGACGATATATCCCCTACTTCGCGAAATCTTTCGTATGGCGTTCTGGTAACGTGCCAAACAGAAATATGGGGAGCAAGCAAATTCAGCATTTCATTCAAGTCTTTATCGCGGAGAGCACCGAAAACGCAAGCGAGTTTCTGCTTCGGGAATTCCAGTTCCAAAGTTTCCGCTAGCCGTTTTACCGCATGGGGATTGTGCGCCCCATCCAAAATCCAGCGCAGCTTTCCCTCTGGCGTCCGCAATTTTTGCATTCTGCCAACCCAAAGCGCATGGCGAAGCGCATCGCGAGCCTTTTCTTCATCAAAAGCGATGCCTAAAAAATCGCAGGCAACAGCCAAAGAAAGAGAAGCATTTTCCGCATAATGATGCCCGACATTCGGGACTTCCAAATCTTCGACAACCGGGGGAAACACAACTTTGGCAGAAAGCGATTTTGAAAAATTCTCGGTATCCCGCACAAGTTCTGGAGAAATTCCGCCGGCAAACAAAGTCGCCCCCGCAGAAAGGATTCCCATTTTTTCATGGAGAATTTCCCGTTCCGTGTTTCCCAAAATTTCCGTATGCTCCATCCCGATGCTCGTCAGCACAGCCCTTTTGCCGCAAGCCGTCCGAGTCGAATCCAGACGTCCGCCAAGCCCCGCTTCTATTACCGCGACTCCCACATTTTTTTCGGCAAAATACAGAAAGCAAGCCAGAGTCAGGGCTTCAAAAAAAGAAATCCGTGTTTGCGTTTGTTCGGCGACATCCCTTACCTGCAACAGCAAGCGGTTCAAATCCTCTTCAGAAATGGGCGCATTATCCAACCGGATGCGTTCCCGCACATTCACCAAATGCGGGCTCGTGTAAAGCCCCGCCGAAATGCCATGCGCAGAAAGAATCCGAGAAAGGTAAAAAGCCGTCGATCCCTTTCCATCCGTTCCAACAACATGAATGGTTTGAAATTTTCGTTCGGGATGTTCGAACACATCCAGCAGACGTTCCATATTCTTCAAATCTCCCGTCATCCCAAAGGGAGCGAGAGCTTGCAGGTATTTTAAACCGGCGCAATTCATGCTTCTAAATTAGTTAATATTTCCCTGCCTATGAATCAGAACGCTTTGAAAAAAGCCTGGAGCGAGCATTCCTTGCTCTGGGACAAAAACCTTTGGGTCTATCCCGTTATCAGCCGCCGTGCCGGCGGTCTTTCCATCGGCATCAATTTGAATCCCGATAAAAAGTGCACGTTCAACTGCGCCTATTGTCAAGTCGATCGTACCATTCCCGGTTCCCCGCAAGAAATCGATGTAAATACTATCGAAGCGGAAATCGTACGGATTTTTGCTGCTTACGAAAAAAATGGGCTTTCCGATTTTGCCTTATTTCGAGATGTCGCTCCCGAAAAACGCCGGATCAAAGACATTTGCCTTTCTGGCGACGGCGAAAGTACTCTTGCCACATCCTTTGCCGAAATTTGCCAAATGATGCGCCGTTTACAAGACAGATACTCTCGCTATCTATTGCAGCTGACCTTGATCACAAATGCCACTTGCTTGAACCGTCCCAACGTGCAAAAAGGACTGGAAGCTCTGACAGAAAAGCGAGGCGAAATCTGGGCGAAGCTCGATGCCGGAAGCGAACGCTGGTTTCAAAAAATCGACCGTTCCCGAATTTCGTTGGAACAGATTCAAAAAAATCTGGAAAGCACCGTTCAAAAATTTCCTCTGCGCATACAGACCATGCTGTGCAAAATACAAAACGAATTTCCCGATGAAGAAGAAATCCGTTTGTATATCCAGCGTCTGCAAAAAATTTACGTTCAAAATCCCAGCAACTTTTTGGGCGTTCAACTTTATGGCGTAATCCGGCGAACGGCTATTCCCGAAGTATTTCCACTGGAAAAAGAATTCTTTGAAATGGTCGCTCAAAAAATCCGAGAAACCATTCCCGTCCACGTCGCCATTTTCTGAACAAAGCTTTTACTGAACAGCTTCGCAAGACGTTGCGATTTTATTTGCGGAATCCCAGCTGAACGAACATACAGCACTTTCTCCGGCATAAACCGTGTAAATTCCTGCGGAAAAATCAGGAGACGCTGCAAATAGCGACTGGATATTTTTTCCTGCTTCCAATGAGAACACCGAAGAACCTTCGGCATTGCGAATGGACACCATCGAACCTTCGATGATTTCTGTCGGAAGAATTGTTACAACCGCATAAATATCCGCATTTCGGGGAACCATGGTGGAATCATGCCCTCCACCCAGTCCTACCCAAGTTCCACCGGAAACCGACAGTTCCTGCGTTCCTATAAACGGTTTGGAGCTTTTGGTTATTTTCGCATTTCCATTTATCAGCTGCAATTTTTCCGTCGCGCAAAAGCCTTCATCCCCAGCGAGAATTTCAAAATTGCCGTCAAAGACTTGGAGAGTAGCCGCATGGAAAGCATCCCCGTTCACCGTCCGAATTTTAAAATTTCCGCCAGCAATGGAATCGACATAAGCCGCTTTGACTCCCGCATTCCCTACATCCATAGTAAATGTCCCCGCCGAAATGGCGACCCTGCCTTTGTCCAACGGACGCGTTGCCTTATCCGAAGAAATTCCCGACCCGTCCCCCGTGCGCAAGTAGTAATTGCCGCCATCTTTCACTCGGACGGAACCTTTTCCTTTAAGCGCGTTGTTCAGCGCATTCACATAAATCGTCGGCGAATCTTTAATCACAAGGTCCGCTTTTGTATGGATTCCGTTATTGTAATTTCCCGTAACATACAAAGTACCATTTCCTTCAATCGTCAAATCTTCACGAGCATACAGGCAAGCTTTGGGAACCGAATCCAATTCCGTATAAGTGCCGACAGTCATAAACGCATATTTTCGGGCATCCGAAAAGATGTTTGTCGAACCATCAGCCAGATGGATTTTCATCTTGTCGCCAGCGACAAAGAAAAGCGGCGCATTTTCGGAATGGTGCAATTTCACGCCATTGAGAACCAATTCCACAGTTGCCGTTTCCGGCACATTAATCAAAATCTGCGCATCCGAGCAAGAACCGCTCATCACATAAAGCCCGGCACTTCCGATGACAAGAATATTTTCCGAGACCGAAACGGATTTGGTTCCCGCGTTCAAAACCGAAATTCCCGCATCGCTAAAAGTCACCAGCACTGCCGAATCCGGAGCCGCATACACACCCGCCGAAGGTGCCTCGGGAACTTCCCACGAAAGCCAAGTACTTGTGCTCAACGTATCGGTGTCGGTATTTTCGACATCCGGATTATCGCCGTCCAAATCTCCCGATTCCGAAGAAGAAAGCGTGCTAAATTGAGAGGAAGAGCTTTCCGCCAAATTTTCGGAAGAAATCCCAGAAAATTCCGAACTGCTGGAATCCGTTTCCGACGCATTTGAAGAAGAATCCGAGGAACAAGCGACAAAAATCGCAGCCGCTACACAAAACCATTTTAAAGTAAACGTAGAATGTTTCATCAATCAACCTCAACGTTTTGAATATATATTAAACGATTCAATTCCATTTGCAAAAAAAAACTCACAAGGGGGGGGCTGTTTTTGCAACCCATGTTTCTTATTCGCAGAATCCCTGCTATTAGTGATTAGCGACTAGTGGCGAGTACCCTTCGATTAGTTCGGCAAACGGCTGCTGTGCTTCGACAGGCTCAGCAACCGGTTGGAAGTTGGAAGTTGAAAGTTGAAACTGATAACCGAGTTCATCTTGAGAAAAAGAGTTCTCAGTCACGAAAAAAGTTCGCAATTTGAAAAAATTTTAATTGCAAATTTATCGCCATTTCCGGCAAAAGAAGTCCCGCCGAAAAGCGGGACTCCCTGTTTTGGTTTGGAGGATACAGTTATTTGTAGTAGTAGCTGAGACCGTTCAGGAACGTCACTGAATTCATTCCCGAAACATCCACCGTCGAAACGGAAGAAATCGATCCACCATAAAGAATCATGCTGCCAGAACCCTGCGGTTTGAAAGCCGCATTTGACGAACCGTAATAATTCGTATTCGTGTAAGAAGTCGCCGTGCAATTCGGGTATTCCTCAGTCTGGCTGCCGAACGCCAGCATTACACCGCCTGAAATCGTATAGCCGTTATCCGTGTCAATAAGACCGCCAGTACCATTTGTAGAACATCCTCCGCTGGAGCTTCCGCCACCCGGCCCGGCAAAAGGCATAAAACCACCCCCAGAGCTGCTCGTCGGGATTTCCAGAATCAGAACACCGCCCGTTTGCGTTGCGGTGCCATTCGCATCTAATACGTCGATATCACCTCCCGAAGCACTCACATAGTGATAGCCCCCACGAATGTAAAGATATCCGGTTGAATTAGACTGCATTCCCCCACCCGGACCGCCCCAACCCCCGGTATTCGTAGAACCCGAAGTCAGACCTGCCGCATTCCAGCCGTCGTCTGTCCCATAAGTCGATGTCACACCACCGTCGAAGTACATATATCCGGCTTCCATTCCTTCGACTGCTTTGACAACATTGATATAGCCGTTATTCACATGGAGAGCCGAATCCGCATGAATACCGTCATCACCAGCGGAAACAGTCGTTTGCCCACCATTGAACACAATGCTTAAATTGGAATGGATGCCGTCATCGCTCGTTGAAATCACGTTCAGGATGCCCGCATGAATGAACAGCATCGAATCCGAAACGATGCCCTTCCCTGCGGATGCGTTGACCGTAATCGAAGGAATCGTTGCGCTATCGGCGATCACGATGTAATTGGAAGCCTGGATGCCATCATCTTTGGAAGTGATAGCAATCGTTCCGCCGAGAATCGCAATATAGCCCTTGCCTTCAGCGAGTTTTGTCGCATCATCTTCATCCGCCTTGATGCCGTCACCGCCCGCTGTCAAATTCAGGATTCCCCCTTCGACTTCCACGGAGCGTTTTCCCTTGATAGCGTGCTTCTTCGCAGAAATGGAAATGTTCGGAGCGTCCTTGATTTTTAAATCCTTGGTCGTGTGAATGCCGTTTCCGCAATAGCTCGTATCCGCACAGGATGCGGTAACGGTCAAATAACCCGATCCCTTGATGGTCAAATCCTTTTTGGAATAGACGACCGCCTTGGTGGTATCCGTCTTGTATTCCCCTTCATCGGTATAGCTCCACGTTTTCGTTCGGGAACTGGCATCGCCTAAAGTATTGCTTGTACCATCGACGAGCATCAGAAATACCTTGTCCGCAGATTGCGCATAAATGGCGGCATCATCCGGGCTTGTCAAGGAAAGGTTGCTCAAATAGAGATAGACTTTGTCGGAGGCGTCCGCACTCACAAAAATTTCATAATTCGAGGTCGTCCCCGTCAAGGTATAATCGCCGGCACACAGGATTTTCACCAGCGTCCCCGCCGTATCCACGCAATTATTGTTATTTTCCACCGTCAGCGCGCTGCCGCTAAAAGTGAGAAGCGGAGCGGAACCATTCGGAACAATAACTTCCACCGAAGAGGAACTCTTCAAGATTTCAATCCAACTCGACGAGGAGTTCAGAGGATTTTCTGCTGAAGAGGAAGAGACGGAAACCGTATCCGATGGAAGTTCCGCAGAGGAACTCGAAGATGCCACGACGGTAAGATAAATCTTGGTGCAACTGGAGTCGTTCATTTCGTAGTAATACATGCCCAGCGCATCGCGATAAAAATACTTGCTACCCAAAACGTTCAAAGGTGCCGTCGTCTCACCGCAAATGTAAGTTTCAATCTCTCCGCTCGAAGAAGAAAGCGCCGGAAGCAGGGAGTCGCCCTCCACCGAACTGCTAGAAACCGCCGGCGTTTCCGGATAAAAAATCGTCCCATCCGCTGCAACGGAATAAACGAGATTGCCAAAATCGTCCAAACAATAGGTGTTGCCTAAACCGTCTTCTAAAGGCTGATAATCGCCGCAAACCGAATTCACCGGTTCCAGGATATCCGCCTCTTCGGGCCCGCTCGAAGAATCGCTGTCGCTACAGCCGAAAAGGACCACCGACCCCGTGCAAAGCAGCGGGAAACCGATTTTTTGGAAAAAAGATTTCATAGAGGACTCCTTTTTTGGAAAAAAATAGATGCCGAATCCTTTCTTTTTTCGTAAAAGCGGCATTTACAGTTTTCGTTTTTCGGGAAGAAAATTCCCAAAGCAAGCAAAATGGGAACAATCTTCTCCATATTTGATTTTTTGAAAAGGCGGCCTTTTTCCCGACAGACGGATAACCGTCAAAAGAATCTTGAATTACATTTACGGAGCATGATTTTGACCCTTTTGGAAACCGCCTTTGTTTCGCTACTCGTCGTCACGGCGTTTTTTTACGCGCTATTTGAATGGCGAATGTTCCGCGCTTTAGGGAAAGTCCATATCGGTCATTCCATCCGAAATCCGTTGCCATCCGTCAGCATCCTCGTTTCTGCCCGGAACGAAGAGGCGGGAATTTCGCAAACCCTTGATTCGCTGATGAAGCAGCTTTATAAAGGGCGATGGGACATTTGGGTGGCCGACGACCGTTCTACGGACCGCACCCCACAGATTCTCGCCGAATACGCCGAAAAATATCCCGATCGCATTCATATTTTGACCATTTCGGAACTTTCGCCGGGAGAAAGCGCCAAAAAGAACGCCATCGCCAAACTGGTCAAAGCTTCCGCCGGGGAAATTCTCCTTTTGACCGACGCCGACTGCATTGTTCCGCCGACCTGGATCCGCGCAATGATGCAAGAGTTCGAGCCGGGAATCGACTTTGTCGCCGGCCACTCCTATATTGAACTTCCCAAAGACCGATTCAACTGGCTTTTAAATATGCAAGCCGTCGAAACGATGGCCTATCGCATTGCCGGAACCGCGGCCCTCGCCATGGGAACGCCGATCACCAGCACCGGAAACAATCTGGCATATCGCCGTCGCTTTTTTGAAGAAGTGCACGGGTTTGAAGGCGTCTCTAAAATCCAGAGCGGCGACGATGACCTGCTGCTGCAGAAACTCGCCCGCGAAGCCCCCTGGAAAGCGCATTATTCCATCGACCCGGAAGCCTTTGTTTCAACGCAAGGCAAAGAAACTTTCCCCGAACTTTGGGAACAGCGCAAACGCTGGGCGTCCAAAACCACTTATTACGCCCCCAAAACGGTTGCCATTTTGACAATGGTCTTTCTCTTTTTCTGCCTGCTCTTTGCCGGCTACATTCTTTCCTTTTTCAGTTTTCCCATTTTTCTCGCCACCCTTTTCGGTTTCCTGATCAAACTGGTCGGCGACACCTGTGTGGAGCTCCGCGGACTCCGCATCTTCCAGCAGCAAGAACTTTTCAAATGGTTCCTCCCCGTAGAAATCATTCACGCCCCATTTACTGTATTCGCCGTGCTTTTTGGAATAGCCGGTCATTTTAAGTGGAAAGGTTGAACTCCATGGTCAAAAAAACAGCAACAGACGAAAATAAATTAATTCTGGTCATCGCCGAAAAACCGAGCGTCGCCGCCGATTTGGCACGAGCAATCCCCGTCGGTGGTAAATTCAAAAAAGAAAAGAACTACTACGAAAACGACTGCTATATCATTTCCTGGGCGTTGGGTCATCTGGTCACTCTCTGCGACCCGAAAGAAATCAGCGACAAATACAAAAGCTGGGCAATGGAAACCCTTCCCATTTTGCCAAAGGAATTTGCGCTTAAAGCGATTCCCGAATCCAAATCCCAGCTGACCGCACTTGGCAAACTCATCCGCCGCAAAGACGTCGGCACCATCATCAACGCTTGCGATGCGGGTCGGGAAGGCGAACTGATTTTCCATTATATTCTGGAATTTGAAAAAGGAAAGACCGGACTCAAAGGGAAAAATATTCTGCGCCTATGGATGCAAAGCATGACCCAGGCTTCCATCCGAGACGCCTTCGAGCATCTGCGGACCCAAGAGGAAATGCGGAACCTGCTCGACGCCGCCCTTTCCCGTTCCGAAGCGGATTGGCTCGTGGGCATCAACGGTTCGCGCGGACTGACGGCCTACAACAACCGCTTTGGCGGATTCCAGCTGACTCCCTGCGGTCGCGTTCAAACGCCGACCCTTGCAATGATTGTAAACCGGGAAGAAGAACGGAACAACTTTGTTTCCAGGCCCTATTGGACAATCGAAGGAACGTTTCTGTCGGGAAAATCGGAATATAAGGGCAAATGGATTGACCCGGAACTGAAAGCGGACAAAGATCGAATCTGGGAAGAAGATCGGGCGCAAGAAATCGTCCAAAAATGCCAGAAAAAAACGGGAACCGTTTCCGAAACGACCAAACCCAGCTTTCAAAAATGCGGACCGCTTTACGACTTGACAACTCTCCAACGAGAAGCGAACAATCGCTTCGGATTCAGCGCCAAAACGACGCTTTCCATCGCCCAGGCACTTTACGAGCGGCACAAGCTCACCTCTTATCCGCGAACCGACAGCCGCGCCCTCCCCGAAGATTACGTCGGTACTGTAAAAAAGACCCTCACCACGATGGAAGGGAATCTCGCTTCCTTTGCACACAAAGCGCTCGACAACAACTGGGTAAAAAAAGATCCGCGCATTTTCAACAATGCCAAAATTTCGGACCACTTCGCCATCATCCCGACGGGAAATAAAATGAAATCGCTCTCCGAAGCGGAACTTAAAATATACACGATGATTTGCCAGCGTTTCATCGCCGTATTCTACCCGCCCGCGGAATACCTGAACACGACCCGCATCACGGAAATCGAAGGCGAAAAATTCCTGACCGAAGGCAAAATCCTCAAAGATCCGGGATTCAAAGAAGTCTATGGAAAAACATCGGATGACGAAGCGAACATCTCGCCCATCGATTCGAGCGGCAAGGCGCAAGCCAAGGAATTCGAAATTTCCGCAGAGCACACCAATCCGCCGCCGCGCTACACCGAAAGTACATTGCTCTCCATGATGGAGAATGCGGGAAAATTCGTCAAAGACGACGAACTCGCCGATGCGATGAAAGACCGCGGCATGGGAACTCCAGCGACTCGGGCGGCCATCATCGAAAAGCTTATCTCTGACAAATACATGGTTCGGGACGGCAAAGAACTGATTCCGACCAGCAAGGCGTTTGGCCTGATTCAAATCGCCCGCGCGATGAAAATCGAGAACTTGACCAGTCCGGAACTTACCGGCGAATGGGAATACCAGCTTTCCCAAATTGAAAAAGGCAAGGAAACCCGTTCCGCTTTTATGCAGGGCATCGAAGAGCTGACGACCAAAATGGTGCACAACATCCGCAGCTTCAAGGAAGAGGACACGCGAAAAGAAGCGGCTTTCAGCCCGGTGAACGGCAAAAAAGTGTACGAAAGCGTTTCCCGCTTTGAAACCGAAGACGGCATTCTCATCCGCAAAATCCTAAGCGGACGTAAAATGAGCGACGAAGAAGCCGTGGAACTTTTGACCCAGCATAAAATCGGGCCCTTGACCGGATTCCGCTCCAAACGAGGCATGGAATTTTCAGCAGGACTCGCCATCGAAGAAGGCAAAGTCAAATTCGTCTTTGACAACGCCGAAAACGAAGAAATCGAATTAGGCGAAGAACTCGGCAAATCGCCCATCGACGGCAGCCCTGTTTTCGACACCTTGACCGCCTACGTTTCGCAAAGCTACGTCGATAAAAAAGAATCCGGATTTCACTTGAACAAAATCATCCTCGGCAAAGAAATCTCCACGGACAATCTAAAGCGACTGCTCGCCGGTGAAAAAACGACGCTCATCCAAGGGTTCCGTTCCGCCAAAACACGCCGCCTCTTCGACGCCTATCTCATGCTCGAACCCAAAACGGGAAAAATCAAATTCGACTTCCCGCCGCGCGTGCCCGGCAAAGGTAAGCGATTCTTCAAAAAGAAAAAAGAAGAAAACGCTTAACGGCGCGCGTGCCCCGGCTAAACGGCAACGCCAAAAAGAATTTTCGCCGGGTCGGGCTATATTGCACTAGGCTGCAAAGCCGCAAAATAAGAGCACAGCAGCTTTGCCGCCAAGAGCAACGGAGCCGCGCAAGCCGCGTCTCCGCCCGTTCGGGTCACTATCCCTCACGCCATTTCCAAAATTCCTCCCAATTCGCCCCTAATCGTTTTTCCAAGGCAGTCGAATTTTGACACTTCGCGTCTCCCAAAGAGCGTGATAAGGCATCCCTAAAGCAAGGCCGTAATTAGCGGATATGGAAGGGACAATTCGCCTAAGGGAACAAGTTCCCAAGGCTCATGGGGAGCTTTGTTCCTCGCTGGGACGGATTGTGTACGAGAACCTGCTCGCTTGCGTTCCTTGAGCAGGCGGTTGTTTTTACGTCACCCCGAACCCCACAGGGGTTATACGACACTTGTCAATTTATTGACTTAGTGGAGTTATCCTCTATGTGGATATACGACACTTGGTAACTTTGTTACCTTAGTGGAGTTATACTCGAAGTGTAGAAGCAATCCTTTTTCCGCAGATAGGATTGCCACGGCGCTATCGCGCCTCGCAATGACGAAATGCCAGCAAGGATTGCCGCGCCGCTATCGCTGCTCGCAATGACGGGAAACCCGCACAGATTGCCACGGCGGCGCATCCCTGAAACTTGGAATCTCTGATTCCATAGTTGAAATATCCCTAAAAGGGACAATTCGTCTAAAGGAGCAAAGCTCCTAAGACTCATGGGGCGCGGGCGAGCTTGCGCCACGCGAGAAGAAATTCATCTTGTGAAAGAAAGTTCCCTCTTTGAAAAATTTTTCAATTGCGAATATCGAGTGGAAGATTACATACAATTCTTTCCCGCGCGGCCTGAAAAAACGCAGCATTCACGGCAAGAATTGCACCCGCACACCCCTGCGAAGCAACGCCTGCCGAAGAATCGGCACCAGATTTTCCGTTTGTTCAAACGGGATCAGATTTTCCAAAATGTCAAAAAGCCGCACCTCGCATTCTTCCCGCACAAACGTGAAGCCGCAAACCTTGCCGCCCTGCACAATCACCACGCCGCATTCCCCATGGGAGCGCCCCGGCAAAAACATCGCCAAGTCGGGCAAGGGAGCGCCGACATCCGGCAATTTACGCACTACCGCATTGCACGGGAAACGCGTTTTCGCCAATTCCGATTCCAAATACAGCTTGGACAAAATTTCCGAGCCGAGTTCCTTCACCCGAATATCCCAAATTCCATCCGTCAATCCTTTAAGGGGCGACCTCCGCGTATTGGAAAGCAGTTCCAATGCCCGACTGCGAAGATTCCGCGCCGCCGTCGCATACAAGACCCCGCTTTTCCCCATAAAATAAAGAATTCCCGGATGCCGCGAAATCTGCATCACACGCTCTTCCGTCCAATTCTTCGGATAAAACAAGGGCTTTTTCCCGCCGCGCAACAGCTCTTCTATTTGCGCAAATCCCCCGCTTTCATTCGCATGTATCAAAACCCGCGCCGCAGCCATCGCATCGTTCAAAGCGTGGTGCTGGTCAAAATCCGGAAGCCCCAATTCGGCGACCAGTTCATGCAGGCTGTATTTGGCAAGTCCCGGGAAAACCCGGCGGGACAATTTGACCGTACAAAGTCGTTCCGGCGAAAAATCCAACCCCGCCCGTTTCATTTCCGCTTCAAGAACTCCATAATCCGAAGCCACATTATGCGCGACAAAGATACGCCCATCCAAAAGCGCATCGACCTTTTCCGCAATTTGTTCAAACTCCGGCGCATTCTTCAGTTTTTGCGGCGTAATTCCCGTTAAATTCTGAATAAAAGGCGACAATTCTCCGTCCGTATGCACAAACGAGCTGAACGAATCCGTTATTTTCCAATCATCAACAAGGACAATTCCTATTTCGATAATGCGGGCATATTCCGGTTTACCGCCCGTCGTTTCTACATCGACTACCGCAAAATGGGGAGCTTTTTCCATGGCCCATTCCCGTCAGCGGACATCAAAATCCACGGAACTGTAGCCGTTTTCAATCCGAGCCTTGATCTTTTGCCCTTTCACTTTCATTTGCAAAGGTACCGACAAAAGGTAAGTCACGTTGGCGACATCGGAAAGTTGCGCTTCCGATTCCGAAACCGATGCCCTATAGACCTGCTTTTTCCCGACCCAAATCGTATAGGTGAAAGTTCTGGGATTGCCGCGATGCACCTGGCTTTCGTCCGCACAAAAATGGACGATGCCTCCCACAGGAAGAGTACGCAAACTGTCCCGAATTTTATCTTCGGGCTCGTCGTTCGCTTCCATGCGCATCCGCATATCCCCTTCCAATTTATCCAAAGGTTCGTATTCAATGGAAACATTCGTCTGCATATCTTTCGGGATCGCCGATTCCCGAATGTCGCGGACGCGGGAATTGTTCTGGTAATACTCCCAACGGCCATTATCGTGCAAAATCACGATTCTCCCGCCCGACGTCGTCGCGGTCACATCTTCTGCAAATGCCGCAAGTGCGAGCGAGAGCACTCCAAAAATCCATTTTTTCATCATATCCAGAATCTAGTCTTTTTTATGCAAAAACGGAGAAATTTTGCGTTCCAACCGCAACAAAGCCACCGAGACGTATAAACTTTTCGTTCATACAATGACAACCGATTCAAGATTCTCAAAAAACACGGGCTTTGATATATTTTTTGAAGCCGCCATCTAAAAAAGGCTTTGGCGAATGCTTCGGCAAGCTCAGCAACCATGCTTCGGCCCCTGAGCCTGTCGAAGGGCAGCAACGAGGCCTTTAACCATTATTACGGAGAATTTATGCTGATGAAAAAAATCTTGCCTGGAATTTTTGCAGGAATTGTCGCGTGCTCCCCGCAACACGGAGAAAAAAATAGCGCCAAGCATTTTGACTCGTTCAAAAAAACAGACCCGGAACTTTTTGAAATCCTTTCCCATGTCGCCGATTCCGAAATTCAGCCGCTTTTGCCCGCCGAAAACCCGGCGGATATACCGACAGCCAAAGAAGCCTCGCTTTCCAAACTGGCGGTGCTCATGGGTTCACAAAGCGTAGAACTTTTCAAAGCGGAACTCCGGGCGGCTTTAGGGACATCGACAACTCCAGAGGAAGTTCGCGAACTGGTTTATCAGGGAGTCCCCTACTTGGGAATCGGGCGTGTGCTGCCCTTCATTTATGCCAAAAACGAAGTATTTGAAAGCATGGGCATTTCCACTCCGGAACCAAACAAAGATGCGGTCCATGTCAGTCGGCAAGAAAGCGGCACCCAAAAACAGGTAGAAATTTTCGGCGAACGGATGCGTGAATTTTACAAATCCGGACCGGAAGAAAGTCGGCACATCAATTATCTGCTTGCCGCCAACTGCTTCGGCGATTACTACACGCGCGCAGCACTCGATGCCAAAATGCGGGAACTTTTGACTTTCTGCTATCTTTACGCACAGGGCGATGCAGAACCGCAGTTCATTTCCCATGCGGCGGCGAATTTACGGATGGGACGCTCCAAACAATTCCTGATAAACATCATCTCTTTGAATATTCCCTATATGGGTTATCCCAGAACATTGAATGCTCTTCGCGGGATTCAAGAAGCGGCAAAGTCCTTTGAAAAAGCCGAAAATCAAAACAAAGAAAACGATCAAATGGCAAACCGGGCGGAATTCGACAAGCAGAACATTTTTGGAAAGGGAAAGCCCAACACCGCCTACGCCAAATACTTCATCGGCAATTCCTTCCTGAATCCGGTAACGAAGGCAGGCGAACCCATTTCAATTTCCAATGTCACTTTCGAACCGGGATGCCGAAACAACTGGCACATTCACCATGCGACAAAAGGCGGCGGACAAATTTTAATCGTCACAGCGGGAAGCGGGTGGTATCAAGAAGAAGGCAAAGATCCGCAATCCCTGAACCCGGGCGACATCGTGGAAATTCCCGCCAATGTCAAGCACTGGCACGGCGCAAAGGCCAATTCGTGGTTCAGCCATCTGGCTTTTGAAATTCCCGCCGAAAATCCGAGCAACGAATGGCTGGAACCCGTTAGCGATGCAGAATACGCCAAACTGAAATAAACAAAGGCCCAACAAAAAAAGGACTCAATATGGAATACGTGGAATTAAACAATCATGTAAAAATGCCCATCCTGGGTTACGGCGTTTACCAGACTCCACCCGAAGAAACCGAGCACTGCGTTCTGGACGCCATCGCTCTCGGCTATCGTTCCATCGATACGGCGCAGGCTTACGGCAACGAAGAAGGCGTCGGCGTGGCCATTCAAAAAAGCGGCGTTCCCCGTGAAGAGCTTTTCGTCACGTCCAAAATCTGGATTTCAAACGGCGGCTATGAAAAAGCGAAAGCTTCCATTGAAGAATCGCTTCGCAAATTGCGCACAAGCTATCTGGACTTGATGCTTATCCACCAGCCTTTCAACGATTACTATGGATCTTACCGGGCAATGGAAGAAGCTTACAAAAGCGGAAAAATCCGCGCTATCGGCGTGTCCAATTTTTACTCCGACAGGCTCATCGACATTTGCAACTTTGCCGACGTAATGCCCGCGGTAAACCAGATTGAAACCCACGTTTTCCAGCAGCAAAAGGAAGCGCGGAAATTTTTGAACAAATACAATGTCCGGCATGAAAGCTGGGGCCCGTTTGCCGAAGGCCGCAAAGACTTCTTTTCCAATCCCGTATTAAAATCCATCGGTGAAAAATACGGAAAAAGCGTTGCCCAAACGGCACTCCGTTTTTTAATCCAAAGCAGAGTCATCGTGATTCCCAAATCCACGCACGCCGAACGCATGGAAGAAAACTTCAGCGTCTTCGATTTTTCGTTGAGCGAGCAAGATATGCAGGACAATCGCCTTCCGCTTTGTACCAGGTTTCCGTTTTCTGCATAGGCGCAAATTTAAAAAGGAAGCTCTAGATTATAATAATTCAAAAAATCTAAAAAACTGTTTTTTCGTTATGCGATTTTTTGAGAAAACTAACAATCGATTGCCTCGATGAGGACATCTTGCAGGAATTCGCCGGGCTGATAGCCGAAAAACGCGGCCAGCCGAATGAAGTTTGTCATGGTGAGCTGGGTGTGGCTAAAGTGCCCACTCTTGCGTTTTACGCCTACTTCCACACCGTAAAGGGTGTTCTTGTGGAGACCTAGCTGGAATGCGAGCCCGTCGCGGGTGATGCCACGTGCCTTGCGGTGCCGCCTAAGAACCTTTGCGAGGGCTTCAGCGAAGCGGTCGTCCTCCATTTTCTGCAAGTTTTGCAGGTCTATCTTAGGCATGTGTGACATGTTAAAATGTTAGTTTTTGGACGATATTTGAAGTATACAGATGTCTGTTACTATTTTACAGAGAATTGTGATGGTGTAAGGAAGGACAGACTCGGTGCTGAAATAATGTGGTAGGGTTGTTTTGGCCTTAATCGTAAAAAAAGTCACATATCTCTGTGATTTTAGAATGAATGTTATCTATATTTTTAAAAAGTTACAGACGTCTGTGACTCTGGTGGTTCTGTCAAATAAACTGTGTCATTTAGTTTTTGTTAGCTAAAAAAAGAGCTTTGAAATTTCAAAATTGAAGAAGCGAAAAGCAAAATCAAAGCGATGTTTTTTCAACTCGATTTTGTCTTTGCGACAACTTCAAATTTCTCCTTTTGAAGCAATTCAAATATAACAAGAAATGATAAAATTATCATTCCTTGTTTGAAAAAAAATCATCCAATTAAAGTTTTTGTGTTTCCGTTTGGGGGCGGAGAAAATTCATTTTGGAATTTGATTTAAGTTGAGTGGATTAAATCTTTGACCAAAAAGAATCGATAATTTTTGTACGCAAGTTGTCCAGTTTTGCAATGGCTTTTTCCACTTCTTTTTGATATTTCGATACGCCAAGTACACGAGTTTTACAAGCGAGTCATCATTTGGAAACAGACCTTTTGTTTTTGTCACTTTTCGAATTTGGCGATGATAACCTTCGACAGTATTTGTCGTATAAATAATGCGACGAATTTCACTTGGATAATCAAAATAACACGAAAGTTTATCCCATTTTTCTTTCCAAGATTGAATGACGATTGGATATTTTTTTGCCCAATTTTCTTCTAATTTTTTTAGTGCAATTTCGGCTTCCGTTTTGGTCGATGCCGCATAAACTAACTTCAGTTCTTTCAAAAATTCTTTTTGTGATTTTGCGTTAATGTACTTGAGTGAATTTCGAATTTGATGCACTACACACAACTGAACATTGGTCTTTGGAAACACGGATTCTATTGCGTCCGGAAAGCCTGAAAGTCCGTCTACACAAGCGATGAGAATGTCTTCCACTCCGCGATTTTTCAAATCGGAAAGGACTTGCATCCAGAATTTTGCACCCTCGCTTTGCGACACATACATGCCTAGCAAATCTTTGTAACCATTTGAATCAACACCGATGACATTGTAAATTGCTCGCGTTGTTACGATGCCTGATTCATCTTTTACTTTGTAATGAATTGCGTCCATCCAAACGATGGGATAAACCGTTTCTAAACGTCTCGTTCTCCATTCGTTAATCTCTGGCCACACGCGTTCTGTGATGTTGCTAATGGTATCGGCTGAAATGTATTCGCCAAAATCATCTTCCAAATATTTTTGAATATCGCGCATACTTTGTCCGAGTCCGTAAAGGCCGATAATTCGGTCTGCAAGACCTTCGGCAAGCACGGTTTGACGTTTCTTCACAATCTCAGGATTAAAGCTTCCTTCGCGGTCTCTAGGCGTGTTTATTTGGACTGCTCCGTATGCCGTTTTTATCTCTTTCGGCATTTTCCCATTGCGCCGATTTTCTCGATTTTCGGGCTTTGTTTTTTCCAAATGAACATCCATTTCCGCTTCTAATGCAGCATTCAAAAAATCTTCCAATACTTGGTGAAATGCTCCGTCTTTGCCAAAAATTGGCTTTCCTGTTTTGAACTGAGATGCTGCTTTTTTGATCATCTCTTTATATTCTTCGTGTGTCATCATAGTTCCTCAATTTACATCATTTTTCAAATGATGCTTGGTGGTGAATGACACAGTTTTATGGATAGAGTCCTTCTGGTCGAGGTTATCCCGGATTTGACCAGGTAACAAAGGGAAATACAATCTAGAGGTATAATATGAAGACAATGAAAAAGATTGCTTACAAGAAGCCCCAACTTATCGCCAAGAACAACCCTACCGGTAGTTTCGCTGCTGGATGTGCGTCAAAGGACGTTCACACGCCATTCTATTGCAAAAGTTGCCTATATGGAAACTAACAATTTTTGAGCATCAATTCTTTCTAGAGTGGGGTTGAATCCCTTGCTCTAGGATTTTTTTGTTTCCTTCAATTTATTCATAAAAGGAATCTTCATATGTGTAAATATTCAATGTTGTCAATAGAAATTGATTTTTTTTGGGATCAGGATCTCTCACAATTAGCCGAAATCTTTGGTGCTAGCAAAAAACTTTGTTCAGAATCTCCAACAAAAATCAGTTTTAAATTTTCTCTTACTGACGATGGAATCACAGAAGTCGTCATTAAAAATGCCAAAACCGTGTCTATCAAATACAGAGAAATGGTTGAAACATCAATTTGTAACAATCTTCCTATTTGGAAACATGAAAAATTTATCGATAAAATTGCAAATTATCTTGAAAACATGAACGCAACCTCGTCTGCATTCTCGTCAGATAAAAAAATTTATTGTAGGTGTAATCTAAGAAACGAAGGCGAATTAGACATACTGGATGAAGAAGGCTATTTAATAAAGGGCCCCTACAAAGCCTCAATGGCATTCTCCTTTGACATTTCAAATTCATCTATAAAGGAAAGAATATCGGAACTATTAAAGAAAAGTCTTGAACAGTTTGAACAAGTGAAGAAAGAACCAAAGGGAAAATAATGTTCTATCGGCAATCTCGAGACACCTTTATTCGTTCCATTGGCGAGTATGGCTACATTTACAGCCAGCTCACTAAGCACGACCGCACCTATACCCAAGAGGGCTGGACTTTCCTTGATGTTCTATCCCGTGAGCCGCAAAGTCTTGATGCCCTGACGGCCAAGGTTTGTGAATACTTTGAGGACGCTACCCCTGCAGTCATCAAGGATGACTTAAAAGAATTCCTAGATTCTTTAGTTGCTGATCGTTATTTGGTTTCTGGAGCGACCGCCGAAGAATGTTCCTCTAAAGACACCTATTTTAGTTATGCGGAAAATCCAAAGACACTGTTCACCTACAATGCCCGGCAGAATCCTGACGATGAAAAGCTCTATGCCGACACGCAAGAGGTGTTGGGTTCGCACTATCGTGAACATCCGCAAATCCACAGTTGCCAAATCGAGACCACCAACCGTTGCAACGAACGCTGCATCCACTGCTACATTCCTCATGAATTGAAAAATGTGGTATTGCCCTACGAAGTGATTGAAAGTGTCTTGCAACAATTGCATGACTTGGGAGTCGTGGGACTGACCCTTTCGGGCGGAGAATTCTTTACCCACCCTGATGCAGAAAAGATTTTATGCAAGGCTCGGGAACTAGATTTTAGTTTCACAATTCTTTCTAACATTACCCTGCTTACGCCCAAGATGATTGAAGTCCTTAAAGAAGTCAATCCTGGACTCGTTCAGACCTCGCTTTATAGCGTCATTCCAGAAGAGCATGACCACATTACTCAACTGAAAGGCAGTTGCGAAAAGACCAAAGTGGCAATTGATGCGTTGATCGCCGCAAATATTCCCGTGCAAATTAGTTGTCCGGTAATGAAAACGAATTATCATACCTACAAAGATGTTTTGAGATACGCTTATGAGCGAAAATGTAAAGCATATACAGACTTCGTGATGATGGCTCGCTATGATTTTACAACAGATAACCTAACAGAACGTCTAACAATGGAGCAAACGGAGAATTTGATTAAAGACATTATCCAATTCGATAAAGATTATCTCAACTTTACCGATACGCCTATTTCTAAGATATCCCGCGAGGAATGGGGCGAGCAACCTTTCTGCGGTGTGGGGATGGACGATCTCTGTATCGGAAGTGACGGAATTGTTTATCCGTGTAGTGGCTGGCAGGGCATGGCCTGTGGCAATGTGCGAGAACAACCCATTAAGGATATCTGGGAAAAATCCCCGCAACTTAATAAGTTGCGCAATCTTACCAAATCAGCAATCCCGCAATGTTATGATTGCGAGAATAAACAGTTCTGTGCTCCGTGTCTTGTTCGCAACTTCAACGAAAGTGGCGGAGATTATCTGAAGGTGGCTTCGCATTTTTGCAAGGCTGCCCACTTAAACCGCAAACTTGTAGAAGAAGCCAAGGCGAAACGGACGTTTTCAAAATGATGACGGATTATCATGTTCATATTGGTCAATGGAACGATGTCTATTTTAAGGCAGAAGATATTTTCTATGCTTTGAAAAATTCTGGCATTAGTGAATGTTGGTTTTCTTCTACAACCAGTTGCTTGTATTCAAAAACAATTGTTGCAGGGAAATGTGATGCCGAGGACTTAAGTCACGAGGAACTTTATCTAAAAATCCGCGAAGAAGTCAATTCTGCCTTGGAATATGCGCAAACAATAGATTTCAAGGCTCATGCCCTTTATTGGGTTGTTCCCGATATTGTCAAAAGCGGCATTGGCATTGAGCGGGCAATGACAGAATGCCCTTACGAAGGTTTCAAGTTACACCCTCGCGCTCAAGAGTGGAAACTTGACGATCCCGTAACTGTAAATTTTACGGAAGAGCTCTTTTCGTATGCGGAAAAACAAAATTTGCGTATTTTGATTCATACAGGGGCCAGTGGCGATGATTCGCCGAAACGGTTCGAGTATTTTATCAAAGCACATCCGAATGGTCTTGTACAGCTCGCACATTTGAAAGACCTGGATGCTCAGGAATATATGCTAAAAAATTACCCTAATGTAGTGGTCGATTCCTCTTTTGCAAGCGAGAACGAAATTGGAGCGCTTATAGATGACGGCATCGAACGCAAGCGAATCCTTTGGGGTACCGATATGCCAGTTACCTATTGGTGGTATAATGTCCTCGGGAAAGAAAGAATCCCGAGTATTGGAAAAGAAGAGTTGACCGAGTTTTATAAGAAAAATCATTATTCAAACGAATAGTTGTCACCATGGGATGCCTACTCAATCTCTTCAAAATCATCCAGGTCGATAACAAGGTCTTGCTCAACGCATGCAAAATCGAAGACAGATTGGTCACAACAGGCGAACCCGTCACCGTAACAGGATTTCTACAGGAAGATTCCAAACTTCAAATAAAGTCTTTCCCAGCTAAAGTCGTTGCGGACTCGACATTCCCCGAATATGTAGCACGGGCCTTGAACGTTAGGACTCCTGGTGGATTCAGCGGTGCGGCAATTTCAAGTTACGGCAAGGTAATCGGAATGAGTTTTGGAAACAGCACCCGCAAATCCGACATATCGTTCTTCTATGACGGTATGCTCTTGTCAGAATATATACGAAGCCAAAACCGACCCACGACTGCAGACATATCAAAATGCACGTATCAAGTCCGAAGCTATGTCACCGTAGAATAATCATGAAACAGCTTATCGGAATCATCCTTCTCTCCTTCTTCGTGGCATTTGCCGCAGATGACATGCGTAACGGAAACGGGTTCTTCGTTAACAGCGATTACATCATCACTGCATACCATGTGGTAGAAACCTTTGAACATAAGTGTTATTACGATATCAAGAATGACACGTGCTACAAGACTCATATGGTTGATTACGATTTGGAGTCAGACCTCGCTCTTTTGAAACTTGATGAAGTGCCTGTTGCAATGCCTATGGTATGCAGTCTCGAACACAATGAATTGCCAAATGGGGAAAAACTGACTTCGTATGGCTACACTCAGCCGTTCATTAACCCTAATTTGACGGTTGTGCCTATGCGAATTCGTATGCAGTATCGTTATGATGGCAATTACAGCTATTATCGCACAAGCGGAATAATAGAATATGGAATGTCTGGCGGACCTAATTTTACCAGGGATGGGCGAATTGGCGGAATGAACAAATCTGTATCGCTAATGGAAGAGAATACTAGCAATCTGGTGAAGTCTACGGAAGTGGTTCGCATGCTTAGAAGGAATGGCGTAACCGAATATCCGAACACCAAGAATGTCAAAAAATGTGCAATCAGCATCTTGAATTCCGTTGAGGTTTTTAAGTCTGCTCAATTAAAATGGGGCAAATAATATAACCATGTTTGATTTCATCGGTAACATTTTTGAAAGGATTACTAATTTCTTTGTTCAGATCATCTTGCTTATCATCATCGTGTTTGCAGTTGTCTTGCTTTTACTTGCAGCGCATAGGCACAACAATAACCCCTATGTGGACCATTCGCAAGATATTCAGAAACAAAAAATCGAGACCGAACGAGAGGCAAAATACAGGGAGGCTCTGCAACGCCTCTATGACGAACAATATGGAAAATAAACAAACAACAACGGAGTTGTCACCATGGGATGCCTAGTTAACATGTTCAAAATCGTCCTCGGAATCTTCTTGATTCTCATCATGCTTGTTGTGGGATACAAACTCGTGTTCGACCCATATCGACCCGAATCCCCTAACAGCTGTTGGTCTCATAAGTCGGCAGAAATGGATTCCCAACAGAATGAACCTTCAATCGACAACATCAGTTACGATGTCCCGATGCAAACAGGAACAACTCATGACTACATAATGGCTAACACCTTCCAAAAACAATTCGTCCGAATGGAACTTGACCCCGAACTTGAAAAAGGTCTCGTATTTGTCATAAAAGCTTTCAAAACAGTCTTCGGACAGGACTTCTCTCCTACAATCACTTCGGCTCACGATTCTTTCAATACGCATAACAAATGGTCTCCTCATCGTTGGGGGCGTGCTGTCGATATAGGTCTCGCTGACCTGCCTCTAAAAGAGAAAAGACGTATCGTAAAGTTCCTAAAAGCTACAATGCCCGATTACTTTACTATCAGGTGGGAAAACCAAGGCATTCAAACTGAACATCTCCACTTACAATATCGCCAATAATAAATAGAAGTCTGAAACGCCAATATCATGATACAACGACTTGGAATCATTCTATCTTTCGTCGCAAAGACATTTGCTGACGACATGCACTATGGAGTAGAATATGGCAATTTTTGAAATCCTTTTTATCTTGGCCGGTTTTTTCGTTGGCCTTGTGTCGCGGGGAGGAATGTCCCTGTTCTTGCTTCCGCTTGCCGTGGTGGCGTTCGTGCTCGCCATGATGAACAGGCCGAGCCCGACAGGCTCCAGGGCAAAGAAAATCGTGAGTTCGATTTTGTCGGCGGCATACCTTGCCGCGGTAGTTATCGCGGTACTTGCCTGCTCGCTTGCTTTTTTCCAAAGCGGTTCCAAAGAACGGTCAGATGCCCCCAAAAAGGAACCGACAGTTGCATTGCAGGTTCAAAATGACAAGGACTTGTCCGTTCTGGAAGAGAAGGTGGATAAAGTCTATTCCATGCTTGCCGACATGAAAATGGAATACAGCCTGATTGGGAAAAGCGATCTGGAGCGGGTCAAGGCGGAGATTGCCATACATGACGACGAATTGATTGAGTGCGACCCCACAAAAGAGAAGGGCTGTATGGAATTCTCCAATTATGGAACGGAACGCGACAGCAGCAGGTTTTACATGGTATCCTTGCACTGGGAGTTGCCGAGGTTCCAAGTTTATCCTAAATGGGTCTACCGGAAAATCATCAAGGGGTTGCTGGGCGATGACTTGACCGATGCCGACACGGTCCTTGATTCTAGACAGTTAGGAAAAATTCATAAAAGGGCCCTTTACCGTCAGGTGGAGGCATACAAGCGGTCCATTGAGTCCGAACTCAGGAATTATCCCGATGACTGGTATTATGACAGCGCCCGGACGGAAGTCGCCGCCACTCTCAGATACGAACGCCAGGACAGCATAGATTTCGCGTTCGATTCACTGCTGTGGACGACTTATTATATTTCGAAAGCCGAGTACACTGCCGGTGCCGCCGCAGGATCCAAATACGAGTATCATCGGACCTTCTCGAAGAAAGACGGGTCGCTGGTTGATTCCACAATATTCAATCCAGAAGAAAAGGAAAAGATTGTATCGCTTCTTCGTAAATATGCGACAAAATACGAAGTCAATGCCGATGCCATCGACATGGATTTCGAGCTGAAGCCTTCTTTTTGGAAGGACGGTATCGGTTTTGACGGGTACTCTTTCAAAATCGGCTGGCATTCCCGCGGCAGCGTGATGATCGTGGTGCCTTACAAGGAAATTCTGCCCTATATGGAACCTTGGGCCCGCCAGAAATTCGGTTTTACTGAAGGCGGAAGCGCATAATATTGTCCCCTGCCATCTGCACACACGCTTTGTCGCAACCAAGCAGATCGCAAGCAAGGACTGGAAGAAAATTTCTAGGGAGAACGCGAACAGATTGCTTCGTGATTCTTATTATCGCACGACGAATAAAATTTGACAAATCTAAAATCAAAAGCGATATTATTGTTACAGAAAAATCAAATCTCTTTCCTTACGAAAGACATCATGCCATTCGCTACAGGAGCACAATCATGAGTAGAACGGAAAAAGTACACACCCACAAGAGTCCGGGCGTAAGATTCTCAGAGGCGTCTCGCCGAGCCAAAATAAAGGCGACTCGTTCCGCAAACAAAAGCGAAATGAGGAAAATGAATGACCCAGACGACCTTGTGTTTGTATTTGAAAATAGGCGACGCAATCGTCCCCCAAAAATAGGAAGCGCAGGTTACCTTGACCCCGCCCTAAGCGAAGGAGATCTTTTGAAAAAACTACTTGCAACTAGACAAGCGGAAATAAACGATAAGCATCCTGTCAATTTCAGTGCCCTTAACAAAGACATCATCAATCGGGCAAAGCAAAAAAAATCTGACTTCAAAGGGGCTCGATACCAAGCCATGATCCTTCTTTCAGAGAAAGAGCTTGCAGAGTGCATTCACCGATTCTACGCTAGCAAAGGTTTAAAAGGTCGCACGGCAAATAAAAATTGACAAATCGGAATTCAAGAGCGATATTACCCAAAGGAACCGTAGCTTCATTTAGAGGACTTGAATAAAAAGAATTCTTCTGCTAACGCCTGTATTTTCCATTTTGGTTTTTGCCGAGAAACCATCCGGCAACTCCCTGATGCTAGGAAATAAAATTTTCCGAGCCACCACAGGCGAAGGTTGTTTTGCCACGTTCAAGCATTAAGAAGATTCTCCATAAGGCATCCTTTAACAAATGACCATGGTTCGACAAGCTCACCACTCCGCCAAAATCATTTTCAAAAGCCGCCCCCAAAATTTTTATTATTTTCATAGCGCATTTTTCTATGAACCCATTCCCCTTTACACGCTTTGCCCCCAGTCCCACCGGTTATTTGCATCGAGGGCACGTCCTTTCGGCTTTATTCGTGTACGCCGCCGCCGAGCATTTCGGATACCCGATTCGCCTGCGCATCGAAGACCACGACAAAAGCCGGGCTCGGCAAGCTTACATCGATGCCATCCGCGAAGATCTGGAATGGTTGGGATTTTCCTGGGAAGCGGAATCGATCCAAAGCGCCAACGAAAACCGCTACCTTCGATTTTTCCAAAAACTGAAGGAGGAAAACCGCATTTACGCCTGCGATTGTTCCCGAAAATTTACATTCGAGACGAATCCCACCAACAGCGAAGGCGAAGCCATTTACCAAGGCCACTGCCGCCATCTGGATTTGCCCTTTACGGAAAAAAATGCCGTCCGATTTAAAACCCCGAGCGCCACCATCGAATGGAATGATCTGCGACTGGGAAAATTTTTCGAAAATCCCGCCGAGCAATGCGGCGACTTTGCCATCAAAGACAGGGCGGGGCAATGGACTTACCAATTCGCCGTCGTCGCCGACGACCTGGAAGAAGGAATCGGCCTTGTCGTCCGCGGAGAAGACCTGCGCGCCTCTACCGCACGCCAAATCGCCCTGGGCCAAGCCCTCGGCAGAAAAACGCCGCCTCTTTTTTTGCACCATCCGCTCATCTGCGCCGAATCGGGGAAAAAACTTTCCAAAAGAGAGCACGCCGCAAGCATCCGGGGCGAGCGGGAACTCGGCATTTCCCCCGAAAAGCTTCTGGGAGAAGTCTGCGTTCAAGCCGGACTGCTTTCCTCGTTCAGGTTACTTTCTGTTAACGAATCCATTCTGCTGGCAAAAAAGCATCTATTTTCCAAAATTTGAAATATATTCCGGTATATATGGCGGACGACCTGTTTCATAAACTCTTAAATCTTCGCGAAGCCTCTTTCGATTTGAATCATCAGAGCCGACTTTTGAATTTTGTCCCCCAGGCAAAATTCCAGACGCCGCTGATGTCCGAAGACGGCATTGCCTTTTTGGAAAAATGGATGCGCAAACCCGTCGCACTCCCATTGTCTTTGTTCGCTCCGGTGACTGCGGCTTTTTCGGATACAAGCCAGAGCAATCTCTTTGCCGACATCCGATACGCCATTCGTTCTTTGGAAGAGGGCACCGGGGAACAGAATGCGTTTTTATGCATCGGCTTTTTGAAATCCCAAGGGTTGGCCCCGCTCCTGCTCGTCCCCGTCCAAATCGACACGAAAAATCTGACGGTCTCCCTTTCGGCGACCCCACCCATAGAAAACATTCCTCTCCGCGTCAAGAACAAAGAAACGCTAAAATTTCCCGTGGCAAAAAATTTTGTCATAGGCGGAACGTTCCAGATTCGGAACTACTTTGACGCTGTTCAAGAAGCAATCGTCCCTTTCCCGGAATGGCGCAGTACTTCCCGCGGGCTATTTATCGGCTTTTACGATTCCGCAAGCCTTTACGCATTCAACGATATGGAATCCGAAAGCTGGAAACAATTTGATTTGACCGGTCATCTTTTATCCCAGCTGCTTTCTTCCGAAGGTTTCCACGTCGTCGAATCCGATTTGGATTCCAGCAATCCCAACGACATTTTCAACCCAACCGAGCATTTTTTCACGCACATTCTGGATTCCGAAGCGAACACGGCCTTATTGGAGTCCCTTTCTCCCGCAAACGATCTTTGCGTTGTCGAAACGCCTCCCGGTTCTTCTGGGGAAGAATTTTTGGCCAATTATATTTCCGAAAGCGTCTCCACCGGAAAAAAGGTGTTGCTGACCTACAAAAGAAAAACCTCCTTTGCCCGCTTTGAAAAAACGTGGAACCCGCAAAGTCCCGAGTACAAAGACACGACTTTGGAAAAAGCGCGCGAAGCTCTATCCCAAGCAAGGGCTGCGGTCGTCAATTACGACAAAGCGATAAACCAGCCGATTCCCATCGGAGGCTGCTCCTTGGCAGACGCTCTGGCGGCACTTGCCCAAAATACCAACCGCAAAAAAAACTGGTCCGATTCCACATTCAGCGGCTCCGAAAATTTAAGCAAAGAACAATTTCATTCCGCGCAAAGCAACCTGCAAGATCTTCTGGAAATTCTGGATCGCGACAATTCCCAAAAAGCCCTGGAAGCCTACGACGGCGGTCTTTTGGATTCCACAAACGAACTGCAAAAGAAAAGGCTTGCCGAAAAATTAAAAAGGGCGAACGAAGAATTTTCCACTCTATCCACTTTGGCGGAAAGCGTCTCCAACGTTCTCTTTTTCAATCAGAATATCGACATTCAAACCCTTTCGGATTTAGGAAACGCCATTTCCCCGGATTTCAATAATTCCACTCCTTCTTTTGACGGCTGGGCTTTGGAATCCAAAGACTGGACGACTTTCAAAGATTCCTTGCAGGCTCTTCCCAACGCCGGAACCATCTGGTCGGAATTTCGCAGAACCGGCTCGCCCATTTATGTAGATGGCGCCATTGACATGCAACTTGGCGTTGCCCGGGAAATTCTCAAGGACAATTTAGACCGCACGTTTAAAGCTTTCTCCGAATACTATCACAATGCGCGGAAAATCCTGCTGCGCACGCTGAAAGACCCGAAACAAGGCCGCAACGACGCCGACCTGCTCGCTCTTACAGACAAGCTCATCCAGCTGCAAGACAGCAAAAAACTCTACACGAACACTTCGGCACTTGCCGGTCGGCTTTTCGGAAAGGATTGGCAATTTGAACACACCAACTGGATTGTTCTCGACGCCAAAATCCGCTGGTTCTACAATTTTCGGCAAAAGGCCGAAAAATCCGAGAACGCCTCTCTCGCTTATGCGATTCTCTCAAAATACAGCCAGATTAAAAATCAAATTAGCGATGCCCAGGCTCTGCGGGAATTGTGCCGCCAAGCGCAAGAAGATTTTGACGATCTTTGCCGCGAATTTCAATTCCAGAAAGCGGACGACTTCAAAAGCGTCACCGAACAAGCGGAACTTCTTCAAAAATGGGAAGCCGCCCTTCCGCTTTTACCCATCTTTACCCAAATCCAATCCAAGCGCAAAGAATTGCGAGAGCAAAAGCTGGACGAACTGGATAAAGCCATTATCTCTTCGCATCCGGGCAAAGAATTTCTGGCTGCCGAATTTTCCAGATTCTGGCATTCCCTGCAAATTCAAAGAGCGTGCAACATATTCCCGGAACTTTTTTCATCGACGCCCAAAATCCATACCAAACATGCACGCGATTTTCGAGAAGCCTCCGACGATCTTTGCACCATGAACCTACGTTTTGCCAAAAACGTCGTTCAAAAAAATCCAAAGCTGCTGACCATTCTTCCCATCGGGCAGGTCGCAAGCAACCTTCCTAAAGAAGCCCGGCAATTCGATGTCGCCGTCATTCTCGATGCCGAAGCCATTCCGCCCAACCAGGCAATCCCTGCGCTTCTTCGTTCCCAACGCGCGATTCTTTTTGGCGATTCCAATTTACCGACACCGCCGTTTCCCAATGTTCTAGGCGAGGAACGCCAGCCTCCTTTTATCGCTTCACAATTTGAAAGCGTCATCTCCTATTCTTTATACAAAGGGGCCAAACTTTCGTTTTTAGCTTTAAATCGTTTGCACAAGCACCCTATCCTTATCGATTACGCCAACCGAAACATCTACAACCAAAAAATCAAAAAGCTGCCGCCGCCTAATGCCGAAATTCCAAACGACATTCAGGTCTCGATGGTTCAAGATACTTCGCTGGCAATCGCCGATGCAGCAGCAAAGCACGTCGAACAGCACCCGATGCAATCTCTCGGCATCATTGTATTCACCGAAGAACGTCGCAAAAGCGTCTTCCAGGCCATTCAGAAAAAAATCCATGAGCATCCCGATTTAGGATTTTTCCTTTCCCCGAAAGACGCCCTGCGCGACCCTTACGTCAGGTTGCCCGAAGAAGCTTCCGGAAATTTTCGCGATGTTCTTTTTATTTGCGCAGAACCCGTTGCGGCTATCGCCAATCAAGGATTCAACGCCAAATCCGTCCATGTCTGCGCAACTCACGCGCTTTCGTGCCTGCGCATCTTTACCAGCGAACCCTTTGAAAAAAGTTCCTCGGCAAATGCAGGCGTTCGCGCCTATGCGGATTTCCTGTCCTTTGTACAGACAGCAAAAGAAATTCCCTTGTTCAAAGCAAATCCCCTTTTGGCAACTCTCGAAGAACACATTTTCCAAAATTTGGATTCCGACCAATGCCAAATTGAAAAAAATTGGGGTTACAACGGCGCATCGATTCAATTCGCGGTCCATGACAGCAACAATCCGGAACATTTTCTGCTGGGCGTGGAAACCGATTCTTCAAATGGTTATCTGCGGGAATCGGTAGAAGACAGGCTTTACTTGCGAAATAAAATTTTGGAACATCTGGGCTGGAAAATCATTCGGCTCTGGTGCCCCAACTGGTTCCGCTCTACCCATGACGAATGCGAACACGTCCTGACAACGATTGCCGTTGAACAGAGCGTCGCCCCGCCTCCGCGCGAAAAAAGCAGAGAAGAAGAGGAGCCCGAATTTCACGTCGAACCTTATAAAATCATCAATCCCAAAATTGAAGGAAGCGTGCACGACGTCCCTATTCCGGAGCTTGCAGCCAAACTTTTGATTTTGCAAATGAAATTTTATATCGACGCGGAATCGCCGATTCACGAAAAAAGTCTCATCCGCCGAGTTTTGCATTTGCACGGTCTGCACAGAGCGGGTCCCGTCGTCGTCCGGGCGATTAAAAACGCCATCGTCCAAGGTCTCGCCAAAAAAGCGTTCATCAAAACGGGTCAATTCTTCTATACGACCAATAACAAGCCCGTTGTTTTGCGCGACCGCAGTGCCCTCCCCGAAGAGGAGCGCAAACTGGTTTTCGTCTCTCCCGAAGAGAAAGAACTTTTCCCGCCCGGAACAGACGAACAGACAATCAAAGAAACCCTAGGGCTGCTTTAAGGCCTTCTCTAAAAATGGCTTTAGTGGTCCAACGGGTTCACCAAGAGTGAACGGTGTTCCGTCCCCCCATATCCCCGCTTTCCCGTCATTTTATATTAAACATTGCGAATCGTGCCACATCGTCACCCCGAACCGTGCCACATCGTCACCCCGAACCGTGCTACATCGTCATTGCGAACCCTTTAGGGTGAAGCAATCTTCATGCGCGTCAGGATTGCCGCGCCTACGGCTCGCAATGACAGAGCGAAAAAACTCCTCGCAAGATGTAGCGCCACTGCTCATAAAAAAATTCCGCCCCAGTAGAGCGGAACCTTTGATTGCAAGAACTCGGTTTTAACGAACCTATTTTGTCGTGCGGCGAACGCCCCAAACTTCCGTCACATTGTGCTTGCCCTGTGCACTCCCCGAAGAAGAGCGCAAACTGGTTTTCATTTCTCCCGAAGAGAAAGAACTTTTCCCGCCCGGAACAGACGAACAGACAATCAAAGAAACTCTAGGGCTGCTTTAAGGCCTTCTCTAAAAATGGCTTTAGTGGTCCAACGGGTTCACCAAGAGTGAACGGTGTTCCGTCCCCCCATATCCCCGCTTTCCCGTCATTTTATATTAAACATTGCGAACCGTGCCACATCGTCACCCCGAACCGTGCTACATCGTCACCCCGAACCGTGCCACATCGTCACCCCGAACCGTGCTACATCGTCACCCCGAACCGTGCCACATCGTCACCCCGAACCGTGCTACATCGTCACCCCGAACCGTGCCACATCGTCACCCCGAACCGTGCTACATCGTCATTGCGAACCCTTTAGGGTGAAGCAATCTTCATGCGCGTCAGGATTGCCGCGCCTACGGCTCGCAATGACAGAGCGAAAAAACTCCTCGCAAGATGTAGTGCCACTGCTCATAAAAAAATTCCGCCCCAGTAGAGCGGAACCTTTGATTGCAAGAACTCGGTTTTAACGAACCTATTTTGTCGTGCGGCGAACGCCCCAAACTTCCGTCACATTGTGCTTGCCTTTTTTGCCTTGCGTCGGAATTGTCGCGTGGGTGCTGAGCTTGGCAATGTAAGCTCCGGTTCCCGCCAGACGTCCCTTGGATGTCACCATATCCCAAGCGACATAGACATAACCGCGGTTATTCCGGCAGTCTCCGCCAAAGAATTCCTGATCAGAACAAGCGATGGAACCCTTCTTATGCACCACAAAAGTGCCCAAATTGGTGAAAATATCCAGTTCATAATGCAATTTCACATCGTCAATGCTGACCTTTCCGGCTGCAATCAAGGAATCCAATTTCGGATCGGTAAGAATGTTGCCCATATCCGTTTTGATAATATAACCGAGAGTGTTCGGATATTTTTCAAGCAGCGTTCCTACAGAATCGTAAATGCCCAGGAAATAGGTCTGAACCGGAGGAGCCTTCAAGTCCGCTTCGGAATTGACCGTTCCCATCTTGATGCTCGCTATCGTCGATTGGGCGTCACCTTTCAGAAGCATCCACGGCGACGGCACAACGACATCGTAATCCGTAAGACCGTTTCCGTTAGCATCTGTCAGGATTCCGGGTTTGGCTCGGACAAAATCACCCGACTGCGGAATAGAACCAAGAGAAGCATTAAAGGACATCGTCACATTCGAATCCACGATATAGGCATTGGTCGCAGAGACTTCCGTATATTTTGCTGAACCCACCAAATCGGTAGCCGAGCGCAAATAATACATGAAGAGCGACTTGATATCGGATTCCGCCGAAACGACCGGTTCCGAGAAAGTTACCCGAACTTGGAAAAGGCCTTCGGACATTTCCGAAATCGTTCCGCGGGTAATAATCGGAGCAACCTTGTCTTCAACCGTTTTGCTGAATCCCTGATGAGCGACAACGCCGTTCTTTTTGAAGCTTGCCCACGAATGAACCATAGCTCCGGAATGCGTGGTCTGCACTTCGGACGAAAGCGAAAGCCCACTAAAAGTCAGCACCGAGTCATAAAGGTCTCCGCTCGGCAGCAATTTTGCCGCCGCTTCAATCTGGGAGCGAGAGAGCGTTACCGCTTCTGTAGAATCCAGCGACCAGGTTACAATAATGGAATCCGGCAAAGAGTCCAATTTGAAAGGACGATGGTAACTAATCCAAAGCGAATCCGCAATGCCGTCCAGATATTCGTCCCGCGTAAAGTTCTGATCTAGACCCGCATAGGTTTTCGGCTCGCCCTTGGCGTCAAATACCATCACGGAATCGGGCAGAGGTACCGGAGGTTCGGTAAAGACAAGCCCGCGATATGTCGCAAAAACCAGAGAGTTCTCCGTGGTCGTCACCGTGATAAACGCACTGTCCAAAGTCAAATCATCCGGATAGCGTTTCGAAGAACGGAAGCGGATTTCGGCCTTACCTTCCACCATTTCCAAAGAAGTTCCCGTTAGGCCTTCCGAAGATTGCGCCGGATCCACCACCAAGCCATAGGAGCAACTGGTGCAAGGCGTTCCCGTCGTCGGATCAAACATAATGATATAAGCTTTGTATTCCGCACCGCGATACAAGATGGAATCCTCGCTGATATTCCAGTTGCCATAGGGCGGATTGATTTGTTCCGAGTAAGTGGAATCCACAAACGCAATCGCCGGGCGCGTAAACGTCAAAGCCAGCTTTTTATTGCGCACCCAAATTGATTTGGTAATGGACGAACTCGTCATCGCCGCAAGAGGAACCGTCGCCCACAGCGTATCTATGCCACGCGCACCGACTGTCTGGCTATCGCTCGATGTCAGCGAAGTCTGAGACGAGCTGTCTGCAAAGACCATCAATCCATCATCAAAAGACGGCGTATAGCGTTCATCTACAGCACCTTCCAAGTCCACATCCAGATTGCCGTTTTCCAGAGCGTCACCGATAGCGCCGACAAACACAGGAATGCGAACGCCGGCCATTGCCGAGGTGACCACCTTGTAAATATGTCCGGTTGAATCCTGACCGTCTTCGGTAAGCACATCCAGAGTTCCGGCGACACGGATGGTCGCCACTGTCGTTTTCTTGCCGTTGACAGCGGCGATGAGCTTGTAGGTTCCGGAAGGAAGGCCCGCAACAGCGGCTTTGTTAATCACCGGCTGATACCAGCTTGAAGAGAAATCGATAGCGCCAAAGAATACCTTTTGCCCACTCGCATAAGCAGAAGCGAAATAGGATTCGTCCAAGGTCGTTCCGCTTGCCGTCGTATAGGGGGAGCTGCCCTTGTAAAGCGCATAGGTCAAAGTGACGATTCCCGCCATTGCGTCATTGCAATAAACCTTTGTTTCCGTTCCCGAAGCACCGGAAAGCGCCGCAGCGCAGTCGCCCGCACCGGTTTCCTCGTAGCAGATATTATAGCGATCGCCGTCGCCCACATAAGTGGTATCCTTCGTGCGATTGATACCCGTATTCTGCTGGATATACATGTTCGTGTTGATACGGACGTTACTCATCGTGGTTCTGCGGTCGCAGAAGAAGATGTCCAAATCGTAGGTTTCGCCTTCGACAAACGGATTGTCGTTCTTGTCGGTCAAGTTGTCCAGCACGGCGTAGCCTGGAGCCGCGAGGTGCGTTCCGCCAAGGTCCACAGCCAGTTTGCCACCGATAAAGACCCAAATATCATCGTCACCGCGGAAGTTAAAGCGGAGACCCGGCTTGTAAACGAATTGAGCATGGCTTTCAAAACAGAACTGCTGGTTGCGCGTACTCGTCCAACGATACGTTCCCCCTGCAAGCGGAGTATCCGTTCCGTCCTTAAAGCTCGGCCAACCTGCCGGCCTGCTATCCTGGCAAGACCATCCCCACATACATGCATCCGTAGCCCCCAACCAAGAGTTTACGGCAGCTATGTCGTCATCGCCGTTAGCAAAACGACCGGAGCAATCATCCATTCCTCCGAGCCAACCTGCACCATTGCAAAGCAAATCAAATTTTTGCGCATTTTCCGCAGGATCCACTTCACGGAGCAAAGGTCCCACAAAGACCGGGCCTTCTGCACCGCGCTTCGTTCTTGCTGCAGGAAGCGGGGAGGATCCGTAACTCGTCAAAACATCCGCGTCTGTCGTCTGTTCCGTCGGATAAAATCCGCCTTGGGCCGTCAAACCTTTGCTCGTATAGTAATCGGAATTGAATTCCCATTTACCATAAGAATCACGATTAAACGGAAGGTCAAAGCACGTCATTTCGTTCACACCCGTAGTCGGATGGAAAAGCTGATTGAAAAATGCTTCGCTAATAAAGCACGTTTCACCCATACCCCCATCGCCGTCGTTTTCAGGAGAGGCTTTTTGTCCGGTCCAAGCGTATCTTGGACGATCCCATGCGTAACGCCGATACAGGCATTTACCGCTGCCTGAGCCTGATCAGCAGACACTCCCGGCACACCATACTGGCATCCCTCGCCCCCAGCGGAGTAACAGCTAAACGCCGGATGCAAACTCGCATCGGAATCATAAATAATCGCCGCCAAATGGTATTCGCAATTGCCGTCCACCATCGGATCTTTAACGGCAAATCCCTTGTCCGCTTCCGGGAAATCGTCCGGCCACATACTCGGATCCGACATAAAGAAAATCATGTTCGTGCTGAAAGAAGAGAACAAATCATTCATCGGGATGGCTGTCGGCGCATCTCCTGCCCCATCGTAACCATCCCAGCCGATCAGTTCGCCGCGTTCCGTGTCGGAATCCCTGTAAATCGTGATCGATGCGGGAACTTCCTGATTGAACCATACATAATAGAACCAGCCGCAACGGGTCGGGTCCGTAGACATAGCGACCCCGGTTTTCCCGCCGTCTGTACTCAGCATGGGAATGGAGCTGTTCCAAAGCTGATCGTCCGGGGGAAGGAAATAGAAATACTTGGCATCGGGAGGTTCCGTGGAGACGGCCGTTTTCCCTGCTGTCGTCGGATCTTCGTAAATGTAAAGGCTTTCGGAAGTACCGAAGTCCGAACAACTGATTTTATCGTTCTGATTCCAGCCTGTTACATTATATTGGGATTTCGTAATTCCAAAGCCGTTCCAATCCGAAGCGGCAAAGAAAAAATCCTTGGCATGTTGAGACCCCACGGAATTGGCTTTTATCACATACCATCCATCCGAAAGCGACGTGCTTGGAATTAAATTAAAACCACCATCCACCACCATTTGAAACGATGACCACCCCGGATCAGCGACATATATATTACCCGAACAGCTAAGAGCCCAAGTCTGAGCCGCCCCCAGCAAAAGCGAACAGCCGAAAACCGCTTTCGCGAGCCAGGACTTGACGTGTTTTCCATTTTCTTTCATAACATCTCCAAAACCAATCGCATCATCCCGTGCACAGGAGTCCGCAAATGACAGCCAAAAAACGGCTTTTGCCAAAAGTCGCTTTTATTCGCTTGAAAACTATCCTTTTTTTTTGGGAAAGGGTAGTTTTTTATTCGCTTACCCCCTATTTTTGCGTTTACATGTGATACCAAACGCCTTTTTTAGCAAAAAAGGGGCGGAGTGGGGAGTTGGTAGTTGGTAGTTATCAGCTGCCAGCCGTTTTTTCTCGTTTTCGGGCTTCAAGTAAATGAAAAAAGCCTATTTCGAAGCAATATCGGTCTTCGTCAAATGGAGCGCAAGTCATCGTCAGCGGTCCGTCATTGCGAGGAGCAGAGCGACGTGGCAATCTTGGCAGGCACCTCGTCATTGCGAGCAAGGCCCTATGAGCCTTGGAAGTTCTGCTTCCTTTAGGCGAATTGTCCCTTCCAGGGATACTTCAACTATGGAATCGGAGATTCCTAGTTTCAGGGATGCAAAGCCGAAGCAATCTTGGCTGGCATCTCGTCATTGCGAGGCGCGATAGCGCCGTGGCAATCCTATCTGCGGAAAAAGGATTGCTTCTACACTTCGAGTATAACTCCACTAAGTCAATAAATTGACAAGTGTCGTATAACCCCTTTGGGGTTCGGGGTGACGGTCGCGTTCAAATGTGACGGATTTTCTCCTTGGCGGATTCGCAATGACGGTTTTTCAGGCATTTTCGGCTTTTTGCTTTTGCCAAGTTCCCTGTTTTGATGAAAAAAACTAATATTTAAAGCGAAATGTACGATTTAGGCTCCCATCTTGAAAAGACTATTGTCGCCAGCGGCCTTACCCGCCCGATGCCCGCCGCCGAGCCGCGGCCCCATCTGATTGTACTTTATCCGCAGGCGTCTTTCCGCCAGATTCCCGTGATGCAGGGGAAAACGGTTATCGGTCGGGGAACCGACGCCGACATCCGCTTGGAAGACGACATGATTTCCCGAAAGCATTGCGAACTTTCCTGGGACGGCAACCGCATGACGGTCCGCGATCTGGACTCCACGAACGGGACGTTTCTGGACGGAGTTACCGTCACCGCCCACCCCAAAACGATTGAATCCGACAATCGGCTGCAAATCGGGAAAATGGTTCTGAAAATCGACTTTAAGGATCCCTGCGAAGAGGCCTTTGACCGGGAACTTTTTGAAGCCGCAACGACCGACCCGCTCACCAAGGTGCCGAACCGCAGAACATTTATGGATCGTTCCGTGGGGGAACTCGCCGCCGCCAGACGCAAAAATCTATATATGCACGCCTTTATGTGCGACGTGGACCATTTTAAAAAGGTGAACGACGAATGGGGACACCCCGCCGGCGATATGATTTTAAAAAACATCGCCCAGATTTTTACCCGGAACAAGCGCGAAAGCGACCTTTTTGCGCGCTACGGTGGCGAAGAATTTGTCTTTTTGCTCCCCGAGATGTCCAAAGCGGACGCCATCAAAAGTGCGGAACGCTTGCGTAAAGCCGTCGAAAGTTACAAGTTTTCCATTGACGACAAGATGATTCCCATTACCATTTCTCTTGGCGTTTCCAGTTACAGGGGAAAAGACATCCCGACCATCGAAACGATGATCGCCGCAGCCGACAAGGCTCTTTACTTTGCAAAAGAACACGGAAGAAACCAAGTAGCGAGTGCCGAATAAGACCCCACGATACAAGATTTGTATATTTAGGGCATGGCTATAACTCGTTACATTTTACAAATTCATTGCCCCGACCAGAAAGGACTTATCGCCGGAACCACCCAAGTTCTGGCCAAAGCGGGAGCCAATATCATCGACTTGACGCAGCACACGGCAAAAGATATCGGAACGTTTTTTCTCCGCGCCGTTTTTGAATGCGAACCGGAAGCGGCAGAAGAGATTTCAAGCCATTTGGAATCCATCGGGCCGCACCTTTCCCTCACCTGGAAACTTTACGACACATCCAAAGTCAAGCGGCTGGCGTTGTTCGTTTCCAAAACCGACCATTGCCTTTACGACCTGCTTTTAAAACACCGCGACGGCGACCTTCCCTGCGAATTTAGCTGCATCGTCAGCAATCACACGGAATTGGGGCCAGTCGGCGGCACCTTTGGCGTTCCCTTCTATTACGTTCCCAGCACGCAAGCCAAGTCCGTTTCCGAAAACCGCTTTCGCGAAATCATCCAGGAAACCAAAACGGACGGCATCGTCCTCGCCCGGTATATGCAAATCCTGTCGGCGGAATTTACAGAAGAGTTCAAATACAAAATCGTCAATATCCATCACGGATTCCTGCCCGCATTCAAAGGAGCCAAGCCCTATCACCAGGCATGGCACAAGGGCGTGAAAATCATCGGGGCAACCGCGCATTTCGCTACCGAAGATTTGGACCAGGGGCCCATCATCTGTCAAGATGTCCAGCGCGTTCCCGAGACCGCTTCCATCGACGAACTCGTCGAGCTGGGCAAAGACATTGAAAAACGCACGCTTTCTTCGGCCATCAAACTTTGGCTGGAACACCGCGTTTTTGTTTACGAAGGGCGAACCTTTATTTTATAAGGACAAATTTATGGAAGAAGAAAAAATCCAGGACGCCGAAATCGTTTCGGCAACTCCCGAAGCGGCGAATAAAATCGAAACCGACGGAGCGGAAGTCGCCCAAGCGAAACCCGAACAAGAGCCCGCCAAACAGGAAAGCCCTGCGGAAAAGAACCCGCCCAAAGAATCCGAAAAAGCCGAAGCACCAGCCCCGCAGCCTCAAGTCATCATTCAAAAGGAACGCGGACTTGCGCACTATGTGGGCTTTGTCCTGCTGACCGTTCTTGCGATTGTGTTCTTTTTCATTCCGGGCATTACCGTCGTGTATTTGGTCAGCTGCATCGCCGCCATCACGGCTCCGATCGCCTGGATTTTCGGGACCATCCTTTCGGTCATCGTCTGGCTTATCTTCAAGCTCAAAATCAAAGGTTTCAAAAAATCTTTCCTGTGGTACATCGGACTTTGCGTCATCGTGACCGTCATTTTGACGGCCATCTCTGTCGCAACGAGCGCCAATGTCTGGGCAAAAATTTTCGCACTCCTTTTGGGAGGTTCCAACTGATATGATTCAAAAAGATGAATTTGTTCATTTTCTCGTGCAGACAGGCGCACTCAAATTCGGAGAGTTCGTCACCAAAAGCGGACGTCACACGCCGTATTTTATCAACACGGGAGAATTTCGCACAGGCCAAGCGCTCTCCCGCCTCGCCGAATTTTACGCCCAAGCCTTTGTCGAACATTTTAAAGACAAGGCATCCAACCTTTTCGGCCCCGCTTACAAGGGAATTCCCCTTTGCGCAGCTACCGCTATGGCACTGTTTCAACATCACGGAATGGACCTGAGCTTTACCTACAACCGCAAAGAGGCAAAGGATCACGGCGAAGGCGGCAATCTTGTCGGCGATACTTACAAGGAACTCCGCAACGTCGTCATTATCGAAGACGTCATTACGGCGGGCACTTCCGTCAATGAAACGATGCAGACGATGAAAGCGTTTCCCCATGCGAAAATCAAAGGCCTCCTGATTTCCGTGGATCGCCGCGAACGCCTAGAAAACGGGAAATCCGCCCTGGCGACTGTCGAAGAAACCTACGGCATCGAAGCCCATTCCATCATCAGCATCGACGACATTATCGCCTTCTTGGAAAGCGAAGAGAATCGCCAAAAAATCGGAGCTCCCGAAAACATTTTGGAAAAGGTTCGCGCTTACCGACAAGAGTGGGGAGCCTAAATGAAAACGGCGCTTTTGCTTTTAACGCTGGTCCTTGCGGCCTGTTCGGGAAAGCAGTGGAGCGCCAGCCATCCGTATTATCGCGAATCCCCCGCCGCAAACGAAGAAATCGCCATACTCGGTCTCCAGAATGCGATTGTCGTTACCCGGGACAAATGGTTCGCTAAAAATTTGGGCATCCCGCGGGATTCCGTCTATCGGATTTTAGGAAAGCAAATCGAGAATTCCTTTACGCAGGAACTTTTGCAAACCCGCTATCCAAAACTTGTGATCTGGCCGGATTCGCTCTATGAAAAGCAGCCGGAAGAATCGCAAAAACTCGATGAACGCATCTACATCAAAGGGCACTTCCCCATTCAGGGAAAAGCGCTCGCAGGGCCCGACGGAAAACATCCGAAGCATCTGATTCTGATTCACGAATGCACTTTTGGACTCGACTTGCAAAAAGACAATTTTTACGATTATGCGCTTACAGGAAACGAAGCTTCCGAAAAAAAGACCGCCGAAAAACTGACGATTCTTCTTTCCTATACTTTATGGGACAACGAAAAACAACGCGCCCTTTTTAGTGCAGTCGCTGAAATTCCGCACGCCATTCCTCAGGGCATTCAACCGGACGATATTCTAAAAATTTCTGCCTTAGCCGCCGACAGCCTGGTAGCCGGTATAGACGGAGGCCGCAGATGAAAATTTTCTCGCGAACTTTTCTATGGGCATTTTTTGTCACCAACGCTTTTGCTGTCTACGCTTTTGCCGCCGGAAAAATGTTCTTCCGTTCGCCCTATATTCTTTGGCAAGATCCGGAAATTCTAGTCTGGTCGCCAGATTCCGCAGCTCCGATGGATTCACGGGAATTTGCACTATCGTTAAAGCGCACCAACGGAGGCATAGGAAATCCCTCGGTGCGAATCGCCGGAGAATGGGAACGGGATTCCAGCGCAGCCCTTTACGGAGCGTGGCTACGGAATAATTTGCTGCCAGAAATTCCTGCGGAACTTTTAAAAGCCCGCGCACAAGAAGTACAAAAAAAAATCGCCGGACTTGAAGACAAATATCTGCTTTACTTGAACAAAGACGGCAACACCCTGACATTCGCACTCTTTGATGAAAGCAGCTACTCGCCCAAAGCAGCGGGAACCATCCCTTACACCGCCGACAAAGTCGCCCTAGGCGACGCCATTGCGGAAATGCTTTTTGAAGGCGGCACCCAGCGACGATTGACCGCCGAAGAACGCAAAAAGAAAGCCGTTGAGCCCAACGAATACTATTCCGAACTCCCGAAATTCCGGGCATGGGTCGGCATTGCCGGCGGTTACACGCAGGCGCGGGTTCCTTTCACGCCATACAGCTGGTATCGCCGCAAACTGAATAGCGAAATCAAAAATTACCGCAACACCCGCGACTCGCTTTCCGCCTGGAATTTTTTGGAAGACGGCTCTCCGCTTTTGAACGTCTATGTCGGCGGCACTTGGTATGATTTTATCGGAGCCGAAATTTTCTTCCGTTTTTCGGAGCACGATGCCAAAATCGACGAGCGGGACACCATCTACAACGAACTGGATTACTGGAAGTTCTACCGTTTTGAAATCGGCATCAGCCTGATGCTTTCCCACCGGATTCCCCTGCACAAGAACGTGACGCTGATTCCTCACGCTTCCGTCGGATTCTTATACAGCTTCTTTTCGGAATCTATCGATACCAAAAGCGGTTACAAGCCTTCGGGAGCTTACAAATCCCGAATCGAATTTGCCAATTTTTACAAGGGTGCCGTTCTGTCCATTGGAGCCAAAAGCATTTTTTATGACCACTACGGCATTGATTTGCGGGCGGGTTTGGCCGGGCGCGGGCGCATTTTGGACAGAGAACCTTCTGTCGATGCAGTGGCGGAACCCACGGAAATCGGCGGTTCCACGATAGACTGTTTTATCCAACTCGGTTTTGAATATCACTGGAGCCTGTGAAACGGCACAAGAAAAGGGGATGTCAGCAAGAGCCAACTTCCCGGACTTCTGACCTCTAGGCACGAAAATTTTCCCACTTTTTTTCCTATATTTGTCGCGTATTATTTCAACGAGGCACATCATGCTTGACATTCGCAAAATCCGTGAAAATCCGGACTACTACATTGCAGAAACCGAGAAAAAGTACACGACAGTCAGTTTGAAAGACGTTCTTGCGGTAGATACGGAACGCCGCCCGCTTCTTACTGAAGTGGAAAAACTGAAAAGCGAGCGCAATGCGGAATCCAAGCGGATTGGCGAACTGAAAAAGAAAGGCGAAAATGCCGACGAAGCGGTAAAAGCCATGCGGGATCTCGGCGACAAAATTGACGGTCTCGATAAAAAGCTCAAGGAACTGGATTACAAGCAGACAGAAATGCTGATGCACGTTCCGAACATCGCCCCCCAAGCTCCGGAAGGCAAAGACTCTAGCGACAACGTGGTCGAAAAAGACGGGCCGATTCCCTTTGATTTCTACGCCAAGAATCGGGATTTTCAAGCCGTCGATCACAAAACCCTCGGCGAACGCCTGGGCATTTTTGATTTTGAACGCGGCGCCAAAATTTCCGGCAACGGCTTCCCTGTTTACCGCGGACTCGGCTCCCGCCTGGAACGCGCCCTGATCCAATGGTTCCTCGATGAACACATGGCGAACGGCTTTGAAGAGTTTACGCCGCCCTATCTGGTATCCCGCAATACGATGCGCGGCACTGGACAGCTTCCCAAATTTGAAGAAGACATGTATCGCTGCGACAAGGACGATGATCTGTTCCTGATTCCCACCGCCGAAGTTCCGCTGACGAATCTGTATTCGAACGAAGTCATTCCCGCAGACCAGCTTCCCAAACGCATTTGCGCTTATTCCGCCTGTTTCCGCCGTGAAGCCGGCTCCTACGGCAAAGATACCCGAGGCCTTTTGCGGCTGCACCAATTCAACAAAGTGGAAATGGTGTATTTCTCTCGCCCGGACAACAGTTACGAGATGCACGAAGAACTGACCCGCTTTGGAGAATCCCTGCTCGAAAAACTTGAACTTCCGTATCATCGCCTTTGCCTTTGCAAGGGGGATTTGGGCTTTGGCGCCGCCAAGTGTTACGACCTCGAAGTCTATGCGCCCGTAGAGCAGAAATGGTTGGAAGTCAGCTCTTGCAGCAACTTTGAAGATTTCCAGGCGCGCCGCGCAGGGATTAAAACCAAGATCGACGGCAAGAATGTTTTTGTCCACACCCTGAACGGTTCCGGACTGGCGACACCCCGCGTTATGGTTGGCATTTGCGACAATTATCAACAAAAAGATGGTTCTTTGCTCATTCCAAAAGTTCTGCGGCCTTATATGGGCGGACTTGAAGTCATCGAACCCAAAAAATAATTTTCTCGCAAAATTTCAAAAAGCCGCCGCAAGGCGGCTTTTTTGCATTCCATTCGTCCGCCCAAATACAAGAAATGCCTCTCGAAATCGCCGTCCATTTTCCCAGTCCTAACGCCGAAATAATTTATATTACAGGCAATGGCACGTTTGATATCCTTTATTCTCACCGCCGCTATCGCCCTCCATGCGCACCCGCATATTTTCGTTGACGCCCAAGCCAGTCTGATTTTTAACACCGATGAATTTGTCGGCGTACAAAATCGTTGGGAATTTGACCTCATCTACAGCCAAGCGATGATTGCTTCCGCGGATAAAAATCAAAACGGTCATTTTGAAAAAAACGAACTGGACTTTTTGGAAGAAAAAAACATCAAGCCATACCAAGCATTCAGCCGATTCAATTACTTAGGCGACGGCAATCAATTTTACAATCCCAAAGAAATTCAAAACCTGAAAGCATCCATTTCCGCAGAAGGCAAACTCGTTCTTGAATTTTTAAATGCTTTCCACATTCCGGGAATTTCCAACGATTACACGATGCTGGTACTGGTTGTCAATGATCCGTCGAATTATATTTCCATCACGATCGATATGGAAAAAAGTACAGTCCAATCGCCCAAAGAAATGGATGTCGAATATTTTGTGGACGCTCTGGACGGTTTAACCCAATTCAAAAATTTTTCTCGACAAGTCAAAGGGGTTTATGTTCGCTATAAAAAAACAAATTAAAATTTTGTCCATTCTGTTCCTTTGTCTTTGCGGTGGAATTTCTTTTTCCTTCGCCGACGCCAGCGTCAAAAAATTTGAATTTAAAAAGGCAGAACCTACACAAGAGATCGCCTCCGATGCGGACACGGCAACGGTGAAAACATCCAAACGCCAGATTTTTTTCGGATCCGATAAAATGTTGCAGCAATTGACGGAATGGCAAAAAAGCCTTCGAGAAAATATCTCCGGCCAAATCCGCAAATTGAAAGCGGGACATTCGGGAAGCGTCTTCCTCTTTCTGCTCATCTGCTTTGCTTACGGCTTCATTCATGCGATAGGGCCCGGCCACGGAAAAACGATTGTCGTCAGTTATTTTTTGGCAAGGCGAGGGAATGTGGCGCAAGGCATCGGGCTTGGAACCGCCATCACCACGATTCATACCCTTTCAGCGGTTATTCTTCTGTTCATTCTCTACGGCATTGCTAAAACCGCGCTGTTCCCTATTTTTGACGCCAGCCGAATCAACATCGAAAAGGCCAGCTACATCCTTATCGCTTTCACCGGAATCCTTTTGATTTTCATCGCCGTTCGAGAGTGGATTCACGGTCGCAAGAACGCACCGGCGAATATGCACGCCAGTTGGAAAGAGCTGCTTTGGCTTGCGCTGATAACCGGAATCGTCCCCTGCCCTGCGGTCGCCCTGATCGTCTTTTTCTGCCTGCTCAACGACCTTCCCGGCCTTGCCTTGCTGGGAGCCTTCGGCATTTGTCTTGGCATGGCTATCACCAATACCGCATTCGGGTTCCTTGCTATCGCTACACGGCGAGGAATCGACAAAGGAATCCAGCGAACAAAGCAACTGGAACGCTATGCAGTTTCCATCCATTCGTGCATCGCTCTTATCGGCGGACTGTGCATTTTTCTATTTGGCATCTTTCTTTTGCTCGGAGCATAACGTTTCCGCATCCTTTTACCCGGGTTAAATATGACATCGATTTTTCTCGCCCTGCTCATTCCTTTTTTAGGCACAACTCTCGGAGCCTTTTTGGTTTTCTTTTTAAAAGAAAAGCTCAACCGTTCCGCCGAACGGATGCTGACAGGCTTTGCCGGCGGCGTGATGATTGCGGCATCCATCTGGAGCCTGCTGATTCCCGCCATTGAAAATTCGGCGCATCTGCAAAAGTTCTCCTTCGTTCCCGCAGTCGTCGGCTTTTGGGCGGGCATTCTCTTTTTGCTGCTCCTCGACCATGTCATTCCGCACTTGCATCAATTCGCCAATAAACCCGAAGGTTTTCATTCCCATTTGCAACGTTCCACCATGCTTGTCCTCGCCGTCACACTGCACAACATCCCCGAAGGAATGGCGCTCGGTGCGGCACAAGGCGCATGGATTCTATCCATCGGCATCGCCATTCAAAACATTCCCGAGGGGCTCATCGTTTCCATGCCTTTGAAAACCGCGGGATTCAAATCTTCAAAAGCGTTTGTATATGGAATGCTGTCGGGAATCGTGGAACCCATCGCCGGAGTCGCCATGCTGCTTTTGGCATCCTCCATTTCCCCGGCGATGCCTTATCTCTTGAGCTTTGCCGCGGGCGCCATGATTTATGTCGTTGTTGAAGAACTGGTTCCCAGTTCGGCAGCGGGTGAACATTCCGATTTGGGAACGCTCTTTTTTGCATTGGGATTCAGCCTGATGCTTGCGCTGGACGTGGCACTCGGATAGAATTGTTCCAAGGCCAGAGCGCAGCACCGATCAAAGGCTACCGACAGATGTGCAAAAGCAAGGCGATCCTTTGAGCCTTGCGAAGCTGTAGCCCGGAAGTCGCCGACCTGCCAAAGGCAGGGCTCGCCCGGTAATTTTCCCCTCCATGTTTACGACCTGTGATTTTTTATAGGAAGCTTCCCATTTCCGATTTTCCGAAGCTTCCCCAAAACACACGATTTCAAAACATCAATGGATCAAATCGCTCAAGCGGCTGGAATCGACCTGTTCAAATTCTTTGACAATTTCGTCCGAGGGTTTCCGAGTGCAAAGACTCACGACGACAATCGTCACAAAGCTGACGACGAAACCAGGGACCAGTTCGTATAGACCGAATATCGCATAGGAATCCGCAAATCCCGAAAGGTAAAATTTCCAGACAAAGGCGAGGATTCCACCCGAAAGCATTCCGCAAATCGCGCCGGGCAAATTCGTCCGTTTCCAAAAAAGGGCGAGCAAAACAACCGGTCCGAACGTGGAACCGAATCCGGCCCAGGCAAAACTCACCAGACTCATCACCACGTCCAAAAAGCCGTGAGAACCGTTCGGTCGTCCTTGATAAGCCAAAAATCCAGCAACAAGCGCAATCACAAGCACAATGGCTCGGCTCACAAGCATCAATTCCTTATTCGACGCTCTTTTATGAATCAGGCGTTTATAAAGGTCATTGCTAAATGCCGAAGCCGAAACGAGAAGCTGCGAATCCGCCGTACTCATAATCGCTGCCAGTACCGCCGCCATAATGACAGCCGCAATCACCGTCGGGAAAAGATTCGTCGCCAAGACCATAAAGACTTTTTCGGGGTCATCCAGCGCGATGTTATGCTGCATCAGATAATAGCGTCCAAAAACCGCAATCAAAATGGATGCGCCGAGCGATAAAATCACCCAAGTCATGGCAATGCGGCGAGAATGCGTAATCTCGTCAGGATTTTTAATCGACATAAAGCGCACTAAAATATGCGGCATTCCAAAATAGCCGAGTCCCCAGGCGAGCGAAGAGAGGAGCGAAATCACCGTAATCGCTTTCCCGGTCGAAGCATTCGTAAAGATATTCATCAGATAGGGATTCACCTTGTTCATCGCATCGATGGTCGGAGCAAAGCCGTCATTTAACGTACAAATCGTGACGGGAATCATCAGCACGGCAATGAGCATTAAAATGCCCTGCACAAAATCCGTCCAGCTGACCGCCAAAAAACCACCCAAGAAGGTATAAGAAACCACGACGACAACGCCGACGAGCAAAGCGGTCGTATATTCCCAACCGAAAATCGTGGAAAACAATTTTCCGCAGCTGACAAATCCGGAAGTCGTATAAAACAGGAAAAATGCCAGAATAAACAGAGCCGAAATTACGCGGATAATTCCCCGCTTATCGCGGAAGCGATTGGCAAAAAAATCGGGCAAGGTTATTGAATCGTTGCAAAAATAGGTGTACTTGCGCAGCCGACGACCGACAATTTTCCAGTTGATGTAAGTACCGATGGCGAGCCCCACGCCAATCCACGCCTCCGAAAGCCCCGAAAGGTAAATGGCTCCGGGAAGCCCCATCAAAAGCCAGCCGCTCATATCGGATGCCTGCGCCGACATCGCCACGACCCACTTGTTCATGTTCCGGTTACCGAGATAGTAGGAATTCAAGCTATTCGCTTTTTTCGAAAAATAAAATCCCACGCCGAGCATCAGCAGCAAATAAAGAATAAAAACGACCATCGCCATCATGGAACATCCTCAGTTAATTTTTCCGCAATTTAAAAAATTTCTCCGAGATGTCCGTTACCATTCCGTATTCAGAAAAGAATCCCGCCGCCATTTTGCGGGCTTTCAGAGAAATCAATTTTTTCCCAGAGTGAAGACCTGACGAAGTTCATCATCAGAGAGTTTCGTAATCCAGTTTTCGCCCGAAGCCACCGTCATCTCGGAAATTTTCTTTTTGCTTTCGAGCATATCGTTGATTTTTTCTTCAAACGTGTCCTTCGTAATCAAGCGGTGCACGACCACGCGACGATTTTGGCCAATGCGATACGCGCGATCCGTCGCCTGCGCTTCTACAGCCGGATTCCACCACAAATCGTAGTGAATCACTTGAGATGCGACCGTCAAATTCAATCCCGTTCCGCCCGCTTTCAAAGAAAGAATCAAAATTCTTTTTTCCGGAGAGGTTTCAAATTCAGAAATGATCTGTTCCCGCGCAGAAACCGACAATCCGCCGTGATAGAAAAGAGATTCCGCTTTCAGTTCCTTTTTGAGGACTTCCTGTAGAATTTCGCCCATTTCCGTAAACTGCGTGAAGACGAGTACCTTTTCGTCCGTCTCCAGAATTCCCCCGACAATATCCAAAAAGAGTTGCATCTTTCCCGAAAGCGCAGGATCCGGTTTTCCTTCTTTTAAATATTGCACCGGGTGATTGCAGATTTGTTTCAGAGCGACGATCAGCCGAAGCACGGCGGCACTGCGTTCAAATTTTTCCTCGGCATTTTCCACATTAAAATCCGCCAGCTTCGCCATGCAGCTGTCGAATGTTTTTCTGTATAGCGATTCCTGTTCCGGCGAAAGCGTCGCCCAATCGTTCTGCTCCAATTTTTCGGGAAGGTCGGCGATAATGGACTTGTCTGTTTTCAGGCGGCGAAGCAAAAACGGTGCTGAAATTTTTTTGAAAAGCTCCGCCCGATGTTTATTTCCGCGACCCTGAATGGGAAATTCAAATTCTTCATGAAAGGATTTTGCGCTTCCCAAAAATCCGCGATTGCAAAAGTCCATGATGCTCCAGAATTCCAACAGGCGATTTTCCACCGGCGTGCCACTCATCGCAATTTTAATCTTTGCCGAAACAGAGCGCACCACCCTGCTCTGCGAAGTCCCCGCATTCTTGATGTTCTGCGCTTCGTCAATCACGGCGACCTGCCAGCGCATTTCTGTCAATTTATCCTTGTCCGATCGGAGAACGCCATAAGTCGTCACAAGAACGTCTTGATCCGTCATCTCCAACTGACGATGGGAACCGTGATAAATCCGAACATTCAACTCTGGAGCAAATTTGGAAAGTTCCTTTTTCCAGTTTTGCAAAAGTCCGGTAGGAACGATGACGATGGCCTTCTCGTTTTCCAATGCGCCGTCATTTTTCATCTGCTGCAAAAGCGTAATCACCTGCAACGTTTTTCCGAGTCCCATATCGTCGGCGATGATGCTCCCAAATCCGAGTTTGGAATTGCCAAGCATCCAAGCAAATCCGCGTTTCTGGTAAGGGCGAAGCGATGCCCGAATTTGCGGCGGGACAGGAATGTCCGATTCGTTTTCCGACTTCAACTTGTGGATTTCTTCCAACGCTTCAGGGGCAATATCTACCGAAAACCCTTCAAATTCACCCGCAAGCGCAATCTGCAAAACCTTGATCGCCGGAATTTTAAATCGGTCGCGAAGTCCTTCCTTTATCGTTTTCACATCTTCCGGAAGCACATAAAAATACTGGCCTTCGTAATACAGCAAATCCTTGGATTCCGCATAAAGTTCCAAAAATTTTTTCCCGTCCATCCATTTGCCGGCAATTTCCAAAGACCAGTTCATCTGCAACAGATTTTCTAGTCGGCAAAATCCCGCCTGTTTCTTTTCGTCGGAGCGCACGATTTGCGGATGCGGAACTCCTCGGACAACACGTTCAATTCCTTTTGGCAAATCCATTTCGAGATCCAAAGCGCGGAAAAGCGGAACGGACTCGTTCAAAAAGCGAATCAGGTTTTCACCGGACAAATGGATATTGTCCATCGCCTTTGCCGAAACGTAATCGTCGTAGCCCGGAAGAAAATTCTGCAACGGCTGCAAAGAACGCAAAATCCTGGCCCGTTTTTCGCTAGGAAAATCGCGAATCCACAATTTGGAATAGGAATTGATTTCTCCGGTCGATTTGTCCAAAAAATCCAAATCCACATCCACTTTTCCAAACCCGGCATCCACCCCATTTATCACCGGCAAATACGGCGCATACGGCAAATTATAACCCGAAAGCCATTTTTCAAATTCTTCTATTCCATCGTTTTTCCCGGAATACGCCAAAGTCACATCGCCAAAAAAAGCGTACAAACGTTCATCCCGGAAAATTTTTTCCGAACCCACACGAAGATACGTATTCAGTATCGCCAGCACAAGCATCTCTGCCGCATTCTGCGTCATCAAATGAGGCGGTTCCATATCGCTCCGTACAAATTTTGCCGGAAGCCAAGCCTGCAAACGTTCTATCGCCCCGTGAACTTCGGGAATAAAATCCATCGGCTGCCAAAAAAATTGAGCATCCTTTTTATCGATAGCAAAAGGCTTCGGAAAAACGGTGCCCCGATGCAGAATTTCCAAAGCTGTTCTTCGGGCATAATCCAAAAGCCGAAAAGAAACATCCGCTTTTTCCATCCCCACAGAACCTTCCACCGAAACGGCATCCAATGCCCATTCCAACGGAACATTCCCAAACATCCAGCAAGAACCGCCCCGATAACGGACAATTCCCGGAACAGCCAAATCCACCGACTTCTCGGGATAGCGTTCAAAATTTTTGGCGAACATTTCCAAAAGGCATTCCCTGTAAGCGTCCACAAAATCGGCATGGAAAACAGCATTCGGCGAAACCAGATGCACAACCGCTTTCCGAACATCCACAATATCCGCCGATTCGTATTCCGGGACTTCGGAAATTTCTTCTGCTCCCGCCTTTGGAACCAGCGTAAATTTACCGGCAAAAAGCGGAAGCGAGTCTGCGCCTTCCAAAACAGGCAGATCTTCTTCCCAAGAAGCCTGCGTACACTGCTCCGCCAGCATTCCCACATTCATCCCTCGAATTTTAAAAAGGATAAACGGATCGCGGTCCACTTTTTTCCCTACCCCGTAAATCGCTGCGTAAGCGTGATGGCACATTCCCCGCATTCCACAGCTGCATTTTACCGAGAACTTCACCCCGCGTTCGGGAAAAAGCTTTATTCCCGAGCCTTCGGCGAGTTCCAAAGCTTCTTTCGGTTCCAGATGATGCGCAAGCGCTTCTGCCAACTGGGGATTTTTTTTGAAGGAATCCATCAACGCCGATTCTTCCTCTTCCGAAAAGCGGGAAAGAAGAAGAACCGTTTTTTGCGTACTCCACGAGCCATCGACAATACGCGCTTCAACAGTTCTGCCCGAAATTTTAATATCGGCAGCGCGAGCCTGAGAACGCGAATACACCGGAAAAGACTGCTCTACAGCGGCTCTCCACTTATCGCCCCACAAGGAATGTTTTATCGAATCCGCGGACATTGCTGCAAATATAGCAAAACATCTCTTTTCAGTGCTTAAATGTACAGTAAAATTTGAAAATCATATACAATCTTCCACCAAATACTCTCACTTAAAATTTTTTTCAAAGTGAGACGCACGGTGAATTTCTTCTCGCAGATTGTGAAATGCTCGCCTCATGAGTCTTAGGAGCTTTGCTCCTTTAGACGAATTGTGCAAAGCCTCATGAGCCTTGGAGACTTGTTCCGTAAAAGATTGCCGCGCTAACGCTCGCAATGACGGTCGCTTTCAAAAAGGAATGATTTTTCCTTGCAGAAGATGTCGAAAGGAGGTTCTCGGACGGACCGTTGGCATTATATCGCTTGCTTTTTTCACTGGTTGGCATTCGGCACGATGCCGCAACCCGTTTTTTGCCCGGGACGGTGAATGGCACGATGCCAAAATGGGCTTTGGGAACATTCCAAAGCGCATAGACGAAGCGAATTACAATTTATGATGGGGCTGCGCATCCCTGAAACTTGGAATCTCCGATTCCATAGTTGAAGTATCCCTGCAAGGGACAATTCGTCTAAGGGAACAAGTTCCCAAGACTCATAGGGCTTTGCTCCTCGCAATGACAATGCACACGCTTGGAAATGGATCTTTTCCCGTCATTGCGAGTGCAACGAAGCATCCTTTTTCGCAGTAAGAACAAAAGCAAATATTTCTTCTGCTCACTCCGCTGGACTTTGAAAGCTTTGGAGAAATCGATTACGAGCCAATCGGGTGGAATTTTGTATATAATCCCCTAAAATTTAACCGAGGCGCACTGCATCATTTTATAAAGCAGCGAGATCACAGTATTCTAGGCGTAAGCTGACTGCGGTTTTGTGCGATTTGTACGCCGCATCGTACCACAAGCACCGACGACTTTTGCAAAATAATTACATTTGGAAGCAAATTTTATATGGAGAATGACGATGAAAAATTTATTTCCGTTACTGTTAGTGTTGCCTTTTGCAGTACATGCAGCCTGTGACCTCGTGTTGAATGAGGCGAGCGAATACGAAGTAAAATCCTTTGAAGATTTAACCAAGGTGGGAGTCGAGGGTTGTGCATTGGATGCAAAATACCGTTTGACAGCCGACATCGTCGCACCCGAAAGTGATGACGAATGGCATGGTTTTGCACCTATTAACGATTTTTCGGGCGAATTCCACGGTGCGGGGCACAAAATAAAGAACTTGGAACTTTTCAACGACAATTTTGAAGGCCTGTTTGGGCGGGACATGAATGGGCTGGTCGATAGCCTCGGTCTTGAAGACATTTTTGTCAATGGTGGTTATTATACGGGAGCCGTTGTCGGACAAGGCGATTCGGGAATCATCCGAAACGTTTATGTTACTGGCAAAGTCCTGTATATGGGTTACAAACCCGAAGAATCCTACATTGGCGGCATTGCCGGAGTGTTTGGCGGGACAATCGAGAACTGCTACTTTGTGGGTAAAATCGGCGAAAATTATAACATCGGCGGCATCATCGGCAAAAACCAAGGAACCGTTAAAACGAGTTATGCTATCAACGAAGGCACGCTGCAAGGTACATACAAATACAAATATAATGTGGGTACCGTTGTCGGCGTAAACGAAGCCACGGGTTCTGTCGAAAATTCGTACGGAATATCCTACGCTGACTGCGAAGGAAACAAGGTGATAGGTTCAAATCTTGGATTCATTGATACAAACAGCGCATCGGTCAAATGCTTTGACTATAATTATAATGGCGGCATGAAAGCGAAGGATTTTTTTGTCGGTTTTGACTTTGAAAAAACATGGGGGATTGCCGAAGGAGAAACAACGCCGTTCTTGAAAGCCAACTTAACGGTCGTCAAGGGAGTGAAGCCTGTTTGGTATGCAAAGGAATATTGCACGGGCAAGGTTTTAGGCGTCGGCATGGCGCTGATGCCGGAAGGATTGGATGAACGGAACTACGATGGAATTTTCAACGTGGTAGAAATCGGAGACAAGATGGTAGTTGATTTTTCCGAGGTCTATGCGCTGAACCAGAATGGCTATGCATTTGTCAGCGATACGCTTGATATTCCAATTAAGCCCATAACTTTGAACGTAACAGGCCTTACCGCAGCAGACAAGAAGTACGATGGCACAGACGATGCGGTAATTTCTGGCGAGCCCAACATAGAAGGGATTTGTAAAGACGACAATGTGACTCTGAAGGGATCCCTTACGGCCAAGTTTGAAAACGCAGAAGTGGGAACGAACAAGAAGATCATTCTTTCCGGTTTGACACTCGAAGGCGATTCCGCCGTACTTGCAAATTATGTACTTGCGCTACCAGAATTGAAAGCGAATATCACACAAGAAAGCGCGTCAATTGGTTATCGCATTATTTCGCAAAAAAGCGTTTTGGAATACAAAGAAAAAATCCGCTTTGACGGCCATTCTGTGATAGCCGAAAAGAATGGCATGCGTTTTGATTTACTGGGCAATAAACTCAAGTAAATCAAGCGGCTGAAGCCGAAAGTGCTTTTCTCGCATCCAGATGCTTATGCAACATAAACATCACTTGGCGCGCAATCGGCTGCGCAATAAAAATTTCTACGGCCAAGGAAATCGCAAAATTGCGCGGCCACTTGTAAAAAAATCGAGAAATGGGATCCATCGAAATTTGCTGTGCGCCCACCCAGGAACCGACAACCGTCAAAATGATGGACATCAAGAAAACCGTGCACATGATGTTGAGCGTAACCACAGCGTGAAAGCTGTCGCCCTCTTGCGTGAGTTTCGACGTCAAAAATGCGGCAGGTTTATATGTGACAAGAACCGTCGCGATGACGCACGGCCAAAGAATCGGCATAATCGGGAAAACATGCGCCCAGCTGTTCAGCGAAAATCCCATTTCAAAACAGGTGATAAGCGGCGCAATGATATTCATGGAAATCAAAGAAAGCACGAATAAAAATAAAGTGAATTCGCGTTTTCTGCGCGGAAGCTTCATATAAAAATCCATAGTGGACCTCTTTGTTGTGGGCTTCGCAAAAAATAAAGCGCAAAACCCGGTGGATTTCACGCTGAACTATTATACGCAGTGAAAATTGTGCTTCGCAAAATAGAAAAATCCCAAAAAATGTCAAGAATTTTGGAAATAGAATTTGTTCATTTCGCTAAATGTAAAAGCCAAACCACCTCTAAAAATGACCTTGGTAAAGCGGTTCGGCTAGTTCGACAAACGGCTCAGGGACCTTCAGCGCTTACACCTTTTCAATCGTCGCGTGATATTGATGCCTACGGCGTCAGCGGCTCCGGCTCAGCCATGCCAGAGAACTCTCTGACACGCCATTCGCCTTGCAAGCCATACCTGCAGAGACTTCCTGTTAAATCTCTTCAATGGTCGCATGGTATTCCTGGAGGCTCTTCACAGCACCATGTCCGTTCCTTGCGGCGGCGATTCCCTTGACAGTGTTGTAGGCACCGGCGAGGGTCGTGATGTAGGGAACCTTGTAGTTGACGCTTCGCGTCCGTGGCTTCGGTTCGGTCATACAAAAATGCAAGCATTTTTGTGCGACACTCACCTTGCACACTTTTGATGGCGGCCTTGCGGATGGCACTTTGGATCCTTCGGCTCCCAAATGCTGGGTTCGGAAATAGGCTTGCAAGCAATCCTGCTTCACTCGCCCTTGGCATTTGTCGTCCTTGATGGCGTCGCGCTTTGCCCACGGCGTGTTGACGATAAGGTTCACCTGCTTATTCAAGATGATGTCCAAAACGTTGAGGCGGCCTTCGGCAATCTTGTTCACCACTTCGCACTTCACGCCGGCCTTCTCGTAGAACTTGGCGGTTCCTTCGGTGGCGTAAATCTTGAAGCCGAGTTTCTGGAATTCCTTGCCGATTTCGATTGCCTGTTCGGAGAGGTTCACCTTGTCAGACAAACTAATCAGCACGGCACCTTCGTTCGGGAGGAAGGAACCTGCGGCTTCCTGGCTCTTGTAGTAAGCGAGGGCGTAGTCGTCGGAGAGGCCGAAGACTTCGATTATGACGACCGTTCGGCTTACGCCTCACTCCCACCTAAAGGTCGCCATGCCCACATAAGCGCTAAAGTGCTAAGTGGTCAAAGGTCGCCTTCGACGACTCGTTAAGACGAGTCGCCTACGGCTCACAGGGAGCGCATTTCGAAGCCTTTCACCGGGTCCCCTTCGGGAAAACTCCGCAAGCCGAGAGCAGCGGGACTGCTTGCAGGCCCATTGCCGAGGCGAGGAAGTTTCTGCAACTTGTCGAAGGGGAACACAGCTTCCTTGGCGCCGTGGTGGTTGAAAACCCTAAAGCCGAGCGTCGCGAGCAAGCTTGCTTGCGCATGACCGAGGCGCATGGGTTTCTGCAACTTCTTGTCCTTGAGCTTCAGGTCTTCAAGCTTTTCGCCGAGCATGAGGCGCGTTGCGAGGCGGGCCTGTGGTGACCGTTCGGCTTACAGCCTCACTATCGCCTCCGACGACTCGTTATGACGAGTCGCCTACGGCTCACGGGCGTGTTACAAACCTTGGAGACCAGCGGCACCGTGCGAGATGCGCGGGGGTTGGCTTCCAAAACGAAAACCTTGCCGTCTTCGATGGCGTACTGCATGTTCATGAGGCCGCAAAACCATACAAGGCGAGAGCAGCGAAAATGCTTGCATTTTCATTGCCGAGCCGTATGGGTTTCTGAAAACGTGAAGAGCTTCAGCGATTTTCCACGTGTAATCCTTGATGGTGGCGAGGTTTTGACGCCTTTTCCCCAAAGGGGATAACTCAACTAAGCCACTAAAGTGGCTAGTTTCGTATAGGCGTCCGCGGCGGCGCTCGGTCATGCCGAAATGCGAGCATTTCGTCGCGACACTCGCTTGCACGCTATTCCTTAGTGATAGTCACCGGCGGGATAATGCCACCTAATGTTTTGGGCGTTCCCGCACATATATGTGCGGTCGGGCTATATTTTAGGGGCGACCACCTTCGCTTAGCTCGTTACTCGCCTCCTAAAACGAAGCCTTGCTCCCGAAAACACCAAGACGAAACTGTCCGCAAGTCTTCGCCCCAAGGGGTCACTATCCCTAACGCAAAAAGGGCAAGCCTACGCCCGCCCGAATTCGCACAAACGGTATTTACTTGCCATTTCTATGATTTACTGCATAATGGAACAGATTGCAACACACCATGCGAGTGCAACGATTTGCATTCGTGCAATTGTAAACTAGTCCATTCCTCATTTTCAGATTTGAAAATGAACGAAGACTCAAAACGAATGTTAAGGTTTTTTCGTAGGAAACCAACCTCGATCGGTATCGTTATGCCGACATTCATAGTAAAGAGAGTCCTCAGTCATGACAATAGTTTTCTCAGCTTTTTCTGCGTAAGTACAAAAGCCAAACTTCCGTTCCAAGCTATCATAGGGCAATCGCCAAATGCGGAGCGTCAATTTCGAATGATCACAGACAAGTGAATCCCCATAATGGATGGACGCAGGATTCTCATTTACCATACGAATATCATACGAACCACTGTTCGGATCACCATAAAAGCCAGCCTTACATTTTGGGAAACCATAAACTTTCTCTAACAAGTTAGACATTAGTTCATTCAAATCACGTTGAGAATACAACCAAGTACTATCGTGTTTCATAACCCATTTAATGATAGTATCCCGATTTGAGGCACAATAATCAGCGCTAATAAGAGCTTTATCAGAATCAAACCATTGCCCATTCTCAGAAAAATAATTTGTAAATGAATCAACATTTTGTTTAAACAATGAATCTTGGACCAAAAAGCCCAACATCACATACAGAAAAAAATTTTCCGCACGGCCATTAAATGTTCCATAAGAAATATAGTAAGGATGCATTGGATCATATCTATATAAAGAATCGTCCTCTGTATATGCCCCATAACGGGCTCCTAAAAGTCGTTCTAATTCTATAGCCGATTTACTTTTGGCCGCATGAAATGGATAACCATCCTCATACAACTTTTTTACTCTTTTGCTTTCTAGATGGCTTTCTATCGATAATCGAGGATGGAGCGACAACGAAATATTTGACAGTGTTAAGAATGTTATTTTGGACACAACTGAATCAGAATGAGAGAATCGCAAATGCAGTTCTATAATCACATAAGGAGATTTGTAATCCGTAGCAAGAAAGCTGTATTTCGAATCCATTACAGTCCCTTTGTAACAGCGTCCCTGAATTTTATTCAAGCAACTGTCTAATTCGCACAAGCTAACAGAATCAACCGAAAATTCTTGGGGAATAAAAATAGAACCTGAAAGGGCTCTATTTTTTATAGAATGCGGAGCACTTAAATCATAAGAATCTACTCTGTTCACACTGTAATCATTTTCTTCACTACAACCAACAATGAGAAAAACAAAAAACATCAAAACGATTACACGAAACATGTGCTACCTGCAAAACTCATAACAAATTCGACATTCAGAAGAACCAATTTGCACATTCATTTCGACATCAACATTTTTTGTTTTTATGGTAAAGTAAAAAAGATGTTTGTCGGTATATTCACAATCTTCGCCTTCTGCAGAACGAGAAAACTTCTTTTTCGATTGTGTTATAGAGAAATCATCCACATCAAAAACCTCGGAGTACGAATAATCGGAACTTCTCAAAACGATTTTATCAACATTACTGCAATCATAAGTATCACACCCATAAAAATCTAAAAAAAGGGAATTAATATGATTCCAATCAGTGTACATAAAATTGGTTCTGTCAAATAAACTGTGTCATTTAGTTTTTGTTAGCTAAAAAAAGAGCTTTGAAATTTCAAAATTGAAGAAGCGAAAAGCAAAATCAAAGCGATGTTTTTTCAACTCGATTTTGTCTTTGCGACAACTTCAAATTTCTCCTTTTGAAGCAATTCAAATATAACAAGAAATGATAAAATTATCATTCCTTGTTTGAAAAAAAATCATCCAATTAAAGTTTTTGTGTTTCCGTTTGGGGGCGGAGAAAATTCATTTTGGAATTTGATTTAAGTTGAGTGGATTAAATCTTTGACCAAAAAGAATCGATAATTTTTGTACGCAAGTTGTCCAGTTTTGCAATGGCTTTTTCCACTTCTTTTTGATATTTCGATACGCCAAGTACACGAGTTTTACAAGCGAGTCATCATTTGGAAACAGACCTTTTGTTTTTGTCACTTTTCGAATTTGGCGATGATAACCTTCGACAGTATTTGTCGTATAAATAATGCGACGAATTTCACTTGGATAATCAAAATAACACGAAAGTTTATCCCATTTTTCTTTCCAAGATTGAATGACGATTGGATATTTTTTTGGAGGCATCATCAATATGTGTGGTAGCATTTAGGCAGCCTTGCTAGATGATTCTCTCGATACCGATTCCCATTCGTAGGCTATCTTTACATCTACATAGGAACAGCTCAACATTATCAGCGACAGCATGTTGTTCATGTTCCTGAAGCCATAGGCAGTCCGTATCAGTAGCTTTATCTTGTTGTTCGTCGCCTCGATCCTTGCGTTTGACACGCCCAGCCTGATTGTGTTGAGGATTCCGTCGTAGTTGCGCTTGATCTTTGCGTACAGATCCTTTACTGAGCCGATGCGTGAGTGGCTTGCACGCCACAGCCACCTGTCCAGATTTTCCCTGGCATCGTCATAGCCCATCTTCAGGATGATGCGCAGTTCCTCCTTGAGCTGGTATGCCCTGTAGAGACGCGGATAGCGGCTTGCTATGAGTTCTATTTTTCTCTGCTGGCTTTCGTTAAGGTTCTCTGGAGCCTTGCCCAGAGCGTACCTGGAGTTCTTTATCCCCTCCGCGGTGCGGTCCTTCGGGACGCTATCCTTCGTGGGCCTGCCTCGGCCCCGTTTCTGATTGCGGTTTTCCTTGCGGGCCTCCTTCCAGGCTTCCACACGGACCTTGTCCAGGGCTTCTGTCGCCCACTGTACGACATGGAAGCTGTCCACGCACCGTTCGGCATTGGGCAGGAACTCCTCGATGCTTGACCTTATCCACTTGGCTCCGTCACAAGTCACAAGCTCCACGCCCTTGCGCTGCTCTTCGCTGAGTTCCCTCATGAAGAGGTCCAGCACCTCCTTCCCGTAGCCCTCGTGGACCCAGATCACGCAGCGCCTGTCGTGATCCACTACCACCGTTATGTACTTGTGCCCTTTCTTGTAGCTGGTCTCGTCGATGCCTATGCGCCTGAAGATGCAGCCTGCCTTGATCGGCCTTGTGTCCAGGCGATCCCATACGCGGTCGGCAATTTCCCCCACGGTATTCCAGGCGATGCGTAGCTGCTTTGCGACAGCCTTTTTCGACATGCTGCATACGGCCCATGCGACCTGCTGCTCGAAGGCGTCGGTGAAGCCTGACCTGTGGCTTGCCCACGGCACCTTCACCGTTTTTACGCCGCATTTCTTGCACTTCACCCTGTAGGTGTCCATCCTGATGAAGCCCATCTTCGTGCCGAGATCGAGCGTCCGCCATACCCTCTGTTCCCGGCCGTTGTCGTAGAGCTTCCCTTTTCGCCCACAACAGCCGCACCTGCTGGCGTTGCCCTTGGTGAGTCTTACCGTGATGGTGACCGTGGTGTCGGTTTGCTCCTGCTTGACGACTGAACAGCCGTTGACATTGAAGATGGATTTGTATAATTTTGACATGGGCTTTTTCTTCTGTTTTTTTTGGCGATTAAATTTTAGAAAATAGCCCATTTTTTTTGTTTGATTTAGGCGAAAGTCAACAAAAAAAGGGGGGCGAAGCCACCCACACATGTTGATGAAGAGCCTTTTTTTGCCCAATTTTCTTCTAATTTTTTTAGTGCAATTTCGGCTTCCGTTTTGGTCGATGCCGCATAAACTAACTTCAGTTCTTTCAAAAATTCTTTTTGTGATTTTGCGTTAATGTACTTGAGTGAATTTCGAATTTGATGCACTACACACAACTGAACATTGGTCTTTGGAAACACGGATTCTATTGCGTCCGGAAAGCCTGAAAGTCCGTCTACACAAGCGATGAGAATGTCTTCCACTCCGCGATTTTTCAAATCGGAAAGGACTTGCATCCAGAATTTTGCACCCTCGCTTTGCGACACATACATGCCTAGCAAATCTTTGTAACCATTTGAATCAACACCGATGACATTGTAAATTGCTCGCGTTGTTACGATGCCTGATTCATCTTTTACTTTGTAATGAATTGCGTCCATCCAAACGATGGGATAAACCGTTTCTAAACGTCTCGTTCTCCATTCGTTAATCTCTGGCCACACGCGTTCTGTGATGTTGCTAATGGTATCGGCTGAAATGTATTCGCCAAAATCATCTTCCAAATATTTTTGAATATCGCGCATACTTTGTCCGAGTCCGTAAAGGCCGATAATTCGGTCTGCAAGACCTTCGGCAAGCACGGTTTGACGTTTCTTCACAATCTCAGGATTAAAGCTTCCTTCGCGGTCTCTAGGCGTGTTTATTTGGACTGCTCCGTATGCCGTTTTTATCTCTTTCGGCATTTTCCCATTGCGCCGATTTTCTCGATTTTCGGGCTTTGTTTTTTCCAAATGAACATCCATTTCCGCTTCTAATGCAGCATTCAAAAAATCTTCCAATACTTGGTGAAATGCTCCGTCTTTGCCAAAAATTGGCTTTCCTGTTTTGAACTGAGATGCTGCTTTTTTGATCATCTCTTTATATTCTTCGTGTGTCATCATAGTTCCTCAATTTACATCATTTTTCAAATGATGCTTGGTGGTGAATGACACAGTTTTATGGATAGAGTCCTCCGATTGCTGATTTTCATGAGTTTGTTCCATGTGCACGGTTGTTCGACTATTCCCATTACAGTCATGGTCCCAAAGTCCATTATGTTGAGCCTTGTATAACAAAAGAATTGGGCAAGATGGATGATGTTTCTGCAAGCATTGATTGGGATGGACCTGAAGGAATTCTCAATAGTTATGACAAAATTGTCTTTGTTACTGCTGGATCCCAGATTTTAGATTACAAAGAGAAAGCTTTGATTCTTTTCAAATCTATTATTGATGCAATGCAAAGCTCAGATATGGAAGGTTATCATTTGATTCTCTGTGCTGGTTCTACACTTGCTCAGGAATTAAACTGTAATTACGATAATGTTACTGTTTGCGGTTGGGCTCCGCAACGTAAAATTTTGACTGCTCTTGCAACAGAAAAACACAAGGGAAGCTGTGCCATAATTCACGGTGGTCTTGCGACCATCAAGGAATGCGTCTATTGCAACGTGCCGTTTTTGGTGTTGCCTCTGGGCAAGGACCAGATGGACAATGCCCTCCGTTTAGAGGATTGCGGAATCAACAACTATTTCTACATCGAATTTATCAAGCCCAAGTGCCTGCTTTACTTCATCAACCAGATATTGCAGGATTATGTTTCGCTCTCAAACCTTGCCGCATTGAGCAAGGAATTTCATGATGCCGAAGACTCCCACATAGGTGCAAAGGCTATCGCTCATCTTGCTGAAAATGGGAATCTCGATAATTTTGACTGGGACGCTGTCTAGGTTTTCGCGTTAGGGATGGACGTGGCGTAAGCCATTCGGACAAAGCGATTGGTTTGCGTTTCAAGAATGCGTTTTGTCAATCGCTTTGGCTGAACGGAAATTTTTGCCGTAATGGATTTCCGCGTTGCATTTTCGGCAAAAATTATACCGCGACAGCCCGACCCACGCCAGTGGGGAACGCCCAAAGGCGAGTCCACTTCCAGATGTACGAAGCCATCCGCAAGGGCGCAACCGACGAAGAAATCTTCGCCGCCACCTACGAAAAGGCTTACTTCGTGCAGCAGATGCGCGAACTCGTGGAACTCGAAGAAGAAATGCTCAAGACTCCGGGCCGCCTGCCTTCTGACGAACTCCTCATCAAGGCGAAGAAGGACGGCTTCAGCGACAAGTACATTGCAAAGATTCTTGGGCTACGTGAAAAGGACGTGCGCAAGAAGCGTACGGAACTTGGGCTTGTCGAAGGCTGGTGCGCCGTGCCGGTGAGCGGCGTGAAGGACCAGTACTACTACTACAGCACCTACAACTGCAAGGACGAATCTACCGCTTCCACCAACCCGAAGAAGATTATGATTCTCGGCGGTGGCCCGAACAGAATCGGTCAGGGCATTGAATTCGACTATTGCTGCTGCCACGCAGCAATGGCCCTCCGCGAAATGGGTTACGAAACCATCATGGTGAACTGCAACCCCGAAACGGTTTCTACCGACTACGATACCAGCGACAAGCTGTACTTCGAACCGGTCAGCCTCGAAGACGTTCTCCAGATTTACCACAAGGAAAAGCCGGCCGGCGTTATCGTGCAGTTCGGTGGCCAGACCCCGCTGAACATCGCCCGCGCACTCTCCGACGAAGGCGTCAAGATTCTCGGTACGAGCATCGACTCCATCGACATCGCCGAAGACCGCGACCTGTTCCGCAAGATGATGGACCAGCTCGGCATCCCGATGCCGGAAAACGGCATGGCCACGAACATCGACGAAGCCCTCGCTTGCGTCAAGCAGATCGGTGGCTACCTGGTGATGATCCGCCCGAGCTTCGTGCTTGGCGGCCGCGGCATGGAAGTCATCTACGACGAGAACATGCTTCGCGAATACGTGACGAAGGCTGTCGGCGTGACCCCGGATCGCCATTCACAAGACCGTTCGGCTTTACAAGCCTCACTCTCGCAAACGCACTCAGCTTGCGCTTGAGTGCTTCTTTGCTCACGGCTCATCGACCGTTTCCTCCACAACGCTCTCCTGTGAGCCGTAGGCGACTCGTCATAACGAGTCGTCGAAGGCGAGAGTGGAGCGTAAGCGGAACGGTCTCCATAGGCGAAGCCGACGCCCTTTCTGACGGCGAACATGTTTACATCCCGTCCGTGATGGAACACGTGGAACTTGCCGGTGTCCACTCCGGTTACTCCGCCTGCATTATCCCGCCGGTGACCATCACGAAGGAATAGCGTGCAAGCGAGTGTCGCGACGAAATGCTCGCATTTCGGCATGACCGAGCGCAGCCGCGGACGCCGAAGGCGTCAAAACCTCGCGACCATCAAGGATTACACCAGGAAGATTGCTGAAGCCCTCCACGTTTGCGGCCTCATGAACATGCAGTACGCCATCGAAGACGGCAAGGTGTTCGTCCTCGAAGCAAACCCGCGCGCATCCCGGGTTCCATCAGCGCCAACAGAAGCGTTCTTTCGGACATCCAGCCAACCCGAGCCACGGAAGTCATATTTCAGCGAAAGTTTGCTGCCGGCAAGAAGGACGAACTGCGAGCCAACACGCCGGACTTTTGCGATAATCGCCCCGCCTTTCGCGAAGTGATACAACATATCATTATCGCCATTTTTAGGAAGTGCAGCTACCGATGTCTTGTGAGATTTCTTTTTATGCTTTTTGCGTCTCGACGGTTGTTCCGCATCGTCACTCTTTTTAAGCAGGGCGTTCCACTTTTCTTCGAGGAACTTCCCGTCGGCGGTTTTCCAAGTGACCCAGCCGTTCGTCGTTGTGCGCGATGGACTGATTTGCTGAATGCAACGCAAGGCAGAAACGCTGGCCGAAGAAACGATTCCATCCACCTCGATTCCATCGGAACAGATTTTTCCTTCGAAATGCGTCTTGGGTTTGCCCTTCGGACCATAATCGAAATGAACAATATCGCCTACATTCAAAAGCTCCGCCTTCACAATCTCGTACAAAGCGTTGCTCTTGTCTGTCGTCTTTAAGGACTCCTTTTCCTGCGTCAATTCCAAATCCGGGAAGTCGTAAAGAACCTCGCCCTTGCCGTTCATGTATTTCTCGATATGCTGAATCTGCACATCGACCTTCTGCATCGAAGCCCATTCCTCAAGGTCGCTCGGGGAATAGTCTATCGGCAAAGAGACAATTGGGTCCTTTTCCAAAATCTTCTGGACAAAACCGTGAACATGGATTAGCTGAATTTTCAGATCGGATTCAAGAAGTTTCGAGAACTCCTTTTGCTTTTCAATTTCCGCAATGCAAAGACCCGTTATTTTATTTTTCGTTTCGGGATTCGTTGCAGCAACAAGTTGTTTGCCAATTTGTTTAGCGATATGCCCCCATGTTTCGTGAACACCGCGTTCCACTTCCAGGATAAACCATCGGTTTCCCTTGAAATCTACGATGATTCCATCAGGAACAGTCCCCTTGCCGCCAGAAGTCCGGATTAAGCTTTTCGGCAGCAAGATGGAATAGTCACCGAAGAGAAGCTTAAAGTTGTCAACAACAACCTTTTCGACCTCTTCTTCGGTCTTGAATTGAACCTTGGAATAGAACGTGCCGGTGGGAGTGAAGAGCATGAGGAAAACCTTTATTATTCTTTCAAATCAAAATTCATCCTAGCCCATTCAGTAAGATACTTAAACGGGAAAGGCCTGACCGTCAATCGTTCATTATGAACGAAATCAACATTCATTAGCGGAAGTAACTGCTCAAAAAAAATTGGGGCGTCATCATATGGTTCTATGCGTCGGATATTTGCGGCGTTAGCAACGCTGGTTTGCATTCCCAAGCCAACGGTTCCAACAAAATAATATATCGAACCATCTTTTTCAAACATCTTGATGTCTGTAACACCGGGAAGAAATTCTTCTCGGCCTACTTTACTTCGAAATTCGTGAACGCGCTCTTTTTCATATTCTTCTCGGATTTTAAATATTTCTGGAATTGTGAACCAATCCGTATTTCGGATGACGTTGATTTCTCCCTTATGGTTCATCACAATTCCGCAAACATCATCATTTCCTGCAAAGATTTCTGTACATTTCGTGTAATCGTCATAATCAAATAGGTCTGTTGGGTCCTTTTTTACGAAATCAAATGACCCGTTAGGATGTATTGTTACGAAACAGTATATCTGCTTTTCATTTTCATCATCTAAGTCAAATTTCATCCCAAAAGAAACATCGTTTTGGAAACCCGTTTTCGTCCAGTCATATAGAGACAGCTTTTTGTTGCGAACATCGTGTTTTATAACGAGTTCATTCAAGACAGACTTTAATTGTGCAGATTTATTTTTAAAGTCACCACCAATGGTGATATGTTGCACTGTCGCATCGTAATTTTTGCTATAGGGGTCTTCAACATCTTTATATTTTTCTTTTTCCAGAACAACGCAGATATTCAACCCATCCTTTGATTTATTTACACCAATAGTCGGTTTAATTCCGCAAAGGTTTTCAACGACCTCCTGTGCCTTCGTACAATATTCTCCGGAATTTTCTTTAACCAAATCAATAATGCGAATATTCATTCCATCTAAAGCTGCGGTCCTGATAGATTTATCTTCGTTTATGCAAGCTCGCGTTCTTTCTAAAGATTTGTATTCAGAAATTTCATCAAAATCGAGATGGGCTAAATCACCAAATCTGTCATTGAATCTTTGAATAATATCAGCAACCACCCCCATTTTAGAACTTTCAAATGATTCTTTGTCCTTACCAATATTCAAAAATGGAATATTATATTTATTATGAAATTTTTGTCTCTGAATAAATTCTTCTTCTGTACTATTCTTTGGCTTTCTCGCCATGGTTTGAAATCTGGAAAGAACATATTTGGGATAGGATTCATAGGGATGTTTTGGCGAGAAAATAATCTGATTCTTGCATTTTCCAGAAGTAAATGTGCGGACGGAGATGTTTAGGCATAAATCTTTTGTAACAAGAATTTCCAAACACGACACCTGTTCAATGAGTCCTTCTTTTGCATTCTTTTTCAACCAATCCGATTTATAGCAATAAAGATGCCCGGTAAGATTATTTATGCGAAGCCTCTCGTTGCTAGATGTTCCGAGAGTATTCAACAAAAGTTGGATTAAGGTCCTATCATTTACATCACTTATGCGAACTGAAGGAATACAAATCTTATCTATTTCATCCGTTTGCTTAAGAGCGTTCAGAAGTAATGTCTTATTCCCATCACCTTTATCCATCAATACATAGAATGTATTCTCACAATCAAAACGAACAGCACACACTCGCTTTTCCATTAGGGGAACATCTAGACACATTGTTCCGCGATTAAATCGTTTGGCATCTTTCTTTACCAGAAAAACATCGTATTTTTTTGCAATCGCTTTTCGGTCTAAATTGTATTTTAGAGCATTAGTCTTAAATGGAGTCATTAGTAGCACCTACAAATCTTCGAATTTGTTCAACAGCATCATCGTTTTTTCGCATTTTTTCATCATCAATAAGTAGAGACGGAACAGCAAGTATTTCTACTCCATCTCCCACGTAATTATGACAAGGAAGTTCTCTTTCTGCAAGAATATTTACAACCAATGCTTTTTGACAACCGCATTTATGTGCTTTTTCGCAAATTTTATCAATCATGGTCTCTCTTTCCACGTCAGTTCCTAAACTCCAATGCTTAAAATCCACATAAATGGGCTTATTTGGGACCTTATAATCAAATAGTTCAAAGGCATTCAGGTCTTCAATTTCTTCCAATTCAATATTGAGCAAATCAGTTGAGAAAATGTAACGGCCTATTACTTCACCAAGTGCACCTTTATAAATGTTGTTATAATATGTAGGAACCATAATACAATCATTTCGTTCAAATGATATAGCAAATCCATTTTCTTCAAAGAAGTTCTTAATGCCTATACGTAGCATAAACCTGTCCAATTTACAAGCAGACTCTGATTCCACCATTGTGCACTGAGGATTTCCGGCAGAAAAAGACACGTAAACTTTTTTATAGTCCCACTCTTGTCCATAATAAAGACAATTTGATTTTTTTTCAAATTCCGCATAGAAAGAAGCCATTTTAGCTTCTGCAATGGTTTGTTTAGATGCTGTAGGATGTTTGAGTGCGAAATCTCGCAACTTTTTCCATCGTTCTACATTAATATCAGTCCAGTTTTCATTCAAAATTCCCGATATACAGCTATTAACAGATTTTGATTTATCTTCTGCCTGGAGTTCTTTTGAGCCCTTCACGATTTCTACACTTTGCTTCGCTTTTATAAGTTCAAGTAGCTTCATGAATTCATGATTCAAAATCAAATCATTTGCTACAGTGCAATCCAAATTTTCAGCAATGCGAGAGTCGGCATATATATAGATCTTACTTGACTTATAATTTGTTCGACAAATACGCCCTACCGCTTGAATAATATCTCTTGTCGCCAGAAGCTTAACACTTTCTCTGTTTGAAATTTTTTCAGCTTTTTTATACGAAATATGCTGTGTCGCATAAGCATCAAAACCACGACAAATATGTTGCATAGCCAAATCCGATGATATTTCACCGGCAGCTTGTAAATACTCTATTTGGAATAGAAACTTTACAAAATCTTTTTGAGATAGATGTTCCGTACTCGTATTTACAAGTAAATGTGTTGGATTATCTAAATAGATGCCATCAAAATCTTTTTCATTTCCTTTTCTACTATTGTTCACCTTAATCAACGACTGCATAAGTCTTGAAGGTATTTTATACTGCAAATTTTGCCCAGCACCTATTGTTGCGTAAGCGGAGATTACGAAACACTTACTACCTTTTTCTAGTTTTTCAAGAACATTTTTTTTCGACTCTTCAAATCCATCCGTTGTCAGCCACTCTATCTTTTGCTCAGCACCTTTGTCGATGTAAGAAAAAAGCTCTATTAAAGTTTTTCGACGTAAAGATCCCGCATTATCTTTTGGATGCGTAGGTAAAATACACAAGAAGGAATTTATGTCGCTATTCTCATAAAATTTTTTATAAGCTTCTACGATACGGTAATAACGTTCTTTATGGAAACCACTTTTATCATTAGTCGGAACGGCATCACAAACAATTCCAAACGCATCTTTTGCAATCTCCGCATCGTTATATAGATTCATCCAAGATTTTTCATCACAACAGTCCCTTACATTTTTCCCCAATAATTCAGCATGTATTTCTACATTAGAGTATCCCGATTGTTCTTTATAAAATTTCTCTCTTAGCCGATTTTTATCCTCTTTAGACATTTCTTGGAAATTTTCTCCAAGTTGCTCTTTTAAGTAGTCTAAATTAAAGTTTCCGATGGAAGACGGAATCGTAGCAGTAGCAGAAATTCCAACAACTTTGGCTCGTTCACAGGTACTCAATAAAATTTTTTCAGGAGTATTCGAAAATGAAAACATCATAATGACGGATTTCAAATCATCCATAACGTCATTTGTAAAAGCATAATAGCGAAGACCTTTGGCAAAGAAACTAAGGTCAAATTCCTTTGACAAGCCCTTATCATCTTTTTTTCGAATGTTTTGAAGTATTTGATTCTTCAAAAAATAGACATACTTGTCCTTTAAACGAAACTGCTTCAAAACCGTACTTACTGCAGCCTCATAAGTAAACTCGCCGTCACCGATATGATTTTCTTGTCGATATCGATGCATATTCAAAGCGAGCATACTCACACCAATTTGAAAAAAAGAAACAAATCCTCTTATTTTCGACAAGATAACCTGAATGTTTTCTAATTTTTCCTCTGGTTTCGTATCCGATAAAATGATTTCATTCAAAGATTCGTCTTCGTTATACGCAACAGATATGAGCTTTTTATCATTTGTTATTGCATGGTACTGGCTGTCTTGAAATAGAAAATTTTTTGACAAATCCTGATTTCGATCCGTTCTAATATCGCAAAAGAGATTGTAATTCTCAAAAATTCGATTGGCATTCTCGCGAAAGCCATCGATGATAGATTCAACAGGTTTGTTTCCATATTTTTTCGACAGATACCAATTTGACTTTCTTCCCAAATTCTTTTGAAAAACCTTGGTTTGCAAAACGCCATGAATATCTAGGAATAAGTCTATATAATCAATTTGTTCCCGAATGCCGTCATCAATAATATTATCTAAAAAATCTTTTTTTACAGCATCAAATTCATCGATAAAGACAACAGCATTATTAATTATATCATTTGTATAAAAAAGATATGGAGCATCAACAATTGTTGAATTTTTTGTAACAAACTTTTTAGCACTTAAAATAATAATCTGCTTTGATTTTGTTTTTGTTGATTCATAAAGTTCGCCAAGCCATTTCCAACGTCCATCTGATTCAACGGCCTTTCGCCTATCCTCAACCTTTTTATATTCGCTTTTCAATAGCATTTCGACTTTATGCCGAAAATCCGGCTCAATCTTTGTAGCAAACGTATTTTCCAAGCTGGACGAGCCATCACTATTGCCGTTTTTAGACCGCGTTTTAGCGATATCTTTTAGGTCTTGAAAGAAAAACTTAGTTTCGTCCCAATCCCATAATTCCTTTGGAATCCTGCTTGCCACCCCCTGATGTTTTGTATACCCATCAATCGCTAATTCCGCATTCGAATTCAGATAGAGAAATTTTTCTTCAAATTCCTTCCCCATTCCCTTCTTCTCGAAAAAATTTCGAAGCTGTTTTTCAGGAAGGTTCTTTTTTAGGTTCGTTATAAAGAAATACTTCTTATCTTTATTTTCAGGTTTGATAGAAGCATCAAATATGTATTGAATGACATTATGAGTTTTGCCGAAACCCGTCGGCAAATCCATCAGGAACAGACCATTTGTCAATTCATTTTCGCAATATTTTTTTATAACTTCGTACATCTTACAATTGTTAATTAAGTGACATTCCATTCAACAACATACACTTCAACATCTTTGCGAGGCATTTCTCCCTTATGATATGTACATACGGAATACTTATTGCAAATCTTGGTCCTCTTAGTTCTTCTTAATGTCACACCAGCTTCTAATAAAACTTCATCTTCATGGCCTAGCGTATTTTGAAAGGCGGATTTTCGTCGCTAACGCGACTTAGGTTTGTAGTTTAACTTGCGTATAAATATACTCTAAAGGGGTCATAAAGTCAAGCCTTTTTCGAGGCCTGTTGTTCAGTTTATCCTGTATCCAGCGAACTTTCCGGGGAGAGATTCCCTTGAACGACTCCTTCTTGGGAAGATATTGGCGTATTAGACCGTTCATGTTCTCGTTGGCACCGCGCTCCCAGGAGTGGTACGGGTTCGCAAAGTAGTAATCCGCCTTCATAGCTTTCGCTATTTCTGCGTGACAGGCGAACTCCTTCCCGTTGTCCGAAGTGATTGTGAGAATCTTGACTTCGAACGTTTTCTCAAAGTCCTTCAGCGCCCTCACAAGCGTTCTCTTCAGGTCTTTCGCGTTCTTCGTCGGAAGATACCTTATCAGGCTGTAATTCGTCATCCTGTCGTTGATCGTGAGCAGGTTCGCGTCATGGTCCGCGCTGTTTATCAGGTCTATCTCGATGTCGCCTACGCGTGATTTCTCGTCCACGATTGCCGGACGTTCCTCGATGGGCACGCGGCCTACAATCTGGCCTCTCTTGTCCTTCTTCTCCCCGCGCTTACGGTATGGTTTCTTGCCGTGCCGCAAGTGCTTCTTCAGGTCCTCGTCCTTGTTCACATGCCTGTATATCGTGGCGACGCTAGGGACACCCATCCCATCGAGTTTCGCGCGTCCGTTCACCTGTTCGGGAGAGTAGTCTTCCTTGATTTTCCCGTCCACGATTTTCCAGTCGTCCTCGTCGTAGTCGTAATGCAGGTGACTTGTCGCGGCAAGGAGGTCTGCCCGTTCCTGCGACTTGACCGGGTCGTAATGCTGGCGGCCGCCGCCCCTGTTTAGTTCCCTGTAGATTGTGGATTTGTGGACCTTCAGCTGCAAGGCTATGTTTTTCGGGGGGATCTTTGCCGCATTGAGCGCTCGTATTTCGTATCTTTGTGCTTGGTTGAGACTCACCGCCATGTCCTTTTTTGGTAGAATCGGCAAGGTAGAAAAGTTTCGGCCAGGTTCCCCAGGGGCTAGCCCTAGGGAACTTTTTTTCTTCCCGATTCAACCTATATCAGTCGCATTGACGGTGAAAATTCGCGAAATTTATAAGGGTAAACTTTGATTTGATTATTTACGATTTTTAGAATATTTAGTCGTCCCTTAAAATCCCGCCCAGCCCGCATAACTATTGGGAAAAATTGATTTCTACCCTGTGAAAATATTGCAAGGTTTTCTAAAATATGACTGAAAACCTTGCAATTTTTCCCATGTACAGACCGCCAAAATCCTCCGCCCAGACAAGCCTTTTCTGTTCCCTTGAGGAGCAGTTGAACCACAAGCATCCCCTTTACGTTCTTGCGAACAAGATTGACTGGAACAAGTTCGAGACCGAGTTTTCGAAACTGTTTGACGACAAAATGGGTGCGCCGAACAAGCCGATCCGTCTCATGACCGGGCTCATCATCCTGAAGCACATCCGCAACGTATCGGACGAGTCCGTCGTGGAGCAGTTCCAGGAAAACGCCTATTACCAGTACTTTTGCGGAGAACGGTTCTTCTCGACGGAGCAACCCTGCGACCCGAGCGAACTTGTCCACTTCCGGCATAAGATCGGCGAGGAAGGCTTGGACATGATCCTCAAGGAAAGTATCCTCGTCAACGATGACCACGATAAACAAGGACCGACAGGATGCGGCACGGTCTTTCTTGACACGACCGTGCAGGAAAAGAACATCACGTTCCCTACAGACGCCAAACTTGCGAACAAGATAATAGAGCAGGTGCAGAAAATCGTGGAAGAACACGGCCTTCCGCAGAGACAGTCCTACAAGAGAACCTTGAAGAAGATTCATCGTGACCAGCGTTTCCGCAATCACCCGAAAAACGCCAAAAAGGCTCACAAGGCGGATCGCAGGTTGAAAACCATCGCGGGACGGCTCGTCCGCGAAATGGAACGGAATCTTTCGAAGAAAAATCTGTCGGGTACGTACAAAGGAAAAATTGAACTTTTCTACAAAGTTCTGGCACAGAAGAAATGCGACAAGGACAAAATCTATTCGCTACACGAACCCGAAGTGAAATGCATCGGCAAGGGCAAGGAACACAAGAAATACGAGTTCGGCAACAAGGTGTCAATTGCCCGGAGCTACAACGGCATCATCGTCGGCGCAGTCGCGTTCAGGGACGAGTATGACGGACATACGATAGACGATACGCTTGACCATGTTGAACAAATGCTTGGATTCAGGCCGAGCCAGGCCGCATGCGACCGAGGCTACCGCGGACAAAAGGAATCCGGAACGACAAAGATCGTGATACCCGACGTCCCGAAGAAAAACGCGACTTACTACCAGAAGAAAAAGGCACACAATCTTTTTTGCAAGAGGGCTGGCATCGAGCCTATCAACGGCCATCTGAAAAGCGATCACCGTATGGGCAGAAATTTCTACAAGGGAATCTTTGGCGATATGCTCAATGCAAAGCTTGCAGCAGCGGCGTTCAACTTCAAGAGGGCCATGAGGCGCTTTTTTGTCCTGTTGGAATGGCTATACTTTTTTTGCCTTCTGTGGAACGGAATGAACAAAAAATGCGAACGTCCTTATCTTGCGTTCGCAAAGTGACCTTTTTAAGGGACGACTATTTATATGTACAACACCAGCATCAAACGCTTTTCCTCGATCCTTCGCTTCGACAAAAGCTACTAGAGGATTATAGATTAGGCAGATAAATACTTTACAAAACAAGCAAAGTTTACTATATTTGCATCATGGAAAAAGATGATGCAAGAAAGAATGTCCAGAGCCTTCTCGAAAAACGGAAGACAATCGTAAAAATGAAGAAGGCGGGATTCAAGAAAAGCAAGATCGCAGAGACCTGCGGCGTGAGCCGCCCCATGGTGGATGCAGTTCTATCGCTTTACGAGAAAGGCGGGATGAATGCGCTCAAGCCGAAGACAAGGGGCCGCAAGGAAAGGGAAAAAAGGCTCCTTTCCGCCAATCAAGAATCCGAGATACAGAAACTAATCCGGGACAAGCGTCCCGAACAGCTCAAGTTCAAGTTCGCCCTCTGGACCCGCGAAGCGGTTGCGGAGCTTGTCCGCAGCAAATTTGGAGTGAAGCTGGCCAAGAGAACGGTCGGCGACTACCTCAAAAGATGGAACTTCACCCCGCAAAAACCGATTGTCCGCGCGTACGAGCAAAACCCCGAAGCGGTGAAGAAGTGGCTCGAAGAGGAATACCCGAAAATAAAGGCCGATGCGGTATGCGAGAATGCGGAAATCCACTGGGCGGACGAGACCGCCATCGTGAACACGGATGTCCGTGGCCGCAGCTACGCCCCCTGCGGGCAGACCCCGGTCGTGAAGGCTCCCGGATGCAGGGAGCGCTTTTCCATGATATCGGCGGTGAACAATCGCGGGAAGTGCCACTGGATGATGATTGACGGGGCGTTCGACGCGACGAAGCTCATCGACTTCATGACGGCTCTGGTGAAGGATGTGTATGCAGACGGGAAAGGGAAGAAAGTGTTTCTCGTGATGGACAACCTGAGGGTTCACCACAGCAAGCCGGTAAAGGAATGGCTTGAAGCGAACACGGACAAGATAAGCGTATTCTACCTGCCCAGCTACAGTCCCGAGCTGAATCCTGACGAACGTCTTAATGCCGACCTGAAACACGAAATATCTTCCAACGCACCGGCTCGGACTCGCGAAAAGCTGCGCTCCCATGCGGAATCCCACATGAAAATGGTGAGCAACAGCCCTGAACGAGTAATCAAGTATTTTGGCGACAAGCATGTCTCTTATGCAGCATGACTATGTAAAAAATATATCCGCCGGAGCAATAAATGTCGTAGATAATGGCGTCAAAGTTTGGGCTCCATCAGCAATATTTAAGACGCCACCATGATACAAAAGTTGTTCTGTGGTCAATGTTATATCAAGGCCCTTAATCTCCTTATCTGCTTGAGCTTTGTCACAATTTCTATAATCTTTTTTATATTTTGCCAAAGCTGGCGGGACATGTATTTTGAATGCAGCATTCCACATTGGCTGTTTTAATTTCTGTTTTAAGACATCATCCACATAATTTCCCAACGCAGTACTATCGTCTTCGTGATTTACAACAAAATCAACTCCTTCCACATAATTTGCAATTGGCTTTTTAGAAACTTCTTCCACAAATGGCGGATCGAAAATATTTATTAATTCTAATATCACTTTGTTCTTCCTTTCATATCCATAAGACTATTCGTTAGCTGATTAATCTGCATTTTATCAATTTTCGTAGCGATAATAACATTTGTACGCCTATCATCCCACAAACACGCGATACCAGCAACAACAGCATGCTTTTCAGGATTCCATTCAATGCTATTTTTACGACAATTCACATAATTTGTTTTCCATACCAATGAACCACTTACACCCGGAGGTGGGGGTAAAGCACTCCACGGAGCATCTGATGTACATATAGCGTCTTTGGAATCATTTCTTAATGCAAAATGGTATTCGGGATTCACATTTTTTAATCCGATAGGCACACTTACTTCTTGAGTTAAAAAATTCAGTTCCTTACTACAAAGTTGACCAAAATGCATATCAACACCTTCTCCAGGAAATCCTGCAACAAAGTATAACTCATCAGGGTCATAACTATACCCCACTTGCATTTTTTCAAACGGAATACACTTAGCCATTGTACTTGAAGCTTTGCGATGCCAAAAGTCTGTAAAATCGGCTATAGAAACATCAATGGGATTTTCTAACGAAGCAAAAGGGGTTTTTGTTGCGTATATGTCGCTACTTCCATAAAATTGATATCCATGGCTTACAGGATCTGGTCCACCCAATTCGCGTGATACATGTTCATTTGTAACAATAAATTGTCGTCCCTCCTTTTCGAAATACGAAGCACTACCACAAGCTTCTCCTTCAGGCGCTTCAATATTTACTTGTCTTGTAACTGGCGTAATAAAGGGTTTAACATACGCAGTCATCTTCCTTGCGCATTCTTCCATTTCTTCATTTGATATACTTACTTTCATTAGTATTCTTCCTTTTTCTTAAAAAGTCACATTTTACGCTTTTTTGGTAATAGAACCACTTCACCCTTTTTCCTTAAAATGCCAAACTTCGCCGGTGCTTTTGTCAACCACCCTGGCCGAATCGAGCGTTACCGAGTATGAATATTTTTCCGATTCGAAATAGAACGGTCCGATTCTTGAATAAAATCCTTCCGGGAGATTCTTGATGCCAAAGACATCTTTTTCCTCATCGCCAATGAAGAACCTTGCCAGCCCCGACGAACAACCCGTACTAATTTCAATAGCCCCTGCATAATATGCCGTTGTATATTCTTCACAGGCAATCAGCGAATCAGGAGCAAGGCATCCCTTAGTATACCTAAACGGAACATGCCCAACGGAGTTGCATTCTTCCACTGCGCTGCTCGACTCAACGTTTTCCGCAGAGCTGCTGGATTCAATATCCGTCGAAGATTCGCTAGATTTTATTGAATCTATAGAACAGCTTGATCCATCAACAGTCCCGGAAGAACTGGATTTTTCCGACAGCGGGACTGGTGTACTTTCTGCTGAAACGGAATTTGAATCGTCACCGCATGCGGCAAAGGTTAGGAGGGTTGCAGCAAAAGTTGCGTGTGCAATTGTTCTTATTTTCATCATTTCCTTCCCTTTCCACGTTTCTTTTTTGCATTTTCAAACACATTTGGGTTTTCATAGTTTTGTTCAGCAAAGATTTCTTTCTGCCGTTCAATTTCAAGTTCCAATTCTTCCGGTGTCGGCATGTATGCCATATACTTTGCTTGGAATAACCGTTTATTCCCATTCAAAACTGAATATCTAGCGATATCCCTGCTTGTATCAGATCCAAGAACAATCCCTATGGTGGGGTTGTCGTCCTCGCTGCGCTTTAAGTCATCGTACATACGGACATACATGTCCATTTGGCCGACATCTTGATGACTGATGGTTCCTGTTTTCAAATCAAAAAGGACAAAACACTTTAGGATGTAGTTGTAAAAAACAAGGTCTATGAAATAATCATCCGTATCTGTACGAATATGCTGTTGACGCGCAACGAAGGCAAACCCCTTACCCAGTTCCAGCACAAATTTCTGCAAGTGGTTGATGATTGCCGTTTCAAGTTTGGACTCTGAAAAATCCGTATTTTGTGACAGGTTCAGAAACTCGGCAACCACAGGATTTTTGATAAATTCCAACTTGTCCTGCTGGTAAGTTTTAGTCTTTGCGCGCATTTCTCTCTTGATCGGGGCCTTGTTCTGAGATGCTAGTAAACGATAATAGTATTGAGTAGAAATATTCCTATCAAGCGTTCGAGCACTCCATGTTTCGTTTAACGCCTCTTGCATATACCATTCTCGCGCCTTTGAATCAAGGACCCGTAAAAGCGACCTGTAGTGGCTCCACGTCAATAAGGGCTGATCCGATTTTCCACACGGTGTGTGAAAAATTTCGGGAAACATCTTGTAGAACTGAAGGAAACTGTACAAGTTCGTCTTTGTAAAGCCTTTCCCATATATACCTGTCAGTTGTCTTGATAATTCCGCAATTATCTTGACCCCGTAATCTGCGCGTTTTTTCCCATTGATTTCCTCTTCAGCGATTCGCTTTCCCAAAAGCCAATTTCGTTCAAGCATGGCAATATTGATTGCTGCATAGGCTCTATTTTTTGAGGCCTCAATTATGGTCTGGACATCGGAAAGAAAACTTACCGAAACGGTAGCCACTGGCACCTCTTTTTTCGTTATAGAAAGCACTTTCTTTAATTTGACTTTTTCCATGTTATCCTCTTGACCTTAAAATATGATTTTATGAAGGTTTACGCGACGGCTTTCACCTCTTCTCCACAGCCTCAATTTCTTCGGTATCGGTAATACCGTAGAGTTGATAGACGAGGGTGTTGACTTGGGTTTCGAGGGTGGCAAGTTGCTTTTGGGTTGCTTCGGTCGGCCCTTCGGCAGGCTCAGGGACCTGAGTTTTTTTGCTGTTCACCAATTCCTTTTTTAGGCGAATAATTTCATCGGCGAGAGAGGCGAGTTGTTGCAGGAGTTCCGCGTTTTCTAGGGGGATGCGGAGGTTTTCAAAGTAGGCAATTTGCAGTTTACGAGTGCCACCGTTAAGGACGGGACAATTGTGCCATATCCAGAATTTGCAGAGACTAGAATTGAATATGGCGAGAAGGGCTTTCAGTAGGTTATAGCCACAGGGAGAGGAGATTCCCGCCTTCGCGGGAATGACATCGCAGGTTGTTTCTGCAGTGGATTGCTTCGCTTCGTTCGCAATGGCGTTTTCTTTTTCGACAATAAAGAAATTATTGTCATTGGGATAAACTCCATTTTCATCATACGTGAACGGAAATGCCGTTGTTATATTCGGAAATATAATTTTGGGACGAGTTAGTTCTTTATAATACCCTATTTGGTCCTGCGTTTCAAACCATTTGTTGCTGGTTTTCTTGCGAGCCTTGATTTCTTCGCCGTTCACAATGTGCTTGGCACCGGTCTGTTCCAACTTTTCGATGCCAAAACTCAGCAGATGATTCTTGATTGCCGGGTATTGGTCGATATCAAGATTTAATGCCGGAAAAGTTCCGATAAGATATTGGTCCTCTTTTTCCGTCACCCATGCGTTAATGTCTCGGCCACGAAGCAGGGGCTTTATGAGTTCTTCGCTCTTAGGGTCTTCGGCAATGAGTTTTTCTCTCGTCTTTCCGTCAATAAAAAACGCATCGTTAAAGCCTGTCAAAATGCCGCGATAAATAGAAATCGGCATATCTTTCAGAGCCGTTCCGACGTTCATTTTCTGCAATACGGAATCATGGAGTTTGTTGCGGATGCTCCATTCGTTTGCTCCGAAATTTTCTGCCGGGAACTCGAATGTCGCTGCCTTGACTTCTTTTTCGAATTCGCCGTGATAGTTCTTGCTGTTCAGCGAGCACGCCAAAACGGGCAGCTTGTCGCCGGACTTTTGCGATACGAATATGCACACGTAAATGGTCGCATCGGCAAAGAACTGGACATCGCCAAAATTGAGAATTTTCTTGAGTGAGGTCTGGCTCATGAATTGTCGCAGTTCCTTGCCGTAATCCACAAGCATCCACTTGTTCGGCATGATGAACGAGAAATATCCGTTCTTTTTCAGCAGGCTGTAGGCACGTTCTACAAAGAGGCAGTAAAGGTCAGCGGACTTGTTGTAGCAACTGTAATCCCGTTTGCTGTAAACGTCGCTCATCTCGCCCATGCTCTGGAGCTGCACATACGGCGGGTTTCCGATGATGGCATCGAAGCCTGTGAAGCGGCCGACCTCGTCAAGGATTTCCGGGAATTCGAACATCCATTCGAGCGAATTGGAAAAGTCGATGGTATCGCCCGCCGTGCCCTTGTATTCGTCGAACATTTCAATCTGTCCGTCTTCAACCATTCGGCTCTTGAGTGATGCAATCTTGTGCCGGAGCATCATCTTGGAACTCTGCGACTTGCCCGTTTTGTATTCCTGCACAAGTTGTCTGTATTCAATAAGGCTATTCTTGAGGCTGTCCCGTTTACGGTCGGCTCGTTCATCACGAGTAAGATAATCCGCAATCAAGCGTCCGTTCTGCACGGGGTATTTGCTCAGCAGCGAATCGCCGACTTTAATATTGATGTCGATGTTCGGGAGTGTCTGGAGTTGTTTGTAGCCGCTTTCCTTGGTGTAGTAGGCGTTCTTCAAGAGTTCAATCCAAAGACGCAAACGGCAGATGTTCACGCTATTCGGGTTCAGGTCAACGCCGAAAAGGCAATTCTCGATAATGCGGCGTTTCTCGTTAAACAAGGCTTCTTGATACCGCTGGCTTTCTTCGTTGCCGGGCTTGTATTCAAACGGTTCGCCCTCGTCATCAACTACAGAAAGTTCGTCGTTATCCACTTTCAAAATCAGGTCGCGACGTTTGATGCGTTTGCCTTCCGCATCGCACAAAATGTTCAATTCCGATTTGATTGCAAGCAGGCGATTAAGGGCCGACACCAAGAAATGCCCAGAGCCCACGGCGACATCGGCAATGCGGATGTCATCAACAATTTCATTCGCTTCTGAAATATCTTCTATCTTGTCCGAGACATCTTCCAAATTTTCGCATTTCCAGGACTTTTTCTCGTTGAACTTCTGCACCACCGTCCGTTCCAGCACATCGCGGGCCATGTAGTCGGTGATGAACCCCGGCGTAAAGAAACTGCCGTCTTTGTAGCCGTTGATTTTTTCGAAGATGAGTCCGAGAACCGACGCGTTGATGAGCGTCTTGCTCGTAGAGGTCACGCCGCCTTGGGCATCGCTTGCGAAGTTGTACGCATCGAGGAACTTGAAGATGTAATCTAGATTCGGGAGCGAGCCTTTTGCGCGCTTGCCACGTTCGTCCTTCAAAACGGTTTTATTGAAAATTTCCATCTGGGCATCGGGAATGCCGCGGATTTTCAGGTGCTTTTCGTCTTCGGTCGGCTCGAACAGTGAACTGTTCAGGTAGGGGACGTTCGGGTAACGCTTGAGCACGTCTTCGTCGCGGTCCTCGATTTTCTTGCCGAGTACCTTGAAAAAGAAAATATTCAGTTCGTCGAAGTTCGCTATTTTGTCTGTACTCATGAACCGGTATGATGCATCGCCCTTTTGATACATGAGGATTTGCGATTCGACAAGTTTCAGGAACAGCAGGCGGTTTACCCATGTGATGCAGAGACGGAGCGCCATCGCCTCGCATTCTTCCTTGTTCGGGAAATCGTCTTCGAGTTGGTAAATTGCACTTTCGAGGAGGCTCGCCTTGTCGCGATTTGCGGGCTTCTTGCGTCGGATGACTTTCTTGCTTCCCTTTTCTTCTTTTACTTCTTCGAGGCCGATGATGTGCAAGAGTTCCGCATAAAAATTGCGGTCTAGGCTGTTGCTGTCGTTTGCGAAAGGCTTCGCGAGGAGGGTTTCCGGGGAGAGGAATTTGAATAGAGGGAGGAGCGGTGTGGAGTGTGAAATGTGGGATGTGGAATGAGAATACGCATTGTCATTCTGGAAGCCCGTAGGGCTGATAGAATCCATGGACCCTATCGCCTTCGGCTCCAGGGTGACATGTGACTTTTTTAGTTCTGGGGCAAGCGTCCGCATTGCATCTGCAAGGCTGAAATGCACGACGTTAATGTCGCAGGAGGCGAGGAAGTCGTCAATGGCGGGTTTCGCGATTTCGTTGTAAAAGTCAGATGTCTTGTTGCCGCTCATCTGATTCGCCTTGAATTTCAGGAACTGATCGTATATCGGTTTCGTCTTGTTCCCAAAATAGCGGATAAAGTCTTTAACGTCGAAGAAATACCATTCGTCAAAATTTGTGATGGCGAGCCACTTGATTTCGTGATTGCCCGATTGCACGTATTCCAGCATAAAGTAATAGACGAGTTCCTGCAACGATTTTACGTTCGGATGCTCCGCCGAAAACATTTCTGCCGCATTCGTCGGCGACTTCGCTTCGATAATCACTGCCGGCTTTGCACTTGCCGTATTGCCGTTAAAAACGCACAAGTCTATCGGGCGGTTGACCTGCACCGAATAATCGGGTTCAAAAATCTTACGCAAAAAGTTCCAGATTTCGCCCTTGTGGTATTCTTCGTCCTGCGCTGCGTTCCGCTTGCTATAAAGATTCTTGAGCGAAAGCTTGAAATATTCCATCTTTTCGACAGGAACAGGCAACTTGAGAAACGCGGAATTGACGGACTTTTTAGGCGAAATGAACTTGATTGACATACAAACGAAATATATGCAAATTTCGTGACAAAGGAATGGCAAAATCGGAGTTTATTGCATATTTTCCGCTTGTATGCCAGAGGAGTTGACGATAAAGACCCGAGTACCTTCAAGCACTTTCTGATTTTGAATAGGCAGCGGCTTGTCCTCAGATACTTTGTGCCACGCCCGACGCCGACCGTTGTGACGACTCCACTTTGGTTATCTTGTTTGAGTTCCGGAAGCGATGCCGCTCCGAGCCAAAACTTTCTATTTTTGATGCAAAAAAACAGCGAGTTTATTATGGAAGAGACGTTCAAGACAAAAGGTACATGCGCCACAACAATTCAGTTCACGCGTGACGGAGACTTTATCCGTAATATCCGCTTTACGGGTGGTTGCAACGGAAACCTCAAGGCCATTGCAAAACTTTGCGAAGGCATGAAGGCCGAAGACATTGCAGCCAAGTTGCTCGGGAACACCTGCGGCGGGAAGCCGACATCATGCGCTGATCAGCTCGCCCGCGCCGTACTCGGGAAAGAAGCGTAATTAATTCACTTCACGACAACCTGCATTATTTCGGCAAATCCCCGCCCAGAAACTTTAAGAAGGGCCTTTCCGCGTGGCAAATGCCCAAGGTGAACCGTTGTCGAAGCGTCAATCCGAATCGTTTCGATCAGGTGACCCATCACGTCAAAAATTTGCACGTTTGCACCTGGCTTATTTGCAAAAGTCACATTCAATTCGTTGTTCGCAAAATTCACGCGAAACGCTTTTTGTTCAGCGTAAATCGCAGAACGTTCGTTCGAAGAACTAGAGAACTCCTGACTGCTGCTAGATTCTGCACGATAACTACTACTGGACTCCGCTGCACTGCTACTAGAAACAGAGCTGGAGGAATAATCCGGATTTGCCGAGATGTTGATCGTCGCAGAAGCTTCCGCATCATTGTTATTCCCCTTGGCGGTTACGCAAATGGCCAATACCCTGTCTCCAACATTTTGAGGAATGCTTCCCGAGATAATGACAAGATCCTTTTCTTTATCCTGGCTGACTTCGAGGCCCTCTAGAATTCCATCCACAACCGCTGTTTGCATATGAGCATAACGAAACACAATCGGCTTGATTGCGTAACCTGCGACGACATCTTGGGATTCATTTTCGATAGTCACTAATGTTGTTACAAAATTTTGTTGTTCGACAGAAATCGTGCCGTTAAAGACGATAGAATCTTTTTCTGAAGTGTAGGCGGCTACTCGATATTCAAAATCATGGGTTGGGGTATCTTGATCCGGAGCGCCGATAATGGAAAATGTTGAAGTCGCCTCGTCTTTTTCAAATCCAATTCCTTCAGGGAAGCTCGAAAGGTTGACCTGATACAAACTTTGGTATCCAAAGACGATGGGATCTATCGCGTTTCCGGCGGTCACATTCTGTTCCAAGCTTCCGTCAACCAGTTCCACTTTTTCACTCAGTGGTGTGACATTTATACCGATTGTAATTTCTCTGGTTTCTGCGACGTGGTTTCCTTAGGCGATAAACGAAACTTCGTATTCGTCGCCAGATGTGTTGGCCGGAATGCGTCCGAATATGGTGCACTCCGCATTTACGCTTGGCAAGGTGCCGCAATCCATTTTCAGTCCTAGAGTTTCGTCCGTTTTTCCTGCCGGATAAGAGACAAAAGCATCTGAAATCCGATTGAGGTCCGTAATTTTGTATATGACAGGCTCAATCATGCTGCCCGCTTTGACGGCCTGTATAGCCTTTCCGTTGACAAGCGCATCTGTCATTTGGGCAAAGGCTGTTTGCGTTATCGCCAATAGGAAATTATAGATAAAGTAACTTTATGAATAATTATTTTTTTACGCAATATAGTACATTTTATGCGGGAATTCTATTTCAAGGATACATACAAAAGATTCATTCAACAACTCAAGCTACCGTGACATTCACTCGAGCCCCGCTCCACAGTCTGCCTGCTGAGCGTCACGGACAGGGAGTTCTTGGAAATCTACAGCCATTTCGGCAGCACCAGGGCTCCGAAAAAAATGGCCCGAATCGCAGGATTTTATATTTTTTTAGCGTCAAACCGCTTGCGAACCCGCATAAAATAAGGTTTATTCAGAAAGTAGATCTTATAGGGGCTCTTTATAAGCGGAGAGCTGTTTCTTCGGAATCCATGTTGCTTGCGGGAATTGGGCTAAGAATACTTGTAGAAGCTATTGCAAATGATTTAAAATACAAAAGGATAAATTGCAATCTAAAATTACAGAAATGAAAAACAGGTCTCTTATTTCTGATGCTCAATGCTCTATGCTTCATAAGATCCGTTTTTTGGGCAATGATGTTGCTCATGAGACAGAATTACCAACTCATGATCAAGCAAATATGGCTTTGGATATTTTAGAAACTGTGATTAGACAATGTTATGTTCAGCCGGAATTGGCGAAACGTCGTCTTCCTACAACCGTGAATTATGAAAAATTTAAACAGTTGGCTTTGGAAAAAGCCGAGAAAGTCGCAATAGGAACAAAGCAAAACATTAGTTTTTTATAGCCCAATGAACGGCGTGATGTTGAAGATTTTCAGGAATTTGCTGAAAGATTCTTTAATGAAATAAAGATGGGCGAAATATCATCGTTGGTTCATATTCCTACAAAACCAAATCTTAAACCTCAAAAGGAAATAATTCAAAAAAGATAATTCAGTTGTAGGTTCTTTTGAATCCGCATTAGGGATAGAGCCCCCTAAAATATAGCCCGACCGCACATATATGTGCGGGAACGCCCCCAAAAAAAGGCGGGACAGTCTGCCCGCCGAGTTAGGTTGAACCTGGGTCTTTCGACCAGCTCAAAAAATTCTATGTCTCAAACCAATTCTCCAATTTTAGGGGAGTGATTTTTGCGATAGGTTCGAAATCTTTTGTATTCCGCGTTACAAGAATCAAATCGTTGGCCAAGGCTGTTGCTGCGATTTGAGAGTCGCATATCGGTCTTGGTTGCCCAGCCTTGTTGCATTTGGCGACTACCTCGGCATAATAAGCCGCCGCAGTTGCGTCATACGGAATGACATCAAATTTCTGTTTTACGATTTCAACATATTCCTTCAGTTTATTCTTTCGAGAGCCGTCTGGCAGAAGTTCGATGCCAAAGAGAGCCTCTTGCAAGGTTATTGCCGAGATTGCACATAAAGGCTCAAATCTTTGTATGTTTGTTAAAACGTTGGCATTTGGCTGTGGTTTGGAAAGTTCGGAAATAAGGTTGGAATCCAGCAAGAATCTCTTGTCCATCTTACCCCCAGATATTAGCCTTGCTTGCATCGGGATATTCTACGACACGTCCAGCCTCAAGGTCCTTGGAAAAATCGTCATCAGGCGAACAACCCTGACGCCAGCCTTTGAGTGCGTCAAGAAAAGACTCTTTGCGGTTGAGAGTCTCGTTCATATCGCGCTCAATCTTCCCAAATTCCATTTTTAGTTTCAGGTAGAGAACAAACTTCTCTACCTGCGAAATGTACTCGCTAGGCAGGGCTCGAATTTCTTTATTCAAAACATCCGTAGTCATTTTTTTGTCCTCTTTTCCAATAATCTATCTTTTTTGAGTAAAAAAAGCAAGCCTAGCCGCATTCGCGTTAGGGATAGTGACCCCTTGGGGCGGCACTATGGTGCCGTTTATGAGGTTGGGCGGGAACGAAGTGAACCGGGCAACCCATAAAATATAGCCCGACCGCACATATATGTGCGGGAACGCCCAAAAAGAGATTCTCGGCACCAGCATCGATTCTATCGATATCGCCGAAGACCGCGACCTGTTCCGCAAGATGATGGATAACCTCGGCATCCCGATGCCGGAAAGCGGCATGGCCACGAACATCGACGAATCCCTCGCTTGCGTCAAGCAGATCGGTGGCTACCCGGTGATGATCCGCCCGAGTTTCGTTCTCGGCGGCCGCGGCATGGAAGTCATCTACGACGAGAACATGCTCCGCGAATACGTTGCCAAGGCTGTCGGCGTGACCCCGGATCGCCATTCACAAGACCGTTCGACTTTACAAGCCTCACTCTCGCAAACGCATTCAGCTTGCGCTTGAGTGCTTCTTTGCTCACGGCTCATCGACCGTTTCCTCCACAATGCTCTCCTGTGAGCCGTAGGCGACTCGTCATAACGAGTCGTCGAAGGCGAGAGTGAGGCGTAAGCCGAACGGTCGTCATAATCGAAGCGCTCGGCCTCTCCGACGACTACGCCCTCGCTTACTACAAGAGCCAGGAAGCCGCAGGTTCCTTCCTCCCGAACGAAGGTGCCGTGCTGATTAGCTTGTCCGACAAGGTTAACTTGTCTGAACAGGCCATCGAAATCGGTAAGGAATTCCAGAAGCTCGGCTTCAAGATCTACGCTACCGAAGGTACCGCCAAGTTCTACGAGAAGGCCGGCGTGAAGTGCGAAGTGGTGAACAAGATTGCCGAAGGCCGCCCCAACGTTTTGGACATCATCTTGAATAAGCAGGTGAACCTTATCGTCAACACGCCGTGGGCAAAACGCGATGCCGTTCAGGACGAAAGTGCCATCCGTAAAGCGGCCATTAAGTACAAAGTTCCTTACATCACGACTCTTGCCGGCGCTTACAACACTGTCAAGGGAATCGCTGCCGCTCGTAATGGCCATGGCACCGTGAAGAGCCTGCAAGAGTACCACGCTTCTATTGAAGAGGTGTAGCAAGCCGAGAGTCGCGCCCAAGCTCGCTTGGGCATGACCGAGGTGCCGCGAACTGGCTCCATTGGCACCAGGTGTAAGACGAACGTCATCCTGAATGCGTAAGCACGCAGGATCCAGAACATTAAAGACCGTAGCAATAAAATGCTGCGGTCTTTTTATGTATATTAAGGAAACTTATTCTATCGCGAATTTTCACCGTCAATGCGACTGATATAGGTTGAATCGGGAAGAAAAAAAGTTCCCTAGGGCTAGCCCCTGGGGAACCTGGCCGAAACTTTTCTACCTTGCCGATTCTACCAAAAAAGGACATGGCGGTGAGTCTCAACCAAGCACAAAGATACGAAATACGAGCGCTCAATGCGGCAAAGATCCCCCCGAAAAACATAGCCTTGCAGCTGAAGGTCCACAAATCCACAATCTACAGGGAACTAAACAGGGGCGGCGGCCGCCAGCATTACGACCCGGTCAAGTCGCAGGAACGGGCAGACCTCCTTGCCGCGACAAGTCACCTGCATTACGACTACGACGAGGACGACTGGAAAATCGTGGACGGGAAAATCAAGGAAGACTACTCTCCCGAACAGGTGAACGGACGCGCGAAACTCGATGGGATGGGTGTCCCTAGCGTCGCCACGATATACAGGCATGTGAACAAGGACGAGGACCTGAAGAAGCACTTGCGGCACGGCAAGAAACCATACCGTAAGCGCGGGGAGAAGAAGGACAAGAGAGGCCAGATTGTAGGCCGCGTGCCCATCGAGGAACGTCCGGCAATCGTGGACGAGAAATCACGCGTAGGCGACATCGAGATAGACCTGATAAACAGCGCGGACCATGACGCGAACCTGCTCACGATCAACGACAGGATGACGAATTACAGCCTGATAAGGTATCTTCCGACGAAGAACGCGAAAGACCTGAAGAGAACGCTTGTGAGGGCGCTGAAGGACTTTGAGAAAACGTTCGAAGTCAAGATTCTCACAATCACTTCGGACAACGGGAAGGAGTTCGCCTGTCACGCAGAAATAGCGAAAGCTATGAAGGCGGATTACTACTTTGCGAACCCGTACCACTCCTGGGAGCGCGGTGCCAACGAGAACATGAACGGTCTAATACGCCAATATCTTCCCAAGAAGGAGTCGTTCAAGGGAATCTCTCCCCGGAAAGTTCGCTGGATACAGGATAAACTGAACAACAGGCCTCGAAAAAGGCTTGACTTTATGACCCCTTTAGAGTATATTTATACGCAAGTTAAACTACAAACCTAAGTCGCGTTAGCGACGAAAATCCGCCTATATAATGATGAATGATAGACGGAAAAAATCTATATTCCGATTAGAGCTAAATTCTTCCATAGTGGTAGACAGAGTAAAATCAGAATATGAAATACTGCAAATTTTTGCTTTATATTGGATTTACGATAGTAATGATTTTTTCTATAGGCTGTATGCCTGCGGAATATGAAAGTAGTTACAGTTCGAACAATAGCTTTGATATTGATAGAATTAGTATAGTTGCTGAAGACAGTTTTTTGTTAGGCTTTATAAAGAAACAGAATTGGTTTGATTCTATTGGAATTGAAAATTATAAACCGTTTTCTGACACTTTAAATAAAAAAAATGATACTTCTGCAGCCAAAAAGATTTATCCTCGAATAGAACCTGTTGGTAATTCTGTTCAGCCTATGACTTTTGAAATAAATTTTATGACTCTATCCATAAAACTGTGTCATTCACCACCAAGCATCATTTGAAAAATGATGTAAATTGAGGAACTATGATGACACACGAAGAATATAAAGAGATGATCAAAAAAGCAGCATCTCAGTTCAAAACAGGAAAGCCAATTTTTGGCAAAGACGGAGCATTTCACCAAGTATTGGAAGATTTTTTGAATGCTGCATTAGAAGCGGAAATGGATGTTCATTTGGAAAAAACAAAGCCCGAAAATCGAGAAAATCGGCGCAATGGGAAAATGCCGAAAGAGATAAAAACGGCATACGGAGCAGTCCAAATAAACACGCCTAGAGACCGCGAAGGAAGCTTTAATCCTGAGATTGTGAAGAAACGTCAAACCGTGCTTGCCGAAGGTCTTGCAGACCGAATTATCGGCCTTTACGGACTCGGACAAAGTATGCGCGATATTCAAAAATATTTGGAAGATGATTTTGGCGAATACATTTCAGCCGATACCATTAGCAACATCACAGAACGCGTGTGGCCAGAGATTAACGAATGGAGAACGAGACGTTTAGAAACGGTTTATCCCATCGTTTGGATGGACGCAATTCATTACAAAGTAAAAGATGAATCAGGCATCGTAACAACGCGAGCAATTTACAATGTCATCGGTGTTGATTCAAATGGTTACAAAGATTTGCTAGGCATGTATGTGTCGCAAAGCGAGGGTGCAAAATTCTGGATGCAAGTCCTTTCCGATTTGAAAAATCGCGGAGTGGAAGACATTCTCATCGCTTGTGTAGACGGACTTTCAGGCTTTCCGGACGCAATAGAATCCGTGTTTCCAAAGACCAATGTTCAGTTGTGTGTAGTGCATCAAATTCGAAATTCACTCAAGTACATTAACGCAAAATCACAAAAAGAATTTTTGAAAGAACTGAAGTTAGTTTATGCGGCATCGACCAAAACGGAAGCCGAAATTGCACTAAAAAAATTAGAAGAAAATTGGGCAAAAAAATATCCAATCGTCATTCAATCTTGGAAAGAAAAATGGGATAAACTTTCGTGTTATTTTGATTATCCAAGTGAAATTCGTCGCATTATTTATACGACAAATACTGTCGAAGGTTATCATCGCCAAATTCGAAAAGTGACAAAAACAAAAGGTCTGTTTCCAAATGATGACTCGCTTGTAAAACTCGTGTACTTGGCGTATCGAAATATCAAAAAGAAGTGGAAAAAGCCATTGCAAAACTGGACAACTTGCGTACAAAAATTATCGATTCTTTTTGGTCAAAGATTTAATCCACTCAACTTAAATCAAATTCCAAAATGAATTTTCTCCGCCCCCAAACGGAAACACAAAAACTTTAATTGGATGATTTTTTTTCAAACAAGGAATGATAATTTTATCATTTCTTGTTATATTTGAATTGCTTCAAAAGGAGAAATTTGAAGTTGTCGCAAAGACAAAATCGAGTTGAAAAAACATCGCTTTGATTTTGCTTTTCGCTTCTTCAATTTTGAAATTTCAAAGCTCTTTTTTTAGCTAACAAAAACTAAATGACACAGTTTATTTGACAGAACCCATTGAATTCACTATTACTTACGATTCCACTTTCAAAATTCCTGGCAACCAATCCCCCAGATCTTGGCCTAGAAATGGTATCCCGGCTAACCCCTCCAGCAATAACCCCTTCACGTAACAGAAGTGAATCCTTTTCATGAGACGACACTCCCAAAATTTGGGCAGAGCAAAAAGAACTATCGATAACACCACTATTGTATAAAGCTATACATCCACTCATACTTCCGTTAAATTCTGCATCAGTAACCCTTACTTTATTTATCGATCCCCTTGTATATCCAAATAAACCAGACCATTTAGAATCTAAATCTGTGTAGAGTTTAGATATAGAGAAACCATTACCATTAAACGTTCCAGCAAAAGGTGATTCGCGAGTTCCTATAGGAACCCAGATGTGTGAAGCGATATCAGAAGAATTTAAATTTGCCGAAAGTTCAATTTTTTTACCATTAAAATCATCGTGAAAACCGCTTTTGTTGCTATTCGCAATCACCGCAAGTCCCGCTAACTGCTTAATTGAAGATATTTTGAAATTTGTTTGACCTGAACTATACCAAGAGACATCGTAGTTACCATCATCCGTCCATAAATCCCGTTCCAACGAATCGACATCTACCAAATATGAATAGCCTGCAGGATTAATATTCCATTTTTTATAGACATCATAATCTAATTGTTCCTCGACCCAACTATTCAGTACAGCATTGAGAGAAATCAAATACCCTTGTTCATCATCATCGTCTTGAATAGGTTTACTTACTACACCCTTGTTTTGAATAGAATTTTGATCAATTACCGTATAATGTTCTGCATTGCTATAATATCGATTTAATTCATATTCAGTTCCAGAATATCGTTTCCTCCAACACCAAGAATTCAAATACAACGTATACTGATTACTCCAAAATACATTTACATAATTATTATCTGATCCCGTCGCATTCAATGATGTATAAAAACAATAAGAGTTCTCGTAAGTTGTAGAGTCTGAATAAAGTGATAAGGAAGAATTTACCGCTTCTATTCCGCTATTTCTGATTAATGATTTTTCCGCACGTCCAACTAAAAAATGCGTTCTTTTTGCTTTAAATGCCGTATCTACAATATCCGAACTCTTTAAAACGGAACCATCTAAAGTAGCAGAATCCATAACACCGACAATATAACCAAACTTTACATTTTTCACGGATTTATACAATGCCGTTCCAATTGTGTCAATCATCGATTGATTTGCAAATAAAGTATTTTTTAAATTTTTCAGTAACGCTCCATTATAAGCCATACCTACAATGCCACCAATAGTATCATTCGCCAAATTCGTCAAGGGGAGATCATAAAAGAACCCTTTTGTATTTAAATTCAAAATTTTTCCCGATACATAACCAAATAAGCCATATAATGTATTGTTTTTATTCATGAATATGTTAGAAATAGTATATTCTCTTCCGTCAAAGATTCCTTTATACGCATGAGTAGAGTCTCTCCCAATAGGAATCCAGTTAGTCACATTTGTTGTATCGATGGACGAGTTTGCATAGCAGTTCACATTCTTCGTGAGAATGGCATTAATTTCTGTGCTACCAGAATTAACTTGATCCCGGAACCAGGCCAGCTCCGTGCATTTGGAAATTTGGTAATACTCAACACCATCAATAGTTGCCTTTGACGGCTCGGTTGAAGTCAGATAGGTTGATTGAGAAAAGGCGATGCCAATTCCCATCAAGAGTCCAATGATTATTTTCTTATCCATATGCACCTCTAATTTTTAGCCGTATAGCTAAGGTAAATGATTACATCTTCGATGGGATATTCCCCATCCTTTTTATCTAATCCAGTTATTTTAAGTTCCCATTCCGAAATAGCACCACACCCTTCAAAATGGTTTCGCTTATCAGAAGAATAACTAAAATCAAAAATTCTAGGTTCTTTATTGGCGACACTTGTTGCTAATATTTCCGGGTCTCCTAAAGAACGGAAATCCTCATCTTTTTTTGCATTCTTACAAATATCAACCATACATTTTGCTAAAGACAGCTTAGTATTCAAATAATAAGCACTTTCATTATTTAGTTTCACAATCAACCGAACATCCTTAATGCGATGAAAGTAGAAATCATCAAAATCAGCATTAAACAATTCAAGTCCAATTTTAAAACAACATTCACCAGATTCTTTTAGAGTATCTAAGACTCCACTTGATGTAACGTTTCCATTTTCAATAGTTTGTAAACTCTTGAGAGATATAGGCCTTGTAATTTCCATTTCGTGCTTGTCATTCTCAAGATAGGCTTTTTCCATCCTTCTCAAATCAAGCAGGATTTTTTCCGGGGCAAGCAAACCTTTGTAGAATGACTCCCAATAATTATTGGTAATGAACTCTGGAGTATATGTCATCAAACCATCAATTTCAAAATGATACGCCCTTTCCGCCATTTTGGCAACGTCTATCAACAAGTTAACATACTGCCTAAAGACATTGCCCAGTTCCTTTTCAAGCCAAACGTACAAGTCATTGTTCGTAAACTTCTCGCTTAGAACTTCATAGACCTGTTCAGAGCGCAGAATTTCGTTCTCGATGTTCTTGTGTTTCTTTTCGACCTGTTGTGTCTTGATTTCGTTAACGACTTCCTGTTTTTCCACTTCGACGACTTCGGCATCTGCAACCTCGTCTTCCAGGGTCCATTCCTTCTTACGGCGTTCCAGTTCGGCTTGCAACTTTGTCTTGGCGGCATCCAGCTGTCGCTGAGCAAATCGCGACGCATAGCTTTCGGCTGCACTCACTAAATTCTCGGCTAGCTTTGTTCCGCCGATGGATTCCATGTCAAATCTTGGGCCTCCGAACATATTCGTGACGGCACCGAACTTGAAATCAGGAATCTTGAACGTGGCGGAGGCCGCATTGCGGACCTTTTCGACAATTTCCTGGATTTTCGCGACCTTGTCCATCAGCTTCTGATACTTCTTTTCTGCCGTCGAAACAAGGTGCATCGCCTTTTTCTTCTTGGATGTACTCTTCTTTGCCGTTTTCTTTTCTTCAAGGCGGACTTTTTCCGCCTCCAGAGACTTGACTTCCATCTCGTGGACGGCCTTGCTTTCAGCAATTACCGCCTTGTCGCACTTGGCCTTGAACACCTGCAGTTGCTCCGCATCCTTCTTTTCAAGGATGGCAAGCAGGTTACGCCCCATTTCCGCGGCATCCTTTGCCATATCGACAGCAAGTTTGACTATCACACGGAACCGATAAATGGAACGCTTGTCGTTTGTAGAATTCAGAATAGAATCCACAGATAATCCCATCGCCCTAGCTTTCACGAGCATTCCCGGATCAATGGGTGGTGCGAACAGGGAAAGCGTCCGCTTGACACCTTCGATGTTCAGGCTGTTGCGAATCTTATAGAGCCTATCGGCAATTTTATCCCAATACGAAAACAGGGTGTCGTTTCTCGGCACGGTGAAATAGAACATGGATTCCACAATGTTCCCCGTTCGGCGTGCCCTGGCATCCATAGACCTTGCATTGACAGCCTTCGCCCTGTCCCGGCCAATAAGAGCCGAATTTTCATATTCAATGAAAGCATTGCCAAGGTCATCCGTATTCGACAACAAGTCATTCGCGGTAAGCGGTGCGGAAGGCTCAGGTTCCGGCGCTTCCGCGTTTTTGGCTCCAAGCAGTTCCGCAGCCAGCAAGTAGAATTGTATTGCCAGATTCACGGATTCCGTAGTATCCTTGGTGAACTCCAAATCGCCCCATCCAATAAGGGTGTCCAGATATTTCATCACCACATATTTCTGGTACGCCACGTTGCGATAACGTGCAATCAGATGTGGGTTGAAGGGGTCGTTCTTCCACTTATCGACAAGGGAAGAAAGTGCCGTACGGTCGGGCAACTTATCGCGATTAGTCGGAATGCCTAGCATCTGCAAGATGGACTTGTCCGCGTCCTTGTTGGCAAAGAACGGCAGGAATCTCCAGTATCTGGCACCCTTCGGCAAATCCTTGATGAAACGTTTTGTCTTTTCATACGCAGAGAAATTTTCTCTAGGATCAAATACCAGTTGCAGCCACAGCAAAGCTTCTTCGTAACTCTGTTCCGCAATCATCTTTTCGGCAATGAGCATCGGGACATAGAAGAACAGCTCCCAGTTGTACATCGCATTCGCACCGCCCCACACGAAATCCACCATGGGTGCAGGGTAGGGGCCATCCACCCCCTTCTTGTCGGGGCGATAATTGAAACGGAATATGTTCTGCCCCAAATCCCACGACTGCCAGTCTCCTGCCATATAATAGCCGAGATAGACGCTGAAATAGTAGTTGTAGTAGGAATAAGAATAGTAGTAGCTATCTGAAATGGGCAAAGCCTGCGTTTCGCGGGTATAAAGCCACTTGGTGCCGCCATCCCGATAACGCTTGTAAAATTCATCGACCAACGAATGGGAAATCAACTCGAACTTGAAATTTTTCTGTGCTTGATTTACATTGCCATCCTTCGGAACAGGCTGGACAAAGAATGTACGCCGTCCATCCATATAGAAGAACGGCAAATCTTCTATTTTGTCCTCTCCGTCCAGCGGGAGCATCGAAAGGTTCGTCGAGACTATCCTGAACAAACCGGGAGTATAATTCAAGACGGCATTGTCCTCGGGATAATAAAGGCCTTTATTTCCGCAAGTAAACTCTTCTTCTTCCTTGAAAACTCCATGAACCAGTTTCGTTCTTTCCGGGGCATAATCATAAATTACCTTTTCGGAGGAATCATAATCTATTGAAATGGAATCGCTCTCGTCAGCACCGACTGTTATCGTTGCAATCCTACGGAAGAACTGCCTTGTGTAATCGTATGTCCGTTTTGTAATCTTTTTTGTCTTGGATTGCCCCTCCATCACTTCGGTGGAACCGACAACCTCTTCAAATTCCTGGTAATGATAGCTGGTTTTCACAATGGACACAGCAATGGAATCGTCAGAAGCACTTGTTTTTAGACTGTATCTGTCCTCAATGCTTTCATTATCTCCAAGAGTAAAATCAAGCTGGTTTGTCGATGCATCGAACAGGGCGTTCTTTGACATACGGGTTCCCGTCCATTTTGTCCCTGTATAACTTGTCCAGCATATTTGAATACGAGCATAGTATTCAATCGTTTCAAGGCCGCCATCGGATGCCGCTTCTATGTTACGCTGGCCCAATGTAATTTGCGGCCAAAGCAAATATAGTCGCTGCTTTACAATGGCCGGGACAACCGATTCCGACGGGATATCCACATCGAGGCGTTCCCACGGAGTCCATTCGCCAGAAAGGATTGCCTTCGCCTTGTATTTGCGATAGTAATAGGTATGGGGTTCACCTTGAGTACGACCGATGATGTGCAAGGTGTAAAGGATTCCTCCTTCATCGCCCCCATTTTCTTTGGTCGCCCCAATAATTTCGATGTTCGATACTTCACGGATTTTTTCAAGATATTCAAAAAGGGCATTTTCAAGGCTTGTATGGTCGTCAGAAAATTCCTGAATACGCTCTTCCAGTTCTTCGAAGAAAGGAGTCTTGTCATCGCGCAAATCGGACTGAATCCAATTTTCAGGATAGAGGAACACTTTGCGGGCAGCTTCCCATACACGATAGTTCTTCATCCATTCCCATTCGCCACGTTGCCCATCATTGAGGATTCCATTTCCTTCTAGCCCCAACTCGGCACGTTGCACAAACAACTGAATCGATGCGGATGCCTGGACAATACGCGAAATGGTCATATCCGGTTCCATCTTCACATCCATCAAGTAGTACGAATAAATGTCGCTTTCGTCAACGAACTGTTGCGGGTATCTGTTCGCCTCGTCCTTGTTAGAACAGGATTCCCAGCAAACATAAGCGGCAAGGGCATCGCGCTTTTTCTTGCGCAAATCATCGTTCATTTCCTGAGCAAACTTAAGCCATTCGGAAGTCTTGGTGTGATCCTTGACAGACATTTCCAAACTTCTTACCACAGCCTTGTATGCGACCTGTTCATTTTCAAGGTATTCTGTATCATCTTCATCTAGAAGATGATTTAATTGCTTCGGCGACAAGTGCGTTTTGGAATAAAGTTCATAATAGCGGGCAATGCAGAACCACTTTTCTAGTGAATTTTCAAAGGTCTTGCCACCACAATCATACAATTCATCCAAATCAGATTTTTCTAAACCTAATTCCTCTGCCAGGGATTCCTTGTCATTTGCATATCGATTTTCAAGGGACATAAAATCGAAATCGCCCGAAAGCAGTCTGTCCGTCACATAATTTGCATAAATCAATGGTTTGAGATTTTCATATTCAATAACCACCATCGTGTCATTGACAAAAATTGTCGTTCGCAGGTCTATTCCCTGTACATAATTCTGAGTATAATTGTATACAGAGACCCTTCTTGTTAAGTTTGCATATAGTGCATAGGATTGTTTAGATAACCTAGGCTTTTCCTCGTTTTCTTTATCCCAACTGCCTAGAGTTTCCACATAATTTTTTGCATCATCATAGAATCTCTCCCAATCAAGAATATCATCTTTGGAACTCAAGGCATTGCCAAATCCTTCGGCAATACCAAATTCGGCAAAAACAAGCAAACGTAAATTCTGCTGTGTTTCATCAAGCAAATCTGGAACCGAAGCTTCATCATCAACATTAAATTTTTCGCAAAAATCAGAACTATATAGATTTGATGCAAAGGTTTCCGCAGCAGCCTCTTCCTCTTCAGTTACAGGAGAAAGCAATTTTACATAGAAATCGGCATCAATGGATGTTCCGCTGATAATTCGCCACTCATCGGCGAACCTACGGAGTGCAGTCAAGCCGTCAAAATCTTCACTCAAATTCTCGTTCAAAATGTTATTGTTTCTCAAAATCCACAATGCGTCAATCGACATGCCAAAAGTTTTTAGCAAGAGAACCGACCGATAAAATTCCTGCATCAGGTTCACAGCAGATTCGTCAGACAAACCGTTCTTGACATACTTGTAAATTGCAATAGCTTCGTCCTTTTCCATGCCAAAGCCTGTTTTCGCAATTTTTACAAAATCCCTTTGGGTCAATTGGACATTTTCGGCAATTGGTGTTGCCAACTGGAAAATTTCATTCAGCACATCGATCGACAGTAACCCAGCATTGCCCATTACATAGGCTTCCCGTACCGTTACACCATAACGGGAACACATTTCACAAATGACATCCAACTGGTCAATGTTCAAATCAAAGGTCAGTAGCAAGTCCTGCAAATCCCAGCTCAAAATATTTTTTCTATGTAACAGGACTGCAATCTTCTTGAAAAAATCAGCCCAACCGGAAAATTCCGTATTTCTTCCCACAAATTGATAACCGTCAATATTCGCAAGCTGATAGTATTCGGAATCCTTGGCCTTATACTTGACTTCACGGAAATGACTATCTTCAAGAATCACATTCAGGTCTTGAATCGTCAAACCAGAACGTTGCAAGAAAATTGAAAGGTTGCAGAGAACATTGATATAGGAACCTGCTATATAATCGTTCTTGTTTGGCATCAAAACTCGATTACCACTTTGATTAAGCCCCCACATTTCCCATGTTGGAATTTCAGTCAATGGAGTAGTGGAAATCAAATCTCTCTGCGTGGAATCCAAACGAAGTTCCCTTGTCGTGATTCCAGCGGATTCCGCTATGTCGTAAAAATGGAGCGACAGGTTAGAAAGGATTTTCCTCACCTTTTCGCGGTCAAGGTTCAGCGGGAGCGAAATGGGATAGACGCTTTGCGAAAGTTTTTGCAGGGCAGCTTTTTCTATTGTCGTATCACCTATCGCATAATCGAAAGGCAAAGGTTCCGCACGGAGTTCCTCGGCTGTGGCTTCCTTCGGGTTGTTGTTTGCGACAGGATAGGCAAAACCAGTGCTTGTGCTGACTGGTCCCGCAACAAGAGCCTCCAACAGCTCTATGCCTAAATCAATGGTGGGCATGGAGACTTCTGCATTGGCCTTGGTGAGTTCCAAGTTCAGGTAATCGGGGCGGCGTTTTGTGAATGCGTTGTAGGCACCGCTCTTTTTCAAGAATTTCAAAAGATCTATATAGTCGTCCCTTAAAATCCCGCCCAGCCCGCATAACTGTTGGGAAAAATTGATTTCTACCCTGTGAAATTATTGCAAGGATTTCTAAAATGGGATTAAAAACCTTGCAATTTTTCCCATGTATAGACCTCCGAAATCCCACGCACAGACAAGCCTTTTCTGTTCCCTTGAGGAGCAGTTGAACCACAAGCATCCCCTTTACGTTCTTGCGAACAAGATTGACTGGAACAAGTTCGAGACCGAGTTTTCGAAACTGTTTGACGACAAAATGGGTGCGCCGAACAAGCCGATCCGTCTCATGACCGGGCTCATCATCCTGAAGCACATCCGCAACGTATCGGACGAGTCCGTCGTGGAGCAGTTCCAGGAAAACGCCTATTACCAGTACTTTTGCGGAGAACGGTTCTTCTCGACGGAGCAACCCTGCGACCCGAGCGAACTTGTCCACTTCCGGCATAAGATCGGCGAGGAAGGCTTGGACATGATCCTCAAGGAAAGTATCCTCGTCAACGATGACCACGATAAACAAGGACCGACAGGATGCGGCACGGTCTTTCTTGACACGACCGTGCAGGAAAAGAACATCACGTTCCCTACAGACGCCAAACTTGCGAACAAGATAATAGATCAGGTGCAGAAAATTGTGGAAGAACGCGGCCTTCCGCAGAGACAGTCCTACAAGAGAACCTTGAAGAAGATTCATCGTGACCAGCGTTTCCGCAATCACCCGAAAAACGCCAAAAAGGCTCACAAGGCGGATCGCAGGCTGAAGACAATCGCGGGACGGCTCGTCCGTGAATTAGAGCGAAATCTCGCCAGCAAGAACTTGTTGAACACGTACAAAGGAAAAATCGAGCTTTTCAAAAAAGTTCTGGCACAGAAGAAATGCGACAAGGACAAGGTCTATTCGCTTCACGAACCCGAAGTAAAATGCATCGGCAAGGGCAAGGAACACAAGAAATACGAGTTCGGCAACAAGGTGTCAATCGCCCGGAGCTACAACGGTATCATTGTCGGCGCGGTCTCGTTCCGGGACGAGTATGACGGACATACGATAGACGATACGCTTGACCATGTTGAACAAATGCTTGGATTCAGGCCGAGCCGGGCCGCATGCGACCGAGGCTACCGCGGACAAAAGGAATCCGGAACGACAAAGATCGTGATACCGGACGTTCCGAAGAAAAACGCGACTTACTACCAGAAGAAAAAGGCTCACAAGCTTTTTTGCAAGAGGGCTGGCATCGAACCAATCAATGGTCACTTGAAGAGCGACCACCGCATGGGTCGCAACTTCTACAAGGGAATCTTTGGCGACATGCTCAATGCAAAGCTTGCAGCAGCGGCGTTCAACTTCAAGAGGGCCATGAGGCGCTTTTTTGTCCTGTTGGAATGGCTATACTGTTGCTTCCTTTGCCGGGAAGGGGTGAATAAAAACGGCGAACCTCCTTATCCTGCGCTCGCGAAGTGACTTTTTAAGGGGCAACTATATAATATGCGGAAGCACTTAATACGGATTGACCTTCCGTTGCCTTGGCATAGTTAATCTTGCCAAAAAGTTTCGCCCAGTTGACCGTATCCCGCGTGGCCGTCCTTTCGCTTGCAATATTTGTAGAAGATGTTCTTTTAGGAGCCGCTAATTTCACGGAGGCAGAAACCGTTCGAGGAAGCGAAGGCAGAGTTTCATCATCTTCCGTTGATGAATCAGATGCGTAAGCCTGTATATTTAAAGTTGCTTCAACAACATAGTTTTCTGCAAGGCGATGAATCTGTTTAGCATCTTCGGTTTTGCCGATTCCATTTCCATATCGAGCCACAAATAATTCTTCATCCATTGAAGCAATTTTGTATGCAGAATCAAAACCCTCTTTAACCAAATAGGCTATCGCGATGGCACAGTCCGTCAAGTGGAACAGACGCTGAAGTTGCTGTATCTTTTCCTTAGAATCATCGCTTACGGAAATGTTGGTATTTGCTTTCAGGAATTCCCCCAAATCCGTATTGGACAGAGAGAAATCTTTCCAATCTGCCCCCTGCAAAATCAAGCAGACATCTTTCCAGTCTTGCATCAAATTAACGAATTCTGTATCAAGCTCAACCGAGACCGATTCTCCTGCATTTTCATCAGGTTCTTCAGTTTGTGCCGTAGCGGAAGCGATGAAGTCATCGAATTTCTTTTCCAAATCAACGAGTAAAGCCTGCTGCGGAAACCACGTCTTGATGAGTTCCGCTAGTTTCCGAACATAGATAGTCTTCTTTAGCGAAGTATTTGTTCCGGGGAATTCAGGAGGCAAGGCCTGAGGGTAAGTTGTTGTGGTTTCATTGTCCACCGTGACCTTGGTGGCTATTCCGAACTGCTTGCCATAATTGGTGGCGACGGCTTCGACGACGCTTACCCAATCGGATTCAAATAGCCTGACAAAATCCGCCAGCCGTTCAAATTCGAAATCATTCTTAGTGCATGCGTAGTGATAAGTGCAAACCACGCCGTCCGCAAATTTTTCAAAGAAATCATTCAAATCAAAAACGGTCTTTAATTTTGAAACTTCCACATTGGTAAGACGCGGATATTCCACCAGATTCTTGATGTCCGTCCCCGATTGTATCGAAGTTTCACCGGAATCTGTAGTGGTCTCTTCGGAATCTGCTTGCTCCTCTGCTTCATCGGGCAATGCATTCTTTTGCAAGACCTTTATCAAGGCATCCGTCTTTGCCCCCACATGGAAATAGGCATCCAGCAATTTTGCAAAAAGAGGATCAGAAAAACTATCTTTTGAAATTTCGGAATAATAACGGGGAGAATCACTCTCCACAATAGGCAAATCTCCCGTCAGATACAAAAACAGCAGTTGGTTGATGGAAAGAGAGGGGTCCTCATTTTCTACATCATCGGCAGATACTCCCTCGCCTAGCAACTGTTGCCAGAGTTCCAGAAATTTGTTCGTATCGACGCAGATGAGACCATCCGATGCCGCCCCAAACAAGATTTTTTGTAACGAGGTCGGCTTCTGCTTTGTAATTTGATATAGTGTCGAAATATCTTCGCGGAGAGCCAAAGCGAAGAACACTTCGCACCAGTATCTTTTTTCTTCGTTTTCTTGAAGTGCTTCGTATTTTTCGGTGGTTTTTGCCGTGTTGTATCTGTTCAGGAGTTGATAGTAAAGTCCGTAGGCAACGAAATAGGCGTGGACTATGGATTCGGTCAGACGTTCGCGCCCTGCCACTAATGGGAATGCCGTATTCGATTTCAGGAATGTCGTAATGGCCGCAGTTTTCTCTGTCAAGCTGGAGCCACCATATTCCGAGAATACCGCCTCATGGTAAATGTTTAGCAGGTCATCCAGTTTTTCAAATTCACATTTGAATGTTTTTTGCTTACTCTTTAGAATGAAATTTATTTCTTGGTCGGTCTTTCCATTGAATACAAGATGCTCTATGGCGAGCGATTTAAAAGATCCATTGACAAGTTCAAAGACTTCCGCATAGAGAGACACTTTATCCTTGCCATAATCTTCTTTAGAATCTAGTAGAAGACCTGTAGGGAGCAATGTAGAATTGTAGCAGATTTCGTATTTGCCATCCGTATCCGTTTCGATTGTTCCCAGTTCAATTTTTTTGAATCGTCTAGTTGTGCTGGTTGCTGCTACAGTTTCCTCAAAATGCAAACAATAGGCAATCACTTTCAAACCAGAAAGGATATTGCCCTGCTCATTTTTAACAGTACCAAATACCGAACAATCCCCGTTTTGCCCCGCTGGTTTTAGAATATCAATAGGTCCGATGTTCAATGTGGAATCGGGCTGATTGTAGGTGCCTGATGTCCAAAGAAGGTTCCCCTGATAGTCATATACTCTAACCTGAAGCGTAGGGTACTCTAAAGCTTCATCGCCCTCCTGAAAGTTCCATCTAGAAAAAGTTAGCGTAAAGGATCCGTCGGCAGATATGTCTGATTCGGCTATTTGGCTAAATTCTCCGTTCTTGTAATTGTAGGCATAGACTTTTCCCTCGCTAAAAGCGACTCCGCCTTTGTTCAAATTTCCCGAGACGGTCCATACTTCTGCTACCGGATAAGCCATAAATGCCCTCAATTCTTGTACAGTTTACAAGTTAAATATACCTTTACTCTCTGAAACTAGAAAAGACTTTTTGAAATTTTGGACGATATAGGGAAAAGTGCCGATTTTTGGTAATTTTCGTCAATTCAAAAGTCCTCCCCTTTCTCCATACATAAAAAGACCGCAGCATTTTATTGCTACGATCTTAAATGTTCTGGATCCTTCGACTTCACGCCTTACGGCGTTACGCTCAGGATGACACGCCTAATTAAATCTCTTCAATCGAAGCGTGGTATTCCTGCAGGCTCTTCACGGCGCCATGTCCGTTCCTTGCGGCGGCGATGCCCTTGACAGTGTTGTAGGCACCGGCGAGGGTCGTGATGTACGGAACCTTGTACTTGATAGCGGCCTTGCGGATGGCGCTTTCGTCCTTGATGGCGTCGCGCTTTGCCCACGGCGTGTTGATGATGAGGTTCACCTGCTTGTTCAGGATGATGTCGAGGACGTTCGGGCGGCCTTCGGCGATCTTGTTCACGACTTCGCACTTGACGCCGGCCTTCTCGTAGAACTTGGCGGTGCCTTCGGTAGCGTAAATCTTGAAGCCGAGCTTTTGGAATTCTTTGCCGATTTCGACGGCCTGTTCAGACAAGTTAACCTTGTCGGAGAGGCTAATCAGCACGGCACCTTCGTTCGGGAGGAAGGAACCTGCGGCTTCCTGGCTCTTGTAGTAAGCGAGGGCGTAGTCGTCGGAGAGGCCGAGGACTTCGCCGGTGGAGCGCATTTCGGGGCCGAGAACCGGGTCAACCTTGGGGAACTTGTCGAAGGGGAACACGGCTTCCTTGGCGCCGTGGTGGTTGAACTTCTTGTCCTTGAGCTTGAGGTCTTCGAGCTTCGCGCCGAGCATGAGGCGGGTCGCGAGGCGGGCCATCTGGGTGTTACAGACCTTGGAGACCAGAGGCACCGTGCGGCTTGCGCGCGGGTTCGCTTCGAGGACGAACACCTTGCCGTCTTCGATGGCGTACTGCATGTTCATGAGGCCGCACACGTGGAGGGCTTCGGCAATCTTCCTGGTGTAATCCTTGATGGTTGCCAAGTTTTCCTTCGTGATGGTCACCGGCGGGATGATGCAGGCGGAGTCACCGGAATGGACACCGGCAAGTTCCACGTGTTCCATCACGGACGGGATGTAAACGTGTTCACCATCGGAGAGGGCGTCGGCTTCGCATTCCAAAGCGTTGTGGAGGAAGCGGTCGATGAGGAGCGGACGGTCCGGGGTCACACCCACAGCCTTCGCCACGTATTCGCGGAGCATGTTTTCGTCGTAGATGACTTCCATGCCGCGGCCGCCAAGCACGAAGCTCGGGCGAATCATCACCGGGTAGCCACCGATCTGCTTGACGCAAGCGAGGGCTTCGTCGATGTTCGTGGCCATGCCGCTTTCCGGCATCGGGATTTCCAGCTGGTCCATCATCTTGCGGAACAAATCGCGGTCTTCGGCGATGTCGATAGAGTCAATGCTCGTACCGAGAATCTTGACGCCTTCGTCGCTCAAAGCGCGGGCGATGTTCAGCGGGGTCTGGCCACCGAACTGCACGATCACGCCAGCCGGCTTTTCCTTGTGGTAAATCTGGAGCACGTCTTCCAAAGAAACCGGTTCGAAGTACAGCTTGTCGGAGGTATCGTAGTCGGTAGAGACCGTTTCGGGGTTGCAGTTCACCATGATGGTTTCGTAACCCATTTCGCGGAGAGCCATTGCAGCGTGGCAGCAGCAGTAGTCGAATTCAATGCCCTGACCGATTCTGTTCGGGCCACCGCCGAGAATCATAATCTTCTTCGGGTTGGTGGAAGCGGTAGATTCGTCCTTGCAGTTGTAGGTGCTGTAGTAGTAGTACTGGTCCTTCACGCCGCTCACCGGCACGGCACACCAGCCTTCGACCACGCCGAGTTCGGTACGCTTCTTGCGCACGTCCTTCTCGCGGATGCCGAGGATCTTGGCAATATACTTGTCGCTGAAGCCGTCCTTCTTGGCCTTGATGAGGAGTTCATCGGCAGGCAGGCGGCCCGGAGTCTTGAGCATTTCTTCTTCGAGTTCCACGAGTTCGCGCATCTGCTGCACGAAGTAGGCCTTTTCGTAGGTGGCGGCGAAGATTTCTTCGTCGGTAGCACCCTTACGGATGGCTTCGTACATCTGGAAGTGACGTTCGGAAGAAGCGGTCTTCATCATTTCGAGGAGTTCTTCCTTGCTCTTCTTGTTGAAGTCCTTCGCAAAGCCGAGGCCGGAGCGACCGTTTTCGAGACCGCGGATAGCCTTCTGGAGGGTTTCCTTGTATGTCTTGCCGATAGCCATGACTTCGCCCACAGCCTTCATCTGGGTGCCGAGGCAGTCATCGACGCCACGGAACTTTTCGAATGCCCAGCGTGCGAACTTGAGCACCACGTAGTCACCGCTCGGGGTGTACTTTTCGAGACTTCCATCGCGCCAGTACGGAATCTGGTCGAGGGTAAGGCCTGCAGCGAGCTTTGCAGAAATGAGGGCGATGGGGAAACCGGTTGCCTTGGAAGCAAGAGCGGAAGAGCGGCTGGTACGCGGGTTGATTTCGATGATCACCACGCGGCCGGTCTTCGGGTCATGAGCGAACTGCACGTTGGTACCGCCAATCACGCCGATGGATTCCACAATCTTGAAGGCCTTTTCCTTCAGTTCTTCTTCGAGTTTCTTGTCGATGGTGAGGAACGGGGCTGCGCAGAAGGAGTCGCCGGTATGCACGCCCACCGGGTCGATGTTTTCGATGAAGCAGATGGCGATCATCTGGTTCTTGGAATCGCGCACGACTTCGACTTCCAGCTCTTCCCAACCGAGGATGGATTCTTCGATGAGGCACTGGTGCGTCATAGAGAGTTCGAGGCCGTTACCGCAAATGGTGCGGAGTTCTTCCACATTGTAGCAGAAACCGCCGCCTGCACCGCCCATGGTGTAAGCCGGGCGAACCACGACCGGGTAGCCGATTTCGGCCACGATCTTTTCGGCTTCTTCCACAGAGTGGCAAATGCCGGAGCGCGGGGTGTCGATGCCGAGCTTCTGCATGGTTTCCTTGAAGATTTCACGGTCTTCGCCGCGTTCGATAGCATCGAGGTTTACACCGATGACCTTCACGCCGTACTTGTCCAGCACGCCGGCCTTGCTGAGTGCTGAGGCGAGGTTCAGGCCAGTCTGACCGCCCAAGTTCGGGAGCAATGCCTGCGGGCGTTCCTTTTCGATAATCTGAGTGAGGCGGGCGACGTTCAGCGGTTCGATGTAGGTGGCATCGGCCATGACCGGATCGGTCATGATGGTAGCCGGGTTAGAGTTCACGAGCACAATCTTGTAACCCTGTTCGCGAAGCGCCTTGCAAGCCTGGGTGCCAGAGTAGTCGAATTCACAAGCCTGACCGATAACAATCGGACCAGAACCGATGATAAGGACTTTGTCGATGCCTTGAAGTTTCATAAAATTCTCCATGAGTTAAATCCATAAAAAAAACGCCGAACCAAAAGATTCAGCGTTCCAAAAACAATTCGATTTAGAAATGGGAAGGGCGGAAAATCCTGCCGAACAGGAAGACGCAAGAGTAAATTTATTCATCGAAACCGAAATCATTTACTTTTCCATTTCTTGAAAACTTAAATTGGTTCAAATTTAAACAAAATGGAGAACTTTCAACCCATTATCCCTCAAAAAAAATGCAAAATTGTTCTTTTTAACAAAAAACGTCAGTTTTTCCACACGCCGTTCCGCACGTTAAAAAATATATTGTGAAAAACAGGAACTCAGAATGAAATTTTTTCCCATCCTTTTCTGCATCAGCGCGACAGCCCTCGTAACACTCGGTTTTGCGAAAGAAAAAATCCAATTCGTCAAACCAGAGGATATGCCCAAAGCCTTTTCTTTTTTACCGCCGCCACCAGAAAAAGGAAGCCTTTCCTATGCCGCGGACAGCGTCCGGTATTTGCAAGGAAAAGCGCAACGAAATTCTCCCCGCGGGGATTCCGCCATCCAGCACGCCAACGGCAAGCCCGCCTCCCTGCTGAAATTTTTTGGCTCCGCCATCGGCATCCCTTTAAACGAAAACGATTACCCCATCACAGCAAGCCTTGTCCGCAGTGTTTCCAAAGCGACAAAAGCGACCATTAAAGAAACTAAAAAGACCTACGCGAGGCACAGACCCTATCAGGATTTTAAGGAGCCGACATCCGTTCCAAGCGAAGAATCGCCAACGGATTTTACTTCGTACCCGTCCGGGCATACGACAAGAGCCTGGGCCGTGGCACTCCTCTTTGTGATGCTGGATCCCGCACATCAAAACGAAATTCTGAAAATGGGATACGAAATGGGGCAAAGCCGTGTGATAGCCGGATTCCATTACCAGAGCGATGTCGATGCCGCTAGACTTGCCGCCAGCGCCGCTTTCGCCCGTCTCTGCGCCGAGCCGCAGTTTTTAGAAATGGTGCAAAAAGCAAAACAGGAAATTCGCCAGAAAAAATCCTCGCCTTAAAACGCATCCACCAGTTTGTCGAAAGCTTCACCACGAGCCTTGTAATTTTTGAAAAGGCCAAAGCTTGCGCACGCCGGAGACAGCAAAACCGCTCCGCCATTCCCTACCGAACACGCATCTGCAAATGCTTCATCAAGCCCTGAGAAAATTTTCATCGGCACAGATGTTTCCACTTGACGCAAAGCGTCCTGCATCCGTTCGGCAGTCGCTCCGATAAGCGCAATGCGTTTTAAATTTTGTATTCCAGCAAGAGTCCGAGCCAGTTCCGAGAAATCCGCGTTCTTTTCGGAGCCTCCCAAAATCAATGCGAAAGGACGGTTCATACTTTTGACGGCAGCCATCGTCGCGTCGGGTCGGGTCGCATAAGAATCGTTGTAAAAAACGATTCTTTTTTTTTCGCCTTTAAATTCCATGCGGAATTTCAAAGATTCATAATTTTTCAACGACTGCAACGCCGTCGGTACATCGGCTCCAAGCGCTTTTACCGCCAGCAGAGCCGCCGCCATATTTTCAAGCTGGAACGATCCGATTTTTTTGCAGTCCGCCAATTTTAACGTACAGCCATCGATCTTCAACGAATCCGAAGAAAATACGGCATCCGCATCTCGAGAACCATAGCACAACTTCTGCGCTCCGGATTCACGAGCGATTGCCGCAGAAGGTTCCGCATCCCGAATGTAAACGCAAAAATCCCCGCGTTTTTGCCAGCGCACCAGATTCGCTTTGGCATCCCGGTATTCTTCCACGGATTTGTGCCAATCCAAATGTTCCGTCGAAACCCGAAGCACTACCGCAACATGCGGCGAAACGGGCAAAGTCATCAGCTGAAAGGATGAAAGCTCCAAAATCGATATGCGATCGGGCGTTTCGTTTTCCAGCAGATCCAATGCAGGCACGCCAAAATTGCCGCCAATTTCGGACGGTATTCCGCAAGCGTTGAGAGCATGGCGAATCATACTGACCGTACTTCCCTTACCAAGAGTTCCCGTAACGCCGACAACCGACCGGGATTTGGTTTCTTTCAAAAAAATTTCTATCTGACTTGTTAAAGCACCGCCGTTCATCTGAAAGTGGAAAATTTCTTTTTGAAGCGGATAGACTCCCGCGGATCGCACAACCGTCACCGCGTTTTTCAAACCGTCCATGTACTTTTCTCCGCTGAAAATTTTCACATGAACGTCTGCGGGAAGTTCCGGCAGTTCCACTGGATTTTTATCCATCACGACAATTTCGCGGATTCCCTTGCGCACCAGATAACGCAAAGTACTTTTGCCTTCGATTCCAAAACCCAAAATGCCTACAGGAGCCGCTATATCCATTGTCACCTCTTTTATTTTGGTTTGACCATTGCCGTTGCAAAAGGAGCATTCTTAAAAGCCCCGCGCAATAGTTCCACCAGATATTCTTCCGAAAAATTTTTCACCTGCGCTTCGGTCTCGTTAATGGAGAAAATTTTCCCCAAATGCATCATTTGATCCGCCATGCGCATCAATCGTTTTTCTGCACTGTCCGCGCCAATCCGAAGTCCGCCGATGATATTCATTTTTGTCCGCTCCAATTCCCCTTTTTCAAATCCGTCATTCAAAAATTTTTGAAATTCTCGAGCGGCGATTTCCAAGGCTTCATCGGTCTTGTCCGGTGCCGTCGCCAAAGAAACTCCCCAACCAAGAGTATCCGTATAGACATCGGTCATCGAATACACGCTGTAGGCAAGCCCACGGTCTTCGCGGATTTTTTGAAACAAACGCGAACCCATATCGGCACCAAACGCCACATTGAAAATGCCAAGAGCCCGAATAAAATCCATTTGAAAAAACGATTTTTCAAAACTCGTTCCCCAAAATAAATTCGACTGGCTCAGCTCTTTTTTAAAAAGGGTTTTGCGCTGGGCATTTGCCGAATAGCTATTAGCAAACGGCCTTTTCGCCGATTTTTTCTTTTCAAAAAAACGCCCGACCAAATCCACTAATTCCCGGTGGTCGATTTTTCCCACGGCGCAAACCACAATCGGCAAATCTTCTAGAACCTGGCGTTCGTATTCCCAAAGCCCTTCGCTAGTCAAGCCCCGAACGCTTTTCACCGTGCCCGCAATCGGAAACGAAAGCCCGCAACCGCGATAATGGATTTTGTTGAACAAATCCCCGACGCATTCTTCGGCAATGTCATCATAGCTGTGAATTTCTTCAATGATGACTTTGCGCTCTTTTTCCATTTCCTTTTCATCAAAGCGGGGACTCATCAGCATATCCGCAATGACATCTACGGCAAGCGGCAAATCTTCCCGAATCACCTGCGCATAGAATCCCGTTTCCTGCCGAGTCGTATAAGCTTCTAAATTACCGCCGCGATCTTCTAAAAGGTGTGCGATTTCCAATGAAGAACGTTTTTCGGTTCCTTTAAAAACCAGATGCTCATAAAAATGCGAAAGTCCGTTTATCTCTTCTGTTTCATGGCGAGAGCCTCGGGGAATCCAGGCACCAACCATCGCCGAATATGTTCCCGGCATTAAATCCGAAAGAACCGTGATACCGTTGTCTAAAACAGTTCTTGAAATAGTTTGTCGGAGCATGGCCGCAAATGTAGCAAATTCAAATCCGTATTGCTAAATCACTAAAAACAGAGCCACCGATGAAACGGCAAAAACAATAGCCAAAAGCACTCCCAAAATTTTCCAACGCCGAGAGGTATCCGGAAGCGAAACGCCCACCACAAAAAACGAGATAACCGAAAGCAATACCGGCATGATGTAGCGGAAATCGTTGCTACACGAAAACGGAATTTTTATCCGCAAGAACAACAGTGCCGCAGTAAACGCCAATCCCGAAACAAGCATAATGAACAGCGGCAAATTCCATTTGGTTTTCCAAATTCCGCGAATACTGTAAAGCAAAATGCCCAAAGCCGATACGCTGACTATCACGGCAAGCCCTTGACCAAAAGCAAGATTTGTCCACGAAAATTCTCCAAATAGCGACGTCTTTATCGCGTAATTCCAAAAATACTGTCTGCCGCCCGCATCGTTCCAAGCGCTGACAAATGCATTCATCAAAAAATCCCGCAAATCAAAGAACAGATAATTTCCCGGCAAATTTCCCACACGCAAAGCGGAATTCAACGAATGCGCGTTATCAACCAAAGAAGCATTTCCAAAGACTTTAAAAACGATAACCGTCAAAGCCCAAATAAAAATGGCAGCAAGGGCCGACCATTCTCCAAATTTCGGACGCAAGCGGCGACGATTCGCATATCCCAACACAAAAGAAAGTACTACGGTTCCAACACTCACAATGCCCGTTGTCTTTGTCCAAAAAGCCAAAAACGCAGCGACTGCAGCAAAGCCGATAAACTTAGCCCGACCATCCTCTTTTCCTGTCACATAACAAAGCGATCCCCACAGGCAAATCGCATGCCACAGAAAAAAGAGCTGATCATTTCCAATTCGCGGGGCGCACAAAACCAAGCCCGGCCAGAAAACCCACAAAAGAGTTCCCAACGCGAGAGCCTTTCCCGAAAGCAATCTTTTCAACGCCAAAAATCCAAACAGCAGCGTAAATGCCGACAAAAATAAATCGGCAAATTGAATCATCCGAGGAGGCGAAAAGCGCAGACATTCCGCCATTTTCCAAACCGGAGCCATCAAAAGATAATACACTGGTGGATGGTAGCACGCCCAACATTCTTCATTATCTGGGACGCTAAAATTCTCCGCCACATAGCGAATATAATCCACATGGGCATCGACATCATACGCAAAACGGGAATACGGCGTTTGCGAAGCAAAATAAATGCGAAGGACTACGCCCAAGCATAGAAGCAGAGAACAAACGAACCCGATTTTCAAACGTCGCAATAAACAAAAAAGCAAAAGCGCAAAAGTGAATAGAGCCAAAAAACGCGAAGCTTCTACCCAAAAATTCGTCGTCTTCGCCGAAATATTCAAGCCTCCAGGACCGCCATTATTGCGAACTTCCAATTCAAAATGCGTTGAGTCCGCCGGAATTTCCTTCAAAATCGAATCCAATGAAAATACAAATCCGCCAGCATAATCACAATGCCCCGGCGTATCGTGCAAAGAGAATCTTTCACCATTTACAGCAATCCATTCCGCACAATCGTCCGGAACAATATGCAACTCGTAATCCAGATTCAAAGGATGCCGCACATCAAAGGTAAAGCGGAATCGTTCTCCTTTTTGGAAAATTTCTTTGTACGGAAATTCTACAGACTGCTCCGCACCATCGATAACAACCGCCACATTTTTCAATTCCGCTTTTATCGTTTGAAAAAAGAAGACGCAAGCGATGCAGATCAAAGCGAAATAAAATTCTTTCAGACGAAAGATTTTCATCCTTTTTTCCCTTCGTGGTATTCCTCTTCGGTATTCACATTCCAAATGGCAGATTTATCGGATGAATTTTCCCGAATGCACTTCACCGCTTCCATCGCCGTCAGCATGCTATGATCCATATTGTTGTATTTGTGCATTCCGTTCCGCCCCATCAAAAACAAATTTTCCAAGGCGTCCAAATAGGAACGGACTTCTCCAAATCGCTGATACGTTCCAAAATAAGCGGGATAGGTTTTGGGAACGCGAAAAAGCACCGCATCCCGAACGGAAGATTTTTTAGCGACATGAATTTTTTCCAGTTCCGAAATAGCAAAGTCGATAAAATCCGAATCCTTGCTGTTCCACATCGAATCGCCTTCATTGACAAAATATTCAAGACCTATCCAAACTTTCGAAGGATCCGAGACCAGATACGGACTCCAATTGTTAAAGACCTGAATTCGCCCCAACTTAACGTCCGATTCCTGCACATAAATCCAATTGTCAGCGACAAATTTCAATTTACATTCCGGCGTTCCGGGCTTTGCCGGATTGGGGATATCCAAAGAATCCAGCAACAAACCCACCGTCATAAAATCCCGATACACAAGACCATTTGCAATTTCCCGCACCGAATCGGGAACTCCGGAGAGCGCGCCGACCAGATTTTTCACCGGCATCGTACTCATAAAATAATCGGCACCAAGCGTTTTTTCTTCGCCGTTTTCCGTAAATTTCACCGCCGAAATACGATTTTCTGACCGTTCAAATTTTGTGACCTTCGCACCAAAACGGATTTCACCGCCAAGTTTCCGAATTTCATCGGCAACGACTTCCCACAATTCTCCAGGGCCGAGTTTCGGATATAAAAATTCCCCGATCAAACTCGTTTCGGTATCTTTCTGGCGAACAGAATTTGTTTTTTTCGGAAGCATCGCTTTAAAAGCGTGCAAAAGGGTCTTGGCAATCGAAAGGCCTTTAATCCGCTGGGCTCCCCAATCCGCACTAATTTCATGACAAGGAATTCCCCAGACTTTTTCCGTATAATCCCGGAAAAACGTTTTGTAAAGTTCCACGCCAAAACGATTGATCATAAAATCTTCCAGCGATTTTTCTTTGCGCTTGGGAAGAACGCAGACTTTGATGTAGCTCATGCCGATTTTGAACATTCGCCAAAGTCCCAAGTTTCGAATTGTCGCCACATTGAGCGTCACCGGATAATCGAATAATTTTCGCGTATAAAGAATGCGGGAAAGACGAGAACGCACAAGCATCACGCGGTCGTCTTTTTCGGGATCCGGGCCATTTTCTGTCAAAGAAGTTTTCCTACCGATTGCAAGATCATCTCGACTAGGCGCTCCCTGCAACGGCAAGATATTTGTCCACCAGTCCATCACCGTATCGCTTTTGCTGAAAAAACGATGCCCGCCGATATCCATGCGATTTCCCTTGTAAACCGCCGTTCGAGAAATTCCGCCGACAAAATCATTTTCTTCTAAGACAATTGGTTTTACATCCGTCGTTTTTAAAAGTTCATAGGCAGCGGTAAGCCCCGCAGGTCCAGCACCGACAATAATCGCTGTTTTCATATCAATCCTTTAACGATCTAAAAAGAAAAAATTTGCGAGCACCGAAATTCCAAAAAAGTACAAGAACGGCAGCAAGGACTTTCGCAAACATCGGCATCAAACTTAAAAAATCCACAAACGCCCACATCAAAAATTGATTGAACGCAACACCCAAAATGCCGATGACGACAAACAGAGAAAATTCCAACGATTTTTTTTCCACATTCCGTTTGCACGCCCTAAAAACCCAACTGACACTTGCCAAATAATTTACCACAAGGCCGCCCGCCAGTCCAAAAATATTCGCTATCAAATAATGCCATTTCAAAATGTAGAGGCAAAAGGCAAATAATCCGAAATCCACCAAAAACGCCAAGCCCCCGGCAATTCCGTAGCGCCATATTTGCCCAAGAAGATTCTGAGGAGACAAATTTTGGGCCAAATGATGACACGCTGAAGAAAGTTGCTTCATATTTTAAATTTAGCTTATTTTGATTATCGCATTTTCTACGGAAAGAATTTCTTCAAAGAATCTTCCCAAAATGAAGGCCTTTGTAGAACAACAAGAAAGGACGGTCTTCCGAGCATTCGTATAAATCATTTCTTGAGAAAACTAGCCACTCTAATGACGCCGATTTTTTGAAAATGGATTTTCAAAGGTGGACTAAAATTTTTTAACGATATTACAGAAGAATCGAGTCACATCTTCGCCGCCATTTGGAACCTGAACTAAATTTTTGCCCAGCGAATGAACCAATGTTGCCGATAATGACAATCCGTATTTAGGGAAATTCTGCGTAAAAGAGGCGTCCCAATACCAGCTGCCTTTTACAACAAATGGATTCTCGGATCGCAGATTCCACCTTGCATCCGAACGATACGACCAAGAATGTTGAATCCAAAAATAATCCCATAGATTCCATTCCGCACCAATAGAAACCCATTCTTCCGCCGGATTTACTTCAAATCGTTCTTCGTCGCCATCAATGCGTTCTAGCCCCGCACGCGCCAAAAGAGAAAATATTTTTTCGTAACGATACGCAAGCAGCGCTTCTCCGGAAACGCCTCGAATCCAGGAATCTATTCTATCTACATCGCCCGTCCGATAAACATAAGGATTTTTTCCTGCGCCTCGTGGTTCTTTTTCATCAATGCCAAATGTCTCCGCCCCTTTTTCAATCCAACCTGCCACATTCACACCAAATTCAAACAAATTCACCCGAGTGCGCAAATCCATATACAAACGGTGCAACTGCATCACTCCGTCCGTTCGCAAATGAATGGTATCGGTATTATAATATTCGTAATCTTCACCCAACGGATTCAAAGTTGATGCGACATGATTTTTAAAACCGACATTTGTCCTTACCCATGCCGATGCAGGAATTTCCAAATTTACGCTGTCCTTACCAGCAAATTCCCGACCACTGGTTCCTATAAATCCCGCCAATGTTAAGCATTTTGCCGGGCGCAACGAAATTTCCAAAAATGGAAATACAACATAATCGTCTCGGATTCCGAAAGGAACCGCGCCGCTGTCATCCACAGCCCGGAATGCCGCTCCCAACGCCAAATTCCACAGGCGAAAACTTTGCGAAAGAGAATCCTCCCCGATTTTTACCGAGCCGCTGATTTCTTTCCGATTGCCAACCGTCTTGTTTTTTAAAAGAGTGTATTCCCCATATTCAAAGACCAAATTCGCATGAAAATAACGCGAGTCAAAGCGGGTTTCTGCGCGAGGCTTAAGCTCCACAGGAATCCAGCGTCCGCTTTCCCCCATTTCCCAAATATATTCGTGCCCCGCCAACGCCAACACTTCAAAAGACGATGCGGAATAGCCAAGCCCTGCGTACATAGTACTAAAAAACGGAAGATTTTCGCCAAATAAAGAATAGCTGGTAGTGCCGACCATCCTTTCTCGTTCCGCACGAGATTTGACCGAATAATGATCCACTTGAAAATATCTGGCGGTCGTCCAAATGCCATCATAAGATTTGGAACGAAATCCTACTTCCTGCATCGGCGTGCGATTCGGAGCGGCTTGATTCCAACCGCCAACGCGAGCATCCTGATACATCATATCTCCAATTTCATTCCCCACAGAAAGCCACACCGAAGGATCTTGCACATCCCACAACGGCGTTGCCGAAAGGCGATTGACAAGCATTCTGTATCGCATTTTTGATGGGGTCCATTCTTCACTTTCCGAATGAATTCCGCCCATTTGAGAATTGCGGTCATAAACAAATGTCGGCGATGCCGTCAAAAAGGTTCCATCGAAACGAGTGTCTTGCATTCCTTTCGTTTCCGGCGTGATTTCCGCAAATACACAAATACCAGCCAAAAGCAGTATTCGCAAAATCCTATTGAAATGATTCAGATAATTCACGCTCACTCCTACCAAATTTGCCGCTGGATATAGAAACCAAACAAGACCGTTTCCGAAGTTTCCGGAGCCGTCCACAAACGTTCAAAATAAACCTTCGCACCAAGTCGCCATTTTTGCGTCGAAATGATCGGCAAATTCAATCGGGCAAAAAAACCGAATTCCGATTCGTTGTCTTCCAAAGTCGTCTTCGAAAGATCGCCACCTTCTGCACGCATCCAAATGCAACTGAATCCCGCCCCAACAAGTACGGGTTTTATAAATGGAATCGGATAATCTAAACCGACACGCCCAATCGCCATATGCGTTCCGTCATAAGAGACGCCACTTTTCGTAGGCAAATAGGAATATCCGAATTGCACGATGCCAACCCAATTTCGGAAAAAACTGTAATCCAATTCCAAAAGACCGTAATAAGAATCTTCAAATCCTTGCGACGCATCATCTAGCAAATACAAAGCTCCACCTTCCATCGCTAATGCGGCATGAGAAAATTCCTCGGTCGGCACATTCTCTTTGGCAAAAAGAACTGACGCAGCGAATACAGCCAACAGTAAAATTTTCGGCATTAAACTCTCCTCAATCGTTATTTTTTTCGCAACGCCGCCGCAAAAAAACGATCCAAACCAAATTCATTTTTTGAAATACGAACCGGCAAACCAACTTGTTCAAAATCGGGATGCGCTTCCAAAAATTTTTTGACAACCTTATCGGTTTCCACAGGTTCAGGGCTGCATGTCGCATAAACAAGAATGCCGTTTTTCTTCAACGCCGAAACTGCCGTTTCTAAAATATGGAATTGTATTTTGGACAAATCCAAAACATCCTTTAGCGACAAACGGTATTTGACTTCCGGACGGCGAGAAAGAACGCCCAGATTGCTGCAAGGGACGTCGAGTAAAATCCGATCAAAACGTTCAAAAAAAGAATGGGCAGTTACATCCAGAGTTTGCACACTTATATTCGACAGAGAAAGACGGGAATGCAAATCCTGCATAGGCAACAAACGTTCTGCCGAAATATCGGACGCAAGAATTTCCGCATGGGGATACATTTCTGCAAGCAATGCGCTTTTTCCACCGGGAGCAGCACAAGCATCCCACACGCTCATCCCATCTTGTATTTGCAACAAATTCACCACTTCAAGTGCCGCCGGATTCTGTATGGAAAAAAATCCTTCTTTAAATTCCTTGCTGGCCAATAATTCTCCTAAGTGGGGATTTCCTTCCGGAATTTCAATGAATCGATTTTTATAAATGCGACCCGAAAGCGCCAATCGTTTTTGCAATTCTTCTGCCGATATTTTCTGCACATTCACGCGCATCCATTGACTAGGGCGTTCCACAGTTTCTTTGGAAAACTCTTCGGCATAAACAGGACCGCAACAATCCAAAAGCCTACGCACAAGCCATTCCGGCATCGAATATTCAAGGCTTAAACGCAAAACATTTTGTGGAGGAAGCGAAGGAAGTCCGTACCTATCCAAACGGCGCAAAATCCCATTTACCAATTTAACAGAGCCTTCTCCAAGATTTGCCTGGCGAGCAAGTTCCGCACTGGAATCGATCACCGCCCGATTGGGGACATCCATAAAGAACATCTGATAAATGCCCATTTCCAGCACGCATTGCACATCCAAACCTGGCATCCGTCGAACCGATTTCCGAATAGCGTGCAATAGCCGCAAATGCCTTCGACACACACCTAAAGCCAGTTCCTTGGCAAATGGCGAAAGGGAATGTTCCCGCAAGAGCTTTCCCGTTTTTCGCCAATCCACCAAAGCGCCAAAAGCGGAAAATCTCGTTTTTAATCCATCGTTTTGAAGCACAGATTCTCCTGGTTCTTATTTTGTATTCCCCGAAGAAAATCTGCCGCTGGCATGGGACGTTTTCCTTCCAGTTGAATTTCCAACACTTCGAGTGTTCCATTTCCTGTCCCGACCAACAGTCGATCTTTTTCATTGCGGACAAAACCCGGAGGAATCGCCAAATCTTTTACCACATCGGTCTTGCGAAAATAGGCAATTTTGCCGTTGAATTTGCAAAACCCGCCCGGCCAAGGGAAAAAAGCGCGAATGCGATTGTGAATCTGTTGTGCGGATTGCGAAAAATCAATTTTTCCATCCTCTTTTTTCAACTTGGGAGCCGGGGACGCGTTTGCATGATCCTGTTCCGAAAGCGATTCGCATTTTCCTTCAAAAATCTGTTGCAGAGCGGAATCCAACGCTTCGCAACCTGGGGCGACCATCTTATTCAAAATATCTTCTTCGGTATCATAAGGGCCAATCGGAATTTTCCGCTGTTCCAAAATGGGACCGTGATCCATTTTCTCGTCCAACAAAAAAATGCTTACACCAGTCATTTTATCGCCATTCGCAATCGCCCACTGCACAGGAGCGGCACCACGATATTGGGGAAGCATACTGCCATGAACATTGACCGCCCCAAATTTGGCGCACCCCAAAACGCGTTTAGGCAAAATAGAAAACGCAACCACAACAAAAATATCCGCCTGATAGCGCAAAAGCTCTTCGGCAAAAGAGTCCTCTTTCACTGAAGCCGGTTGCAGCACCGGGATTCCCAACGCCAGCGCTTTTTCTTTAACCGGAGGCGGCGTGATAACTCGCCCACGCCCTACTGGACGATCGGGCTGTGTTACTACGGCTACAACCTGATGCGAGCCACTGTGCAAATGTTCTAAAAAATGAGCCGCAAAAACCGGCGTTCCCATAAAAATAATTTTCATGGTTTAAAAATAGATAATAGTGTCCGCTAAAAGTTAATCAATTTCGTAGAAAAGTTATAAAAAAAGACGGTTCCCGATAATCGAGAGCCGTCACTTTTGGTATCGTTTTAAATAACCACAAATAAAAGGAACCAAAAGCAGTATGAAAGATAGCAACTTTAGCGGACAGCCGGTATTTTCCCAGATAATGAAGCTTATTCCCAAGAACCTTGTCCTGTCCCTATCTAGACAGAACGGCGGGGAACGCTATGTCAAGAAGTTCGATGCGTACCAGCATTTGCTTGTGCTCTTGTTTTCCGTCATGGAGCAGTACAAGTCCATCAATCAAATCTTGCTGGGGCTCGAAGCGGAATCGAGACGGCTAGTCCACGCCGGACTTACGGAGATCCCCAAAAGAAGCACATTCGCTGACGCGAACGGACGGAGACCGGCCGCGATATTCGAACGGCTCTACCATGAGTTGCACAAGAAGTACGAGCACTGTTTAGCGGACAGCCGGGACTATTTTTGGTCCAAAAGGCTTTATGTCATGGACTCGACGACTGTCTCCCTCTTCACCGACGTGATGAAGGGTGCCGGCAGGAACCCGAAGCTGGGCAAGAAGAAGGGCGGAGTCAAGGCGCACACCGTGATGAAGGATTCGTCTGGAGCGCCGGAGTTCGTCATCGTGACCCCGGCAGCGAAACATGACAGCACTGAACTCAAGAAAGTCAAGCTTCCCTCGGAATCATTTCTTGCTATAGACAGGGCATACATCGACTACAAGTTGTTCGAGAGCTTCTCCAAAAAGAAAACGACCTACGTGACCAGGATGAAGAAGAACCTCAAGTACGACCATGTGTCGGACAACCCCGTTTCAGACAACATACTTCGGGACGAGAATGTCCAATTTCATTTTGTCTCCCGCAAGAAGGAGCGAGTTCACAGGGCCCGCATAGTCGAACATTATGTCGAGGAGACGGGAAAGACATGGCGGCTGCTTACGAACAACAATGAACTTCCTGCCAAGGAAATAGTCGAAATTTATCGAAGACGCTGGCAGATAGAAACCTTCTACCGCAGTCTCAAGCAGAATTTTCCGCTTCATTTCTTTTACGGAGACAGCGAGAATGCGATCCGGATACAGATCTGGATAGTAATGATAGCTAACCTGCTGACAGCCATTGTTCGTGCGCAGACAAAAAGGAAGCTGAGTTTCTCCAGCACGGTTCTGCTGATACGCCAGTGTGCAACCTACTACGTAGACCTGTACAAACTCCTGGAATCTCCAATAAAGGCTGTAAGGGATGCATACGTCGGTGGACTCGCTCCACCGCAATCACAGCAGTCATTCCTGTCCCAACTGAACTGAGGGGGGCTCGTATTTTGAAATAAGTCCCGTTTTCCTTGAAAACGGGACGTTTTGGGGATTATGAATTCATGAATTAAAGTTTAGCGGATAACAATAAAAAATAGAAAACCGCCCCGCCCTGCATAAAGCCAACGGCGAGACGGAACCCATAGGAAGGGATTTCTTTGTTTTAGAATTCAAAGCTCACGGATGCGCCTGCACCAAAATAAACGTCATCCGAATCGCCATAGTCGTCTCCTAATGGAATGCAAGCGCGGAAATATCCATCCATCGAAAGTTTTTCCACCGGAGAGAAATATGCCTTCGGGCCGATAAATGCCTGCGCCAGCTCCGCATCGGAATCCAAAGTCATCGTGTGATATTCCCCTTGAACGCCGACAGAGAGTAAATCGTTGATGGCAAAGAGGGGTTCCACGTAAGCAAACATGTATTCCGGAGCATCGACAAGAGTCGGATCATCATCGTCCAGCAATGCATAGTAAGCCGTACCCTTGATTGAAAATTTTCCCAAGTTCACTTCCGGTTCCACCGTAAACGCATGGCTCATCTTGGGAGAATCTTCGGAAAGCGCATCGGAATAAAGCCCGTAAACAAGCTGCACATTTGCCATTGTCCCAAACACCAGGTTTGCCGTCACACCAGCGCGCAAGCTATTGGCGTTTTCCACCTGATAACTTTTGTAATTCACATAAGGACGAATTGTATGATCGCCCAAAGCCAACTCGTAAGCAACGTGCGCATCGTAAGTCGTGCAGCCCGCACCCGAAGCATCGCAATCGTCATCATCGGTACCAAAGCCCAAACCAACGACCAAGCCGTAAGCGTCCACTTCAATACCGCGAATGCTGCGTTCCATCATACCGGCGGCAGCATCACCCGGATCGTCGTAATCGTAATACCGAAAAGCCCCTTCCGAATAGGTCATATCGCCCGCTTTAATGGCGATTTTGTCGTTGAGCTGGTATTGGATAAAAGCACCATCATAAGCAAAGCCTGGAGCTGTATTGTCATCATCAGCGGAGATGGCAGCTTCCGCAGACCACTTATCATTGAATTTCACCTGAAAGAGCAGATCGAAAGTCGATGAATAATCGTGGAACCATTTGTTGTCCTCGGCATTATTGTCGATTTCGCCGCGTGGATCCACCTGCTTGTAATGCGTATTCGCTTCAAACTCGACAGAGCCCGAAACGGCAAAACTAGGGCCATCGCTTTTAGCGTCCTGCGCAAACAGAAAAGATGCTGCAAGCGAAGTAGAAAGGCAGAGGAGGATTTTGTTTCTCATAGCGTATCCTTTGGTTGAATTATTCCGCACCATAAACATTGCAAAAATCATGCCCCCCCTTTTCTTTCCAAAAAGAGGGTAAAATTTATGCTTTTTTCGCAAATTAGAACAATTTAGTCTTTCCTTTTTACAAAAAAGTCAAAACAAACATTTTATCGTCACACAAAACGCCCTTTGTCGTTATGACCAAAAAACGCAAGCCATTCCGCTCTACTCCATTTGCCCTAAATGCATCGCCTTTTTTCTAAAAAAGGATTGCATCAATTGGCACATTCGTTTGTGATCGATTACCGAACCCATTTCCCGAATGCTGTGCATTCCCAAAATCGCTTCACCCAAATCCACCGCCGGAATTCCCAAAGCCGCCGAAAGGCATGGGCCCACCGTACTTCCGCAAGGCATATCATTCCTTGAAACGAATATCTGATATGGCATTTGCAAGTCTTCGCAAAGTGCTTTGCATTGCGCACAAGCAATCGCTTCGCTGGCGTAACGCTTTTTGGCATTTTCCTTGAGCACAACGCCTTGACCCATCAACGGAGAATGATTCGGTTCCATCTTGTCTCCATAAGCGGGATGCGTCGCATGGGCGACATCTAAAGAGAACAGCAAGGAATCCGAAAGAATGCCAAACAATTCTCCTTGCTTCATTTGTATTGAATCTGCGATTCTATTCAAAACAACGAGTGCAAAATTCCCGGCAGCACCATCCCGCGTTTCCGAACCCACCTCTTCGCTATTCAAAAACAACGCTCCGCAAACATTTTCCGGCTCTCCCGATTCAACCATTCCAGATAAAATCGAATCGCACGAAAGCAAATTATCCAACCGCCCCGAATAAATCCACTCTTGATGAAAACCGCCTAAAGCCGCAGGCTGCGCATCAAAAAATTGCAAATCAAAATCCACAACACGAGAGCCAACAAAGTCTTCTAAAGCGGAGATAAAATTTTTTGTTTTTCCAGCAGAAAAGCATACGTTCAACTGCGTCTGCGGATTGATTCGAAAGCCTTCTTCATTGACATTTCGGTTCAAATGGATAGCCAATTCCGGGATTCGGCACAAAGCATTCATCCGAATTCTTTTTTGCACCAAACGATTTTCTTCTCGAACTACAACCATTCCCGCAATGCCTAAATCCCGATCGAACCAACTGGAAAGCAGTGCGCCTCCGTAAACTTCTGGATGCAGCAAGTGAATGCCCGCAGTTTCCAAATCCGGATTCGGAGTGATTTTCATCGTCGGAAAATCCGTATGAGAGGCCGCCAAACGAAAACGCGTTTCTGAAGATAATACAGAAGGAATACGGAACGCAAACAAGGCCGCACCTCTATTTACGAAATAAGATTTTCCCCTTTGCAAATTCCACATTTCCGTTTCTGGCAATTCCTGAAATCCCGCTTGAAGAAGTTCATTTGAAATCGCCGAAGACGTGTGCCACGGCGTTACCGCTTCATCTAAAAATTTCAACAAATCCATAAAAACCTCCAATAAATACCGTCGCCACAAAACGGAAAAAATCAATGCAAAATTACTTTTTTCAGTAAAAATTTTCCGTTCAAAAACACAAATCGAGTCGCAAGAAGTAAAAGATTTACAAAAAGAATCGATGCGTAAAAAACATTCCCGACTCCTCTAAACCTCCAAGTGCAATTAACTACTATTACAATATGAAAGATTTCTTTTCTACAGAAAAACCTTTTTCCTCTTGGCAAATTCAAGGTCTTCATGACAAGCCGGCGAAACTTTTTTCTTCTTTGAGCAGCACGCACCGCTACACAAAAGACCATTTGCGCGAATTGAACGCGGGCGATGTCATCGTTGCCGATTCACAACAGAACGGACGCGGCAGGCACGAGCGCACCTGGCTTTCTCCCGCCGGGAAAAATCTCTATTTCAACATCCTGTACCCGCTACAAGGATTTGCCCCCAAGGAATACACACAGCTCATGCAAATCACGGCGATTTCCATCGCCCAACTGCTCCGCCACATCGGCATCCAAGCCAGCGTCAAATGGCCCAACGACATTCTCTGCGACAGGAAAAAATTTTGCGGAATGATTTCCGAATGCCTGTACAAAAACGGAGAGTCTCTATTGAATATCGGCATTGGCATCGACGTCAATGCAAGCGAAATGGATTTCAAAGAAATCGAACGCCCCGTCACCAGCCTTATGCTGCTTCTAGGGGAAAAAATCAATCGGGAAATTCTCCTCCAGGAAATTCTCCAAAAATTAAAATCCGCTTTGGAAACAACGCGTGTTCAGGGAATTCGCCCCTGGATTGAAGAATGGCGAAAGATGGACCAGTTCATCGGCAGCCCAGCGCGCATCGTCGAAGGCGAAACCACAATCGAAGGCACGATTCTCGACATCAACGACGACGGAAGCCTATTATTTTGTACAAAATCAGGAGAAATTCTTTCCCGCTACACCGGGGATTTGGAAATTTAACGGGACACTATATCGATAAAATGGCGTGGCAAACTTTCTCGACAAACTTTTCGTAATCGTTAAAAATCACCGAAGATTCTCGAAATTGACGTAGCGCGCGATAGGGAGTTCATTTCAAAACGCCACGAGCAAATTCAGCCCGCCGCCCGCATTCGCCAAATCCACCGACGGCACGATTGTCCATTGTACGGAATTTTCACGCCGTTCCTTGTAACGCTTGAGCGCATCGATATACTCGTCTCGGCGATTCGCATGGCCTTTGCGAACAGCAAATTTATATGTATTGTATAGGAAAATGGGAAGGCCGACCAGATAAAAAGGAACGGAAGCTGCCGTAAATAAGCCGGCACCTACCGCCGACAGCCAATCGGCATCTGAAGCGGCATTTACTGCGACCACACTAAAAAATGTTCCGCCTCCCACCAAAAGCCCACCGATAACCATGCCTGCTGCGTTTGGACCATAATGGGAATCATCATTTTCTTCGGCAATTAAATTGTTGTAAATTTGAACGCTGTCGCCATTCCATTCAACGGAAGTTTTTTTCATTTTGTTCCAACGGACTTTCCGCCAAGAAAATCTTATTTTCCGCCGCACTAGCATGTCCCAAAAGTAAATTCAGCAACAAAAAGAACAGGAGACATCCATTTCGCGTCATTTCAAAGTTTTCTCCAACCGAAGAATCCCGCCGTGTTTGGTTTTTAAATTAAAAAACATATTCAATTTCCAACCAAAGAAATACTTTGCAATAGTATTCCTCCATAATTTTGCTCCTTAACCTGATGATAAATAATCCGCACCGGTATCTTATTATTAGAAGCAGAAAGAGCCAGTGCCCCTGCAAGAGTCATGGCAAGCGCATCTGTATTGTATTCTTCACTTTCAATCAAAAAAACTTTTAAGGAGTTTGTCTTAGTACCATTAAAATCCGTTGTTTCAAATTGTGTTTGAATCCATGTCGTACAATTTTGATCTGTTCCCAGAAAAAATGCCATAACGTTCTGCGCATTATTCACATCAACAGCCAAATGGCAAACATATCCAATTTGGCTACAAGACGAATTCGGAATCATCTCGTTGGAACCGTTGAAATTACAGACTTCTTCTGAAAAAACTACAGAGGAAATTATCAATAGAAATACCAAAAATTTATTCATCCTATTCTCCATTTCTTTTGAGTTGAACTTTAGATCGACCACTCTCAATGACTACTGAAGAAGACTTCCCTACAGCATGAGAGCCATTCACTAAACAAGGCGCAAATTTCAATTTATGTTCTGAAATAGCACGAGGGCTCTGCTTGTCAATAGCTTCTGTACATTGAGGGGGACGAGGAATAAAATAATATGCCGGACAGATAAACTGTTCTTGTCTTTCTGGAAATTTTTCAAAAACTGTCGTTCCATCATCCTGAAACTGACAAGATATAGCAACATCACAATAGCCGTATTCCAACAAGCATAGAGAATAATATGAAGAATCTTTTTTATACAGAATCAAAAAGGAGCCATCCATATTTGACTCCAGTCTTTTATCAAATAAATCCGCTAAATAATACCCCCTTTGAGAAGAGGCAAATTCCAACAAACGGAAATCTTCCAAAAATGCAGTCGGATTTTGTAGTATTGGTTCATGAAGAAGACTGTCGTCTAAATAATACTTTGACACCCAAATTGAATCGTCGAAAGAAAGCGAGTCATTTCGAACATACACATTCCTTTTTTCCACAAGAGTCGTTCCCTCTTTACAAATATAATCAGGAGCCCAGGCTTCAAAATACATCTTACATTGGCCCAAAGAGTCATCATCAAGATGCAGAAGTCCATTTTTACCAAAACAATTTGCTTCAGTTAAAATGGTTCGTTCATCCCATGTACGAGCAGCTAGATGCGCAAAAAAAACGCATAAAATAAACAGAAGCGTTTTATTCATTGATCATCTTCCTTTTTTTGGATGTTTCAAATAGCATAGGCAAAATAGAATAAGGTACTTTTTCTATGCGTGATATTTCAAAACCGTAACCTTGAGAATCATCATTATCACTGTCAAGGATCACTTTTAACTTTTTCCCCCTAACTTTAATCCTCTTGCCAGAAAGACCCGTCCCAGTATAAGTACCGAGCAAGTGATTTTTGTCATCATAAAGGAAAATAGAATCCCCCTTCCCCACATAAGTTTGTTTGTTAAATGTCACAAACGATTCCAAGTTGTCTCCTAAAGCATATTCACAAACTAGCCGATTCTGCGAAAGATAAGGATGAACTATCTGACAGGTAGAATTCCAAAGGCGAAGATCACTAACAATAGACGCCACTTGAGCATTACCAGAAGAATCATTTCCCTGCACAATTCGAGTCCCGCGAACCACAATTTGCCATTTCCCCTTTTCTGGAAAATCCACATCCACAACTTCAACATTATTCAAATGATCAAAACATTCACCACTTAATTTATCATTTTTCCCACAAAAACGTTCCGCCTCTTGAATATCTGATTTATGAATATTTTCTAATCCAAAGGTTTCCTGAATCAGATTCCCATTAAAATCAATTTTATTTGTCGGCAACGGTCGTAACCGCCAAGGAAAATAGAATTTCCCTGAAGGAGAAATAAAATACATATCTAAATCATTTATCAATTTAGAATCTAACGAAGAAACTACAGGCACATTACCGTCATCACGCATACCAGGGGCATCATCCCAAACTAGAGTAGCTCGGAGAGAATGTACGCCTTCCGGTACATAGATGCTCCAATTTTTCTCCTGACCATTAGAAATGTCAAATTCTCGAAATCGGCTAAAAGATTTAGAAGTCTCATCATAATCCTCTATGTATCCTAAAGCAGATTCCGCATCAACCCGCCCCCAACCAGTAGCAAAATCTGGTCCCTTGCCATAAGGGGTATAATAAAGATTGCCATCGTGCTCCGCAGCAGAAATGTCCGAATTATAAGCAACATGAGCTTGCTGAGAGTCTTCCATATCTATAGATGTATGTATCAGGATTGCTTTTACCGTTGAATTTCGCATAGAAAATTTATCCAAAGAAAGACCGGTCTTTGTTCGGAATTTTTGATACATCAAAGCAGCAATTCCCGAAACAAACGGAGCTGCCATCGAAGTTCCAGAAGATTCTCCATAACAAGACATTTCGTCTTCAAACTGTTTGCAAGGAACACTTGAAACAATCCCATAATCATAGTTAAACCCAAATCTTAAGAAATTAGAAACCAAAGATTTTCCATTCCACGGAAAACGCGTTGTTTGGTAATCATCACCAATTTTTCCAAGAATCCAGCGAACAGAAGTCGTCTCATAGCCGTCATAAAAATCATCTTCAGATGAAAAATATACGCTCCCATTAATTATTGGATAATCTATCTTCCCACTTATTCTACGAAAACGAATTTCAATTTCATCATCTTGTTGCACCTCAAAGGGGGTTGCCGAAAAAAGTTCATATCTCCAATTTACGTAACTTTCTTGAGCCGAAAGTCGATTTTCCGTCCATTTAAGAGCTTTTCCATTACTTGCTAGAGCATCATCCAAATACTCTAATTTTCCAACAAATTTTTCTCGAAAAAGATTACATTTAATCAATTGCTCCGGAGATTCCGACAAATATATACAATTCTTCCTTCGCAAATCGGGATTCAATAAACTATCATTTGTACCAAAATTTAATTCAAAAAAAGGAGTTTCTGCATTCTTGTGGTACATCCGAAAATAATCAATCAGCAGAACTAGAGGAGCATTTTCATCAAAGCGAAATTCCGCCCCCGAACCAGGAGCCATCAAATCTGGTTTAATTCGACCATCCCAAGTACGCCCCATACTAGAAGTACTATTTCTCACGCTTGTTACACTAGACATATTTCCGACCACAGTTGAATTTTTTGTATTTGCCAATATGGAATGATAACTTAGCAGATTCCCATATTGAGGGGTTAGTCCACCATTATTAGCTGCGGCATAAATTGATGCTTTGGAAATACTATCGCATTCATCTTCACAATTTTTCCAATCATAGAATAAATTATAATCCATTGTGTACGAATTAAATTCGTATAATCCACTAAAATCATTTATATGGGAGTGATTTACAACATTTCCTTTCTGATGCAAAACAAACATTCTATTTGCATAAAAATTCACTTTAGGAGCGACACCTCTATAGAGAAAATTGTCTCGTCCATTAGCAGCACTTCCAGATTTCCATCCATTCCCTCCAATAATGCCCGCTACATGACTTCCATGTTCACAATCATTAAATTTACATTCAATTTTAGATTCTCCTGCAAGTTTTCTTTGTACAAGTTCTCCAGTAGCCGCCACTTCATTAAAAGTTGAATGATTGTATAAGATTCCAGAATCATATACGCCAACAACGATTCCTTCTCCTGTGTAATCTGCATCGGAAAGCCAATTTGTAGTAGGTTGTTGCATTAGTAATGCATTTTTCCAAGCTTCATTATTCTGCAAGACATCAATATTTATCGCCTTACGTCCCTTGTCATTTACAGGTTTACTTTCTCGAGAAACATCAATATGACGAATATTTTGATTTATTTCAAGGCAAGATAGGGTCTCCTTTGTATGCGTAGAAACAACAAGATTTCTATCTATTTCTGCACGCAATCCTCCACAACCTATCGCAATATTTTTACAATCACCCATCGTAACATCTGGCCAACATGAAATAAACAAATCAAACTCAGTTCGAGAAAGGCTGTCATCTTTGCATACTCCTATAGATTCACAGGAATCTTTTTTTTCATAAGAAAATTCTGTTCGAAAAAAATCAATGGACAATCTAGTCGTATCATCAGCAACTATAGCATTGTAAAAATTTGTCAAAAGTGAATCTAGGGTAAACTTTTTTATCGGAATTTCTGAACGAAATAAATAGAGATTTTTATTCTGGATACGACCTGCTTCAAGTGGTTTTAAACCTCTCTCTTTTAAAAGAATTCGTTCTTTTGACAAAAGAGGAACATCCTTCAATAACCAAAAACGTCCAGCGGGAATCACCTCGTTTGAGTTTCCGTCGAATTTTTGAACCAAAAAATTTTCTCTGCGATCCTGCCACAAAACATCTTTAATAGAATAACGGCCACTCGTAGGATCATAGCCCCACAATAACTGGGATGAAGCGTCATAAACCGCCATCTGATAATTTTCTTCTATAAAATTCGAGTTTTTCTGGTAAGAAAAATCCCTAGAACAGTCCCAAGCCCCCAATCATTTCTATAAATTCGAAAATAGATGTCTACATTACTTCCTGGATAAAACATTCCTTTCATTTTCAATTTAATAGTGCTCCACTTACCATCAGAAAATATCGAGGGAGATACAGAAAATGGCCAAGTTACGTAATCAACAGAAAGAGTTAACAAAGAATCTTTCAAATATAAGCCACCATTAGATTCCTTACAACGAGAATTTATTTTATTTCTTTCGCAAAATTGGATCCAAGAATTTTCTGCAAAATAGCGAATTTCTGGATTTAAAATTGGAATATTAGACTTATTTACTAAAGAGATCCTATACTCCACCCAATTCCATTCTGTACGGTGGCGTTCACTTACCAACCTAACGGAAAGAGAATCCATTGCCGAAGCAAAGGAACAAAAAAAACAAGCAGCACGTATCTTTTCAAAATTTCATCCCTATTCAAAGACAGAAAAAAAATAATTCAGCTATTGTCAAAAATATACATTGCGTTTCTCAAAACGTCACGAGCAAATTCAGCCCGCCGCCCGCATTTGCCAAATCCACCGAAGGAACGATTGTCCATTGCACGGAATTTTCACGCCGTTCCTTGTAACGCTTGAGTGCATCAATGTATTCGTCACGGCGATTCGCATGGCCTTTGCGAACGGCAAATTTATACGTGTTGTATGAAAAAAGCGGTATTCCGATTAAATGAAAAGGGATAGAAGCCGCTAAAAAAAGTACTCCTGCAACGTGCGTAAGAGCGACATCAAACCCACCTTCGTCTGAAGAATAGCACACTCCATATATTCCCCCAACAAGGAAAAATGTTCCGCCTCCCACCAAAAGACCACCGATAACCATGCCTGCTACGTTTGGACCATAATGGGATTCCAAATTTTCGTCAGCAATTAAATTGTTGTAAATTTGAACGCTGTCGCCATTCCATTCAACGGAAGTTTTTTCATTTTGTTCCAACGGATTTTCCGCCAACGGCATAGCAACAGCATACCCCAAAAGCAGATTCAGCAGTAAAAAAAAACAGGAGACATCCATTTCGCATCATTTCAAAGTTTTCTCCAACCGAAGAATCCCGCCGTGTTTGGTTTTTAAATTAAAAAACATCTCGCTACTTGTCCCGCCATTTCAATACAAAATTCACCCCTAGTGCCACGGCAAGCAAAACGATAAAAACCGTAAGAACCCTATCTCCCGATTCTTTTGGAATTATTCCCCATTCCATTCCCAAGACATCGGCAAGCGAAAGCACGGCAATCCATATTGCGGTTCTTCGGCAAACTTTCAACTTATCATCGTAACGCATCCGCATCGCCTCCTAAAAAAATCCATGCCAAAAGTCCAAGCATTACCAACAAACTAATTCCAATATTCGCCAGAAAAAAATCCCGATTCATCGCATCCAAATCATCGGACTTTCGGAACAAATGAATATAGGCAATCGCCGCGGTCATAAGCCCAAAAACACTCCACCAGGCGATTCCCATTTTCCAATAAAGTCCAAAGGCAAAACTCAACGCAAGCATCATCAGATGGCTCGCCAGCGCAATTTGCAAAGCCTTGCGACGACCGAAGCGGGCGGGAACGGAATGGAGTCCCATCTTGCGGTCAATCTCTTCGTCCTGCGTTGCATAAATAATGTCAAAACCGCCCATCCAAAGCATCAAAATGAACATCAAAAAAATCGGAAACGCCGCAAATTCTCCGCGAACGGCAATCCAAGCGCCTAGCGGACTCATCCCAATCGCCAATCCCAAATACCAATGACAAAGCCACGAAAAACGTTTCCAATAAGAATAAAAGCAAAGTGCTGCTATCACAGGCAACGAGCAAATTCCCGCCAGCGGATTCAGCATCCACGCCAAGGCGCAAAAAAGAATCGCATTCACCGCAACAAATCCCGCTACGGAACGTTTGGAAAGTTTTCCCGTCACCAAATGGCGCTTGGCTGTTCGAGGATTTTCTGCATCCATTTTGGCATCGACAAGTCGATTAAAAGACATGGACGTATTGCGAGCCGTTACCATACAAAGAACGATTAAAATCACCAGCCGAAAAATTTCTCCCGGCGACATTCCTCGAAATCCGTTCGCAGCAACCCACATGGAACCCAGCGCAAAGGGCATCGCAAAAAGAGAATGGCTAAAGCGGACCAAGTGCCCATACTCAACTATCTTTGAAAAAAAGCTCATTTTGCAGAACCCCATTCCGGAACAATTTGATTGGGAACATTCAGATGTCGCAAAATTTTAGAGACAACCGTATCGACAACATCCACAACCGTTTTCGGTTTCGAATAGAAACTCGGGTTCGCCGGAATCACCACAGCACCAGCCAGCGTCAAACGTTCCATATTTTTAATGTGAATCAAATTATACGGCATCTCGCGGGGGACAACAACCAACGGGCGCCTTTCCTTTAAACAAACATCCGCCGTTCGAGTCAAAAGATTGTCCGCAATTCCGTTCGCTATTTTTCCAAGAGAGCCCATGCTGCAAGGCACAACCGCCATGCCCGAAAAACACGAATTGCCGCTGGCGCATTCCGCAAAAAAATCATCGATGTTCAAAACGGAATCCGCCTTTTGCAACGCCTCGGCTTCTTCCTCATAAGCGGCGACAGATTTTCCCGCCGCCGTCTGAATCAGCGCGACGGAATGTCCCATTTTTTGCAAATGCCATAAAGTTCTCGCGGCATAAATGGCGCCCGAAGCTCCCGTAACACCTAGCACAAAATGACTCATTTCTACACCTTTTGAAGTAAAACGCGAAATGCCACACCCCAAAAGCAGGGCTTTATGGAGACGACACGAAATCCTTTTGTTTCTGCTAAAGACGCAAAATCCGCCACGGGCAAAAAGCGCAAAACCGATTGAACAAGATATTCATAAGCGGAACGTTTCCCGCTAAAAATCGATCCCAAAAGCGGAATGAAAAGCGGAGCAAGACGTTTATAAAAGAACCTGTTGAAAAAATTTCGAGGAGAAAAAAATTCCAAGACCATGAGATAACCGCCAGAAGAAAGCACCCGAAAAGATTCCTCTAGGCCGCCTGCCGCATCCGGCAAATTGCGCATTCCAAAACCATTCAAAATCACATCGAAAGAAGAGTCTAAAAAAGGCAACTGCATAGCATCGAGTTGAATTGGCTTTGCCGTCATTTTTTTCCCGCGAGAATATTCCAGCATCCCAAAAGAAAAATCGCCAAGAATCGCCAGCGAAGGCTTTCCGACAATTCGTTCAAATTCAACAGCAAAATCTCCCGTGCCACCGCACAAATCCAGTAGCCGCCCGCCCGCTTCTCTTTTTTTGAGTTCCCGACAACACGCTTTGCGCCATAGAATATCTTGAAAGCAACTCAGAGTATGATTCAACAAGTCGTAGTTTTTTGCTATCTCGTCAAACATTTTTCGCACAGGAGAAATCATAGTGTAAATGTAGAAAACAGAAAAAAAATCCGATTTTCCCAAAAAGTACAGCAAACCGAAAACCTTTAACGGATTGCAAACATTTCAGCGGCGGCGAAAACTCCTGAAAAATTTCAACAAAAAACACATTCCCTTTGGAGGCAAAAATTTCATTTTACAAAACGGCATCCGTTTTGAAAACAACGCTTCACGCCAAAAGCTCACTGCCGACACAGAATCACAAATTATTCAAAAACGGCGACAAAGCTGTCCCCATTTGCGGGCAAAACCAGACGCGGATTTTCCGTAGAGCCGTCTTCCCATTTCACGAATTTTCCCGTTCCAGAAGGTTTTGCCGTCAGCAGCATGGAATTTCCGCCAAAGAACGTCCCCGTCCAACTTTTCAAATTCGGAAGCAGCATATCGTCAAGAGTCACATAGCCGTTGCCCGAAGCCGCAATCGTCACTTCGATATTTTCCGACAATCCGAATTCTTCACGAAATTCTTTCTGCATCGTTGCGTCACGTTCCGCCGCCCATTCCTTCATACACGAACCGCTCTTGCTAAAGCCGCCGGCGCAGGAATTAGAATACCAGCGTTCGGTTTGCAAGAATGTCGCCATATCGCGAGACATTTGGTCGGCATCGATAGTCGCCACGATTTTTTCGATCGTACTCGTAATATTTTCCGCATTGACATTATTCTGGAAAAGCATGGCCGCACGATTGATAAACATCCGCTTAAAATCCGGGTTTTTGATCAACTGGACATAGAAAGTGTGAAAGCAAGAAGGCGACTTGCCACCATAGCATTTTCCAGAAGAATAGCCGCCCTGCTTAACCCAGTCAAACATATTTGTGGATTGATAAAATCCCGAAACGCTCCACGTCCAATCAAAACCATGATCCAAATCGTAAACCATAAATTTCCATTTGGTATTCGGACTTTTCCAAGCGCGTACGTTATTATTCGGCCAGTCTCCGTTGTGCATATATATTTCCGCAGCCATATAAGCCGCAAAATTTTCCACATCCATCAGCTGCTTCACGGTTTCGTAATTCGCATTCTTCTCGCCGCTAAAATCACTGTCGTAAACAAAATTCAGCAATGCTTCGTATTCTGCAGTCGTCCCGTTACTCGCTTCGATTTTTTTGTTGATATGCTTAATAATCGTCGCTTCCGAAGCGTCAATGCCGTAGTTCGTTTCTACATAATTCTTGTTGTAGCGTTCCCGCATATCGTGAATTCCCCAGTAAACGCCATCGTAAAAAACGATCACTTGGCGACTGCGCTGATAGTCCACTCCGGAACCTTCCAAAATAGCACCGCCCATCGCATCTTCTATATAATCGCTCACAAAACGGTTGCCATTGTTGCGCAGATTGAACGCTTTAAATTTGCTGTTTGTCGCTTTCCGCGTTTCAAATAGAGGATAACGGAGCCAGCCTTCCTGGTATTCTTCGCCCATTTTAATAGCTACAGATTTCTTCTTTTCCAAACGGCTGTAACCGCCCATCAAAGAAATCCCCGCATCGATTTCCCAATCCTTACCGGTGCTGCCACTTCCATTGGCAAAATATTCAACGTGAACAGGAAATTCCACATCTGCATAAAGGGTCGTATTGTTCGGATCCGCACTCGATGGACTCTGTCCATTGGTACTTCCCGCTTTCACATAAAGGTAATGTTTTTGGAAAAATTGAGAATCCACGCTAATCGAAACAACCGGCATATTTCGAATTTCTTCGTTGATAAAATAAGAGTTCGTCACAACTTTGTTCGTAATGAGGCCGTCTTTAAACGCCGCGCAACGCACAACCGTGTTGGCAGTCAATGTTTTCGGCGAGAGCATTTCTAAAGAAGCCGATGTAGGAATGGAGCCATCAAATGTACAGCGGACCGTCGATCCATCATCCGTTTTCGGAGGAGATACCACAACAGAATCCTTATAGAATCCCGCGTTTTGAGAAAAAGCAGGCAAGGCGACAAAGCCCGAAGACCCCTGACTCGCCGAATTGTCGCTTTCCGGAGTCGGATTCTTAAAGTAGAGCCAACCGCTCGAAGTTTTTCCCCAGCTAATTCCCGCTTCCAGCTTCGGGTAACTCGCCGAATCCGCAATTCCACAATCCGACTGGATTAAATAAATGTTTCCTCCTTCATCTTCTAGCTTCCAGTTCGTATGCAACCGATAATGCGTCAGTTCAGAATCCTCCCCTTCAATCAAAGTGGCGACATCTCTTTTCGAAGCAAAAATAATGCGAAAACCTTTGGGCGGAATCGTGTCGGATCCGATAACCCATTTTCTCGGACGAATCGTGTTTTCCACCAAAGCATAACCATCTAAAGCCACCGGCTGATCGCTGGAATTATGCAATTCCACCCAACCCGGATCTTTGCCCAAATCGTCATACCAATCCAGATTCCCCGGCATAATTTCATTGATGGATATTTTAGAATTGCCAACCCAGGTCGCCAGACAAAGTTGCTCGCTACTGGAACTAGACTGCAAAGAAGATGAAGATATCAGTCCCCCCGAACTAGACGAGTCCGTAACGACGCTGCCCGAAGAGGCAAATTCCCCGCTAGAAGAAAGTTCTCCTGATGGATTGTCCAAGGATTGCTCATCATCAACCAAGCTGGCATCGTCCGAACAAGCAATCAGGAATGCTGCAAAAATTGCCCAAATAGCGTAAATAGACAGCTTCATCATATCTCCAAAACGCACCAACACAATCCCTTAGCTCAAATTTATACGAAAGCTTCCCCATTTACACTAAAATTTTGGTTTACAACAAAAAGCCCTTGACAACTTTTCCGTTTAAGACTAAATTTGGGGCAAGAAATGGCTCTGTAGCTCAGTTGGTAGAGCAGAGGACTGAAAATCCTCGTGTCACTGGTTCAAATCCTGTCGGAGCCACTTTTTAAAAGCCCTAGTTTTCTGGGGCTTTTAATTTTCGGAGGAATAGGCTAATTGGTAAGTCAGCGGTCTTGAAAACCGCCGCCGTCAGGCTTGGGGGTTCGAGTCCCTCTTCCTCCGCTAAAAATTCCACTCCATGGCGGAATCTGCGGCAAAATCGGCTTTCGCCGTAGTGCTTTCTTCGTTCATCAGCGTGCAAACCTTGGCGAATCCCGCCAAATTTTTCTTTTCCAGCGCATAGAGGCACGCCGACGTGGTCGCTCCCGTTGTAAAGACATCATCTACGATGACAGGGATATGGAAATTTGGAAATCGGCAACGCCTGTTCCAAACAAATGCTCCCGCTACATTATCCGCTCGTCCCGACTTGGATAGTTTAGTTTGCGAAACCCGAAAAGTTTTTCGTTCTAAAGCCGGCACGACAACGCCTCCAACACAAGCAGCCAACGCCTGCGCCAATTTTTCTGCCTGATTATAGCCTCGCTCCCGCATTCTGGCGGGATGAAGCGGTACCGGAATAAACGCCAAACGCCGTCCCCATTCCCGAAATATCTCCCGAGACTCCGTTTCCGAAAATGCCATTTCAACCAAATAACGGGCTAATCCCGACATATTCCCGTATTTTAATCCGTGTACCAGTTCTTTTGTCAAAGGTGTCATCGCATACAGGCAAAAGACATCCGGCCTAGGGCGGCGAGGTGCTTGCGCAAGGCGAATCAACTCCTTTTGGCAATCCGGACAAAGCCACGGGTCTAAAGGCAATCCGCTCCGGTGGCAAGCCATGCAGCCATTCCCAAATATAAAAGAGGCAAAATCATTTTTTAATTTCATAAAATTCTCCATTCATAAGCACGGGGTTTCCCCTGTACTACAGAGAATAACGTTTCCACTCAGAAAAAAAGGAAAAAAATCCGCTTTTTTCGCAAAGGCCGCTTAATGACTTAAGCGGTGAAATCGAACCATGGCAGAAATGGAAACGGCGCGATAATCTCCACCGATTTTTGAATATGGATAGAGCCTAATTGTAATTGCTTTCCAGCTGGCTACCCTGATAACGCATATTGACCAGAATTCCCACCAGCATCATGCACATCCACATAAACGAGCCCCCGTAAGAAAGAAACGGCAAAGGAAGACCTGTCACCGGCATCAATCCCAACGTCATCGAAATATTCACCGTCATGTGGAAAAAGAAAATGGTGCAAGCTCCAGAAACGACATGATTGACAAACGGATCTAAATGCAAACGGCAGACGGCAATCGCTCGCCACAGAAACAAGAAATAGAGAGCGAGAACCATCATACATCCCACAAAGCCGAACTGCTCCCCCAAAACGCTGAAAATAAAATCCGTGTGTTCTTCGGGCAAAAAGGCCAGATTGGTTTGCGAACCTTCGCCAAATCCCTTACCAAAAATTCCTCCGCTGCCTATCGCCACTTCCGATTGGATAACCTGATAACCGGCACCTCGCGGGTCGCGCATCGGATCCACAAATGTCATTACCCGTTCCCGCTGGTGATGTTCCAAGGAATTCCAAGCCATCGTACTGGCGTAACCGCAAACGATATTGAGCAAAAGAATGAAAATCACAAATTTTTTAGGCATCTTGCGGAAAAACAAAAGCAAAAAGACGGCGCACAAAAGAACTCCCCATAAAATTTGCGAATAAGGGATGTGCGGATACGATAAAATGACCGACGCCACCGGACTCAATAGCAGGCACAAGTCCAATAACGAAACTCCTGCCCAATAAAATCCAACAATCGTCACGGCTGTAAAAACCAAAGCCGTACTTAAATCGGGTTGCTTCAACACCAATGCGAATGGAACCAGGAATATCAACCCAGGAACAACGAAAGTTTTCGGCTGCAAAACATCCACATGGTGAGTCGAAAGCCATTTGGACATGGCCAAAAGGAACGTAATCTTGGCAAATTCAGACGGCTGAATTTTAACGAAGCCCAAATCAATCCAGCGACCGGCTCCCTTCGCCGCATCGCCTCCTCCCAAAGCGACAAATGCTAGAGCAAGAACCGTTAAAAACAACAAGGGATAAGCTAAACGCTGCCAATAGTCAATCCGAACACACGCCAAAGCCGCAGCCAGCAAGCAACCACAAACAAAATAAACAATTTGACGAAACCATCGAGAAGCATACCAAACCGTTTCCGCATTCGCCGTCGCCGAATAGACAAGAAGTATTCCGATGCTAGTCAGTATAAAAACCAGCGTCAAAAAGAGCCAGTCGATTTTCATCTTGTTGTTTAGAAAACGCCCGGAGCCCCTCATTTTTTTACCCCCGTCGAATCTTTTCCATGAACCTTTGCAAAATAGGCTTCCATCACCTTGCGACAAACGGGAGCGGACTTTGCACCCCCGCCGCCCTGAGCTTCTTGAATAACGGCGACCGCTATTTCGGGATCATAGAGCGGTGCTACGGCAACAAACCAAGCGTGCGTCTTTTCGCCCTTTTTCCATTCGCCGGAACCGGACTTGCCCCCGACCCGAATGCCGGGAATCGCCGCCCGTTTGCCCGTTCCACCCGGATGATTCACCACAGAATCCATTCCTGCCAAAAGGGTCTTATGGGTAAAATCGTTCATATTCCCTTCAAAGATTTTTTCAGGAATATATCGGCCAACCAGCTTTCCATCGACATCGCGAAGTTCCTTCATCAGATGAGGCCGAAAAACGCCTTTCCCCGTCGCAATAGAACCCGCCAGCACCGCTTCCTGAAGCGGCGTCACCAGTTGCCCTTGGCCTATCGCCAAATTCAAAATCAGCCCTTTCGCCCAACGCCAACCATTCCGTTGATTTCGCTGATTAAACGACACCGAATCGGGAAGCCAACCTTGTTTTTCGCCGGGAATATCAATGCCCAACTGATGCCCCAATCCAAAACGATATCCAAATTCATTAATTCGTTCCATTCCCAACATCAATCCCAGCTGATAAAAATACACGTCGCAAGAAAGGCGCAGCGCATTCACTAAATCCAAATTGCCGTGAGCTCCCCAACACTTTTGATATCGAGAACCAAAAGTAAAACCGCCCGTGCAGGATTTTTGCAAATGGGTAACACCCGTTACCAATCGATTTTCCAAGCCCGCCCCGGACGTCACCAATTTAAAAACAGACGCTGGAGGATAGACGCCTGCAATCGCCCGGTTCATCAATGGACGAGTCGAATCCAATGCGACTTTTGCCCAACCCTTGTTGCGTTCCCGACGTTTTAGGGAAAAGATATTCGGATCCAGCCTAGGCGAAGAAACCATCGCCAAAATTTCCCCATTCCGAGGATCCAATGCGACAATTGCCCCCCGCACGGAATCCGGCATTGCTTCTTCCGCCGCTTTTTGGATATCCAAATCGATTGTCGTGACCATTCCATATCCAGGAACAGAAGGAACGTTCTGCATTCCCTCTATGTTTCTCACATGGCGTCCGTACGCATCCACTTCCACAAATTTAACGCCGTCCTCTCCGCGAAATTCGCCGTCGTATTGTTTTTCAAGCCCTTTCTGTCCAACGCGATCCCCCGAAGAATAGCCTGCATATTCCGGCAATTCCAATTGTTCGTCCGAAATTTCCCCCGTATAGCCCAATAAATGCGCAGCCAAAGAGCCATAGGGATAAGAGCGCCGCGATTCCACAACTGTCGTCACACCGGGGAATTCACCGGAGCGTTCCTGAACAATCGAAACCTGTTCCTCCGAAGCGTCTTCTAAAATCCGAAGCGTTCCATGGGATTTCCACGCACTTCGCTGAAACATCGTATCCACTACCGCCGAATCAAAAAGATTTTCACCCTGCGAATCTTTCAGGTGAATCAAACGTTTAAATAAAGAATCCTTTTGGCTTTGCGGCATTTTGCGAATTTCTGCAGGCAAGACCACAATTTGGTAAGAGGGCCTATTTCCGACCAAAAGCGTTCCATTCCTGTCATAAATCAGTCCGCGTTCAGCTTTTAACACCACACGACGCAAGCGATTTTCATCTGCACTTTGGAGATTCTGTTCGTAGCGAACCGATTGCAAATAAAAAAGCCGGATCGAAAGGCAAAAGAAAACCACAGCGACCAGAGCCATAAAAACAAAAGTTTTTACATTGCGATTTTGCAATTCGGTCAGCGTTCTTTTAGACATTACGACGGGTTGCTCGGTCAATGCGGTTCAGCAATAAAAAGCAAAAAACACCAAATACCATTGTGTAAAGGCATTCCGGAAGCGTATTCGTCAAAAAGAAAGTCAGCACTTTTTCCTGTTCAATTCCCACAATGCAGTAAAAAATTACATCGTTTAACATAAAAGCAAGCCCCAGCAAAGTCACCTTAGTGACTAGATTCAAGCGTAGAAACCTCTCTTCCAATTGTCCCACAGCAAATCCTACACAGGTAAAAGCGATTGTCTGAGCACCCAGCCAATCTACCGAAGAAAATACATCCGCAGAAAATCCCGCAAAAAATCCCCACAGCATACCCGCAACAGGTCCTCTCGACAACGCCATCACAACGATAAAAATCAAAATAAAATCCGGTTCCTGCCCGCTAATACCTATCCAAGAAGCAACCGTCGTCTGCAAAACAACCGCCAAGATAAAGCACACGAAATGTTTAATGAACGTTAGCACTCTTCAACATCTCCTGTACAATCCAGTCCGGTTTTTTCTGCATAATAAAAACTTCTTCCAGACGAGTAAATTTTTGGAACGGTTCGACTTCGATATTCGTCACCACGTCAATATCGCCTTTTTCCAAAGACCGCACAACACCGATTCCAATTCCCTTCGGATAAATGCCGCCAAGTCCCGAAGTCACCAACGTGTCACCTTCCCGCACTCCGGTATAAGACGGAACAAACGCTTGCAAATAATTTGCCGATCCTCCGTTCAAAAATCCGACAACACGAGTTCTCTGCACCAGAATAGAAACATGCAACGAGGGGTCTGGCAACAGCTGAACTTTGGCATGGTTTTTCGATACTGCAGAAACACGACCCACAAGCCCTTGCGTCGTAAATACAGGCAAGTCCAATTCAATCCCCTGATCCGTCCCTCGATTGACGACAAAAGTTGTCAAAAAGCGTCCCGGATTTTGTCCAATAACCCGAGCAGTGACAATCGGATAATCCCACACATTGTCAAAATGAACGAGCACCCGCAGTCGGTTGGCCTCTTCCAAACCTTCACGCAAATTGTCCCTTTCCATCTTCAGTTTCGCGTTTTCACGCTTCAAACAATCATTTTCATAAGAGACCGAATGAATCCGATTCACCGAAGAAACGACCAGCTGTGCCGGATAATAAAGGGAAGATAGCGCACCTGCCACAAGCGTTTCTTTTCCATCTTTTTCCAAATGGCGGATTCCAAAACCGACCAAAAGCAGAATGAAGAAAAGAACTAATCCGTGTCCCTTGATTAAGACACTTCCTAACAAGTGGAACAGCTGCATTTTCTAAAGCAATTCCCTTACACGGTGGAGGCAATCAAAACAGGACGGTACTTGTCCAAATCTTCCAGAATGCGAGCAGCGCCTTTGCACACACAAAGCAGTGGATCGTCGATCACATTTACCGAAAGGCCCGTTTCTTTGCTGATACGAGCATCCAGTCCACGCAATTTGGAGCCCCCGCCAGACATGATAATTCCGCAATCCAAAATGTCTGCAGAAAGAGCCGGAGGTGTCGAAGCCAAAGCCTGCTTCACCGCATCTACTATCGCCGTAACCGGTTCATTCAATGCTTCGCGAATTTCCTGGCTTGTAATTGTCATCGTACGAGGGAGATCGGCCATTACGTCGCGGCCTTTTACGTCCATCGTCAATTCTTCTTCCAAAGGAGATGCCGAGCCGATTTGCCATTTTATCTGTTCTGCAGTATTTTCATCTACAGCCAAATTGTAAGTCTTGCGCAAATAGTTCACCACGGCTTCGTCCATTTCGTCGCCGCCCACACGCACCGATGCGTTGCAAGCGATTCCATTCAGCGCGATCACCGCAATATCCGACGTTCCGCCACCAATATCCACAATCATATTGCCGACAGGACCATCTACCGGAATTCCCATGCCGATTGCCGCTGCCATCGGTTCATGAACCAAGTGCACTTCCTTAGCTCCAGCCATACGAGCGGCATCGATCACGGCTCGCTTTTCCACTTCCGTAATTCCCGAAGGAACGCCGATGACGACCCGGGGTTTTACCAAAAAGAGCGGATATTTCTGAACCCGCTTGATGAATGTAGAAAGCAGGATTTCCACCAACTGAAAGTCTGCAATTACGCCGTCTTTCATCGGACGAATGGCTGCCAAGTTGCCGGGTGTGCGTCCAAGCATTTTTTTCGCTTCGCCACCGATTACCGTCACGCGGTCATTTTTGCGGTCCATCGCCACGACCGTGGGTTCGTTGATGACAATTCCCTGTCCCGCAACATGAACCAGGGTGTTTGCCGTACCAAGATCAACACCAATATCACAAGAAAAGAGTCCGAACAAAGTAAAGTTCCTTCTAAATTTTATTTAAAATATAAAAACAAAATGACGCCCTATTTTCATTTTTCATCGGTATCATTTCCAAAATGCCACACTTTCAAATACCGATCCCACTGCAAATAGTGGTTGTCATAACGATATTTTCGCTGTTCATACATTTTAATATCCCGATAGATATAAAAATCAACATTGGCATAAGCTGAATACATTTTAGAATGGGCTTCATCAAAAAATTTCAGTTCCCGAATTTTATAATAGGGGGAATCCAGCAAAGCACTTTTGTCTTGGCTAGCCTTTAATGTCTGAGCAACCATAAACTTCAAGTCGTCCTGTAAATAGGTGGACAATTTTTCTTCGATATTTTCCCGTGGTTCAGCACAAGCCGCCAAAAGCAAAAAAGCAAACGATAAAAATATGGGTAAACGCATATTTCAAATATAAAAAAGACGGGCGAGCAAAACTCAACCGTCTTTTACTGCAGGGATTTGAAAGCAAAAGATTCCGAAAAAAAACAAGCTCCCTACAAAATCAGAAGGAATATGTGGCATCCAAACGAGAGAACCAACGGCCTTCTCCTTGGAACGGATTACGGAACAAGAAGTCCTCTGCAATTGTCACGTCAATTTTCAGCTTTTCTTCGATATTGATTCCAAAACCCCAGCCGACGTGGTCATCCATTTTACCGTTACCCACCGGGTTTGTCGAGAAAAAGGTGCCGTCTTCCGTGCAAATGCCAGACCGTCCCTGATTACGCGAATCCTGATCGCATTCCGTGTAAAGAATCGCCTTTTGCCCACCGACACGAATGACAAACCAATCAAACCAGATATTGCGTTCAATACCAAAACTGACAATTCCTCCAATGTCCTTCCGTTCGTCCCAATATCCGTTTTCATCCTGAGCATCATAAGTCGTCAGGCCGTTATCGTAGTCCACAATCCAATCACGGGCTTTCTTCTTATTCCAGACGAAATCACCGCCTAACCAGAAAAATCCCCGATCTAAACCGACATTGATCCCAAGGCCGACCTGGGCATGAGTATCCTTCATCCCCGGAGCCTTAATAAAATGAGCATTCATTGCAGGCACAATCTCGCCGTCGATTTTGTCCAAAGCAAAAAACGCACGAGAATTTACCAAATACGAGAAGTCTCCGTCATCAAAGAAATTTTTATGCTCCGGTCCATACTGAACTCGTGCAAGGCCTCCAGACAATTCAAAATCAATCGTGTTGGAAAGCTGGAGATTTATACCGGCATCCGCCCGAATAATGGAAGCATAGGCATTCTGATCAACCTGATATTCCCCACTTTTCGTTTCGTCTCCGCCATCCTGATGTGCTATGTAAATGTGCAAGCCCATCGCATTGCCATTCGAAAGAGTCCCGCCCAAAAAGCCATCAAAATTTGTTACCGTATTAGGAACTTTATGTTTGTTGCCATTTTCATCGATATAGTAATCCGGCAAAAATCCGAAAAGAGTCGCATCCTTACGTCCAAAAAGACCGCCGATAGAAATCCGGGGATCAGGTGAATCGCCGCTGCCCAAACTGAGCGAAAAAATTCCTCCAAAAGTAGGATTCTGCGGATCCTTGTTCGTACCCGTTTCCACATCATCCAGATACGGTCCAAAACCGCCAATCAAATAATTCGGATACAAATTGATATTTGCCGGATTATCAAAAATACTGACGTCATCCATAATATACGTCGTATTCTTGCCCATAGATTCCACACGGGCAAAAGTCGCAAAAGCCGACCCCACGCCAAAGATACCAACAGTTAGACCTAAAGCCGCAGCTGTTTTCAATTTCATTGTCAACTCCTATTTTTTCATAAAACTAATTCATGTTTTATAAATTCGCAAGCAAAAATAAACAAAAAGTCCTTTGTTCAAAAGTCCCTTGGATTCCAACAGCGTATAATGCCTGACTTTTTCAAAACAAATCCTAAATTTTCTTCCCTCAGATCACCTCTACTATTTTAAAACTCCGTCCAAAACAAAAATTGAAGAAGCTCCGTCAAAATTTGGGAGCATAAAAAAATGAGCCGAAAGCGATGCTTCCAGCTCATTCAGTTCCATCTGTTCTAGAATTATTCCGAGAACGTAAACGGAATCGTTACCGTCGTATTTCCCGACTTGACCTTGCTAAAGGTCCAGCGCTTTACCGTATTCTTCACCGCATTGTCGAATTCGGCAAAGCCTGTCGACGAAGAGGCTACAGAGATACTGATAATGTCGCCGCCCGGAGCAATCGTGAAACGGAGAGTTACCTTGCCCGAGAAACCCGGCTGTTTTTTCAAGTACTTGTTGTAGATGTGACGAAGACCCGGCGTACGCTGACGGACAACTTTCATAATATCCGCCGCAGAACGAGAGCCACCACCAGCGCCCATGTCAATATCACGAGCCGACGGCGTCTTGATATTGCCCTTGGCACGTGTAGCAATGCCACCGCCGCCACCGCCGAGAAGTCCACCGAGGCCATCTCCGATACCACCGGAACCGCCTTCAGCGTAACCTTCGTTAAATCCACCGTCAGCCTTGCCGCGACGACCGCCAAGAACGGTTTTACCCGTAGTCTGGAGACCCGCGACATCCTTCAGCACCTTATTGATATCCTTAGAGAACTTTTGGTCTCTCATCAAATCATAAGCTGCATAATTGGATTTTGTCGTCTGAGCCGTCAGGAGCTTCAAAACACCACGGGTTTGAGGAGCATTGGGCTGTCCCTTTCCACGAGGTTTTCCGCCACCGCCGGCCTTCTTACGAGGCTTTTTCGGTTCTTCTTTCTTCTTCTCTTCCTTCTTCTCTTCCTTCTTGTCTTCAATCTTCATGGTTGTCGTCAATTCTTCCGCACCGGTTTCTTCGAAAATGACGTCGTCCACGACAGCTTCATACATGGAAGCCCAAAGGGAGAACGAAATTGCAACAATGAAAGAAATAACCGCGACACCAGCGAAACGCTTGTCGGATTCCGGCATCAAGGACGCTACAAAAGGATCTTGAACCTTCTTCTTTGTCATCTTTGCCATATTATTCCTCTCCACCGTTCTTCATCATCACAGCAAAGGAGATATTCGTGTAGCCCGAAAAACCACACGTCGCCATCACTTTGTACATCACATCATAAGGGATGTTTTTGTCGATCTGGATAATGATGTTTCCCGCTTCGTCCGCCGGAAGCCCAGCTTTCAAAGCATGTTCACGTTCAGTCTCGCGCCGTTCCTTCAGCACAGAGTCCACCTTGGTAATCAAGAGGTCTTCTTGAGCCATGACATCAGGCGTAGGGATAATTTTCTGATTATCCACCACCACATAGCCAGCATCGACCACTACAGAAAGCGAAACTTCTTTCGGTTGCACTTTCGAAGTAGAAATCGGCAGGATAAGGTTTTCCGCCTGAGTAATCAACTGACCTTCAGCATCCATGTTCTTGATAAGGAACACCAGAATGATGGTCATCATATCCATCATCGAAGTCAGGGAGAACGGAACGTCCTCGCTATATTTACGCATTCTACGAGCCATTATCAGCCTCCCAACTTTGCAAGGTTAACCTTGACAAAACCAGCGGATTTTGCGCGGTCCATCAGGGCGATAATCTTATCAAATTGGACATCGTCATTCGCAACGATAATGATGTTGTCCACATCTTCTAGATCGATAAAGGCCGTATGAATAGCAATCAGCTGCTTTGCGATTTCATCATACGCCGAGAGCGGATAGATAATCAACTTCGCAGCATCTTCAGGTTTCAGCTTGCGTGCGGAGTTCTGAGCCAGGGTAGCAACACCAGCACCCGCACCCGGTTTTTTAAGAGCCGGAGGAGGAGTCAATCCACCCTCGCCTTCACCAACGATAGCGAGGAAGTTGTTGTTGCCATCTACAAGCACGCTATCCGGCTGCGCTTCTTCCTGAGAAGTATAAACACCCCACATCAGACGACCAGCATCTTCTTCGGATGTTTTCTCAATCATATCCAATTCGATTCTTTCGATCAAATAGGTGTACTTTTCTTTATCCATTTCAGTTCCGTCTTTGCATTTAGGCGCAGAGCCGGAATTGACAAGGGTTTTTACATCCTCGGCGGCATACTTGACGAGCTGTCCATCGGATTTGCAACGGAAAACCCAAAATTCCTTAAAATAGACATTGGGTTGAAAACCGCCGCGCGCACCGATAACGAGATACTCATTCGTAATGGCCAAGGACAGATTCAATGCTTGCTCATCCGGAGGTGGAGGAGTCTGGTCATCCATCTGCATCATACTGCGTTCAGGCAAATTGACTTCTACAACAGCCAACTTCTGGAACGATGTCATGGAGAGCAGCATCGGAATCAGAATAGTAAACAAGCCCATCGCCGGAAGCAAATCCGGTTCTTCAGGCTTTCCAGGTTTCTTGAATTCTTTTGCCATTTTATCTCCTATCTAAATAATTGTCTTTTATCAACAATTACGACAGGGCGTTAATGATCTTGAGACCTTTTTCTTCCATTTCCTGAATCAGACGTTCGCTATTCATATTCAGGATGCCAACAAGAACGAGCAGCGGAACAGCGCAGATAAGGCCGAGGAGAGTCGTTCCCATAGCGATAGCAATACCATCAGCAAGAGCCTTCGGACGTTCAGCAGCCGGTTTGTTAGCCACAGCATCGAACGTAAAGATCAGACCGTAAATCGTACCCATCAGTCCAAGAAGAGTGGAGATAGAAGCCATCACGGAAATAACCGAAATATAACGAGTAAGACGAGGAGCTTCGGTAAGGAAGACTGCATCAGAAGCATTCTGCATCGCTTCACGACCTGCATCACGATTGCTGACGATAGCGGCGACAACCTTCGCAATGGGGAGCTTAGAACGATTCGCCAAATCAAAGGCCTGTTCGTATTGCTTGGCACTGATGAGCTGACCAAACTGATTCAAGAACTTGGCACGCCCCTTAGCGCTCTTCACGACGATATAAATAAAACGTTCAACCGAGAAGCCGAGACCAATCAGACCGACCACCAGGATGATCCACATGAACTGCCAACCATCAGAAGACGGGTTGAAGGATTCAAGCATTTTAGACATTAGAATACTCCTTTTATACGAGTGATTTGTTGTTTTGTTTCCTGTAAAGGCATATTTATTTTTTTTTTTGCTCTTTGGGAAGTTTTTGAGCTGTAAAATTTTCATTACCCCAAAAAACAAACAGAAAATCCCGCGTTCGCGGGATTTTCCTTGTTCAAAAGAGATTTTATGGAGCTACTGGAGCAGCGGGAGCCGCTGATGGCGGCGGAGCAAGCCGAGCCTGGAGTTCTTTGAGTTCTGCACGCAGCTTTTCATTTTCAGCCTGAGCATCCTTCAAAATTTCTTGATACGTAGCCAGCTGTTCCTGCTGAGTCATGACCTTGGAAGAACGAACCTGATCCAAGCGAGCCTTTGTCTTAAAGTAGCTCGGGTCTTGGAACAACTTCGAAGCATCAAATTTGGTGATCTTGATCTGAAGAGCTTCGTTCTGATCGTCTAATTCACGAAGGAGGTCATACAGCTTTTGAGTCCATTGGTTGTCAATGCCATAATGTTCCGAAGCGCGGATGCCTGTAGCACAACGGGGAACCGCAGCTTCGCGAGCCGCATTCGACCGGCTTTCCAATTCTTCGCGATACGCCTGCAAATCTTCGCCTGCAGCCATTTCAGCGTCTTCTTTGGTCATGCCTTCATATTCCACATATTGCGTAACTATTTCCACGCTATCCGGCAGCGGCGACTTGGCAAAAGCGTCTCCAACTTCGACAAACACGGCGCAGCCCTGGTAATACATTTCGATATAACCTTCTTCTGCAGCAATGACGTCGGCGTTATAGAAGCCCTGATCGCGCGCCAAATCGATATTCTTCTGGAAAATCGGCTGCGCTTGATCATAATAACCCGGCAACTGCTGAACAATGCCAATTCGTTCGGCAAACTGTTCTTCATCTGTTTTTCCGTTCAGTTCCTGTTCACGAATCTTGGCTGCCATGGTCACAAAAAGGAAGCCAATCTTGTTCGTCGCACGGAAAGTCCACTGTTCCGAAGCATAAGTCGCCGATTTCGAGTAATGACTGACCGCATTCTTCAAAATCTCCGTCAACTGCTTGACCGCAGCATCCTTTTGTTTCTGTTTGCCAGAAACCTGAACGTTGTCCATCTTGGCAAATTCCATTTCGCCCAGATAGAAAGCCGCTTCCGCCGGCACTCCCGGATCCGCATTCTTAATTTGCAGACCATACTTGTCATAAGCTTCAATCGTCTTCTTATAATAAACGGCAGCATTCTTATCGTCCTTCAATTCACGATAAGCGCGAGCGGTTCCAATATAAGCGGCAATCAGCTTTTCCTTATCCGTCGTATAAGTCTTGGCAAAGAAAATATAAGCTTCCACGGCTTCGTTCCAACGCTTGGCGTTCTGATAAGCGATAGGAATGCTAAAGGCCGCATCGAGAGCGTAGGAACTCTTCGGATAATCGCGAACGAGATCCTTCGAACAGCGAATAGCTTCTTCAGGAAGTTTTGCTTCATCGTAAGTCAAGCAAGCGCTATAAAGCATTCCCGGAGTTTTTTCGTGATTGGGATATTTCTTATAAGCGATTTCATAGGTCTGCGCCGCCATCTTCTTATTCGGAATCGAATCATAAGTCGTAGCGGCAAATCCAATCGCCGCAAAGGCCATCGAATCTTTTTCAAAATTATTCGTAATGAAAAGGAATGTCTGGGCGGCTTGTTCTGGCTTGCCCGCTTTCTTGTAAGCCAAAGCAGCACGAAGGATACCCCTAATGGTAAGTGGCGAGGAGCCGTAATTCATCGGAAGCATCATAAAGGTCTGGGCGGCCTTGTCGTAATTATTGGCCTTTTCATAAGCAGTAGCCGCTTCAAACACAGCCTTGTCCGCAAAAGCTTCTTTGGGATAGTGCTTAACCAGATCCAAATAAGCGGCAGCGCCCTGTTCAAATTGCCCTGCTTTCACCGCACGATCCGCTTTCTGGAAAAGGACGGCGGCAATCGAAGTGCGGATAATCTTTGCCATCGAATCGTTGCGAGTCGCCTTGACTTCGGTGTACTGTTTCAACAGCCATTCAAATTCCTTTTGGGATTCATCCAGCTGATCCGATTCCAAAAGCGATTGCGCCAGCATACGACTGATAAGAAGAATATATTGGTTGTTCGGATAATTCGTTTTTAGATTGCGGAAATCAACGACAGCCTGCTTGTATTGTTTAGCTTGATAGCGAACAATAGCGGCGTTATAGGCCAATTCAACCGCTTCTTTCTGTGAAGCAAACTTGGCCATATACTTATCAACCTGAGCGAAATACGCTTTGGTTTCCGGAAGCTCGTAAGCCTTAACCGGATCGTCCTGAACCTTGCTCTGCTGCGCGGTAACACGAGCCTTGTCCATCATCAAGACGGCATTATAGCCTGCGTCTTCCTTCTTGTAGGGAGCAGCAGAACCCAAAGCCCGACGACCATAGCGATTTGTATCCGCGTCCACAATTTTATTGAACATTTCGGCGGCTTTGGCAAACTGATCCATTTCCTGATAAACAAGAGCCAAATTCGCATACACTTTATATTCATCCCAAGAAGGTTCGTTCTTGTATTGGTTCAAGAAATCATTATATCCCTTGATAGCAACCGCATAACGTTTTTTAGCAGCCTCTGTATCGCCTTCTTTCATCAATTTTGCAGCTTGAGAATGATCATACTGCGGGATATCAAGCATTGCAGCACGAATAGCTTTTTCCGCATTTTCCACAGACTTAGGATACTGCTTGTTCTTTTTAAACCAAGAAGAATTCTTGCTATAACGCTTCACGACGAGTTTACGCTGTTCCTGGGCTTCGTCGAATTTTTGCTGAATGATGAGAATTTCAACCATTGCAACATCGGCGAGCGGGGCATCAACATAATCCGGATTGATGTCCAACAAATATTTGAAAGACTGCACCGCTTCTTCGTTACGGTCATGATCCTTATTCTTCATACCGATACGATAATAGAGCGAGTCTTTAAATTTCACATTTTTGTCTTTCAAAAATTTTGCGGCGACACGAACACCATCATCGATATCCGAGAAAGAAGCGGCCATAAAGTCCATCGCTTCCAAGCGCAAATCGTTCGGGTATTTACCCGCATCGGAACCAACAATGTATATGTAATACGTTTTTGCGGCAATTTCATATTCAGCGATATTGTAATAGGATTCAGCCAAATGGTACATGGCCAGCGCGGCTTCTTTACCCGTCAAATTTTCAAAACCAGTCACACGCTTATAAGCATCGATAGCATCGCGGAATTTTCTATTCATGAAATGGTATTCCGCAATACGTAGCCACGTTTTCGGCACAAGTCCATTATCCGGGAACTCCTTCACTAAACGCATCCGCAGCTTATAAGCCTTTTCTTCTTCGCCGCTTGCTTCATACACAAAAGAAGCCTGATACATCACGTTTGGAGTTCTAGTCTCTTTCGGATACTTATCAATATACTCCAAGAAATAGCCCAAGGACTTGGAGTGATCCACTTTCGGTCCTGAACCTAAATTTTTACACTTAGCCGGTTCGTTGTCGCGGTCTTCGCACCAAGCAACATCTTCTTCATACTGAACCATTTTATCGATCTGGTATTTTTCTTCCAGACGATACTGGTAGTTGCCTAATTGCTGAAGGGCACTCGCACAACGAGAGCTTTGCTTTCCTTTGCAGCGATCCACTTGCGTACGCCACTGTTTAATAGCGGCCTGCATTTCATTTTCGTCCATGCCTCCAGAACGGCAAGCTTGCTGCGCTTTTGTCTTCAACAAGTTGTAAGAACTAGCACACTGCTTGTATTCGGACGAGCCTTTTTTCATTGCTTTGCACTTGGCAAGCATATTTTTAGCTTCATTCGTTTTGTCTTTGCACGGATCCGCAAAGGATACGCCAGCGCAAACAAACACGGATAAAGCGATTAAAAAGAGTTTTTTCATTGAATATCCTACCTATAGGCTTTTAAAATAAGGATAGACCCAAGTTATTATACCAGGCCTATCCCATAAGTTGATTTATTCCAATTCTTCCAATTCTTCCAACTGCTGAAGTTCTTGAGAATTTGTCGATCCAGATCCCCCGCTTTCGGCTTTCTTGGTCTTCACCGTCGCCAACGTGAATCCGGCGTCTTCCAAAACCCGCTTACGGTTCGATTCAAAACGATCGCTCTGTTGAGAACGCTGCATAAATTTCGCGTAATCGTCAATCGCCTGATTCGCTTTGTCAAAGTCTGGACGGAGCTGATCGCGTTTCATCTGAACACGAGGAGTCGGGAGCTGACGGGAAAGATCCAAAGCTTTTGCTTGTACACTGTCAAAATGCGCTTCGTTATCTTCATAAACTTTGCGGGCACTATCGCGAGCAGCCATAGAAACCACGGGCTGTTCTGTCAATTTTTCCGCATTGCTCAAAGACTTTTCAGCCCGATCAAAATCCTTCTTCATGTAGTAGCAATAGCCTTCAACAAGATACGCTTCGGACAGGAGGAAGGAATCCGGCATATTCTTGATGATCCACTGAGCAAATTTAATCGCTTCATCCGGTTTATTCACCTTCAAGAAGGACCATCCCAGAGCCAACATCGCTTCATCGTAAACAGGAGAACCCGGTTTTACCTGACCATAAAGCCCAGCCGCTTCTGGAATGTTGGGATTGTCACCCGAGAAATAGATATGTCCCAGTTTGACCTTGGCCGCATCCTGCAAATCCATTTCGGATTGGTTGGAAGCCGGCTGATCGATAATGTCACGGAAGCAGTTTTCGGCTTCATCCCATTTGCCCATACGGCTGTTGGCAATGCCCATAGTATAACGCGCATAGAAATAGTTAGCGTTACCCGGAAGAATCGCAGAAAGAAGGTCGATGGATTCTTGATAAAGCCCTTGTTCAAACTTAATCTGGCCAGCGATATAGTCCGCATCCGCTTTCACATCGCTTTCGCTGAAATGTTGAACAATATACTGGTACTTCACCATTGCATCGTTGAATTTGCCTTCCTTATAATCGATATTCATCAACTGGAAATGATACTTGGCGCGTTGGTCACTCTGCGGATAACGCTTGATGGCATCTTCATAAACCGCTTTGGCAGCTTTGTGCATACGCATATTTTCAAAGGACTTGCCTTTATAGAAAGCAGCTTGGTCCACCAAATGGAATGCCGGATACTTCGTCTGAACCTTGCCAAAAGCATAAGCCGCTTCCAGGAATTGACGGTTCAAATATAAACGCATGGCAGCACGATAATCGTTTTCCGGTTCGATTTTCAAACGACGATAACGATCTTCACCGATGTTTTCTTCACGCGTATTGCCAAAACGAGAGGTCAGCTTTACAGCCCAGATAAAACCACGGTTTTTCTTTTCAACAATATCGTCGTGCGACATTTCCAAATCCAGAGCCAGATAGCGGAAAATCGTGACGTCTTTGACATTGACTGTAGCACCAAGAACCGGATAGCCTTCCTTTGTAAAGCGAAGACGAACACCCAAATGAGTACTCAGATAATACGTCAAGGTAAAGCTCGTTTCCAAACTTGTTCCGTCTCCACCTTCAGAGCTTTCATGCAGGACGTCAATCACGGAAAATTCCGCTTTGGCTTCCAGCATCCGGTTAAAGCCGCGATAGAACAGGGTAAAGTTCAAGTTGCTCGGAACCTTGTAAGATTCATCGGCTCCCATGAATACAAAATGATAAGAGGAATTGTCCGCTTCCGTACTAATAGCCGGAGCTACAGCGTTCTGGAAAGCAACACCAACAGTCAGACTACCAAAACGGGAGTTGGAAATCGGATTCCAACTGATACCCACATCAGCGCCCAAAGTCAATTGCTTATTCGCATCGAACTGGTTGATCTGAAGGATAGAGAGGTCAACGCCCAAAGCCAAGCAATGCATCAGACGATAAGCGTAACCAATCATATAGGCGTTTTCCACATAGGAATAGCCACCATCCACGTCGGCACCGTTTTCAAAGAACGAAATGCCTAAAGTATGATCATAGCCGAACGGAATCGTAATCGAACCGTATTCCTGAGAAGCTTCGCCACTTATCGTGCTGAAAAAGCCGATAGAAAGTTCTATTTGATCTGTTTCAGCGATTCCAGCAGGGTTTACATACATCGAAGTATTGTTGCTACCAAATTCGCCAAACCAGTCGTTCTGCTGATATTTATGGGGTGCATACGAGGGAGAAGCAAACGCTGCACTCGTGCAGATAAGCCCAATAGCTGTTGTCTTGATGAAGCTAAAGCGTGTCATCGTCTAACTTTCTCCTTACTTAATGTCCGTGCGAGTGAATTCAATGCGACGATTCTGGGCACGGCCTTCCGGCGTTTTGTTGGAAGCTTTCGGCTGTGTATCGCCGGCACCACGGGTCACCATACGATTTTCGGCAATTCCGTTTTCCACTAAGAACGTCTTCACCGCTTCAGCACGTTCCGCAGAAAGCTTCTTGTTCTTTTCTGCACTACCGACATTATCGGTGTGGCCCACGATTTCAAAGGAAATTTCCGGGAAAGCTTCCATAATGTCTATAACCTTACGGAGAGAAACTTCGGAGTCCTTTGTGATAACAGCCTTGCCAGATTCAAAATTAACACCTTCAAGAATGAATACTTTCTTCGGCGGAACAGGAACTTCATCCGGGCAGCCATCATCATCCTTATAACCATTTAAGGATTCCGCATTATCCGGGCAAGCATCCGCCCCCTTACAGGTGTGAGCATACTTGTCCAGCAGGCCACTAGCTTCTACCCACGGATCGCAAACGCCATCACGATCATTGTCCGGGTCGGGGCAGCCGTCATCATCTTGGAAGCCATCCACATCTTCAGCGTCTTCCGGGCATTGGTCAATGCCGGAACAAACCGCCGCATACTTATCCAAAACATTTTCTTCCGAAACCCATGGATCACACATTCCGTCACCATCGGTATCCGGATTGCGCGTTTCATTGACTTCTTCTTCCTTTTCAGGGAGAACGTCATGAGCAAGCAAACCGATATCCAGTTTGCCCTTGCCACGTTTCAACATCGGAGATTTGGAATTGCAGTAAAAATTCGGTTTGCCGAGCGAAGGATTAACGAATTTCGGATCCAGCGAAACATTCGTCCGGTTTACCTTAATAAAGCGATTGAACGGGTAGTAGTTCTTATAGATGTTATTGTATTCAATCTTTGTCTGACCCGCAGCAGGATCGGCAAAGACACCATAATAATGGTTTTCCATGAAAATGTTGTTCCGGGCAACAAGATTTGTCGGTCCCTTGAGGGTAAGTCCCGAATAACCATTCCGCAAAACAACGTTCTGTTCCACATAAGCGTCCAGCGACTTTGCGCCCCAAGCAAGAATGCCGGACCAGCGGTTGCCGTACACGACATTGTTGCGCAAATTAGGGAGAGAAATGAACGCGGCGATGCCAGTCGCCTTGTTGTCCATGACATAGCAATGATGGATATAGGGAGCCGCATTTTCGCAGAGGATGCCTTCTATACCATTCCGAATGGTAAAGTGCGACATTTCCGCTCCGGACGTACCCATCACGGTCGGTCCGCGACGCCCACCATCAATAATCGTCGTCAAAGGGTCTTCCCCTTTAAGAACAACGCCCATGATAAGGGTGATGTTTTCGTTATACGTTCCACGCTTGACAAAAATGGTATCGCCAGCGTCTGCGTTGCCCAGTGCGTCCGCGATCTTTGCGTAATCGCCCGGCACGTTAATCGCCTTTGCCGAAGCGTATCCCGCGAAGAGCATAGTCCCGGCAAGAACTACGAATACTTTCTTTAGGGTCATACTGCTAGATTTCTCCAATCATAAAACATAATTTCTACACATCCATTCGGACCGGATACAAGGGGAACCACTCTCTGTGTACCAAATCACAACGTGGAATATACCTTCAAAAATGGCTTTAGTCAAATAGTTTTAATGATAAATCTTTGAAAAAAAACATTTTTTTAGAGCATTTCACGCTTTTGTTTCCAAAAATTAGGATGCATCTCCTTCTTCTTCCGGTTTCTTTCCGTCCGATTCCTTCTTCACTCCTTGAATAGAAACACGAAGATCCTGACAGGTACGTTTGATATTCTGCAGAACCTTACGGGCGCGTGTTCCCGCGGATTTATTGCCTTTGATGAACTTTTCGTACTCGTGCTTCAACGCCACGAGCTCCTGTTCTAGTTGCTGAACCAAATCCATAAGAAACTCCCTTAAATAGATTTCTCTCGAAAATAAATAAAGTTTTGGTCAAAATTTCGGTTCAATGTAAATTTTTCAAAAAAAAGATTTTTTTTACGCCCTCCCTTTTCGTTTGTTTATTTCTTTTTACACAGTAAGATGTTTCATTAAGTAATCGAGAGATCTTTCTCCATCCGAGCCTATGTCGCAGGTAAATTCCGTAACAAACATACGAATATGCTTTTCTATTACTGAATCGTCCGGAATTTGCGCCTTTTTGCGGATAAAATTCGAAACAAGATTCGGACGTTTCCAGGCAAAATCCAAGCTCCGGCGAATTTCGTTTTCAACCGCTAGAATCACAGGCGATTCTAGATTTTTTTTGGCTACCGTACAACCCAACGGAATCGGAGAACGGGTTTCTGCTTCCCAAAAAGCACCCAAATCCACCAGCGATTTTAAACCATCCTGTTCCCAAGTGAATCGTTTTTCGTGAATAACCACCCCTTGAAAACATTGGCCAGAAAGAAGCTTTTGATATATTTCATCAAAAAAAGCATAAGAAACAATAGGCCGTCGGCCACCTTGCGTCGTCGCGAACCAAAAGAAAAATAAAGCGGCTGCTGTCGTATTTTTTCCAGGAAGAAAAGTTTTGCTTGCCGGATCAAAAGAAGCGCTTTTCCGAGACGACAAAAGAAGCGGACCGCAACCATAGCCCATAGCCCCGCCGCAAGAAAGCAAGCGATAATTCGATTGAATCTGCGGAAGAACCCCGCAGCTGACTTTCGCCACGTCGAGATTTCCGGCAAGAACCATTTCATTCAAAGTCTGGACGTCCGCAAAAGTGACTTCCCACGCGAATTCGGAATGAATAAGGCCTTGAACCAGAGCTTCATAAATAAAAGTATCATTTGGGCAAGTCGAAATTCCCAAGCGCAATTTTTGCATAAGGCAACCTCTAAAGACTATTTTGATAAAGAAAAATCCAATGAGATAGAGCGATGTGTCAATTTCTGAAAATAAGTTTTTGAGAGTTCATTAAAATTTCTCCACCATCGGATCGATAATTTGTTTCCGAACTTTTTGAAGAGACTGTTTGATATTCCAGCCAGAAACATCTCTGTCGCCAGCAAAATTGCTAATGGCTCGGACTTCAAAAACAGGAATTCCCAACGCTTTAGCAATGGCAAATGCCGAAGCGCCTTCCATGGCTTCCACTTGGGCCTTGTAAAAGCGAGCACGAAATTCCAAAACTTGCTCGCAGGAAGTCATCGTATTGACCGAAACGCCCCGAACACCGGAGAGTTGGGCGATGGACGGAGGAGCCCATTTTGATGAAGTCGCTTTAAAACAATACGGGCGTTTGGAAAATGGAGAAAAGACACCGTCATTCCAATAGCCGACATCGCCAACACATTCTGCATCTACCCGAACGATTGTTCCCGATGAAAGCCCGCTGAACGGAAGAGCACCAGCAATCCCGACAAGAATCGCCTTTGTGTATTGCCGAGAACCGAGTAGTTGCGTAAATCCCGAAGCAAAACCGACCAGCCCGACCCCGACACAAGCCGCCTCCAATGACGAACTCAAAACAAACGGCTTTTGGACACTATTTTCATACGGAACTTTTGGAAAGAGGACATCCCATTCCACGGAAGAAGGAATCGCTAGCAGAGTCTTTTGAAGAGTCCGCATATCAATCCGTCATTTTGACAATCCGAGAAAGCAATTCCGTTTCCAAAGCGGACACCCGAGAAATATCCAGATTCCATGGGCGATCGACTTCACAGCGAGCCACCGAAACCGCCGTGGCCTTGGCGAGGCAATGGTTGATCGGCAGATTTAAAAAATCAGCGGAAAGCCAACCGGCAAGAAAAGCATCACCGGCACCAATGTCATTAACCACTTTGATTTGCGGAGGCTGGAGTTCAAGCCCCATGAACTTGCCTTCTAAACGGTAAAAAGCATGAACCAGAGCATCCTCGTCCGTAACGACCAAATGACGAATCGGTAAACGATCGAGAAGCGTAGAAGCGGTCATTTTCCAAAACTGCGGACTCGAAGTAATTTGCGGAATTCCATAACGCTGCAAGAGTTTGCAGTATTCGTCCAAGTTGATTTTCAGAAGTTCCACCCCCTGCTCCAGCCACGTATCAATGCCATCCACAGCATCGATAAACAGGCGTTTGCCCGTCAAATTCTGTTGGCTCAAAATTTCCTTTTGAAATCCCGAAGGGAAAGAACCACACAGCACGATATTTAAGACATCATTCCAGACTTCGCCAATGGTTTGCGAAAAATCCTTATTTTCAGCTTCTGTAATTTGAGGGGACGGCTCAATCAATTCCGTCGTATCGCCTTTGGAAATAATCGTCGTGCAAAGCCGAGTGGAATCGCCTATCCAAATCGGAACTTGACGAATTCCCGCTGCGGCGATTTCATCACAAATCGAAACGCTGCGTTCGCCGCCCAGAAAATGGGCAAGCATAAAATCACCGCCCAGTTTGCGCAAAATCCGTGCACAGTTGATCCCTTTGCCCGAAGCAAATTCCTCTACCTTGGACAAACGATTGACTTCGCCCGGTCGAAACTCGTCCACCAGAAACAGACGCTGCCAGGTCGGATTCAATCCCAAGATCAAAGTGTCGCCGTTCATTAGAAATTGACCTTGAAAAAGTTGCGTTTGCCAACTTGAACCAAAAGCTGGTCTGAACCGGAAACTTTCACTTCCATCATCGGATCGGAAACTTTTTCTCCAGCCAACTTGACGCCGCCGTTCTGCACCATGCGGCGAGCTTCGCCTTTAGACGAAAACGCTTTCACTTGCACAAGAAGATCCAAAATTTTATACTCGCCCGCATCCAACCGGCATTCCTTTGCATCGGACGGAATGGCGTTACCGCTGTGAATTTCTTTTTCTTTGACGGCAGCGGCTTCAGCGGCTTCAGCCCCGTAATATTGGGCTACGATATTCTTGGCCAGGCGATCTTTCGCCACATTCGGATTCAATTTTCCGGAAGCCACCTCCGCCATCATCTGTTTGATTTCCGCCAGAGGAACATCGGTCAAAAGCTCAAACCAATTTTCGACAATGGAATCCGCCAAATTGTATATCTTGTGATACATCACGTCGGCTGGTTCGTTCACGCCCACATAATTGCCAAGGCTCTTGCTCATCTTGGCTTTTCCATCCGTTCCCAAAAGAATGGGCATGAACATACCGATTTGAAGAGGCATTTTCTCGAACATTTGCAAATCGCGACCGCGGCAAACGTTGAACTTCTGGTCCGTTCCTCCAAGTTCAATGTCACTTTGGATGGCGACGGAATCATAGCCCTGCATCATCGGATACATAAACTCGTGCAAACTGATCGGACTGTTGGAGACATAGCGATTGTGAAAGTCTTCCCGTTCTAGCATTTGAGCAACAGTAAACTGCCCCATCAATTCCGTCACTTTAGAGAACGGCAACTTGCTAAACCATTCACCATTATAACGAATTTCCACCCGATCTTCCCGCACAACGCGGAAAAACTGTTGCTGATATTCTTTGGCATTTTCTAAAACCTGCTCGTGAGAAAGGCGCGGACGTGCTTTATTGCGACCGGACGGATCTCCGATTTGCGCCGTATAATCGCCGACAATCAAAACAACCGTATGTCCTAAATCTTGAAATTGACGCAATTTGCGCATCACAACCGTATGCCCTAAATGCACATCGGGAGCCGTTGGATCCACGCCGAGTTTTACACGCAGAGGAATTCCCGTGTCATAAGATTTTTGAAGTTTCTGTTCCAGTTCATCTGCCGGAATGATCTCGGCTACACCGCGAAGTAGAATGTCCAATTGTTCTTTGACAGGCCGGAATTGCATAAAAAAATCCTTTTATAAAATGGTTCTCTACAATATACAAAATCTGAGTAAAAGGCAGAAGTGGGTGAAATAGACAATCCAAAAAGAAACGTTCTTTTGAAGTAAAATCCTTAAATTTCTCGTGCAGACATTTTGAACGATTGCCAAAGTCTATTTCGCAAATCCTTACTTTTTCCGAGCAACAAATACCCCATAGCGATATGTCAGTTCATATTTGCCATCAAATGATTCATCCAATTTTCGATAAGAAGTTTTTGTCAGTCGAAAATCTCCTTGCAAATTATTCACTCCGGTTTGCTTCAAGCTATGGAGAAGAGCGAAACAATCCGGAAAAGAGAGCGTACAAAAATTTTCTTTCCATTCAACAATATCGAAATGGCGGAACAAAATTTCTTTTATTTGCTGCGGCGTTTTATACGGCAAACCTTGATGCGTAAACGATTCCAATTCCCAAAGCGTCCCGGCGACAAACATTGAAAAAGCAAAAAATCCATTCTGTTTCAAAGCGGCAGCGATTTTTTTAAAAAGTTCTTCCAAAGGAACAATCCACTGGAAAACAGAACTGGAAACGACCAAATCCAAATTTGAGGGAATTTCCTGTTCACAAACATCTCCGATCTGCGAGGGATAACGCTCCATCAAAGGGCAGCGGTAGAGGTCGTTCAGGAACAATTGACGAAAAGCGAAATGGCGAAGAAGGTAATGAGTAAAAATTCCCGAGCCACAGCCAATTTCGTAAATGCGGTCAGCTCGTTTTACATATTGAAAAAGCGCATGATACAAATCCCGAGCAGCTTGTTTTTGCGCTACCGCAAACTCGTCATAATTTTTTGCGGATTCAAATCGCAAAAATGTCCTCCAGCGAATTCATTTTAAAAAATGGGAAATGCGGTGCAAGAATGGTCTGCACAGGACATTCAAAACAGGAACTTGCCTTGGGAGGAAAAACGACATCCTTTTTGGAAACAATCGCTTTTGTCCAGCGAATTCGATTTTGCGCCACATTTTTGGAGGCTTTGAATAAAGTTTGCAATTCGATTTTCGGATGATCAGAAAACGCAAAATGGGCCTGCGCCCTATCATTCAAAAAACACCACTTTTTAAACAATTCAAAATCAAAATGTTCGATGGAATTTTGAAATGTCCCCGGCGGAATCCCAAAATTTTCATGAATGCCAAAAGGCGTTCCGTTGATCGCAACCGCTTTTTGAAATTCCAAGCCAGAAGCAAAACGATTTGCCGCCCAAACACCCATAGACCAAGCGATCAAAAAAATTTCTCTTTTTGAATTCTGAATTTTTTCCCACGCCATCAGATCTTCAAATTCTAAAGTTTGATAATCATAAACGACAGAGACATCATAATTTCCAAAATCCACAGAGGAAAGACATTCCGGAGTAAAAGCGTAGCCTAAAAAAATCAAGGCGAGTGGACGATTTTCTCTATCCGGCGTGAGCTGCTTTATACGCATCGAGAATTTCCTTTAAAGAAGCCAGCTCCTCTGGCGTGATATCGCCACGCAAACTGATTCGTAAACGCGCAGTGTGCAAGGGAACCGTAGGAGGACGAATCGCGGGAACAAAAAAGCCTTGTTGCAGCAACTTTCGAGAAAGCAAGAGCGCATCTTCATTTTCGCCCACAATGAAAGGACAGATTTGCGAATCGCTCAATTCCAAAAAACGAATCGAATCGTGTAAAATTTGCCGACGTGCAGAAAAATCTTTGGAAAGGACAAAATGTGTCCAAGCGACATCAATGCTGGGAATCGCCGTCGAAAAGATGAGGCTTCGCGCCGAATTGATAAGAATCTGCCGAATTTCATCGTTGCAAAGAAATACCGCTCCAGAACCGCCAAGTGCCTTGGAAAGCGTAACAAGAATAAAATCCACATCTGCATCGAGATTTAATGCGCGAGAAAGTCCCAACTCATGCAAAGCAAAAAACGAATGCGCTTCATCTACATACAATTTAACATTCGGATATTTCTTTTTCAAAGCAATCATCGCGGGCAAATCCGCAAAATCGCCATCCATGCTAAAAACCGCTTCGGTCAGCACGATAATCGTTTCGTATTCCGAATGGTGCAATTCCAACAATCGGGAAAGAGCTTCTATATTATTGTGCGCAAACCGTTTAAAATTGGCCCGCGACAGCTGAAGCGCATCTATCATACTGGCATGGATGAGTTTGTCGGCAATAAAAAGCGTTTTAGGGTCGGCCAATGCCGAAATGATTCCCAAATTTGCCGAATAACCCGAATTAAAAATCAGAGCTTTTTTCTGGAAACGAGATTCAAACCAGTTTTCAAGATTATAAAAGGCCTCGCTGGAATTGTAAACCAAACGACTTGCGCCCGAACCAAAAAAAACATCCTTCGCTTTGACCGTATCCAAAAATTCATCGCGTAAATTTCGACTTGTCGCAATTCCCAAATAATCATTACTCGCAAGATTCAAAAGCGTTTGCGATTCAAATCGAATATATTTTTCAAATGAAGCGGTCTGTTTGAACTCGCGATAAGAGCCTGCCGACTTCGCCTTTTTCAAATCCAGCATACAATTCCTATTTGCGCTAAACCAGAGCAAATATACAAATTATCGGCGTATATGAATTGTACCGCTTTGCCCAGATTTTCACAAAGCAAGTTTCACAAAAACCGCTGAGCAAAAATCAGGCAAATCTTTTCGGGTTGATGCCCAACATTTTGATTTTATAGCCCAAAATACGCTGCGTCGTCGCCAGAGCTCTTGCCGCCGGTGCGACCTTGCCTTTGGCACTTTTGAGAGCGTCGCAAATGATATCGCGTTCATACGTCTCGACCATGCTTTTCAAGTCGCCACGAATCGGAGCACCCGTGGATTCCGCTGTCTGCAATGTCGAAGGCAAATGATGCGGATATATCACATTCCCTTCGGCAACAAGAACGGCTCGCTCAATGCAATTTTCCAATTCACGAACATTTCCCGCCCAGTGGTAGCTCATCAGCATATCAATCGTTCCCGTCGAAAGGCGACGGATTTCCTTGCCCAGAATCTTATTATAACGATCCAAGAAATGATCCGCTAGAAGAACGATGTCGCTTTTCCGTTTGCGCAGAGGCGGGACGTAAATCGGGAAAATGTGCAGACGATAATACAGGTCTTCCCGGAATTTTCCATCGCGAACCATTTGCAGCAAATCCTTGTTGGTCGCCGCAATCACGCGGATATTCACATGAATCGTTTTATTTCCGCCGACGCGTTCAAATTCATGTTCCTGCAATACACGGAGAAGTTTCACCTGAAGCGTTGGCGAAATTTCCCCAATTTCATCGAGAAAAATCGTTCCGCCATCCGCCATTTCAAAACGGCCTTTATGCTCGGAAATCGCTCCGGTAAAAGCCCCTTTTTCATGTCCGAACAATTCGCTTTCAATGATATTTTCTGGAAGTGCTGCGCAATGAACGCGGACAAAAGGACGGTTGGCTCGATCGGAGTTGTAGTGAATCGCCTGGGCGACCAACTCTTTACCCGTCCCTGTTTCACCGAGAATCAATACCGTCGAAGGGCTTTTGGCAACTCGAGCGATCTGGTCATAGACAATTTGCATTTCCCGAGAATTGCCCACAATATTCGACGGACGAAAACGATCTTTCAATTCCGAACGAAGCCGCTCATTTTCCGCCTGAAGAATTTCCGTTTCTTCTTCTGCTTGACGACGCAACTTGACAGCAGAAGCAATCATCATCGCAATAATTTCCAACAGACGCAGATCATCATCTAGCTGGTCTGCGGAAGAATTAAATTCATCGACACTCAAAGCGCCGACAACTTCCTTTTCAATGGCGATTGGCACGCAGATGAAGGCCTTTCCCGAGACTTTTCCGCGACCCGTGCGATCCAAAAAATTCGGATCCTTCGTCACATCCGGCACAACAATAGGCTTGCCAGATTCTACGACTTTTCCTGTAATTCCTTCACCAACCTTGTAACGTCCTTTTTTCGTTTGCAGCGGAGAAAGCCCAGTCGCAAGCTCAATGGAGATTTCACCCGTCTGTCGATTGTAAAGAGTTACCGTAGCATGTTTAAAACCCATGTGTTCGCCGAGAGTGTTCATCACCGGTCGCAAGACATTTCGCATATCCATGCTTTCATCAAGGATCTGGCCCACCCGATAAAGCAGTTCCAGTTCCTTTATCTTTTGATCGTCTTTTATCGCCATATATCCGTTCCGTTTTTATAGAAGAGCTTGAACAATGCCTTTCGCCACGCGTTTTCCATCTGCAATCGCCCGCACAACCAAAGATTGCCCAGTAGCGCAATCTCCAGCGATGTAAACACCTTTTACCGATGTCATTCCCGATTCGTCTCGAAAAATGCGTCCGCGTTCATCCGCTCTTAATTTAAATGCATTTACAATATCTGGAATATCGTGACCGACGAATCCCATGGCAAGCAGAACCAAATCGGCGGGAAGAATAAAATTTCCATCCGGTTTAGGCACATTGAACATTCGACCATCTTCGCCGCGTTTCCATTCGATTTCCGTGCAACGCAAAGCCTTGACCTTTCCATTTTCGCCGATGGCTTCTAACGTATTGACATTCCACTGCCGTTTGCAGCCTTCTTGATGAGCGGGAGTTTCTTTGAATATGCGAGGCCATTCAGGCCAAGGATTGTTCGAAGCACGCGTATCTGGTGCTTTCGGCATAATTTCAATCTGAGTTACGTCCAAAGCTCCTTGCCGAATAGCGGTTCCAATGCAGTTTGCGCCCGTATCCCCGCCACCTACAACAACAACATGCTTGCCTTTTGCATTTTTTGTTTCGTCGTATTCGAACATTTCTCCACCGTTAATACGGTTCTGCTGAGTAAGATAGTCCACGGCAAAATGGATGCCGGACAAGTCCCGCCCCGGAACTTTCAAATCCCGAGGCTTGCGCGAACCGCAGCAAAGCACAATCGCGTTATGATGGCGAAGGAGATATTCCGGAGACACGTCCTTGCCAACGCACACGTTCATTTCAAAGCGGATTCCTTCTTGGCGCATCAACGCAATGCGGCGTTCTATCACCGATTTAGGCAAGCGAAAATCTGGAATGCCGTAACGCATAAAACCGCCAGCGTGTTCTGCACTTTCGTAAACCGTCACTTGAATGCCGACGCGATTCAAAAATTCCGCGCAGGAAAGTCCCGAAGGTCCAGAACCAATAACGGCAACCCTTTTATCACTTCGGATTTGCGGAATATTCGCTTGAACCCAGCCATTTTCATAAGCGGTTTCAATCACCCGATGCTCAATTTCCCGATTCGTCACCGCATCTCCATCCTGACCATTGACGCAAGAACCTTCACAAAGAGCCGGGCAGACTATTCCGGTAAATTCAGGAAAAGGACTTGTATCCAACAATAAATCCAGAGCCTTGCGCCATTCGCCACGACTAACGGAACGGTTGATTTCCGGAATGGCATTCAGCAAAGGACAACCATAAGAATGACAGAACGGAACTCCGCAATTCATACAGCGCAGAGCTTGCTCCATTATCTGTTCCTGAGTCATCTCTTTTGCGGTTTTCTTGTAATCGCGGACTCTCTCCTGTACGGGACGTTCTTCTGCTTCCCGGCGAGGAATCGTCATAAATGGTTTATTCGCATTCATGTCCAACCTCCTTTTAGCCGTGTTCTCGCTGGTTCATCATTTCCAAAGCCCGCCGATATTCCATCGGGAAAACCTTGACAAAAAATTCGCATTCCCTGTCCCAGTTTTCCAAAATTCTCTTGGCCTTTGGGCTTCCCGTGTACTTCACATGATTTTCAATCAGTGTTTTGAGTTCCTTTTCGTCGGCTGCATTCAACGGATCCAAATCAATCATATCGGTATTGCAAAGACTGTCAAATTGACCGCCTTCATCATAGACGTAAGCGATGCCTCCGCTCATTCCCGCACCAAAATTGATTCCCGTCGGACCCAGAACAACGATGCGCCCTCCAGTCATGTATTCGCAAGCATGATCGCCCACACCTTCCACAACGGCAAGCGCTCCACTATTGCGAATGCCAAAGCGTTCTCCTGCGCAACCATTCAAATAGACTTCGCCCGATGTGGCCCCGTAAAGAATCACATTGCCCGCAATGACGTTATTTTCTGGAGCAAAAGAGCTTCTCTTTGGCGGACGCACAATAATCTTTGCGCCCGAAAGACCTTTGCCTACATAATCATTGGCTTCGCCTTCTAATTCCAAAGTCAGACCATGCGCTCCAAACGCACCAAAACTCTGACCGGCAGAACCCAGCAAATGAATGGAAACCGTATCATCGGGAAGTCCCGCATAACCATACTTTTGCGCAATGCGACTGGAAACAATGGTTCCAAACGTGCGATTGGTATTGCGAATGGAGAACGACAACGAAACCGGTTTCTTTGTTTCAATGGCGGTTTCCGCTTTCTTCAAAATTTCGTAGTCTGCGGCACCGTCCAGTCCCGTCTCTTGCGAGTGCGTGCAGCGAATTTCTTCTGGCTTGGTCGATGCCTGATAAAGAATGCCGGAATAGTCCAAACCTTTGGCCTTCCAAAAATCGATAGCCCGGTTCATTTCCAGCAAGTCGCTGCGTCCAACCATTTCGTCAAATGTGCGGAAACCGAGTTGAGCCATATAATGACGAACTTCTTCGGCGACAAAATGCAAATACTGAATAATGTGTTCGGGCTTTCCCTTGAACCGTTTGCGAAGTTCCGGGTCCTGCGTAGCAACGCCGACCGGACAAGTATTCGAATGGCAATGCCGCATCATCACACAGCCCAGCACCACCAGAATCGTAGTTGCAAAGCCAAATTCTTCTGCACCGAGAAGAGCTCCTATAACCACATCCCGACCCGTTTTCATCTGACCGTCCACCTGAAGGCGAACACGGTTGCGTAATTTATTCAGCACAAGCGTCGTCTGGGCTTCAGAAAGTCCTAATTCCCAAGGCGCACCAACGTGCTTTACGGACGACAACGGAGAAGCTCCAGTACCTCCATCATAACCAGAAATCAGAATCACATCCGCTCTGGCTTTGGCAACTCCTGCCGCGACCGTTCCGACCCCAACTTCCGAAACGAGCTTTACCGAAATACGAGCCTTGTCGTTGGCATTTCTCAAATCAAAAATCAATTGCGCGATATCTTCAATCGAATAAATATCGTGATGCGGCGGCGGACTGATTAAGGTAACACCCGGAGTCGAATGGCGCACTTTCGCAATCTGCTCGCTGACCTTATGTCCGGGCAACTGACCACCTTCTCCCGGTTTTGCGCCCTGTGCAATTTTAATCTGCAATTCCTTGGCGTTCACCAGATATTCGTCCGTTACGCCAAAACGCCCGCTCGCCACTTGCTTGATGGCACTCGAAAGCGAATCCCCGTTAGAAAGAGGGATATAGCGTTCCGGGTCTTCGCCGCCTTCGCCGCAGTTGCTCTTTGCGCCAATCCGGTTCATCGCAATGGCTATCGCCTCGTGCGCTTCGTTGGAAATAGCGCCGTAACTCATTGCGCCCGTGACAAAACGCTTCATGATTTCCGAAGCGGGTTCCACCTCGTCCAAAGGAATCGGATTCGTCTTTTTGAATGCGAAAAGTCCGCGCAAAGTGCTCTGGTGCACGGTCTGGTCGTTGATGAGTTCCGCATAAGTATCATACCGTTTCTGGTCTCCCGTGCGAACGGCGCGTTGTAAATTCGAAATCGCTTCGGGAGTCCACAAATGTCGTTCCCCGTCTTTACGATAACGATATTCCCCACCAGACGGAAGCAGCGGACTTTTGCTTTCTATCGCCGAGCGCCAGCGCATCAAAGCTTCCTTGGCAATTTCTTCCAGACCGATTCCTCCCACGCGGCTTGCCGTTCCCGTAAAGAATTTATCGACGACTTCGCGGGAAAGGCCTACAATTTCAAAGACCTGCGCATTGCGGTAACTCCGGAGAGTCGAAATTCCCATGCGACTCATCACTTTTTTCAATCCCTTGTTCATCGCATCAATGTAATGCTCGATAGCCTCAGTAACACCGACCTGCTTGTCCAACTGGTGCGTGCGACTAAGATCCGCAATCGTTTCAAAGGCGAGATAAGGGTTGATCGCCGTCGCGCCAAATCCCAAAAGGCTTGCCACGTGCATGACTTCCCGAGCTTCACCCGTTTCCAAAATCAAGCCACAACTCGTGCGAATCCCAATTCGAGACAGATGCTGGTTTACTGCGGACACAGCAAGAATCGCCGGAATCGGAGACAGTTCATCGGGGAGATCCTTATCGCTCAAGATGATGATCTTATGGCCACTGCGAACAAACGCTTCCACTTTTTTGCAAAGTTCGTTCAGGGCCATTTCCAAAAGCTTTCCGGCAGAAAGGGTATCGGAAAGAACCGGAAATCCCATCTGCACCGTCACGCATTTGAAATCATCTTGATTCAACGTGCGCAAACGACCCAAATCTTCATTAGAAAGCACCGGATAGCGGAATTTTACCAGACGTGCCTGAGATGGCTCTTCTGCAAGAATGTTGTCGTGAATGCCCAGATAAGTCATCAAGCTCATCACCAATTCTTCGCGAATCGGATCAATCGGCGGATTTGTCACCTGCGCAAAAAGCTGTTTGAAATACCAGTAAAGAAGTTTTGGTTTTTCGGAAAGCACAGCAAGCGGCTGATCTGAACCCATCGAACCAATCGGTTCCACACCGGTAGAGGCCATCGCATTCAAAATAATGTCCAAATCTTCTCGCGTGTAGCCGAAAAGCATTTGGCGTTTTAAAAGAGAACTTTCATCTACAGCGACTTCGCCAACCGCATTAAAAAAGCCGTGAATATCAATGTGATTTTCCTTGACCCAGCGGCGATACGGTTCCTTGCGGGCAAAGCGAGTCTTCACTTCGCGATCTTTATAAAAACGTCCCGTTTCCAAATTCACCAGAAGCATTTGTCCCGGACGGAGCGAACCCTTTTCGGCAACGTCTTCCGCCGGAATATCGAGAACGCCCGCTTCCGAAGCAAAAACCATAAACCCGTTTTTTGTAATCGTATAGCGCGCCGGACGAAGACCGTTTCTGTCCAAAGTTGCGCCAACCCATTCGCCATCGGTAAACGCCACAGCGGCAGGGCCATCCCACGGTTCCATAATCCCTGCATGAAATTCAAAAAATCCGCGAAGATCCGGACCCATCGCATGCTTTTTTCCCCAGGCCTGCGGCATGAGCATCATCATGGAATGCCCGACTTCCCGACCGCCAAGAGTCAAAAGTTCCAGCACATTGTCCAAGTTTCCCGAATCGCTCGAACCCGTTTCCAAAATAGGAGTCAACTTCTGGATATTTTCGCCAAAAAGCGGCGACGCCAAATTCTTTTCCCGTGCGGCCATCCAATTACGGTTTCCACGAATCGTATTGATTTCTCCATTGTGCGCCATAAAACGAAAAGGCTGAGCCAAAGGCCAACTGGGAAACGTGTTTGTGGAATAACGCTGATGCACTACCGCTACAGCGCTTTCAAAATTCGAGTCATTCAAATCCGGATAGAACACGGGAACTTGAGGAGCCGTCATCATACCTTTGTAAACAATCGTCCGAGCCGACAAACTGGCAATGTAAAATCCGTCGCTCCCTTCTGCAGAAAGACCCGATTCGTGTTCGGCTCGCTTCCGCAAAACAAGCAAGGCTCGTTCCAAATCTTCGCCGGTTAAATTTTGATTCGGCTGCAAAAATACTTGTGCAATAAAAGGCATTTCCGCACGAGCGGAATCCCCTACCGCCGAAGCGACAACAGGAACATCCCGACAAGCCAAGACCTTAAAATTTTCCTCGACGGCAATTTTTTCCAGCAAATCCAGCACGGATTCGCGTTTCTCTTGATTCTGCGGCAAAAAAAGCATCCCGACCGCATAATGCCCCAAAGCGGGCAATTTCATTTTCAGCGTTTTCTTGAAAAAATTATCCGGAATCTGGACAAGCAAACCAGCGCCGTCGCCCGTATTGACATCTGCGCCCGTCGCCCCCCGGTGAAGAAGATTGCAGAGAACCTTTACGCCTTTTTCAACAATAGTGTGTTCCCGATTGCCATTCATGTTGAGAACGAAGCCGACACCGCAAGCATCGTGTTCGTTCTGCGGATTGTACAAGCCTTGAGCCTTCATATATCTCCTATCGTCATCGCAAAGAATCCATCTTCTTTGCCGTTTTCGGTATGAAAAATTACTAGAGCTCGCCAGCGAAGTAAAGGGGTTTTGAAATTTTCAACCTACAAAAATGTAACACGCTTTGCTGAATTTTACATTTTTGTTATTCAAAATCTTGCCGTTTTTGTCGTTTTCTCAATAGGTCACTTCTAAAAAAATGGCCTCGGTAAAGTGCTCCGACTAGTTCGACAAGCGGTTACCGAGCTTGCCGAAGTGCACTAACCATGGTTCGGCAGGCTCAGCAAGCCATGCGAAAGTCATGGCGAGGAGTGAGGGCAAAAATCTTTCTTAAAATTCTGCTCTTTGCCCGATTCCAGCAAATTCAATTTCAGCAACCTTCCCGGTGGATATAAGTCATAAATTCAGCACGGGTCTTTTCATCGGTTTTAAAACGCCCCAAAAGCTGCGTCGTTACCATGGTTGCCCCAGGTTTTTTGACTCCCCGCATTGTCATACACATGTGGCTCGCTTCCAATAAGACGGCAACGCCTCTGGGATTCAGCTCCTTCTGAATCAGTTCCGCAATCTGGCGGGTCATGCGTTCCTGGATTTGCGGCATGCGGGCAAAATACTCGACCACGCGAGGAATTTTTGACAGTCCCACCACGCAATCTCCAGGAATATAGGCGACAAAAGCGCGACCTGTAAACGGCAAAAAATGATGTTCGCACATACTGGCAAACTCGATATTGGGGACCACAATCATTTCATCATATTTTTCATGAAAGCGGGTTTTCAAAATTTCAGACGGATTGCTTTCACTCCGCAGACTGGTCATGAGTTCCGCATACATTTTCGCCACGCGTTTCGGCGTGTCAAGCAGGCCTTCGCGACTTGGATCTTCGCCCATTCCTTCAAGAATCATACGAAATCCGTTTTCCATTTTATTCAAATCCATGCCGGTAAATTTAGCATTTTCCAAAATAAACGTATCTCGTTTCTCGGCCTTTTGTTCTTGAAATCGTAAGACCCAAAGGCATTTGAAAAGCGAAATCCTCCGCAGAGGCGAAGGATTTCTTGTGTTTCTGTTTTCTGTTGTATTGTTTTTTATTGTCGATGATTCTCGTTCGAAGCGTCGCTCCATTTTGAGATTCCCGAATGCGCAGATTGCGGAGGACTTCGGGTTCTTTGCTTAGAGCTGTCGAATGTTTCAATCGAGTCTCTTGATTTTTCTTGCGAGCCATTTTCCTCTCCCTTGTTTGTGCAAGCCCACCAAATATAGAACAGAACACCGAAAAGAGCAAGGAAGAGAGAGTCGCATTAAAATGAAATTCCCGATAGGATAATTGCTATAAAGCTCCGTATCGCTCTTTTGAAATTCGGAATTCAAACTTCAAAATTTAGAAACTTTATTATTTTTCTTTTGGAGACATTCAAAATGGATTTACATATCCAATCGCACTTAAACGATAAAGGTCGAGTGAATCTCGGCAGCTTTTACACACCATTTCGGTATGTTCTCTTGATCAAGGATTGGCTGATAAAACACAAAATCGACTCCGGAAATATCGTTTTAGATAGCTCATGTGGCTACGGCGCTTTTTTTGAACTGGAGCAATTCCTGCCCAATAATCAATATATCGGAAATGACGTAGATTCTTTTGCCGTCCGAGAAGTCTCCAAGATTTTTCCATCTGTTCAAACATTCAATGTCAACGCGTTGTCCCATGTCAGCCGAAGCCAATATCATATCGATGAAAAGCAAAGCCTTGTCGTCGTCGGAAATCCGCCCTACAATGACGTGACTTCGCAAATCAACCAGCATATCAAAAAGAGCGAATTCGAAATCGATTCGGACATCAAAACCCGCGATTTGGGAATTTCCTTTCTGCTTTCCTATAATAAACTTCAAGCGGATTATGTGGCGATTCTGCACCCGCTATCGTATTTGATCAAGCGATCGAATTTTTCGGCGACAAAAAAATTCTTCGGAAATTATCAGCTGCTGGAGCATATCGTTTTCAACAGTCAGGAATTTGCAAATACATCCAAAATGAACGGCTTTCCCGTCCTTGTCGGGCTATACAAGAGAACGCCCGGCGAGGGGCTGCGTTACGACGATGTTTGCGACATGAAATTCCGCACCGTGGAGGGGGACGAATTTTCCCTATCCAGTTGGGATTACGTCTCTGATTTCATCGAGAAGTACCCGCACAAAAAACGCTACGCAAAAGAAATCCTCTTTTATACGCTGCGGGACATCAACGCCTTAAAACGGAGCCGGACTTTCCTTGCAGAGCGATGCGCTAACGCAGTCGATGTCAATCCAGAAAAATTGCCCTATTATTGCTACATCGATTGTTTTAAGCGATTTGCCGATCTCCCCTATTACTTGGGAAATTTCGACATTCCGTTCGATAGCAAAACCTTCCCTTCGATCGCAAACGAGGCCGTCGCCGTTTCCGCGTTTTACCACCCGGAAGTGTTCGGCACAGCCCCGCAAAATACCACCGCAGAAACCCGGATGAAAGAGTATATCCAAAAATTGTTGGAACAGTGAAAAAGACACGAAAGAAGTTCTACTCCATGCACAAATAAAATCGCTTTCCGTGCGTTTGCCTTTAACACAACCTACGGGAAAAATTCGAGCAAAGCAACGGAACTCTTTTTTTTAATCGGCAATTTTTACGCCATCCAACCAACAGGCGAAAGCATTTTTCCCAATGTTCTGTTCACAACGCTGGGAAGCTCATGTCCCATTTTTGAATCCTCTGAAATTCGGCGATTTCGTAATCCGTTGCCGGTCGTGCGTATTTCAAAATTTCAGCATGATTTTCCAAAATTACTTATTCTTTGCTAGAAGACGGCTTTTGCAAATCCATTACCAAAATTCGCGAATTTCTTTTGCGATTGTAATGTTCACGTTTAGATTGAGGCAAATCTTCCAGCGCACCGTCCCGGAATCCCAGTTGATAGAACCAGTCGAGCGCTTGCGTTGTAAGCAAGAATGCCATCCGGTAGCCACGCATCCGAGCGGTTGCAATCAAGTGGCGCACAATTGCCGCGCCGACTCCCGACTTGCGATAATTCGCCGCTACCGCAATCGCTGCGATTTCCGCCGTATTATCTTCAAACGCATGAAGTGCTCCGCAACCGTGAATCGCATTGTCTATTGCATAAACGACATAATCCGACAATTTTTCCGAAATGGATTCCTGCGTTCTCGGAATCAAATAGCCTTTCGCAATATAATCCTGCATCATCCGCAAAATATCCGGAATATCGTCCGTTGTTGCCGAACGGATGCACGAATACTGGTTCGCATAAACCATGGTTCCATCGCCGCGGCTGGAAAAGACTTCTTGCAAAACACTGCCCTGCGTTTCACCGCTAATCAAGTGAACGCGTTTCGCTCCCGCTTTGCAAGCACTAATGGCATTTTTTAAATAATCCACTTGTGCAAAATTCAACTTGTCAGGATTTAAATCCAGAATTTCTTGAGCCTGTTCAATGTCCAATGCCGAAATGACTCCGCTATCCGTCACATCCAGATATTTGGTATTCATTCCCGAATTCAATCCTTCTGCCCGGATGCCGTTTTCGCTGCCGATAAAGAACAACTTGCTGACTGTCAAATACTTGCAGAGTTCCATTGCGAGTTCTGTACTGGAAATGTTGTACGCATGGCCGATTTTATTCCATCCGATGGGCGGAATGATCGGAATGTAATCCTCGGAAAGCAGATGTTCCAGAATATTTTTTTCAATCCGTTCAATGCGTCCTGTCCGCATATAATCTATGCCATCGATAATTCCCATGCTACGAGCGGCGACCCAATTCCCCTGCATGCCATGGCAGCCGCCAGCAGTCAAATGACTCATAATGCGTTGAGCAGCACCAAGGGAAGCTTGTTCTATCAGCGGAAGAGCCTCTTCGCTGGTCAGCCGAACACCGCCGTGAAATTCGGAATTGATTTCCCACGCCTTGAGTTGGCGATCAATACTTTTCCGCGTCCCAGGGACAATTAAAATTTTGACGCCGATTTTATGCAAAAGCGTAATGTCCCGAATTAAAACGGGAAACAGAGGATGCTCCATCAGGCTATCCTCTATTTTCAGCACAAAAAGCTGTCCTTTAAAACGCGTTATATATCCGAAGACTTCACGAATAAATCCCGCGACTTCAATCTTTTGCACATTCAAATGGTCAAAACCGTTATTCATGTCCATAATATAACTTTCGTCCGACAAATTTTTATTCCTAGCATTCAGAAATGCGACAAAGAATGAAATGATTTCCTATTCCGTGAATCCTCTTTCACAGCACCTTTGTTGCATTCAAAGCGCGTCTTTTATATTTTTAGGCAATGAAAAAATTTATTCCCTCTCGATTGATTTTTATCGCTCTCGCTTTTTGGATTGCGCATATTTTTTTGCGAAGCCTTCTCCTATTCCGCAGCAATCCTTACGGATTCGCCTTTGTCAGTAAACCGGACTGGTACATTTTCCACGCTGTTTGCCTAGACTTTTTGTGGATTTTCAATTCCCTTATCGCTTTTAGCCTTTTAACCGCTTTAATTTCTTTCGTCCAACAGAAAATTTCAAAAAAAACTTATCCCATTTACGGCAACATCTCGGCAATTCTCTTTGCCTTATTTCATTCCGTCATCCTGCTGTTCACCCTTCTCGATCATGAAGTTCAACGTTTTTTAGGAAGCCATCTTTCTTTTGGTCTCGTCGATACTTACAAGGACACTTCTTCCATCGTCATGTTCTGGGATTACGTTGCCAACGATTATTCCGTTCCCTTTTTGCAGTTCTTTGTGCTGGCGTTGATTTTACCCGCAACCTATGTATGCTTCCGTCTAATTCAAAAATTTCTCGCGGGAAAATCGTTGAAAATTCCCCTGATAGCGATGGCGATTTTCTACGTCGCTTCTTACCTTTTTGTCTATGTGATTTGGACGGGAAACGCCCGCATGACAAAGCTCCGGCCAGTTGTTTCTCTGGTTTACAATGAACTTTTTGACGCAAAACGAATCGACCGTTTAAGCTCCAACGAACTGGCCATTCTCGGCTCCGCCTACCAAAATTTATGGCAGCAAGTGGAAGGAGATTCGCTGTGGATTTTTCCGCAAAATGAAACAGGAAAAAAATTGCCGCTTTATCGCATTCCAAGCGAAGCACTTACAAGCAACGAAGAGCTACAAGCAAAGCGCCATCAAAAACCAAATTTCATCGTATTCTTTTTGGAATCTCACCGCGGCATGAATGTGGGATACCTCAATCCGGGAAAGCCCTCGCCGACCCCATTTCTCGATTCCCTTGCCGCCTATTCCCGCGCCTGGTTTCGGATGCACACAAGCGGTTTACCGACAACGGGAGGAGTTCTCACATCCCATTTGGGGCTTCCTCACCATTCCCAACTCGCCGAAGCAACAGACCTTGCCCACGTCAATCTTCCCAGTTTCGCCTCTGTCTTGAGCGATTCCGGTTATGCGACCCATTATTTTTCCGCAGCAGATCCTGCTTGGGACAATCTAGGCGTATGGATGGCAAAATGGTACAATGCGGAACATTATGATCGTTCCCGCGAAGACGATTCCACGTTCTTTGACTACACGGCATCCTTTATTCTCGACAGTCTAGCCCATCGTGAAAAGCCTTTCCTCGCTACAATCATGAGCCGTTCAAATCATTACCCGTTTAATTTTGCAGCGGGAATGTCCGATGCCGATAAACAAAAGCCCTTGACCGAAAGAATTCAAATCACCATGAATTATACAGACAGGCAACTGGCACGCTTCATTCGATCCATACAAAACGAACCTTGGTATAAAAATACATACCTCGTCATTTTGGCCGACCATGGATTTCCCCTTGGAGAGAACGACGTTTCCACCATGAACGGCAGCGCTTTTTCCAATGCGACATGGATTCCCTTCATCATCCATGGAAATGGCATTGTTCCTGCCCAAGACACGGCCACCGCAGCGCAAATCGATATCGCCCCCACGATTTTGGAACTCGCCGGCATCGCTGTCCCCAACATTTTTATGGGGCACAACTTGTTGCGTGGATATGGCAGCGGGCTTTCCCTCGGAGCTTACTCTAAAGTCGCCGACATCGGATTCAAAGGATACCGTTTGATTGCCCGCTATCCGCTCAATTCGGGCGATGTCGATGGTCTTTTTGCCGAAAGCGACACGCACCAAAAACAAAATCTCGCTTCTCAAAAAACGGAAATCGTCCAAGAACTTGAAGCCATTCTCGACACGCTAATCCGCATTTCAGATTACACGTTAGAAACGGGATTTTAAATTCCAGAAGTCAAAATTCCTTTCATTCATTTTCCCTTGTATCGAAATACATTTTTGAAAATCGGAATTCGCACCAAAAAAACTCTCTCGCTTCATTTCGGCGAAACCATTTTGACTATTTAGTCAGCCCTTAAAAAGTCACTTTGCGAACGCAAGATAAGGACGTTCGCATTTTTTGTTCATTCCGTTCCACAGAAGGCAAAAACAGTATAGCCATTCCAACAGGACAAAAAAGCGCCTCATGGCCCTCTTGAAGTTGAACGCCGCTGCTGCAAGCTTTGCGTTGAGCATATCTCCAAAGATTCCCTTGTAGAAATTTCTGCCCATACGGTGATCGCTTTTCAGATGGCCGTTGATAGGCTCGATGCCAGCCCTCTTGCAAAAAAGCTTGTGAGCCTTTTTCTTCTGGTAGTAAGTCGCGTTTTTCTTCGGGACGTCGGGTATCACGATCTTTGTCGTTCCGGATTCCTTTTGTCCGCGGTAGCCTCGGTCGCATGCTGCCCGGCTCGGCCTGAATCCAAGCATTTGTTCAACATGGTCAAGCGTATCGTCTATCATATGGCCGTCATACTCGTCCCGGAACGAGACCGCGCCGACAATGATGCCGCTGTAGCTCCGGGCGATTGACACCTTGTTGCCGAACTCGTATTTCTTGTGTTCCTTGCCCTTGCCGATGCATTTTACTTCGGGTTCGTGTAGCGAATAGACCTTATCCTTGTCGCACCTCTTCTGCTCCAAAACTTTTTTGAAAAGCTCGATTTTTGGCGGAAACAAAGATTCAACAGAATATTCTTCATCGATGAGTTCAGGTTTATCAGGTTCATTTACACCATAAAACTTTAGTTTATCACTTCTGCCATGCATTTGGGCTATAGCAGAAAGCATATCATAGGCGTCCCAAGGGTCTATTTCAAAAAATTCCCTGTTTGAAGAAATCCTTAAACTGGGATTAAGCAACTGAATGAGATTATGAACTAACTTATCAGGATCTTTTGCGCCATTTATTCTTGGAATCTCGTAGGTGCAATACACCTTATAAGGAAGAGGAACAGATGTGCCGGAAAGGTCTTTGACTCGTTTGTCGACATCCTCAGCGTATCCAATCTTTATCCAGTTTGCCTTGTGGAAACTTTCATTGGTAAGGACATAAATAAAGCCCGTTTTTTCTTTCTGTTCCATATTTCCTCATCAATCTTATTTACAAATTCTTCTTAAAATTCTCAGCCTGTTCAAATATCTCCCCATAGACTTCGTCGCGTTCGACGGGCGGGTAGCCGAATTCATCGAGAAGGATTATCAAGTCCACTTTCAGTGCGGATTTAATGTCGTCGCGCTTGTCCCAGTCGGGGTATGCGGCTTGTTCGTCAACAAGAATCTTGACGCGTTTCGAGAGTGCAATTAGTTTGTCTTCGGGATAGGTAAAGTGGTACTTGACGCAGAGCGATTTTAGAATATCATAGAACGCGGTTTCTTCGAAGCTGAGGCCTTTTTCTTCGCCTTCGGTAAACGCCTTGCGGACTTGGACAATCATGTCGGTCAAGGTTTCGGCCATTTCTTCGTAGACTTCGCTCTTCAAGATGTCTTGCTCGGTGCGATTGTTGTACTGCTCCACGAGCTGTTGCATTTTCTGCGTGAAGTTGACTCCCTTGACCTTGTTCACCTTGCGGATTTGCCCGATGGCTTTTTGCAGGAGCATTTGCAGCAACTTAATTTTGGTATTCGGCAGTTTGATGCGGTTGATGTGCTGCAAGTATTCGTCGTCAAAGATGTTCTGTTTTGCCTGGTCGGCTTCGGCATCGCTCAACTGCAGAACGTCTTCCACGCCTTCGCTCTGGAGCGCCGAAGCAATCATCTCGCGGACGCGGGCGTTCATCTGCGCGGTATCGGGAGCATTGCCCTTGGTGAGCTTATGCAAAATGGAGCGAATTGCGAAGTAGAAATGCGCACGGTCGTGCTCGGCCTGCGTAATTCCCTCGTTGCCGACGCAAATGTCGTATGCGGCCTTCAGGCGTTTCGCGAGGCCCATAAAGCGGGCTTCCTTTTCCTTCGTGGTCTGCACGAATTCCTGTGCCTGCTTGAGGCATTCCAGCTTTTTCAACTCCGCACCGTCGCCCGTGCTCTTAAAATACGCCGACGCATCGAACTTGTACATCAGTTTGTCGAGCAAATCCAGATGATTGCGGAACTCCGTAATCGCGGCGGTAATGTCTTCCACGTTCTGCTCGGAACCGGCTCCGTACTGCTTTAGTGCCAAGTTCATCTTGCGCTTGATGCCGATGTAATCGACGACAATTCCCTTGTCCTTGCCAGCAAATGTCCTGTTCACGCGGGAAATCGTCTGAATCAGGGAATGCTGCTGTATCGGCTTGTCAATATAAATGGCATCGAGGCACGGAACGTCAAAACCCGTGAGCCACATATCCACGACTATCGCAACCTTGAAGTTGGAGCGTTCCTGTTTGAAAAGGCGGTCCAGTTCCTTGCGGGCGTCCTTGTCGCCGAGCAAGTCATAAAGATCCTTCTCGTCGTCCTTGCTGCGGGTCATGACCATTTTGATTTTTTCAACCGGCTTCAGTTCCCGCTTTTCCTTGTCGGTAAGTTCGGTCGCCTCGCCCGCAAATTCCGCATCGTTGCAGATTTTCGCCACGCCCCATTCCGGGCGCAGTTCCAAAATATTCTTATACAATGCATACGCAATCTTGCGATTATAACAAACGAACATCGCCTTGCCGCGAACCGTCGATTTTTCCTGGACGCGGGCCTCGTAATGTGCCACGAAATCCCTCGCCACGGCCTTCAACCGGTCGGGGTCGCCGAGAATCACGCCCATCTGCGCCACATCCTGCTTGCTCTGGTCAATCTGGTATTCGTTGGCACCCGATTCTGCAGCTTCTTCGTAATACTTCTCAATCTCTTCGAGAACAGAATTGTTCAACACCACCTTGGCGGCACGGCCCTCGTAAACGATGGGCACCGTAATGCCGTCCTTCACCGATTCGGTCATGGTGTAAATATCGACCTCGGGGCCGAATACATCCAGCGTCGCATCTATCGGCGTTCCCGTAAAGCCCACGTAAGTCGCATTGGGCAGGGAATTGTGCAAGTAACGCGCAAAACCGAAACTCGTCTTGACGCCCTTATCGGTCACGGTAATTTTCTGGTCCAGGTTCGTCTGCGTGCGGTGTGCTTCGTCCGAAATGCAGACAACATTATCGCGGGCGGTCAGCAGCTCAATATCTTCGCTGAACTTCTGGATGGTCGTGAGGAACACACCGCCACTCTTGCGGCCCTGCAACTTTTCGCGCAGGTCGGCACGGCTCTCCACACTTTCAACACGCTCGTCGCCGATATACTTCTTGGAAGCCGTAAACAGCCCCGAAAGCTGATCGTCCAAATCGGTGCGGTCGGTAATCAGCACAATCGTCGGCGTCTTGAATTCTAGCGACTTCATGAGCAACCGCGTCAAGAAGAGCATCGTAAAGCTCTTGCCGCAACCCGTCGCACCAAAATACGTGCCGCCCCTGCCGTCGCCATAAGGCTTGCGGGCCTTGCAAATGTTTTCGTACAAAGACCGCGCCGCATAATATTGCGGATAACGGCACAGAACCTTCTGCTCTTTTTTGCTACTGTCCGGGAAATACTGGAAGTTCTTGAAAATATCCAACAGGCGTTTGCGATTGAACATCCCCTGAATCATGGAGTAAAGGCTCTCGATGCCCTCGGCCTCGATTCGCTTGTCGCCAAATTCCACGCGTCGCCACGCATAAAAATAATCGTACTTGGCAAAGAAACTGCCCGCCCGGTTGTTCACGCCATCGCTAATCACGCAGAAGGCGTTATAGACAAACAGCTGCGGGATATCGCGGCGGTACCGAACCGTCAACTGCTCGTAGGCGTTGAAAACCGTCGCCTCTTCGCGCACGGCGCTCTTGAACTCGAATACCACAAGCGGGAGCCCATTCACAAAAAGGATTGCATCGGGAATCCGCTTTTCGGAGCCGACAATTTCAAACTGGTTTACAATTTTGACGATATTGCAGTCGGCGCAGTATTTCGCCGCCACATCGGCCGCCAGCGGCATCGCCTCTTCATCATCATCGACACCGAAACCCGACTTTCTCTGTTCACCCAGCGGCCTAAAATCTGCAAGCTCGATGAGGATGTCCTTGTCCTTCGGGTTCTCGCGCTTGAGCATAAAGCCGTCCGAAAGCCAGGAACAGAACTTCTTGTTGCTCTCTGAATATTCCGGCGAAAATAAACCGGCATTCCGGAATGGCGGAAACCGCCAGACCGGAATACAGGAAACCGCTCTAGCGGCTTAACTTTTTATCCAGTCCGTAGATTTCCCGCATGGAGATGTCTTTGTGCGGGTCGGAACTGCGGATGTCTATCGTATAGGCGTTGTGGATTATCCTGTCAAGTATGGAATCCGTCAACGGGTTCGCAAGACCGCCCAACTGCTCGTACCATTCCGAGGAAGGGTACTGCGAGCAGAAAATCGTGGACGATTTCCCGCTACGCCGATGCAGGATTTCGAAGATGGCCTTCTGTTCGCTTTCGCTGGGTTTCAGCAGCAGCCATTCGTCGATAATCAGCAACGCCGGTTTCGTGTACTTCAGCATCGACTTCGTGAAGGTCCTGTTTTCGCGGGCCATCTCCAGTTCTATCAACAAATCCGGCAAACGTACGAATTTCGTGCTGTAGAACTGGCGACACGCCTCGTAACCGAAAGCGCAGGCCATGAAGGTCTTGCCGCTGCCCGTGGCCCCGGTGATGAAGACGTTGCGGCCTTCGCGAACGAACTCGCAGGAAGCGAGCCTGGCAATCAAATCCCGGTTCAGTTTCCTGCCCGACGAGTAGTCGATTTCGTTGATATTGGCTCCTTTCTGCTCAAGCCCGGCACGTTTCACGAGCCGGTGCAGGGCGTTGTTCTTGCGCTGGCAATATTCGATATCCACAAGCAGGCCGAAACGGTCGTCGAACGAAATGCTTGACATGTTCGGATCGTCCCGTTGCGCATCGAAGGCGTTCGCCATGGCGCTGAGGCGCATCTCGATGAGTTTGTTCCGTGTCGCTTCGTTAGTCATTGTCCCTCCTGTAGTATTCGGCCCCACGGGTTATCCCCCGCGGCCTTTCCGCAGGTTTCTTGGTCCTGTCGCCGTTTGCCGCAAGCAGGTTCTGGACGCTCTTGAAAGTCGGGGTAACCCCGAAAGAAATCATCCGTTCGCAGGCGGCTTCCAGCGAGACATCGGAGTAGTCCTTCGCCAGCGACAGGATCGCCATGCAGGCCTTGTACGTCTGCTGTTCAATGGGTTTGCTGGCCAGCACGCGTTCGATTACCGTCAGCGTGCTGTAGCCGATTTTGCGCGCCCAGTTGCGGAAACGGTCGCCATCCCATTCAAGGAACTTCTGGTGCTTTTCCGGCATGTGGACGGCCAATGTGCTATATTTTCCCTTGCAGCCGAGCATTTTTGCGTGCGACGCTATCCTGTTCCCGTCATCGAATATCTCGACGATGGAATCGGTTTCACGGACATCCACCTTCTTGCCGATGAAGCCGAACGGGACCGAATAGAAGTTGCCCTCGACGCAGACATGGTAGTTGAATTGGACCGTAAGACTGCGCCATGTGGCGTTCTCGTAGCGTGTCCGGGGCAGCGGCAAGAGGAACGTTCTTTCTTCCAGGTCGAACAACCCTTTTCTGCTGCCCTCCTTCTTTTGGAACGGCCTTTCGTTGTATTCCTCCAGCTTCCTGCGGATGGCACGGTTGAGTTCCCCGATGCCGAAGAACTCCTCGTTCCTCAACGCAGCGATGATCCATGTGGACACGTTGCCGACGGTCCCCTCTGCGCTGGCCTTGTCCTTCGGGGCCCGAACCCTGGCGGGAATGATCGCGGTGCCGTAATGTTCGGCAAGTTCCTGGTAGCTCGAATTCAGTTCGTCCGCGTATTTCCTGTTGTGCGTCACTGCGGTCTTGCAGTTGTCGGGCACGAGCATCTTCGAGACTCCGCCGAAAAACTCGAACATGTGGATGTGTGCGTCGTTCCATGACTTCTGTTTTTCGTCCGGGAAGGCCTCCGCGTAGGCATACATGCTGTAGTTGAGAACGCCTACGAACACGTAAGCCTTTTTCTGTTCCCCCGTTTCGGGGTCGATGATGTATGCGGGGTCTCCGGCCCAGTCGACTTCGATCTGCTCGCCGGGTTTGCGGTTGATGTGCATTGTAGCCCTGCGGACGCGTTCGTCCTGCAGGATGTAGTGGCAGAACTGCGAGTACATCAGCGGCTTGGTATTCTCGAGCCTGCATTCTTCAAGATATTCCGCCCAGAGGAGCTTCTTGTTCACGCCGTTGCGCAGCAGTTCGTTCTTAACGTGGTCGAAATCGGGCAACTTCCTGTCGGTGATTTTCCTGGTCTCTTTACCGTTCGGGTGTATGATCTTGTCGATTTCCCTGTCGGTGAGACGTTCTTCCAGGGGCCAGCGGAGATTGTACTCGTTGGCCAGTTTCAGGACCTTGTTTACGGTCTTTTTTGACACCTGGCAGCTTGCCGCAATGTCGTTCTGGCTTAATCCCAGGCTTCGCAGCCTGAGGATTTCGCGGTATTTGGTCATTAGACCTCCTGTCTATTTTGTTCGCACGGAATTGTGCAGGCCAAAATTAGACAGGTTTCCTTGTCTCCGGAATCGCGGTTTCCGTTTGACCGGTACGCCGGTTTCCATTACTCCGGTTTCATGGTGTAATTCACTCCGGAATACTCACTCTCGTAGAGCGCACTCGCCGAAAGCGAACGCAACTGCAAGACAATCGAACGGATCTCGTTCTCGGTAATGCCCTCGGAATCGTAACGACGATGCAAGTAATCACAAAGATCCTGTTCAATCAAAGCCTCGCCTTCAACGCGATTAATCGCATTTCCCGGCATATACTCAAAACCCTCCTGAAGCAAGAGGTCAATAAACACTTTCTCTAAATCGGCTTCCTTAAACGCCATACAGTAAAAATAAATTCATTATTTTTCTGCGCAATAGGCAAAATGCCGATTTTGGGGCAAAAAGGCCTGTTTTACACAAAAGGCAGGCTATGCCTGCCCTTTTTCTTTTTTTAAATAATCCAAGGCAATTGAACAGGGGGCAAAGAATGCCGATTGAAGGCATCCATAACCGTCCCACGCAGGATTGTCCAAATGGTTCTGCTCAGTTGCTTTTCAACAAAAATTTTCTTCAATTTTTCGATTTTCAACAGCTCTGCTGCTTTTTGCACATCGGCCGATTTGAAAGAAAACATAACGACATACTCTGTCCTAAAATATTCTTTCTTTTCACAAGAAAACTTAAATACATACTTCACACGGAAAAGTATCGAATCTTCATTAACCACAGGGTCTTCTTTAGCAAAAGCCTGTCCTGATTCAATTTCTATTTCTTTTCCTAAAGTCATGTTGTCTGGCAAACACAAGACGGATTCATGAGAATCCATGAATCTAATATCAAATAACTGAAGAAGTTTTATGAGTTCTTGAAATTTTTCTTGCATACTTCACCTTATTCTATACAGCTATTTTCTGCGTTTCAGAGTTCTGTGATATTGGTTCGAATTCTCCAAAATCCAAAGTCGACAAATCAGAGCCACCACAGCATGTCACAGAATCGCATTTATAAATGGAGAAGCTGTCACACGTCTTATTCGAAAACATCTTTGTGAAGGATTCATATTCTGATTCAACGGCATCGCGAATCACTTCATCAAGGTATTCATTAGTCGTCTTTTTTTCACCTTTGGCCAATTTTCGAACAGTTTTCTGCAAATCGTATGGAACTTGGACAGTCATGTCCTTCATTGGAGTGATGTACAAATCTCCGCCAACAGCTTCCGCCATTTTCTGCAACTGCTTGTAAGAAGGATTCGTCTTCAGCGATGCAATGCGGGATATGGCGCTCTGTGTTGTTCCCATCTTGTCAGCCACATCTTTTTGTGTCATGCCCAAGGAGTCCTTCATGAATTCAAAATCCGTCAAGAAAGAAGACAATGCCTCGTACATGTTTACATACAAATCCAGGCTTTCGTCTTCTTTTTCAAGCGAATCCATGTAGTCTAAAACTTGATCCTTTTTCATGACATGACTCCTTGTTCGACAAGTTCCTTGTAGAGTTTCAGATTTTCCATTGCTATTCCAAGCTTCATTGGCTTGGTTTTATGTTTCAGTTCTGCGCATAGCAAAATAAGCGTGTTCAATTTACACAAAGACATACAAAAATAAATTCGAAAAACGCCGCCTCGCGCCTGTTTAGGAATTCGCATTTCGTAGAGACCCTCATGATCCTTTGGAAATTTGTAAATCTGCTCAATTCGTAAATAAGGCGATATGTCGTTGACCTTTCGCAGGGCTTCTAAAAAAGTTTTAACACGCAAATACAAATCACGATGGTGCTTCGATAAATCCTTTATTTCCTTTCCGACATCTCCAGCTTGATCCTTAAACTCCCCTCTTTGGGGATTATAAGATTGCGGATCTGGAAAGAAAATGAACTCCATGAAATAAATATAGCATATATGCTATATTTAAGCAAGAGATAACAGCAAAAAAACGCACTTTCCAGTGTTTTTCTCTTTTTTTTTGCAAATTTCAGCATTTTTTAAGATTCAAACAGCCTTGACGGTTCGAGTTGCAGGTCGGATTCGCCAAGGAGTTTGTAGAGATTCTGGCAGAGGATGTAGAGGGCGGCGAGAGCCCACAGGACACTTTTCAAATTCGCCAGTTGGCTGTTCGGAATGCTATCGGACGGTTCTTCCGCTCGCGCGTGCTTGACTAGGTTGTAATTGCGCCACCACTCCGCAGCCACCTTGTCGTCGAACGCCTGGAACGGCGCAGGCTTTATCACCTCGTATGGACACTTCGTAATAGCGCGCTCGTTCTTTATGCGGGGAGTCTTCGTGACAATCGCACAGACCTTCGCCACAATGTTCTTCGGCTTACGCCCCAAAACCTTGCAATATTCCTCGGCAATGGAATCTATCTCGCTACAGATATTGAGCAGCAGATAAGTGTAACGACTGGAGAACGTCTTGAAGTTGTTCTTGTCAATCGTCACGAACTCATCCGTTTCGAGGAAGTCCTTTTCAAGCAGAAGATACTGCTTCCAGAAGATTTTGGAGAAGGATTTGGGGGGCATAAAAGCCTACTATATAATTTGAACATTCGAAAAACTTGGAATATGTCCTCTATATTTTGACATAACAAGAGATCCTTTTTTTACTACATCATTTGTAGGATAAATGGCTACATTAGCACCATTTAAGATGTTTAAAACTTGAGTATTGGGATGAGGGTCTTTCGCCCTACCAAATAAGCCATTATTATGAGATATAACGGCAGCATCAGGTGTCATTGCGCCCAAAATTTTCTTATTTAAGCGGCGGATTTTCGTCGCTAACGCGACTTAGGTTTGTAGTTTAACTTGCGTATAAATATACTCTAAAGGGGTCATAAAGTCAAGCCTTTTTCGAGGCCTGTTGTTCAGTTTATCCTGTATCCAGCGAACTTTCCGGGGAGAGATTCCCTTGAACGACTCCTTCTTGGGAAGATATTGGCGTATTAGACCGTTCATGTTCTCGTTGGCACCGCGCTCCCAGGAGTGGTACGGGTTCGCAAAGTAGTAATCCGCCTTCATAGCTTTCGCTATTTCTGCGTGACAGGCGAACTCCTTCCCGTTGTCCGAAGTGATTGTGAGAATCTTGACTTCGAACGTTTTCTCAAAGTCCTTCAGCGCCCTCACAAGCGTTCTCTTCAGGTCTTTCGCGTTCTTCGTCGGAAGATACCTTATCAGGCTGTAATTCGTCATCCTGTCGTTGATCGTGAGCAGGTTCGCGTCATGGTCCGCGCTGTTTATCAGGTCTATCTCGATGTCGCCTACGCGTGATTTCTCGTCCACGATTGCCGGACGTTCCTCGATGGGCACGCGGCCTACAATCTGGCCTCTCTTGTCCTTCTTCTCCCCGCGCTTACGGTATGGTTTCTTGCCGTGCCGCAAGTGCTTCTTCAGGTCCTCGTCCTTGTTCACATGCCTGTATATCGTGGCGACGCTAGGGACACCCATCCCATCGAGTTTCGCGCGTCCGTTCACCTGTTCGGGAGAGTAGTCTTCCTTGATTTTCCCGTCCACGATTTTCCAGTCGTCCTCGTCGTAGTCGTAATGCAGGTGACTTGTCGCGGCAAGGAGGTCTGCCCGTTCCTGCGACTTGACCGGGTCGTAATGCTGGCGGCCGCCGCCCCTGTTTAGTTCCCTGTAGATTGTGGATTTGTGGACCTTCAGCTGCAAGGCTATGTTTTTCGGGGGGATCTTTGCCGCATTGAGCGCTCGTATTTCGTATCTTTGTGCTTGGTTGAGACTCACCGCCATGTCCTTTTTTGGTAGAATCGGCAAGGTAGAAAAGTTTCGGCCAGGTTCCCCAGGGGCTAGCCCTAGGGAACTTTTTTTCTTCCCGATTCAACCTATATCAGTCGCATTGACGGTGAAAATTCGCGAGCTTTTTTTGCTTCCATGATGAGGGACTTTCAATAAATTACATTTTAATGCATTCGTCGAGTTTTGCATAATTCTGTAAAATTGCTTTTTATTGGCGTCTCCCGTAAACAAAAAAACTTTTCCATCATCTCTCTTGTATGAAAAAATAATTGACAATACATTTGCATCATAATTACGAAAACTATTGATTGCGTATATTAAATTATTCCCTCCATTAACATACAACCAAGCCAATCTAGCCAGCATTCGTTCAATAAAAAGGAGTGAATTTTCTTTAGATATTTGGTCCCGAGTTACATTTCGAATATCGTCATAAATTGAATTAACAAAGACATCCTTTCCCCTAATTGGATTTTCTATACTTCGCAAAAAATTATCTATTGAAGATGCGTCGTCTTCAATGTCTGGCCAATAATTCCACGGATCTAACGGAGGATTCATAATTTGAATCAAACCTGAATATAACGACATGCCATCATATACAAATTTGACATTACCGGGAAAAGGAAAGTTCGGTCTACTTAAAAGTCGATTAATAATTGCCGAATATTCAGGAAAATAAGCCGGAACATAAAGCATGTTTATTCCTGCATTAGCACCAACAATCCCTCCATCCATATGATCCGCATGTGAATGAGAAATCATTAAATCAATATTTGAAGGTATTGTCCTTTTAAATTGCGATGTACCTAAATCAATGAACAAATCAATTCCATTTTCATTAATGGTTCTGTCAAATAAACTGTGTCATTTAGTTTTTGTTAGCTAAAAAAAGAGCTTTGAAATTTCAAAATTGAAGAAGCGAAAAGCAAAATCAAAGCGATGTTTTTTCAACTCGATTTTGTCTTTGCGACAACTTCAAATTTCTCCTTTTGAAGCAATTCAAATATAACAAGAAATGATAAAATTATCATTCCTTGTTTGAAAAAAAATCATCCAATTAAAGTTTTTGTGTTTCCGTTTGGGGGCGGAGAAAATTCATTTTGGAATTTGATTTAAGTTGAGTGGATTAAATCTTTGACCAAAAAGAATCGATAATTTTTGTACGCAAGTTGTCCAGTTTTGCAATGGCTTTTTCCACTTCTTTTTGATATTTCGATACGCCAAGTACACGAGTTTTACAAGCGAGTCATCATTTGGAAACAGACCTTTTGTTTTTGTCACTTTTCGAATTTGGCGATGATAACCTTCGACAGTATTTGTCGTATAAATAATGCGACGAATTTCACTTGGATAATCAAAATAACACGAAAGTTTATCCCATTTTTCTTTCCAAGATTGAATGACGATTGGATATTTTTTTGCCCAATTTTCTTCTAATTTTTTTAGTGCAATTTCGGCTTCCGTTTTGGTCGATGCCGCATAAACTAACTTCAGTTCTTTCAAAAATTCTTTTTGTGATTTTGCGTTAATGTACTTGAGTGAATTTCGAATTTGATGCACTACACACAACTGAACATTGGTCTTTGGAAACACGGATTCTATTGCGTCCGGAAAGCCTGAAAGTCCGTCTACACAAGCGATGAGAATGTCTTCCACTCCGCGATTTTTCAAATCGGAAAGGACTTGCATCCAGAATTTTGCACCCTCGCTTTGCGACACATACATGCCTAGCAAATCTTTGTAACCATTTGAATCAACACCGATGACATTGTAAATTGCTCGCGTTGTTACGATGCCTGATTCATCTTTTACTTTGTAATGAATTGCGTCCATCCAAACGATGGGATAAACCGTTTCTAAACGTCTCGTTCTCCATTCGTTAATCTCTGGCCACACGCGTTCTGTGATGTTGCTAATGGTATCGGCTGAAATGTATTCGCCAAAATCATCTTCCAAATATTTTTGAATATCGCGCATACTTTGTCCGAGTCCGTAAAGGCCGATAATTCGGTCTGCAAGACCTTCGGCAAGCACGGTTTGACGTTTCTTCACAATCTCAGGATTAAAGCTTCCTTCGCGGTCTCTAGGCGTGTTTATTTGGACTGCTCCGTATGCCGTTTTTATCTCTTTCGGCATTTTCCCATTGCGCCGATTTTCTCGATTTTCGGGCTTTGTTTTTTCCAAATGAACATCCATTTCCGCTTCTAATGCAGCATTCAAAAAATCTTCCAATACTTGGTGAAATGCTCCGTCTTTGCCAAAAATTGGCTTTCCTGTTTTGAACTGAGATGCTGCTTTTTTGATCATCTCTTTATATTCTTCGTGTGTCATCATAGTTCCTCAATTTACATCATTTTTCAAATGATGCTTGGTGGTGAATGACACAGTTTTATGGATAGAGTCTCATTAATATAAGAAGCATCACCTTGACCACATTCGTAAAAAGTTATCATTCTTTTACCTTTTAATTAGAGTATTAATTCATCCATATCGAAATCACATATTTCATCATCATCGTAATTCATAAGGTCGTTTAACATTTCGGGCAAATCCTCATGTTCTTTATACCACACACAATTCACCCCCATACTTTCCATTATTTTTTCTGTCATTTCTTTATTTTTGTTTTTTTCGCGCAAAAAAACATAGTGGACTGTTTTTCCTCCACCATCTTCATTTGATCCATCGATTAAGCGTCTTAAATTCGGATCGTTCATTGAAAGACCTATAAAGAAACATACATTTCTATTTAAAGCATGAAGTTGTTCTATATTCCCCCAATTATAGGGCTCTTGATAAATTTTGTGATATTCTTTTTCGCCTAAAACAATTGGAGAACTATCACCATCTTTTGAGATAAATCCGTGTACATGATAAACCGGTAATACATTCTTATCTATACATCTTGTTTTTTGGGTTATGCTTTGACACTTTTCGCCTAATTCTTTTTCTATTAGGTCATCGTAGTTGTACGTTATAACACTTTCACAATTTGCTTTTTGGGCAATATTCGCAATTGCTTTTATCAAGTTAGATTCTTTTATATTTTCATATAAAATTTCTTTCATATCATTAATAAATGTTTCTTCATCAAAAATGTCTTCGCAATCGTTTTCTGCGGATTCTTTTTTATAAGTGTTAACAATATATCGCCCCTTTATAAGATCATTGTAGTCACCAGGAAAATTAGGAACATTTCTTTTCTCTCGCAACCTTTCTAGCAATTTCGTCCATTCAACAATACCTGCATCTTTACTTACGCCTGCGCCAAGGAATAAACTTATTTTGTCTTTTTTAATATATTTTTTATCTTTTCTTTTTTATTTTGCTCTACGTAATAATACAACCTTTTTCGCACACCTTCACTTATTTTCTGCCTTTTGACAACACTTGCTTTATTTTTTAGTTCATTAAACGACATAAAATGAAGATTACGTTTTTCTCCATCTCTTTCACCATACCAAAATGATAATGAGTCATCTACATAGATAACGATATAATTTTCACACTTTATACGGTCATATATTTTTGCAATTTCAGCATATGCAGAATATGAAAGTTTGTATCTAATATCAATATATGTTTTGGACGACCAATTTAGTTTTTTTACTCCTTTTTCTATATAAAAATCGCAAGCGAGTCTATCTCCCGCCTGATGAACTTCTTCGCCATCGCTTAAACACGATGAAATTAACTCATATACTTGAATTTCTATATTTTTTTCTATTTCAATCATAAAAACTCACTTTTAAAATCCATGTTCCAAGTTGGAAAATAAAGGCATTCTAAAAATCGCTATCCCATTTCAGAAAATTCTTTCTAAGCGAAAAGCCCACTTTCTAGAAACAAATTGAGACACCTCGGGATATGGGGAATTAACAAGGATAATTTCTCATTCGTATCTGTTGTCTTTTTTCCAATCTTTTACTCTTTGAACAAACTCATCCTTCCAATCTTTATAACTTCTTATATCTGTACTTATATCCATTTCTGTGATTGTATTGGGAACAGTTTCTACAGACCCATCATGAATCACTTCTGAATATTTTCCATATAAAGATGTAAGAAAATCTATATCTTCTTTTTTAATAACAATTAAACTTGCTAGAATCGACTTTTTGAAATTAACATTTTTTCCAAAACGAATAACCGCTTTATTTATAAGAACATCTTCCACAGTTCTTTCCAAAAGTTGCCGCATTTTATCTTTCAAATCATTTAAATGAATTCTTTTGGTGTCTAGCTGTGTAAGGTCTATTTTTTTTACATTTTCAATCCCTTTTGTAATTGTATCTATTCTTTCTTGAATATTTTTTGATAAAAATGGAATTTCATCTGAAACAATTCCACTCTGATTATTCACTGAATTTAAGCATGTTACATAACAATCTGTTGAATTAATCTTGTTATAAATATCTTTTAAAAGTCGCAGGAAATACAAATCATGCGTCATAACAATAATCTGTCTATCTGCAGACATCTCTACAATAATTTTAGCAACAGATTCTCTGTAATCAACATCCAAAGAAGTTATTGGGTCATCAAAAATTATTGCATTGTGTGTGTCACTAATAGCGCATTCAGATAAGAAATTTGCAATAGCAACCATTTTCTGTTCGCCTTCACTTAAAATATCAGTAACAGAATCTTTTATTGAATTAAAGCCACACTTCTGATAAGTCACCCCAGTTGTTGTCCTGGTCTTTTTCAAAGTCATTTTTTTAGCAATACCATTATTCAATTTATTAAGGTACTCTAAAAAAAGACTTTGTTGTTTCGAAATAGCTTTTGACTCAAGTAATTCTCCCACCTTATTTGAAACCGATCGTGAGTTAATTACATTCTTACATTCTTGTAATTTTGCCTTTTTTAATGTTTCATCATAATATGCTAAAATATCTTCTTTTCTTTCATTCAAAGATTTTAATGCATCCAGTTCCAAAAACTCTTTTTCTAAAAGCTCTCTTTTTGTCAATATATCTTCATTTATCTTTATCTTCTCATCTATCTTTTTTATTTCATCAGTAAGTAAATCTGAAATAGAATTGATGAATAAGGGGCATATCTCGGCAACAACATCTTGAATATAATTAGCAACAACTTCTTTGGCTTTTAATATTTGAGAATGTCCCGCCCAAGTTGAACTTGGAAAATTTTAACAAAGCTAATAAGGGATTCCGTCAGGTCGGTTGGTTAGCCCAATAGTCCTCACGTTCTCTTGTCGCATTATACAATTTTGTTCTTCGTTCTGCAAGTCGTTCCTCCATCTTTCCTGCGAAAACCTCGTCAGGAGTCAGGAATCCGATTGCGGAATGTAGCCGTTCCGAGTTGTAGTAATTGATCCAGTCCGACATTTTCCTCTTTGCATCGGAATAGTCCTGGTAAGCGTCACGACGGACTTCCTCCGCCTTGAGGGTCTTGTGAAAACGTTCCACTTTCCCGTTGCTTTGCGGATGGAAGGGAGATGTAGAGGTCTCCCTGAGTTCAAGTTTCGAAACCAGATCGAGGAAATCCTTCGAGGCGAACTGCTTCCCGTTATCGTGGATTATGCGGGCATGCGCATCGGGATGGAGTTCCTTCGCCCTGGTCACGAGAATTTCAACGTTCAAGCCTTCCATCGTGGAGAAAAGGTCCCAGACGAGAACCTTGCGGCTGAACCCGTCCAGGACGCAGGCGAAGTAGAAGAACACTCCGCAAACTCTGACGTAGGAATAATCCGTATGCCACTGTTCATTCGGACGTGTCGGCTGGTCGAACCCCTTTTTCCGCGCTTCCGCAGGAAAAGCCCATTTGCCGAAAAGGTTGTTCCTCTTCAGTATGTTGTAAACCGTCGATGGACGGGCGTATGCGATATCCCTGTCTACCATAAGCCAGGCCAGGTAGCGGTATCCATGCAGATGGTCCTTGTACTGTTTGCAGAAGTCGACGATGGCGCGAGTCTCTTCCGGGGTCATCCAGTTGGACTTCGGCGTATCGTGGTTATGCCGCGTTTCCGCCTTCCTCCGCGAAACCCAGTTGTTCCATGTACTTTGCGGGATTCCCAAAAAGGATACCAGCCTGGACGGGGCGATTCCCGTCCTTGCGTAAATGGCGTCGATTTCCGCAATGATGGCGGTCCGTTCGGAGAGGCTCATTTTCTTCTTTCCTAGGGACGGCCAGTTAATTTTTTTTTGAGGGCCAGGTTCTCCTGAGCGATGTCGGCGATGACGGCATCCTTGTCGGCCAGGGTTTTCTCGAGAGCGTCTATTTTACGCTGTTGCGCCTTTTCGGTTATGTCGGGGCGTTTCTGCTCGAAAATCCCCGTAGCGGATTCGAAAAGTACCTTCCTCCATTCGAGAATTTTGTTCGGATGTATCTTGTACTCGTCCGCAAGTTCAGATAAGCCCCTGCCCTTGAGGAGAATTTCGCTCAGGATTTTGACTTTGTCCTCCGCACTCAGGCGGCGACGTTTCTGTTTTTCAGGTTTATTTTCTTCTGCCATAAGGTGGCTCCTTGGTTGGAAATATACACCTTATTAGCTTCCTCAATTTTTTCCAAGTTGCGGTTAAGCGCTACAAGAACAATATGCTTCTATTTTTTCTGCTTCAACACCATCTTCTATCAGCTCTTTCCTCAACTCATCGGAAATTAAGATGTGAGGAATGCTGATGTATTCCGTTAATTTTTGATCTTTTTTTATTTTTGCCTGATTTAAACTTTTGCTTGTTGCGTCTTGGACATATGAATCAAACTTTAGAACTCTTTCTTTTGCCTTATCCGATAAAGGCTGATGGCATAAAATACAAAAACTTCCATGAGCATTTGATGTAACTGGATAATCCTTTTGTAATTCTTCAGCATACTTTCGAGCTGCATTCCACAATTCTTTCCAAGCCGTTCCTCCAATATCGAACTCGTTGTCCGTTTTGTACGATTCAATGGCAACTTTATTTGCTTGTTCCTTTGACTTAAAATCTTCTTTTAAACGTTTAACGTCATTTAAGGAGTCCTTTTCAAATAATTTTTCTATCGGAGACAATTTTTTCTGCAAAGCATGATATCTTTCTTTTTTTAGTTTTAAAATATTATTTGTTTGCAATACATTTGAATCCTTCAACGCCTTATCCAATATTTCATACCGCTTATTTTGCGTGCTGGTAAAAGATATTTTTTCTTCTATGTCTTTTCGTTGTGATTCTTTTAGTTTATCATACCAAGAAAAAATAGATGTATCCTTATACTTTTCCGCCAATTGAGGTTTTTTCTTTTGCAAGGATTGTATATCGCTATCAAATGAAGCAGATAACGAAGCGTATAATTCTACCAGTCGTTCTAAAACATCTATACCAACAGGCTTATATTCAGCCGGATTTTCTTTATTCAAATAAATATCAGCGCATTTACTGTCAAAAACATAAATAGAATTTAGTCTTTTATCTGTTGATTTTCCTTCCTGCCATACAAAAGTATTTTCTTTCTCTCCTTCAAAAAAAGAAATGGCAACTGATTGTGCGGACAAATCATTTGTATATACATTTTTCTTTAACACAACATCTTTATCGCGGCTCCAGCATAATTTTTTCAAAATCTTTGAGTAGCTAGATTTACCGGATCCATTTTTCCCATAAACAATCGACAATCCCTTCGGTGAAAAATTCAATGGCTTTTCTCCGAAAAGAGCCGCAATATTATGCGGAGAAGATATTTGCTTTATTCTTATTTGTGTAACGTCACAAGACTCCGATGGGATATCTTCTTCACAAACCGCCTTTGCATTGATATCGATTTCACTAAGACCATGGTCTTTTTTTATTATCTCTTTAAGTTCACTAATATCTTGTTCTGTAAGTTGTCGATTACAAAATAGTCGTCTAAGAGCATCTCTTACAAACATTGGTTTCGAGAACGACCATTGTACGATATCATTATACACATTCATTTCTTTTTTCCTTTTGAAACGGCTATTTCACTTACATCAGCCAGTAAAATTCTTAATTTTGTTCAAAGAGATGACAACATTTCCCCAAACAGGCCATAAACATTTTTGGACATAATTTAAGTTTCTTTTTCAACATCATCTAAAAATTTACTCCATTCCGTTGGCTTATATTGTTTTTCTTCAATTTTTTTTGAAAAATTCTCTAGAAGATGTAGCAAATACTCATCCCTGTGGTATCCATTTAATTTTTGTATATCGTTTTCTTGGAATGCCTTAAACATTTCTTTTAACGCTGCGTTTTTTATTGTAAAGCATTCTAATTTTAAAGAAATATGTATAGGTTTTGCCTGAACATGAACAACAACATTTTGTGTACCAATCAAAGGTCCTGAATGCACAAGTTCAGTAGTCTTACCCACTATTTGGGGTAGAAGACTTTCTATATATTCCTTTGATACTCCGCCTTGCTTATAATAGACATTTGATAAACAAGACATTATTTGTAAAATATTTAATGCGTCAACATCTTTAGGAGACCTTACGCTCATGATTTGTTTTTTAAAAGTATAAACCGAAGAATCATAAAAACAAACCATTCTCGTTGGACTTATTGGAAAATAAATCTGCAAACCATGAGAAGCCACCCCGACACAAGCTGATTTGCTATACTTCTCCATCAATGGATTTTGAAAAACTACCGGTTCATCACTGGCGGATTTTCGTCGCTAACGCGACTTAGGTTTGTAGTTTAACTTGCGTATAAATATACTCTAAAGGGGTCATAAAGTCAAGCCTTTTTCGAGGCCTGTTGTTCAGTTTATCCTGTATCCAGCGAACTTTCCGGGGAGAGATTCCCTTGAACGACTCCTTCTTGGGAAGATATTGGCGTATTAGACCGTTCATGTTCTCGTTGGCACCGCGCTCCCAGGAGTGGTACGGGTTCGCAAAGTAGTAATCCGCCTTCATAGCTTTCGCTATTTCTGCGTGACAGGCGAACTCCTTCCCGTTGTCCGAAGTGATTGTGAGAATCTTGACTTCGAACGTTTTCTCAAAGTCCTTCAGCGCCCTCACAAGCGTTCTCTTCAGGTCTTTCGCGTTCTTCGTCGGAAGATACCTTATCAGGCTGTAATTCGTCATCCTGTCGTTGATCGTGAGCAGGTTCGCGTCATGGTCCGCGCTGTTTATCAGGTCTATCTCGATGTCGCCTACGCGTGATTTCTCGTCCACGATTGCCGGACGTTCCTCGATGGGCACGCGGCCTACAATCTGGCCTCTCTTGTCCTTCTTCTCCCCGCGCTTACGGTATGGTTTCTTGCCGTGCCGCAAGTGCTTCTTCAGGTCCTCGTCCTTGTTCACATGCCTGTATATCGTGGCGACGCTAGGGACACCCATCCCATCGAGTTTCGCGCGTCCGTTCACCTGTTCGGGAGAGTAGTCTTCCTTGATTTTCCCGTCCACGATTTTCCAGTCGTCCTCGTCGTAGTCGTAATGCAGGTGACTTGTCGCGGCAAGGAGGTCTGCCCGTTCCTGCGACTTGACCGGGTCGTAATGCTGGCGGCCGCCGCCCCTGTTTAGTTCCCTGTAGATTGTGGATTTGTGGACCTTCAGCTGCAAGGCTATGTTTTTCGGGGGATCTTTGCCGCATTGAGCGCTCGTATTTCGTATCTTTGTGCTTGGTTGAGACTCACCGCCATGTCCTTTTTTGGTAGAATCGGCAAGGTAGAAAAGTTTCGGCCAGGTTCCCCAGGGGCTAGCCCTAGGGAACTTTTTTTCTTCCCGATTCAACCTATATCAGTCGCATTGACGGTGAAAATTCGCGACAAATAAAAAATCTGTTCCACTTTCATTTACAAGTACTGCATACTTTAAATCGTGTAATAACGGACGAAGAATAATAGCCTGCTGTATTGCATGAATAACAGAATCTTTTAATGAAAGTTTGACCAATTCTGACTCAGAATATGGTTTCCCCTCTTTTTTTAAAATGACTCTTAACGTTTCATGAAGAAATTCATCAGTAACTTTTTGAACTGTTTTTGTACGAGTATATTGAATCAGAATAAATAAAACAAGATCTGAAAAATCCTCTTTAGTGAAAATTTTTTCTAATGTATTATTTTTTCGCATTGATTTTGGCAAGGATTCGCTAGCATTTACCAGCTCCAACTTATTAAATAAATTTGAAAACCTTCCTTCCAAAGCACTCAATGCTGTTTCCACAACTCCATTTTCCCCATAAAAATAGTCTTCAGAACACTGATGCTTGATTGGTGCATTTGGGACAATCTTTTTACTTGAAATATTGTACAAGCCAACATTCTTTCCGTCAATCGAAAATTTTCGAAAATAGAATTGAGGAACATAATGTTGATTTTTGGTATGGAATTTTTTTTCAGATTTCTTTTCGCTTTCCATGATTAGCTTACATCCTGAATTTATTTAATTTCACTTACCGTTATCGCAAACTTATAGGAGTCCTCAAAATTACGATGCTCCCATTTTGGAGAGGAGAAGGGTTTGCATTTGTGTTAGAGTTTGGTTTTCTCTGTTGTGCAATTTAATTTTGGTAAATATCGGTATATATTCTTGTTTTATTGCTTTAAATTGCTCTTCCGACGGAATTACTATTGGAAAATCTTCAATTTGCGGACCACTAATGTGCAAAATTGTAGAGCCTGTATTCACACGAGATACATAATCAGAAAACTTTTCCATTTTCAAAGACATATAGATATAATGCTGCTTTTCAATAGCATTCGTTCTTAGTCGAGCTACTCGCTGTGCAAGAAGTAGAGGCAAATCGTATTCTGTTACTAAAGACCAATTCTTTCCTACTTTTGAACCGTCCATGCCAATGACGACATCCCATTCTTGCAAATAGCATTTGGCTATTCGCTCAGTAATTTCGTCATTATATTTTTTTACCGTATCCCAACGAAGACTTTGCTCGGTAACATTTTCTCCACGTAAAGCGACAGTCCCATCTTTGTCTGAATATCGTTCACCATCAAATGGAAAACCAGTAAAACAACTGCATAAATCTCCCAATTTTCCCTTAACAATAGAACTATCTTCTTGAAACATTTTGCGATAAATTGCGCAAGCGGTTTGTTCGAGGGTGGCGATGAGTTTCTTGTTGGTTTCAATGCGGGTGGCGAGGGTGTTGTATTCGGCGACGATTTCACGCTGTTTTTCAATCGCGGGGACGGGGATTTGCATATCAAACAGAGCTTCCCTATCCATACCTCCGCGGACATCGCCGTCAGTATAGAACCATGCATTGCGATCAAATTCTGAACGAGAGAACCACATCATCAGATATTCGGTCAACAATACATTCGTATCAACAACTTCAAAAACGACATAGGCTGGCGAGACAATTATCGGCTCGTCATCCTTTTGCAAAGCGACTGGAATTTTTTCGTCGCGACCAACGTGCATCAAGTTGCAGGCAAATTGCCCTTTCGAAACAACCTTATAATTCGACAAATCCGTGCCGACAACATTTGCAACCGACGGCATAAATCGCTTTTCAATATTTATGCCCATCAACCGCGTCACTTTCAAGTCCCTGTTCCGCACATCTACGGGCCGTATGTAGTCTCCAAGCCGTTTCATATTATTTTCAGACATCTATCAGATCCTTCGACTTCAGGCAATCACTAAAAATTCCTAATTTTCCGTATTTACAAACAAACTAACTTTTTCTATATTGAGGGCATAACCAAGAGGATGCCCTTATGGATAACCAGCTCAGCTTCTTTGACCTTACGGACCGTTATTCGCAGCTTTCAAAGAAGGGCGATCCGTTGGAGAGACTTGACGAGGTTATCGACTGGAAAGAATTTGACGACATTCTCGCCTACGTGAAGAAAAAAGGCCGCGAGGCACGCGAGTGCCACAGCAACGCCGGGCGCAAGAGCTTCGGTTCGCGCACGATGCTCAAGGTGCTGGTACTCAAGCATCTCTACAACCTTTCCTTCGAACAGGTGGAATACCAGCTGAAGGACAGACTTTCCTTCATGCGCTTTGTCGGCGTGGGCCTGAACGGTACCGTACCCGACGAGAACACCGTACGCAACTATTTCGAGCAATACAAGGAAACCGGCGCCTGGGACAAGTTGATAAGGACGTTCGACAAGATACTGGAGAAGGCCGGCTACAAGGCCCAGGAAGGCTCCATCGTTGACGCCTCCATCGTGGAGGCCCCGCGCCAGCGCAATACCCCCGAAGAAAACAGGACAATCAAGGAGGGGAATATCCCCGAGGAATGGGAAAAGGTCCCGAACAAACTGAGGCAGAAGGATACCGACGCCCGCTGGGTGCAGAAACGTGGGCAGAACTACTTCGGCTACAAGCTCCACACGCTGGTGGACGTGAAGCACAAGTTCGTGAGGAAGGCGATGGTCACCGACGCCAGCGTGCACGACAGCAACGTGTACGGCAAGCTTACCAAGGGCGACAAGAACGACGTGAAGCGAGTCCATGCGGACAGCGGTTATCTGAACAGCAAGGACGCCTTGCCGCAGACTTACGAGGAGGTCGTCTGCGAGAAGGGCTACCGCAACCATCCGCTCACCGATGAACAGAAGAGGAACAACCGGAAGAAGTCGCACATCCGCGCCCGGGTCGAGCATGTTTACGGGTTCATATTCGGAAGCATGGGACTGTTCATACGGACTATCGGCATGGCCAGGGCGAAGGCTACAATCATGGGGAGCGTGTTCGTGTACAACATATCGAGATTCGCCACCCTCGTAAAGGGGCCGAAACGACCACGGGAGAAGTGCGCCCAGCCCGCATAGCGGGCGCCCTCCGGGGCATACTCCGGGCGGAAACGCCCGGGAACCGGAGCCGAAAAGGCCCATCAAACGGCTAAATTACGAATAAATCGACATTAAAATGCCGGAATGACGGCGTTCTATGCTATTTTTAGTGGTTGCCTTCACTTCGTTGCGCTCAGGATGACACTCTTGTGGTAATCGCAAATTTTGAGACAACATGACATTTACAGTTCAAATCCCAAGTTCTTAAAGACTTTGGCGAGTTCCTTTTCGGATTCCTTTTCCTTTTTCAAGAGGCCACGCATTTCCGTCTGGAGTTCGCGCATTTTTTCGTCAAAGTTCACCTGTTCGTCGCGGTTCTTGAATTCAATATATTTGCTCGGCACGAGCGACCAGTTTTTCGCCTCGATTTCCTTGAGGGTGGCGGTGGCGCAGTATTCGGGTTCGTCCTTGATTTTCTTTGTTTGCCACTTGTGGTAAGTGCCGCTGATTTTTGCAATGTCCTCGGCGCTGAACTGGGTGTACTTCTTTTCAAAGGGTTCGCCCATCTGGCGCAGGTCCATAAAGAGCACTTCGCCTTTGCGGTTACGGTACTTGCGCATGGAATCGCCGACCTTGACTTCGCGGGCGGTCTTGTTGTTGTTCAGAATCCAGAGCGTCACGCTGATGTCGGTGGAATAGAACATGTTGCGGGGCAGAATGAGGATTGCCTCGACCTTGTCGTTCTGCAAAAGTTCCTTGCGGATTTGCTGTTCGTCGCCTTCGCCGCTGAGCGCGCCGTTACTAAGCAAAAAGCCTGCCACGCCGTTTTCGGAGAGTTTCGAGAGGATGTTCAGAATCCAGCCGTAGTTCGCGTTGCTCGTGGGCGGCACGGTGTAGCCTTTCCAGCGCGGGTCGTCGAGGAGTTCGTTTTCGGCACGCCACGATTTTTGGTTGAACGGCGGGTTCGCCATGATAAAGTCGGCCTTCAAATCCTTGTGCTGGTCTTCGGCAAAGGTGTCGGCGGGTTTGTCGCCCAGGTTTCCGGAGATGCCGCGGATGGCGAGATTCATCTTCGCAAGTTTATACGTGGTGCCGGTGTATTCCTGGCCATATACGGAGACTTCGCGCTTGTTGCCGTGATGCGCCTCGATAAACTTCATGCTTTGCACGAACATGCCGCCCGAACCGCAGCAGGGGTCGTAAATCTTGCCGCGGTAGGGTTCAATCATTTCGGCGATGAGACCGACAATTGTCTTGGGTGTATAGAATTCGCCCTTGCCCTTGCCTTCGGCGATGGCGAACTTGCCGAGGAAATATTCATAGACGCGGCCAACGACATCCTGTTCCTTGTCTTTGATGGTGTCGATGCCGTCGATGTCGCTGATGAGCGCCGCGAGTTTTGCGGTGTCGAGTTGCAGGCGCGAGAAATAGTTGTCGGGGAGCGCCCCGCGCAACGCCTTGTTCTTCTTTTCGATGTTCGCAAGCGCGGTATCGATCAGGAGCGCAATATCACTTTGGCGGGCGTGCTCAATGATAAAGCTCCAGCGGGAAGTTTCTTCCAGATAAAAGACGTTGTCCTTGTTGTAGAACTCGGGCATTTCCACGTATTTCTGGCGGCCGGCGGCGATGAGCTTTTCGCGCTGTTCCTCGAACTTGTCGCTTGCAAACTTCAAGAAGATAAGCGAAAGCACCACGTGCTTGTATTCGGCGGGTTCCACGCTGCCGCGCAACTTGTTCGCAGACTCCCAGAGGGACGCTTCTACAGACTTTTCGGGGACGGATTTCTTTTTTGCGGGCGCAGACTGCGCGGAAGACGATTTTGTCCTAGGCATGTCGGAAATATATAATAATGGAATGACGGCGGAGCGACAAGGGATATCAAAGCACCTTGAATCCGGCCAATTCCAAACTCGCCTTGAACCGCGGGAACTCCGACTCCCTCACGGCAATGCGCTTACCCTCCATCTTGACACATAAACCCTGAAGTGAAAGTTTCCCGATTTCGCGGACAAGGGCGGCGTTCATATTTTCGAGCGAAAAGACCAGCCAGTTTCTCTCTTCTTCTAGCATGACAAAACCTTCTAGAAGTTTATCCCTGAAATCTTTCCAGATTTGGGGTAATTCCCCCTCTGTCAGCGTTTCCATGTTTTCAAAAAAATCGTTCACCTTCGTTTTTGTATCGCAGGTATTTCTGAATTTAATCCGGTCAATCCTGAATAGCGTATGCGATAGCACCGTACAATACGAAGCAAGGAAAATTTGCGAAGGCTTGTCGTCCTTGTCGACATGAATTGTCAAATTGCGCTCGTCCAATTTTACCGGCAAACGCTTCTTGACATTCTTTAGTTCAAGAGAGTCTTTTAAATCGAAAACGTATTTACCCAGTTCCGTCATGCGGATATGCCCGATTTTTCCGAAACAGAAAAAATTCAGGTTGTTCAGCCAGCGGGCTCCGTTATCCGGTATATCTTCCGGCGCATTACACGGGTTCCACGTAATTTCGAACAGGCCTATAGATGCGAGCGCAAGGAACAAGTTTGTATAAGCCGGTTCATGCACAAGTGCCTCGTACCGCTGTCGATCACGGATCCTGATATTTTCCTTGCACTGGACAGGACTGCAGAACCTGTCTGGTAGTTTATAGAAGCAGGCCACATCCAAATCGCAGCCAACAGGAGTCAACTCAGGCAGCCCCTTTGTCTCAAGATTTTCGATATAGTCCTTAAAATTCACGGGTTCTAGCGGCGGGTATTCCTTTATCAGCTTGAACAGCCTTTTGAAATTTTCATTCCGTTTTTCCGATGTCAGACTGTCGTAATAGTCATATACCGTCGCATGCGGATACAGGAGCTTCTTGTCAAATTGAATGGCGTATCCTTTCATTTGCCCGCTCCTGTAATAAATCTTCAAGTCCTCCTTTCCGAAAAAAATCCTCACGGCCCGCTTTATCAAATCTTGCGGGGTTGCCAAGAGTTTCGAAAATTCCCGCTTGTCCATTCCCGCCTCCATTCCCTGGTGAACGAATAAGGAAATGAAGTAGAACGCAAGCATGGTGCGGGCGTTTTGCATCCGCTTTACATTTTTATCCGGATAAGAGAGAAGGGGCGAAGGATATCCGGCGTCGTTTTTGAGTGTTTCCACGGAAAAATCCGCCCCATTCGCAAATTCCGAGAGTTTGGCAACTTGATCGACCCGCTGCAGAAGTACTTTCAGTAACGGGGAGCCCATTTCGCGCCCAAAGAAATCCATATTCGAAAGGGTCAGATAAATTTGTGGCAAGTTGGCAACAAGTTCTTGCCCGGCTTCCTCTGTAAAAAGTTCATTGGAATTGAAAAAATCTTCAGGCGACAACCTCACCCTCGGTTTTTGATAAGAGGCGAAGTATTCCTGCAAACGCTTTTTTGTGTATGGCGGGACAAAGAAAATTTCCCTGTAACCATATTGAATCGCAAAGGAAAGCGGGTACTCGTAATCGTTAAAATAAGATTTTGGCTTATCTCGTTCGACAAGTTCCTCAATCTGATTCGTAAAAACATACGGGTCAAATGCGAGATGCAAGAAACTTTTCTTGACATGGTTGCCAAAGCTGTTATAGTAGTCGTCCCTTAAAAAGGTCACTTTGCGAACGCAAGATAAGGACGTTCGCATTTTTTGTTCATTCCGTTCCACAGAAGGCAAAAAAAGTATAGCCATTCCAACAGGACAAAAAAGCGCCTCATGGCCCTCTTGAAGTTGAACGCCGCTGCTGCAAGCTTTGCATTGAGCATATCGCCAAAGATTCCCTTGTAGAAATTTCTGCCCATACGGTGATCGCTTTTCAGATGGCCGTTGATAGGCTCGATGCCAGCCCTCTTGCAAAAAAGATTGTGTGCCTTTTTCTTCTGGTAGTAAGTCGCGTTTTTCTTCGGGACGTCGGGTATCACGATCTTTGTCGTTCCGGATTCCTTTTGTCCGCGGTAGCCTCGGTCGCATGCGGCCTGGCTCGGCCTGAATCCAAGCATTTGTTCAACATGGTCAAGCGTATCGTCTATCGTATGTCCGTCATACTCGTCCCTGAACGCGACTGCGCCGACGATGATGCCGTTGTAGCTCCGGGCAATTGACACCTTGTTGCCGAACTCGTATTTCTTGTGTTCCTTGCCCTTGCCGATGCATTTCACTTCGGGTTCGTGTAGCGAATAGATTTTGTCCTTGTCGCATTTCTTCTGTGCCAGAACTTTGTAGAAAAGTTCAATTTTTCCTTTGTACGTACCCGACAGATTTTTCTTCGAAAGATTCCGTTCCATTTCGCGGACGAGCCGTCCCGCGATGGTTTTCAACCTGCGATCCGCCTTGTGAGCCTTTTTGGCGTTTTTCGGGTGATTGCGGAAACGCTGGTCACGATGAATCTTCTTCAAGGTTCTCTTGTAGGACTGTCTCTGCGGAAGGCCGTGTTCTTCCACGATTTTCTGCACCTGCTCTATTATCTTGTTCGCAAGTTTGGCGTCTGTAGGGAACGTGATGTTCTTTTCCTGCACGGTCGTGTCAAGAAAGACCGTGCCGCATCCTGTCGGTCCTTGTTTATCGTGGTCATCGTTGACGAGGATACTTTCCTTGAGGATCATGTCCAAGCCTTCCTCGCCGATCTTATGCCGGAAGTGGACAAGTTCGCTCGGGTCGCAGGGTTGCTCCGTCGAGAAGAACCGTTCTCCGCAAAAGTACTGGTAATAGGCGTTTTCCTGGAACTGCTCCACGACGGACTCGTCCGATACGTTGCGGATGTGCTTCAGGATGATGAGCCCGGTCATGAGACGGATCGGCTTGTTCGGCGCACCCATTTTGTCGTCAAACAGTTTCGAAAACTCGGTCTCGAACTTGTTCCAGTCAATCTTGTTCGCAAGAACGTAAAGGGGATGCTTGTGGTTCAACTGCTCCTCAAGGGAACAGAAAAGGCTTGTCTGGGCGGAGGATTTTGGCGGTCTGTACATGGGAAAAATTGCAAGGTTTTCAGTCATATTTTAGAAAACCTTGCAATATTTTCACAGGGTAGAAATCAATTTTTCCCAATAGTTATGCGGGCTGGGCGGGATTTTAAGGGACGACTATAGTAGGCTTCGAAAGCCTCCCTGTCGCAAAACGCTTCTGCAAGTGCCCTGCAGTATGTTGCTACGTTCATGTTTCCTGGTTTTAGCAGCCGGCTACCGTAATTCTTTATATCACTTGCGGTAGTGCGGGATAACCGTATTTCATGGGTGATTTTATCTAGCAGCGATTCCGGGACAGTGCCCGTTTTCACCATGTCCGACGCCAGCGACACATTGGGTACCGACGAAGCGAGCTTGCTTGCGACTACGCGCTGTAATGCTACGTCATTCGCCTTTTTCAGCTTTTTTATATCGATAATTTTTGAAGCGCCGGGAGACCACTCCTCCAGTTTTTTCTGCAATTGAGTCAATTTCTTATTCTTCGGCATAAAAACCTACACGTTCAAGAGGTAGTTGATGTCTTCTTCGGTAAGTTTCTTGATTTGCTGCCCGTCCGAAGAAATGATGGCACTGAACAGGTCCGCCTTCTTTTGCTGGAGTTCCATGATTTTTTCCTCGATGGTTCCGCGGGAAATCAGCCTGTAGCAGAATACGGAGCGTGTCTGGCCAATGCGGTGCGTACGGTCGATAGCCTGCTGCTCGGCACTCCTGTTCCACCACGGATCCAGAATGAACACGTAGTCGGCACCGGTCAGGTTCAGCCCCACGCCGCCCGTCTTGAGCGTCATCAGGAATACCTTGTATTTTCCGTCCTGCTGGAACTTTTTCACCAGTTCCGCGCGATTCGTGGTAGCTCCCGTCATGACAAGGTGCGCTATTTCCGATTTTTCGAGCCGCTCCGCCATCGCATCTATCGATGCCAAGAAATTCGAGAACACGAGGCAACGGTGCCCGCTTTCGACAAGTTCCGCAATGGCATCCACCAGCCTTTCCCACTTGGCTCCTTCGACAACGCTCTCGGTCTTGCTTTCAGGAACAGTAGCGATCTGGCGCAGCTCGGTCAGAGCCTGCAAAATGCAGAACTGGGATTTCTCGAATCCGTTTTTCGCAATTTCGCCCTTAATCAATTTCTGGTAGAATATGCGCTGCTGCTCGTAAAGTGCCGCCTGCTCGGGAGACATGTCCACATACATCACCTGTTCGGTCCGTTCCGGAAGTTCCTTCGCTACCTCCTGCTTTAATCGCCTCAGAATGAACGGACGGATTTTTGCGGAAAGTTCGCGGGCGGCCTCTTCATCATTTTCTTTCTGGATGGGGTTTCCGTAACGGCAATTGAATTCCCCTTCGGTCCCGAACATCGGTGGATTCAGGAACCGGAAAATGGAATAAAGCTCTCCCAGGTTGTTTTCCATGGGGGTTCCGCTCAAGGCAATGCGGTGTCTAGCAGAAAGGAGCATCACCGCCTTGCTCGCCTGGCTTGCCGTATTCTTGATTTGTTGCACTTCGTCGAGCACGACATATTCAAACTCTTCACCTTGCAAAATCTTGATGTCGATTCGGACAACCGCATACGTGGTGAGGATAACGGAGTGTCGCCTGGCCTTATCGATACTGCGTTCAGTGCCGTAATAGGCGTAGACACTCAGTTCAGGCGCGAACTTTGAAAGTTCGTTTTTCCAGTTCTCGATAAGGCTCTTGGGCACGACCACAAGCGAACTTCCCTTGGACTTTTTTGCATAAGCGCTTGCAAGGAGCGAAATGGTCTGGATTGTCTTCCCGAGCCCCATGTCGTCGGCAAGGCAGGCCCCCAGATTGTTTTCGGTTACATAGCCAAGCCACTGCAAACCGTATTTCTGGTAATCGCGAAGTTTCTTTACGACAGGCAACTTCGCCGTCTTTCTTTCGGGAATGGTATCGAACCCGAAATAAAATTTTTGCCACGGAAGTTCTGATTCTTTCGCGTTTTCGATTTTGGCATTAATAAGACTATCGACAAGAGGCATATCAAAGAAGGATATTTTATACGTACCATCCTTCTGTTCGCGCCCCAGTAACCGCTTGAGCCGCGTAAAGAAACTCTTGTCGATAATGGCACGGGAACCGTCGGAAAGCGGAATAAAATTATTTTCTTCGTAAAGCTCGACAATCTTTCGTGGTGACATTATTTCGCCGTCAATTTCGACAGTACATTTCGTGTCGAAATAGTCGATACCATTCCCCACCGAAAGATGTGTCTGCGGCGTCACCTTCTTGAACCTGAATTTGCTCAACGCCTCGGTCCCGAAGAGCCGGTAATTCTGTGCAAGGTCACTCAAATTTTCAGAAAGGAACGGAAGCGCAAGCGCCGATGTGATATACAATTCGTCGCCTTCAATGTCGTAGGCCCTGGCGCCCTCCTCCTTGCATTCCGGGTGTCGGCTGATACAGCCCCTCAAGAGGGAATCCATCTTTTTCCAGCTCTCGGTGCCACCGTATGTTACAGGAATCCTCGAAATGGTGCGGCTTGATACATGCAGGCGCACAAGGGTCGAAGGCTTGTTTTCCGAAACAAAGTCAACTGGGAACGGATCGAAGCACCACATCTGTCGAATCGAAAGGTTTCCCGATTCGTCCAGCCCCGCAAAGTGGAGCGCGGGTTCGGCGGGAGTTTTAGGCATGGGCGTTTCGCTAAATTGCGTCATCTCGATTTTGATGGAAGGGAAAATGGAAGCAAACAGCGAGAGGAACTTTTCAATTTCCTTCCCGTTCAAAACGCCTTCGATATCCGAGAGCTTGTTGTAGTTAATCCCCAGGTCCCGCGTCCTGTAAATCTTCTTTCCGCAAAGTGCATAGGTAGGGCAAAGCGGAATTGGATTTTCAAGCGTTTCCGTTTCGGTGTTTAGGACAAGCGAAAGCTTGAAATCTACGCCGGAAAAATCCTCCTTCAATTCTTCTGAAGGGTCGATACGCAAAAGAACCGCCGTCCGTTCTGTCTTTTCGGCGTTGGTCACGATGCTTTTTCCAAAACGGAAATTTCGCTCACCCTTGAAAAGCTGGTAGGCAAATTCCGCACTCTGGTCAAGATAAACCACTCCGTTCGGCCCATCTCCCCACGAAACCGTATTAAGCCGTTGTTGTTTGACACGGTCTATGGCAAGGTCCAGCGGAGAACCGCCGCATACAACGTCTTCGAGAGCAATCAAAGCGCCCTTGTCGTTCGAAAAAAAGAAATAGGCACGCCCGCTTTCGTCAATACCTAAATTGAATACAGTATCTTCAAGCGGGATGTTCGCCCTAAAATTTTCTGTCGTGGCAGAGGCGTTTTGCCAGATATCCGAAATTTGTCCTAATGATAGTTTCTTGGGAGCTCGCCCGCCTTCATTTTTTTTGGCCATGGTGCAAAATATAACTTTTTTGCTCATTTATACCGGCATCAGCCCCTTAAGTCGCCTCATTTTCGCCAATGAGGGCGATTTTCAAAATGGCGATGTAGAACTTTGGTGTTGAAGCCCCCAGTAATGTTTAAGATTTTAAACGCAAGTCCTTTATGATGGTCAAAATCGCCATTCTAAGCCACGGACTTATCCACAACACCAAAGTCATACTTTCCCTACTATTTTCTACTCACTTGTGCACTAAACATATATTCCTGGAGCGGGATTGTCAAGACTCTTGTTTCAAGATTAGGTAAGGTTTCCCCGCGATTCATCTGTCTGCTACCCATTTTGTAAGCATCCTCATATTATTCAGAAAACTGGCAAGGGGCGTAAGGAAATTTTACAACCAACGATTACTTCACCAAATCCAGCAATCGTTCGTAGGAATCCACCACGTCGTAGGTGACGGAGTCGCTGGAGATGGCGGCAAAATGTTTGCGGGCGCACTTGATTTTAGCGGATTCGATTTCGCGAAGTTCCATAGTGCTCATGGAGCCCTTGGTTTCGGCGACAAAATAAACATGCTTGACTTCGCCCTCGTGGAATGCGATTGCCCAGTCGGGATTGTACTTGCCAACGGGCGTATTGATAAAAAATCCCTTGGGCAGTTTGATGTAAAGCGATACTTCCTTGCTCGTTTCCAGTTTCTGTGCGAAGTCGCGTTCGTTACTGGAATCGTAAATCAGGTGGTCGTATAAATGCTGGTGTGTTTCGCAGGCATTCATGCCGAGGCGGCCCTTCATCGTGTTGTCGGTAAAGATGCTCGTCTCGTAACTGGATTCCAGCTTGTTATACGTGATATGCTCAATGATGACGGTTGCCTTCTGCTCGTTGATTAGGCGGCTCGCCTTGATGATAAACTCTTCAGGGTTTTCCTGGAACTGCTCAAAGACGGGCTTCTGGATTTTGCCAAGAATTTCGCCAACCGTTTTGCGGGTAAGTCCCGTATCTTCGACAATCTTTCCAATCAAGTCGTACTTGACGCTGGAATTTGCAGTAGCGACGGCAGCCCTAGATTCCGTAGATTCCATCTTGAAGGCATTGCCCGCTTCCAGCTGTTCCTTGGACTTGATTTTGTCCAGAGAGCCCTGCGACACTCTGAAGAAAATCTTCGTCACGCGCAAGTTCGCATTCAGCGCATCAACCGATTTACGGACAAGTTCATCCGTCTCAAAATCTACCACGTAAGCGGACTTCGCGTTAATCTTCTGCCAGAGTTCCTTGAACTCCTTGGAATTGTACTTGCTCTTGTTCAGGCGCAGTTCCACATTGTTCTTACGGGCATCTTCGGGCTTAATCGCATCGGCATCGTAAAGCGTATCGAGAACACCACAGATGCTTGCGCAATAAGGAGCGACTTCTTCGCAAAGGGTCAGCGCACCGGCAGCCTTATCCGTGCGATACTTATCCGTCAATGCACCCTTCTTCACATAGCCGCATTCTAGCAAAGCATCGTAAACCGTCTGCGCAAAGTCATCCGTCACAAAAAGTTTTTCACCAGATTCCGAAGTAAACGACTTTCCCTTGAACAGGTCTATCGTCACCTTGACCGGGCGGCTGCCAATCGTTGCCGCCATTTCGGTCTGCAACGCCTTCGCGAAATCCTCATAACTTTCGTTCGCGATAACCGTGAGCACGTTCACCGAATGCACATCGCCGCCCAAGACGCTCTCGTCCATGCGTTCGCCGTTCTGGTTCACGCATAAACGCAAGCCGCGGCCCACTTCTTGCCGCTTGCGAACTTCAGAAGCGCTGCTCTTGAGCGTGCAAATCTGGAACACGTTCTGGTTATCCCAACCTTCTTTCAGGGCAGAATGGCTAAAGATAAACCGCACCGGTTCTTCGCGCGAAAGCAGGCGTTCCTTGTCCTTCATGATCAAGTCATAGGCGTCGATATCGTCGGAATCCGATGACCCGCGGGCAACCTTGCTATCCACAAAGCGACCGCCGCCCTTCTTGCTCTTGTCGATGGAGAAATACCCCGCATGTGCCTTGTGGGCATCCGTCTTTTCCAGAAATTCAAAATACTCCGGGCTCTCCAGCAAATCCTGCTGCATCGACTTGCGGATGGAATCGTATTCTTCTTCGAACATTCTGGCGTAAATGCCCATCTCGTCCGGAGCGTCGTAATCACGATACTTCTTGACCTCGTCAATGAAGAACAGCGAAAGCACCTTGATGCCCTTGCCGAAAAGTGCACGTTCGCGCTCGAAATGCGAAATAATCGTTTCGCGAATCTGAATCCGACGCAACTGTTCCTCGTTCACCACACCCACGCAGTCTCCGGCATAAATCTTCTTGCCGTTCGTGAAAGTCACAGAAGAATCATTGCCGTTCACGTCGGTAACAGTATAGCCGTCCTTGTATTCTTCGAGACCGCTCGACTGTTCGTAAAGATTAAAACCCTTCGTGACATGGGCCTTTTTCTTGAGCAGGCCACCCTTGCCCTTGCAATCAAATTCAAGAGTCGCGACAGGAGCCTTGTCCGTAAACACCTGAACGCCTTCCAAGTACAAGTAGCCCTCGGTCGCCGTAGAACCGCTCACCGTAATGCCCTTGACACTAATCTTCTTGACCAGGTGCTTGTTGTAGGCATCCATCGCATCGAGGCGGTAAACCATGTTGTAGATGGCGTCCTTGCGGTGCGTCGCCGAATAGCGCAAAGTCAACAGCGGCTGGAATTCCGCAAGGCCCTCTTTCGTCTTCTTGCCCTCGACACTCTGCGGCTCGTCGATAATCAGAATCGGGTTCGTGCTCGCAATAACATCTATCGGGCGGCGACTGCGGAACTCGTCCAGCTTCATGCGGATACGGCGCGCGTCCTTGCCCGTAGCGTTGAACGCCTGCGAGTTAATAATCATCACGTTGATGTGGCTGTCCGACGCAAAGTGGTCAATCTCGGTCAAGTTCTGCGAATTGTAGATAAAGAACCGGATGGACTTGCCGTATTCTTCCAGAAAATGTTCCTGCATAATCTGGAACGACTTATAGACACCCTCGCGAATGGCGATGCTCGGCACCACCACAATAAACTTGGTCCAGCCGTAGGCACGGTTCAGCTCGTACATCGTCTTGATGTAGGTGTAAGTCTTGCCCGTACCTGTTTCCATTTCGATGGTCAGGTTGTAGCGGCCTTCCAGCTTGTCGGACTGCGGCAAAAGATTCGCCGACTGCACCGCCTGCAAGTTCGCAAGCACCTTGGAATCGCTCAACTCGGGCACCAGACGCTGATTGCAAAAACCGGTCACACCCCTTTGCGCGGGCACACTGCCGCCAAAGAGCTTGGTCGTACCCGAATCCATCAAGTAGCTCGATTCCAAGTAGGGTTGCCCCGCGAAAACATCGCAAACGGCCTTCGCGGCATCCGCCTGGAACTGCTGGTACTTGAACTGGATTTTCATAGTGTAAAATTAAGAATGTTTTGCAGAAAGTTCTGTTTCTTCAAGTATCTGCACAAGGACTTTGTAATCAAGATACTGGATGCCTTCAACGCCCTCATGGATTTTATCGGCAAGCTTGCTCTGGTAATAAAGATCCATAGCTTCTTCCAGCGAACACTTACGCACCTGCGCCAAATGCGCTATAATCCGTTCTTCCAGGCGTTCCTGATAAACCTTCTCTAGAACTTCGCCATCCATAAGCTAAACCTCTTCGCTAGAAACAAACGTCAGCAACGAATCAATCGCTTTCTGCGTAATGAAGGCAATCTGGTCGTAATGCGGATACACCTTGATTTCTCTCAAGGCACGGTCTAAGTCCCAGATTCCCGAATGATACATATCTACCACACGGAAAACCTTGTCGTTCGCGACCTTGCCTACGATAACATCGTAATCCTTGTAATCCAAAGCCCCATCGCGGCACTTGCAGACAAAATTTATCCATTCGGTCAAATCTTCCGGAAAAGTCTTCACCGATAAATCGCTTGTAAAATCCGACATCTCGTAGATGTTCAGAACAGGACTTGCACCGTCATAAATTTTTGACTTTCTTTCGGCCCAACGAACGGCCTGCTCGCGAACGGTAGTCACATAGAATCCCATCCCGAAATCAAGGGGCCTATAGGAATGATTGATATCAGGTTTTTGCACGACCTGTATTGAACCGTGGTAAACAATCATATGGCTACCTTGCGGACTTTCAAATATTCCTCAATATCGCTCACGACAAAATCAGTCCCCTGCGTGTGCATTATTTCGTAATTGGGGACAAGAAACTTTTGAATACAACCAGAATCCCTAAGTTTTTTATATACGGCGGACGGCAGCTGATTCCACTTGTTCGCGCAAGCGTGAATCATATACACGACAAATTCGAATGAATCCTGAATCATAATGCCTCCGTATAACACAAAAATACTTTTTTTCTCAAAGTGAGTAATATCCGCCGTTCTTCGGAGCACCACGAAATTCGATTTTTCCCTGTTCGGTCAGCTGTTTCAAATAACGCTGAGCCGATCTTAAAGAAAGTGAAAGCCTAGAGGCCAACGACGGTGCATTCAAACCGCCATTTTTCTTGATTTCTTGCAGGACTTTTTCCTGAAAATTTACACCGCCACTTAATTTCTTATTTACACCGCCATTTTGCGATTTTACACCGCCACTGTTTTTTAAGAGGCGAAGCAAATCTTCTTGCGTAGAGACTACACAATCCGCGATAAAATCGACAAACGGGGCGCTATCCTTGTGCGCGGTTTCCAACGCAGCGACATACTCCATCCGTCTAATGGCCGGGATAATCGCCACGGTATATTCACCACGAAGAAGAGCCAAGTTCATGATGAGCCGAGCCACCCTTCCGTTGCCATCAACAAAGGGATGGATAAAGACGAACTTCTGATGAGCCTTAGCGGCAAATTCCACCGGATTCATCTTCGGCTCGTTCTTGTTGAACCACTCAACGAATTTTTTCATTTCTGCCGGTATCTTTTGCGGAGGGGTCAATGCATAATGGCTACCGCTTATAAAAACCGGAACCGTCCTGTATTTACCGGCATTTCCCTTGTCAATCAACTGATAGAACAGCTTATGCAAATTCTGGATATCAGGTTCTTCCAGAGCCTTGTGCTTGGCGAGGGAGTGAATCTTGTCGTACGCCTTGGCATGTCCCAACGCCTCATAGACATCACGGAGCGGCTTTCCTCCAACGGTGAGTCCATCTTCAATGACCACCTTCGTCTCTGTCTCGGTAAGGCTGTTGCCTTCAATCGCATTGCTTGAATATGTCAGCCCAACGCGATAAAACGCCCGCAAGGACTTGAGCGTTTCCTTCGGGAGAGGCCGCATTGCAATCAGTTCGGCGTTATTCTCGGCAGCTTTTTTCAGTTTGGGAGTGAGCATTGGGGGAATCTTAGATTAGAGTTATTTCTTATTATTTGTACTAGAATTTGAAGGCTTCATGTTCCCCAAACCTTCAAAACTTGCTTTGTTACTCCCCCGTTCCTGATTAGGTTGCATTTGGGACAATTTATCAAAGCTGTCTTGATGTGAAATCCTTTTCTCTGTCATTTTTTCTCCTTAATTGTAGATTGTACAAAAGATGTAATTTTTTTTATTTTCTCATCATTGCTACACCCCTCTTTTAAATCAATAAAAAAAAGAGGAATACCCATTTTTCTTGTTTCAGCAATCTCAATATCAACCCAACTAGATTCCTCAAGCATAGGTGTTTTAAGCACAAATACATATTGTGATGATTTTAATTCATTTAGAACTCTAGCTTGTTTATCTATGGAGTCATTATGAAGTAAATCAATAAAAATGTCATATGTTTTTACCAGAATGGTGTAAATCTCCGACAGCAAAGAATTACTCACCACCCCATCACGCAATGTATAACTGAAGAAAAGCTTATTTCGTTTTACAACTGGCGCAGGCAATGTTAACTATCTCCAAAATTGTAGGAATAAATAAAGGTATCAAAAGAATATAGTATAACACATGCGAATTGTTGAATAAGGCTTGTAACCGTGATGGTTTCCGAGGTGTTTTACAGTTACTATAAGGCCAATTGGAATCTAGTTCTCGGAATTTCATTCCCATCATCCATCTTAATTTAACTTGATAATAATAGCAATATGAATCTACTATCCAAAATATAAAAGTAATTGAGAAAATAATAGATGAAATTTCAAGGCCTGATAAAGATATATTTCCCTTTATCAAAAGAGGCAGAACTACCGTAATTATCGAGAAACAGGCTTTTTTCATCCATCTTGTTGAATTGGAAAATTCTGTAGTAGCGTTTTCCAATTGATCAATTTCCTTGAACAATATTTTATTCTTTAATTCAAGTTCATCTTTCATAAATTATCCACAAATTGAAGGTAATTTAGTCCACCCAACAATCGCAACAAAGGCTATTGAGAAAAATAGACCTAGGCTCAAAAACACCCATGAAATAACGTCAAAAGATCCAATCGAATGAGCGTCCTTATTATTGACAGTTTCTTCAATTAACCTAGCATTTTTTTGAAAAATTACTATAGATATGACTATGGCCACTAAGTGACACACTAAGGCTGTCATCAAACATAAAAACGAGGACCATGTTACACTTTCCGAGCAAAATGCGCAAAAAATAGCAATCAAGAAAGCTATTGTTGCCGAGGATATAGCTAATTTAGATTTATCACATTCTAAATTTGTTTGGTACCATGCTGAAAGTGCTTGCGTATAAAATGCAAGATCCTTTTCATCATACTTTCCATCTTCAACTTTAGATTCACTAGATTGCAAAGCACCATCTTGACGTGATATTTCAAGAAGCTTTATTTTCCAGTTATCTTTTTTCATTTTTATCCTTTTGGATGCTGGTTCGTTTCAGATTTTCATTTTCCTTTTGTTTTTTCTCCTCCTTTTTTTCCTTCTCCTGTTTCATATTTGGCGGGAGCATTTTGCCTAACTTTGCAAAACTTTCATTTAAAAGTTTCTTCTAGTTCATTGTAGGGTCCTCACTGCTTTTAATACGTAATATTTTTGTTCAAAGATAATTAATAAAAATTTCATACAGAAAAGATATATTGTCCATCACCCATATGCTGAACGGTAAATTTTGGATCACTTAAAACCTTTTTCAGCAATTGCTTCTGAAATGGAATATGAACTGTCGCGACCTCATCCATGCTATCCCTAAATATAGGGAGTTTATTCCACAAATTTGTAATTTGTGGCAAGAAATCTCCTCTTGAATCAACAATGTCAGTATTTTTAGAAAAATCTGGATATATCACAATTACAGGCAGGCCACATGTATTTACGCCATAATCTATTTCTTCTCGTAGAGCTCGGCTATATTTAGTATGGCTGCTTAAAATCAAAATAATATTTTTTGACCGCAACAAACGGTCATGCAATCTTGGCTTTAAAGTATATTCCCATGAGCTTCCATCTCTGACATTATAAGTTTTATCATGGGAGTTTACGAAATGAAAATCAGAATCAGTTGCTTTCCATGTTTTAATCATCTGATAATAGCAGAAATCGTAAGCTGCATATGCGCCCAGATTTCCTTCATAAAAAGGCTCATCTACATAAAATGCCACATAATTTCCGGTTCTATTAATCATATTATTTTTCCTTATATGGCAGATGTTATAGATATGTCCTTTTTCTTGTCTTTATAAACAACAACATGGATGTCACAATTAAATTCGTTTTGGTGCAACTTCAGTAATTTAAGAATATATTCTAAAAGATTTTGCTCAGAATGGCGACTATTGGATAAACCTGAACCAATAATAGGCAAAATAATCGGATATTGCTCTGAATTTCTTGACATATTTTTTATCATGCGGCCTAATGCAAGATGAAAATTTCCTGGCGATGGACGTATAGAATGCAAATCCTTATCAAATTTAACAAGAGCCAAAAACATAAACCGAATATTGTCAAAACCATTTATGGTAGCAATGGTCCCTACAGGATATCTATTCAAATTTCCCTTAGGCTTTTCTTTTTTATCCAAAGTTTCATAATCTATTTTTTGTGAAGTCAAATTTTGCTTTATTCTTTGTGATATTTCAGTCTCCGATATCCCATGCGCTATTGTAGCGCTTAACCGCAACTTGGAAAAAATTGAGGAAGCTAATAAGGTGTATATTTCCAACCAAGGAGCCACCTTATGGCAGAAGAAAATAAACCTGAAAAACAGAAACGTCGCCGCCTGAGTGCGGAGGACAAAGTCAAAATCCTGAGCGAAATTCTCCTCAAGGGCAGGGGCTTATCTGAACTTGCGGACGAGTACAAGATACATCCGAACAAAATTCTCGAATGGAGGAAGGTACTTTTCGAATCCGCTACGGGGATTTTCGAGCAGAAACGCCCCGACATAACCGAAAAGGCGCAACAGCGTAAAATAGACGCTCTCGAGAAAACCCTGGCCGACAAGGATGCCGTCATCGCCGACATCGCTCAGGAGAACCTGGCCCTCAAAAAAAAATTAACTGGCCGTCCCTAGGAAAGAAGAAAATGAGCCTCTCCGAACGGACCGCCATCATTGCGGAAATCGACGCCATTTACGCAAGGACGGGAATCGCCCCGTCCAGGCTGGTATCCTTTTTGGGAATCCCGCAAAGTACATGGAACAACTGGGTTTCGCGGAGGAAGGCGGAAACGCGGCATAACCACGATACGCCGAAGTCCAACTGGATGACCCCGGAAGAGACTCGCGCCATCGTCGACTTCTGCAAACAGTACAAGGACCATCTGCATGGATACCGCTACCTGGCCTGGCTTATGGTAGACAGGGATATCGCATACGCCCGTCCATCGACGGTTTACAACATACTGAAGAGGAACAACCTTTTCGGCAAATGGGCTTTTCCTGCGGAAGCGCGGAAAAAGGGGTTCGACCAGCCGACACGTCCGAATGAACAGTGGCATACGGATTATTCCTACGTCAGAGTTTGCGGAGTGTTCTTCTACTTCGCCTGCGTCCTGGACGGGTTCAGCCGCAAGGTTCTCGTCTGGGACCTTTTCTCCACGATGGAAGGCTTGAACGTTGAAATTCTCGTGACCAGGGCGAAGGAACTCCATCCCGATGCGCATGCCCGCATAATCCACGATAACGGGAAGCAGTTCGCCTCGAAGGATTTCCTCGATCTGGTTTCGAAACTTGAACTCAGGGAGACCTCTACATCTCCCTTCCATCCGCAAAGCAACGGGAAAGTGGAACGTTTTCACAAGACCCTCAAGGCGGAGGAAGTCCGTCGTGACGCTTACCAGGACTATTCCGATGCAAAGAGGAAAATGTCGGACTGGATCAATTACTACAACTCGGAACGGCTACATTCCGCAATCGGATTCCTGACTCCTGACGAGGTTTTCGCAGGAAAGATGGAGGAACGACTTGCAGAACGAAGAACAAAATTGTATAATGCGACAAGAGAACGTGAGGACTATTGGGCTAACCAACCGACCTGACGGAATCCCTTATTAGCTTTGTTAAAATTTTCCAAGTTCAACTTGGGCGGGACACTATCATTTTGTTTATTGCTATTCCTTGCAAAGATCCTTTAGCAATTTGTACATCATCAACTTTAGTATCAAAACAACAGTTGGTAGGAATAATTATATTTCTTCCATTTTCTGCGTCAGAATTCTTAGTAATCGAATTTTTTATTATATTGGCATCAAAAACATCTCCATAATGGACATAAATATAATGAGTGTCTTTTATTTTGAGATAGAGATAGCAATTGCTTCTATATAAAGAAATAACCTTGATTGCAAAAGATACAATTATAGTTATTAGAAGATATAATACACCCAACCCTATTCTATGTAAAACACTTAATTCTGGAGGCAAAATATTTTCTGCAGGTTGCAAAAAAAAGATAAACCCATAAAAAGTATATGTTGAGCCAACAAGTTTTATCGTTTCTTGTTTTATATAAAATAGATTCTTTTGAATATAATTAAACACTTGTTCAATCCTTGAATTTTATATTTATTATAAAATCATCTAATTTCTTCAAAGAATCAATACGTTCATTTAAAATTAAGTCTACAACCTTAAATAAAACACCTATCGCCATTGTATAAGATTTATTAACTAATTCTCCATTTACGCCATCTTTATTAGAAGAGTGCACTAAAGCAGACCTAATTTTATACAAACTTTTCGCATCGTTAAATATAGCGACCCGTTCTTCCTTGTTGGCGCCTAACAAGTAAGCACACTTTTCTGCTACAGCTGCAGTAATAGAAGAAAAATTTTCTGTATTTGAATTTAGCAAACATTCTAAAGCAAATATTGAATAAATCATCTTATTTTCATCATTTTCTTCATCGTATTGTTTGCCTAACCATTCAAATGCTATATGAACTCGGTTCCAAAGGTCAGAATTTCCAGAAATAATTTGATTGAATCTTACTTTATTTTCCAAAAAATCTCTGACAGACTCCCGTCCATATCTTTTATTGTCTAATTCTAATGGCATTATATTTGATACAATAGAATTATCAGAAATACAATTTTGATCGTTATAAACGTATGAACAATCAGATAACGGCATGTCCGTTTTTAGAGGAAATATCCAGTATTTAACAGAATTAGCAAACAGAGGAATAAATGCTTTTAACCTCGACAATTCGAATACGAGTTGACTTCGAGCAATTTTTTTTGCTGATTTTGGATGACACTCAAAAGTTCCTACAGCTAGCGATGATACATTTTCAAAATTTTTTTCAAATATCATTTTTGCTCTATCATTCGGAAACTTGGTAATCGCAAAAATCAAATTCTTTGGATAAATATCAAAAGTCCCTATTTTAAAAGGCTTTGCCAATTCAATTCCAGAAATCGGCAAAATAACTGTATTATTTTTTACAGACTCCTTTATGGTCTCGTTTAGAGATTTTAGCACTTCTTCTGTAGAGATATTGCTATTTTTTATAGAAATGGCGGCATCAAGAATGAATTCTTCCATCTGTTCTTGCAAAACAGTTCTTATGGAATGTTTTCTTGAAATCTCTAATAATTTTTTTTTACCATTATTGACAAGAGAATATGAGATTCCATTGCGGCAACCAAAGGAATCGCTTTCGCAAAGATTAGCATCTAGTGAAACGTATTCTTTTGCAAAATTTTCTATATCTTTATTTAATTCTTGATAGTTTATTACGTTTCTTTCACTCATCTTTTTTCCCTTTTGCACGCAGCGATATAAGTCCACCCATTTGAGCATATTGTTCTTTTAATGTTTCAATGGAGTAAATCTTATCTACCGAGCCTGATGAATTCTTTACATAAAGAGCTGCTTCATCAGCCGTTTCTATTTCTATAACATCAGTAATACGCAATATTGGAATCTTAACTTCAATTCCTTTTAGTTCAATCCAAATATTTTTTATTTCTACATAACCTTTTGTTAATGGTTTGTAAGTAAAGTAGATCTCATCTAGTTCGGGATATACGTATTTATTGCATTCCTCAGTTATTTTCAATATAGTTGATATAGTATTTCCTTGTTCATCACAAATTTTATCTATTCTCGAAACACACGACCCATCCTGTAATTCTGCAATTAATTTTTTTTCACCCGCATTTGTAAATATAGGGAGCGCACTCCATTCCTCAAAATTAGGATATTCCGCACAAATATTGACAATAATTTTTTGAATTCTTCCCTCTAAATCTTTTTCAATCGCATTTCGTATTTCATAACATTCAATTGGAATTGCTCTAGGATTTTTTATTAAACCCTGTTCATATTTTGGAACACGATTAGAATATCCCGTACTTGAAACAAAATTTCCTTTTTTGAATGGTTGATCGATCAACGCCCCTTCATAAGATTGGACATCGGGTCTTCCAACTTTATCACCTCGTTTAGAATAATCTTTACATTCAATTGATTCTCCGCTTTTTTCCAAAACACCATCAACCTGATAGGATTGTTCAGAATACTCTCCAGGAACACTAACATCCCATTTAGAATGCTCTTTTTTTAAAATGGAAAAAACCAAATTCGAAATTTTTTCTAAAGCCTCGCCTTCTCTAGATTGATTTACTCCAAATATTGCTTTATGGATATCATTTAAATTTTGATACATAACTTACACCACCTTTACCGTAGTATTTGGGCTGATTGTTTTGAAGATTTCGGTGACGTTGATTTTGGCGGAGTCGCTTTTGAAGCTGGAGTCGCGGAAGACGGCGCGGAGAGGCTTGGCGGCTGCGATTTGGCGGATGGCGGCTTCGGGGATGTCGTTTGCGAAGCAGGCGACTAGGTCGCCGTCGTTGACGTTATAGACTTGGAGATTTTCGATGGTTTCGGTTTTGATGGGGAGCGAAAGCGGCACGCCCCAATCGACGAGGCAGCCGAAGAGGAGATCCATGTCGGTGCGGCCGTCCTTGATGTTGCTGATTTGCTCGACGAGGTCTTGCTGGGAGATTTCGCCGGCGGAGTAATAGACGTCCTTCATGTTGGAGTCGTCAATTTTCAGGACGCGGAAACCGCGGTCAGAGTTTAGAACTGAGAGCTTAGAACTTAGACCTTTGATGTCAAATGCTTTATCAGCGAAGAGATCATTTTGCTGATTTCTTCCAAGAGCTTCAAGCTTGATTCGATATCCGTTTTCGTTAAGTATTTTAAGCGTTCGCAAATCAACAATTGTGTTTCCAGTTCCGCTCGTGATCCCCTTGCTATTTTCAAAAACTGGACAAACTCCTTGCTCCCCCGAGATTGCCCCTCCGCTATGTTCGACGGAATCGACACCACAGCCCTGCGAATTTGATCCGACAGAGCGTATGTTTCCTCCTTCGGCAACTTCTTCACCAAGGCATAGACCAATTCCACTAGATCCATAGACTTCTTCCAAACTTCTAATTTCTGGTAATTCTCTTGCATACTTTTCGACAATTCCTTCTTTTTCTAAGTTCTGTAAACTAAGCTCTAAGATCTGTTCGCCTGCGCGGCGGATGCGTTCCTTGCCGATTTCGCAGATGTTTTTGTAGCCAGCCTTTGCTGCTTCAGAATTTTCATCGCATTTTTCTGGAAGCTGAACCAAAATGAATTTGCGATGGCCGCTGTCTTCGGCATTCAATTGCATAACGGCATGAGCCGTTGTCGCGGAACCAGAGAAGAAGTCTAAAATCAAAGAATTATCATTTGATGCCAACTGCAAAATTCTATGAATCAGCCTTATTGGTTTTGGATTACTAAACAAATCTCCCGTACCCAATAAAGATTTCACATCTTTAGCACCCTCTTGATTATGCCCTATTTCATTATTAGTCCACCAAGTCCATACATTTCCACCATCACCTTCTGACAAAAACTTCTTTTGCCTTGGTCTTGAATTTCCATCATCACCAAACCAAATTCTATTGTCTTTACAAAGAGACTCAAATGTAGATTGCGCTAAAGCCCAGCACCTTCCTGCGGGTGGATACATTTCTGTACCACCTGGAGTTACGATTTTATAGAATTGACTTCCCGTTGCATGACCTGTTTGACCAGTAATATCCACCGATGCCCAAGGACCTCTTGGATCGTTGTCTGGATTCTTATATTGAGAGCAGCGTTCTTCTGATAAGGGTAACTTCTTCAATGTTTCTTTAAGCACATTAAAATTCTTTGCTATTACTGTTATGTAATCATGAGCTGCCCCTAAATTAAATCTAGCATCTGGAGAAGTTCTTTTTTGCCAAACAATTTGTGCGTAAAAATTACTTCCACCAAACACCTCATCGCAAATCTTTTTCAAATTAGCTTGTTCGTTATCGTCGATGCTGATAAATATCACGCCATCGTCGGTGAGCAGGTTGCGGGCGAGCAGCAGGCGGCTGTAAATCATGGAACACCAGTCGGAATGGAAACGGCCGTTGCTGTCGGAATTCTGCACCATGCGATTTCCTTCGTCATCTACCGCGCCGCTTTCTTCGGCGTACTTGGCGCTATCCATGCGGAAGTCGTCCTTGTAGATAAAGTCGTTTCCGGTGTTGTAGGGCGGGTCGATGTATATCATCTTGACCTTGCCCAGATAGCCTTCTTGCAAGAGTTTCAGGGCTTCGAGGTTGTCGCCTTCGATGTAGAGGTTCTCGGTGGTGTCGAAGTTCTTGGATTCTTCCACGCAGGGGCGCAGCGTCTTGCGGATGGGTTTCGCGGCTTCTACCATGGCGTCGCGCTTGCCGACCCAGGTAAATTCGTAAGACTCGTCGCCTTCCGCGACGCTCTCGCCGAGCATCTGCTTGAGCGCATCGAAATTCACCGCCTTCTTGAGCTTGCCATCCTTAGCCTTGCTTTCGGTCACGCAATTCGGGAACAACGCGGCAATCTTCTCGACGTTCATCTGCGCCATATCGGGAGTTTCAAACTTCATCTTTTCCATGGGATACCTTTGCTGTTTTCAAATTTTTTATCGTAGCGATTCCGTACAACGGCACATTCAGCATCTTTTCGTTGTCTCGGAAGGGGAGCATCGATGTTTTTACCGCCAAATCGGGTGCAAACTGGTCACAGAACAACGTAAAACTGCGTGAGCGCAGGTTCTCGCCGGACTTTACCTCGATAGGGATAATCAATCCATCCTTTTGCAGAATGAAGTCCACTTCAGAGGTGCTGCGTTCGTTTGTCCAATATCCGAGGTAGTCGGGTTCCAGAGAAGAGAGCTCCTGCATCACGAACTGTTCGGCCATGGCGCCCTTGAACTCCGTGAAAATTTTGTTTCCGTCGATTAACGTTTTTGCGTCCAAACCAGCGGATGCACCAAGCAGGCCCACATCCAACATAAAAAGCTTGAACACATGGGTATCCTGGTAGGCCTTTAGCGGCATACGGGGTTCCTTGACCCGGTGGGATTCCAGCACCAGCCCGCAATCGCGGAGCCATTCTATGGCAATTTCAAAATCCTTGGCGCGTGCGCCCTCGCGGATAATCCCGTACACGAATTTCTTGTTTTCTTTGCTGAGCTGTGCGGGGAGGCTGTCCCACACCATGTTCAGGCGCGGAATCTGCTCGCCAGGTGCATGCTTCGAAAAATCCGCCGCATACGAGCGGAGTATTTCGCGCTGGATTTCGCGGGCCTCGAAGTAGTCGCCGGTATCAATCCATTTCTGCACTACTTCGGGCATTCCACCCACAAACAAGTAACTCCTCAACAAACCGAGCAGTTCGTCGTGAAATGGTTCCAATGCATTCCATTGCCCGTTACGGATGGCTTCGCAAAGCATTTCTTTTTTTGCGGCGTACAGGAATTCAAAAAACGAGAGCGGACCAAGGTCCAAGAAAGAGACCTTACCCACCGGGAACGAAAGGCCGGAGTGCAGCGCAATGCCAAGCAGCGAGCCAGCTGCGACTACGGCGTATTGAGGCGAGTCTTCGCAAAAATACTTGAGCGAGGTCAGGCCGCCCTCTGCCGCCTGGATTTCATCGAAGATAATCAGGGTGTTTTCGGGGTCTATCTTTTTCCCGTAATTGAGCTCAATCGTGGAAACAATCCTCTTGATGTCAAAATTTTCAGAGAACAAGTCACGGAGGCGGCGCTCGTTTTCAAAATTGATATAAACGGTTTCGGCAAAGGAGGTCTTGCCGAACTCCTTCAAAAGCCAGGTCTTTCCAGTCTGTCGAGCTCCACGGACTATCAGCGGCTTGCGGTCCTTACGCACTTTCCACTGAGCCAGCTGTTGCATCGCAAATCTTTCCATAATGCCTCTTTTTTGCCGTTTTACAGTAAATATATACAAAAAAAGCGTCAAACAACAAAAATATCTTGATAAAAGTGTAATTTAAATACATTTTTATCAAGATATTTAAGTTTTGGGAGGGAAAATGGCGATTTTAGCAAAATTTCGCCATTTTTCGGCAAAAATCGCGCCGCATGTTGAAATATCTATAATTTTGGCCAGATTTTATATTGAAAAAACTATAATTTTTCGAAAATGAATATGTAGACCGAAACCGTTTGCGTTGGAAGGGTGTAGACTTCTTTGATGCTTTTTAGTCTTTCGAGTCTTTTTTTATTTCGATTTCATTCAAAATAGTTGCCAAATTTGCGGTATCTGCAGTTGAGGATTCCTCAATTGCGTCATCCTGGCAAATTTTATCAATTACCGAACATGCTTCTTCGTAAGCATCGGCATAGTAGGAATTGCGTTTCATTTCTTCTGAACTAGAGAAAAACTCTCTTATCCGCCATTTGGGCGATTGCTCAAAATATAATTCCAAAAACTCTTCAAGTACAGCAGGTGTCATCCGTTCGCCAAGAACTTCTTCTTCTTTATCCTGGAGGCTTATCTTATCTTTGGTAGATGAAAGAAACACTACAGGAACACCGCCTTCTTCAACAATCCCTTTTAAATTTTTTCGGCCGTAGAAATGCCATTTCATTTCACGACTTTCTCTAGAAGCTCCTATCAAACCTAGAGCCAGCTCTGGAGAAACTGCGATTCGATCGCGATTAGCAAGTGCAGCGACTCGAAAACCCAAATCTATATCTGGACCAATAAAATCTATACAGTCATTGTTTATAGCAGGCTTACGCAAGATAAAATTTCTTATTGGAAATCCCGCAGTCCACACAGCTCCCTTTACAGGATACTTATTTTCAGGGGAATTATTCTTTTCTATTGCATCCCTAAATCTTTTTACATGATTTAAGGCTTCATCCCAATTAGAAATTCTTGCATAGAAAAGGATTTCATCTCCATTATATTTCCATAGTTCTACACCATCTTTTGCAAAGGCTTCTTCGAAAGATGAGTAAAATTCTACAACATTTGAAACCCACGAACTTATACACAAGCCGTTTCTGCCATCTTGTCTTTGCGCAAACTGTTTCTTTTGGGTACTGCCAATAAGGTCCGCACTGAAGAAAATATACACCTGTGGCTCTTTAGGATTATATTCAGGCATAAATTAGAGCAATCCCAAAGAAGAAAGACGCACACTGGCCGCAGTAAATGACACATGATACATCTGCGCCATTCTAGATATTTTGCCATCTTGATCGAGATCATTAGACAACGAATTAAAATCTTCTCTAAACATACTTTCTGGCATCAAAAGTTCAGCAGCAAAATAATTTGCTTCCTGTTCAGCCATACTAGTTCCTAAACGAAATGCCTGCAAAGGCTTGTCGCCCTGTCGAGAATGCAAAAAATAATGACCTAATTCATGAGCAAGGGTAAATCTCTGTCGTTCGGTCGTTGCTAATGGGTGCAATTTGATGGTAAAATCAAGTTTTCCACGAACATCAATTGTATCACCAAAAAAGACATCTTTATCTTCAGAGACTTTTCCACCAAAAATTTCAACAATGCCTTTGAAATCAACAGTTTCTTTAGGATTAAAACCAGACACCTCGCGAACTTTATTCGCGACGCTTCGAATTACGGCTTTACCCCATCCACATTCTTTAATATCTGGCATGGAAACTCCTTGATGGTTATATAAATATACTCAAATCACATTTTGTAGGCAAGACCAGCAGTGCCAGTTTGTGCAATTACACACATGGATAAACATTCTTTTTCTAGAATCAATCTTTTTTTGATTTTTTATTTCGCCAAATTTTTGTGTTTTTGCAATAATGTATCAAAATCATAGTCTCTTTTTATTTTTTGCAAAATTGTAGTTACTACTTCATATATATCAGATGACTTCTTATAATCAGCAGAACAAACGAAATTCACGCGGTCTTCTGAAATCAATTTTTTTGCAATATCCTTTTTCCCTTTTTTACTCGGATTATAAACCGCTATTGAATATCCGCCATTTTGCTTAACCATTTTCATGCAGGGAATATCCGTTTCTCCATCACCAAAATAAATCATCCTTTTAAATGGAATCGGACGATCTTCTTCTGCTACATAGTCGTCCCTTAAAAAGGTCACTTTGCGAACGCAAGATAAGGACGTTCGCATTTTCTATTCATTCCGTTCCACAGAAGGCAAAAACAGTATAGCCATTCCAACAGAACAAAAAAACGCCTCATGGCCCTCTTGAAGTTGAACGTCGCTACTGCAAGCTTTGCATTGCTCGGTCTCGAACTTGTTCCAGTCAATCTTGTTCGCAAGAACGTAGAGGGAATGCTTGTGGTTCAACTGTTCCTCAAGGGAACAGAAAAGGCTTGTCTGTGCGTGGGATTTTGGCGGTCTGTACATGAAAAAAAATGCAAGGTTTTCAGTCATATTTTAGAAAACCTTGCAATATTTTCACAGGGTAGAAATCAATTTTTCCCAACAGTTATGCGAGCTGGGCGGGATTTTAAGGGACGACTATTTAAAAACGCCAAATCGCTATTCTACAGACGACTTGATTTTGCTATTGAGAAATTCAATCGTAACGTCATAAGCTTTTTGCCGGACGGGTGCAGGTGAAAGATACAAATCGTGCAAGCCACCTTCAATTTCCTCAAGTTCCACGCTATGCCCAAGATTCGCGCCATATTTACGGATATGAGTCACATTCAACACCGCATCGCAATGATTGCACTCTTCACTCCATTCGGCTTTGTCATAACTGCATCCGCTGTGCATCACAAGAACTGGAGGTTCCAAACGAAGTCCTTGCTGCAATCGCACATGCCCCTGATGAATGGCTCTAACCCAACCTAAATCTACCGGCAATTCACCAAGTTTTTTATAAGTCGTATCATAATTCCATTCACCTCCTTTGAGCTGATGGATAGATCGATCATAGCAATCGCTTTCGCTTTGAGGGACTCCCAAATTCGGAAAAACTCCTCCTAACGCCGAAAGAATCGGCAAAGCTATCCGTCGAGCAGCCCACGAAAAATTCATTGCTAAAAAAGGACTATTCAACACAATGGCCGCAAAATCCGCTCCGTTATTGCGATCGGAAGCGTAAAGACTAGAAATGAGCCCTCCCGTACTATGCCCCAAAAGCACCAACGGAATAGAAGTCCCTTCTTCACGGCGAATTATCGATAACGCCGAATCCAGTTCTGCATAATATTCTGAAATATCTCGCAATTCCCCCATCACTTCGCCTTCACGATAAGAGCGACCGTAATGGTGCAAATCCACCGCATAAAAAGCATAGCCCGCCGCATTCATTTTTTGCGCCAATTCCCGCTGAAAAAAATAATCGTTAAATCCATGGACATAGAGAATCGCCGCCCTCGGCTTTTGAATTTCCCGACAAACAGACGAATCCGCATAGCGCACTAAAGTTGCCTGAAATGAATTCTGATTTCCAGCACGATAAGAAAAAATTCTGAAGGGTGCTCCCAAAAAAGGATCCTCTGTCCAAGTGGACGCCCCGACAATCGCCGACAACAAAAGAAGAAATAAAAAGAATCGTTTCATAGAAATAAATATAATTCTGAAATGTTCCAATTATTCCCAAGCAAGAATGGGAAAGGAGTCGTTTTGCTTGTAATCATAAACAAAATCTTCGCCCAGCAATTCGGCAAAATCAGCGGTTTGCATTTCTTCAGCAAATCGAGAAGTCGCATTTCCGCCACTATTGTTAAGTCCGAAAGGTTCCAAATTTCTTTGTTCCAAATAATAGAAATCCGCCATAGTTGTATTGTAGTTGTAACCGATGACAAGTCCCACAAGGCTATCGCCATCCACCGTACCTTTGCTGTAAGCATAAGTTGTAAACGCTAAAGTAAAACTAGAAAATCTGAAAGCAATTCACAATAAGGATTATTCCGTTGTGAAAACATTAAGAGCGGCCTAGTATTACTAGAGTCGTTCTTTTTTGTTGAATGAAGAATTTTTCCCTAATTGATTCGGAAAAATTAAACTCCTTGACGGACTTCGACAAAAATTATTATATTACAAGAAACTTTGAACGTCACTAAATCCCAGTGGCGTTCTTTTTTTTGGAGGAAACATGATTTATTTGGGCAACCAAGAACTTTGGAAACAACCGAAGATTGCTTTTTTTGCATCTCGCAAAGCCAATTTTAAATTCACTAAAAAAGCGATTCTTTGGATTCAAGAAATTCCTAAAGACGTCTGCTTTATCGGTTCCTTTCATTCTCCAGCAGAACAAGCCGTGTTTCGCCATATTTTAAGAGCGGGCAAATCCGCCATTTGGATTCTTGGCAAGTCCATTCCCGAATTTTTAAGCAGAGACGAGAGCAAAGCTCTGGACGAAAATCGCCTGTTGATTTTTTCTCTTGTCAAACGAGAGCGCTTCAAAAAAGCGACCGCACATTGTGCAAACGATTTTGCCGTCGCGCACTCCCAAGCAATTGTCTTTGGACAAATTGCCGACAACAGCTTTCTTTATCCTTTTTACAAAAGGCTGAAGGCTTCGCGCCCGCAAGATGTTATACGGATTTGCTAATCGCCCATTTCAATTTTTTCATCAGCACTAAACGGCAAATCCTCAATACGCGGGGTAGCGACAAAAACTTGGCATTTTTTTTCACGAATGACTCCGGCGACGGCAGCGCGACGATTTTTGTCCAATTCCGCAAAAATATCATCCAATAATAAAACCGGTTTTATTAAATGCCGACTCGCCAAATCCGAAGCCGACAAGCGCAAAGCGATTGCAGCACTGCGGCATTGTCCCTGAGAACCGGAACTTCGCATTTCATGTCCGTGCAAAGACAGCAGCAAATCATCTTTATGCGGACCTGAAAGCGTCAATCCCTGCATACGTTCCGAAAAGTCCAGCACTTCTAGTTTATGCGCAAAAGCATCGCGCAAAATTTCTTCCGATAGCTCCTTTTCCCTTAAAAAATCAAATACGGCACTTTTGTAAGAGACCGCCACTTCATCGCCAATACCGGCGAGCATTTCATAATACCGAACGATGAGCGGCGAGATTTCCTGAACAAGCGCCATTCGCTCCATCCAAATTTTTACGCCCAAATCCATCAGTTGCTGAGTCAGCACAGAATGCAGTTCTTCTCCGCCAACGGCTTTGCCGATTTTATTCAGTTTTAGCCACTGGTTGCGTTCCGCAAGAATTCGACGATAGCGTCGCAAAAGATCCGCATTGCGCACATTTTTAAAACAGAGAAGTTCATCCAAATATCGCCGTCGATTTTCCGGCGCGCCACGCACTATTTCCAAATCCGCAGGCTGCATAATTACAGCCGGTATTTCTCCAAAAAAAGAAGCCGGACTTTTACAAAGGATTCCATCCTTTTTAACGACAGTTCCCGTATTTCGATTCAAAAGCAAAGCTCGTGCGAACACGCGATCCGATTCTTTCGACTCCGCCAATTCCCCCCGTAAAATCATTTCCGGTTCATTCCAAGAAAGCAGATCCGAAAGGGAATGTGTCCGAAAAGAAAATCCTTCACACAGCAAATGAATGGCTTCCAAAAGCGTCGTTTTCCCCGTTCCATTTTTCCCAGCGATAACAGTAATTCCATCGCCGAATTCCCAACGGCCTTCGTGTAAATTTCGCAAAGACGAAAGGAAAAGCGAACGTATCATAAAATACTATCGCGTTTTTAAAATGCCGTGAAGAACCAGATCCTGAATGCGTTGTTTTAAATGATCCAGCGGAACATCTTTCCTGCTGGCGATTTTAAAGGAATGCGCATCGATTACTGCTCCATGAAAAATGGAAAAAATCAGATACGCCGTCGAATTAACGTCCTTGATTTGAAAATCCCCTTTTTTAACGCCATATTCCAAAACCTGACAAATGTAGGAATACCCGGGATTCAAGATGTTCTTAACATAAAAGTCCGCCAATTCCGGAAAGTTAGACACTTCGGCAACGGCGAGTTTCGGAATACCAGAAATTTTGCTGCTCCCTCCGACAGCTTCCCACCACTTGTCGATTAAAATATTCATCAACCCTTCCGCACTGCCTTCATACGTTTCTAGAATAGCGTCGCTAGCCGAGAAAATGGGATTTAAAGTTTTCATCACCACTTCCTGAAGAATCGCTTCCTTATTTTTGTAATAAACGTACAGAGTTCCCGGAGTTACACCGGCTTTACGGGCTATTTGGCTCACTTTGGTAGCAGAAAAACCTTGAGCAACAAAAAGCTCAATGGCTGCATCTAAAATTTCTTGAGGGCGGTCGTCTTTTTTTCTTTGCCAACGCGGGCCTTTGATTTCAGGATTTTCCATAGATTCTACCATAATGAAACAATATAGTTTTTTATTGCACTATATCCAGCCGCGGAATCCAAAGCTGAGCGGGTTCCATAATTCCGCTTCGGATTCATAGACCAGAGCATAATCGATTTGGAACTGATAACGACGTTTGCCGAAGCGCAAACTGAAATTGTAACCCAAGCCGAAAGTGTAATTTCTATCATCAAATCCCAGCCGTACTAAAGCCCCCTCCAACGCTTCCCATTCCATGCCAAAACGTCCCGTCCAAATATGATAGTCCGGGTCAAAGACAAGAAGAGTGTCGGCAACTTGATAATCGAGTGCTTCCATCCATACAGAAATGGGCCGATTCAACAATTTGGTGTGATAGCCGACGGCAATTTGTAAAACTTTGGGGCGCACACCTTCGCTTTGCTCCACAGAATTATCGTTTGATGCATTGCGAGTCCATTTGGCCGACAAATTTTTGCTGAAGCTGAGATTCCGGATCACCACCGCAGTGGACCAGTGTTCGTTCCATTCCCGCAGCCAGCCGAGATTCAGCACAACAGGGCTTTGGTAAGAATCGACAAGATCAGCTTCTTCATAATCTCCGGCAATGTCCAGATTATCATAGCTCAAAGCTAAAGAAAAACCGATGCCATCTTTTCTGGTCAAGCGATAGCCGACACCGAGATACGCCGTAATAAAATAGGGCTGCGCATTGCCAACGGTTTCATCATCGCTGTTGATGACATCAAAGTCCAAGTCAGTTCGATAAAGTGCTGCAGCACCAATTCCCATGCGATTTCCGACTTTAGTTTCTATGCCCAGCGCTCCGCCTGCGCGATCCAAATCCCTTTTTTCTGCTGCAAGAGAATAACCAACGCCGTTCCGAAATCCAAGCAAAGCCGGGTTGAAATATGCCGCCGGCATAGACGAAGTATCAGCGGCTCCGATGTTTCCTCGTCCGAGTTCACGACCGCCAGTTCCCATACGTTCCACAAATCCATCCATACCACCCAAATTGGCTTTTTTTTCGCCAAAAGAATACGCACAAAATAACGAAAGCAAAAGAATTATCACTCGTTTCATTTTACTTTCCTCCCAGAGTAATCGCCTTTCCCCAACCGACATGGCCGTGATTGTCCTTTACCCGAATGTAATAGATTCCCATCGCAACGGCGCGTCCGGCATCATCGCGGCCATTCCAAAAATCTTCTGTGGCAAGCGAGCTTCGTGTGGTACTTGCAGGCCTTTCTGCATTTTTCACGATAGTGCGAACTTTACGCATATCATAGCTGAACACTTCAATGGTAATTTTCGACGGTTTGCTTACTTTATACGAAACCAGCGACTGATTATCTGCGCCTATAACCGACGGAATCATACGAATCGATCCCAAATCATTTTTAACCGCGGCCTGATTCATGATGTGCGTCCAACTTTTTCCCGTATCGGCGGAAACCGAAATGCCTGCGCCATTTGTGCAAGCGACAAGCCCCATTATTTTGGACGTGAGCGGGAACGCTGCAACCGAAGTAATTTCCACGCTGCGATCCACAACGCCGGCATTCAATCCATACAACCATTGATCATCATCGTCAAAAGGAATCGCCCCGATGCTATCCAATTTTAAAAGTCCACTGGAACTGCCTTCTACCGCTTGCACAGACAAAAATGCCTTGTCACCAATAAATGCAACATGACTTGTGGTGAAATCATTTTTGTCATAGATATTTTTCTGCACCTTTCCCGCCGTATCCCGAAAGACGACTTCCGCAAATGCCTTGCCGCCATACGAACGCCACAGTTTATCTTCTGTACTGGATTTATAACGTTTGCTGGTTTCTACAATAATTTGCTCCGGAGTGCCGCCAATCCAAACGCCCGTTACCCGAGCCGTGTCCAACGCACGAACCCCAGAAGCAGACAATTTGTTTTTCGCTTCGTCCCATATAAAAAGTCCGCCACCCGTTGCCAAATAAAACATTCCCTCCTTCGTTTTGGCAATTCCATAAACCGCAGGATATTTCACCGAATCGACAACGGTCGCCGCCTTAAGCGAATCCAACCGCTGCTCCTTTTTATTCAAAACGAAATGCGTCCGCTTGGAAGAATGGATTCCCGTGCTAATATCCTCTTTTGAAATTCCGTAAATGCCACGAGCCGTCCATAGTACACTCGAAATCGAGTCGTATAAAAACGAGGAAATCGCATGAGACATGGTCGGCAACTCTGGGAATTGACCTTTTGGATTAGGCAAGTCCCGAATGGAAACCGCATTCGCGGCGCGAGCGCTAAAATATCCCTGCGGATCCCAAAAGCCCGAATCGCTTTCCGCAATCAAAGGAACGACAAAACCCAGTTTCCCAGCTAAGGTAAACGGCGTCCGCCGATGTTCCGCCGTAACGTCGGTAAATAAACCGTCCTGCACCGGAGTCAGGGAATCGGGCAAAATTTCCGTAAAGACGATGGAATGCGAAATGGACGAAGCTGAAGCCGTCAAATTGACCAGAGTGATTCCGCTACCCGCAGTTCCCCGGCTCACAACCCATACGCTTCCCGTCGATGACGCAGGACCCGCCGCATAAGTAAAATTGCTGACGAAGCTTTCGTCTTTTGAAAAGAGGAGTGAAACCAAAAAAGCCAACCATAAAACAGATTTTTCAAAAGAATTCATTTCACCTCCTAACGCATATCAATAACGTCAATACCTTTTTCCGGTTTGAGTACAAAGTCATCTTTGTTTACTTTGTTCTGCCGCTTTAAATTCAAAATTTCATAAGTCGAAACATTGCCCAACCGATCTTCTGTCACTAAACGCACAGGGGACGCGTCCTTTGCCGAAAGCCAGACCTCCATCCCTTGAAACTCCTTATCGTATTGAGATGCGTCCAACACAATCACATTTGTCTTCTGCCCATTCCATTCCTGCTGTTTCATAGAAAGCGGTTTGCATTGCAAATACTTAAACAATAATTCGGAAGGATGCACGTTGCTTTCCATATCTTCCAGCAATTTCAACAGGACTTGCTTTTGCTCTTTATTCCACTGCCAAAAATTTTTGCCATCCGAATAAATCGCCATGCCCGCCATGCGCAAGCGGAACATATCTCCGGACGTGACCAGCAAATCACCGCTCTGAAATCCAGATTCCGGAGAACCGGCATAATTCACTCTCGCTCGAAAATTGAGAGACCACGCTTTTCCAGAATCAAACCATTTTTTGGAAAGAGCCATCACGGAATCTGCGGGGCCGGCAAAAGCATTCACAGACAAAACGACGCAAAGAACAGAAAAAAATTTTTGAAAAAGTCCCATAATACGGCTTAATTTACAAAAAAGCCCATTCTTGAAATGGACTCTTTTCCCGTATATTTCTATTTTGAAGCCCAAATGTGTTTTTACGCAAAGGAATCTATGATCAAGCATTTTAGCCTTTTTGTTCTTGCCGCCGCAGTTGCCGCCTTCGCTGTCGATGTAGAAGTTCACGGCGATATCGACGCCGATTTCGCCTCTTATTTTGACAAGGACTTCAGCCCGACCAACGCCGCCAACCAGGACATTAAACTGGAAGGCAAAATCTTTTTGGATGAAAATGTTTCCGTCAGCATTTTTGGCAGATCGCACAGTAATTATATCGGTGCAGACGGAGAAACGGAAACGTCGATGGTGCGGCATGAAAATCGGGCAACGACAATGGGCGACGATGAGAATCGCTGGACAGCATTCAATTTTGACGGCATTCAGCTCGCTTGGCAATTGACTCCGCTCGCCAGAGTCGTCTTTGGAGACCTCACTTACAATGCAGGAGCATTCTCCTATTACTTTTGGCGAAATACCGAAGACTACGCCGTTATTCTTCGCGACCAGAATATCCGCGGTGTGGGATTTGAAGTGGAAAACGGCAAGGCGTATATCGGCGCAACCGAAAACAATTCCCATTCTTTGGCCACATTCCTCACTTACAGCTTCGACCTGATATCCAAAACCGAAGAACGCTTGACGATTACCCCGAGCTTCGACTGGGTTTTCGGCAAAGAAATCAGCCGCTCTTACACTTATGCGTTGGGAACCGAAGTGCAATACGCCAAAAGCACAAATGTTTTCAACTACGGCATCACCGCCACTTGGGGAACCCACCCTTACAAGGGACACGGCGTCCACACATTTCTTGTAGAACCGTCTTTTAGCTACAGATTTTTCAATTTGGCGGCAAGCTATTACCAAGCGCTTCTCGCCGACAAGGATTCCTCTGTGGTAGATCAGACTTTTTCCGAAGACGAACGGATGTTCTACATAGAACCGTCCTTGGATTTGCATAAAAAATTTTCCATGGGATTCGCTTATGAATTTCATGACCCCAGCAAAGAAATCGACGGAGACAGTCGCCATTTTTTGGGACCGTCTTTTTATCTCTACCCGACTGTAGAAGCGGAAATCATCTTCTGGGCTGGCTATAACATCTGTGGCACAGGAGCAAATCATATTTCGATGGGCATGAGCGGCCACGTCGAATTTTAACCGTGGCCCATTCCAAACGCATCCAATCCCTCGACTCTATTCGGGGGATTCTTTTATTGCAGATGGTTCTGGATCATTTTTCCGGACCCATTTCCCATTATCTTTATCAATGTTTTGGATTTTTCTCGGCGGCAGAGGGATTCTTTTTTCTTTCCGGCTTTGTCGGAATGCTGGCCGTTATCAGCAAAACTTCCCGTGGAGAAAATTCCTGTTGGATGTTGCGACGCGCTTCCCGCATTTGGATATACCATATTCTTTCTGTATTGGCACTGGCACTCGCGGCATTTTTCTTTTTCCCGAAAATTCGGCATTTTTTTAGCGGGCTGTACGAGCATCCTTTGGGCGGATCCACGCTAGCGGCTACTCTCATTTATACGCCTGAATGGCTGGACGTTCTTCCGCTCTACGTTATTCTGCTGGCCATCGGCTTTTTTGCCCTTCCGCAAATTGCTAGAGGGCGTTTAAAACAGGTCTGGGCCATTTCTTTTTTGATTTGGATTTTTGCACAAGGTCCGCTTCGCAGCACATTTTTGCAGTTCGTTCCTCATTGGGCCTATCCCGGTTTTTTTGATTTTTTTGCTTGGCAATTTATCTATTTCTGCGGAGCAGCAATCTGTGCGCTTTGGAAATTTCAAAAATCTCCACTGAAAACAAATGGGCAAATCTTAGATTGCATTTTTCCCATTTGCATTACATTGTGCGTATTTTTATTTCTTTGGCGGCACGATGCGCTGCCTATTCCACAACCCGACGAATTCTGGATTTCAAAAGAGCATCTCGGTTTGTTGCGATTTATCAATTTCCTTGCCTTCGTGGGAATCATTTCTTTTGTCATTCGCCACAAGCCTCTCTGGCTGGACTTTAGCTTTTGCCGCATTCTCGGCAGGCACAGTCTTGAAATTTACAGCGTTCACACTCTGCTTGTCTATCTATGGATGGCAACTCCAGCGGCAATTCAATATCGCTCGCCGTTTAATATGATGGCTCCAATTCTTTGCAGCCTACTTTTAATAGGAATCGCCCAATTTTTAGAACGCCAGAACAAAGCCGGTTACAAACAAGCCCACGCCGACAACGCCAAATCCTAGCCCAATCAGCCCTTTCGTATCGCCAGAATCGTTTAAGTCTTTGTTCTTCTTAAGCAATTTTTGCGTATCGGGACTTTCAAATGCGCTCTTGTTATAAGCGGATTTTTTATCAGCGGCGTCACTCCAGTCCCTTTCCGCCAAATACCAGAACACGCCGCCGGCAATAATCGGCGCAATGGAACTCCACAAAAGGCCTCTCCCGATTCGACGCTTAGCGCGTTCCCGATCATATTCGCGCTGCATTTCCACAACGCTTGCATTATCCACAGCTTCCAATTCGACGTAAACCGGATTCGGCATAAATGCTTTCACTTCGACCGCTAAAGCCGTATCCAAATAACCCACTTTTCGCAAATAGATAATTTTTTGCACCGACGGTTCCGTTTCAATAGCCACATCGGTCAGATATTCAGGCAAAATGCTTTCATTCGGCTGCTCATCTACATAAACTTCTACGCCATCAGGAATTGTCGCCACCGTCAATTTCGTTGTGGGACGCTCCACTTCGATATGCACAACATTCAGCGAATCCGCATTGATTTTAATGGTTTTGGAACCCCACCAGTCCACGCCTTTGAGCATTTTGCGAACCGACACGGTGTATTTGCCCGGTTTGATTTTTCGAATGGTATCGGGAGCAAACAATTCCAGCGATTCCCCATTGATGTAAATTTCGCAACTATCCGGGTAGGATGTGACTCGCAAATTAGCATTGCCTTCGGGATATATCGGTTCTTCTTCGTCGTCAAGTTCCGGAAATACAAAATCGGATAAAGAAAGATTGACGGCTTCCCCCGATTCCAAATTCGTCATGCGCATCAATTCGTACTTGAATATCTTGATATACTTTTGTTCAATGGGAATAGCGGCGATTTTATCCAACGAATCCTGCCTTTCCACGGCACGAATAGAATCGGAAACCGCAGCAATGGAATCAGCCATCGCTTTTTCTTTTGCCAAAGAATCTTCCATCGCTTGTTTTTCCTGCGCAAGAAGAGCCGCTTCAAAATCCGAAGCGGCGGCAATTTTCGCACTATCCGCTTGCGCTTTCGCCAAACTATCCGCTCGCGCAAGGGAATCCACCCGAGCAAGGGAATCCGCCACCATCGCGGAATCCTCGGCAGCTTCCAAGGGATTCAAGTTCTGATCGGATTCCATATCTCCCGTTTGATTTTCCTCTTCCACGGAATCCGGTTCTAGCTGTTTCAGCAGAGCCTCATCCTTTTTTTGGATTTCCGCAATTTCCGCAGAATCCAAAGGCAACAGATAAACGGTATCCTTGGCGATTTTTACAAACTTGGCGTCTTGCTCCACCGATTCGTTAGCAAGCATATAACGAACCGGAACGTCTCTTGCCATTGCAGCGGAAGTCAAGCACAACAAAGAAAAAAAACAGAAATAAAAAAAAGATTTCATACGACTCTAAAATAATTTAAATCTTGTGAATAAGGGCGATAGAATTTTCCACGAGAATCTTTTTTGCCCTCAAAGAAGCTTGGACGAGAAAATTTCATAGCATTGACTACTGCAACATTTACGCCACAGAATGGGAAACGCGGTCGCCGACATAAATCCAGGAATTGAATTCTGGCACCTCTAAAAATTCATTTTCAAGAAATCGGTTGTTTGAGGACTCGGGATTAGTGGTTACAGCCCTTCAGCTAGTTCGACAATCGGTCCTTAAGCCTGCCGAAGGGAAGTAGCCGCTTGTCGAACGGATTCAACTACAATTGACGAACCTGTTGAACTACGGATGGTCGGAAGATAGTTCTTTATGCGATTTTCTCCAACTTGGCGCAATAGATGGGACCTCGCCCAGCGCACTTATCCGGAAGCATTTGCACGCCAAATTCCGTCACATCGGTTCCAGGAATTTCTGGTTTCAATTCCAAAACATGAACACGGCCTTTGCGCTTTTTTAAAATTTTACGGACAACATCGTCATTCTCCATTTTTGAAAGCGCACAGGTGCTATATATCATTTGCCCGCCGATTTTCAAAGCATCTACGGCACTCGCCAGCAGGGAACCCTGCGTCACAGCAATATGCGCAATCCGCTTGGGGGTCCATTCCGCCAGATATTTTTCGCTTTCCATCACGTGCCTTTCCGAAGAGCACGGTGCGTCCAAAAGAATGCGGTCAAATTCGTTTTTGCGAAACAGACCGAAACGAACGCCGTCGTATCCCGAAACTTTAATGATGGACGCCAAATTTTCGGGAAGGGTATTTTCAATATTGTGCATTAAACGCTGACGTCTGTCCGGAGAACGATCATTCGACTGAAGCGAACCTCGGCCCGCTAAAGATGACGCCAAAAGGAGCGTTTTCCCGCCTGGAGCCGCACACATATCCAAAACATCCATTCCCGGTTCTACACCTAACGACCGGGCTGCAAATGCTGAAGCCTCATCTAAATAATAAGGTTCTTTTCCCGGATACTGTATCGTTTCGTAAACGGATTCTCCTCGAAGCGCAGGCAAAAGTTCATCCCAGCGGTCGCCAAAATAGGCAGAGAAAAAAGAGTAAAAATCTACGGCAGCCATAAAAACAAATGTAGAAACCACAAGGCATGAAAGAGCTTTCTATATTTAAATCAGTTTCATTTTTTTTGAGGCCGCTTGATGACATCGCTTCGCAAACTCAAAGTCGGTCAAAGTGCCGTCATTCGCTCCGTCGGAGGGAAAGGCATTCTGCGTCAGCATCTTTTGGATATGGGCGTTCTTCCCGGTGCCGAAGTTACCGTCACCAAATTCGCCCCTATGGGCGATCCGATGGAACTGCAAATTCACGGATACGAATTGACCCTTCGCCTGATGGACGCTGCCCGAATTGAAGTGGAACCGATTCCCGCACGAAGTAAACTGCATCTTCACGCAAGAGAGAGCAAAAAATCCGTTCATCCGGGAATTGGCGAAGAAGGCTTCTTTCATTCCGAAAACAACGCTTCGCCGCTGCCGGCAGAAACCCCATTAAAATTCGCATTAGTGGGCAATCAGAATTGCGGCAAAACCACTCTTTTCAACAAATTAACCGGAGGAAATCAACACGTTGGCAATTTCCCAGGAGTGACGGTTGATAAAAAAGAAGGGCGCATTCGCGAGACAACAAACGCCTCTGTGGTCGATTTGCCCGGCATCTACTCCATGTCGCCCTATTCCAGCGAAGAAATCGTATCTCGAAATTTTGTGCTGAATGAAAAGCCGCAGGGAATTATCAACATCGTCGATGCGTCCAATATCGAGCGCAATCTCTATCTGACCATGCAACTGCTGGAAATGAACGTTCCCACCGTCGTTGCCCTCAACATGATGGACGAAGTGACGGGAAACGGCGGCTCCATCGACATCAACGAAATGGAAGCTCTGCTTGGCGTTCCGGTCATACCGATTTCGGCAATTCACAATCAAGGAATTGAAGAACTGATTTCCCACGCCCTTCACGTCGCTCAAAACCAAGAACGCCCACGCCATCAAGATTTTTGCGATAAAAATCAGCACAACGGAGCCGTTCACCGCTGTCTGCACGCCGTCATCCATTTGATAGAAGACCATGCAGAAAGAGCAGGCTTGCCGATTCGCTTTGCCGCGAGCAAAGTCGTCGAAGGCGATGAACTTATTCTTGAGCAGCTCCAGCTCGATGCCAATGAAACGGAGATGCTGGAACATATCACAGCGCAAATGGAAAAGGAACGAGGCCTGGATCGCAGCGCAGCCATTGCCGATATGCGGTTTGAATTTATTCAAAAGGTCTGCGAGCAAACTGTCATCAAACCGGTGCAAAGCAAAGAAAGCCGCCGAAGCCTTTACATCGACCGGTTTCTCACCGGCAAGTTTACGGCCATACCATGTTTTATCGCCATCATGCTGAGCGTTTTCTATTTGACGTTCAACGTCATCGGCGCATGGTTACAAGAGTTCCTGGAATCGGGCATTGATAAAATTACGGTTTGGACAGATTCTGCATTAACAGCTCTTCACGTTAACGCGACAATCCATAGTCTGGTGGTGGATGGCATTTTGGTCGGCGTCGGTACCGTTCTCAGTTTTTTGCCGATTATCGTCGTACTTTTCTTTTTTCTTTCCCTTTTAGAAGATAGCGGCTACATTGCCCGCGTCGCTTTTTTCATGGACAAACTATTGCGAAAAATCGGACTTTCGGGAAGAAGCATTGTCCCGATGCTCATCGGTTTTGGCTGCACCGTTCCCGCGGTGATGTCCACTCGCACATTGCCTAGTGCCCGCGATCGAAAAATGACCATTCTTTTAACGCCGTTCATGAGCTGTTCGGCAAAACTTCCCATTTACGCTTTTTTTGTCAGTGCCTTTTTTCCGGGGCACGGAGGCCTTGTCATTTCCATCCTTTATCTTTTGGGAATTCTATTCGGCATAGTCATCGCCCTGATTTTCCGCAAGACCCTTTTTCGCGGAGAACCCGTTCCCTTTGTGATGGAGCTTCCCAACTACCGACTGCCTGCATTCCGAAACGTTCGCCAGCTTCTGTGGGAAAAAGCAAAAGATTTTTTGGAGCGCGCATTCAGCATTATTCTTATCGCTACGATTCTCGTCTGGTTTTTGCAGAGCTTCGATTTGCATTTCAATATGGTGGAACATTCCAAAGACAGCATTCTCGCCGCCTTAGCAGGATGGATTTCACCGCTATTTGCCCCTCTCGGTCTAGCGGACTGGAGAATTTGCACAGCTCTCATCAGCGGATTTATGGCCAAAGAATCCGTCGTATCCACGCTGCAAGTCCTCTTTACCGAAGATGTGAAAAATGTTCTTTCAGCCTTAAGCGCCGCCACTCTTTTGGTTTTCTGTTTACTCTACACGCCTTGCGTTGCCGCCATCTCTGCCGTCAAGCGTGAACTCGGAAAAAAATACGCGCTCTTTGTCGTCCTTTTTCAATGCGCCATAGCCTGGATTGCCGCATGGAGCGTAAAAACATTCCTTTCTGCAATAGGATTCTGATGAATTTCTGGGACATTCTCATCCTTTTCATCGTTGCCGCCGCTTGTGTTTGGGCTATCCGAAAAATCGTAAAAAATCGGAAAAACGGGAAAACTTGTTGCGGAAATTGCAGCCGTTGCGCCCAAAATTGCCGTAATCGGAAAAATTAAAGGCCACCTCTAAAAATTGCTCAGGTGAAGTGGTTCGGCTAGTTCGACAAGCTCACTAACCAAGGCTCAGGGACCGTTGGTTGGAATGAATTTTAAAGGGAGCCTAAACCAGCCGTCCGTTTTTCATTTAAAAATAAGAAAGGCCGATGAAAAAACCGGCCTATCCTTATTGAGCTACCAGGATTCGAACCTAGACAAACAGATTCAGAATCTGTTGTGCTACCATTACACCATAGCTCATCGGTGCGGACATAATTTAAATAATTTGCTTAAAACGGCAAGGGTGGAGCTACAAAAAGAGCCCAAACTTGCGTTTTTTCTATCGAATTTATCCAATCCGCCAAATGGATTCCGTCCGAAAAGCTGCGAGAGAGGTAGGATTTATCCGAAAGAATCGACCGAAGAACTACCGGACGGCTTTCCGAAATTCCCGCAAACCTCTTTGCTTCCTGCACAGCAAGATCCAATCCACCAATTTTCTGAACAAGCCCGTTACGCACACCCTGACTCCCCGTAAAAACTCGTCCTCCGGCCAGACTTCGATCCAAAGAATCCTTGGAAAGCTGCGTCGCTCCACTGACCACGTCCAAAAAATGCCCGTAGAAAGTGTCCAAATAATTTTGCAAGGCCACTTTTTCATTCTCTGTAAATTCCCGCCCGACTCCTTCCGCATCGGCATGTTCGTGTGATTTCACCGATTCCATGCGCAATTTCAATTTATCCAAAAGTCCTTTTGCACTCACTTTCCCGCCAAAAATGCCGATACTGCCAACGATGCTCGATTTTTCCGCAATAATTTCATTCGCCCCGCAAGCAATCATATAACCACCGCTAGCACCCATATCTCCAATGCTCGCCACCACGGGCATTTGGGTTTTAGAAATCGTCTGCAAACGATGCCAAATCGCATCCGCCGCTTGCGCCGAACCGCCCGGACTGTTGATTCGCACAATTAAGGCCGCATATTCAGGCGACTTCATCAACCAGCCCAAAGCTTCAAGAACTTCAGCCGACCCCGTACTGCGCCTTCCCGTTAAAGGGTCATAACCGCCGTGGCCATCAACAATAGAGCCTTCGATATTCAAAAGGGCAATCTTGGAACGCGGGCGCCAGTCCTCGTCAAACAAACGCACACCTGCTCGAGGAACATAATCGGCAACCCGGACAAAAGGAGCATCCAGTCCGTAAAGCGTTTTCAGCGCATAAGGAGCGACCTCGTCCAAATACAACAACGTATCGACCAAACCCGATTTTTTTGCGTCGGAAGCCAGTAAGCTGGGATGTTCCTGCAACGAATCCAACACGGCGGTATTCGAAATGCGACTACGCGCGTCTTCCGTTATTGAAGTCCACCAATCCTGATAAAGCTGCGTGTAATTTTCCCGCGCCTCCGCACTCATCGAATCTGCGGTCCATGGCTCTACAGCCGACTTGTAAGCCCCATGCCGCAAAAGTTCCACCTTGACTCCCACCCAATCAAAAAGGCCTTTGTAATACAGCACTTCGCCGCCAACCCCGCGATAATTTACCCGCGCCAACGGTGAAAGAACCACTTTTGTCGCCGCACTGGAAGCAAGAAGCGTCGCTGGCCGCAATTCATCTAAATAGGCAACTGTCGTTCTTCCTTGCAAATTCAACTTGATAATTCCCCGCTCGATTTCCTTGGAAATCGCCGTTCCCGCCTTGTAACCCGTAAAATCAAAAATAATCAGCTGGGCGCTTTTATCGGCAAGGAGCAAATCAAAATTTTCACGCAAAGATTCTACGCTCAAAGAGCGGCTTCCCAAAAGCGAAAATCCGGGCTCGGTTTCGGTGAGCGGCATCGAAAGCGGCACCCGAACAACTCGAGAAAGCATATACGGATCCGCGACTTTGGCTTTGTGATACGCTATAGAAAAATGTCTTGGTTTCCAATCGTCATCCACAGCGATCGTTCCTTGGAAGGTACGGCCAAAAGCGTGCGATGCAAAAATCCGACATTCATCGTCGCCATGAAGAGGAATCTGCACACCCAAATTCAAAAATCCCAAATCCGCTTGCACCAGCAATCGATGCGTGTTCTTGTTTTCTCCAGCGTAACTGACCGACATTCCTTCAAGCAAGCGCAAAGTCGCCCCGTATTCCTGAATTCGCCTTTCTTTTTCCGGTCCAAACTGCAATGCGTGTCGGCTGTTAAATCCCAAAGCCAAAAAATGAAAAGGACGAATCAAAACGCCTGGTGTCGCCGAAAAATCCGTTCCTCGAAATGCGGAACTGCGAAAAGCTCCCGCCGAAAATCCCAAAAAGGCATATCGATCCAACAAAGGCAGAGAAGCTATCAAATTCCATCGAGATTCATCCACTTTTTCGTAATCCGAACGGTAACTAAAAGCAGCACCGAGATAATCGCCGTTCAGACCGGTCGAAAATTCATAAACGTCCTCTTTGTCTCGCCCGAAATTCAAAATGGCTCCAGGCGAATCAAATGCAGAAAGCCCCGCCGGATTTCCCAAAAGTCCGTGGGAATTAGGAACGGAGGGAAATTTCCATTCTCCCGGCAAATAAGCCAAAAGCGCAGAGGCGAGAACAACAACAAGCAATACGATATTCATGGCAAAAATATAACACCACTAAAGAATTTTGTCGTATCCGCTTTCAAAAAGCGATTTCCAAGCACTCAACAGCTAATATGCGGCAACCGATTCGCAAGGGATGGTCAAAGAATAACCCGCACCATTCCGCGCTTCCACCGTAGGCTCCGCCGTTTCTCCCGCGGACAGTTCTTTTGTCGCTTCCGTCCAGCCGTTGGACGTCACATCTTCCGACCAGACAACTTTGCTCAGTCCCGCATTATTTTCGCCGACACAGCCCGACAAAGTCCACTTGGCACGCGACTGCGCTTCTACAGTTCTTGATTCGGCTTTGCATTCGCACCCCAAAAGCATCGGCTTTCTCACGAACAATTTTTCACAAAAAATCGTATCGCCGCCATCAATCGTCAACTTGGCATCGTACTCGCCCGCTTCCGGGTAAGTGCCCGAAGCTGAAATTTTACCTTTTCCAGAAGCCTTTCCTTCATAAGTGCCGCTAATGACCCATTTAAATTTTGCGTTTTCCGCCAGCGTTTTATCTTCGGGGCTTTGCTGAGAAAAAATCCATGTGGCCGAAGTTCCCATGATAATGGTATCGTTTTGCGGAGCACAAGTCCCCACAATCGTGATTTCAGCATCTTTGCTGGACGACGAAACCACCGAACTGCTGGATTTTACTGAACTGCTAGACTTCGCAGAACTAGATGAAAATTCACAGGAAATCACGTCGGAACTGCTATTTTCCGATGAACTGGAGTTTTCTTCAAACGAGCTTGCAGGAACAGTCTCCATGAACGAAGAACTGGACTCGTAAAAAGACGACATTTCCACAGCTGAACTAATCGTTTCCGCAGAACTCGAATCCTCAATCCCAGAAACCGCCCGCAAATCCGTATCGTCACACGCGACAACACCAAAAAGGAAAAATAGCGCAGTGAGCAAAAAATTTTTTCTTGTCTTTTTCCCAAAAAGCATCAAAACCTCAAACCCCAAAGAGTTGTCCTAAAGCCAACATTCCAAGCCCTGCTTTGCCGCTCATTTTCGTTTACACGAAAGGTCAAAGGCTTTGTCAAATCATACATTCCAAACAGAGAAAAATCCAACGATACGAATCCTACGGGAATGCGATACCCTAAAGAAAATTCCAAGGGAACTTCCAAATCCGTTTTCAAAGACCAGCGAATATCTTGCGTTCCATCCGATCCTTCGCACAGTGTTTTCGATTTTCGAAGCGGGAACATCCATGAAGAACCGATTTCGGTCCAAAATCCTTCCAAAGAATTTTCCTGCAACCGAACAGCGACACCACCGCCCAATCGCCAAAATCCTTCATTGATCGTCGCTTGCGTTCCTTCACTGACATATACCGCCTGGTATTTGCCTAAAGCCGAAATCCGAAAAGCCAAATGCCCTATTCCCCAAAGCGAAGAAACACCAAAACCAAATTCCGGTGTGCGAATATGATCTTCTTCCAATTTAACGTTCCACAATCCGAACGCTCCTTCCAGCGACACTCCTAAATCTACCGATAGACGGTTTTGTAAAGAATCAGCAACTTCGCCCGAAGCGCTTGCAAACGCCAATGAAGACAAAAGAGCTATTCCACAAATGATTCTGACAGCGTTTTTCATTCCATTTTGGAATATATTTTCAAGACAGGGCTAAAAAAAGCAAAAAGATTTTAGGATTGTTACAAAAAATTAAAAAACGGGGATTTCGTAAAAGTTTCTGAACAACAACACGTTTGACATTATTTTGATCGAGCTTGGATAAATTGGGTTTCTGACGCTACTTTATTTTGGGAATTTATATACAAAATTCCACCCGATTTATTTGTAAGTAGTTAGTGATTAGGGGTTAGTTGAAAGTTGAAAGTTGGGAGTTGGGAGTTGAGGGTTGAAACTGACAACTGAAAACTAATAACTGATAACCGATAACCGAGTTTCCCCTTCTCGCTATGGCGCAATATCCAATTCCGCCCCACAAAACCAAAACTTCCAACCACAAAGCGTGGCGGGGGATAGGGTGAAGGGGAAAGGGGGCTTTGCATCCCTGAAACTTGGAATCTTTGATTCCATAGTTGAAGTATCCCTGAAAGGGACAATTCGCCTAAAGGAAGCGGAGCTTCCAAGGCTCATAGGCGTAAGCGAGCACCTCGCAGTCTGCGAGAAGAAATTTCCCTTGTGAAAAAGAAATCCACGCTTTGGAAAAAAATTATTTGAGGAAATTTGGAGGAAGATTGTGAACAATTCCCTTATTTTCCATCCGATTCTCATTCCGTAATTTCTATTTGATTTCCTTCAAAACCGACAATACAACTTTCATAATATCCATCGCCGGTAATTCTTGGTCCGCTGACAACTTGATAGCCATCGTTTTTTAATTTATCCGTAAGTTCGTTTACCGCTTTTTGACTCCCTAGACGAAAAGCGACATGCGTATATCCCGTTTTGGCCAAAGGCTTTTCTTCGTCAATCATATTGGGTCTGTTCATTATTTCAAGCCTTGCGCCATCGTCAAAAGATAAAAAGTACGATCGAAAATTTGTTTGTTCGTTATGATATAGCGCATTCGAAGATGCGTTGAAATATTTTATGAAAAAGTCCTTTGCTTTTTCTAAATCATTTACATACATAGCGATATGTTCTATTTGCATACAAACCTCAATTTTCATTTTGAAAAATGGCAGCTTGTCATTTTCAATTCTCCTTTCAAAATATAATTTTCTCCGGCATCTTCATTTATAAAAATGGATCTCGCCATAAAAATTTATATTCGACGTATTTCTTAATTTGTACAAACGCATTTTAGACTGCGACTCAAAACAGCTTTGGTAATGCTTCGACAAGCTCAGCAACCATGGTTCTCCCTGAGTTTATCAAAGGGCGGCAAGCTCACCAACCACTAACCACTGACAACAGATAACTGACAACGAACCACTCTAATGCAACCGATTTTTTGAAAATGAATTTTTAAAGGCGAACTTCAAATGAAATTCAAATTTCTATGTTTTCCACCATGGAAAAGAAAGAAAAAAATGTAATCCGCCGTCTTTTTTTGTGGTTCCGCAAAAAATCAGGAAATGATTTAGAAAACAGTTTGGGATATGAATTTAAAAATCCAGAGTATCTGGCGCACGCCTTGGTGCACCGTTCTTGGCTTTCCGGAAAAGAAATTCCCTATTGGGAAAATAATGAACGCCTTGAATTTTTAGGCGATTCCGTATTGAATATGCTGGTCACGGAATATCTGTATAAGACTTATCCGCATTTGCCGGAAGGCGACCTTTCCAAAATGAAAAGCGTTATTGTTTCTGGTCAGGCTCTCACCAAAATCGCTCGAAGCTGGAACTTGGGTGCTTATCTTCGCGTGGGCAAAGGCGAAGCAAAAACCGGTGGACGACAAAGAGACAGCTTATTAGAAGACGCTTTTGAAGCGATTCTTGGCGCAATGTATCTGGACAGCGATATTAAACAATGCCGAAAATTTTTGGAAAAGCACATTTTCCCGAATGTGCAAGAAGTCATTTCAGAAGCGGATTTTATAAACTACAAGAGCGCACTGCTCGAATATATGCAAGCGCGTTCATTGCCTTCGCCCGATTACGAAGTGATTTCGGAAACCGGACCGGAACACTGCAAAATTTTTGAAATAGCGGTGATGTTCGATGGAAAAGAATACGGCAAAGGAAAAGGCGCGTCTAAAAAGAAAGCGGAACAGGAAGCCGCAAAAATTGCCCTCGCTGAATTTCAGAAAGAAGAAAAAGAAAAAACGAATGCGGCGTTTTTGAATGTGAAACCGCCCAAAGTGACAAAACGTTCTATTGCCCGCGCAGAAAAAGACGCGCAAGACATTGTAAAAGGGAAAAAGAAATGAAAAAAATTGCATCAAGCTTTGCTCGTTTTCAAGTAGCGTCGTCGTTCTTTAAACTCATACTGTCGTCGCTCGTCATCGGGATTTCCCTCGTCGGCTGTAAAACAGAAAAGCAAAGCCATAAAACGGCAAATCCAGAAGTGTGCCCGGAAACAAGCATCTACCCGGCAGATGCCGATGGAGAATTCGATCCGATGGCCGACTTGTCCGCGGTTCCCTGCGGAACGATTCGCCTCTGGGGTTCGGCGATGCCCAAATCTTTTAACATGTGGGAAGATTACAACAGCTTTAGTGCCGGCCTCATGAGCCTCATGTTCGAGCCGCTGGTCTCTTTGCATTCAACAGAAGACCGTCCTATCGGCATTTTAGCGGATCGCTGGGAAATTTCTGCAGACAGCATGACATTTACGTTCCATATCGACCCTCGGGCACGCTGGAGCGATGGCGTGCAAATCACGGCGGAAGACGTTCAATTTTATTACGATGTCATTATGAATCCCCAGAACTTGACACCGATTTTCAAAGTTGGCCTTTCTCGTTTTGAACGCCCCAAAATCATTGATTCACTCACCCTTTCTATTACGGCAAAAGATGTGCATTGGGCAAATTTCTGGGAAGCGGCAGGACTTGTCGCCTTTCCCAAACACGTATGGAAAGACGCCGACTTTAATCAAATCCGCTATCGTTTTTCCGTCGTTGAAGGCCCATATCAAATTTCCGATTTTCGAGAAGAACGCTATGTGGAACTTTCTCGTAATGCAAACTGGTGGGGCTTTCACAAAAACTGGAATCGAGGAAAATACAATTTTGAAAAAATCCGCTATCGTTTTATGGAAGACCGAACCAAAGCTTTGGAAGCTTTCAAAAAAGGCGACTTGGATGTTTACGCCGTGTACACCTCTTCCATTTGGATGAAGCAGACCGATTTTGACGCCGTACAAAAAGGCTGGGCAGTAAAACAACAAATCTTTAACCGCGAACCCATCGGTTTCCAAGGTATGGCGATGAATTTGCGCCGGGATAAATTCAAAGACGTACGAGTTCGCAAAGCACTTTCCTATTTAATGAACCGCCAGCTGATGAATGAGAAATACATGTATAACCAATACTTTCTACTGAATAGTTACTATCCGGATCAATGGCCTTCGCACGATAATCCCCATGCAGAAAACTATCCGTTCGACATGGACAAGGCACGCGCCCTCTTGACCGAAGCAGGTTATATTCCGGGCAACAAAGGAATGTTAGAAAAAGACGGAATTCCATTCACCATCTCTTTTATCACCGCCAGCGAAGATATGCGGCACTTGACTTTTTATCAGGAGACTCTACAAAAAGCAGGCATTCAGGTTTCTATAGAACAAATTTCACAAAGTACGCTTCGAAAACGTTTGGACGAAGCCGATTTTGACATGTATTGGATCGCATGGGGAAGTTCCCGTTTGAACGATCCCGAAGCCTCTTGGTCTAGCGCAACGGCAAATGACCCGGGAACGAATAATTTGACAGGAGTTCAAGACCCGATAATCGACAGCCTTATCCATTTGCAGAAAACGGAATTCGATTTAAAAAAACGCAACGAAATTTTACGCGCACTTGATACGCGCTTGACCGAAATCGTTCCCTATGTGCTCATGTGGCAATGCGATTTTCATCGGGTTCTCTATTGGAACCGCTTTGGCATGCCTAAAAATGTCTATGCAAAATTCGGACGCGAAGACGAAAGCATTCCGGTTTACTGGTGGCTATCCACAGAAAAAAGACAAAAACTGGACGCAGCCATGGCAGAAGGAAAGGAGTTGCCTTTAGAAGCTTCGGAGGTTCATTATGCAGAATGAATTTGACGTGATCATTGTGGGCAAAGGACCTGCGGGAATTTCAGCTGCCCTGTATGTATTGAGATCCGGCCTGTCTGTTTTACTTTTGGCGAAAGACGCTGGGGCACTTTCCCGTGCGCACCAAATTGCCAATTACTATGGACTAGAAAGCACCATTTCGGGGCAAGAACTCGCACACCGAGGAGAAGAACAAGCGAAAAAACTCGGCGCGGAAGTAGTGACGGGCGAAGTCGTCGATTTAATGTTCGCAGAAAAATTTCATGCGACCATTAAGAAATCCGACGGAACCGAACAAACTTTTTTTTCAAAAGCGGTCATCATCGCTGCAGGAACAGTCCGTTCCAAAGTTCCTATTCCTGGACTGGATTCTTTTGAAGGTAAAGGCGTTAGCTACTGCGCCGTTTGCGATGGATTTTTTTACCGCAAAAAAAATGTGGCCGTCCTGGGCAATGGCGCATACGCGCTCGCCGAAGCAAAAGAATTGTTACCGCTAGCCTCCAAAGTCACCCTGTGCACTCTTGGTAAAGATCCCGCTGTAGAAATTCCCGAAACCTACGCCGTAGAAAAAGAAAACATCGCTGAAATCGCGGGCAATGATAAAGTCCAAAAAATTCGATTTGCAAGCGGCAAAGAAATCCCTGTAGATGGCATTTTTGTTGCCATCGGAACAGCAAGTGCGGCAGATCTGGCCCGCAAAACAGGAGCAGCTGTTCAACAAAACAAATTGATTATAGATGAAAAACAGATGACGACGGTTCCGGGCCTTTTCGCTGCCGGCGATTGCCTTGGCGGTGTTTTGCAGGTCGCCGTTGCAGTAGGCGAAGGCGCAAAAGCAGGACTCGGTGCTGTAGAATTTGTCCGAAAATCCAAAGCAAAGGAATAAACCATGTTTTTAAAAGGAAAGAAAATTTTGCTGGGCGTTACGGGAAGCATCGCCGCATATAAAGCTTGCGAACTCTTGCGTCTGCTGCAAAAAGAAGGCGCAGAAGTACGAGTCGCGATGACGGACGCTGCAACAAAATTCGTATCGCCTTTGACCTTCGCCTCCCTTTCCAAATGTCCGGTTTATACTTCGGACGGCAATCCAGAAGGGCGGCCTTTTCAACATATCGATTTTCCCCGTTGGGCGGATATTTTTTTAGCAGCCCCCGCATCGGCGGATTCCATCGGTAAAATGGCAAATGGCATCGCCGACGATCCCGTTTCTTTGTGCTATATGTCTAGCGGCCATGAAAAATGGATTGCTCCGGCGATGAATTCCACCATGTATCTTTCTTGCGCTGTCCAAAAAAATTTGCAAACTCTCCGTTCCTTTGCCGACACGACCGTTCTGGAATCTCCGTCGGGAAAACTCGCTTGCGGCGAAAATGGTCCGGGACGCTTCATGGAACCCGCCGAAATCGTTGCAGCTCTGAAACAATTCCGTTCCAAAGAAAATGATTTCGCAAAATCCGTTCTAATTACAGCGGGCCGCACCGAAGAAGCCATTGATCCCGTCCGCTACATTTCCAATCGTTCCAGCGGGAAAACCGCCGTCGCACTAGCCGAAGCCTTTTGGAATGCGGGATTTCAAGTCATTTTAGTCCACGGACCGATGGATGTAAAAATCCCCAACGGCATTTTGGAAGTCGCCGTCCAAAGCGCACAAGAAATGTACGAATCGGTACTTTCTCGACAGGCAGAAGTAAACGCCATCGTCCACTGCGCAGCCGTAGCGGATTACCGACCCAAAAATATCTCCACTTCAAAAATCAAAGACAGCCGTTCCCAATTCGTCTTGGAACTGGAGCCCAACCCCAATATCTTGCGGGATTCGGTCAAAAATAAAACGGAAAAACAAGTCATTGTTGGATTCGGATTAGAGACCGACGATGTGCAAAAGCATGGCAAAGAAAAATTGGAAAAAAGCGGTGCCGATTTTTTGGTACTCAACACTCCTGTCATGCCCAATGCGGGATTCGGTTTCGATCAAGTTCCTTTTGCCATTTTGGAACAAGGAAAATCTGTGCCAGAATTGACAATGCGTTCAAAGCGGGAACTCGCCGCAGAAATTGTAAACAAAGTTCGTCAAAAGCTGGAGGATTTAGGTGCCTGATTTTTCGGAACTTGCAAAGTATTTGTCAGAACAAATAGACTTAGGCGACAGCATTGTTCTTTTAGATGAACCTTGGTCGCCCCCAAAACAACCGCGCCCGATGATTTCTTCAACGGCAGCACCAATAAACCCTCCCGTAAAAACGGCGGCATACACACCAAAACCGCCATCCGAGCCGCCTAAAAAAATTGCGCCATTACAGCCTAAAGCCACTCAAATTGTCATTCCCGAATCGGCAAAATCGACAACTCCCTCGGCATACGAATCCGCACAGAGTCTTGACGAATTTTACCATCTCGTTTCAACGGAAAAAATCTACGCTAAAACACCTTTCGCCAAAGGTGAAGGAAATCTCGCATCTCCCAGAATTTTGCTGGTCATCTATTCTCCCCAAGAAAAATATCTTGCAGACGGCTATCTCCATTCGGATGTAGGGCAAATGGTCTCCCGAATGTTTGGCAGTTTGAACATTCCTCCCGAAGAAATCGCCATCACATATTTTTGCAAAAAACAAACCGCAAGAATAGTACTTCCGCAGGTCGCCCAGGTTTTGAAAAAAATGCTGGAAAAAGAAGTATCGCTGATTCACCCGAAAACAGTCGTATTTTTTGGCGACAAACTTTTAAAACAGGCGCTTTCCCAAAATTCGGCAAAGATGTTCGACTTTGGTGGCACGCCCTTGGAATTCGCCCAAACACAGGCGACGGCGCTTATTGAACCCGAAGAAATGTTCACAGACAAACAATTAAAATTACTGACATGGAAAATTCACATTCCCAAATGCGGATTCTTTGCGGGGTGATATACTCTCCATAAAAATCCAAAATAAAAAGCATTATCGAAACAATTTACCAACTCATCCTTTTCCGTTTTGCCCAGCAGCAATAGCGTTTTTCCGCATTCCTTGTAGAATTGACCATCGACGTTTCCATACGCTCCGAATTTTGTCTATATTAAAAGTCGGATAATCAATACGGATTTTTATCATCGCTTATGGTTCAAGATCAAGAAAATTACGCCTATAGCGGAAGAGCCGCTCCACAGGCATCCGATGCCGAAGTGTTTTTGCTCGGCGGGGTTATGCAGGACGTGAATGTCCTATCGGAAGTCATTTCCCTTCTTTCGCCGGACGATTTTTATCAAGAACGGCACCGCATTATTTGGGAAACATTACAAAAACTTTCGCAGAACAATACCCCAATCGATGTCGTCACTCTTCGCGCAGCCTTGGAACAAGAAAACAAACTGGAATCCGTGGGCGGAGTGGATTACCTGCTCAAACTGATTGAATCCGTAGCCAGTGGTGCGAACGCAGCCTATCACGCCGAAATCATCCGAAAGAAAGCGCTTTTACGCCGAGTGATCAACGTATCCACAAAAGCGATTCGGGATGCCGAAGACCCGACCGCGGAACCAGACAAAGTCATCGCCGACGCCGAAGGTTCTTTCATGACGCTTGCCGAAAAGCAAGTCAAAAATTCTCTGCGTTCCGCCAGCGATGTAGTAAACGAAGTCCTTCGAGGAATCGACAACAGAAAACAAGGACTCTCCGGATGCCCGACGGGATTTTTGGAACTGGACAATCTGACAAGCGGCTTGCAGCCTTCCAATTTGATTATTCTAGCGGCGCGCCCCGGCATGGGAAAATCGGCATTCGCCCTAAACCTGGCTTCAAACGCCAGCATCAATTACGGTAAAAAAGTCGCCTTTTTCAGTTTGGAAATGAGTGCCGAAGAACTGATGAAGCGCATCCTCTGCTCTTTGGCCGAAGTTCGTCTTTCCTCCGTCCAAAACGGAAATTTGAGCAGAGATGAATTGGCGAAGCTCCCCGGAGTAGCCAGCCGCATCATCCAGTCCAATTCCCTTTATGTCGATGACAATTTGGATTTGGGAATTATGGAACTGCTTTCCAAATGCCGGAGTCTAAAACGCCAAGTCGGACTGGATTTGGTCATCGTAGATTACTTGCAGCTGATGAAAACGCAAAAAGCAGAAAACCGCGCCGTTGAAGTCGGAGCGCTTTCCCGCGGATTGAAAATTCTGGCAAAAGATTTGAAAATTCCCGTTATCGCTCTGGCCCAGCTCTCCCGTAAATCCGAAGACCGCGCCGATATGAAAAACGGAAAGACCCGACCGCAACTTTCGGACTTGCGTGAATCCGGATCCATCGAACAGGATGCCGACATGGTCTGGTTTATTGAACGCCCTTTTTACCGCACCCAAAGCGAAGAGGACAAAAACAAGGCGCAGCTTCTGGTGGCCAAACACCGCAACGGCTCCACTCGGGATATAAATCTCACCTGGCGTGGAGAGTTCACCAAATTCGACAATTACATCGCCGAAGAAGATCCGGACGCCGGGCTGGCGAACTCATTCGGCTCTTTGGGCGATAGTCTCTGAGGCCAGACAATGAAATTTCTCTTGGCGCCATTTCAATTTTTGGGAAAAATCGTTGTAAACGGAATTTCCAGCGTCGGAGAGCTGTGTTGCATTCTGTATTGGACGCTTCGCCAAGTTCCCTACGTTTTCCGAACCTGGGGATTGGTTTTAAAGCAGATGGTTTCCATTGGCGTATCTTCGATGCCGCTGCTTTTTGTCACGTCCATTTTTACGGGAATGGTCGCCACCGTTCAAGCGTCATTTCAATTTCGAGGGCTTGTTGCCGACAAATGGGTGGGAACCGCCGCCTGTAAAATGGTGCTGATAGAACTCGGGCCGCTCCTTACAGCCTTGGTTTTAGCCGGACGAGTAGGCAGCGCCCTTGCCGCAGAAATCGCCTCTATGCGAGAAAAAGAAGAACTGGACGCCCACGAAGTTTTAGGGCTTGATCCTTACCGCTTTCTGGCAATGCCCCGCTTTGTCGCTTTCTTTACGATGGTGCCGTGCCTAACCATCATATCCAATTGTCTGGCGTTAATCGGCGGCTGGATAGTCGCTGTTCTGGCTCTGGATATTTCATCCTATACATTTTACACGGGTATGCAATACCTGTTCAATCCGATGGATCTTTTCGGCGGAGCCATTAAATCTTTTGTTTTTGGCGTTGTCATTTTTCTGCTCGGCTGGTTCCACGGCATCAATGCAGCACCGGGAGCGCGCGGCGTGGGACTGGCGACAAAAGACGCGGTTGTCTCCTGCTGCCTGATGATTTTAATTTTGGATCTGGCAACAGATGCGATGCTTTTTCAATAGGAACGGACTATGCCCAATGTGAACATCGATTCCAACGACATCATGATCCAGCTTCGCGGACTCAAAAAAAGCTTTGGAACCCAGACGGTTTTAGCGGATGTCAATCTGGATATTCGCCGAGGCGAAACCATGGTGATTATCGGACAATCCGGCGGCGGCAAGTCGGTGATATTGAAACACATGATAGGCCTTTTACAACCGGACGAAGGCGAAGTCGTAGTCGATGGGGTCACTATCAGCACGCCAAAATTTTTCGACACGCGTACGATTCGCAAAAAAATGGGAATGCTCTTTCAAAGCGGAGCCCTCTTCGATAGCATGGACACGGGCGAAAACATCGCATTTGCGCTGCGGGAACATCACCCGGAACTCTCGGAAAAGCGGGTGCAAGAAATCGTTACGGAAAAATTAAAACTGATCAATCTCGTTCCGGAATTTCGCACCAAAATGCCCAGCGAACTTTCGGGCGGTATGCGGAAACGCGTCGCCTTGGCGCGAGCCATTGCCTTAAACCCCGAAATCCTCCTTTATGACGAACCTACGACAGGCCTTGACCCCATTACGAGCGACGTCATCAACGATTTGATTTTGGATATGCAAAGCAAACTCGGCGTGACCTCCGTCGTGGTAACGCATGACATGGTGAGTGCCTTCAAAGTGGCGGACAGAATCGCCATGCTGTATAAAGGGCGAATCATCGAAGTCGGCACGGTAGAAGAAATCAAGAACACGTCGAACCCCTTTGTGCAGCAGTTCATCACCGGCAAGCGGAAAATCAACCCGGAAGAAACCAGGCCCGTTTCTGGCCAATAGTTGCTAAATTAGCCCATTTCAACGCCAAAAGAGGAAATTCCGTATCAAATATCACGCAAATTCCCCTTTGGTATGCCATAAATATGTTACGATGCGGCCAAAAATGTTTAAATTCACTGTGAGTATTTGTCCTTTACAAGAAAGAGGTCTTTCTTATGCAAAAGAAGTTGGTTTTTGGCTTTGCGGCAGCCGCGCTGGCAGGTAGCCTTTTCATTGCTTGCGGCGATGGGGATGTATCCAGCACTTCTGCGGATGACGAGAGCAGCGCCTTCGATCCGGATTATTATAAAAATAAAACACTGATCGAATCCGCAACGACAGCCTGCAACGACGACCCCAAGTGCGCGGCGAATATCGGCAACATTGTCGTAGAACCCTCTTCAAGCTCGGCAAGCGAAATTACCGAACCGAGTTCGGCTTCCGTTTCTTCCGCATCCATGTCCTCGGCATCAGTCTTGCCTCCGCTGCTGAGTTCCTCTTCTCCCATTGTGAACCTTTCTTCAGCCAGCGTCATCACGTCAAGTGCGAGCGTCATCGTATCCAGCTCTTCGGTTGAAATCGAAGACAATGGAACCGTCAATGGGACCTGCGACCCCGTTCCCGCTAAAATTGAAAAGGGAGCAAGCACAAAGTGGACATTTAAACGGGTTACGCCGCCTGGGATGGCGGGGATGACTGCCCAGCAAAATGCGCTGTTCGACTGGACAATGCCCAACTCCACGGAGGGGACGTTTAGCGAACTTGGCAAAAATGGAGGCAATGCCGCTACCGCAACTTATACGGCTTCGGGTTCTTTCGGGGCAACTCTCCAAGTGGACGGCAATACCATTCAGTGTTCAGAGCTTCAAGTCAACGGTGCTCCGATTACGGGCTGCGTCTGCACGCCGGATGTAGCCAACCCAGATGTCGCCAGCGGTCCCGCCACGGTAACCTGGACGGTTTCCGGCTGTCAAACAACCGGAGCCACCATTACAGGATACGCATGGACCGATGCAACGGGAACAGGCGAAACGGCAACCGCTTCGTTTACGGAAAAGGGTCAAACCATTACACCCGTCGTAACGGTTTCTAACGACGACAATACTCAAGAGCAGTTCACTTGCGCCGCAGCCAAGGCAGTAAACAGCAGCACTCCGGATTATGAGATTGATGGAACGGGAATTACAATCCCCAGTGGAAGCTGTGGCACGGTAACAGTAGCGGGAAATCTTAGAATAAATACAACCGGCTGGCAATCTACTGACTGTACAATAGCTCTAACTATTGAAGGAAATAAACAGGAAAAAACGTTCACAAACTGCAATTTTAGTAATGAATTACCTACATCTGTAACGGTTGGAGCTCAAGCATGTGTAGAAATCACTGGAGCCGAATCTGTTAAGATGGTTATAACTAGTTGGTAAAAAATCAAAATCTATCGTTATTTTTCGCCTCTCTTCGGAGAGGCTTTTTCATACTTTGAAAGTTTGCATTTTGATTAGCAAAATTTAGCTGTGAAATCGAGGCAAAATTCAGAAGTACAGCAATTCTCAGTATTTTATGTAAAGACTTGCAATCCGGACACGGACATAATTCCGGCAGAGGGCTTCTTGCTATGGCAAAGACAGCAAAAACAGAAACCGACAAAATGCGACAAGATGAACACAACGCCCTTTCCCATTTTTGATTTTTTTCTAAGAGAGCATCACAAACCCTCTGGATTCCATCAAGCCCCGCACGGAGCAAAACTTTCGTTTGAAACGGAAATTACAGGTTTTGGATCTCTTCTTCGGAAAGGCCGGTTTGCCGAGCAATCAGTTCCAAGGGTATTCCAGCATCGCGGAAACCTTTCGCCATTTCCCTCCGCTCCCTTTCGACGCCGATTCCGATACCTTCTTCCCGTCCCCTTTCCATGCCAATCCCGATACCTTCGTCACGACCCTCTTCGTACTTGGCGGCGAGGGCCTTCTCTTCGGCGTCGGCGATGGTCTCGTAACCGTACGCTTCGGATGTTTTGACAAAGTCCATTTGGAATTCCTCTTTCTCTTCCTGCGGCAGGAGCATCTTCAAATATAGAAAAGTCTCCGTGAGGAAATTCTCTGCCTCTTCGCGGGGAAGAACAGCATAATAAAGAGCTGAAACCCAATAAAAAAGCCCAAAACAAAGTAAAGCTTAAGTTCGGAAATGGGATTTACAAATTCCGGATTTCTTCTTCAGAAAGGCAGGAAACATTCACGATAAGGTTTAGAGACGCTCCATTGTTTTTAAGAGCTTTTGCCATTTCCCTGCGAGCATTTAAATCGCCTTCCTCGTATCTTTTAGCGAGGGCCTTCTCTTCGGCGTCGGCGATGGTCTCGTAGCCGTAGGCTTCGGATGTCTTGATGAAGTCCATTTTGAATTCCTCTTTCTCTTCTTTGGGGAGAAGCTTCTTCAAATATAGTAAAGTCTGCGTGAGAAAGTTTTCCGCCTCGTCCCGGGGCAATTCCTTCAGCATTTTCACGGCGGTGCGCAAGTGGCTTTGCATCTTTTCGCCGTGGAAGACGTATTTCATGGCGACCAGGGCGAGCGCGATTTTCGGGGAGATGTCCCGGATTTCGTTTGTGCTGAAACTGTCGCCGATATCCACAAGTTCGAGCACGAACGGCAGGCCGATGCGGTGGTAGTATTCCGGGTAGTCCGGGAACATGGTTCGCACGTCCAGTTCCCAATGTTCCTTGCCGTTGTAGAATACGATGGCGACGGTGGGGATGTTCCTTTGATTCTTGACCATGATGTGGTACCAGTACTTGACGAGCTGCGCAGTGATGTTCGGGTCCTTTGAAGACTTGTGTTCCTCGAGGATGCCGACGAGGAGATCCGCGGAGCGTTTCGTTTTCTCGCCGTCTTTTACATCGTTGCTTTCGCATCCGACGCCTGCGATTCTGACGGTGAACGCCAGGTCCGCGTAGCCGAAGCTTTCCGTGTCGCTGAAGGATTCGGAGATTTCGGTGAGGGTCGAGAGGTCCACGGTCTTCAGAAATTCGGCGAGGCTCCTGTTGTTGCGGGCGACGAGGCGCAAAAGTTCCGCGGCCCGGTCGGGAGCCTTGAAGACGGAGCGGAAATAGGAGTCGTGCCCAGCGCGGGCGTTAGCGTTGTTTTCTTTCATGGATTTCCTCGTTGAAATGTGGACTTTCCCCAATGAAAGTCCAACTCCTTTAAACGTTTTTGCGGACGTTTTTTCCACCTCGATTTGTGTAAAATGTTGCTTGCAGGGATAGGGGCGGTTTTTAAGTCAAACCTTGCTTTTGTGCAGCAGCTCGTTTCCCCAAGGCAACCGGGCTTTCAACCGAGTGAAGCGCACATCGTAGCAAGCCACAAGCGATGTAAAGTCGTCATTCAAACGAGTAAAACGCGTACCATCATAGCAAGGAGACCGCGGCGAAGCTATCGTCTTCGCTCATTCGGGGTTCTCATTTAAGAGAAATTTCCAGTCGTTTTGCCTTTTTCTTTCGCACAAACAAGTCTTAAACGGAGAAAAGCGTTTGCCTCAAAAGATTTAATCACGCTTCTTCAGCCAATTCCCGCAAAGACTCATGGAAAAGACAACGCTCGTCACTAAAAATACCGCAATGCCGATGCACGCCAAATGCCCGATTCCCTGCAGACCGCGATGCGTCGTAAAGAGAAAGCCGACAAAACCCGCAATCGTCGTCGTCGAACTCGCCATCACATTGCGCCCCGTCGTGTCCAAGAGGGTGCGCAACGTCAGATTTTTATCGGAAACCCACGCCGAAATAAAGTGAATCGTCGCATCGATTCCAATTCCCAAAGTCATCGGAATCACTATCACGTTATAAATACTGATTTTTCCAAATTCAAAAAAGTGCGTCAAAAAACCGAGCAAGCCCATCGTAATCAAAAATCCCATTCCAAAAGAAATGCAGCCCGTTACAAACAATTTCGGTTTGCGGAAAGAAATTGCCAGCGTTCCCATAATGACAACGATAATGGCTCCCGCCAACTTAAAGCTGTCCGCCTTGACCGATTCTATCACGTCGGAAAGGATGAACTGCGAAGAGAACGTGCGAAGATTTTCGCCGTCAAAATTCCAATGGCCGTAGCGTTCCTGAAATTTATGCAAAGCTTTGGCGTCCCAACTGGGGAAATCCCCATAGATAAATCCAATCTTTCCATAGGATCCGTCCTTTTCCCGCAGCAAATCCAAAGTCCACGACGGAATGTCTTCGGCGGTGAACGGTTTTTCCACTTGAGAAAGTTTGCGGAGGCTGGCGATGTTTGCCGAATCCTCGCCCGTTGCCCGATCAAAAACTCTGGCATTCGCCAAATCCCGAATTTCTTCGATGATTTCCAAGCGCAATTCCTGCGAATCCTGTGGAGGAACCAGGCTTTTCAGTGTTAAAAAGCTGCCGAGCATCGAGTCCTTTTCCACCAGCAGACGGACCATCAGGGTGTCGTAGAGCAGATCGAGCTGTTCCGGTTTGGAACCCATAACCGCAGCCGGTGTCGAAGAAACCGCCTTGTTCGATTCCCGCGTGACCTTCGTCGAAATTTTATTTTTCTTCTGAGTTTTTTCCGTTGAAACACGACGAAGATTTTTCAAATTGTGTTCAAAATCCACATACTGGCAGAAATACAGAGCGAACGCACCTAAAGCAAATCCCACAATCGAAGCCGTTCTGAAGAATCGGGCGATTTTCTGTTCGCTCCAGGATTTGGGCAAAAGGCTGTTTTGCGGAGCTGCGGGAATGCCGCCGAGACATTTGACAAAAACGGGAAGCACCAGCACCGAAGTCAGCATACTGAACAGGACGCCCGTCGAAGCCACAATGCCAAATTCATAAAATCCCCGGAAGTTCGATGCAAGAAGGGTCAAAAAGGCCGCGATCGTCGTGATGCTCGCCAAAATAAACGGTTTGATCATCTTGCTTTGTGCGGCTTCCAAAACCTCTTCCAGCGTCGCATATTTGTGTTTTAATTTTTGTGCCGTTCCCAAAATATGAATGGAATAGTCAATGCCAATTCCCAAAATGATGGAAGCGACAAAAACCGTAAACGGATTGAACTTGCCGTAAAAAAGAGCGGTAAACGCCAACGTCGGGAGGCACGCATACAGCACCGAACCCGTCACGAGAATCGGGCCTTTCACGCTACGGAAAAAGAACATCGTCAGCAAGAAAATAAGAACCAGACTGATTCCGAAGGAGAAGATACTGTCGTTCGCCACATCATCCACTTCTTTCAAACCTTCATAAGTTCCTTCCACTGTAAAACGGGTGGGCACAGCATAAGTACGGCTGTTGAAATTCTGCAACAGCGTATCGGTTTTGGCCAAAATGCGCGTGACAAATTCATAATCCGTCGAAGGTTTTAAAAGCTTCGCATTGACCACGCCATTATAAAGGATTTTTCCCGTGCTATCAGGCTGCGGACTGCCGATTAAACGAGTTCTCAAATGCGCAGGAATCGTCGATTTGGGATTCCATTCCGCCGAAGCGTTTTCCGTTTTCGAGGAATCTTTTTTGAAAAAAGAATCGAATGCACTCAACGCTTCTTCGGGAAGTCCCAGCTCTTGAGGAATGCTGGCGTCGAACCAAACCCTTTCTTTTTTCTCTGCCAGGTCTTCGCCCAAAAGGTCCACGACGAGAGGACCATTTTGTCTGCCGATTTCCTGCTGGACATCTTCCAGATTGTCGCGAAGGGATTCCAGATGTTTTAACGGAAGGTAGAGCAGCGCGTTATCTTTGAAAAATTGATTTTCGTTATCGATTTGCGTCGAAACGTAATCACCCTGCCAATTCCGATGAATGTAATCGGCGATAGAATCCTGCAATGCCGCGACCAATTCCACGTCTTCGCTCTGGATGGCAATCATAAACCGGTCCGTACTTCCAAAGCGCTCGTAAGATTCGTTCAAAGCGATAACGCTGGGAGTTTTTTCCGGAAGCAAGTGCGCCAAGTCGGCATCCAACTTCAACCCCGGATAAACAAGAATCGGAAAAGCAAAGGCCAGTGCCAAAAGAATATAAAAAAGCAGAGCCTTGTATTGATGTTTGCAAATAAGTGGAATGTACCAAGCAGAAAATCTTTCTATCAACGATTTTTTTTCCATACGCTAAATATATAAATATTCCTTTTTCAGCCCATCCTAAAACCCGATTTGACCGATAAGCGGTAAAAAAACGGCAGCGACTATCGGCTTATTTCGCAGGCATCATCTTGTCGTTGCGAAGCAGCGAGCGCAGAACCTGACTTGCGCCTATCGCCCGCTTTCTCCAAAGTCTAGAAAGGGAATCATTTGTTCGAGAAAAAATGTAGTCCTTGCCTACGAATACATCGTCATTATCCAACCCGCCCGTAATCACAGAATCCCGAAAGCCCAAGTAATAAGCGTTCTGCGTGTAAAAAAGCGAAGGCTGTTCTGCCGGGCGTTCTTCGGCGAGCAAGTCATAGCCCCAAAAATGGCTTGGAGCGCGAACCTGCGAAAGATCCAGAATCGTCGGTCCCAAATCAAGTTGGGAAGCGACATCTTCACGAATGTTCAAACCTTGCTGCAAAAGCGAATCCGCCGAAAAAATACCGATAAAAATTTGCGACGCGGCGACTCCCAGCGGTTGCGGAACGCGATAATCCACGGAATCCACCGGCGTATCGTGATCGCCGACGATAATGACCACCGTTCTTTCTAAATCTTCCCGTTTGGAAAGCGCATCCAAAAAACGCCCGAGCTGGATATCTGTATAGCGCAGCGCAGTGCGATAGCGTTTCATCGCATCGTCCGATTTCTCGGCAAAAGCTTCGGGGTAATTGCGAAATGGGATATGAGTCGCAATCGTATTGAATATCAAAAGCCAATTCTTGTCTGTCGGCAATTTTTCCAGAGTTTGAATCGCCTTGTCGGCACCCAGACTATCCATCGATCCTGCAATCTCCGGATCCGAAAGCGATTCCCACGAATCAAAAAATCTTTCCACAAAAGGCAACGTGTGATCGAAAATCGGATTGGAAATCGTCACATAAGCCCGCGTGTAATCCGTCAGATATTCCGGAAATCCCTTGAAATGATTGGACGCATAAAAGCTCGGCAAATCTCGATTGGGATGCGAAGGAAAACCGAGGTAAGTCGCCATGGTTCCCCGCACCGTCGGATAGCTCCCGCTAAACGCATTTTTAAACCAAAGCGTGCCGCCATGCGAAAAATACCCGCCGTTCGCCAGCTTCCAAATGTGAGGAGCCAAAGTCGTATCACCCTCGAGCATCTGGTTGAAAATCCGGCCTTTAAAAGATTCGCCGAAAATAAAAACGATGTTGTAGGGATGCGTAGCTTTAAAAGTTCCCGAAAGTTCCTTGCGAAATCCCGGATAGTCCGCATCCACACGATTTTCCGCAAACGAACGCGGCAAGAATGCGTCTAAATCCGCAATTCGCTCCGGCGTCACCTTATAATTGTCCCGCACAAATTCAAAAGTCTCTTCGGCGGCAATATGCAAAATCGGAGCGGTAATCGTGTGCTTTCCCAACGTGAATCGCATATCGACAGGAAATTGGACAAGGGGAATTGTCTTCACGCCCCGTGTGCCCGCCAAAAACAAAACCAGCGGAATCACCGAAAGCACAAGCCCCGAAACCAGCATGGCTATCGGCAGCTTTTTGCTGAAAACCAGGCGTGTGGAAATTCCAGCCTTCTTCTTTTTTCGATTCCGGAGCGTCCAAAAAATGCAAAAGGCAGTCGCCGCCGCTATCGTTATAAAAAGAGCGGACAAATACAGAACCGTTCCCGGTTCACCTCCCAAAGTCGATGTCGTCGTGGAATCCGAAATGTTCGAAAAATGAAAATAGGTACGAATATAAGAATAAGAAAGGCGCTGGTGCGTCCAGCGGAACACTTCATAATCCACAATCGCAAAGAAGAAATAGAAAACGTAAAAAACGGACAGGGCGCGCGGTGCCTTGGCAAAAGCAAAAAGAGCGGAAAGGACGAGTATCGCGCCGTAGGTCATGGAAAATTGCCAAAGCATTTTCCCCGAAAACATTTCCAGCATGGAAAGCCCGAGCGGATCAGGCAGCGCATAGAAAAATACAAACAGAACTGTCTGCAAAAGAAAGGCGAAACTCGTGATAAGAACAAACGGATTTTTGAATAGAGGCATTTAATTCCCCACAATAAAATCAACCGCTTTTTCCAAATCCGCCACTTGCCGTTCGTGAACTTGCGCATAGCGAATGCGAGCGCGTTCGGCGTAACGATTATAAATCGCCGGATTCAAAAGCTGCGCAAATCGATTCCGGATTTCGCTCTCGGAATAAGGATCAAAATAAATCGCCGCATCGCCGCACACTTCGGGAATCGAAGACGTTCCGCTTGCCGCCACAGGAACGCCGTAGCGCATCGACTGCATGGGCGGATAGCCAAATCCCTCATTCAAACTGGGGAAAATAAAAGCGTAGGCGTTCTGGTGCAAAAGTTCCAGCGTTTCCGTTTCGACATAACCCAAAAAGATGAATTTTTCAGGATGCTTCAAACGCCTGCGATAAACCTTCTCGTTCGTCACTCCCGTCACCACGACGCGATACGGCGTCTCGGGAATGGAATCGACGAGGGAATCAAAAGCCCGAACCGCCCGCAGATTATTCTTTTCCCAGCGCGCACCGCTCGTGAGCAAAAAATAGTTCTGGGGCAAAACGCCGTCGGGAAGTTCTCCTTGCGGATTCACCTCTTGCATCGGGCTGTAAAAGACGGGAATATCCGTGCGCATCAACTGCGGAAAGAATGTCTGGATAGAAGCCTTGCTGTGTTCGCTCACCGTCATCGTCTGAACGTTTCCGGCAGCAATGCGGTTCGCCAAATCGTCGTATTTGGGCTTATAAAAAAGTTCCTTCCAATTTTTCCGGTAACGCACAAGCGCTTCGGCTTTTTGCGAAAACGTCTTGGCAAAAGAAATGCCCTGCGGACTGTAATTCATTTCCAACGCCCGAACGCCGTGCCATGTGAACACAAAACGCTTCACCTGCACCGCCCATTTTTTTTCCAGCGAAAAAAGCGGCGTATAAAAAGTGTCAATCGCATTCGCATCAATGATCGATTGCGGAGAATTTTCCCGGATGTCGCACAGCGGAATGGCAAGTTCCTTGCAAGCTTCCTGGATTTTTGAATCCAGATACTTTTGGGAATCATAAGCGCAGAAAATTTGGATTGTCGTATGAAAACGCTTAACAAGCGCCCAGAACAGGACTTCTCCATAAGAGCCGCCGCCATGAAATTTGGCACTGTGAATCGGCTGCACCGCAACCAAATTGAATAAAAGCTTCATCGGGTCAAATATAATTTTTGTTTTGGCCGGCAAAGTCGTCAAAAATGAGGGAACAGTTGTAGCGGGATATGGAAAGAAAGACTTCGGCATGATGCCGCGACCCGTTTTTTGCTCGGGACGGCAAATGGCACGATGCCGATTGCATTTAAAAGCTTACTGTTCCTAATAAAAAAGGCGCGAGTCGTTGCATTTACCAAAGCGAGGCTCTCGAATGCCCATATTCGATAAACGCAAACGACCCGCGCCCCGAAAGGGCTGTTGCCCAATCAGCTTAAAGCTGATACGACAAACCGAGATATGCCGCAATACGGCATGCCTGCGTGAGCGTTCGCCTTGTTCCCGAATATGAGAAATTTTCGAGATTTCGCTTTGAGAACAAGAGCTAAACTCTTTTATTTCTTAAAATAATAACTTACAATTCAACGAAAAGTCTTGAATCCACAAAAAAATGATAAAATAGGCTGAAAAGTCACTTTTTTAGGAATTCTCGGATCGTCCAACTTGGAACGAGAAATATAATTTCTAGATGAGGATTACTATGGAAGATTTAGTTCTAACAATCCCGACTCAAGATTTGGGTATTATGGAAACTTTGGCGGCTCGCATGGGCTGGACTGTGCGGTCTAAGCGGAGCATTGTCCAGAAATTCGTCGATTCTTGCCCCAAGACGCCAATGATGACTGACGATGAAATTGCTGCCGAAGTTAATGCGGTTCGATACGGGAAGTCGTATAAAAGCCCAGATTGTTTTTATAACCCCCTTAAAACTTGCCTTTGATAGGCGAAAAAGGTATATTTAGGGAAGTTTATCGACAGGAGTCAATCATGCTTGATGTGTGCGAATGCATAAAGCCCGATTCTTACGTCAGTTCCAACATCGACGATGTGATGAATTTTGTGAACGATCGCAGGGAACCGATGGTAATAACCCAGGATGGAAAATCTCGGGCGGTTCTTGTCGATGTCGAGACATACCAAGACATGAAGAAAGCCTTCGGCCTTCTAAAAATCATTCAACTTTCGGAAAAGGATGTCCAGTCAGGACGGACAGAACCGGCGACGATGGTTTTTCAGGATTTAAGGCGGAAGTACAATGTCGGAAAATGATTTTTACAACGTTGTCGTTTCACAATTCGCAAAAGAAGATTTGAACGAAATCATTGCTTACCATGAGTCGTTAAACAAATCTTATGTTGAATCTGTCATTACTCAATTTGAAGACAACATCCTCTCCTTGTCGCATTTTCCCGAAAGCGGAAGAATCGTTCCCGAATTATACAGACAAGGTATTGAACGGTATAGAGAAATCATTCAGGGTTTGTATCGTATTGTGTATGAAATTCGAGAAAAAGATGTCGTCATTCATACAATTATTGATAGCCGAAGAAATTTGGATGAAGTGCTAATCGCAAAGCTGATGCGATATATAAAGAAATAGAAAACAAAACGCAGGCTCAGGTTGAGTCTGCGCTTTTGAGTTTAAAAGGGGATGCCGGAACGGTGTCCGGCATGACATATTGGGCGATTAGCGCACAACCTTGCGGTCGTCTTCGGTCATCTTGAGGAAGTCGGCGACGGTCATTTGACCCTTATCGCCTTCCTTTCTCTTGTTGACAGCGATGAGACCTTCAGCCTGTTCCTTTTCGCCTACAATAGTCGTCCCTTAAAATCCCGCCCAGCCCGCATAACTATTGGGAAAAATTGATTTCTACCCTGTGAAAATATTGCAAGGTTTTCTAAAATATGACTGAAAACCTTGCAATTTTTCCCATGTACAGACCGCCAAAATCCTCCGCCCAGACAAGCCTTTTCTGTTCCCTTGAGGAGCAGTTGAACCACAAGCATCCCCTTTACGTTCTTGCGAACAAGATTGACTGGAACAAGTTCGAGACCGAGTTTTCGAAACTGTTTGACGACAAAATGGGTGCGCCGAACAAGCCGATCCGTCTCATGACCGGGCTCATCATCCTGAAGCACATCCGCAACGTATCGGACGAGTCCGTCGTGGAGCAGTTCCAGGAAAACGCCTATTACCAGTACTTTTGCGGAGAACGGTTCTTCTCGACGGAGCAACCCTGCGACCCGAGCGAACTTGTCCACTTCCGGCATAAGATCGGCGAGGAAGGCTTGGACATGATCCTCAAGGAAAGTATCCTCGTCAACGATGACCACGATAAACAAGGACCGACAGGATGCGGCACGGTCTTTCTTGACACGACCGTGCAGGAAAAGAACATCACGTTCCCTACAGACGCCAAACTTGCGAACAAGATAATAGAGCAGGTGCAGAAAATCGTGGAAGAACACGGCCTTCCGCAGAGACAGTCCTACAAGAGAACCTTGAAGAAGATTCATCGTGACCAGCGTTTCCGCAATCACCCGAAAAACGCCAAAAAGGCTCACAAGGCGGATCGCAGGTTGAAAACCATCGCGGGACGGCTCGTCCGCGAAATGGAACGGAATCTTTCGAAGAAAAATCTGTCGGGTACGTACAAAGGAAAAATTGAACTTTTCTACAAAGTTCTGGCACAGAAGAAATGCGACAAGGACAAAATCTATTCGCTACACGAACCCGAAGTGAAATGCATCGGCAAGGGCAAGGAACACAAGAAATACGAGTTCGGCAACAAGGTGTCAATTGCCCGGAGCTACAACGGCATCATCGTCGGCGCAGTCGCGTTCAGGGACGAGTATGACGGACATACGATAGACGATACGCTTGACCATGTTGAACAAATGCTTGGATTCAGGCCGAGCCAGGCCGCATGCGACCGAGGCTACCGCGGACAAAAGGAATCCGGAACGACAAAGATCGTGATACCCGACGTCCCGAAGAAAAACGCGACTTACTACCAGAAGAAAAAGGCACACAATCTTTTTTGCAAGAGGGCTGGCATCGAGCCTATCAACGGCCATCTGAAAAGCGATCACCGTATGGGCAGAAATTTCTACAAGGGAATCTTTGGCGATATGCTCAATGCAAAGCTTGCAGCAGCGGCGTTCAACTTCAAGAGGGCCATGAGGCGCTTTTTTGTCCTGTTGGAATGGCTATACTTTTTTTGCCTTCTGTGGAACGGAATGAACAAAAAATGCGAACGTCCTTATCTTGCGTTCGCAAAGTGACCTTTTTAAGGGACGACTACAATAATTTTGTACGGCACCTTCTGGAGTTCGCATTGGCGAATCTTGTATCCGAGTTTCTCGTTGGATTCGTCGATTTCCACGCGCATTCCGGCGTTTACCAGTTCCCGTTCCACTTTGTGGGCGTAATCGACAAATTTTTCGGAAATGGGGAGAACTCGTGCCTGCACCGGAGCGAGCCACAGCGGAAAATCGCCCATGAATTGGGCTTCGCCCCAGATGATGCGTCTCGGTCATGGTCAAACAAGTTTGACCGCGACTCTCGACTTGTCATCTGTCTTCGATGAGGATGCCGAGGAAACGTTCGATGGAACCGACAGCCGCACGGTGGAGCATCACCGGAATGTGCTTTTGACGCCTTTTCCCCAAAGGGGATAACTCAACTAGGCCACTAAAGTGGCGAGTTTCGTATAGGCGTCTATGGCTGCGGCTCACCAATAAAAATACGCAAGCGTATTTTTGCTGGATTCGCCTTGCGCATTACTGGTTGTCCTTGCCGACATATTCAGCACCGAGGCGCTGCGGCAAGTTGAAGTCCACCTGGATGGTACCGCACTGCCAGTCACGACCGAGGCTGTCCTTCAGCGTGAATTCGAGGTTGACGCCGATGGCGTCCGTGGCTGCACTCGGTCATAGAAAAATGCAAGCATTTTTCTGCGACACTCGTTTTGCACACTTTTCGGGCCGTAGAAGGCGCCTTCGCCCGGATTCAAAATGTAGTCGAGGCCAGCGAGCTTCGTCGCTTCGGCGAGGGCGGCTTCAGCCTTGTCCCAGATTTCGTTGGAACCCACGCGCTTTTCGGGGCGGGTAGAGAACTTCACCACGATATCGTCGAAACCGAAGTCGTGGTAGATTTCCTTGACGAGGGCGCAGAAGTCGGCCACTTCGCATATTAGTCCTTTGAGCGTTCCCCGCACTATCGTGTGGGTCGGGCTATATTGCAAGGCCTCCCGTGCGCATCTGCGGTACGCCCGCGCCGCTCTTGCAACCAAGCCTCGCTTCGCTAGTCTTGTCCCCAAGGGGTCACTATCCCTAACGCATTTTTATTTCGTCAAAATAACACCATCTACATTTCCATTCAACCACCAAAGAATCGGAAATTCTGCGATGTATGTATCTCCTTTTATTTTCAAATCAATTTCTCGAATTTGACCATTGTGCCGTAGAGTGTACGCAGCAGATGCCGTAGGGCAAAGTGTCTTGGCAACATAAACAGAATATGTTGAATTTGTAAACAGGTAGGAATTGTCATCATCCCACTCGGAATTATCAAACGGAGTGGGTATAATTATTTTGTCCTTTTCAAACAATGGTGCGTAATCCGAAAAATCTTTATTTTTTGAATTAGCAGAAAAAGTTCCAGAAACCACATCATATGTTTCTCCGTTTTTTTCACGTTTATATTCCTTGACGACCATCCCTTTGCCAACAGCACGAAATTGTGTCGCTGCATCTCCCATAACATCACCACCGGTTTGGTTGTCGGACAATTGAACCATAGAGTGATGGGCAAGGATTTCAAAGCGGACTTTTACATCTTTCTTTGAGCCATAAACATGATGTTCCACCTCCATACAGGCGGTGAGAAACATCATGACCGAAATTAAAATTATTATGCGAGAAGAAAACTGAAAACTCATATAATTTTCAAGCTAGATTTTAATACTTCGCGAATTTTCACCGTCAATGCGACTGATATAGGTTGAATCGGGAAGAAAAAAAGTTCCCTAGGGCTAGCCCCTGGGGAACCTGGCCGAAACTTTTCTACCTTGCCGATTCTACCAAAAAAGGACATGGCGGTGAGTCTCAACCAAGCACAAAGATACGAAATACGAGCGCTCAATGCGGCAAAGATCCCCCCGAAAAACATAGCCTTGCAGCTGAAGGTCCACAAATCCACAATCTACAGGGAACTAAACAGGGGCGGCGGCCGCCAGCATTACGACCCGGTCAAGTCGCAGGAACGGGCAGACCTCCTTGCCGCGACAAGTCACCTGCATTACGACTACGACGAGGACGACTGGAAAATCGTGGACGGGAAAATCAAGGAAGACTACTCTCCCGAACAGGTGAACGGACGCGCGAAACTCGATGGGATGGGTGTCCCTAGCGTCGCCACGATATACAGGCATGTGAACAAGGACGAGGACCTGAAGAAGCACTTGCGGCACGGCAAGAAACCATACCGTAAGCGCGGGGAGAAGAAGGACAAGAGAGGCCAGATTGTAGGCCGCGTGCCCATCGAGGAACGTCCGGCAATCGTGGACGAGAAATCACGCGTAGGCGACATCGAGATAGACCTGATAAACAGCGCGGACCATGACGCGAACCTGCTCACGATCAACGACAGGATGACGAATTACAGCCTGATAAGGTATCTTCCGACGAAGAACGCGAAAGACCTGAAGAGAACGCTTGTGAGGGCGCTGAAGGACTTTGAGAAAACGTTCGAAGTCAAGATTCTCACAATCACTTCGGACAACGGGAAGGAGTTCGCCTGTCACGCAGAAATAGCGAAAGCTATGAAGGCGGATTACTACTTTGCGAACCCGTACCACTCCTGGGAGCGCGGTGCCAACGAGAACATGAACGGTCTAATACGCCAATATCTTCCCAAGAAGGAGTCGTTCAAGGGAATCTCTCCCCGGAAAGTTCGCTGGATACAGGATAAACTGAACAACAGGCCTCGAAAAAGGCTTGACTTTATGACCCCTTTAGAGTATATTTATACGCAAGTTAAACTACAAACCTAAGTCGCGTTAGCGACGAAAATCCGCCCTTCGCATGAGGACACGGATTGGGGATCTTCAATAGTTCTGATTCCGATGCATATGTCCTTGGAGGAATGGAAACCTTTACAGACGAATCAGTAAGTTCTACCACTACACGAATGCGAAGGTTGTTATCCAGACAAGCCATTGCATTGGGATAATAATTATCTGCAATCATAGGTTCGCCCAAATGCAATTCTTCGCATTTAGCGGAGTTTTTCCCAAGACCATAATAAATTCCATTACCTTCTTTTTGCAAAATTCGCGTAACAGTATTGCACGCTTCTTCATACAGTTCCTTAAAAGAACATGATGTGCACAAGAAGACGCAACCACCTGCAAGTAGCAACGGAGCTATCAATTTTGGTATCATTTAATCCTCATTTAATGTTGAGACACTTTTTGAATTCCGTTACATCGCCGTTAGCCCTACTTGTATTCCCATGAAAACTTTTGATAGTAAACTTTTCCGCAAGTTTTCTGACATTCAACAAATTGGGATTAGCTTTCTTACATTTTTGGATAAGTAGTGTTTCGCAAAGATCGATTTCTTCAAAGCAATCTTTTCGATGCTCCAAGACAATGAAATATACTTTTAATCCCGTCTTAGACGCTTCTGCTAAAAAATCATTGAGCATTGCCTTTTTGGCGGTTGCAAAGCATTCATTTTTAAATGTTTTGTTCGTTCTGCCGACATAAATGGGGGTTGACCCACGAGTTACAGCGTTGACAAAAACATAGCAGCCTTTCTTGTCGGCATATTTTGAAAAGTTTTTTTCTTTCCATAAGAACGCACCGACATCACCAAGTTGTCGAATGGTTGTAGTTCCGCCCTTGATTTTCTTAGGCTTTGTCGGAACATCAAATGGTCCGTGAATGGTAAAGTTTACTGGCATTGATGTTTCCTCCATTAATCGTTACTTTTGGCAATGCTCTGTGCAGCGTCGAATATCAATTTACCTAGCTTTTGCATAGACTTTGGTTTGCCTTGAGCGTATTCTTCAGACCATTCAAAGGCTTTACTATTGCACAAGCCATTTTTCCATCCTTTGAATTTGTATGTCCGTACTTTACGACTGTCGGCACCTTTTTGAGTTTCAACCTTAATGTTAAGCAACAAGGAATATGTCTTTGTCATATTTATTACTCCTTGTTTTCTTCAGTATCAGCGATGCAGCGAACATTAAATTTTCCCTTAAAATCCCATCTATAAATTTTTTCAACGCTAAGATCGACGTGATTTTTAATAGTATTTCCGTCGGAAAGGAGCCAATAGCCTATTATCATGCTGCCTGTTCCATATTTGAACTGTGATTCGTCATCAAAATAGCCCATTTTTTGACCCCAAAATTCACGAACAACAGAGCATTTTTCAAGAGCATGTTGATATGGTTCTCTTTCCTTGCAATACTTTGATAGTTTGTTAATAAGTGTAGAAGCGTCTTTTTTATTTGGCAAACGCCATCCTTCGGGACATATATTTTTAGCCTCTAAAATGGTATAGAATCGACCTTTAGAACATTCGCTTTCGTCTTCAAGATAGCATATGCTAGTAGGCGTCTCTATGTTTAGATTGTTCGCCATCCAAATACTGTTTCCGATGCGAATAACTTTATGACCGTTGACTTCTTGAAGTCGTTGTAGCTCGCCTTTCCCCTGAACACAACGAACCGACCATAATTCTGACTTGAAAGCATACGCTAACTTATCTCCGTCTTTTACATAAGCACCTAAAGACAAGTCTTCTTTTTCTGTGGATGACCAGACGTAGTCAATGCTTGTATCAGAAACTATTCCCTCTAGTTCTGATTTACTTGGTAAATGCCAACCTTCGGGACATGCTACAAGAGCAGAATCCCAAACATACCTTGCACCCGATTCTTCAACAGACTCTGCCCCACCCTTGAATTTGAGATTTTCCGCCATCCACACTTGGTCTCCAATTTTGACGGTCTTATATTTTTGACCGTCACGCGAGTCGGTGAAAGATTCTCCACCGCAGGCGGAGAAAAGGAATGTCGTAGCAATAAAGGCTACGGCAGCGGCGATTCTATTGAGATGTTTCATACAGTCCTCACTGGTTGGATTAAAACCTAATGAGTTCCGCCCCTGCTCAACAAGGAACTTCGCCAAAATTTGTATGAATACAAAAAAGGCGTAGATCGTTGCATTTACCTAAGCGGGGCTCTAGACTTGCCTCAATGCGATAAACGCAAACGACCCACGCCCCAAACGGGCTGTTGCCACTGGTCGAAACAACCATAAATCAGCCAAATAGCTGATACGACAAACCGAGATACACCACAAAACGGCATACCTGCGTGAGCGTTCGCCTTGTCCTCGCATTGGGAAATTGTCTAGATTTCGCTTAGAGAACAAGAGCAAAAACTCTTTTACTCCTTAAAAATAAAATAAAAAAAGTAAAACGCTCAAAAAGTTTATAAAAGAGAGCGCTTTTGTGAAGAAAATGGCGAATTTGTGCCATTTTGTAAAGCAAACGGGCTATTCCTACTTGGAATGGACCTCCCTAAAACTTGCCTTTGAGGTGCGAAAAAGGTATATTTACACTGATAAGGATGACGCGACCCAATGGAAATTGACATCCAAATAGATTCCCTAACGAATTGCCTAGTGTGCCGAGAAACAGGAGAACAACTCGATACCGAATTTCGACTTGTCCTAAAAACTATTTCAAAAAAGGATGCAGCAGCACTACAACGAAAAGGATGGAAATTCGATTGGAGCATACCACATCAGCACGATTATGAGGTTTATGAGTTGTTGTTGAAGGATGACACTCAAGTGCAAGGTATGATAGCACTGAAGCATATCCGCGATCAATTTTATACACATGTAGATATTGTAGAAGCTGCTCCGGAGAATATCGGGCATTTAGGAAAATACAAGGGCGTAGGAGCTCATCTCTTTGCAATAGCTTGCAAGTTAAGCTGGGATGTCGGCAATGAGGGCTATATCCAATTTACCGCAAAAACGAATCTTGTAGAACATTATCGTGAAACTTTAGGTGCGCGAAACATCGATTCTCAAAAAATGTACATAGACAGTTATGGAGCATTGAAACTAATTCAAACCTATTTTCCCGAGGAGGCATAATATGATTGTAGCAGAACTCGAACCCGTCGTTGCTTCACGCAAGAGTAATACGCTGCGAGAAAATTTCGACCGCTTCGGAGAAGACTTTTCTGACGGTCGTTTGACTGAACCATCTCCGACAGAACGACATTTCCGTTTGCATGAAGCAATTGCCTATTCAAACAGTTTGGGACGTCCGCTCACAGAGCAGGAAATGAAACTGTTCGAAATTTAAACGTTGGACATATTTTTCAGAAGGCCATTGCTGATAAAGCAATGGCCTTCTGTTTTGGGCGGGAGGGCGGGGTAAGCCCGGGCGTTACAGAAACCCCTGCGGCTCGGCCATAGCCATGCAAGCATGGCTGCGGCACTCGCCTTGCATGGCTTTGCGGGTGCGGCGACTGTACATCCGCTAGAAAGGGTGGAGAACAACGAAGTGCGAACCAGGGGACAACTGCATAAGGCGAGTATCGCGACAGACCGCTAGCGGGCTGGCATGATCGAGCCGAGCAGTTGGGACTATAGTCCCACGCTTTCCCCTATACCAAAAAAACGCAAGCTCAATGAGTCTGCGTTTTCTAAAAGGCGATGCCGGAACAAAGTCCGGCATGACATGTTTGGCGACTAGCGAACGACTTTTCTGTCTTCAGCGGTCATCTTGAGGAAGTCGGCAACTTTCATGCTGCCCTTGTCACCCTCTTTACGGCGGCGAACAGACACGACACCATCGGCCACTTCCTTCTCGCCTACGATGAGGAGGTAAGGCACCTTCTGCAATTCGCACTGGCGGATCTTGTAGCCGAGCTTTTCGTTGGATTCGTCGACTTCCACGCGGACGCCGGCGTTCACGAGCTCGCGTTCCACGGATTTTGCGTAGTCAACGAACTTCTCGGAAATCGGGAGCACGCGGGCCTGAACCGGAGCGAGCCACAGCGGGAAATCGCCCATGAATTCTTCAATCAAAATGCCGAGGAAGCGTTCGATGGAACCCACGGCCGCACGGTGCAGCATCACCGGAATGTGCTTCTGGTTGTCCTTACCGACATATTCGGCACCCAGACGCTGCGGCAAGTTGAAGTCCACCTGAATCGTTCCGCATTGCCAGTCACGACCGAGAGAATCCTTCAAAGTGAATTCCAGTTTCGGGCCATAGAAAGCACCTTCGCCCGGATTTAGTTCATAGTCGAGTCCGGCCAGCTTTGTCGCCTGTTCCAGCGAGGCTTCCGCCTTGTCCCAAAGTTCGTCCGAACCCACGCGTTTTGCCGGACGGGTCGAGAACTTGACCTTGACATCGTCAAACCCAAAGTCGTGGTAGATTTCCTTGACTAGGGCGCAGAAGTCGGCGACTTCGCTTGCAATCTGGTCTTCGGTGCAGAAAATGTGTGCGTCATCCTGAACAAATCCGCGGACGCGCATCAAACCGTGCATGGTTCCTGCGGGTTCGTAGCGATGACACTTGCCAAATTCCGCAAGGCGCATCGGCAAATCCCGCCAGCTGCGAAGCTGGGAATTGAAAATCAAAATATGGCAGGGGCAATTCATCGGCTTCACCGCCATCTCCACGTCGCCCGCCATAGTTTTGAACATATTTTCGTTGTATTTGTCGGCGTGCCCGGATTTCAACCACAAAACCTTGTTCACGATTTCCGGCGTAATCACTTCCTGGTAGCCGCGATTGTCGATTTTCCCACGGATATAATCCTTGAGGGCATTGACCATCTTGGTTCCCTTCGGATGCCAGAACACCATTCCCGGAGAGTGGTCTTCGATGTGGTAAAGGTCCATTTCCTTGCCGATTTTCCGATGGTCGCGCTTGGCGGCTTCTTCCAGCTGCTTGACATAGATTTCAAGGCCTTCCTTGTCGGCAAAGCAGGTTCCGTAAACGCGGGTCAGCTGGTCGCTTTTCTGATCGCCGTGCCAGTAAGCGCCGGAGAGGGAAAGAATTTTGAAACTTTTGAGTTTTCCCGTACTCGGCACATGGGGACCCGCACACAAGTCTTCCCAATTTTTTCCCGGTTCGCCTGTAACATAAAAACTCAACGTGCCATCCGAATTTTCGCGGGCAAGGGCGCGCTCCGCATTGTCCGTCTTGTATTTATCGCCTTCGGTACGCTTCAAGCCTTCTTCGCCGCTGACTTCGATACGAGTAAACGGGCGATCTTCCTTGATGATTTCCTTCATGCGTTTTTCAATTTTCGGGAAATCCTCTTCTTTAATCGGAGTCGGCGTCATCAAATCGTAATAGAAACCTTTTTCGATGGCGGGGCCATACGCCAACTTTGTCCCCGGAAACAAATCGCAGATGGCTTCGGCGAGCACATGGCTGCAGCTGTGGCGCAGGAGCATTAAGGCATCCGGGTCGTCATTGTTCGGCGTGATAATTTTGATGGTGCCGCTTTCGGTCAGCGGACGGGAAAGGTCCAGAACCTTGTTCCCCAATTTGACGCCAAGAGCTTTACGGGCGAGTCCTTCGGAAATGCCTTTCGCGATTTCGAGGCCGGTGGTGCCCGATGCTACGGAACGTACGGAGCCATCGGGGAAAGTGATTTCGATTTGAGACATGATATTTTCCTTTGGTGGGCGGTTCTCGCCCGGTTCCCCAGAAATACGACATCTGGTGGTGCGCTGTAAGATAATAAAATCTGAAAGCCCCAGCAACTAGATATTCCGAGCGAAATCCGCGTCCATCCCAATCTGGCGTTTTAAATCGTCAAGGGAATCGAACTTTTGCTCCGGTCGGATAAATGCGACCAAGTCCACATCCATCGACTGTCCATAGATATTTTGGTTAAAATCCAAAATGTGCGCTTCAATAGCGAGCGGTAAATCCCCGATAGACGGCTGGCGACCGATATTGACCACCGCCCGATGCGCCGTTGAATTTTGCAAGCGAACGACCGCGGCGTAAGAGCCGTATTTGGGAATCAATTTGAATGCGCCCGTTTGCACATTCGCCGTAGGGAAACCGATAGTCCGGCCAAGATGCTTGCCATCTACGACAATCCCGTGGATTCGATATGGCCGACCGAGAAAAGTCGTCGCACGTTCAACAGCCCCGTTTTCCAGAGCATTCCGGATTCGAGACGAACTGAGAATTTCTCCGTCTTTATATTTTGCCGAAACCTGAATGGCAGAAACATCGGGAAATGCGGCGATGATGGCGTCAAAAGTGCCTTTGCCCGCTGCACCAAAACGATGGTCGTGTCCTAGCACCAAAAATTTCGTATTCAGTTCGCCCAGAATTTTTTCTTGGAAAAATTGCTGAAATGGCTGTTCAGCAACTTGACGGGAAAATGGCAACGCCACAAAATCCAATCCTAAAGAGCGCACAAAAAAAGATTTTTCTTCGGTCGTCGTCAGCAGAGCCGGATGCCCGGGAATGCCCAGAACATGACGCGTATGCGGTTCAAAGGAAACGACCGTCGGCACCAAACCACGAGCCTTTGCTTCGGTTCGCAAAATCTGGAACACTTCCTGATGCCCCAAATGACAGCCGTCAAAATTGCCGACCGTTACCGCACGCGCAACCAAATCAAGCATCGTCACTTCCCAAATAAAACTTCGGGGCAAGCTTGCCGTTTTCAAAGGAACAGCCCGCTTTCAATTCGCCGTCCCGACCGACAGCCAAAATCATATTGGGAGCATCTTTCTCTAAAACGATCTCCGAACCGTTCCAAGTGATTAAACGCCCGTTCCGCAAGGCGACAACTTGCCTGTCCGTCAATTCCACGACTGGAAATTTCATACAGTCCTGAGGATTTAAAAGGGATCCCGCATTCAAATTTTCCGGCAGAACCGCCTGTTCGATGGACAAGTGCCCAATGCGCAAGCGTCGAATGCCCGAAACCGCGCCAAATGTCCCCAGAGCGTTCGCCATATCTCGCACCAGCGAACGGATATAGGTGCCTTTTGAACAATCGCAAGTAAATCGATACGAAGAACGAACCCGCCCGGAAACACCATCAGGCGCTTCGGCAACTCCATCCAAATTCAAATGGCGAATGAAAATTTTCCGCGCTTTCAATTCAACTTGTCGCCCTTTGCGTTTCAAATCCGAAGCCCGATGGCCGTTCAGTTTGACCGCGCTGTAATCCGGAGGAATCTGTTCGATTTCGCCGATGAATTGAGGCAATATGCTTTGCACTTGTTCCGTTGAAATCGGCGACGTGTCCGGATCTTGATGGACTAAAGCTCCATCCCATTCATCCGTTTGCGTGGAATAACCAAAATGGGCGACAAAAGAATAAGTCTTTTCGGCGGCTTCCACAAACGGCAGCAAACGCGTTGCCCTTCCCACCGCTGCAACAATCAAGCCAGAAGCCCGCATATCCAGCGATCCCGCATGGCCAACGCGCCGCGTTTGAAAAATTTTGCGAATCGGAAAAAGGGCGTTACAAGAAGTAACGCCCGCCGCTTTATCGAGCAAAATCAAGCCAGAAGCAGAATTTTCAGAGTTCACCTGAGTCCTTCAATTCCGCAAGGATTTCTTCAATGTGCATCGCATGATCCAGACTTTCATCCAAAATAAAGGAAAGCTGCGGAATCTTGCGAATTTTAAGAGCCTTGCCCAGATAAGTGCGAATGAATCCGGCAGAATTTCGGAGAGCGATTAACGAAGAAGCCTTCTCCCTGTCCGAACCAAGGACAGAGACAAAAACTTTTGCATAGCTCAAGTCATTCGTAATCTCCACGCGATTGATCGTAACAAAACCGATTCGCGGATCTTTCAGCCCCTTCATCAGGAGCTTCGCGATCTCTTCACGAAATTGTTCGTCCAAGCGCGTGGTGCGAGGGACTCGCCGATTGCTATGGCTATGTGATTTACGCATCGGAATCCTTTTCCGCGTCTTTCTTCTCGGCAGCAGCGGCTTTGGCAGCAGCTTCATCCCGGGCGACATCCGCAAGAGTTCGAGCCACGGTCACTTCCTTGAAGAACATCAGCGTATCGCCTTCCTTCATGTTGTCATAGCCCTTCAATCCGATACCGCATTCAAAGCCACGAGAAACCGACTTGACATCGTCCTTGAGGCGTTTCAGCGACTGCACAACGGTCTGTCCAAGTTCTACGCCATCGCGATAGACATGCACACGGCTGTTGCGGTCCACTTCGCCGTCCGTAACCATACAGCCGGCAATAATTCCGACTTTGGGAATCTTGAACAGCTGGCGGATTTCGGCTTCGCCCGTCAGTTCTTCGCGAGTCGTCGGCTTCAAAAGGCCTTCGACCGTATTCTTGATGTCGTCAATAATTTCGTAGATAATCCGGTAGTTCTTAATCTGAACGCCTTCTTTCTGCGCCATTTCACGAATGGAGAAGGACGGCATCAGATGGAACGCGATGATTACCGCCTGAGAAGTCGAAGCGAGCAGGATATCGGAATCCGTAATGGCACCGACACCCTTACGAATGATATTGACTTTGACTTCGCTATTCGACAGTTTTTCCAGGCTAGCGGCAATCGCTTCGGAAGATCCGCCCACGTCCGCCTTAATAATCAAATTGAGTTCGGAAATCGTTCCGTTCTTGACGCCTTCATAAGTGGATTCTAGAGAAATGGACTTGCGAGCACGCAAATCGCGTTCACGGGCCGCCATACGACGCTTCGATGCAATTTCACGCGCGGTCTTTTCGTCTTCGACCACGGTAAGCTCATCGCCAGCCTGCGGAGTTCCATCAAAGCCCAAGACCTGGCACGGAGCCGAAGGCCCGGCGCTCTTCATCTGCTTGCCGCGATCGTCAAACATCGCACGGACACGGCCAGCGTAAACACCGCAAACAAACGGGTCGCCAATATGGAGGGTTCCATTCTGAACAAGAATTGTCGCCATAGAGCCTTTGCCCGCATCCAATTTGGATTCGACAACGGCACCTCGGGCATGAGCGGATTTGGACGCTTTCAGTTCCAACACTTCCGCTTCCAGAGCCAGAGTTTCCAAAAGCTGTGGCATTCCCTCGCCTGTGCGAGCAGAAACTTCAATACAGCTGACGTTACCGCCCCACTGTTCTACTTCGACACCGCGTTCCGCGAGTTGCGCACGGATTTTGTCCGGGTTGGCGGTCGGCAAATCCATTTTGGTAATCGCGACAACCAGCGGGACTTTTTCACGCTTGGCAAGTTCAATGGATTCCACCGTCTGCGGCATCACCATCGAGTCTGCAGCAACAACCAGAACGATTACGTCGGTAACTTGAGAACCGCGAGCACGCATCGCGCTAAACGCTTCGTGACCCGGCGTATCCAAGAAAGTCACCTTACCAACAGAAGTCGTTACTTCATAAGCGCCAATGTGCTGGGTAATGCCGCCCGATTCTCCAGAAACGACATGAGTCTTGCGAATCCAGTCCAAGAGCGAAGTCTTACCATGGTCCACGTGTCCCATTACCGTCACAACAGGATGCCGCGGTTCCAAATCCTCGGCCTGGCTGTCGTCAACGCCAAGAACTTCCTCTTCATATTCTTCCATCAACTGGGCGTCGTAGCCAAATTCATCGGCAAGAACTTGAATCGTTTCAAAATCCAAGCGAGCGTTGATGGTCACCATCATACCCATTTCCATGCACTTCGCAATGACTCGCGCCGGCATCTGATCCATCATTCCAGCGAGTTCACCGACAGTGATGAAATCCGACGTCTTCAAAATTTTCTTCTGTTCTCCGTCCGAAGAAGCCGCCTTGTCTTTGTGATAGACTTTTTTCACAGGATTCTTCGAAAGAGACGCCATCACGCGGGAAACATTCTGGCGAATGGAATCTTGCTGTTCGCGCAGTTCAAAACGACCGTCTTTATTGTCTCGACCATTTTTACCGCGCTTGTTTTTATCATTACGACCCGCAGAAGAACCACCAAAACGATTGGAACCCGCATTGGGATTGTTTTGCGCATTGGCAAAAACATCCTGCATATTCTGGCCCGGGAAATGCCCCCCGCGAGTCCCGCCGCCAAAAGAACGTCCCGTTCCCTGCTGACCGGCGTTTCCCCGATAATGCGAATTAGCACCCTGACCATTGCGATTATTTCCGTTTTGGCCCAAATGCCCCGCATTGTAGCCGCCCGAAGCGTTATTTCCACGACCGCGATGTTGAGCCGCAGCCTGCTGACGAGATTTTTCAATTCGAGCAAGAATTGCCGCATCTGGTTTAAATACCTGAGCTTTCATTCCGACTTGGCGAAGACCGCCCACCGGAACCGCATTGACTTTGGGAGCGACTGCCGGAGCTGCAGCCGGTTTTGCCACCGGAGCAGGAGTCGGTGCCGATTTTGCCGGTTCTGAAACGGACGGTTTAACAGGATCTGTTTTAACCTCATTCGTTTTAACCGCAACCGGTTTTACCACAGGAGCAACGACAGGCTTGGGTGCCGAAATCGGAGCCGCCTTCGGAATAGACGGAACGGGCTTGGAAGGTTTGACTGTAGAACGAGCATCTCGTGTAACACGAACGCTACCACCCATAAATTTCCCGGTGATAGTTCTCCGACCGCTAGACGGAGCCGCAGGTTGCGACGGCGTGGCTGCGGGAGCTTCTTTTTCGTCCGGAGCGTTCTTTTTCACATTCTTGCGTAAACTGCTGGCCTTTGCCTTGCGCGCTTCCGCTTTCGCTTTTTCTTCCAGAACTTGAGCTTCTATCGAAGCAAAAGCCATTTGGGGAACCGGACTGAACGGAGTCAACACCTGCACGCCATTATCATGCAGCAACGCAACAACTCGGCTGGGATCTACGCCGCGTTTTTTAGCCCATTCACCCGGGGTGATTTTGATTTCATTACTCATCTATGCTTTTGCTCCAATAGGCTATTCCTTAAACCTGTGATTCGTCTGCCTCTTGAGACTCATCCACCTGTGCCGGTTCACTCTTTTCGGTTTCAGGCGTTTCTTCAGGCGGTTCGGAAACATTTTCGGAATTTTCCTTGAACGGAGAATTTTCCGCAGAATGGAAGTCCTCGGATTCCACGAGTTCTTTCTGGCGAGGCGTCAAAATTTTCTGTTTTTCTTCATCGCTTTTTTCGGACCATTCTTTTTCGCCAAACACGTCCAAATCATGTTCCACCAGCCTAGTCGCCAGCGTTACATTCTGCCCATTGCGACCTATCGCCTGAGCGAGATCTTCATCCGCAATCACAATCACAATGCGACGAGTTCCAGGCACTTCAAAATACTTGACGATATTCGCCGGAGAAAGGGCGTGGCGAATAAACGTGATCAAATCCGGATTCCAATGGACAATATCAATCCGTTCATTGCCCAATTCACGGACAATCGCTTTTACTCGGGCGCCCTGCATTCCGACACACGCACCGACCGGATCAATCCGAGCATCGCGCGCCGAAACAGAAATTTTTGCACGGAAACCCGGATCCCGGACAACGCCTTTAACTTCCACAGTGCCATCAAAAATTTCGGGGACTTCCTGACGGAACAGTTCATAAAGGAACATGTCGCTTGTACGGGAAAGAATCACCTGCGCACCATTTTTGGCGGACTCGGCGACATCTTTGATCACAGCCTTGACAGAACTGCCCTGCTGGAATCGCTCCTTGGGCAACTGGTCTCTGTAAGGGAGCACCGCTTCCGTCTGACGACCGATGGACACGATCGCATTGCGGGATTCAATCCGCAAGACTTCGCCATTCACAATAGAGCCGATACGATTGCGATAGGTATCCACAATTTTGCTGCGTTCTGCATCGCGAATGCGCTGAATTAAGTACTGCTTGGCGGTCTGAATCGCTTGGCGACCAAAAGCAGAAACGGGAAGTTCCATTTCCAAATGGTCTCCCGGCTGAACATCCGGATTCAAATCACGGGCTTGTTCAATCAGCATATAATGCTCGTCCATTTCCTGAACGGCTTCTGCAGAAAGCGACGGGTCGTAGTCCGGATAATCATCCACAATATCGACAACCAGCGCTATCGAAATTTCATTCGTTTCTTCATCGATATTGACATCAAAATGTTTATCGATATTCAGATATTTGCGAGCCGCCGTAATCAGAGCGTCTTTGAGAGCTCCTTCTACAATGGAATCGTCAATGTTTTTGGTATCGACGACTGTTTTTAAAGCCTCGAGCAGATTGATTTTGGGTTCCTTAGTCTTCGTTGTCATAAGAGCCTTTATTTTAGAATTGAACTTCTACTTTCGCGGAGAGGATCTCGGACCGCGGAACCAAGACCGCATCCGTCACGCCTTTCACCGAGAGGGTTAAATTTTGTTCATCTGCAGCAATCAGAATTCCCGTAATCGGCTTGCCCGTTTCCCGGGTTATACGCAGCAGGCTATTCAGATTGCGTTCAAAATCCCGCATAGACTTGAGGGGACGGTCGATCCCCGGAGAGGAGACTTCCAGCGTAAACGCTCCTTCGATAAGCGTTTCATCCTCATCGAGAGCTTCTGAAAGCCGACGGCTGACATTTGCGCAGTCCTCCACATCGACTCCGCCCTCTTTATCAATGTAAATCCGAAGAATTTCACGCTTTCCCGCCTTAAATCTGTCGCATTCGACAAATTCCACCTGGACGGCATCGCAAGCCGCAGCAATCAGCGCATTCAATTTTTCTTGTGTATCCAAATACACCTCATTAAAAGAAAGGATCGTTTCCATAAACGAACCGTCAACGACATCAAATAGAGAAAAAATAATGACAACGGGCAACCGGATTCCCAAAATCCGCGGCGATTTTTATCTTTAATTCATGCTTTCCATCTTTTTGCTCATTCTCGCAAGCCTTATCGGCACCGCTGGAACCTTCTTTTTCCTGAAACGGAATCTGATTCGTATCGCCGAAAAGAACAAGGCCATCGAAAGCAAAACCAAGCGGATGCTGAATTACCCGCTCACCATTCTCTGGTACGGCTATCTGTTCGTCTTCTTTGTAGGTCTTTCCGTCAATAATCTGATTTTTGACTAGTCGCCGTTTTGGCCTCGCTCCACAGGGCGAGCAACTCCCCGGGAGAATATTCCTTGAGGGATTTTTGCGGGTGTTTTTTCCGAGCGATGCTTTCCAGCATTCGAAAGCGAATGTCAAATTTTCGAGTCGCCCGAAGCAGCGCCATTTCCGCATTCAATCCCAAATGACGCGCCAAATGGCAAAGAGTGAACAGCAAGTCGCCGAATTCATCCTCCATGCGTTCCAGACGCCCAGACTCTTCCGGAGCCTTTTGATATTCGGCCAAAAACTCATTCCATTCCTCGTGCACTTTATCCAATACTTCTGCATTTTCCTTCCAATCAAATCCATTCTTGGCGGCACGGCGGCCCATCTCTTGCGCACGGGAAAGTGTCGGCATGCTGCGGGAAACCTTGTCCATCGCCGACATCTCCGTCCTGCCCGCATCCATGACTTCCTTCGCTTTGATTTCTTCCCAGCGAGCGGAAACTTCTTTCGCATTTTCCGCATGGGCATTTCCAAATACGTGAGGGTGCCGACGAATCATTTTCCGGCAAATCGCATCCGTCACGTCATCGCTTTTAAAATCCCCGTTTTCTTCGGCCACCTGCGCATGAAAAACGACCTGCAACAAAACGTCGCCCAATTCTTCGCACATTTGGGATTTGTCATGAGCTTGAGCCGCGTCGATAAATTCCGAAGTTTCTTCCACCAAATAAGGCAAAAGCGTTTGTGTGGTCTGCGCACGATCCCAGGGGCAACCCTCCGAAGAACGCAAACGTTTCATTATCCGAACTAAATCATCAAAGGAGTATTTCATGACAAGCAAAATTAATTATTTCCCCGTCCATACGCTGGAGCGCAAAAATTTTCCCGACGACTTTCGTCAAATCCCTCACTTGCCCGAAGTTTTATACTACCGAGGTTCTCTACCCGATTTTCATCTTTCGTGGATAGCGATGGTCGGCACACGAAGGCCAAGCCCAAATGCAGAAACCATCTGTCAAAAACTGATTCGCAATCTCCAAGGCACAGATGCCGTCGTTCTCTCCGGTCTTGCGCAAGGCATTGACAGCTACTGTCATCAATCCGCGTTTCTTTATAAAATTCCAACCGTGGCTGTCATCGCCCAAGGAATCGAACTGGAAATCGGCGGTTCCCGAAAAATCGTCGCCGAAAAAATTCTGGAAAGCGGCGGCGCTATTATTTCGGAATATCCCGGAAAAACTCCACCGCTGGCTTTTATGTTTCCGCAAAGGAACCGGATCATTGCGGGACTTTCCAAAAGCGTTACGCTCATCGAAAGCAAGGATCGCGGCGGCGGCCTGCTGACTGTAGAATACGCACAAAAACTGAAGCGAAAAATTCTAGCCGTTCCTGGCAGTCTTCTTTCTGAAACGGCGCAAGGGCCTAATCGGCTGATCTCTCAAAAAATTGCAGAACCCGTATGGAATCCAAATGATTTTTCCGACCTCTGTGGCGCACGACGCTTGACAGACATTTCTCCCCAAAATCTACCCGGCATGGGAATTCGCCTTTCGGAAAGCGCCCAAAAATTATTCGACCAAAATGCGGGCTTCACCCACTCGTTAAACGATTTATGCGCAAACAGCTCTTTTCCGATTTCTCAGATTTTAGCTATATTGACTGAACTAGAAATCGCCGGACTGGTTCATTCCAAAGACGGCGATGCTTTTCATTTTTCTATTCCGGAGTAAACCGTTGAACCTGCAAAAGAAAATTTTTCTTTTTATCGCCGTCGGCCTCATTGTGGTAACAGCGTCTTTGGCCTGGACATTTTCCTTTGGAAAAATCGGTTTATGGCGGCAACAAAAAATGAAAAATCAAGTGATTCGGCTAGAAGCGGAAATCGACTCGTTAAAAACGGAGCTGGAAATTCGCAAACACGAAGAAGAGCGGCTGCTTAAAGATTCTTTTTATATCGAATCCATCGCCCGAAAAAATTACGGACTTTCTAAAAAAGGCGAAATAAGCTATCAATTTACAAGCGAGAAAGAATAACAATTTTCAACGCTACCAGATGAAAAATCCGACACCGGCCTGTACTTTATGCGACAGGCCTTCCATTTTTTGATAACCGAAATCATGATCCAAGAAACTAGCGGTATATTTGACTCGAAGCGAAATGGAATTTAGCGGAGCTTCCTCGTCGCGCCTACAAATCGTCACCAGCCTAACTTCTCCGGCAATGCCCGCTAAAAAAGCCAACGAGTTATTGGTTTCAATATGATCCCGCAACAAGTGATAATTATTATTCGGCTTATTGGCGTAGTAATAGTAATCATAACTATTTTCCGGCAAAGAGGCGCTTGCCGTAGCGATCCCAACAAACGGTTCCAATTTGATATAACGGCTATCCCAAGCCACAACACCGACAGACACTCCGCCTTCATAAACCAGCAATTCACTATCCTTTTCCCACAGTACGTCAGAAAATTTTCGGTTATTTCGCGTTTCTATCCAACCAAAGGAAATAAACGGCGTAAATACGACACGATAAATTTGAATGGGAACCGCAAAAGCGTAATCCCAAAATCGATGATGAAACTCGTCTTTCAAATCTCCCGTCAAAAAGCCGATGCCGGATAAAAACTCAAAGCCAACGCTTTTACCATATAAATGATTTTGAATCGGGTCTTGCGTCGTCGATGGCGTTTTCTGAAAACGCTTCTCAAATGGTTCCAAAAAATAGCGTTCCAACCAGCGTCCATTTTCATCCATCGGATATTTTTGCACAAATGCCGTTCCAGAATGCAGCAGATGGCGAATCGCACGGTCTTCGGCGTTTCCCCATGAAATGGTGAAAATCACCGGCAAAAAAGCAGGAGCCGCTTCTTTAAAAAACACATCAACAGTAGATTCCTGAATAACGGACACGAGGCTATCTTGCTTTTGCGATTGCCGTGCATAAAATTGATTCAAATACAAAAACAGTTCATCTTGAATGATACTCGCCGTTTTCCAATTGGCGTTTAAAACTTCTGCGACACAGCGTTCTTCCCGCGATTCCGCCCGTCTAGAACCCGATCCCAAAAGTCGGCGTTCCTGAACAAGCAAAGTCAAAGCGGCATCATATACGCCCAAATGCAAAAATACGAGTCCCTTTTCCATTCCCGAAAAAGAACAAACATTATCCGAATACTGGCCGTCTAAAAAATGCACAAAACGAGTGGCTCGTTCTTTGTCCTTTTCCTGCAAAGCTCGCAAAAGCAACGTTCTAGCTCGGCGAACCATTTCAGTAGCAGGAACCGGTTCCGCCAAAATTTCTTGTTCAACACTCAACGGCGAAACCGAATCGCTAGAAGCCGAAGAAATCTCCACCGTAGAATCTTCTTGAGCCAAAAGAGACACCGTAAAAAGTAAAAGAAACAAAAATATTTTTCTCATGTCTCAAAAATAATTTTTATTCTTTTTGAAAGCAGGCTTCTAAAATTCTCCAGCAAAGAAAAACTCTATTTCCGCCGAAGAACATTTTCATGTTCGCTAGTTCCTCCAAAATATTCCGCCCAAACGGCAATCGTAAAAATTTCCACTCCTATTTCTGAATTCAAGTTTTTCATTTTCCTTTCCCTCCAACAATACCAACAGGAAATATCTGCATCGACAAATTCATCACCCTATCGCTTTGAGAATCATTTTGAACAAGTGCCGCAACACAATTCTTGAATTTTTTAAATTCCGCTAAAATCATTTTATAACAACCTTTAGAAACTCCCATTGTCATTCCCGACACCAGACGTTCTTCTTTATTGCAATGAGTTAAAGATTGCGCCGCTTTTTCCAACATCCACTGATGGTATCGCAATAAACACGAACTTTCACAAGAAGTTCCACTGCGAAGAGCCTTTTCCGTCTGCACCCATTTCCCTTTTTCATCTTTCACAATAAAATGAAATTTTTCCAAGACCTGAACAGCATAACGAGCTTCCCTTTCCAAAATCGGCGGAACCAGCGATAGTCCGAGCAATTCAAAATCATCCCGAAAATCGTACAAAGCAATCAACTCTCGAATAACGGGAATATACCAACGCCCATAATACTCGGCCAACCCCGAAGAAATTTGTACCGGACGAATAGAACCTTTCATTTTGGCGAGTTCCAAACGGAGCCTTTCTCGATTTTCACCGGGTTCAGACTGACAGTAATTGACCAACTCAAACCAGTATGCTAATTCTTCACCGCGAAGACCAAGAGCCTTTCCCACCGGTTCTATCGTTTTCAGACTCAAATTTTTCCCGCCCAGCATAACTTGCCGCAAAAAATTCGGGTTGTTGATTTTAGCGCGATGCGAAATCGCCCTCCAGGAAAAACAAGCACGATTTTTGACATCATGCGAATCTCTCAAAAAATCCCGATAATTATCGTAATAAAAAATCGTCTCCATACAAGCCCAAATCTAAAATGTTCCGCTTCATTTGTTCGTAAACTTTAAGAAATGCGAATAGGATTTTACATAAAATCCGTCCATAAAAACACTTTCGGCACTTTTTGGTTTCAATAAATGCAATCCAAATGGCATCGACGCTTATTCTTTTTCTCTTGACAGCCAAAAGACTTTTACAGAACTACCGGCGAGTCAATCGTTTTCAGCTTATACAAAAAGTTCCGTGATGAACACGGAACTCTTAAAAGCTGGCGGATTGAACCCCGAACTTACCAGGAGGGGAGCAATGATAGAGTTGTTAGAGGATTTACCTTTCCGCCAAATTTCTATTCCCAATATAGAAATGGAACCTCAAGCAGAACCATTACTTATTGCTTATTTTTTCGATTTGCGAACAATTGCAGGTTCTTCGCGGAACTCAATATGGCAATGCGGCTCAAACCGGAAGCCTCCGCGGCGATGACGGTTCAAACCCATCACGTCAGCGATTTTTTCCAGATGATCAACGACTCGATTCAAACGGCTTTCAAAGTTCGGATTCACCGAATCGATACAAATTTCCGGATCGCGCTTGAATTCACGGTTTTCAAATTCTTCACGACCAGTGCTTTTATATTCCCGCAAGATATTACGCAAAATTCGAGCAGGAACATTACGCATCAAATGCTTGCCATTGACCGAAATAGAATCGTCCGCTTCATAATAGATGATTTCCGCGACATGATTGATTTTATGCAAAAGTTCATCATGCGCTTTTTGTACCGGAGTCCACGCATTGTATTCATCTTGAACCAGTGCAGAAATCAGACCGGCAAAAGGATCTTTAACGTGGGCATCTTTTGCATAAACAAATTCAGCCAAAGTAACCGGCGCACTATAATAGCGATCTTTATAGAGCAAATGCGTTCCCGTAAACGTGTCAATGACATCCGTATCCGCACGAACACAAAGGCAGTCCGCATATTTCGAAAGATCCCGATTGATCGGGTGCTTTTCCAAGCATTCCGAAAATTTCACCAACTTGCCGACAGCAATTCCGCTTACATAGAAAATATCGCCTTCCAAGCCGCCGCCTAAACGTCCGAGCAAAGCTTCATCCGCAGGGTATTCACAGGCATAAACCTGCATTTTTTCAAACGCGGGGAGATCCAGCAAGCGCGGAGAGTTCTGCATAAAACGCAAAAGCCACGAAGAATATATCGGCGAGGGCTGCCCCCCAGCCTTATGGCCCTGATTTACCAAGTAATCGTGACGTTCGTTGCCTTCGGCAGCACCTTCCACAAACACGAAATTTTCGTGGAACATATTCCGTTTTTCTATCAAACGCAAAATACCTTGACGCTGATCCTGCATTTCATAAAAATCACGGATATAAGGCAAATAAGAACGCAAGATCGCCCTTTTGGGAACAGAATTCAAGTGATTCAACTTCCCAAACATGGAATCGGCGAAGGCGTCCAAATTCCGCCCTTTAGAGAGAAGCCAATTTGAAAATCCCGACAAGATCAACGCATTGTCACTTGCACTGATCAATTCGTCATCGCGCCAGGCGTTTTCAATCAGCTTGCGGCTCGAAATGTTTGAACTCTGTACCAAAGGAACAAGTTCTTCGGTACTAAAGGAAAGAAGAAGTTCGCTGTAGGCCAACTTCAAAAAAACATTAGGGATTTTATTTTCTTTTTCCGACATGGCCATAATTTAGATTTTTTATTTAAATTTTGGCCACCTTCTAGGACAAATCATCCTCTTTTTGGGGCTTTTTAGCAAGTTTTCTATATTTCAATACATGGAAACAACCCGAATTCACCCCCTTCCCGAAGAAGTTGTAAACCAAATTGCAGCCGGAGAAGTTGTCGAACGCCCGGCATCCGCCATCAAAGAACTCATCGAAAACGCATTGGATGCCAAAGCAACCCGAATCGAAATTCAAATTACGGACGGCGGAAAAAAGTCCATTTTAGTTCGAGACAATGGCGAAGGAATGAATGAAGCCGACCTGAACATCTGCTATCTTCCCCATACAACATCCAAGCTGAAATCGGCAGAAGACCTTTTTCATTTAGCAACCAATGGGTTTCGGGGCGAAGCTATCGCATCGATTGCCGCGGTTTCCAAACTGACCATCACAAGTCGTACAGCAGATAGCGCCGAAGCGCATTCCGTCCATTTAATCGGAGGCGTTCCCGACTCCCATTACACCGACGCGTCCCCTCGAGGAACGTCTTTTTTCATCGAAGATCTTTTTTTTAACGCTCCAGTCCGAAAGACATTTTTAGGAAGCGATACGTTAGAAGCATCCCGCATTTTGGACACCGTAACCCGACTCGCCATCGCCAACCCCAACGTGAGGTTCGATTATAAAGTAAACGGGCGAGATGTTTTTACAGGCGTAGAAGGAAACGACTTGCGCAGCCGGATCGCAGAAGCTCTTGGCGCAGGAATCGCCAAAGACATGGTTCCTGTTGATTATGAAGAAGCGGGAATCCGTGTGTCCGGCTTTGCTATACCTCCAGGAATTCAAAAGAACAAACGGAGCAAGTTGTATTTCCACGTTCAAAAGCGTCCGATTTGGAATCCGATTATGACAAAGGCTGTCAATCGAGCTTATGAACCCTACGGAACGACCAGTTCCCCCATCGCCGTACTTTTCTTGGAAATGGCAGACTTGGATTTCGACGTAAACGTCCATCCCAATAAAAGAGAAGTCCGCTTCGCAAACGAAAACGATGTTTTTTTGGCCGTACACCACGCCGTTCGAGACGCTTTTCAAAAACCGGACGAAGAACATCCGATAATCCGGTTAGAAGATATTCCCGCCGTACCGTTTCACACAGGCACTTCCCCTGAAGCTCCTGTTGTCGGAATCAAAAATTTCAAGACCGAGCGCGACTTTCCCTTGCCAACGTCTGAACTGATTAATGAAAGCAAACCGACATCTTTTGCAGCTCCCGTTCAAAAAGCTCCCCCCAAGACCATTCAAGAGCCCCCTAAAAAATATCGGACACCTGACCCCGACGACATCATTCAAGATCTCTTTTCCCTGCCGGAGAACGGAAACATTATTCCGCTGACCCCGCAAAATCTGCGCCCGCCCGCTCGGATAGATAAAACGCCTCCGCCCCAATTTTTTCAACTGGCAAATACCTATCTGGTCTGTGAAGACAGCGAAGGGCTGCTGCTAATCGATCAGAATGCGGCACATCAACGCATTCTTTATGAACAAGCGTTGGACTCTTTAAAGTCCGAAGTCGCCTTAGAAAGCCAAGAACTGCTTTTTCCAGAAATGATAGACGTCTCTGCAGCGGAAGCCAGCGTTATTCCTCATTTGTTGCCGATTTTAGATAAATTGGGCTTTCATCTAGAGTTGTTCGGGAAAAACACATACCAACTTCGCGGAATCCCTCGAGACCTTCCCTTTTCCCGAGCCGTTGAGGCTTTGCACAATCTTTTTGCAGACGTTTTTGAAGGCGAAAATCCCGAAAATCCTTCCCAAGAACTTTGGGCCAAAGCTTGGGCAAAAAGCAACGCCATTCATGCCGGAGACAAATTGAGCGTCGAGGAGATGACCATGATGATGGCGTCCCTTCTGGCGACGCAAGACCCCATGAGTTCCCCTTGCGGCAGACCGACTTTAATGAGGCTTCCCCTGACCGAAATTCACAAACGATTTAAGCGCTGACAAAGCACCGAGTTTGTATATTTAAATCTATTGTGAAAATCATACGGACAATCTTCGCCTCTCTTCTCTTTTGCAGTTTCGCCGCATCCGCCGAACTTTCCTTTTCTGGCAATCAGAGCGAAATCCGATGGAAAACTGCAACGTCTGAACACTTCCATTATATTTATCCAGCGGAATACAGCACTCACGCAGGACGCGTCGCTTCGGCGGCAGAAGCCGTTTACGATTCCGTCGTTTCCCGTTATCATATCGATATGCCGCTTCGCATTCACGTTTCCATTCAAAACGCCTTGTATGCGAATGGTTCCGCAGTTCCCAACGAAAACGCCGTCAATCTTTTTTTGTCTAACTGGGATTTTAAATTGCGGAGCACGCACCCATGGGTCACGGACGTAATCACTCATGAATTTTCGCATCTCGTCAGCATCGAAAGCGGAAGCAAACTTCCCCATTTTCTTTACGGACTGCAATTTTCTTATATCGACTATTACAATGAACGCCGTACCGAAAACGCATCTTTGACCATTCCATTTACATTACAGCCTCTTTGGTTTGCCGAAGGAACTGCGCAATTTGAATCGGCGCGCATGGGTTTTGACAGCTGGGATTCCCACCGGGACATGATTCTTCGCACGGCTGTTTTGAACGACAGCTTGCTCGATTTGAATTACATGCATGATTTTGCAGACAATTCCCTGAAAGCGGAACTCGGTCCCTACACTCAAGGATTTTCGCTGGTTCGCTACATCGATGCCAAATACGGTCCCAAAGCTGTTCCCGACATTTGGTTTGAACTTTCTAGACCCTACCGCGCAACTCTTTCCGCTGCGCTCCAAAAAGTGATAGGCATTGACGAAGATTCCCTCTATAAAAATTGGAAAGAAGATATAACCCGCCATTATACCAAACAAAAAGAAGAATTGGGAGTTTTAATTTCCGGGAAAAAATGGACTCAAGATGCTTTTTACCACGACTTTCCTGTCGTATCGGGCGGACATATTTACGGCATTTCCAATTTTGGAGGGGCCTGGTTTGACGGAGACGTTTTTAAAATTCCCGTTCACGCCCAAGATTCCATAACGGCAACAGATTCCGCAAGCGGCATTTCCATTACCTTGCAAGATTCCATTTTAGACATTTCCCAATTTTCAGACAATGGATTTCATCCTGAAAAGCCTTGGTTTGACAAAGGAATCTCCGTCCGACAAATCGAAGGACGAGGCCCCGTTCTTGCTTATACGACTTTCAAAAAACGCGATCGCCACGGGCACGCCCATTTTGACATAGCCATCGCCGACACCAACGGAAATAATCAACTCGTGACCACTCTCGCCGATGCCGTATATCCAGATATTTCGCCCGACGGCAAAGAAATCGTCTTCGCAAGAAGGGAACCCCATTCAACGCGATTCGTCTTGAGTAAAGCCGCCATCCCCGATTCTGGAGTTCAAAAAAATGAAGAAATTCAAGACATTTTTATCCCCGACGAAAATTTTCTTTACTACAACATCTACACGCCCAAATTCAGCCCCGACGGGAAAAAAATCGCCTTCAGCTATTTTGACGATGCAGAACGAGGCATTGCGATTATTCACGCCGACGGTTCCAACCGAATCGACTTAAAAATTCCCGGAGTCGATTTACGAGATCCGAATTGGATAGATAATGAAACCCTCATCTATTCCAGCAACCAAACCGGAATTTTCAATCTCTACACAAAGAAAATTTCTGGCGGAACAGAACACGCCATCACAAATGTTTTAGGCGGAGCATTTAGTCCGTCCGTCGATTCCAGCATCGTTTACTATATCAATTATGATCAAGACGGTTTTTCCCTGTATTCCATTCCTCTTACCGACTATGATGCCACCCAAGATTCCATCATCGTCCTTTACGACACCACCTATACATCGTGCCCCGATACGGTAATTCCTACGACATCGCTTATTCCCGATTCCTTAACCGAGGCGGATTCTTCCAAAGGCATCGATTTTCAGCCGACGCCGGATTCTCTAAATGTTTCTAAAGACAGTTTGAATTTCGCCCTTTCCGATTCTACCTTAAAACCGCTTCCTTGCAAAATAGATACCATCATTACAAAACGGGATTCTATCATCCAAAAAATGAAAAATCCTCCCCTTGTACTCGCCGGAGAACTTCCTTCCAAAAACAATGTTCATTTGGAATTTGCCGACATTGAATACGCCGGCTCCGAGAAGAATTACAAACCCATTCCTACTGTTTTACTACTAGCGCCGCTCTTCATCATCCAAGAACGTTCTCCGGATTTCACCGTTAAAGGCGATGGTCAAGCCGCAGCGAAAATCGGAATCGCCATGAGCCTTTCAGATCCGCTAAAGAAAAACATTCTTTCTGCCGGGCTTCTTTTAGAAGTGGGGAATGGTTTCGATTATATCAACGGCGACGGAATCAATCCCAAAATGGAAAGAGAGTTCAGCATTGAACTGGAAAATCATTCCACACCGATTACTCTGGGACTTTCCTATACCAATATGAATTATCGATCTAAAGATACCGTGCGCTATGAAGACCCCCGCAGCTACGAAGATTCCATTGGCACTTCTTATTATTCCGTTCCTCTAAACGCATTTGAGGCTTCGGCTAAATACAGCGTTTTTAAAGCAGGAGACAGCTTGTTCGCTTCTGTCGGATACGATTGGGCGAATTTCAACTTATACGAAGACAATTTGGAATGGACTTATCAAAAACGCATCGCCGCATCGATTGGCGTTTCATTAGACGGAGGCGACGACAACACAACAAGCACCAATACCGCAGGCATTGGAAATGGTATTTCTGCGGTGTATCAATTCGCCAATTCCGATCTTTATCGGCCAGGCTCCTTTTCAGAAAGTTTTACCATAAGCCCTTCAGGAAAAATCGAACCGATTTATCGCAATTACACACTCCATTCTTTCTATTTCAATATGCACGGCAGCATCGCTTCGCCGCTTTTCCAAGGTTCTCGATTTGCCTTTGGAGCAACTGTTGCCGGACTCGGAGCTTGGAGCGCAAAAGACGCCAAAGACACTTTAGACAGCTATTATTACACACCGCTTTTGTTGGAAGGCTATCCCTACTTGATAAGCACCGAAGATTACAACCGCAGCGGACTCAAAACCGCTAAAGCAGAACTCCATTATCTCTTTCCGATTTTTGAAGACTTCCGAAATTCATTTTGGATTTTTTCAACGCGGGACTTGTTTGTGAATTTGTACGCCCAAGTGGGAGCCGCATGGAATGCGCACGGTTTTGCCTTTTCTAAATTCAAAAAACGGGATTTTTGGGATCGAAGCGTCGGATTGGAATTCCGCATGGCAAATCGACTATTCAATTCTCTGCCACTCAACATCTCCCTGAATCTTGTCCGAGGATTGGATCGCATTGGCGAAAACGAATTTGGAGAAGGCGGGCGAAAAATGACGCCCATCGGCATATCATTCCTCCCCAAATCCATTCGCCCGACAAAAATCGAATTTTCAATTGGCTTTGATTTCGACAACACTTGGATGTATTGATCCCATTTGCCCTTATAAAAAGCAAATCAAGCCAACAATTCATCCGCAAGAGCATGCATCTGTTCGACATTTGCCGCAGTCATAGCGACTTTAATGCTCACTTTACTTTTAACAAATGTAATCTCCTGCGAATTTTCAAAAAGCCTTTCCATCGCTTTATTCGCAGTCGGTGCCCAAGTTCCATTTTCCACAAAAGCGATTTTTCGTTTTTGATAATTTCTAGCGACCAGATGCTCTATAAATTCTCGCATCGTCGGAAACACTCCCGCATTGTACGTCGTCGTCGCCAAAACCAATTTGCCATAACGAAACGCATCCTCGACGCATTCATATATATCTTCACGAGCAAGATCCGCCACAACAACTTTGGCACAACCCTTCTCCTTCAATATCTCCGCCAACTTTTCTACGGCTTTTTTCGTATTGCCATAAACCGAAGTATAAGCGATAAAAACACCTTCTGATTCTACAGCATAGCTCGACCAAATCTGGTATTTTTGCAAATAACTTTCAATATCTGAATCTAAAACGGGGCCATGCAACGAGCAAATTTTTTCAATTTGCAAGCCTTCCAATTTTTTCAAAACGGCCTGCACACTGGTTCCGAATTTACCAACAATTCCAAAATAGTAACGGCGCGCTTCACAAGCCCAGCCTTCAGGATCTTCATAATCCAAAGCACCGAATTTGCCGAAAGCATCCGCGCTAAATAAAATCTTTTCAGAGCTCTCGTAAGTAAAAATCACTTCGGGCCAATGCACATTAGGCGCTGAAACAAAATGCAGGATATGTTCGCCCAATTCCAAAGATTCTCCATCGGAAACGACGATTTGCTTTTCTGAAATTTTTCCAAGAGAGTCGCCAAATAAAGAGTTCAGCATTCCAAAAGCCATCTTTGACGCTACGATTTTTGCATTCGGATATTTAGAAATAAACTTTTGAATATTCGCCGAATGGTCCATTTCCATGTGCTGTACAATTAAATAATCCGGAGTTCGATTCCCAACGGCGGATTCAATATTGTCCAACCATTCCTCTCCAAAATTTTCTCCGACACTGTCCATCACAGCAATTTTTTCATCGAATATCACATAGGAATTGTAAGACATTCCGTTGGGAACATTAAAAAGACCTTCAAATAAATCAATTTGATGATCATTCACGCCGACATAATGAATCGATTTGGATATTTTCATTGTAAATCCTTTTTAATTGTTATTCCAATACATAGATTCTTTTCGAATCAAAAAACGTCGAGAAAGGTCGTCCAAAGAGGCGGCAGAATCCGCATTTACAACCCCCATCAATCCTCCGAACAACGGATACGGACTTGCCGTTCCACCTTGATCATTACAACGAACCCGAATCCATATTTTTCCACAATCCGTTTTGAGATCCAAAATATGTTCATTCAAATTGATTTCTTGCCCCCGATGATTCCGCACAACCGGCAATTGTTTTTCTTTAAATTTTTCCAATAAACCTTCGGGAATATGTTCTGGCATATACGAATACGCAATTGAACTCGGAAAACGCGAAGATAATTTATACGAAAGAGGTTCTATATTTAAAATTTTCATTCCTCTTGGGAACGGAGCGTTAAGCTTTTCTATCAACTTGTCCTTTTCGCTCGAAAGATTTAAGGGGACAAGAGTTTCTACACCTAAAATTTCACAAACGGTTTCCAATCCTAGCGGAAGAGCGCCCATATTGACCAGACGTGGTTTAGGGCTGAAACCTTCGCTATAACGCAAAGGAATCCCGGCTATTCCAAACGAGCGAACAAAAGCACTCAACATGTTTTGGTGAGGTAAAAATCGGCTTAATCCTGTTTTTTGGAATGTTAATTTATACGTATATCGTTCGTTATAAACAGGGCGTCTTTCCGCAACCAGTTTTCGGATTTCTTCCGGTGTCCGGCTTGGCGCCTTGTATTTTTCGGGATTCTCAGCAAGACGAACCTCTTTTCCATTGCCTGGAATGCCGCAATGCTGGCATTCTCCCCATTTACAATTCGGAACGGGTTTCGCATTCTGAAAGACCTCTGGATTGAAGCCTTTCTGATATTCATTCCAAAGGTAGGATTTGGTGACGCCAACGTGCATAAAATCCCAAGGAAACACGCTCTCTTTTTGACGAGTTTCATAAATCCATTTTTCATCATAGCCAAAATCATTCCAGATTTTTTCCCAATCTTTGGGATGAATTCGACGATTATCGCTTTCAAAAATCATTCCCCGCTTGTATGCTTCGTAAATCATTTTCCCCAAAGTGCGATCGCCGCGGCTGTAAAAGGCTTCCAATCGAGAAGTATCCCAATCCGCCCAAGTCACTTTTACATTCGGATTTTTGTAAAAACGGCGGCGAACAAACTGGATATGCGACAACGCCAAATCCTTGTCCATAAACCCCGCCCATTGAAGCGCCGTAAACGCTTTAGGAATCAAAATTCCCATACTGACAGAAATCTGCGCCCCTTTCAGATATTTTCGTCCTATTTTAACCAGATTTTCAATCAACTGGCAAAACGCTTCCATATCTTCATCATTTTCCGTTGGGAACCCTACCATTGTGTACAACTTAATTTTATTGAACCCCGAAGAAAATGCGTGTTCGGCGGCGTTATACATATCCTCATCAGAAATTGTTTTATTTATCATTTTGCGCAATCGTTCCGAACCGGTTTCTGGAGCAAAAGTTCCGCTACGTCCTCCCTTCAGCGCGGCCACTTTTTCTGCTAAAGTTTGTCCAAAACTGCTCACTCGGATACTGGGAAGCGAGACGTCCACATTATCAAAAAAAGCGTCATCAATAATGGAATCCGTCAAAGCTTCGATAGGTTTATAATCCGCCGTCGAAAGGCTGAGCAGACCGAGTTCATTTTCTCCCGTTGCCTTCAAGCCTTCCTTTGCCAGATCCATCACGTCATCAGGCGGTAATTCCCGACAAGGCCTATACCAAATTCCCGCTTGGCAAAAGCGACAGCCCTGAGTACAACCCCGCATCACTTCGACGCTGAATCGATTGTGAATCAACCGCATATTCGCAATCAAATTCCGAACGGGATAATCTTCCTTTTTCAATTCGGGAATGAAAATCCGACGAACGCCTTTTGTGTGTTCATACGAACCTGTCGCCGGCTCTGCAGGAACAAGCATTCCAAATTCACCAGAAACCACTGGACGAAAAGCCGGAACATACACGCCGTCTATTTTGGAAATCTCTTCCAGAATTTCCACGCGAGACATTCCTTTTTTTTCGCATTCCCCGACTGTTCGCAAAACATGAGGCAACAGTTCTTCTCCATCCCCGATATTGAAAGCATCAAAAAAATCGGCAACGGGTTCCGGATTAGCCATTGCCGGGCCGCCGCCAATGACAATAGGATCTTCTTCGTTCCTATCTTTAGCAAACGCAGGAATGCCCGCCAATTCCAACACATAAGGTACATTTGTAAAATTCAATTCCGTCTGCAACGTAATCCCAACCATATCAAAATCACGTACAGGAGTCCACGTTGCATGGGTGTATAAAGGAATACCCTGTTTGCGCATCTGCTCCGCCATATCATCCCAAGGGGCGAAAGCCACTTCCATCAACAAATCGGGTTCTCGATTGACTACATGATACAAAACGCGCAAGCCATTATTAGAAAGACCTATTTCATACAAGTCCGGGAAAACAAAAGCCATTCTCGCCAAAAGCGAAGACGGATCCTTTACAACACTATTTGCTTCTCCACCCATATAACGAGCCGGGCTCTCTACAGAAGGTAAAACTTGACCGAGTTTTTCAAATATATTCATGTTTGCAAAATTAAAAAATTGAAATTTCATTGTGAAAAGCATTTGCAAAATGCCGTATCATTTTCTTTTGGAAATCCCTATTTCATTATAATTTCTAATTTTGCGCTCACCATGCGACTTTTACTTCAGTTAGCGTTAATTTTTGCCGTGTGCTTTATCGGCGATTTTCTACATCGAGTCTGCGGCGTCCCTCTCCCCGGCAACATTCTAGCGATGCTCATCCTCTTTTTGTTACTTTGTACAAAAATAGTCAAAGTGGAGCAAATCGCAGAAATTTCGGATTTCTTTTTGAAGCGACTTCCCTTTTTCTTTTTGCCACCCGCCGTTGGCATTCTAGCCGTGTACGACATTTTAAAAGGCCAGATATTGATTCTCGTTTTTTTGTGCATTCTCGCTACAATTATCACACTTGCCGTATCCGGAAAAGTCACCGATATACTTGTCACTTTTTCAGAAAAGAGAAAACACCATGAATGAAGTTTTAGAAACGCCTTTCTTTGGAGCCGTTCTCACTATGATTGCTTATGAAACCGGCGTCTATTTCAGCCGCCGATTTAAATTAGCCATTTGCAATCCTATGCTCATCGCCAGCATTTTAATCATCGGGTTTCTTTTGATTTCAGGAATCAGCCTAGAAACATATAACATTGGAGGCGATTACATCTCTATTTTTTTAGCTCCGGCGACAGCCGTACTCGCTATACCTCTTTATAAACAGATCAACAATCTCAAGAAAAATTTACTCCCTATTTTAATCGGCATTATCGCGGGTTCGCTGACCTCTTTTATCATCGTCGTTTTATGTGCAAAACTTTTTTGCTTAGAACACTTATTGCGACTTTCTCTGCTGCCAAAATCCATCACCATTCCTATGGGCATCGAACTTTCTAAACAAATCGGTGCCGTTCCTGCAATCACCATCGCATCCATTGTAATCACCGGAATTACCGGAGGGGTTGTAGCTCCTGTCGTATGTCGAATTTTGAAAATCAAAAATCCCGTGGCGCAAGGAATCGCCATAGGAACTGCTGCTCATGCGATTGGAACTGCCAAAGCCATTGAAATGGGAGAAGTCCAAGGAGCCATGAGTTCACTAGCCATCGGCGTTACCGGCGTTTTTACAACGATATTGGTTCCTATACTATTGCATTTTTTTCATTAGAGCTTGCTGACAAATTCCATCTATTTCATTTGCTTTTCCCAAAACGCTATCGCTTCGTCAATCCAGCCTTCTGCAACTGTTCCGCGCCCAAGCCCGAATCCGTGAGGAAGACCGGGATAATGGTGAAACTCCGTCGCAATACCAAGACGGCTCATCCCTTCTAATCGAGATTGCATGATTTTCCAATTTACAATCCCATCCATCTCTCCAACACAAGCGTATGTAGGCGGATCCATTTTCGAATATTCAGAATGCCCCGTATACTGCATAATGACCGCCGCCGGCTTTGGGATATTTTCTCCGCCGAACGCCGCCGCACCATAAGTGCCGAGGTAAGCCGCCATCCGTCCGCCGGCACTTCCGCCCCACAGCGAATAATCAATCGTTGAAACGCCCAATTCTTTTGCATGTTCAAAGATGAATGTGAGTGCACGCGCCAAATCTTCGCAAGCGGTCTGCGCTCCAGGACGATATATTAAAGCAAAGGCATTCCATCCTTTTTTTGAAAGAGTCAACGCATGGGGAAAACTGTCGTGCATGGCTCCCACATAAGCAAATCCGCCCCCCGCATTGCACACAGCAAACTGGAGACAACATTTCTTATTGGACTGCGGATGCCGAAGTTTCTCCATGTCACGATGTCTTTAAAAATGGTCGCCATCAATGTACTTATAACATTAAAGGCTATGGATTTTCAATAAACGGCCAATGGCGAAATTTCAAACTTTTGGATTTTAAAGAAATGCTAGAAAACGCAAATCTTCGTTGCCTTAAAAACAGGAATAAAAAATGAAAAGAATCCCATTCACAGTCATTTTGATTTTAATGTTCTTTGCCGCTTATTCATCGGCAATTACATTGAAGGAATTGAAAAATATCAGGCGGCGATAAAAAATGCTTGCCCTCCGGAAGCAGATTGTGAAGACGAAAATCAAATAATGCAACCATCCGAAATCGAAGTCGAGGAAAAGCTGGGTGTAAAGGATTGTGTCGCTATGGCGGCCCGGGCGTATGCTCGACAAAAAAAGATAAGCATTGCAAAAAATCAGAAGAAGGCGAACACTGTGAAAATCCGCCGGAATGCATTGTCATCACAGGAGGAATAGGGAAAGATACATGCGGCGTCCATTCCAAAAAACGGAGATGTTACGACGGGGAAAAATATCTTTGGGAAAATCGGGGAGAAGAGCAACCTGAAAATGGGTATTTAACGATGCTTGGGGAGAGCGAATGTATTTATGTCGTTCCCCTGAATAAATCCGGTTCAGAACATTTCGTCTGTTCGGGAGGTCCGTGCAAGACCAAAGGCAATGCAATCGTATTGATGCACTTTGGTTGCTTTGAAGCGTCGTGCACCGCAGACGCAATGGAAATTTATCTTAAATCAAAATAAATCCGAACAAAGAATAACACTTCTCGCCGATGTGGGGGAATCCTCCCCTGCAACGCCTCTGGTTTTACACCAATGGCGAGATTCGCAGGGTTTGCAGAAATTCTTTCCGTTCGCCCGTAATGCGAAAACTTTCCCGCGCTTTTTGAATCGTCTTATTGTGGGTCCAAGCGTCCAGTCTGCGCTCCGTTAAAAACGGAATTGCAGCATCCCATTGTTTGGAAAGGGCCGTCGCAAAATACCAGGCCACGCCCATTTTCACATAATATTCGGGAGCTGCCGGACACACGCCCGCAGGCAACGCATTTCTCACTTTCTGCGGCAGCAATCCGTTTTTCTGAACTGCAAATTTTTCTCCATTAACCGCAGCCACCCACTCCAGATATTTTGAATCAAAACGCTCCTCCAAAAACAAATTCATCAGCATGTTGATTCCAAAACGGACTTGATAAGGGTGAGCCGTCGCCAACCATTCCCGAATCTTACGCAAGAACAATGTTTCATTTTTCAGCAGTACCTTGGGATTTTTCCCATCACAGACCGCCCAATTATCCACATAAGGCAAAAAATTTTCCAGAGCGGCAAGGCATTCATCAAAATCGGAAATCTGCTGAATCATCATGAAGTGAATCTGATTTTCTTCAAAATAATCATGAGGGAGATTTCCCATAAACAAGCAAACTCCCTCCCGATTTCCCGAAGCGAATTCCTTCGCCAATTTTCGCAAACAAGGAACCCGCACACCGATGATTTTTTCTTCGGAAACTCCCGGAATCAAAGCCTGATGAAATTTCTTATATCCGAAATCCTGATTGGCAAACAGCCTGTTCCGCAATTCTTCCGACGTCATATTCTTCTCGTTCTGTTTGGATTGAATTTAAAAATTTTCAAAATGAACTCCGACTTCATCCTTCCAAATTCCTCTACACTTTAAAAAGAAGATTTTTTATATTTGGCGCACTTCTTTTCAACAATTCCTTCAAAGGAGTCTTTATGCTGACAGAAAAGAAAACAGATTTTCTTCATGGGATTTTGCTCATCACGCTTATTACCAGCGTTGCCTTCTCTGTCGCCGATTTTTCCGCCGTCAAAGCATTGTCGCTCAGCCCGCTGATTGTCGGCCTCTTGTTTGGAATCATCTACGCCAACACCCTCCGAAAAGGAATGCCGGGAACATGGTCTCCGGGAGTCGCATTCTGCTCCAAAAAAATTTTGCGATTGGGCATTATTTTATACGGATTCCGCCTGACATTTTCCCAAATTGCCGAAGTGGGCGCGCCCGCGCTGATTATCGACGCCATCATCGTAACCGTAACTCTTGTCGGCGGTTATTTTTTGGGTTCCCGCCTTTTGAAAATGGACAAAGAAACCGCTATGCTCACGTCTGTCGGAAGTGCGATTTGCGGAGCAGCAGCCGTCCTTGGCGCAGAAGCCGCCCTCAAAGCAAAACCTTATAAAACAGCCGTCGCCGTTTCCACCGTCGTGCTGTTCGGAACTCTTTTAATGTTCCTGTATCCGATTTTGTATCGCAATGGAATAATCGCCCTTTCTCCCGAACAAACCGGTCTCTACATCGGATCGACCATTCACGAAGTCGCTCATGCAGTAGGCGCAGGAAACGCTACGGACACAGCAACTGTCGCCATTATCGTCAAAATGATTCGAGTGATGTATCTGGTTCCTGTGCTGCTGGTTTTGGCATTTTTTGTCGTAGGAAAATTAGGAGACTCCGAAAGCAAAAGCGGAAAGAAAAAAATTGCCGTTCCCTGGTTCGCCTTTGGATTTTTGCTGGTCGTGATGTTCAACTCCTTGAATTTACTGCCCCAAAACCTTATTCATGGAATCGAAGTTTTGGACACCTTTCTGCTTTCAATGGCAATGACGGCTCTCGGCACAGAAACCAGCATGGACAAATTCAAGCAAGCAGGTCCCAAGCCATTTTTGCTGGCAGCCATTTTGTGCGTTTGGCTCGTTGGCGGCGGCTATGCGCTGGCAAAATACTTGGCTCCGGCTCTTGTGTAAAAAGCAAAAAATAAATTCAGCATTTTAAGATTTGCCCGCAACAGGCAAATCTTTTCATTTTGCGTTAGGGATGGCAAGCAACGCAAACCGATAACGCCACAACTCGACCCGGGCAAAACACGTTTTTAGTATCGAATTGTTTTGGATGTTTTCCTGTTTAGAAATTTTCCTGATGCGTCTCTATTGTGCTTTTTCATCGAAATATTTTTGCGATTATAATTAAAACGTTTAATTGAAGTGACGTCCGATGTCGGATTATTGGAAAAATTTCCCATAAAAAAAACATATGGAACAGTGTATTGTGATGAACAATCTAAAAAAACAGATGCAGAATAATTATGTACTGAGATTGTGTCGCCTTTATTTGTACTAAAAGTCAGAGGAATGTATACATAGTTAGAATCAAAAACGTTTTTCATGGCGTTATCAGTAGAACTAATGCTCACCTGTTTAAGCTTTACAATTTTTGCGGCAATTTTAGAGGAATCTGCAAGAAGAATCGGAATTTTTCCATCTACAAAAAAAGTATCTAGACCAACAGAATCAACAATGCCATCTAAATCTATGGTGTTTCGATCCCAATTTATGATATAAGGCTTGTTGGGAATATACTTGGTCGTTTGCATCCCGTGGTATTCAATTTCAGGACAGCGAATTTGCGAATCTGCCGCCGATGAAGAACTTTTGCGCGCAGAACTGGAACTTGCCGCATCTTGGGCAAAACAAACTGAAGATATAAAGAGTAATGTAAGAAAAAAACGCTTCATAAATTCAATATTGTACAATGTAGATAGAGATGCTTTGAGAGGCCCCTATTGCATTTATGGTCGTACGTATGTCCATTTCAATGGAATCCTTCGCAAAGGAACTTTTTTTAGGTCGTTTCTTACTTGATCAAGGGTAAGCGTAAACGACGAAATTGCAAGAATAAGTGTAAATATGGCTGTTTTATACATTTTCAACTCAATTTTTTAATTCTTAATACAGCGAACAGAATTTTTATACGTTGAGGAAACCTCGTCAACATCCATTCCAATAAATATCGCATACGCCAATCCAGATGTTCGCATTGTTGATGTCAAAAATAGGGCGTTTTGGTACATATGTACACTTCCACTGGGTTGCTGTACACCCCCAGGCAAAGTCCGAAAACCACATTCATCAATTCCGTTACCGCCACTATATTCGTGAGTCCAAAGTTCCGTACTTTTTAATCTTTTGGCAGTTTCTTTGTCATTATATTTCCCTATAGTGGCAATCATTCTAGTCCATTCTTGTTCACTCGGAACATGCCATCCAGTCGGGCAAATAGAATCAACCATTGCATAATTCATCGGACCGGATGTCCGGCCATCTTCCAACAACGAATAAAGACGGCCCCAAAGGTCACAATTTAATTCATTGTTGTCATAGCAAGCACTATATTCTGCAACATAGTTCAAGTTCTGAGCCATCCACACCTGATCACCTATGGTCGTGTATCTATATTCTTGTCCATCACGTTCATCTATGAACGTTCCGCGATTCGCCATGCCGTAGGCATTCACGCCATCTTCGGGACAAACATCCTTCGCGCTCCAACTATTGCTATCATCTGAGCAAGCAGCAAAGTAAATTACCGCGACAGTCATAAGTAAAAAACGTGACTTGTTCTTTTTCATTTTTCCGTCCTATTTGAATAGTTTCCAAGAAAGTATCTCTGCTCCTTTTTAGTCCTTTATACAGCGGATTGAATTTCTATACGGAGAAATACCTTTGGAAACGTCTAATCCTAAAAAAATAGAATAGGCCTTCCTTGAAGATCGCATTGTAGATGTCCAAAACATGGCATTCTGATACATATACTCGCTTTTTGATGGCGTGAAAAAGCTACCCCCAGGTAAAGCCCCAAAACCGCATTCGTCAGTTCCATTTCCACCACTATTTTCGTGATTCCAAAATTCTGTACTTTTTAGTATTTTGACAGTCTCTTTGTCCCCATATTGTCCAATAGAAGTAATCATTTTTGTCCATTCTTGTTCGCTCGGCACATGCCATCCAGTCGGACAAATAGAATCAACCATTGCATAATTCATTGGTGCTTCATTCTCTCCGTTTTCTAACAACGAATAAAGACGGCCCCAAAGGTCACAATTTAGTTCATTGTTGTCATAGCAAACACTATATTCTGCAGCATAGTTCAAGTTCTGAGCCATCCACACCTGATCACCAATGGTCGTGTATCTAGTCATCCCTTAAAATCCCGCCCAGCCCGCATAACTGTTGGGAAAAATTGATTTCTACCCTGTGAAATTATTGCAAGGATTTCTAAAATGGGATTAAAAACCTTGCAATTTTTCCCATGTATAGACCTCCGAAATCCCACGCACAGACAAGCCTTTTCTGTTCCCTTGAGGAGCAGTTGAACCACAAGCATCCCCTTTACGTTCTTGCGAACAAGATTGACTGGAACAAGTTCGAGACCGAGTTTTCGAAACTGTTTGACGACAAAATGGGTGCGCCGAACAAGCCGATCCGTCTCATGACCGGGCTCATCATCCTGAAGCACATCCGCAACGTATCGGACGAGTCCGTCGTGGAGCAGTTCCAGGAAAACGCCTATTACCAGTACTTTTGCGGAGAACGGTTCTTCTCGACGGAGCAACCCTGCGACCCGAGCGAACTTGTCCACTTCCGGCATAAGATCGGCGAGGAAGGCTTGGACATGATCCTCAAGGAAAGTATCCTCGTCAACGATGACCACGATAAACAAGGACCGACAGGATGCGGCACGGTCTTTCTTGACACGACCGTGCAGGAAAAGAACATCACGTTCCCTACAGACGCCAAACTTGCGAACAAGATAATAGATCAGGTGCAGAAAATTGTGGAAGAACGCGGCCTTCCGCAGAGACAGTCCTACAAGAGAACCTTGAAGAAGATTCATCGTGACCAGCGTTTCCGCAATCACCCGAAAAACGCCAAAAAGGCTCACAAGGCGGATCGCAGGCTGAAGACAATCGCGGGACGGCTCGTCCGTGAATTAGAGCGAAATCTCGCCAGCAAGAACTTGTTGAACACGTACAAAGGAAAAATCGAGCTTTTCAAAAAAGTTCTGGCACAGAAGAAATGCGACAAGGACAAGGTCTATTCGCTTCACGAACCCGAAGTAAAATGCATCGGCAAGGGCAAGGAACACAAGAAATACGAGTTCGGCAACAAGGTGTCAATCGCCCGGAGCTACAACGGTATCATTGTCGGCGCGGTCTCGTTCCGGGACGAGTATGACGGACATACGATAGACGATACGCTTGACCATGTTGAACAAATGCTTGGATTCAGGCCGAGCCGGGCCGCATGCGACCGAGGCTACCGCGGACAAAAGGAATCCGGAACGACAAAGATCGTGATACCGGACGTTCCGAAGAAAAACGCGACTTACTACCAGAAGAAAAAGGCTCACAAGCTTTTTTGCAAGAGGGCTGGCATCGAACCAATCAATGGTCACTTGAAGAGCGACCACCGCATGGGTCGCAACTTCTACAAGGGAATCTTTGGCGACATGCTCAATGCAAAGCTTGCAGCAGCGGCGTTCAACTTCAAGAGGGCCATGAGGCGCTTTTTTGTCCTGTTGGAATGGCTATACTGTTTTTGCCTTCTGTGGAACGGAATGAACAAAAAATGCGAACGTCCTTATCTTGCGTTCGCAAAGTGACCTTTTTAAGGGACGACTATCTATATTCTTGTCCATCACGTTCATCTACGAACGTTCCGCGATTCGTCATGCCGTAGGCATTCACACCATCTTCGGGGCAAACATCCTTCGCGCTCCAACTGTTGCTATCATCTGTGCAAGCAGCAAAGTAAATTGCCGCAACAGTCATAAGTAAAAAACGTGACTTGTTCTTTCTCATTTTTCCGTCCTATTTGAATAGTTTCCAAGAAAGTATCTCTGTTTCCTTTCTAAGAACAAGGTAGCTTCCCTGTTTGAAAGTCTTATTCTCTATTATCCCGCCCAAGTTGAACTTGGAAAATTTTAACAAAGCTAATAAGGGATTCCGTCAGGTCGGTTGGTTAGCCCAATAGTCCTCACGTTCTCTTGTCGCATTATACAATTTTGTTCTTCGTTCTGCAAGTCGTTCCTCCATCTTTCCTGCGAAAACCTCGTCAGGAGTCAGGAATCCGATTGCGGAATGTAGCCGTTCCGAGTTGTAGTAATTGATCCAGTCCGACATTTTCCTCTTTGCATCGGAATAGTCCTGGTAAGCGTCACGACGGACTTCCTCCGCCTTGAGGGTCTTGTGAAAACGTTCCACTTTCCCGTTGCTTTGCGGATGGAAGGGAGATGTAGAGGTCTCCCTGAGTTCAAGTTTCGAAACCAGATCAAGAAAATCCTTCGAGGAGAACTGCTTCCCGTTATCGTGGATTATGCGGGCATGCGCATCGGGATGGAGTTCCTTCGCCCTGGTCACGAGAATTTCAACGTTCAAGCCTTCCATCGTGGAGAAAAGGTCCCAGACGAGAACCTTGCGGCTGAACCCGTCCAGGACGCAGGCGAAGTAGAAGAACACTCCGCAAACTCTGACGTAGGAATAATCCGTATGCCACTATTCATTCGGACGTGCAGGCTGGTCGAACCCCTTTTTCCTCGCTTCCGCAGGAACAGCCCATTTGCCAAAAAGGTTGTTCCTCTTCAGTATGTTGTAAACCGTCGATGGACGGGCGTATGCGATATCCCTGTCTACCATAAGCCAGGCCAGGTAGCGGTATCCATGCAGATGGTCCTTGTACTGTTTGCAGAAGTCGACGATGGCGCGAGTCTCTTCCGGGGTCATCCAGTTGGACTTTGGCGTATCGTGGTTATGCCGCGTTTCCGCCTTCCTCCGCGAAATCCAGTTGTTCCATGTACTTTGCGGGATTCCCAAAAAGGATACCAGCCTGGACGTGAAGTGAACCCCAAAAGTTGGACGCAACTTTTGAGGTTATCATGACCATAATACACACAGAAGAATGGCAAAGAGCCCTGGACCTTCACAAAGAAGGGATGATGCCCAGGGCAATCGCCCGGATTGTTGGTATGAACAACGCGAAGAAAGAGCCTTGAAAAATAGATGGTTGGATTTCAGAGAAAATGTGGGCGAAAACGCCCTCATTTGAGTGTATGATTTATTGCTCCGGCGGATATATTTTTTACATAGTCATGCTGCATAAGAGACATGCTTGTCGCCAAAATACTTGATTACTCGTTCAGGGCTGTTGCTCACCATTTTCATGTGGGATTCCGCATGGGAGCGTAGCTTTTCGCGAGTCCGAGCCGGTGCGTTGGAAGATATTTCGTGTTTCAGGTCGGCATTAAGACGTTCGTCAGGATTCAGCTCGGAACTGTAGCTGGGCAGGTAGAATACGCTTATCTTGTCCGTGTTCGCTTCAAGCCATTCCTTTACCGGCTTGCTGTGGTGAACCCTCAGGTTGTCCATCACGAGAAACACTTTCTTCCCTTTCCCGTCTGCATACACATCCTTCACCAGAGCCGTCATGAAGTCGATGAGCTTCGTCGCGTCGAACGCCCCGTCAATCATCATCCAGTGGCACTTCCCGCGATTGTTCACCGCCGATATCATGGAAAAGCGCTCCCTGCATCCGGGAGCCTTCACGACCGGGGTCTGCCCGCAGGGGGCGTAGCTGCGGCCACGGACATCCGTGTTCACGATGGCGGTCTCGTCCGCCCAGTGGATTTCCGCATTCTCGCATACCGCATCGGCCTTTATTTTCGGGTATTCCTCTTCGAGCCACTTCTTCACCGCTTCGGGGTTTTGCTCGTACGCGCGGACAATCGGTTTTTGCGGGGTGAAGTTCCATCTTTTGAGGTAGTCGCCGACCGTTCTCTTGGCCAGCTTCACTCCAAATTCGCTGCGGACAAGCTCCGCAACCGCTTCGCGGGTCCAGAGGGCGAACTTGAACTTGAGCTGTTCGGGACGCTTGTCCCGGATTAGTTTCTGTATCTCGGATTCTTGATTGGCGGAAAGGAGCCTTTTTTCCCTTTCCTTGCGGCCCCTTGTCTTCGGCTTGAGCGCATTCATCCCGCCTTTCTCGTAAAGCGATAGAACTGCATCCACCATGGGGCGGCTCACGCCGCAGGTCTCTGCGATCTTGCTTTTCTTGAATCCCGCCTTCTTCATTTTTACGATTGTCTTCCGTTTTTCGAGAAGGCTCTGGACATTCTTTCTTGCATCATCTTTTTCCATGATGCAAATATAGTAAACTTTGCTTGTTTTGTAAAGTATTTATCTACCCAATCTATAAAAAATCGAGGTTTTTCTATGCAGGATTGTTTGTTATATTTTTAATATGAAAAGAATTTGCTCATTTTTTTTGTTGTTTAGTTCCCTTGCTCTGGCTCAAATATATTCTGGGGCTAGTTTATCTAGCTCTTCGTTTGAGGCTCCGTTGTGTCCCAATATCGACAACATTCCTGGAATGCTGGTTGGAGAAAGAAGTGTTGGAGGAGTGGGGCGAATGCATGAACTTAATTTAAAGGGAATTGTTCAAGAGGTTTCTTTTGACACTGTCCGAATAGAATTTTCAAGTTCAATAGCGATATATCCGTATTTTTTTAATTGTTCAGACTGTTATCCGGGTTCCAAAGTTCGAAAAATTTCTTTAAAAAGTGTAGAAGCAACATCTGTTTATAATGAACAAGTCCCTTCTTTTTTTGATTCAAGTGCTGTCTATGTCCCCATTGAGTTGGATGTACAAAAAAACGATAGTATTGTTTTGAATGATTATATTGCGGGGATAAATATGGACTGCCGAACATGGGGTAATTCGGTTAGTCAAATTTATGGTAAAATTGAACTTTATCGAAAAGGTGAAATTATGAGTCTGAATAGAAGAATAAAGCCCCAAGAAAAGGTTCACTCTTTTTTGCGAAATAGGGATGCTCTGGGGAAAGAGTATAAAGAAATAAACACATTTAAAGCAATGTTCTGAGATGGATGAAGAATTTACTACTTATAATTTGTTTTTGCTTCATTAATGCTGCTGTGGCAGGAATTTCTCCTTTTAGTCAAGTCCGTTCTGTTGGAAAAGATGATAAAGGAAATCCTATTGAGGAAATTATTGACTTGACCATATGTTTGGAAAGAATACCTAGCGATGGAAATCTTTCTGATGTAAACTCAAAGGCCACATATGAGAATATCATAATGAAATGGGCTGATGGCATTTATGAGATGACTAATGGTGCGAATTTTTTAGGACACATTAGAACGCGAATTTTCACCGTCAATGCGACTGATATAGGTTGAATCGGGAAGAAAAAAAGTTCCCTAGGGCTAGCCCCTGGGGAACCTGGCCGAAACTTTTCTACCTTGCCGATTCTACCAAAAAAGGACATGGCGGTGAGTCTCAACCAAGCACAAAGATACGAAATACGAGCGCTCAATGCGGCAAAGATCCCCCCGAAAAACATAGCCTTGCAGCTGAAGGTCCACAAATCCACAATCTACAGGGAACTAAACAGGGGCGGCGGCCGCCAGCATTACGACCCGGTCAAGTCGCAGGAACGGGCAGACCTCCTTGCCGCGACAAGTCACCTGCATTACGACTACGACGAGGACGACTGGAAAATCGTGGACGGGAAAATCAAGGAAGACTACTCTCCCGAACAGGTGAACGGACGCGCGAAACTCGATGGGATGGGTGTCCCTAGCGTCGCCACGATATACAGGCATGTGAACAAGGACGAGGACCTGAAGAAGCACTTGCGGCACGGCAAGAAACCATACCGTAAGCGCGGGGAGAAGAAGGACAAGAGAGGCCAGATTGTAGGCCGCGTGCCCATCGAGGAACGTCCGGCAATCGTGGACGAGAAATCACGCGTAGGCGACATCGAGATAGACCTGATAAACAGCGCGGACCATGACGCGAACCTGCTCACGATCAACGACAGGATGACGAATTACAGCCTGATAAGGTATCTTCCGACGAAGAACGCGAAAGACCTGAAGAGAACGCTTGTGAGGGCGCTGAAGGACTTTGAGAAAACGTTCGAAGTCAAGATTCTCACAATCACTTCGGACAACGGGAAGGAGTTCGCCTGTCACGCAGAAATAGCGAAAGCTATGAAGGCGGATTACTACTTTGCGAACCCGTACCACTCCTGGGAGCGCGGTGCCAACGAGAACATGAACGGTCTAATACGCCAATATCTTCCCAAGAAGGAGTCGTTCAAGGGAATCTCTCCCCGGAAAGTTCGCTGGATACAGGATAAACTGAACAACAGGCCTCGAAAAAGGCTTGACTTTATGACCCCTTTAGAGTATATTTATACGCAAGTTAAACTACAAACCTAAGTCGCGTTAGCGACGAAAATCCGCCTCCGTTAAATGATGAAGGTGTAAATGGTGATGCTAGTGCTGAAGATGGTGTCTATACAGCTTTTTTTCCTGAATTAAAAGGAAATGGAACATATGAATGGGAAGTTGTTGCGAGTAATTTGGGGCTAGGGGCAAGAACTACGCGAATAGGAACAAGTCTTCCTGCAGAAGCTCCTTTTGATTCTAAATTTGATTCTACAAATTTTTCTCTTGTTCGGAATGGTCAATTTGTTGTTGATGGGTGTTGTGAAGATAATATTGCTAATCGGATTTTATCTCTTTTTCCGAATAAACTCCAAAAAAGTTATTTGTCAGAAAGTCTGACCAATACATATGTTTTTGCAGGGACAAAAACGACCGATAGTTATGCTATTCTTTTGAATGTGCAGAATGAGGGGGCTGTAAACAAAATTGAAGTCTTTTCCCCAAAAGACGATTTAACCCCAATTTTTGTTGAATACTTAAACAATTCAGAAAATGGAAAAAAAAGTATTTTTTTGGGAAGCGATTATGCGAGAGCAGGAAATACTTTGAAAATAACTGGAGGTGGTGAAGTTTATTACTCACTACTTCTTTTTGAAACTGGAATTGATAATATCTCTGTGGGGCGTTTTGAAAAAAATACTGATTGGAATATAGGTAATGAATGTGCTACATTATCTTTGGATAAAAGTAGTGAAGGACAAAGAAGTCTGGTATCTTCTTCTGGATGGAAACTTATAGAAAGTCGTAATGTATCTACGGAAGAAATAAGTTTAATTGGAGATAGCATCTATATAGACGTTTTTGTTCCTAGCAATACTTCAAATCCATGGTGGATTGGCAATATTGCTGTATGGTTGAACGTACCTTCGTCAAACAGAAGAATTCAACTTGGTAACGAATTAACATTAGAAGCCTTTTTAGACCGATGGAAAACTTATTCTTTTGTAGTTCCAGATGAAATAAAGCTTTTGTTAAAAGAAGAACATTCCGATATTCACTTTCAAATTGTGTTAAATAGTTCCGATTCTCTTTGGATTGACAATATGCGTTTTGTGGGAAATTTACAGGAAAATACTGTAAATAAGTTCGAACCGCATTGTCCTGGCGATGAAGGTTGCTCTTCTACGAATCCGTTGCAATTGCTAGTCAACAATACGATTCGTATAGTTCCCGAAGGCGATTTGTGGTTTGAAGTTGTCGGATTCCCGAATGACTGGACTCCTGCAAGCCTGCATTTGGGTATTTCTGCGGAAGATGGGGCCGAATTGACTGGGTTCTTGTCTTTGGATGATTCTGTTGTGCCTTTGTCGGATTGGTATTTCCAAAGAGGATATACCTTTGAACGAAATCGCCGTTATCTGTTCAAATTGCATAATTTGGGCGGTCGTCCTTATCGAATAAACGCATGGGTTGATGGTCAAGTTTTGGATGTTGCTAGTAACACATCAAAATCAACTTTGCCATGGGTTGTCCGTTTTTATTGATTTCTAAATTTACGCCCAAAAAATTACCGTTTGAGGTTATTATATCATGTTTCGAGAAGTAAAGAAAGAAGAATCATTTCCGCAGATCGAAGAGCGTGTGCTCGCCTTGTGGGATAAGGATGAATCGTTCAAGAAGTCGCTGGACTCCCGTCCGGAAACCGAACCGTATACTTTCTACGACGGCCCTCCCTTTGCCACGGGCCTTCCTCATTATGGCCACCTGCTGGCGGGAACCATCAAGGATATCGTTCCCCGTTATTGGACTATGAAGGGCAAGAAGGTTCCCCGCGGTTTCGGTTGGGACTGCCACGGTCTTCCCATTGAATCCTTGGTGCAGAACGAGCTGGGTCTTGCGGGCGTTGCCGAAATCCAGAATCTGGGTGTGGACAAGTTCAACGAAACCTGCCGCGGCAAGGTGCTCAAGTACACCAGCGAATGGAAGAAGACGGTTCGCCGCATGGGTCGCTGGGTGGACTTCGACACGGGCTACAAGACCATGGACAAGAACTTCATGGAATCCGTGTGGTGGGTGTTCAGGCAGTGCTTCGACAAAGGTTTGATTTATCAGGGCTACCGCATCCAGCCGTATAGCCCGGCACTGGCAACTCCCCTTTCCAACTTTGAAACGAACCAGGGTTACAAGGACCGTCAAGATCCGTCTCTGACCCTCATTTTCCCGATCAACTCGGACGAGGCCAAGTTCAAGGACACGAGCATTCTCGTGTGGACGACGACCCCGTGGACTCTGTACTCCAACTTCTGCATCGTTGTGGGCCCGGACATGGACTACAACCTGGTGGAACAGGACGGCAAGAAGTACTGGATTGCCGCAAGCCGCACCGCCGCCTACTTCAAGAACCCGAATATTGTCGATACCTGCAAGGGTTCCGAACTCGTGGGCAAGGACTACGAGCCGCTCTCCCGCATTTCCGACGCGTTCGTGACGCCGGACCAGCTGACCCGCCACTACAAGATTTACCCCGCCGACTACGTGAGTACCGAAGACGGTACCGGCGCCGTGCATACCGCTCCTTCCTTCGGTGAAGAAGACTTCCAGAAGGGTGCTGAACTCGACCTCGGCCTTTTCGACCCGCTGGATACCGAAGGCAAGTTCACCGACAAGGTCCCGATGTGGAAGGGCCTGGGCGCAAAGGAAGCCGACAAGGAAATTATCCGCTACTTCAAGGAACAGGGCCGCGTGTTCAAGCAGGACGTGATTGTCCACAGCTACCCGCACTGCTGGCGTACCGGCGTTCCTCTGATTTACCGCGCCCTCAAGACGTGGTTCCTGAAGATCGATGCGCCTGTGACGAGCAAGGACGGCGTGACCAAGACTCTGAAGGAATGGATGGTCGAAAACAACCAGACGGTGAACTGGGTGCCGGACCACATCAAGAACGGACGCTTCGGCAAGTGGCTCGAAGGCGCCCGCGACTGGAACCTTTCCCGTAACCGCTTCTGGGGAACCCCGATTCCGGTGTGGCTCAGCGACGACGGCGACATGATTGCCGTGGGGTCCATCGAAGAACTGCAGCAGCTCACTGGCGTGAAGCTCGATGACTTGCACAAGCACTTTGTGGACAAGCTCACCATCGAAAAGGACGGCAAGGTTTACCGCCGCACGCCGGAAGTTTTCGACTGCTGGTTTGAATCCGGCTCCATGCCGTATGCCAGCCGCCATTACCCGTTCGAAAACAAGGAACTCGTGGAACGCAGCTTCCCGGCGGACTTCATTGCCGAAGGCCTCGACCAGACCCGCGGTTGGTTCTACACGCTGACCGTGCTTTCTAACGCTTTGTTCCAGAAGCCGGCGTTCAAGAACGTGATTGTGAACGGTATTATCTTGGCCGAAGACGGTTCCAAGATGAGTAAGTCCAAGCGCAACTATCCGGACCCGAACGACCTCATCGAACGCACGGGTGCCGACGCTATTCGCTTGTTCATGATTAACTCCGCCGCCTTGAAGGCCGAAGACCTGCGCTTCAGCGAAGAAGGCGTGAAGGGCATCGTGAAACAGGTGATGCTGCCGCTCTGGAACGCTGTGGCATTCTTTGTCTCGAACCACAACGCCGACGCCGCCAAGGGCCAGCTCACGTGGAAGCCGGGTCAAGAAGTCAAGAGCGACAATGAACTTGACCGCTGGATGCTTGCAACCTTGCAGGATTTGGCCGCCAAGGTTGAAGTGGAAATGAAGGCTTACCGCCTGTACAACGTGGTGCCCGCCGTGATTGCCGCGGTGGATGACCTCACGAACTGGTACGTGCGCCGCAGTCGTCGCCGTTTCTGGAAGAGCGAAAACGATGGCGACAAGAACGCCGCCTACGCAACCATGTACAAGGTGCTCGTAGACTTCTCCAAGATTCTCGCCCCGTTCCTCCCGCTCCTCGCCGAAGAAATCTACCAGATTCTCGTCCGCGAAGTGGATGCTAGCGCCCCGGTGAGCGTGCACCTCTGCGAATTCCCCAGCGCCGACAAGTCCCTGATGGACGAAAAGCTCGTGGAACGCATCGCCATGGTGCGTGGCATGGTCGAAATGGGCCGCGTGATTCGCGCTACGAACAACGTAAAGAACCGTATGCCGATTGCCAGCATGACGGTGGTTGCTCACGGTAAGGTCGAAAAGAACGTGGCTGAGGCCATGAAGGACTTGATCCTCGAAGAACTTAATGTCGAAGAAATGAAGTTCATAGAAGACGAATCAAGTTTGGTTGAATGTACTGCTAAACCTAACTTCTTGAACATCAAGTCTGATTTTGCATCGCTTTTCGGACAACATCCGATGCGTGAATTCCAGCAGGAAATTTCCGGCTTCAGTTCAAGTGATATTATCAATCTTCAGAACGGAGGCTCTGTTACAAGTGCTTTCTGCTCTGATGTGAAATACACTTCCAAGCATGTGCTTATTCAACGAAAAGTTCCTGAAGGTATGGCCGTCGAAGCGAACCAGCACTTCACGATTGCTCTTGATTTGACGGTGTCTGACAGACTTCGTCGCAAGTGCATTGCCCGTGAATTGGTCAATCGTATTCAAAACCGCCGTAAGGATCAAGATTTCGCCATTACAGACCGTATCAACATTGAACTTTATTCTGAAAGCGAAGTGCTCAAGCAGTCTGTGACCGAAAACGAATCCTACATCAAGGGCGAGACGCAGGCTGACGCTATCGTGTGGAAGGATTCTACTGCTGGTTTGCAGGAATCTGATGCCGACGGCGAAAAGGTTGCTGTCGAAGCTGTGAGAGCATAAAAAAGAAACAAAAGCCCCTGAAAAATTTTATTTCAGGGGCTTTTTGTCAAAAATTGTCTTTGATGATTTGTATATTTCGTTGTATGAGAATGCTTAAAAAAAGGCTCTTTAATATGAAAAAGTTTGATTTTGAAGATTTGGAAATCTGCCCTGAAATTAAAACATTTAAAGTGTTTCAGGTTTCCAAAATGCCGGATTTATTTCTTGAAGTTGAATTTAAGTATCCTAAAACTCCTGCATGGAAGGGCTGTATACCCATATTAGAAAAGTATCAAGGTCTTGATAAAACACAATTGCCAAAAGAAGATGTTGTTGAATATGTAAAAAATTGTTATAACGACTTGGATCCTCGAAATTCAAAAACATGGAATGCTGATGAGGATTTGTATTGGAGTGGTCGTTCCAAGGCTGATATGGCAAAACTTTTGTTTGATGTTTTAAATGGAGAAACACAATATCATCAAACGAATTGGATGTGTCGGCAATGTACTGATACAAGTAGCGTAAATTCGCAGGCGGCTAGTAGAATACGGGCTCTTAAACAAACTCATGGATATCACATTGCAACAAAAGATTTTAAGTGTGAGTTTGTGGAAAATATACAACGCATGATTTGTTGATTAGGATTCCAAAACTTGTTGGGAATAGCAATAAACGTTTTTCTATACCAACATCGCTAATGCGTCGAATAAAAGAACTTTTTGAGTATACGGATGCCTGTTTTAATGAAAAGTATGGTGCTGGCTCAAAGAATTTAGTGGTTGATCATAAGTTTCCATCAACAAGATGGGTTGTTGGGGAAAATCCAAATTTTGTTTCAATGACTGATGACGAAATAAAAAGTAAATTTCAGTTGTTGACACAGCAAACAAATCTTCAAAAAGAAAGATATTGTGCAAAATGTTTGCAAACTGGTAAAAGAGGTGACTTCTTTGGTATAGATTGGTATTCGGAAGGAGATTGTAGTTGGAAAGGCGACAACAAATCTGATGAAAAGGGATGCGTTGGATGTCCATGGTATGACTTGGCGGATTGGAAAGAAAAATTCAATAAGATGTTAAAAGAAATAGGATATTGATTTTACGAAAGAATCTGTTTTTGCAGGGAATCTCATGATACAAACTGTAGGAAGCATATGTTCTGGTATTGAAGCGGCTTCTGTTGCTTGGAAGCCTTTTGGTGTAGTTTTTTGGCTCTTCATCAACATGTGTGGGTGGCTTCGCCACCCTTTTTTTGTTGACTTTCGCCTAAATCAAACAAAAAAAATGGGCTATTTTCTAAAATTTAATCGCCAAAAAAAAACAGAAGAAAAAGCCCATGTCAAAATTATACGCGAATTTTCACCGTCAATGCGACTGATATAGGTTGAATCGGGAAGAAAAAAAGTTCCCTAGGGCTAGCCCCTGGGGAACCTGGCCGAAACTTTTCTACCTTGCCGATTCTACCAAAAAAGGACATGGCGGTGAGTCTCAACCAAGCACAAAGATACGAAATACGAGCGCTCAATGCGGCAAAGATCCCCCGAAAAACATAGCCTTGCAGCTGAAGGTCCACAAATCCACAATCTACAGGGAACTAAACAGGGGCGGCGGCCGCCAGCATTACGACCCGGTCAAGTCGCAGGAACGGGCAGACCTCCTTGCCGCGACAAGTCACCTGCATTACGACTACGACGAGGACGACTGGAAAATCGTGGACGGGAAAATCAAGGAAGACTACTCTCCCGAACAGGTGAACGGACGCGCGAAACTCGATGGGATGGGTGTCCCTAGCGTCGCCACGATATACAGGCATGTGAACAAGGACGAGGACCTGAAGAAGCACTTGCGGCACGGCAAGAAACCATACCGTAAGCGCGGGGAGAAGAAGGACAAGAGAGGCCAGATTGTAGGCCGCGTGCCCATCGAGGAACGTCCGGCAATCGTGGACGAGAAATCACGCGTAGGCGACATCGAGATAGACCTGATAAACAGCGCGGACCATGACGCGAACCTGCTCACGATCAACGACAGGATGACGAATTACAGCCTGATAAGGTATCTTCCGACGAAGAACGCGAAAGACCTGAAGAGAACGCTTGTGAGGGCGCTGAAGGACTTTGAGAAAACGTTCGAAGTCAAGATTCTCACAATCACTTCGGACAACGGGAAGGAGTTCGCCTGTCACGCAGAAATAGCGAAAGCTATGAAGGCGGATTACTACTTTGCGAACCCGTACCACTCCTGGGAGCGCGGTGCCAACGAGAACATGAACGGTCTAATACGCCAATATCTTCCCAAGAAGGAGTCGTTCAAGGGAATCTCTCCCCGGAAAGTTCGCTGGATACAGGATAAACTGAACAACAGGCCTCGAAAAAGGCTTGACTTTATGACCCCTTTAGAGTATATTTATACGCAAGTTAAACTACAAACCTAAGTCGCGTTAGCGACGAAAATCCGCCATACAAATCCATCTTCAATGTCAACGGCTGTTCAGTCGTCAAGCAGGAGCAAACCGACACCACGGTCACCATCACGGTAAGACTCACCAAGGGCAACGCCAGCAGGTGCGGCTGTTGTGGGCGAAAAGGGAAGCTCTACGACAACGGCCGGGAACAGAGGGTATGGCGGACGCTCGATCTCGGCACGAAGATGGGCTTCATCAGGATGGACACCTACAGGGTGAAGTGCAAGAAATGCGGCGTAAAAACGGTGAAGGTGCCGTGGGCAAGCCACAGGTCAGGCTTCACCGACGCCTTCGAGCAGCAGGTCGCATGGGCCGTATGCAGCATGTCGAAAAAGGCTGTCGCAAAGCAGCTACGCATCGCCTGGAATACCGTGGGGGAAATTGCCGACCGCGTATGGGATCGCCTGGACACAAGGCCGATCAAGGCAGGCTGCATCTTCAGGCGCATAGGCATCGACGAGACCAGCTACAAGAAAGGGCACAAGTACATAACGGTGGTAGTGGATCACGACAGGCGCTGCGTGATCTGGGTCCACGAGGGCTACGGGAAGGAGGTGCTGGACCTCTTCATGAGGGAACTCAGCGAAGAGCAGCGCAAGGGCGTGGAGCTTGTGACTTGTGACGGAGCCAAGTGGATAAGGTCAAGCATCGAGGAGTTCCTGCCCAATGCCGAACGGTGCGTGGACAGCTTCCATGTCGTACAGTGGGCGACAGAAGCCCTGGACAAGGTCCGTGTGGAAGCCTGGAAGGAGGCCCGCAAGGAAAACCGCAATCAGAAACGGGGCCGAGGCAGGCCCACGAAGGATAGCGTCCCGAAGGACCGCACCGCGGAGGGGATAAAGAACTCCAGGTACGCTCTGGGCAAGGCTCCAGAGAACCTTAACGAAAGCCAGCAGAGAAAAATAGAACTCATAGCAAGCCGCTATCCGCGTCTCTACAGGGCATACCAGCTCAAGGAGGAACTGCGCATCATCCTGAAGATGGGCTATGACGATGCCAGGGAAAATCTGGACAGGTGGCTGTGGCGTGCAAGCCACTCACGCATCGGCTCAGTAAAGGATCTGTACGCAAAGATCAAGCGTAACTACGACGGAATCCTCAACACAATCAGGCTGGGCGTGTCAAACGCAAGGATCGAGGCGACGAACAACAAGATAAAGCTACTGATACGGACTGCCTATGGCTTCAGGAACATGAACAACATGCTGTCGCTGATAATGTTGAGCTGTTCCTATGTCGATGTAAAGATAGCCTACGAATGGGAATCGGAATCGAGAGAATCATCTAGCAAGGCTGCCTAAATGCTACCACACATATTGATGATGCCTCAGTTTTTTCATGGTTTTCTGAAATAGCAAATTTTCAGTCAAAGGTGCTAAAAGAGAAGTATCCGGCTGTAAAAAATTTAGGAGATATGAATAATATTCCCTCTTTGTTGTTAAATGGTGAAATTGAAGCACCTGATCTTATTTGCGGAGGAACTCCTTGCCAGGCATTTTCTTTAGCGGGAAATCAGAGAGGGCTGAATGATGATAGGGGTAATTTGACGTTAAAGTTCGTTGATATTATCAATGCAAATGATGTTGCTAGACGAAAAAAAAGAAAAAGTAGGTGCTGTGTTTTTTGGGAAAATGTGGAAGGCGTTTTGACGGATAAAACGAATGCTTTCGGTTGCCTTATAGCTTCTTTAGCAGGATTAAAAAAAATTCAGAATGTAAAAAGATGGCCTTCTTCTGGATTATTGGAAGGACCCGATAGAAATGTTGCTTGGAGAGTTCTTGATGCGAAGTATTTTGGATTGCCCCAGCAAAGAAGGCGTTTGTATGTTTTAGCAACCGGAAAAAATTATCATCCCGAACAAATCCTTTTTGAAGAAAGTTCTAATAAAAAATATGAATATCCGGTAGCTCCGCTATCCTTTTCAAAGGACGGACACCATTTTGAAGTATTTAGATCGTATTCCGATTGTCTTTATGCTGCATATGGAACAAAATGGAATGGAAATGCTGCTGCATACAACGGGTCATTATTTGTGGTGCAAGATGAACGAGTGAGAAGACTTTCTCCATTGGAATGTGAACGTTTAATGGGTTTTCCCGATGATTACACGAATATACAGGGTGCGAGGAAAACGAATCGATATCAGGCTGTTGGAAATTCATGGGCTGTTCCTGTTGTAAAGTGGATTGGCGACAGACTTATTAACGACAAAAAAATAGAATTTGTTGCGGGAAGGAATAGAAAATTTCTAAAATATGAAACGCTGTCAAAAAAAGCGTATTTGTATCATTTCGGTGATGGAAAAGTTGAATTAGCGGATAATAAGAAAGTCAACGCGTCTGTTGTACCAAGTCACTGTGTGTTTAAAACAATGCAGGATATTGTGACATCTGAAGTATCTCAAGATATTTATTTGTCTCCGGTTGGCTGTCATGGTATTTTGCGAAGAAAAAAAGAGCGGAATATCTCAATAAATCTGCGATTAGAGAAAGCACTAAAAAAAGTTTCGAAAATGATGAGCCCTGAGGACATCGAACGGAAATCTTTAGTTCAAAAAAGAGGCTCACGAGGAACGGCTGCTGTTCTAGATTTGTAGTTTTTCTGCGTTAGGGATAGTGACCCCTTGGGGCGGCGCTGTGGCGCCGTTTTAGGAGGTGGGCGACGAGCGTAGCGAAGTCGACTACCCCTAAAATATAGCCCGACCCACGAAGTGGGGAACGCCCTAAAAAAGAAGAACTCAACGTTCGCGAAATGAAGTTGGCACGAAGTGCAAACCAAGCTCGTGCAGCTCTCCGCTAAACCGAACTTCCTCGCCATCAAGGCGAAGGGCCCGGATTACGCGAAGAACATGAAGGTGATTTCTGCCAAGCTGAATTCGCTGACCGTCGATGAAATCAAGGCCCTGCTGCAGAATGGCGACAACCACGCAAGGCGAGAGTCGCGAGAAGACTTGTCTTCTCATGACCGAGCCGAAGAGGTTGGGCGCGAAGCGCAAACCATCAAGTTCGACTTCGGTGAAGTCGGCGCTGACTGCTTGATGCTCAACCGCATCGTGGCCGACGGCATGGCCGTGGAAGCCAACCAGCACTTCACCGTGGCTCTGGACCTCAAGATCACGGACGAACTCCGCCGCGCCTGCGTGGCCCGCGAACTCGTGAACCGCATCCAGAACCGCCGTAAGGACCAGAACTACGCCATCACCGACAAGATCGAAGTGACGCTGTTCTCCGCAAGCGACGTATTCAAGCAGGCCGTGGCTGAAAATGAAGCTTACATCGCCGGTGAAACTCAGGCTGTTGCGATTAAGTGGGCCGCTTCTGCCGATGGCCTCGAAGCCAACGACGCCGATGGAGAGGCGTTTGCGTTTACGACGGTAAAAGCCTAAATACTCTCAAAAAGATTCTAAAAACGCTCTTTCCTTGTTAAAGGGCGCTTTCTTTATTTGGTCTTTTGTTTTAAAAAGTGTATATTTATGGGTGAGGTATGAATATGCAAACCGCTACAATTGAAATAACAGCTGCAATGGAGCCTTATGTAAATAAGCGTGATATGTGGCTGAAACAACGTGCGATGCTCCTGTACCTCTATATTCAAAATGGGACTATTTCGCATGGCCGTGCCGCCGAGATTCTTGAACTGGATAAGTGGTCTCTTATCCAGTTGTATGGTTCTATGGGCATTCCGTATATTGACATGGACGAAGCGGAACTTGAACGTGACATTGCAAACGCTTTAGCTGCTTGCGGAGAGTCTAAGTGATTGTTGTCTCTGACACGACTCCGTTATTGACTCTGTTCAAAATTGGACGGATTGACGTTTTGAATAAACTTGGGCGTTTCGGCAAATGCTTTGCCGTCGCTCCCTAGCATTATCGCCGGGCGAATCTCGCCAAATGAAATTTCATTCGCCCAGCGTCCGTTCAGCCAAATTAAAATTTGTCCGAACCCTTCCGGGCGTCGGTCGCTAACGCATTTTTCACACCTACCGCAAAAGATTCCCGCCGGCATAGCCCTAGGATACCAGCAACGCGTAGCACGCGTTGACGGTTCTGACACTGGCGTTCGATCCCTACTGGCTGCCCGTAAACGGGCTATAGTTTACCCATCACGGTCAACTGTTCCCCAAATAATCTTCATCCAGCTGATGCTTGATATAGTTCGCTATCTTAGCCGCATTTTTGCCTGCCGTGTCGACATAGTAGCCGCGACACCAAAATTCCCTGTTCCTGTATTTGAACTTCAACTCGGGAAAGCGTTCGTACAACTGCAGGCTGCTTTTTCCCTTCAAGAAGCCCACCACGCTGGACACGGCATACTTGGGCGGGATTTCCAGCCGTCTCTCTCCGTAAAACACCTTCCGCCTGAATTTTGGGGCGAACACTATGTGGTATTTGCAGTTCCAGCTCGTATGAGCCATTGTTTTTATATTTTCCATAAATCCTCTAGTTGTGTCGTGATGCAGAGTACAGGCCGCATCGTAAAATTAGCTGGAGGATTTTTCATCACCGCCAAAAGGCTTCTTGGAACCACCTGCCTAGCTGATGGTTTTCGGTTTATACAAAAATAGCCCGGCGTCGCCGGGCTTCAAAGTCAAAAGAAGAAATTACTTCGCAGTGGAATCCGCTATTGCCGTGGCAGATGAATCAATCACTTGCAGGGTCGCAGAAGAATCCGCGCCGAGAGCGACTGTTGTATCCAATGTCGCAGCCGGAGCTTCTACCACGGCAGCCTTTGCCAGTTCCGATTTCGGTGTCGGCGTCCCAAAGAAGTTCAACTTTGCCAGCGCAAACATCATCACATAGACCAGAATCAAACCGATAATGCCGAGCAAGATGCCCGATTTCGCCATGCCATTCGTATCCACAAATCCCGTAGCATGAGCAAGAGCGTTAGGCGGCGTGGAAATCGGCATGCTCATGCCCAGCGAGCTTGCAAAAGCGACAGCTACGAGCAGAGCCGTCACGCCGCCGAGAGGCGCCAAATTATCCGCACAGTTCACTCCGACCACAATCAGAATCGGAACGAGCAGTGCCGCAGTCGCCGAATGGCTCATAAAGTTCGCCATAAAGAGGCAGATAATGCCGCAACCGACCAAAAGCGGGAACGCCGGCCAAGTATCAAACGGAATCGCACCAATCAAGTGGGCAGCAAGTCCCGTTTTTTGAAGCCCGACTCCCAGAGCAAAGCCACCGGCAACAAGCCAAAGAACATCCCAACTCATGGCGTTCAAATCTTTCTTGGTGATGACGCCCGTCAAAGCAAATACAGCAATCGGAATCATCGCGATGGAATAGTCGTTAATCCCGTGAATGCCTTTACCTAGCAGCCAAAGGACAACGCAAAGAGCAAAAGTCGCATAGACGATCAAAGCTTTCGGGCTCTTGTCAAAGCCGTCAGCACCTTCGATATTCAAGTCCATTCTTTTGGCAGAAATCGGGTAGATTTTCAGGATAATCACCCATGCGATAAGCATCATAATAATGACGTAAGGAACGCCGAAAGCCATCCACTGTCCAAAGGAGACGCTGTACCCCGCTTCGTTCAAAGCACCGAGTGCAATCGTATTCGGAGGAGTTCCAATCGGAGTGCCCATACCGCCGATGTTTGCACCAACCGGAATCGCCAGTGCGAATGCCGCTTTACCTTTGTCCTTGTCGTCAAAGAGTTTGAGCACCGGAGCCAAAATAGCAAGCATCATCGCAGCGGTCGCCGTGTTGCTCATGAACATCGAGAAAAACGCCGTAATCATCATCAAACCGATGAGGACAAATTTCGGATTGTGCCCGAATGGTTTTAAAAGAACGCGCGCCAAATTCAAGTCCATCTTGTATTTTGTAGCGGCTGCGGCAAGGAAGAAGCCGCCAAGGAACAGCATGATTGTCTGGTCCGACCAGGTGTTCATGATATCCTTGTATTTCATCGGTTCGACGCCTTCGACACGGAAAGGCAAGAAAGCCGAATTGGAAACCGTCAGAATCATCAGCACGATGACCAAAGTCGATGTCGTCCAAATGGGGAACGGTTGCAGAATCCAGTAGAGAGCGGCCATCACAAAAATGGCAATCACGCGAATTTCAATGGGGTTGAGGGTGTTGGGGCCGTCAATTCCCAAAGATTCGTAAGGAATAAAGAGGGCAGCAACCGCAAGGATTGTTGCAATGATGAATTTGATGAATTTTGCCTTAGTCATGCATTTGTCCATGGTTGGAATAGGGTCACTCGACTCTATTAAATGTCGGAGCCAAATCTAGCTATTTTAAAATGGACTGTCCATATTCCCGCACAGCGGAATGAAAAATTAGGCGATGGAACCGATACGATCTAGGCGGATAAGAGGCATCCCCGCTTCCCGGGATTCCTCCAAAGGAATGGAAAAATCGGCTTCCCAATCATTTACGTCCTCTTCGTCTTGCAAAATCTGTTGGATTTTCAATGCACTTGGCGTCCAAACTACAATGGAGTGCTTAACGGAACGCCCTTCGGCGTCCAAGCGGAAATTGCCATGTTCCGAATGAAATTCTAACAACAGCTCTTCAAGTCGATTCTCTGTCCAAGGAATGTTTTCGCCGTCGGCAACAACCTGCCCTTCAGATAAATCTTCGGAAAGAAGTTCTAAAGCCCCATCTATGTTGCGGTTTCGCAATTGCGAAAGGAATGCAAAAATTCGAGCGCGAGCATTTGCCACAAACTTTTTCTTGTCCAGCGTAACATCCTTGGACGCTTCATCGGCACGGAAAGCCTTTTCCTCTTTCATTTCTTCGGCGATAAATTCCGGATTTTTCAATCGTTCCCATTCTTCTAAAAGGCTGGAATCCGTGCGGCGAATCAATTCATCCAAGTAATTCTGGATTTCCAAAATTTCTTCGGTTTTAAACGAATCGGGAACGGTTTGCGCCAAAACTTTGTAAACGTAATTGATGTGCCGGAGCAGCAGAGCTTCCATTCGAGCCAATCCGTATTTTTTCACATAGCCGCTGAACGTATCAAAATTTTCAATCATTTCACGTACAATGGATTTGGGTTCCACATTTAAATCGCCAACCCAAGGATGTTCTTCGGCAAATGCGTTAAAAGTCGTATAGATAAAATCTCGCAGCGGTTTCGGGTATTCGACTTTGTCCAGTTCTTCTTGAATTTTATTGTATTCGGCGTGTTCCGCTTTGAGTTCTGCGTAACGAGCGTCCCTCGCTTTTTTCAGCTGCACCCGTAAAATAGATTCTGGATTTTCGACGATGGATTCGACCAAAGAAACAACGTCAAGAGCGAAGTCCGGACTTTCGGGAGACAGTTGGGGCAGCGTGTCCAGCAAATACAACGACAGCGGCTCGTTCATCGCAAAATCGTTTTGCAAATCCAAATTCACTTGGACGTGAGCCATTCCCTGTTGCGGGTTGGGAAGAAATTCGACGATATTTTTTTCAACGAGCGATCGGAACAATTGAAACGCCCGATGCATCAATTCTTTTTTGCGCTTGGCTGTTTCATGGCAGTCTCGAATCAATTTGCGCATGGCAGAGCAACCGTCCGTTTTACGGGAAAGTACGTTGATGAGCATTCCGTGCGAAACTTCGAATCGAGAGGTCAGCGGTTCGGGAGGGGATTCAATCAAACGCCGATAAATACTTTCGTCCCAAGGAACAAATCCCCGTTCGGGAGGTTTCCGTTTGACAAATTTCTTTCCGGTTTGAGAAGACTTTGCTGCCAATTTGGCATTTTCAATCACGTGTGCGGGAGCCTGTGCGACAACAAAGCCAATATCATCAAATCCTTTGCGGCCCGCTCGACCAGCAATCTGATGAAAATCTCTAGCGGCGAGAATCGCCGTTTTGTCGCCCGAATATTTGCAAAGCTGAGTAAAAAGAACGGTTCGAATCGGAACATTGACGCCGACGCCCAGCGTATCCGTGCCGCAGATGACTTTGAGCAATCCCTTTTGAGACAGCTTTTCGACAAGAATCCGGTATTTAGGCAAGAGCCCTGCGTGGTGCAAACCAATTCCCACTTTTAAAAAGCGTTTGAACTCTGGCCCGTAGGGACTTGAAAAACGGAAATGGTCGATTTCCTTGGCGATTGCCGCTTTCTCTTCTTTGGAACACAAATTAAGGCTCGTCAGGTTTTGCGCATTTTCTGCCGCAGACGCCTGCGTAAAATGCACAATATAAACAGGCGCCTTGCCGGAATTTACAAGTCCTTGAACCGTCGTAGAAATTTCATTCATTGAATAGGAAAAGTCCAAAGGAACCGGGCGCGTTTTTCCCGTTACCGTTACGCAGGGCTTTCCGTTCAAACGAGAAATAGCCTGTTCAAAAAAATCGGTTTTGCCAATTGTCGCGGACATCAACAAAAATCGCGTTTGGGGAAGAGTCAAAAGAGGAACTTGCCAAGCGACTCCGCGTTCCCTGTCCGAATAATAGTGAAATTCGTCCATCACGACATCTTGAATGTCTAACAATTCTCCCTCACCAAGTGCCCGATTCTCCAGGATTTCCGCAGTGCAGCAAAGAATGGGGGCCCCCATGTTGACGGTAGCGTCTCCGGTGGAAAGTCCTACATTTTCCGGTCCGAATTCTTTGCAAAGAGCCATCCATTTTTCATTGACCAGGGCTTTAATAGGGCAGGTATAAGCGGATCGCCGTCCGCAGGCTAGGCTTATAAAATGCAGAGCTTCTGCAACGAGAGACTTGCCGCTTCCTGTCGGCGTATTCAAAATGACGTTTTTGCCGTCGAACAATTCTAAAATGGCATTCTCTTGAGCTTCGTACAAATGAATGCCCGCTTCTTCAGTCCAAGTGAGAAATCGTCCGAGCAAATCCTCGGAAGAAAGGTGTTCATCTTTTTGTGGAAGATAGTATTGCAGATTTTTTGCCATTGCTTATAAAATAAAAAATGACATCTCTAAAAATTGCTTTGGCGCAGAAAAGGAAGAGCTATCCTCCCAATACTTCTCACCCCCTAACCACTGGCCATCGAGCACAAAGCACTTTTACCGATTTTTTAAAAATGAATTTTTAGAAGAAACCAAAAAAAAGACTGCAAATAAATGCAGCCTTTCAAAACGTTACGGTAAAGATGAAGAGGAATTATTCTCGTTGAATTAGAACTGGCGAGGAGGACGCGGTTCTTTCGGGCGAGCTTCATTGACTCGAAGCGCGCGACCGTTCGCTTCTTTGCCGTTCAGCTGTTCGATAGCTTTTTCGGCAACGGCATCATCTTCGATTTCTACAAAACCGAATCCTTTGCTGCGACCTGTATCGCGATCCATAACAATCTTTGCGCTTTTAACTTCACCAAATTCTTCGAAGAGTTTTTGAAGGTCGGCGTTGCGGAACGCAAAGGGAAGATTTCCAACATAAATGTTTTTCATAATGTATCCAGGCTGTTAAGTAAGCCTATTTTAAATAGTAGCACAATTTTAAAACGTTCAGTGGCGGTCCGGGGAAAATAAATGGCAATTTTCGCATCGATTTTTAGACGACATTGGATGAACAAATCGGTTTTCCGGATCCGGGCAAGGCTCCGTAGAACCATCAGGAAGGATCCAAAGTTCTTTGCCGGGAAATGGGCATTTTGCTCTGGACATCGCCGATTTGGGATATAAAAAAGTCCCCTCTACCACTAATGAAGAATTTTGAAATTCTTTGCGGTTCAAAAAATCTTCAGGGGAAACCGCTTCCTTTTTTTGCAAATCGTTTGCTGTAGAAAGGAAAACCGCTCGATTCAGTTTAACCCGATCCACGCCCAGTTCTTCGGCCATTTCCAATACGTTCATCACTTCTTGACGATTTGTTTTGCAAACCGCCATTTGCAGAGAAATCCTAGAAAGCCTTTCAACAGATTGAGACATTTTTTGTCGAATTTCCAAAAGTTTTTCTAAATTACTTCGATAAGAATCCACATTGATGCCTGGACAAAGACTGTCTAGTGTTTGTTGTTCCGTTCCCCAGCAACTGATTTTAATGTCGCTGGAAATCGGCAAAAGTTCCTGCGCCCATAGACGGACGCCCTTCCGGGGAAAGGTTCCGTTTGTTGTCAAGTTGAGTTTCAAATGCAATTTTTGAATCAACCTTTCCAGTTTTTCAAAAGAGGAATAAAGCAGAGGCTCCCCCATCGTACTGGGAATGACTTCTCGAATTCCTTGTGCGACATATTGGCGAATGGCGCGTTCAGCGATTTCCCAAGGCATTTCCCCTTTACCGTAAGGTGTTCCCTGTTGGCGCAAAAAACAGAGAGTACATTGCAGGTTGCACACGTCGGGATTTGTCAAAAGGGTGATTCGCAGCATTCAAATCCTTGCATTTGTCGTGGAGAGCATAAAAAAATTCCCGAATGAACGGGAATTTTTTGTTAGAAGGTGAAAAAATCACCACACGCCGAGAACAGTAATATCCATAGTAATGGAAGAACCTGCATTCTTCGGAGAGTGCGGCAAAATCACATAGAATCCCTTTCCAGTGGTTTCATCGTATTCCGGCGTCAAGACGATGTAGGAAGAAGTCAATTCAAAATCGTCCGCCACGACACCAGGAGTTCCTTTGTAACCGAAGTCGCTCATTTTCTTCGGATAATCCACGTAGTCGGCTCCGCTCTTGGTTTCTGGAACGATTTGCGAATAGCCCGCATTGATCAAGTTGCCATTTGTGTAGAGTACGGGATCACTACCAGACTTGCCCAAATACAAATCTAAGGTGGCGGCGTTCTCGTCTCGTTGCTGCTGGAAAATCAGGGTCTTGGAATCCAGATCCACGGCATTATGTATAGTGGCAGAGGTGGAAAGCGTAATCTCCCAGACAGATAATTCCGGATCGAAAATTTCTGCGGCACTGGAGCTGCTTTCTTCCACAACGCATTGTTTACTGAAAGGAATCGTGTCAATGGCGACAAAATCCTGCGAATCATTATGGCCATAAGCAATTACATAGGCAAACAGACTCCCACAATCCGAGAAAGAAGTTAGATCGAGAGCAGGCTTTAATGAATTAAGAGAAATTTGCTGAACCGGAGCGGTCAATTGAGAGAAAGAGAATGAAGAAGAAATCTGGATGTTTTCGGAATTGGCCAATTGGAATTCAATAGAATCGATGAAAGCCGCGGTGTCGATTTCGATAGCTGTCGAAATGACCCCTGTAAAGATAATGGATGTCGCCCCACTTGGCGAAGCGGCCATAGCTTGAAATTTTACTAAAGAATCTCCGCTTGTTTCAGGAAGTTCGACAGCCGCGGCGCTGCTGCTTGAATTTTCTGCCGGATCCGAACCGGACGAAGAATCGCTGCTACAGGCAACGAAGCCCAAAGATGCGACACAGGCGAACGCCGTCAAAGTTTTTTTCAAATTCATATCAAATCCTCTTTGAAATGTTTTTAGAGAAAATACACAATTTTTATGCCAAACGCACCATTTGTCCGTACGATTTTTCCTATTCTGCGAAAAAAGCCGGCACAAAAGCCGACTTTTCTTTCGAGAATTTTTGTTTTTAACGGTTATTTGATCAGGAGCATGGAATCGTCCCAAGATTCGTGTTTTTCGAACCCAAGAAGATTTGCAGTCGTTGCCGCCAAGTTGGAAAGTCCCCAGGAACCATCTTTCAAGGAAAGACGCCCGCCGGTCACGTTGTCGTACAAAATGCAGGGAACCGGATTCAATGTGTGAGAGGTTTTCGCCTTAATGGAACCGTCCTTGTTCGTTTTTGGAAGCCCGGTTTTCTTGTCCACATCGTACATTTCGTCGGCATTGCCGTGATCCGCCGTGATAATAGCGACGCCGCCCATAGCATCAATAACGGGAAGCAGACGGGCAAGTCCCAAATCAACGGCTTCGACAGCCATCGTTGCCGCTCGCAGACTTCCTGTGTGACCAACCATATCTCCGTTCGGGAAATTGCAGCGGAGAGTATTATATTTTCCGCTCTTTACCGCTTCGATCATCGCATCGGTAATTTCTGCGGACTTCATCCAGGGGCGCTGCTCAAACGGAACAACGTCGGAAGGAATTTCCAAATAGGATTCACCGTCAAATTTATTGGAGCGGTTGCCGTTCCAGAAATAAGTGACGTGCCCATATTTTTGCGTTTCGGAACAAGCAAATTGCTTGAGCCCCGCTTTGCTAAACCATTCGCCACTCGTATTTTCAATGGCTGGAGGCGGAACCAAAAAACGGTTCGGCAGCTTTAAATCGCCGTCATATTGCAACATTCCGGCATAGGTGACTTTCGGAAAACGAACTCTGTCAAATTCCACAAAGTGTTCTTCTTCAAAAGCGCGAGTGATTTCAATAGCGCGATCGCCGCGGAAGTTGAAGAAGACAACGGAATCGCCATCTTGAATGGTTCCCACCGGCGATCCATCTTTGGCAATGACGAAAGGCGGAAGATCCTGGTCGATAGCTTTCGTTTCAGCACGGAGCGTATTGATAGCTTCGGTCGTGCTGGCAAAGTAACGCCCTTCACCTAGAACGTGAGTTTTCCAGCCAAGTTCCACCATTTTCCAGTTCGCGTTGTAGCGATCCATCGTGATTTTCATACGTCCACCACCCGAAGCGATGCAGACATCAAATTCCGAAGAGCGCAATTCGCTTAAGAATTTTTCGAATGGTTCCACATAATCCAAAGCCGATGTTTCGGGCACGTCTCTGCCGTCAAGCAGAACATGGACGCGAACCTTCTTTACGCTTTCTTTTTTGGCTTCGGCGATCATCGCTTGCAAATGTTCGATATTGCTATGCACATTGCCGTCGCTGAAAAGTCCAATAAAATGAAGCGTGCTGTTTTTCGCACGGACGTTTTCTGTGATTTCTTTCCAAGCGTCGCGCTTGAACATTTCACCCGTCTGGATGGATTTGGCGACGAGCGCGGCACCCTGTTCGTAAACTTGGCCGGCACCAATGGCATTGTGTCCAACTTCGGAATTTCCCATGTCCGCGTCACTGGGCATTCCAACAGCGGTACCGTGCGCTTTCAAAAGGACATGGCTGTATTTTTGCATCAACGCGTCCAGAAATGGTTTGCGAGCTTGGGCTACAGCGTTTCCTTCTTCCTTGGGGCTATATCCCACACCGTCCATCACGATGGTGACAATGGGGCCTTGGATTCCATTAAAACCAGAAAGTTTTTTGAGCATTTTTATCTCCTCATTTGATTCAAATAAAATCTAAAAATTTTAACCTCTTTCGCGGATGATATCGCGCAAACGGGCGGCCTCTTCAAAGTCGAGTCGAGCGGCAGCCGCTTTCATTTTGGCTTCCAGTTCTTCAATGGTCGCATCTAAATCGGGGTCGGCGGCTTCGGGGGCAGCTGGGGAAATCTTTCCGCGTTTATTTTTCTTTCCCTTGTTCATAATGTCGCCAAGAGGATTGGGCATTTCCAAATCATCGTCCAATTTGCGGCTGACCGATTTTGGAGTGATTCCATGCTCCCGGTTAAACTCTTCCTGCAACGTACGACGACGTTGCGTTTCGGCAAGAGCCTTTTCCAAACTCTCCGTCATCATATCGGCAAAGAGAATCACCGTGCCGTTCACGTTGCGGCTTGCTCGCCCCATCGTTTGAATCAAGCTGCGGTAATTTCGCAAAAATCCTTCTTTGTCCGCGTCCAGAATAGCGACCAGCGAAACCTCGGGCAAGTCCAGTCCTTCGCGAAGAAGATTGATTCCGACAAGGACGTCAAAATCCCCTTTTCGCAAACCTTGCAGCAATTTATGCCTTTCCAAAGTTTTAATGTCGCTGTGCAAATAGCGGGCTTTGACATTCACCGAAGTGAGAAAGTCCGTCAAATCTTGCGCCATTTTTTTAGTCAGCGTAGTCACCAGCGTGCGTTCATTGCGAGCGGTAACTTCCGAAATGCGTTTTAAAAGAACATCCATTTGCCCTTGAACAGGGTAAAGTTCTGTTTTAGGATCCAGCAGTCCTGTCGGTCGGTTAATTTGTTCGACAATAGCCCCGCCCGTTTTTTGCAATTCATATTCTCCAGGAGTCGCACTTACAAAGAGGACTTTGTTTGGATACGCCGCTTCAAATTCCATAAAATTCATCGGTCGATTATCCAAAGCGCACGGCAAACGGAAACCATATTGTACCAGGTTCGTTTTTCGCGCCTTGTCGCCTTCGGACATTCCACCGATTTGCGGAACGCTGACATGGCTTTCATCAATCATCAAAAGCCAATCGTCGCCAAAATAATCCAGCAGCGTGAAAGGTCGAGTTCCTGGCATTCGTTCTTCCACAATTCGAGAATAATTTTCAATGCCCGAGCAAATTCCAGTCGCCCGAATCATTTCCATGTCATAATGCGTGCGGCTTTCCAGGCGAGCTCTTGCCAAGACCCGGGAATCGGCTTCGGACGTATTTCCTGATTTGCGGAATGCGGCCTCTTCTTTTGTCAATTCGTCGAGCCGTTCATTCAATTCCAGTTGAATATCTTGAGCAATTCGCTCTCTGGAATCTTCCCGCGTCACAAAATGCTTTGCAGGCGCAATCCGAATGTCTTGCAGTTCGCCTTTGGATTCGCCCGTCACCAAATCAAAGCGGCAAATCCTGTCGATTTCGTCGCCAAAAAGTTCAATGCGGATTCCCACATCGTCGTAGCTCGGATAAATTTCAATGACATCGCCTCGAACTCGAAAAGTCCCCCGATCTAGAGCAAAATCATTCCGTTGGTATTGAATGCGAACGAGTCTCATCAAAATCAAATCGCGCTCCATCGTCTGCCCAACTTGGAGGCGAACCATTAAATCGAAATATTCCCGTGGACTACCCAAACCATAAATGCAACTGACCGAAGCGACGATAATCGTATCGCGGCGAGTCAAAAGATTGGAAGTGGCACGCAATCGCAGTTTATCGATTTCATCGTTGATCGAAGCGTCTTTTTCGATATAGGTGTCCGTGTGGACAATATAGGCTTCTGGCTGATAGTAATCATAGTAGCTAACAAAATATTCCACCGCATTGTTCGGAAAGAACGCTTTGAATTCTTGATAGAGCTGAGCGGCCAAAGTTTTGTTGTGCGTGAGAACCAGAGTCGGTTTTCCGACATTCTTGATGACATTCGCCATTGTGAATGTTTTCCCGGATCCGGTTACTCCCAAAAGGCATTGGAATCGTTCTCCTCGGTCAAAATTTTCGGTCAGTTCCTGGATGGCTGCGGGCTGGTCGCCTGCGGCACCGTATGCGCTGTGCAAATCGAAAACCGCTCGGGTCGGTTCTAAAAATTGAGGGAGTTTCCCTGGAATGCTTTGTTCGGGAGAAAGCTTTTTTAAAAACGGTTTTTGATAAGGATCAGGACGAATGGATTTACGCGATCGAGCCATGAGTCCCAAAATAGAAAAAGAAGGCTAGCACCACGACTAAAAAAACAAAAAGGCATCCCCTCGGTATCTATACGCTCGAAGCTACTTCTTTGCAAAAATAGCCCTCCTTCCTTTTCAGTTTTTCAGGGTCATAGACCGGGCATAAACATCCAAGAAAGAGTTCGGAGCTGTTTGAATCATGTTAGATCGGGCATAACAACCGAAGGATGCCTCTTTTAATATACTCTGGAAAATAATTTGCCGCAATATCCCTATGTCTTTTTATTTCAAAAGATTTGTCATGGGTTTGTCATATTGTTAAATTCCGCCAATTTATCGTCCAACATAGAAGCCAAGACGCCAGCGATTTTTTGAGATTCTATATATAGATTTTTGTATTTGGCGTGTCGCTGCCGCATATCAAAGAGTTCGGACGTGATTTCCAGCGCCATCAAAAGGAGCGGTTTTCGAAAATTTGTGCAGGAATCTGCCCCCGCAAATGCCTGCATTTTATTTGTCACATAATCGACAATCGCAGAGAGTTCCGCATCGGTAAGGTCGGTCTGAATTTGAAACCGGTCTTTCCCGATTTCAATGTGAGTTACATGCAGGGGTGCGCCTTGAGAATCCGTTGTCATTTTAATCTCTCATTCCGATGCCAAACGAGTCGGTGGCTGCGAACCACCTTAAGCGAAAAAATCCGTCTGCGCAGACTCCTTGGCAGGCTCTTCCTGCTCGCCGTTTTCAGGTTCGACGCTCTGATTTTCTTCGTCCTGAACTTGTACGGGGATTTCCGTTCCAAGTTCGTTTTCGATAGTGGACAGCAAATTCTGGAATTTTTCTTGGGCGTTCTGGATTTCTTCGCCCTGTTCGCCGATAATTTTTTCCATTTCAGCCAATTTTTCTTCTTTTTCGGCAAGGGCGGCTTTCAGGGATTCCAACTCGGCGTCCCGTTCCGCAAGGGTGCTTTGGAGAGACTCGGCTGCGGTCTTTTTCGATTCAAGCTCTGCGGCTTGACTTTCCAATTCTCCGTTCTTGTTGGAAAGTTCTTCTTGAAGTTCTTCTATTCGGCGCGCTTTTTCATTAACGTCCGCTTGCAATGCTTGATTGCTGTTGGTGGATTCCTCGATCATTTTATCGGCGTTTGCCTTTTCGTTTTTCAAACGGCGCATCGCCTCGAGCATGGATTGAATTTTCTGAGAAAGGGTATCCAAATTTTCCAGATTCATATTTTAAAAACTCCTTGTGGTCTATTTAAAATATATAAAGTTTTGCAGTAGGGGAACGAAAAAGCTTTTTGCTTTTGACCTTCTATAAAAGTTGTCAGTGGTTAGTTGTTGGTGGTTGGCGAGCTTTGACAATCGGTCCCTGAGCCTGCCGAAGGGCAGGGACCGATAACCGAACCAAAGCTATTTTTAGAGATGCTCTAAAGTGAATTTGCGCTTTCCCCATCGTTTTTCATATCGTTTAATAACTATATTTGCGCCAAAATGTTTTTGTGCCCTGAAAAGCCTTTTGCAAATCCAAGTCGGCTGAATGCGGCTTGTTTTGCAAGAGAGAGAATCCGGTGAAAATCCGGAACGGTCCCGCCGCTGTAAGGGAAGACGAAATCGGTAAATTTCAAAACCAGTGTGAACGAAAGTCCATGCGAAGGAACCGAAAGTAGGACGAACCCCGAGTCAGAAGAACTGCAAAAACAACAGCTCCGCTCCAAACGGAGATCCGAGGATAAATGCGAAAGACATTTCACCTGGATGTTGCCGACGCAACTCGTCTTGCTGTCATTTTAATGGCGGCATTGTCGATTTGTGCTATGGCGGCTACCATTCAAGATTTAGGCGTATCCGAAGTAACGCTTCCCCCGCCGACTCCTGCCGACGTTTCTCCGAGCTACGAAGAAATCACAGCGGAAGCGTGGGAAGGGCGTGGGCTTTCCGCTGCCGAAATTCTGTCGGCGTTACCGGGAATCCAAAGTTACAAACAAGGGGGATTGGGCAGTTTTCAAACGGTCAGCATCCGGGGAATCGCGGCAAAAAATATTTTGATTTGCTTGGACGGTATTCCGTTGAATGACGCCAGTGGCGGTGCTGTGGATCTTGGAAGCATTGATTTAAACAGCGTGGAAAAAATTGAAATTTACAAGGATCGGGTGCCTATTAAATTTGGAGGTTCCGGTCTTGGCGGCGTCGTCAACTTTGTGACCAAAAAAGCGTTACCCGCTCTGAAAGGTCGTATTCTGGCAAGTTATGGCAGCCATAATACTTGGGAGGGCGCAGCACAAGTCGCCATTTCTCCTAAAGACAGCATCCATTTTTCGGCAGCGATTTCCGCACGGCACAGCGACAATGATTATGAATTTACCAATCGCAATGGAACTGCCTATAATAGTGACGACGATTTTACAGACACGCGAAAAAACGCCGAGTTCTCTGAATATTCCGGTAATTTTCAATATCGGATTTTGCATAGCAATAATTTATTTTCCACCGTTTCCGCCCATTTGATTTATACGGAAGCAGGGAATCCTGGGCACGAGAGTTCGCAAACCAAAGTTGCAGATTTTGTCGGGCAGTATTCCCAATTGGGCTATCGTCTGGAATTTCCCATCTTGTGGAATTGCTTTCTTTTAGAAACGGGCGTCGTGGCGGATTTTGAAAAAAATATTTCATCTTCTTATTACCCTTTGGATAATATCGGTTACAGCAATTCGGACTATGTGGAATATGGACTGGCCGGGTACCGCTTGCATCCCGAAATACAAGGTTCTGTAATTTTGGGCAAAATCGAAAGCTCCTTTCGCTTGGCGGGAAGTGCGGAAAGTTGGGGCGCTCGCGGAAGCGTTCAAGATTTTGGCATCACTCGATACAGCGGTTCCTTTTCAGCAGGATTGGACATTGCCATTTTTCAATGGCTGTCAGCTCTTGCCGAAGGAAGCTTTGTAAAAAATATCGACGAGATTGATGGAGGCAAACTTTTGTCTCCCACAGGAACAATTTCCATTGAAGAGTCAAAAGACCGAGAAATGAACGCATCGGCATTTGCGCAACTGCGATTTGGAAAAAAAGAATCCCTTTGGGGTGGGCACATTTCCGTGGGACGTTTTTTTCGAGAGCCACAGTTGATGGAACTCTATGGCGTTTATCGCGGAGTCCTTTCCAATCCAGATTTAAAAAATGAAACGGCTATCCGTTTTGAATCGGGCGGATTTTTGCAGACGCCTTCTCGGAAAACGATTTTTCGGGCAGTTTGGTTCAGTACATTTTTAGAAAACGGAATTTATTGGGCATCTACGGTCAATGCCATGAAAGCCTACAATGCGAGCACTGCCCGCATTTACGGAATCGAATTAGAAATGAAAAGCAGACCTGTATCATTTTTTGAAACGGTTTTGCGGGGAACGATTCAGAATCCGCGAGATAGAGGCCATATTAAAATGTACAGTGGGAACCTTTTGCCCGGCGAACCCGTTCACAGTTATTTTGTCGAAGGAAAATTTTTCCTGCCGTTCGGATTGGATTTAACATTTGACGTAAATTATCGATCCCGGATTTTTAGCGATCGAATCAATCAAACTCGCCAGCCCGCAACAGCGCGTTATAACGCCGCGCTAGGTTTTTCACCGTGGGAAAAAATGCGCTTCATTTTCGGCATCACCAATATCTCCGACGAAACTTTTACCCATTTTTATTCCCCTTATCCCGTACCCGGCAGGGAGTATAAAATTTCTTGGATTCAAAAATTCTAACCCAAACTCTAACCCATTTCCCGTTCAAACCGGGAATGTCACTTAACAAAAGGATACGACATGAATCACAAAATATACACCTTGATTTTAGCATCTTCTTTTGCTCTGTTTTTAGGAGCGTGTAGCGAAAGCAGCAGCTCTCCCGATTGCGAAGAAGATTGCATGGAAGAAATGTCTTCTTCTGGAGAAGAAAGCAGCTCTTCAGAAGAAGAATCCTCATCCAGTTCGGTCGTTTATTTGAACACGACCCCGAATCTGGCGGATTTAGAAACTTCTGGTGATACATTGTTTGCCATTTTCCAGCGTCAAAGCGACGATTTTTCGGCGATGGACAAAGGGCTTCTCGCCTTGTACAACTTGAAATCGGGAACACTTTTGGACACCATTTGTCTGCAAACAAAAAATCCTTCTGCGGTCAAAGTTTCCAATGGCGAAGTTTATGTTTCAACCAATGGCGAATACGATCAAAATTATAATTTGCCCGCGGACGAAAATCGAGGAATCGAAAAAATCAATTTGAAAGAAAAAACATCTGCACTTTGGGTGAGTGGCACAAAACTCGGTGGCGGAGCCTCTGATTTTATCATCAATAAAAAGACGGGGAAAGGTTATGTTGCCGTTTATAAATCCTATGGAAACACGCCTCTCGTTGAAGTGGATCTTTCGACAAAAGCGACAAAAATCATCGATGGGATTCAAGACGCATCGGGTTCTTTGGAATATGATGAAAATGAAAATCTCATCTATGTTGGCGACCGCTTCATGGACTGGACGACATTCGTTATGCACATCGGCGTATTCTCTTATGACGGAAAAAATCTTCTTGCCATTTCAGATGCAGATCCAGAAGAAGAAGTTCGTATGCCCTATAGCATCAAATCCGTTCAAGGCAAGCCTTATGTTTTCGTCACCGATTTCCAGAGCGGGAAATTTTATGCGAATTATCAGGACTCTGAATCCGACGGCGTTTCCTTTTGGCAAGATTCCAAATTGGTAACAGCCAACGGGAAGCTCTATCTTATGGAGCGCAACTCGCCATCTTCCCTTGCCGAAATGGACTTGACAAACGGTAAACCGGTTTGGCAGACTTCGTTAGGAAACGGCAATCCTTATGATTTAGTCGCAGCGGACGAGGGTTCTCTTTGGGTTGCTTTTTACGACATCGCGGAGCTTCGCAAAGTTTCCGCTCAAAACGGCAAAACCATAGAATCCATTTCTACGGCAGAATTCTGCATGCGCAAATAGCGGTGACTTAAAAAAATCGATTGCAATATCCATTTTTAATTTTCGCGAACCAAATTTTATCTATCCGAATTTACGGCAATCCAATTCTCGTTGGGTTGCCTTGTTGCATAGACGGATTCCAAAAATTGCAGGACGGAATTTTTTTCGCGAGGAACGAATCTTTTGTGACTCATCCAGAAAAAATCGACATCCAGCGCGTTTAAAAATCGGATTTGCGCTTCGAGCAGCTGCACGTTGTATCTATCGGGAGTTCCATGGCCGACAGCGGGGTAAGTGGCATCGCCTAAAAAAGCGTTTCTTCCAATGCAGAGCAGTAAAGATCCTTTGGCATGGCTGCTGGGAATAGGCAAAATTCGAATTTTTTCTCCATCGTCAAATTCAACGGAGGCTTCAATTGAAGTTCCTAAATGGAAATGCTTCCAAGTTTCTTTGCTGACAAAAAGATTGTCATAGTGCAGCCTTGGCAAATTGGCGCAATGATCCTGATGAAAATGCGAAATGATGATGTTCTTTTGCAACTTTATCCCGCAAAAATTTTCATCCAAATTTTCAATAAAATTTTTTGCCCCATCACTTGCGCCTACGTCAAAAATCCACCATGCGGAATTTCCCAAAAAAGCATATACATCTGCACTTAAAGGAGAATTTCTGTTCGCATAGGACGCGGCGAAATGACGTAACCGAAAATCCATAGAAAAATTCAAATTCGAGCAAAGATTCCACGGCGACAAATCGTATTGGCGGATTCTGGAAGATATTTGCACACAAGTCCTTGATTCATTTCTTCTTTCTCTTCGATAATCATGGTGGTCGTTTTACTTACCGGCAAATATTCAATCCATTGGACAGGAACAGAATGGTAACGTCCGTCGCCACCAAAAACCTGCACCCGCTCTGTACGCGGTTCGCCCCGGAAACCAAAAGCGGTCACATCGATAGCGGATTTTCCAGAAGGCATTTCTTTTTTCAAAGTTGTTTTTAAAATGTTGTCCGTAACGCATTGGGCATGCTGAAATTGCGCTTCGCCTAAATAGTTGGCAAGAGATTCCCATTCCCATGAAGAAGATTTCTTTTGGGAATCCGCATAGATATTTTTTCGGGTTCGCATTTGTTGATAGAGCGGAATGGCGAGAAGAGGGGCCATAGCAAAATAGACAGAGCGAAAATATTCTTGATTCAGGCGCACAAAATTTTTTTTGCAGCGATTGAAATCATAGTCGGCGAATTGAACTGGGTTCGTGTCCAAAGTAGAGCCGGTCAAATGCCTAGGGAAAATCGCATTGATTTTTTTCTGTTTGAAGAAAATGAAATCGTCGCCATAGGACAGCGTTTTATCTTTGATCAGCGAAAGCATCTGCTTTTGAGCAAGGGCTGTAAAGAGCAGACGGTATTCCACTTCGTCGGTGCGATCCTTGGTTTCAAAAAGCGTTTCAAATTCGTGATTGTTCATCAAAGTGTATTGCGATTCGTCTTTGAGATTCTGCGAAAATTTTTTCAACTCCTTCAATTTCTTTTTCCGGCGGAAATTCTGCAAAAAGCCGTCGTCCGTCAACTGCGAACGATTGCGAGTAAATTCCAAATGCGGTGCCGCATCATTTCCGTAAAGGACAAATCCGACATTGCTGTATTCCGGATAGGGCTTTGTGATGCTCGCCGTTAAAACCTGGGAACGACGCACCATTTGCCGCTTGCCGTTGGGACCTATGGAAGATGCGTACCAGGAAATGGTCCTTCTACCCGTATAGGTTTTACAGCCCATTTTGAACGTCTTGGAATCGGCGACAACAAACGGGTTGCCGTTGATTTCCCCGCTCTGCGCAAATAAGATAGAAGAATTTTCGTTAAGGGAACCGTCGTAACCAAATTCATTTTCCAGTTCGGCAAGCCTTGTTTGCGTAAAGAAGGGGTCAAATTCCAAATTCGGTACGGTTTTTTGAATCAGCTTTGCAGGAATATCCCAACCAAATAAATCATTCAGAGGTTGCATAATCTGCAGAGCTTCTTCTTTTTTCTTTTGAATGTCCGCTTCTAAAGATTGAATTTTCCCGTCAAGCTGATGAATGGTCTTATTGAGGAATGCCAAAATATAAAAGAGGAGAGCTCCAGCGGCAACAAGTCCGATAATTCCCGGCGTAGTCTGCTCCGTAATGGGCCAAATCAAAGCAGAGCCAACGGCAAAAATCCCGCAGATAATTCGTAAAATCCCCCAATGCGAGCGGGAAGTCGCCAAAGAATCCCGCTCATTGGATTGGTTGAAAATTTCTAGACACAACGACTGATTTTTTTCTTTGTCAATTTTTGCCTGCTTGAACAATTCGTCAAACGCTTCTTGCGCATTTTTCAAGAACAAGTCGCAATACTCGTTCTTGTAACGTTCCAGCGGGTCGTAAACAGTCGTTTGCATCATATTCGTAAAAATAGACCGCCCCAAATAAAGAGAAACGGCGGTCAGGATTTGTTCAAATCAGAAAGCTTGTTAAAAGAATGTTTCCCTAGCGCGGGCTTTCGTTTCTGCGGATGCCGTAAACGGAATACGAGTCGTGTATCCTGCGCGAGCGGCGACAATCTGCTTGGTCGGCCAAGAAAACACGTCTGCGTTCCATTGGTTTACCGTGTCGTTGTAAAGGCTGCGTGCTGCGGTGATTTCACGCTGCAAATAATCATTCTGCTGCATGGCGTCAGCAATCGCTTTGTGCGCTTTCAGTTCGGGGTACGCTTCCACTTGCGGGAAAAGGCGTCCAAAGCTGCGATCCAAATCGCGGGACACCGTATTGCGGGCTTCTTCAGAGAGGTGCCCGCCTCGAAATGCGGCGACGGATTTCATCACGTCTTTGTCCAAATCGATGGCCTTATTGACGAGCGGCGCTACGTTTTGCAAAATCTGCACGCGTTGTTCTAGATAATTATCGATAGTCGAAGCGTCTGCCTGAATTTTTTGCTGCAACTGCATAAAATAATTCTTGGCTCCGATTTTCATAAACAGAAAAATGATTCCAGGCAGAATGCCGCAAAGCCAAAGCAGAATTTCAAAAAGGGTAGAGCCGAATCCGACACGGACGGGCAGTTGCTTTTCGATGACGTTAATGTCTCGGCCTGCCGCATTTACGGGACCGCTCATTTCATCCAGTTCATTTGCCATATAAAAACTCCTTTTTATTTCTTATTCAAATTTAAAATAATATCCTTTGAATCGATTTGCGAAATTTTTTAGGGAATTATATATGGCCATTTTCTAAAAATTATTTTGGAAAAGAATAATCGAGCGACGGCAAGACTAGAAAAAAATTCAGCGCAACCATCTCCCCGAAATGAATTCTTATTAAAACGTTTTAGCGGACAGGTGTGATTTTTAATTATATATGCAAAATTTCTCTTTAGAGTTCAGGAATAATCACGACATGAGCATATTAAATAAACGGGTATTATATAGAAAGTTTCACCGCAAGCGTGGGCGGGGTATAAACGGACTACACCCCGGAATGTGAGTTAGTATCTTTCAATTTCTTCAGTGATTTGATGAATTTCGTAGGTCAAATCGCGATTACACTCTTTTGCTTCTTTTCCGGCCCCATTAAAAAGCATACAGGTTTAAATCTTTGCTTCGGAATCATTAAGTGTTAAACGTTTTAGTTCCCTAGATGCAATAGTTTCTCCGTGGGTTATATCTAGGCATAATTCGTTATGATAATAGCGGTTATCATCACCCATTTCTTTTGCGCAAAAACCATAAACAGGCTGCAAAAATCACGAAAGGAAGCGCAATGGAAAAACTTTCAATAAGCCGCCTTGAAAAAACAATTTTCCTACTGAATTAGAATCCCGATTTCAGCGAAAAACGCCCTTCCTACTGAATTAGAAAGCCGACTCCGGCGAAAAACGCCTTTCCTACAAAATTAGAATCCCGACTTCAGCGGAAAACGCCTTTCCTACTGAATTAGAAACCCGACCTCGGCGAAAAGCACCCTTCCTACTGAATTAGAAAGCCGACTCCGGCGAAAAACACCTTTCCTACTCAATGAGAAAGCTCCTGTTTGTTTTTTCCATCCGATTCAAAACAGCCATAAGCACCGTTTTTTCCTGGCCATCAAAAAATGCAGAAAGATGTCTGAAAAAAGATCAAAGGAACACGTTGCGAATATTTTACAGAGATGGTTGCAAACAAAAAACAATATTCGCAATTCGTTCGATTAAATTGTATAGATTTTCCCCATACCCTTATATTCAACAAATGGAGGAACTGATGAAAAAATTTTCAAGCAATGCGCGTATCACCGAACTGGACGCGTTGAGCAACGCCGTTATCCGCATTTACCAGGCGAACAAGGAGGTCGCTCACGACGCCTTTTTAAAAAGCGTCATGGACGAAATCGTAGGGATTTCGGCGAACTTGACAAGCGCCATCGGCCAGGACCGGATTTTAAGCGGACTCGAAGATGCCGATACGGCCCGGGATTTGGCCGTGAAAAAACTCGGGACGGCCCTTGCAGGCTATGCGGTACTCCCTATCGAAGCGAAAAAGGGGGCCGCCGAAAAGCTCCTGGCGATTTTCAACAAATACGGCAAACAGATAGCCAAGGCAAATTACGCCAGTGAATCTTCCCTCATCGAAAGCATGCTGGAGGACTTCGGCAAAGAGGGCGTGACGGAGTGCATTCAGGAGCTCTGCGGCATCCCCGAAATGATTGCCGAGATCCGCACTTCTCAGGACAATTTCGTCCAAGTGAACGACGCTTATACGGCAAATTCGGTAAACAAAAGCGCAAGCGCGAGTTCCTTCAAAAAGATGCTTTTTTTCGCCATCAACGACAAGCTTCTGCCCTATCTCTCGGCCATGCAGCTCGCCAATGCAAAGGCTTACGGCCAAATGGCTTCCAAGGTGGAGTGCGAAATTGCCCGCGTGAACGAAATTGTGAACAAGCGAAAAAAGACCGCGACCCCGAAAAATCCCACCGAAAAGACGGCGGAATAAAGCGAAAACGGCAAAAGGCGGACTTTGTGTTCGCCTTTTTTATGGGAATTATGGACAATCTTCCACCAAGGGGAACTTAGTTCTTAGTTCCGACTCCTAACTCCCAACTCCTAACCGGTTGCCGAGCCTATCGAAGCAAATCGGGTGGAGTTTGTATATAAGACCCTTTTTAATACGCCCGATAAATGCCAATCAGGGCAATAATTTTTCCGATGATGGCAGGGAACCCGGGAAGCAAAAAGCAGAGGATTACTCGCGTGACGCGGTTTTTCCACCAGCGAGAGATTTTCCAGATATCTTCGGAAACGGTTTCAAACTCCGCCACGCGCGGAGGGCGCAGGTAAGCTTGTACGAGAGCGACAAAAAAACCGACACCGATTAGAGGGGTGAGTCCCGTAAAAGGAGCAACAATCAATGCGGTCAGCACGGCTAGCGGGTGGGCCCCGGCGATGATGGAACCCAGCATGGCTCCGCCTCCGGTATAGAGGAACCAGTTCAAAGTCACTTCTCCCGCTTTTTCCAGTCCCGAATGAATGCCGACGCCGACAATCGACGCAATGATGGCGACCGTTATCGTCCAGCCGAGAATTTTAAACACCGGGGACGAGGGCATGATCTGGCAGAGGGTGGATTCTTCGGGGAGTGGCTTATTTTCTTCGAGAATTTTCCGAATTCCCTGGATGTGCCCCGCTCCGACGACAGCCAGCACTTTTTTCCCGGACGCATGCCGGATTCGACTTGCCAGATACTGGTCGCGCTCGTCAATCAAAACGGACTTCACTTCGGGGAAAGTCTTTCCGAATTCTTCCATCATCGCGGACAGCGAATCCCGCTCCCGAATGCGTTTCAGTTCTTCTTCGCTGATTTCCGTTTTGTCAAAAAGGCTAGCAAACAGAGAGGCGATGAGCGAGAACTTGCGATACCACGGCGTGCAGCTCCACGTACGGCGCAATGTGACTTTAATGTCCCGGTCGGCCAGAACAATCGGAATGCCTGCGGAACGGGCGGAAAGGACTGCCCCGTAAAGTTCCGCGCCAGGGCGCACTCCGGTCGAAAGACCCATTCTTTTTTGGTAAGAACCCAGAACCAAATTGGCGATGAGCGTTCCCAACTGGTGCTCTCGGATAATTTTTTTCAAGTCGGTTTTTTTCCAGCGGTCGGGATCTTCCAGCGATTTGAGCCGACCTTCATCCAATTCAACGCAAACGGTGTCCGGTGACTCCTCTTGAATCGCTTGGGTGACTAAATCTTTCGATTCTTGGGAAATGTGTGCTGTACCCACCAAAACAAATTCTTTGTCATCGGCGATTTTTATCCGGCAAATATCCGCATTTTCGGTCATAGGGAGCCTCGGAAAGTAGTTTTGCTTAAGCCCAAAAGTCTGCGCTTTGATAATTTGAAACTTTCATAGGGGAAAATGGCAAAAAAACGCCGTTCCCAAGGATTCAAAAGGGAATTTGCAGAGCTGGACATGACTGCAATGATAGATAAAATCCGTTATTCCCTTTAAAAATTTGATTATATTTTTTCTCATAATTGATATCTTGGAGGATGTTGATATGAAAAAGGTGGTCTTGGGTTCCATTTTGGCATTGCTGGTCGGATGCGCCAGCGTTCAGCCGAACGATCCTGTGGCAATCAATGATGCCTTGGTCGGTTTCACGGTAAACTCCCAGGGTAAACATTGGCCGGAAGCGTTGAGCTTTGTGACTCCGGATGAAGCGGAGGAAATCACAGACGAGAACGGCCTGATGAAAGAGGAATACCGCTTGGCAGCAAGCCGTCTCCGTATTTCCGCATTGAAGCAGATGCCGTGGCGTGTAGATGGACGAGGCCGTTTAATCGGCATTAAAGATGTCCTCGACGACTTCAATAAAAAGTACATCGTTTCCGAAGACGAAAAGAAGGTCGGGACCAATCTGGAGAAAATGCGTCAGGAACGCATTAACCGCACCCTCGAGAAAGGCAAGCGCATCATGGCCGGCGAAGACGAGCAAAAAGAACCGGAAGTCGAAGTCTATACGAACAAGCTGACCGAAGAAGAAAAACGCAAATATGGCAGCACGGCAGAACTTCGCCCGCCAGAAGAGGAATACGACGGCGAATCCTCGACGACAGAAACCTCTTCGACCGAAGACTTCTCTTCGGAAAGTTCGGACGAGCCTTCACAGGTTTTTGAACCGGAAACTTCCAACGTCGAAGAAGATGGCTACTACGGTCCCGAAGACGACGCCAGCGGTGCCACTTCCGACTTCTAGTTGGGGTCGCTCCTAAAATCCATTGTTAAACATCGACAGCGAAACCTTGCGCTGTAGCGTCATGAAAGCGGACACTCTATTTATTGCCCGCTTTTCGTTTTCATCCTCTTTACCGAAGCCATTTTTTAAGGCGGTCATTTCAGATTTCATCGAGATAAGCTAAATTTGGCATACATTGAATACGAACAAATCCCATATCATCATCGCGATTGACGGTCCTAGCGGAACGGGCAAAAGTACTACGGCGAAACTCGTCGCCAAAGATCTCGGCTTTACTTACCTTGATACAGGGGCCATGTATCGGGCGATTACCTTTGCCGCTTTGGAAAATGGAATTGCCGCAGACGACAAGGCGGGGATAGACCGGCTTTTGAAGTCCACCCAAATTCGCTTTGACGAACAAAACCACATTCTGATAAATGGCAAGGACTGCGAGCAGGAAATCCGCGGCAAGCGAGTGACGGAAGCGGTCAGTCCTTACAGCGCCATTCCCGAAGTCCGGGCAACCCTTACACAATGGCAACGCGAAATCGCCAAAGAATGCAACTGCATTCTCGATGGCCGGGATATTGGGACGGTCGTATTTCCCCATGCAAATTTCAAGTTCTTCTTGGTGACAGACCTCAAGGTTCGCGCCGAACGGCGCTATCTCGAATGCCAGCAAAAAGGCATTCCAATGACTCTGGAAGAAATCGAAAAGAATCTGGCCGAACGGGATAGAATAGATTCTTCCCGCGCGACGGCTCCGCTGAAAAAAGCGGAAGACGCTATTGAAATTGACACTACACAACTCTCAATCCAACAACAGGTAAAGATTATCGAAGACCGCGTAGGTGTAGTGGCGTAACTTCGATATCTTTTCCGCAACCCTATATTATATATGTCTCAACAACTCAAATTCGGTTCCGAAGAAGATCTTAAAGAAATTCTTGACGCGGAACAGGAACTCGCTTCCATCAATTCGGATCAGGCAGCTGCCGCTTACGCTGGCATGGAAGGTCTTGAAGCCGGCAAAGTCGTTACTGGAAAAATCAGCCAGGTAAACGAACAGGAAGTTCTCGTCGATGTGAACTTCAAATCCGAAGGCGTCATTTCTCGCAATGAATTCAAAGACGACGATGTTCCCGAAGTCGGATCGGAAATCGAAGTTTACATTGAAAAGCTCGAAGACGATGATGGCCGTCTCGTCCTTTCCAAGCAGAAGGCGGATTTTGTCCGCGTTTGGGAACGCATTCATCAGGCTTTTGAAAATAACGAAATTGTCCGCGGAACGCTCACAAAGCGTATTAAGGGCGGCGTGGTTGTAGATTTGTTCGGCATTGACGCTTTCTTGCCGGGTTCCCAGATTGATCTCCGTCAGATTCCGGATATCAACGCCCTCCTCGGTCAGGAATTTGAACTCAAGGTCATCAAGGTCAATAAAGCTCGTCGCAACATCGTCGTATCCCGCCGCGTCGTTCTTGAAGAACAGCGCAACAGCCAGCGCGACAAGGTTCTTGAAAATCTTGAAAAGGGTCAAGTGCGCAAGGGCATTGTTAAAAACATCACCGACTTTGGCGCATTTATCGACCTCGGCGGCGTAGATGGCTTGCTCCATATCACCGACATGAGCTACAAGCGCATCAATCATCCGTCCGAAGTGGTCAAGCTTGGCGATGAAGTCGAAGTCATGGTTCTCGATTTCAATGACAAGAAGGAACGCATCTCTCTGGGCATGAAGCAGCTCCGTCCGCATCCTTGGAAGGACATTGCCGCTCGCTATCCGGAAGGCATGGTCGTTAAGGGCAAAGTCGTTTCCATTACGGATTACGGCGCGTTCGTGGAATTGGAAGACGGCATCGAAGGCCTTATCCACGTTTCCGAAATGTCCTGGACACAGCACATCAAGCACCCGTCCAAAATTCTGGTCATCGGTCAGGAAGTGGAAGCGGTCGTGCTCAAGGTGGAAGAAGAACAGGAACGCATTTCTCTGGGCTTGAAGCAGCTTGAAGAAGATCCGTGGGAAAAGATTGACCAGGAACTGCCTCCGGGCGCTCGCGTTGTCGGTGAAATCCGCAACCTCGCCTCTTTCGGCGCATTCGTGGAAATCAAGGACGGCGTGGATGGCTTGATTCACGTTTCCGATATGTCCTGGACGAAGAAAATCAATCACCCGTCCGAAATGGTGAAGAAGGGCGACAAAGTCGAATGCGTCGTTCTCGCCGTCGATAAGGAAAAGCGTCGTATTTCCCTTTCGATGAAGCACCTCACCGAAGATCCGTGGGATGTTGTTGAAACGACCTACCCGATCGATTCCGAAGTCAAGGGCAAGATTGTCCGCTTGCTGGATCGCGGTGTTGTCGTGGAACTGCCGAACGGTCTGGAAGGATTCGTGCCTGTATCGAAGCTGACTGCCGAATACATCAAGGTTCCGGCGGACGCTTTCAAGGTCGGCGACGAACTCCCGGCGACGGTTACAGAAATTGACCAGACCAACCGCAAGATTTGCCTTTCGGTCGTGGACTATTTCAAAAACCGTGAATCTGCCGAGCTGATGGCTTGGATGGATTCGCACAAGGCCGGCGAAAGCGGCACCACGATCGGTGAAGCTTCTTCGGCGAAGAAGTCCAAAAAGTCTGAAGAAGAAGCCAAGTAATTCCGCTTCCTTTTCGATTTGAAAATCCCGGGTCTTGCGACTCGGGATTTTTTGTTTGCAAAAAAACTGGCGAAAATGATGTGAAGTTGGCGAATCTAATTCTAAAATTCCAAAGCAGATTTGGAATTTTATTGTCGGAAACGATTAAAATTCGGGGTATTCGTTTATAGAGGATTCCGATGCTGCGGGCCGCGTTCTTTTGGCATCTTGAAATTTGATCGGAGTCGCCGAAATAAACATCGTATTAACGACACCGACAACTACCCAAGTATGCTTACTGGAAATTCTGATGTCTATGAGAGCGTCTCCGCCGCAGCTTTCCAACAGGCGCTGCTTGATTTTCCGTTCACGGCTGGTGGCTCCGATTGGAATGATGTCAAACAGGGCGAAAGAAGATGCTTGCGACTCGCATACGGGAAGCCGGACAAAATCGCGCCCTTGGATGGAATCATAAGTTCCAAATGAAACCGGTCTTGAAGAGCATCCCCAAAGGCAAATCGATAATAGAATGGGAAGAAGAATCCACGTCTTACGCATAAAACCTCCGAAATAGAAAAACGTGCGGGCGAAATATAGTATTTAGCAATGAGTTTGTCATAATCGTGTTGATCCTAGGAAGTTAGCGGTGCGTGATACGGAAAAGAATCTGGAACTTTTGGTTTGTGAAGTCATTTACATCTTGTGCCCAAATTTGCGAAATTTGCGCCACTTCAATGCCGATTGACCAAGTATCGTTTACCCACCAGTCCAAACCCGAGCTTGTGCGCCAAGCAAGTCCAATCAATTCAAAAGAAGCATCCTTATTCAATATGTTGGAAATAGAATAGTCCAATAGGATGGCGTTTCCAAAATGGATTCCTCGCCAAAATGTTCGAGGGTATCGGCAAGGATAAACTTCGATTCCCAAACCGCCTCCGCCGGAAAAACTGAAAACGTCTTTCCAGGTGGAGATATCCTCGTATAGGCTCCAGTCGGCATATTTTTCGTTCCTTTCGTATGTTGTCGCCTCTAGATACCCTTGCGGCAAAGCCAAATTGAAATCCGCATAAAGGGCTACGGCGTTGGCGATGGCGCGTCCAAAGCGAAAATCCATACTGACAAAAGAAAAACCGGAGAAAGAATGCTCCTCTTTTTGGTAAGAGGTTGTTTCGGAATACTTCGCGTTATAATAAGAAAATCCCGATCCGAAGCTGAAATAAAATCCGCGATGTTCTTTGGGATAATCCGCCAAAGCAATAGATGTCACCAATAGTTCCAACAGGCAGATTTTGAAGAAAAATTTCATCTTATCCTCGTGTCATACGGAACAGAAGATGAAATCCTTGGACGGCGTTCGTCAAGTCCGAAAGGGCTTCGAATTGCGGAAACGCGCGAAAATAGGCGATTCCCACGCCCAAAGAAAGCTGGTCGGAAACCCACCAATCCTTGCCGATTTCGACAGTGAACTGAATCTCGACGCTTTGTGCCTCTATATCTTTTATGGGAGAGCTGATTCCGTAGCCGAAAGAAGTGCCCACAAAAAATCCGTTCAAAGCCGAACTGGTATCGCGAAAAGGATAGATGGAAGTTCCGAAGGCGATGTAGCTTCGGGCGAATGCGACGTTGTCTTCGCTTTCTTCATCTTCCACCAAACAATTCTTGTATTCGTCGTCACAATCTATATCTCCCCAATCCAAAGAGCCGATATAAACCGCTAAATTGAATTGCGTATAAAATGCGATCACGTTTCCGATGCCGATACCAAAACGAAATTCCATGAGGTTTGGGCTGACGCCGCTGAATTTGGCGTAGTCATCGTCGGAGTGCTTTTCAAAATCGATAAAGGAAACGCCGAAATTTTGGCTGCTGTAAAAGCCGCGATGCTGTTTAGGATAAAGATTTTTGACCGTTGTGGAATCGGCAAAAACGGATGCGCACAAAAAGAATACAGCTAAAAATAATTTTTTCAAACAAATTGCTTTTTTCATGAGGCACAATTTAGATAATCAGGATGTAAAATCACAGAGAAAAAATAAGAAAATTCCACACAATCCTTCACCAAATACTTGCTATTCATTTTTTCAAAGCGAGAAATTCCTTTTCGCAAGGGGGAACTCGGTTATCCGTTTTCAGTTCTAACTCATAACTCCCTACTTCCTACTTTCAACTAATCACTAGTCGCTAATCACTAACCCCTAAACACTAACTTGCAGAAGGAATTTTATATATAAGCCCCAAAAACAATGTAGATACAAATTTGTCTGAAATTGTAGAAATCTCGGATTAGCAGCATCGTGTTTTTTATGAGATTTTATAAGTTCTGATAATAAAAAAGCGGACCTTCCCAAAGGAAAATCCGCAGTGCATTTTTTACAAAGATTATCCCAGAACTTTCTTTTCAAAGTCGCCAAGACAATCAACGAGAGCTTGTACGCCTTCTTTAGGCATGGCGTTGTAAATCGAAGCGCGGAAACCGCCGACAGAGCGATGTCCTTTAAGCTGCTGAAGTCCACGAGCCTTTGCAAAATCCAAGAATTCTTTGGCAAGTTCATCGTTCTTTTCCGCAGAAACGATTTCCTTGTTGAATACGAACGGAACATTCATAATCGAACGGTCCTCTTTGGCTGCCGTACCGACAAAAATCTTGGAAGCGTCCAGAGCACCGTAAAGGAGAGCCGCCTTTTCACGGTTGATTTTTTCGATAACATCGACGCCGCCAATATCTTTAAGCCATTTCAAAGTTCTGTTCATCACATAAACGGCGAATACCGGAGGCGTGTTGAACATATTCTGGGCATCGATATGCGTCTGGAAATTGAGCATTGTCGGGATGTTGCGGTCCACTTTGCCAAGAAGGTCTTTGCGGATAATGGAAACGGTCACGCCAGCGCAACTGATATTCTTTTGCGCACCGCCGTAAATCATTCCGAAATCCGAAACATTGACTTTGCGAGCCAGAAAATCGGAGCTCATATCACAAACGAGATAACCGGATTTGGGCTTCGGGAAGCTATGCCATTCCGTTCCATAAATGGTATTATTTCCGGTGATGTGCAGATATGTGGCATTATCGCTCATTTTCAAATTTTTGTCGATGTGATTGTACACGTCGGCTTTAGTGGAACAGGCGACATTCACATTACCGAATTGCTTAGCTTCTTTCAAAGCCTTGCTTGCCCAAACGCCAGTATCAGCGTAATCGGCGGTAGCGTTTTGGCCGAGAAGATTCATCGGAACCATGCAGAATAATAAGGAACAACCGCCACCCAAGAAAACGATGTCATAATTTTCGGGAATGCCCATCAGATCGCGGAGAAATTGTTCCGTTTCAGCGAACATATCTCCAATGGGCTTTGAACGATGGCTCATAGAAAGAATGCTGATTCCGCTATTTGCAAAATCCATGCAAGCTGCGGAAGCTTCTTTAAGGGCTTGTTCCGGCAGAACAGAAGGTCCTGCACTGAAGTTATAGACTTTATTTGCCATGGTATGTGTCCTTATTTGAGTGTTTGCCCATAGGGCAATCTTGCGATAAAATGTAACAAAAGGAAGGATTGGTGACAATGAAAAAAAGCAGGTGAGTATGACCTGCCTTTGTTTTTAGCTTTCCAGTGCCGCAATCGCCGATTTATATTTTTTCAAGCGGAATTGGGTTTTGAGTTCTCGGCGTTCCTGCCTGTGAATATATTTGTCTTCTTGGAGAACGCTTAAAATGGCGGCTTTGGCTTTGGAAGCTAGCGGATCGTCCTTTAAGGTTTTTACAAAATTGACGAATTCTTTTTCTCTGGCTTCGTAAGTCGCTTCTTCGGCGGGAATGCCTTCCGCCATCAGTTTGCAACTATATTCGTCAATCCAACCTTGATTTTTGTGATAAGTCATTTTTAAAATACGATCGACCGTTTCTTCGGAAACTCCCATATTGATGACATCTTCTTTAGAGAGTTTGGTAGAAGGGGTGAGAATGTCTTGCAAAACAGCAAGAACTTGAACTTCTTCAGGTTCCCCTTTGTTTTTCAAAAAATCCGCAACGCTTTTGAGAAAGTCGATATACGGGCCGCCGGCTTTGTTTTTCTGTCCTGCGTGAGCCTTTTCGGCAATGGCGAGTGCTTCATTTAAAGTCATGGTCTTCCTTTAGAAATGTTTCTATCCATAATATAGATTCGTGATGTCTTAAAAAGCGAATCTTTTTCGCTTTTTGTCAGGGAATATGACGTTCTACGGCTATTTTGAAATACAGATGAATTGGGGAGGTTTACCGCCGATGATGGATACTTGAGAGAATTTTACTTATAAAAGGGTTAAATTTCAACTTCGCCATCGTTGTTGCGCACGTTTTGCACCGTCATACCGAAGGTTCATGAAGCAAATGCGTTTCACAAGATTATAGAGAGCTTCGTTATCAACTAGCCCCTCGAACATTCTAATCATTGATAGATTCGACTGACTGTTGCAACAGCTTGAGCAGCGATTCCTTCGCCGCGTCCCGTAAAGCCGAGCTTTTCTGAAGTGCTGGCTTTGATTCCAATGCGGCTTACGTCAATGTTCAAGACCCGTGCAACATTTTGTTTCATTTCTTCGCGATGAGGATTGACTTTAGGACGTTCGCAAATGACGACGCTATCCAGGCTTTCAATTTTGCATCCCGATTTTTCCACTTCTTCTCGCACCCTAGCAAGAAGCATCAGGCTGTCCGCATTTTTAAAAGCGGGATCCGTATCGGGAAAATAGGTGCCGATATCACCAAGCCCCGCGGCTCCGAGAAGCGCGTCACTGATCGCATGCAACAAAACATCTGCATCGCTGTGCCCGAGAAGCCCCTTTTCGTAAGGAATATCCACGCCTCCGAGAATACATTTACGACCTTCTACCAATCGATGAACATCAAATCCGATGCCTGTGCGAAAAACTTTTTCCATAATCATTCCTTTTTTCAAGAAGTAAAATAATAAAATCCGAATGAAAAAATTTTCTTTGTGAATAGCAAAGTTGCTGTCATCTTTACGATTCTTTGACGTTATTCGCTCGGAGTTTTAATTGATAGCACAGAGAGCCTCGACTGATGCCCAAGAACCTTGCCGCTTGGCTTTTGTTGCCCGCGCATTCCATTAAAGCGTTTTGAATGCTTTTCCATGAAGGCGTTTTGCCGTAACGATAAGTTCGGCGCGGTTCTTGAATACAGCCTGAAAAAGGATGCAAATCCCAAGGCTCTTCCGAAAGTACGCTTTCTAACGAAACGCCTAAATCTTGCAGCAATTGATAGCGTTCCAATACATTTTTTAGTTGGCGGACATTTCCTGGCCATGGAAAGCGGCAAAGGCTTTTGATTTCGTCATCGTTCAAAAGGCGAGAGGATAAATTTTTCCATAAATCGAAAGCGATGGATTTCAACTCGTCCAAGCGTTCCCGCAGTGGCAGTAGATGTATCGGGAAAACATTCAATCGGAAAAATAAATCCTCCCGGAAACGCCCCGCATTCACTGCCGCCCGCAAGTTTCGATGCGTTGCGCAAATCAAACGAAAATCAACGGGAATGCTGCGCTGCTCTCCGATGGGCGTCACCGCCCGCTCTTGCAAAATACGCAGAAGCCGGGTTTGGCTTTCAAGCGGCAATTCGCCGATTTCATCCAAAAAAAGCGTGCCATGATCCGCCGCCCGTACAAACCCCAACTGATTTGCTACGGCTCCCGTATAAGCTCCGCGGCAGGAACCTTCAAACAGGCTTTCAACAAGGCCAGGACTGATCGCTCCGCAATTCACAGCAATGAATGCGGCGTTTGCCCTATCGCTCATTTGATGTAATCGACGAGCCATCACCTCTTTACCAGTTCCAGATTCTCCACAAATAAGAACAGGAACAGACGAGCGAGACGCGATATCCAAAAGTTTATGAACTTCCATTTTTCCTCCAAAAATAGAGAATGGCGGAATCTACAGATGAAGACGTTTTTCGCTCCAAAAAATCCACCATGATTTTCTATTTTTTACAAAAAGAATCTTTTTTTACAAAAGGATAATCCATGGCAGATCGTATCGTTTGCAAATTCGGCGGCAGCTCTGTTGCAGAAGCCAAGCAGTTTCAAAAAGTCAAAGCGATTGTAGAGGCGGATAAACGGCGTAAAGTCGTTGTCGTTTCAGCTCCCGGAAAACGGAATCCTCAGGAAACGAAGCTTACCGATCTTTTGTACACGACTTACGACCTCGCTTCCAAAAATCTGGATTTTTCCGTTCCGTGGAAAATGATTTGCGACCGTTATATTGATATAGCGAAAGATCTTCATCTGGCAACAAAAATCGGAGAAGATTTGTCGGCTTTGGAAAATCAATTAAAAAATGAATTTGAAACCGTAACGACGGATTTTTTGGTTTCCCGCGGGGAATATCTTTGCGCCCGTTTAATGGCGGAATATCTGAACGCGCAATTTGTGGATTCTTTTGAATTGATCGCGTTTGATGAACGCTACCGCATTACATCGAATAGTTATGAAACGATTGCGCAAAAATTGTCCGATGAAAATCAGCTCTATGTGGTTCCCGGCTTTTACGGCGAAGGCCCCAGAAAACAGGTCAAGACCTTTTCTCGCGGTGGCTCCGATATTTCGGGAGCGATTCTTGCAAATGGAATCCATGCCGTTGCGTATGAAAATTGGACGGATGTTTCGGGAATGCTGATGACGGACCCGCGAATCGTTAAAAATCCGCAACCCATTAGCTATGTCAGCTATCGTGAAATTCGAGAACTTTCCTATTCGGGAGCAAGCGTTCTGCACGACGAATCCATAGCACCGTGCCGCGCCAAAAACATTCCGATTAATATCCGCAACACCAATCGCCCGGAAGACGCCGGAACGATTATCGGGCCGACTCCGGAAAAAACGGATTTTCCGATTACGGGAATCGCAGGGCGTAAAGGCTTTTCGATGATTTATATCGAAAAGAGCATGATGAACAAGGAAGTCGGTTTTGGACGGCGCGTTCTTGCCATTCTTGAAGGCGAAGGTCTTTCTTACGAACTCAGTCCCAGCGGCATCGACTCCATGTCCATCGTCGTGGATTCCAAAGCTTTGGAAGCGGTACAGGACGCCGTTCTAGAAGACATCATGCTGCAAATGCACCCGGATAGGGTCAAAGTTTTCCACGGGATCAGCCTTGTGGCGACTGTCGGACACGGCATGACAAACCAGATAGGAATTGCCGCCAAACTTTTCTCTGCTCTTGCCGAAAAGAAAATCAACATCCGCATTATTGATCAAGGTTCCTCGCAGATAAATATCTTGGTTGGCGTCGATGATTCCAATATGGAAAATGCCATTCAAGCAATTTATGGAGCTTTTGTTAAATCCCATGTTTGATTCTTTTTATCAAGACGACATTGACGCGGTAAATGCCAAATTTGAAGCCCAAAAAATCGCATTCGCCCCCCTTTCTTTTCAAGCCGCTCGCGCTCTGCGAGATTTGGGAATTTTAGAACTTGTCAGCAGCTCTCGTAAAAAAGGAATCGCTATTCGTCAAATTGCAGAACAGCTGAAACTTTCCGAATATGGTATTGGCGTCTTAATGGAAATGGGACTTGGTATGGGAATTTTCAAATTGAAAAGATCGGAATCCTCAGAGCTGATTTTTACTCTTGGGAAAATCGGATTTTTCCTTTTGAATGACGACATGACCAAAGTGAACATGGATTTTTCGGAAGACGTTTGCTATCAAGGCGCCGATGATTTGATGAAATCCGTTATGACGGGGAAACCCGAAGGATTAAAACGTTTTGGTCCTTGGACAACTGTATATGAAGGCCTTTCACAAACCAGCGAAGTTTTTCAAAAAAGTTGGTTCGGTTTTGATCATTTTTATTCGGACTTGGCATTTCCCGAAGCTTTGCCGATAGTTTTTGAACAAAAGGTAAAACATCTTTTTGATATAGGCGGCAATACGGCAAAATGGGCAATCCAATGCTGCAAATACAATCCGGATGTGAATGTTTCCATTATTGATTTGCCTGGTCAAACCGCTGTTGCCGAGAAAAATGCGAAAGCTGCTGGATTTGAAAATCGCATTACAACGATTCCTTGCAACGTCCTTGACGAATCCACCAAATTTCCGTATGGTGCCGACGCCATTTGGATGAGCCAATTTTTGGATTGTTTTTCCCTGCACCAGATTACAAAAATTCTGAAAAAAATCTACCCGGCGATAACTTCGGATACAAACGTTTATATTTTGGAACCGATTTGGGACAAGCAGCGATTTGAAGCCGCTTCTTATTCTTTACAAGCGACATCTCTTTATTTTACTTGCATTGCCAACGGAAACAGCAAAATGTATCGCTTTGACGAATTGAAGCAAGCCGTTGAAAATGGCGGGTTTGTTCTTCGGGAAGCGCATCATAATTTGGGAATCAACAGTTACACTCTTTTCCGTTTTCAAAAAAAAATGAATGTATATGTAACCCGGTTTTCTGCATGGACGGATGAGCACCCGCCAAAATTAAATTTCGTTCCGATGCTATTTCGGCGGAGACTTAGCGACATTACTAAAATGGTTGTACAAACGGTTCATGACGTTTCCGAGGGGCTTTCGCATACGCATGTAACTTTCGCTTCGGAATTTGGAGAAATCCAGCGGCAGTATAAAATTTCGGAAGGCATTTTATCTTCCGGAGAAGTTTCCCCGGCGCAATTCAGCCTTTCGGTTTTCAACATCCCTGCATCGGCCTCTTCTATTGTAGAGCAAAACATGGTCGGTTACAGTGCCGTTTTTTCTGGGAATAAATCTTTTGAAAATGGGTTGAAAGAAGCGGTGGTGCCAATTCTTTCCGGTCGGGAAAAAGAACGGATTTTTGTATTTGCCGATGAACGAATCCCTGCGGAGTACGCTACCATTGCAAAATATCCGAATCCTGTTTGCGCTCTGGCTTTACGCCTGTCGAGTAAAAAAACGAACGCCATTTGTGAACTGGATTATTCCTCGCTACCCGCAACGGAAACCGCAGCAGAACAAGCTCTTTATTTTTTGAACAATAGACTTCCACAATGAAGTTCCTGCAAAAAATTTTGTATGTCTGGCGTTTAATTGCTAAGGTTATTGCATACGCTTCGTTCGGAATTTGCAGCACTATTTTCACTTTGACTTTTCCCTTCATTTTTATTTTTTCCGGTTTTTCCAAAAAACGTTTTCGAATGTTGGCGAGGGCGGTGAATTTCCGATTTTTTCAACTCTTCGTTTTAGAAATGAAACTGCTGGGAATTTTAACCGTTCATGTTGAGCACAAGGAACGTTTTCAAAATTTTCGCCCTTGCGTTATTGTGGCCAACCATCCTTCTTTTTTGGATGTCGTCATCCTATTTTCCATTATTCCCAACGCCAATTGCATTGTCAAAGGTTCTCTTGCAAAAACGCCTTTTGTGAACACCGTTGTCAGCGCACTTTTTATTCCCAATACGCTCCCTTTTGAAGAACAGTTGGAACGGGCAAGAATTGGCATGAACGAAGGGGAATCTCTGATTATTTTTCCGGAGGGGACGCGTACAAAATCGGGAGAACCTTTGCATTTTAAAAAGGGAGCAGCACGTTTTGCGATTCATTCCGGAAGATGCGCCCTGCCTATTTACATCGGCGGAAATGAAAAAATCGGCATTCGGAAGAACGATGCGTTTTTCCGTTTTCACCCTTCAGAACGATACCATTATAATCTGGATTTGCTTCTTCCTATTTTTCCCGGAAAATTTGAAGAGCATTCGAAACCAGCTGCGGTGGAATTGCTGACAAAAGAAATGCAAAACGTTTTGGAACTTTGTAGAAATCGAGATCCCGAAAAAGAAACGTGAAGAATAAAAAGAAAGGCTGTCTCTTTCGTGCGCGCACTACATTCTTTTGAAAATCAAAGAGGTGTTGATTCCTCCGAAAGCGAAGTTGTTCGACATAAAATATTCAATATCCATTTCTCTCCCGTCGCCCATGATATAATCTAAAGGTGCACACGCTGGATCGATATTTTTCAGATTCAAATTTGGATGGAACCATTTTCGATTCATCATTTGAATGCCGAGCCAAGCTTCAATAGCACCACAGGCCCCTAAAGAATGGCCGATGTAACTTTTTAAACTGCTGATAGGAGCGGCCCTTCCTTGCAAGGCCCCAAAAGTCGCTTGAGTTTCTGCGGTGTCGCCGAATTTGGTCGCCGTGCCATGTCCGCTAACGTAGCCGATTTGCTGCGGATAAACGCCCGCATTTTTCATCGCCATTTCCAATGCGATTTGCATCGTTTCTTTTTTGGGCTGCGTTAGATGATTGCCGTCCGTGTTGGTTCCGAAACCGACAACTTCCGCATAGATATGCGCGCCGCGAGCTTTAGCGTGCTCGTATTCTTCAAGAATTAAAGAGCCTGCGCCCTCGCCGATGACAAGACCGTCCCTATCTCTGTCATAAGAAGCCGGCGTGATTTCTGGAGAGTCATTTTTAACACTTGTCGCAAATAGAATATCAAAAACAGCAGAACCCGTCGGATTTAATTCTTCGGCTCCGCCAGCAATCATAACATCCTGTTCACCGTGCATAATCATTTCATAGGCGTATCCGATAGAAAGGCTTCCCGCCGTGCAAGCGGTATTTGTCGTAACAAGACGTCCGGTAAGTCCCAAAAGAACGCTGATATTGACCGCGCAAGTTTGCGGCATACAGCGAATGTAACTGGTTGCCGTAATGTTCGACGAATCGTTATGGATAAGCATGGACATAAATTCTTTGATAGCGTCAAAATTTCCCATGGAAGATCCGAATGAAACGCCGATACGTCCAGCTTTAAGTTCCGGATCATTCAGATCGTAACCCGCAAGGAGCAAAGCTTTTTCCGCAGTGGCTACTGCCATGTGAGCAACGCGCCCCATCCCCCGCATTTTCTTTCGAGGAAATTCCGGAAGAGAAAATGGAATGGGAGCGGCCAATCGTGTATTGATTTGTTTGTAAACATCCCAGCCAGGCATTCGAATCGTGCAATTTTTCAGCAAATGGAGCCGTTCAAAAATTTCATCGTCATCCATTCCGAGCGGAGAAATGCTTGCCCCACCTGTAACCACAACTCGACGTTTCATGCCAAACCTCCATTTACAGAAATGACTTGCCGTGTAATATAGGAAGCTCCTTCCGAAAGCAAAAAGAGAACTGTTGCAGCAACTTCTTCCGGTTTGCCAACACGGTGCATGGGAATGGCTGGCAAAATCATATCAATCGGGGCATCTTTAATCATTTCGGTTTCAATAACTCCAGGAGCAATGCTATTTACGGTGATATTTCGACTAGCCAATTCAACGGCTAAAGCTTTGCTGGCAGCGATAATTCCGCCTTTGCTTGCACTGTAATTGACTTGTCCTCGATTTCCAATAACTCCAGAAACCGAAGCAATGGAAATAATTCGTCCTTGTCTTTTCCGACACATCGGCATGACCAGCGGATGCAAGACATTGTAAAAGCCGTTCAAATTCACGTTGAGGACGCTGTCCCAATAATCGTCGGTCATGGCGGGGAATGCGGCATCTCGGCAAATACCCGAAGAAAGAACAACTCCGTAATACGTTCCTTTTTCGGCAACATCTTTTTCCAGTACGGATTTACAATTTTCTCGATCCGTTACATTAAATTGCAGAAGATGCAAATTTTCTTTATTTTGTTCGGCGAGATTTTTTAAAGAATCCGCATGGCTGTTGTAATGCGCCGTAACCTGATAGCCTGCTGACAACGCAGCCTGTACAATGGCAAAACCAATGCCGCCACTGGCTCCCGTCACAAGAACGCGTTTTCCGTTTTCCATTTATATTCCTCCCATTTTTTGCGGATTGTCCACGGCATCGTATTGATTGTAGCCGTTGCAAATAATTTATCACCGACAGACGCTTTTCCTTCAAATGTAATCGCTTTGTCCATTTGCGCAATTTGCTTTATCCAAATACGTACGACGGATTTGGCAAGAAATACGTTTTCTTCCGCTTTAAAATTTGTCACGCTTAAAATGAAGCCAACTTGAGACGAATTTTTTTCTCTATTGGCAATACCATTCAATGCGGCTATACTTTGCGCCATATATTCAAAAGCAATCCATACAGGAACGCCGCCAAAATTTTCGTCGTAAAACATTGTCTTTTCGGAAATATCCACTTCCGTCTCAGCAACCGCTTGCGACAAATCGTAAAAAACGACTCGATCGAGCAAATTCATTTTTCCTTTATGCGGCACTAATTGCGCTATTTTTTCTCGAGAATCAAATTCGGTCATGCGTTCCTCGCCAAAACCAAAGATACATTGCAACCGCCAAAACCAAAAGAGTTGCTCATGCAAATATTGAGTTTTTCGGCACGTTCCCCTAAAGAAACCAGATGAATCTGGGGTATGGACAAATCTCGTTCACCGTCAAAATAATGTACAGGCAATTCCCGATTCGGATTTTCGTCTGAAAGAGCAAGGCAGCAAAATGCCGCTTCCAGCGCTCCCGATGCGCCTAAAGTGTGACCGGTCAATCCCTTGGTAGAACTCGATTTCGTATTATCACCGAAAACACGATGAACTGCAACGCTTTCCATAGCATCGTTTAGTTTTGTTCCCGTCCCATGCAAATTGATATAATCCACATCTTTTGCTGAAATTTGAGCGTCTTTCAACGCTTTTAGAATAGCTTGCACGGCGCCTTCGCCATCGGCTCTTGGGGCAGTAACATGATCCGCGTCGGAACTTTCGCCCATGCCGAGAATTTGAAATGGAGACGAATTCGCTTCCCGAGAGACCAAGAAAAAAGCAGCGGCGTCACCAATGGTAAGTCCAGAGCGATTCCTGCTGAACGGAATAGATGGCGTTGCGGAAACCGCTTCTAAAGAATCAAATCCAAGAACAACGGTTTGCGTTTGGATATCCACCCCGCCGACAATTGCTGCATCACAAAAGCCCGCTTCAATCCAATTTCTGGCGGAAACAAATGCACTTGCACTGGAAGCGCAAGCGGACGAATGGGTAAATATCGGGCCTGTAATCCCAAACCGTTTGGCCACATATTCTGCGGCAAAATCAGCCTGTTGTTTTTTCAATAAATAACCGTCTGGGTATTTTCCATTACTTTGAAAAAATGCTAAAGCGGAAAGGGACGATTCGGAGCCGTTATCGCTGGAACCGAGGAATACGCCAATTCGATGCGCTCCCCATTTCTGAATCCATTCGGCAACGGAACTTTCCAAAGAAACCAATGCTTTTTCAGAAAGTCGATTGACGTGATTATCGTAGAAAGAATCCGCCGTATGAGGAAGTTTGCTTTGCGGGATTTCTGCGACATAGCGTTTTTTTCCGCAGTATTCTTTTTGGATAAATTGCGGGGGTATTCCGTTTTTCAAAGCGTCCCAAATAGACTTTTTGTCCGCTCCCAAAGCACAAACGGCGGCAAAATCTTTGATGTAAAGAGGATTCATGGATTTCTTTCCTCCTGATTTTCGGATTCGATTTGATAACGATAATTTCGAATATTATTTTCAAATCGGATTCTCCCTTTGGATTTTTCCATAACAAGAATTTCCGATTTTCCGTCAGATAGCGATCGCCGCAAACTAGAGCCTTCTTGCGATTCTCTAAAATGCAGACCTGCTTTTTGAAAATTTTCAGAAAGAATTTTGGCGGGATAGTAGCAAAATTGAACGTCGGCTATTACATATTCGGCTTTGACTTTATCGGAATCTATCCAGCGGCTGTTAAAAAAGACGGAATCTTGTGTATAAATTAATTCTGCAATAACATTTCCCATGGAACTGAAAAGCATTACATGAATGAGGGAATCATTCAATAGCATCCAAGAATTTCCCGAAAATTTCTTATCGCCATAAGAACCGGTCATCTGCTGATTTTCTTCTATGGATATATTTGAAAATTTTGGAAGAATCAAATGGGCAAAGTGCGAATCGGAATAATAAATTTTTGTTGCCAAATGCGCAGAACGAGTCGTGCAGGAAATGAGTCCGCATACCACAAAAAGAAGAGCACAGCAGAAAATAGTTCGCCATAAACGCATCAGATAAAAACTTAAAAAATTGTTGGCCGATGGCAATTGCTATTTCCTCGCAAAAGGAGAAAGGCACAAGCTTGCGGAAATGCCGAGTAATACGGTAAGCCCCAAAATAGACACGGGCGCAAAGCTGCTTAAGGCAAGGGTTCCAAAAGAAATCAATGTCGTCAGCGTCGATAAAATCACAGCAAATGCCGTTGAATTTAAATCATCGCCAGCTTCTTTGAAAAAAAGCGAATAGTCAATGCCAATGCCTAAAACGAGAATCAGTCCTGTGATAGCAAAGAAATTAACGGGAATTTCCATATAGCCAAACATCGACATGGTAAATAGGCAAGCTAGTATCGGTGCCCGTACAATTCGTAGAGAATCTTGCCAGTTATAGACGAATGACAGAATAAAAAATACAGAAAAATAGGCAAAAGCGACTAGAGCTAAAGCCGTCATGGAAAGTTCTGTTAAAGCGTGATTCACCGTTTCCATTTTATTGACCGCATAAATTCCCTCGTCAGGACTGGCAAATGAGTCTGCACAAAATTCTTTTGTTGCATGCAAAGGCAAAACCGCACTGTAATAAGAACTATCCAATTGGCCAATCCACAACATATTTCGGAAATTTTCAAATTGTTGCGGCAGTTGTTTTTCTAAATCGGTTTGAATAGTAGGATATTCCAGCTGTTGCCTTTTGGGAATTTTCATTGCTTTTTTCAAAGCGGCATAACGAATGGGAAGGGAACGCCGCAAAGCGGAATCCAGTTGCCGTTGGCGATGAGCTGACGGAGCGAAATCGGAAAATGCCAAAACCGATTCGATAAGAGAATCTTTTTGCGCGGTCCAAAGGCGTTCTTTTAGATTCTCTTCTTTCTGTAAAACGTCTTCAATAGAATTGCCTCGCACGATAAAATAATGCGGAGAAATTCCCGAGTTCATCCACTTCGCTATTTTGATTTCACTTTTTTCTAAATCCGGAGCAATTTTGTATAACGTGCGAAGATCTGTTTGCAGATTTAGTTTAAAAAATCCAGGAAGCAGGAGTCCTAAAAGAACTGCGAAAACAATATAACGTACCTTTCGAGGAATGGATTCCGCTTTGGAATATCCCTTTAAAGCGAGTTGAATTATTACAGGAGGATTTTGATTTCGCTTTTCTAGTTTCCGAGAAATAATGGGGAATATTAGAAGAACGGAAAGCAAGGCACTTGCCAAGCCGACCATTGAAAAAAATGCCATCTGCCGAAGTACGGGAAAGTTCACGATCATCAAAGCGATGTAACTCAGTTCCGTTGTCATAAATCCGAGTAGAATACTTTTGATTTGAAAGTTCCTATCGGCAAAATGATGCAGCGCGTAATCGATGCTCACTCCGATAACGCTTGTGCCAAAGACAAAAGTGAAAATATGAATTTCATGGAATGTCGCCAAAGTCGCACCAATTGCCGCAAGAATGGCTACGACAATTGAAACTAAAATGGAAAGAATCGGAAGAGGAGAGCGGAAGGCTAAAAGAAGCAACAGCAGCACCGCAACCCCAGAAATACCAGAAATCCAAGCGACTTCTCTTTGGGCTTTTTGGGAACTGGAGTAGCTATGAAATGGAACCCCTGAACATTCAAATGATAGGTTCGGGTGAGCCTTTTGCAACAGAGCCATTTTATCTTCTAGCAGAGAAATAATGTGTCCGTCGGACGCCATATCCGAAGCATTCTGAAGCATTTTTGCGTTTACAAGTACATAAGTTTTTCCTGAATCTTCGACAGTCAGCATTCCTTCACGCAACGAGAGATTTCCGGAAAGTAAAGGATTTTTAAAAAGAAGCCGTTCCTGCGCATTTTGAGACAATAAATAGGGATCTTCTTGCAGGTGGCTCAGTGAACTTGTAGGAAGAGCTCCGAAGGTTCGGGAAAGCGCCCGATGATACAGATAATTTGCTCGAGCGGAATCGCTCATTTGCAGCAAAGACGGGTCTTGCAAGGCAAAACGATTTTTATAAAAGAATTCCGAGAGTTCTCCTAGAGAATTGCTGTCGATGAGCCACGTAGCCGATTCGATCTGTTGGCTTTCCGAAAGCATTTTCCCGATTTCATTTGCTGCAGCCTTGGCTACGGAAAAATCAGAATCGCCGACAAACAGGAGCAGCTGCGTCGCTGAACGCGAAGAAAATTCCGATTCTGCGTTTTGAAACTCTTGGCTTATATCGGATTTTGGCAATACGGAATACAAGCTCTTATCAATTTTCCAAGGATATGCCAAGACAACAGCGACAATCAAAGCGATGTGTAAAATCGCCCACAGGCCGATATGAAAAATTTGTTTCTTACTTTGCGGAATTTCTGAATTCATAGCTTAAAATATTTCCTTCTCCATCAAGCATTTCTACTTTTTCAAGATTCTTTTGACCTTCCAACAAAATGGAAGCCAGCGCTTTTTGAATCATTTTTTCTTTGGGGCGCAAGCCGATTGTCCATTTTTTCTTTTGAGTGACAAAATAAATATCGAATTTTTGCTGAAGCGATTCTAAATTGCCATTAAAAATCGCTTGAACGGATGCTGCGATTTCGCGAAAAACTGCATTATTCGCCGCATTCATTTCCACAGAGGTGCCGTCCGGAAAAACCTGGATCATTTTTTCTTTGGAGATTTCAGAACGTGACGCAAAGGGTTTTTCGACATTCAAAATAATGCCGTCTTTGCCAGAAATTAAAAAAGTGCCCGAAGATTCAAAGACGCGTTGAATTTTTTGTACAATCCGTTTTTGAATAAAGGAACCTTCTTGTTTTTTTACAGAAGAAAGAGTTTGTACAATTTCCGCAAATGCGGGCGAGTTAAAATCGGCAGGAGAATCCCATAAAGAATCTTTTGCAAAAAGAATTCCACTCCAAAAAAGAAAAATCGTGAAATATATTTTAACCATTTTCATTCTCGGCGAGATATTTTTCAATTCGCTCTACAAAATCGCGCGGAGAACCAATCATGGATTCATGCGTTTTAAGATTTACCGCCATTTGAGTACTTTCCGCTTTGGTGATGACTTTGCCAGTTTCTACATCCATGAAACGATAGCGGATTTTTAAGCAAACGTCGTATTCGACAAGGGTCGCTTCTATGCGGACCTTTTGCATAAAACGAAGCGGTCGAATGTATTTGATATGCAGCTGCACAACGGGCCAAACATAACCCGCTTTTTCCATTTCAAAATAATCATAATGGATTTTATCCAAAAGAGCGCAACGCGCTGTTTCCATATATTTTACATAATTGCCGTGCCAAGCGACATTCATCGGATCCAAATCGTAAAATTGAATCTGTATTTCGGCACTTGCTGTGATTGTTCTGGAGTTCACGACAATTCTCCTTTTGACCAAAAATTGTAAAAATTATACCACTGATATGGATGCTGCAAACAGAAGCGTTCTAGATGCGAAGTAAATTCGGCGGCCAATTCCGCGATTTTCTTTTTTTGTTCCGAACGCTTTCCCGTCCAAGTTACGGACGAATGAATAACGTGAAATTCATAGGGCGACGTGATATCTAAATCTTTTTTACGAAAAGCAAAAATAAAGTACACGGGAGCTTTTAAAACACAGGCAAGAGTGAATGCGCCTTCGGGAAATGCTGCGTTTTCTCCTAAAAACGGCAAGGAAATTTGGCGTTTTTCAAAATGAGACGACGTTCTGTCCCCGGCAATAGCTATCAGATTTCCTGAAACGATTTTTTCATGCATAGCGATTACGGAATCGGGGCCGATTGTATTGGCATCAAAAACGTTCTTCATCAACGATGGATTTAATTTGTGCAGAATCGTATTGAACTTTCGGGTTCCCGAAAAATCAACAACAGGGAAAACCTGAAAAATGCGATGGGTATGTTCTTTGCGAAATCCCGTCAAGGAACGTATAGCCTCAATGTTTCCCAAATGCGAACACAAAACAAATGCGCCTTCTCCAGAATCCAAAGATTCGATAAGTTTATCAATATCATCATTTTGGGTTTCCAATTCCGACAAATTTATTTTACCCGCCCAACCTCGAATTTTTTCCACCATCGACAAAGCAAACGCCAATATGTGACGATACACAGCAAAATGCGGAACTTTTTGATTTCGCATGGCAAATACGTGTTCCAAGTAAAGGCGAGAACGTTTTCGGACGGGAGATGCTCCCAAATAAAAAAAGAAGACGATGACTGCGGCAAAACACTCTATCCATTTCAGAGGCAAGTGAATGGCAGCCCAAAGCATAAACTGAAACTTCCATTCGGCATTTTCCGTTTCCTTTATTTGAAACCAATGTTCGTTTGCCATTATTTACTTTTTGCCTCTTGCACTTTTGCGCTTTAGTAATTTAGGCAATCGGAGAAGCATTCCAAAACAAAGTCGTGTATGTAAGCGGGAAATTTCTACGTTGTCTCGCCACATTCGGAAATTGGATACGCCATCTTTGGGATAAATTACTTGGATGGGATAAAAATACATACGGACTCCCGCCCAAGAAAGCCGCACCAGAATTTCAATATCAAAACCCATTCGGAATGTTTGAATCCGCTTCAAAATCGGTTCGGTGAGCCAAAGCGGGTACACGCGAAAGCCGCACATGGCGTCGGGAACAGCAAAAGAAAGCGTCTCTATCGACACCCAAAAATTCGTGATTTTACGACCGATTTTTCGCCCTTTGGGAGCAGAATCGTCATATTGAGGGAAACCGCCGACAAGACAATCCAAATGCTTTTGAGAAGCTTTTAAAAAGAACGGAATGGCTTCGGGATTATGTTGCCCATCGGCGTCGATTTGCAATGCGTGAGAATATCCGGTACGATAAGCTTCTCGAAGCCCGGCACAAACAGCGGCTCCTTTGCCTCCGTTTTTCGCAAGCGATATCAAGGAAATTCGAGAATCGCTATGGGCGATTTTTTGTAGTATCTGCAATTCTTCAGCGGAATTTCCGTCATCCACCAAAATAATGGGAAGATTCTGCGCCAATAATTTTTGTATCACCGGACGCACCGCATCGGCGTGGCGAAAGATGGGTATCACAGCGCAAGGTTTGAATTCCATTATGGAGCCTTTTTCAAAAGAATCGATCCCGAAGCGTGAACCGTTTCTCCATTGACGATCCGAAATGACATCTTTCCCAATTCCGGAGAATACGATTCTTCAAAAGTAATAGGTGTATCTGGGAGAATAGGACTTGTAAATTTCGTTCTAGAAATGCGATCTATTTCGCTGGGCAGTTGGAAAAACGCGCGAAAAAATCGCAACGCCAAATCGATTTGAACGACTGCGGGCAATAATTTGAAATGAGGAAAATGCCCATCATAATAATCGCTTGTATTTGGCACGACAATTTTAACCGCCAGCCGATTACCGTTTTGAAAGAAACGGAGTATTTTGAAATTCGGGTCTTCTGGCAAAGCGAACAGCTTTTGAATGTCGCGCGTTTTCACTTTTCCCATCACATCTTGCGGCAATTCTTCCAAGTAACGCCACTTTTTGGGAGTCACCGTATTCTCTAGGAAATTGGACAGGTAATTGCGAAAATAGGCATTGATTTCTTTTTTGGGCGTTTCCGCAAACTTTAACGTTCCCGTTTCGTTTAAAACCAGAGCAGCTGCCAGAAATTGACGCTTTCCCGCCATCGGAACAACTCGCACATCTCGGACCAACTTGGTTTCGCGCAAACGGTTTTCCACCTCCAAAAGCGATATGCGCTTTTCTTCAATTTTCACAATGGAATCCGCTCTGCCGAGCAGCGAGAAAGTTCCGTCCGATTCTATTTTTCCCAAATCGCCTGTAACAAACCCTTCTGGCTCCGTATAGGAAGAGAGTATTTTCAAACGTCCATCCTCTTCCAGCGTGATTTGATTTGTCGGAATCGGTGTCCATAAAGGAGTAATTTGAATGCGGCGAGTCGCTATGGCACCGGCTTCTGTGCAACCATAAATTTCTTGCACTCCATTTCCCGAAAGCTCTTCGACTTGATGGGCAACTTCATCGGGAAGCACTCCGCCCGCCGACAGCCAAAACGGTTTTTTCTTAAAGGCCAGCTTGGTTCGGTTGGCAACCAAACGTTTTAAAAATGCGGGACTTGCCACAATTACTGCGGGCTCTGCTAAAATTTGTTCCAGCTCTTCGGGAAATTCAAATCGCGTTTGACGAATAGGAAGTCCTGCGGAAAACGGAACAAAAACCGAGAAAGCGAGTCCGTAAATATGATGGTGATTTACCGTCGAATAAAAGTTACAATGAGAAAAAGAGGACGCAAATCTGCCAGCAAGAGCATCGGCTTCATTTTCAAATTGAGCTGCGGTTTTTGGAATTTCTTTAGGAACACCCGTCGTGCCAGAAGTATAGAGTGCCGCCTGCGCTTTTTGCGCATTAAAGGTTTGCCAAGGAATTTGAGCGGAAAACCGTTCCAGCACTTGCGGGATTTGCAAAGAATTTTCTTCGCCGGTATCGTTTAAAAATCCGACATTCGGCTTCCGAATTTCTCGAATAAATTCCTTCTGCCGATTAGCCGTAAACAAAATTTTCTTTTGACTTTGAAAAAGCGCAAAGATAGCAACGAGTAGGTGGTAGGTATCTTCAACATTTAAAATCCAAGAATCGTAAGATTCCTGTGAAATGGCACCTCGCAATTTGGAAACGTCTTCTTTGAACATCTTCCATGTTTTGCATACGGATGACAGGCCGGAACCGCGAAAGCACACGACAGAATCGTCCGGTCGAGAATTCGCCTGTATTTGGGAGAACGAGATGTAAGATTGCAATGAGCCTTGTTTCATTTTTCGCACTCCATATTCTACGGCAAAAAGGATTCCCATCAAAATATAGGAAATAAAACCGTTATAAAGAGCCCACCATTTTTCATCGGAGGCAAGAACGGTCCAAAGGGCGATGGCTCCGTTTATGCAAAAAAAAATACACCAGACGATGGTGACTTTTTGACAATAACGCTCTATGGGAATTCGGTCAGCAATACGGAGAATTCGCTTGTCCGCAAAAGTCGCCAGTCGAAATACGAGATTCGTTTTAGAAAAAAGAGTTGCTCCAAAAAGACAAAGCATCCCGCTATTTACCAAGACGGGATAGAATAGAAGAAATTTTGCATTGTCTAAAGAAAACGTCAATATCCCACATAACAACAGAATGGTGGTGAAACCGATTTCTTTTACAGGAATGCTTGGATGTTTGTGCTGAGCAAATAAAAAAATACGAAGAGCCACTAAAAGCAGCAAAAGCAATGCCAGTTTACGCGGGGAAAATTCCCCAAAACGGAGAGCGCAAAAAATGAGCACAGGATAAAGAACCAATACGATGGCGAAAAATATCCTGCCGACAAAGAAGTTCATTACTTGTCTTTTGTTTCTTGCGTCAATTCGTAAACGCCATCGACAACATCTTGTAGAGTGCGCATTTGCTTGAACACTTCGGGATCTACATTTCTGGGAATATATTGTTTCAGTTTAACAATCAAATCCACGGCATCGATGCTGTCGAGATTCAGGTCTTCATAAAGGCGAGCTTCCGGAACGACTTTCGCAGCGTCCATTTCAAAATCATTTACTAAAGCGTTGCGAATTTTTTCATAAATCTGCTGTTTGTCCATAATATCAATCCTTTTTATTTGCCGAAATGTAGGAAGCAAGCGCATTGATCGACGCAAAATGCCGACGGGTTTCTTCATTCACCGTAGAAAAGGTAACACCGAAATTATCTTTAATGGCGATGCCCAGTTCCAGCGCGTCAATGCTGTCGAGTCCAAGCCCCTTTCCCTCTTTATTCAATCCAAAGAGCGGAGCGTCGTCATCAATGTCTTGAGGAGTAATATCTTCTAACTCCAACGACTTGATGAGCACTTCTTTTATCTGCATATTTAATTCAGACATAAAATCTCCAAAAGTAATTTAAAAGATAGCAAAATTCATAAACATCCCTATTCTGGAAAATATTTATAACAGATGTAAAGACGCGAATTCGCTATTTTGATAAATTTTTCAGGCAAATTGCGCAATAAAACTTTTAGGTACGATTTTTTCATACGGGAAATAGCAGTTCAAGTGAAAAATCGTTAGCATACGGAGCTTTCTATTTCCCAAAAATTTTGAAAATGAATTTTTAGAGGCGGCTGATCGAGTTATCATCGACATCAACAAAAAAACGTTCAGAATATAAATTCTGAACGAAAGAAAATAACAGGACTTATCCGCTACAGGGTTACGATTTTTTCGTTTTCCATCAACTGGTCAAAAGTTTGACGTTCCCGAATCAATTTCAATTCACCGTTGGAAAATAGAATTTCCGGAGCGTAACGGCGGCTGTTATAATTGCTCGACATCGCACTTCCGTAAGCACCCGTATCATGCAAAACCAGAAAATCTCCGACTTTGGCTTCGGGCAATTTTCGGGATACGACAAATCCTCCCTCTTCTTGAGTGAACACATCTCCCGATTCGCATAGAGGTCCAGCAACGATGGCATCTTGAGCCTCTCCCAAATTCCTGCCGTCCGAAGAGACAATGGAAATAGCATGGTAAGAACCATAAAAAGAAGGACGCACAAGATCGTTAAATCCGGCATCTACCAAATAAAACAGATTGTCGGCCTGCTTTTTGACGGCGCGAATTTCGGCAACCAGAACAGCACTTTCTGCAACCAGATAACGCCCAGGTTCCACTTCAAGAGCCAGATCATGTCCTATGGATTGCGCAATATCTTTGCGGGTTTTGTTCCACAAATCATAATAGGCTTTTACATCAATGCGGTTATTCTTTTCCGTTTCTTTGTACGGAATGGGAAGTCCTCCGCCTGCAGAAATGACTCGCAAATGTGAACCCAGATGTCTTGACGCATCTCGCATCGCATCGCAAACTTTGGAAAGATGTTCAAAGTCCGATCCGCTGCCGATATGCATATGCAGTCCCGTAATCCACATCCCATTGGATTGAGCGAGCTTTAGGCAATCTTTAATTTGCGAATACCAGACGCCGTGTTTGGAAAGCGGGCCTCCGGTATTTGTTTTTTGAGAATGCCCATGGCCAAAGCCGGGATTGAGACGAAGAGTGATGTTTGAACGAACTCCCGCATCGGCCAGTTGCTGAATCATGTCCGCGGATCCAACATTCACATGAATCTTGTGTTTTTTGACAAGTTCAATAGCATCCCGATCAAAAATATCGGCGGTATAAACAATTTGAGGCACTTGCTTGTCACTCTCACCGCCTTTGAATCCGGCTCGCAGAGCGCGCACGATTTCTCCGGCACTTACCGCATCGACAACAGCTCCGCATTTTCGAATTAGCGAAAGAATGGAAAGGTTGGGGCACGCTTTTTGAGCAAAGCGAACGACATCAAAGCACTTGAGTTCCTGAACGCGCTTTTCGATTGTCGCCTGGTCATAAAGCCAAAAAGGGGTGCCGTAATTTGCGACACCCTCTCGGATAATTTTATCTGAAAAAAGACAATCAGACATTCTTCACGCTGTTTTCGCCACCCTGACCGTCAGGAACGCGATCCGGATTGGCTTGGTCGATTTCCCAGCTGCCGTCAAAAACGAATTTATATTGATAGGTTCCCGAAGCGAGTTTCTTCTTGAGGGACCACACGCCTTGTTCGTCTTTTTTCATTTTAGCAGGAGCCCAATTGTTGAATTCGCCGGCGACTTCAACAGATTTGGAATCGGGAGAATACACATTGAATACAACTTCTTGCAAAACCGACTTTGTGGCTTTCGGTGCCGATTTTTTTACAGGCGTTTTCTTTTCGGCAACGGCTTTCTTTGTTGTGGAAACTTTCTTCACCGCGCTCTTTACCGGAGCAGATTTCTTTTCTGCGCTTTTTGCCGGAACGGATTTTTTCGCCGTTTGCGCTTTTGTGGTTTTCTTCGTAGTTGACATCGATCAACCTCCTTTTTCGTTGTTAACAAATAATAACAAATAAAATGTCTTTTCCCAAGACCCCAGCGGCAAGGCGAGTGCCTTTTGACGCTTTTTAAGTTGGTATCGTTCGCGAAAAACGCTTTCTTCAGACGCAATTTTGTCTATTTTTGAAATACCGTTTCATTTTTAATGAGTATTAAATTCAAATGAATAATTCGATTATTGCCCCGAGTGTCCTCAACGCCAACTTTCTGAATTTGAAAGATGAAATAACCGCCATTGAAAAAGGAGGAGCAGGACTTGTTCATCTTGACATTATGGATGGACATTTTGTTCCGAACATCAGTTTTGGTCCGGGAATTTCCGCCCTTATCGGTAAAGCGACAACTCTCCCGCTGGATTGCCATTTGATGATAAGCAATCCTGAATTATTCGTCGAAGAGTTCGCTCGAATTGGATCTCACTATATCACCGTTCAAGCTGAATCCACTTGGCATTTGGATAGGATTTTAAACCGGATTCGCGAACTTGGCGCAAAGCCCGCGGTGAGCATCAATCCAGCGACTCCCATTGAAAACATCCAATGGATTCTGGATTTAGTCGATATGGTTCTTGTCATGTCGGTGAATCCGGGTTTTGGCGGTCAAAGTTTAATTCCCTATTGTCTGGACAAAATTCGGAAGTTGAGAGAAATGAAACCGAATTTGGATATTGAAATTGACGGAGGAATCAAGCTCGACAATATCTTGGATGCCAAAAAAGCTGGAGCAAATATTTTTGTTGTCGGCAGTGCCATTTTTAAAACGGATTCTCCAGAAACGACTTGCAAAAAATTCGTCGAAAAAGTGAGGTAAGCATTTTTATGCTGAACACGACCCTTTGCTATATCGAACAGAACGGAGCTTATTTGTTGCTCCATCGAGTAAAAAAGCAAAACGATATCAATCACGATAAGTGGATTGGCATCGGGGGAAAATTTGAAGAGGGCGAAAGCCCTGAAGATTGCGTCCGGCGAGAAGCTCGAGAAGAAACGGGTTTGGAACTCACCGATTTGAAATATTGCGGGATTGTCACGTTCTTGAGCGACGGCATGGATGAAACCGAATTTATGCATTTGTTCCGCGCGACGCAATTTACAGGAAAATTGAAAACTTGTGACGAAGGCGTTCTTGAATGGGTTCCCAAAGAGAAATTCGCGAGTCTTCCTCATTGGGATGGTGACCGTATTTTTTTAACGCTTTTAGACAGGGAGTCGCCATTCTTTTCACTCAAATTGACGTATAAAGGAAATGAACTGATTGAAGCTTTATTAAATGGAATCCCTGTAAAAGCAGACGATTTTTCTTACGGGTCTTTGCCGGATTTTCCACCGATGCGCCGCCAAGAAAGGGCACTTTCCCATCAAGAAACGTTAGAAATTTTACGCACAAACGAATACGGAGTCTTGGCGATAGAAAACTCTTTGGGCTATCCCTACGGAGTTCCCCTCAATTACGTTTTTGACGGAGAACATATCTGGTTTCACGGCGCAAAGAATGCCGGAGAAAAAGCGAAAAGCATTTGCAATCATTCCAAAACATGCTTTACCGTTGTGCGGAATACGCAAATACATCCTGAAAAATTTAGCACCGCTTTTGAAAGTTGCATCGTTTTTGGTCGTATTCGCCCAGCGGAAAATCCTGAAACCGGATTGCGTCTGCTTCTCAAAAAATACTCTCCCGAATACCAAAAAGAAGGTGAAGCCTATATAGAACGCGCCATTAGCAAAACAGGCGTTTTTCGCATGGACATAGAATTTATGAGTGGGAAAAAGCACGAGTAATGGCAACGCTAGCCCCAAAAATTTTTAGTACGATAATTCTTTTGTCTGCAAGAAATCTGGATAAAATTTCCTGATTTAATGCAACACTACTTTATTCCCGCACAACTCGATCGTATGCGCTTAGGATTGTTGCCGCAGAAATCGTTCCGACAATTTCGCCTTTGGAATTTTTGACATAAACTTCATTCATGGAATGCTTAAGCATAAATTTCATAGCACTGTGCAAATCCGCGCTGATGGGCAGAAGCGGAGAATGTGTAATACAATCAGAAACCAACAAGACGTCGGCACTGCCTTCAATGGAAACGATATTGCGCAAGACGAGACTCCAATCCAGAATGCCCAAGTATTCATCGCCATCGTAAACCGGATAAGTATGCGTCACCGCAGAATCTGGAAATAGGACATTGAACGTGTTGATATCATGCTCCGCCTCGTGAATTGTTTTTTTGGCATTCAGGCATAACACACGGGAAGCCTGCATCACCGACTCTACAGAGATGGTTCGCAGCAAATCCGGATCCATTTCCAACCGATGCGCTGGAGACGTAAATTTGTTCAAAACTTGGCTCCGGTAAATCCCCCATTTTCGGCTGAATGCGACATGCACAACAGCGGCCAGCATTATCCCGGGCAATAGTTGATAACTGCCCGTCATTTCGCAAACCATGACCACACCAGCCAACGGTGCCTTTGTCGCTCCGGCAAAAAAAGCTCCCATACCAACCAACGCCATGGCGCCCGGTTTTTGCAAAAGCCCAGGTGCTAAAGTTTCTACGGACACAGCGAAAGCAGCTCCCAATACTCCACCCAGAAAAAGAGAGGGACCAAAAACGCCGCCCGCTCCACCGCTGCCGACGGTAAAAGAAGTCGCCAAAATTTTAGCGACAACAAGCCCCAGCAAAAAGAAAACCGAAGGCGAATGTTCCGAATCCACCAGACGAGTCATGTTTTCCACATAGTCCCAAGTGCCTCCCATCGCCTGCGGAAAAAGCAAAGCGACGAGTCCGCAAAGGATTCCGCCCACAGCGGGCTTTGCCCAGTTGGGAATTTGCCATGATGAAAAAAAATCTTCGACTTTATAATAGATTTTTGCATATAGATACGATGCCGGCACGCAAAGAAGCCCCAGCAGCGCACAACAAAAAAGGGTTGGAACGTTTATAAAGGAAAATTCGGGGACGCTAAAAGTTGGAGCGGTTCCGAAAACGCTGGAATAAACCGAGAACCCGACTACGGAAGCGATAATGGATGTCCAAAAAGCACTGCTTTCAAAATCTTCGCGATAAAGAATTTCTACGGAAGTCAACGCTCCTGCCAAAGGTGCCTTGAAAATGGAACCCAAGCCCGCCGCCATTCCCGCAAGCCCGAATTGCCGACGCACAGCGCGGGTCATTTTGAAAAAACGGCAAATCGTCGAAGCGATGCCAGAGCCGATTTGGGAAACGGGACCTTCAAACCCCGCACTGCCTCCGCTGCCAAGAGTAATTGTACTCGCTAATAATTTTACAGGCGCGACCCTTTTTCGCAACGCCCGACCGCAGTGATGGAATGCGTAAATGGACCGATCAGTCCCCTGCCCTGCCGCTTCCGGCGTTTTGGTTATCACAAAGAGCAAAATGCCGACCAGCAGACCGCCGATGGCTGGAGCCAGGAATAAAGCATAGCCCGAAAACGTATCGCGAACAAATCGAGTTGTCGTTTCTAGACTCCAGCGGAAAATGACAGCGACGCATCCGGTAACCAAACCGATAAACGCTGCAAGAAGCATCTTGGGAATGTAAGAATTGATAATGAATAGGCGCGAAATTTTTTTCATTTATTTGCGTTTTCGCCAAACGAAAAGCACCCCGGCGACAGAAAGGACAAATATCGCTATGATAATCCAGAACGAATACGGATTGTTTTCACCAAGCCCAAAAGGAAATTTTACATTCATACCAAAAATACTTGCCACAAAAGTCGGGAGCGTAATGGCAATGGTGACAATATTCAGCGTTCTCATCAGCACATTCATACTGTTATTGACGACACTTGCCCGCGCATCCATCAAGGAAGCAAGAATGTTGGCGTAGATTTCTGCCTGCTGCAAACTCTGGCGGTTTTCAATGACCACGTCGTCTAAAAGTTCCCGTTCATTTTCGCTGAATTGCATTCCACGCCCCATCTGCAATTTTTTGAGCAACGCTTCGTTAGAATTGAGTGCACTGACGTAATAAATAAGGCCCTTGTTCAACGTGAACATGTATTGCAAATATCGATTGTCCAGCGAATTTTGCAATTTGTCTTCGAGTTCCTCGTTTATCCGGTTCATAATCTTCAAATGTTCGTTAAAGTGATAGACGGAATAGTTGAGAAGCTTAATGACAAAGGTATTCAGCGAGTCTATCTTTGAAAAACGCCGGGAATCCATCAAGGGAATTTCGGCATCGGAAAGGAGCAAAACCCAATCTTCAAACAAGAAGATACCAAAAGATTCTACGCGGAATTCAAAATAATCTTCGGATGTATAATTGCGGGGTTTTTTAAAAACGATAGTCGTAAAATCGTCGTCGTATTCGATACGGGAAAGTTCATCGTTATCGAATGCAGAAGCTATTGTATGTTCGGCGATTTCATATTTTTTTACAAGGGCACCCCGTTGCTCCTGGCTAGGGCTACCCATCAGCACGATGTCCGCGGAATCTTCATCCGAAGCTTTCGTGATGCGGCCATTCTCAATTTTATAATACTTGAGCATAAAAGCCTCTCTTGTATTATGAACGCCTACAATTTTACGAACCAAAAATAAAAAAGACCTAGGACAATGCCTAGGCCTTTGGGTGAATTATTTGTAAAAATTACACAAGACGACGAACGTGCTTGTTGAACCAGACGACGAATGGCGCACAGATAAACACCGAGGAATAGGTGCCGACAATAGTGCCGAACGTCATCACAAGGCCGAAGTCACGAATGGAAGAGCCGCCCATAACGGCTAGAATCACACAGACAAACAACGTCGAGAGCGAAGTAATCACTGTACGGCTGAAACTTTGAGAGACGGAAGCATCGACGGTTTTCGCAAAATCCGATCCTCCGTGGAGTTTCACATTTTCGCGAATGCGGTCATAGTTAACAATCGTGTCGTTTACCGAGTAACCGATCATCGTCAAGAAAGCTGCGACCATCGCACCATCTACGGAAAGTCCCAAAAGCGATACAAAGCCGACGGTGAGAATCGTATCGTGCACAAGTCCTAGCACCGCTCCCAAGCCAAAGCCAAGGCCGAGTTTGCCAAAGCGGAACCAGACATACAGACAAATGGCAAGCCAAGCAAGGAAAACGGAAAGAATCGCATTGAATCGCAATTCTTCACCGATGGTTGCTCCGACTTCATCTTGAGAAAGAATCTGCACGCGTTCGTCGGAATCAATGGCCTTAATCACATCTGCGCCTTGTTCGCTCTTTACAGAAACTTCATAGGTGTTTTGCAAAGATGTTGCGCCCATGGTGCGAACCGTTCCATCGGTCACATTGAATTTGGCGAGTACAGCGTTCAAATCTTTCAGATGATCTTCGGAGTCGTTGTATTGCACACGGAAGACGGTTCCACCAGTAAAGTCGATGCTGAAATTAAATCCTTTGAATACGGAAAGGGCGAGAGCGATAATCACACAAATCGCAGAAATCGACACAAAAACTTTTGCCTTGCTCATAATCGGCAAATGCGCCCGGTTCAAAGCGGCAAAGCCCGCTCCAATCGAAATCGCGTTCGTATCCTGCTTGGCAAGCTTCAAGTCGAAAATAGCGCGGGTAACGGTAAGAGCCGTAAACATCGAACCGGCAATGCCAATCATCAGAGTGAGGCCGAAACCTTTTACCGAACCCGTTCCAATCTTGTAAAGAATCAAAGCGGTGAGGAAAGTGGTCAAGTTAGAGTCGAAGATGGCACTGAAAGCGCGTTCGTAACCTTTCGCAATTGCCGCTCGAGCTTTGTTGCCCGCCCGAAGTTCTTCCCGGATACGTTCGAAAATAATCACGTTGGCGTCAATGGACATACCTACAGTGAGCACCATACCAGCAATACCGGGCAAAGTCAGAGTGGCGCCGAAAGCCGAAAGAACCGCTGCGGTAATCAAAGCGTTACAGACCAGACCGACGCTGGCGACAAGACCGCCAAACCGGTAATACATAATCATAAAGAGAATGGTAATGATAATACCGATTAAAGCAGAGCCAAAACCGCTGCGGATGTTGTCTTCTCCGAGGGTGGCGCCAATCGTGCGGCTTTCGATGATGTTCATCGGGGCTTTCAGTGCGCCGGAACGAAGAACCACCGCCAAGCGATTCGCTTCCGCCATATCGTCAAGACCTGTGATTTGCGCTTCTCCATTCGGAATGCGGTCGCGGATAACAGGAGCACTGATAACCTGGTCGTCCAAAACAATCGCCATTTGCTTGCCGATATTTGCCGCAGTCACTGCGCCAAAACGCTTGGGGCCAATGCCCGAAAACTTGAGGCTAACGGCAACTTCGCCCGAATTTGTTCCGTCAGAAACACGATAGGGGCGAGCATCGGAAACGTATTCACCGCTCATTTCCGCACGACGCTTGAGCAAATACAAGCGTTTTGCTTTAATCGGAGAATCTTTCAACTTTTCAAAACCGGAACCCCAGGCGAAAACGACATCGTGCGGGATCAAGCTCTGGACGGTGCGATCGCTCAAAATGCGTTTAATCGTTTCGATTTGTTCCTGGGCGACAAACCCGCCGTTGCCGAAAGAAAGGTAAAGAGCGGAAAGAGCCGTTCCCGTTGCCGAGGATTTGACGGAATCCGAACCGGCTGTTGCAGTCGAATCCGTTTTAGCAAGATCATCAGACTTTGCGTTGCCTGCGAAAAGTTCCGCATCGGAAAGGGTGTCTTTTTTCGCCGTTGTGACGGGTTCAGCCGCCGCCGAATCCGCTTGTACGCTGTCTTTCACGTCGCTCCGACCCAGCAGATAATTGTCAATCAGCATGACAATTTGCGAGAACTTCTCCTGTTCCGCCAGGATTTTGAATTCCAGCTTGGCGGTGCTGCCGACAAGCGCCTTTGCCGTAGAATCATCCACGCCCGCCAGTTCAACATTAATCCGGTCGTTGCCCGAAGGGGAAATCTGCGGTTCCGAAAGACCAAACTGGTCCACGCGGTTACGGACAATTTCCAGCGATTGTTGCTGGATGTCTTTAATATCTTCTGTTTTAAGACCTTTGCTGTCTATTTGGAGGGTAATGCTAGTTCCTCCGGCAAGATCTAGGCCAAAATTCATCGCCTTGGCGGCTACTTTTGGATTTTGCTTGATAAATTCCTTCTTTGCTTCACCCGATTTGGAGTGTACTTGAATGGAGGGAATTATCGACCATGCGGCAAGAAGGATGACTCCGAGTATGATAAACTCGCGCATTCCAAATAATTTTTTTTTCATCTGATCATTTTCCTTAAAGGCTTGAGAAACCTAAAATTTGGGCTTAAATTTAGAAATTTTTATAAGATGGCTGGACGTTTGGTGAGAACAATGCCATCCTTGGCAACAAAGTAGCCTGCAACGCCCGCAATCGGAGACTTTCCGCTTTCATAAATCACTTCTGTTCGTGCGGAAATTCCCGGCAACGGAACGGGGCCTGGAAATCCGAGGCGCAATTCCACCAGCGTTTTATTGTATTGGCGGCAAATCAGCAGTCCTTGTCCTTCGGGGCGAATGGAAAAAGTTCCCATGGACATCGCCGGTTCCCGTTTCCGAAAAGCGAGAAAAGTTTGCACTAGGCGAAAAATCTCGGAATTTTGTGCGTCGGGCAGTTCTTGCCAAGGGAAACAGCGGCGATTGTCCGGATCTTTTCCGCCTTCCATTCCGATTTCATCGCCATAATAAAGAGAGATAGCTCCGGGCAAAGTCAAAAGCAAAGCCCAAGCGACGGCTGCCCGACAGGAATTTCCCCCGGCAAGGGTAAGCAAGCGAGCGGTATCATGGCTTCCAAACAAATTCATTTGCACGCCGAACAGCTTTCGCTCCAATAGATTCTGGAAGGCATTGCAAAATTCAGCAGCGTCCATTCCAGAAACCGAAACGGCCGTCGGATCGCCCGTTGAAACGGCATTTGAAGAAGACATCCCCTCGGGGAACAAAAAACGCAGAGCAAGTTTTCGCACAGGATAGTTCATCACTCCGTCAAATTGGTCGCCAGCCAGCCAGCGCGACGGATCTTCCCAAATTTCACCCACGATATACGCTTCGGGATTCCACTTTTTGACTCGTCGCCGAAACTCCCGCCAAAAATCGTCGTCATCAATTTCATTGGGCACGTCCAGACGCCAGCCGTCAATGCCTCGGCGAATCCAAAATTCCGCGACCCGTAACAGGTATTCCCGGGTTTCTAGATTATCGGTGTTGAACTTTGGCAAAGCAGGCATTCCCCACCAGCAATCGTAATTCGGTTTTTCGGAGTAGGCGTTCACCGGAAAAGAATGAAAGTGGAACCAATTTTTATAGGGCGACGCTTCGCCTTCTTCCATCGCAGAAACAAATGGAAAAAATCCCCGCGAACAATGATTAAAGACGCCGTCCAAAATGATTCGCATTTCTCGTTTGTGCACTTCCCGCACAAGCTCGTCAAAATCTTCAATGGTTCCTAGCACCGGATCGATTTGCAAATAGTCCACGGTATGGTAGCGATGATTTGCGGCGCTTTTAAAAATCGGGCATAGGTACAGCGCATTGGCTCCCAAGTCTTGGATGTAATCCAGTTTTTCAATGATCCCGCGAAGATTTCCTCCGCAAAATCCGTGCACTTCGGGCTTGGCTCCCCAATTGTGAAAACTGCCGGCACATTCGTACTTTGGCGATCGGGCGAATCTATCGGGGAAAATCTGATAAAATACGGCGGAACGAACCCAATCGGGACAATGAAAATCTTGAGGCGCACTCATAAAAAAGAACCTGTTTCTGCTGCAAAACAATACATCTCATTTTTCCTTTTCGGCATTTTTGAATGAGTTCATTTTCTTGTCTTCGGCGTCCATTTCAACGGTTTCACCACCGACAATGCCAGAACCCATAAAATGACTCTGGGCATCATGATGGCGTTTGTTCCGATGGGAACGTGATTTCCTAGCTTACATTCATCAGCGCAAAGACCGGTTTGCTCGCGCGTTCACGAGTTTCGCAATTTCGTTTTTCAACGTCGAGTTGTCTGAAAGTTCTTCCACCGTGCAAGGCATTTTGTAAGCCCAGTTTTGCGGTCCGACCGTTCCCGGCGTATTTACCCGTTCATCTTCGGGATTTTGCGGCGTCCAGCGGGAACTGAGTGCAAGAAAATCTTGCACCGGAAGAATGCAGAACAAACTGTTCGACTGGAAAATATTGCCGATTAACAATTTGACGACATCCGGGGAAAGGCTTTGCGGAGCATCTCCTTCCAAATGCAAATGATTTTTCCAGAACAAATTTTTATCAAAATCCGATTCGTTCCAGAGTCCCAAAAGGGTAGAAGTATCATGAACGCTCGTTGTAGAAACAGAAAGTCTAGGATATTCGGAAACGTCGTAATAAGGTTGTCCCGGAGCGTCCCAGTTTCTTGCCCAACGTTCTACGCGAAGCGAATTGATTTGCAGTTCTCCCAGAACGCTAGGAACACAATGCGGAACAGCACCCAAATCTTCAGCGCAGACGACCATGTCGGTTTCTTGAGCGAGCACGGTGAGCAATTTTTTCCCATTGGCATACCAGATGGATTCTTGAGAGGCTTCATTGGCATGCAGCAAACGTCCCAGTATTTCTTGCTCATTTTGCGGAAGGGTTTTCAGAACCGGAGCATTGTACCAATACCAGAAAGGATAGTAAGTATCCGCAGGCGATCCGGGAACAAAAATGCGGTTCCACTGGACTTTCAACAAGGCGTCTTTTACAGATTGCTCTTCTGCGGAATCAATAATGGCGCTTTCGCAGTCAAATTCCTTTTTGAAAACATAGCGGTCGCTGGTAAATGGCAAGAATTCAAAATATTTTTCAAGGCAACTTTCGGTCGCTTCACCAAGAAATTCCCGAAGTTGCTCTTTGGAATAATTGGGACGCTGTAGATATTCGACGGTCTCTTTTTTGAATCCCGCCGCCGACAATTCGGTCTGCGTAACCGGTACTGCGGGCGAAAAATGCCCGAAAATTCCGGTGCGTTCGTTCTGCGGAATCGCCCAAATTCGGAAAAATCCCAAAACATGATCGATACGATATGCGTGATAAAATTTACTCGCTTGCGCCAGACGTTCACGCCACCATGTAAAATTTTCCTGTTCTATAACGTCCCAACGATACGTTGGAAATCCCCAGTTTTGGCCGCTGTAGCTGAACATATCTGGCGGAGCACCGGCGCGGTCGTCCAAAGAAAAATACCGGCGGTTAAACCAGACGTCCGCACTATCTTCGTTGATAAGGATAGGGATATCGCCTTTTAGACGGACTCCCATTTCCGTCAATTTATTGGAAGCGACTTTGAATTGCGCTTCCGCTTCAAATTGCATCCAGCATTGGAACAAAACATCCTTGCGGTGCTTGCGATATAGCGAATTGACCCGCAAATCAGTCGGGTCTTGGTCTTCTTTCCAAGAACGCCAACTCGATTCTCCGTTTTTCTCTTTGAGCATCGCATAGACGGCGTATGGTTTTATCCACGAGTTGGCTTCAATCCATTTAGCGAGGGCGACGTTCTTGTCGAGCATCGCATAATTGGCATCAAAAATTTTCCGCAGAATTTGCCGTTTCGCTCGGGCGATTTCCGCATAATGCACCTTTGTTTCGGCGGCGAATCGCTTTTGCAAAGTTTGAATGTCCTTCTTGAATGCGTCGGCTCCGTGAACAATTTGCAAACGGATAAAAACCGGATTGAGAGCAAAGGCACTTCTTGCGCTATAAGGCGAAGATTCGTAGCCGGTATCGTTTACAGGTAAAATTTGGATGACGTTCAATCCGCAAGTTTTTGCCCAGGTTCCAAACGGAACTAAATCCAAAAATTCGCCGATGCCTACACAGTCTTGAGTCTTCAGGGAAAATACAGGAACGGCCACGCCGCTTTGAAAACAAGAAAATTCACCGTATCGCATAATTCAAAGATATATTAAAAAGTAAAATTCGTGCCGCATTTAAATGTTACGCCATTTCCGTGCAGTGCTTTTCCGAACAGTTGTTTCAAAATATTTAAACAATCAAATCTTCGGGACGAGGGTATTTACGAGGGCGTCCTCGCTTCCGTTTAGCAAGAACCGGTTTCCCATCAGGACCGATTTGCATGGGAGGGAGGGAGACTCCCGCCGCTGCAGCTGCGGCACCTGCTACAGCCAGAGCGGAACCCGGCTTAAAAAGGGAGGCCAAATCCGGTGCGGTTTTAGGCTCTCCATTTTCGGCTTGCGCTCCAGCGGCGACAGCGGCAAGAGCGGCTTTCTGTGCTGCAAGAGCAGCTTCCGCCAAATGCTTTCGGACGATTTCCCGCTGACGCTTCGCTTCTTCTTCGGCACGCTTTTTGGCAAGTTCTTCCGTTGAAATGATTTCCGTTTTAGCGGCTCCAAATTTTGCACCGCTAAAGGACCCCACAAGAACCCGTCCCGAACTAGGTTGCGCTGGAAGCGGCGCAACGGAAGGCTTAGGAGTCAGAACAGGTTCTGGCGTCGAGAGTTTTTTCATCTGCCCCGGAACAAAAAGCGTTTTTTTGTGAGAAGGCAGCGGACGTTCTGTATTTCGAGTTTGTCGGTTTCCTTCAAAATCCGACATCTTGGGCATAGGCCTTGAATAATGCGAGATTTCGTCCCTGTTTTTATATTGGGCCGCAATTTGGCGAATGCGTTCCTGTTCTTTGGCGATTTTCCGCGCCTCGCGTTCCTTTTTAGAAGGGCGAAAACGGTCGCTTTTTTTCTCGTCAACGGGGTGCAACGCTAAAATTTCTTCATTAGAAAGACCGCGTAATTCAGGAGGAACCTCTATAATCGGGAGATTTTCAATGTTTGTTTGTTGTGTCATTTTAAATAAAAACGCTATAAAAGCAAAAGGCAGAACATTTTACCCTTATTTAATTTAAAAAAATCTATTTGTCAAGACCTAGAAATTCTGGAAAGAGTGTTGTATTTTTTAGGCAAATGCTTCGATTTACACAAGATATTATTTTGGCGCTCCGGGCGAGAGCGAATGAAGAAGAAGCTCATGCGATGTCAAAAAGCATGAGGGACTCGTTCGATTTTCTCGGAGTAAATGTTTATAAACGTCGGGAAGCGACCTATCCCATTTTTGACAAGAATCCGCCTCAAAACGGTGACGAATTGGCTGCAAAAATTACGGATATGTGGGCGCAACCTTATCGCGAAGTGCAATATGCAGCCTGTGACTATCTTTTTAGGCATAAGAACCTGCTGGGTGGACAGCACTTGAATTTTTTGAAAATGCTGATTAAAACCCGCCCCTGGAAAGACACCGTCGATACGATTTCCACGAGTATTCTCGGAAGTCTGGCTTGGAGAATCCCGCCGATTCGCCAGAAAATCGCCACTTGGATTCATGATCCAAACATTTGGGTTCGCCGCAGCGTGATTCTTTTTCAGTTTCAATACAAGAATCATACAAATTGGGATTTGCTCAAGTCCTGCTGTCTGTATTGCGCCAAAGACGAGAATTATTACATCCGGACCGGAATCGGGCAAGCGCTTTCGGAATACGCGAAAATCAACCCGAATGAAGTCCGCCACTTTGTGATGGACACGGATTTGCCCGCGCAAACTTCGCAGGAGATTCTTCGGAATATCTAAATCTTTCTTTGTCGTTCTTTGAAGCAGCGGCCCCCAAAGTGCGCTGCTTTATTTTTAAAATGTCGCTAGAAATCTAAACTCGGACGAAAACATGAAATTTCTGATTCAGCGGGTAAAGCAAGCCCAAGTGGATATCGCTAAAGAAACGGTAGGAAAAATCGGGCAAGGTCTTCTGGTGCTGATAGGAATCGGCAAGGACGACTCGCGGGAAACGGCAGAACGCTTGGTGAAAAAGACGCTTTCCCTGCGAATTTTTGCAGATGCCGACGGCAAAACGAATCTTTCGCTACGGGATGTCGGCGGAAGTCTGCTTCTCGTTTCTCAATTCACCCTTTATGCGGATTGCCATAAAGGCAATCGTCCCACATTTAATAACGCCGGCAACGCGGAACTAGCGAAATCTCTCTACGAATACACCATCGAATTGTGCAAAAAAGAAAATGTCCCTGTCGAAACGGGACGCTTCGGGGCCGATATGGCGGTTTCCCTGCTGAATGATGGTCCTTTTACTCTTTTGCTGGAGTAATTTTCCTTTTTTCTTTCCAAGCCTTGCTCGGTTTTGCGCGTTATCAAAAAAAATTCAACCAGTTTTTCTAACTTTACCCGTATGCCATTTGCTGCAAATTTTCCGATACGGTCGTTGCATTTCCTGAATGTATTCCTTTTCTTTTCAGGGATTGCATTCTCTTCGTCGTTTGCCGCATCCCCTATTTATTCCAGCGAACGGATGCGCAATCTGAAGCAACTTGAAACTACTCCGCTTTTATTTGAATACCATCGCATGACGACAGGGACACAGCAGATGTTCTACTTTCCTCGTCGGGATTCCAGCTGGCGTGAAAATTTTGCAGAAAACGAAAAACGGGCTTTGATTCAGTATCGGGACGCTAAACAGGCGATTGCAGCAAGCCTTGTCGGGGGAATTGATTACCGCGGCGGAGAAACTTTAGGCGACACCATTTGGCCGGGACTCGATGGTGGACTTTATCTGCGGGGCTACAGGGATTCGGTGGAATTCATGCTCGATGCTCGCATCTATGTGGAAAACCACAGTGCCAGCTACCCCAAATCCTTTGACCGGGAATTTGTGGAGTTCCAAAAAGAAGAAAATAACAGCGGCGTCGAATACGCAAGCTATGCCCGATACCGCGGAATGCTCGCCATCAATATGGGCTTTGGAAGGTTGATGCTCGCTCGGGATGTTTTTCATTTTGGTCCGGGCTATTACAATAATTTGACTTTGAATCAATATGCGCTTCCTTACAACACGCTTTCCTTTGAATTTCACGTGGGGCCGCTTTCGGTTATAAGTCTATATGGAGATTTGCGCATTTACGCGAACAGCATGAATCGGAAAAATACGAACGACCGCAACCTCTACGCCCACCGCTACGAATTGAATTTGGGAAACTTGATTCTCGGCATGAGCGAAACGCAAATTCTTTACAACGAAAATAAGGTTTGGCTTTTTGTCCCGATTGTTCCTCTCTTTATGGAAAAGGGAAATTTTTCGGAAGACAATAACAACGGAGCCTTAGCTTTCGACGCAAACTATCGTCTTTTCAACCTGGCGCGCATTTACACCGAATTTTACATCGACGATTTTGAAAGCCCCATCAGTTTGATAAAAAACGACAACATTGAAGCCAAGTGGGCGTGGATGGCAGGCACTCAAATCGGCAAGGATTTTTCCGTGAAAGGCCATAAGCTGGAAGCCGGAGCCATCGCGGAATACGCCCGAGTCGAGCCTTACGTCTATAGCCATTTTCACCCGAACACCGCTCAGGCAGCGCATTTAGGAGTACCTTTGGGCGCGCCGAACGGGCCCAACAGCCAGACGATAGACTTTGCCGTTTATGGAAGATTTGCTCGTCGAATAAACGTGAACTTGCGAAACACTTGGCTTTGGAAAGGCACGGACTATGGCAGTGCCATTAACGACACAACGCCGACATCCAATCATTTCAAATTGCCTAAAAAATTCCTCGACGGGGCAAAAATGAAATACTCGCTTTCGCCGGCTATAAGTTATGATGGAGATTTTGTTTTTTACCAGCTGGAATTCACTCTTTTCAACGATGAAAAAATTTATACAAGGCTAGGCGTTAAATGGTAAATTATATTCCCGAATTGCTAGCCCCCGCAGGCGACTTGAAACGTCTGGAATACGCACTGGCGTATGGAGCCGATGCCGTTTACGCTGGACAGCCCGCTTTTTCCTTGCGCGCCAGGGAAAACGGATTTCGCTCTTTGGAAGATCTTGAAAAAGGAATCGCCCTTGCTCACGCCAAAGGGAAAAAATTCTACTTGACAAGCAACGTCATCGCACGAAACGCCAAAGTTGCGCCTTTTGAAAAATCCCTGTTGGATGCCGTCAAATTAAAGCCCGACGCTCTGATTGTCGCCGACCCTGGCATTATCGCATTCATGCGAAAAGAAGCACCCGAAATTCCCATTCACCTTTCCGTTCAGGCGAATACGACCAATTATCTGACGGCACAATTTTGGCAGTCCATCGGCGTCAGCCGTGTCATCCTTTCTCGGGAACTGAAACTTTCCGAAGTCCTTGAAATCCAAGAAAAATGCCCCGAACTGGAATTGGAAGTCTTTGTGCACGGCAATGTGTGCATGGCGATGTCCGGACGCTGCATGCTCAGCAATTGGACAACTCGGCGGGACGCGAATCAGGGAATGTGCAACAACTCTTGCCGAATGCCGTATCGCCTTTATGCAAATGCCGAAGTCCAATCTGACGATTATCGGGAACACGAAGGATCATTCTTTTTGGAACGAACCAATACCGAAGGAAATCCGGAGCTGATCGGGCTCGACGAAGATCGCTGGGGCACTTATTTTATGAGTAGCCGGGATTTATGCGCACTAGACGTGATTCCGGATTTGGTGCAAAATCGCATCGCCAGTTTTAAAATCGAAGGGCGCACACGAAGCGTTTATTACCTTTCTTCCGTTGTTCTCGCTTATCGCAAAGCCATCGACGCGGCTTTATCGGGAAAAGAAATCCCGCAAATTTCAAAGGATTTGATTTCGGACACGGATAGCCGAGGACGGATGCCTGGATTTTTCAAAGGTCCGCTTCCCCAAAATTATGAATCGACTCAGGAACCTTCACAAACAGGCGCGGTTGCCGCCCAGATAGATCATGTAGAAAAAGACGGTTCCATTTTTATTCATGTCAAAAATAAAATGGAATTGGACGCGCGGCTATTTTGGCTAGATCCCGAAATCCGTGAAGCAGTGGCACTGCAAGAGCTGAAAGACGCAAAAGGGGTTTCTGTCCATACGTTACATCCCGGTACGGATGGCTGGGTCACGCTCCGTTCTGACGTGACAAAACACACAAAATCTGAAAACTTTGCTTTTTTGGTTTTAAAAAAAGGCTGACTTTCGTTTTGGAGAAGTTAAATTAAGATTATGGAAGTATTCGGCGATTACGAATTAAAGCAGAGTAAAATTTTTCGCGACTTCGACAAGGCGTACTCCGAAGGCAAGTTGGATTATTTAAAACAATTGTTCCTTCCGTATATTTTGAACAACATTGCCGATTTTTACCAGTTTAAAAAGGAAAAACTCAAGCAATTTGCCGAAGCTCTAGATATGCACCAGCTTTTAAAACTTTACCTCTATTACAAGCAGATGCCTATCGATATGCACCGTTATATGGAAGAGCAAAGCCAGTCCATCAAAAAAGTGATCGCCAATTCTTCTAAAGAAAGGCAGACCGCTGTATCGGAATGGATTAAGCAGCACGCCGCCCGTCATCGAGATGTTGCGATTAAAAATCAATGCCTATTCTTTGAAAAAATCGCCGACCAGGTAATTCCGCCCATTGAAAAAGCTCTGCGGGAATACGAAGCGAATACAAACTGATTTTCTTTTTTGACGGAGAAATCCGTTCTTTTTTTCCATCGTTCATGTTTATCGTTTTGCCTATTTCTAACTTTATGCTGTATGAATGAAGAACTAAAAAAAAATACAGAAATTTCAGAACCGTCTTCTAAACCGGCCAATCCTTTTTTGACTCCTCTTCACATTGTAGAGCCCGAAAACAAACTCCCCGATTATAATTTCACCGATTTACCAGCCGATCTCAAGGCAACTCTTGAAAAACACGGTTGGACCGATTTGATGCCCGTGCAGCGCAAGACAATTCCTTATATGCTCAATGCGCGCGATATGCTGGTGCAATCCAAAACAGGATCAGGAAAAACCGGAGCATTTGTTTTACCGCTTTTGCAGGTGATTGTCCGCGAACACAAATTTCCCCAAGCGCTCATTTTGGTGCCGACCCGGGAATTGGCACAACAGGTGGAATCCGAAATCGAAAGCCTCTCTCAAGGAACGGGAATCAAATCCGTGGCGATTTTTGGAGGCGTCGGTTACGAAACTCAGCTTCGCGCCCTCCGAGAAGGTGTGCATATCATTGTGGCGACGCCGGGACGGCTACTGGATCATGCGCAGCGCGGTCACGTCGATTTTCTTTCTGTTCGCGATTTGATCATGGACGAAGCCGACGAAATGCTTTCGATGGGATTTTATCCCGATATGCAACGCATTCGCCGTTACCTACCCAAAGACATCGCCTGCACCATGTTCAGCGCAACCATCCCGCAAACGGTAAAAAGCCTTGCTCGGGAATTTCAGCGCAAAAATGCCGGATTCCTTTCGCTCAGTTATGACAAAGTCATCGCCAACAATTTGGAACATCGCTACTATATGTGCGACGTGATGGACAAAGACAAATTGACGATAAAAATTTTGGAATGGGAAAATCCGGACAGCTGCATGATCTTCTGCAATATGAAACGGGACGTCAGTTACTTGGAACAGGTGCTTTCCAATTACGGTTTCCGCGTCGGCGCTCTTTCGGGGGATATTTCCCAAAAGCTGCGAGAAGAAACTCTCGAAGCTTTCCGTTATAAACGATTGAACATTCTCATCTGCACGGATGTTGCCGCCCGAGGAATCGACGTCACCCACGTGACTCACGTCATCATTTACGACCATCCGGACGATCATGAAATTTACGTCCATCGAAGCGGGCGCACCGCTAGAGCGGGCAGAAGTGGAGTTGCCATTTCCCTCATTACGCCGGTAGAAGAAATCGAACTGCAAAAAACCGCAGTCGATTTTGGCATCCAGTTCATTAAAATGCCCGCCATCAGCGAAGAAGAGTTGGCCAATCGCATTCGTCAGAGAGCCGTTGCAGAATTGGACCGCGAAAAACGGATTCTCGGACAAATGAAAAAAGAACGTTTGCGCCGCTTCTTGCCCCTCGTGGACGAGCTGGTTAGCAATTCCGAAGACAAAGAAGTCCTCGCCTATCTTTTGGATAAATTCTACTGGAAAGAATACGACAACAGGCGAAAACAAGGGAATGGATAATGTCCAAAATTAAAATCAAAACCAAAAAAGAAATAGAACTCATCCGTTCCGCGGGCGCGCTCGCTGCAGAAACTTTGGTTCGGGCAGGTGAAATGTGCAAACCCGGAGTGAATACTCTGGAAATCGACGAATTTATCGGCGACTTCACCAAAAAACACGGCGGCATTTCTGCTTGCCTCGGCTACAATGGATATCCGCGCTACGCCTGCATCAGTTTGAACAACGTCATTTGTCACGGCATTCCCAAAAAGGAAACCGTTCTCAAGGATGGCGATATTTTGAACATCGACATCACGACGATTCTTTCCGGCTACCACGGAGATTGTTCAGCCATGTTCTGCGTCGGAAACGTCAGTCCGTTGGCGAAGGAACTTGTAGATGTCGCCAAACTTTGTCTGGAAGAGGGAATTCAGGCGGCGGAAATGCCAAAAGCTCGTTTTTCGGACATCGGTTGCGCCATTCAGCCTATCGCCGACGAGCATGGATTTAGCGTCGTAGAAGATTATTGCGGACACGGCATCGGCCGCGGCTTCCATGAAGAGCCCACCATTTTGCATTTTGCCAATTCCTTCCGAACACCGATGATTGAAATCGGAAACGTCTTTACAATCGAGCCGATGATCAACGCGGGCAAGCCCGAAACCAAAACCCTCAAAGACGGATGGACCGCGGTGACCGTCGATGGAAGTCTTTCGGCGCAATGGGAGCACACCCTTGCCCTGACTCCCAACGGCATCGACATTCTGACCCTTCCGAGATAATCATGTTTGCCGATCCCCTGATAAAAAAAGCAATCCAGTCGCATCCGCTCGTTCAACGTCTAGGAACCATTCATTCCTTTGTGTTGAATACAGCCGAACAGAAATGTAATTTGGAAATCGGCTTGGTGGGGGAACCGGCTCTTATTCGGTTTTCAGCAAAATATAAAATTGAGAAAACGGATTCTGGCGCGGATTTTTGCGTCTTTGAACCGACTTGCGAAAAAATGTGGATTGAAGAAATTCTGAAAATCTTCTTTGAATCCAAAGGCGGAATTCTGCGGTTTCCTACAAAAGGAATCGTCGCCAAAATTCTTCCCGTTATTTTGTAAGAGCAGAATCGATTTTACTGGCTAAAAAACTACATTAAAACTATGTATAGCATCCAGAAATTCCTGTTGGAACTTCCTTCATCAAAATTGAGCCCTTCAAAAAATCCCGAAGAGGCGATTAAAAAATTGACTCAGGCCGCTGCGTTGAAATCCGCCGCGGTCAGTGCGTCTCTTTCCGCACCGGGTGGGATTATCGGGCTTTTCGCATCGCTTCCCGATCTTGCCGCCATTTGGAAAATACAGGCGCAACTCGTCGCCGATATTGCGGCTGTTTATGGAAAACTCGGTTATTTGACCCAGCAATCTTTACTCTGGTGCCTGTGCAAACAATCTGGATCGCAAATTTTTCGGGATATCGCCGTCCGCGCGGGAACGCATCTTTTAATCAAAAAAAGCCGTTTGAAAGTGCTGTCCAAAGCCGTCCCTGTTCTCGGAGCCATCGGCGGAGGAGCCTATGCAGCCTACGATACTTATGCCGTCGCCAGAATTGCCAAAGCGTATTTCGAAGCATCGGAATCTATTTCAAGCATCGACGAACCTCTTCCAGAAGCCGAAATTTCCAAGAAATCTTAAGAACCAAAGAGCATTTTAAAATTTCCGATTTTCTAAAAGCCGTTCCAAAATAAAGCGAAAACCGCCCCTCTTTTAAATCAACCCTTGAGTGCCGGTTCATTTTTTGCTATTTTGGCGCCAACTTATCAATCATTTCCACGGAAAGAATATGAACGAAATTCACAAACATCGTAACATTGGTATCTCTGCCCACATCGACTCGGGCAAGACCACCCTCACAGAACGTATTCTGTTTTTCACGAAAAAGATTCATGCCATCCACGAAGTTCGCGGAAAAGACGGCGTGGGTGCAACCATGGACTCCATGGAATTGGAAAAGGAACGTGGCATCACGATTCAGTCTGCAGCGACTTTTGTGAACTGGAAAGATACCACCATCAACATCATCGATACACCGGGGCACGTGGACTTTACCATTGAAGTTGAACGCGCTCTTCGAGTCCTCGACGGTGCTATTCTCGTTTTAACAGGCGTTGAAGGTGTGCAATCCCAGTCAATCACCGTTGACCGCCAGATGAAGCGCTACCATGTCCCGCGAGTTGCTTTTGTGAACAAATGCGACCGTTCCGGGGCAAACCCTCTCCGTGTTGCCGTCATGCTCAAGGAAAAGCTCAACCACAATCCTTGCGTCATGCAGATTCCTATCGGATTGGAAGACAAGCTCCGCGGCGTTGTCGATTTGATCAAGATGAAGGCCCTCTATTTCGAAGGTCCGAATGGCGAAGATCTGATTGAAAAGGAAATCCCGGAAGATTTGCAAGCTCAGGCTCAAGAATACCGTGAAAAGCTCGTTGACTGCTGTGCAGACTTCAACGATGAAGTCATGGAAAAAGCCATGGAAGGCAACTACAACGACATTCCGGAAGAACTTCTCAAAGCGACGATCCGTAAGGCGACAATTGAACTCAAGATGACTCCGGTCTTTATGGGCTCCGCCCACAAGAATATCGGCATCCAGCCGCTTCTCGATGGCGTTTCCGCATTCCTCCCAGACCCGACCGAAGTGGAAAACCTCGCTCTCGATGTCGATCACGAAGAAAAGGAAGTCGTTCTCCAGTCTGACGATTCGAAGCCGCTCGTCTGCTACGCATTCAAACTTGAAAACGGACAATACGGTCAGCTTACGTACATCCGAATCTATCAGGGTGCGATTCACAAGGGCGACTCCATTTACAACATGGCAACCGGCAAGAAGGTCTCTGTGGGACGTCTCCGCCGTATGCACTCCAACCAGCCGATCGACATTGAATATGCGGGTTCGGGCGACATCGTAGCGCTTTTCGGCATTGATTGCGCTTCGGGTACGACCTTTACCGACGGCACTTTGCATTACAACATGACTTCGATGCACGTGCCGAATCCGGTTATCGAACTGGCTATTGAAGCGCAAAACCGCGACGATCTTGAAGCGATGTCCAAAGCTCTTAACCGTTTCACCAAGGAAGACCCGACTTTCCAAGTCTATGTCGATAAGGAAAGTGGACAGACCATCATTAAGGGCATGGGCGAACTTCACCTCGACGTCTATATCGAACGTATGAAGCGCGAATACAAGGTTTCTGTGGAAAGAGGAAAACCGCAAGTCGCTTATCGCGAAACCATTACACGCCCGGCCAAGTTCGATTACACTCACAAGAAGCAGACCGGTGGTTCGGGTCAGTTCGCTAAAGTTGTCGGTGAAATGCGTCCGATGCAAGTCGAAGGCGATGCTGAAAAGACCTATAACTTTATCAACAGCGTCGTGGGCGGTCGCATTCCGAAAGAATTCATCCCGTCTTGCGACAAGGGTTTCCAGAGCTGCATGGAAGCGGGTTCTCTCATCGGCTTCCCGGTAGTCGGCATTGAAATGGATCTTCAAGATGGTGCTTATCACGAAGTGGACTCTTCGGATATGGCGTTCCAGATTTGCGCACGTATGGCTTTCCGTCAGGCTTTTGAAAAGGCCGGAGCGCAAATTCTTGAACCGATCATGAAAGTGGAAATCACAACGCCGACCGAATTCCAAGGCAGTGTTGTCGGTAACATTTCTCAGCGTCGTGGCAACATCATGGGCACGACGGAAGAACGTGATGACACGATCATCGAAGCGGAAGTTCCGCTTTCCGAAATGTTCGGCTACATGACGGATCTTCGTTCCATGACTCAGGGCAAAGCGGAATTCACGATGGAATTCAAGAAATACGCTCCTGTTCCTCGCAACATCCAGGACGAGCTGATTAAGAAGTTCGGCGATAAAGCGAAGAACGCCCAACGTTAATTTCTCGTAAAAGAGAAAAAGCGAACTCGAAAGAGTTCGCTTTTTTGCGTTTAAAGAATTTAAAAAAGAAAATAGGCGCAGAGCTTAGCCCTGCGCCCAAAGGAGGATGATCAATGAAAATCAATATGGGGTTGCGCTCCGGTTGCCTTACCCTGCGGTTTGCTCCAGCATCCCTTCGCTAAACCAAGGCGACTGGGGCGCACCCCACATTCATAAAAGTAATGCAAGATTTCTTTAAAAGCAATCGAAAAGACATCGAACATTCTACCAACATGGAACATTCCGACAACGCATATAAACGTCCAAGAGTTTATAGAAATCAAAGGAAAGATGTGAAGCGTTTGGCGTTTTGAAAGTTCCGTCGCAAACTTTACGAAACCCATCCTATAAAAAAACTGACCACTTATCGATGATCAGTTTTCATACTCGAGGCGGGATTCGAACCCACGACCCTCTGCTTAGAAGGCAGATGCACTATCCAACTGTGCTACTCGAGCCAATGGCTCGTTGATGTTTTTTGCATCATCAAGCTTGGTTGATGCTTATCATGATTGACATTGCAATTAGACTTGCGAATTACAATGAAGCAAAATAAGCGGATACAAATATAACAAGGATTTAATTTTTTATCAACTTTATTCTGGATGTCAGTATGGACGCCACTATGATTTTACGCCCAAATAGCTTTTTAATTCCCCGATATAGGCTTCACCAAGAGAACTTAACAACATGTTCTTTTTGGTAATGTAGCCGATTTCCATCACTTCCTTATTGGCCGTCGGATCGCGAAAGGGAATCGCCACATAATCATTGCCATTTAATTCTTCGCAGATAATTCCCGAGCAAAGCGTGTAACCATTCAAGCCAACCATTAAATTCAGCATTGTCGCTCGGTCGTTCGCTTTGATTGTTTGGGAGTATTCTTTTGTACTTAAAATCTCTTCGGCGTAATATTCCGCACTGTCATCTCCTTGGTAAAAAGAAAGGCATGGATAAGGCGCGAGTTCTTTAAAAGTGATGAATTTCTTTTCGGCTAAAGGATGTTTTTTCCACATATATACAAATGCTTTGCAGCGAATCAGTTCATGAAATTCGCAATCTTTGGCTTCAATCAAGTCGCCGATGATTTTGCGATTAAAATCGCTGATGAACAAAATGCCTATTTCGCTTTTTAAATTGCTAACGTCAGAGACAACCTCGCGAGTTTGGGTTTCGCTGATTCCCAAATCATATTCTTCTGCATTAATTTTTTTGGCCATTTCGACAAAACTCTTTACAGCAAAGGAGTAATGCTGTGTAGAAACGGAAAAATGTTTTCTCCGTTTCCCATTTTTCCCATAGAGTCCCAAAAGGGCTTCATAATGGCGATAAAAATCTTTGGCGTAAGCGATAAAAGATTCCCCTTCGCTGGTAAGGGAAACTCCGCGATTTGTCCGATTGAATATAGTGATGCCAATTTCGGTTTCTAAATCATGAATGGCCGCAGTTAAAGAGGGCTGTGAAACATAAAGATTTTTAGCCGCTTTGTTAAAAGACGAACTTTCGGCAATGCCAATGGCGTAACGTAATTGTTGCAAGGTCATATTTGTAAACCCGTTATGCAGAAATTACTTTGTTTGTAATAAATAAGAGAAATCTTTAGGATGACTGACAAATTTTTGAGGATTTGTACGAAGCATCCGTTCCAATTCTTGGGGAGAGAAAAAACAAAATCCATCGACTTCGTGAGGTTGGGGAATCAGTTGTTTTTTTTCTTCTTCGGAAATGTTTCCACGATAAACGTCGTAGTATTCATTGTCTAGATATGTACCGCCGTTCAGCACGCTTTCGTGTTTTGATTCAAAAAGGTAGATAAGATCCGCGGGATTCTTGGAAATGCCAAGTTCTTCGCGAATTTCTCGAATAGCGGAATCTAGACTGGAGTCGCCCGCAGATATATGCCCAGCGCAGCTAGTATCATATAAATTGGGATTATTGAGTTTGTCATGCGCTCGGAGTTGAAAAAGAATGCGCCCGCATTCATCAAAAAGCCAGATGTGTACAGTTCTATGCCAAAGTCCTCTTCGATGGACCTCGCTTCGTCCGCAAACCATTCCTGTTTTTTTTCCGTCGCTATCCAAAATGTCGATTTGTTCTTCCATTTTCTCTCTCTGCAAAAATCGTCCGGAAGAAAATCTATTTTATTTTTATGAACTCTGCATTGGATAATTCTTTAGATTCTTTATTTCAAGATGCCATTCAAAGTGGTATTTTTTCAAAAGCGGTTGTCGGTTTTATTTCTAGTGATGGAACACAGATGGTTCGCGCTTATGGGACAACGGAAAATGCCATTTTTGATTTAGCTTCGGTGACAAAAGTGTGTCCCACATCAACTCTTGCACTCAAACGAATTTTGGAAGGCGAATTAGATTTGGAGATGAAAGTTGCCAATTTCATTCCAGAATTACAAACAAATTATCGAAATGAAATTCGTCTATGGCATTTGCTGACTCATAGCTTAGATTATCGGGTTCGGATGAGTTCTTTAAAAGACTTGCCTCCAAAACAAATTTTGGAATTTCTTTATTCTTATCCATTTGATAAAAAGCCGGGAACTATTTTTAATTACGGCAATCCGGCAAGCATTTTATTGGGAATTCTTTTAATGCGATTAACTGGAAAAAAATTATCGCAATTGGCGGAAGACGAATTTTTCAAACCGCTGGGCATGAGTCGATCGGGTTGGAATCCTTTGGAAAAATTTTCAAAAGAAGAAATTGTGGCTACAGAAGAATGCCCGTGGCGAAAACGAAAACTTCAAGGTGAAATTCACGATGAAAGTGCCTTTGCTTTACAGTCGCTTTTTCCTGTAGGAAGCGCGGGAATGTTTTCGACAGTTCCAGATTTGCTCCGATTTGTGCAAATGATATTGAACGATGGAGAATATCATGGAAAACGAATTATTGCTTCTGGAATTTTGAAATTGGTTTCTACAAACGCCTTGGCGGGCCGGGTGCCAGGCGAATGTACGGCTCTCGGTTGGGAATTGGATTCTGAAAAATTTATGGGAATGGCGCATGGGCCACATCGTTTTGGGAAAACGGGATTTACAGGAACAAGCATCGTCGCAGATGCGGAAAGAAAAAGCGCTGTTGTATTATTGAGCAATTTTACTTACCCCAAAAGAGAAAATTCAGCGGAGAGAATTAACGCATTTCGCGCACGTCTTTCGGAATGGTTCTTTTTGGAGAAGAAATCTTCTTTTTGATTTTTACTGAAAATTTCAAAGTGCCGCAAAAAAAAATCCGTCGGTTCCCCGACGGATAGCAACCATTTTTTCTAAAGGCCACCTCTAAAAATTACATCAGATTTCCAGGAAAGCGAGGAATTAAATCGATGCTCTTTTGCAAATCGGCATCTGTCAGAATATAATCGGACATTGTGCCATTATTGTAGGCCTCGTAGGCTTTCATATCAAAATAGCCTGTTCCTGTCAAGCCAAAGAGAATGGTTTTAGATTCTCCCGTTTCTTTACATTTCAACGCTTCATCGATAGCGACACGAATCGCATGACTGGATTCCGGCGCGGGCAAAATTCCTTCCACCCGAGCAAATTCTTCCGCAGCATTGAAAACGGCCGTCTGTTCAACAGCGCAAGCTTCCATCAGACCATCATGATAAGCCTGCGAAAGAATGGAACTCATGCCGTGATAACGAAGGCCTCCAGCATGATTCGCCGACGGCATAAATTCAGAACCGAGAGTGTACATTTTAGCGAGTGGGCAAACATGGCCCGTATCGCAGAAGTCGTAAGCAAAAACGCCTCGAGTCAAACTCGGACAAGATGCGGGTTCTACAGCGATAATCCGATAATCCTTTTCGCCGCGAATTTTTTCTCCGAGGAACGGAGAAACCAAACCGCCCAAATTGGAACCGCCACCAGCACAGCCGATAATGATATCGGGCGAAACTCCGTATTTATCCAAGGCAGTTTTTGCTTCAAGACCAATGACTGTCTGGTGCAAAAGAACTTGAGAAAGTACAGAACCAAGAACGTAGCGATATCCATCTAATTTGGTCGCCGCTTCAACGGCTTCGGAAATGGCGCAGCCAAGGCTTCCCGTCGTGCCGGGATATTCCGCATTGATCTTTTTTCCGATTTCTGTTGTCATGGATGGCGACGGAGTCACATTTGCGCCGTAAGTACGCATGACTTCACGGCGGAAGGGCTTTTGCTCGTAGGAGCATTTCACCATATAGACGCGGCAGTCGATTCCAAAGTAAGCGCAAGCCATAGAAAGAGCCGTGCCCCATTGACCGGCTCCGGTTTCCGTCGTAACGCCTTTTAAACCTTGCATTTTGGCATAATAGGCCTGGGCGATGGCGGAATTCAATTTATGGCTTCCGCTGGTGTTGTTGCCTTCGAACTTGTAATAAATTTTAGCCGGCGTTTTTAATTTTTTTTCTAGGCAGTATGCACGAATCAAGGGCGACGGACGGAACATTTTATAAAAATTGCGGATTTCTTCTGGAATGGGAATCCACGGGTCGGTATCGTTCAGTTCCTGCTTTATCAATTCATCGCAAAAAACAGGACGCAATTCTTCGAATTGAAGCGGCTGATGCGTTCCCGGATTCAAAAGTGGCGCAGGTTTATTTTTCATATCAGCGCGGACGTTGTACCACGCTTGGGGAATCTCTTTTTCGGAAAGATAAATCTTGTATGGAATTTCTTGAGCACTCATAGCAATCTCCTAAAAATATGAACGCCACAAAAATAAAAAATCTTACGGAGATTTCTTGGACAAAAGGCTTGCTGCAATGCCGAAAGCTAGCGAAAGCAGAATAACTGCTAAACTGATGGCGGAGGGAATATGACAAAATTGTACAATCAACATTTTTACACCCACGAACGCCAAAATAAAAACGATGGCATATTTCAGTTTCTCGAATTTCCCTAAGATGGCCGCCAAAGCGAAATAGAGGGAACGCAAACCAAGAATCGCCATAATATTGGAGGAAAATACGATAAATGGATCTAGGGTTACGCCAAAAATCGCGGGGATAGAATCAACGGCAAAAAGGACATCCGAAATTTCAACAGCCAGAAGCGACAAAAAAAGGGGTGTAGCCAAAAGTTTCCCATTTTCCCGAACGAAAAAAGAATGGCCTTGAATATCAGTCGTCATCGGGAAAATTTTTTTTGCCAAAACAACGATTTTATTTCTGCCCAAATCCTGTTCTTCGGAATTGTTGGCGAAAAGCATTTTGAATGCGCTATAAAGAAGGAGGGCTCCGAACAGATACATTATCCAGTTGAAATGCTGAATCAGCGCGGAACCTGCAAGAATAAACGCCCCGCGAAGAAGGATCGCTCCAATGATTCCCCAAAATAAAACCCGATGCTGGAATTTGTCCGGGATTTTGAAATAAGAGAATATGGCAGCAATGACGAATATATTGTCGAGGGAAAGAGATTTTTCGATGATATATCCGGATAGGTATTCCAAAACAGCTTCCGAACCGCTTACCATTCCGTCGATATGCTGAACGTGACCCTTTTCGTACAAAAAGTAAATAGCGATGCCGAACAGGAGAGAAAGAATTATCCAGACGAAAGTCCAGACAAGAGCTTCGGAAACCCCAATTTTGTGGTCTTTTTTATGAAAAACTCCCAAGTCAAGAGCTAAAAGCAGAGCGACAAAGGCGAGAAAGATAAACCAAAAAGAAAGCATAAACTCCCAAAGGAAAAAGATATTCCTAAAATACAAAAAAAAGGAGCAGGATATTAAATTGGGGAATAAAGCGGGCGAGGAAAAAACGACAAACCGTGCGGACAACCCCAGTCCACACAAAGGAACATCATGGAGCCAAACCACATCCCGTTCGAAAATTTGCCCATCACGAACCGCTTCATGTTCGCGCTGGTATTCAGCCGCAAGCACATCGCGAAGCCATTCCTGGAGACTATCCTCGGAATCAAGATTTTGGACCTGCAGGAGCCCGAGTCGGAGAAATCCACCGAAACCAGCCCCTTCAACAAGGGCGCCCGCGGAAACATCGTGTTCGTAGCCCCCGACCGCGGCGACCGTTACTTTAACAAAGGGTTGTATGAGTAAAGTGCGCTGTACCTAAAATACGGAGTCCTGTTCGTCTTCAATTTTATCCGCATTTTTGAAGAAATAATAAAGAATCAGGAATCCCTGGCGGGAAGAAATCTCGCTTGCGGAACATTCAAGGATAACCATATCAAGATTGTCGGCGAGTTTTCCTCCCTTACCCCAGATGGCGGCCAAAGTACGAGCACCACCCTTTAAAGTGTACATCCAGTCATTACCATCTTGAAAAGCTGATTCCGGGTCAATTTCATCGCGAATCGTAGGTTCCCCGTATCTCTTTGCGACACGATCTTTGGTGGTATTGAAAGCGCTCTGCAATTCTGTTCCATAGTCGTTTGTACTGATGGCCGAAGATAGCGCCTTGATCTGGTACAAACCCTTATTTTTGTCAACAAAAACAAAATAATACTCAAATGACGGGTGACTTTTCTTAGGCTTGATTATGTAAGCGTCATTCTTTACGAATTCGGGCTTGCCATCGCATTCCTTGGCAATCTCCTTAATTGACATACCCATCTTTAAACCAAAGGGCGACGCCATGGCAAGGGCGGGCAATATCGCCATAATCATAAGAAAAAGAATCTTTTTCATATTATGCCTCCTGAAAAGAGTGTTTCAGCCTACAAAGATATATTCTTCGAGTGTCAAAAGATGACGATTGTAAAAATTTTTGTAAAAACCGCAAAAAAAGCGTGGATTGGCATTGAATGTGCCGCGCCAAGAGAACGCGAGGTTCAATGCCCCTACAAAGGAAAAGCTTTTGACAATGTAAGTACCAGGTTCAATTTGACTTTTTCTTTATTTTGTGCCTTATCTTGACCATCGCCAAATTCAATTCTATTTCCGTTTCGCTTTCCAAACTTGTAGAATCCGAGGCGAGGACATTAGAAATGATTTCGCCGTTTCTTTTCAACAAAGACTTCTTTTCATTTTCATCAACAACTTCAGGAACGCGAGCAATGGCACGAGACAACTCGCGAATTTCTACGAATGTATTGATGATGTTGATAGTTGTTTGCGTTGCGACACGCCCTTTCAAAATTGTCGCAAGCATATAGAGACCGCGTTCAGTAAAGGCTGTCGGATTAACAGGACTGTATTTTAGCTTGGCAAGGTGGTCAAAATTTTTGACCACCTCCTTTTTCTCGGCAACATTAACTTGAAAAATATACCCTGAAGGGAATTTTTCGGGATTATTCTTTACCGCCTGATTAATTTCTTTGGTACTTACTCCATAAAGATCTGCAACATCGCAATCAAGGATAACTCGCTGATCTCTCAACACAAGAATTTTGCTTTCAACTTCATTCATCTTCTACTCCTTCCGCCTACAAGCAAAAAAAGGCGGGGCAATGTGCTCTTGAGGCAAATATACATTCCTCGTATGTCATATTATGACAATTGGCGAATTTTGCGGAAATTTTGGCAATTTTGAGGAAAATCGACCCCTGCAGGCGGTTGAAATCTGCGTTTTTACGCTTTTTTCTCGCCTTCCGGGCGTGGCGTCACCTTTTGCCATTCCAAAAATCTATATTTCAAGGCAAATAGGGTTTTCTCTTGTTCTCTACTTGAAACTTCGACAATTTCTGCAACGAGAACAAGGCGACGCTCACGTCTGCGACCGGCGCAAGCCTGCCGCATCGTTTTGGTACATGCATATTTTGTAAATCTGCCTGTAGGCAAACGGCCATTTGGGGCGTGAGTTGTTGGACGCCTTCGGCGTCCGCGGCTGCGGTTCGGTCATGCCAGCCCGCAAGCGGTCTGTCGCGACACTCACCTTGCACGCTATTGCGTTTATTCCGCCAATTTTTGACCAATTTGTCATGCTCCGCTTGACGGGGCAACTCCTTCTCATACATCATTCCGAGTTTGCCCCGGAATCTCCCTTTTACGTCATTGCGAGCGAAGCGAAGCAATCACCGTCCTGTGTTTTTATTTATACTATCGCTTACATAGCCCCGTACCGAAAGGTTCGGAACGCTTGGATTTTTGAGATTTTAGCAAATCCATATATCGTTATCTCTTGACAAACGAAAAATCTATTTATATATTCAAGACCCCTATCGAGAGATTCATAAATCTTGAGAGAGTCCTGTCAGGTGTTGGTAGCATTTGGCAGGATTTCTTTTATCAATAATCAGGATAATTCGTGATATACTTTTGTTGTCGAAGACGAATTCCTGCAGCGAATTTCGACACATTGAAAACTTCTGCAACTTTATGAACTAAAGGCCAGAAATTTGAATCCTGCTCGTTCAAAATTTCGTTTTCTTGAACAAAATCACTAGCAACTATTTTTAAGGCTCTATTAGGCATTAGCAATGACGCTGATCCATAATTTGCCTGCCATTCCAGCCAATACGATTCTGGCGTAAATGGTATTATCTTTCCATATCCGAAATTCGCTGCAACTGCCATACGTTTCTCTGCAAAATAATAGGGATGTATAACGAAATGAGTAACTTCGTGTCCACCGGTAAAACGTAATTGAGTTTCAGGTAATGTGTCATTCAAAAGAATTGTGTTTGCTTCGACCTTGATGGGAACCAAAAGCCCAGATTCCGAATCTCTTGCAAATACAGCGTCGTCATGGAACGACGTTAAGCCAAATGCTTTTGGAACGACAAGGTCCTTGTAATCATACTTGTTTCCAAAAACACCATCTTCTATCCAGTCTAGAACCGGAATCGGTCTTGGTTCGAATAGGAATGTTGCGTCTAATTGGAGTATGATATTTTCCGCAACTTTGTCCAAATCGCTTTCGGAAAGATAGAATACACCATTGGAGTCTTTACTAAATCCTGAATAATCTATGATTCTATCTATCTTTAGCATTTTTCATCCTCTCTATATAAGCGTCAATCTCTTTCCATTCTTCATCTGTTATTCCGGCGTCTCTGGCCCTGCGCAAGGCGAAACTCAGCATCGGATTCGCATTTATGTACTCAGAGATGTCGGTAGGAGCGTATTCAGTTCTTTCTTGAGTTGACAAATCAAAAAGTGTATTTTTTTCATCATCAGACAACGAGAGTAACTCCGCTATTTTAAGCAAGAACTCTCTTTCAACCGGATGACGCCGATCTTTTTCGATATCGCAGATATAGGAAGGAAATTTGCCAAGACTTTCTGCAAACTTTCTCAATGAGATGCCCTTTTCTCTGCGTTTCTGGCTTATGAATGACCCAAATGTTTGTTCTGACATAGCGACTCCTTAGGCTGTCAAAAGATTCTCAAGAAAAGAACATTGTCCCGATTTTTTTGTATATTCCATTTTTAGTAATTCAAAACGGGGCGGCACTTTTATTACTAGTCCTTTTGAAACATCCTTCTCCATAATTTTTTGCGGTTTCCCATAACAGAGGATTATAGATGGGCGCATTGACCGTTTCATTTTAGGATATCCTTTGCGGAAAACTTCATCGTCGTTATCTTGCAGCCGATAGGTGCTAATGATGACGACGCTCCCCTTTTCTACATTGGAAAAAGCGACCTTGTAACTTTCCTTGCTTGTCCAAACGATATTGTAAATGCAAAGAATGTCGTGCTGCTGACAAAATGAGCAAAACTTCCTAATGCGCTTGATGGCGACGATGTTTTCGTCTTCGTCCAATCCAGGATAAGTCGAAAAATCTAATCCGCAGATGGCATAAAACTCTTGAAGAGTCTTAATCCTTTTTTCGTTCAAGTCTGCATAATAGGCGTTGAAATGCTTTTCGTCAGCATAGAATAGCAGAATGTAATTCTTTCGTTCTTCATGTGGAATTTTAGATATTTCATTTATCAGAACGAATTTTTTTCCTCGTAGGTCTATCTTTTGCTTGTAGATTCGGGGATATTTTTGTTTATGAAATAGTAATCCCCATTTAGCAATAAAGGGAATCTTATTTTTCATCCGTTACCCCATCGAACAAATCGGATTGCCATTTTTCAATTCGACGCCTTACGGGCAATACGCTTCTGAGAATGCCGTTCTCGTCGCAGATTATTTCTGCAAGAGTCCTGTTTCCAATTTTGTAGGAGTGAACTAGTGTTTCGAGGTTTTCAAACTCCTCACAACGGGAGTCGTCAAGATAACCGTCGGAATCTTCGTCTTGCAAATGTATCCGAACCCTGCCGATACCTGTAAATGGGTCGTCAAACTCGATGAGATACCATTTCTCTTCATACTTGAATTCAATACCCGTGGTGCATTCCTCAAAGAAATTTTCTACCGACTTAAAGGATATCATTTTGCCAACTCCTTTGCTCTCGAGATGAGTTCAAGTTCTTCTTTGTTGCAAGGTCTTGCCGAACTCGGATGGTACTTTTCTCCATGGAACTCATGAACATGGGGTATCATTCCTTGATGTTTGTGTTTTAAATCGATTTGTTTTGTCTTCCGTTTGTCTTCGCCAAAGAAATTGATGCTAGAGATTTCGCCCTTGTTGTTTTTGATTGCGTAAATCGAATTTGGCGAATTCGCCAATTCTATCGGCTTGATTTGATTTTCGCCCTCGTTTAGAACGACAACTTTGAGGTTGCCCTCGCGGGCGACGGTGGTATAAGACAGTTTATCAAACTGTCCTGTCTCTTCATTATAGTACCTAAAAGAACCCATTGGGGTCCTCCCTTGCGCCAAAGACGCGGAAGTGCCTTTCTCGCAAGGATTCCTATCGAAAGATTCGTAAACCTTGTGAAAAAAAACTGGATTAATGTGACTCATTTTGCCTTTGGTAGCGGCAATAGAGTGTTAACTTCAAAGTGAATATAGCTTATTTGTGCCGCAGATGCAAGTCTTTTCTTTCAAAAACAGTGAAAAACGGCGTTTTAATCCGAAATAATCTATATTTTGAATGAAATTAGGGTTTTCTCTTGTCCTCTATCTGAAACTTCGACAATTTCTGCAGCGAGAACAAGACGAACGCTCACGTCTGCTGTTTTTTTGCGGCAACGTTTGTGCTATATGGTTGTTGTATATCGAACTGCCTAATCAGCATAGCGGCCTTTGGGGGCGTGAGTTGTTTGCGTTTATTCGTTGCGGGCAGTCGAAGGCCTCAGGTAGGTAGATGCATTCAACTCCACGCCTTTTTTGTTTTCAGAAAAGCATGGGCTTGTGCTGGATGGGGTGAACTCGTTGAGTTTTGCTCTTGTCCTCTACTTGAAACTTCGACAATTTCTGCAACGAGAATAAGACAATTACTCGCCATTGTCCGTGGATTACACGGGCGTAGTGTCCCCTGGGCGAACTGTATCCGTTCGGGATTGTTTTGCAACGTCATTGCGAACCCTGAAAGGGTGAAGCAATCCATTGCAAGATTATGCGGGTGTATTGTATTCTTTTGAAAATGTCGCGCTTTTAGGCGAGGAGTGAGTCGGCTCCCCGCCGTTTCTTTTTGTCCGCACCCCGGCCAAACGAATCGGCCAGAACCGCTCCCGCGAGAGTGAACTCGTTCACTTTCAAGGAGTTATTGTGGCATCAAAAAAGCCATATACATTCGTCGATTTGTTCGCTGGCTGCGGCGGATTGAGCACTGGTCTAGAACAAGCAGGATTCACTCCGTGCTTTGTCAACGAAATTGTAGAAACTTACTGCAACACCTACAAAAAAAATCATGTTCTTTCCGATGAACAATATTTTGTTGGCGACATCAACGAACTTAATAAGAATTTAAGTAATTACAAACGCCATATTTCTAATGCAACACTAGTTTGCGGAGGCCCTCCCTGTCAGGGATTTTCTATGGCAAATCGTCAAAGAGTCATAGACGATCCAAGGAATAACTTATACAAAGCGTATTTAACATTTTTGCGATATGCTCGTCCCCATTTCTTCATTATGGAAAATGTCAAGGGAATGGCGAATAAGATTTCTGAGATAAAGGAAAATTTCAAAGAATATCTCGGTGATGAGTATCAATTTGATTACGCATTATTAAGAGCGCAAGATTATGGAGTTCCCCAAAATCGTGAACGATTAATCTTTATCGGCAATCGTGATGGGGTTGATCCAAAGCAAATATTTGCTGAAATAGAAAAGCAAAAGCGACCAGCATTTACGCTGAAAGATGCGTTGATTGGCTTGCCTCATTTGGAGGCTCGAAAAGAGAAAGGTCAGCAAGACGTTGAAAACGAAGAGTCTGGATTCACAGTAAGGAAATTCAAATACCCCAAGAATGATTTTTATCAATTCATCAATGGCAAAAGAAATATTGACAAACTTTACAATCACAAGAATCGCTACAACAACGAACGAGATATAGAAATTTATCGACGTCTGCCGCAAGGAGCCAATTCTTTGCACGAATCAATTGCAGACATAATGCCATATAAAAAACGTAATGACATTTTCAAGGACAAGTATTTCAAACTTGACGAGACCCAAATATGTAAGACGATTACGTCTCACATGAAGTTTGATTGCAACATGTATATCCATCCTTGGGAAGCCCGAGGATTAAGCCCTAGAGAAGCGGCACGAATACAAACCTTTCCGGATGATTACATCTTCACTGGTCCACAAAATTCTTGGTATGCGCAAATTGGTAACGCAGTTCCTGTAAAGTTGGCTTTTGTGATTGGCAACGCCATAAGGAAGTTCCTATGAAGCATTTAGAATTATTTGCTGGAATAGGGGGCTTCAGAAGAGCTATAGACCTTATAGGGAAAGACCTGTGCATTCCTATAGAATGCGTTGGTTATTCTGAAATAGACTCAAAGGCTGTTCAAACCTACCAAGCATGTTATTCGCCCAAAGATGATGAAAGGGCGATTGGTGACATCGTTGCATTTACGGCAAAGAAAAGTAATATAAGAAGTTTGCCCAATTTCGACATTTTAACGGGAGGTTTTCCCTGTCAGACTTTTAGTATGATGGGAAAACAGGCAGGTTTTGGTGAAGAACGAGGTCAAATGTTCTTCAGGATAATGGATATACTGAATGTAAAGAAGCCTAAGTATGCTCTGTTGGAAAATGTGAAAAATCTAGTCAATCATGATGGTGGCAATACATTTAAACGAATCGTTGCAGAGTTAGAGGGGTTAGGATATTCAGTCTATTACGATGTTTTTGATACAGCAGATTTTCATCTGCCTCAAAAAAGAAATAGAATAGTGATTTTTGCAACTAGGGCTCAATCAAAGAAAAAGCCACTTAAAGATTTTAGTGCCAAAAATGTCATAAATCTTTTTGAACAAGATTATAAAAAATTGAGTGTTCTACACTATAAAAATGTTTGCGGAGTTCTCTCAAAAAAAGTTGATGCCAAATACTTTTTATCAGAGAGAATCAAGCCGACCTTGTTGAGCAATGGCTCTGCAGGCTTTAAATCCAAGTCTGATATTAATCAGATTGTTGCACGCCCTTTAACAGCGACGATGCATAAAATGCATCGAGCCTGTCAAGATAATTATTATAGCCAAGATTTTATTGAGTCTAATGGTAAAATCAATCCTGTAAAAACTATGTCAAAAGACGAATTGGCAAAATTGCAAATTCGAAAATTGACACCTGAAGAAGCCTTTATGTTACAGGGTTTCCCGTCCGATTTTGCCCTTAAGGGGCGTCAAAAAGGTGTTGCTGACGGAGCTCTATACAAACAAGCTGGAAATGCAGTGAGTGTCAATACAATATATGCAGTTCTTTATTTCCTTATAAAAAACAATTATATGGAGGTGTAGCATGAATTTTTCAGAAGTTTACAATCTGATTCTCGAATCATGCCCTTTCCTAGGCGGAAACAGCTACGATGGAATTATCGTAAAAAAACTTGCCGCAACAAATACAATTTCTGATACAGGTTCGTCCCATCAGTCGCATATGGCGTTTACAGGGAAACAAAAGGATTTCTTTCCTTTTTTGGAAGCGGATGGATATTTTAACGTTGGGTACGACAGCAAAGACGATGATTTAAAAAAATACTTCACACTGCGAATTCCGTTAAACATTTATGCAGAAAATGTGAATTCTTTATCTCAAGAACACGCTTCAATAGAATTTAGTTCACCCAAAAAAATTGTAAGAGCAAGCGTCTTACGTAGTAGAAGAAAAGGTCAAGAAGACCAAGTTGAATTATCTATAAAGAGTCTTGACGACAAAGATTTCATTGAATTTCGAAAATTATTACGAATAAACGATTTTTTTGTCATACTAAAGAAACAGAATGTATTAGAATATGATTTGATCGGAATATCTAGTTCTGACAAAAACGCTGCGGTTTTGGCGACATGTACAGATTTCTACAAGTTGACGACACAGACTCCGGTCGACATTGACTTTTTTGGTGATGTAAAAAAGGATGCTAACGAGAGCAATATACTTCCCTTCACCCCCTCCCAAATCATCTACTACGGTGTTCCGGGGTGCGGTAAGAGCAACAAGATCCGGGAGCAACTGAAGGACGTTCCTGAGAAAAACAAGGTTCGTGTCGTGTTCCACCCGGAATACACCAACGCCGAATTCATCGGTCAGATTTTACCGAAAGTCAACGGTCACGTCACCTACGAATTTACCCCCGGGCCGTTTACGCAAATTATCAAGCGGGCTTATCTCAATCCCAATGAACAATTTTATCTGGTTATTGAAGAAATCAACCGCGGTAATGCGGCCGCCATTTTCGGCGATACCTTCCAGTTGTTGGATAGGCTCAAGGCTGGCGAAACAGACTCTCTCGGCAATGACCCTGCAAATGCTTCTGTAAACACGTTTACAGAGGGCTGGAGCCAGTATTTTGTCCAGAACGATGATGTTAATGCGTATATCCGCAAAGCAACAAAACTGGATGACGGTTCTTACCAAGAACGGAACGACGGTGAACCTATTGAAGAAATCAAAATAAAAGAAATTCACTTCAATGCGAATACGGCTATCCGCTTGCCGCCCAACCTTTCCATCTTAGCGACGATGAACACTAGCGACCAAAATGTGTTCACTTTGGATAACGCTTTCCAGCGCCGTTTTGACATGGAATTGGTTCGCAACGAATTCGACCTCACTCAGCCCGCCGTCAATGCTCAGTACAACGCGGAAATTGACGATACCGGTATTAAATGGGGGCAATTCTGGGGATGGATCAACGCCAAAATTACGGCCACCCTCAAAGGACTTTCCAGCACCGAAGACAAGCGGCTTGGAGTCTGGTTCGTGAGCAACGTGGGCGGCATTATTGACGACAAGGTCTTTGCCGAAAAGGTCCTGAAATTCCTGTGGGATGACGTTTTCAAGTTCAAGCGTCCGCAAGTATTTGCCGAAGGAATTGATACTCTGGAAAAGTTGATCAACTCCTTTGAAAAACCGTCTGAAGGGAAAGAACGCTTTGACGTTTTCAAGGACAAGGCGAATCTTGTCGCATTTGTAGCATCGCCAACGCTGTAATCCTTGATGCAAAAGCTAAACGAAATATGTTCCTGCGAATCCAAGGCGAATTCGGAGACTGAGTTCGTCGGCATTCGTTGTGAAAAATCAAAGGAAGATGGAGCGCTGGAAACAAGCATCATCTTTCCTTTGGGATATTTCAAAGACGACTCGGCCTTGCGCGAACTCCCCGAAGAAGAATTGCGGGAATGCGTCGTCAATCTTTTTACAGTACTTTCCGACCGTTCGCTGCAGGATCCAATCCATCAGGATTCTTCTATTTCCACATTCGCAGAAGAACATGGCGAATCTGAATTTCCGATGGTTTCGTACTTGAATGTTATCCGAAATTTTCTCGATTTCGGTTACCTTGATGAAAAGGAAATTCTGTACAAAAAGGGCGCGAACGGGAAAATCAGTTGGGGCCGGACAATCAAGGCCGTGCAGCCTGTCATTACCGAAGATGCACAGAATCTTGTGTATCTGAATTTTGTCGCCCGTAAAGTCAGCTATAACGAAGATACGCTCATTACGCAGGTCCACAAGTTCTGCGTTCACGACGCTCTTGTGAAACTCGGATTTTTATTCGGCATAGATCCGTCCGAAGAGCCGCAGTTGGATTTTGATTATGACCTGTTCTGCAACGCAATTCATTCCAAGCTTGCGAAAACGTTTAACGACCGCGATTTGCGCTTGCTCGCTGACTTGGCCCGAATTGTGGAGTATCTTGCCGGGCATAAAACTGAAGACGGAAAGACTGCAAACGAATTTTATTTCGGAGTGAATACGTTCGCTCCCGTTTGGGAAGGGATGGTGGATAGGATTTTTGGAAAATTGCCACAGGGTACTGCGAAGGATAAATTTAATCCGCATTTGCATTGGAATAACAATGGCAAGGAAGAAAACATTGAAGAATCCGAAGAAGGAAAAGTTTTAAATGACCCGAAACGCTCTACGCTGCGACCCGACACGATAATGATTTGTGATGGAGATTGCTTTATTCTTGATTCCAAATATTACAAATTCGGGATAACTAAAAATAAGGCGCATTTGCCGGGAGCGGAATCCGTTTGCAAACAGATGGCTTATGCGGAGTTTGTGGAAAAGGAATTCGCTTTTACTTCGGGACACATCTACAATGCGTTCATTATGCCGTATTGTGAAAGCGATGAGACTACGACGGGCTTAGCGACATCTGGAATGCGCTTTGCCGGTCTTATTTATGGCGATTGGAAAGACTGCTCAAAATCTTACCGCAAAATAGCCTGTATTCTGCTGGATGTAAAGACTGTGATGCAGAATTACGAAACGTCTAGCGGTGCACAGGAAGAACTCGCCAAGCTGATTTTGCGTTAGGGATCGTCGCACGAATGTGGCGAGACTCGAAGAGGCTCGATGAGCCGAGCACGCGAGGCGAGCAGAGCCCGACCCGGCGGCCTTCGGAAGCCGGGGAACGCCCTTGCAAATTTTCATCATCTATGTAAAATTTGGCAGGGAACCTTATTAGGATTTCTATTTTTAAATGCAGCGCGTTTCTCTGTTTAATGGAGGCGGATTTTTTCACCATGCGCCGTCGGAAAAATAGAAAGCAAATGATGCAGGCTGTTCACAGCAAGAACACGACTCCGGAAATGCTTGTGCGGCGTACGCTTTGGGCGGCGGGATTGCGGTATCGCCTGCATTGTCGGAATTTGCCCGGAACGCCGGATTTGTTCATCCTTAAATTTGGCGTGGCCGTTTTGGTGAATGGTTGCTTCTGGCATCAGCATGGTTGTCGTTTCACCTCTCGCCCCAAATCCAATTCCGATTTTTGGAACAACAAATTCGATGCCAATGTGGCTCGGGACGTAAAAGTTTTGCGGAAGCTTTTTCTGCAAGATTGTCGGGTCGCTGTCGTCTGGGAATGTTCTTTAAAGCGAAACGAAGAGAGGTCTTTAGAACGATTGGTGGATTTTATCCGCAGTGACGAGGAATTTGTTGAAATATGAATCTGCGTGTGCGGCGATTTCGCTTTCCGGAAATTTCGCACGAAAATTTTCTATTTTCTGTTTTGAAATGGCAAATTTATTCGAAATTCTCGATTCAAAAAGAACGCTTGAACATCAAGGAGCTGGGAAATGAAAATTGTATCTTGGAACGTCGCCGGGATTCGCGCGTGCATCAAAAAAGGATTGCCAGATTTTTTCAACCAAATTCAGGCAGATATGTTTTGCCTGCAAGAAGTTAAGGCGGAATCGCATCAGATCGATTTCCATCCCGAAGGCTATTACGAATATCTGTATCCGGCAAAGCGCAAGGGCTATTCCGGCACGATGATTTTCAGTAAAACGGAACCGCTGGACATTCATTATGGTTACGGTGAAGCCGAATATGATGATGAAGGTCGAAGCATTACGGCGGAATATGACAATTTTTATCTCGTTACGACATACGTTCCCAATGCGAAACGGGACTTGAGCCGTCTGGCTTCGCGGATGTATTTTGAGGATTCCTTCCGCGCCTATTTGCATCGTCTGGGAAAAAAGAAACCGGTGATTTTATGCGGAGATTTGAATGTCGCGCATAACGAAATAGACATTTGCAATGCGAGGGCGAATCGAGGCCATGCCGGCTTTACGGATGAGGAACGATCCAAATTCAGCGAGCTTTTAAACAGTGGTTTTGTAGATACATTCCGGGCGTTGAATCCGGATAAAGTGCAATATAGCTGGTGGAGTTATTTTGGGCGTTCCCGAGAAAACAATGCTGGTTGGCGATTGGATTATTTCATAGTCTCCAAAGATTTTTTCCCGCTGGTCAAAAGCTCTTGCATTTACGATGATGTTTTTGGCAGCGACCATTGCCCTGTAGGTTTAGAATTTTAAATTCCGCGGGAAACGTTTGAAAAGGGATTCATTTGTATGAAAAATACAGAAAGACGCGATTTGGGCATTCCATATATTGCCGATAAAGATTGCTTTGCTGAAATGGCAAGAACACGTCGGCTTGTTCAAAAATTGAATACAATGGATGCGTCGGATTTTAACGCGCTCAAGTTGGCAACCGCGGAATTGTTAGGAACTTGTGAAAACGGCATCATCAATCCGCCGTTTCATTGCGATTATGGGTTTCACATTCATGTAGGAAAAAATTTTTACGCCAATTATAATTGCACCATTTTAGATGTAGCTGAAGTTCACATCGGCGACAATTGTTTATTTGGTCCGAACGTTTCGCTTTATACAGCAGGACATCCGATTCACCCTGACATGCGAAATACCGGCTACGAATATGGAGTGCCGATTACGATTGGCGATAATGTTTGGCTCGGCGGAAACGTTGTCGTTTGCCCTGGAGTTTCTATCGGCAGCAATGTCGTTGTGGGAGCGGGCAGCGTTGTGACAAAAGACATTCCGGAGGATTGCATTGCAGCGGGAAATCCATGCAAAGTCATTCGAAAAATCACCGACGAAGACCGAAAATACTATTTCAAAAAAAGAATGTTCGATCAAGAATCGCTAGAAAATATTCAGCGGCTTCTGAAAAAAGAAGATTAAACACTCAGCAGCAAAATGGCTAGAATTTGAGCACTGACAATGCGCAAAAGCATAGTTAGTGGATAGACAGACGCATAAGCCACATTGGTCGCTTCGGAGTTAGAGAGCCCGTTAGCAAAAGCGAGTGCAGGAGGATCCGTCATGGAACCCGCAATCATTCCGCAAAGACTTAAGTAATTCACTTTGAACACCAATTTCCCGACAATGCCGACGATAATCAGCGGAATAAATGTAATCAGCGCGGCTAGCCCCATAAAGTAAAAGCCATCGCCGTGTAAAAGCACATCAAAGAAACGGATTCCCGCATTCAATCCGACGCAGGCAAGAAAAAGGGTGATGCCCAATTCGCGCAACATGAGATTGGCGCTCGCGGCCATGAAAAAATTCAGCGGACCGATTTTGCGTTTACGAGAAAGAAGAATGGCAACGATTAAAGGGCCTCCAGCTAGGCCGAGTTTTAATGGCATCGGCATTCCAGGAATGGCGATGGGAATCGAGCCGACGATGACACCGATAAAAATTCCTAAAAAAGCAGGAAGAATTTCAGGATGCTCTAAAGCTTTCAAGGAATCTCCCAATTCCTTGGCGACAGCGTCTATACCATCATTAGGGCCGACAACCAATAATTTGTCAGCAAATTTGAGGCGCAAATCCAAACGTCCCGTGAATTTGAAATCCCCGCGAACAACTCTGCTGACAGTCACTCCATAACGTTCTGGAAAATTTAAGGAACCAATCGTTTTTCCGAGCATTTTTTTATTCGTTACCAAAATGCTTTTTGTAGCAAGCTTTGAATCCATTTGAGTAATCGGATGCGCAAGTTTAGAACCGATAACTTTTTCCATAGAATGCACCGCATCTGGCAAACCGACAATATGCACTTTATCGCCATCCTGAATAATGGTTTTACCGTTAGGAGTAAATACGCTTTCTCCGCGCAAAAGACGGGTAATGACAACACCGCTGGAAATCAATCCGGGAATTTCTTTCAAGGGAATGTTGAAAAGATTTTTATTTTCCACTAAAAGACTAGTAGAAACGATTTCCGAACGAGTGGCGGCAATTTCTTTGGCGTATTCATCGGCAGACTGCGCGGGATTTTGTTTAAAGAATACGCGAATTAAAATCATAACCAAAATAATGCCAATAACACCAAATGGATAGGCGACCGCATAACCGACGCCTGTTAAAGAAGAATCTACGCCTGCCGCAGTCAGCGCGGAATTGGCCGCTCCAAGAGACGGCGTGTTCGTAACGGCACCACAAAGCATCCCGATAAGTACAGGAACGTTATTGTGCAAATCCGTGAAAAAATAAATGCAAAGGGTAACCACTACGCCAAGAAAAACAATTGACGAAGAAAGAATATTTAAAATGAGTCCGTGTCTGCGAATGGAATCGACAAATCCCGGCCCTACCTGCATTCCTATGGTATAAACAAAAAGGATTAAACCAAATTCCTGAATAAAATGAAGAACGTTCGGATCCATCCGAAGGCCGCAATGCCCCAGCAGAATGCCGACGAATAATGCGCCAGCACCTCCTAGGCTAATTCCTTTTATCTTGATTTTGCCGAGCATCAAACCCAGTGCCGCCGTAATGGAAAGGGCGACAATTTGTTCGGCGACAGAAGGTTTCGTAAAAAGATCGAGCAGCCATTGCATAATTTTTTCAATCCAATAAAAAAGGGTGGATTTTGTGCAAAAGATAGTTTTCATCTTTTTCTTTGACTAATAGTTTTCAAGTATCGAATCCATAAAAAAAAATGATAAGCTCTAAAAGATTTAATTATTTGAATTTATGTGTGAAAAAAGCTATAATATAAACATGGAACTGACGCAGTTGAAATATTTTTTGGAAGTTGCCAGAACGGAACATGTAACTCAAAGCGCAAAAAATCTGTTCATTGTTCAACCGGCTTTAACACAGTCCATCCACAAATTGGAAGATGAATTAGGAATTCCCTTGTTTAAAAATCAGGGACGCAACATCAAATTAACAGAAAATGGTCGTTTTTTTTATGAAAAATTGCGACCTATCTATGAAGAGTTGATGGCATTGCCACAATTGCTGCGAGATAGCGCGGACAAGCAAAATTATAATGTAAAATTAAATGTTTTGGCGGCTTCAACATTGATAACGCAAGCGGTCATTGATTACAAACAAAATAACCATGAATTGAACATAGACTTGATTCAAAATGAAGAAACAAAAATGTTCGACATTTGCGTCCGAACTTATGCGACGTACAAACCGGAATTGGATAACACGGAAAGCGACGAGACCTTTGTCACTTCGGAACAAATTTTTTTAGCAGTCCCCAGCATGTCGGATTATAAAAAATTAGATCGAATTTCTCTATTTGACATCAAAGAAAATTTTATTGGACTTTACGGTTCAAAACAGTATCGGAAAATATGCAACGAACTTTGTGCAAGTATAGGATTTAAGGCACGCCTTACTTTTGAAAGTGACAATGTTTTGGCGGTGAAAGAAGCGATTGCAGCAGGAATCGGCGTTGGCTTTTGGCCTGAAATTTCTTGGGGAAAAATGGACCACAAAAAAATTCACTTATTAGAAATTACGGATGCGGATTTTAAAAGAGATATTGTTGTTTCTTTGCGGCGGAATAAGCAGGACAATAGCAAAACGGAAACGTTTTACCGTTTCCTTACGCACTACATAGATCATCGCCGTCATCAGAAGATCCGATGATTTCGAAACATTAAACTTCCCGCGACCCTGTTTCAGCAAAAACCACCCATTTGGCAACATTGACCGCATGGTCGCCAATGCGCTCTAGATATTTGGCAATCATGAAAGAATCGATTACATTATCCGCCTCTGCCGAATTGGATCGGATAGATTCGACAAGAGTCTTTTTGGCTTCGATAAACGCGTTGTCGATTATGTTGTCCATATCACAGACACGCTTGGCCAAAGGGAGATCTTTTCGGACAAAAGCATCGATTCCTTGAGATATCATACGCGAGATATTCGTCGACATAATGGGGATTACAGGAATGGGGGCGGGATTGGTACTTTTTTGGGCGAGAGTCAGGACGATTTCAGAAATATTGGCGCATTGATCGCCAATTCTTTCCAAATCGCTAACCATTTTAAGTGACGCGGATATCAGTCGAAGATCGCGGGCGACGGGCTGCTGGCTTAAGAGCAGACGCAGACACAGAGTTTCGATATCTTTCATCTTTTGATCGATGTCTTTGTCGTTGTCGATATTCCGTTGCGCTTGTTCCTTGTTAAAATAAAGAAGTGCTTCTGTCGCTTCGGCAAAAGCTTCTTCTACAAGGGCTCCCATCTCTATAATGCCGTCGTTCAATGCTTCGAGTTGAGATGTAAAACGATTTCTCATTATCCGAACCTCCCGGTAATGTAATCTTCGGTTTTTTTATTCTTGGGCATGGAGAAAAGTTGCTCCGTTTCTCCGATTTCTATGATTTCTCCCAAAAGGAAAAATGCGGTGAAATCCGAAACGCGAGTGGCTTGTTGCATATTGTGAGTTACCATAACAATTGTGTATTTACTTTTCAGTTCTAGAACCAGATCTTCGATTTTCCCGGTGGATATGGGATCTAGAGCACTGGTTGGTTCGTCCATTAAAAGAACGTCTGGAGAGATAGCAAGCGCTCTTGCGATGCAGAGTCGTTGCTGTTGCCCACCGGAAAGACCTAACGCGCTTTTAGTCAGTCTGTCTTTCAACTCATCCCAAACACCTGCGCCCTGTAAGGATTTTTCTACAATTTCATCTAGTTTAATACGATTCCGGATGCCGTGAGTTCTCGGACCGAAAGCAATATTGTCATAGACACTCATGGGAAAAGGATTTGGTTTTTGGAAAACCATACCGACTTTTTTTCGCAAAAGATTGACGTTGAAATCTTTGTAGATGTTTTTTCCGTCCAATTCGATCGTACCTGTGATTTTACAGTTTTCCACAAGATCATTCATGCGGTTTAACGATTTGAGAAGAGTGCTTTTCCCGCATCCAGACGGTCCGATAAAAGCGGTGATTTTATTGGCGGGAATATTCAAATTGACGCTTTTAATCGCGTGAAAATTCCCATAGAACAGGTCCATTTCTTGAATTGTGATTTTGTTTGTTTCCATATCAAACCTTCTTGATTTTATTCGCTAATTTGTTTGAAATCCAATTGATAATAAGAACGACTAGGATGAGAATCACTGCTGTCGCATAAGCTTCTCCTGTGTGCAAACCTTCGCGGGAAAGTTCATACATGTGAACAGCGAGCGATCTACCGGAGGAAAAAATGCCCTTGGGGAAATCGGCAACTGTCCCTGCCGTATAAATGAGGGCAGCTGTTTCTCCGATTACGCGACCTACAGCCAAAATGATTCCAGATAAAATGCCGGGAATCGCCGCGGGAAGAATGATTGTACTGACCGTACGCAATTTTCCTGCGCCTAAACCGAATGCACCTTCTCGATAGCTGTCGGGAACAGCGAGGAGGGCTTCTTCAGTGGTTCGCAGAATAAGAGGCAAAATCATGATGGAAACAGTGAATATGCCGGACAAAAGCGAATAGCCCAAGCGGATAGACGTCACAAAAAAGAGCATTCCGAAAAGTCCGTAAACAATGGACGGAATCCCGGAAAGCGTTTCTGCCGTCAAGCGCACAAGTGAAACGATTTTGTTTCCCCGACGGGCGTATTCAACTAGGTATATCGCCGCAAAAATTCCCAAAGGTCCCGCGACCAGTATCGCACCAAATACAAGGATCAATGTATTGAAAATGGAGGGAAGAATGGAGACGTTTTCGGAATTGTATTCCAATGCGAAAAGGGACAGTTTCAAGTATGGAATGCCGCTTACCAAAACATAGATGACAAGGAACGCCATAGATACAACGGTAATTGCCATCGATATTTTTACTGCATATCGTAAAATTTTGCTGGTCATACGTGCCCTCGTCTTTTGAGAACGGAAAAGATCAGATTGATGATGAGAATGAAGGCAAATAGGACGACTCCCGTTGCAATGAGCGCTTCTCGATGCAAATCGGTCGCATATCCCATTTCGAGGACGATGTTCGCCGTAAGAGTTCGCACTCCGTTCAAAATTCCGTTCGGCATTCTCGCTTGATTTCCAGCGACGAGAATTACGGCCATGGTTTCCCCGATGGCTCGTCCGAAGCCAAGTACGATAGCGGCGGTAATCCCGGATTTTGCGGCGGGAAGGACAGCGAAGAATACGCTTCTTTCGTGCGTTGCCCCTAGAGCAAGAGCTCCTTCATAATAACTATTTGGAACAGCTCGAATTGCCGCTTCCGATACGGAAATGATTGTGGGAAGAATCATCATCCCCAACAAAAAGGACGCTGCAAGAATACTCGCTCCGCTACCGCCAAAATACGTCCGGACAAATGGAACAATGACGACCAACCCGAAAAAACCGTAAACGACAGAGGGAATTCCCGCCAACAAATCCACCGCCGGTTTCAATCTTTTGTGTAATTGGACAGGGCAGAATCTAGCCAGATACACTGCAGAAAGAATCCCGACGGAAATACCGATGACTAAAGCTCCTAAAGTTACATACAAACTTCCTAAAATCATCGGAAAAATGCCGTATAGAGCGGGTTCATCTGTCGGAGCCCAGATTTTCCCAAAAAGAAACTGGAAAAATCCGATTTTCTGCATAGCGGGAATACCGTTTGCAAAAAGAAAAACGCAAATAAGAAGAACAAAGAAAATGCTGGCAAATGCCGAAAGCAAGAATACTCCCGACATCGTTTTTTCTTTGAACTGATTTAGATTCAATCGAAACATAAAGCTATTTGATAGTTGTTGTAATTCGCGCAGAGAAAGCAACATCGCTCAATTCATTTTCGCTATAAACGGAGACTTGTGCCTTCGTTCTCGAACCGATTTTTTTCACAATTCCCGCCGCCCACGCCCAATCATCCGCATCGGCGTTCAGTTCATCACGGCTATTGACATATTCCACTTCAACAAAAGCCTTGTCTAAAATTCCTGCGGTGGGAATTTCTATTCCGGCGTAAACGGGGAAGTATTTTGTATCCTGCGCGTAATCCGGAGAAACCGCCAAGCCCGCGTCAATCGATTCCTTGTTTACGTCCTCATCCTCTCCGGTGATGATTAGGGCTGCTTCTCCATAAAGGGACAGGTTCTTTGCCATCTTCACATTGGCCCGGAGATTGGCGCGATGCGTAACAATCGCCGAATACTGAATGGGGTCTATTACATTGGCGCGATAACCGACGCCTAAATTCAAATTCTCATTGATTTTGACATCTTCGGTTACACGTAAATAACCTTGGTTGAAATAGCCGTCTTCGGTGGCGAGCATCACGTTGAGCTGCGAAATGCCTTTTTTGAAGCCGACTTCCAAAGCGTCATGCGAATAGTCGCGGGAAAGGAATCCCCGCTTGGAAATACTTTTGTCCAAATAAGCACCGAAATTGCCACCGTTTTCGGTATCCGTTTTCCAATGTCCGAGTTTTAAATTCAATCCCCAATCGTTCCACTTGTAATTTCCGTAGTAGGTGTCCGCTTGGTATCTGTCGGAACCGTTGTTGAAATTGGGCGCATACATGCGAATGGTAACTTTGGCGTCGAAGTCTTCGGATTTATAATTACCGCCAATGTTTGCCCGAAACCAGAATCCGTCTAAATTGTTTTCCTTGTCGTTATCGTAAACGGCTTTCGTCGCTTGGGTTTGAATGTTTCCGGTCAGGTCAAATCCTTCGTCTGCGGCATAAGTCATGCTGCAAGCAACAAGAAGAGCGAAACCGAAAGAACCGTGATTTTTAAGAAATGTCATTTTTTTCTCCTTTGGGCCAAGCCCGATTGAATGACGCTTTGAATGTAGATGTCGAATGTAAAGACTATTGGGCCCAAATTGTAAAATTGGAGAAAAGTCTATTTTGAAAACTTTTATTTTACCCGCTTTTTACACAAACCTTTTATTGCTTTTTACGAAGCCCAGCTAACTTATGAATGTCTTAAAAACAATCAACCAAAAGGAGTTCAATATGAACAAACTAACATTCGTTTCAGCAATAGCGGGAATTGTCGTTTTGGCGATTATAGCAGCCTGCCGCGACGATTCTAATTCTAAAAAGCTTTCGTTTGACACGAACAGGGAAATCACGGTCATCACGCGAGAAGCCGGCTCGGGAACACGCGATGCGTTTACGGAGCTGGTCGGCATCCTTGTAAAACAAAATGGAAAAAAGAAAGACAATACGACGGTAGAGGCTCTTACGATTGATGGAACACAAGGAGTGATTTCTACAGTTGCGGGAAATGAATACGCGATAGGATATATTTCCCTGGGTTCAATGAACAACTCCGTCAAAGCGTTGAAAATCGACGGTGTTTCTCCGGACAAATTAAACGTTAAACGGGGGACTTATCCGATCGCTAGACCGTTTAATGTAGCAACCAAATCGCAAATCAGCGAAATAGCCCAGGATTTCCTAGACTTTATTATGAGCGCAGATGGCCAGAGTATTGTGGATGCGAACGGCTATGTGAGCGTGGTGGAAGGAAAAGTTTATGAAAGCAAGAATCTGAAAGGAAAAATTGTGATAGCCGGTTCTTCTAGCGTCTCTCCGGTAATGGAAAAACTGAAAGAAGGTTATCTCCAAAAAAATCCGGGGGTAGAAATTGAAATCCAAACGAATGATTCCTCGTCGGGAATGCTGGCCGCCAAAGAAGGAACTTGCGATATCGGCATGGCGAGCCGCGATCTCAAATCCAGTGAAAAGGATGTCTTGAACAGTTTGACAATCGCCAGGGACGGCATTGCCGTGATCGTCAATTCTAAAAATCCTCAGGACAATTTGAACAAAGAAACCCTGCGTCAAATCTATACAGGACTTATTCGCAACTGGAATGTGAAATAATCGAACAAGAATGAAATGTTCGGACAGCTTTGCCTTGAGCAAGGCTTTTTTATTTGGAACCGCATTTTAAATGAAAAGGGAATATGCTTTTTGAAGGGCAAGAAAGCCTAGTTGGCTTGCGTATCATTCCCATTTTCTGGTCAAGATCAAAAAAAAGACTATTTTAATTTTATGGAAATCAAAATGGAAACAGCTAGCCTCCATAATGGCGAAATGAAATACGCGCGTTTTGGCGTTGGAAAAAAATTTTTCATCATCATTCCAGGACTTTCTATAAAGAACATTTTGAAGTCGGCGGCGATAGTCGCCGAATCTTATAAAATTTTTGCGGAAGAATATACCGTATATCTTTTTGATCGCCGAAAAATGATTTCACCCGGTTATTCCTTAAAGGAAATGGCCGATGATATTGCAGAAGCCATGAAAAATTTAGGCATTTCAAATGCGGACATATTTGGCTTTTCTCAAGGCGGCATGATTGCGCAGGATTTGGCTATTCGCTATCCGAATTTAGTTCACAAAATGATTTTGGGTTCAACGTCTTCCCGCCCAGAGCCGCTACAGTTAAAAGTCATTGACGAATGGATGCGTTTAGCGAAAGCCGGTGATTCTTCGGGGCTGGTGAACCGATTTATTGACGATGCATTTTCTAAAAAATTTGTAGAGCGATATCGCCGAGCTTTGCTCGCTCTTTATAGGAAAATTTCGACCGAAGAACTTGCCCGATTTTTCATTTGCGCCAAAGCTTGCAACGAGGTGAATACTTACGACGAATTGGAAAAAATTCAATGTCCCGTATTGGTCATAGGCGCAGGCCAGGATGGCGTTTTGAGTTTGGAAGCCTCTCTTAAAATTGCAAACAAATTAAAATCATTGAAAAAATCGTGCGAGTTTTATGTTTATGAAGACGGTGGCCACGCTGCTCCCGATGAAATTCCGGATTATAAAGAAAGAATGCTGCGCTTTTTTCAACAGGAATCGATTTAAGTTTATAGCTTTCGACCGTCCATTTATGACCTAAAGAAAACAAAACCCCGAAATTCGTTTAAAAGCAAAAAAAAATCCAGAATCTTTTGAGACTGGATTTCAACAGTGGTCGATACAGAACTCGAATCTGTGACCTCTACCATGTCAAGGTAGCGCTCTAACCAACTGAGCTAATCGACCGTTTGATGCCCCCAAATTAGAAAGGTTATGAGAAAATGTCAAGGGGAAATATCATAAAATTGCGACTTAGCGGTCGTCGGGATCAACCCAATACTGCATCCGGCCAGAAACGACGGTCCGAGTAGAATCGCAATCGTCTCCGTAACAATGATTAAAAATAAGCCGAATGTCGGCGCTCCATAAAATACTGTCCTTTCTGTCGAACTTGACATAGCTGGAATCCGCATCGATGATATGGGCGGGAACGCTATTGCCAAGGACGAGATAGGTGTAATTCGGATTGGTTTGCGGCGTATTGAGGCCCAGAACAGGCTTGTAAACCATTAACTGAAGCCTGTCGCCCTGGTCGTTTTTGCCCAGAAAAAGGACAAAATGTTTGTTCACGCGCAAATCCACATCCCCATCATCAGGAGAAATGTCAAGTTTTAATTTTTCACTGCCGTTCAGCTGCAAATTCATGTATCCGCCGCCATCGACCGTCCAACCGCTGTTGATATCGCTGCAAGCGAAAAGCCAAAAGCACACAACAACTATCGGAAAATGAAAGCGCATGGAAATAAAATAGCAAATACGCATTTCTACTATCAAAATCCCAAAAGGCTTTTTCAAAAATACGCCCAATAAAAAATGTGTATTTAAATAGCGTCTCTTTGAATGAATGAAATTTATATTAAAGTCATGATAACGCAATACGAAGTGAATACTCCTTTTGGACTGGTGAATTGGTGCGTTTTGCCTGTAAAAAATCATCTGGATGAAATTTTGTCGGTTTTATCATCGGTTTCGGGAATGCAGCTGACCCGCGTAGATATCAAACGAACTCCGGACGGACGCCCTGAATTTCCCGACTGCGGATTTGACGCGAACTGGACGCACAGCAAGGACACCTGTGTTCTCGCCTATTCTTTTACAGCCAAAGTCGGCGTGGATATTGAAAAATTGCGCCCCCGCGCATTGCGCATTGCCGAGCGTTTTTTCGCTAAAGAGGAAACTACGCTGCTTTTAAAAAGCGGACTTTCTCCAGAAAAAGCGTTGCGCCAGTTCTATCGGATCTGGTGCCGTAAAGAAGCCCTGTTCAAATGTATCGGTGGCTCCTTTTTGAGCGGAGTGCTTTCTCGCAACGTGTTGGAAGATGAAGTGGACGGAGCTCGCCTAATAGACATTCAACTTCCCCAGCAACCCAAATCTTTTGCCGCCGCACTCGCCGTCGCACCGAGGATTTAACTCCCTTTAGCTGATTTTCGGGTCGGGTTCATGCGGGAGCAAATCCCGAACATAAAGCGGAAGGGTTACATCCACAACGATTTCATCTATCCGAAGATGAAGAAGATATTTTCCACTTTTTTCAACGCGAAAGCGATTCAGATTTAAAATGAGATTCACTGCAGCCGAGTCCATCGCCGGCGGAAAAGGTGCAAAAACGACCGAAGTTTCTATCGGTGGAAAAATTTCCTTGTCGTCAAATGGATTTTCCAGCGTGACACGAAGCTGGTGTTTCCCAATTTCGGATCGCGCATATCGAATGCGAAAAACGATTGAACAACGTGGAATGACAACCGGCAAATTCGCTTCGATATAATCGAAAACGCCCAGCATATTCAGCTTTCCGCCTTGATCCGTTGCAGCATCGCAAATGGCAGCAATTTCCGTCTTCATTACCAGTCATCTCCACGATATTCCATGACGATAGGACCGTTGTTCGTTCCCGGCAGCACGGAGGCCGCACTCGAAGGCGCTTCCTGTGCCCGCATCGAAAGATAAATGTCTCCCGATGAAGACACCGCCAACTGAGGACGGAATCCACGAATATAATAGCCGTGTTTGGCTCCGAAAATATTTTTGAAATAGGGCAATTCATTTTCACCGAGTTCTGCCCACGCTCCATCCGCAAAACGATAAACGTGCACTTGCGAATTTCGGGCGTAGAAAGCGTCATCGATGGCAAGGAGAGGATTCCCGTTTTCATCCACCGCAAAGAACGTATTGAAGCAACGGTGGCCAAAGGCCGTGAACTCGGCCCCAGACGTGGTAAACGCATTGGAGTTTGTCAATTTAGATTGCGTCGCCTGCGCACGAACTAGGCGCGGCAAGCCGTCATCATCACGACTGCGGAAACCGACATAGAAAAATTCGCCGCTATAGAAAGCCTGAATGGATTCCGCATTGATGTTGATTTTATTGTTTTTAGTGCTGGCTGTCGATGTCGCACCACTAGCGATGTAGTAGTAATAAATTGTGTAATCGCTGGAAGTATTTCCGTTGGCAACAACGATACGGTTGCCGTTTGGATCGAACGCCATGTCCACTTCGCGATAGGTGGAATTTTCATTCATCGTCGCTTTGGTCAAGGCATTCCATTTTGCATTGGAATAATCGTAAACCCGAACGATATTTGCCGTATTGTTTACCGAACCGAGAAGAATGATAGAAGGAGCGTTGTTCTTGGGATTGATTTTCAGTTTTGCAGAAATGACGGAAGTTCCCAAACCGCTTCCCAATGCCGTCCAAGAATTTGAAGCCGAGGCGGATTTGTAAACATAAGCTTTTCGATCGGAATTGCTGATATAAGACAAATACAGATTTCCGTTTCCATCGCAAGCCAGATTCAACGTTTGCCCAACAATCCCAGATATATTCGGGCTGCCAAATGCGGACCACTTATTTCCACTTCTGGATTTCGTAACAAGACTTCCGCTTTCATTGATATAAGCGATATTCAAACGATCATTGCAATAAGAAAGCGCTGGAGCGTTTGCATTCGTCGTCAATTCCAGAACAGAATCTGTTACATCGGAAATGTTTTTCCACGCTTTGCGGAAATAAACCTTTCTGGAGGTAATCTCTGCCTGATGCCGAGACGCAAAGTTTACATCCATCTGCGCTTTTGAAGAATCAAAATAATCCAAACGAACGGTAATGGAACCTTCTTCGGAACTACGCAAGAACGCAGCGTTGAACTCGGCGATACTCGTATCTATCGTACCATCGGAATTTCCTTCATACCAATACTTATCGCTGACATTGCTAAAATTCCACCAGAACTTCTGAGCGTCTTCATCGCCCAACGTTCCGAGTTTAGAAGAACTGGCATTGGCTTCTGACGTATACCAATATCTGGCTTTAGGCGATATTTCCGAAGAATCCTGACTCCAGAGGTAAACCGTATCCGGCATACTGATAATTCCTTCCGGCATCTTGGACATCGTTCGAATAATCGTCGTATCCGTTGCGATAAAATTGGTTCCCGATTCCTGAGCCCAAACGATGCAATAGAATTCATTGCTGCCACGGGAAAGTTTGGCAATGGTCGTGTCATCAAAGAAATAAAAGTCCGAAGCCAAATAGTCCGTCGGGTCGTTGAATGCCCACCAGACATGATTCTTGGAAGCGGTGTCTTGAAGTGCCGAAGACCCCTTATTGCCGCACGTCCATGTATAGCGCTTGATGCTTTGCCAGGCCTTGTTCGCTCGCGCAGTCAACTCCGTCGATGTTCCCGCTAGAATGTAGGCGACGCCCTGATCCACTGTAATCACGGGAATGTCCGTCGTAAAAGAAATATGAATCGTATCCTGCACCTGATTGCCATCGTCATCGGTTGCCCGTGCAATACAGTAATAAGTCGCTTGCGGAGTCGCCGGTCCCATCCAAGTCGTATCGTAAGAAGAAACCGTTCGCCAGTTATCACCAATCTCTGAAGGGCTGCCACAACTCCATTCCCGTTTAGCAATGTAACCGAATTTGTCGCTGGCCGAAGCGTTTATTCCTATGGGATAATTGACTCGAGTCGTAAAGGACTCCGTCGATACTTTCAATGTCGGCGGATCTTGCAAGACCGTAATTTTGGTCGTATCTTCGGCGATATTGCCGTCGTCATCGGTAATGCGGATAATGCAAAGATAGTCCGAAGTTTCCGTCGTCGGCATAATGGCAGAATAACGGGGGGTCGAAGTGGACGAAACAAAATACTTCCCAGCGACACCCGAATTGCCACAGCTCCATTGATATAGAACGATTTTCCCCAGTTTATCATAAGCCATCGCATCCAGTTCCAGAGTGTCCTTAATAGAAACCGTCAAAGTGTCCTCGCTGGCCGTAACCGTCGGCAAATCCTGAAGGACAGAATAAGTCGCCGTATCAATTGCTGTCAGATTATCGTCGTCGGTAACACGCATCATACAATACCAAGTACATTCTTTACTCGGAGCGACAACCGTTGTATCCGGCTTTGAAATCGGAACCCAGGTTGGCGATTTCAAGCTGGAACCACAAAAAAGTTCCACCGATTCAATGCGGCCAAGTGTATCAACGGCGGCACCGGAAACTCGGATGTTCGAATTGATTTTCACTTCGGCGGAACTGGTGAAAAGCGTGATGGAGGGCTTGTCCAAAACCACACGGAATGTCAGCGTATCATAGCCGTATTCGCCATCATCATCGGTCGCCCGGACGACGCATTTGTAATTGTCCGTTTCTGTTTGGGGAAGGGGAACATTTATCGTTGCAGAAACATTTTTGCCCGGCGTCACCGTCGCCGAAGAGTCCCACGAAATTTTAGAAGCATTGGCATTGCAGCCCCATTCAATAGCGACAACCTTTCCATATTTATCGTTAGCCGTGACAGCGTAAGAAAGCTTCGCATTGATTTTCTGCCGAATAACATCTTCGGTTGTTTTCACCGTAACGAACGGAGGATCGGCAATCACATTGACGGAAATCATGTCGGAGACGGAAGCTCCACCGTCTTGTTTCAAAGTCAAAACGACATTCTTTTTACCAACGGAACTCCAAGCCAAAGTCGCCTTGTCCGCATCATCCGACGGGCAGACATAACCTTTTGTCAATATTCCATCGCAGTTCCATTGAACGCTTGCCGATGTACCGGCAGGCAGGAATTTTTCAACCTGGAAAGAAAGCGTGTCATTCATCGTCACGGAAGTATCCGCCTTCGGCTGCAAGAAATAAATGATCGGTCGATCTCCAATAAATCCAAAACGGACACTATCCACAACTGTTCCGCCAGCGACTGACGCGGACATCGTATAAATTTTTCCCAATTCGATATTCGGTACCGAGCTTGCTCCCAATATATCCAGCGATGAAGAGCTGTCGCTACCGAACGCCGTCTTCCGCACAGTCGTAGTGCCGTTGATTTTATAAGTCCAAGTTACCGAATCCGGCAAAGGAATGACATTGCCCGCATAGGCGACAAAATGAAGGGTCGAATCCGAAAGAACCATGGACGTGGACTTGCCGTTGACGCTCAGTTTTAAAGACGAAGCCTTCACCGTGAAATCGATTTTTGCCGTATCCGAAACATTCTGTGCGCTGTCAAGCACGACAAAACGGAAGCGATGGTCGCCGTCGGAAAGATCCTTGAAATTCATAATCCATTCATTCACTTTCAAAACGGAAAGAGAGATTTCCTTTCCATCCAACCAGGCTTTAGCGCTGGCGATTTGCGAACCGGAATCCGAAAGCGTTCCCGAGAACGAGACGTCTCGAGAAGGGAAAAGAGATGTATAATTATTGATGCGGATTTTAGGAACCATAGAGTCTTCCAAAAGCATCGTCGCTACATTTTTTTCGTCGCCCATTTCCACATATTGGTTTTCGAGAATCATGCGCTTGTAGCCAAAACCCGTCGTATCCCGTGCATAAATTCGATAAGTGCCCGGATCAACAGTCGCTTTGAAATAGCCCGTAGCAGTCGTATGGGTAAATGTAAAATTGGATGTTTCCACGTTTTCCAGCACCACTTGAATACCATTGTGCGCTTTTCTTCCCTGGAATTTGGCGTAGCCATAAAAACTTCCCGTCGTAGCACTCAAGTCACCCAAGAAGAAATTCCAAGTTGGCGAAGTCGCCGTATCATAGCCGTCGGTAACATAGACCTGCCAATAAAGACGCCCACGCAAACTTTCATCCATATTCCACACAGAATCGGTAATGGCCTCCCAGCTTTTTTCACGAATCCCCGAAACGACCAAATTGGCATCCGTTAAAATTGGAGCGGTTCCCGCATTGTCGGGGCTTTTGCCCACCCGAATTGAATATCGCAAATCCTCTGGATTATCGTCATCGGAACCCGCATAATAAAAAGCAAAGCGGGGCACATAGATACTCTGACGGCTCGCAGAATCCGGCATCAGCAAGGAAATTTCGGGAATCCGATTAAAATGCAAATAGGCGGAATCCCGAGAAACATTGCCATCTTCATCCACCGCCCCATACACATAGCGCACATCATTATGCCCATTCAAAAGGTCCTTTGCTTTCTCATAAGGAATCCGAGCCCGATAAACAGTTCCCGAAGAATCTTTTTTTGCCTCAACCGTATCTGCCGGCTTATTCTTGGAATCCAGCAAAACCACAAAAGCGCTGTCGATTACGCCAAAAGAATCCGAAGCCATAAAAGGAATCGTCGCATCGTGAAGCCCCCGCGTCCACAAGGTATCTGCGTCCACAGAAATATCGGGTGGCGTATCCACCACTCGGATGTATTGACCTCTACCGGCGGTGTCTCGCGCATTGGCCCCATCGACAGCAATAAACAGCGGCGAATAAATTCCCGCAGAATCATAGGCGTAGGCGAACAATTCTTCATTTTTCCCATCAAATAGGGAATCGACGTCTCCCATTTTCCAAGCATAGCGCAAAATCTTTTTCGTATTGTATTTGAGGAATCCGACAAAATAGACCGTATCATGCACTGTAACGGTGAGAGTGTCATAGGTATAAACAGAATCCAATGCTGCAATCGAATCGATAAACGTTGGAAGTTCTTCCGGTGATTCCGTAAAAGCGAAAATGACGGAATGGTTATTGCGAAGGGTTCCGTTCACACGAATATCGGACTCGCGAGAACAGCCGACAAAGAGCAAAAGGGACAGTGCGACAAAAAGCAATTTTTTCATAAAGATTCCAGTAAATGACAACGTATATCCCAAAATTAAATTCAAATTTTCCAAAAGCAAAACTATCTTTAGGATATGCAAGAAATTCCTATCTGGTATATGGCGATTCTCTTTGCCATTCTGGGTGCCTGCGTGGGCAGTTTTTACAATGTCGTCGTCTATCGGATGCCTCGAGGACTTTCTTTGATTTCCCCTCCGTCCTTTTGCCCACATTGCCAAAAACATATCCCTATCTGGTATAATCTGCCAATAGTCGGCTGGCTCATCCTGCGCGGAAAGAGCGCCTGCTGCCACCAACCGATTAGCATCCGCTATCCACTCGGCGAAGCCTGCTGCGGAATTTTGGGAGTTTTAGCCCTGATTCTTGCCAACTATCCTTTTTCCTGGACAGAACCGGTAGCTCATTGGGCGGATTCCTTTGCGCTTTTTTGGCTTTTGCTAGCCATCTATCCCGTCGTCGCCGTGGATGTCGCGTTCAAGCTTATTCCAGACACCATCAGCATCGGGGGAATCGTCGTGGGCATTCTGCTTTCCTTTTTCCCCGAAGGACTGACCGCGGCACAAAGCATTCTCAGCGGACTCTTTGCGGGGGGAGGGCTCTATTTGTTGGGCTTTATCGCCGGAAAAATTTTGAAACGAGACGCCATGGGGCTTGGGGATGTCAAACTCGTAGCCGGATACGGCGCACTGATGGGTGTCGGACTCGCTTTTGAAACGCTGGTCCTGGCTTCTCTTTTGGGAATTTTGGTGATGGTTCCCTACCGGATGATAAAAAAAGAGAAAAGCCAAGAAATTCCGTTCGGGCCGTTTCTTGCCGTGGCCGCTCCAATCGTCTATCTTTGGGGAGAGCTGTTCTTGAACTACTATTTAGGGCTTTTCCAGCTGTGATTCGCCGGTCGAGGAAGCTTTTTATGCGAATTTTTGCCATCATCCTTGCATTCGTCTTGATTTCCTGCCAACGGGAAACTCCCGCACCGACACCAACGAAAAAAGAAAGTTCTTCCTCTGCGGAAAGCAGCAGTTCCTTCACCTCGTCAAGTTCCGAGCGAAATGCCCCACCACCGAGTTCCAGTCCCCAAATAAAATCCAGTTCCAGCCAATCTCCTGTTTCTTCAGCTACAGAACACTCTTTGACTGTCCAAAACGCATCGGGTTCTGGAACCTACGCTCCCCAAAAGAAAATCCCGATCCAATTGATGCCGCCAAGCCAACAGTGCTTTGCCTTCTGGAAAGTTTCGCCCGGGCGTTACAAAAAAAATTTGAAGCTCCTCTCCACCGATTCCGCCGAGTTTTTGATGCCGGACGCCGACGTGACCATCACGGCTAAATTCAAGCCCTGCGACGCTAAAGGAATTGTCGTAGGCAATTTGCGCTGGATGAACCGCAATCTGAACGTACAAACCTCTTCGGGTTCTTTCTGCTACAAGAATCAGAAAAAAAACTGCGACAAATACGGCAGACTCTATGATTTTGAAACTGCTCAGACCGTTTGCCCCGAAGGCTGGCGGCTCCCATCCGACGCCGAATGGGAATCCCTGGTGCAATTTTTAGGAACGGGTGGAGGAACCAAACTGAAATCCAAAAACGGTTGGCAAGGAGATGAAGAATCCTCTGGGAACGGCACGGATGAAATTCACTTTACAGCGATGCCTTCGGGAATCGTCTATGAAGGAAATTTTATGTACCTGGGAGCCCACGCTTATTTTTGGAGTTCCACGGAAAAAAATTCTCTTAGCGCCTATTATCGCAGCCTGGATTACGATTCGCCGGATATTTACCGCTATCATAATTTCAAAACAGCAGGGTATGCGGTACGGTGCGTTCAAGATGTTCAATCATCAGAAAAGAAATAAGGCATCCTCTGAAAATACATCTTCAAAAAATCGGTTGCGACACATTCGAGAGGTGGATATGAAAAAATTTGCGGTTGTTCTTCCCGCTGGCGGACTGGGAAAGCGAATGGGGACTTCAATTCCTAAGCAGCTTTTGGATTTGGGCGGCAAGCCGGTTTACCGATATTCCTTGGAAACTTTTGCGTCCCTGCCTCAAATTGCAGAAGTCGTTTTGGCGATTCCCGCAGATTGGCAATCCCATTTTGAAAAAGATTTGCAGGATTTTTCGTTTGCTCAAAAACTCAAAATCGTTGTCGGCGGCAAAGAACGCTGGCAGTCGGTGCAAAACGGTATCGCCGCCCTTTCTCCCGAAGTGGAATTTGTGTTGGTTCACGATGTCGCGCGGCCCTTGATTTCCAAAGAGCTGATCGAGCAAGTTTTCAAAACTTTAGAAGATAAGGGAGCTTGCCTTGTCGCCCGCCCCTCAACGGACACGGTTAAAGTCGTCGAGAATGGAAAAGTAATTCGAACAATCCCCCGAGAAAAAATCTTTTTAGCGCAAACCCCGCAAGCAGCCGCTGTTTCCACATTCCGAGAACTTTATCAAAAAATGGAAAAGGAACCGCTTCACTTTGTTCCCACAGACGAAGCTTCCATTTTAGAGCACTATTCTATTCCCGTCCACATTGTCCCGGGCAATTCTCTGAATGACAAATTAACGACTCTTTCCGACTTGGAAAAATTTCGAGCACTCTTAGGAAAATAAAAATGCACTTGCCTTGTCGCCCAGCCGATTCCAACAAATCCACTTTTGGCAGCGTGCTAAACATTGCGGGTTCCGTCCACTTTCGGGGAGCCGCCTATCTTTCAACGGTTTCCGCTTTGCGAGTCGGCGCAGGCTATGCAACTTTAGCGGCAATTCCTCCCGTCATCGATGCGGTGGCCGCAAAACTTTCCGAAGCCATCTTTCTGCCCCTTCCACAAGATGGAGAAACCATTTCCCGAGACGCTGTTTTCACCTTAAGTTCCCAAATCAAATCTGGAACCATCTGTTCCTTTGGTTGTGGGATTTCCGCGTTGCAAAACGCTTCAGTGAATTTGTCCGAAACCACCGATGAATTGTTGAACATTTTCATTCAAAAAAGAACACCGTTGGTACTGGATGCCGACGGATTAAATTTATTGGCCAAGTCCCCAATTTCATTTCGATTCGGCAATCGCTGCGTGATGACGCCACACCCGATGGAACTCGCCCGCCTGCTCCACACCGACGTTGAGCAAATTCAAAAAAACCGTTTGGACGCCGCGCGGGAAGCCTCAAAAAAATATGAAGCCATTGTTCTTCTCAAAGGACACCGAACCGTCATCGCTCTTGGAGAACATGGGGAAATCAACGAAACAGGCAATTCCGCGCTGGCCAAAGCAGGAAGTGGAGATTGCTTGACCGGGGTCATCGCCGGGCTTTTGGCTCAAAAAATGGAACCCTTTGATGCCGCTGTTTTAGGAGCCCACATCCATGGACTCGCCGGAGAAATGGCATCCAAAGATTTTTCGGAATATGGCGTTTTAGCCTCGGATTTGCCCAGCTATATCGCTCGGATAATCCGCGACTTAAAATAGACCCTTTCTTAAAGGGTTTCTTCCAATTGGCGAATAGCCGCAAGAATGGCATCTGCCCGTTTTACATTTTCATCAAAAGTGAGTGCCGGTTCTTTGATGCGGAACTCCGGAAAACATTCCAACAGCTCTTCCCGATTTTGCGGATACTTTTTTTGTTTCAAAAAGAAAATGCCGTAAAGGATTGGTAGAATTTCTTCGTAAACGGCAATAAAAAAATCCATCGGAGTAATTCCCGCCTGAATGCGCGTAAATTCCCGAATCAAATGCAAACGGCGACATTCCAGTTCCCATCGGCATTCATTTCGAAGCCCCATTTCTTCCGGGACAAAACCCGACAACGGCGGATTTCCATACAAAAGAACATTTTTTTGAGAAATATGTAAAAATTCCAGAGGATAATCGTTCTGCTTACTCAATAAGAATTCCCGGTCCAAAAAAAATCCAAATTTAAGATTGTCTTTTGCCATATCCCGACTCAAACGATGAACATCTCGCAATTTTTCAGGACGAGAATCTTCTAGAATCAAACTGATTTGCCACGGTTCATGAATCGCGTCAAAACCTTCGTGCAAACAGTTTCCGTGCAAAAATGCCGAAAGTAAATTGTTTCCGAGGAGATCATGGATGCGCTCTCCCCAAGACGAACTTTTGATATCCTGCAAAGTCAAAATTTTTTTCATATCACCTCTCAAAACCGGAATCAAATTTTTGATGTGGAAACTTGCCAAAATCACGAATCGCTTGACGTTTCTGCGCCCTGCTACCCTGTCGAACAAAATAAATATAGGCACCAACGACTAAAATAAAAACCGCTGCGATTAAAAGCCAAGCAATCGCGGGAATGCCATCTTTTGAAGGACGAGGCAATGGAGTGGCCAATTTCACATCGTGAAGGCGAGCCACATTTTTAGATAGCTCGGCTGCAAAAACAAGAATGCCATGTCCAAAGCGATCCTTTCGAAATTCGGGAAGCAGATATTTTTGAGCCAGACGTTCTGCGACATTTTCCGAAACAAATCGGGAAGCCGCCGGAGAAATGGAAATATAACGAGAATGAGCAGAACTATCGATAAGAATAACCGCACGCAAAGTATCGTTCCCCATTTCATCACGGCACAAAGAATCGGCCAGCAATTTCACATTTGAAATCCGGGAGGCCGCCGTGTACAAATACAGGGAAAATCCCGTTTTGTTACGGAGTTCCTCGGTAAATTGTCGATAAGTCAAACGCTCTTTTTCTGAAAGAAAATAAGCCCTGTCATCAATAGGATCGCCGTCCGGCGCAAATCCGAACAAAGAAACGACAAAAAGCAAAAGAATCGGCAAAAGACGCATCGGCAAAGCTCCAAGTCAAAGAAGTCGCATAGAAAATATAAATTCAAGCCCGCATTTAAAAAAGGCTTTGTTGAAGAAATAGCGTTTCGTGGCCAATGGATAAAGGCAAGATAGACAATTCGGACAAACCACTAATCTCTGGCAACTGACAACTAATCACAAATGCTACTGATTTTTTGAAAAGGCATTTAGGGGGAGTTCAAAACAAATCCGTTTGCATGGAATCGACATCCTCCGAAATTTTATCCAAACGAATTCCGGCACCGAGCAACCGCACCTTTCGATTTTCATCATAGCGTTCCCGAAATAACGAAGAAAAACGTTTCCACGAAGCATCTGGAAAAGTGCGTTCAATCGTAGTGGATTGAAAATCGGCGTATTTGATTTTAACGAAGCAATGAAAAGCCGGGAAAGTTTTTTGCGATTCCCTTTCGATAAAGCGATTGGCGCGACGTAAAAATTCAAAATAAATCGTGCGCAATTCCGATTCGCAATCTTTCCATCCGCGCAAATCTTTGGGAAAAGTATTTTCGGTAGAAATCGATTTTCGGATTTGAGAAGATGAGACTCTCCGATTGTCAATCCCTCGGGCAAAATCATAAAGGGCATTCCCGAAACTGCCAAAATCTGCAACCAATTCTTCCCGAGAAAAAGGAAGAATGTCTTTGCATAAAGTCACACCTTTGGACAGAAGTTTTTGTTTGCAAACCTTTCCAACTCCCGGAATTTTTTCCATCGGCAAATTTGCGGTGAAGGATTCCACTTCTTCGGGTCGAATAGTCCATTGTCCATTCGGCTTGTTCCAATCGCTGGCAATTTTAGCAAGGAACTTGTTCGGAGCAATTCCCGCACTAGCGGTAATTCCGTTGCGTTCCTTAAAAATCGTTTCCCGAATTTCTTGCGCAATTAAAGATGCCGAACCGTTGTGCATATCGCTTCCCGTCACATCTAAAAAAGCTTCATCTAAACTCAAGCCTTCAATTCGATTGGTATAACGGTAAAAAATTTTAAAAATTTCTTCGGATTCCGCTTTGTATAAATTCATATCGACAGGAAGCAAAACCAGCTGCGGGCAAAGTCGCATCGCTTGAAAAGTCGGCATTGCCGAATGCAGCCCGTATTCCCGCGCGGGATAATTGCAAGTGGAAAGAACTCCCCTATTCTGAGCGCTTCCTCCGACGGCCATCGGAACATTTTTCAATTCGGGATGGCGACGCATTTCAACGGAAGCATAAAAGCAATCCATATCAATATGAATAATCTTGCGAACCATGATTCTCCGCATCAGGATTATATTCAGCGATTTTATCGCGAATTAAAAGTCCCCTTTTCTTTCCGAAAATTTCCTGAATATCCTCCGGTGGAGCTTTTAAAAAATCGGAACGACATTTATATCGAGAAAGAATTTTAATCCGCGTTTCGTCGCCAATTCCCGGAAGATTCAACCAAGCAACCCGCAAGTCTTCTTTCCGTTTGCTACGCTGATATGTAATCGCAAAGCGATGCGCTTCGTCTCGAGCATTTTGCAACAATTTCAAAGCCGCACTCGTACGATGCAACACAATAGATTTTCTATCGTCGGGAAAAACAATTTCTTCCAATCTTTTGGCAAGTCCAATCAACGGCAAATCTTTATCATGCCCGAGTTCCCGCAAAATCTGCATCGTCGCATCCACCTGACCTTTACCACCATCGCAAACCCACAAATCGGGCATGGGCGTTCCCTCTTCTTCCAACCGTCGAATTCGCCGCGTCATCACTTCTCGCATACTGGCAAAATCATCGACTCCAGAAACGGTTTTGATGATAAACTTGCGGTAATTTTTTTTGTCGGGGCGACCATTTTTAAACGAGACCAAGCTGGCAACGGTATGCGTTCCCGCCAAATGGGAAATATCTACACATTCAATGCGGAACGGCGTTCTTGACAAACCCAGTTCCCGCTGCAAATCAAAAACGCTCTGATCTACTTCATCAAAATGTTTCACACTGGCTTGTGCTTCAACCAGAAGCATTTCCGCATTTGCCAATGCGAGTTTCATAAACTGGACACGCTCGCCTCGTTTAGGAACTGCGATGTTCACCTTATGATGCGCCCTTTCCGAAAGTTCTTCTTCTATCTGCTCACAATCCTCATCAGCAATCGCATTACTGATGGCTATTTCACTCGGGATTCCTTCGCCGTCTTCATACCATGTCGAAAGCATTTCGCAAAAAATTTCCGCCTCGTCCTGTTCCTGATCGCATTCCAACTGGAAATGCCTTCTTCCCGAAATCACTCCTTGACGATATTCAAAAATGACTGCTGTCGCCAAATTTCCATTTCGACGCACCGCAATCACATCCAATTTAAGCGTCGTATCCGTCGTATCGGCCTTTTGAAAAGTCGTCGTCGCCTGCAACGCTTCAATGGCGTCTCGTTTTTTTGCAGCCGTTTCAAAATCGAGTTTCTGCACGGCCTCTTTCATCTCCCGTGTCCATTCCGAAAGCAAATCGTTACGCTTGCCCTCCAAAACCTTCACCATTTCTCCGACATTTCGCGCATACTCTTCTTGAGAGCAAAGATTGGCGCAAGGAGCGAGACAGCGACCAATATGATAATTCAAACAAGGACGCTGCGATTTGGCAAGAGGAAATATCAATTTGCATTCCCGCATTTTAAAAAGCCGAGCAGAAATATCTATCAACGTACGAAACGCTTTAGAACTCGGATACGGGCCAAAGCAACGAAAACGAGTGCTCGCATGACGAGAAAGAAAAAGTCTCGGAAAAGGATCCCGCATATCAATCGCAATATACGGATAATGTTTGTCGTCTTTTAAACGGACATTATAAATCGGCTTGTGCTTGCGAATCAAATTGGCTTCTAAAATAAAAGCCTCTTCTTCCGTATCGGTTACAATCCATTCAATTTCTCGAATGTATGGCAGCATCAGCGTCGCCGCCCGATGTCCCGGCTTTTCTTTTCCATCAAAATAACTGCGAACCCGATGCGCCAAGACTTTGGCCTTGCCAACGTAAATCACTTTTTTAGCGGCATTCTTCATCAAGTAAACGCCGGGGCGAAAAGGGAGTTCCGTCAATCGTTTTTGAATGGCTTCTGAAAACAAAATTCACTCCAACGGATTACGGCTTATTCTCCGCTGCAACCTCTCCCGTTTTTTCTTCAGCATTCAATTCTTTTTTCGCAGAAGAATTTCCGATATTCAAATCTTGTTTAAAATACAGGACGTTGGCATTCAAAGAGTGATTCGCTCCCACATTGTAACCCACGACAGGATGGTAAGCGTCCCCAAAAGCAAACGAAAGTTCTATGCCCATTCGGAATCCGCCGCGACCATCCAAATCCACATCGGGATTTATTTTTCCTTGATAAATGCCATCCTTGGTGTAAGCATCCATGCTTCCGCCCGCTTCCATAGAAACCGTTTGATAACCCAAAGAAAGCATCACTTCCATCATTTTGAATGGCTTATAGCCAAAAACGACTGCGGTATAAGTTGTTCCAAAATCCAAGTCCAGTTGCCCTTTCCATTTATCTGGAGCATAACCGATATAAGCGGAATTGTAACCGAAAAAAAGGCTCACATCAAAATTTTGAAAAGCCGGCGGAAGTTTTTCGATAAAGAAATGTCCGAAGCTGTGCTGGATGCCAAAAGAAAGGAGGTTGTAGCCCTTCAATTCACTCACAGACGGGAAATACATTCCTCGCAAAGCGATTCTCGTATAAAAGAAACTCGCACCGATTTGCAAATAAGGCAACGTGAAAATGGAAAGACCGTGCAAATCTTCGTTTCCGCCGAGTCCCCCTTCGGCTTTACCACCAAAAATCGTCGGGATATTTCCCAAACTCGACGAATGATAATTTCTATCGCCGGATTCAATCAAAGCGATTTGAAAAGGAAGGCCGCCTTCAAAAGAAAGCCCGCGGCTAACAGATGCCGAAGAAATCCAGTTGCCGTTCAAAACCGTTCCCACATAAGTCGCAATCGGCTTGACGTAACCCGTGCGCCCGTTGGATTTTTGAAATGCACTCATCGACTGATAATCGCTGGCCCATTCGGCGGCAAAGAGTGAAATGGCTGAACAAAAAATCGAAATACAGAAAGCCTTTTTCATAGCCGGAAATTTAGAAAATGGCAAGTGTGGGCGAAGATATAGTTTAAAGATATGTTGCTTTATATATCTTTTGAGACAACTAAGGAAAAATAAGAATGCCAATTTGACGGATAAACGGATTTTATATAATTTAGGAATGAACAAAGAGAATCAGGTGAGAAACGTATTGCTCTGCATAATTTTGTTCGCATCTCTTGGGGTAGCCTCAGAAATCTGCAACGTGAAAAATTCAAACCCGGGGATTCCCGAAGGCTCCTGCACGCAATCCGGCTACGTTTGCCATTTGGCTTTCGATACGAATAATTCGCAGAACGTCATCGCCTTTTATCTCGGGGCGGATTCCCTGTGCTCCTCGCTACAGACGACAAAGTTCATCACGAAAAAGCAATCCGACAATACGACCACGAATGCGCTCCACCTTTTCCTGATCGAGAGCGAGGAATTTCATACGGACGCCCTGGCGATGACACTTTCCGGAGCACTTGCGCTTTCCTCATCAAACAACAGAAGCCAGATTTCGGTCATCTATCACAAGGTAAAGGAAGCCGAGTACGGCGGAAGCGCAGTACATTTAACCGCTTCAGGGAATTCGGAATTGAGAATGGAAAAGAAGCGCACTGGAATATGGCGGTTCCGGTCGGCAAGGAAAATCTGCGCGTGACGCTTGCATGGGACGATTGCGCCGGAATCGACGGCCTATACACTGCAACGAATTTTTCGGCATCAAAGCTTTGTAACGATCTGGACCTGTATCTGATTTCTCCGTCAGGGAAGTTTTATTTTCCGTGGCGCATCGATCCGTTGCCGATCGAGAAAATAGATTTGAGCGGGAATGCAGTCCCCTGGTCTTCGGATACGTTCGGGATCGAGCGGATAAAGGAGTCGGACATGCCCAAAGCGAAACGTTATTGCGGAAAGAACGATGCCGTGCGCGATGAATGCTTCGATCATCTGAACAATGTAGAAGTCGTCGATGTCGATAATCCGGAACAGGGAACCTGGCAGGTCGTCGTGCGGGGAACTGCGGTCCGCGAAGGAAATGTAAATGGCGATGCGCAATTGGCTTCCATTGTCAGCGATTTTACGCTGACAGAGTCTTCGTGCCAGATCATGCATCCTTATAAAGCTCAAAACCATCTGGAGTGCGAATACGCGTTGGGCGACAATTTGGAAGCGTTCGTCACGTTTGACGAGAAAACGTTCGTCGGGGGCGGCGATACGATTACTTTGTCCGATGATTCGGGAAAAATCCTCGGGAAATATGCGGGGAATGCCTTGGCGGGAAAGCGCATCCGTATGAAATCTTCGAAGCTGAAAGTCGAACTGGAAAGCGATAACGACAGTTCCCAGGGCTACGGATTCGAAATCCGCCGGATAGAGAAAGTTCCGTTTTCAATAGCACCCTTGTTTTTGCCAGCGATAAAATCCAGGAGGAGATGAATATGCGGAAATTGTTCGCTGCGATTTTACTGATGGCTACTTCTAGCATTTTTGCCGAAACGTGGACGCAAACGCTGAAAGGGTATGATTGTAGAGGATCTTGCCGGCTTTATGCGGACACTTCGAATGTTTTGTATGGAAAGCATCTGATTACTTCAGATGATGCATGGTTTTGGAATACATCTTCTCTTTTCTTTAATGACTCGCAAATTGTGTTTGGTAATAAATCTTATGACTATGGAGAACCGGACGTTCTGCCTGGGCAGATCATTTTTTCTTATAAGCCGACGATGAGCGGCTGTCGAATTCCAGAATCTTATTACGAACATCAATGTGAGTACGGATTAAGCGTAGTATTTAAAGATACTTCGGACACCTTGAGTGATTCTCTTTGGATTCAAAAAGAAACGGGTTTTGCATTTGATGATACTTTGAATTTAGTAGATACCAATCGGTTCAACTTTATAAAGCCAGAGGAAAGAGCTTCGGATAACCCTATTTTCTTAGCGGATCTTTTTGAAGAAAAAATTTTCTCTTGGAATTTCGGAGTTTACAAAAATTCTAGTACAGGGGATTCTATTTATTATCGTGTAGCGGCCGCTTTGGATTCTATTTTTTTCGTCTATCGAAAAGACAGCGCATACTTCGCCTACTGTCGCTTATTGCAAGCAAGAACCTGTAATTCATTTCAGATACAGTGTATTTTCCAGACGGATCGTTTGCCGTATTTTCCTGCTTTTGAACTAGAAGAATACCCATACCCCTGTTATGCTTTAGCTTGGTACAGAACGGAAGGTGGAGATAAAAATTATTCCTATTGCAATACGCTAGAAAAGATAGGAGATTTTCTTTATACAACGACACCCATCCCATCTCGCCGGAGGTTCACTCCGAAAAATGGAGAAGAAAAATCCTATCAGCTAAACGGCTGCCCGAATTCGGGAAATCACACAGGCGTTATTATTGAAAATGGCAAGGTGAAAGTCCAGCTGAAGAAGTGATGTCTACCGATGGGAATGCAGTCCCCTGGTCTTCGGATACGTTCGGGATCGAGCGGATAAAGGAGTCGGACATGCCCAAAGCGGAACGTTATTGCGGAAAGAACGATGCCGTGCTAAACGAATGCTTCGATCATCTGAACAATGTAGAAGTCGTCGATGTCGAGAATCCGGAACAGGGAACCTGGCAGGTCGTCGTGCGGGGAACTGCGGTCCGCGAAGGAAATGTAAATGGCGATGCGCAATTGGCTTCCATTGTCAGCGATTTTGCACTGACGGAATCTTCGTGCCAAATCATGCATCCTTACAAAGCCCAGGACCATCTGGAATGCGAATACGCGTTGGGCGACAATCTGGAAGCGTTCGTCACGTTTGACGAGAAGACCTTTGTCGAAACGGGCGACACGATTACGTTGTCCGATGGTTCGGGAAAAATCCTCGGGAAATATGCGGGGAATGCCTTGGCGGGAAAGCGCATCCGTATGAAATCTTCGAAGCTGAAAGTCGAACTGGAAAGCGATAACGACAGTTCCCAGGGCTACGGATTCGAAATCCGCCGGATAGAGAAAGTTCCTTTTTCGATAGCACCCTTATTTTTGTCGGCGATAAAATCGAGGAGGTGAATATGCGAAAATTGTTCGCTGCGATTTTACTGATGGCTACAGGTAATTTGTTTGCCGAAACGTGGACGCAGACGCTCAAAGGGATTTGACTGTTATGGAAAAAACTGTGATGCATATTCGGATAGTTCGAATGTGATGTATGAAAAATATTTTGTAAGTCATTTTAGCGATGTGAGGACCGCGACAATTGCCTTGACAGATTCTGGTTTTTCTTTTGGAGAGTTCTTTGACCCTTTTGAGGCGGATTATCCTGGCATTATATACTTTTCTTTAGCGGACGGATTGTGTGATTGCAACTTTTTTGTAGGAACTGCTCCACTAGGGAGCAGTGCAATTCCAGCTTTTTGTGAATACGATTTTCTTGTTTCCGTGTCCGCAGCAGATTCGACAGTGCCGATGATGGATTCGATCTGGATTCAGAAAACTCCAAGTTTTGTATTTGGGGACACACTGAATTTAACAGATAGCAATGCATTTTTGCCCGTAATAAATAAGGAGTTCTACCTGAACGATTTGGTTTATGCTTCAGCGATCCCAAAATTTACTGACACAGTGTTGTCGATTACCTTCAAGCAGATAATCGATTCGATCTATTTTGTCTATCGGAAAGACACTTCCTATTTTGCCTACTGTCAATTACTTCAGTCAAATGGCTGCTTTTCATTCCAGATACAGTGTGTCTTTCAAAATGATGGATCGACTTATTTTCCAGCTTTTGAATTGGAATCACACCCTTATCCTTCTTGGTTCCATTCAAGTGATATGATATATTTTGGCACAGGAATTGGCGTTCCTGTAAATGAGGGAACATGTCTTACATGGGAAGAGGTGGAAAAGTACGTAAAAGTCGCAAAGGAAAATGCGGCCATCACAAGTCAAAAACAAAATCGGCAAAAAGAATCAGATTCAAAATCCTATCAGCTGAACGGCAGTCCGAGTTCGGGCAATCACACAGGCGTTGTTATCGAAAACGGCAAAGCAAAACTTCGGCTGAAGAAATGACCTCGGCGCAGATGCCGGCGGGCAATCTTTTTACATTTGTCCGCATGGAACTTTCATCTGTTTTGAATTTGGCAAGTTCGTTTGCCCAAGAAGCCGGAAACGCTGCGCTTTCTATGCAAGATCACTTGGGAAACATCCGATTTAAAACTCCCAAGGATGTCGTGACCGTCGCCGACATGGAAAGCGAACGCATTCTCGTGTCGCGCATCCGCGAGCGTTTCCCCAAACATTCCATCCGCACCGAAGAAGCCGGTCACGTGAAAGATGGCTCGCAATTCGAATGGATCATCGATCCGGTCGATGGAACCTTGAACTTTAGCCGCGGCATCCCGCTCTGGGGTGTTTCGCTCGCACTTGTCGAAAAGTCGGAATCGGCAGCAAAGCCTTTGATTGCGGCGGTGTACTTGCCCGGGCTCGGAAAAATATATTCGGCGTATCGCGGAGGCGGCGCTTTTGTGAACGGCAAAAAAATTTCGGTCAGCGCCACATCGGAACTTTCGAAGGCGATTGTTTCCAACGGGGACTTTAACGTCGGCGACTGGGCGAAAATCAACGCGCAGAACCTGAAAAACTTTCGGAACGAAGCGGAAAACTGCTCGCGCGTCAAGTGCTACGGCAGTGCCGTTGTCGAAGGAACTCTGGTGGCTCAAGGCTCTCTAGACGCATTCGTCATGACCATGAGCTACCCCTGGGACATTGCGGGCATCGCACTGCTCGTTCAAGAAGCTGGCGGCAAGGTTTCCGAATTGTCCGGAGAACCCGTGCGCTTTATCGATGGCGAACAGGTCCTATTCTCCAATGGAATTTTACATGAACAAATGATTCAAATCCTAAAATGAGGAAAACATGAAAAGAGAAGGATTTAAATCGCGGTTGGGATTTCTCCTCGTTTCCGCAGGATGTGCCGTCGGAATCGGCAACGTCTGGAAATTTCCGTTTTTAGTCGGTCAAAATGGCGGCGGATTTTTCGTATTGTTCTATCTGATTTTCTTAATCGTCATGGGCATTCCCATTTTGACTATGGAACTTTCCGTAGGGCGAGCCTCTCGCAGAACAGCGGTTTCCGGCTACAAGCGACTGGAACCCGCAGGCAGCAATTGGCATTGGCATGGTTATTTCTGTTTTTTGGGTTGTCTGCTTTTAATGATGTACTACACGACTGTTTCCGGCTGGATGCTCAACTATTTTTGCAAATTTTCGTTGGGAGATTTCGCAATGACTTCGACTGGCGACGTGGGAAATATCTTCACCTCTATGCTCGGCAGCCCAACACAAATGCTTTTGGGAATGACCGCTTCAGTTGTGTTCGGTTTTCTCATCAACAGTTTCGGCATCCAAAAAGGGCTTGAACTCGTTTCTAAAGTGATGATGGTCGGGCTTTTCATTTTGATTCTCGCCCTTGCCGTTCACAGCTTATGCTTGCCGAACGCCATCGAAGGCGTCAAATTCTATCTGCTGCCAAATCTGGACAATATCCGAGCGCAAGGACTGGGATCCGTCATCACCGCCGCAATGAATCAAGCATTTTTTACGCTTTCTTTGGGGGTCGGAGCTATGGAAATTTTTGGTTCCTACACTTCCGACAAATACACTCTCGGCGGGGAAGCCGTGCGAATTGGCATACTCGACACGATGGTTGCCATTGCCGCCGGACTCATCATCATTCCCGCCTGTTTCGCCTACAATGTGGAACCGGACGCCGGTCCCAGCTTGATTTTTCTGACCCTTCCCCACGTTTTTCTGCACATGGAGTTCGGGCGTTTTTGGGGGGCAGCCTTCTTCCTTTTCATGACTTTCGCCAGCCTTTCCACGGTTTTGGCCGTATTCGAAAATCTCCTTTCGGGATGCCTTGACGAATTCCACTGGACACGCAAAAAAGCGACACTCGTTTGTCTTGTCGTCGTTTTCGTGTTGTCGATTCCCTGCGCTCTGGGCTATAATCTTCTAAGCGACGTACATCCCATTGGCGAAAAGGACATCCTGGATTCCGAAGACTTCATCGTTTCCAATTTTTTGCTCCCTTTAGGTTCTCTGGTTTATCTTCTGTTTTGCGTCAGCAAATGGGGCTGGGGCTTTGACAATTACTTGGCCGAAGCAAACAAAGGCAAAGGATTAAAAATTCCCCGTTGGTTCAAAAACTATTTCCGATTTGTGCTTCCCATCCTGATTTTAATTATCTTCGTCAATGGATTGCTCTAATCCGAGCAAAAAGGATATAGCTGTAAATTATATTAAGGCCATGCAATTCAAAACATTAATTGTCGATGACGAACCTTTGGCGCGCATGAGAATGCGTAAATTGTTAGAGCCGTATGCAGACCTCGTGACGATTGCGGGCGAAGCGGCTACGGGCGAAGAAGCGGTAAACCTCATTCGTCAAATTCATCCCGACCTCGTTTTTCTGGACATTCAAATGCCGGACAAAAACGGTTTTGACGTGCTGAAAGAAGTCGATGCAGAAGAAGACCCCCTGATTGTTTTTACGACGGCTTACGACGAATACGCTTTAAAAGCTTTTGCGGAATATACGATCGACTACCTGTTAAAGCCCATTGAAGAAGAGCGCCTACAGGTCTGCATGGACAAGGTTCGCCGCCTCGGAGGAATTTTAGGCGGTTCCGTCGATACAGAAGAAGATATGCAACGCCTGCTCAATCGTTCTCCCAGCGACCAGCAGACTTATTTGCGAAGAATCCAAGCTAAAATCGGCGACAGGACAATCGTCATTCCCATTGAAAACATTTTCCGTTTTCAAAGCGAAGAAAAATACACGACGGTTTACGCATCGAACGGAAAGTTCATCATCAGCACGCCACTTATCGAGTTGGAAAAGCGACTGGATCCCGCTCAATTTGTTCGGGTGCATCGCGCCCATTTGATCGCCATCGACGCGATTACAGAATATCAGCGCCTGCCCAACGGGCACTTCACGATTAAATTGCACGACAAAGACCACTCCGTCATTCCGGTCAGCCGGAACTTTGTCAGCAACCTGCATTCACTTTGATTCATTCTTTAAAATTCTTTTTAACCGGCGGCGCTTGCTCCGGTTTTTCTTTTTAGATGGCATAAGACTATGCGAGAAGCAATAATGAAATACGCAGAAAAAATCGACAACAGGCTAAATAACTATTTTTAATCCTGAACTCCCGCAAAAACAAACCCAAAACGACACATAAAAAATTTTTCGATGCAGTCCATGGTAAAATATCTTTTTGTATTGACAAGTTCCCCAAAAGACTTTTTTTGTGAACAGACCCTTGTCGCCATCGCCTCTTTGCGCGACCACAATCCAAACGCCTTTGTCACCGTTCTCACCGACGACAAAACCGCAGCCACCCTAACGGGAAATCGCGCAGCACTCAAAGATGCCGCCGATGAAGTCAAGGTTTTGGAACTCGACGAAAAGCTTTCGCCGATGCTCCGTTCCCGCTACCTGAAGACCGTTATGCGCAACGTGATCGACGGCGATTTCCTGTATATGGATTCCGACATCGCCGTTGTCGGCGACCTTTCAATTCCTTCTGAATGGAACGGCGGCATTTATGCCGTTTTGGATTTTCACACCAATTTGCACAAGGCAATCAATCGGAAAAAAATTCTGAACAACGCCAAGATGCTGGGATTTTCTCCGATTCTAAACGACGAAATTTTTAACGGGGGCGTCATGTTTGCTCCCGACACGATCGAATGCCGCCATTTTTTTGAAAAATGGCACGAATTATGGCTGTATTGCGTCAGCAAGAATTTTCCTTACGATATGGCATCTTTGGCAGAAGCGAATTTTCATTTCGGCTATATCATGCAAAAAATGCCCGGTGGATGGAACTGTCAGCTGGCTTACGGCAACCGTTTTTTGCCCACAGCAAAAATTTTGCATTTTTTTGGTTCCCGCATTATCGACACCCGCGGCATTCCCGTTCCAAAATCCATGGACATTTTTCTGCCCAAAATTTTGCGCAAGGATTTTTATACAAACCTCAAAAACATTCCCGTTCATGTCGGCGCGAACAAGCGAATTTCTATCAACGCCTACTACGACGAAGTAATCCTGCATGCCAAAGACGCGTTTGAATTTCAGACGAAAAAGGTCGGAGCTCCAGGAGCGTACATCATTCGCAGCTACGCTTTCGCCAAATCCCTCGCCTGGATTTACAAAAAAGCACCGATTCTTTTAAAACCCTTGGAATGGCTCGGAAAACTTTTTAAACCGGAATGACCTCGGATCAATCGATGCGGTAAATTTTCACATCTTTAAATTGATACCGATTTAAATTTTTTCCCAAATTGAATTCCAAACGAGCAAAAAGATCGTCCACAAGTGCCGTATATTCAAACTCGTACGATTTCCAAACCGTATCCATATCCACTTGCTTTTGGAAAGCTTCCGTATCGTATGTATTATACGAGCCCAAACGAACAGTGATAGGAGCTTCCGAATCCGCAATCGCCGTAAAAATCAATTTATATCGACGTCCCTGAAGCAGCGGAATATCTTCATGAATCAGCTGAACACTGTAATTCTGTGTTCCCGCGGACGAAACGGTCACGGTCATTTCATTATTTGAAATACTCGTATCCGCCAATCCTCCCAACTGCTGCACCAAAATCCAATCCCGATGGTCTGCAAAATTTCCATTAGAAACCCAATTGGAATCGATGACATCATAGCGGGCAAGGACATTCGCGTCATATTCATCTTCAAAAACACCGTTGGAATAATATGTCAGACGATGCGCCGCCGAAAATGCCCGGCTAAATCTCGCCGTCAAAGAATCCCACAGCACCTTATTGTGCAACGCATCAAAACGGACCGTGTCGTCCACCGCCTCTGCTGTCGTCATAGGCAAACCGCCGACCCATTTGGGCACGCAAAAACGCACCGTCAACGAAACGGCTCCATCTGCGGCAAAGTCCAATTGATTTTTCATATAGCGCACTTCCAAAGAATCCAAGCCGGCGAAAGAAAAAGTAAACGGCACATACGAGCCCGCTATTTTCATTTTTCCTGCCATCTGCGGATTTTCAACAACCGGCGCAAATCTCGCCCCAACTTCTTTCAGCAAACCGGATTCGTCAATTTCAATATCGCCAAACGCGGCCTTCCAGTCTTCCCGAATTTCTGCGGAATCTTCTGCAAACGCAATGGACATTGGAGCATCCGACGAATACTCGGGCCACAAAGTAAGTCCCGCAGCCAAATCAAAACCCACATAGATGTAGTAGCTAGAATACGCAGAAAGCCGCCACAACGAAAGACTCAAATCATCAATCAGAACCGAATCCGAATCCAAAGCCATCCGAGCAGCCACCGCAGGTTCAGGACTGTCCGTTTCCTCTAATTCATAATCCACGACAAATCGAGCTAAAAAAGAATGCGCCTGAATTTCCGGATTGCCGATTTCAATTCCAGCCTGATCCGAAGTTTTGCTGCAAGAGAACAAAAGAACGGAAAGAATCACCGCAACAAAGGAAACGAGACTTTGAAACATTACATTCCTCGGGTTAATGGAAACAGCTGGATGTTCACTTGAACAACATCATCACCATTTCCGGCTTCACTGGAGAAATCTAATAGTTCTTTTCGCATGAGTTGCAAATGTTTTTTCAAAGCGGGGAAATCTTTACGCTGAATGGAGAAAGTCACCGCCGAAATATCCCGCCGATCCGCCGAAACGCCTTCCATGGACTCTTTGGCCAGGTCCAGCATCTGGCGATGATACTGCCTCACCAGCATATCCTTTACTTCGTCCTCCGTCGTAATCAAAGACTGCTGCTGGCGGTAACTGTTCGCCGTTTTAGAAATCAATCCGAGGGATGCTAGCAATTTTAAGGATTCCGCCGCCTGTGCAGGCGTTACCAAACCGCCAAGACGCCTAGAAATCCATTCCGGGGCCGGATTGAATCCCCGCAGTTCTACCATTTCCCGAATGACGGAATGATACCATTCTGTAAATATACGGAATTGCGCTTGTTCCAATTTGCGCAAACGGGAACCCGGAGTCGATTTGACCAGCTTCCTGTAGTAAAATGATTTTTCCTTGTCGGTTGTCGCCTGATTGAAAAAAACCAAGTTTTCAAAGTAAACGGCCCTTTCATCGGTCAAGTCCAGACCCTGGATGATTTTGACAACCGTATTCTTGGTGATATTCCGTTTGCCGTCCATGACGAGTTTGAGATGCGCATGACTGGAAAGTCCCGCTTTAGAAGCAAAGTAGCGCAAACTAAACGCCGGCGATGTCGCCTTTTTAAAAGCATAATAGTCGTGCAGAAACACGCGATAATTCGTGTACTGTAAAACGTCTGGAAGGGACGGTTTTTCTTTTTCTACACTTTCCATGTTAAAAAAATAACCGCTTTGCAAAAAAATAAAAAAGCAAACTGTGAAATCCTGTTTACATTTGAGAACGAGAAAGCAGTTTTCCGTAGCGATTGTGGTGCAGATATTTTCCGTGTAAAAATTCCGCATCCTTCGCCATGCCTTCCCATTCAAAACCAAGGCGTTTAGCGAGCGCGTTGCTTTTCACATTTTCTACAGCCGCAGAAATTTCCACCCGATGTATTCCCAAATTTTGCAAATAGTCCAGCACAAGTCCGACAGCTTCCGTGGCGCAGCCCTCGCCTTCAAATTCGCTCCCTAAAAAATATTCCAAAGCCGACGAACAATTTTTCCAGTCAATCCATTGCAAAATCACTCCACCGATCAAAGCTCCATCTGCAAAACGCCGTATTCCCAAGGCACCGCCGCGTCCCATTTCCCGCTGGACCCGATACGAATCAATCATCGCATAGGCATCCGAAATCGAGCGGAAATTTTCTACCCACGGCAACCAAAGCTGTAAAGATTCCCTCGACGAATCCACCAAAAACAACAATTCTTCGGAATCTTCCGCTTCCCAAAAAGACAAAAAAAGGCGCGAACCTTCCAGCGATTCCAAAGGCAAATCCCGCAAACTACTCGACATCTTTGACATAAAACGCCCGCTGGCATTCCGGATTAGAAAAATCATCGCAGGAATAATCTTTTGACGGGTAGTAATCCCCAGTAACGCGGGTCAAATGAACTGCCGACGCATCTTGCCATTTCGCCGGAAAAGCCGATGCGTCCGAAAGATAAATGCTGTCGCCTTTGACGCGATTCCCTTGCGCATCCACGTCGTAGAGGAAAAAACATCCTTTCCGAGCGCAACGTCCCGAATATTGAAAAGACACTTCTCCGTAAATCGTCCGGCAAAAGGAAGAGTTCTGCACCTGAGACGAAAGCTCCCGAAGACCAGCGACTGTCGTTTCCTGACAAGTTGAGAAAGAATCGGAATCGCCACAGCTCCACAAGCAAAGAGCCATAAGCCCAAGAATACTTTTTTTCATGTCCTCTAATATAGATAGTCTTTTTACTCGCCGGGCGACCATCTCCTCGTCCAAATCCGCCAAGGAGAATTTTAAAAATTCTTTCCCTTATGGAAACCGCCACAAAGGCGCATTTTAGAAGAACCGCTTTAATCTGAAAAATTTCCGCCGTCACAAAAAAAGTCCCGTTCCAAAAGAACGAGACTTATGCGGGTGAAAGGACTTGAACCTTCATGTCCTTGCGAACACTAGAACCTGAATCTAGCGCGTATACCAATTCCGCCACACCCGCAAGTGTGTGCAACCAATGTTAAAAAAAATCCCCGATTTGTCAAGGGAAAAAATTCTGAATCCAAGCTCTACGGAAAGAAATCCACCAGGACCAATCATGTCCCCCCCTTTCATCAAAGCGGATTTTACAAAATTTTGCCCCTAATCCAGAGCAAAAGCGTTCCAGCCAAGGCAAAATCCGTTCCGGCGGATATAGCCGGTCCAAACCGCCCTGCATAAAAGTCCACGAGCCTTCCCGAATTTTCGGATCTCGAAGCAAGTTCTGCGCATCGGCGACCGCGGCTAGATTCGTGCTGATCAGAAGCCTGGATTTTACCGTACGCTTTCCATAAAGCGTATAGCCCACAACCCCCAAACCGCCGTCCGAAATACCGACGAGAGAAACGGTATCTATTTGAATATGAAATCGGGCTTCCATAGAATCCAGCGCATAATCCACCGCGAGCAACGCCTGTTGCGTCAGCCAGTGATTTTCCTTGCACGCTGAAACGCTGACCACCGCAGACTCTCCAGAAGCTTTCTCTAAAAAGGGAACCAGCGCTTTGCCCGCTTCATAACCTTTAGCGCATTTGGAGCTTTGCATTCCTCCATGAAACCAGACATAGATCTGCGGAAGTTTGATATTTCCTTGATGCCAAAAAGCGGCAGGACTCGAAAAATCCCCCGCGGAAATCACCAGAGAATCGGCAGAAAATTTTGGAACGGTCGTTTCAGAAAAAGCGAAAGAAAGCATCAAAAGAACGGCGACGAGAATTTTCATTTTGAACGCCTTAGCGATCGACGCAAAGCCCAGAACGCTAGGAATAAAAGCCCGATTTCCAAACACGCTTCCCACAACAACGCCCGAAGCTGGAATGCGCGGATTTCCTCCGATGCCAGTGCGCCGTCATTTCCGGCAATTCCCGTCACGATCCATTCCGAATCCGAAATGCGAATCGCCCGCACTTCAATCGGTGCAGGCATTTCCGTTTCTGCCCAAAAAGAAATCCACTCCTTTAAAACAAGATCTTCGCTTTGCGGCAAAGCCAGAATGAATACGGCATTGCGGTCGCCATTCAAACTGAAAAAGGCTTTGTCTAAAAGCGGAATTCCCGAACCGCTCCAACCGCGAACCAACGATACCGAGGAAATTTTCCCATAGAACAGATCTTCATCGCCATTCAAAGATTTATAAAAAGGCAGAGTCTGCACGAAAAGATATGATGAAATAAAGCAGCAAAAAACCGACAATGACAAAAAAAGAATTCGGATAGAGCGAGACATTTCTATTTCCTTGAACGAACGGCGAAAAATAAGGTGAATAAAAGCAGCACAATCGAAATCAAATAGAAGACTTGCTGCGTCCAAAATTTAATTTCACGATTTTTCAGGCTTTGTATCTTAAAAGACTGGGCAAGATTATCGCATTGTACAAGCACTCTGTCGCCAGCGACCCGATTCCAGAGTTCCGCAATTTTTGCATTCCACAAAAGAATCGATTCATAACGCAGCCATAAAGAATCCGGCAATTTTCCCTTCCATGCAGAATCCGGCAGAATGGCAAAACCCAGCCGGGCAGAATCCAAATTTTTCACCAGAGGTTCCGCAATTTCAAGATTCCAGCGATTCAACGTCGCCACTAGATTCATCGCACTGTCCAACCAAGAAGCCCTTTCTGGCACATAGCGCTTTATAGAAGCTATCCATACCAACACCGAATTTTCAAACTCCGAAAACTCGCGTTCCGGAGGCATCCAGACAATGGAGCGATCGTTTTCCGAAGCCGCATAAACCGACACGGCGATTTCCCGCAACCCGCGAAGTGAAGACATCAACTCTTCGGAGTTTCCTTCCGACGCCACCCGAACTCTTTCCATTTTTTGCATCACTCGACCGGAAAAAAACTTATAGTCGGACAGCGTATCTAAATAGCGAACATAAACATCCATCTGTTGTTTTTGGGAATAATAAAAGAGCACCGTCAAAGCCAGTGTCAGCAAAAGAATGCCCCAAACCAGAGGCGCATTGATGCGGCTTTTTAAAATTTCACCAAGAGAATGAATCCGATTTCCCTGCATAACTCGAAATTACCTTTTTTCTATGTTATAGATATGCACGAATTTCAAAAAATGATGTTTTTGGCCTGGCTTTGCGCCGTACTTATCGCCTGCGAAGAAGACGACATCCGCCAAACGGAACACTACAACGGCATCCGCAAAACACAAGTCGCCTATAAAAACGACAAGCCTCATGGAGAGTTCAAACGTTGGACATCCCACGGAGATTTGGCGGAATCGGGAATTTATAAAAACGGTTTTCGCGAAGGCGAATGGACAGAATGGTTTGCCAACGGAAAAATACAAGCGCGCGGACAATACGAACACGGTAAAATGCAAGGACTCTGGCTTGGTTATTATCACGATGGAAAAATCGCATGGGAAAGGACCTACAAAGACGGAGAACCCGTCGGCATTTGGACGGAATACTATCCTTCGGGGAAAATTCAAGAAAGAAATTCCTGTTTTAAAAATGCACAAACAGGTGTTCGCGAAGTATTTGCAGCAAGCGGGAAACGGGAACGGCTAGAACACTGCAAGTACGGCATATTGAACGGTTCCGTTGAAACGTATTATCCCGGAGGAGCACTGGAATCCTCGCATCAATACAGCGAAGGTACTCTTCATGGTAAAGCGATTTTGTTTCGAGCAACGGGAAAAATCTGGCGGACCGCTTTTTACAAATTTGGCCTTCGAGATTCCCTTTGGACATATTATTCTCAAGACGGAAGCGAAGAAAAAACAAGCCTTTTCAAAAATGGGAACGGCATTGCCTACGGAGAACTCGGAGAAAAAGGAATCGATGCAGAAACCACTTTTGTGAACAATCTTGTTCAAGATACGATTCGCTACACTCTTCCCGGCCACTCGCTGCTTTACAAAGAAATTTGGCATCAAGGTGAAAAGCTAAAATTGACATCAAGATACACACAAAATAACCAGATTGCCAGTGAAGGCTTCTTCTCAAATGGGAAACGCAACGGATTTTGGAGAAACTGGTATTTGAACGGAAAGTTAAAGGATAGCCTATTTTACAAAGACGACGAAGTTCAAGGCGAACAGCTGCATTACGATTCAACGGGAAAATTATATATGCGTAAAACGCAATTCGGAAAAAACGGACCCATGCAGGTGAAATTTGAATAATCAGAAATAAATCACCAGCTAGTGCCTAAGAAAAATTCCATCCGATGCCCCGTTTCAAAACCAAAAAACAAACCGCGATTCATCTCGTATGCAAAGCCGTATTCAAACGGAAGAGATTTCAATCCATAAGCAATCTGCACTCGCATTCTGAATCCGGAATACTCATCGTCCATTTTTTGATATGCTGGCAACATATTCAAATTCTTGGATTCTTGAATCCGGTGACGCAGCAAAAACACATAAGAAATACGAAGTCCATTCGGCGTTGAAATTTTATAAAAAGGTTTCCAGACCAAAGAAAATTTCTCGCCGATTTCCATACCGGGCTGAAAATTGTCCCTTTCCAAAAAGGAATAAAATCCGAAAGCAGCGCCAAAATACAAAAACGCCGAAATCGGATAAAACGCCATCGGTTCCAAGCCCCAACGCGGAAAACGCTCCTTTTGACTGCCTTCTCCAGGAACAAAACGAAAATTTGCAGCCACTCCCACATATTCCAAAGGAAACCATTTCATTCCCAAATAGGATTCGTTAAAGCCATTCACCTGCAAATCCAACATTTCATGCAATTGCCTTCTCCACAATATTTCCCACTGGTAACTGAAAAAACGATAAGAAACATCGCTGTAAAAACTCAACTGCCGGCACACGGCCAGCTCTGTAGAAAGCCGAGCATCCAAGCTATAAACATCGTCACGAAGTTCCAGTATTGTACCCGTTGCAACCGATGAATACGGCGCGGAAATCGGACGCAAAAATTCCATTGCCCAAGAATAGGATTGCACAAGCATCGCAAAGCCAAAACCTTTTACGATGATTTTCATCAATTCATTCATTTGGAGATAAGAAAAATAGCTTCAAATTCATCAAAGAAAATTTCCGTTTGCTATAATTAGATGACAAATCCTACGTTTTTAGATTTGAAAAATTCATGCAGGCCCATTCCCATACACCCAATCGCCCTAAACGGGGCACGATATTCGCACAAAAAATCGCATTGCTTTTTGTCTGCGCAACATTCTGCGGTTGCATCGGGGAAAATCCGCAGAGCCACTCGACATATCTGCCCTTGAACGACACGGAATACCCGTATGCAGGCGTACCAAGAATCGTCATTGAAACCGAGGGCTTCCAAGAAATCCGAGACAACGAAACAGAAATTCCCGCGAAATTGCAAATTTGGGGAAAGAATGCGCCTGAAAGCGAAGTGCTGAATCTCACCATCCGTGGAAGAGGCAACTCGTCATTCATGATGACCAAATACAGTTTGAAATTGGAATTTTTCGAGAAGCAAAAACTCTTCGGAATGCCAGCCAACAAAGACTGGAACCTGATTTCCAATTTTCGGGACAAAACCCATTTAAGGAATTACATTACCTTTTTGCTCGCCGAATCTCTTGGCGATTATGCAACCCGTTCATGCTTTACCGAAATTTATCTCAACCGACAATATCTGGGGCTCTACTTATTTACGGAAAGCGTCAAAGTCGGAAAGAACCGGGTAAACATTCCCAAAAATGATTCGAGCTTTTTGATAGAAAAAACCAGAGAGAACAACGCAAAAGAAAATTTATTCACCACAAATCGAAAATATCTATTTGAATTGAAATATCCTAAAAAACCTTCGCAAGAAACAATTCAACTGGTGAAATCGCACTTTAATGACTTTGAATCCTATTTAAAGGAAAACTCTTTCACAAAAGAAAACCCTTTAACGCATTGGATAGATATTGAAAGTTTTTTACGCTATTACTGGATTCAGGAATTTTCCAAAAATCGAGATGGTAATTTTGGACGCAGTATATTTATCACTTGGGAAAAGGGCGGTCTCATCAAAATGGGGCCCGTCTGGGATTTTGATTTGGCTTATGGAATTTGGAACTTCGATACGACTCCGCCGTCGGATTGGTTTATTAGGCATTTCGGCTGGTACGGCCTCTTATTCGACCACGAATCCTTTGAAAATCTGGCGAAAGAATATTGGAAAAATCATCGCGGCGATTTTCTAGCGATAACATCCTCCATAGATTCGTTGGCTTTGCAAGTGCGCAAGGCTGTACTGAACGACGAAAAACGCTGGCCTATTTTAAAGAACGACGACTCCTGGCCATTTGTCGATAAATACGAAAGCCACGAGGAAGCCGTCTATTCTCTGCAAAGTTGGATGACTCAGCGCATCAAATGGATGGATGAAAATTTATAATTCTATCTTTTACCCATGGTTTCAAAGCAAACTATAATTTCTTCTCTCATTTGGAAATTTCTAGAACGAATAGGAACCCAGTTAGCGCAATTTGTCGTTTCCATAGTCCTCGCCCGTCTGCTAGCTCCTAATGATTTCGGTATTATCGCTCTTGTAATGATTGTCATTGCTATCGCCGATGTTTTTGTGCATAGCGGACTTAATACAGCGCTCATCCAAAAAAAAGATGCCGACGAATTAGATTTTTCTTCCGTATTTTACGCAAGCATGGGCGTAGCAACAATCATTTATACAGGAATCTTTTTCACCTCTCCCTTTATCGCCGAGTTCTATGGGAAAACAGAATTGGTTCCCGTTATTCGCGTTCTTTCCTTGACACTATTTCTCGGTGTATTCAATTCTATTCAGGGAGCCTATATTTCCAAACACATGCTTTTTAAAAAGCTGTTTTTAAGAAGTATCGGAGCCATGATTCCTTCTGGAATTTTAGGAATTGCGCTAGCCTTCTGCGGATTTGGAGTCTGGGCGCTCGTCGCCCAACAATTAAGCAACGTCTTTCTCGCCGTTATCATCATGTGGTTCACCATTCCTTGGCGTCCTCAGCTCCAATTTTCTTTTACAAGATTAAAAGGTTTATTTTCTTTCGGCTGGAAACTTCTTCTATCGTCATTGTTAGACACGCTTTACTCTAAGATGCGAGGATTAATCATTGGCAAAATTTTTACGCCCGCCGACCTCGCTTTCTACGATCGCGGAGATCGTTTTCCCTTTTTAGCGGTAAACAACATCAACAATTCAATCCAATCCGTCATGTTGCCATCTATTTCGGCAATCCAAGACGACAAATCACAAGTTAAAAGACTTATGCGAAGAGCCATCGTCACCAGCTCCTTTTTGATTATGCCGATAATGGCAGGACTTGCGGCGACGGCAAAGCCCGTCACACTAATCCTACTTGGCGAAAAATGGCTCCCCTGTGTCCCATTTATGCAGATCTATTGTTTCATTTACTGTTTTTATCCGATTCACACTTCAAATCTTTCCGCCATCAACGCAATGGGGCGAAGCGACATCTTTTTAAAACTGGAAATCATCAAAAAAATTTTAGGCGTTTCTTTGATTTTAGCGTCCCTTTACATTTTTAGATCTCCGATAGGAATCGCCTACGGAACCCTGTGCAATACGCTGTGCTGTGCATTCATCAACGCTCACCCCAACAAAAAGTTACTGAATTATGGCTATTTAGAACAAATCCGGGACATCCTTCCATCCTTTATTCTTGCCATTCTAATGGGCATCATTATCCATTTCATCGAATTTGCAGGATTCAATCTTTATTTAACGCTTGTTTTACAAATCTTAATCGGATTCGCTATTTATATGGGTGCCGCAAAACAATTACATTTAGAATGTTTAGAATATCTGATAGAAACCGTGAAAGGATTTAAATATGGAAGATAAACCGATAACAGTCACCTCCCCATTGCTTCCAAATTTGGACGAATTCATCCCGATGCTCCGTGATATTTGGAATCGGAAATGGCTAACAAACAACGGCCACTACCACAAAAAACTAGAAAATGCTTTAGCGGAATATCTAGGAGTAAACTATCTAAGTCTTTTCACTAACGGAACCCTCCCCTTGATAACCGCATTACAGGCTTTGCGCATTTCAGGAGAAGTGATAACAACGCCATATAGTTTTGTGGCGACGACTCATTCCATCTGGTGGAACGGCATTAAGCCCGTGTTTGTTGATGTTGAGGAAGAAACAGGAAATATCGACCCCGAAAAAATCGAGGCGGCGATCACCCCGCACACAACGGCAATCATGCCTGTACACGTTTACGGCACACCTTGCAATATAAAACGCATTCAAGAAATCGCCGACATTTACGGTTTGAAAGTTATTTACGATGCCGCGCACGCCTTTGGGGTAACCATAAACAAGGATTCCATTTTAAAAGCCGGCGATATGTCCACGTTGAGTTTCCACGCTACAAAAGTTTACAATACAATCGAAGGCGGTGCCCTTATCTGCCACGACGAAGCGACAAAAAAGAGAATCGACTATCTAAAAAATTTTGGATTTGCCAACGAGGTAACAGTCGTTGCTCCAGGAATTAACAGTAAAATGGACGAAATCCGAGCAGCCTATGGTCTTTTAAATTTGAAACAAGTCGATTCAGCCATCGCCCAAAGAGCCTCCATCGTTCAAAAATACAGAAACGGATTCAAAAATGTTTCGGGAATCCGAGTTCTTAAAGATCTGGAAGGGGTTCGGCACAACTATTCCTATTTCCCGATTTTCGTGGATGAAAAAGAATATGGAATGAGCAGAGACTCCCTTTACGAGTTGCTCAAGGCGCATCATATTTTTGGACGACGTTATTTTTATCCACTGATAAGTACATTCAGCGCATACAAGGGATTGGCATCTGCAGACCCCAAAAATCTACCAATAGCAAACAAACTCGCAAATCAGGTCCTTTGTTTACCAATGTTCGCCGGTCTCGATAACAAAAACATCGACCGCATTATAAATATTGTCGCAAAATAACAATATGACCCAAGACGAACTCATCAAAAAAATCAAAGACATCGAATGGGATGACTTTGAAGTAAAAGAAGCAGCAACGGCTCTTCCCAAAAACATTTGGGAAACCGTCAGTGCTTTCGCCAATACTTCCGGCGGATGGATTGTCTTAGGCGTAAAGCAAATGGGGAAAAAATTTAGCATCAGCGGCGTTCAAAATGGCGAAAAAATTGAATCGGATTTTTTGAACATTATTCGTAGCCGACAGAAATTAAATCAACTGATTGCCGTAAAATTAAAAAAATACAGAATTGGCAACAAACTAATCCTTGCATTCTATATTCCCTCGTCTCCATTTAAGCCGATTTATTTTTCTTCGGAGTACAACACGTTCATTCGAACAGGTAGCGGCGACCGGCGAGCTTCCGACTTTGAAATTACGGCCATGTTACGGGATCAAGCGTTTGGAACAAAAAGCGAACAGATTATCGAAGAATCTTCACTAAAAATGCTCAATCTTGATTCTCTGGAATCCTATTTAGAACATGTTAAAGCTTTTAATCCGGAATTTCCATATAGCAGATTGCCTACCGAAAAATTTTGTGAAAAGACGGGAATAAGCAAAAAAGGAAAACTGACTTATGGAGGCCTTCTCATGTTCGGCAAGCGAGACCCCATTCAATACCATGTCAACAATTTTTGGATAGATATGCTGGAAATTCCAGGGAAAAATATGGGGGAAGCTGAACCCCGATATACTTTCCGGATGCCAGAACAAGAAAATATTTGGGAATACTATAATGTCCTTATCCAACGTCTAAGAACACATATAGATGCCCCTTTTTCTACGGGACCAAATGGATTTTCTCCTGACGACAATTCCCAATTATACGCTTTACGAGAAGGCCTCATCAATATGCTCGCCCATGCAGACTATTTCACTCCAATGCATTCAACTATTCGCATATTCACAGATCGCATAGAATTTCAAAATCCGGGGCGATTTCCATTCAATCTGAAAGATCTGCGCTCGCAAAACCATTCCATACCACGCAATCCAATTCTCATCAAATTATTCCGCTACGCCAAACTGTCTGAAAACGCCGGATACGGAATTGACAAGATGCTCTCTTGGGAAAAATTGACCCACAAAAAAGTCAAATTTAAAAGTGATTTTGTCCTTTCAACCATTATATACTATCAAGTGTCTAAAAATTTTGCCGACAAATGGGATGAGCCTCTAAATGAGCCTCTAAATGAGCCTCTAAATGAGCCTCTAACTCATACAGCAAAAGAACTATTGAAAGCTATAAGAAACAATCCCAAAGCAACCAAAGAAGATTTCGCTAAACTGATTCAAAAATCACGTTCTACAATAACTCGGACAATCGCAAAACTCATAGAGCACAAACTTATCATGCGAACCGGATCGGACAAGAACGGTTTTTGGGAAATCATCCAGAACAGGAAATCTTAACCCATGGCACACAAAAAAAACATCCTCGTATTTCCTTGCGGTTCAGAAATCGCTCTTGAAATCTATCGCAGCGTTAAGAATTCAGCGCATTTTAATTTGATCGGAGCCAGTTCAGTCGATGATCACGGGAAATTCGTATTTGAAAACTACATAGGAAATATCCCATTCATCACAGACAAGAATTTTATTAACGCCATCAAAAAGATTGTCAAAGAAAAACACATCGATGCCATTTACCCAGCGATGGACGCCGTTATCGAAATCTTGAAAAAAAATGAAGAAAGCCTCGGATGCAAAGTGATTTCTTCTAATTCGGAAACAACGCAAATTTGTCTTTCCAAAACAAAAACCTATCGAGTTCTAAAATCTTTCGTTCGAGTTCCAGAAATTTATTCCACAGAAAAACTCCGAGAATCGCCCGACGTATTTCCCATTTTTGCAAAACCTGATATCGGTTACGGCAGTCGCGGAGCAAAAAAAATCTGTTCCGTTCTCGAAATGGAAACACACCTTGCCCAATATCCTTCTTGTATTTTGCTGGAATTTTTGCCCGGCGATGAATTTACCGTAGATTGCTTTTCCGACAAATCCGGAAATCTTCTTTTTGCTGCTCCAAGAAAACGTGGCCGTATCATGAACGGCATCAGCGTAAACACAAAAGCGGAAAAAGATGATTCGGAATTTCAAGCGTTTGCAAAAAAAATTAATGCGCAAATAAAATTCCGCGGAGCCTGGTTTTTCCAAGTCAAACGGGACTCAAACGGGAAGCTCGCCTTACTAGAAGTTGCCAGCCGTTTCGGCGGATCTTCTTCACTGTTCCGTGCGCAAGGAGTCAATTTTGCCATGATGTCATTATTTGACGCCTTTGACATCCCGGTATCTGTTCTTCGCAACAATTACGCTGTTGAACTCGATAGAGCTTTGGACAATAGTTATCAAATAGATTTAAAATACAGCGAAGTCTTTGTAGATTTCGACGACTGCATTTACCTAGAAACAGCTTATGTAAACGATACGTTGATGGCTTTCCTTTTTCGCTGCATCAACGCAGGTATTCGGATAACTCTGCTTTCTAAGCACGACGACGAAAAATTAGGTCCTCTAGACGATTTGTTGGATAACCTTCGGATTCGTCCAATCTTTGACCGAATCCTGCACATAAGACCCGATCAAAAAAAAGTAGATTTTATAGACAATATGGAAGCCATTTTTATTGACGATTCTTTTGCCGAGCGCAAAGCTATTGCAGAAAAATTCCACATCCCGGTATTTAGTATGGATATGGTGGAGATACTATGATGATGTATAAAACAGGAATTACCGTTGGCGTTTTTGATTTATTTCATGTGGGTCATTTAAATTTATTAGAAAGCTGCAAAGCCATGTGCGATTATTTAATTGTTGCCGTTTGTTGCGACGATTATGTGACAAAAATAAAGCACAAGCAGCCCGTTTATAATGAACAGGATCGGATTCGTCTTCTTTCGGCGTTAAAAGTTGTCGACAAAGTCGTCCCCGTAACCATTGAAGAAATAGAAAACAAATTACTTCTATTAAAAAAGCATCCTTTCGACTGTTTGTTTTCAGGGGATGATTGGAAGAGAAGTCCTCGTTATCAAAAAACAGAAGAACAATTTGCCAAGTTGGGAGTGAGCATTGAGTATCTCCCTTACACAAAAGGCATTTCGACGACACAAATAAAAAATGAGGCATCATCAATATGTGTGGTAGCATTTAGGCAGCCTTGCTAGATGATTCTCTCGATACCGATTCCCATTCGTAGGCTATCTTTACATCGACATAGGAACAGCTCAACATTATCAGCGACAGCATGTTGTTCATGTTCCTGAAGCCATAGGCAGTCCGTATCAGTAGCTTTATCTTGTTGTTCGTCGCCTCGATCCTTGCGTTTGACACGCCCAGCCTGATTGTGTTGAGGATTCCGTCGTAGTTGCGCTTGATCTTTGCGTACAGATCCTTTACTGAGCCGATGCGTGAGTGGCTTGCACGCCACAGCCACCTGTCCAGATTTTCCCTGGCATCGGCATAGCCCATCTTCAGGATGATGCGCAGCTCCTCCTTGAGCTGGTATGCCCTGTAGAGCCGCGGATAGCGGCTGGCTATGAGTTCTATTTTTCTCTGCTGGCTTTCGTTTAGGTTCTCCGGAGCCTTGCCCAGAGCATACCTGGAGTTCTTTATCCCCTCCGCGGTGCGGTCCTTCGGGACGCTATCCTTCGTGGGCCTGCCTCGTCCCCGTTTTGGATTGCAGCGTTCCTTGCGGGCCTCCCTCCAGGCTTCCACACGGACCTTGTCCAGGGCATCCGTCGCCCACTGCACGACATGGAAGCTGTCCACGCACCGTTCGGCATTGGGCAGGAACTCCTCGATGCTTGACCTTATCCACTTGGCGCCATCACAAGTCACAAGCTCCACGCCCTTGCGCTGCTCTTCGCTGAGTTCCCTCATGAAGATGTCCAGCACCTCCTTCCCGTAGCCCTCGTGCACCCAGATCACGCAGCGCCTATCGTGATCCACTACCACCGTTATGTACTTGTGCCCTTTCTTGTAGCTGGTCTCGTCGATGCCTATGCGCCTGAAGATGCAGCCTGCCTTGATAGGCCTTGTGTCCAGGCGTTCCCATACGCGGTCGGCGATTTCTCCCACGGTATTCCAGGCGATGCGTAGCTGCTTTGCGACAGCCTTTTTCGACATGCTGCATACGGCCCATGCGACTTGCTGCTCGAAGGCGTCGGTGAAGCCTGACCTGTGGCTTGCCCACGGCACCTTCACGGTTTTTACGCCGCACTTCCTGCACTTCACCCTGTAGGTGTCCATCTTGATGAAGCCCATTTTCGTGCCGAGATCGAGCGTCCGCCATACCCTCTGTTCCCGGCCGTTGTCGTAGAGTTTCCCTTTTCGCCCGCAACAGCCGCACCTGCTGGCGTTGCCCTTGGTGAGTCTTACCGTGATGGTGACCGTGGTATCGGTTTGCTCCTGCTTGACGACTGAACAGCCGTTGACATTGAAGATGGATTTGTATAATTTTGACATGGGCTTTTTCTTCTGTTTTTTTTGGCGATTAAATTTTAGAAAATAGCCCATTTTTTGTTTAATTTAGGCGAAAGTCAACAAAAAAGGGTGGCGAAGCCACCCACACATGTTGATGAAGAGCCTAAAAAATAAATTATTAGGACAGAAAAAAAACGGAAGAGGTTTAATATGATTTCTTTTGACATTAAACGCGTTCAAGAAAGACTTCTTAAAATGGCAAAAGAAATCGCCAGTATTCTTGAAGACCACGATATTCCTTATCAAATAGCATTCGGTACGCTTCTCGGAGCTGTACGTCACAAAGGATTCATTCCATGGGACGACGATTTTGATTTTTTCCTTTTCGACGACTCCTATGAAAAAGCTATGGAGGTTCTTCAAAAAAACATCTCGCAAAATATGTTCCTAGAAAATGAAAAGACAGAAGCGCATTTTTTTCATGGATGGGCCCGCATAAAAGACACCCAAAGCGATTGCCAATACGACCTCTATCCTCAAGACAAATCGTATTTACATCACGGGCTCTGCGTAGATTTATTCAGAATCAAAAAAATGCATGGAAAGGATTTTGCCGACTTTCGTTTCAACGAAGCAATGAATTACATTAAACGTCGAAAAAAGTTAGGTCTTATTTCAGACGAAGAATTTATAACACGGCAAAAAAAGTTTGAAGAGTGCTTCGAAAAAGACAAGACCAATTCTACCAAAGAAATTCTCGCCTATCCTTTCGACATTGGCAAACAATATCCCGAAGATGTTTTTCCGCTCAAAAAATACAAGTTTGAAGACACCACATTTTTCGGACCCCAAAATGCAGACAACATTCTGGCAATGCGATACGGCGACTACAGAAAACTGCCACCAGAAAGCGAACGGCACCCGCATTACAGCCAGGTAATATTTAAGGAGAAAGAATGAAACGGATTATCACTTATGGAACATTCGATTTACTTCATTACGGGCACATCAATCTTCTCCGTAGAGCGAAAGCCCTTGGCGATTATCTAATCGTAGCTCTATCTACAGATGAATTCAATTGGAACCAAAAGCAGAAAAAATGTTATTTCTGTTATGAAAAACGCAAACAGCTTCTAGAAGCGATTCGCTATGTGGATTTAGTCATCCCCGAAGAGAACTGGGAGCAAAAAAAAACAGACGTCAAAGAATACCACATTGACACCTTTGTAATGGGTGATGATTGGAATGGCAAATTTGATTTTTTAAAAGATCAATGCGAGGTCGTCTATCTGGGACGCACTCCAGAGATCAGTACAACACAAATCAAAAAAGATCTGGAGAAAAATACATGACAGAAGCAGAACGCCTTATCCAAGATGGATTATTTTCAGACGATTATTTTAAAGAAGAAACTCGAAATGATTTTAAAATTTCGTCAAAAACAAAAAAAATCTGGGCAATCGAATTAGAAATGCTCCTTACCCTGGACAAAGTCTGCCGCAAACATCATCTGAAATATTTCTTGCTCTTCGGAACGCTTCTAGGGGCCGTGCGTCACCATGGATTTATCCCTTGGGATGACGATGTCGATGTCGGAATGTTCCGAGACGACTACGAAAAACTTCTCCTTTTAAAAGACGAATTTCCTGCTCCGATTTTTTTGCAGAACCACAAAACGGATCCGGAATGTTTTATGTCCTATTCGCGCTTGAGAAACTCCAATACGACCGCGATTTCTAAAAAGCTAAGATTTCAAAAAATGAATCACGGTATTTTCCTCGATATTTTCCCATTGGACAATTTACTTCAAAATGAATCTTCCGAACGCTACGAAAAAATAAACGCTCTCAATATTGACAACGGAACATTCATGAAAATGTCCAACCCCAATCTTTCCGGAAGAGATCTGCTTTTGTCAAAAGACTACAAAAGACAAAATAAAGATCCCGAAAAAACGCTAGAGGAAATTCACCTCTTGGCGACTTTGCAAAACGCCAAACCTATGGAATACATTTCCAATCTTGTTTGTACTCTTTCGCCACTACGAACCAAAAGATGGAACGCTGAATGGTTTTCAAAAACGATACCATTTGAAATCGACGGTTTTAAGTTTTCGGCACCTGTAGGCTATAAAGAAATTCTGACAATGAACTACGGCGACTATATGAAATTTCCGCCTTTAGAAGAGCGGCAAGCACATCCTCATTATCTTTTTGACCCAGACAAATCTTACTTGGATTTCCAACCTCAAGACATAGAGTAAGTACAAAAAAACTATTATTTAGGACTATACCGAATCCATTTTTAGAAAGAGAACGTTAACGCCTTATGCTCGACAGAACAGAAGAAGATATTATCAAAAATTGGCCAAACCATTTTGATTGCCCATTGGTCTCTGTCCGTTGCACGGCATTCAATCATGAAAAATACATCGCCGAATGCCTTGAAGGATTCCTGATCCAAGAAACGAATTTTCCATTTGAAGTTATTGTACACGAAGACGCTTCGACGGACAAGACAGCATCAATTATTCGGGAATACGAGAAGCGGTATCCAAAAATCATCAAGCCTATCTATGAAACGGAAAATCAGTACTCCAAACAGGACGGCTCCTTTACGCGGATCATCAACGCTCACCTGACGGGAAAATATATCGCTATGTGTGAAGGAGATGATTATTGGACAGACCCGAATAAATTGCAGCGTCAAGTAGATTTTTTAGAAAGCAATTCAGATTACTCTATGATTTTCCATGATGCCGCCATAAAAAACGAATTAGAAACTCGTTTAATAAATTCGGTTTATCCTGTTATGAAAAATCAGGACTATTCTGCAACCGAATTGTTTAAAAAATGGACAGTTCCTACAGCCTCTATGCTATACCGACGAGAGGCTTTAACGTATGCCATCAAAAATTCCAAAAACATTTTAAATGGAGATATTTTTTTAGTTGAAAAGTGCGCTCATTTAGGGAAAGTCCGCTGCATCAATGAACAAATGAGCGTATATCGTATTCAACCCAAAGGCGTCACATGGGACGACTCGCAGAAAATACAGCGTTTGCGCAAATATCCCGCCCATTTCAAAGCAATAAAAGAAAATTTTCCATTAATAGAAAAAAACATAGTCAATGCGGCAATCAGCCGCTCGCTAATATGCGCACTAAAATATGAGAATTTTCCTCAAAAAATATCTTACGCAATTCAATCCTTGTACTATTCTCCTAAAGAATTTTGCCTCTCTTTTCTAAAAAAATTACGAAAAATCGTTCATTCATAATGCCACGCATCCACTACTTTAATTTATTAAACATATTCGCCTGCATCAGTGTAATCGCATTACATTGCAACGCCTATTCACATTCATTTGCCCACAACAGTGCTTGGCATCAAGCAATTATTTTTGAAGTTGTCTTTTTTGCCGCAGTCCCCATATTCTTTATGCTTTCTGGAGCAACGCTCTTTTCTTTTAAAGAACGATATACCACAAAAGATTTCTATAAAAAAAGGATTCGGCGAACTTTTTTCCCCTATCTTATTTTCAGTATCATTCTTTACATTCTATTTCTTTATAAAAATTTCCACGACACGGGGTCGTTTTATTTAGACCTACATCATTTCTTTTCTACGATATCAACAGGGCAAATTCCGTTTTCAAACTACTGGTTTTTCATCCCGTTATTTCTTTTCTATTTATTTCTTCCCTTTCTAGAAAAAATCGTCAATCATTCATCATTAAACGCTCTTACTTGGCTGTGCATTTTCGTTTTCTTCTTTCAATCATGCGTCCCCCTAATCAATTTATTCGGCGACTTTAATATTACAAAAGCAACGCCTATTAGCGGATATTGTATTTATGCCATTCTAGGATTTGTTCTAAATAAAACCAATCTTGAAAAAAGATGGACAAACCTACTTTGGCTTGGAATTATTACTTTATGTGTTTTTATAATCCGCTATTTAGGTATTTTATCCCTTGATCATCGAGATACATTGTGGTTCAGCTACTTCGGATTTTATGCCGTGATCCCCGCGATATTTTTCTTTTTAACATTTAAAAGATTAAATCCTCATTTAGACAAACATCCTCAATTAGCAGAAAAGATCAAACAATTATCTTCGCTTAGTTTTGGCATTTATTTAATCCATGGAGTTGTTTTAACTTTACTTCCTTTTGAAAAATCTTCTATTTCTTATCGCATCTTAGGAATACCTCTTGTTTACGGTTCTTGTGCTTTCTTTATTTATTTCGGCAAAAAAATTCCCTTGCTAAAACGAATCATCCCTTAAAGGAGAATCAGCTCTGTCTTTATGAAAAAATGGAATTATCTTATTGTAGGTTCAGGACTTTTTGGTGCAACTTTCGCTTACCGAGCTACGAAATTAGGTAAAAAATGCCTAGTAATTGATAAACGTCCGCATTTAGGCGGAAATATCTACTGCGAAAATATGGAAGGAATCAATGTGCACAAATATGGTGCCCATATTTTTCACACATCCAACAAGCAAGTTTGGGATTTTGTCAATTCCTTTGTCAAATTTAACCGCTACACAAATTCACCGATTGCAAATTATAAGAATAAACTTTATAATTTGCCATTTAATATGAATACATTTTATCAAATGTGGGGAGTACAAACCCCTGCAGAAGCTTTTGCCAAAATAGAAGCGCAAAAAGCGGAAGCTCTTAAATTTATCGGTAATCGTAGTCCAAAAAATTTAGAAGAACAAGCACTCTTACTCGTTGGTAAAGATATTTTTGAAAAGCTCATTAAAGAATATACAGAAAAACAATGGGGAAGAAATTGCAAAAATTTACCGGCGTTCATTATCAAGCGATTACCGCTTCGTTTTACATTTGATAATAATTATTTCAACGATAACTACCAAGGGATTCCTATCGGAGGATACAACAAATTAATAACAGGTTTGTTATCTGGCATAGAATGTCAAACAAGCGTGAATTTTTTTGACAGCTATAAAGACAATTGGAAAAATTTGGCAGAAAAACTCGTTTATACAGGTCCGCTAGATGAATATTTTGCATACAAATTAGGAAGACTTAATTGGCGTTCAATTAAATTAAAATGTCGTATAGAAAATGTTCCGAATTTCCAAGGAAATGCCGTAGTAAATTATACATCTCATGACAAACCGTTTACTCGAATTATTGAGCACAAGCATTTTGAAATGTTTGGGCAAACCATTTATGACATCCCCAAAACTATAATTTCTGAAGAATATTCCTTAGAGTACAAAAACGATGGAGAAATGGAGCCATATTATCCTGTTAATGATGAATACAACAATAAACTGGCGGAAGAATATCGAACATTAGCGAAAAAAGAAGAAAATGTCATTTTTGGAGGTAGGCTTGCAGAATACAAGTATTATGATATGGCTCCAATTATTGATCAAGTAATGAATTTGCAAAATATTTAAATTTATTCAATATGACGAGTACAAATATAAAAATCCTAGTCTGTTGCCATAAAGCAGACATTAAAGCCTCTCAAGAACCATATTTGCCCATACATGTAGGTAAAGCTCTTTCGAATCAAGAACTATGCATTCAAGCAGACAACGAAGGAGACAACATCAGCCACAAAAACCCAAGTTATTGCGAATTGACCGGAATGTATTGGGCCTGGAAAAATCTCAAAAACGTTGATATTATTGGTCTCTGTCACTATCGTCGATATTTTGATTTTCACAATCAATGTAGGAAGAGTTTTCCTCAAACCATTGTTTCTTCGGAAAATTTTGACAAAATCAATCTTTCAATCCCTCAAGACATCATAGAAAAAGTACAAAAAGGTTTTGTCGTTACGGCAAAGCCATACCCTCATTGGAGATTTCTTGTTGATGAATACTGCTTTAATCACGTTAGCGATGATTTGCGAGTTTTAGAATCCATTTTAAAAACTTCTCAACCCCAAGAAATAAAAGACGCTTATTTTAAAATCATGTATCAAAGCCATTCTTTGCGGCATTACAATATGTTTTTAATGAATTGGAAAGAATTTAACGACTATAGCACTTGGCTTTTTGACATCCTTCAAAAAGTAGAAGCCCAAACAGACATAGAACATTATAATCCGGTTCAAAAACGAATTTACGGTTATCTCGCAGAACGACTTTTAAATGTATGGATTGAGGCGTATCATAAACCGATTATAGAAAAGCCTATCATTTGGTTTTCTAATTCAGCAGACATTTTTAGCCACTATAGTTACCTAAAATTTAAATTCCGTTGTTGGATCAACGACTTCGCTTTTTGGCTAATTAAACCAAGAAAAGCTATTTTTTGATTTTCATACTTTCAATCATTCTGCCAAACATATCATACAAACCAAAATTTGCACTCCAGCCCAAGGCTTTAAGCTTTGTCGTATTCAAGCATATTTTCATACACGGATTATAGCCAAGTTTTGTAGCGTCATCAGCAATATCAAAAACTACATGACTTTTGCCATCAGAAAAATTTTTACAGACAAATTCCGCCATGTCAGCAATACTAATAGCGGTATCTTCGTTTGCAACATTGTAGGCTTCACCTATTTCTCCCTTTGCAAGAATCAGCAACAAGGCAATTACGGCATCGGCCACATAGCAATAGTTACGCAAGGTTTCTCCCTTCGTCTTTAGAACAATGTCTTTGCTTTCAATGGCACTTCGTGCAAACTGCGCAAAAACACGTCCATCATCGTACGCAACGCCGGTACCAAAAGTTTGAGTTAAGCGAGCGATCTTTACAGGAACATTATATTCCGAAGCGTAGGAACAGCAAAGGCATTCTACCATACGTTTGCCTTCAGAATAGCTGCTTCGAACCTGAAGGAAATCTATATAGCCGCTATAAGTTTCAGAAATATCTACGATGCCTTTTTCAGGAGTGCCATACACTTCCAAAGAGGACAGATAAAGAAATCCATCCAAATTCATTGTGGAAGATTTTTCTAAAATTCGATTCGTCCCCATAATTGCAGTACGGATTGTTTCCACAGGTTTGGTAACAAAGTCCTTGGAGCTGGTAACGCTGGCAGCATGGATGATATAATTCAAATTTTCTGGAAATTCGTAATTACTATTAACATCTCCACAAATCAATTGAAAATTTTCTCTTGATTCAAAGCCGTTAAAAATAGTACGAGCTTTCTGCAAGTTACGGACCATTGCATAAATTTTTATGTTCGTTCCATAAAGACGGTTTCGCCACGCCAAGGATTTTACAATCTGGGAGCCTATAAGGCCTGTAGCGCCCGTTACCAGAATGGACTTATTCCGAAATAAATCCCAAGGAACCATTTTGGAACTGGCTATAAATTCCAAATCTTCCTGAAGTAATGTATCAAAGGATTCCGGCATACCAAAAGCCTAAATTCCAAATACTTGAGAATTGAGTTTCACTTCGTAAATCGCCTTGAACAGGAAAAAGTCCATGGGCGTAGTAATCTTGATATTTTCCGCAGGGCCATCCACCATGTGAAGAGAATAGCCGTAATGTTTCATAAGACATGCGGAATCAATCATATTCACAACACCTTCTGCACGAGCCCTTTCATGGGCGTTCCAAATATTCTTCATCCAAAAACTTTGGGGAGCCCTAGCCAAATGACAGCAATTTCTGTTATAGATGCTCTGAACCTCAAAATTCTCATTCGACGTTATTACGGTTTCAATAGCGGGAGCAACCGTAATAGCAGAGCCAAATTGTTCAACACAATCAATATTATCCGTAATGACTTTTTCCGAAATAAGAGGACGGACGCCATCGTGAATCAAAATTGAATATTCGTCTGGAAACTGAACTTCATCGTGAATAGCCTTCAGGCCGTTGTATATGGATTCCTGACCTGTAGATCCACCGGGTACAACCCAGCGAACCTTTGAAATAGAAAATCTTGCCAGAAGGCTTTTCAAATAGGAAATCCAGGATTCCAAGCAAACGACACAGATGGATTCAATTCCGGGATGTTTTTCAAAATGTCCCAATGTATGGATAATAACGGCGCGTCCATCCAATTCCAAAAACTGTTTTGGACGAGCGGAGTTATTCATTCTAGTGCCGGTTCCGCCGGCAAAAATAAGAGCGACATTTTTCATCCGATAACCACCTTGCATTTTTCGCAGATTTTTTGATAAGTATTTTCGCTATAGCAAGTTCCTGCAATAGAAGGATCTTCAAAAATTTCATTCAACAAATTTGCCTGAGAAATATTCCCTGTCAATAATAACGCTACAAGTTCCTCCACATTCTGAGCCTTTTCCTGCACAACTTTCGAATAGGCATCATTTAACGATGAATAGGAAAGATACTTTTCTTCATCAGGGACAAAAAATACAATAGGGCGTTTTAACAAAGCATAATCAACGCAACAGCTCGAATAATCCGTAACCAAGCAATCAGCAGCCATCAACAAATGCTGAACCGACAATACATCCTTATCTCCAAGAATTTTTAAATTTAGAATGGCTGTATCCATTTTAAACTTCGTCAAAGGATGAAGCTTCACAAGAAACAAAACCCCATTTTGCTTCAAGTAATTCAGAAAAGTTTCGTTAACGGTTAAATCCTCTAAGATTTTCCTCACCACATCCTGACCGTTTTGGGGATTCACCCGATAGGTCGGCATATAAAGAACTATCTTCTTGAAGGATTTATCCAACACCCCTTTAAAAACCTCTTTTGGGTTCATACCAATACGAAATAAATCATTTCGAGGTTGCCCAGTAATCATAATGGAACTTCGCTTTACATTAAACTGTTCCATCGTCCTTTGAGCCGTATATTCGGATGTTGCCAAAGAGAAATCTCGATAGACCCAACTATAGAACCAATCCACAAGCTTCTTAATAACGAGGGAACGTCCTAAATAATTTTCATTATAAATTTTTTTGAAACCGCCTACACCATGCCAAAGAGCAATGATTTTCGCTCCACCAATCAGTGGAATAGGGCTAAAGTCATCAATGCCGTTGGTCATGATGGCAACACCACCCCGTAACATCCAGAAAACACCCTTTAAAGAAGTTGAAGTATAACATTCATATCCAAGAGATTTTACATGGCCACACACCTCTGGATTTCGGGTAATCCAGACGCAACGAATTTCCGGATGATTTTTACAGACATGTTCAAAAAGGAACTTGGAATTATCATCATACTTTTTTCCAATCCAGCAAGCAAAGAGCCACACCCGTTTAGTGCGGAATGGATGCAGCCTTAAAAGATGAAATACGACACAAACAAAGGGCAACGAAAATTTTCGCCACTCCAGCATTTTAGAAAACTTCATAATTTCAAATCTAAGAAAAACAAAGTTCACCGGTCCCAACGAATCTTCGCAACACGTTTATTATGGCCTATACGGGCACTACGTTTAGAAAACAAGACGAGCATCCACATCGGAATCATGAGATACACTATCTTTTTTATAAGACGAATGTTTCCAATATCCTTTCGACAAAACTTCTTCCAAAAATAAGATCCAACAACGTTTTCAAGTACCGGATTTTCTGAACTGGTATCACGCCAACTGCCAAGGCCATTATGGACGCACACGTTATGGCCATCAAAAACATTGATGGTAAAATAGGAGTCCGGATAAATCGTCATATCTGAAAATTCCAACGGTTTACCATCAAAGTTAACTAGCGGGCCATCATACTTGTAGTTATTCATAAACACTTTGGTGATAATGCAAGGCATTGCATTCATATCACAAGATCCATCCGGCAAAATAAAGTGCCTATCTTTATAGTATTCCAAGCATCGCCTTAAAAAAGGGTGGCCAGTCTCGGCCCCAATGACGTGAGCAGCAATTTGATCCGTGAACTCCGTACCGATAAAAAGTTTTTTTTCGAGGAACTTATCAAAATTATCATTAACGGTAACATCGGCGTCCAAATAAATGCCGCCAAATTTTTCAAGCACCCAAAGCCTAAAGTAATCTGTTACAAAAGCCCACTTTTTTTTGGAGAAGGCTTCCTTAGCAAAAAGAAATTCACTGTATGGGAAATTCGTCGAATTCCATTCCATAATTTCATAATCGTTCAGGTGCTTCTTCCAAGAAGCCAGACAGCGTTCCACCGCAGGAGTTTTGGTTTCCGATATCCAAAGATAATGAATTTTCTTAGGAATAGACATCTAAATACCCCACAATACTTTATAGAACTTTCGGGTATTTTTGAAAATATAAGGAGACAGCCATTGAACACTAATCATAATCTTTAACAAAAAAGCCGCCATGGGGGAAAGATTTTTTTTAGCGTAACGCACCCGAGATATTTCGGATTGGATAATCGAAAAAGAACCATATCTAATAACATCATCGACCCGCTTGCCTCCACCACGAATTAGGTGTTGAATTTTGGGACCCTCCACAATCATACTCACTTTTCCTTTCTTACGTAAACGCCATTGCATATCTGTTTCTTCAAAATACAGAAAAAAACTTTCATCGTAACGAGCATTTTCATCATTGGTCATAAACAAATCCGCGCCTGTCACATAATCAACTTCACCAAAACGTTGTTTGTAAACAGGAACCGGACGTAGCTTGCTAATGTCTTTGTGAAAAAATTTCATCACGTTTTTTACATAAAACGCTATCATATGACGAAACATGGCTTTCACCATTTTTTTTGATTGAGGAAACGATCCGTAAGATTCTGTCGGCTTGCCATCAGCATCCACCAAATTACAACCTATGGCACCAACATTTTCGGGAAGTTTTGTCCAACAGTCAAAAAAAATCTTAACTGCGTTATTCAAAAGCAGTGTATCGCTGTTCAAGTAAAAAACGCACTTCCCCTTTGCCACGTCAAGACCTCGATTATTGCCTTTTCCAAAGCCCAAGTTCTCTTTATTCTCCACAAGATATACTTGCGGAAATTCATTCCGCACCATTTCAACAGAACCGTCTTTAGAGCCGTTATCAGAGACAATTACTTCAAATTCTAAATTTTGCGTTTGCTCGTAAATGGATTGCAGGCAATTCCGTAAAAGAGCTTTTGTGTTAAAACTGACTATGATAATAGATACTGGAATACGGTTCATTGCAGACTTTCCTCATCATCATCTTCTTCCCATTCGCCTTGCGTCTGCAATCGGATATATTCCGCATATTCTTCTTCCAATTCGTCTTGACGATTAAATTTACTTTGGATATGGCCCAAACAAAACCAATACATAAACGGCTGCAAAGTTCCCAATTCCCACGTTGCCGCTCCAAGCATCGAAACAAGCGCAAACAAAATGCAAACAACTTCAAAAAGACAATACTTAAACAGAGCAATACCCTTTTGCAAAGAATTAAGACAAATAAACATCAGCAAAGCCAACCCCAAAAAGCCAAGTTCAGCAGGAACCCGAACATAATCACAATCGGGAATAGTGGGAAATCCTTCTGCAAAGGCACCGTGCCCATAACGCCCCAAACCTTTTCCAAATAAAGAAAGATGATTAAAAAAATCCTCAAAAAGTTTAAAACGATCCCCAACCATATTGCCATCATAATTTACAGAACGATTCAACACATACTCTACAAAATCCGGGCCCAAGATAATAACAGCAATAATCCCCATCGCAATTCCTAGAACAATAGACGTCATCCACAAAAGGTATAAGATCCGCCGATTTTCCAATTTATTTATCGACGCATAAATCGTTAAAACTATCAAATACAAAACCGCAAAAGCAATGGACACCCGCTGTTGAGCAAAGAACAAGCAAAAAAAACTGACCAACAGACATGCTACATCTAAATGAGACGAAATTCCGTCTACAATAATTTTTTTAGAGCAAAGAACTAACAAAAAAAGGGAAGAATACCCAATAAAATAAGAATGCGGCCAAAAAGAAGAAAGACGGGATATTTCATACAGCAGATGCCCAGAAGCACTGATCGTATCTATATTCATTGAATTCCACAATACGCTGGACTTGTAGGACAGATAAAAGGACGGCATCGTAAAGTAAAACAAAATCCCGCAAGCCATGGCAAATAATAACGGTTTTCTGATATTGAAAAAAAAATCATCATTTTGAAATTCTTCGCTGCGCGCAAAAAAGTAAAAACAGATCGGAATTATTTCAGCTCGAAAACCCAAATAAAATAATCGAAACGGATACGCATTTAGTAATCCTGTCATCAAGCAATAAAAAACATAGATAATAACAATGCCATCCAAAAAATTAAACTGGATTTTATTAAAACAAAAAAGAAAAGCTAAAACAGTTATAACAATCAACCCTGATGATGTATCTCGAAATCCAAACATCAAACTCGCTGCTATTACAACAAGAAACCAGTAATAATGGGAAATAGCACCAATTAAAAATTTTCCCAAAAGACAAACCCCTTAAAAGTCAATGTTGATTTCTGTATTTCCACAATAATTTTAAAAATCGCCAATCACGCAGGAAATATCTTTTAAACATCCGTATCGGTTCCTGCTTTAAACGAAACAGCCATTCCAAACCATGATTTGACATCCACCGTGGAGCTCGTTTCTGTTTTCCCGCCAAAAAATCCAAACTGGCACCAACCCCTATGCTCAACGGGATTTTCCAACGATCTTTATTCTTTACGATAAAAATTTCTTGTTTTGGGCAGCCGAGCGCAACAGCCAAAATATCTGGGCGAGCATCCTTCAAGCGTTGATCAATGTTTTCCATCTGCTGCAAATCATTCTCAAAACCAATCTCCGGGGAATAGTGTCCAACAATTTGCAATTCAGGAAACATCACTTTCAAATTTTGAGACGCTTTCCGAGCGACACCATCTTCCCCGCCCAAAAAGAATATTCTATATCCTTTTTGAGCCGCTAGTTCGCAAAGTTTTGGCAAAAAATCCGAACCTGAAATTTTTTCTTTAATCGGAGTGCCATAAAATCTGGAAAACCAAACAAGAGGCATCCCATCAGCCAACACGAGATCGGCTTGAGCATAGGCTTCTTGTAATTCGCGATTTTTTTCAAGAATCACAAGATGATCCACATTTGGCGTTGTTATAAAAGACATTTTCCCTTGGCGAATCAGCCCATCTGCAGCTAACAAGGCCTCATCCATAGTAAGGTTATCTATGGACACATTGAGAAAATGAACCTTCTTCATCTAATCCACCAGACCTTTTCCAACATTGGCAACATCAAACCCAATATCGCGAAGTGCAGCCGCATCCAAGATATTGCGTCCGTCATAAACAAAAGCCGGTTTTGCCATACCTTTATAGATACGCTTCCAGTCAAGTTCCGCAAAGCATTTCCATTCGGTGCAAACCACAACAGCGTGTGCGCCCTCAGCCGCTTTATACGGATCCTCTTCAAATTCCACTTTGTCCAAGACATCCGCCAAATCCCGTTTGGCATCGGGAATTGCCTTAGGATCGGTTACAATCGGTAAGGCATGTTCGGCGAGCAAATCTCGCACGACCAGATTCGCAGGGCTCTCTCGAGTGTCTCCCGTATTCGCCTTGAACGCAAATCCGAATACGGCAATTTTTTTGCCAGCAATCGTATTGAACATCCGTTCGAGCATACAGCCGAGAACCCGATGCGTTTGCCATTCGTTGATTTTTACAACGCTTTCCCAATAGGCGGCAACTTCCGGAAGCCCGTAATAAGAACACAGATAGACAAGATTCAGAATGTCTTTCTTAAAACAGCTTCCGCCAAAACCGATCGAAGCTTTGAGGAATTTGCTTCCTATGCGGTGATCCTTCCCCATCACATAAGCGACTTCGTCCACGTCGGCTCCGGTCTTTTCGCAAAGCGCGCTAATCGAGTTGATGGAACTGATCCGCTGGGCGAGGAAGGCATTTGCCGTAAGCTTCGTCAGTTCCGAACTCCAAAGAGTTGTCGTCAAAATGCGTTCCCGCGGAACCCAATGCGCATAAATATCGACAACTTTCTGAAGAGCTGCAAGGCCTGACTTGGTTTGGTGGCTGCCGATGAGTACGCGATCCGGTTCAAACAAATCTTTAATGGCAGTTCCTTCCGCCAAAAATTCCGGATTGGAAAGCACTTCAAAATGAAGTCCCTTGTCATTGGAATTCAAAATGCGTTCCATAGCGGCAGCCGTTCGTACCGGCAGTGTGGATTTTTCAACGATAATCTTGTCGTTGGAAGCGACTTCCAAAATTTCCCGTGCAGTTTTTTCCCAATACTGCAAATCACTCGCTTTTCCTGCACCCCGACCAAAAGTCTTTGTCGGCGTATTCACACTCACAAAAATAATGTCGGCTTCCCGCACCGCATTCGGAATATCCGTGCTGAAAAATAAATTCCGACCACGAGCCCGTTTGACAACTTCATCCAAGCCGGGTTCAAAGATGGGAAGATTTTCACTATTCCAAGCATCGATTCGCTTTTGATTGATGTCCACAACCGTCACTTTAACGTCGGGGCATTTATCGGCAATTACAGTCATTGTCGGACCGCCGACATATCCGGCGCCGATACACAAAACATGGGTTTGAAAATGAGTAGGCATAACGCATCAAAGTTAAATTTTTTTAATTCTTCAAATCAACGGCTGTAACTTAAAACACCTTTTTATAAGAGAAATCCCAGCTTAAACTGGCTCCTCCCCAAAAATCCACGCCGTTTTCCCCACGAACATGGTCCAAATTCTTGTACCTGCGGGCACCTGCCCCCAATTTTGCCGAAAAGCCCAAGCCCAGCGAAATCCCATACGACAAATCGGCAACATATTGCCGTTCCACAATTCCCGATAGCGTTCGCCTACACGCCAAAGCTTCGTCATAGTCCACGGTCAACTCCTTGTCCCCCTGACGAAGCCAAGCCAATTCCAACGAAAGCAGGTGGCGTTTATACTTCCAATCTACGGTAAACCAGAGGTCTTTTGCATCTGGCCCCCGACGATAGCCCAACGGATAATCCACGATAAATTTATCGGCATAATTCGGGCTGGACTGATCCCGATAATTGGAATGGTAAATGTGGCGGCTCGTGTATTTGAGAAGGGGCAAACGCTCATTGCCCGCCGCAGGGTCCGTAAGAACGGCATCCAAACGAAAATCGAAGTCGCCGAACCGTTTTGTTTTCAGTTTTTGATTATACCCGACCATGTGGCTAAGAATCCCTCGCGTGGAATTTTTCCCCGTCTCTCCAACCGGACTTTTCACATCATCGATATTGAACTGATAATAGAAACTCGATCCGCGAATCGGGCGGAATCCGAATTCAAACATGGCGTTCGCCTTCGTATAACCGGTCGCATAATTGTCATGCCAAAACATAAACGGATTGATTGTCCGAAATTCGATTTGCTTGCCCCCGATGACAGACTGTTCCGTAAAAAAGAACCATAAGAAGTTGAAGTCCACGCCAAAGCGATGGTACGCCAATGTTTTATACGGATCCGTGTACTGCCTCTTCCTCTGGTTGTCGATTTGCAAATGCGCCTGTTTCCACACTTCCGTCGTGGAGTCCACTTCGCCCCCGGGAACATCCGGCGTTCCATGCAAATGAGCGTCCAGTGAACTCAGAAAAAAATCATAGCGAAAAAATCCAGCCTTAAAATCCCATAGAATCGCGTCGTGATAGGGCGCGCCGCCCAAAGTCAGCGAGTTGGGGGAAGGTCCCAAATCCGGCTTAAAACGTCCGATTTGTACAAATCCCGCTCCGTATTCCCATTTTGCATAAACCTTTGTCGGCACATTGATGTCCACATTGTTCGGCGAAAAAGTCGTATTCAAAGAAAGATCGTCTTCATACCAGGCTTCCAAATCTTTGCGAAGCGGCAAATAAAAATACATGGAAAAATCCCGATACGAACCACCGACAAATGCTTCAAAAAAAGGATCTATCGTCTGTTCATACACCCGCGCGAGTTCCAATGGAATTTGCAGCCCTCGCCAGTTCAAACCATAACGGTCGGCAGTGTCCGTTGCAAAAACGCTGGATTTAGGAGCACCAAAAAATCCGCCAGAAATTTTTGCTCCGATAAAAAAAGAAGTCCCTTGCGAAGCCAAAGCACTAACCGCTGCACAAACGACAAAAGACAATATCGCGAGACAATTCAAAAATCGTTTTTCAATCCATTTTTTTTGCATTAAACGTCCCCATTTCGAAACATTGATATATACGGCAATTCACGAAATCCCGCGCGATGATAGACGTGCAAAGCCGCCGCATTTTCTTTCTCCAATTCAAGGCGATGCAAGAATTGAGGAAACTCTCGTTGCACCAGATCCAAAAAGCGGCTCCCCAACTTCATTCCCCGGAATTCTTCTTTCACATAGATGTCTTCTATCCAAACGCATTTTTTGCCAAATTCTGTCGAGAACCCAAAAGCGAGCATTCCATATCCAGCCATTTTCCCATCGCATTCAAAAACATAGCCACGAGCATACGACGAATCGCCAACGCACTCCCGCACATCCGCCCGGAAAATTTCTTCCGATCCATTGGACCATACGGCAGAAGATGCGTAGAACTTTTGCATCAAGGCTACAATCTGAGATTCATCGTTTTTTTGCATTTGTCGGATAGAAATCATTTAACGTCCTTTTCTATAGAGCAAATCTAAATATCTTTGTAAAAATCAAAAATTTTTTCCAAGTAAAGAACCACAAGAACGAGTTTTTTAGCATTTTGCCGAGCGAGACTTTTAAAGATTATTTTGGTAAAAAAGAGCGATTAGTGCTTCGAGAAGCTCAGCAACCGATTTCTTGAAAATAAATTTTTAGGAGTCTGCATTTATTTTCGTGGCAGAGTCGCAAGAAAAACAACATTCCGAGCGATTTGCGCAGCTTTTAAAGCCCAAGTCGAAAAAGAACCGCCAAGCAATTTTAAAAAGAATTTTTGTTCATTATCCAAAGAATCGGGTATATGCAAAATTTCGCCATTTGATAGGTATTGCGCAAGGCTTACTTCTTGCGTTTCTATTTTCTCGCCGGATTCCATTTGCACAGTAATCGCCCGCACATCAACTTGACTATCGCGATCGACCCAAAAGTCCGCAACAATTCGAGGGAGAGAATCCTTTTTCCATACCAACGAAAGTTTTGCCGCATCCTCGGAAAATTCAAAATGCTGAATTTGCGTGTTGCCAAATGAAAATAAAGTCAAGAACAAGCTTAAATCGTGTACCAGCAAATCGAGAGCGACTCCAACATCCCGACAACGCTTTGAATACGGATGTTCCCGACGAAATGACAATCGGACGCTTTGAATATCATTTGTTTGAAGATGTCGAAGGAATCGATGACGAAAGCGCAAAAAAATCGGATTATAACATTCGGAGTGCGCTACAAAAAGCAAGCACTTGTAACGGCAAGACAATTCCAAAAGCGTTTCTGCTTCATCCGCATTCAACGCTAAAGGTTTTTCCACAAAAACAGAAATCCGATTTTTCAAAAAGAATGCCGCATAACGATAGTGCGTAACGGCCGGCGATGCAATAACCACAAAATCAATGGAATTTCGATCTAAAACATTTCGAAAAACATCTTCTGCAATATCAAAAGACGGCAAATCCGCCAAATCCAAAATCTGTAAAAAATGAACGCCACGACTTTCAAAACGGGAACAATGTCGCGTCCCCATCGTTCCATTTCCGATTAAAATGGCATGATACGTTTTCATCTTTGGCAATATAGCAATCCCGCCGAGAAAATTCGACAGCAAACTCAACTTCTATATTTTTCGTTCCCGAACACGTTTTTTAGGGAAAAATTTTTATGCCGAATAATATGCACAAATGTAAAAATCAAAAACAAAAATCCGATTTTCCCATGGAGACCGCCCAATGAAGAATGCTGCATATTATGCCGCAGCACAACAAAAATGACGATTACGCCTGTCAATGCCGACACGATAAAAATATTCATCAGCCATTTCATGGCTCCTTTCTTTTTAGAAATTTGAAAAGCCTTCCTATTTAAATACAAATGAAACCCGACAAGACCGCAAAAAACAATTCCAATGATACAATGCCAAATCATATAATTGGCAAAAGAAATCCCATAAAAATCGGCTCCGCCCGAAATTTCCATCTGCAATCCCGAAAGTAAAATCAACACAAAAGCCACAACCGCCGAAAAATTGACAATTCGCAAATACCTTTTCACGACAAATTCCTTTAGCAAAAGTTCAAAATCCATTCCAAATATAAACATATTCGAACCCTTGCGAATCAGCAGTTAAAAGTGACATCTTCAAATTCAGGATTTTCTCCAAAATTGCATTGCGAATATTTTTCAGTAGGCCGTATCTTAAAATGGCTTTGATGAATGCTTCGACAAGCTCTCTAACCATAGTTCGATAACCGGCCCCTGAGCCTGTCGAAGGGCTCTCGCCGCCAATCACTAATCGCTAAGAACTGACCACTCTCATGCAACTGATTTTTAAAAATGAATTTTTAGCGATGGCCGGTACTAGAATTTATCGGTCTTCCGTGCAAATACAGAACAAAAGCCTCTTCAAAAGGTTCGCGAAATGGTAAACCTTTTGAAAGAAAGGATTTCACTAAAAATAAACGCGAAGGACGACGGATTCTTGGGCATATCCTTTTTCCACCGACCAGATTCTTTCCAGTTTTGAGTCATACGCATACTTATCAGGAAAAGCACGCCGCAAAATTTTTGCCGCTGTTCGACGAATATATCCCGCTTTTGACATTCCACCATTGCCACAAAGTTTACCCAAAACATTTTCAATCGCCACGCCAATGGCATTCGAATCATACGGATTATAAGGTTCTGCTTGCACAGAGACTTTCAAATTTGCATAAAATTCCATTTTTTTCTGACGAGCGCAACACGTTCCTTGCAAAATATCATCAGCAATAACCCGTTTCAAAAAAGAATTGATTTTTCCATCATCGCTTTTCCATATATGATGTGAAGCTCCTACATTCGACAGCGTAAAATCTCCATGACCGACCTTCTGAAAGTAACGAATAAACATTTCTTCGGGACTTTCCTTGATCGGATCGGGTTCCAAAGCATCTTTTGCCGCTGCGAAAAGAATTCCTGTCATATTTTTGGCAATACAATCCGAAGCGTCTTCATAAATAGTCAAAAAGCCCGTTTCATCAGAAAACCTGCCATAAATCCATGAGAACAAAGCAAAAGGCGCAATCGACCGAATCAAGAAACAAGTTAGTTGACTAAATTTGGCAAATATATTTTCCCGTTTATTCAAAAGCTCCGCGACCAACAAAGAATCTTTCTTTTCTACAGCCACTAACACCATACCGATATGCGTCAAATAGGCGAAAACATCGCCAGAAATTCGCCGATTTTTACTCAGATAAATATGGATTTCAGGCTGAAGCTCCGGAGAAAGATAATCATAATCCGAAGGTTTAAAATACTGACTGGCCGAAAATTTCTGATATTCCGAAAGATTTTCAGGGACATCGACTTTTTGGTCGTAATCCAAAGTGCCTGAAGGACTATACGTAAACGCATAGCAAACGGTAGTTTCTTTATTTTTTGTGCAAACGAGAATTTTATCCATAAAAGCCTCTATAGTTTGAATATTGAAGTGTTCATGAAATAAAATAGATTTGCTATTTGACAAAAGATGACAAATTGACATTTTTCAAAAATACTTTTTGCTTTTGGGCTGCTCTCAAAACGGCTTTGGTAAATGCTTCGACTAGTTCGACAAGCTCACTAACCGGCGGTCCCTGAGCCTACAACCGTTTCTCGAACTAATCGAAGGACGCCAGACCCACTAACAACGAATCACTGATGCCTAGCCACTCAAATGTACGATTTTTGAAAATGAACTTTTAGAGGATGCCTTTAAGGCGTTTTCCATTATTCGGCACAAATCTTTGAAAAATTTTCACAGGAAAAAAAATCCATTTTTAAAATGGCATTATGGACAGCCGATGACTCGTCTCTTCCCGCGCCAATCTTTTCTAAATGGCAATGAAAATTTTCTTTTTCCAGCGTTACAGAGACAAGGTAAGAAGAAAGACGTTGCGTTTTTTTCCGAAAACGAGAATCCATTTTCACGGACAAAATCCCCGAATTTTCAGACGGCATAAAACGTCCCCACGATTTTTCCAGCTTATCCAAAATAGTCGAGCAAATAGAACCGTCCAATGAGCAAAGCCATTTCAAATGGCAAGAAGGGCGTTCCCATTCATAATCCCCATTTTGTACAGAAATTCCCGCTTTTTGCCGATATTTCAACGGAATCCCCGCCAAAAATCGCAACGTGTAAGGAGATTCAAACAAAGATTTTTCGGAAAGACGAAAAAGTATTTTCCCCGTCGAATCCGAAAACGCTTCTGCAATTCGCTTTCCGCGATGTTCCACATAAATCGGAAAATCCGGCAATGCGCCGTTTTTATCCTGAACGAAAATTTCCATTTCCAACGGAACTCCTGAGGCAAGTTTCCGATTTTTTTCAGAAAGAGAAATGCGTACGGATTTCAACGCCTGAACCAACTCCGCAGAGATATTTTCTTCGGCAGAGGAAAAGAACAAGCCGTTATCCAGCGGTTTATAAACGGCGTATTCTTTTTGCAAATCGGGATAAGGCTCCATCAAAACGGAAATCCGAGAAAGCGCTTCCACAGCAGCAGCGTACTTTCGCTCGGCAATCATTTTTTGAGCCAGCGTTTCCTTTTCCCGTACATCGCTTTGAATCCGTTCCATTTTCAGCCGGGCAAAAGAAACCATTTCATCTAAATCGACAGAAGCGGTCGCCGCAAAAAGATTCCCTTTTTTCCCTTCGGGATTTATTCTTACCCATTTCAATAAAACGTTGGAATAAACAGCGTTTTGAGCCTTAGCCGATTTTCCCAATACCGAAGAATTCCCTTGAGAAACTTCACTCCGAGAAATAGTAATGGAAGACTCCACCCGCGACGAAATCTGACGCGCAACCCCAGCAACGGCTTCCTGTTCGGCGGCTGCTTGCGAAACTTCGGAATAACCGGTATAGCGAAGAATTTCCGCAAACGAGAACGAAACCAGAAGCAGTAAATAAAGGATGCGCATAAGACCCTAATTCAATTCCATCATTATCAATTTTTGCGCGATATTATTTTTTTGAACTGAAGCCAGCGGCGAAAGCAGTTCCCGAATGGCTCCATAAACACTGAATGCGTCCGAAAATTCCTGGGCATTGGCGTAAAGAATCAAATCAATGGTTTTATCCGTAGCTTTATTGATGCGCACTTTTGAAAAACGGGAACGCAAAGCGGAAATAACGCTTTCATGCAAATCTTCAAGAGCCGTCCCTGCTTCCCCGTTAATTCGCAAAATCACTTTATATTGCACGCCATCCTGCAAATCGGCCTGCCAATAACCAAGAATCGTTTTTTCAAGTCCGACCATTGCTTTTTTTACCGCAGAGTGAACCAAATAGCGCAAATTTTCTGTCTTGGATCCGTGATTTTGAACCATGCCGGTTTTCGAACCTAACAATCTGGCTGTAGAAGTTTCGTAAGCGCTGAGTTCCACCGTCACCATATTGTTGCGAACTGCTCCAGAATACTTGATATAGACATCGGCTCCCAGTATTAGACTCGCTGCATAGGAAATATCCTCTTCGCCGGAAATTTCGGACTGCATCGCAACCAATTCGTCCAATTCCGCGTTGCCTTCGAGAGATTTCACCTCGTAGCCGTTTTGCGAAAGATATTCGTTAATTCCTTCCATCGCCGCTTTGCTGAAAGGATTTTGAGCAATAACCTTTTGCGGGGTTTCGTTCAGATTAGAAACCGCAGGAAGAACCATGAGAACGGGAAGAACAGCAGGGCGAGGCACTTTTTGCACGCTGTTCATCGGTCGATTATAAGAAGCCGCTTGCGCACGGACTTCCCCTTTCGGCGTCGGATGCGTTTCCGCTTCCAAAGCATCATAGCCTTGACGAGCGCGCTCCCTTTCCGCTTCATGGGAAACCATGTCCGAAGAAATCCGGCCCGAAGAAGCGCAACCGAAAACAAACAGCGATGCCAAAAATAACGTCACCCCGATTTTTTTCATTTCATATTCCTATTGGAAAAGCGGAAAAGCTCACACCATCCGCAAAAACAAACAACTCCGAATTACTTTCCTTGCGCCGCCTTGTAAGCATCAAGAGCTGCCGCCTCTTCATCGAGTTTTTTGTAGCCGCTCATCGCTTTCACCCGATTCATATCCGCTTGCTGCGCTTGCATCTGCTGTTCAAAAGCGTCCCGAATCAGCTTGGCGTTCATCGCCGCAATCGCGTAAACCTTGAACTTGCCGTCCGCTGTCGTTTCCATGTCTATTTTGACAATCGTGACCCCATTCAGCAAAGTCGATACGACATTTTTGCGAACGGCCTCTTTGTGTTTCGTCAATTCCGCACCGACATCTTCTTCATAATTGCGGACCAGGCCGTTAATTTTCGATTCAAGCTCGCGAGCGACGTCCGTGCGGGCATTTAAATCCGCCTCGTCATAAGCTAGCTGCTCGGACGATGATTCGCCGACACCCAATCCTGCGACAACCCCTTTTTCAATCAATTCGTTCTTTTGCTGCTGCATTTCCAGCATTTTGTTTGCGGCTTGTTCCTGCGACGTTCCCGCACAGCCGAGCAAAATCGCCGTGAAAATAGCAAGAGTGTAGATTTTTTTCATAAGGCCTCCTTAAAAGAAATCCTACAAAGGATAGATTTTTTTGTGAAAAATGTTAAGTTTTTGTTGGAAATTTCGTTTGAACAAGCAAAAAAACGACCGAATTTCCAAAAACGATCTCGACGATTCTGCGAAATTGAAGTTTTGGGCAAGAGATGTATTTTTAAAAGTCGTTTTCTACTCATATACTATAATATAAATTCAAATTTGAGACGTTTTTTGTCAAAAAAAAATTAGTCATCTTTACCCAACATCATGCGCCAAGGCGGCAGAGATACAGTAAATCCCAAATAAACCGAATTTTGGCAATTTTTTGCATAGAACCACCCGAGTTCAATACTGATCAAATCAAACCCCTGAAGATAAATAGTCGAAAGGAAAATGGTCCATTTCGAGTCAAATACAATTTTTTCCCGAAAACCGATTTCAATAGAGCTTGTATCAAGAGGCAAGCACCCCAGTTCGCCTTGTATAACGGGAGCCACCGCCGTTCTCATAGCGACATCTTCGAATTCGTATGAATTCTTTTGAACGGAAGTATGGATACTATGGACGCCGATGCCGCCGCCAAATCCCAAAGAAAATCGCCTTCCGTAATGTTTAAAAAGCAGAATTCCTGAAAAGAATAAAGAATAAACCGAATCGTCAGCCACTTCTGGATTTTTTTCCCAGATGTCTGCGTACTCTTCGCGAAGGTTGTCGTCCGCTCCGCCAAGAGCGATTCCAAAACCCAGTTGCAGCTGAAGCCTATTGAACGGGAAAACATCTTCGGTTTTCGCTTCAACGGCATTAAAAGAACCGGATTCGCCGCCTACAAAAGGAGAATTTTGATACCAATTGAGATTTCCGACCAATCCTTTTTCCAAATTTTCGGAGAGGACTATTTTGCCTTCAAAATGCTTTGGCTTCTTAGCATAAAGGAATATTTTTTCCTGATTAAAAGAGATCTCCAAAACTTCTTCGCCTTTAGCAAATTGTACGTCAAAAATTTTTCGGTTATTGATGGTATAGGTTCCTTTCCTTAATTTTTTGAACTTGAGTAAAAGTCTTGCTGAATTGTAGTAGTTTCCAAACTCTTTTTCGATGGAAAAAACCGAAGATCCGTCGAGCAGCTCCGAGAGTTTGGAATCAAAAAGCGGCGCAAAATCAACATGATACCATTGTGATTTTTCCAAGTCCTCCTGACGGAAAATGGCATTACGGCAAGAAGAATACCAAATGTCGAATTGCTTCTGGATAATGGAAATTTTACGTTTATCAAAGACGTCCACCCAAAAATCATAGGAGAGTTCCACGTTGTCTCCCGGCAAAGGCTCGATGTAATTTTTGGAGTTGGATACAGAAACGATGTCGAAGACGGAAAGGTGTTTTAACGGAAACGCCTCCACACAGGCATCGACAAGTTTTCTTTTATCTTGCAAATAGCTGCGGATGCGCACCGAATTGATGCGGATTTCGCCTGTCAAGCGCAGGTAGTCGTCTTCAAATTTTGGAAGGGTCACTTCGTAAAGATCCGAGCAGGATTCGTCTATCGAAGAATTTAAGGATATTTCTGCGCAGCGATTATTCAGTTCGTTGAGCGCGTTCGCCTCTTCCCACAAAGACTGAAGCTGTTCTTTGCTGGCGGCGTCTAAAGATGGCGCGCTTTTCAATTTGCGGAGTTCTGCCAGTTGGCGTTGCAAATTTTCAGAAGAGATGGAAGTTATCGAAATTTCCGTCTGGGCAAAGGCCATGCCCAGGAAAAACAGGAAAAGGAATAAAAATATTTTCTGCATCAAACCGCGTTCCAAAATTGCTTTGGTGAAAATAAATCAAGGGCGGCCAAGCGGCTGCGGAAGCAAAAAGCGGACTTCACTTTGAAAATTTGCGTTAGCATTTCGTTACCAAGCGGAAGATTGCGCTCCCCGTTTTCCGATTTTAACCGATTTTGAAATAAAATTTGCGCCATTTACAAACCAAATATCTGATTTACTTTACAAATATAAAATGTTTACGACGGAAGCGGAACGAATGCGACACAACAGCAGTGCTTTTTTCTTGCTGGCGTTCGGGGTTTTAGGGGTGTCCCCTAGGCGAAGGGGTAGGCAAAGACGCGGCTTTGCCGAGGGGAAGGCTTTCCCCCTTGAAAAAGACGGCATGATTTTTTGTTCGCCTTTTTAGAAAGTCCGCTTTAAGTATCTTTGATGACGATGAAATTATTTTCCATTCTGATTTTTATTTTTGCCCTTTCCTCTTCGGCTTTTGCGGGGGACGCTTCCATTTACACGCGGATTACGGATTGGTACAGCGACAATCTGAATTACGGGACGGTGACTCTGCTGATGACCATCGAGAGTACGTTCATTCCCTTCCCTTCTGAAGTGATTGTGCCGCCCGCCGCTTACAAGGCCTTGCAAGCCGATGCCGGATTGAACATCATCCTCGTCGTCCTGTTCGCGACACTTGGTGCCGTTCTCGGGGCACTCATCAATTTTTACCTGGCCAAGTTTCTCGGTCGCCCGATTATTTACAAATTCGCCGATTCCCGCTTGGGGCGCATGTGCCTGCTGGATTCGCAAAAGGTCGTTCAAGCCGAAGCTTATTTTCGTAAGCACGGAGCCATTTCCACTTTCATCGGTCGATTCATTCCTGTTATCCGGCAATTGATTTCCATTCCCGCGGGCATTGCCGGTATGAAGCTTCGCCCTTTCATTTTATTTACTGCGCTGGGCGCGTTTCTGTGGAATGTGGTGCTCGCCCTGTTGGGAGTTCTGGCGCACGGGCAAAGCGACGTTATTCAAAAATACAATACCGAGCTTTCCATGATTATCGTCGGCGTCGCCGGGCTCTTTATATGCTACGTCCTTTACAAGGGAATCCGGGGCAGAAAGAAAACGGACTCCCGCTAGAACTCGCAGTTTTCGACGCAGCGGTTCCGGTGAAATTTTGCCGTGTGCACGACTATTCCCTTTTTGTATTTGTGATACACGCCTTCCCGGATGCCGTTCACCAGTTCCAAATCTTCGGAAAGCAGACCGTCGGCGTCATACATTCGCGCAATGCCATTGACTCGCCCATTCACGTAGGGGAACTCTGAACGCAAAGTTCCGTTTTCGTCCCACTCTTTGAAAAGCCCGTTCGGCACTCCGGATTCGTAAACTTCCCGATTTTTCAAGTTGCCGTTTTCGTAATACAACCGAGATTCACCCTGTTCCACTCCCGCCGCATAGGAAACCTCTTGCCAAAGAGAGCCGCTGGCGTAATAGCTTTTGAACGTTCCGTCGAGTTTTCCATTCCGGTAGGTCGATTCTACGCCGACTTTCCCGTCCGGATAATACGAAATAAAACGCCCCTCTTTCACCGTCGTGCCTTTTTGAACCGTGTAGATTTCCTGCGGAGCTCCACTTGCGCCCAAAATCCGCACAGTATCCAAAGCCGGTGTTCCGGCAACCAGAGCCACCGGAAGCAATAGGATTACGCAGAACTTTTGCCATTTCATGAGCATCTCCTCGTCTTTTTTATAAAATAGAATGTATTTTGTGGGGGCTTATGCGAGTCACCTTTTTAAATCCGCCTTATTTCCCTATGTTCAGCCGGGAATCGCGCAGCCCGTGCGTCACCAAATCCAGCACTCTCTATTGGCCCATGTTTTTGAGCTACGCCGCAGGAACCGTCGAAGCCGATGGCAACCAGATTCAGCTCGTAGATAGTCCAGCGATGGATCTCGATTTGGAAAAAACGGTCGCCAAAATCCGGGATTTTCAACCGGAACTGATTATCGCAACGACAAGCACGCCGAGCATCATCAATGATTTGTCCGTCATCAAAACGTTAAAAGTCATGTTCAACGTCCCCACCGCCATTATGGGAACGCACGCGACAGCAGAACCGCTCGAAAGCCTGCAAATGGAACCGAATCTCGACTATGTGATTATCGGCGAAGCGGATTATACCGCACGGAATCTGGTTCGGCTTCTCCGCGGTGAAATCGCCAAGCCCTCGGACATTGCCGGACTTGCTTATCGCACGCCGGACGGCGGCATCGACTTTCAACCCGAAGGTCCGAAAATCGCCAACCTCGACGAAATCCCGTGGGTGAGCAAGACTTATTACAAGTATCTTTTTTCCTGCTACAAGCGTTATTTTTACGGAGCGAACCTCAACCCGATAATCGTGATTCTTTCGGGGCGCGGCTGCCCAAACCGTTGCAGCTATTGCGTGATTCCGCAAACGCTGAATGGTCACGTATTCCGGATGCGCTCGCCAAAAGACGTTGTGGACGAACTGGAATACATCAAATCGCATTTTGAAGATTTGGGCGAAGTCTTTTTTGAAGACGACACTTTTACAGCCAACCATAACCACGTCAAGGAAATCTGCGAAGAAATTCTGCGAAGGAAACTGAAAATCACTTGGAGCTGCAACGCCCGAGCCGACGTGCCTCTGGAACTTTTGAAACTGATGCACAAAGCAGGCGGACGCGAAATGTGCGTGGGCTTTGAAAGCGCAAGTCCCGAAGTTTTGCAGAATATTCACAAGGGCATCAAGAACACCGACAAGGCCGTTCAATTTATGAAGGATTCCCGCAAAGCCGGATTTCTGGTGCACGGCTGCTTTATGGTCGGGAACCCCGGCGACACGCCAGAAACGCTCCGGATGACGCTGGACTACGCCAAAAAGTTGAACCCGAATACCGCCCAATTTTATCCTATCATGGCTTATCCGGGAACGGAAGCCTACAAAGAAGCACTGCAAAGCGGAGCACTCGAAAGCCGAGATTACAGCCAGTGGCTCGACAAAGACGGTTTTCACCGCACTACCATTCACCGTGGCAACCTTTCCAGCCAGGATCTGGTCGATTTCTGTGACAAGGCGCGCCGGGAATTTTACCTGCGCCCGAGTTACATTTTCCGTCAGGGCATTATGGCCATCAAGAACCCCAAAGAACGCTACCGCGTATTTCGCGGATTCGGGACTCTAGTGAAGCACCTGTTCCGCAAGCACGGCGAAATTGCTGCTCGGCAAGCGCCGACCAACAAGCGCTGAATACGATCACTTGATTTGCACGCGGAACAATTCCGATTCGACTTTCACCCAGAAGCTTCCCGACGAAGGAAGCTTTATTTTTAAGTCACCCCAAACGCTTCCACGCTGAACAATCTGACCTAGAGAATTGACTACGGCGAAATTTTTGCGCACATCCGAATGAATCCACACAAAGGAATTTTCCGCGTGGACGCCAACACCATTTTGCAAAATCTTTTTCGCTATCGCTGAAGCTTCCAGCGCATACGGCAAATAGAATGCGCTATCGCTCACGGAGTCGCGGAAGTAGATGAAGTAATCGCCCGACGGTAAATCGCAAGACTTCCCATGCACAACAATCTGCGGTTTACAACCCCAGTTTATCTCGCCCAGAACGCACAATCCCGTTATTTCTAGAAGTTGCTCCTCCCGAACAAGGACGGAATCCGTTGAATAGAAAGAATAGTATGTCGGAAAAATCTCGGCGTTGAACGTATAGCATCGAGGTTCAAAATTTTCTTCAAGGCAATGTTTTTTCAGCGGACAATTTTTCCGAATATCCGTTTGATAGACGATTCCCTCTTCATGGTGCTCGCTACAATTATAATTCAAATCCGTAACAAGAAAAAGCGAATCAGCTCCATTCTGTTCGAATGCAATCAACGCAGTTCTGCCCAGCGCATAGCCGTTCCTTCCAATAGGCGATGTCAACAGGCTATCGCTTTCCCGATAGATGTAAAAACCCTTGGGCTGATATTCTCCGGCATTCCATTGAAAGCGAAACCATCCGGGGTTTTCGCCGTCTGCAGTCATCTTCCAGCGAGCGGACGCATCCTTCGCATCAACGATGACTGGAATTTCTTCGATCCAGTCCTTGTAATCGGGCACCAGAAAATATAGAGTAAAAGCTTTTGAACTCGCAAGATAGCCGGTCTCCGAGCGAACATCCCATACATAAAATCCGAATTCGGAATTCTCATCGGGCCACTTACTTTCTTCTGGAACGTAAAAAATCGAACCCTGTCCACGGAATGAGACTTCAAACAACATTTTAATCGGAATCTGCATGGAGGACGAAGCCGGAAATCCGCCAAAGCCTACTGGCTCCGAAAATAACGAGTCCCGCCCGCTGTAAACGAGAATGGAATCGGGCAAGGAATTTTCATCCCACGAGTAGTGATACCAGCCAAGCGTGTCTGCGGTCATCGACCATGCCGAACTCCTATTCGAATTTTCCACAATGACCGGCGTCGAATCAAACCAATTTTTGGTGTAAGGAGAAAGAAAAAAAAACGTTCTATCGGCGGAAAAAACAGCGACCGCCGCAATCAAAACTCCCCATAAACTTTTGATGACCATACCCCTAGTTCCTCCAAACATAAATAAAATTTTCTTTAGGATTAAAATCTACCCGGAAAATTTTAGTGCGTTGATGAACAACGATATCTTTTGCAAGGATCCTTCCGTAATAAATCTTTTTTGTCTGCCCGATGATAATTTTGGCTAAAGGCGCATACAATGTTCCACACAAATCCCCTTCAATATATATTGTCCCCGATTTATGCAGAACAAGCATGAAGCCGCTAGCCACGGAATTCCAATAATTCATATCTTCAAGCGGCCTATTTGAAGAGGTTTTCCAATTTAACTTTCCATCGACATTTAATATCGTTTTCACCCCAGGATTTGAAAACTCAATTACCGCGCCCGGTTCCAACTGTAAAAGTCCTCGGACAAACATTTCTCCAAAATGATTTTCAAAGCACATCTCCTTGCAAAACACTTTACAATATAATTCATTTTTAATAACCGGCAAAATGTAAAAAAATATTTTTTTTACAATCGTTCAAACTAAATTTTCTGTTTCATACCAAATAGCGTATTCAATCCCTTTCTCGCTTTCCCAAGTTTCACCATTCTCGAAATTCTACAAAAAAAGCGCCTTCAAAAACTTGAAAGCGCTTCGACAAAAACAAGCCTGCTATTTTTTTAGATTCAACGCCTTGTCGATACCTTCAATCAAAGCGCCATTTTCTACGACAGCGAATCCTCCCGTATAGCCCCAATGCTGCCAGGCAATCTGAAGCGTATCGCAGATTTCACGAACGGCAGTCAGATAATTCAGCACACTTTGCGGATCCGATTTAAGACTGTAAGCGCCAAACTCATTCCACACCAGCGGAACCTGATTTTTCACCGCCCATTCTTTTGCCTTCAACGCACGGCTCAAAATATAGCCCTTGCTGCCAGTCTTATAGTAATTTTTCAGAGCCGATTTTGCCGAACTAGGCGTCGAAGCGGTAACACCAAAATCCGCCGTATATTCCGACCATTCCTCTGGATTGTAGGGGAACTTCACTCCGCGAATCGAAGAATAATCCGTCCAAGAAGCTCCTTGGTGGGTAAAGAGGAACGGATCATAGGAGTGGATTGCATAAACAATATTGTCATCGGCGAACGGTTCGCGCTTTACCAGAAGATCAATAGAATACCATTGGGCGTCGCCAAAAATAATCGTGTGCTTGACATCCACGGAACGGATGGAGTCAATCATGCTCTGGGCGGCAATGGTCCAATTCGCCGCCGTCACCTTGCCGTTCGTCATATCCGGTTCGTTCAGCAATTCAAAGAACAGGTCTTCGCGTTCGTTGTCCGCATAATGCGCGGCAACAGCTTTCCAAACTTCGGACATCATCTTAATATACTGTGCATCTACAGAAGATTCCTTATTGTAGCTGTTGTCGTATTCGTGATAATCAATCGCCAAAGACATATTATAACGCTTTGTCCATTCCACAAAGGAATCGAGAACGATAAAGATGCTGTCACTCATGACAAGTCCCACCGTTCCAGTGATATCATTCAAAAATTCCGAACGATTCGTCACATAAAGATCCAAGTCTATCGGCAAGCGCAACGCCTTAAATCCGCTTTCGGAAAGGAGTTTCACATCGGATTCGTCATGCTTAAAAGTGCCATCGAATTTGCCCTTCGCCTCTTCGAGCCAGTTGGTAAAATTCACGCCCTTGTTTAAATATTTCATGACTTTTTCCTGAAGCGGAGTCGTGACAGCAACATCCCCAATGGTCAAATTGTACACTATCGGATCCCGGATAGTCATATCAGCCACTTTCGGCGGCAAATCGCCCTCCTTGACAAAGTAAATATCGTCCACGATCAGCGAGTCCGTTTTACCGTTACCTTTTACCTGAAAACTGACCGCATCAAGATGCTTCGGATCAAACTCCACGGGAATTCCCCAACCGCCCTGCATCAAATCGCTAAATGCGACCGTTACCGTCGTCCAAGTCGTCGATTTTTTCTGAGAAGAGAGATGGACATCATAATCCGTAACATCGGTGGTTTCCATATGAAGATAGTGGGCGGCACCCTTGTAAGAATAGCGGATACCCGCATATTTGCTGGCATCTACTGAAGAGGGGATTTTAAAACCCCAGCCGACAAAAGGATCGAATTCATAATCCGCTTTGACGAGCGAAAATTCCGCCTTGAAAGCATACTTGGAACCGTTGTCTGTCGGCGAAGCCGCAATGGCGCTATCCGCATCAACTGCCGTCGTAATCGTCGAAGCACCGCCATTTCCCGCGTCGTCGTAAGTGTACCAGAACGTACCTATTGCTGTTTCTCCGTTGCCGTCTTCCATGTCATCTAGAAGAAGCCCGTCTTTAGGAGCTTCAACCGAAGCAGAAGAAGCCGCCGAAGAGGAAGAGAGCTGTTCCCCAGTAGAATCCGACGAAGAGCTGAGCTCGGGAAGTTCTTCCGAAGAAGAGGATTCGATTTCCGGTTCCGAAGAACTGGAACTGTCATCAGAACAGGCACTGGCCCAAAAGACCAAAGCTGCCGCCGCAGGAAGGATTGCCAATTGACGAAAACGCATAAAGCCTCCGATAGTGGGATTTTGTCTCTTTTTAAAATAACGAAAAAAAAGAAACACGTCTGTTCTGAAATAAATAAAAATAAAGAAGCCCTAGCAACTGTAGCGATTCTTTTTTGGATGCAAAAGTAAACAGTCCGGAAATAAAGCAAAAAAAAGGTATTTTCCATCCGGTTTTGCAAAAATTATTGCAAAAGAAATTCCGTTTCAAAAGACTCTCATCCTTCCCCAAAACCGTCTGAATACTAAAAACGAAGATTTCTATTTTACAGCCATGACTTCCCCTTTGCCAAGAATCTTGTTCATCACCGTCTTTTCCTTTTCTCGTTTCGATTTTTTTAACGCCCCTCTTCTATAAGGTATCATTTTGTGCAATGTCTTAATTTTAGCGTTTCTATTCGAACGCACAAAAAAATTCTGAGGGTAATCCTTTTTTTCGTCCTCTGTTTTTATACGCCTATCTATCCAATTTTTTAGAAGCGTTTGCCGGCGCGAAAATTTACTTTTGCTGGATTTGGATTTTTTTACATCATCCGGAAACACCTCATTAGAACAGGTATTTTTTCCTATCTCTTTTGGCAATTTTTGTAGCGGGCTGGGGAGTATTCTTCGACGCAGCATTCTCCATGACGCTAAACGCTTCATTCGGCATCGCCAAATTTACTGGTGGGGAATTTTACTATTCTTCGTGATTCCCGTCTTCGCCAACAGCCTTGACCGGATATTTTTCAAAAAAGCCTTTGAACAAGGCGGACAAAAGCTGTCCGGCATCATCCTGTTAATAACCCTGGCATCATTTTGTTCATCCTCTTTACTTTAGGGAATTTGCAAGAGCGGATTTCCATTTTTATTCTGCAATTTTAAAAATTCAACTTTCTATCTTTTCCTTAAGTTTTGGCAAGTTTTGTTCTCACTGGAAAGTTTTACTGCAACTTCATGTAAAGACGTGTGCTAGAGGCTAGATTAGCCTAAAATTTTTCAAACATACCAATCTGCAAATAAACTAACATGTTGTCTTGAAGGAATCATCAAGAGTATACTGATATGTACAATCCGCTCCGGTTCCTCGACCTTTCGAACAATTATGCCCGGTTTTCCAAGAGGTAGCCCCTTTAGACAAAATTAACGCGATCATAAACAGGAACAGGTTCGACAGCGAGGGTATTTCCTTACGGACTATCGGGGAAGCGCAGGCAAAATGATGGGAAAAACGGTACGAAAAACCGAAATGAGGGCGTTCTATGCTATTTTTTAAGTTTGCCTTTAATCTATATTGACCTATTATGCCGACACCCGCAAAAGAAGCGTCCCTTAAAACCACCCTATCCATTGGCCACTGCGCAGCCCCTAAACACCAGGAAGGATTATACGCAATTCAAGGTCGGGAAGGAGATGAAAATTTGCACATTGAAAATTTTAAACCTATATAGTGGCTATGAATGTTCCCTTTAACCAGCCCCCCTTTGTGGGACCCGAGATCGATTACGTAAAACAAGCTGTAGAAAGTGGCCGTATATGCGGAGACGGGCTTTTCAACCAAAAATGCCATGCTTGGCTAGAAGCAAAGACCGGAGCAGCCAGGGTTCTTCTCACTACTAGTTGCACACACGCATTGGAAATGTCCGCCCTGCTGTGCAATATACAGCCCGGCGACGAAGTCGTTATGCCATCTTTCACCTTCGTAAGCACCGCCGACGCATTCGCCATGCGGGGCGCCAAATGCGTATTTGTGGACATACGCCCCGACACCATGAACCTAGACGAAAAGTTACTGGAAGAGGCTATCACTGATAAGACAAAGGCAATTGTTCCAGTACATTACGCGGGTGTGGCTTGCGAAATGGATACAATCAACGCCATTGCAAAAAAACACAACCTATTTGTTATAGAGGACGCAGCCCAAGGAATGATGGCCTCTTACAAGAACAAAAGCCTGGGGACCCTCGGTGATTTCGGCTGTTACAGTTTTCACGAGACTAAAAACTACAGCATGGGAGAAGGCGGCGCGATCCTTATATCCGACAAAAAATACGCCGACCATGCAGAAATCATCCGGGAGAAGGGAACCAACCGGGTGCAGTTCCACCGAGGCGAAGTTGACAAATATACTTGGGTGGAACTGGGTTCCAGCTACCTGCCCAGCGAATTGAACGCAGCCTATCTTTACGCCGAACTGGAAAATGCCCAGAGGATTTTCGACAACCGCATGGCCAGCTGGAATAGCTACCGAGAACGCCTGCAATGTCTAGCCAACGCAGGGGATCTGCAGCTACCCTACATTCCTGAGGAATGCCAGCACAACGCTCATATGTTCTACCTGAAGGTTGCGGATTTAAAGACCCGTACAGCCCTCATCGCTCATTTGATGAAAAATGGAATCTTGGCGGTGTTCCACTACGTGCCGTTGCATTCCGCGCCTGCGGGCAAGCGATTCGGACGATTCTCAGGCGAAGACCGCTACACTACTCAAGAAAGCGATAGATTGCTCAGATTGCCCATGTTCTACGGGCTCAAGCAAAGCGACCTGGAATTCGTGTGCGACAAGGTAAAGGAATTTTTCTGGAAATAGGGATTGCACCATTTGAAAATGAACAGTAAAACTCAAAAGAAAATGCTTCTTCTCGGTGGCGGGCATGCCGAAATCCCGCTGATTCAGGCTGCAAAGGCTCTGGGATGGTACGTGATTACCACCGGGAACGCCAGAGAGGGCCTGGGCCACCCCTACGCCGACAAGAACGTTTTCGCCGACTTTAGCGACAAGGAAAAGATGCTGGAACTGGCCCGCCGAGAAAACGTACAAGCGGTGTGCTCCGGCTGTAACGATTTTGCCCTGCTTTCTACGGTTTACGTTTGCGAAAAATTGGGATTTCCCGGCCACGATTCTTACGCAACATCGCTAAAACTCCACCACAAAGATAAGTACCGAGCCTTGGCCACACGTCTCGACATTCCTACGCCTCGGGCCATTACAGTTACCACAACCGACGCTGACAATAACTTTGCCGATTTTGAAGCTGCCGTCGCGGGCAGCAACACTGCATTAAACGGAACGGCTCTTACCTTCCCTCTGATAGTTAAGCCCGTAGACCTTACGGGCGGCAAAGGTATTCATCGAGTCGCGACCATCGAAGAAGCCAGGACCGCCTACAAAGATGCCGCCAGCCGCACCCGGCAAGACCACATTGTTGTAGAAGAATTCGTACAAGGGACCAACCACGGGTTTTCAGCCATGCTGGTCAAAGGCAAAGTAGCCTTTGCCTTCGCCGACAACGAACAATATTATATCAACAAGTACATGGTCTCGGGAGCGAACTCGCCTAGCTCCACATCTGTCGCGGGCCTCGCGAAACTTCGGGACTATAGCGAACACATTGCCAAAGAACTTCATCTAGTCGATGGCATTCTGCACATCCAGTACATCGAGAAAGCCGACGGCACTCCCATCATTATTGAAATTTGCCGACGCCCTCCTGGAGATTTGTACATAAAGTTTGTCAAATACGCCACCGGCGTGGACTACCCGAAATTTATCATTATGGCCGAAACCGGCATGGATATTTCCAGCATTGCCGACGTGCCTAGCAATGGATTCTGGTTGCGTCATTGTCTTATGGCAGACAGGCAGGCCGGCGAAAACGGATGCAAGGGAATTGTTCGAAATGTACTTTTCGCTCCGGAAATTGAACAAAACATCGTAGAAAAATTCCTTTGGTACAAACCCGGCGAAATAGTTGCAGACAAACTCATCTACAAGGCGGGAATCGTCTTCTTCAAGTTCGAGACCTTGGAAGAAATGCAGGACAAAACCGCCCGCATGACAGAACTCGCCAAGGTCATTGTGGAATAAACACCGTCTGCGCCACTTCGCTAGTCAGTTTTTCTTCATCTTGGAAACATAGTCGCGGCTATCCGACAAAACCTCTACTTTCCTTGGAACTTTGGAGCTTATTTTGAATTGCAAACGTAACGATAGTCAAAAGCGATATTTCCCCAAATCGCCGGTCTCCTTTTTTGTTAGATTTCAAACTGATTCAAAAAGTTTTATCAGACACCAATAATTTCAAATGATGAACAAGGAACCATACCAGATTGCGTTTATCGGGGGCGGTATCAACTCGGCCATCGGAGAAGTTCACAAGGCAGCAAGCCAGATGGATGGCCATTTTGAACTGGTGGCAGGGGCTTTCAGTACTCACTTTAAAACCAATGTCGAAACGGCAACCGTCTGGGGAGTTTCTCCGGAACGCACTTATGGCAGCTATTGCGATCTGTTCCAATCCGAAAAAGGTAAGTTGGATGCCGTCGTGGTATTAGCCCCTACCGACCTGCATAAAGACATCGTCATCGGTGCGCTCCGTGCCGGGTTCCCCGTAATTTGCGAAAAGTCCCTAGCCACCAGCGTGGCTGAAGGCGAAGCCATCGCAAAAGTCGTGGCCGAAACCAAAGGGTTCTTCTGCACTACCTACAACTACACCGGTTATCCCATGATTCGGGAACTGAAACAGTTCATAGCCGACGGCAAATTGGGCAAAATCCAGCAGGTGCAGGTGGAAATGCCCCAAGAAGGCTTTATGCGGCTAGGATCCAACAACGAACCGCCTAAGCCCCAGAGCTGGCGTCTAAAAGACACCGTGATTCCAAAAATTTCCCTGGATTTGGGGAGTCACCTCCATAACATGATTTATTTCTTAACCGGAGAAAAGCCGGAGCGCATCGTGGCCGACCAGACCACCTTCGGCTTGTTCCGCCAGATTGTGGATAACGTAGGAGTTCTGGCCCAATACACCAACGGCGTTCGGGCTCAGATGTGGTTCAGCAAAACGGCTCTCGGCAACCGCAACGGCCTTCGCATTCGGGTGTATGGCAGCGAAGGCAGTGCCGAATGGTTTCAGCTAGAACCGGAAACCCTAAAAACCTGCGATATCCGGGGCAACGTATGTCTGCGGGACCGCACAGGCGACGTGAAAATCGCCAACCAGCAGCGTTACAATCGTTTCAAGGCGGGCCACCCCGCAGGCTTTATCGAGGCATTCGCCAATTACTACAAGGACATCGCCGATTGCCTAGGACAATATTTCGCCACCGGTAGCTTTACAAGCCAGTATGTCTGCGGCATCCGCACCTCGCTCGAGGGACTCTCCATGATGCAGGCCGCCGCCAAGTCCGCCCAGAGCAGCAAATGGGAACTGGTACAATAAGGAAATCCTAAATGAAAATTTCTTTCGTAATTCCCTGCTACCGCAGCGAAAAGACCATCGAAACCGTGGTAAATGAAATTTGCGCCACCGTGCAAAATCAAAACGCAAAATCCAAAGATGGCCGCATTTTCGACTACGAAATCGTTCTGGTAAACGACTGCAGCCCGGACGGCGTTTGGGGTAAAATCAAGCAGCTCGCATGCGCAGACAAAAAAATCAAGGGCATTTGCCTTGCAAAAAATTTTGGACAGCACAACGCACTGATGGCAGGCTACGCAGAAGCCTCCGGCGATTACGTGATAAGCCTTGACGATGACGGACAGACCCCGGCAAGCGAAAGTTTTAAGCTCGTCAACAAACTCGAAGAAGGCTTTGACGTTGTTTACGGCTATTACGAACATTCCGCACAACATCTCTTTCGCCGATTCGGAAGCTGGGTCAACAAAAAAATGGCGGAAGCGATTATCGGGCAACCGACGACTTTAAAGACGACGAGCTTCTTTATTATGAAGCAGTTCATCGCAAAAGAAATTGTGCAATATCCGAATCCGTTTCCATACATCAGCGGCTTGATTTTTAGATCGACCAAAAATTTGGGAAACGTCGCCGTAAGCCATCGCCACCGTTTGCAAGGCGAATCGGGTTACACAATCGCCGGATTGATTGGGCTTTGGGTGAACGGCTTTACCGCCTTTTCCGTCAAACCTTTGCGCGCCGCTACATTCATCGGCATCCTTTGCGCTATCATTGGATTTGCTGCAGGCCTTTTTGTGATTTATGAAAAGCTGACCGTTGCATCGGCGCCGATCGGTTACGCAAGCCTTCTCTCGACGCTTTTGTTTGTCGGCGGCATGATCATGTTCCTGCTCGGTCTCATCGGCGAATACGTGGGGCGCGTTTATATTTGCATCAATCAGGCTCCGCAGTACGTGATCCGGGAAAAGGTTTAACATGACAGAAGGGCAGAACAACTGGACAACCGTCATCAAGCCGAAGACAAGTCTGCTGAGCGTCGACTTTCACGAACTCTGGCAGTACCGCGATTTGTACCGCATGTTCGTCAAGCGCGACATTGTGACGTGGTACAAGCAGACAATCCTTGGACCGCTTTGGTTCTTTATCCAGCCGATTATGACGACGATCATGTTTATGGTCGTTTTCGGCGGAATTGCAAAGATCAGTACCGACGGACTTCCGCAACCGCTGTTCTATTTGGCGGGAATTTGCCTTTGGCAGTATTTTGCCGAAAGCCTGAACCAGACCAGCAAAACGTTCATCGACAATGCAAATGTTTTTGGAAAGGTTTATTTTCCGCGTTTGGTCGTTCCCATGGCGACCGTGACAAGCAACCTGGTGCGCCTTGCGATTCAGATGGGGCTCTTCTTTTTGGTGTTCGCGTATTACATGATTTTTACGGACGCGCCCGTGCACCCGAACCTGTATTTGCTTTTGACACCGGTGCTAATTTTGATCCTTGCCGGGCTTGCACTCGGATTCGGCGTGCTGTTCAGCAGCCTCACGACCAAATACCGCGACCTTACTTTTTTGCTGACTTTTATTGTGCAACTTTGGATGTACGCAACGCCGGTAATTTACCCGCTCAGCACCATCGAAAATCCAAAGCTCAAATTGCTGATGCAGGCGAATCCGCTCACAAGCATTATGGAAACATTTAAGTTCGGCATGCTTGGCGTCGGCGAATTCAGCTGGGCCGCACTCGGCTACAGCGCAGGCTTTGCGGCTTTGCTTCTCGCGCTCGGCGTTGTCGTGTTCAACAAAATCCAAAGAACTTTTATGGACACGGTGTAAAAGCCATAATGACCACAAAAGCCTCAGTAATCCAATGGAATTCCGAAAAAGCCTATGGCTTTGTTTCGGCAGATGGTATCAGATACTTTCTTCACGTTTCTGCATTAGGGCCCATTTCTCGTTCACCTCATACAGGCGATTCCGTTATTATTTATTCAGTAAAGAAAACAGAAAAAGGCTTTCGCGTAGAGAAAGGCCTTCTTGAAGGCGTCCCTTTGATTCCACAAAAAAAGAATTTACAATCACAGAAGTCAGTCAATATCCACAGCTATCGCCCCAAAAAGTCGTTTCGAAATTTCATGTTCACCCTGTGCATGATTCTCGCCGTAATCTTCGGGATCAAGAACATCATCGACAACATAGGCGTTTCATTTAGCAGCGGGTTTTCCAAATATACGGCAAACACATCCAAAGCACAGCAATACACCTCTAAAGATGAAGTCGCCAAATTCATCTGCGATCATGGATACTTGCCCCCCAACTACGTAAGCAAAGAAGAAGGCAAACAACTTTACGAATCCAAAACTGGTAAAAGCTTTAGGAAATGGAATTTCAATCCATTGACAACTCTCGGCGTTATGATTGGAGGAGACTCTTTTAGCAATCGCGAAGGATTACTCCCCCAAGATTATTACCAAGAAGCTGATGTCGATTATTTTGGAGAAAATCGAGGGACAAAAAGACTTGTTTATAGCAGCAACTGCAACATCTACTACACAAGCGATCATTACAAATCATTCACCCGACTTTCTTTTTAAAAACCCGCATCTGTCATGCACTTTTGGGCGAAGCAATTTGCTTCGTCTTCTTTTTCTGGGTAGTTGTGCGTGACGCCAATGTTCTGCAAACAAATGCCTTTTTTGCCGTGATACAGCACATATGCCAATTCATGAAAGAATGTAAACCACATCGCGAAACGTTTTTCAAAACGATCGTGCAGTTGAACGACAGGAACATCCTTGTACCAACGATACATGCCATGAATCGGTGCGCTCTTGAAGTTTTGCACGAACAACACACGAATGCCAATTTTACGGCATAGTTCCTGCAAATCCATCATGCAATCATCCACAACATCCGCTTCGGGAGTCGTATAAGTGATTTTTTTTCGCGCGTTTCGGAAGCTCCTTATTCGCCGCCGCAAAAGCGATGATTTCTGGCAAAGCAGCCTTGAGTCTTTTGCGCACAGGAATCTGTTCCTGTCTTTCCATAGGATCACGGTCCGCAAGAATTTCTCCACGGCGAATCCAAGCCGAAGCGGCATAAGGATCCTCAACTTCAGCCAAAGAAATACGGAACGCAACTTTTAAGCATACATCTTTTATTGCCACCTACCCAGCAGCGATCCGTCATCTCGCTCGGGAAAGACTTCTCCCAAAGGCGCTGATCATTCAGCGAAGCCTCCAACTTTTGGCGAGAAAGAAATTCATCGTAAGAAATTTGGCGACGCAACCAGTAATTCGCCGAAATTTCAGTAATCATTTCGAGCGCAATCGCGACTTCTGGCGTAATTCGACAATTGCCTTGCAAAATGTCGTTCACAGCCTTAGGCGTATAGCCCATGCGCGCCGCAAGATCATTTGCGTCCAACCCCATTTCTTTCAGCTTTTCCGCCAAGTCGCTTCCTGGAGGGGAAACCTGCCAAAGAACCTTTTTCCCGTCACCCATAAAAACCTACCCGTGGTAATTCACCACTTCTAAGATATTCGCAACCTTTTCATTTGCCCAGCGCACATCTCCGAATCTTTATCTGAAAATAAAATCTGCACGGCATTCCTAGAATTTTAATACACCTATAATTTAATGCAAAATTTTAACCAAAGCGAGAGGCAACTCATTTTTCAAAGCCTTTAACATGAGGATTTTTGTGTGGCGGATTTTCGTCGCTAACGCGACTTAGGTTTGTAGTTTAACTTGCGTATAAATATACTCTAAAGGGGTCATAAAGTCAAGCCTTTTTCGAGGCCTGTTGTTCAGTTTATCCTGTATCCAGCGAACTTTCCGGGGAGAGATTCCCTTGAACGACTCCTTCTTGGGAAGATATTGGCGTATTAGACCGTTCATGTTCTCGTTGGCACCGCGCTCCCAGGAGTGGTACGGGTTCGCAAAGTAGTAATCCGCCTTCATAGCTTTCGCTATTTCTGCGTGACAGGCGAACTCCTTCCCGTTGTCCGAAGTGATTGTGAGAATCTTGACTTCGAACGTTTTCTCAAAGTCCTTCAGCGCCCTCACAAGCGTTCTCTTCAGGTCTTTCGCGTTCTTCGTCGGAAGATACCTTATCAGGCTGTAATTCGTCATCCTGTCGTTGATCGTGAGCAGGTTCGCGTCATGGTCCGCGCTGTTTATCAGGTCTATCTCGATGTCGCCTACGCGTGATTTCTCGTCCACGATTGCCGGACGTTCCTCGATGGGCACGCGGCCTACAATCTGGCCTCTCTTGTCCTTCTTCTCCCCGCGCTTACGGTATGGTTTCTTGCCGTGCCGCAAGTGCTTCTTCAGGTCCTCGTCCTTGTTCACATGCCTGTATATCGTGGCGACGCTAGGGACACCCATCCCATCGAGTTTCGCGCGTCCGTTCACCTGTTCGGGAGAGTAGTCTTCCTTGATTTTCCCGTCCACGATTTTCCAGTCGTCCTCGTCGTAGTCGTAATGCAGGTGACTTGTCGCGGCAAGGAGGTCTGCCCGTTCCTGCGACTTGACCGGGTCGTAATGCTGGCGGCCGCCGCCCCTGTTTAGTTCCCTGTAGATTGTGGATTTGTGGACCTTCAGCTGCAAGGCTATGTTTTTCGGGGGATCTTTGCCGCATTGAGCGCTCGTATTTCGTATCTTTGTGCTTGGTTGAGACTCACCGCCATGTCCTTTTTTGGTAGAATCGGCAAGGTAGAAAAGTTTCGGCCAGGTTCCCCAGGGGCTAGCCCTAGGGAACTTTTTTCTTCCCGATTCAACCTATATCAGTCGCATTGACGGTGAAAATTCGCGTGTTAATTTGCGAAATACGCCCATTTTTCTAGTTATATTACCCATACATGACCGCCATAGAATTTGAAAACATTAGCAAGCAATATCGTTTGGGGCTCGTGAGCACAGGAACGCTGAGCCACGACCTGAACCGTTTTTGGCAAACCAAGATTTTGCACAAGGAAGACCCGTACTTGAAAGTGGGCGAAGTGAACGACCGCGCGCACAAGGGTAAAAGCGATTATGTTTGGGCACTCAAGGATATCAACTTCAAGGTCGAAGAAGGCGACGTTGTCGGCATCATCGGCAGAAACGGTGCAGGGAAAAGTACACTCCTTAAACTTTTAAGCCGAGTGACCGCACCGACCACCGGGCGGACAGCACTTGGCAACTTCGTTGCCTTAGTGCGCATGGTCCTCGAAGGGGACACCATCCGCGCCCGAGGCCGCATCGCGAGCCTTTTGGAAGTCGGAACAGGTTTCCACCCGGAAATGACCGGTCGCGAGAACATCTACATGAACGGAGCCATCATGGGAATGACCCGCGCCGAGATTACCTGCAAACCCGACGAGATCGTGGACTTCAACGGATACGAACGCTACCTGGACACTCCCGTAAAACGCTACAGCAACTTAGCAGAAGTTCTCAAAAACAATACCGTCATCGGAAAATTCTTAAATGAAGGGAAAACAGCATTGAATGGGCTATATTCCTAGCGCAAAACTACTATTTTGTAGTTGAGGTCAAAATGAACAATAAATCTAAGTTAACACAAATAGCAATTTCTGGATTCAAGTCGTTTGGTTCGGATGAGCTTTCGTTGAATTTGGACCTAAAGGATGTTAACATCATTATTGGTACAAATGGAGCTGGTAAGAGCAGTTTCATATCCTTTTTTGAAATGTTGAACCATATGTCAACCGAAGCACTGCAATTATATATTGGGAAAAATGGCGGGGCAGACAACATTCTTCATTTTGGATCAAAAAAAACGCCAATTATCCAATCATCCTTGACATTTGAAAATCCTAATTTTAAAGATGTATATCAATTTAAATTAGCAAAATCCGTAAAAGATGCTTTGATTTTTTTAGAAGAAAAAATCAAAGTCAATGACAAAGAATTTGAGCTGGATGGAGGTCAGAAAGAAAGCCTTCTATATGCAGACGACCAAAAATACGCAGGCGCCAACGCTCTAAAGGCAATTCTGTCACAATGCCGGGCATATCAATTTCACGACACATCGGACCAATCTCATATCAGAAATTCGGCAAGCATAGCCAATAATCGATATTTATTTGCTGATGGCGGAAACCTACCTGCATTTTTATACAGACTCCAACAAAAATACCCTAAGTACTTTGAACGTATTACAAGTAGAATCCGATACGCTGTCCCTCAATTTGGAAAATTCGATTTATTTCCAGATCCGTTAAATATGTCATCCATAAAGCTCAATTGGAAATCTGAAATCGACAACGATTATTTGTTTGGACCAGATCACCTATCGGACGGCTCCATTCGTTTTATAGCCCTCGCAACACTTTTTTTGCAACCGCCGGAACTCTTGCCTAACATCATCCTTATTGACGAACCCGAGCTAGGTTTGCACCCACAAGTTATTGATTTACTTGCCTCTATGATAAAAGAGTGCTCTCAATACGCCCAAATTGTGATAGCAACACAGTCTCCCCGGCTTTTGGATAGCTTTACGCCCGATCAAGTAATTGTGGCCGAAACAAACTCTGCCTCAGGATCCTCGATTTTCAAAAGATTGAATGAACAAGATTTGGATGAGTGGTTGGAAAATTACAGTCTTTCCGAAATATGGGAAAAAAATATCATCGGAGGACAACCATAAATGAAAAAAATATTTATAGTCACCGAAGGTCCGTCCGAAGAACATTTTGCAAAAGCCATACTTGCGCCTCATTTTTGGGATTATGAAAAAATTATAATTCCAATAACAATATTGACCAAAAGGGATAATAGACATGGAATTATGTATAAAGGCGGAATGAGTTCGTATAGCAAAATGCAGAACTCTCTAGAACCTGTATTAAAGCGCGCCTCGAAAAGCGAAGACTCTTATGTTTCAACAATGGTTGATTTCTATGCGCTTCCAACAGACACTCCCGGTTACGCCAATGCGATGAAATATTCTGATGCCTACGATAAAGTCCGTCAATTAGAGAATTCTATTTTACAAAAGGTGGGTCACGAACGTCATTTTAAGCCGTATATACAGTTGCACGAATTTGAAGCTTTATTATTTGCAGACATAGAACAACTTTCTACAGAATACTTCGACTGCCAAATTGACGAATTACGACAGGCAATCAGTGCACAACCGAATCCAGAACTGATAAACAATAGTTTTGAAACGGGCCCCGTCAAAAAGAATTTTAAAAGCCATCCCCGCCTACGACAAAACTGTAGCAGGAATTGAAGTATTACGCAGAATTGGGTTAAATAAAATCAGAGACAAATGCAGACACTTCAATGATTGGATTACGCATTTAGAACAGATCTAGTAGTATGTCGACCGCCATTGAGTTCGAGAACATCAGCAAGCAATACCGTCTGGGGCTAGTGAGCACCGGGACGCTGAGCCACGACCTGAACAGATTCTGGCAGACCAAAGTGCTGCGCCGCGAAGACCCCTACCTGAAAGTCGGCGAAACAAACGACCGCGCACATAAAGGCTCGAGCGAATACGTTTGGGCACTCAAGAACATAAACTTCAAGGTCGAAGAAGGCGATGTTGTCGGCATCATCGGCAGGAACGGCGCCGGCAAGAGTACGCTCCTCAAGCTGCTCAGCCGCGTAACCGCCCCCACCACAGGAATCATCCGCGCAAGAGGCCGCATCGCGAGCCTCCTCGAAGTGGGCACCGGATTCCACCCCGAAATGACCGGCCGCGAGAACATCTACATGAACGGCGCCATCATGGGCATGACCCGCGCCGAAATCACCCGCAAGCTCGACGAAATCGTGGACTTCAGCGGCTGCGAACGTTACCTGGACACCCCCGTGAAACGCTACAGCAGCGGCATGACAGTCCGCCTCGGGTTCGCCATCGCCGCGCACCTGGAACCCGAAATCCTCGTGGTGGACGAAGTGCTCGCCGTGGGTGATGCCGAATTCCAAAAGAAGGCTATCGGCAAAATGCAGGACGTGAGCCGCGGAGAAGGCCGCACCGTACTGTTCGTGAGCCACAATATGGGCGCGGTGAAGAACCTATGCAGGAGGGGGATTGTCCTGAATCAGGGACAAGTGGCATTTGACGGCAGCGTGGAAGAAGCTATTAATTACTATACTGACTCAAATGTCAAAAATTACGAGCGGAAAGTCATTATCAACAACCGAGATCACCGCGAAGAAAGTCTACTTAAAGACCTTGAATTTGTTGAAGCAGAAATGCTAAATCCAGACATTGAGCATTTAGCAACAGATGAGCCTTTACTTCTCAAGTTAAAAATCAAAAGAAACAATCCATCAATTAAATCGTTCAATTTTGGATTGCACATTACAAATTCCAGCGACATTTGCGTCGGAACAATCGTTTCAAATATGCTAGATGTTCCGCAAAAAAATTTTTTTTCTTTGTTCTGTTCGATAAAGAACCACAACCTTGTCAAAGGCGACTATCAAATTCGATTTAATATCGGAATTAAAGATATTTCCTTAGGAGCTCGCAATTTTGATGTTTTAAGAAACGTTTTATCTTTCTCAATAGAATATTTGAAAAAAACGGATAAAAGCGCTTATTCATTATGGCTTCCAAATTGGGGAAACCATCTCTTATCCGATTGTTCGTTCAAAATAAACTAGTCAGAATAGAATTCGCTTTAATCGTCCACCTTTTCTATGCACTAAATAGCATATCCCACTGCAAACTAAATACACTACAATAGTTTTAGGAACATGATCAGCACCAATGATATCAAGAATCGATATTACAGGTCGATGCAGTAAGTATGTTCCAACACTAAAATTGCGAAACATCAAACTAGTCTCATTAGATATATTTACTGGAAAATTTAAAGCCTTTATAAAAATGATTGGAACAACTAGTAATTGCGAAATATACAATGCAGAATCATCCAAAGAAGCCTTATTTTTCAGCATTACAATTTCAAGTACATAAATAGAAAATGCCAAAATTGTAAAAAAAACAGAAACATTCGCATTTCTACGAACAACAAAAAATCCAATAGCCAGGTAAACAAAACCAACAAAAAAACCATTTCTTGCAGAAACACATAAATTCATAAATACACGTATATAAGGTTCAAAAAAAGTTCCTTGTACAACAAAGAAGTAATTGTTGCATACTAAGGCCCACGAATACAATAACGAAGCAACAAGCAATGCTCCCATAAAATTATTCCTTTTAACAAAAGGATACAACAATAATGCTCCCACAATACAAGCCTGCACAAACCAAAGAGCCCCCCACGGATAAAAAACCACATGCCTAATAATTTCCCTAAAAATCACAGGTCCACTCATATATGGAATCATTTTTATTATTTCCAATATGATGTTTATCAAAGAAAATACAACTAAAGGCACAAGCAATCTTTTTACGTATTTTTTGAATACTTCGTCTATTTTTGGGGGATGTTCTTTGATTTTCTTCCCCAAGAAATACCCAGACGTAACAAAAAAGAATGGAACTGCGAGCCGAAGTAGGCCTTGTGTTATAAAATACTTTACATCCGGATTAATTTCCGATAACGAGTCGCAATGTATAACGACAATGCATAAGCAGAAGAAAAATTTCAGGAAATCAACACATTTTAATGGCATTATTTCGATAAATCTTCTAAAAAAAGAGCGCCTACACAATGCTATAAGCATTGTGCTTATAATGTAATATATAAATATTTATTATAATTCACAATGCTGATTGCAGCAAAAAAAGACTCTATCCATAAAACTGTGTCATTCACCACCAAGCATCATTTGAAAAATGATGTAAATTGAGGAACTATGATGACACACGAAGAATATAAAGAGATGATCAAAAAAGCAGCATCTCAGTTCAAAACAGGAAAGCCAATTTTTGGCAAAGACGGAGCATTTCACCAAGTATTGGAAGATTTTTTGAATGCTGCATTAGAAGCGGAAATGGATGTTCATTTGGAAAAAACAAAGCCCGAAAATCGAGAAAATCGGCGCAATGGGAAAATGCCGAAAGAGATAAAAACGGCATACGGAGCAGTCCAAATAAACACGCCTAGAGACCGCGAAGGAAGCTTTAATCCTGAGATTGTGAAGAAACGTCAAACCGTGCTTGCCGAAGGTCTTGCAGACCGAATTATCGGCCTTTACGGACTCGGACAAAGTATGCGCGATATTCAAAAATATTTGGAAGATGATTTTGGCGAATACATTTCAGCCGATACCATTAGCAACATCACAGAACGCGTGTGGCCAGAGATTAACGAATGGAGAACGAGACGTTTAGAAACGGTTTATCCCATCGTTTGGATGGACGCAATTCATTACAAAGTAAAAGATGAATCAGGCATCGTAACAACGCGAGCAATTTACAATGTCATCGGTGTTGATTCAAATGGTTACAAAGATTTGCTAGGCATGTATGTGTCGCAAAGCGAGGGTGCAAAATTCTGGATGCAAGTCCTTTCCGATTTGAAAAATCGCGGAGTGGAAGACATTCTCATCGCTTGTGTAGACGGACTTTCAGGCTTTCCGGACGCAATAGAATCCGTGTTTCCAAAGACCAATGTTCAGTTGTGTGTAGTGCATCAAATTCGAAATTCACTCAAGTACATTAACGCAAAATCACAAAAAGAATTTTTGAAAGAACTGAAGTTAGTTTATGCGGCATCGACCAAAACGGAAGCCGAAATTGCACTAAAAAAATTAGAAGAAAATTGGGCAAAAAAATATCCAATCGTCATTCAATCTTGGAAAGAAAAATGGGATAAACTTTCGTGTTATTTTGATTATCCAAGTGAAATTCGTCGCATTATTTATACGACAAATACTGTCGAAGGTTATCATCGCCAAATTCGAAAAGTGACAAAAACAAAAGGTCTGTTTCCAAATGATGACTCGCTTGTAAAACTCGTGTACTTGGCGTATCGAAATATCAAAAAGAAGTGGAAAAAGCCATTGCAAAACTGGACAACTTGCGTACAAAAATTATCGATTCTTTTTGGTCAAAGATTTAATCCACTCAACTTAAATCAAATTCCAAAATGAATTTTCTCCGCCCCCAAACGGAAACACAAAAACTTTAATTGGATGATTTTTTTTCAAACAAGGAATGATAATTTTATCATTTCTTGTTATATTTGAATTGCTTCAAAAGGAGAAATTTGAAGTTGTCGCAAAGACAAAATCGAGTTGAAAAAACATCGCTTTGATTTTGCTTTTCGCTTCTTCAATTTTGAAATTTCAAAGCTCTTTTTTTAGCTAACAAAAACTAAATGACACAGTTTATTTGACAGAACCCAAAAAATGTATTTAAAAATAGAAATACACATATGATTTTAGAAAAACTTCGACATAATCCCATCTGCATCAAGATTTATTCATACCTAAAATGGCATGAACGATTAACACTAATAAAAAATTTTGGTTTTAAGTATAAATGCCCTTTTTGCAGATATCATGCACGAAAATTAAAACCCATTGGATGTGATTTTAAGGTCATTTATGAAAAAGAAATTATAGGGTGCGGGCGCCGTTTTGCTGGATGTATAAAGTGTGGTTCAACAGACAAGGAGCGTTTAGTATTCACATATTTGAAAAACAACATTGATTTTTTTTCAAACACCAACAAGACCATTCTACATATGGCCCCAGAGCCTAATTTAAGCAAACAATTTCTAGCACATAAATTCAAGGAATATATTTGCGGAGACTATTTCGCTCCTGGCTACGAAAACGCTTACCCTAGTTATGTTCAAAACATTAACATTTTAAATATTCCTTACAGCAATGAATATTTTGATGTCGTTATTTGCAATCATGTGTTAGAACATGTCGAAGATGATCTCAAAGGAATGTCTGAAATATATCGAGTTTTGCGAAAAGGGGGATTCGCGATTCTGCAAGTGCCCATTTCTTATGTAACGGATAAAACTTATGAAGATCCAAGCATCTCTGATCCTGCAGAACGCGAAAAAGTGTTCGGGCAACGCGATCATGTGAGAATTTACGGACTAGACTATTTTGATAGGCTGAAAAAAATCGGCTTTGAAATTGAAGTTGTTTCTGATCTGGCAACAAGATATTCCAAGTATGGATTAAATGGCAAAGAAAAAATTTTCGTCTGCCACAAGTAAAAAAAACGAAAAATACCACCAACAATAAGCTATGACATAGTTTGATTTACTCGGCCTTTTATTTCAGATATAGGCTCCAAAAAGATTGTTTATCATTCTTATCATTTATTGGCGGATTTTCGTCGCTAACGCGACTTAGGTTTGTAGTTTAACTTGCGTATAAATATACTCTAAAGGGGTCATAAAGTCAAGCCTTTTTCGAGGCCTGTTGTTCAGTTTATCCTGTATCCAGCGAACTTTCCGGGGAGAGATTCCCTTGAACGACTCCTTCTTGGGAAGATATTGGCGTATTAGACCGTTCATGTTCTCGTTGGCACCGCGCTCCCAGGAGTGGTACGGGTTCGCAAAGTAGTAATCCGCCTTCATAGCTTTCGCTATTTCTGCGTGACAGGCGAACTCCTTCCCGTTGTCCGAAGTGATTGTGAGAATCTTGACTTCGAACGTTTTCTCAAAGTCCTTCAGCGCCCTCACAAGCGTTCTCTTCAGGTCTTTCGCGTTCTTCGTCGGAAGATACCTTATCAGGCTGTAATTCGTCATCCTGTCGTTGATCGTGAGCAGGTTCGCGTCATGGTCCGCGCTGTTTATCAGGTCTATCTCGATGTCGCCTACGCGTGATTTCTCGTCCACGATTGCCGGACGTTCCTCGATGGGCACGCGGCCTACAATCTGGCCTCTCTTGTCCTTCTTCTCCCCGCGCTTACGGTATGGTTTCTTGCCGTGCCGCAAGTGCTTCTTCAGGTCCTCGTCCTTGTTCACATGCCTGTATATCGTGGCGACGCTAGGGACACCCATCCCATCGAGTTTCGCGCGTCCGTTCACCTGTTCGGGAGAGTAGTCTTCCTTGATTTTCCCGTCCACGATTTTCCAGTCGTCCTCGTCGTAGTCGTAATGCAGGTGACTTGTCGCGGCAAGGAGGTCTGCCCGTTCCTGCGACTTGACCGGGTCGTAATGCTGGCGGCCGCCGCCCCTGTTTAGTTCCCTGTAGATTGTGGATTTGTGGACCTTCAGCTGCAAGGCTATGTTTTTCGGGGGGATCTTTGCCGCATTGAGCGCTCGTATTTCGTATCTTTGTGCTTGGTTGAGACTCACCGCCATGTCCTTTTTTGGTAGAATCGGCAAGGTAGAAAAGTTTCGGCCAGGTTCCCCAGGGGCTAGCCCTAGGGAACTTTTTTTCTTCCCGATTCAACCTATATCAGTCGCATTGACGGTGAAAATTCGCGATTGAAATATCGCCAAAAGCAACGTCAAAACCATTAAACACATGCCGAACTTTTTTCTTAACAGAAGCCAATTCGTCCTCTCCATAATATGAGACGATAATCTTGGCTTTTTTACTCAATCTATGAGCTATCTCCTCAAAATAGGGCATGTCAACGGCTCCAAATGAATGCCCGATTATATAAACTTTATTGTAATTAACGGCATCTGATAAAAACGAAGTAAGCGAGGTTAAACATTCTTCTATGTCTTTACGTAATAATTTTTTCGAGTCTGTGTTTGCTTCGTTAAGAACGTTTTGCGCGACAATCTCACGCATGAGCCCCAAAGAGCCGTCTGCTATTGATTCTTCCGACAATTCATCATCACCATGTCCAAAAATCAAATCGGCTCCTTTTTGCGCATCATATGGTTCAGCAAGGCCGTGAATGTGAAGAATTTTCAAATAGTTATCATCATAAAAATTTTCTAATGTATGAGAGTAATTAAAGGATACACAATCGGCGTGATTTAGTTGGTGAGAAAACCTTCTTACCGTTTTTTTATTCACATCATCGTAATCAAGCGACAGAATCCAATCGCACAAAGCGTTTGCCATCAAACGGGTGAAAGAATCATCTACATTTTGCTTTAGTGCGGAGATGCGAGCTTCAATCGAACCAAAATGATTACTGATTTCATCATTTTCATCATTACCATCTAATTCACTATCCTCAACAACATGGTGTTTTATAATTTCTTTATTAGTGACATTTGCCAGTTTTTCTTCAAAACGCGCCCACATTTCAAGGGGGGAATCGTTCTTGTCACAAGCGAATAGATAAAAGTTCTCATACACCTCTAGATATTTATCTTCCAAGAAATTTGCAAAATCTGGATACGGGCTTAGCTTACAACAGACGGATTTTCTTAAATCTTTATCATAGTACCTTGTTGGTAGCCCATGGCACAAATCAAAGCCATTACCCAGAATAAAAAGTTTGTTGTACACGTTATTTCCTCAAGCAAATGATTTCATTTACCCCAAAATATAGAAGTCGTGACTTTAGTGATTCTGTCCATCAAGGTAAACAACCAATGACCTCGCTTTGAAAGGAAAAGGCAACGAATAAATCCATACAGATTCGTTCTAGAGAGATTCCTGTAAACATCAGAATCGTTCTTTCCTAACAGAATTGTTTCGCGTCCATCAAAAGCAGACTTCGCATCAAAAATCAATTCTTTGTCATCAGAAGTCAGATGTTGTGTCTTTATTTTATAATAGAAGTTCGAGTTCAAGAAATAAAAAGCGGATTCCGGCATTTCAGAATTAGAAACTGCTGTAGCAAAACAATGAATTATTTTTGCGGTATGTAAATATTTTAATGATGCGGACACTTGGCAATTATAAACACCAGGGAGTATGCCAACAATTCCATTCATCCGTTTATTCGTCTCATTTAAAGCTGGCATGTCAACAGGAATGTTTTTTTCGACGCTTTGCAGCCACAGCGTATGCCATAGAGAAGAGAATTTATGAGCGATGTCACTATCTCGCATCCATAAAACACCGCCATTTATATAATGAATAAGACCCGCTTCTAAAAATCCCGATTGATTTATTTGAGTTAAAAAGACCGGCCAATTTGAATTCTCTTGAGGCTTCTGATGACAATCGTCGACCCCCATTATATCGTCTTTGAAATCCGATTCTTCAATTTTTTCGCAGACAATTGTATCGCAATCCAAATAAAGAAAGTCTCCCTCAAAAATTTCTCTCAACGTAGTCTTTAAAAAACGAGATCGATAATGCTTTTTGAATGAAGAATCAAAAGGAATGACCTTTGTTTCATCAATCAGTTCTGTATGGCGAGCGCGTAGGCCAACCAAAGATTCGTTGGTTATGTCATCGCACACAAGAGAAATCTTGGCTTCAGGATTCCAGTGCCTAAGAGAAATCAGCGAAACAAGAAATTGCTCGTAATAAACATCAGAGGAATCACTAACTAATACATAAACAAATTTCATATTACATATCCTCTCTCATTACACGAATAATTTCATCCGAAGCTTTTTTCCACGAAAATAGACCTGCCCTCTTTTTCCCACGCTCAGCATATTCTTTACGCAAATTTTCGTCATAATAATATTTTTCATAAGCTTCAACATGTTGTTCGTCGCTATCCCAGTCGATCATTATTCCAGCATCGCCAACGACTTCAGGTAATGAGGAATTATTACTTGTAATGACTGGGCAACCACACTGCATCGCTTCAAGTGGAGGCAATCCGAAACCTTCATATTGACTGGTATAGACAAACCATTCCGCGTTGCTATACAAAACAGGCAAATCATCATCATCGACATATCCAGCCTTTATTATATACTTATCAAAAATACTGGGATTCTCTAATCCTGCTTTTATTTTTTCAGCAAAAGCATTCCAAGCGCCGCCCCCAAGCACGAAGATTAAGTCGTCTATTTTATTCTTTTCTACGAAATATACAAACATCCTAACGGCTCGGATTAAGTTTTTTCTAGGTTCCAAAGTGCATAAGCTAAAAATATAACGTTTGTCTTGTGGCAAATTGTATTTGCGTTTCACATGTTCTACATCTTTTGCAGACTTCATTGGACGAAAATTATTGTTTGCGGCCCAATAAACAACATGAATTTTGTCAGGATTCAAACGAGGACTAACAGAACAAAAATCTTTTTTTGTAGCACACGAAATCGCAAAGTAATTATCTCGAGAATTTAAATGTTTAATCAAGTGTCCAAACCAGCTATTTTTCTTCTGACTAGAATACTCTTCCATTTTCAATGGTATTATATCATGCAAAACAACAAATTTCGTTACATTTTTCTGTAAACGTATAAACCATGGAGCTGCTGTTAAGGGGGAAAAATAAATGTTAAAATCATTCTTTTTAATTAGGGCGTTTTTTATTCCAAAACAAAAATCATAAATAGAAACAACAATCAAATCTATACAAGAAAAAAATTTTCGGATTAAAGATAGATGAAAGTATTTTTTTCTTTTATTTCTTACATAGGATAATATTGAAAAAATTAATCTAGCCCCCAAACCCGTCTTATAAACGGATTTTACACATGGATATTTTAACTTTATCAAATCGTCTAAGCCAATTCCTTTGGACGGACTAGAAAAAAGCGTAATATCAATGTCATCCCTGCTCAACAATTCCTTTAAAAGATTCAATGCAACAAAATAAATTCCGCCTCGACACCCGGAATCAACCTCGCCATCAACGAGAATCGTTGCATCATATAAAATATTCAATCTCTTTTTCATTGAATAAACTCGGAATTAAGTATTTTTTCTTATTTTCTTTTTTATCGAAAAAAATGATGCCACAAAAAGTCCCACTAAAGCACCATATTTTTTTGAATATTTCACCCTTATCCTAAAATATTCTCGCTGATAATCATTGAACCAGTTTCCATCAAAATGATGTATCGTATATGTATGTGGAGTTATTTTGACGTTTTCAGTCCTGTTGTCTTTCGGCGAAAAGAATTCAGCAGGAAGAATGGCAACATTCGACTTTTTTGATAAAACATTTTTCAAAATAACGGGAATCGCAATCGCAGGATTATTTAATTGGGTAACATTGAATTCCTTTAATTCATACCAATCCAAAGCATCTTTCAACCAATTTAAGCTTGGTTCTGCTCCTATAACGGCGGCCTCAATCACGTTTTTGTGGGTTTCCCTTCCCACAAAATAAGAGCGTTCCAGCAAATCATCAAACGGTTTGGTTACTTCGACATCGCAATCTAAGTATATTCCGCCGTAATTATACAAAGCATAAAGGCGAATGTAGTCTGCTGCAAATGCCCATTTCCTCGCGTCGATTGCGCTGTTAACCCAGGAACAATTAATTTCCTTTATTTTTTCTCTATCCCAAAGAACGAACTGGTAGTCGGGTAAATATCTTTGCCAGGACTTCATGCATTTTTGCACAAGGTCCGAATACGGCTCACCACTTAGCCAGCAATAATGTATCACCTTCGGGATTGCCATTTTTTTGCCTGGAATAAAGATTTTCCCTTTTGTTTACAACGAGCAACGGTTTCTTTGAAACTATTATATCTTAAATTAACAAAAATCGCGTAGATTGTCGAAATGAATGTCCCTATCCGTTCACCAAATAGTCTGCATAGTTTTATTCTGGCGTTCACATGTTTTCTTTGCGCTTTAGAATACCATGAGCCATTAAAATGATGGATTGAATATGTCCTATCGGTCGCTTCCACAGCCAATGTACGGGTGTTTTTGGGACTAAAGCACTCCATTGGCAGAAGTTCCTGCAACACTCCGGCCTCGTTCAAGACCTCCGACATGATATGCGGCAATACCGTGGTATCAAATGTTCCGTCATCGGCTATGAAATATCTATTCTCATAATAATCTAGGCATCGCTTAATCAATGGGTGATGGCGTTCTGCACCGAATGTGGCTGCTTCAATTATATGGCTTGCGTCAATCCTATCCGGCGTATGTTCTCGCCCAAAGAAATATTCTCTATCCAGTAAGTCATTAAACGATTTCAAAACTTCCACATCGCTGTCTAAATAAATTCCGCCATGATTATAAAGTGCATAAAGACGGATGTAGTCTGCCGCAAAAGCCCATTTCTTTACAGAACAAGCCTGCTCCACCCAAGGCACAGAATGCACATCAAAATGATTCATATCCCACAGCATTAATTCATAATCCGGAAGTTTTTCTTTCCAGCTCTGAATACAACGCTGAACCAATTCCGGATACGGATCATTGCTTAGCCAACAGTAGTGTATAATCTTAGGGATAGACATATCGATAAAAATATATATTTCTCCCATGCCTATTAAAAAAGCTTTGGCATTTTCTGCCGTCATCAACCTCTTCTTCCTAGCTCTTTGCCTTATTTTTGGGGACCTCAAGTTCGGAGCCATCGACGACTATTTTATGGCAGCCAGGCTTACAGGCGCATTCGGTACCGAATACAACCCGCACTTGATTTTTGTGAACGCTGTTTACGGTTACGCGCTGTTGCCTCTTTATCATCTTTTCCCCACTATCGGGTGGTATTACATTGGCGAGATGTTTTCCGTATTCCTCTCCTTTACTGTCATCGGTTACGTACTATTGCAGCGGTGTGGCGAACGTTGGGGAATCATCCTCGCGACCCTTTTTACAGCCATGTTCGCCAGCGATTTTTACTTGGTTGTACAATTTACGCAATGCGCTTCTATTTTGAGCGCCGCCGGAATGCTGCTTTTTGCATACGGAGTGGTGTCGAAAAACAAAGCAGAAGATTGTTGCGCTAGCCAAAGGCGGGCCTGCAATGACACATTAAAGCAATTCTTCCTAACGTTGTCAAAAATGAGGCCTTACCTCCCCTTTATTCTTGGCGTTTTTCTAATGCTGTGGGGTTCGGTAATGCGCTGGCAAGCCTTCTTGATGGGAATGCCTTTCTTTTGTCTCGGCATGTTCTTCATCCTTAAAGAATGTTGGAGGCGCAAGTGTCAAGTCATCGTGGGATTAGCCGTTCTATTCAGCGCGGCGTTTGCCATGCACCATTGGGATCGAAATCTATACAAGGCTCCAGAATTCGCAGAATTTATCAAGTTTCAAGGGCCACGCGTCACATTCGGCGACAACGGCAACTACAACCAAAACGCAGTGTATGAGGATGCCGAAGAATTGGGACTATCGGGAAAAGACTACCATATACTCACTCAGTGGACATTTTATGATACCAAAATATTCTCCGCAGATAGCCTCAAGCGATATAGCGACATCGTTTCAGCTTATCGCGACAAGAATATTCCGGAACAAATTCCACGAAATCTGCTCAATTCCCTCGGCCACTCCCTAAACACACCCGTTTTTTGGACTTGGTTCATCTTATGCCTACTTGTTTACGCGACCCGGCCAAAAAAGTTCCTATACCTTTGGGCATCCTTAGTCCTAATTCTAGGGTTAATGGCCTATTTGCTTGACATGGGTCGTCTCGTTTATCGCGTAGAAAGCGGATTTTGGTTGTACGCAGCTGTCCTCGCCGTTCCCCTGTTTGGGAAATTTAAACGAGAAATCCCTCATCAATTAGTTTATATCACACTATTTGCGATTGTAGCTATAAATCTATATTCTTACGCAACATCAGGGAAAATGGTTCGAGATCCAAACAGCGGGCAAGAACGAACCCTTGCTATTGAAGACTCCACGAATTATAAGCAAGTTTTCGATTACATCGATAGTCAGCCACACAAGATGTTCTTGCTAAGTATGAACGCCTTTATGCGTTTTAGCCATCACCGCAATCCGCCCTACTTGGCAGAACCAATAGGTATTTATCGCAACACGGTTTCCTTCGGATATTGGACCCCCTACCTGCCAGAAGTCACAGAAGCCTTGGCGGATTACGGAATAACCAATCCTATCAAAGATGTGGTTCACGACAATGTCATCGTCTTGAACGAGCCACATTTAGCGGATTTTTTACAAAGGCATTATTACGACAGCGTTGCCGTTGACACGTTAAAATCAATTGGCGAAATGACTTTTTTTAAATACAGGTTAGTCACAAAGCAGGAGGATAAGGAATAATGAGAATTCTCTACCCCCTGATGGCAAGTGCTCTGATAACCATCGTCCCCTTTCTTTTGACTTTCGAAAAGGGGCAAGATATCGTTCGCGGACTATTCGGGTACGAATATTTTGCCATATTATTACTCATTATCTTTGTCAAGAGTAAACTGAGGTTCGCCTTGAGCGTGGCATGGAGGAAACAATTTCTGTGCACAATTTGCCTCGCTCTATTATTCATCGCCCTCATTTCCATCGCATGGATGGACGTACAAAATCTTCTCGCTATCAAGGGTTGGAAAACCGGTTGGCATGGCGTTTTGCCCTTTATCACTTGCAGTCTAGCCATCGCCATGACCTGGAAGACAAGACCTTTTAGTTTTAATGGTATATGCTTTGTATTATTTGTAGCGCTGATTCTTCATCTAGCCAGTTATAATCAATACGCTAATCAGCCCCTAGCTCAATTCCCTACCATTGATTATCTAGACCGCATAGCCCCCAAATCCATTCAACGGAAAGAAATATCCAATGAATACCGCAATAAATATGTTATCACAGACTCCGTGACCATTACCCGCGATTACATTGATACAACCCGTAATAACGTAATCATTCTTATCGAAAGCTGGGGTGCCCCCCTAGATATAAAACGGTTTAAAAAGCAATTGAAAATTTTTGAAGGCGTTCACTATATCGCAGGCATTCATAATCGCATGTATAGTCGCACTAGAACAGCCGAAAGAGAAGATTTGCTCGATGAGATTCACAGCGATTCAACGAAAAAAAAAGACTCAACATTCCTACCACAGTTTTTCTCTAGGCGTGGTTTCAGAACATCTTTCCTAGTTGGAAACGACAGCTTAAAACACCTGCGCAACAAGTACCTTTCTAAAATGGGATTTGATAATGTTCTTTACCTAAAAGGATTTAGTGATGCCGACATCGCCTCAAAAATTGACAGTATTCTTGCAGACTCAACACAGAAGAATTTTATAGCATGGACAACTTCAGATACCAAATTTCCTCTAGACGCATTTTCCGACATGTATCACAGTAAAGCAGCCGATGTAGACTCGGTTTATACGCTACTCCTTAACGAATCGCTCCGCCAAATAGCCAGATTAGCGCAAAAATATCCAAGGACGCGCTTCATCATTCAAGGGGATCACAACCCGATTATATCACCAATAGAATTCCAAGAAAAATTCTATAGAAGATGGGTCCCCTTCGCAATTTTGAACTAAAACAGCATAAATTTACCACATCCTACGTGAAGTTGCAGGATGCATATGTATCGGAATCCAATATGATTGGTGGTTGGAAAAAAATTGGATATGTCATGAATGCAACAACCAACTTTACATATGCGGGTGATACTGAGGACGGAACTGTTGCTGTCACCGTCGGAAAAACAGATGCATGGAACGCGACATCAAATGTTGCGTTGAATGACTGCGCAATAGGCGCAAAGTGGCAGTTGGATGTTGTAGGTGCTACCAATGGAAATAGCGTAAATTATACAGCAACTACACCTACTTGTGGGGTAGCTCTCACCCCGACATTCGACAAAATCGGCAAGTAAGGTCTAGTACGCATAACATTTCAAAGGGTCTCCATTTGGAGGCCCTTTTATGTATAACTAAAACAACGAACAAATGATTTGTAAAAAAAATACAAAAACGTCCTGTTAAGTTAATCCTATCAGGCTGTTTTTAATAAAAAGGATCATCGGATATAAAGACCATACTCTTGTCCTTTATCCTTATCAAAACATCCCTGAATAATGGAACTGTAAGAATCGTCCCCAAATTCATATTTGCGAAAAAGTGCATAGGCCACCAAATCAGCCAATTGAATAAGTCGTGACATTTTGGAATCTAAAAATAACGGAACTTCAGCAAAATTTACAAGAGTGTTGCCCCAATGATTCCCCTCGATTTGGAATGCTTGGGACCATTGCTGGAATTTTTGCTCTGAAGTTGACTTGTCAAAAATGGCAATCCCCCGCTCGGGGACCTGTTTCTTAGCAAACCTACGCTTCAAGAACATATCAAATCTGCTTGTAATTTGCGTAAAAAGCTCTTCATCATGAGCAACATCAATTTGACAAGTCTTGTCTAATACTGCGCCAAATAAAATAAAGTAATTTGGATAATGAGCTGCTATATAGCCTAGAATCTCTTTCAACAACCCTTCTCGAGTTTCTTTCGGAATGGAGCGCCACTCTCCTTTACCTGAACGCATACGCGTTCCATGAAGTTCAAGATTCTTACAATCTGGGTGTTTGGCGAGAATTCTTTCAATGTCCTGTTGAACATAAAAAGTCTTGGTATCCCTTATGGCGAGTCCGGCAAGTACACAATGTTTGCAATTTTTGTCAGTAGCAAGTCCCGAATCATCAACATATAGCAGATACATTCTCTCTCCATAAAAAAAGTCGGGCGGAACAAAGTCCATCATACCACAAAAAGGCAGTATTACCCAACTCTATGTATTAATATACATAAATAATGATTGATGGAAAAGGCTTTTTTGTAAATTTGCCATAAAGTACTCCCAAAACAGCCACATCCTACGTGAAGTTGCAGGACGCGTATGTATCGGAATCCAATATGATTGGTGGTTGGAAAAAAATTGAATATGTCATGAATGCAACAACCAACTTTACATATGCGGGTGATACTGAGAACGGAACTGTTGCTGTCACCGTCGGAAAAACAGATGCATGGAACGCGACATCAAATGTTGCGTTGAATGACTGCGCAATAGGCGCAAAGTGGCAGTTGGATGTTGTAGGTGCTGCCAATGGAAATAGCGTAAATTATACAGCAACTACACCTACTTGTGGGGTAGCTCTCACCCCGACATTCGACAAAATCGGCAAGTAAGGTCTAGACATACAACATTTCAAAGGGTCTCCATTTGGAGGCCCTTTTTGCACAACTGTGGCAACGTAGGGACAAATGATTATTTCTTTAAAAATTCTTCTCTAATGAGTTCGTAAATATAATCGGGGCTTCGCGCCCGTAGGCCAGTTTCAGGATCGTTCAGAGCTTCAAATACTCTAGATTTATAGACAAATCCAAACGCGGATTCCATATCCATGGAAAAATCGTTCATTAACAATTGAACATTTTTTTCTACAATTCTAGAGACCAACGATTCTGATTGAGCTGTCGTCATTTCTTTACTCTCCGCAAAAAGGAAATCGCCCTTTTCGTCAAGAAACAGTACTGGCTATTCAAATTCTTATACTCAAGTTCCTTAGCCAGCTCTTCTAAAGTTCTCAAACCCTCCTCATACAAGTTTAGTAAATAGGCCACGCCGTCATCTGCAATTGGTCCGATAACAATATCGTAATCATGAGTGAAGTTTGTGTACCTGCTACGGTTTTTATAAATAAACTCGGCCCATTCTACACAAACCTTATCAAAGCGCAAAACTCGTAAACCATTTGATTGAAGGACTGTTTCATCGAATTCATATTCTTGGACAACGGGTGCGCCTCCCCAAATGCGGCTCCGAGTTTTGGCGAGTTCACAAGCCTGCTGTCGAATGTCGGTAGCATAAAAACCTTTGCCGAAATCTTTGTACAGTTTGGTTTTCTCTAGGTCAATTATAGTGAAATCGCAATTCGTTCCGTGATAAAGAATCATCCGATTGCGCCCCCGTTATTCTTGCAAACGGCAACTAAATCATTTAAGGTATCTTCCACCGGCAGAAGGTGCTCTGTAGAATAAGATTCGTCTAGAAATCGGATACCCTTAAATCGGCACAAGTAATCCGCCGCCCCCTGAAGCGGCAACTGGAATCGCTTAGCAAAAAGGCGAATGCACATGTTTACGTAAGGAATTTTGTACTTGTCCGTCATGTTTAGAATATAGATTATCGTTTTTGAAAAACAAATATAAGTATGCCGAACAGAGTTCCTTTGCTTCTCTTTTTTTCATTCTACGTGAAGATGCAACAGGCGTATGCAGCAGAACAGAATGCAATCGGTGGCTGGACTCTGATTGGCTATACTGCTCCTGGTAACGGTTCTACAACGAACTTCAATTATTCTGGCGCAGTTACCGCTGACGGAACGGCAGCCACTTCAACCAAAGATGCTTGGAAAGCCGCATCTAAAGTTGACTTGAACGATTGTAAGGCGGCCTCCGCTTGGTCTCTCACTGCTGTACCTGGCGTTGGTGGTGCCGTTACGATTAACACTGTTCTGACTCAAGCTTCAGGTTCTGGAGCGGGCGCATGCCTTGCTTTGACACCGTCCTTCCATCAGATTGGCGATGGTAAAGCTAACTCTAACTAATTCCTAACAAGCATTGCAAAAATAACATATGAAGAGAGCCTTTCCAAAGGGAAGGCTCTTTCTATTTCAAAACGTTATTTACGGCTAGTCAATTGTGCCATCAATAGCAGTGAAGTTCGGCGTCAGAGACAGGCAAGAACCGTCTGTTCCACCAACTTTAGCCTCGTAGGTTATGCCTGCGGATGCTGCAGAGGTCGGTGCACCCGGAGTAACCTTAATGGTCCAGTTCGGAGTGCCGGATTCACCAGGAGTGCATTCGTTCAGTTTTACCAGGTTGTTGGCAGACCACGCTTTTTCTGTTGCTGAGGTTGCGGTATTTGCCGCAGCAATAGCGCCAGCATAAGTGAAGTTCGTACTTGTCGGAACAGAATAACCGATCAAGGCGAAGCTTCCTGCGGCATTTCTTTCTGCGAAGAAAGCGTCCTGCAACTTCACGTAGGTTTACGATTGCAATCGCCTGTAATAGACTGATTTTCTACAAGTAGGCTAACGGCAATATATTGACCTTATCCGTTAACGGCAAATGCGTTTTTGCAAGGCAAATTACGGCTCCGCAACCGACGTCCATTCCATTTTCTTCAAGAATGTCAAAGTGGCGAATGTCCTTTCTAGTCGGATTTGAAGTTTGCTTTATTTCGACCGGGCATAATTTCCCGGCATCCTCGACAATCAGGTCGATTTCCCTTTTTTCCTTGTCCCGGTAGAAGCTAAAGTTCGGTTGGCGACCGTTGTGCCAGTAGGTTTTCAAAAGTTCCGAAATGACGAAGGTTTCCAGCATTTCCCCGCTCTTGGCACCGGATTCAAGCACTTCCGGCGAAGTCCACCGTGTCAAATAGCAGGCAAGGCCCGTGTCGAGAAAATAGACCTTGGGCATCTTTGTCATGCGGTTTCCGATACTTTGTGCGTAGGGGTATAGCAAATAGACGAGCCCCGAAGCAATTAATAGCGACAACCAGCGCTGTACGGTCGGCACATTCTTCCCGATGTCCTTTGCCACATCGGAATAGTTAAGGAGTTGGCCCGTCCTGGAAGCGATGGCGGTGATGAACTTGGTGAAAGCGAGTTCGTCGCCGATGTTTATCAATTCGCGGACATCCCGTTCTACATAGGTCTGGACGTAGGAACTATAGAAGTCTTCCCAGTCCATCAGCGGATTTTCATAAAGGGCAGGGTAATTTCCACGCCATATACGGTGGAATATGCTCCCGTATTCCATGCCATCGACTACTGAAGCGCGTTTTTCTATCCATTCCGTAGTCGGTACGAACTTTTCTATATCGGGGGTGCCAGCGGTTTCGTTCAACGAAAAACCTTGCAGTTGCAATACGCCGACACGCCCGGCAAGGCTTTCGGAAACGCCCTTCATCAGGCGAAACTGTTGGGAACCACTCAGCCAAAATGCGCCGCGCTCATGCGATTCGTCTACGACCGCCTTGATATAAGGGAGTAACTGGGGTGCATGATGCACCTCGTCAATGAATACAGGGGGTGGAAAACGCTGGAGAAAAAGATCCGGGTTTTCTTGGGCAAGCGCCCTCAGTTCCAGGCGATCCAGCGATACGTAGCGCCTGTTCGGGTCGCAGTTGCGTAACAAGGTGGTCTTGCCCACCTGCCGTGGACCGGTAACCATGACCACCGAAAAGGATGCGGCCAGTCTTCTGATCGCGTTTTCGAGCGTCCGCTTAAAATAATCCATAAAACCTCTTGTGTAATACTGACTTTTTGACCAATATAATATTCAATATTAAATTAGTCAATTTTAGGTTTCATGGAAGAAGGCGTAAACCTACGTGAAGTTGCAACAGGCGTATGTGTCAGAAGCAGCAAACATCGGTGACTGGTCTCAGATTGGTTATACCGCTCCAGGAACAAACGGTACAACATCAAACTTCACTTATTCTCAGCCGAACACAGGATGGAGTAATAACACTGTAGAACTTGCAAGCGGTATGACAGACGCTTGGGGTGCAAGCAACATTACCAAACTCAATGATTGTGCACAAGGTAAAAACTGGACTGTTTCTGTCACTGCTGGCACATCGGGCACCGCTTCCGGCGAGGCCGTTTTCACCGCACAAGTGGCCACCGCCAATGGAGATTGCAAGGCTCTTACCCCCAATTTTGAAAATATCGGCAAGTAATCGCTTAATAAAACACAATAAAAAAGAGCTCTCCAAAGAGGGCTCTTTTTTATCCTGAACTCTGCTAGCTATTACTTGCCGATCTGATTCCAGTTCGGAGTGAGCTGTAAGCAGTCTTGAATAAGAGTACTCGGAATGAAGGTTGCCTCACCAGCAGCTGATCCTGATTTAACCGTAATGGTCCAATGGTCGCCCTGAGTACAATCGTTCAATTTAGCTTCGTTGTGGGCAGTAAAACCGACCTTTCCCGATGCATCCAAAGCTGCAGTGTTGTTGGCATATCCGGTTGCATCCTTGTAGCTGAAATTATTCGTTTTAGACGATGCACCACCGCTAGCACCAGTAGCGTTCGTATTGTCGCCAGGGCCCTTATAACCAATAACAGACCAAGTTCCAATAGCTACTGCTTCAGAAACATAAGCCTGTTGCAACTTCACGTAGTATACGGGGGAATTATTGATTTGTTGTGGTGTTTGTTTAATGCAATTGCATTTTCTTTGAAAAAAAATTATTGTTATCCGCTAAACTTTAATTCATGAATTCATAATCCCCAAAACGTCCCGTTTTCAAGGAAAACGGGACTTGTTTCAAAATACGAGCCCCCCCTCAGTTCAGTTGGGACAGGAATGACTGCTGTGATTGCGGTGGAGCGAGTCCACCGACGTATGCATCCCTTACAGCCTTTATTGGAGATTCCAGGAGTTTGTACAGGTCTACGTAGTAGGTTGCACACTGGCGTATCAGCAGAACCGTGCTGGAGAAACTCAGCTTCCTTTTTGTCTGCGCACGAACAATGGCTGTCAGCAGGTTAGCTATCATTACTATCCAGATCTGTATCCGGATCGCATTCTCGCTGTCTCCGTAAAAGAAATGAAGCGGAAAATTCTGCTTGAGACTGCGGTAGAAGGTTTCTATCTGCCAGCGTCTTCGATAAATTTCGACTATTTCCTTGGCAGGAAGTTCATTGTTGTTCGTAAGCAGCCGCCATGTCTTTCCCGTCTCCTCGACATAATGTTCGACTATGCGGGCCCTGTGAACTCGCTCCTTCTTGCGGGAGACAAAATGAAATTGGACATTCTCGTCCCGAAGTATGTTGTCTGAAACGGGGTTGTCCGACACATGGTCGTACTTGAGGTTCTTCTTCATCCTGGTCACGTAGGTCGTTTTCTTTTTGGAGAAGCTCTCGAACAACTTGTAGTCGATGTATGCCCTGTCTATAGCAAGAAATGATTCCGAGGGAAGCTTGACTTTCTTGAGTTCAGTGCTGTCATGTTTCGCTGCCGGGGTCACGATGACGAACTCCGGCGCTCCAGACGAATCCTTCATCACGGTGTGCGCCTTGACTCCGCCCTTCTTCTTGCCCAGCTTCGGGTTCCTGCCGGCACCCTTCATCACGTCGGTGAAGAGGGAGACAGTCGTCGAGTCCATGACATAAAGCCTTTTGGACCAAAAATAGTCCCGGCTGTCCGCTAAACAGTGCTCGTACTTCTTGTGCAACTCATGGTAGAGCCGTTCAAATATCGCGGCCGGTCTCCGTCCGTTCGCGTCAGCGAATGTGCTTCTTTTGGGGATCTCCGTAAGTCCGGCGTGGACTAGCCGTCTCGATTCCGCTTCGAGCCCCAGCAAGATTTGATTGATGGACTTGTACTGCTCCATGACGGAAAACAAGAGCACAAGCAAATGCTGGTACGCATCGAACTTCTTGACATAGCGTTCCCCGCCGTTCTGTCTAGATAGGGACAGGACAAGGTTCTTGGGAATAAGCTTCATTATCTGGGAAAATACCGGCTGTCCGCTAAAGTTGCTATCTTTCATACTGCTTTTGGTTCCTTTTATTTGTGGTTATTTAAAACGATACCAAAAGTGACGGCTCTCGATTATCGGGAACCGTCTTTTTTTATAACTTTTCTACGAAATTGATTAACTTTTAGCGGACACTATTAAAAAAAAATGTATATTCTTGCTGAGGATGTATATGGCCGTTGATATGACACTGACAGAAATCAACCCGGCACAAATGCTGGTCTTGAAATCCTTCGCGAATGTGTCCAGCGAAGAGGAACTTTGCGCCTTGATGAAGACGCTAAGGAATTTCTATGCCCAACGGTTGGAAAAGGAACTCGACCACCTGTGGACGGACGGCACTTTGGACCAAATCCGTCTAGATAAATTACAATCCGAACACCTGCGGACTCCGTATCGTGGATAGCAGGAAAAAAATTGTTATCGACACGAACGCAATCTTGCAAATGTTGGGGAGGCATAGCAAGTATCACTTCCTTTATGAAAAATTTTTGAACGAGGAATACGTACTGTGTTTGTCCAACGAAATTATGCATGAATATGAAGAAATTTTGGGAATGCGGGCGTCTCCGGCAGTCGCAGGTTTGTTCGTTAAAGTTCTTGAATTTTCAGAAAATGTCATCCGCAAAGACCCATTCTTCAAACTAAACCTAATCAAAAAAGATCCCGATGACAATAAGTTTGTTGACTGCGCGTTTGCCTGCCAAGCGGACTACATTGTGACGGACGATGCTCATTTCTCAGAATTGAGACAAATTAAATTTCCTGTGGTACATACCAAATCATTGGATGAATTCGCTCAAGGCGAAGCATAAGATTCTCTATGGTTTGATGACGATTGTATTCCTCTCAGCTTGATATTGTCGCGACATTTTCACTTCATCCTACGTGAAGTTGCAGCAGGCGTACTATTCTGAAGCCTCTACTGTTGGCGGTTGGACGCTTATCGGTTACACGGCTCCGAATGATGGCACTACCACGAACTTCTACTACGGTATCGGTGAAATTGATCTTAAAAACAGCTCGAATGTTTCCAGTGCAACGGTTGCATGGCAGGCTGCAAACCCGAAGGCATTGAACGAATGCGCTGCTGTGACTGGAGTCACTGCTGGTAATGTAAACCTTTCTGGAGCAAACTGGACTGTTAGCGTTACTCCGAACTCTACGAACACCGATTTGACATTCAAAGCTGAAGCTAAGACTGAAGGTTGCCAGGCTTTGACTCCGACCTTTGCTAACATCGGTAAGTAATCGTCTAGCAAAAGACAATTGCAAAAAAGAGTTCTCCTACGGAGAGCTCTTTTCTGTTTTAAAAGCTGATGTTGATAAAAAAGAACCCTCCAAGGGAGAGTTCTTTTCGCAAATTTTTGGAAAAATTACTTACCGATTTGGCTAAAGTTCGGGGTGAGCTGGAGGCAATCTTGGGTAAGGGAGCTCGGCGTGAAGGTCGCTTCACCAGCAGCAGTTCCTGCGCCCACAGTGATCGTCCAATGATCACCGATACCGCAATCGTTCAACTTAGCTTTATTGCCTGCAGTGAAACCGACAATGGAAGCTGAACTTGTGAGGGCGACAGTGTTATTGGAGAATCCGGTGGCATCCTTATAATTGAAGTTGTTTGTTGAGGAAGTTGCGCCGCCAGCTGCGCCCGTGGCATTTGTGTTGTCGCCAGGACCCTTATAGCCAATCACAGCCCAAGAACCAATTGCAACAGCTTCGGAAACGTAAGCCTGCTGCAACTTCACGTAGGATGCATTCAAAATCCATAGCGACTTTCGTTGTTTTCGGTAAGATTTTTAATTTTTGTCCAACATTTTCATATTTCTAGACAGTCTAATTTTTAGTATATTTTCTAGCAATATGAAAAAGATGCTAGAAAATGCTCAAAAATTATTGGAATTCGCCCCGAAAATTGGCGGTGTATTTTCGCTATCGGAGTTGAGTTCACTATTCGATATATCGAGTCAGCAGATGCTTTGGATTAAAATCAAGCAATTTGAAGAAGCCGGTTTATTAAAGCGCTATTCTCGAGGAATCTATATAACGCAAAATTTTGATCCAATGATTCTTTCGGCTAAGGTTCGTACGGATTCGTACATTTCATTCGGTTCAGCTTTAGCGTACTATAAGTTGATTGGAACGGAAAGTCCATTTTTGATCAGTTGTATTGTCACATCGAAGGCTAGCGAATATAAAGGCGAAGTAAATCTTTCATACGCCAAGATATCGAAGAACTTGTTTTTCGGAACAGCGATTCTCAACAATGGAGTGCGAATGGCGAATGCAGAAAAAGCGGTCCTTGATACACTCTATTTTCATCAACACAAAAAAATATTTTACTTTAATATTTTCCAAGACATTAATTTTTCTGCTTTGTCAAAAGAGACGATGGATTCATATTTGGAACGTTATGCTAATCCGAAATTTAAAGCATTTGTAAGGAATACTGTTTATGGAAACATTTAAAAGTACCGAAGCTCTTTTGTCGTGGATTATAGATTTTTTTGCACAAAAATTTGGTAATTCCGCAATTTTGAAAGGCGGAATGTCTCTCCGTTTAATGCATAGTCCCCGATACACAAATGATGTTGATTACGTTTTCATACCTTTCGATTCCAAAAAAGATGTGAAGACTCTTGTTGAGGAGGCTCTTTCGCTAGTCGACGGATTGATGTTCAGAATATCAATGAATTCAAAAGCGCTACGCATAATCGTGGATTATGCAGGACAACAAGCTCAAATTGAAATCAATGTTGAAATGGAATGCCCGTCTATAGCAATGTCATCATCGCTGTTAAGTATTCCGTATGGTTATCCTGCCCGTATAATCCGGGTGATGGAACCTGGGGTTGCGTTTGCACACAAAATTGCAGCTTGGAATGAACGTGAATTGATGAGAGATTTTTACGATGTTTATCAATATGAATCTCTATTCAAGACTGAGCCACAAATGGAAATTTTGCATAGACGATTAAAAAACTCCCGATCTTATAAAAACATCGTGGCGGCCAAAGATATAAAGGGGCTAATCGAAAAAATGCGGAAATGTGCTGAAAGTTTGACGGAAAATTCATTTGCAGAATTAGTTCCACTGTTGGAAACGGTTGAACTTGCCGGACTGTCATTTAGAATGAGACCTTCGATTTTGGCTCTTTGCGATAAGATGGAAAAAACGCATCTCTAATAGAAATCTTTGCCGTATCCTACGTGAAGTTGCAGCAGGCGTATGCAGCAGAACAGAATGCAATCGGTGGCTGGACTCTGATTGGCTATACTGCTCCTGGTAACGGTTCTACAACGAACTTCAATTATTCTGGCGAAGTTACCGCTGACGGAACGGCAGCCACTTCAACCACAGATGCTTGGAAAGCCGAATCTAAGGTTGACTTGAACGATTGTAAGGCGACCTCCGCTTGGTCTCTCACTGCTGCACCTGGCGTTGGTGGTGCCGTTACGATTAACACTGTTCTGACTCAAGCTACAGGTTCTGGAACGGGCGCATGCCTTGCTTTGACACCGTCCTTCCATCAGATTGGCGATGGTAAAGCTAACTCTAACTAATTCCTAACAAGCATTGCAAAAATAACATATGAAGAGAGCCTTTCCAAAGGGAAGGCTCTTTCTATTTCAAAACGTTATTTACGGCTAGTCAATTGTGCCATCAATAGCAGTGAAGTTCGGCGTCAGAGACAGGCAAGAACCGTTTGTTCCACCAACTTTAGCCTCGTAGGTTATGCCTGCGGATGCTGCAGAGGTCGGTGCACCCGGAGTAACCTTAATGGTCCAGTTCGGAGTGCCGGATCCACCAGGAGTGCATTCGTTCAGTTTTACCAGGTTGTTGGCAGACCACGCTTTTTCTGTTGCTGAGGTTGCGGTATTTGCCGCAGCAATAGCGCCAGCATAAGTGAAGTTCGTACTTGTCGGAACAGAATAACCGATCAAGGCAAAGCTTCCTGCGGCATTTCTTTCTGCGAAGAAAGCGTCCTGCAACTTCACGTAGGATGTGTTCGTAAGATGGCGAAAATCACCCTTCGCGAATCATTTCATCGAACGTCACTAAAGCAACATCATCTCGATTCTTTGCGATTTGAATGAATTTTTTTGTATATCCAGATTTGCTGAAGAAAATGTAGTGTTTGTTCTTTGCGTTTAGGAGTTTTGACTTTTCAATCAGGGCGTTAAGAACGTCAACATCTGTCAGTTTATTTGTCCACTTGCATTCGCAAAATAGCAAGTCTTTTTCACCCAAGCCCAAGATATCTATTTCTTCTTCTCTCCGCTCTTTTGCGTTAGTCCCCCACCAGCGGCCCATGGTATGGGGCAAGAACGGGAGTTGTGCCAAGCCTTTTTCTGTATACAGGTATTGCAAGCATATTTCTTCGAATACGTGCCCCATATACTCGTTGAGTTTCCCTTTTACGAAATTTTTGTAGACGGCGTCTCCGATTCCCCTATTTATGTTTGTCTGGTTTTCCCAAACAAACGAAAACCAGAAACGGTACATCAAGTCGTTGATTATGTATATGGACTTGCGGCTGTTCTTTTCTGTGGCTGGAATTTCCCTTCGGATTATGCCAAGTTCCATGAGGGCTGACAAAACATTGCTTGCCGCGCCCGTTTCAAGCCCCGCGTGCGTAGATATTTCGTTTAAACGGCTTGCCCCTTGTGCAATAGCTGTTATGACGGCGTTGTAGGTGGCAGGAGCACGCATTTCCTGTTTCAGCAAGTTCAAAGGCTCCTCAAACAGGCGTCCTCCAGGTCTGAACATCAGGTTAACGATGTTGCCGTCCAAGTCCTCATGGTTGCTAAGATGGGAATAGTATTCAGGAACGCCCCACAGTGCGCCGTAAAGCAGAGCCTGTTCCTCGGCAACGAAGTTCTCGCAAAGTTCACGGCTTTCAAAAAAACTGAAAGGCAAAATCTTTAGTTGCGAAGTCTTACGCCCATAAAGGGGGCTCTTGTAGCCAAGGACCTGATTTTCCATAAAACTCATGGAAGATCCGCAAAGAATCAGCATCAATTTCGATTTTTTCCACGCATGGTCGATATGCTTTTGAAGCAAAGAAGGGAATGATGCTTCGGATTTGGCGAGGTAGGGGTATTCATCAATAACAAGGACTATTCTTTCGTTTTGGGCAAGAGAATCAAGATACGAAAGAACTTTTTCAAAAGAATCGAAAGAAGATTCTTTTGCATCTGAATGTTCGAGGACTGCCTTGGATAGTTGCGACAAGTTCTCCGAGACCGAAGCTTCGATCCCTGTAAAAAAGATGGTTTTCTTCCCCTTGCAGAACTCGTTTAGCAACATGGTCTTGCCGACACGCCTGCGTCCATAGACAACGGCAAATTCAAATTTGCCAGATTCATAAAGTCCGGCTAAGGAATCTAATTCTTTTTTACGACCACAAAACATATTTTACTTATTCTTAATTTACTAAATCAAAAATTAGCAAATTATTTTGTGCTAGTCAAGACATTTTGTGAAAAATGACCTCTTTTCTAAAAAAACACATCCTACGTGAAGTTGCAGCAGGCTTACGTTTCCGAAGCTGTTGCAATTGGTTCTTGGGCTGTGATTGGCTATAAGGGTCCTGGCGACAATACGAACGCTACTGGTGCTAGCGGTGGTGCATCGTCTAAAACGAATAATTTCAGCTACAAGGATGCAACCGGATATGACAAAAACACTGTCGCCCTCACAAGTTCAGCTTCCATTGTCGGTTTCACTGCAGGCAATAAAGCTAAGTTGAACGATTGCGATATCGGTGATCATTGGACGATCACTGTGGGCGCAGGAACTGCTGCTGGTGAAGCGACCTTCACGCCGAGCTCCCTTACCCAAGATTGCCTCCAGCTCACCCCGAACTGGAATCAGATCGGCAAGTAATAGCTAGCAGAGTTTAGGATAAAAAAAGAGCCCTCTTTGGAGAGCTCTTTTTTATTGTGTTTTATTAGGCGATTACTTGCCGATATTTTCAAAATTGGGGGTAAGAGCCTTGCAATCTCCATTGGCGGTGGCCACTTGTGCGGTGAAAACGGCCTCGCCGGAAGCGGTGCCCGATGTGCCAGCAGTGACAGAAACAGTCCAGTTTTTACCTTGTGCACAATCATTGAGTTTGGTAATGTTGCTTGCACCCCAAGCGTCTGTCATACCGCTTGCAAGTTCTACAGTGTTATTACTCCATCCTGTGTTCGGCTGAGAATAAGTGAAGTTTGATGTTGTACCGTTTGTTCCTGGAGCGGTATAACCAATCTGAGACCAGTCACCGATGTTTGCTGCTTCTGACACATACGCCTGTTGCAACTTCACGTAGTATACGGGGGAATTATTGATTTGTTGTGGTGTTTGTTTAATGCAATTGCATTTTCTTTGAAAAAAAATGTATATTCTTGCTGAGGATGTATATGGCCGTTGATATGACACTGACAGAAATCAACCCGGCACAAATGCTGGTCTTGAAATCCTTCGCGAATGTGTCCAGCGAAGAGGAACTTTGCGCCTTGATGAAGACGCTAAGGAATTTCTATGCCCAACGGTTGGAAAAGGAACTCGACCACCTGTGGACGGACGGCACTTTGGACCAAATCCGTCTAGATAAATTACAATCCGAACACCTGCGGACTCCGTATCGTGGATAGCAGGAAAAAAATTGTTATCGACACGAACGCAATCTTGCAAATGTTGGGGAGGCATAGCAAGTATCACTTCCTTTATGAAAAATTTTTGAACGAGGAATACGTACTGTGTTTGTCCAACGAAATTATGCATGAATATGAAGAAATTTTGGGAATGCGGGCGTCTCCGGCAGTCGCAGGTTTGTTCGTTAAAGTTCTTGAATTTTCAGAAAATGTCATCCGCAAAGACCCATTCTTCAAACTAAACCTAATCAAAAAAGATCCCGATGACAATAAGTTTGTTGACTGCGCGTTTGCCTGCCAAGCGGACTACATTGTGACGGACGATGCTCATTTCTCAGAATTGAGACAAATTAAATTTCCTGTGGTACATACCAAATCATTGGATGAATTCGCTCAAGGCGAAGCATAAGATTCTCTATGGTTTGATGACGATTGTATTCCTCTCAGCTTGATATTGTCGCGACATTTTCACTTCATCCTACGTGAAGTTGCAGCAGGCGTATATTTCTGAATCTGTGGCAATTGGAAACTGGCAGATAATTGGTTACAAGGGCCCGGGTCAGGAAGATGCGACTGGCTCTGCTACAGGTGGTGCTAAATCTCACACTACTAATTTCGAATACACCGATGCTGCTAGCGCCTTTACCGATAATACTGCTATACTTAACTCAACTGGCGTCACCGGATGGTCTGCAAAAAATCTTGCCCAGTTGAATGATTGCCCTGCAGCCATCAATTGGACTGTTAAAACTACTGCTGCTTCTGGTTCTGCTGGTGAAGCCTCCTTTACCGCAGCAATTAATCCAACAAATCTTGCTAATTGCACGGCTCTTACCCCGAACTTCGACAAGATTGGTAAGTAATAGCTAGCAGGGTTTAGTATAAAAAAAAGAGCCCTCTTTGGAGGGCTCTTTTTTAATTATTTTTTGCTTGACGATTATTTACCGATATTTTCGAAGGTCGGAGTCAAAGCCTTACAACCAGTGGTTTTGACAACAGATGTGAAATTCACATCACCATTTCCGGTTGCAGTGTTTGCGGAAACAGTTATTTTCCAGTTAGCATCAGTAACTCCAGTTGCATTATTTGCCGTAACTCCGGAGCCTTTACCACAGTCATTTAAAACGACCTTGTTGTCTGCAGCCCAACCTACTCCAGAAGCATTATCTGTTGTAGTGTTGTGATCAAAGTTTTCGCCATAATAGAAGTTCGTCGTTTCGCCAGAACCCGGGGCGGTGTAGCCAATCATGCTCCATCCACCGAACTTATTCTGTTCAGCGAAGTAAGCCTGTTGCAACTTCACGTAGGTTCCAGCAGCCGGACCGACTTCGGAAGCCTTGGACTTCGCGATCATGCCGAAGAGCTTAGGAACTGCGACAGCAGCGAGAATACCGATGATGACCACGACGACCATCAATTCAATAAGAGTAAAACCTTTCTTCATGATAAACTCCTTTGTTAAGTTTTGAAGGTTTTGTTGTTTTCTTCAACACCGATAATATAAATGCTTTGTTTAGGAAAAGCAATAGGTTTGTCATTCTTTTGTCATTTTTTAGTCATTCATTTGGAAAATTTTGCGGAATTTTGCAAATTTCAGCGTTTTTTCATACTCCAAATTAGAATAGAAATCTTTAAAATTTTGTTTGCACACCTCAATTTTGGGCAATTCTCCTTATTTTTCGGCAACTTAAACTTCAAAAAAAAGGACTTTTCTATGCTATTTTTCCCCGCAGCCTACGCGTTCATCCGTAATAACGACAACGAGTTGGAACCGACTACCATCAAAACGTATTTCTGGAATCTGAAAAAACTGGAGTATTTTCGCCCCGGGCTCCAATGCGAAGAAATAGACAAGGCGTTTATTCATTCCTACAAGGCGCATTTGCAGGAACAGGGCAATAAGCCGGCCACGGTGAACAAGGCGCTTTCCGTATTCCGCATTTTTTTGAACAAACTTATTGCAAACGGTTTCAAAATGGACAATCCTTTTGCCGGCTTTCGCATTGGCAGGGTTTATTCGCGAAGGGGATTTTTAACGATACGGGAATTGCGGAATCTGTTCTGGAATTACACAGACAGCAAGAACATTTTGGATTCGCGGGAAAGCGAAGCGATGCGCGTTTTTCTGTTCAGCTGTTTCACGGGGTTGCGGTACAGCGATTTGAAATCCCTGGATGCGATGGAGATTGCCGACTGGAAGATTCGCAAGCAGACGCACAAGACCGGCGAAGCAGTCTATATTCCCATTCCGGTGCAAGCCAGGCTTTTAATCGAAAAACGACCGACGCGAGGTCCCGTTTTTCATGTTGCCGAAAACACGCAATTCAACCGGAAATTGCGTAGCGCCGCCCAAAAACTCGGCTGCAACCGTTATTTGCATTGCCATTTGGCAAGGCACACTTTTGCGACGACCTGCATCACTATCGGCATTCCGCTTCCCGCTACGGGAAAATTACTCGGACACAGGAATTTGGCGACCACGTTAATTTATGCAAAATACGTCGATGCCTTTTTGGACAAGGAGATGAAAAAATTCAACCGTTTGCGCTGATTTTTTGCTAAACTTGGCTCCATGCGGGCTATCGTTTTTGATTTGGACAACACGCTCTATCCTTATTCCCCCTGCGATTTGGCGGGGCGTTCTGCCGTCTTTGAAACGCTGCGGGGCACGGTCGAGATTTCACGGGAACGCTTCGAGTCGCTGTATGCCGAATGCGACCGATTTACCAAAAAAGCGCACCCGAAAACCGCGGCGGGGCATAATCGCCTGCTCTTTTGCCATCACCTTTGCGAAGTGCTGAATTTGCCCGCGGACATTTACGATATTCCTCTGTATGACGCCTATTGGAACGCCTACCTGAATGCGATGCAATCATTTCCCGGAGCAAAAGAGCTGCTGCTCCAGTTACAATGCGTACAAATTCCCCTGGGGATCTGTTCCGACCTGACTCTCCATATCCAACTGCGCAAACTGCAAAGGCTGGGGCTTACGGGAGTGTTTCAAAAAATCGTGACTAGTGAAGAATGCGGCGAGGAAAAACCTTCCCCCAAGATGTTCCAAGATATTTTGCAAAAGCTGGGCGCAAGTCCAAAAGAAGCCGTGATGATTGGCGACAATTACCAGCGGGATATTCTGGGGGCGATGCGTTTTGGAATGCGGGCGATTCTATTTGGCGAAAAGCACCCGGAAGTTCCGAGTGCTATGAATTTTGCAGAGCTCCGCACTTTACTGGAGTCTCCGGAATTCGGCGTTTCTTTTGCCCATCAGTAAACAGCAGGCACGACGACGACTGTCTTTTGTCCCGCTTTGACAGAAACGTTCATTTCGTAACGTTTGACGGCTCCGCCATTTTTGTTCACCGCCAGAACGGTTAATTTATGCGAACCCGCCGAAGCCGGGATCCGGGCCAGCCGAATGTTCTGCGGCAAGAAAAGCCCGACACGCAAATCCGCCTGTTCCAGCTGCGCGGCAGCGACATCCGTTCCGACATTGGTCAGCAGGTTGATGAAAACATTGTCCGTTTCCATTTGCTTTTTGGCTTGATAAGCGATGAAAGTGCGCGTCAAGACGCGAACAGCGGTCCGCCCCAGCGTTGTCGCCCGTTCTTCATTCAGATTTTTTACGAGGTGCTTTGTATTGTCCTGATAGACTTCCGGGATGACGACTTTTCCGTTCAAGCGAATTTCAAAATGGTCCACCTTATAAGGCACGTCCTTGCGTTCCGGAACGGCAATCGTTACCGAGACGGTCGTTCCCCCGTGGGACCCCAGCGCCGACGCCGGGAAAGGAATGGTCAAACTTTCCACTCGCCCGCTCTGCGGATTTTTTCCCATCACATTGAGAATGCCGCCCCGGACGTATGTTCCGGAAAGCATCCACTCGCCTAGAATCGCACTGTGCCCCGCATAGCCGACGACCACAATTTCGCCGTTCAATTCATCTGCGGCTTCCGGTACCGACACCGGGATGTTTTTGTTGGGCAGCGGCAAGCTCTTCATTTCGTCGCCGCGACCCGCTTTGTGCAGACGGTTTTCGATAAACGCTTGCGCTTCGGCAGGGAGCTTCATCTGTTCTTCTTCGTACGCCTTTGCCGTCTTGTAATAGGCGATAGCCGCATCGTCTTTTGCCCCTTCCATTTCGTAAACAAGGCCTATCAAGTAGCGCAAATAGCCCGCATCGTTCGTCTTCTTGTTGTCTTTCTGATACAAGGCCTGCAAGGCGATATCTGCGGCGCGGCACTCGACCAAAGCCCCGTCGATGTCCCGCATGGCAAGGTAATTGACAATGTTCATTTCGTAAAGCGAAAGGATTTCAAACGGACGCGCGCGATAAGGGCGCACATTGTCGTTCGTCATGACGGAAGCCGCTTCGTTTGTTACGGACTTGGTGTAAAGATCTTCGTAAACCTGCTTGGCGTTTTCAAACTCCGCCGCACTTTTTTTGTAGTCGCCATTGTAATGGTAGAGGGTTCCCAAATCGAAATGATAGAGAAAGACCGAATTGTCCCCGTATAATTTATCTTGATTTTTTTGCACCGACTCAATAGTCGCCGCAATGCCGTTTTTTTCCATAGGAGCGGCAAGTTCCTCGTAGCGGGTCATCGATTTATTCGCACAACCACAAAGAAAAACGAAAACGAAAAAAAGCGGAAATATTTTTTTGTTCATAAAATGCGCCTACGTCCTGCACGCCGAATCCCAATCGGCAAAATTTTTAAGCATTCCCTCAATGAAAAATGGACGGGAAGCCGTTTGGTTCCCGCCCCTGAAGATTACATCTTTACCGAAGAACGGCTCATGTATTTTTTGATTTTCTTGTCGCCAATCCAGACGGTCTTGTGAGTCTGGATGTCCACCAGCTGCAAGTCGATCTGATAGAATACGACCTGTTCACCGCCTTCCTGATCCACAATGGAATTCAGACTGCCGGTGAGCATCAAGTCGGCTCCGATTTCCTGACCGGCTTCCTTTCGCGTTTCTTCGGTCGCATTGCCCGCCTGACTAGCCAGTTCGGCGCGAAGTTCGCCGCGTTCTTCGGCGTTCGCCACAAAATCCACCTTGCCGCTGTTGATGAGGGCGCGTTCCATATCCTTGATAAAGGTTTCCACGTTGATATGTTCATGGCTCTTGTTGCGGACGGCACCGATGACAACCGTCGGGAGTTCACCGTTCTTGCCTTGCAACAACTTGTTGTACCACGGGCGAGCGATGCAATCCTGAATCATCTCTTCGGCGACAAGGCGAGAATCGGTATCGTTCCACTTGCCCGAAAGATCCGTTACGGAATCGGATTCAATCCGAGTGACTTTTTTACCGCCGCCGGAGCAAGCTACCAAAGCCAAAAGAGCGGCGCAAAGAATCGAAAGGCGAATGAATTTAGACATAATTACCTTCTGGTTAAATTTGAATGTCTGCAATATAATAAAATTCGCCATTCGTATTTCTGATTTTGCATTTTATCGGGCGAATTGTAAATTCACAGTTTACAGCGGACGTTTTTTCTAATTTTGGATAAATCAAGTCGGCAAAAGGAGATGACGATGAAAAAAATTTTTGCAATACTCTTAGCGCTGGTCGCTGTTGCCGCCGCCGAAAGACCCGTTTACAATCCGTTCGCCAGCTACGGTCTGGAAATCGGAGCAGGAAAGCCGGTAAACGACATTTGGAAAGACAACCGCACGGCCTTTGGTGAAGCGAGCTTTATCGCCAATTTCCAACTTTTGCCCTATACGAGCGTGACTGCCGATGCGGGCTATTCTTTCCCCGGCAACGGATTCAGTGCCAAGCTGGGCTTGCAGCAGATGCTTTTGCCCACGGGAATTGCGCCGTTCATCGGCGGTATGGCGGGAATTCGGGCTATTCCCGAAGATGACGCAGCCGATACATTCGGAGATCGTTTCGGCCCTACCGTCGAAGCAAATGCGGGACTTTTCCTTTTCCGGGAATCTTGGGTTTCTTTCCGCCTAAAAGGCTCTTACCAATGGACGTTCGCCAAAGAAATCCATCACGGTTTTGGCGTTTCCATAGGCATTCTATTCGCCAATTCCCGTCCGGGTTTAAAAGCGATCGACGTCAGCAAGTAAAAATTTTTGACAAGAAGAAGGTTCCCTTCGGGGAACCTTCTTCTTGATGTTCAGGAATGGGAAAGCAAAATTCCCTTGCGTACTAACGGAATAAAACCTCAATGGCTCAGTTGCATTCCTATTGCCTTCGTTAGCCTACACCAGATTTGAACACTTCGGCATTTTCAGCCGGTGAATATAAATGTTGCCCGTTGTCCCCCTGTGAATTTCCTGAACACAAATAAATCCCCAAGTGTCGCGCACAACACTCGGGACATTTTTTATTGGTGTGTGTAAGTTTAGAACTGTTCAAAGAATTCGTGAACCACATCAGGAACCCAAGTGTTTTCCCAACCGGCACCCACGCTTGTGTTGCCTCCGTCATGAGCAGTCCACTGATGCCCACCATTCCAACTGCACCATTTTACGGGGAATCGCGGATCCACATTTTTAAAGTCGTAGCAAAGGTGTCCTGCGCTGCCTTGAAATTCTTCCGGTTTTTCGGAGCTAACATCGGTTCCGTCGGGGCCATTATTCTTAAGGATTCGCGGCAAGGCACTGGTCTTTGCACGGTCATAGTTGCAGATTTGGTCGTTTTTACCGTGAATTCCCATCCAAGCAATAGGTTTACCGGCGTTGTCGGGCAGCCAAATGTTGTAGTCTGCCACAGCGTAAACGGCGACGGCACGAAGACGGTGCTGGAAACTTTGCGCCAGCGAGTTCGTGAACATGGCACCAAAGCTGAAGCCCGTAGCAAATACGCGGCTGGTGTCAATGCAGTAATTATCTTCGATGGTTGTCAGCATTTGACCGAAAAATTCGTGGTCGGCTTGCCCCTTGGTCCACATACCGCTATCATCTCCTTGAGGGGCTGCAAAAATGTAGTTACCCTCGGCATCCAGATTTTGCTGGCCGTAGTAAGGGGAAGGGTGATCGTAGTCGGGGCTGTGGTGGACGAAGTCTTCGGCCTTGCTTCCCATGCAGTGGTTTGCCACTAACAGTTTGTACGGCTTGGTTTTGTCGTAATTTTTTGGCAAAGTGATGAAGAACTGACGGTTGGTTCCTCCCACGTTAATTTGAAATTTCTCACCGTTTTCGACTTTTTGGATAGCCTGTAAGGAACTTTGCTTTCCACAGCCCTTGCTAGGTACGGGAGTGTTCTTGAGTCCCCAGCCAAAAGAATATTGGGGTTCTACAGAAGAGGATTTATTCAAGGTCAAATTTAAGGCAGTGTCTAAATTCGACAAGAAGACCTTCAAAGTGTCAAAACCTTCGGCAGAGATTTGCAGGGTTTCAGTTTCCCCTTGAGTTTTAAACAGAATTCGTTGTTTCTTGTAAAATACCGAACCGCTATGATTTTTACGGGAGGTGAAGCGGAATGATTCCTGCGCGCTGCCCATTTTGATATGAGCCAAATATACACCTTGAGTTTCAATAAAACTGTTGAGGTCGACAATGCCAGAACCCTGCAAAAGCGTTGTAAAAATCTGGTTGCCCATCAAATCAAAAATTTTAACTTGAGTAGGAATACTCCCATTTTGCGAAAAATGCAAAACTCCATTGTTCAAGCTAAAGGATCCTAAAGACTGCGAAGGAAGTATTCCCGCAGGATCATCTTCTTGAAAAATGAATTTTCCCATGCTATCGGTGGTGGTAGATTTCCCTTTACTCAACAAGACGACATCTGCCCCTTTAACGGCACCTCCGCCGGTGTCGCTGACAGTCCCTGTTAAAGTATAAGCGAACGACATACTGCAAAATGCAGTAAAGACAGCTGTTGTAAATAGTGCGCGATATCCTTCACCCATTTTTACTCCTTTTTTATATCCAAAACACGCAATAAAAAATATTGATAAAATGGCCGTTTTTCTACGGCCAAATTCAACGAGACTTGGATAAATAGTCCATAAGGTTTTGTTTACAAATAAAATACCGCCAATCGGTTTTTAACATCTGGCGACTTGATAACAGGCACAACTCTATTACCCTCCAACTCTTTCCCAAAGGAATTCCCGCAATATCAAGGATTTTTTTAGTATTAACAAGTAGGAAACACTTTTGTGCTTTTTGAATATGGACGAGAAAATAGGCATCGATGCAGTAGGGCTTATGACGAAACTGAAGAAAGCCGTCCCTTACCCCTATGGGCTCGCTGGTTGCCCGGCATACGGGCAACCGTGTTTTTGCTTTTCGAAGTGGGAAAACCGTACGCAAACGGGAAATGCTTTTGCGTGAGGTACGCGGAGGGTGGCGCAAAATTTAACGTGGGAAATTTTTGCGCCAGTGCAAAGCACCGACCAGAGGGCAGCCCATAGCACACCGCCCCGCCAAGGCGGGGCACGCCCATCAAAAATTCCGATTTAGCCGGCAAAAAAATCGGGGCGGCAAATGGCTTTCTCCAATAAATTTCGCGCTATTTTTTTGTCCAAGACGTTCCTTGCGGTCCGTCCTTGATTTCGACTCCCATTCCCTTCAGCAGGTCGCGAATGCGGTCGCTTTCCGCCCAGTTTTTAGCTTTGCGAGCTTCGGTACGCTGGGCGACCAAGAAATTAATTTGTTCGGAATCATCCGATGAAGCCGAGTCGGCTTTTTTCTGATAGTCTTTCCGGGGCTCGTCCAATTTCAATCCGAGGACACGGTCGAAATCCGCAACCAGTGCCGCCTTTTCGCCTTCGGACAAATCCGTTTTCAGAACGCTGTTCAAAATGCCCAGTGCCCGCGGCATATTCAAGTCGTCGCCAATCGCTTCTTTAAATTTCTGCTGCCATTTTTTCGCTTCTTCGCTTTCAATAGCCGTCGCTTTACCCATCAGCGGATCCGTTTTTTTGTGCAGGCTTTTCAACGCTTCCCGAGCACTGTCCAGCGATTCAAAGCTGAAATTCAGATAATTGCGGTAATGGCTTGTCAAGGCGAACAAACGATAGTCCAGCGGGTTGTAACCTTTATCGACGAGGACGGAGACCGTTAAAAATTCGCCTGAGCTTTTGCTCATTTTTGCACCGTCCAAGCGCAAAAATTCCCCGTGCATCCAGAAGCGGCTAAAAGGCTTTCCCGTGGCGCACTCGCTTTGGGCAATTTCATTGGTGTGGTGCACGCGGACATGATCCGTTCCTCCGCAATGGATGTCGAGAGTCGGACCGTTGTATTTCATCGCCATCGCCGAGCATTCGATATGCCAGCCCGGAAATCCGACGCCCCAAGGGCTGTCCCATTCCATCAGGCGCTTTTTGTCTTTGGGGCTGAACTTCCACAGGGCGAAATCCGTCGCGTGGCGTTTTTCTCCCATGTCGATGCGGGAACCCTTTTTCAAATTTTCCACATCCAGTTTTGCAAAATCCGCATAACGCGGAAACTTGAGGCTGTCAAAATAAATGCCGTCGGAAGTTCTGTATGTGAATCCTTTTTCTTCTAGGTTTTTCACCAGTTCAATTTGTTCCTGAATGTGATCCGTCGCGCGCGTCCAACGGGTCGGTTCCAAGATGTTCAAGGCGTGCCAATCCGCCATAAAAGCATCGGTGTAAAATTTGGCGATATCCCAGACGGATTTGCCTTCGCGGGCGGCACCCTTTTCCATTTTATCGTCGCCGGTATCGCCGTCGCTTGTCAAGTGCCCGACATCGGTGATGTTCACGATATGATTTAATTTGTAGCCGTAATACTTCAGCGTTCTACAAAGCGTATCTTCGAAAATGTAGGTGCGCAAATTGCCGATGTGCGCAAAATGGTAAACGGTCGGACCGCAGCAATACATCTTGACGGTATCTTCGCCGGGAAGAAGGCTGAACGGTTCTTTTTTTCGAGATGCGGTGTTGTAGAATTGAAGTGACATAGTGCGGTAAATGTAGAAATAGAAAATGAAATCGGAATCGCCCGAATAAAAACTATTCCGGCAACAAGTCGCTAGGCACAAGTACGTTCAAATTTTTCATAGAGCCGTCCTTTACCAAACGGTTTGCCTGCCTTTCCACGCATTTTTCAAACACATTCCGAACAAAGCGCACATTGCCGAAATGCTCGTCTCGATTTTCAACGGCGGATTGCAAAAATACGGACAAAGCCTCTTTGAAATCCGGAGACAATTCGTATTGGAACTTTTGGGCGCGCCGTTCAAAAATTTCCTGCAATTCGGAGACTGAATAATCCGGAAATTCAATGTAGCGATTGAATCGGGACTGAAGCCCCGGATTGGAATCGATGAAAGTGCGAATCTCGTTCGTATAGCCTGCAACGATAACCACAAGCCTATCCCGATTGTCTTCCATTCTTTTGAGCAAAGTATCAATCGCTTCTTTGCCAAAATCGTTTGCGCCCCCATTAGAAAGAGTGTAAGCTTCGTCGATAAAGAGAACGCCGTCTAAAGCCGCATCGACAACAGCGTTCGTCTTGACTGCAGTCTGCCCCACATATTCGGCGACAAGCTTGGATCTGTCCACTTCGACCAAATGTCCTTTTTTCAAGATACCCAAATCCTTATAAATGGCGGCCATAATGCGGGCGACTGTCGTTTTACCCGTTCCCGGATTTCCTGTGAACACACAATGGTAAGAAATCGGCGGTACGGACAGCCCTTGCTCCTTGCGGGTTTTCTGCACGAACAAGAAATTACGGAAGGATTCGATTTCCTGTTTAACACCTTCCAAACCGACCAGTGAACGAAGCTCGTCTAGCTTCTCGTTTTTTTTCTTTTCAACCGTTTCCGCATCCCAATCATTCAGCTCTTGCAAGAAACGCTTTTCTTCTTCGGAAACGTTTCCATCGGCCTCTGCAACCACATTTGCATACTCGCAAAGAGCCTCTTTATATTCTTTTGCCAAAGGGCCACGCAAAATGGCGAGCGCTAAAGAAAGCACTCCATTTTCATCGTAGAGACTTTCCATTTTTTCACAGCCAAGAATCAACTGGAGGACCTGCTTTTTTACGTCGCTATTTCTTTCATACGGTCGAAAGTCTGAAGCGGTCCATAAAATATCAGGTACATTCATCGCTACGATATAATAAAACACCCCCGAGCTTTCCTTTTGGGAATAATCAAACTCATGACCGAGCCGTTTTTGCACATAGAGCAAATCCAAGCAAGCGATCATTTTGCACGCATTGTCCAAAGACATCCGCTCCTCATTGCCTTGTGCATTCGTGCCATTCAAGACGATGTTTTCCTGAACGCCTTTTAAATACGCCTTGTCCAAAGATATTTTTTCGTTGATGCGGAAAATGCGCTCCGTCGCTTTCAGAATGTATTTTTGCGCATTTATTTTTTTATCCATCTGCTTCATTTTTTGCTTAAAAGAGAGGCTATTTTGATTCGGCTGTTCTTTCGGCGCTTCCGCCTTGACTTCTGTGTAAGTTTTCTCTGGCACCGTTTGAACAGACTCCTTAGCCTCGGATTTCTTTTTTGAAGAAAGAGTGTCAAGCGTATTTTGCGGAGTCTTTTTTTCAGGAATCGGGGCTTTTTTCTGGGGCAACTTTTCTGTTTTCAAAGCGTAGCCCTTCTTCCATTCCTTGTCCAGCATTAAGCATTAGCCCCTTTTTCCTCAATTTTACAGTAATAAACAACGTCAGTCCAGAAAAAATGAAGCTGATAATGACCGGACCTAGCCCGCTTTCATTGCTGAAAAGTATAACCAAAGTCGATATCAAAAAACACAGAGCAACTATTCCGCAAAGAACACTTCCCAAAAGAAATCCCCAGCTCATCAATTTTTGTTTAAACATAAATCTTCCCTTTTTTTAAAGAGATACGTTATTTCTGCGCATTTGACAACAAGCCTTCTACACAGATATCCCATCAAAAACGGTCTCGCTGCAAAATGCAAAGGAGCATTCCGCAAGCGAGAATCCGTCTGACAAATTATCTGTCCTTTGTTCGCCTTTCAAAATTCAGCCAGTCGAACATCGGCAAAAGCGCACGGCTCTGCGGATTTTCCGAATCGGCGATATAGCGTTTGTAACTTTCAAACGCCTGATTTTCGAGCGACGTCTTGTCGATATACAAATTTAGCCAGCCGGCCATCGAGATAAGTCCCGTGATATGCTTGATGACCAGCTCGTCGTTTTTCTCTGAAGCGGCGGCAATCAGTTCCGACAGTTTTTTGTGGAACATTCGCCCTGTTCCGCCGAACGAAAAATTCGTATTCAAGGATTTTGCTTCGTCCACCAGTTCGTGCACTTCATTCAAAAGCGTTTCATCGTGCGCTTTCAAATAGCGCAGCGCCATTTCGTGAATTTTGGCATTGATTTCCAACGATAAAGCTTTGCGCATGGTATCCGTCAAAGTGTGATCCTGGTCCGCCAAAGAATCGATGGAGAGCCCGTGCTGAATTGCAAAACCATCAAACGCCTGCGTCACCTTTTCCAACCGGGAATTGGTCAGAAGCTGGTTAATGTGCCGCAAGGAATCGCTCATCAAATTTCGCATCCGGACAATATAAGCTGTCGGGAATTGCATCTGCAAATCCTTCACCGTCGCATTGAAATTCGGAATAAACGAAACCTCTTCGGGACGCACGCCACCAAACACAACCGCAGTGACCCGTCCCATGGTATCGTTCAAAGCCAGAATTGTCGCTTCGGTCGTTTCACCAATGTCGGCGTCGTCAAAAGAAGCGTGGACAATTGTTTCAAACTTTCGGGAGCATACAACAGAAGCTGTCAATCGAGAATCCAGCTGGGATTTTTCTTCAAATTTTTCCAACCCCAAATGCAGCACGACGGCACGCTCTGCAAGTAGCTTGAACGCAACAGGCATATCGGGCATGGCATAGCGGACAAAAACCTCTGTTCCGCTCCAACGATGTTCATTGGAAGTCGCGCGACCCAAAATGCTCAAGAACTGATCCCGCAGCGGATGATTGATGGGCAAGAACGGGCGCAAAAGTTCCAAAGCCCTTTCCGCATAGCGCATATTCTGCACTGGTTCCAAGCCCTCAATATCATTGAAGAACCAGCCGCAACTGGTGAACGAGAACATGCAGAATTTTTCCACTTCCAGCAGACGAATCGCCGTCGTTCTCGCCTTTTTATCTTTAGGGTCTTTTAAAATTTTATCCAGGAATTTTTCCTTGCGCTCTTTTTCTTCGGGCTTGATCAGAGCGTCTATGTATAAATTCCGAGCGTCCCACGGCGACACCGCCGAAATTTTTTCCATTTCTCGGACAAAAACATCGTCGGCAAATTTTTTGAGGAAATTCATCGCGTCACGCAACGGCGTTCGCCATTTTTGGTTCCAATCCGCACCGCCGCCTGTCGAGCAGCCGCAATCCCGATACCAGCGACCGACTCCGTGCGCACAACTCCAGGCGCAACCTTCGGAATGGACGTTCTTCAATCGCACTTCATATTTGGGCGGGAATTTTTCCAAAAACCATCCGAAATTCACCGGCACCATATTGTGCTCGGGCGCATAATGCTGAAAAAGCCACGCCGCGCACATATCGCCAAAGGGTTCATGATGGCCGTAAGATTCGCCGTCCGTTCCAATGCTCACCAGTTGCGGTTCATCCCGGTTCGGGTCAAAGCCGTCTTGAATTCGCTTGCCGAAAACATTCGCATCTCGCAAAAGATGTTCAAAGCCCACGGCACTCGAAAGCCAGGGATTATAAAAGAAAACGTCCAAATAACCGTCGCAAATTTTTTTCCCATCTGCATCCACAGGGTAAATGCGATAAGGGCGAGTCGTATCGATGTCCGTATTTTCGCAGCCTTTCCATTCCGCATTTTTGACGTCCAGCGGACGGAAGCATTCCGCCTGCGTTGGGGAAAGGATGGTAAAGCGGATTCCTTCACGAATCAAATCGACAACGACGTCCATATTGATGGCGGTTTCCGCAAGCCACATCGCTTCGGGCTTTCTGCCAAAATGCGTTTCAAAATCCCGAATGCCCCAGCGGATTTGCGTAATGCGATCTTCCGGAGAAGCCAGCGGCATGATGATGTGATTGTAAACCTGCGCAATCGCATTTCCATGTCCCAAGCGTTTCAGCGTTTTGGCATCGGCTTCCTGAATGCGGCGGTAAGTGTCCGGCAAATGCGTCCGAATCCAGCCCATCAGAGTCGGGCCCATATTGAAACTCATGTATTCGTAGTTGTTCACAATGTCCTGAATGCGACCGGAACCCGAAAGGATTCGGCTTGCAGCATTCGGGCTGTAACACTGAGCAGCAATGCGATCGTTCCAATCGTGGAAAGGAGCCGCACTCGGCTGGTTTTCAATTTCCCCCGTCCACGGATTTTCGCGAGGAGGCTGATAAAAGTGTCCGTGAATTGCAAAGTAAAGAGGTTGCGTTGCCATTTTGTACCGTATGAATTAGAGGATTAACATTCCGTCGCCATAGCTGAACAAATGCAGCCGATGTTCCACAGCATATTTGTATGCAGCAAGCGTGTTCTCGCGTCCATAGAACGCGGCGACTAAAAGGATTAAAGAACTTTTGGGCCAATGAAAATTGGTGAGGAGACCGTCAGCGATTTTATAACGATAGCCGGGATAGAAAAAAGCATGGGTCACGCCCGTCTGCGCCGAAAGCGTGCCGTCTTCTTGCGCGATGGTTTCGATAACCCGAGTGCTGGTCGTTCCGATGGGAACAATTCGGCCTCCGTTTTGACGTGCGCCGTTGATGATGTCCGCGTTTTCCTGCGTGAGTTCGTAATGTTCGCCGTGCATTTTATGCTCGCGGAAATTTTCAGTTGCGATATTCTGGAACGTGCCAGGTCCCACATGAAGGGTTACTTCGGCGATTTTGACGCCTTTCGCTTTCAAGTCTTCCAGCATCTGGCTGTTAAAATGCAGACTCGCCGTCGGTGCCGCAACCGCGCCGTTGTATTTTGCGAAAATCGTCTGATACGCTTTTTTATCTTCTTCGTCGTCGGGGCGAGCGATGTATGGCGGCAAGGGAACGTGCCCCTGCTCATTCATCACCTTTTCGAGTTCCACTGGGGTCGCTTCAAAGCGAAGAACACGAGCACCATCAGGATTAATTTGTTCTACATACGTTTTAATGCCCGCGATTTCCAGTTTCCGTCCCACCGGAAACGCTTTGCCTGGACGCACCCAGGCTTCCCATCGAGCATTTCCCGCTTCATCGGGAAAAAGGGTTTGCACCAGCAGAATTTCAACTTGCCCACCATGCAGAGTCCGTCCGAAAAGACGCGCAGGAATCACTTTTGTATTATTGACCACAATGCAATCGCCCGGACGGAAAAATTCGACAATCCGAGGCGCGGGAACAATTTCCAACGGACCTTTTCCATCTTTGGGACAATGCAAAATTTGCGTTTTTCCTTTTCCCGGCGAACGACTGGCAATCAATTCCTTGGGAAAATCAAAAGCGTAATCGGATAAACGATCAGAGATCATAAAGCCTTGCTCGATTCCTTTAATTGTTTCCGAAGATTTTCTTTTAAGCTGGACGGTTCCAAAATTTTCACCTGCGGCAAGATGCTCAACAGCCAGCCTTCAAAATCCGGCGTGTCGTAAATGTGCATTTCTACGGTGAACGGCTGCTGCTTACGGATTTTAACCGCCGGATTGAAGTGCGCCTCGCGGAATTGCGTTTGCAACCAAAAGGCTTTCACTTCCATAAGCACTTTGATTTTAGGGTAAGACGAACCGGTGAATTTGCCAAAGCAATGACTGTACAATTTTTTATAGTCGAACGGAATTTCGGGGAAGAAAGCTCCCGTTCTGCGGAAATTCCGGATTCGGCTCAAAGCAAACAAACGGATTTCTGAATGGAGATCGGCGACCAGATAAAGAGTGTCGATGCGCAACACCAATTTCAACGGACACACTTCGTATTGTTCCTCTTTACCGTTTTCCCTTACCGGCACATATGTCAGCAAAATTTTCGCCCGCTCCTTGATTGCCGCCAAAAATTTTTCAATTTCCGTTTCCCTAAATTCCAAATGTTCGCTGTATTCCGAAAAAGGTCCCAAATCGACAATAAAATCCGAGTCCACATTGATGACTTGATTCAGCGCATTTTCAGCGGAATCATCCCCGCAAAGAAAATCAATGGCCTTTTTGACACTTTTGCTGTGAGCGGAGATTCCAATTTCATTCAGCACTTTCTGCACCGATTTGAGTCCACGAATAATCGCTTCGGGACGCCGACTCGCCACAGGCTGAATGGAAAACTTTTTTGAAGACTTGTCTTGCCGAAGCCCGCAATTTTCCGCCTTGAGAGTTTCCAGATAACGATAAATCGTTCTCGCGTCGCATCCCATATAATCCGCAAGTTCTGCAATCGAAGCGGGCTTATTCGGCAAGCTCAATCGCAGTTTCACCTGGTTCAATTTTTCATAAGTCGATTTGGGCATGATTTCTCCTCAGTCGCTCACCCGCAAACGGGTAACGATTTTGATTTTGTTTGTAATCCTGTTTGCAAAAAATTCCAGCGTTTTTTTTTGCAGGTGATTTTTTACATGGCCTTCTACTAGAAGCCCTTCCGAAAGCGGAATGACCCGCAGGCAGAATTTGATGAATTGCGTTTTCAACAATTTTTCTAAAGCGTTCGCTTTGCGCCAAAGCGCAGCCGGCGATTCTTCCACTTTTTCCAGTTCCAATTTTAACCGGCGAATGCCAGCAATGTTCTGCAATTCCTTTGTGACCCCATCCAAATCCGAACCGGCAAAGTAGTAAGCATTTAGCGTCAATTCACCATTTTCCGCATGGAGATCGTAGTAAAACAGCGGCGATTTTTCTTTTTCCAAGATGCGAAACGCGTCGCGGCAAATATCGGCATCGGAAATCGGAGTTCCTGCATATTTCACCGAAAGCATATCGACTACGCCGCGAAAATCTGAAAAGGACTTTACAAATGCAAGAGCGTTTTCCTTTGTTGGCAAATCGGCGACCGATCCGTAAACGTAGGCAATGTTACGCACCACGTTCAACCGAAATTCCGAAGACAGGCCGGGAAATTTTCGAGACATCTCTGCAGTCAATCGTTTCAACAAAACATCATCCGGAAGAGCCTGTTTTTTTTCGGGAAGAGTGATAAAAAGTACTTTTCCACCTTCCAAACGCACGACAACTTTTTCAGACGACTTGTCCAAAATCCGTCCGACAACAAATCCCGTCGCTTTTCGCAAAACGTGATAGACCGGATCGCCGAGCAAAACCGAACCGATTTGCGCCGGCAAAAGTTTAAATCCCTGTGGTGCTTGTTCGTTATATCGAGACAGCAGCGGCCTAGAAAATTTTTCCTGTACGCCGACCGATTTTAGCATCACCGTTTCTTCTTGCTTGGTGACGAACAGTCCGGAAATCTGACTCGGACGAGGCCTTCCGTCGATATACACCCAATCTCCGGGAAGCAGACGATTCTGGGAAAGGAGCTTGGCATATTCGTCTTTGGATTCATTGCCGCCCAAATACATTTCACCCGCAAACGCCACGAAAAAAGTTCCACAGGCATTGCACCGACAAACAAACGGAACATCCTTGGAAATTCCAAAGCGCTTGGAAAACGCTTCTCTGGCTAAAATCGCATGAGCGGTAATCGCCCCGCACTTCGCACAGAAAAGCGGCATTTCCCACAACTGATGAATCCAGTATCGGAGCATTCCGCCTCGAAAATCATTCCTGCATCAAAGGTTCCGCGTTGGCAATGCGGCGAATCGTTTCATCCTTGCCGACGACTTCAAAAAGTTCCCACAAACCGGGACCCGCAGTAACTCCAGAAACAGCCAAACGGACAGCACCGACAAGTTCTCCCAATTTGCAACCGCGCTTTTCGGTAAGCTTCACAAAACCCTTTTCGATTTCGGGAGTTGTAAACGGTTCTACGGACATGAGCATTTCGCGGACAGAGCGAGCGATTTCACGACTGCCTGCCGCCCAATGTTTCCGCCGTCCCTTTTCGTCATATTCCGTCGGAGCCTTAAAGAAGTACACCGCCATATCGGCCAGATCCTTTAAGAAATGCACTCGGGGCTTCAACATCTCCACAATCGCATTGAGGCGTTCAGCAGATTCGCCCGCAACCGAAATTCCCTTTGCCTCCAGGCCCGCAACCATTTCTTTCAAAAGGACTTCATTCGGCGTCGTGTGAATGTGCTGCATATTCATCCACTGCAATTTCTTTTCGTCAAATTTAACCGCCGTCGGGTGGATGTTTTCGAGTTTGAACGCTTGAATCATCTCGTCCAAGGTCATCACTTCCCGATCGTCCCCCGGATTCCAGCCGAGAAGCGCCAAATAGTTCACCATCGTTTCCGGCAAATAGCCCAGTTCGCGGAATTCGCCGACCGAAACAGCCCCGTTGCGTTTGGAAAGCTTCCCGCCATTTTTGGAATCCAAAATCACGGGCAGATGGCACCAAACCGGAGGTTCCCAGCCAAAAGCCTTGTAAAGCAGAACATGTTTGGGCGTTGAACTAATCCATTCATCGCCGCGCAAAACATGAGTCGTCCCCATCAGATGGTCATCCACGACGCTCGCAAAATGATAAGTCGGAAAACCGTCCCGCTTGATAAGAACCAGATCGTCGAGCACTTCGTTTTTATACTCAATGCGCCCGCGGATTAAATCTTCAAATTCGGTAGAACCCGATTCCGGAATTTTAAAACGGATGACCGCCTTTTCCCCAGCGGCGATTCTCGCTTCCGCTTCTTCCCTTGGGATATTTCGGCAGTGCCTATCATAGCCCGTTTCCGGAGCTCCGGCCTTCTTTTGCGCCGCACGAATTTCGTTTAAACGTTCTTCCGAGCAAAAACAATAATAGGCCATCCCGGAATCCAGCAGTTTCTGAATTTCCCGATGATAAATTTCCAAACGTTCGCTCTGGAAATAAGGACCACACGCCCCTTCACAACCCGGACCTTCGTCCCAGTTCAAACCGAGCCATTTCAAATCCCGCAACAAATCCTTGAGCGCCGCTTCATTGTAACGCTTTCTGTCGGTATCTTCGATGCGCAAATAAAAAGTGCCCCCCGTCGCTTTGGCAAAAAAGTAATTGTATATTGCCGTACGGGCTCCGCCGACGTGAAGAAAGCCTGTCGGGCTTGGAGCAAAACGAACTCGAACCTGATGCGTTTTTTCGGACATATAAACCTCAAAATGATAAAACGTTCCACAAAAGATGTTTTGACAAAGTTTAACAAAATCCAGGTTTTGAAAGGAAAATGCGGGAGAAAAAGTGCGCAAAATTCCCATTAAAGCCAGAAAAATCACCTTTTTTCCAAAAAGACAAAAAAAAATCGAAAAAAGCACTTGACTTTTTATTTGTAATTATTATAAATTTAGAATAGTTACAAACAACGGGCTTGCCATAAAGCCCACAACAAGGAGACAACTATGAAAGTTTGGGTCTGTACTGTTTGCGGTTACGTTTCTTTTGGAGAAGAACCTCCTGAAGTTTGCCCGCAGTGCAAAGCGCCAAAATCCAAGTTCAAACTGAAAGAAGAACAGAAAGAAGGCGGAAAAATCGTTTGGGCTGACGAACACAAAATCGGCGTGGCCAAAGGTCTTGACGAAGAAATCGTCCAAGGGCTTCGAGAAAATTTCACCGGAGAATGTACGGAAGTCGGCATGTATCTGGCGATGAGCCGCCAAGCCGACCGTGAAGGATATCCTGAAGTCGCCGAAGCCTACAAGCGCATTGCTTTTGAAGAAGCGGAACACGCGGCCAAGTTTGCAGAACTCCTCGGCGAAGTGGTCGAAGCGGATACCAAGAAAAACCTGGAAGTCCGCGTCGCCGCAGAAGCCGGCGCTACCGAAGGCAAACTCAAAATTGCCAAGCGCGCCAAGGAACTCGGTTACGACGCCATCCACGACACGGTTCACGAAATGTGCAAGGACGAAGCCCGTCACGGCGGTGCATTCCAAGGCCTTCTGAATCGTTACTTCAACAAGTAGTCATCTTTACAAGAGGAAGGGGGCAGGCCACTGCTCCCTTTTTATTTTCTATGAATCTGTCGGAATCTTTGAAAAGCAAGAACATACGCCCGTCCATTCAACGGATGCGCATTTTAGATTATTTGCATTCGCAAAAAAATCATCCGACAGTCGATACGATTTACGAAGCTCTGCATCCCGAAATTCCAACTCTTTCCCGCACGACGGTTTACAATACGTTGCAGACTTTTCAAAAATGCCATCTGGTTTCCGCTTTGGACTTTGGCGACGGCAGCATCCACTATGATGCGGACACTTTTCCGCACATCCACTTTAAATGCCAGGAATGCAACGCCATCCACGATGTATTTGTCGTTCCCGAAGACATTCAAAAGCATCTGGAAAAAGGAACCATTCTGACTTCTTCTCAATTTTACGCTTTCGGCATTTGTGCAAAATGCGCTAAAAAATCCCGGTGAATAGGCTTGTCGCCATAAATATCCTCTCCGGCTTTTAAATCCTCCGCCGAGTAGCCGCTGTAAATTTGTAACAATTCAATTTGCCGACGGGATTCGTCAAAGGAAAAAGCAATCCGGAAAGTCCGAAACGCCAATTCCGCTCGAGACCGAATAGAATCCACCCGAACCCGACGACGCGAAGCATCCAACGGAGAGTGGCACAGCTGGCATTCCGCAAAACTTTGCAAATCCCAACCGCAGGCTGCGGCAATCCAATCGCTCTGCGCTTTAAATTCCGGCGAAGACAAAACCGTCCACTCAAGAGAATTTTGCAAATCGACCCAACCCGATTTGGCTTCGGGGAAAGCATCCGCCTTGGGAATATACGGTTTTATATCCAAAATGGGCGTGCCATTCAACAAGTCCGCTTCATCCACATTCAACGTCAGATTTTCCACGGACAAAAGTCGAACGCAAGAAATGCCGATGGGATTCGGGCGATACGGGCTTCTGGAAGCAAAGACGCCGACACGTTCATGATCTATTGGAGGAACAGGCGGTCGCACTGTCGGACGCCAGCCCGCATTCCGATGAAAAAGGAACAGAACCCAAATCCGTTCAAAGCCCTCGATATCCCGAAGAGCTTCTTCGAAGCCCCGGTGAGACAAAAGCTCTATTTTCCCGGGATGCCCGCGAAAAAAAACGCCTTGTCGAGGAACTTCGTATTTGAACGACGCCTTGCTCGTGAAATAGCCGATTTCCTCAACGGTAAAAGGCATTTTACTTTTTGACAGCGGTCATGGTCCTGCTCCCGGAACGAATCGTGTAAACGCCCGCTTTTAAATTTTGCAAATGCAGAACATGACCCGATATGTCCGACGAAGAAAGTTCGCCATTCCAAACCAGACGCCCCTGCATGTCATAAATTTTTGAAACGCCGCCAAACTTTTGTGAAGCAACCTGCACACGCTGCGGAATGGAAGCGTCACTGCAACCCGTCGCAAAAATTTTAGAAATGTAAAATCCCGAAGCATTGCTGTTGAATTTCAAACGGTTCGAAGCATTACCGGCTTCCTTTTCCAAAGAAATCGACGAGGAAACCCAAGAGGCACTGCCCGCCTGAACTCCGTATTTGTAATCCACCCATTCCGCGCCCACGCCACCGATATTGACATAGGCCGTCGTATCGTCTGCGCTGTGCATGACAACCACCAAATCCGAACACTTGGCAAAATTATCCACCTGTTCCGCAGAAAGCGCAAAATAGGCGTGCTTGTATCCGCAATCACCCTGATCACACCCCGCCTGTTTCACAAAAACATAACTTGAAACGCCATCGACCGTCGATGTTCCATAAACCGGAGTTGAAAGCGACGTGTCGGCGGACCAGCCTTCCGCCGTCGAAGTTTTGCTGTAATCCACAATCATCAGCGTGTCCGACGAAGACGGTTCCACATAACTCGGGTCGCTCGTTTCATCGACACAAGTCTGCACGCTTGGCGCACTCGCCGTCTGGGTGTAAACGAGAGAAGTAATGGAACGAGCCGGCAACGCATAACAGCCCGCTATCGTGATATTTTTGCTTTTCGCTCCATTTTCCTTGGATTGCACCGCAAGAGCGACATTCATTCCCGAAACAGTCGGCGCATCTATGCGAATTTCGGTATTTCCTGTATTGACAAGCACCAGCGTCACCGAGTCGGCGTTTTCACTCTTAAAAGCGACGGTTTTCAAATCGCTTGCCGCCGATTCCGTCGAAACGACACTCCAACCCGGATTCACAAATTTGGAGTAATGGCGCATCGCATGATATTCCGGAGAGATGACGATTTCGTCTTTTTCGCAACTTCCCCAGCCCGCAGTGCAAACGCCTATCAGCTGACCTTTGCCTTCGCCCCACAGCAATTCCCATGCGATATAGCCGCCGAGTTTTCCATCCGTAAATCCCACCTGCATAATGTGCGCGAGCCCGACCATGTAACTTTCCACACCGTTTTCCGCCATAGAGCAGAATTCCGTCATGATAATCGGTTTCGCATCCGAGCCGTAATTCTGGGCAATCGCCTTCATCGGGCTGCGGAAATTTTCGGGATTTTTGTAATTCGCAAGAGAGGTGTCGTTACCGTTTCCCGCATGGTACAGATGGTAAGCGTAACCGTCCAATTTAGAATCGTCCAGTTCCTTCATGTAGTTCTGAAAATTGCTGTAACCGATGCCGAGCGGCTCCGGTCCAAGAATTTTAGGGGCCCCCGAAACCGTGTTCATCGTATCGCGAACGGCGGCCAGAGCCTGCGCATAGCCCGCCATCGTAGAGGTTTCTGTCGGGCGAAAAAGCGTTTCTTCATACTCGGCAAACATATCGGGTTCGTTCTGGATGCTGATGTAATCCGGAGCGATTCCCGCCGACTTATACGCCAAAAAGGAGCGTTTCCACCAGCTCGCAAACTCGCTATAGACGTAATTCCCATAAGGATCTGAAGAAGACGACTTAAGAGTCCCCAAAGTAGAGGCCCCCACATTACCCATTACACTCCCGCTCGGCTTCAAACTCGCCGGAGCCGACCAGCTGGACATTTCGATTTTCAGATGAGAACCCAAACGCTGCTTTGCCGCCTGAACGATTTTCACGTCGTCAGCGATGCTTGTCGTATCTTCCTGTTTCCAGTTTCCGATGCGCAAAAGGGAAAGGTTCAACCCCGTAAATGCCGTATCGTAAAGAGCCTGTTGGTTTGCTTCCGAAAGGTGCGTAATCCAGCTCTGGTAATACACAACTCCGCCGCCAAAACCCACAATTTTCTGAGCCGTTTGTTCGGGATTCACCGTCACCGTTGCCGCAAATGCAAAGGATGCGGCACATGCCACACTCGCTAAAATTTTCCATTCTCGTTCAAGCACAAAAAACTCCTTTTTTAATGGCTTTTAGAAAAATAAATTCATTCTTGGCAAAGGGATGCCGCCTTATCTATATATTGCTGAAGAAAAGTCGAATCGGACAACGCTAAACGAAGCCATTCCGCCAAAGTGAACTTTTGATCCAATTCTCGGACAAGGCAAGAACAATCCTTCTTCGAGGCCGCCAGCAAGCAAGAATCCATCAGATATTTTTTCAGCTCCGGCGTAAATTTTTCCGGCATACAAGAAAGGAACATCTCCATCAGCAGGGAATCTTTTTGCGCATCCTCCCGGCGAAGAATTTCCAACAATTTGCGCCAATTATCGCCCGCAATCAATTTCTGATAGCCGCAATCACAGATTTTTTCGGACTGTTTCCGCCCCAAATAGGGCAACAGTTCCACGGCGCATTCCGCGACAACCACATTCTTGTATTCCGGCGATTCCAAAAGGAGCGCAGCAAAACCCTGCACCAAATCCGCATCGACGCCCAAAGCTTCTAGAGCCGCCGCCTCTTCCGGAGACAATGCGATTTCTGGAACCTGAGCATCCTCGCTAACAGCCAGCGAGCCGAGCGACGCCCCCGACTTCATCGCCGCATCGCATTCCGCCGACGCCTGTTTTACAAATTTAGAAAATCCCAAATCCTCTTTGCCGCGACGCATCTTGAGTTCAATCGCGTCAATCTGCGCTTGGGAATACTTGCGTTCCACCTTGGAAAAAACGCATTCGCAAAATTTTTCGGACGAGCCACCAGCCACGCAGCTTTCCACAAAATTGGACTCGACATTTTCCGAAAGAGCCGCCAGCGCCAACGAAACCGCAAAGAAAAGAGAAAGGAACATTCGGCAAATCATGCAGCTATTATAGAAAAGAATCGTTTCCTTTTCGCAAGCCATCTCGCTATTTCCGGGCGTTTCCCGCCTGCGGCGGGCCGCTCCCTAGCATTATCGCCTTCGGCGTCCGTTCAGCCAAATTTCCAGAAATTTGTCCGAACCCATCCGGGCGTCGGTCGATTAGTTATTAGTTCCAACTCCTAACTTCCAACTAACTTATTTCAGAAAAGTTCCGCCGCACACCTTGCCGCCATTTTTTAGAGTTCTTTCATTCCCAGGACTTTCCGATTTGTATATGCTTTCTATCGGCGGGTTCTTTTCCCGATTTCTTTTTTCAATAATCCTTAAATTTTATATGTTTATCGCATGAAATTCAAAACGTCATTTTCGTGCATCGTTTTTAAAACGATTTTCCTGATTACTTTTGCGGCGAGCGTCGCTTCATCCGCAACTTCCAAATCCGAAAAGAAAGCCCCTGGCGATTTTTACGAGGAACTTTCCCGGCTGAACAAAGTTCTTTCGGAAATCAATTTGAAATATGTAGAAAGTGTGGATCCGGCGGAACTTTCCGAATCGGCGATTCAAGGAATGCGAAACATTTTGGATCCGCATACGGCGGTTTTCGCCCCTAAGGATTACGAGGATTTGAAGGTTTCGACGGAAGGGGAATTCGGCGGCGTCGGCATTACGATTAGCCTTCGCGACAACATCCTCACGGTGATTTCTCCGTTGGCGGGAACGCCCGCTTTCAAATTGGGCATTCGAGCTGGCGACCGCATTATGAAGATCGGCGGCAAAGACACGAAGGGATGGACTTTGGACGAAGCGGTTGGCGAACTCCGCGGAAAAGTCGGAACCGATGTGACGATAAGCATTGCACGAGCTGGCGTGACGGATTTGATGGATTTTACCATTACCCGCGCGAAGATCGTCGTCCACGCCGTTCCTTACAGCGGAATGCTGACCAAGGATATCGGCTACATCAAATTGGCTTCGTTCTCCTTGAAAACCCGGGAAGAAGTCGTCGATGCCATTCAGCGTTTGCAGAAGCAAGGAATGAAAAAACTCGTTTTGGATTTGCGCTACAATCCGGGCGGACTTTTAAATCAGGCGGTGGAAATCGGCGAACTCTTTTTGAACAAAGGGGATTTGATTGTCAGCACGCGTGGCCGGACACAACAGACAGAAAGTCGCGCCCATAAAAATGGAATCGTGTCTCCGGATGTGCCGCTAGTCGTTCTGGTAAACCAAGGTTCGGCAAGTGCCGCAGAAATTGTATCCGGCGCTATCCAGGATTGGGACCGCGGTCTGATCATAGGCAGGACGTCTTTTGGCAAAGGCTCCGTGCAGACGATTTTCCCGCTGGACAATCAGGGTTACGCATTGAAGCTGACGACAGCCTTCTATTATTTGCCATTTGGCCGCTGCATCAACAAGCCGGAAAACGGCATTAAAGGATTGAAAATCCGCGAAGAGGAAGCTCTGGCCGAAGAAGAAGGACTGGATGAACCGGCGGACTCCGTAAAAGCGGCAAGCGATACTGTCGCACAAGACACGTTCTTTACCAATGCCGGGCGCAAAATGTATGGCGGCGGCGGAATTACGCCAGACGTGGACGTGGAACTGGACCCGATTCCTTGGGTTGTTCAAGTGCAGGAACGGATGACGATGTATTTCAAATTCGCCGTCAAAATCCGCCCCAGTTTGGAAAAGCAAGGCGTAAAAATCGACGGCGACTGGCAAGTTCCCGATTCCCTGTTTACGCAGTTCAAAGAGTTCTGCCTGAAGGATACCAATTTCACCAAAATCAAAAGCAATTCCATTGCGACTCTTGAAATTCTGGAAAAGGATTTGATTCGCGAACAGAACTTTATGGGCGATTCTTCCAAAACCCTTTCCGATACGCTTCTTAGCGCACAAGTTAACGCTCTTCGCAAGGCGTTGGAAAACGATCGGAACAATCAGTTTGAAGAGAACCGCGAATATATTATGGACGGCATTAAGCGGGAGCTTTTGACTTCCATCGTGGGCGATTCCGCCAGCACGGCGTTTGTACTGAAAAAAGACGCCCAAGTCAAGGAAGCGATTAAATATCTGTCGGATATGGATTTATACAAAAAGACGATCAGCGCTCCGACAAAATCTCCGGCGAAGGGCAAAAAGAAATAGCGCAATGTTTGCTGTAATGGACATAGCGGCAGAGAGCCTTGGACATTATGTTCGAAAATGTTTTGAAACGGTCCAAGGTTACTTTGTGTTTATGTGGGAGCTGGGAAAAAGCATTCCCAGTTCTTTTCGCAATTTCCATACAATTGTCGAACAGATGTACATTACAGGGATTACAAGCATCCCTGTGGTTTTTGCGGCGAGCCTGGCGACGGGCGCGATTATGGCGTGGCAGCTCGCCTACCAATTCGGAGACATGATTCCGCTGGTATTCGTGGGAATGGCCGTCGGAAAATCCGTGATGGTCGAGCTGTGCCCGATTTTGACGGCGATGGTTCTGGCGGGTCGCGTGGGAGCTTCGATGTGTTCGGAACTCGGCACGATGGCGGTAACAGAACAGCTGGACGCCTATAACGTTCTCGGTTTGAATCCCTACCGTTTTCTGCTGGCACCGCGGCTGATTGCCACTGTCGTCATGCTTCCCATCTTGACGATCATCAGCATTTTCATCGGCATCGTCGGCGGTTATGCGACAGCGTTCCTGTACAAGGAAGTGTCTTTTTCCACCTTCTTTTACGGCGTTCGAATGTTTTACGAAGACTGGGATTTCGCCGTGGGACTCATCAAGGCAGCACTTTACGGATTTTTCATTGCCAGTTACGCCTGCTTTTTTGGATACAATACGCACAGTGGAGCAGAAGGCGTCGGAAAAAGCACCAAGGCGACGGTAGTTGCCGGCATGACCAGCATTCTAGTTGGCGGCTTCGTTCTCTCCAAGTTGTTGCTCGTATGATGTTTGCCGAAGATTGTCCCAAAAAACGCAGAACGGATCCCAAAGAACATAAATTGAAGAGTCTAACCCATGCGGGAGTCATCCTTGCCAAAGTTCTTTCCGCAGGCGCACTGGGAGAAAAGCAATACCTTTTCAAGCTGGTTTCCAACATCGAAACCCTTTTTGGAAAGCCGATGTCGGAGCACTTGAAAATCGTAGATTTACAGGATTCCGTTTTGGTGCTAAAAGCCTCGAATTCCGTGTGGAAAAGCGAGTCCGCCTACCAGAAAAAAGCTATTATTGAGCGTTGTAACGGGCTCTTGGGCGTGAAATACGTCAAGAATATCCGATTCGTTTAATTTTGAAGTACAGAGGTTTTCATGGCAGAAGAATATAGTGGCTCCAGCATTACCGTTCTTGAAGGACTGGAAGCTGTCCGGGTTCGTCCGGCGATGTATATCGGTTCAACCGATTCCGTGGGCCTTCACCATCTTGTTTGGGAAGTTGTAGATAACTCTGTCGATGAAGCGCTGGCCGGTTTTTGCTCCCATATCGAAATCTCCATTTTGCCGGGAAACGGCATTCGCGTCGTCGATAACGGGCGCGGCATTCCGACGGACATCCACCCCAAGGAGCATGTGGGAACGATTCAGGTCGTCATGACGAAATTGCACGCGGGTGGAAAATTCGACAGCAATTCCTACAAGGTTTCTGCCGGTTTGCACGGCGTAGGCGTGAGCTGCGTAAATGCGCTCTCTACAAAACTGATTGTGACCGTTCGGCGAAATGGCCGCATGATTCAGCAGGAATTTTCTAAAGGAAAGCCTCTTGCCGAGCAAAAGGATATCGGGCCTTCGGACGGTTCAACGGGAACGACTGTGGAATTTTATCCGGACGACAGCATTTTCACGGAAACCGTTTACGATTACAGCATTCTTGCAGAACGCTTCCGCGAGCTGGCTTTCTTGATGAGCGGGCTCCGCATTTCCTTGTCGGACACCCGCACTCCAGACGGAAAAAGCGATTCCTTCTATTTCCCGGGCGGCGTTTCGGCTTTCGTCAAATATGTGGATGAACATCGCAAGCCGCTTTTCGATGAACCGATTCACATTTCTACGACAGCGGGCACTTATCCGCTAGAAGTCGCCCTCTGGTATAACGACGGCTACCAAGAAAACTTTTTCAGCTTCGTGAACAACGTGAATACGCATGATGGCGGAACGCACGTCACGGGATTTAAAACGGCGATGACCCGCATCATCGGCAAGTATGTGCAAGAAATTCTGCCCAAAGGCAAAAAGGATACGCAGATTGCCGCAGACGATATTCGCGAAGGCCTAACGGCGGTCATTTCGATTAAAATTCCACAGCCGCAGTTTGAAGGACAGACCAAACGCCGTTTGGGAAATTCGGAAGTTGCCGGTTTGGTGAACACGGCTTTCGGAGCGAAAATCGACGAGTTCTTTGCGGAAAATCCGGCGATTGTCCGAGCGATTGTCGATAAGGTTTACAACGCCGCGGTTGCTCGCGAAGCGGCGCACAAGGCTCGGAATTTGGCCCGGCGCAAAAATGTTTTGGAAAGCGGCGGACTTCCGGGAAAGCTCGCGGATTGCAGCGAGCGCGACCCCGCAAAATGCGAGCTCTTTATTGTGGAAGGAGATTCTGCAGGCGGTTCTGCAAAGCAAGGACGTCGCCGGGAATTTCAGGCGATTCTGCCTTTGCGCGGAAAAATTTTGAACGTCGAAAAAGCGGGACTGGACCGTGTGCTGAATGCGGATTCGATTCAGGATTTGGTAAACGCTTTGGGCTGCGGTATCGGCAACGAATTCAAATTGGAAAAATTGCGCTATCACAAAGTCATCATCATGACCGATGCCGATGTCGATGGTTCCCACATCCAGACGCTTCTTCTCACCTTCTTCTTCCGCTATATGCGTCCGCTTGTCGATGGCGGTTACGTCTTTGTCGCCCAGCCTCCCCTTTTCCGTTTGTCGCAAGGAAAAAAGCTCATTCGCTACATCTTCGACGAAGCGGAACTGGCAAGCGTTGACGCTGCCGAAAAAAAGAATTACGACATCCAGCGTTACAAAGGTCTGGGTGAAATGAATCCGGAACAGCTCGCCGAAACGACGATGAATCCGGAATCCCGCATCATGAAAAAATGCCATATTCGCGATGCGGTTTTGGCGGACAACGTTTTCAGTATGCTGATGGGCGAAGACGTGGAACCTCGCCGCAAATTTATTGAAGAAAACGCCTACAAAGTCATCAACGATTTGGACATTTGATTTTGCCATGAATTTTTCCGGACACAGTTCCTTTCAAGAAGTGCTTCAGACCGCCCGAACGCAAGTTCAGGAATATCTGAACCGGGCAGATGAAACCATTATCGCTGTCGCGCGTTCGGCACCAGATGGCGTTTCAGAACGCATGATGAAGCTCATTCAGCGGAAAGGAAAAAAAGTTCGCTCCACGGTTCTGGCCCTGATTGCTACGGCGGGAAAGGAACTTCCGGAATCGGACCGGGTGGCTCACGCCTGTGCGGGCGTTGAATTGCTGCATTTGGCGAGCCTTGTCCATGACGACATCATAGACGGCACGACTCTCCGCCGCGGGGAACGCACTGCCCATGTGGAATGGGGAAATAAAGTCGCCGTTTTGATGGGCGATTACATTTTGTCTCAAGCGATGCGAGCGGTGATTCACGAAAAAGAACGGAAAATTCCTTTGGAACTGTCGTCGGCAGCAAATCGCCTGATTGTCGGGGAAATTTGCGAGTTGGACTCCACGGGAGACGTGAACATTTCCTTGGAACGCTACAATCGGATTATCGAAGGGAAAACCGCAGCGTTAATAGAAGCCAGTGCCCGAATAGGAGCATTCATCGCGGGATTTTCAAAAGACGATGTAGAAAAATTTGGCAAAATCGGTTCCCATTTCGGAATCGCCTTCCAGATTATCGACGATCTTTTGGACTATGGCGTCGGCGCTAGCAATTTGGACAAAGCCAAATTCACGGACATTTCCAACGGCCTGACGACTCTTCCGCTGATTCTTTATCTGCAACACGAACCGGAAAACAACAAGCAGGCGATGCAAGAACTTTTAACGCGAACCGCCGAAGCCGGCGTTCCCGAAGAAATCTGCCGACGTTTGCAGAAATCCAGCGCTTTTGATAAAACGAAAGAGATGGCGATGCAGCATATTATGGATGCGTCGGAAATCTCGGACTCTCTTCCCAAAAATGAGCATATCGAAACGCTCAAAGCGTTCTTGTTGTCGATGGCGGAACGCGGAAATTAAAATCGGATTTTGGAAGATTTTCTTTCACAACTCAACAAGGAACAGCTGTCGGCGGTAGAAACGACCGAAGGCCATATACGCGTGATGGCCGGAGCAGGAACGGGAAAAACAAAAACACTGACTTCCCGATATGCGTATCTGGTTTCGGAATTGGGAATTTCGCCTGCAAACATCTTGACGGTTACATTTACCAATCGAGCCGCCAATGAAATGAAAAGCCGGGTGCGAGCGATGCTCGGCGATTTGGATTTGGGATTTATCAGTACGATTCACGCATTTTGCACCCGATTCTTGAAAGAAGAAATCTACCGGCTGGGATATCCCAAAAATTTTATTGTGATCGATACGGAAGATCAGCGGCAAATGTTGCAGCGGATTTTTGCCGATATGAAAATCACCCTTCGCGACACGACAATGCGACGGACAATCGACCAAGTGCTGGAAGGAAAGAAAATCACAGACGATTACATTTCGGAATTCATACGCAATTCCAGCGAGGAGCTGTTACAAAAAATCGCCGCAGAACCCGAAAAGAACAACCAGATTTTTTTGCGTTATCTTTACGAACAAAAGAAAAATTACGGATTGGATTTTAACGACCTCATCAATTTTACCGGTTACATTCTAAACGTTTTTCCAGAAGCTCGAGAAGCATGGCAAAGCCGGATGCAATATGTGATGGTGGACGAATTTCAGGATGTGAGCCAAAAGCAATACGCCATTGCTCAGACGCTTTCTGCAAAGCACGGCAATCTTTTTATCGTCGGCGACAGCGACCAGACGATTTATTCTTGGCGCGATGCACACGTGCAGCTCTTTTTGGATTTCGACAAAAAATATCCAGATGCCAAAACGATTGTTTTGAAAGACAATTACCGCAGTACGCCGCAGATTTTAAAAACGGCGAACTCATTGATTGCACATAATTCGGTGCGTTTTCCCAAGGAATTGCGCGCATTGCATTCCGACGGAGCGAAAACCCTCTACTTTCATGCGAAAAAACCTCAAGATGAAGCGAATTGGATTGCGGATACAATGGGAAATCTGGTCTCTCAAGGAGCAAGCCTTGGCGACATTGCCGTTTTGTATCGATCGCATTTTATGTCTCGCGGCATCGAAGAAATTTTGATTCAGCGAAAAATTCCGTACCGTATTCTTTCGGGCATTTCCTTTTACGAGCGCAAAGAAATTAAAGATGTCATCGCTTATTTAAGAATGCTCACGACACAGGACGACATCGCTTTTTTGCGCGCGATTCAAACGCCGAGTCGAAAAATCGGCAAAAAGAAAATCGAATTTTTGAAAGAATACGCCGAAGCGAATCGCATTTCCCTTTACAATGCTCTTCTCGAAAATTTGGACAGTGAAATTTTTCGGGGAACGGGAGCCAAGCGTTTTGTTCAAGCGATTGCAGCCACACAAAAAGGAATGGAAAACAAACCGATGGACGACATCCTCGACGAAATTCTGGATCTTTCGGGATATACGGAATTTATTCGGATGGATGCGGAGCAAGATCGTCTGGACAACATTGCAGAATTGAAACAGTCGGTGGCGCAAGCCGCTCACGATCCCGACGCCAATCTGGAAGATTTTCTTTCTCGAGTCGCATTATATGGAAATTTGGACAAGGAAGAACGCCGAAATGCGGTTAAATTGTTGAGCGTCCATGCTGCAAAAGGTTTAGAATATCCGTTCGTCTTTGTAACGGGACTTTCCGAAGGCTTATTCCCCAGTGCGCAAATCGAAACGGCAGAAGAAATGGAAGAGGAACGCCGAATCGCCTATGTCGCTTTCACTCGAGCCAAAGAGAGGCTCTTCCTTTCGGAAAATGAAGGTGGCGGCGACGCGAATTTGAGCAAATTTCCCTCTCGCTTTATTTTTGAATCCGGAGAAGAAAATCTGGAATTTGTGCGACCTCTTCCCGACGACTTGCGCAAAAATGCGCTGCGAAAAATTCAGCAGAGCGAAGAGAGTTTACAACTACTGCAAAATCTGTTTTTTGTCGGCGACCGGGTTCGGCATAAAATTTTTGGAGAAGGAAAGATAACAGCCGTCGATATCTCGGCGGCTGCGTATGTGGTTCAATTTGACAACTTGAAAACGCCGCGAAGCCTACAATTTTCGGCTAAGCTGGAAAAATTGCCGGATTGAAAAGACGATTTGAAATTTACGATTCAAAAAGCCAAGTGGAAAGGTAGCGTTCGCCGGTGTCCGGGAGAAGTGCTACAATCGTCTTGCCCTTGTTCTCGGGACGCTTGGCGATCGTGAGGGCGGCTTCCAAAGCGGCTCCGGACGAGATGCCCACCAAGAGCCCTTCTTCTTTGGCCGCACGGCGGGCGATATTGCCGGCTTTCACGTCGTTCGTCAGGTAGATTTCATCGATAACTTTCGGGTTGTAGATTTTGGGAACAAATCCTGCGCCGATTCCCTGGATCTTGTGCGGACCGGCCGGCTTCCCGGAAAGCACCGCAGAAGTGTCCGGCTCGACGGCGACAATATGCACGTTCGGTTTTTTGCTCTTGAGGAAGGTGCCCACGCCGGTGACGGTTCCGCCCGTGCCCGCGGCAGAGACGAAGATATCGACTTTGCCCTCGGTGTCCTTCCAAATTTCCGGGCCCGTTGTCTGGATGTGCGCCTCCGGGTTGGCGGGGTTTTCAAATTGCTGCGGGATGAACGAGCCCGGGGTCTGGGCGGCGATTTCGTTCGCCTTCTCGATGGCCCCCTTCATGCCCGCCTTGCCGTCGGTGAGTACAAGTTCCGCGCCCAGCGCGGCAAGGAGCTTTCGGCGTTCGACGCTCATGGTCTCGGGCATGGTCAGGATGACGCGGTAGCCCTTGACGGCGGCGACGTAGGCGAGGCCCACGCCTGTGTTTCCGCTGGTCGGCTCGATGATTACGGAGCCTTTCCGGAGCTTCCCTTCCTTCTCGGCGGATTCGACCATGTTCAGGGCGACGCGGTCCTTGACGCTGGAAAGCGGGTTGAAGGACTCCACTTTGGCATAGACGACGGCTTCGCTGTCGTTCAGCTTGTTGATGCGGACCAGCGGCGTGTTGCCAATTAAATCGGTGATCTTTTCGACTTTCATTTTTTTCTCCTTGAACAGAGCCAGCTTGCTGTACTAGCGTGAATTCGACAATAAAATAAAAAAGCGAAGACCCACTGGACCTTCGCTTTATTTCAAAGAGGAAATGTTTTACTTGAGGCGAATCGGCAAAGTCGTGCGATTGCTATTCAAATCCAGAACCAAGAATCCAGTTCCGTGATAATTGGTTTCGATCGAAATCGAGTTCGCTCCCACAGAAGAAACAAAATTCTGCGAAGCGATGACCTGACCGATGCTATTAACGAGTTTCAAGGATCCTTGAGAAGCGCGATTCGCATGGAACAACGCATTCAAAATTCCCGCCTGAACGCTGACTTGCATTTTGCTGTCGAGAGCGACAGAAGCCGCCGGACGTTGGATTGCGGTGGTCGCGGTCACAAGTTCGCCCGAGGCGATGCCTTCCAAAGTCGGTGTTTTCTTGTTGAAGTCTTGCAGGACAACGGTAGAACCATCTGCCTTGTGCAGCGTGATGTTGTCTATTTCGATTGTGCCGGAAACCTGCGTCCCATAGAGGTTAAGACCTATGGCGTTCACCTTGCTTTTGTTGGTGATGTTCAGGCCGTTGGCATCCAGAGAAACCGTATAGGTCTTCCATGCCGAGGAAATTTCGGATTCGGCAAACTTATAATCATCCCACGCCCAGTCCCCCCCGCTCATCGCGAACAGGCTGAGGGAAGTCCAAGCAAATTCATTGCATTTTGCTCCATTGCAGGGACCCGCCGAAGAAACATTCACTTTTGCTTGGAAAGAAATAGCTACATAGTCGCTCCAATTAACTCCGTTCAAATCAATGCGCATAGTTCCCGTTTCAGAGGAATCCGACTGCTTGCTCGTATAGGTGATTTTGAGCACTTTATCATTTGTATCCAAGCTAGATTCGACGAATTTATTGATAGAATTTCCGGGAAGGGTATCCAAGCCATAAGCCTTGCGCATCGCATTCAGCACTTCGTAATCCACAATATCGCCGACGTTGCCCGCGAATTTGGATTGGCGATGAAGAATGGTCATGTTGCCGTTACCTTCGTCGCCGGTGTCCCAAACGCAGGGAACGATACCACGGGCCTTTGCTGCGGCGGCGACATAGCCATACCATGCAGCGCGTCCTTCCAGATGCAGTTTCAGGTTGTCACCAGAAATTTCTTCCAGACGCTTGATGGCACCCATTTCGCCAATGACCACAGGAATGCCGTTATTCACAAAAGCGTTTTTCAACAAATCAAATTGTTTGTCGATATAAAGCTTCGTTCCAAGCGTACTTTCCGAAGAACCCATATTGTGCTTGGTGTCGGTGCTAGATTCCATTCCGTCAAAGTAATAGAAACAGGGTCCCCAGCTTTCATCTTGGGTCATCAAAGAATACTGATAGGGGTAAAAGTGGGCTTCCGCCATAGTGTAGCCTGTGCCAGCAGGATCGGTGGGATAATTATCCGCAAGAAGTTCGTACTTGTCGATTTCCGTACGGGGCATCTGGACCACGATGGTGCGGGTAGAGTTGTTTCCGCCTGTCTCGCGAACGGCTTTTAGACAAGCTTCGTGGTAGAGCTTTAGCACTTCCATACGGGCCTGATCAAAGCCCCATTGTCCATTATCGCTGCCGCCGTTCCAAGGGTCGTTTACGCCAGGCTCATTGGCACTGGCGAAAATCAGCTTTTCGTTGTAATCCTTAAACTTGTTGGCGATTTGCTTCCAGTATTTTTCTTGCTGGGCGGCAATGGCATTGGCGTCGTTATTGGCTGCATTTCCGTTGCGATCAAAACCGCTGCCGTCCCAGACGTGGTCTTCAAGCCAGCCGTTGTCCCAGTGGCTGTTCAGGATTGCATACATGCCATTGTCGATGACCATGTCCACGACGGTTTTCACGGAATCCAGCCAGCCTTCGTTAATTACGCCATTCGTCGCGTGGGAATCCCAGGCGCAAGGAATACGGACCGTGTTGAATCCGGCGGCCTTAATGGATTGGATGTATTTGGCGGTGGGAAAATCGTTGCCCCAGGCTGTGAGTGTGAGATTCCCCGGCACTTCCATGGTGTTGCCGATGTTGTAGCCTAAGCCCATATTGGCATAAACTTCTGTTGCTTTAGGAAGCGCAAAGGCACTTGTCGCAAGGAGCGACGCAGCTGCCAAATAAATCAGTCCTTTCATAAAATACCTCTAGACGAGAATGTTGTTTTCCTTAAATTTAGGTCTTCGCAAGGAAATCCGCAATAGCGTAAACTTTTGTTAATTGCAAGTTTTTTTGCAATCGGAGCCATTTCAGTCTGCGCATTTTTGCCATTTTAGCACATTCCCGGCAAACAGGGGAACTGCACCGTCGATATTTTCAGGAACCGTCCACGGTTTTTGAAGATAGGTGCAGCATTTTTTTGTGCGTTCAATGCCATAAAAATCAGCGCCAAATCCAGCGATAAAGTCCGGAAGTTTGTCCAATGCGCCGTTCCTTTCAAAAATTTCGATCAAGATAGGAACCGCAACCGGAGCCGAATAAACGCCCGCCGCGCCGCAAGGACCTTCCTTTTTTCCTTTTTCGTGCGGAGCGGAATCCGAACCGAAGAAGAATTTTGGATTGCCGCTGAAAGCCGCCGCCCGCAAAGCTTCCCTGTCTTCGGGACGTTTCGGCAGAGGTTTGCAAAAATGATGCGGATGTAAAGACGCACCCACAATGTCGTCGAGGGTGTGCAACAAATGGTGAACCGTAATCGTCGCTGCTACATTGGACGGCAAGCGAAGAACGGCGTCAACAGCCGCTTTTGTCGAAAGATGTTCAAAGACGATTTTAAGCTTTGGAAATTTCCGAGCAAGGCATTCCACCCGTCGGATAAAAAGCGATTCCCTGTCCAAGCAAAACGCTCCGGGTTCTTCGCCATGAATGCACAGTACCAGCCCCAACTTTTCCATTTCAGCAACGACAGGGAAAATCGATTCGAATTCCGAGACGCCGTCTTCGCTGTTTGTCGTCACGCCCGCAGGATAATATTTTCCGGCAACGGCTCCGGCATCTTTTAATTGTTGCAAATCGTTTGAGGAAAGTTGCGCATTCAACTTGAACGTCATCAAAAGATCCAAACCCGGCGCAGCGTCATGGATTTGTTTCCGGTATTCGCAAAGGCTTTGCGCACTGGAAATCGACGGAACGGTATTCGGCATCACGAGAATGCGACCAAAATCCTGTGCAACGGTTTTGGCGTAATGCGCAAGCAATTCACCTTGGCGCAGGTGAACGTGAAAATCGTCGGGAAGGGGGAGCTTCAAAGAATCCATGCTATTTCTTTTCTATCCAGTTGTAGCGTCCGTTGAAACGGACTTTTTCGGGAACGACTTGAAAGGTGCAGCTGATTTCGACACTTGCATTTTTGGGAAGGGCGGCAACGCCAACAGCGGTTCTCGCATGGCGACCATATTCCCCGAGAATTTTGACGGCCAGTTCAGATGCTCCGTTCAAAATGGCGGGCTGTTCGTGAAAATCTTTTTCGGATTGTACAAATCCCTGCATTTGAACCAGACGCAGGGTTTCTCCTTGTTCTAAAAGGGTCATGGCCGCAGCCAGATTGTTCAAAAAGCAAATCGCAGCGGCGTTTTTCGCTTTTTCGGGGCTGATTCCCGTGGGAACCTGTCCACAAAAGTCGGACAAATCCCCATTTACCGAAGGGAGCTGCCCGGAAACGACGATGGTTTCGCCAAATCGGGTCGCCGGGACATACGCGGCAAGCGGAGCTGGGCAACTGGGGAGCGCAAAGCCGAGTTCCTGCACTTTCTTTTGAATTTCTGTCATCTAGACTCCTTCGCCGCTTTTCCTTTGCCACGGCATTTTGACAACGGCAGTTCCTGCTGCTCTTTGTAATTTTAGGAAACTTTGCCCGCTTTGTAACGAGTCGAGGGATTTTTTTATATTCTACACCATGCGTTTTTCTTTTCCCCTTATCGTCTTTTCAGTTGGCGTCATTTTTTGGGCCGGATGCAGCACGGAATTGGATTCTCGGGGAGCCGAGCGTCTGCAATTCAGTTTAAGAACGCCCCCAAATGTAAAAACGATTTACGAAGTCATTTTGGGAAATCGGGAAGCCAAGAAATATCAGGAAATACACGGCCCGGTGAAATTTATTTTGCAACGCAGCTACATGGTGCAAAAGGACGAAAGCGGAAATCTTTTGGAACCGCATTTTTCGGGAACCGTCAAAATCCACTATCTTCCCAATGGGGAAGTTGCCGATTTTTCCAGCTTTGACAGTTCGGGAACCATCAATACATTTGCGCAGGTAGTCCACAAAGCGAACCGTCGAGAAATTTACGTCCACCTTTTTGATGCCGACAAGGACTTTGTCTATTTTCTCGCCAACGACAATCGGATTATCGAAGAAAATTCCAATCCGTTTTATCGCCAGAGTCCCATCGATGGTTCCTGGAATTCTTCGGACGGACACCTTTCTTGGGAAGAAAACGGCAAGCATCAGATTGTGGCAGTTACGGGTTCTTCGCCGAGCGTTCAATATCGGCATTTATATGAATACGACGAAAGGGATTCCCTGGTGCGCATCGTGGCTCTGAACCCAGATGGAAAAAAAATCGGCTCTTTGGAAAGGCATTTTAAGGACGGCGTTTTGCAAACGGTGCAATTCCGTTTTGACGAGCGCATTTTTTATCCGGACCTTTTGAACTGGACGGAAACTTATTCCTACGATGCCCAAGGCCGCTTGATCCGTGTAATTACCAAGCATTCCAAAGCCTGGTCTCCCAAAAACGACACGATTCGATATGTCTATCGGGACAGCGTGAATTTTTCCGCGAAGAATACATATCGGCATGGAGAATGGGAATCTTCGACGGTGTTCGATTCTTTGGGAAACGCCACGTTCATTGAAACATTCGGTTCTTTTGTCTATGAAGGTGCAGACGGAACCGCCGAGTCCTACGACGCAGAGCGCATTGTCCGCGAAATCCACTATTACGGAGAGGCGGGAAACGGGGATTCCGCTTCGATTTCGCCCATAAATTCCCGAAAAGTCTCATGGGTTTCGCTTTCTGCGGATGAATTTTTCCGTTCTTCTCCCGATTCGGCATATTATTGCGAGCGGGATAAAAACCGAATTCGCTGCCGCGAGTTGCGCCATGTCCCAGGAACGATTTTTTTGAATTTCGTGGAAAGCGTGATGTATAAAAATGCGAGCGAAGTGTATTTAAAACTCAACAGCGGTCGTGCATCCAAGCCGATGCTCTTTTCCCACGGGAAATGCGCGGCGTTTATTCCAGAATCCAACGAACTGCTGTTCGGCAATGCGCTGGTCTCTTTTAAGCGTTATCCCTTTGAACAATTTTTGGGCGATACGCTTTCGTTTTCATTAAATGATTTTCCGTGCGAAGCGAAATAATCCCACGACGCTAATCGTCGATTTCAACGATTTTGCGGCTGTTTGTGGACCCCGTGACGACGCGGACGGCACTTTTCGATTTTTTAAAAAATTCAGCGATGACTGCGCAAACCGCTTCATTCGCTTTCCCTTCAACGGGGGGAGCTTTCACATCCACTTTATACGAACCATCGGGCTGCGGAACGACTCCTTCCCGCTTGCTCCGTGCGTGAACTTTAATGGAAATTCGCATTTTAGGTCGCTTTTAAAAATTCATTTTCAAAAAATCGGCGGCGACTCGCTTTTAAAAAACAAGAGGTTTTTCGTCGTCCGCTATTTCCGGATTCTGTTCTTTTTCCATAGCGGAAAGAAGATCGGCTTGGCTTTTGACCATAGCGCGAATCCGAATAAAATAATTAGTGCGAAGTTGGCGCAATTCTTCGATTTCGGCCCGCAATTTTTCGGCTTCCCGGCGGGTATTTTCAATCTCGTGCTGCGCGCGCGTTTTCGCTTCGGCAACAATCAGTTCGCCTTCTTTCTCCGAGGAACGCTTGATTTCATCCATGGTCTTTTGCATGGTAATCGCAGCATCCTGAATCGTCTTTTCAATTTGCTTGTAATAGTTTACACGTTCTTCGGCGATTTTCAAACGCTCCGTCAGATCCGTGCGGACACGTCCAGATTCTTCAAAAGCCTTGGCTGCGGTTTCCAAAAAAGCCTTGACTTCTTCGGGATCAAAGCCCCCAAAACGTTTGGAGTGAAAAGTCTGATTGCGGATGTCAAGCGGTGTGAGTTCCATAGAGGCGACCTTTTTAGGGAAGATGGACGCATTTCAATATAGAAAATCCAAAAGTACTTGTCGGCGGCTTCTCGTTGCCAAACGCCAATGCTCGTTTTTCTTTTTGGTTTGGGCAAGCGCTATTCAAATCGCAAAGCTTCAATCGGGTCAAGCCTGCTGGCTTTTCGGGCGGGATACCAGCCAAAAAACACTCCCGTCACAAAGCAGACGCCAAAACTGACGAGCACGCTGGAAAGAGTGATGCTCATCGGCCAATTTAAAATCCACCGGATGAACGCCGTCGCTCCAGAGCCCAAAAGAATGCCGACAAGTCCTCCGAGCAAACTGATCATCACCGATTCGAATAAAAACTGCAAAAGAATGTCGCGTCCGCGTGCGCCAATCGCCATGCGCAACCCGATTTCCCGAGTGCGTTCCGTAACAGAAACGTACATAATGTTCATAATGCCGATGCCCCCGACGAGCAAGCTGATTCCTGCGATGGCAGTAAGAACCAAAGAAAGCAGGTCGGAAGTACTCGTAATCATTTCAATCATTTCTTCTTGGGTGTGCACTCGGAACGGTTCTTTTTCCCCGCTCCAGGAACGACGTTCTTTCAAAATGGAAAGAATTTCTTCGCTGGCCTTTGCCGCATAGCCTTCACCAATGGAATTGGCGTAAATCGTGCGAATATCCGTCGTCGCGTTGAAGCGTTTCATCACCGTCTGGTAGGGAGCAAAAATGACTTCATCCTGATCTTGTCCAAAATCCCCCGAGCCTTTGGCTTTCAATGTGCCGATAACTTTGAGGGGAATGTTTTTGTAGCGGATGGTTTTGCCGATTGGATCGGTATCGGGAAAGAGCGTCGAAACGACAGTCTGCCCGATGACGCAGACTTTGGCAATGCGGTCGGCGGAATCGTCGAACATCACGCCGTTTTCAATTTCGTAATTTCGGATTTTTAAATAGTCCGTGCTGATTCCGGTCAAAGAAACGGATTCATTTTTATTGCCGGCAATCGCTTGACCGTTCGCCGTAACGACAGGAGAAACGCCGTTGATATATCGAGCCTGATGGCGAAGGGCGACAACATCTTCTTCTTCCAGCGTTTGCGTGGAGGAACTGGCGTCCAGCTGAATTCCGCCACGGCGTTCTACATTGGGCATGACGACGATAGCATTCGTTCCCATGGCGGTAATTTTTTCTTTGATCGAACGCTTGGAGCCTTCTCCCATAGCGACCATCGTGATGACCGCAGCAACACCGATAACGATGCCCAAAACAGAAAGAAATGTCCGCATCCGATTGCGCAGCAAAGCCCGAAAAGCGATTTTAATGAGAGTCGTCGGATTCATAGGGACTCCGTTTCTTCAAAAGTTTCGGCGGGCGGCAACGCTTCGAATGCAGCTTTGGCACTTTGCACATTTTCATTCGGCGAATCGCGCCGGATTTGTCCATCGCGCAAAACGATTGTGCGCGTGCTGAATGTCGCAATATCCGGCTCGTGAGTCACAAAGACGATGGTTTTCCCACGAGAATGGAGTTCCTGAAAAATTTCCATAATTTCGTAGCTCGTGCGGGTGTCCAAATTCCCCGTCGCTTCGTCAGCAAGAATGATGACCGGATCGTTTACCAGAGCTCTTGCAATAGCGACGCGTTGCTGCTGGCCGCCCGAAAGTTGATTGGGCAAATGATTCATTCGACTTTCCAAGCCGACGCGTTTCAACGCGTTAAACGCTCGCTCCCGGCGTTCTTCCGCAGCGATTTTGGAATTGTACAAAAGGGGGAGTTCCACGTTTTCAATAGCGCTTGTACGAGAAAGCAGATTGTAAGTCTGAAAAACAAATCCCAATTTTCGGCAGCGGATATTTGCCAGAGATTCCGTTTTCATTTTTTCAATATGTTCGCCGCCCAAAATATATTCCCCGGAAGTCGGCTTGTCCATGCAGCCCAAGATATTCAACATGGTACTTTTACCGGATCCACTCGTTCCCATAATGGTCAGAAATTCACCTGCGCAGACATCAAAGCTCACACTCCGCAGAGCATGTACCGTTTCACCGCCCATTTTGAATTCGCGGCGTAAATGGCGAATGGAAAGAATTGGACTACTCATGATGCCTTTAGATGCCTGAAAAGAAAAACGCGTTGCAAAAAAACATCACCCCGATATCCGTGGGTGATGTTCTGAAATTTTTGCGGGAAATTACAGTTTTTTGACAACCAGCAGATGGCCAGGAGCCTTGTTCGGATCCAGTCGCACAAAATTATGCGCCCCATGCCAAACATAAGATTCACCCGTAATCAAATCCTTGATAAAGAAGAACGCGTCTTCGGCAAGTCCCAGCTTAGACATGTCCAACGAGATGGTTCCTTCCTGGGCGTTGTGCATATCCATGTTGGCAACGCAAAGGATGACGTCGTTATCCTTCTTTTTGGAATAGACCATCAGATTGGAATTGTCCGCGCTATGGAAATCCAGGTTGTCGTATTCCTGCAAAGCGGGATGGTTCTGGCGGGCTTCATTGACCCTGCGCACAAAATCCTTGATATTTACCGGAGCATTCCAGTTGTGAACCTTATACTGGTATTTTTCGCTATCCCAAAGTTCTTCTTTTACCGGCGAAGGAATGTTTTCGCAAAGCTCGTAGCCGTTGTAAAGCCCGGTCAAGCTAGAAAGCGTTCCCGCCAAAAAATACCGCTGCTTGAATTGTGCAGGCCCCTGATTTGCCAAATACTTCGGGAAAATATCCGGTGTCGTCGGAAAAAGAATGCCACGCATGTATTCTTTGGCATTGCTCTGTGTGAGTTCCTTGAAATACTGTTCAAATTCCCACCTTTGTTCACGCCAAGCAAAATAGGTATAACTCATGTCAAAGCCGGATTTCGCCAAACGGTGCATCATCTTGGGGCGAGTGAATGCTTCGGCAAGGAAAACGAGTTCCGGTCGCTGCTCCTTGATTTCGCGAATCAGCCATTCCCAGAACGGGAACGGTTTTGTATGCGGATTGTCGATGCGGAAAATCTCGATTCCCTTGTCCGCCCAGAAGAGGATGATGTCCCGAATCTCTTTCCAAAGGGCCTTGTAATTTTTGTTGTAATAATCGAACGGATAAATGTCTTCGTATTTTTTGGGAGGATTTTCAGCAAATTTAATGCTGCCGTCCGGCTCGTGATAGAACCATTCCGGATGCTTTTTCGCATAGGGATGATCCGGGCTGCAATTCAAAGCGATGTCCAAAGCCAGCCGCAAACCTTTGGAACGCGCCGTTTTGGCAAAATGTTCAAAGTCCTTCATCGTCCCGAGTTCGGGATCCACGTCAAAGTGCCCGCCGAATTTGTTGCCGACGGCATAAGGGCATCCCGGTTCCAGCGGTTTTCCCTTTTTGTCGGTTTTAGCGTGAAGCGCATTGTTGGCACCTTTGCGGTTGGTAACGCCAATCGGGTGAATGGGAACCAGATACACCGTATCAAATCCCAAATCGCGAATATAGTCAAGCTGGGCTTCGCAATCTTTAAAAGTGGCGCTCTTCGTATCGCTTTTTCCCTGACTCTTCGGCCACATTTCATACCAGGTTCCCGCGCGCGCATAAACAGGATCCACTCGAAGTTCAAAAAGGGCGCTTTCCGTCGGCGTGTCCTTGGGATCGATTGTCCAAGCGACAATTTTATAATCGTAGTAACCGATGCTGTTCACGACAAATTCACCCGCCCACATATCGTTATCGACAAAGTGCATCGGCGCTTTGCGCCACCGGCGTTCATTCCGCAATTTATAATAGATAGCGGCGTCGTATTTTTCATGGCTGTGGCGGAAAATGTCCGCGGTGATTTGAACGGTGTCACCGGGTTCGCGCTTGATGGCGAATCGCCCGGCATCTATGGATGGCTGGATATTTTCAATGACAAGATTGTCTTTTTTTTCCGGAATGGCTGCCATAGTTTCCTTCACTGTGTTGAATCTTTGGACATAATGTAGGAATTTTTTGGTTTCCAAGCGGGAAAACACAGGGATTGTCCAGTAAAACAAAGAAAATTTTTACAGCCTGAAAAAAGAACCTATGTTATCTGAATGCTTCATATTTAATAGAGAACGAGGGCGTCATCGACTGCGAAATGAAAAAATTCCAACTGTAAAAAAGGAGGAAGAATTTTTTTTCGCAAAGAAAATTTTTGAGATGGGCGTGCCCCGGCTCCATAAACGTTCGAACTAAAACTTCCGCCGGGTCGGCGAGCTCCGGGCTACCTTCCAGTCGGTGCTACGCACTGGCGCAAGTGCCACCCTTCGCATGCCTCACGCAACGCCATTACTGAAACAAAGGAAAGGCCATCGTTTTTGAAAGTTTTGCATCCTTGCCAGCCCGCACCCGCGCAAAATACACTCCCGACGGAAGCGCAGAAAGATTCAGCGTCACGCTTTGTGTAGAGCCACTCCACAGCAACACTTCCCGATGATTCACATCAAAAAGGCGCACTTCCCGAACGTCGGCATTACAGAGCACCATCAGATTTTTCCCGGACAAAGAAATTTTCAACGCGGAAGGCGGTGCAGGCATCGGTCGCGCCATTCCCAAATCTTCGTCAAAGCCCACACCCCGCTCCTCGACAAATCGCGAAAGAAGCCGAATGTAATTGGTCTGATAACCAAGACTGGGTTCCGTCACTTCCCAAGAATTGAGAGGCCAGCCGTTATTGAAATTCCTGTACATTTTTGCTGGCGGTTCACCGGCAGGTTGCGAAAAGGCATAGCACAATTTATTGTTTGAAACGCTTCCGCATCCTTTCTTGCTGTTGTCGGCATCATATTCAGCACAGCAGGCGTCCCAACTGTAACGGGCATTGGGGCCTCCCGTCAAATAACCAGGCGCAGGTCCCGGAGTCGAGTTACTCACAGAGTCCCACTTAGGCGAGCCATCGTTAAACCAAGTGTGGTAAAAAGACGACACGCTTTTTTCCGCACCGTAACGGGACATATTGGAAAGGTAAACCATGCCGAAAGGATTCACGCCGTGCAAGTAGTGCAAGTATTCCTCGGCAGCGTTGTGCCAGGTTGCCGCATCGGTTCCAGAAGTCGTTTTCAATTCTGCCATTTGGTCAAAGAAAAGTCCCCCCGCCGATTTTGCCGAATTGGAACCCCAGTTGTAATCCCGCAAATACGCACGATAGCCATCTCGTTCCAGCTGTTGCACAAAATTCATAGATGTAGAAAAGGCGTTCACAAATTTTTCTTCGATTTTTGCCTTCACATTTTTATCGGCGTCCTTGTAACCTAAATACTGGATATACATCTGGTGCTGTGCATGGCGATACTGATCCATCGCCCAACTCCCATAAGTTGTCATCAAAGGAAATCGGTCGATGCTTTCGTTAAAGCGATTCAAATAGGCAGCATCCCCCGTCAATTCATACAGGGCAAAATCCGCAAGCACTACAAGTCCAAGCCTGGGAGCCGTCGTTTCGTTTTCTTCCACTTCCTGCTGGCCTGCGGCAAGCCCTTTTGTCCCCGCCGATTCCAGATTGTTAAAAAACATGGAATCCGGATGAGCTTCCGCCCAGGCGTAAGCGCGCAAAGCCGCGTCTTGCAATGTGGCCGCATATTCCGTATTCTTCCGGAGCTTTGCTACAATCGAACCCAGCGCAAAAGCCTTTGCCGCCGAATAGGCCGAAACCGCATTGGGCGCTCCGTAATAAGTGCGGCCTTTCGCTGCCGAAGGCGGAGAAGCGTGAGACTCGCCCACCACGGAAAGCACCGAGCCGTCCGCATTCTGCATCCGAAGCAGATGGGTTAATCCCCAATTCACTTCGTCCAAAATATCGGGAATGCCATTCCCCGATTCGGGAATCCCGTAATCGTCAGTAAAAGCCTTGGGCCGTTCCAAATAGGCGCGCAACAGCATTTCCACATAGTTGCCGTTCCAGACCGTATATTTGTTATAATCCCCGGCGTCAAACCAGCCTCCGCTCACGTCACGCTCCGTCGCCGCATTGGTGGAATCGGTGAAAAGGCGGGCCGTTTTGTCTTGAGCGTGATTCATGCCGTCTGCCCATTCTTCGCCAGCATACGCCGCCTCGTGGGCAATGCCTACCCGCTGGTAATAGAGCACACGCAATGCCGCCTTCAAAATATCGTTGTAAATATCCTCGCCAATGCGAAAATAAAAGGATTGTTTGGCATAATCCGACTTGTCCCGGATAAAATACGTCCCCGGTTCCGAAAGATTCGAGAAATCGAACCACCAGATTTTATCCCCGGAAGCCGTATCCACTGCCCCCTCTTGAAACGCCACCGGTGCTCCAGAAAACACAATCTTGTTGGAAGCTGAATCCACCACTTCCATCACCGTTCCCGGCACATAGGAAAGTGCCGCGTCATACCCCGATTCCGGGCTGCGCAAAACCGCCACTTTTTTCGCCGCAGGTCGATACCCGAATTGATCCACCGTAATAAAAACATCCTGCGCCCAAAGATTTCCGAAAGCAACCGTTCCCATTGCAAAAAGAGAATGCACCCATTTCAAACCACGCCAACCCATAAGTATCTCCTATCGATGAACCTTTCAAAATATATATGAAAATTCGGGGAAACGGCATTCCGCCGCTTGGGGCAATACTTCAAGATTGCCGCATCGCTTTTGTTCCTTGCAATGTCGATTTACATGCTTGGTGCGCCTGTCAAGCTAGCCGGGCCATCTTTACAACGACGAAACTCGAAAGCGCAATTTTCTTTAGAATGCGCCATTCGAATGAAACACGGCGAATCCTTCCAACTCATAAGCTCGCCTTTGACGCTGCCAAAGTTTATTGTATTTGGATCTTTCCTTTTTTCAAGAAATTTCCATTTTGAAGCCGAATGATATAGACTCCGCTTTTGTATTGTAGGGGAAGGATCGCATTCCCCTGAATGCTTTGCTTCAAAATCCGTGAACCTTGCAAGTCGTAAATTTCTACACGGCTAACATTTTCCAATTCCAAATTTTTTCCATAAACCCTAAAGGCGGGATTCTTGACCATGGTTTCTGCCGAATGCATCGCTGCCGGTACTTTGTCCGAAAGGACAAAACTGCCGATGAAGTTGGATCCTGTTGCCGCATCGTAATAAGTGGAATCATTTGCAAATCGGATGGTGTGAAAATTACCGTCCGATTTAAAATTTCCATAACGGGAAAATCTTAAAAAGGAATTCCATTTTCCTTGCGTCATCGTTTCGGGGAGAGATGCAGAAAATTCCAAGACGTTTATGCCGTCAAACGTATCTGTTTCGTCGTAAAGGCTGTAAAAATTTTCGCCATTCCAAAGACTTGTCGGATTTTCACTTTTGACATTCAATTTGCGAGAATGAATTTGAGTGGGGGCAATGTCGAGAGGCAATTCAAAAATTTGAGTGGAATCGCTGGCGTTTTTCAAAAGAAGCGTCGCTTTTTTAACCATCCGGTTGTTGGAAAAGCCAACATTTTGAATTTTTACCCGCGCTTGAAATCGCCCGCCAACGCCAATCGAATCCAAAATTTCGGAAGAACGCAGAACGAATCGGTAGCCCAAATGGTCGCGAATGTATTCGTAACCGGTCGCTTTGCCGCCGTATTCTGCGTCCGGACCTTTAAAAAGCACTTCGCCCATATTGTGGTAGTATTTGTCCAGATTTCCGAAAGAACCGACGTAAGACGTGTGCGTCCGAAAACCTTCGTAACTCATATACTCGGCAGTATTGAGCGGAGGCCTAGAAGAATCGTTGTAATTGTGTACAAAGTCCCCGCCATAAGGAACTCGCTCGGATTCGAGCCATTGTACCATCTTCTCTCGGGAGAGCGGAGGATGCCCCCAACCGACAGTTCCAAGATCGTTGTCGCTGCCCAAGTAGCCGTCGTTATAAAGTCCGACACGATGAAAATATTTTTGACGAGATTGAACGGAATCCTGAAAACGCGCGGAATGAATATCGAAATCGCCAAAAGCGGGTCCGCCGCCTGAATAGGCGTCTTTGAGCCCGAGCCATACGGCAATCACATAGGGACTGCGCATACCTACCGGAATTTCATCATTTGTATTTTCGAGAAAAGTTTGCAGCACTTCAGCCATCTTTTCCTGAGATTCGCCATTCATCGACGTTTGCTCGCCGCAAGTGCCGAACATCCCGATTTCCACATAATGAATGACATCTTCATAGCCGTTATAGGCTTTTGCCATTTGAGCGGCATGTTTAAGAATCCATTCTGTAGAAGGCTCCTGTTTGCCGTAGCAATTCATGTCATAAGATTGGCGAATAACACAAGAACCGCCGCGCCGACGGAGGGAATCCAAAACGGCGTGAACGCTGGCAATGGCAAAACTGTCGATCGGTTGGGAAACGCCGAATATGGTGTCGGTTCCTTTGATGGAGACGAAAGCATTGTCAGAAAACGCCCCGAGGTCCACATGGAACCGCATAAAGTCGTTATAAACCGTTCCATTCGTACGAAGATTGAGACTCTCGCCGGGCTTAACCCGAAAGCCCTTCATTGGAGCCAGCCCGCGCCCCGGATTTTTCAGCAGAGGCGCAAGGTGGTCGGTATAGTCTAAATCTTGGAGTTTGTATTCGGCAGCGGGCAACGCCACCATCCCAAAAGCGATGCACAGCATCGTCCCAGCAGCTTTGGACAATATGCCCTTTCCCATTTTCACCATCCTTTGCTCTGGATTTCACGAAATCCGAAGTTCTTGAAAATATATATTAAGTGAATGGGTTCCACATTCCTTTTGCGGACGATTCAAAAGGGGTATTGTAAAATTGGTAATTTTTTGAAAAGCTTCCCAAAAAATCAAGGATAAAGTTTTTTCTTTTTCAAATCTTTGACAAGGGATTCGGGCATCCAGTTTTCAATTTTTTTATAGTCGGGGTCGTTCAATTTTTCGGCATTTTGCCGAGACAGATTTTCTTTTCCCGCATCCAAATAAATTCGAGCCAAATTGCCAATAGCGCAAAAATACCGCACCGATTTTCCCGAACGTTTTAAATATTCCGCAGCGCTGTTTTCGTAAATGGCAGCGGCTTCTGCGTAACGCTTTTGTTTGTAAAGCATATCCGCTTTCATTTGAATGAAGATGGGATTCTTCGGAGATTTGGCAAGGGAGCGTTCTACGACAGCAAGCGCTTTGTCGTATTCTTCTTTGTCGTAATACATCCACGCCAATGGCGTTGCAAAAATCGCCCAAAAAAGAGGCGAATGAGCCGCACGTTCTTCCAGAATTTTAAGGTGATTCTCCCTGTCGTCCGAAATGAAAGGCAAGAATCCGAAGCCATCTTCGACGTAATACGCATAGATGGAATAAATCGCCCGAGCATCTTTGTCTTGAGAATCCTCAAACTTTTTGGCAGCACGTCGGGTTGCCAAAGCCCCTTTGAAGGAATGCCCCTGTGCGGATTTTGCATAGCCGAGTTCAAATTCCCGCAACACGTCCCAAGCACCGTCCGCTTGACAATCGGCAAGTTCTTCCGCCGCTTTTTCCAAAGCCAGAGTATCCCCCAAATCGTCGAATTTTGTCAGCCGGACTATGTTTTTTAAAACGCAGGCGACTCCCGGATTTTGAGAATGAATTTTTTCTATCGCCAAAAAAGAAGCCGCATAATTTGTGTTCAACGCTTGATCCATGGATCGCTTTGCCGCATTTTGGATTTCTGGAGGCAGAGCAAAAATGGCGGAGTCCGCAGCTACAGAAAGTGTGCGAGCGCATAGGATTAAAGCAAAAACGGCTGAAAAGAATTTCAATTTGGCATCCGGACAATTGTCATTTGGCAGGGCACTGGGTTTTATCGACAAATGCGCTGGAATCCACACTCATGATTTGCACATTGGCATTTGCCCCACGCTCAAATCGGATGTCGCCGTAAACGCCGGAGAATGTTTTTTGCGAAGATATTTTTTTTACCAAATCCGTTTCGCCGTTTGCGAGCAGGGAAAAAACGATGTTCGCCGCATTATAACTCAAGCCGCTGACCTTGTCGGGTTTGGGTTCTTCATTAAAAGCGGATTTATAAGCGTTGGAAAAATTCGTATAGTTTTTGCTCGAATCCGTCGTAGCAGAAGAAACGCTAAAATGCGCCCCTTCGACCAGTTTTTTTCCCTCATCAATCAAGTCCTGGCCATACCACCCCGAAGTCCCTAAAAGGGTTCCGCGAATTTTATGGAAAGCGACTTGTCGAGCGATGAGACCTGCATCCGAAGGACTGGAACTGGGGATGAAAACTCCCGGGATGCTGAAAACGGAATCCTGCAAAAAAGCTTTGCGTTCCTTGCCGCCGATGGCATCTAAATCTTTGGCTCCTCGTGCGATGTTTCGTTTATGCAGAATCTGTTTGAAACGCGTTGCCCGAAGTTTCCGAAATTCTGTGGTGTAATCCGGTTGGCCTTCTTCAAATTCCTGAATGGCGACAACAGCACCACCCCGACGCTCGACAGCGCGTTCAAAGCTTTGCGTCATAGCGGTTCCAAAATCCCCGACAGGAGAAAGAACGGCAAATTCGCGAATTCCCAAGCAGCTCATGGCGTAATTGGCGATTCCCGTCGCCAGATTTTCCATACTCACATTAACTTGGAAAATGTTGGGTCCCATTCGGGAAATTCCGGCATCAGTCGCAGTAGGCGTCAGCATAGGGATGCGGGTGTGAACGGAGCTAAGCCAAGCGGCAACGGTTGCCGCCGGGGCACTCATTAAAGGACCAATAATGGCGACAACGCTGTCTTGGGCGACAGCAAGGCGGGTTTGCCGAAGAGCTTCTACAGCGTCTGCCCGCGTGTCGGCAATACGCAAATTGACTTTATTTTTCAAATTCGACTGTTCAAAAGCCAAGCGAGCGCCTTTGACCGCATCGTTTCCAAATTCAGCGAAATCCCCGGTCAGAGGAGCCAAAATCAGAACGGTAGGAATAGAAGGCTGTCCTTCCAGTTTGGCGATTTCTTCTTGGGCAGTCGCCACCCAGTCCGCATTTTCGTTGGCGCTTATCACCCTTTTGAACCAATGGCGCGCCGCTTTGGAGTTTTGCCTTCTCGCTTGTTCCCGCCCCAGTCGCAACCAAGTCGCATTGGCGACTTTACGATTCACAAGAGCCTTGTCGGCGATGTTGGTGAGCTGCGCAATCTGCAAGTTGGGATTTTTAGAAATCGTGCGAATCGCCAATTTTTCAGCGTCTTCCTTGATAGCATTGTTCTGGCTATAAGAGAGGACATTCAGCAAAATGTCGATGGCATTTTCAACGGACTGCTCTTTACGGAGCATCGCTTCGGCGGCGATCAGCTCCATACGTGAACGCTTCGGCTCTCCGGCATAATACTCCAAAAAGCGAGTAGTCAGATTGTTCAGATTCGCCGTGTCATCTGCAGCGAGGTAACAAGCCGCCAATTTCAAGGAAGCCTGATAGCCTTCTTCGGTTTTCATCTTTTTTTCGGCAAGAGGCTTCAGCGTTTCGATAGTCGCCGCGGAGCAGTCGCTCGGTTGCACATTCTGAGCGGTCGCGGCTGAAAATGCCGCCATAAACGAAAGGGTAAAAATAAATTTGGAAGTATTCATAAATTCCTGAAATCAGATAGCGCTGGAATTGGCTTCTTGAATGACGACGTGTTCTTTTTTAATGTCCTTCTGCATATTTTCCGTCAGCTTGGACCAGTCAACGATGTCCACTCGAAAGGGGAGTTCGCTTTCGGCAAAGGCCTTTTCGACGCTGACCATTTCTTCAAATGAAACCGGTTTTGTAGAAACCACCACGATATTCAACGGGGAATCCGGGGTCAGATCGACTCCGGTCACACGCGGACCGTAGGCATCGACTTCAAATTCGGCAAAATGGGCGTTTAAAATTCTCTGGACTTTTTCCAGCTGATTGGGTTCTAGACATAATTGCATTGTGCCGTAAATATAGAAAAACGGACATAAAACCCCGCGCTCTTCTTCGCTTCATCGGGAAATAGTTTATTTTATCTTTTAGCATCTAGAAAAAACTTACAAAAAGGACATTTTTTATCGCCATGAAAAAAGTTCTGTTTTTTCTTTCTTTGGTTTTGGTTTCAACGTTTGCTTATGCAGACGTATCCACGCCATCTCCAGAGGATTCCTTATCGGCTTCGCAGAAGAAAACGGAAGCCTCAGCGGACTCCATTCCGGAATTTACGCCTAGAACCCCGACAGGCAAGCGGTACCCCACCATCGTCCCCTTTGCGGAAGTGATTGCCCAAAACGTGTTGGTGTGGGCTTGGGATTATGCCGTTTTGCGGAAAGATTACGCTAAAACCGGACCGTCTTACTGGAAGCGCAACTATCGAGAAGGCTGGCAATGGGACGACAACCATTTTGCCATCAACTTTTTTGGGCACCCTTATCAGGGCAGCATGTATTATTCAGCGGCTCGTGCGTCGGGCTATTCTTTCTACGAAAGCTTTTTGTTTGCCTTTACGGGTTCCTACGTCTGGGAAATGTTCTGCGAAACAGAATATCCCGCACCGAACGACCTGATAGCGACCAGCGTTGGCGGCACCATCTACGGCGAAATGCTCTACCGGATTTCGACACGGGTTCTTTCTAAACCGGATGCGGGAATTTTGGACAACATCTTCGCCTTCGTCTCTAGCCCGATTGCTTACTTGCAAGAAAGAGTGACTGGAGCAAGTCCAACAAATCCGGGGTATGCGCCGCTGAATTGGTCCGTGTTTATCGGAGTCGGCCATCGGTTTGGCAGCGAATACCGCTACGACGAAGACGCCGATGTCCGTTCCGATAGCGATTGGAACTCTTCGTCGCTCGGTTATGGTTTGAATCTCGTTTACGGCAGGGCAAATCGCAAAATTCAAAAGCCTTTTGAATACTTTACTTTTGATTTCAATCAGGAGCAAAGTGAAGACGGTATGATGATGCGGATGAATTCCGTGGGAAAACTCAAAAACATCCATCTAAATTCCGGCGAAAACTGGGTGGACCTGGCTACATATCTGCATTTCGACACGTTCTACGGCGACTTGGTCGAAATGTCCGCGCTGGCTATCGGTTTGGGCGCCGACGTCAGCATTCATCTTTCTGAAAACCTCAATTTCCGCATGATTCACATGCCTTCCTTCGTTATGCTAGGCTCGTCGGACTTTAATTACGGCGATGTGCTTGCTCTGACGGATTCCACGTATGAAGAAACGAGAGATTACCAGTACAGCTTGGGACTCAGCTATAAATCTTCCATAGAAATCGAGCTGAAAAAATGGGGAAAACTATACAACTCGGTTGCGGCATATTTGTTCCATACGATGCCCAATACTGAACCGCATTACGGAACCAACGGTTACGACTTTGTGATTTTCAACAGCGCCGGAGCCGATCTGTATTTGCCACTGCGTTTTTCTCTGGGACTTAGCCTCAATTCTTATGCTAAAATCGCCGCCTATGAACGGGTGCAACCGATGTCCCGCACGATGCATTCCATTAATTTATACACGAGATACAACTTTTAAGAATCGAGTTTTTTCCAAATGGCCTGACGGATTTGAGAGTAAACTTTATCCGCAGGCTGTTCCGCGTCGATGAGCGAAACACATTCGGGAAAATCCTGTGCCATTTGCCGATACCCATTTCGAATACGGTTGAAAAAATTTGCCGATTCGCTTTCGAGCCTGTCGGGAATTCGGTTATCGTTTGTTTGTCTCCGGCGACTTTCTTCCACAGAAAGATCCAAAACAAGAGTCAGCTCTGGATTATAATGCCCACAAGCGATTTGAGAAAGATCCAGAACGGTTTGCGGGTCAATTCCCCGACCGTAACCTTGATAGGCAAGAGTGCTCCAGGCAAATCGATCAGCCAAGACAATTTTTCCCGCATCCAGAGCCGGGGCAATTTTTTCGGCGATAACCTGAGAGCGGGCCGCATTGTACAAAAGCAATTCGGTCTTGTCGCTCATAATGCCTTTGTAACGAACATCCAAAAGCAAGTTTCGGATTTTTTCCGATATTTCAGAGCCGCCCGGTTCCCGAATGCAGAGTACGTCAAAACCTCTTTTTTGCAAATCGGATGCAAGAAATTTCAGTTGAGTACTTTTTCCCGAACCATCGATTCCCTCTAAACAAAAAAAACGTTTTGCGGTTTGTATCATGCGAAATCCTCTTGTTCTATTGGAAAAAAGAAACGGCGAAGAGAAAAGTCCCGCCGTTCCATATTGAAATGCACAGATTTTAATCTTCGTTTTTGCCGTGGCATTTTTTGTATTTGAGGCCAGAACCGCACCAGCACGGGTCATTGCGTCCGAGCTTCGGATGGTCGCTCTTTAAGCGAGCGCCGGGAACTCCAGCACGGCGTAATCCTTGCGGACGTGTACCGGGAAGTGCGGAACTCGGAATTGCGGACGGAGTCGATGGCGGAACAGGATTGACTGCTTTAGGCGTTTCCTGTTCTTGTTCGGTCGCTGCGGAATTCCCATTGTTCGGATTTTCGCTTGGGCGCGGAGCTTTTTGCAGCTGCTCCGGAGCAACGGAAACGCCGTTCGCCAACTGAATTCGGATGTTCAAAATGCGCTGGGCAGTAATCGTGGCAATGCTTTCCAAACAATTCTGGAATGTGGTAAACGCCTGATTTTTGTACATCACCAGCGGGTCTTTTTGCGCATAACCCTGATAGCGAATAGCGTCTTTCAACTGGTCCATTGCGTACAAGTTTTCTTTCCAGTGTTGGTCGATGGTGTACAGGAAAATGCGCCGTTCGATATTGCGGAAATCGTTGTCGGGAATAATTTCGACCAGCTTGTCGTATTTGTTTTTGCAAAGAGCGATTACTTCGTCCAAAACCTGCTCCGCTGTTTTTTTGCCACGCTCTTCCGCAGCCGGGTTGTAGTTGACGGCGAAGCTCAATTTAACCGCAGTCGTCAATCCGTCCCAGTTCCATTCATCGGCAAAGCGTTCCTTGCCAACAAATTGGGAGACTTTAATATCGCAGGCGTCCTGGATGTTTGTCCAAATGTCCGAGCGCACATCGTCACCGTTGAGAATGCGCCGACGAATGCCATAGATCACTTTACGCTGCTCGTTCATGACGTTGTCATAATCCAGCAAGTATTTACGCGTGTCAAAGCTCTGACTTTCTACGCGTTTTTGCGCACCGCGGATGGAACGAGAGACAATCGGATGCGTAATGACTTCGTCATCGCCGACTCCAAAACGGTTCATCAGCTGCTTGACATTGCTGCCGCCGAAAATGCGCATCAGATCGTCGTCCAAAGAGAGGAAGTATTGCGATGAACCCGGATCGCCTTGACGCCCCGCACGTCCGCGCAACTGGTTATCGATACGCCGGCTTTCGTGCCGTTCCGTACCGAGAACATGCAAGCCACCGAGTTCCTTGACACCGGGTCCTAGAACAATGTCGGTTCCACGCCCAGCCATATTTGTGGCGACAGTGACTTTTCCCTTGTAGCCTGCAAACTGGATAATCTCCGCTTCTCGCCCATGATTTTTGGCGTTCAGAACGTCATGGGGAATGCCCGCTTTTACCAGAAGCTGATGCAACTTTTCGGATCGTTCCACCGATGCCGTGCCGACAAGAAGAGGCTGTCCTTTTTCATGCCGCTTCTGGATTTCGGCGACGATGGCTTTCCACTTGGCGTCTTCGGTTTTGTAAACCATGTCCTGCATATCTTTACGGATGCAGGGCTTGTTCGTGGGAATCACCCACGTGTTCATGTTGTAAATTTTGATGAATTCCGTCGCTTCCGTTTCTGCCGTTCCCGTCATGCCCGAAAGCTTTTTGTACATCCGGAAATAGTTTTGGAATGTGATGGTCGCGAGGGTCTGGTTTTCGCGGCGAATAGGAACATTTTCCTTGGCTTCAATGGACTGGTGAATGCCGTCGGAGTAGCGGCGGCCTTCCATGAGGCGGCCCGTATTTTCATCGACGATAACGACTTCGCCGTCCCGAACAATGTAATCCCTGTCGCGAAGAAACAGATTTTCCGCTTTGAGAGCCTGAGTGATAAAATGCACCCATTCCGCGTGTTCGCCATACAGATTGGTAAAACCCATGATCTGTTCGATATGGTTTGTACCGCGTTCCGTGAGCTGCACGATTTTGTCTTTTTCATCGACCGTATAATCTTTGCCGCGGGTCAATTGCAAAATCAGCTGGCGAGCTTTGGTGTATTTGTCGGTGGCATCTTCGGCAGGACCGCTGATGATGAGAGGCGTCCGCGCTTCGTCAATAAGAATCGAGTCCACTTCATCGACAATGCAAAAATTCGGTTCGCGCTGGACCACGTCCTTCGGATCTACAGCCATATTGTCGCGCAAATAGTCAAATCCGAATTCGTTATTGGTTCCGTAAGTCACATCGGAGTTGTAGCTTTCACGGCGTTGTGCCGAATCCAAATCGTGAACAATCAAACCGACCGTCAAACCGAGGAACTTGTAAACAAATCCCATCTGTTTAGAATCTCGGGTCGCCAGATAGTCGTTTACGGTGACGACGTGCACGCCTTTTCCAGAAAGTCCATTCAAATATACGGGGCAGACCGCAGCCAGAGTTTTTCCTTCGCCAGTCGCCATTTCGGCAATAGCGCCTTCGTGCAAAACCAGTCCGCCAATCAGCTGGACATCAAAGGGCAGCATTCGGAAAGGCTTTTCCGACTTGGGAAAAAGCTCGCGAACTTTCGCGTAGAATTTAGCGGGCATATAGATTTCCCATTCGGGTTTGCCCGCAGCCATATCGGCTTTGGCGGCTTCCACTGCGGCGATAATTTCCGGATCGTCGCCGAGAGAAGAAAAATCAAATTCAAATTCCGGCTTGAACACGTTGAAAATGCCCAAACGGCGGTCGCACGCTTCTTGGCACACGGCAAAGGCTTCGACCTTGATGTCGTCCAGCGTTTTGCCGGCTTTTATCGCTTCACGAAATTCTGCGGATTTTGCCGCCAATTCCTTGTCATCTAGAACTTCCAGTTTTTGACGTGCCTCGTGAATTTGCGCAATGATCGGGCGAAGGGATTTTACTTTACGCTCGTGTGGAGTTCCGAAAACCTTATGAAGAAGCGAATCAAGAATACTCATTGAAAGTCCTTTTTAAAAATTATTCCGTTAATTTAGAAAAACAAAAAACAGGCAACCTCTAAAAATTGCCCGGATAAAGAAAAATCAATATGTTCGACGGGTTCGACCGTCCCAAAATACCCAAAGACTAGAATTTTAAAAACAGCCAACAGCCGTTGCGCGGCTACTTCTGCGGGGGAAGCGAATGCGCACTTTTTTTCAAACGATGCAAGCGATCTTTGTGCTTTTGGTAGAGCGTGCTCACCGTGTAAATGAAAAGGAGAAAGAGAACGGTGGAAAGAGGACGGTTCATATCACAAAAGCCCCAGGCGATGGTGACTAGCGGCAAGTGAATCAGATACGGATAAAAAGACGCGCGCCCGACAGCGCGAATGAGCGGCTGGCAAAAAATTCGGGAAAGCCAACCCTTGGATGTCGTGACGCAGATGATAAGACCGCCATAAATAAGAACCGCAACGGAATGATGGCAAATAAAATTCCAGGCGACGTTTTCGGATTTCATCGTAAAAAGGCTCGCATAGAGAATCGCCAAAAAGAAAATCTGCAAAATTCCAGCGACATAATTTTTTTTCAAAATATCGAATGCGCCCGATTTGTAAAGCCTAAAAAGAATCATCCCGAACAGATATTCAAAAATGCGTACAAAGGGAAACATGTGAAAATACTGATAGCGCAAATTGTAATTGGAAAAATCTCCAAGAAGCGGAACGTTTCCTAGAAAACCGGCGTATGCAAAGAAAAATCCCCACAGGATTCCAGGAAGGAAAACCAGCGCACAAAGCGTCCACAGAATTTTTCGACTGGAAATTTTCGCCAAATGCCGCGCGCAAAATGGAGTGATTGCATAACAAATAAAGAATGCTGTTAAAGACCAGCTGGGTTCATTGAGTTTCATTCCCAACTGCGGAAAAAACGCCCACGAAAGCGAAAGGTGCATGAAAAGGGAGCGGATGGGGTGAAACATGTTTTCAAACCCGCCCACTTTGACGTAAATAGCGACAAACATCAGGAGCGTCATGGCGAAATGGCAGCGATAGAGCTTTGCGATACGAGCAAACAAAAAGGGTATGACGGGCAAGCGTCTGTCCGGGTCATTGAATTTAGAAGCAAATAAAAATCCGGCCAGAATAAAGAAGAGCCCAGCGGCAAAAGCGGGAGCAGTTACAATCGGCATTACCCAAGTCCAACTCGCCATATAGCCAAGTGCCGAAGAGGAAGCTAGATGCAGCATCACGATATTGAGGGAAGCTAAAAGGCGCAATCCGTCGATGGCTGGAAAGTATGCTTTTTCATTCATAAATGATTTCCGTGAATCGTATCGACAAAAGTACGAACTCCGTCAATAGGCGTATCGGGAAGAACGCCGTGCCCAAGATTCATAATGTGCGGACGATTTCCAACGGTCTTTAAAATTTCTTGAGTCCGCTCCCGAATGATTTCGGGATTTGCAAAAAGCAAAGCCTGGTCCAGATTTCCTTGGAAAATTTTTCCTGGATTCTTGTCCAGAAGATTTGCCAAATCGGTTCGATGATCGACTCCGACAACATTAAAATCGGACTTGATAAAATCCGCAACGAGATGCGAAGCGCCGTTTGCATAATGGATAATGGGAGCATCCGTTTGCTGGCGAACAATGGAAACGACTTTATCCGTGTAGGGCTTTGCCATTTTTTGATAATCGTCACCGCTTAAATGCCCAGCCCACGAATCCATGATGACGAGAACATCTGCGCCCCATTCCGCTTGAAGAGCCAGATATTTGCCGGTTGTTTCGGCAACTGCATTCAGCAAAACAGCATAAGCATCAGAATCATTATAAAAAAGGGATTTGGTCCTGTGCAAATCTTTAGAAGTTCCACCTTCAATAGCATAAGAAGCAATCGTAAGCGGCCCCCCGACAAAACCGAGGAGGGATTTTTCCGAAGAGAGCTTGGCGCGGACTTTTTGCAAAGCGGCTTTCGTATATGCTAAATCGTTTTCTAAACGAACTTGCCGAAGATTTTTCGCACAAGACGCGTCGCGAAAAGGATTGGAAATGACAGGACCTTTTCCGGATTCAAACTTCAAATCAAATCCCATGGAAGGAAGAGTCACAAGAATATCGCTGAAGAGGATTGCCGCATCCATATCAAAACGATTAACGGGCTGCAAGGTCGCTTCGGCAGCAGCATCCGCATTACGTACAAAAGAAATGAAATCAGGAAAACGTTTGCGGAGTGCACGATATTCGGGCAAGTAACGTCCCGCTTGGCGCATCAGCCATACAGGTTTCTCGGTTGTTTTTCCTAAAACGGCGCGCGCAAAGAAAGTCGTCATCGTACTTTTCCCGTGTAAACAGCGTCAACGCACCACCATTCGTCCCGTGTATTTTCCCGAACGACTTGAAAACCGCATTCCTGAAACCAATGGAGAATGTAATCCTTTTCGGCGGTCAGTTGCCCGGTGAGCAGAAAATGTCCGCCTTTAGAAAGCATCCGTTCCACGTCTTTTCGCATGGGCCAAAATTCGGTGCGAATCATGTTACAAACGATAATATCAAAGGAAGCGGAATCGCTGAACGCGCTTAAAAACCCGAACACGGCGCGGGAATTTCCACATTGATTCTGCTTGAAATTTTCCACAATGCAAGGAAGGGCTAGCGGATCGATTTCCGTACCGATGACTTTGCGCGCTCCCAGTTTATCGGCAATCATCGAGAGAATGCCCGTTCCCGTTCCAATGTCGAGGACGATCTTGTTTTGAAAATCCAAGGATTCCATCATGCCGGAGATCAGAGCCGTCGTAGCGTGATCGCCCGTTCCAAAAGCGCTTTTGGCTTCAAGCACCAAGAGAACGGCGTTTTTTTCTGGAGGAGTAAATTCAACCCAAGGCGGCCTCACCCAGATTTTTTCGGAGACATGGACCGGAGTCGCTCTGTCCCGCCACCAGCGATCCCAATCTTTAGCCTTTTCATTTTCTGCCACAAAATGATATTGCGGAAACCGAGCAATTATACCGTCTCGAAATTCTTGACTTTCGGAATAAAAACAAAAATCGGTGCGCTCGGCGTTAGAAGTTTCAAGTTCTTCCAAAGCGCCAACTCCCGCTTCCATCAAAAAGAACGTCGCCAAATCGTATTCTTCCGGTTTGCAATGTCCTATCGCTTTGAACCAAATATCATTTTGCATAGAATTTCCTACTAAAATTTTTCTTGATGATTTCGCGCGGGCTCGTGATGAACAAACTAGAGCCGAAAATGACCAGAACGATGCTCACGATTTTCATCGGAGGAAACGGCTCCGCAAAAATAAGCGCCCCGGCGAGAATAGGAACAACGGCTCCGATCGCCGCGCTAAACGGAATTACAAAAAGGGCGCGCCCACGAGAAAAAGCGACTTGCGTAAAAAGAAATGCGGTAAGATAGGTCGCCGCAAAAGCCCAAACCCGAATGTCACCAAGCCAGTAAACGAATTCACCAGCGGAAAGTTCTATCCCCTTTGCGGTAGCGTCAATCGCAAGACTTTTATACAAAACATCCGAAAGCCCGTAGCAGGTTCCCATCATCAGGGAATCGCTAATTTCGCTGCGCCGAAAAATGAACCGGCAAGAAAAGGCGAAAGCCAAAAAAATGGCGACAAAAATCCAGAGAGCCGGAATATTTTGCACACCTGCCTTTTCTCCGATTTCTGCGGACGCAAAAAGAAGCCCGCAAAGAACGCACACAATGGCAGCGACAATGCGTCGGTTAATAGGCTCTTTCAAAAAGAGCCACCCAAATACAGCGGTAAGAACCGGATTCAATGCGGAAATCGGTTTGACCAGACTCAAATTATAAAGCGCCATCGCCGAATAGTTGCCCGCATTCCCGCATGCCGAAAGAAAAAATCCCGTCCACCAGCGTTTAGAGGTGAGAAAGCCGAGAATAAATTGAATAGGATGTGCAAAGTCTGCTTTTTTCCCGGATTTAGCAACTCCCGATTTGGAAAGGACATTCCCGAAAGCAAAACAGATTGCAGCGCCAAACGTCAAAACAAAAAGCAACATTTAGCGTTCCCAAACTTCGGTATAGACCCAGTAATTGCCCAAGCAGCGTTTTACATAGTCGCGGGTTTCCCAGTAGCTGATTTCTTCGGCCCGCATATCCCACGACATGTTTTTGCTAGCCGCTTGCCAGCGTTTTGCAGGGCGGGGGCCCGCATTGTAATTGGCCAGAACATACATGGGATCGTTCTCGTATTCCTTGAGAAGATCTTTCAAGTAACGCACTCCCAATCGGATATTCATATAAGGATTGTACAGCAGAGCCGAAGAAAAGTTTTGAATTTTTTCAGCATCGGCAAGTTTTTTCGCCGTCGGAGGAATAATTTGCAAAAGGCCGCAAGCATTCGCCGGGCTTGTAATCAAATAGTTGAAAGTGGATTCCTGACGCATCACGCTGTAAACAAAGAACGGGTCGATGGAAGAATCCGCAGCGGCGAAAATCTGTTCTTTGAACGGCATGGGATACAAAAATTTCATCACACCGCGCGGAGCGTCCCCTAAAAAAGCGCGAGGAATCGTATTCTGAAATTTTCGTGCCAACGCATAGCCTTGAATCAGTTCATCGTAAGCAAGGAAAAGTTTGCCATAGGAATACAAGAAATCCAAACGATCTTGATTTTTCTTTTTGGCAGCGTGAAATAAATCAAAGGCTTCTTCGGCAAATCCGAAGTCCAAAAGCTTTTGCGCCATCTTGTAGCGGGCTTCGCTGTGAGAAGAATCCGACTTTCCTTTTTGAATGGAACGAATCCAGACGATAGTCGCCGAGTCCGACATATCTCGAGGAGCGAGCCACGGAACCGATGCAGAATCCATCAAGCCGTTTTCTATCAATTTGATGCGGGAACGATGCGCGTAGTAGCCGACCGGAAAATCTTTGATGCAATCGAGATAGGCCGCCTTGGCCTCTTCTGCTTTGCCTTGAGAGAAATAAATGTCGCCGAGAAACATCCTTGCTCCGCTGGAACTCCAGAGAAAATCTTCGCTTTTCGCCTTATTGAAAGCGATAATGGCGGAATCCATTTTGTTCTGTTTCAAATAGCAGAGGGCGATTCGAAAACGAATCCATTTGACTTTGTTGCTGTTTTTAAAACGGGGATTGGAAAGGGAATCATAACTGGCGATGGCTTCCGCAAATTTGCCCGCTTGCTCCAATTCAAACGCCCGAACCCAAATGTTGTTGGCGTTTTGCAAAGTAAAGCGGAACTTGGCCTGGAATTGCGAATCGATTTTTGCCGCCTTGACCGTCATGCCATTTGCGCGATAAAGACGAACTAAAGATTGCAACCATGCCGCTCGGGAATCCACACTGTCCGTTAAAAATTCATAAGTCCGAATGGCCGCGGAATCCTGCTTCAAATTTTTGTAGGCCGCCGCTCGAAATTCCCACAAAGAGATACGATTTTTTAACGAAATCGTGCTGGGGGGCAATTTCTGGTTGAGAGAATCTTCTGCGGTTTTTAAAACGGGCGCTTTGCTCGTGTCGCGTCCAGAAACTTGAACGGCATCTATCGCAAAAATGGAATCGATCAAATCGAGGCATTCCTTGTGAAAGCCCTTGCTGCAAAGGCGACTCGTATAAGTGATTTTTTCATCGAGGGTTTCAGCGATGGAATGGGAACGGATGCGGCGCAAAGCTTTCCAGGCGGCGTCACCATATTCCGAGGGATGAGCGATGACGTAAAGGTACGCGGTCTTTGCTGCTTTATACCAGTGCGCTTGTTCGAGCAAAGTTCCTTTTGTATAACGCAAACGAGGAACTCGCACATCGTCGCCGTAATTTTTCAAAAAGACGTCAATGGAATCCGCTTTCGCTTTGGGTTTGATATTCGGGTCTTCTAAATTCAAATCCAGCCGAACTCGTGCCGCAAATTCTTTCCAGCCAGCGTCATCGGGAAACTTTTCATCCCCTTTAGCGATGGTACTTTTAGCTTGCGCATATTGTTTTCGTTCAAACTGGGATCGCGCTATTCGAGACAAGATACTTTTATCTAGACTTTCATCCTTGCCAAGAAGAGATTCGTATGCCTTAAGCGAGCCTTCAAAATCGCCTTGATAATAAGCGGCTGCAGCGCAAGTGAAATCTTTTTCCAAACCGTCAGGCAGGGAATCGCAATTTTTCTGATTGCGTTCATAGCGAATGACTTTGTTTTGAAAATCATATCCCGGAATCCGATCCTGTGCAGAATCTTTTGTAGAGGCAAAAAGAGCGGCACAAAGCAAAGCACCAACAAGAAGAATTTTTTTAAGCATTTTTTTCTAACGGATTCTTGATTTCGTGAGATGTGATAAAACTGGAAATGCCCAAGTCGATAATCATCTGTAGATATTTTTGACGGAGATAACGATTGACATCGGCGGCGGTATCCATTTTAAGAACGGCGCGGGCAGTAGCTTTCACATCTTCGTAATTGACGGATCGAATGATTTTTTTGCATTCCATAATGCTCCAGGGTGTCATGGAAAGTTCATCGACGCCTAGACCGACCAGAACAAGCGTGGACAAGGGATCGGCACTCATTTCGCCGCAGACGCAAACGGGAATGCCTTCGCTATGAGCCGCTTGAACAGTGCGGTTTATCATATTTAAAACAGCCGGATGATGCGGTTCAAACATATTGGCAATCAATTCATTTGTACGATCTACAGCCAACGTAAATTGAATCAGGTCATTTGTACCAATACTGAAAAAATCCACTTCTTTAGCGAGAGTATCAACCATCATGACCGCCGCCGGGACTTCTATCATGCAACCGACTTGCACTTCGGGAAGCTCCACGCCTTCATTCAGCAGTTGCGTCCGACATTCATAATAAAGAGCCTTAGCTTCGCGGAGTTCATTTAAACTGCTGATCATGGGGAACATGATGCGCAAATGTCCTTCACGACTCGCCAAAAGCAAAGCACGCAATTGTTCACGGAAAAGGTCTTTGCGGGTAAGGCACACGCGAATGGAACGCCAGCCCATAAAAGGATTCGCTTCATCCGCGGCGGAAATATCAGAAACGAGCTTGTCGCCGCCAGCATCCAAGGTTCGAATAACCACCGGATGAGGGGAAAGCCTTTTCAGAATATGCGAGTAGGCAGCGGTCTGTTCCTCGCAAGTCGGCGTTCCCTTTCTAAAAAAAAGGAACTCGGAACGGTAAAGTCCAATGCCTGTTGCGCCAAATTCCAGAACGGATTCTGCTTCAATAGGAAGCTCGATGTTCGCATGGAGCGTAATGTATTTGCCGTCCAAGGTCATCGGCTCCAATTGGCGCATGGTGAAAAGTTCTTGCTTCTGCTTATTGTAAACCGCCAGCTTTTCCTGGTAGCGATTCAGGTCTTCTTCGTTTGGATTAACGATGACCATTCCTCCGGTTCCATCAATAAACAGCATATCGTTATCTTCAATGACAACGGAAATGTTGCGCAAACCGGAAACCGCAGGGAGCTGCATGGCTCGGGCAAGAATGGAAATATGGCTTGTGCGCCCACCGATGTCCGTCGCAAATCCCAGCACCTCATTTTTTTCAATGGACATCAGCATACCGGGAGTCAATTCGTGCGAAACGATATTGGACGGTTCCAAAGGAGTTTTGCTTTGAGGCAGAGGCGCGGAAGTCGCTTCGTCCAAAGCGGCAAGCAAACGATTGTAAATCTCCCGCAAATCCATCGTGCGTTCACGCATGATTTCCATTTTGCTGCTTTCAAATTTGGCAATTAAAGCCGAAAGCGTGCTATGAACAGCCCAACGGGCGTTATGCCTTTTTTGACGGATGCTTTGAATAATCGGATCCAGAACCGTCGAGTCCCGAAGCATCATCAAGTGGGAATCGAAAATGCGGGCTTCTTCTTCACCCAACCGTTCTCCGGTAACTTTTTTTAAGTTCTGAATTTCTTTGGCAGCTTTATCGACAGCAGATAAAAAATGGTTTTCTTCTTCGGCAAGCGCACTGGTTGGCAAAGCCGAGGAGTCTAAAGAATATTTTCGGGTTTCAATTTTGCGGACAGGACCATAAGCATAACCGGGAGAAGCGGCCACTCCCACTAGAACCGTTCGATTTTTTTGCTTATTAGTCATTTTGCTCTTCATGAAAATTTTCGCGGAAAAGTTGTTCCAGTTGATTCAAAACCTGTTCTTCATCAGCACCATCGGCGGTAAATCTGACGGTGGAACCCGGCGTAATGGCGAGCATCATCACATTCAAAATACTTTTGGCATTTACTTTATTGCCTTCGTATTCCAGAGAGATGTCGCTTTGGGATTTTCCGGTAATATCGACAATCATTCCTGCGGGGCGCGCGTGCACGCCGAGCTTGTTGGTGACGACAATTTCTTTAGTCAGCATACAATACATCCGTCCTAATTAAAAGAAATCCACGTTAATATCCAAACCGTCTTGGAGAATAATTTGGAACAGGCTGTCCGCGGAATGGAGAGTCTGAACCAAATCGTCATGGAGAGTTCTGTCGTTGAGCAGGATTCCCGCCGTATTGTCCGTGGATTGAAGCTTGGATGTCAAAAGAGTCAAGCGATTTGTCACAGAATCCAGTTTGACAAGAATGCCGCCCGCGTCTTGCATCAAATTGCCGGCGTCGGCAAGAAGCCCGCTGACAGGAGCTTTTACCGTGTCAAGCAAAGCGTTTACTTTAACGGTGGCCATATTCAGATTGTTCAAGCTGCTTTTGATTTGCGGATCCGTGTCCTTGAGCATTTTCGCCAGACGATCTTCCAGATTTTCCGCCTTGTCCATCATCGTGCGGAATTTAGTCCGGAATTCGGGATTCGCGATGGTCGAATCCATCACTTGATGAACCGAAGTGATGAGCGTTTTTGTAGAATCGATGATTTCTCCCGCAAGCCCAAGCGCTTCGGCAATGCCCGCATCAAATTGTCCGTCGATTGTGTCGTTGGGCGAATAATTTTCGCTGGAATCGCAAAGGATGATACCGATTTGGCGTTCTCCCATAATGCCGATGTTCTGCACGCGAATTTCGGAGCCCACCGGGATTCGCACGTCGTTACGGATTCGCACCACAACAAGAACGCGATGCCCAGACAAATAAATATCTTCGACTTTACCGAGCTTTACGCCGTTGATTTTAACAGGGTCGTCCAAAGTCAAGGTGCTGACTTGAGGAAATCGCAGATAATAGGTGTCAAAAACTTCACGGGGATCCTTGTCGTTCAAAAAGAACAGGCCAAAAATCAAAATGATAATGGCGAGCAGGACAACAAGGCCGACAGCGAGATATAATCCGATATTCTTTTTCATCGCGAATACAATTTAACTTATTCGCCGTCTATGCGAGTGATAGAGCTGGATGCGGACTCGTCATTTATATGCCTTTTTAGCCATTCGAGCAAAAGTTCATCGCGTTCGCCAGGGGAAAGCGTAAATTGAGAACGCCCTTTTTGCTGCATAAAGTGATCCAGATAACACATGAGAACGCCTCCGGCAACGGAAACATTCATGGATTCGGTAATGCCGTATTGCGGTAAAATAAATTCGCAGTCTGCGGTTGCAAGGGTATCAGGATGATTTCCGGTAAATTCACTTCCCAAATAGAAAGCGGTCGGCTGAGAAAGATCCAAATCCAAAACGGACTTTGTCGTATTCGTGCTAGCAACGGCGATGCGGTAACCTTTTTGCCGCAGATGTTCCATGCAGGCCTTGCGTTTTTTATACAAATAAAGATTCATCCATTTAATGGATCCTTTCAAAATAGATTTGTTTACTTTGTAAGGATTCACTTCTTCGATGATGTGCACGTCTTCCAATCCGAAAACCTCTGCCGTGCGAATGACCGCCGAAATGTTATGCGGGTCAAAAAGGTCTTCGAGAACCATGCAAAAATGCCGCGTGCGATTTTGAACCACTTTCATCAAAAGATCGCGACGGTGTTCTGTAATCCGCGGGAGCAGTGCTTCGATTTTCGCTTGCATTTCCGGGGAAGAATAAGTATAGTCAGGGGTTGCCATGGGAATTTTCCTGTTTGAAAATCATCGGAATTTCGGTTACAAAATTCGGTTTCTGTTTTCGTTTTTCTTCGCGTTTTTTTTGAACAGCGTCGCCGACGGTCCAAAATAATTTTCCAGACGCGACTTGCAGAAATTCATGAATTTCCTTACTGTATTTTTTTTGAATAACTTCGGATTTTTCGACGGGTTCATGATTGCCTTCGACGTAACTTTCCGAAGATTCCGAAATGTTGCGGATAATTTCCGAAATTTTGGAATTGACCACATCCCGGAAGACGCCCATTTTCATAATGGAATTCAAAACGGCGTTAGCCGGGAATACAATCGCTTTGAATTTATAGCGGGTCGCATCGCCGTTCGGATACATGTCCAAAACAGCGATGGCGATTCCATGCAGATTCCAGCGAAGAATTTTGCAACGTCCGCTGCCGTAAAAAACATTGTGAAATCCTTTTCCGACTCCAGCGCTATCCTGCAAAACCCAGTAAAAATCACCAAAAAGATTTCCGCCGTTATTGCCGCTGAAAAGCCGCTGATCCCACGAATTGTAGTGAATCGTGTAATTGGTTTCTTGCATGGCATTTACCAGCGCAGTCGTAAACGGGAAATGATCAAAAAGATAGCTCATCATCGGTCCGCTGACGGGGAGCTTGCCCTCGGTTTCGTAAACGACTCGATAACGCCCGCCGAGATGCCCAAAAATTTCAGCGGTGACGGGGCTTTGCAGTGGAATTCCGCGTTTTTGCAATTCCAAAAATGCCGAGCAGAATTCGCCGTCATATTCGACATCTTCGACGGGTTCCAGCTCCTGGGCAGAACATCTCGGAAGAATGACATCTAAACATTTTTTGGCGGCAGCGCAAGCATTGTGACGCAACTCTTCTTGTCCAGGACCTGCAATCGCAAGCGAACAAAAAACAAAAAAGTTTAAGATAAAGAAAAAGCGTTTCAAAAAGCTCACTGCCTCATATCCAAGCTGTCCAGCGGAACAACCGTAAACGTCCCAACATCTTTCAGCCCGCTTTCAGGACCGACAATGCAGATTGCCATTTTTTTGGGGTCAAAGTATTTGGCAATCATCTGTTGGACCTGCTCTTTCGTCACGGCGTTGATTTCTTGAACATAGTCAATATAATGCGAATCCTTTTTGCCGAGCAAATCTCCTTGCGCAAAAAGAATGGACGTACTTGCCGGAGAATCGAACAGGCTTGGAAGTCCTTCTATCAGCGTTTTCTTGGCTTGTTCCAATTCCGCATCGGTCGGGCCTTCCTTTGCCAATTTTTCAATTTCCTTTTGAATCAAGTCTATCGCCAGAGCAGCACTTTCCACTTTCGTTTGCAGAGAAATAAATACCCGGCCTTGATCGCGGTAAGAATTTTCAGCGTAACTGTGAATGCTATAAGCGAGTCCGTTGTCAGAGCGCACCGTCGCCATCAGGCGAGAGGAAAAACTGCCGCCTCCTAAAATAAAACTTGCCACTGCCGTCGGGTAATAATCGGGGTGTGGACGTTTCACAAAAGGCGCGCTCATCTGGATATTCGCTTGGGTGATATCCTTATCCACAAGGAAAATTCCCGTTTTTTGTGAAAGTTCCATCGGCGGAATTTTGGACGAGTCCGGTTTGTCAGATGGCCAGGATTCAAAATACCGTTTTAATTCCGTCACCATGGAATCTCTGTTAAAATCCCCGGCGAGCGCAAAAACAATACGCCCCCGTTGAAAGCGTCCCTTGGAAAGAGCAACAAGGTCGTTGCGTTTGACATTCCGATATTCCTCGGCAGTGGCGGTCCATAAGCGAGGATTCGGTTTGTAATTCACTTTAGTGTCCAAAGCGGCGAGAATATCTTTAGGCGTATCATAGCGGTGTTCGTAACCGTTGATGGCATTCGCTTTTTGAATTTCAAGAGCGCTGCTGTCAAACGCGGGATGCAAAAAGACTTCTTTGGCGAGTTCCATAAGTTGCGGAAAATCTTTGGTCATACATTCCACGCTAATGGCACTGGTGAACGTGCCGACCGATCCCGCAAGAGACGCGGCGATAAATTCCAGCGAATCGTCCAAAACTTGCGGAGAAAGTTTTTCGGAACCGCCTCGGCGAAACATGAAAGAAAGAAGCGCGTTGGCAGCTTTGTTTTGCAGACTGTCGGTGACGTGCGGTTCTTCAAAGAAAATGTTAAAGTGAATCAGAGGAAGACTTCTATTTTCAATGACGTAGCCCGTTACTTTTTCTGAAATTTGAACGCGGGAATCAGCAGGGAACGGAGCCGTATAAGCAAAAGGCGGAAAAACGATTTCCTTGTATGATTCCGGAATATCGCTTGCCGGAGTTTCCATTTTTTTAGCGACTTCGACGGTTTTGGTCGCGGGCTGTTGAATTTTAGCCGGCTGTTTTGTCCCCGAACAAGCGGCAAGGAAACAAACAAACAACAAAAGGGAAAACAGTTTCATTTAACGTTCCTCGCCTTTCAATAAAAGTCCAATGGTCGCATTTTTGTGGCTGAATGTTTTTTGGGCGATATTCTGTACATTTTCCGGAGTCACTTTTCCAAGATTGTCCGGCCAGTTCAAAAGAATTTTATAGTCGCCGAACATTTCATACCAAGCGAGCTGCGTCGCCACATTTTCCATATCGAGAAAACTTTCGACTAGTCCCATCGTCGCACGATTTTTAACCTTGGCGAGTTCTCGTTCGGAAACGGTTTCTGTTTTGAGTTTTTCAAGTTCTTCCCAAACAAAGGCTTCTACGGAATCGGGATTGGCATCGGGTTGCAGCAATACGCTAATCGAAAATTCCGAAACGGTTTTATTTACAGAGTTCGCGGCGCGTGCAGAAACAGCCACTTTTTTCTCTTCCACCAATTTTTTATAGAGCCTTCCCGAGCGTCCATTCAGAACGCCTTCGGCGATATCGAGCGCATACAGGCTGCTGTCGCCGACGCCCGGAGTTTTAAAAATAAAATCCATCCGGTTGGGAGCATCGGGGCGGTAAACCGTCAAACGTTTTTCTCCGGCAGGTTCCGGATCTCGAACGGTGATTGGAGCAAAAGCCTCCCCCGAAGGAATTTCTGCAAAATATTTTTGAACCAACGCCATTGCAGATGCCGTATCCAAATCACCCGCCAAAACGAGGATGGCATTTCTCGGCTTATAATATTTGCGATAGTGCTCCGCCGCCTGTTCACGCGTCAAATTCATAATGTCCGAGGGCCAGCCGATGGTAGGAATCCGGTAGGGGAACGCTTCGTAAGTCATGCCGTTCAACGTTTCAAAATATCTTCCCGAAGGGCGATCGTCATAGCGCATCCGCCTTTCTTCGCGCACCACATCGCGTTCCGAATAAAATTCCCGCAGAATCGCATTTTGCATTCGGTCCGATTCTAAATACAGAAAAAGCTCCAGCCGGTTTTTGGGCAAAGTGACAAAATAAGCGGTCATCAAATCGGTTGTAAAAGCATTCAGTCCTGTTCCGCCAGCTTGCTGGTAAGCACTCCACAATTCCTCTTTCACCATGTATTGCCGTTCTTCTTCAACAAGCGAATCGTATTCAGCTCGGAATTTTTGAGCGTTCAAAGAATCCCCACGAACAGCGGCTTCGCGAGACAAAGACATCACAGAATCTTGCTTCACAAGGAGGATCGAATCTTTGCGAAAATCGGTGACACCCACTTTTTTTGTTCCTTTGAACAATTCGTGTTCCAGAATATGGGCAAGCCCGGAACTCCCCGGGATTTCGTTCACGGAACCGGTCACATAAAAGAGCCTGCAACTGACGGTCGGTGCCTGCGTATTCGGATACAAAAGGACGGTCAATCCGTTGTCAAGAACTTTTTTGTGGACAGGAAAGTCCAGCGCAAACAAGGCGACGGGCAAAAGAACAGCAGTAAAGAAAGAAATCAGACGCATCATTTTAAATAAACAAGAAGGTGTTCAATTTGTTGCGGTATTCCCAGGTGAGCGGATCTTTGGGGCCTAGGGCGCTGAAAAGAACCAACATCGATTTTTGGGCAATGCCATCCCGGAACGCCGCATCGGAAAGGGTGAGTTGGAAAAGACCTTCCAGCGCCGACCGGTAATCTTTGCGCGCAGCGTCTTTGCAGGCGTTGCGAAATTTTTCTGCGGAACCTTCTACAGCGTCGGTTTTGGCTGCCTCCACCAAAAGATCCATCAAATCCAGAAGCGATTTCGCTTGGGCATATTCATCGCTGGTTTCCGGAATTTTTTGCAGAATTTCCTTGGCAGATTCGGCGGCATCAAGTCCGAGTTCACATTTCGCGAGCAGGATTTGCAGATGATCGTCCGCTTTTTTAGCGAGCTCCGCAAGAATCTGCGGTTTAGCAAGGGAAAAATTTCCTTCGGCAACAGCGTCTTCTATCGTTTGTCGGACACTCTCTTCTTCCGATACAAAAAATTTGGAAAGCCTTTTCTTCAATTCATCTTGAGGAACTCGGCCTTGGATGGCATCGGCGATTTCTCCTTTGGAAAGGACGACGACAAAAGGCAGACTCCGAATCTGGAAATAATCCATAAACGCCATATTGTCTGTTTCGTCCAGATTGACTTCGCCCAAAGAGAAATCCAGCTCATTGGCGAGGGTTTCCAGCATCTGGTTGTAAGAAGCGCATTCGGGGATTTGGGATGACGCGAAAGTCAGGACAACCGGGCGTTTTTCCGCCTCTGCTGAGATCTCGGTCTCAAAATTTTGCAATGTAACAGGGATTATTTTTGCCATAGCTCAAAATTTACTATTTTCTAAAGACGATGAGCAATTGCCCTTTCTGTAAATCCGAAACAAAAAAAGTCGAACTTTCTCGATTGGACTTGCGAATTTGCCCGCATTGCCTGGGAACGTTTTTCCCAAGCGATAAAACAATGGCTTTTCGCAGGGAAATCTACGACAAGACGCGAGTCCTTTGGCTTCAAAAGTTAGAAGAACGCCGAGCAGACTGGATTGAGCCAACAGAAAATACCAGCTGCATTGACCACGGGGAAAAATTGGTGGACGGAAAATTGCCCGATTACGGCATCGCCGGGAAAGTCGCCACTTGCTGCAACATGTTTCAACTGCCCGCTTCGACCATGGCGACCCTTCTCCGTCGAATGGTCGCCTCTCCTTCGGATGGCCTGCTGCTTTCCAAAAAGCCAAAGCACCATTTTGCGTTCATCGTGCAGCTGGGCAAAATTGTCGATAAAATCTTCGGCACGGCCTCCCCGGAAGAAGATCCGTTTGAATCAATGCAATACGAAATGAAGTTCAAGGATATTTTTGAAACGTCTTCGGAGAACTGATGGCGAAAAAACTCGCAATCCTTTCTGTTGCTATCATTTGCGCGTTCGTCGTTTTTGTGCTAGTTCCCAAGCGGGAGTTTTCCATTCCCATTTTTCCCCAGCCGAGCGCGGAACTGCCGATTGTCTATGACGACGTCTCGGACGGAGGTTCGTCTGCAGCGACCGTTCGACGGGTGGATTCCGTTTTGGAATTTCAATGTACTTTGGGAAAGGACACATCGAAAGCGGCGTGGTGCGGCCTGATTTGGACGTTGGATTCCAAAAACTGGCTTCTGGTCGATTCTATCGTGATGGATGTTTTTTCAGAATCCGCTTCGGAACTCGTCATTAAAATTTGGACATTCGACCCCGATGTCACCCAAAAAGATTCGCTGACGACATACCGTCTTCTTTTAAAAGAAATCGCATTACGAAAAGGGGAAAATCACATCGCACTTCCTTTCTCGGAATTTTATGTTCCCGAATTTTGGTTTCAGCAAAATCAAGCGGACAAGGAACTGGTCCAACGGCATAAGGAGCACGTATCCCGTTTTGAAATCACTCTCGGCTGGAATGTAGAACGAGGCAAACCGATGCGCTTCCGATTTACAAAAATCGCCGCGAAAGGTGTGGGTTCTATGGAGCTTGCGATTTTCTTGTTGGTCTGCGTCGTCATCGTGGTCGCCGCTCTTGGTTTTTTGAAAAAGAAAAAGTGAAAAAGTCCTTGTTAAAATTAACCCTCGCGTATGCGATTTGCGTAATCCTTATCGGATTGTTTTGGGGAGCGTTCGCGACCAAACACATTGTGCTATGGCCGAAAAACGATTCGTTCGGCAACGCCCGAATTTACAGCGACATCCGGGAAGGCGGATTTTCCACCGCAGAATTTTTTGAAAGCGATAGCGCCCTTGCCGTGCGAATGACCCTGAACTCCGGCATTTATCATCCCCATGCCGGCGTGGAAATTCCTTTAGAATCCGGGCTGCGAGAATTGGCATTGGAAGGCACGGATTTTTCGAATATGGATTCCGTTGTGCTGCGCTTTCGAGCGAGTTCCGACGTTGTTCTTGTTTTAGATGTCGCCGACCCGCAGGTTTCCCGAGCTGGAGATCCCTTAACGTTGCGCCCTTTAAAAATGGATATTCCTGCGACCCGTTTTTATTCGGAAGTCCGCTTACCGCTTTCCCTTTTGAAGCCGAGCAAAATCTGGTTTGACATCCACGGAATAGAACCGGATTCTTCCCTGTATATGAATCGCGTTGTCCAAGCCGCCGTGGAATCGGGCAAAGGAACCCTTCTCGGTTTTCCGACGGAGATTGAAATTTTGCAATGGGAATTTACGGGCAAGAACCGTTCCGTCATCCGGTTGAGCATCGGACTTTTGATTCTTTTTTCATGTCTATATATTGCGGGGGTAAAAAATCGATGGAAAAAAAATCCGACTCTGAAAAAAAAGAAGCTTCGTTAAATACAAAAATCAAACTCAAGTACATCACGATATTTCTTATCGTGGTGTGTTTGTGCGCTTTGCTGTATTATCTGCGCAATGTTCTTGCGCCTTTTGTCGGCGCATTTCTTATCGCCTACATTGTAAATCCCGTAGTTGATAAAATCGAAGAATGGACGCGTTTTCTCTTACGCCATCCGAAATTGCGGAGCATTCCAAAACGTTCTGCGCGCATTGTAGCGACAATTGCAACGCTATGTCTGATGGCCGCTGTCGTTACGATTTTCTGCTTGATTTTCATTCCGCAGATCTGCGAAGAGTTCAGCCGTTTCGGAAGCCTCGTCAAAAAATTCATGTCGGATTCGGTCTGGATTCAGCAGGTGCTTGCGCTATTCCCGTCGGACTGGAGAAATTCCATGCACAATTTTACAGGGCAGCTGCAGCTGCTGGAATCTTTGCAGGACATCAATTTCTGGGAAACCGTACAGTCGATGATCGGGAAGCTGCTTCCGGGAGCGATGGGGGTTCTTTCGGGAACGGCCTCGGTCGTTTTAACTTTGGTAAGCATCGTATTCATCATTATGTACACCACGTTCTTGATGATGGATATGCCCAAAATCCGTCGAAAAATCCGTTTGCTCGTACCGCTTGACGATTTGAGCAAACCCGATCTTTTGCGCAAAACAAATCGGTTGATGAAAGCGTATTTCCGTAGCCAAAGCCTGGTCGCCATGATTGTCGGAATCCTTTACGCCATCGCCTTTGGCGTTCTCGGTTTTCCGATGGGCGTCGTCTTTGGACTCTTCATCGGGCTTTTGAACATGGTCCCCTACCTTCAAGTGGCCAGTATGCCGATTGCGTTTTTCTTGGGAATTATGTACTCTTTTGACACGGGCATCCCCTTTTGGCAAGTGCTGTTAATTATTGCGGCTATTTACCTTGTAATTCAAGTTGTCGAAGACATGTTCATCATTCCCAAAATCGTAGGAACCGAGATGAATTTGCCTCCAGTCCTCATCCTTCTTTCCATCTCTGTCTGGGGAAAACTCTTGGGATTTATAGGGCTGGTGTGCGCCATTCCGTTCACTTGTATCGTCATCGCTATATTTCAAGAATACGTCGAACATCGGATTTTTCCGAGGCGGCGCGATAAATCTTGGGAAGAGCAAAACGAAAAAACCTAGAAAAATAACGATTCTTTTGAGTTTTTTGCGAAAATCTCTTGATTTGTTGCAAACAAAAAATTATAATAGCTGTATGGAATTCTAAAATCAATTAAGGAGAAAAATCCATGAACAAGCAAGATCTTGTTGAATACGTTCAGAAAGCCGCTAACATTGAAACGAAAGTTGCTGCGACAGCGGCCGTGAACGCCGTTCTCGAAGGCATCTCTGAAGGCATCAAGAAGGGCGGCCCGGTGCAGCTCATCGGCTTCGGAACCTTCAGCGTGAAGGAACGCGGTGCCCGCACTGGTCGCAATCCGCTGACCGGCGAAACAATCAAAATCAAAGCGACGAAGGTTGTTTCTTTCAAGGTCGGTTCGGAACTCAAGGCTACCGCCAAGAAGGCCAAGGTCGCCAAGAAGTAATTCTACAACGACTTTTTAAAAGGACTCGTTTTGGAACAACTCCGAAGCGAGCCTTTTTTATTTAGGGGGTATATATAAAATCCACCCGATTTGCTTGGCTAGGGGTTAATGCCCTTCGGCAGGCTCAGGGACCGGTTGGAAGTTGGGAGTCGGGAGTCGGAACTGAAAACTAAGTTCCCCTTGGTGGAAGATTGTCCATAATTCCCTTTTTTATTTATCGGAACAAATAATTCACGCATTGATGGGCCGAAATTTGACAAGTGCCATTTTCTTTTCCAGCAAAAAAATCTATAATAGCAGCATGAAAAAGAAATTATTCTGCGCTTTGTCTTTGATGATGCTGCTCTGGGCAGCAACATTCACCGCTTGCAGCAGCTCTAGTTCATCAAGCGATTCGTCCACCACGGATGAATGTATGGAAAACCCGTCCTCTCCGAATTGCGTTACCGACGAGGACGATTCAACTCCGGATGAGGAATCGCTTTAACATGGATTTTTCGCAATTAAAATAACGGACACTTAGACAGGGAGAAGGATTCTCCCATGGGAACAAATATGAAAAAAATTCTCTTTCAAGATACTTCTTTCCGCGATGGTTTCCAATCCATCTTTGGCGCCCGGGTCTTTACAAAAGACTTCATGCCGGCAGTCGAAGCGGCTGCAGCAGCGGGAATCACGCATTTTGAAGCCGGTGGCGGCGCACGCTTCCAGGCCCTGTATCAAAACTGCGGCGAAGACGCCTTTGATATGATGGACGAATTCCGCAAGACTGTCGGACCGAAAGCCCGTTTGCAGACTCTTGCCCGCGGTATCAATGTGGTGGCACTCGCTCCGCAACCCTATGATATGATCGATCTCCATGCCAAGATGTTCAAGAAGCACGGCATGACCCGCATCCGTAACTTCGATGCGCTGAACGATGTAAACAACCTCATTTATTCCGGCAAGTGCATTACCGAGGCAGGGCTTGAACATGAAGTCGTCGTCACGATGATGGAGCTCCCGCTTGGTTGCAAAGGCGCTCACGATCCGGAATTTTACGAGAAAGTGCTGAAGAACATTTTGGATGCAGGCGTTCCGTTCGCTTCCGTGTGCTTCAAGGATGCTTCGGGAACCGCAAATCCGATGAAGGTTTATGAAACTTTCAAACGCGCTCGCAAACTGCTTGGCGAAGGGGTCGAACTCCGCATCCACTCTCACGAGACTTGCGGCACGGGCCTTCGTCAATATCTGGCGGCCATCGAAGGTGGTGCCGACGGCGTGGATCTCGCGCGAACTCCGCTTTCCGGCGGAACTTCCCAGCCGGATCTCTTCTCGATGTTCCATGCGTTGAAGGGCACGGACTATGCACTCGCTCTCGGCGAAGACGGCATTGTCGATGAAAACGCCATTCCCAAATTGATGGAAGCAAACAGCGTCGCCGTAGAATGCCTGAAAGACTACAACTTCCCGCCGGAATCTCGCCAGATTTCTTCGGACGTCATTTTCTCTCCGATGCCGGGTGGCGCTCTGACGGCAAACACGCTGATGATGCGCGAAACGAAAACATTCCATCTGTATCCGCAGGTGATTGCCAACATGAGCGAATGCGTCCGTCGTGGCGGATTTGCCTCTTCCGTGACACCGGTTTCCCAGTATTACTTCCAGCAGGCGTATATCAATACGGTAAATAAGAGCAAGGGTTTGGATACTTGGGCCAAAATTACCGAAGGCTACGGCAACATGATCCTCGGCTATCTTGGCAAAACTCCGTGCGAACCGGATGCCGAACTCGTGAAAATCGCAGCCGACCAGATGAAAAAGAAACCGTTTGCTGAAGCCCATCCGGGCGTCAAATGCGCTGCGGAAATCATCGAACCTGGCATTCCTCAAGCTAAGAAACTCCTTGAAGAAAACGGCCTGCCGGTAACGGACGAAAACATCTTTATCACAGGATGTCTTCAGACGAAAGGCGGCAACAAGGGTATCGATTTCCTCAAGGGCAACCGCCATATCGGCGTTCCCAAGAAGGACCCGAATGCGGCTCCGGTCGCAGCAAAGCCCGCTGCAGCCGCCGTCAATACCGCCGGCATGAAAGTGCAAGGAACAAACACCTATCGAGTCGCCTTGAACGGTCAGAGCTGGGACGTCCAAGTCAGCACCCTCAAGTAAATCTCTCCATTTCAAAATGCAAACCCTGCGCTTTGCGCAGGGTTTTGTTTTTTAACCGCTACCGATAGACTTCGTTTCGATTGAACGTTCCATTTCGCATCTGCACATGCAAGTGCTCATTTTCCGTGCCGACATCTTCAAGATCAACAAAAAAGCGGCTTCCGATTTCCGACTTGATTTGTGCATAAAGGGCTTGGCGTTTTGGCAAACTGCCGATGTCTTTTGTCCTGAAATCCACAGCAGCACCGGCATAATGAGCCGATGCCTTATGATGTTTTGGCGAATCGTTTCCACTGGTGATGAGCGGTCTAAAATCGTCATCGTTCGTTGCTTCGCGATAAGCGGGAATCACGCATTCCAAAATGGCGCGTTCCAATTCTGGCCTGAGCGAAGAAATACTCACCCCCGCCTTTTGGCGCGTAATGCTGGCGATTTCTTCATGCAAATCCTTTTCTTCGACATTGCGATATTTACGAACGGGAGAGTCATTAAGCACTTTTTGCGTCTTGTCGTTAAACCAATGTTCCAAATCCCACGAATTATCGCACCCCTTGACGCAAAGAACTACAACGCCCACAACCAATGCGATGGGAATGACTACGAGCAAAATCTTGACGGCGATAACGACTAAAGCAATCGCCAAAGCGATTGCGGCGCATCCGATAATGATATAAAACAAGACTGTCAGCATAAAATCTTCCTGAACTTTTGTTGAAGGCTATTTATATAGATTTTTTGAAAGGATTATAAATCGTTTAATTTTAAATATAGAATTTTAAAGAGTTCCGTTTTCGACAAAAAACGTCTAATAGAATTTTAAATGAAAAATTCTGAGGATTTATATGCGATCTTCCACGAAATACTCGCAAGTAAAATTTTTTGGGGTGCTCGGGGTTTGCATTCTATTTCTCATCATCAGACTTTTCGTTTTTTAGCAACCGGCAACAGGCTAAGTACAGTTTTCGTCATTGCGAAAACCACCCTCCTTTTTCCCTTCACCTTAACCCCCGCCACGCTTTGTATTTGAAAGTTTGCCTCCTTTAAGCGAATTAAGCAAAGCTGCAGCGCATTCTTGTCATTGCGAGCGAAACACGGCAATCTTTTTCACAAAAGGGAATGTTTTTTATCACGAATTTTCTCTCATAGATTGAATGTTTATGTTCAAGACGAATTTTTTCGCAGACAGCGAGAGGCTTGGACAAGCGAAGCGATTATGAACAAATTGAGTGGAATTTTGCCAAAAAAAAATTTTTTTAATAGAAAAATCAAAATTTCGGAGAAAATAGGAAAAAACACCGAAACGCAGTTTTTCAGTTAAAAATCTAGTCATAATAACAGGATTTCGCTGAATGGAAATCCGGCATTGACATCTATTTTCGTTTTTTTAGAAAATTTCAAAAAAGTCTTGACAATGTTTTTTTTTGTTTACATTTAAAAGAGCGGAAAAACATTCCGCAATGCTGACCGAATTTGTCCAGTCATCAGCATTTTAATCAAAGGACAAAAAAACAAGAGGTATAGAATGATTTCTACCGCCGTTCAAAGAGGCAGTTGGATTTATGTGTATGACGAAAGGAACCAGCAGTGCGCATCCATTTCTGGAGAACAATTGATGGGATTCACTTCTACGACAGTAAGCGTTAAACGCGGAAGTTGGATTTACGTGTATGATGAAAAAGGGAGTCAAATGTCCAGTCATTACTGTGGATAATTCCAACAGCAAAAATGGAGAGCCTCGTTCTCAAAATAGCGAGGTCTTCATTTATCCATCATGCTTACCGAAAGCGCACGCGCCTACCGACCAGATCAAAGAATTTTTTCGTTTTGGACAGCAAAACCGATCCCGATTTTGACACACTCCCGCGCCGCACCACAGACGTCGTTGCCGTATCCGACAAGTCTTGAAATTCAAACCAATCCACATTCACATAGCTGCCGGTAATCTGCATTTTTAGCACGTGCGTTCCTGCGCTCAAATCAAGCGTTCCCGCATCGACAGCTTTATAAACATTCCACGTTGAATCTGTCTTCGGGATTTTCACCGTATCAGTGACAGCGATATCATCGACAAAGAACATCACGCTTGACGATTCGGAACCGCTAGCCGCATTCAATGTTAGCCGATATTTTCCGGCTTTGGAAACATCCATGGTGTATTCCATCCATTCTCCGGCATTTGTGTAACCCACCGCATATTCTCCCGCCTCGGAGAGCTCTACAATATCCACGCCGTCATTGCGATAGGCTCCGCCCTTATTTTCGGAATCCGTGTCGTAATAAGAAGAATTTCCTGCGCCCGAACCGGGAATGTCGTAATTTTCCGCTTCGATTTTACCCGGAATTTTTGCCAGAGCGCCGCCAAAAGGCGTTTGCGGTTCAATAATCTGCGGGCCTACACCGACGAGAGTCACGATGCAATCTTTGTTAGAAGCTCCCGAACTCATTGCGATTGTCACTCTGCCTTTTTCCGCTTTCACTTCGCCTTCGTATTTCGCATTTTTCGCTTCGCTGGTCGTGTAAATATGGAAGGATTCGATATTTGCATTTGGAACATTCACCGTAACCGTTTTTTCGTTTCTATAGTCCCGATTCACGAGAACGACGATAGTACTATCCCCGCCAGCACTCTTGTATGCGGAAGCGTAAAGTTCTGCTTCCGGATTTGGCGTAGCGCCCACACGGATTGCACCCGGGCGTATAAAACGGGCAAACTGAGAAAGAACATAACCCCGTTTAGAAACTTTACCAATTTCATTGGAAGGAATGGACAGTTTGTTGCCAAAATCCTTTTCCATAATCAGCCCATAACAACGCCGGATGTACCACCAAGTGTACTGACTGAAATTGCCGATGACAAGACCGCGGTGAATCTCATAGCCGACATCCATTGCACGCACCGTATCCAATTTATTTTCATTCGCCTGGTCACCCGTTTTCATTACGACGCGCCAATAATTTCCACTTCCCTGGCTTTCCGTGTAATGCTCTGTCATCCAGCGTTCCACTTTATTCTGATCCGCCAAGGCATATTCAAAATAATTGTTCGCCGTATTCGCTTCGCTTCCATAAAAATGCGCACCCAAAATATCGATATTTTTTAGCGCAGCGTCGTCTTCCAGAATTTGATTGTAAAGACTCTTACTATAGGCAAAAGATTCCGCCGAAATCACCTTGGTTCCATTCTTGCGTAACTGCCCCGCATAATTTTTCGTGAATTTATACAGATTATCAGCAGTCCAGCAGGTCCAGGAATCGCACCAGTCCGGTTCATTCTGAATGCTTATCGCGTATAAAGGAACTCCCTGATTTTTCATATAATCGCTAAAACTGTTCAAATGATTGACATAGGCCTGCCAGTCGCTTTCAACAATCTGTGTCGTATTGTAAACGGTTCCCCACCGATTCAACGTATAGGGCGTTTGTATTGAAGTCGGCGGTTTCCACGGAGTTGCATAAACAATCGCACCGCGTTCTTTGGCAAGTTTTGCCGCTGCCAATTCTTTTCCAAAATCACTGGAGTTTTCATTTACCGGAATGCGAAGGACAGTAAGTCCCAATTGCCCGTCTCCATTGCCAAAAGCCAGATTCGCATCCGATTCGCTGAGCCCCGCCCCGCCTTGCCACGTATTATGCACCATCCCGCCAAAACCGCGAATCACCTGATGTTCTTCATCAAGATTCACATTCACCGTTGCAGCGTTTGACAAACCAAAACTTAAAGCCACACAACATGGAAACCATCTAAAGCTTTTCATCCAAACACTCCTTTCATTCTACAATGCGGATTTTTTTCACAAATCCGTTTGTCCGCCCGCGAATTAAATACACGCCAGAACGCGCCAGTCCGTGGCGGACTCCATCCAGCACTTTATCCGCGCGAGAACGGATTCCCATTACTCGATTTCCGTTCAAATCAAAAACGTCAAACAATGTTTCCGCGCTATTGCCGGAAAAATGCAGCCCGCTCGGAATTTCCGTCGAAGCGATATCCGTCAATTCAAAGAAGTCCAAATTGACATAGCTGCCCGTAATCAAGACTTTCAAAACATGTTCCCCGGCAACCAAATCAATCGTGCCCGCATCAACAGTTTTATAAACATTCCACGTCGAATCGGTCTTCGGAAATTTCACCGTATCGGTAACGGCAATATCATCAACAAAGAATACCGCACTTGAAGATTCGGAACCGCTAGCAGCAAAAATACTCAATGCATAAGTACCCGCTTTTTCCACATTCACCGTATATTCCATCCATTCACCGGCAATCGTGTATCCCACAGCCATACCGCTACCGCCAAGCACAATGTCCACGCCTTCCGATGTACGAAAATCCGCATCGCCCTGATTCGCCTTTTCATTATCCTTGTAAGCCTTAGATTGACCTTCGTCGAAATGTTCCGCTTCGATTTTGCCCGGAATTTTTGCGGCGATCCCGCCGAACGGAGCTTGCGGAATTTCAACAGAAGCGTCCGCAGTGAAACTCCATTCCAAAATCCCCATCGTCGAATCCGCAGCTCCTTTGAACACTAAAAAAAGCTCGTCCACAACTCCCGAAAGTCCACTCACTTCGCATTCGTTTTCCGCATAAGTCTGCCAAGAGCCAGTTTGCTCGAGTTCGCAGCTTCCCGCCAGAGTCCCCGTTGCAGAACCCGTGTGCACTTCGATTTTATTTCCCGAAGCGACACTTGCCGCCGTCGCTACAAACTTTTTCGCCCCATCGCCAAAATCCACGCCACTCACGCGGATCCAGGATTCTTTAGAAGCATAAGGAGTCAGAACGTGCGAAACCGGAGTTCCACGCGTCCAATCGGTACGGCTACGGATATTTCTCTGTTTGGAACTCGTCAAAGCCGGATACGTCCGATAGGGATCAAAATTTTCAATTTGCTTCGGTCCTTCATTTGTAAACACTAGCTTGTTCATTTCATCCCCATTCCAAGTCAATTCGTCAATACTCACGCTCCGGTGATACGCCGGCTCGGGATTCGCCACCCCCAAAGACGCCGGATGTTCTGCTGCTTGAACCAGACGCCTGTCGTGATAAACCGCATACCACTTGCCTTTAAATTCCGCAATGCCGTGGTGATTGTTATTGTGAGCGTTGATATTTTTACCATCGATATTCGGATTGTCCAGCACGATGCCCTTATAAGTGTAAGGCCCCATCGGACTATTCGAAGTTCCATAAGCGATTCGCAAATCGGCGGTGCTATAGGACAGATAATAAATGCCGTTCCTCTTGTGAATATACGAGGCTTCCATCGCCCGCGGGCCAGCAATCTTCAATTGCGTCTTGGAATTCAAATCGAAACCGCTCAAGTCTCCATTCAACTTGTAGATATTGAAAATGTTGTTGTCTCCATCGGCAGCGGGACGCGTCGTATTATTCCCGCCGCCAAAAGTAAAGTATCCCTGGCCGTCGTCATCAAAGAAAATCGCCGGATCAAAGCACCAAGCGATGCCATCGCAATCCGCAAGGCCGCCGCCCCAGTTGTTGATAAGTTTCTTGTTTCCCGGAATCGGATTCGTATAAGGTCCATTGATATTTTCAGAACCGACCAGCCCGACACCGCCTCCACCGCCATCCGGATAAACGATATAGAACTTGCCATTTTTCACCGCAATGCCCGAAGCCCAAATATCATTGATATTGTCGTATTCGCGCTTCGCTTCAAAAATAATGCCGTAATCCGTCCAATTTTTCATATCACGGCTGCCAAATGCGTAAAGCGATTTAATCGTATAGCCATCGGAACCCGCAGGGTCGTCACTGTCCGTCAAAATGTAAAACATGCTATCCGTCGCCGTGCACGCCGGATCCGCCAAATAATGATAATTGGAAATCGGATTATCCGCAAGCGCGACTCCCACAAAAGCCGCCACACAAAACGCCGTCCGGCATTCTTTCCAAACATTCCTAGACATAGACACTCCTTCAAAAGCACTTATGCCAAAATTATTTCAGAAATGCCGATGAAAAAATTGCCGAGATGCATTCTTTGTGGACATTTTATCCACGGGAAACCTGTGCGCAAAATCTTGCCGCAGCAATCCAAAAATCTTGCCGCAGCAATCCAAAAATCTTTTTAGGGCACATCCCGGCGGTAAAACGCAGCCAGAAAAAATCACCGCCGCCGGGACCGGGCCGTCGCGGTAATCGCGCGCTTTCCGTTCGCAAAGCTCACCGCGCGCTCCCCGTCCAGCCGCGCCACGGGCGCGTCCGTCCCCATCCGGGCATCCGTCCCTTGCGCGAATTCAAAATTTTCCTTTGCTAACCTACTTTCCGCGAATCCGCACAAAATGCGTTTCGCTTCCCACCCGAACCCAATAATTTCCCGCAGTCGGGATTTCCACTTTCACGCTGCCCAAGACTTTTCCCCGCGCCAAAACCTGCCCCAAGGCATTCAGTACAAAATATCTTTCGGAAGCAGCGGAACTTATCCAGACAAAAGAATTTTCGGCAATGACATCCACTTTGTTTCGGAAATCTGGAAAAGGCAAAGCGGTACTCGCCACGGTATAAGGCACAAAGAACGCAGAATCCAAATTTTTGACATGAATTTTCACCAGATAATTTCCCGCATCCAATTGGCAATATTCGTTTTCCATAAAAATTTTTTCATTACACCCCGGAACAAAAATTCCCCAAACACATGACTTTTGCGAAAGCAAAGGTTCATCCGGTTTCACCAGCTCGGAATCTGCAGAAAAAATGGAATAATAGACCGGAGATGGCGAAAAATTGATATGCGAGCATCCCGGATTAAAATCCGGCTTTAAACAGTTGTATTGCAAAGTACAAACCTGCCTTGCGTCATTTTCATAGACGATGCCTTGCCCCGCCAGAAATTCCCCTTCCGGCAAGCAATCGTAATTCAAATCGGGAACAATGAAAATGGAATCCTCTTCGCCTCGCCCGCCCAGCGGCCACAAAGGCGTTTCGCCAAGAGCGTAACCGTTTTTCCCAATCGGCGCTTTTCGCAGCGTATCGTTTTTCTTGTACAAATAAAACCATGCAGGGCGATATTCTTCCTTTGAAAAATGAAACCGAAACCAGCCCGCAAACGCAGAATCGTCCGGAACCAGTTCCCAGTCATCCCGCGAGTCTTTCGCATCCACCATCACGGGCGTTTCTTCTATCCACTCCTTGTAATCGGGCACCAGGACAAAAACCGTCAAATCGCTTTTAAAAGAACCAAGATAGCTTCGCAGGCGGATATCGCTCGTATAAAATCCATACGCGTCTTCATCGGGGCGCATCTCCTCTTCGGGAATAAAAGAAATCACCCCTTCCCGGCTATCTTCAAACAAGCTCTTCAGCGGAATTTGCACGGCAATTTCAGAAGGAAATCCTTGTGCGCCAATCGGTTCCGAAAAAAGCGAATCGCTATCCCGATAAATCAAAATGGAATCCGGCAAAGAATCTTCGTCCCATGAATAGCGAAACCAATGGAGAGTATCCGCAAGCATTTCCTTGAAAGATTGCTTATCGCCATTTTCGACAATTATCGGCGAAGAATCAAACCAGCTCTTTGTATCCGGCGGCAAAAAGAAAAATGTTTTTTCCGCTGAAAAAGCAATCGATACGAAAAGTAAAATCGGAAAAATTTTCAGCATTAAATCGACCTCCATACAAAACGTTTCACCGGCATTTCAATATAGTTTTTTCCAAAACGAAATCTTCACATTTTTTAAGATTCACTTCTGGAAAACTCTAAAAACGGCTTCGGAGCGTTCTTCGACAAGGGATAAATGATTAGTTGAAAGTTGGGAACGTTGGAGATACGGCTAGCCAAAATGCAGAACATCTCGCGGTCTGCGAGGAAAAATTCTCATCGAGCAAAAGAAAGTTCTGTTTTAAAAAATCGCAAAGCTCTCTAATACTATCGACTCTTGAAAATAGATTCTTAAAGGCAGCTTTTTTACATCCGCAAATAAACGAGCTCGAAAATTTTCCGCAAATTCCTTATTTTCACGCTTTATTCTACAAAGCGAAACGCCGTCGAATCCACTCCGTAAAACACAATGTCGTCCACCCAAAACTCCCCACTCGACCCGCCGAAAATGGAGATGTTGGTGACATGATTTTTTACCGCGTCCCAGCCGATGTTTTCGCCGATGCTGTCCGCTTTAATCAACGTTTCCGGCGTTACCACCAGGCGCGTCCACACGGAATCGATTTCAAAAGACTTCCACGCCTTTCCCGAATCATAAGACACGGAACTGTCCGCAATGACATCAAACGAGAAATAAATTTTGCCTTCGATATTTCCGCGAATCCAGAAAGTGACCGAGTCGATTTCGCTCAAATCGGTATCCCCAATATGACGTCCCATCAATGCCCAGGTCAGAGCAGAATCGTTCTGATTGGCAAAATGCGCGACAAGTCCCGAACGTCCCAATCCCGCGGAATCCGTTTCTAAATGCGCCGTCGCATACTGCGAAGTCGAAACATACCAACCCGCCGTACTGTCTTCAAAATCTTCAAACAAATAGGAATGGAGCTGTACGGACGTGTCTTTTTCTGGCAAATCGGGGTCTTCCCAAAAGAGATCTTCATTTTCCTTTTGAATTTTCACCGGTTCAGCAATTAGAACTTCATCTTCGTAAACCGCCACAATTTCAAAATTTCCCTGCGGCACCTGAGGAAATGAAAAATGTCCCAGCGAATCCACAAGAGCCCAATAATGAGTTCCTCGGATTTTTATGAACACAGGAGATTTTTCCGTTTGAATGAAACCGGAAAGAGTTGCCGGTTCTTCTAAAACAACCGGGACAGAAATCGCCGAATCCGAAATCGCTTCGGGAATTGTGAAACGAGTCGCTCCGAGCAGCAGATCCGCACCATCGCCATCGCGAGCTTCAACAATATAATCGCCCGCCCCTATGGAATCCAGCCGAACCACGCCAGAGCCATCGGTTTCCATGCCAAGCGCATTGTCAAACGAGTCGTATTCCCCCAATGCAGAATCCAAATACAAATACGGCAGATAATTTTGTTCCCGAATAGAGACGACGCTTTGCGCCAACGGGATTCCATCCACATTGGTCACCACAATTTTCGCTATGGAATTCTCCGTTTCAAACGTAGATCCCGCGGATTCATTTGTTGAACACGCCGCCAAGATTTCCATCCCAGCAGCCACCAAAAGCATTCTCATCCGACGTATCATTTTTTCCTCGCCCACGCGACCGGATAAAACGCCATGGAAAGCTGCATTACCCGATCTGGATTCTGTATAGAATCTACTCTTTTTTGGACGAGTCGGCGAAATTCTTTTACCATATCGCCAATATCTTCAAAGCCTTCTTGATCGACAGAGAGTGTGAGCGTCGATATGTTGCGTTTTTCGGCAGGGATATTTTCCAGCGCATCGCTTGCCAACCGAAGAGCCTGCTTTTGAAAATTTCGAACCGCTTGCGCTTTTTCCGGGCCACCTACAGTCAAATGCGTTTCTGTCAGCGCCAATTTTCCCGAAGCCAGTTTTTTGACAAGCCCCACTTCCTTTAAAATTTCTATCGCTTCCTGCGCTTGTTCTTCCGTAATCGGCGGGCACATGTCCCGAGCAATCTGCTTGGTGTTCACAACTCCGCCATTCAATTCCAAATAAGCGCGGACCGCTGGAATCCACCAATTTTCAAGCAATTTCAGTTCCGCAACCTGCAAGCTGTGCCGTTCGACATCGCCAAGAGCCAAAGCCTTCGCCATGAGTTCCGCTTTTTGGGAAGAATCCTTGGAGACCGCCGCCGCATAGAGCAAATCAAAATACTCCGCAGAGCGCCCAGAAAGTCCGAGCATTTCCTTGGCCGTGCGCAACGCATGAGCCGGTAAATGGTGCTTTTTTTGCAACACCCGAAAGAGATAACTGGAATCCAGCCCTAGCTTTTCACCCATCATTCGATAGGAGTAAAATGGCATTTCCTTTTTACGACGCTCGTAAAAAGCTTTAAGAAAATCTCGATAGTCCGTGATGTCAGCCGATAAAATCATCTTTTACAAAATACATTTTGGATATTGGGCTGCATTTTTCCAAGTACAAGTCCCATGGACAAATTGTCCAAACGTGAGCGCAGACACAGCCAGAACCGGATTAATTTTCCATCGCCATCCGAAGCAACGCCGAAGCGATTTCTTCCATTCTCGGCAAAGCCGAGTCTTTGGAAAATCCCTGAGGAAGCCTGCGAAAACCGACATTCCGGATTTGTTCGTGCAATTTTCGAATAGCTTCGTTTGCCGGAACATTTTCCGCGTTTTGCAATAAATTCAGCAAGAAAAGTCCCAAGCCACTCAATTTCGCCGTTTCCGCTTTGGGGAAAATCGCCCGCAAATCCGCCCGAACATAGCCGATACTCAATTCCGACCCGCGAAGGCGCACTTTCACCTGCCGTTCAAAGGCATTTCGGGTTTTGATGCCGGGAAGCAATGCTTCGGACAGCTGCGGAAGCTTTCTGCACTCAAAATTTCCAAATGGAGGCGACTTTTGCAGTGGGCACTGCTCCGGCGACCGAGCCGCGATTTCCTTTGCTTTAACCGTTTCGCAAAACGGTTCGTAATTTTTCATCACCAGAACCGTATCGGCGACTTTTAAATAATCCCCGCACGCCCCGACAACCAGTACCATATTGATGCCCAGCGATTTCAATTCGGCTATTCTGTCCGAAAGAGGAATCAGAGGTTCGTCCCTTTCTCCGACCAGTTCCCGCATCCGGGAATCCCGAATCAAGAAATTCACCGCCGAAGCATCTTCATCGATATACAAAGTGCGAGTTCCAAATTCCAAAGCTTCCATGACGTTTGCCGCCTCGCTGGTGCTGCCCGAAGCCGACGACGTTTCAAAAGATTCCGTCGAAACGCCAAAGGGAAGTTCCCGCACAAAAGGCGCAATCCGAGTTCCCTTGACAAGGCGTCCGGGTTCCGCCGCAATGCGCATCGCCGACGGATCCGAAACGACCCATTCCCGACCATCCCCCAAAATATGCGGCACGACTGCGCTTTCCAGTGCCGAAAGAAGCGTCGATTTCCCATGATAAGCACCGCCGGCAATGACCGTTATCCCTTTCGGAATCGCCATTCCCGAGATTTGTTTTCCACAAACTTCAAAGGTTTGCAGCAATTCCTTCGGAGATTGAAAAGGAATCGCTCCTTTTTTTGGCAAATCGCTTGTTCCCGATTCTCGGGGAAGAACCGCTCCGTTCGGCACAAACGCGACAAAACCCCGCTTTTGCGTTTCGAGCAAAAGGGCTTCCCGCACTTCCAAAGACTCGATGCAATCCAGAGCTTTCTTTTTTTCCGTTTCCGCATTCAAATACAGAGCCATCAGCAAATCGGGAATTAACGACGTCAAAAGCTCCATTGCCGCCGGGACATCTATCTGGCGTTTTTCCCCTGGAAGATCGACCGAAAGAACCACTTCGACCATCGCCTTTCCCGCATTTTCCGAAGGCCCGCCAACCCAGAGCGCATTCCGGACAAGAACTTCCTCTCCCGGAACAAGAACGCTCACCGGGAATTTTCCTTCGCCCTCTTCTGCACGCGACGCGATTTCCGACGCCAATTTTCGCAGCAAAAAATCCGCCAAAGCCAGACGCTTTACCGAAAAATTTCCCCATTCCACGGGAATTCCCAAAAGGTCTAAAGGCGCGCTGAATTTAAGACGGGACGCAGGCGCAAACGGATCCCCCTGCACATGAATAAATTCCAATGTAAAATCGCCAAACGGCCAGGATTTTCCACCAAGACTTTTATACAAGCCGTAATTTTTGCCGTTAAAAGAGCGCAATTTTTGATAAAGTTCTTTCATTTGAGGAAAAATACAATTTATAAGGGGATTTTTACATCCGGCGTTCCCGCCAAAAGCCTTTTTCTTTATATCTTAAAGAGGATTTCAAGGAGCTATAAATGAAATTCATCTCTAAACTGTTCGCTTTTAGCGCTGTAACCCTTTCTTTCTGTGCTTCTGCGGCTTTTGCCGAAGAGCCACCTCCCCGTGATCAAGCCGCAACGGTGACCATTCTCACGGAACCTCCCAACAGCGAAGTCTATCTGGGCGGTGAACTGCTGGGAAAAAGTCCCATCGAGAACCGTTCCGTCAAATCCGGACGCCAGACCCTGATTGTCGTGGATCAAGGCTATGAGCTGGTCAATCAGCGCGTCAATATCTGGCCGGGATCCGACAAGCGCAACAATTTCAATTTTGGCACAGTGATTCCCAAAGGCCACGTTGAAGTGACTACCATTCCGGGCAAGTGCATTATTTATGTGGATGGCGACAATGCGGACCGCACGGACGGCGCACCGCTCACCGTAAACAACCTGGACGCCGGCGACCACATGATTCGCGCGGAATGCAACAACGGACGCATGGCGGAACAGATGGTGAAAATCGAAGGCGAAAAAACGGCCAAGGTCACTCTCGACGCCAGAAAAGGCAAACGCTATTAATCGCAGCCCAAAGTTCTTTTCCTCCGCTTTTAAAAGCAGAAAGTTCGCTTTCTGCTTTTTTTATCAGAACAACTCGAGGCTACGCCTTGAGCTTACCCCATTTATTTAGCGTTTCAATTCTACGCACAAAAAAAGACGGAAAAAAATCCGTCTTTTTCGAGGCAACGCTCAGACTCGAACTGAGGAATGAGGCTTTTGCAGAGCCGTCCCTTACCAACTTGGGTACGTCGCCTAGTGCTTCCAATTATAGGAAATAATTTTAAATTTCCAAGGTTCCCATGGCAGTTCTTCCCTTAAAAAAACGTTTTTTTTGCAAAATAGCGGAATTGTGGCTCCGTTCTCTGCGAATTTCCTTTGAAAACGCCGACTCAACCATTTCTTCGGGCATTATCGCATTATGGCACCGAGATTTATTCGCCGCGACCGCGGGCTTCCATCACCGGGGGATCGCCGCCTTCATTTCACCCAGCGCAGACGGGGACGTTCTCGCCCAAATCGCCAAAGACCTGGGATACCAAGTCATCCGCGGTTCCAGCAATGAAAAATCTCTCGCCATCCGGAAAATTCTGCCGCTTTTGAAAAAAGGAACCCTTTGCGCCATGGCGCTTGACGGGCCACAAGGCCCTGCCGAAATCGAAAAGCCCGGAACCCGGTGGCTTGCCAACAAAGCGGGTGTTCCCGTCTGGAAGGTGCGGATTCATTACGGGGCTCACATTTCCCTTTCTAGTTGGGACAAGGCGGTCATTCCGCTGCCTTTGTCAAAATTGACAATTTCTTTAAGCTATCTTTAGTTTTGTTTATTCTCGGAGACTAGCATGATATACCCCTCGTTTGTCGCATTTGACCTCGAAACCACTGGACTTGTTGATAAAAAAGACGAAATCATTGAAATCGGTGCGGTAAAATTTACTGTCCGCGACGACAACGGCACGATTCGCCCCAAACAAGTCGCCACATTCCAAACGCTGGTCAAACCGCCGATGATGATTCCCGATGAAGCGACAAAAATCAACCACATCACAAACGCCATGGTGGAAAACGCTCCCGCCATCAAAGACGTGCTGAAAAAATTCACCGTGTTCTGCGGGCAGAGTTCCATTCTCGTGGCCCACAACGCGAGCTTTGACGCCGGATTCCTGCACGTCGCCTACACCAAGAACCCGCAGCTCTTGCCGGGAAATCCGATTGTGGACAGTCTCAAAGTTGCCCGTTCCATTCTTCCGGAACTGAAGACGCACAAACTCGGAGATCTTGCGCACATGTTTCAACGGATTAAAGGACAAATCAGCCTTTCCATCAACAACGACGAAATGCACCGCGCGGTATATGATTGCGAAATGCTGATGGAAGTCTTCATCGCCCTTCTGCGGCGCCGACTCCGCAAAGAAGACTGGGATATTTCCCGCATTCTTCCGGCAATCATCAAAAACGGTTCGGAACCCGCCTACCTGACTAAAATGAAGTGATCATTTCAGGGAGACTGGTAGTATTCGTCATTGCGTACTCGCCAAGGAGAAAAACAGTCTCATTTGAAAGCGACTGTCACCCCGAACCCCGGAGGGGTTATACGACACTTGTCAATTTATTGACTTAGTGGAGTTATACTCGAAGTGTAGAAGCAATCCTTTCCCGCTGACAAGATTGCCACGTCGCTACGCTCCTCGCAATGACGAGGTGCCAGCACAGATTGCTTCGGCTTTGCATCCCTGAAACTTGGAATCTCCGATTCCATAGTTGAAGTACCCCTGAAAGGGACAATTCGTCTAAGGGAACAAGTTCCCAAGACTCATGGGGCTAACCGTTTTGCTTTTAAAAGCAGCAGGACCGCCGCTTCTACTGTGTTTAAGGCAAAATTCAATTTCCATGGGTAGGCAAGCATCGCCGTCTGCGAGAAAAATTCATTTTCTGAAAAAGAAATTTCTGTTTTGAAGATGAGTTCAACCTGTAAAGAAACATTCCTCTTTAAAAAGAATGAAAGAAAAACTCCGTTTGAAGATGAGTTCCCCTTGTGAAAAGAATTTCCCAATTTGAAAAAAAATGAATGGCAAGCGTCTAGTGGAAGATTGTATATAATTATTTTTAAAGGCAGCCCAAACAACTTTTTTTGTATTTATTGAGAAATGATTTTCTTTCTGGCATTGTTGATTATCGCAAGCATTTTTTCAACGAAGATTTCGGATAAAATCGGCGTTCCTGTTCTGCTTGTATTCTTGGCGGTAGGAATTATCGTCGGCAGCGATGTTCTAGGCCTCATCAAATTCAGCGACGCCCAAACCACCAAGCGGATTGCGGACATCCTGCTGATTTTCATTCTGTTTGACGGCGGTTTTCGAACTTCGCGGGACGATTTGCAGCTTGTCGCCAAGCCGGCGACCATTCTTGCCACATTCGGCGTGCTGATTACGGCAGTCGTGCTGGGCATCGCGATTCATTTTATCATGGACTACGAGTTTATGACTTCGATGATGATAGGTTCCATCATTTCTTCTACGGACGCTGCCGCCGTTCTTCTCATCACGCGCCAAAATCCGTTGAAACGGAAAATCGCCGCGACTCTCAATGTAGAAAGCGCGGCAAACGACCCGATGGCAATTCTCCTCACCCTAACTTTTGTAGGGAGCCTCGCCGGACAAGGATCTACGCCAATCGGATTCATCACTTCTCTCCTTTGGCAATTTACCGGCGGCATTCTTACCGGCTATCTTGTCAGCAAAGTCGCGCGCCTTCTTTTTGATAAGCTCAAGTCAGAAAACCGCGGCTACTATTACGTTCTTATCGTCGGCGTCATTCTGCTGGCCTACGGTTCTGCGGAAATCATCAAAGCGAACGGAATTATCGCTGTCTTTTTTATGGGCTACTGGCTCGGCAACTCGGATTTTGTTTCCAAACGCGGTGTCAGCAATTTTTTGGAAGGCGTTTCCACTTTCAGCAATATGACGCTTTTCCTGATGCTCGGGCTTTTGGCGTTCCCCCGCAGCTTTTCCCTGGTCTGGAAAGAAGGCCTGCTGATAGCCACCCTCATGATTTTTATCGCGCGTCCTATCGCCGTATTTCTTTCGACGATTCCTTTCCGCTTTACCATGAAAGAGCGCCTATTCCTATGCTGGGGAGGCATCAAAGGCGCCGTTCCCATCGTGCTCGCCACATATCCCGCCGCCTACGGAATCGATTCCAACGAATCCGTATTCAACATCATCTTCTTTGCGGTCATCCTTTCTTGCCTTTTGCAAGGAAGTTCCCTCGGGCATCTAGCCCGCCTATTCAAATTGACCATCCCCAAGCGTCCCCTTTCGCCATTTTCCGTTGAGCTGCATTCCGTTCGCCGAGCAGACCTGGACATGTACGAATTTCAGGTTTTTTCCACCTCTTTCTGCCAAGGGAAATGCATTAAGGATTTGCATCTGGGCAATGAAGTCGTGATTACATCCATCACAAGGAACGCCAAGATTTTACCGCCTAAAGGCGGCGTACAGCTTCAGACGAACGATATTTTGTTCATCCTGGCTCCCATCGCCAAGTATCACGACCTGCTGAATTATCTCGAAAACGGTTGATAGATTCATCTATTCACTTTTTGTCCACAAACACGAAATGCCGCCTTAAGCAAGGCGGCTTCCGAATTATCTCTCTGAAAAAGATTAAAGGCCGAGATCTTTCACAACGGCATAAATGCCGCGTTTTTCGATCGTGCGCAAACCCGCAGCGCTCACACGAAGAGTAACCCAGCGGTCTTCTTCAGGAATGTAAAAACGCTTAGAGAACAGGTTCGGAAGCTGACGAATCAACTTCTTGCGGTTCGAGTGAGAAACCATGTTGCCAACAAGGGCACCTTTTCCAGAAACTTCGCAAATACGGCTCATTGTATAACTCCGTGTTTTATTGGGCACAAGATTAGTTAATTTAAGCGATTTCGTCAAGATGCTAATTCGTCCGGAAGCGGGAACTTGAGTTTTTCCTGCATGGTCACCCAATTTTCCACCTGAACTTCGGGCCATTTTTCGCACACCCAGTGCACAACATCTTGCACCAGATCTTCCGGAGTGCTCGCTCCGCTGGCCAAACCGACGACATCGATTCCTTCAAACCAAGATTCTTCGATATTGTCCACGCAATCGATGAGATGCGAAGAAATGCCCTTTTCGACGCCAAGCTCCGCCAAGCGATTGGCATTGGACGAGTTGTTCGAACCGACGACCAGCAGCATCTGGACCTGCCCGCACAGCGAGCGAACCGCCCCTTGCCGATTGCCTGTCGCATAGCAAATGTCCCCGCGCGCAGGTCCCGCTATATCGGGAAAGCGATTCCGCAACGCTTCGACAATGTGTTGGGATTCCGCCACAGAAAGAGTCGTCTGCGTAATGTAGGCCAATTTGATTTCAGGCGAAAAAGAAAGTTTTTCCACGTCGTCCACATTCCGAATCAGCGTCATCGAATTAGCGGGAAGCTGCCCTAAATGCCCTTCCACTTCCGCATGGCCGGCATGGCCTATCAGAATGACGTGGCGTCCCGCTTCGTGATGGCGTTTCGCGCTCATGTGCACTCTTTGAACCAGCGGACAGGTAGCATCTAAAACCCGCAGATGACGATTCCGAGCCTCTTGATACACGCTGTCCGGAACCCCGTGAGCCGAAAAGATGACCGTGGAATTTTCGGGCACCTCCGAAAGGGATTCCACAAAAATGGCTCCAGCATTGCGAAACCTTTGCACCACAAACTGATTGTGCACAATTTCGTGGCGAACGTAAATCGGCGATCCGAACTTTTCCAAAGCCCTCTCCACAATATGAAGCGCCCGGTCCACTCCTGCGCAGAAACCGCGAGGACTCGCCAGAATAATTTTTTTCATGCTTTACCATCCAAGTCAGATTTTTGTTCTACAGATAAAACGGTGGAGCGCACAAATCCGAGAAACGCCTTATACGAAGAAAGAGCTTTTTCCCGTTCGTGCGATAGGAAACGGCAAACGGCATCTGGATTCGGAACGGTCCTAGACGCATAGTCCAAAGGTCTGCGCAACCGTACGACGGCCCCTTCTCGTAAAAGTGCTTCCACCGATGCCTGCTGCCCCCGACAATACGGCCCGACATAAGTGACGACGCCGAGCTTCAACGGCTCCCAAAAATCATGGATTCCCAAACTTCTAGAGAACGACCCTCCGATAACAGCCGCCCTGGAGACCTTAAAAATTTCCGTCAGCTTGCCGTATTCCGTCACCAAAGAAACCGCACCCTTTTGCACCTCCGGCCATTCGACCGTGGGCATTTTTTTTTGACAGAGCGCGTCCCGAAATGCGGGCAACTCCTCTTCAAATCGCGGAGCCAAAACGACAGCTTCTTTTTTTTGCAGAGCCAAAAGCAACATTCGGCACAGCGGTTTTATTTCTTCTCGGTGAAAGGATACAAACGCAGAATCCACGTCCGCTTGACGAGGCAAACGCATTTCTTCCGGGAACTTGGCCCAGCGAAGCAGTTTCCAGTCCCCGCCGACAATCGCTTTCGCCGAAAAAGAGTATTCGCTCGCTGCCATAAAACGGGCAAGATCCGCACCGGTTTGCATACTCGCAAAACCGATAGAGCCAAAATCGGAAGCGTCCACGCAATGAAAGAAACGCCCCGAAATCAAAGCGACTCGAGGCTCTTCAAAAGCTTTGCGCATCGCCGACAAATATCCCGGCCACAATTCATTTTCCGCAAGCACGAGCATCACCGGCTGAACCGATTCCATAAAGCGGCGCATGACAGCCGGAGAGTCCAGCGGAGCCAAAGACGTTTCAAAGCCCAACTCCTCCACGGCGGGTTTTAAAAATTCCAGCACTTCCGTTTTTTGCGTCGTTATCAAAATTCGGGGAATTTCCGGAACGTCCCTTTTCAAAATCTGCGCCAAAGACAATAGCATTTTGCACTCGCCAAGGCTCGCTCCATGGAGCCAAAAACAAGGACCGGACGAAAAAGGGCCATACATCCGGCTGCGGATTTTATACCTCGATTCCACAGAAGAAACCCGACTTGCCACCCAGGCAATCGCACCTAAAGTACTTCGCAAGGCATTCAATCCGACCATCGCAAATCCTCTTTAGAACGGAAAAATATCCATCACATATTTCCGCATCATCAGCAACAATGTATAAAACACCAGCCATATCCACGTCCACTTATCCGCGATAAAAGCACTTTTTACCGATTTCTTCGAAGCGTTTAAAACGCCGTCCAGTTCTACATTTTTGTTTCTACAGGGAAAGAACATCGCCGTCCGATTTGCCCAACGCCTGTAAGACTCCCCAAAACGCTTTTCTAAAAAAGCATTTTCCCGCAACGCCAAAAGAACAACAAACGAAGTAACGACTCCGGCAAAAGCAAAAGCGTTCCACCGCCACCCTAAATGAAACAGAATAAACGCATAACAGACGCACAAATTGGAAACATACAGCGGGTGCCTTAAACGGGAATAAATTCCCCACGTCACCAAAGCCGGAGCCTCTACCCGATTTCCTCGCGAATGTTCCCCCATGACTCGTCGCGCTTCTATTCGCAGAAGAACGCCAGCGGCAGCCAGCCCCACCGCCGACAGCGGAATTTTTCCCGAATGCGGCGGAAACAGGAAAAGAACCAGCGCAAAAATTCCCAGCACAACGCCGCGAAATCGATACAGACATTTCATTTGCATTCTTCCAAATTCACAAGCGTAAAGCGACAGGCAAGTTTTTCCGAAAGCGATTCGTGCGAAACCAGAAACGTCCATTTCCCATATTTTTCTGCGGCAAGCAAAAAAGCGAGCAGAAGATTTTCTCTTTCTTTTTGCGCAACAAAAGCGAACGGTTCATCCAGCAATAAAATCCGAGACGGCGACGCCAACGCCCACAATAAGGCGACCTTTGCTTTTTCACCGCCGGAAAGCCCCTGTTTTTTCAGCAGATTTTCTCCGCCAATCAAAGAATAGAAATCCGCAAATTCCTTTTCGCCAAGACGTTCAGAAACCGCTTCGCCTATAAATTCCCGCGGTGGAAGTGCCAAATCCTGCGAAACCGAAAAGACGCCATGGAGCGCATATTTTTGGGGAAGAAAAATCCGCCCCGCACAAGGCTCTTCCAATCCCGAAATCAATTTGAAAAACGTCGATTTGCCGCAGCCGTTCGCCCCGCGCAACAAAACCGGAGTTTCCGCATCCCATTGCCCGTTCCATTTTTGAAAAACAAAATTTCCCTTTTCTTCTGGCGCATACGAAAAAGACACTTCCGAAAAAACGAGGGAATCCGCACGATGCACATTCGGGCATTTTTTTCGAGGAGCCGATTCCAAATCCAAAAGCGTTTTTTGCGCACTCCGCGCTTGCCGCATTTGAGGCAAAATCCTTGCGCAATCTTTGACCGGCTTGTAACAAAGGAAAAGAGCGGAACAGTAAAGAACCAAGCTTTCCGCATCCAGATTTCCATGCAAAATCATCCATCCGCAAAATCCCAAAACCAGCACGACCGCCGAAACAGAAACCGCTTCCATGCCCTGCGAAAGAGCCACTTTTTTGCCGCCCACCAGAATGCCGGATTTTTGAACTTGGCGAATTTTTTGGGAAAGCGAAGCTCCTATTTTTTGGCGGTCTTCCGGAGAACTCCAGCGCCGAAATAGAATTTTGGCATTTTCCACATCCAAGCGGAGAGTTCCGCGTTTCGCCATTTCCTCTTCCACGGACGGTGCCATGGCATGCAATTTTTTTTGGACAAAGGATACGACAGGCAAAACCACCAGCAAAACAAGAAAAGTCAGCCTCGGAGAAATCACAAAAAGCACGGGCAAAAAAACGATCAGTTGCAGCACGGCTTGGACAGCCTGCATCAGCATTTCCACGCTGGACCCGATAATTCGGATGGAATCGTAAGCGACCATCAGATTTTCATCCGCATCCCGGCGATGAAAAAAACGGGGAGAAAGCGTTCGGAGGCGCCTAGCAAACCAAATCGAAAGCACTGCTTCCACATAGCGACTCGCCTTTTCCACAGAAATTCCCCGCCAATACGAAAACAGCCAGCGCAAAACAGCAAGCGACAGGGCGGCAAGAAGCCATTCCCCCATTGGTACATCCACTTTTCCACCGACAATCCGCATAAAAAGCCGAACGACAAACAAAAGGGCGGCATCCGCCAGGCTGGCGAGCAAAACAAGGGGAAAAAGCCGAAGAAGAACCTTTTGGGCCGTCTTTTTGAGCCAATGGGAAAGAATCATGCCGGCAATTTAGAATTTTTGCATTTTACCCCTTGACAACTCCAAAAGCTTTCCTATATTTGGCTCATCTAAACGATGCCCCTATCGTCTAGAGGCCTAGGACATGGGATTTTCATTCCCAGAACATGGGTTCGAATCCCGTTGGGGGTACTTCAATAGAGTCCGTCAAAAGATGGACTCTATTTGATTTTTAAAACGTCCCCGTCCAACAGCCCGAATCTTCGGTGGCGTTGTTTTTTATACAACACAAAATTCCCTCGTTTATTTTCCGAATTTCCAAACAAAAGTATTTCTAACCTAGTCCGATTCAACTTTCGGGGAATATCATGAAAAAAATTTTTGCGTTTACCGCCTCCATTTTCTTCGCTACGCATTCTCTTACCGCACAGGAAATCGCCGATTGGGCGGGTTTCCGAAATGCCGTCGCCACATTTACATTTGACGACAATCTTGCCAACCAGCTTTCCATCGCCGTTCCCATCTTTGACAAATACGGTTACAAAGCGAGTTTTTACATCGTGAACAATTGGAATCCCAATTATGCAAAGTTTAAAGAACTCGTTTCCCAAGGTCACGAAGTCGGCAGCCATTCCGACAGCCATGCGCAAACCATGCCCAACAATGAAATCGCCAGTTCCAAAGCAACTATCGAAAGCAAAATCCCCAACCAGCAGTGCAACACGATTACCTACCCGAACTGCAATGTTCCGGACGAAACCCTGCTTTCCCAGAATTACATCGGCGGTCGCATTTGCAGCGGACAAATCGACGGCAAAACGCCGCAAAACTACAACCGCATCAGTTCCATCATCTGCGGCAACACGGGCAATGTGAATTCCGCTCAAGCCTTCCAGCAAAAAATGCAAGAAGCGATAAACAAAAAAGGCTGGGTGACTTTTCTGATTCACGAAGTCGATCAGGGCAGTGGCTACTCCCCCACGGCATCTTCGGCGATAGACGGGGCTTTGAGTTGGGCAAAGGAGAACGATTCCAAAATCTGGGTGACGACCTTTCGCAATGCCATCATGTATTCCAAAGAGCGAGACGCTTCAAAAATCACTAAACTCAGCGGTGATGCGCAAAGCGAAACTTATTCCCTGACTCACAATCTTAGCACGTCCCTTTCCCCTTTCGACTACCCGCTATCCATTCGCCTTCAAAACACCAATAATTGGACGTCGGTGAAAGCAACCCAAAAAGGAAAAAGCGTCAATGCAAAAATCCAAGACGGCTACATTTATTTTGATGCCGTTCCAAATGGCGGAGACATCGTTCTTTCTAACGGTTCCGGCGAAATCGCTCCGCCCTCTTCCAGTTCCATGATTTCCAGTTCTTCGGCCCAGCCCTTTGCGGGAAGCATTCTCATTCCGGGAACCGTCGAAGCGGAAAATTATGACATCAATGCTTTTTACGATGCCGATGGACAAAACGAATCCACGGGCTACCGGGAAGACGACGCAGGCATCGTTCCAACAGAAAACGGCTACGCCTTGGGCTATACAAACAGCGGGGACTATTTTGAATACTCGTTGAACGTGAAATCTTTGGGCACATATAACGTAACCATCCGCGGCGCAACCGGCAATTCCACCGCAGCAAGCGTCACTCTTTCCGTCGGAAGCGAAAAGCTTTCCATCCAAATTCCGACTTTAGGCAACTGGAATTCCTACACCACCGTGGACGCCGGCACCCTCGCACTGACAGCCGGAGAGCAGACCCTGCGTTTAAACATCGACAGCAGCTATGTAAACATCGACTGGATTCGCTTTGAATGCGCTTCCTGTGAAACGGACGGCATCGTTTCCTCATTTCAATGGAATTTTAACGCCTCCCCAATCCAATGCCAGATTTTCGATATCCACGGACAATGGATAAAATCGGCGCGCTTGCAAGCGGAAAATGTTGGTGATTTCTGGGAAAAGGTCAAGCCGAGTTTGCGGCCAGGAGCCTACATCATCCGATTGGGGAACGGCAAAACTTCACGGCACATCTTAATGCGCAAATAAAAATCGCTTTCGTCTGGAGTCGGCATTTGGGGATGCCGACTTTTCCTTTCAGCCTTCATTCCGTCTTGCGCCATTTTTCTTCACCCAACCAATTTTTTGCAATCACAGATTAAAAAAGAAGCAGTCCCAACAAAGCGGAAACCACAATCATTTTAATCGGACTGATTTTTAAAAATTTCGTTCCCACAAAAGTGAAAACAAAAAGACCGACCGAAACGACAAATCCAAAAGCATCTTCCGAGAACGATCCAAAATTTTCCTTGGTCATCAGTAAAAGAGTCGCCGCAGCCAAAAGACCAACAACCGCCGGGCGCAAACTCGACAGCACCAACTGCACCGACGCATTGTCCTTGTATTTCATCAGGTAGCGGCTAATGATGAGCATTAAAACCAGCGTGGGAAAAACCAGGGCAAAAGTCGCCGTGCAGCTTCCCAGAACGCACAGGAACGGGCTCGCGCCCTCATTTTGCAAAGCCGTGTAGCCCGCATAGGTCGCCGTGTTGATGCCAATCGGACCGGGCGTCATCTGGCTAATCGCGACAATATCCGTAAATTCGCCTGCGGACATCCAATGCCTAGAAGAAACCACTTCGTGCTGAATCAAGGAAAGCATTCCATAGCCGCCGCCAAAACCGAACAAACCGATTTGAAAAAACGTGACAAACAACCAGAAGAACGTCATTTTTTCTTTCTCCCGACTAAAAAGCCGGAAAGCCCCGCCACTAAAATGATGAGTATCGGCGACACGCCCAAAAGCCAGATCAACAGTGCGCTTGCCACCGGAATCCAAATCGTGCGGCGATTCAAATTCGCTTTCTTCGCCAAGTTGAAAGTCGGAACCGCTATCAACGCGACCACAGCCGGGCGAATCCCGCGGAACATGGCAGCGACATAAGGATTTTCCTTGAAATGCCGAAAGAATATCGCAATCAAAAGAATAATCAAGAACGAAGGCAGAGCTGTTCCCAATGCGCAGAGGATTCCGCCTGCCAAGCCGCGCAAACGATAGCCGACAAATACGCTGATGTTGATGGCAAAAACGCCGGGACAACTTTGCGCCACAGCCAGCAAATCCCAAAAATCTTCTTTGGAAATCCATTTTTTCTTATCCACGATTTCCGCTTCGATTAGCGGAATCATCGCATAGCCGCCGCCAAACGTAAAAAGCCCGATTTTAAAAAACGTGAAAAAACCGTTCAGAATCACATTATTCGTCATCAATTAAATCTCAACAGGAGCGCGATTTCAAACGACAGAATCTGTTCCGTATGCGCCGTTTCGTCGTCCAATTTTTCATGAATTTGCCGATATTCCACATAGGCACTCATACTTGCCATTTTATTAAACTGGTAGCCCGCACTCGGGCGCACATACCATTCGTGAATCCGGGACGGCACGCGGCGTTCCGTTTTGGTCAGCTTGGGGAAATACACCGTATAATCCTTTCCTTCTATCGACCACTTTTTATAAACGCCGTCCGTCCCGCTTTCCTTCTCCCACGGATCATAATCGGCACTCGGTTCATAAGATTCTCGAACCGTTTTGGTGTATTCATAACCTGCCGTCAAACGCAAATCGATGTCGTTCTTCAATTTGAAATACCATTTCCAGAACTGGAAACCGCGCTTTGTCTTCAGCGGATACGAAATCGTCAAATCGTTGCCCACATTGTAACCGAAGTCCTTATATAGCGCCGTCGGAATCCAGGGAGTGTAATAATATTTGCTGGTGTCCGAGATGTCTTCTACCGGATTCGGCCAATTCGTCTGCGAAATGACTTCGGATTTCGGGCGGCGATCCGTAAATTCCAATTTCAAGAAAGTATTGTCTTCAATCCGTATATTCTGCTGCGTAAGAATGCTGACCCGAATAAGCGGGTTGAAATTCCACGTTGTCGTCCAGCTGTCCTCGGCGCTCTGGAAAGGCTTGACAGAACGCGTGTGCGTATAATCGACGCGGTGCGTTGTGCTGACGCTGCGGAATCCGTTCAAAAAGCCTATCCGCTGCGAGAAATTCGGAACCGTCACGCCTACGCCCCACTTTGGCCAAACAATTGTCGAATCCGTGTACATCGGGTATTCGCGGGACTGGCTGAAATCCTGTTTCCATTGCATATCCGTCACCACGCCAATACTCCAGAACGGCAACGTAAATCCCGTCGAAAGATTCAAAGTTCGACTGACGCTATGCGTAAAATTCCCTTGATAAACGAGAGTGTCCACATGGCCGTTGCGATACTGCGCAAATCGCGTGTAATCGTCGCGATGATCCAGCCCCATATCGCCAGAAACGATATTCCAGATGCCGCGATTCCTGTAACCGTTTCCAATTCCCAAACCGTAAAGATAATACTGGAATGGCGTCACGCCCTGTTCTTCGTATAGCTGCGCCAGAGTAAAGTTTTCGCCCACCGTCGAAAGGTCCACGGTCCAGCCCGCCTTGAGGTCGCGCCAGCGGAGCTTTTCAAAAAATCCCGCGGCGGCATTTTTTTCGCCGAACAATTTCAAAAATTCGATCAGCTTGAACGACGGAGAAAATTCAAAGCGGTTCGTCTGCGAAATCGTCCAGTAATTTTTTTCCACCATCGTCGGGTCGTATAAATCGTATTCATCCGGAATCGTTTTCTGCTGCTTGAACGAAGACGAGAAGGCGAAGGACATCGGCAAGAAAGGAATGATCAGCGGATTAAATGTCGTTTTGAATTGCTGGCTGCGGCTGCGTTCGTTTTTCAGAATGCCGTAAGAACGCCCGTATTCGCGACTTCCCACACTATCCACTTTGTAATAGACCGTGCTGTCATACAAAATTTTATAGGTATTCGGGTTGTCCATATCGATCAAAGCGGTGTCGCCGTTGGCGTTCACCACGGCCACGGTATCATAGGGAATCACCACGATGCTGTCGGGAGAGATGTAAATCTTGCGGTCCGTGTGGTCAAAGTCAAAAATATCATCCGAAGCAAAGAGCCCGCCATGATCCGGCGACCAGAAATTCTCTTTGGCAAAATCCTCCTGATCACCGCCGCCATACATATCGCGCGAAATGTTCAGGCTGTAATTTGTCGAAAGGAAGGGGAAGATATTCCAGCGGATATTCGCCTTGTGCGACAAATCCACCGTATAAGTGACATTCTTATCGACCTGCGGTTCCGAGAAATCCGGATCCCGCTCCTGATTGACATAGCGGACATAGCTCAAGTCGAACAAGGTCAAATCGATGGTCTGCGGCCACGGTTCAAAGCTCGCGTCCGAAAAACTTTTTGCCCATTTGGAATCCTTGAGAAAGCTGAAAGGCTTATAGTTAAAGCGGTTGAAGGTTCCCAGGCTGTATTCGATAATCGTGTGATAGGAATAAGTCGAATCCGCCGAAGTCGTCGATCGGGATTCCGTTTCGGTGTAGCTGTAACTCCACGCCGGGCGTTCCAAGAAAATCTGCGAAAGAATTTCTTTGACGGGGCTGCTCTGCATTTTATAATCTTTGCTGTAGCTAAAGCTGAACCGCCGCGTCCGACTAAAAGATTCGTATCCGCGGGATTCCGCATTTTCACGCAATTTTTCTTCTTCATCGGCATTTTCAACAGTCAATTTTCCATCCCAGGCGTCTTGGATAAAATCGCCCAGATTGTCGCGGGACAATTCCAAATCGTCCGTCGGTTTCAAATAAGGGCGTTCCGTCGTGCTGCTGTAACCGAAATTCATCGGCATGTGGAAGCCTTCGTCATCGGGCAAAAATTTATTGAGGTTCAGGCTTGCGTCTGCGGCAACATCCAATTGAGAAGCCGCTTCGGAAAGGGCGGGTTTCGGAGACGAGCCACTGGTGGAAAGCGTTGCAAAATTTCCATCTTGATAACGGGCGGAAGCCGAAACCGAAAGGAAGTCGCTGAAATTCGCCTGCCCAGACGTGCGGAAAGCGTAGCCCCAATCCGAATCCATGTCCGAAAGCCGCAAGTCGTCAATCCAGAATTCGCCGGAAAGATCCGCAGGCGAAGCGTCCTCGTCGGCAATAATCACAAAGCGAATCCAATCGACAGAAGTCGTCGAAGGATTTCCGACCAGCTTCAGGACTTCTTCACGCTCGCCGCCAATCGAATCCACGACGGCATTCAAATACGGCGGTTTCCGTCCTTTTTTCAAATTCGAGAACGCCGAAAGCTTTTCCGAAAAAGCATTGGCAAGCCAGTTCCGTTCGTGGCAATCCGCCGCGCGTTCCGCCGAGGAACAAGTGATTTTGACCGGTCTGAAGCTCCATTCGTAATAATCCGTCGAACCGTCCAAAGAACCTTCGCCAAATTGCAAGGCAAAGCGCACAGGCGTCCGCGTCGCATCCGTTTCGTAATGGATTTCCATTTTCAGCGTTTTATACTTGGTCAAATCTTTTTCGTTGGATTCAAAAGCCCGAGTCGCTCCGACCGACTGCCCCGGAGACAAGTTCTTATAAGTAAGGACCAGCGCGGTCTCTTTCAAAGCGGCATTCGATTCCGAATCGCGTTCCGTTTTGGTGTTCGGGCTTTTGTAATACGTTCCCGAATTTTCCCGGTTATTGATGGTCGAAACGCTCAACTGCGACGAATCCGCACTGGACGACGCATCGGAAGAAATGTCCACTTCGCTGCCATCGACTATCGCCGTCTGGGAATTTCCCGTAGAAGACGTCACATACTTGCTGGAAACATCCGAGGATTCCCAAGAATTTCCCATCACTCCCAATTTGACGATTTGCACCTTCGCTTCGGCAACGCCGTTGTTGAGTTTTCCCAGCCAAAGACGGGAGAACTGCGCCTGCGAAAGGATGACCGAATAACTTTCCCCGCTGGAAGTCACCAGCGTATCAAACTGATCGACCGGAATTTTCCAGCGACGCCAACCATTTTTTAAAACCTCGTATTGCGTATCGTCATTAGAGGACAAATCAATGCGATAGCGGACAAAGCTGATATCCGTATCCAACGAGCCATTCCTATTGATGTCTTCCGTATCATACGCCCGTTCGCCATTATTGCCTTCTGTGCCGTTAATCGCCACGGGCGGGTCGCTTTCATCATCCAAATCGTCGTCAAAGTTATCGCGGGCAATGTCCGTATTAGTCGCGTCCGAATTGGCACTCGTTTTTAAGGTACTCACACAGCCATTCATGCGGCAATCCCACACGATTCGAACTTCTTCCGAACCGGAAAGCCCGTCCAAACCTTTGTCGTGCAAAGCGGTCGTCGTCCCCAAATCATTTTCGCCGTCATATTGTCCGTTCGGCGCGTCACCATTAATCGACAAGTCTTCGCTGATAAGCCCCAAATCCAAATAAAGGCTGCCCACATTTCCTCGAGCGACGACTTCAATATATTTCATATCGCTCAAGTCCTGATAGTAGCTGGAATTCGGACGCATCACGCCGCCCCAGCTGTTCCCCGCCAGATTGTCGTTCGGGCGCAACGTAAACTTGAGCACCGTCAAGCGCTGGTTATCCACATCGCTGTTCCCAACCGTGGGATAGATATGCTTATACAGGACCGTATTGTTGCTATGCCAAATAAATTCACCTTTGTGCTTGTAATCCTGATTTTCAATGTAGGTTCCCGGATCCGTATCCACGCCGCCAGGAGGAGACGCAAAATACCAGGAAAGACGCGACAACGGGTAAACCAGTCCCGACTCGCTGCTTTCAAAATCTTCCAGCAAGGCCGTTTTTCCGCTGCTCGTGTTCGCATCGTGATAGCTGCTGGCAAATTCCGTTTCAAACTTCCAATTGGAAGTCGCCGACGTGTTGATGCCCGGAATCATGTTCACCAGATCCGTCATCCACTTCGTCGTGTCTTGCAAGCGCAAATTCATGCCCCACAGGAAACTGGAATACGGTTCGCTTCCCAAAGTCGGCGTACTGGCCGTCGTGCTCTGGCTTTTATACAATGCGGTGATGCCAAAGAGCGAGCCTTCACCAAAGCCGTAACGCGTCAGCGGCAACTCCGCTCTGGCTCCCAGCAAAACCTTGTTGTCGATTTCAAAAAGCGGTTCGCATTCAAATTCCACCGAGATTTCTTTGTTCGGATCCAACGCCGTTTCGCTTAAAAGTTCAATCTGCCCCAATTCATAATTCACATCGTAGTCCACGCCGCGAGTCAAAATCGTCGAGCCCGCTTTCAATTTTTCGGAGCCTTCTGAAATATCCATACACGTTCCAGAACTTACCGAATAGCTGGAACTCGGATCCCGCACGCTGATCACGGAATTGCGTTTTTTCCCGACGCTTTCAAAATAAAAACGGTTCGTGTACTTCGTTCCCAGATTGGAAACCGGCAGCGTATATAGCTTTGCCATCGTCGCCGAAGAGTCGATGTTCCGAAGCGGCTCCAAGCAATTCTCCCGAGCCCGCGCCGAAGAATTCGCTCCGCTATACCAAGAAAGCGGGCGACAAGGCAACCACATTTCGCCGGTATAAGAGCCCGAAGCGTCCTTCTTGAAAATCGTCGCATCGCCCGTTAAAATCACATTCGTCGTCGAATCCACAAGCCCGAGCGTTTTCAAATACGAACTCGAAACTCCCGCCTTATTTTTAAGGCGCAACACGAAACTGGATGCGCTTTCGTCCGAAATGCCGACGGAATAAACGTTGCGAAGCATCAGCTTGTCGATGTCCGTCAATTCCGAAAGGGTCGCATCCCATTGAATCAACGCCACGCGCGATCCATCATTGACCGTCGTCCCCGACCTGCCCGTGCCATCATCCGACCAGCTGGCCGCAATCAGCGTATTCTTGTTTGCTCCAAGAACTTTGACGATACCCGTTTTGCTGTCATAGGAATAATCGTTAATGGACATCGGCACCAAACGGTCGATGGTCTTTTCTATTCGGGCACCCGTCGGCGTAATATAAACCGCCGTGATATTTTCCACCACATTGGTCGTCGTATTCGTCGGCGCTCGCCGGTAAAGTTTCAAATTCGTCGCCGCATACGGAGCCGTGCTGCGCCCAGCGAGTCCCGCGCTAATATAATTGCTCCGGGCTTCCTGATTGATAAAGTAGTAGCGGTACGCGATAAACTGCTTGTCTTGAATCTGGAACTCCGTCGTACTGGAGCTGGCGTTAATCGTGTATTTTTCCTGGCTCCCTCCATCTTGAGACGCAATCGTCGTCAGCCACCAGTCTCCCAGTTTCCATTCCGCTTTAATGCCAAAAAGTCCTTTGTGGTTTTCGGAATATCCGGTCAGTTCCGTCCCCGGAAGCGCCAAAGAAGTCGTTCCCGCTTCAATGCGCTGTAAAATGTAGTCTTCAAATTCGCCTTTATAAGATTCCTCGTAAACCACCCGGATCTGGTTTTTCGCCCCCAACCCGCTTTCGACATTATTGACTTCCACGGTAATGTAAGGCCCGATTTTTCCTTTCACCATGAAGCTCGGGTCGTAATGCAACGTCGGGCTCGGGAAAAGGTTGTCCTTGGTGCTGCCAGGTGCGTCGTCCTTTTCGCCTCGACCGGAAAGCCGAATATCCATCGTTCCTTGAAGCATCAGCTTTGGCTTATCAAATCCAAAATCCTTCATCCACGACGGCATATTGATGGGAATGTCGATATCGTAAAGTGTTCCACTCTCCGGTTTAGAATATCCCCCGCTGCTTTGCCCCGCAAAAGAGTTCAGCCACAGACGATTGAAGCCGACGTCGTACATATCCGAGACGTAAGCGGCAATTTCCGGATAAATCGAAGACCACATTTCCATCGTGTCCCGACTGAGCGGATTCACATACTTCTTTGTCACCTCCATTTCGCGATTTTCAAAATCGATGTCGTGTTCGTATTGCTCATTTCGAGGAGGTTTCATCAACTGCGATTTTTGGGCAATCCCGCTCTTGGGCACCAAATCCAAAAGCGGCGTCGCATTTGGAGGAAGCGGCATATACTGCACTGCGCTTTTAGCGGACCCCGACGCAGCAGAAGACACAGCGGAATCCGCCGACTCTTCAGCAAACGAAAGAGCAACCAAAAAAGCCAATACGGTCAAAAATTTTTCCATTCTAGACCAGATTCAGAACATCCTTTGCTATGCAGAATAAACGCACTAAAAATACAGAATCAATACGCCACTGCCCACAAAAAGTCGATAGAAATTAACAATTTTTTCATTTGAAATCTTTGCCGTCTTGGAAATTTCGGTTCTTTAAGCGCACCAACCGATCCCTGAGTTTTGGTTAGTATGCTTCGACGGGCTCAACAACCATGCTTCGACAATCGATCCCTGAGCTTGTCGAAGGGCAAGGGAGAAGTGATTAGCGGTCACGTTTTCCATTCTTTTTCTCCCCGACACAAAAAAAACGAGCCTGAAAGTATCCAGACTCGTTTATCCTAGAACCGAAGAAATCCTACTTCAAGAATATGTCGATATCGCCAAGGCATTTTTCCCACGCCTTGTCTTTGGCAACAAGCATTTGCATAATCTTTTCATAGGTGGCAGTCGTTCCAAAGCCTTTCCACAAGCGACGTTCCACGTTTTCACCCGAATCTTTGTCGATTGTGGTAATCGTATCGTAATAGTCCTTGTTGTCTTTGAATTCATTGACCAGAATCGATTTCAGATAGTCGCTGTAAATACGAGAAGCGTATTTGAGAAGCGATTCGTTGAAATCCAATTCATTATTGACCAGATATTCGAAATCCTGAATCGGATTGCCGTAAACCAGCCAATGCCGAAGGGCGATGGCCACAACAACGTCGCGAACAGCGCTGCGGAAGAGGAACTTGTCTTCCAGACGACCATTCCATGTGATTTTGGTCAGCGGGTTTCCGTCATTCGCTTCAATGGAAACTCCCTTGCCTGGAACGACGTTGCGAATTTTAATCGGCAAGCGGGTCAAAAGTTGCCACGCCTTTGTAAAGGCGATTGTCTTGCGGACAAAATCCCTTTCCTTATCGGGAGCCACTCGCAGGAATGCACCAAAGCAGTGCTGGTACAGGCCTTCCTTGTCAAAGATGCAATCGCTGGAACGGCTTTCCGAAATTTTTCCGTCCATCATAAAAAGCGTCTTGGCGAGTTCTGGCCGCATCCGGACTTCCAGTTTGCGGGTCCGCGCTTTTAAACGCACGCCGTCCTTATAGACATAAGTAAAACCTTCTTCCTGATAACGCTGCCAAATAAAGAACTGCAAATCGTCCGCAGCGCGCAGATGGTAGCTGAACACCGGATTCTGGCGGTTATTCGCCATCGTCACCTGACGCAAGAAAGACTCCGCATCGGGATAAGGGACGACAACTTTCACCAGAACGAATGGATTTACCGGATTCTTGCTGGTTTTGAAATAGCTTTCATAAGTGAACAGAGACTGCGCACCGTTGATGATTTTCGGGCGTTCAATCTGCAAAACTTTTTTGCCATCGCGATCTTTTAAACGCAAATCGTCGCCGGTCAAAGTCATGCCGTTGTGCAAAAACGGGAAATCGCTGGCATCGTTCGCCTTTTCCATTTCCTGGAATGCTTCGATAAGAGCCGCATTGGTGTGGGTCAATTTACCCAAATAAGTTCGGATGTTACTCGAAACAATCGCCATGTTGTGCTTTGTCTTCAAGCGTTTGCCCAAAGACTGGTGGTAATCAAAAATCGTGCGAATCGGGCAGAATCCCACGAAAAGTTCACCGCTCTTGCTGGTCATGTGCAAAGGATCGTCTTGCATCACAATGTCGAGCTTGTCGTCGTTATTGCGGAAATCCTTGGCCAAATCATCGTGTTCCGCACGAATTTCCAGTTTCGCGCGGATATCGGATTTCCAAATGCTGAGCTTGCGGCGCATATCTTTCAAAGTGCGCTCCATTTCGGCATCCGTCACATAGCGGCTAGAAAGAGTCCGCAAAACCGTAATTTCCAAGGTTTCCATGTAAGGTCTGCTGGCCGGCTGGTCGTTGCCATCGTCCGCATCCGCCGCATCCATTTTCAGCACATCCCACGGATCCGCTTCTTCACGGAGCGACATAAAGAACGGATTGTCCGGGTCGCTAGTGCGGAATACAGCAATCTGCAATTGTTTCAGATCGTAGGAAAGGTTGTGCATCACCTTTTCTAATGGGGTCGTTTCATCGATAAAAATGAAAATTTCGAGAAAACCCTGGGAATACTGGAAGCCGTGAAAGCATCCTTCTTCATCCAAATTCAAATGCCTTAAAGCCTTGATGCGATCCGTCGGGTCGTTAGGGTTCAAGCTGAGCAAACTCGCTACAAAGGAAAGTCTGCGTTCTTGTGCTTTCGTTAAATCCATTTTATTCCTCTAAAAACTCCAAAACACTAGAGTTTTTGAAATTCATATACATAGTAATTAAATATTACTTTTTTAGAGGACTCCCAACCAAAAAAATCATGTTTCATTATTTTTACATTCAAATGGGGACACGATTTTTCCGATTTTTAGCCTTTGCGTTATAATATAGGTTTTCTTTTGCTCTTCGCCAAATTTTTCTGAATTCCTACTTGCATTTTGCCATCGCCCGCACCCGATAAGTTCTGACATTTTCTGAAACTACTTTTTACTTACACAAAAAAAAACAACGGACGCATCGATTTTCCAAAGCAAGCCGTTTGACAAAAATTTCCGCAAAAGACACCCACTGGGGAACTATATCCAATCCTCCACCACAATATCACAATTAAAATTTTTTCAAAGGGCGAACATCTTTTTCCCAAGCTGAACCCTTCTTCAAACGGGGCTTTTTCTTTCTCAAGGGCGAATCCTTTTTCAAAGTGTGAACTTTCTTTCCCAAGCTGAACTCTTCAATGTTTCTTCATACCGTAAATTTTTCTCGCAGACAGCGAGATGCTCGTTTGCCGCACACAAATCTTGGGAAATTGCATTTTAGCTTGAACACAAGGGAAGCGGCAGCCCGCCGCCTTGAAAAGCAAAACGACAAGCAGCCGTTTCTCCAATGAACTCTAATCACTAGAAAGGCGAAACGATTACGAGCAAATCAGGAGGAATTTTGCGCATCCGTACCCAAAATTTGTATTTTCAAAAAATGCCCGCCAGAATACGCATCTATACCGCTTTTTGGAGCATTGCCGTCTGGATTTGCATCGCCTGCTCCCACAACATTCCGGACGCTTCCGAGCAAATTTCGCAACGGCCTTTGCATCACCTTCCTGACGGGCATTTTCGCAACACGGACACCCTGACAGAACCCGTTCGAGACACGATGGAAATCGATTCGCTGGTTCCGACGCACAGAACCGTTCTGCACCCCTTGCCCATCGTTCGCGGCAAAGAGGAAATCTGGGCGGATTCCTCCGCCGCTTCCGCCACCTGGATCGGGCACAGTACTTATTACATTCGGCTGCGAAACTTCGGTATTTTATGCGACCCCATCTTTAGCGAAAGAGCGTCCCCAGTGCAGCTTTTCTTTGGACCCAAACGCGGCTCGCCGCCCGGAAGAAGCCTGGATTCGCTCCCCGGCGTGGACCTGGTTCTGATTTCGCACGACCATTACGACCATCTCGATTACACCAGCATCCGAAACATCCACAAAAAATGGCCGCATTGCCTTTACGCCGTTCCTCTCAAAATTGCGGAAATTCTGGAAGGCTGGGGAATTCCCCGGGCGCAAATCATAGAATTGGACTGGTGGGAATCCCAAGAGCTTCATGCCAAAGGGAACGCATTACGCCTGACGTGCGTTCCTGCGCACCACACCAGCCGAAGAGGCGCTTTTTCTTCGAGCAGAAATTCGACTCTTTGGGGCGGCTGGATTGTCGAATTTCGGAGCCGCAAAATCTGGTTTGCTGGAGACATCGCCATGGGCGACGGCTCTTATTACAAGGAAATCGCCCAAAAATTTGCCCCGATAGACGTTTCTTTTTTACCCATCGGCAGCTACAAGCCCTCTCGTTACACCCGGGTTCACATCAGTCCTAGGCAAGCCGTCCAGTTGCACCTTCTTGTTCGGTCGCAAAAAAGTTTCGCCATGCACTGGGGCACGTTCAGCATGGTCTATGAACGTATGGATGATCCGCCAAAGGATTTAAAAAGAGCCAAAAAAGAAATGGACGTTCCCGATTCCAGCTTCATCGTGCCGGCTCTCGGTGAAATTCACAAGCTATTCGACTATTCCGATTTGGAACGATAGAAAAACATCTTATCCTTTCTTTTTGCGATTTTCCCCCAACAATCTGCACAAAAATGCTATCATTTTACAAAAGCTGTCATTCCAAAAATGGAGCCGGATTATGAACATTCTTGACGTAATTGCAAAAGCAAAGGCCGAAAAAGCAAAAAAATTGGATCTTTCAGACCTGCACTTGCGCTTACTTCCGCAAGAGCTGTTTGCCCTGGAAGATCTGGAAGAGCTGGTTCTGGACCAAAATCTTCTTGTGGAACTTCCGGAAAGTATCGGTAGGCTCAAAAATTTGAAAAGCCTTTCCGTCAGCGAGAACGATTTGATGGAAATTCCCGAGTCCATTGCCGAGCTTTCCCTTTTGGAAAACCTGTATCTCGGCTACAACAGCCTTTCCGAAATTCCTGAATCTCTCGGGATGCTTAAAAATCTGAAAAAAGTGAATATCGCCAGGAACCAGCTTTTGGAACTCCCGGATTCCATCGGCAACTGGACGCAAGTGGAAAAATTCTCCCTGCACGACAATATGCTGTCTAAAATTCCGGATTCCATCGGCAATATGGCAAAGCTGGAAAAGCTCTATCTGGACAATAACGAGTTGCAAGTGCTTCCCGAAAGCATCGGCAATCTGCAAGAGTTGGAAATTCTGATGGTTTCCGGCAACAAGCTGTCGTCTTTGCCTAAATCCATCGGCGATTTGCAGAAACTTGTCGAACTGGTTCTCGACGAAAATTCCCTGGACGCGCTTCCCGAAAATCTGGCAGACTGCAAAGCGCTCAAGTCGCTCTCCGTCGTAAACAACCCGCTTTCTGGAACGCTGCCTGCGGTTCTTGCCGAAAAAGAAAATCTGCGGATAGACGTTTAAGCGAAAGCAACCCTATGAAAAAATTCATCCTCTTTTTCAGCTCCGCCATTTTTTGGATGGCGGGATGTTCTACCGATACCATTTCCATTCCTTCCATAGCCAAAGAGGGAAACGAAGAATTCAAATTCAACTACAACATTCTCCATTACTATTATTATAAAGCCGAAGAAGAGCTCCGCACTCCCGAATACTACTTGAACAATCCGGACACGATTCTGGTGAATCCCAAATACGCCGATGTTGCCGAAGTCGTAGCGATGTATCTAGGAATGTCGGACTTGTTTACATTCTATTATCCGAGCCAATACTTTGATGCCATCCAATCCTCGATTACGGAATCCAAGACAAACGACAAATCGTTCGGCATGGAAGTGGATTCTTCTCTGCAAGTCAAATACGTTTACCGGGTCGGCCCGGCGGCCACGGCGGGAGTGCATCGGGGAGATCAAATCATCGCTCTCGACAGCATTCCTTTAAACGACGACTCTACTAACGCATTCGACAAATACAACTCCATTCTAGAGCAAAAAACGAAAGACAACTTTCTGCTGACCGTTTTGCAAAACGGCGAAGCGCGGGATTTTTCGCTGACTCGCGAAAGCCTGCTGACGCCGACCGTCTATCTGGATTCCATCGACAGCGTCCCCGTTATTCGGATTACGGAATTTTCAAATATCACAAACGGGTTTGGTGAAGATGGCAGCTATGCGGAATTTCAAGATGTTTTAAACCAGACAGATGGAGCCAAATCTACCGTATTGGATTTGCGGGGAAATCCCGGAGGCTCCATAAGCCTGTGCACTCAAATGGCCGGCGAACTCCTTTCTAAAGGCGACACGATTATCGTCGAAAAGAATTGGAAAAGAGAATCTCCCGAAAAAACATTCTCAACCCTATACACCGTCAATGAAAAAGACGGCATGGCAAAAGACCGCTACGTTGTACTGATGCTAGATAGCAACAGCGCCAGCTGCGCCGAAATGTTTGCCGCCGCTTTAACAGCCAACATCAAAGCGCCGATCGTCGGCACGAATTCCTTTGGCAAGGGCATTGGGCAGTATTATATTCAAACTCCCGAAAACGGTTTTGGCGTCATCACCGCCATCCAGATTCTAGACAAGAACGGCGAATCTTTCCATTCCTATGGTTTTGTTCCGGATTTCGACATTCCCGACAGCGTTTCTGCTTTAGTCAAAGCCGTTGAACTGGCAAAAGCCGCAACATTCAAAAGGCAGGCGGGCTACAATCCCGAAGTGCAGACCTACTGGACATCTTCGAAGTATAAGGCCATTCCCCGCACTCCTGAAGAAAGTTTAAAACTCTTGCTTCGAGGGATGGCACTCAAAAAACTAGATTACCTAGACGCCCATTAAAATCTCCAAAAATTGGCGACATTTGATAGTCTGGCTATTGTTAAAAGTCACCTAAATCTTTCGCTGCTTGACTTTTACCGAAGTTCCATCGATTTCCCGCGGAATTTCGGATTCCGTTTTTTGAATATCTTCCCGAATGGCGACGACCTGTTTTTGCAAACGAGCCAACCGTTCGCCTTGAAGCTTGGGTGTCGCAATCATCGTTTTGGACTTCGGATTTATCCATTGGCCTTGGGCATTTTTAAATCCGAGATGCAAGTGCGGTCCCGTACTGCGCCCCGTACTGCCGACACGTCCTATCACTTGTCCGCCGGTCACCTGCTGTCCCACTCCTACACCTCGCGATTGCAAGTGCATATAATAGCTCGTAGAATTATCGGCGTGCCTAATGGCAATTTTGTTGCCGCTGAGATTGTCAAAGCCCGACACGACCACTTTCCCTTTGGCCACCGCATAAACAGGAGCCCCCCGCGGACTTCCGTAATCAATACCGCTGTGCATTTTGCGCTGTCCCGTAATCGGGTGAATCCTAGAACCGAACGGACTCGTAATATGCAAGCGATCTAGCGGGTAGCGCAGACCGTCGAAAATGAGAGCCTCGCCCGATTCCGTATAGTGGGCGTTATAAGTGCTTTTCGGGTCGGGATCCGCATACAAAAAAGCTTCGTGATGCCCGACAACGCGCCCATCAAACTCCGCATAAAGAACCTTTCCCGAAATCCACACGCTGTCTTGAAAAAAAGATTCTTCAAGCATAATGCGAAATCGGTCTCCGGGTTGAACGCTCGAAAACGGGATTTTGCACTGCAAGACTCCAGCAACAACCCCCACCATTCGCGCCGGAATGCCGACCGACAACAAGGTCTGGTGCAACGTTCCGCCAGCAGCAATCGTTCCTTCAAAAACGGATTGTTTAATTTCCAACGGTTTCGCCGCCAATCGGTATTCAAAAGAGCCGCTCTGCAAATTTTTTAACAGCAAATGCACCGTCGCCGGATTAGGCGCATAGCGGAACGCCTGTACATTTCCCGCAGAATCCTTGGCTACATGGAAAGTTTCTCCGACACGCAAATTCGAAAGTTCCACGCTGTCTTGAATAGCAAGCACAACAGAGCGCCTATCCTGGAAATTCACCTGCAAGCGTTCCAAAACCTGATAAAGGCCTTCGCCAGCACGAACTGAATCGCTGGAAATTTCAAGAGTCTGCGGGCGACTGCTTGCATAAGAAGCCAATTCCTTTTGCGCCGCCGAGAGCTGCCGTTCAGCTTCCTGAATCTGCGCATCCAGCTTTTCGATTTTTCCCGATTCAAAACAGGCAGAAAAAAGAATCGAAAGTCCCAAACAACACAATAGTCGAATTTGCATACCGCTTTACAAAAAAGCCCGCCCAAAAAAGGGCGGGTTTAAAAATTTATTTCTTCGCCGAAGCTGCTGGAGCCTGAATTCCCAACAGTTCCACTTCAAAAACCAGAAGGCTGTTTGGCGGAATCATCGGTTGGCGTCCGCTCGGTCCATAAGCGAGATTGCTCGGGATCCAGGCCTGTACCTTTCCGCCGACCTTCATCGTCTTGAGAAGTTCCGTCCATCCCGGAATCACAGCCGTCACCGGAAATTCCGCAGGCTGCCCGCGCTTGATGGAGCTGTCAAATTCGGAACCGTCCAAAAGAGTGCCCGCATAATGCACCGAGACAATCGACGAATCCGTGGGCGTTTCGCCAGTTCCTTCGGTAATCACCTTATACTGGAGTCCGCTTTCGGTCGTAATCACGCCTTCAGCCGTTTTGTTCTTGGCCAAGAAAGCGTCCTGTTCCGCGACATTCTTTGCAGCGAGAATGCTGTCCTTTTCCATCTTTTTCTTTTGCAGGTTCTGCGAAAATTCGTTCAGCACAGCAAAAACCATGGAGTCCGACATCATCCAATGCGCACTGTCCTGATTATAGCGATCCTTAAATCCCTGATAGAAAGCGTCCAAATCAATGGAATCCCTGGAGACAAGCTGGTAATGCGCCTGCGAACCAAAATTCGCTCCGAGCGCATAACTGTAATTGTCTTTTTCCGTCACCAGAGAAGTTTTGCCCGGTTCATTGCAACCGAGGAAAAGCAGAGCGGAAAGTCCGAGAATCATCGTTTTTTTCATTACAAAGTCCTTTACAAAAATGATGAAGAATGTCTATAAAATAAAAATTTTGCAAAAAAAGAACTCGGACGGCGTTTCTTTCTTCTTTAAAATGGGGACTTATATACAAAACTCCACCCGATTTGCTTGGTTGGTGCCCTTCGATAAACTCAGGGGCCGTCGGTTAGTGCACCTCGGCAAGCTCGGTAACCGCTTGTCGAACTAGTCAAACCATGGTTAGGGATTAGGGATTAGTTGAAAGTTGGGAGTTGGGAATTGGGAATTGGAAGTGAAAACTGACAACTGATAACTGAGTTTCCCTTGAGAAAAAGAAATCCACGCTTTGAAAAAAATTATTTGAGGGAATTTGGAGGAAGATTGTATATAATTCCTTTAAAATCGGAAAAAATCTGATACTAATTGGTTGCGGGATTTTGCGTTACTTTTTGATACCATTTAATGTCAATGGAAGATTCTGCAATTATTCGGTTAGCGTTCCGTGAGGTGATAATGCGATGGCGAGCCGAATTACACATAAGCCAATTTAAAATGGCGGACCTCTGCGCCACATCGCGGACGCACATCAGCCGGTTGGAAAATTGCAAAGAATCCACGACTTTACCGAAAATCAACACCATTCTGAACGGAATCGGGAAAAGCTGGACCGAATTCGGCGAAGCCATGGACAAAGCCCTGAAAGAACAGGTTGCCGCCAAACAAATAAAGCTCAAAGCGGCAGAAAACAAACCCATTTGGTCGGTAAAATAGCCGATTTTTCACAAACACTCCTTTTTTTCGTCTGATTTTGTGTAATTTGAAGGAAAAAGGAGATTCATAAATCTATGATGTTCGACCCTCTCTACATGGGCATTCTGCTTGTGACACTTGTTCTGTCCGGCATTGTTTCCGCCGTGGTCAATTCCCGTTTCAAAGCGGGGCAAAAAGTCCAAATTCAAAGCGGACTTTCCGGCGCAGAAGTCGCTTCCGCCATTCTCGCCGATGCAGGCATCTTTGATGTGCGCATCCAAGAAACCGGCGGATTCCTGTCCGATTACTATAACCCGATGGACAAGACGCTGAACCTTTCCCACGACGTTTATCACGGACGCAGCGCGAGTTCCGCCGGAGTTGCCGCTCACGAAGTCGGACACGCCATTCAACACGCCCAGAACTATTTTCCCATGTGGCTGCGCTCGTTCATCGTCCCCGCTGCGAATATCGGTTCCAATTTTGGACCATGGCTAGTCATCTTGGGAATCATTCTCGCTTCCGCCGGCAAGGCCGCCCTAGGCCAAAACGTCGCTATTGTCGGCGTTCTTTTATTCGGCATAGCCACCCTTTTTACTCTGGTGACCGTTCCCGTGGAATTTGACGCTTCTTCCCGCGCGAAAAAGTGCCTGGCAAGATTGAACATTCTCGCTCCGGGACGCGAGCAACGGATTGTCGCTGGAGTTCTGCTCGCCGCCGGACTGACTTACGTCGCCGCAGCCATCTCTTCCATTATGCAACTCCTGTACTGGGCTCTTCGGGCAGGACTTTTAGGACGGAGAGACGACTAATGGGAACCCACTTGGAAATCGAATGTCCGATGTGCCACGGTATTCTGGTCGTCGATAAAGAAACCGGAAAAATCCTGGAACACAAGGAATTCAAAAAAGAAAAGCAATCGCTGGAAGATTTTTTGGAAAAAGAAAAAACGCGAACAGCGGATTTAGATAAAAAATTTGCCGAAGCCCGGGAACGGGAAAAAAATCGCCTTTTAGAAATCGAAAAGAAATTTCAGGCGGCAAAAAACAATCCCGATCTGGCAAACAAACCACCTCCGACAATCCAGTGGGATTGAATTTCGCTAATCCGGCAAATCTTCTGAAGGCGTTTCTTCGGAAGATTTTTTTTCTGCGGTTTCTAAAGACATGGGAGCCTCGGCGTCTTCCGGCATCTGCGAGGGCTCGGAAGGATCAAGAGCTGGCGGTTCTTCGTTGGGGGCAAGTATTTCGGAAATTTCCGCATTCTCCACTTGCAACGCCGATTCCTCTTGAGCTTTGGCCTCTTCTTCAAAAACGGATTCCGCGGCATCCTTTTTTTCATCATCCGCTTGCGGACTTTCATTTTCCGCAGCACTCGAAAATTCCGCTTCCAAAGCGGACAAATCCATTTCTCCATTCAACATGGCGGCAATGTCGTTATCGTTCACGGCACGCCCACGAGTTGCCAAAAGCGAAGCGGTTCGCATGACCTGATCGAGAGTCGCCTTCTGGTTGTTGTGGCGGACCAATTCCCGTTCGCGAAGTTTTTCCAAGATTCCCGACTTGTATTCATGTTCCGGTTCAAAAATCCGGGTTTCATTCGCCATCTCTTCGGCAAATTCGCTGTTGTCTTTTTTTCGATAAATCCAAATGGCACCAAAAAGTTCACTTTGACGAAAGACGACTTCATCCGTTTTAATCATTTCCATCAAAGCCATAAATGTAACGACCGTGACGATGGGCATTGGTGCACGCCCGAGCAAATCTTCAAAAAGTACGCGCCCTTCCCTGCGCAAAGTATTGGAAATATATTGCTGGCGGTCTTCAATCTTCACGTCATCCAGTTCAATGTGATGGACGTTTTCACTGCGATGCGTTTTGAGCATTTTCTGATAGGCGCGAAAAAGCTGCCAGATATTTGCGTCAGCGAGAGTGTCGTCGGATTCCGTTTTTTCCATGCGCCCGCGATAGCAAGTGCCAAAATTTTGGGATTCCATCTGCTGGAAATTTTTGACATTCTGCTTGTGGAACTGGTATTCCCGCATATTCCGAAACAATTCGTCCCGGGAGAAATCGAATTCTTCAATCTCTTCTTCCGTCCGCTGGTCTTTGGGCAACAATTCCCGAACTTTCATCGCCATGAGGCGGCTCGCCATCAGCAAAAAATCGCCGGCCTGGGAAAGATCCGCCTGCGAAACGTCCTTCATCCATTCCAGATACTGGTCCGTGATTTCCGAAATGGAAATGTCCGCGGGCTTGACTTCGCTCTGCTGCACTAAATACAGCAAAAGATCCATCGGGCCATCAAAAGCGCCGATATGAACTTCGTAGGATTCGGGAATTTCCGGCATGAATTATTCCACCGTCACGCTTTTCGCCAGATTGCGAGGCTGATCCACATCGTTTCCCCGAAGAACGGCAATGTGATACGCTAAAAGCTGCAACGGAACGCAAGTGATGAGAGGCATTAAAGACTTTTCTACCTTGGGAACAAAAATCACATCGTCAGCAAATTCGGAAATTTCTGAACAGTCCGTGGTCGTTACGACAATAATGCGGCCACCGCGCGCTTTGATTTCCCGGACATTGGAAAGAACCTTGTCAAAAAGGCTGTCTTTAGGAGCAATCACAACAACGGGCATTTTTTCATCGATAAGGGCGATGGGACCGTGCTTCATTTCTGCCGCAGGATAACCTTCTGCGTGGATGTAGCTGATTTCCTTGAGCTTTAATGCGCCCTCCATGGCGACTGGGTAATTGTAATGGCGTCCCAGATAAAGGAAATTTTTCGCATCGACATACTTTTTGGCGATTATGCGAATCTGGTCGGAAAGTTTCAGAGTTTCTTCTATCTGCTGCGGGATGCTGGAAATCGCCCGAGCGAATTCGATTCCCTGTTCCGCAGACACGCGGCGTTCCCGTCCGAGCAAAAGGGCGATCATCGCAAGAACCGCAACCTGCGAAGTAAAAGCCTTCGTACTCGCCACTCCGATTTCGGGACCGGCGTGCAAATAAACGCCGCCGTCGCTTTCTCGCGCAATCGTAGAACCGACCGCATTGCATATTCCCAAAACCGTAGCGCCCTTGGTTTTCGCTTCCCGTAAAGCAGCAAGAGTGTCCGCCGTTTCACCGGATTGAGAAATCACCAAAACAAGAGTTCCCGGTTTGATAATCGGATTCCGATAACGAAATTCCGAAGCGTATTCCACTTCGACAGGAACGCCAGCCAAATCTTCTATCAGATATTCGCCGACCATTCCTGCATAATAGCTGGTTCCGCAAGCCGTGATAATGATGCGATTCAGGTTGCGCAATTCAATTCGATTTGAATCCAGTCCCGCCAATTTCGCAGATCCCTCTGAAAGCAACAATCGCCCGCGCATCGTGTTGCGAAGGGTTTCCGGCTGTTCAAAAATTTCTTTCAGCATGTAATGTTCAAAACCGCCCTTGCTCGCCGCATCCGCATCAAAGCTCACTTCTTCAACGCAGCGGTTTACCGCCCGGCTAGAAACGGTTACAATCTTGTATCCATTGCGATCCGCTATCACCACATCATTGTCGTCCAGATACACGACCTTTTGCGTATAGTCCACTATCGCCGACACATCGCTTGCCAAAAAGAATTCGTCCTGTTCGCCCAAGCCCAAAACCAGAGGGCTGCCTCGCCGAGCACCGATTAGCACATCGGGTTCATCGGCACAAAGAATAGCCAAACCGAAAGTTCCTTCCAATTTATTCAAAGCCGCCAGAACCGCCGATTTGAAATCGCCCTTATACAATTTCGCAATCAAATGGGCGACGACTTCTGTATCGGTTTCCGACTGGAACCGGATTCCTTCCGATTGCAGAGTCGCTTTTATCTGGGAATAGTTTTCGATGATGCCGTTATGCACCACCATAATTTTTCCATCATAGCTAACCTGCGGATGTGCATTGTTTTCTGAAGGGGCGCCGTGCGTCGCCCAACGGGTATGGGCAATTCCGATTGTCGCCGGCATGGGCTTCTGGGAAAGTTTACAAGCCAGATTCGCGATTTTTCCCGTCGCCTTTTCCATTTCCAAGGTGTGATTTTCATGCGCAACAGCTATTCCCGAAGAATCGTAGCCCCGATATTCCAAGCGTTTGAGTCCATTCAACAAAACGCTTGTCGCATCCCGCTGCCCAATGTATCCAACGATTCCGCACATATCCTTTTCCTTATCGCTTTTATTTCACATTACCCTTGTATTTTCGCTTCCACTCTGGCGCAAAGTTCTTCGGCCTGATTTTCCGTCGGCGCTTCAGCAATCACCCGAATCACCGGTTCCGTATTGGATGCGCGCACATGGACAAAACTTTTGTCCTTGCCGAGCCAAAGACCGTCGCGCGTATCGGCAGACCAGCCCGCAAAATCTTTCTGCACTTCTTCAAAAATGGTTTTGACCGGTTTGCCGCCCAGCGGGAATTTCTTTTTGGGCATTGCATAGCTGGGATGTTCCGCTTTGAATTTTTCGGGGCCGCCGTGATTTTCAGCCATCCAAGAAAGCACCAGCGCCGCCGCAACAAGAGAGTCCCTGCCATAGTGCAAAGCGGGCAAAATCACGCCGCCGTTTCCTTCGCCGCCGACCACGCAATTGTTTTGCATCATCTGGATGCTGACATTCACCTCGCCGACTTTCGCCCGAGAGAATCCGACTCCGAATTTTTCGGCAACATCGGCACACATCCGGGAAGTCGAAAGGTTTACACAAACATCTCCTTTCTTTTTTGCAAGAACCGCTTCGGTCGCAATGGCAAGCGTATATTCTTCGCCAATCGCTTCTCCGTTTCCATCGACAAGCGCACAGCGGTCAGCGTCCGGATCCACGGCAAAGCCCACCGCACAATGATTTTCTCGAACCGCTTTTCCCAAGTCCTTCAGATTCGCAGGAATCGGTTCGGGCCCTCGCGGAAAAGTGCCATCCGGTTTGCAATGCACTCGCACCACTTCACAGCCAAGGGATTCCAAAAGTCTCGGAACAATATACGATCCGGCACCGTTCACCGCATCGACCGCCACCTTGAAATGCTTCCGCCGAATGGCTTCCACGTCGATAAACGGAATCGAGAGCGTTTCATCAATGTGAAAAGCGTCCGCGTCTTTTAAAACATTCGCCACGCCCATCTGCCGATAATCCGGATAAATAAACTCGCCCGAATCCGCGATATCGAAAAGATCCTTGACCTGCTCCGGCGAAAGGAAAATGCCCCGTTCGTCCAAAAATTTCAGGGCATTCCATTCCAGCGGATTATGGCTTGCCGTAATGATGATTCCCGCATCCGCATGAAGGCGCGTCACAAAAAGCTCCACGCTGGGAGTCGTCGCAAGCCCCACATCGATGACATCGGCTCCGGCAAGGCGGCAAAGCCCCGAAACATACGAAATAATGGCATCTCCCGTCGGGCGGCTGTCCCGGCCAATCACGACTTTGCGCGCCCCGGTCACTTCCAAAAAAGCTTTTACATGATTCGTTAAAACCGTAGGCGTAAGCGTATCTCCGACAACGCCTCGTATTCCAGAAACTGAACGCATCAAAACGGACATGATCTACCCTTTATCTTTAAAACCAAAAATACAAAAATCAGCACGCCAAATGGAGTACGCTTCTGAGAAATCCCCATTCCCCTCTGGAAAAATTTTCAAAGCAAAGTCTCCATTCCCTTTTCCAAAACTCCTTTTTCTACTTTTACGGCATGGCTCTTATCTCTGTCAAAAATCTGACTCTCCGTTTTAGCAATCCCGCACTTCTCGACAAAGTTTCTTTTGACATCAACGAAGGCGAACGCGTATGCCTTATCGGGCGAAATGGCGAAGGAAAAAGTACGTTGCTCAAAATCCTCGCCGAAGAAATGGATGCCAATTCCGGAGAAATCATCCGTAAAAACGGTTTGCGCACGGCTCGGCTGATTCAAGAAATTCCCGCGCATATCGAAGGGACAGTCCGCGACATCGTCATCGGCAAAACGGCAGAGCGTCATTCCGTTGGCGAAGATATTCTTGGGAAAACCGGCATTGATCCCGAAGCGCTTTACGACTCCCTTTCTGGCGGTCAAAAACGGCGGGTGCTTTTCGCCAAAGCCATCGCGCAAGAACCCGATTTGCTTTTGCTTGACGAGCCGACAAACCATTTGGACATTCCCAGCGTTCAATGGTTAGAAAACATTCTAGCCCGTTTGCCATGTTCCATCCTTTTCATCAGCCACGACAGAGCTTTTGTCCGCAGGCTCGCCACCAGAATTTTGGAACTCGACAGGGGGCGCGTCCGCTCCTGGGAATTCCCCTACGATGAGTTTGTACGTCATCGAGACGAAGCTCTCGCCGAAGAAGAAAAAGCGAACAAACTTTTTGACAAACGACTCGCAGAAGAAGAAATCTGGATTCGCAAAGGCATTCAAGCCCGCAGAACGCGAAACGAGGGCCGAGTGCGAGCATTGATAAAAATGCGCAAAGAACGCGCCGAGCGCAGAAATCGAACCGGCAATGTCAAAATGCAAATAACCGAAGCCGAACGTTCCGGAAGGATCGTCATTCAAGCCGAAGGCATTTCTTACGCCTACGAAAATCAGCTTCTGTTTCAAAATTTTTCCACCGAAATTTCCCGCGGCGACCGCATCGGCATCGTCGGGGCAAACGGCTGCGGAAAAACGACACTGCTCAAAATTCTTCTCGGAGAACTAACGCCGCAAACGGGTTCCGTCCGACTGGGCACCAATCTGCAAATCGCCTACTTCGACCAGATGCGAACCAGGCTTCGTGAAGACAAATCGCTCGTTGAAAATATCGGCGACGGCCAAGAATACGTCGTCATCAACGGCCAGAAACGCCACGTTTTAAGCTACCTGCAAGATTTCCTGTTCACTGCATCGCGCGCCCGCGGGCCCATTTCGGCTCTCTCCGGCGGAGAACGCAACCGATTGCTTTTAGCGTGCCTATTTTCGCACCCGTCCAACGTTCTTGTTCTCGACGAACCCACCAACGATTTGGACATGGAGACCCTCGATTTGCTTACCGATTTGCTCGCCGAATACAACGGCACAGTCATCACCGTTAGCCACGACCGCGATTTTTTGGACAACGTCACCACCGAAATTCTAGGCTTTGAAGAAAATGGCTACATCCACGAAAGCGTGGGGGGCTATTCCGATTACGCCGCCAACAAAAAACTTCGGGAAAAAGAAAACGAGGCCGTAGTCAAAAAAGATTCAACGCCGACCGAAAAACGAGCACGAGAAAAGAAAAAACGCAGCTACAAGGAAGAGCGCGAATATCAGGAACTTCCCGAAAAAATTGAAGTGCTGGAAAAAGAAATCACGGCATTGCAAACAGCCCTCGGCACGGAAGAAGTTTACACCAATGCGAACCGACTCGTCGAAATCCAAAGAGACCTGGCAGAAAAGGAAAAACAACTCGAAGTCGCCTACGAACGTTTCGAAATTTTGGATGGCATCGGTTAAATGAGAGTTGAGAACTGAGTTCTAAGTTCCGAACAAGGTTACGACATTCGCCTTGAATTACGCTCATCGCAGGCGACGGAGAGACAACAAATCACACTCGCGGAATTTTTTTTCGCTTGCGCTGAAGGTGGCACAAATCCACACCCCGCTCGGTGAAACGATTGCCGTTCTGTTACGCACTCAATACTTTGACCCCGATCCCGTAAAAATTTCTTCTTGATAAGCGTTTTTTTTCGTAAAAGCCTTGACAATGTTTGTTTTTTTATTGCTGTCCGGTAAAATTTCTACTTTCCATGGTACTTTTGAGCTTGTTTTTGATTGCAAACTGAACAATAGTCAAAAGTGTCGGCTCCCGGAAACGGAAGTCGCCTTTTTTTGTTAGATTTCTAGTTGAATTAAAAAGTTTTACCGGACACTAATAATTTAAATAGTAAATCTTATAGTAAACAGGGAGATGAATATGTTTGGTGAAATGGGATTGAATTCTCGCGGAGTGGTGTCCGCTTCTATTCTCGCGCTTACCCTGGCGGGGCAAGCAGCCTTTGCACAGTCGTGGTATGCGACTGATTCGCGTCAACCGGGGCACGATCCCTCGATGTACAGGGACGAGAACGGCTACATCCTCATGTCCACGAATAACAACCTCGCGATGTGGACTTCGACGGATATGGTCAAGTGGAGCGCGAAAGGGCAAATTTTTAACGACAGCCCGCAGTGGCTCAAGGACGCCGTGGGCGGCAAGACCGACGGCATCTGGGCTCCGGACCTGTTCCATTTCAATAACCAGTATGGCGTGTTCTACTGCGGTTCCGTTTTTGGCCAGCGCACGTCTGCAATCGGTGTCGCGACGAATGCGAACCTGAACTTCTCGGATCCGGCGAAGGGTTGGACGGATCAGGGGGAGGTGACGCGCACCACGAACAGCAACAACTACAATGCGATTGATGCTGACGTGGTGGTGACTCCCGAAGGGCAGTATTGGATGACGTACGGTTCCTGGAATGCGGGCGGTATTCGTTTGATTAAGCTTGACCCCAAGACGGGCAAGCAGGCGAGCGACGACAAGACGAACTACCAGATTGCGACACGCGGCGGTACGGGTATCGAAGGCCCGAGTCTCATCGAGCACGGCGGGCAGTATTTCTTGTTTACCGCCTGGGACGTGTGCTGCAAGCAGGGTAACGAAATCGAACAGACCACTTACAAGACGGCCATGGGCCGCGCCGACAAGGTGAACGGGACTTACAAGGACCGCAGCGGCAAGGAACTCAACAAGAGTGGCGGAACCATCTTGATGCAGCGTTACAGCCGTTACGTGGGCCCGGGCGGCGGCGAAGCCTTCAAGGACCTGAACCGCATCCGCTTTGTGCATCACTACTACGACCTGACCGGCGACAAGTACAACCACATCCACATTCGCGACCTGGTGTTTACCGACGACAACTGGCCCGAAATGGGGCAGCCTTTCCTCGGACGCTACCTGAGTGCCGAGGCGGAACATGGTATCATGACACGTGCAGTTTCGGGCGACATCACGTTCGAATATACGAAGAATGCCTCGAACGGCGAATACGTGGGCTATATCAATACGAAGGGAACCAAGATTCGCTTGCCCATGAACATTATGCAGGCGGGCGACTATATTATGCGTTACCGCTATGCGAACGGTGGCGATGCCGACGCAACGCACAAGGTAACCGTCAACGGAAAGTCGCAGACGGTAAAGCTCCCGAAAACGGGCACCTGGGGCAGTTTCCCCGAAAATTCTGTAGCGATGATTCCTGCAACACTCGAGCGCGGCGGCAACTTTATCGAGGTGGAGCCCGACCAGAATTTTGCGGAACTTGACCGTATCGATTTCTTGCGCGTGATTCGCGATACCATTCCGGGTAACGGATTCGATAACGGCATCAAGGTGCGCCTGACTGTGGACGACAAGCTCGCTGTCAAGAACGGAGGTTATGCCATCTTCGAGAATGTGGTGACGGATTCCATCAGGAGCACCGAAGTCAAGGTTGAACTGCAGCAGTGCAGCGGCGGTACGCTCAGCATCCGCGAGGGTTCCGCTTCGGGTACGGAACTTTCCAAGTGCACGGTTCCTTCGAGCTGCGCAAATGGTGCCTGGACCGAAGTGAACTGCTCTGCTACCAAGAAGCTTTCGGGCGTCAAGGATTTCTACCTCACGGGTAGCGGTATGAGCGGCGAAGTGCTGGTGGGCAACATCCGCTTCGGCAAGGTTGCTGAACCGTCTGTTTCGAGTTCCAGTGAGACTTCGGAAGGATCTAGCTCCAGTGTTGCAGAAGTTTCTAGTTCTAGCGAAATTTCGACGGCTCTTGCGCAGGCAAAGTCTTTGAACACCAGCTACAAAATGACGACGAATGCTTACGGTTATACCTTCCATTTTGATCGTCCCGGCAATTACGAAATCTTCGTGATGAATCCGATGGGGCAGCTGATGGCTCGGAAAACTGTGCGAATGGAATCTGAAGTGTCGCTGCAGGGACTGTCTAAAGGAAAGTATATCTTCAAGTTGATGAAACACTAAGAGAAAAAGGGATGTTTGGGTATGTTTAAATGCACTCTATCTAGTCGTCCCTTAAATCCCGCCCAGCCCGCATAACTGTTGGGAAAAATTGATTTCTACCCTGTGAAATTATTGCAAGGATTTCTAAAAGGGATTAAAAACCTTGCATTTTTTTCATGTACAGACCGCCAAAATCCCACGCCCAGACAAGCCTTTTCTGTTCCCTTGAGGAGCAGTTGAACCACAAGCATTCCCTCTACGTTCTCGCGAACAAGATTAACTGGAACAAGTTCGAGACCGAGTTTTCCAAATTGTTCGACGAAAAGATGGGTGCGCCAAACAAGCCGATCCGTCTCATGACTGGGTTCATCATCCTGAAGCACATCCGCAACGTATCGGACGAGTCCGTCGTGGAGCAATTTCAGGAAAACGCCTATTACCAGTATTTTTGCGGGGAACGCATCTTCACGACGGAGCAGCCCTGCGACCCGAGCGAACTTGTCCACTTCCGTCTTCCGCAGACTGAAAACCATCGCGGGTCGGCTCGTCCGCGAAATGGAACGGAATCTTTCGAAGAAAAATCTGTCGGGTACGTACAAAGGAAAAATTGAACTTTTCTACAAAGTTCTGGCACAGAAGAAATGCGACAAGAACAAAATCTATTCGCTACACGAGCCCGAAGTGAAATGCATCGGCAAGGGCAAGGAACACAAGAAATACGAGTTCGGCAACAAGGTGTCAATCGCCCGGAGCTACAGCGGCATCATTGTCGGCGCGGTCTCGTTCCGGGACGAGTATGACGGACATACGATAGACGATACGCTTGACCATGTTGAACAAATGCTTGGATTCAGGCCGAGCCAGGCAGCATGCGACCGAGGCTACCGCGGACAAAAGGAATCCGGAACGACAAAGATCGTGATACCCGACGTCCCGAAGAAAAACGCGACTTACTACCAGAAGAAAAAGGCTCACAAGCTTTTTTGCAAGAGGGCTGGCATCGAACCAATCAATGGTCACTTGAAGAGCGACCACCGCATGGGTCGCAACTTCTACAAGGGAATCTTTGGCGACATGCTCAATGCAAAGCTTGCAGCAGCGGCGTTCAACTTCAAGAGGGCCATGAGGCGCTTTTTTGTTTTGTTGGAATGGCTATACTGTTGTTTCCTTCTGTGGAACGGAATGAATAGAAAATGCGAACGCTCTTGTCCCGCACTCGTGAATTGACTTTTTAAGGGCTGACTAGCTAATCGTAATCTTAGAACAGCTAACCTCTGTTGTAAAAAATTCTGGTAATCGATTTTCCAAAAGGCTAAGAAAACTTGATGAGCTGACCGAAGTTACAGGTGGATCATTCGGATGAGCCGCATTAATGGCAGCAATTTCATTTTGTGCGTCAATTTTTGCTTGACTAAGCGCATTTTGAATTGTTGTTTTTATATCTGAGCCAACATTACCCAACAAGTCATGAAAACTTGAATACAACGCATCATCATTTCCCCTTAATTCCAAACCTGTTGATGCGATATTTCCTGTTATTGATGACGCTTCGCCATTAAGAGCGTTTTCTATAATAGAGCACGCAGAGGATAGTTGCGTATCAAGATTCGTGTCATCAGAAAAATCAATCGGAGCATCAGCACTAAACATCTCTCTGCGTTCAAGATGTTCAATTTTGTAATTGTTAAGATTTTTCTCGTTTCTGGACATAATTCACCCTTCTCAAACAATTATTTTTGATTGACTATCACACACCGGACTGAAAATCCATTTGTTTTATAAGTACTTTGACTGCATAGTGTAGTTTCCGTTCTACTCTGGCATCCCACAAAAGATGTATTGTCACCTAAAGTTCCCTCTTGTGGATAATGCCAGTATGTCGATTCATTCATTCGTGTAAATGTGTGCTGCCAGTTATAACCGGCTCCAACAAGGCTATAGCCGGTATCGTTACTTCCCCCAAAACCAAATGTTGAGCGAGTTCCTTTTACTCCATCTTGGTTCCCGTTACTATTGACTATGATATAAAAATCATTATAAGTCAGAAGACGCCAACCATCAGGGCAAATTCCCTGATGATTCGGCTTAATGGAGTCGGCACAGCTCTTACTATTGCATTCAAACGGAAGGTTCATCATCTCCGCCCACTGGTAAAGTCCACCATAATAGTGGCAATTTAATGTATCATTGTCATAGCAGTAGCGTTCGATTTTAGAATCATCTTTTTGATCCTTGAATCCACGAACCATTTCACCAACATTTAGGTTTTCCACCATCGCATAAATTGTTGCGTTTTTTCCAGACGTATCCTTGCCATCAAACTTCAAATACTTGTACGTTCTACCATTTCGTTTATCTGTAAATTCGAGACAACCTCCGTGGGCATTACAACTAAACGGCCACCATTCAGCATCTGTCCCCCAAGGATTCTGTTTACTACTTGACGATTGGACATCATTTGAACTAGAACTTGATTGTTTCACTGAAGAACTGCTACTTTGGTTTTCACTAGATGAAGAACTAACCGACGAACTGAACACATCCTTGTTACTGCTAGAAGAATCATCCGTCTTTACAGAACTTGAACTCTTGGAGTCGGAAGAGTTCTTTGTTTCTTTTGCGGAACTACTCGATACTTCGACAGGCTCAGATCCCTTGACACTACTGGAAGACTTGTCTTTTTCTGTAGATTCATTTCCCGACGACTTCTTGTCAACAGAAGATGACGACTCATCCAAATCAGAAGTTTCTACCGATGAACTGGAAGTACCGGTTTCGTCGGAACTAGCCGACGAAGAGTCATCGCAGGCGGAAAGGGCGAAGGATGCCGCGAGCACCGCCACCCACAAGAAACCAAGACCCTTGACACACTTCATACCATTATCTCCTGTAAAAATTTTCACCACCCACAAACCAAGCAATGTGAAATATGGAATGTGGAATTTATACCGCAAAATCCATCATCAAACGAGGTTCAAGGGGTTCAACACGGTAGTTGTTTTGGTTATTATTTTTGCCATTCTTCTTGTTGAGTTTGGACATACGGTTTCCTTTCTCTGAAATTGACATGATAAATTCTATACTTCAGTTAATTTTCCGGTTTGTAATCTTTTACACAACGAACAGAATAAGCATTTTCTTTGACAGCAACTCGTTGTAAAGAAAAATCATCACCTAAACGAGGAACATATATAAAAGAAGCTTTTTGACTATTTTCTTCATCTTGCTCTGGCCTCCAGAATCGGGCCCCTTCACCCAAATCGGAAAAACCACCTTCAGACGGGACAAATCGACCCGCAGGCAAGATGGAAAAACCAGACTTGTTTAAACCAAAATAAGTCGGTTTCAAAACAAAGACATAGGAACCATGGGCACTAGCGACGCTCGATATGCCAGCTCTTTCCCAAAGAAGAGCCCATTCACCTTCATGCATAACATGCCAACCTTCATCACATATACCCTTATGAAAAACATCATGCTTCGATAAAGATCCCTTCGGGTAGTCATAATTGGAAGGGCAATCGTCAGAACCAATGGAAGCGTTATTGCAAGCGGCGGGGAACTTCATTACCGTATTCCATGAGTACAAGCCACCAAAACCGTGTTCGCAATACCAAGGGTCATTATCATAGCAATACTTTGTCGAATCACCCTGTTGCTCACTAGACTGAACCATCTTGCCAAAGTTTAGATTTTCTGCAAAAAAAGTAAGGGAGTCTACACCATAGTATCCATATTTTATCGTAATCGTCTTGTAGGTTACCCCATCACGAGAGTCCGTATGAGTTCCATACTTTATATCAGAGTTAAACTGATTTGTCATATCGAAATAACTACTGCTAGAAGCCGCAGAACTGGACGAAACTTCAATCCAATAGCCATCCGTGCAAATATACGTAACACCAGTAAACGCCACCATTTTGGTCTTCCCTTCTTTTTCGGGAGGACATATCGATAAAGATGAACTAGAATCATCCGACTTTACAGAGCTGGAACTCTTGGAGTCGGACGAGTTCTTTGTTTCTTTAGCTGAGCTACTCGACACTTCAGCAGGTTCTGAGCCCTTGAAACTACTAGATGACTTGTCCTTTTCGTAGGCTTCTTCGCCTGATGACTTTTTATCAACCGACGACGACGATTCAGAATCAGAAGACTCTACCGACGAACTGGAAACACCTGTTTCATCGGAACTAGCCGACGACGAGTCATCGCAGCCCCAAAGGCCGAAGAATGCCGCCAACATAAAGATGGTTAGAGATTGCTTCCCCTGAAACAAGTTTAGGGTCGCAATGACACGCTGGAAAGACTTCTTCATAAAACATCCCCGTCTATAGTTTATCTTGTTAAATATAGGTAATGCCCCTGCCAAAGTCCATACCCCCCCATTATAAAATTTAGAAAACAAGACAAAAGTCCAGAATAACGCAGAAAAACAACTTTTTTCAAGATTTTCATTTTCTATCAGAAATTTCCTATATGACTCAAATTGAGACATATAGGAGTTATAACTTGCCAAATGTAGGCATTTTATGGTAGATTTGGCGAATTATACAAGACATCCAAAGTGATTGATTTTGGAATCTGCCTGGCGCAGGAATTGGGTTTTAGACCGAGCGATGTCACGAAGGTAAGCATCGGTGACTTGCGGGTCTTAGAGGATTCCTTGAACAGCTTGACTTTTTCAAGGAGTTCCGTCAAGTAATGCTGCGTGACTTCGTAGGGACTGGTCGAAAACTTCATTTCACAGATGTTGATGACGTTGTCGATGCGGTCGATCAGAAGGTCGAATTGTGCGCCCTCTTTCCCCGTATATATCCAACTGCATGGGGCACTTTCTATTCCAGAGATTCCGAGTGCGTTCAGGATTTGCGGATAATGCTGAAGGCACAGCATTTCGAATGCGTAGCCGCACCAACCGTTGTATTCAGGCTTACCCTGGATTTGCAGCCATTGGTTGCGGCGACCCTTCGCCCGTTTCGCGAGGAACCTGAAATAGAAAAGCGTGTAGAAATCGACGAGTTGAATCAGTTCGTCTTTGGTCTTCTTGCCAAAGGGACTATAACGCCTAATGAATCCGCAATTTTCAAGATCGTCCAAGGCCTTGGACACGCCCCCGCTACTCTCGACCGAAAGTTCCTTGATTAACGTATTCCTGGTTATCCCCTTTTTCTTTTGAGCAAGAATTTCTACGATGGCAATGTATTTTTCGGAATTGCGGAACAACGCGTGATACAAGTTGTGAAATTCGTTGCGGAGTTCGCCATCTTCGCTGAACAAAAGTCTGTCCACATTCTGTGCAAGGCTTTCGCCTTTGTCCAGGAGTTTCAAGTAATACGGAATCCCCCCAAAAACCATGTAGAACTGAGCGATTTCAAAACGTTCCATGGTGAAATTTTTTGCCTTCAAAAATTCTTCGCATTCGCCAAGGGTGAACGGAGAAAGTTTTATCTGGTGCGTTACGCGGTTATGCAGACCACCCTTGTTGTTGATGAGCTTGTTCATCATCCACGACGTGGCAGAACCACAGACAATCAACTTTATGGTCGGGTCATCGGAGGCCCACGAATTCCAGAAATGTTCCAGGGCGCTTACAAAGTCAGACCGTGCGGTATCGAACCACGGCAGTTCATCAATGAAAATGATTTTCTTGGTTTTACGCAATTTTGAGAGTTCGTCGCGCAAGAGATTGAACGCGTCAAACCAATTTTTGACGGTTGCCTTCTTTGAAAAATATTGCGAAAAGGCGTCCGTAAAATTCTGCAATTGCTTTTTGAGATCGGAATTGGCCAACCCCGTCATGTAAAAAGAAAAGTTTTTTTGGAAAAGGCCCTTCACGAGATAAGTCTTGCCGACTCGCCTACGACCATAGACAGCGACAAATTCAGCTTCGTCGCTATCGATGAACCTGTTCAACAGGGATATTTCGCGTTTTCTGCCAACAATCAGTTTTTCGGACATAGGACCTCCCTATACTTTACCAAATATATATAAAAGCACATGGATTTGGCAAATTATACGACATAATTCACCAAAAGTATCTTTTTTATGATAGATTTGGCAAGATAACGCGGTTTTTAAGGCAGTATTGCCATTCGGATTTGATAATCCGTCGGCGGGTTAGTCGGAGTCCTTGAGGCAACGAACAGAAAGATCAATCGGGGCATCAGCACTCATCATATAGCGAGGTTCTAAAGATTCAATTGTATAATTCTGATTTTTTTTGTTTAGCTTTTCCTTGGACATATTATCCTCTTTTTTTAATAAGCTCTTTTTCCGCATTTCCTGTGAATTACAATTTACTCATCCATAACACACCTAACTGAAAAACCATGCGTTTTAAAAGTGTTTGAAATAGGGTTGCCGTTTGCTAGAGTGTATTGATACGATGCCTTAGATTTCTCTGCATAATTTTCTGGATTTTCTTCAGGGTAATGCCAATAAGTTTCGTCATTTATGCCCTTAAAGGAACCATTCCAATTGTAGCCAGCCCCAACAAGGCTATACCCTGTGGTATTGTAGCCACCAAAGCCATATGCAGAACGGGTTCCCTCAACACCATGGGTATTTCCATCGGCATGAACAACAATATAAAAGTCATTGTATGTAAGCAGTCGCCAACCGTCGGGACATATTCCTTGGTGATGGTATGTTACAGTATCATATTGATTTCGGCAATCTTCTTGGTTGCATTCGCTAGGCAGTTGCATCATCTCTGCCCATTGGTAAAGACCACCATAGCGGTCACAATTTGTCGTATCATTATTATAGCAATACCGCTCTATCTTATCATCATCTTCCTGACTTTTCCTTCCACGGACCATTTCGCCAATATTCAAGTTTTCTGCCATAACTTTAATCGTAGCTTTTCGACCGGCAGTATCTTTTCCGCTTATCTGTATATAGTAATACTCTCGATTATTTCGTCCATCGACAAACTTCACATAATCACCATTACGCCAATGTGTTCCATCAAAAGGCTCTGTCCTATCAAACGGCACATATTCGCTACTACTCGAAGCAACTGACGACGAAGATTGTTTCACGGAAGAACTAGATGACCCTTCAGAACTGTTGCTTTGCTTTTCACTCGAAGACGAACTAACCGACGAACTGGACTTGTCCTTGTTGCTGCTGGATGAGTCATCCGTTTTCACGGAACTGGAACTCTTGGAGTCGGACGAGTCCTTTGTTTCTTTTGCGGAACTACTCGATACTTCGACAGGCTCTGAGCCCTTAAAACTACTAGACGACTTGTCTTTGGTTTCGTTTTCCGATGATTTTTTTTCAACAGAAGATGAATACTCTTCTGAATCAGATGACTCTACCGACGAACTGGAAACACTTGTTTCATCGGAACTTGCTGATGACGAGTCATCACATGCCGAGAACGCAAGCATTGCAAAAGCAACAGCGCTCACCAAGCCGAGTTTCTTTATCGTTTTCATTATCCATTCTCCTGTTATTAAACTTTTGTGTTGCCCTTGCCACCCACACACCAATCACCGCCGGGGCCTCGATAACCGCTTCGGGCGGTACCTCGCTATCCCCGAAATATAGCACATTCCCAGCCTGCCTACGGCACCCCCATCGGGGAGTAATGCCTGCCCTGCCGAAAAAATGTATATTGTTGCCATGGCGTTAAAGAGATTCCCCATCGGCGTGCAGGATTTCGCGGTGATTCGCGAAGACGGCAAGTATTACGTTGATAAAACCGACTTGATCTATAAATTGGTCAAAGCGGACAGGTATTTCTTTTTGTCCCGTCCGCGCCGTTTCGGGAAATCGCTGCTGGTCAGCACGCTGCAATACTATTTTGAAGGGCGCAAGGACTTGTTCACTGGCCTCGCGATGGAAAAACTCGAGACCGAGTGGAAAAAGTACCCGGTGTTCAAGCTGAGTTTCGCGGGGAACAAGTTTGATACATTGGAATCCCTGCAAATCTCCCTCGGCAATATGATGGCCGCATTCGAAGAACTGCTGGGCATCAAGAATATGGCGAAGTTTGAATGGGGTGTCCGACTCGGCAATATTCTCCAGGCGGCCTACAATGCTACGAATACTCCCCCTGTAGTGCTTGTCGACGAATACGACGCCCCGCTGCTGGATTCCATGGAAAATCCGGAACTCCAGCTCACGCTCAAGAACGAGATGCGCAAGCTTTTCAGCCCGCTCAAGGATTTGGGCGGCATCCTCCGCTTCGTGTTCCTCACGGGCATCAGCAAGTTCAGCCAGCTCTCGATTTTCAGCGAACTCAACAATTTGAAGGTCATCACAATGAACGATGACTACGCGGCCATCTGCGGTATCACGAAGGAAGAAGTGCTGACCCAGATGCAGCCCGAGATCCAGGCCCTCGCCGACAAGAACGGCTTGACTTACGACGGGGCCTGCGAGGCTCTTCAAAAGCAATACGACGGCTACCACTTCAGCAAGAATTCGCCGGACGTGTTCAATCCGTTCAGCCTAATCAATTCGCTAAGTGATGGAGAACTTGCCAACTACTGGTTTTCCACGGGAACGCCGACGATTCTGACCAGGCTCATGCGCAAGTACAAGGTGGACCCGACGCCTTTCGATACCGGGTTCGAGGCAACTCTTGACATGTTCGATGCCCCGACGGAGACTGCCAAGAACCCTATCCCGATGCTTTACCAGAGCGGGTACCTGACGATAAAATCTTCCAAACCGGGAAGTCGTTTTGTGCTGGGATTCCCGAACGATGAAGTCCGCCTCGGGTTCCTGAAGGCCCTGATGCCCTATTATGCGGCGGATTTTCGTCGCTAACGCGACTTAGGTTTGTAGTTTAACTTGCGTATAAATATACTCTAAAGGGGTCATAAAGTCAAGCCTTTTTCGAGGCCTGTTGTTCAGTTTATCCTGTATCCAGCGAACTTTCCGGGGAGAGATTCCCTTGAACGACTCCTTCTTGGGAAGATATTGGCGTATTAGACCGTTCATGTTCTCGTTGGCACCGCGCTCCCAGGAGTGGTACGGGTTCGCAAAGTAGTAATCCGCCTTCATAGCTTTCGCTATTTCTGCGTGACAGGCGAACTCCTTCCCGTTGTCCGAAGTGATTGTGAGAATCTTGACTTCGAACGTTTTCTCAAAGTCCTTCAGCGCCCTCACAAGCGTTCTCTTCAGGTCTTTCGCGTTCTTCGTCGGAAGATACCTTATCAGGCTGTAATTCGTCATCCTGTCGTTGATCGTGAGCAGGTTCGCGTCATGGTCCGCGCTGTTTATCAGGTCTATCTCGATGTCGCCTACGCGTGATTTCTCGTCCACGATTGCCGGACGTTCCTCGATGGGCACGCGGCCTACAATCTGGCCTCTCTTGTCCTTCTTCTCCCCGCGCTTACGGTATGGTTTCTTGCCGTGCCGCAAGTGCTTCTTCAGGTCCTCGTCCTTGTTCACATGCCTGTATATCGTGGCGACGCTAGGGACACCCATCCCATCGAGTTTCGCGCGTCCGTTCACCTGTTCGGGAGAGTAGTCTTCCTTGATTTTCCCGTCCACGATTTTCCAGTCGTCCTCGTCGTAGTCGTAATGCAGGTGACTTGTCGCGGCAAGGAGGTCTGCCCGTTCCTGCGACTTGACCGGGTCGTAATGCTGGCGGCCGCCGCCCCTGTTTAGTTCCCTGTAGATTGTGGATTTGTGGACCTTCAGCTGCAAGGCTATGTTTTTCGGGGGGATCTTTGCCGCATTGAGCGCTCGTATTTCGTATCTTTGTGCTTGGTTGAGACTCACCGCCATGTCCTTTTTTGGTAGAATCGGCAAGGTAGAAAAGTTTCGGCCAGGTTCCCCAGGGGCTAGCCCTAGGGAACTTTTTTTCTTCCCGATTCAACCTATATCAGTCGCATTGACGGTGAAAATTCGCGTGCAATGGACGATGTTGTTCAAAACGATTCGTTCTTATTGCGCTTTGTCGATGCCTTGGAAGAAAAGGACATTGAAAAGGCACTGGTGCACATCCGCGCGTTCATGAGCGGCATCCCGTACAATGCGGAACGCAAGGACGAGAACCACTACAAGACGGTGCTGTTCCTGATTTTCAAGCTGTGTACGCCATACGTCGTGCGTACCGAGGAATGCAGTGCCGCGGGCCGCGCCGATGCCGTCGTGGAGACCGCCGATGCTGTTTACATTTTCGAGTTCAAGTTGGACTCTTCCGCGACTGTGGATGATGCGTTAAAACAAATCGACGACAAGGGTTACCTGATTCCATATTCCGTCACGATGGCCAAGGACGGCAACCCAAAGAAGTTGTTCAAGATTGGTGTTACGTTCGACCAGGAAAAGCGCACCATCGGCGAATGGAAGGTTGTGGAAGGGTGACCAACAAGTTTGGCCCTTCCTTGGGCGCTCCCCGGCCCCTAACGCGATTTCAGTGTGTAATGTGTAGTGTGAAGTGAGGAATGATTATTCGACAGCGCTCATCATCAGGCGAGGTTCAAGAGCCTCAATACGGTAGTTGTTCTTGGTGGACTTCTTGACGGATTTCTTTATTTTTTTCATATTCATTTTGTAATCTTACTTATAAATTTTATTTTGACTTAACACAACGGACGGAGACTCCATATGACTTATCATTTACACCCAAGCCAGCAAAAGCTGTTTGATGGATAGACGTATAGCTCGACCTTACCCTTGTAACATTAGTTTCATGTTCTAAGGGATACATCCAATAGGTCCCGTCATCTATATCTTTAAAAGATCCATCATTCTTTCTATACCCCGCGCCCACAAGGCTATACCCAGTGGTGTTGTAACCGCCGAAGCCGAAGGTGGAACGGACTCCCTCGATGCCATGGTTGTTGCCGTTGGAATTGAGAATGACAACGAAATCATCGTAGGTGAGCAGGCGCCAGTCGTCGGGGCAGATACCTTGGTGGTTTGGCTTTATACTGTCGGCACAGCTCTTGGTATTGCATTCGCTGGGCAATTTCATCATCTCCGCCCACTGGTAGAGACCGCCATAGCGGTCACAGTTGATGGTGTCGTTGTCATAACAATAGCGTTCTACCTTCGAATCGTCAGCCTGGTCCTTGTCGCCGGCGACCATCTCTCCAATATTCAAGTTCTCAGCCATGGCAGTGACCGTCGCCGAGTCGCCTTGCCTGTTTACACCCTTGAACTCCATGTAATAGTAACTGCGTCCGTTGCGCGAATCAGTAAATGTCTTATAAACGCCCTCTTGCCCTATACTTCCAAGTGTCTGGGAATGATCAAACGGCACATATTCGCTACTACTCGAAGCAACTGACGACGAAGATTGTTTCACGGAAGAACTGCTGCTAGACTTGACACTTGACGAAGAATTGACCGACGAACTAGATACATCCTTCTTGCTGCTAGAAGAATCTCCTGACTTTATGGAACTGGAGCTCTTGGAATCAGAAGAGACTTTTGTTTCTTTTGTGGAACTGCTAGACTTATTCTCACTACTCGATGACTTGTCTTTGGTTTCGTTACCCGAAGACTTCTTGTCAATCGAAGAGGATGACTCTTCGGTGGAATCAGAGTCCTTTACGCTTGAAGACGATTCAACAGCGGATGTTTCATTATCGTCGCCACCCGCCGACGAAGAGTCATCGCAAGCCGAGAACGCAAGCATTGCAAAAGCTACAGCGCTCACAAAGCCAATTTTCTTAATCGTTTTCATTTCATACTCCTGTCGTTCAAGCCGTTGTCCTTCAGGCAAAGCATGTCGGCGGCAATCATATCGATGTCCCGCTTGAACTCGGCAAAGGTCAATCCGCATTTCCACTTGATACTCTCAAACGCAGCCTGCGTTATTCCCTGCATGACCTGGGAAACATCTAATGGTTCTACGCCCAGTTCCTTTTCCCTGACTTCTTCAAAGACTTCCCGCCATTCGAATTTTTCGTTCAGGCATATCCGATGGATATCCACAATGTCCTTTGCCGACATCCTGAAAATCGCGGTCACCTTATTCGAAAGAATATTCCTGACAGAATCCGTCCTGTAGAACAGGTCCGTTTCGGTTATCTCGCCATAGTGTGCGGCGACATCGTTTACGAAATCGAGTTTCAGCCCCATCTAGAACGGCGTCGACATACTGATTGAAGGAATTGTCGTTGTTGACAAAGAAATCCAGGTCGTCTGAATAGCGGTGGCGGTAATACGCCCTGCTAAGCGCGGTTCCACCGGTCAGATACAAAGGTGTGCCGCAGTTTTTCACAATATTCAGAACCCCATCTTGGAGCCTGTACAGGTTCTCCTCGTAGAATTCCGAAAGCGAAATCGTATTTTTGTCTGAAGTCGTCATTGCGAAGCCCCCTTCGGATCTTTTCTGTATAAAGTTTTGCACAGTTTTCCGCCCCGCCCCACAGCACTACCAGGTTGTGCCACGGCACCCGCTCCAGCGAACGCAGGAACAGGGCTTCACGGGAGAAGCCCCCAACCGAAGACACCGTCCCGTCCACCAGGGGAAGGAGCGTCTCGGCACTCACGCTTGAATCCCAGCAAAGGGGTTCAAGGATGCTGATTTTCGACAAAGGCTGCGCCATACCGTCAATATAAATTTTTTACCCAGAATCAACAGGCAGAAGCGGACATTTTCGCCTAGCAAAACAGAACAAGGGAATCAAGGTATTTCCCAAGGGCGGACATGCAAAATTCCGTTATTCGATGGCAGCCGGAACTCATCCAACGACACAACAAATTTTGGATAACTGTCCCTGATTTTTTCCAGCGGCGCGTATTCTCTTGCAATGGTCGACTCGCCGTCCATCTTATAGGCTACCTGGATGTAAATGCGCGCATCGTTCCTGATTGCGACAAAATCGACCTCGCTCCCATCCAATTCCCCGACATATACATCGTAGCCACGCCTGCGAAGTTCCAGATAAATGGCATTTTCAAAAAGATAACCCATTCCATACCCAAAACCCGCATACAGGTAATTGTGGAACGAAAAATCGTTCATGTAGTATTTGGCAGGACCGGACAGCGAATCCTTGCCACGAATGTTGAAGCGCGGACAGGAATGTATCAAGAAGGCGTTTTCCAAATATCCCGCATAGGTCGAGACAGTCTCGTAATTTGTTTTCCGCCCTTGCCCCTTAAGGCTCTTGACCACATTCGTGAAAGAAATCAAGTTCGAGGCATTATTCGAAAGAAAGACAAAAAGATCGTTCAGCAGGGTAGCGTCCTTGATTCTGTAACGCTGCACGACATCGCGAAGCATCACGGAATCCTTCAGACTCTCGACATAGTTCCGTCGCATTTCCTCCGAATCAAGGTTGAACAGTTCGGGCAGGGCCCCATGCTGGACATAATCCGTAAAAGACGACGCATCCTGCGGTTTGCCGGTCAACTCGCAAAACTCGCCAAAACTGTATGGAAACACTTCAAACCGGACATATCGGCCCGAAAGCATGGTTGAAAGTTCCCCGGAGAGAATATCCGAATTGGACCCGCTTATGAATACTTCGCAAGGCTCGGCAAAATCCTGCGAACGGGCGTTCACAAATTTTTCCCATCCATCGATATACTGGATTTCGTCAATGAAAAGATATGTCTTGCCTTGGGGTGAAAACCGGCTCTTGTAAGCAGCGTAAAGGGACTGCAAATCCTCTGCGGATTTTATGGCGGAGAATTCAAGAAATTCCTTGTTGATGTATAGGGTGTTCTCGGCGGGAACCCCGCCTGCAACGATTTGCGACAAGACCTGCCGCAAAACGAAACTCTTTCCGACACGACGCTGCCCGACAACAACCTTGACCAGGTTGTTTCCGACACTTTTCATGACTTTTTCCTGATAAATATGCCGATTAAAGCCCAAAAACGGGCTGTTTCCACCCCATAAGTTGTATTTGGATATAGAATCAATAATTTCAACCATATCTTAAAATATATATAATTTTAGCAAAAATTTCAAACATATTTGAATTTTTTTCTTGGACGTTCCCCGGCCCGGTCCCTGAGCCTGCCGAAGGGGGGCCGGGGCGGGTGCTGTTCGCCTCTCGTCACCCCGGACCTGATCCGGGGTCGGCTCATCGAGCCGCTTGCGCGTCTCGCCACCGCGTGGCGGTGCGACGCCCCCTAACGCAGACGCGGGTGTGAAATGTGTAGTGTGGGGTGTGGAATGATTGTTTATCGGCGGGTTAGTCAGAGTCCTTGACGCAACGGACAGAGCGGTGACCACCCTTTACGGTGAGAAGTCCCTGGCCTTCTGCTCCAAAAGCCGCAGGTTCAGGCACCGCTTGCGGATATGAAACGATTCGATGGTCATGCACTTCTTGTGTAGAATTTTTGCATTTTCAACAATTCTTTCTTCATTCTGGTTGACCCACGCGAGTTCCTGCCTCAACAAAACAAGGTATTTGCTCTTTTCAGACGGACTTCCATAGGCATCATTGTTCAAAATAGACTCGTGGGCAAGTGGAGCAGCCTGAGCAGAAGGCACAGGAACAATATGTTTCAAATCAATGACCGCCACAGGTTTCTTGACCATTTTTTCCGCATCGGTCTCATTGTGCAGATAAACCTTGTAGAACAAGTTCGTTTCTCGAAACTCCGTATGCTTCTGTTTTCCAGAAGAAATCGGGGCGTAATAATCAATTTGACCCACGGAGAACAACTTGCCGAAAAACGGCTTGAACTTGCCGCCATACCCGTCCAGGGATGGGACAAACGAATCGAACTCGCGTAGATAGTCGTCCCTTAAAAAGTCACTTTGCGAACGCAAGATAAGGACGTTCGCATTTTCTATTCATTCCTTTCCACTGAAGGAAACAACCGTACAGCCATTCCAACAGGACAAAAAAGCGCCTCATGGCCCTCTTGAAGTTGAACGCCGCTGCTGCAAGCTTTGCATTGAGCATGTCGCCAAAGATTCCCTTGTAGAAGTTGCGACCCATGCGGTGGTCGCTCTTCAAGTGACCATTGATTGGTTCGATGCCAGCCCTCTTGCAAAAAAGCTTGTGAGCCTTTTTCTTCTGGTAGTAAGTCGCGTTTTTCTTCGGGACGTCGGGTATCACGATCTTTGTCGTTCCGGATTCCTTTTGTCCGCGGTAGCCTCGGTCGCATGCTGCCCGGCTCGGCCTGAATCCAAGCATTTGTTCAACATGGTCAAGCGTATCGTCTATCATATGGCCGTCATACTCGTCCCGGAACGAGACCGCGCCGACAATGATGCCGTTGTAGCTCCGGGCAATTGACACCTTGTTGCCGAACTCGTATTTCTTGTGTTCCTTGCCCTTGCCGATGCATTTTACTTCGGGTTCGTGAAGCGAATAGACCTTGTCCTTGTCGCACCTCTTCTGCTCCAAAACTTTTTTGAAAAGCTCGATTTTTTCTTTGTACGTGTTCAACAAGTTCTTGCTGGCGAGATTTCGCTCTAATTCACGGACGAGCCGTCCCGCGATTGTCTTCTGCCTGCGGAAGACGGAAGTGGACAAGTTCGCTCGGGTCGCAGGGCTGCTCCGTCGTGAAGATGCGTTCCCCGCAAAAATACTGGTAATAGGCGTTTTCCTGAAATTGCTCCACGACGGACTCGTCCGACACATCACGGATGTGCTTCAGGATGATGAACCCGGTCATGAGACGGATCGGCTTGTTCGGCGCACCCATTTTGTCGTCAAACCGTTTAGAAAACTCGGTCTCGAACTTGTTCCAGTCAATCTTGTTCGCGAGAACGTAGAGGGGGTGCTTGTGGTTCAATTGCTCCTCAAGGGAACAGAAAAGGCTTGTCTGTGCGTGGGATTTTGGCGGTCTGTACATGAAAAAAATGCAAGGTTTTTAATCCCATTTTAGAAATCCTTGCAATAATTTCACAGGGTAAAAATCAAATATTCCCAATAATTATGCGGGCTGGGCGGGATTTAAGGGAGGACTACTTAGTCAGCCCTTAAAAAGGCCACTTTGCGAACGCAAGATAAGGACGTTCGCATTTTTTGTTCATTCCGTTCCACAGAAGGCAAAAACAGTATAGCCATTCCAACAGAACAAAAAAGCGCCTCATGGCCCTCTTGAAGTTGAACGCCGCTGCTGCAAGCTTTGCATTGAGCATGTCGCCAAAGATTCCCTTGTAGAAATTTCTGCCCATACGGTGATCGCTTTTCAGATGGCCGTTGATAGGCTCGATGCCAGCCCTCTTGCAAAAAAGCTTGTGAGCCTTTTTCTTCTGGTAGTAAGTCGCGTTTTTCTTCGGAACGTCCGGTATTACGATCTTTGTCGTTCCGGATTCCTTTTGTCCGCGGTAACCCCTGTCGCATGCAGCCCGGCTAGGCCTGAAACCGAGCATTTGTTCAACATGGTCAAGCGTATCGTCTATCGTATGTCCGTCATACTCGTCCCGGAACGCGACTGCGCCGACGATGAGGCCGCTGTAGCTCCGGGCGATTGACACCTTGTTGCCGAACTCGTATTTCTTGTGTTCCTTGCCCTTGCCGATGCATTTTACTTCGGGTTCGTGAAGCGAATAGATTTTGTTCTTGTCGCATTTCTTCTGTGCCAGAACTTTTTTGAAAAGCTCGATTTTTTCTTTGTACGTGTTCAACAAGTTCTTGCTGGCGAGATTTCGCTCTAATTCACGGACGAGCCGTCCCGCGATTGTCTTCAGCCTGCGGAAGACGGAAGTGGACAAGTTCGCTCGGGTCGCAGGGCTGCTCCGTCGTGAAGATGCGTTCCCCGCAAAAATACTGGTAATAGGCGTTTTCCTGAAATTGCTCCACGACGGACTCGTCCGACACATCACGGATGTGCTTCAGGATGATGAACCCGGTCATGAGACGGATCGGCTTGTTCGGCGCACCCATTTTGTCGTCAAACCGTTTAGAAAACTCGGTCTCGAACTTGTTCCAGTCAATCTTGTTCGCGAGAACGTAGAGGGGGTGCTTGTGGTTCAACTGCTCCTCAAGGGAACAGAAAAGGCTTGTCTGGGCGTGGGATTTTGGCGGTCTGTACATGAAAAAAAATGCAAGGTTTTTAATCCCATTTTAGAAAACCTTGCAATAATTTCACAGGGTAAAAATCAGTTTTTCCCAATAATTATGCGGGCTGGGCGGGATTTTAAGGGACGACTAGCCTAGAATCTGATGTTGGAATAAACTATTTTTGCGAAAAACCCTTGACACTACCAATCCCAGGCTTCGCAGCCTGAGGATTTCGCGGTATTTGGTCATTAGACCTCCTGTCTATTTTGTTCGCACGGAATTGTGCAGGCCAAAATTAGACAGGTTTCCTTGTCTCCGGAATCGCGGTTTCCGTTTGACCGGTACGCCGGTTTCCATTACTCCGGTTTCATGGTGTAATTCACTCCGGAATACTCAGCAACGGAAAGGTTGCACTCGGCTATCGGGTACCAGACCCCCGATGAAGTTTTTGCAGGCAAGATGGACTATCTTATTAGCTTTGCCAAAAATGTCCAAGTTCAACTTGGGCGGGACACTAGGGTTGGCAAACAGCACATAAATAATGTATATTCCTATTTAGAAACATGGAGCGACCTGTGGAAACCGTCCTGAACCCGACTCAATTGCATCTTCTGAAGATGTTTTCCTTTGCCAAGGATTCTAAATCTTTGGAAGAGATTCGTGTTGCCCTGACGGATGTTTTCGCCAAGCGTGTTGAGAACGGCATGGATGCTCTATGGGAGTCCGGCGAGTGGGACAACGAAAAAAATGAAGCCGTCCTGAACGAACACCTTCGGACGCCTTACAAGAACATATGAGAATTGTTCTTGATACGAATTGCCTTTTAGCATCCCTTTCTAAACGGGGTGCTTATTTCAATGTCTGGCGCGGCTTACAGGAAGGCAAATACACTCTTTGTGTTTCAAACGAAATCCTTGACGAATATGAAGAGATTATTGGACAAAAGACAAATTCAATAATTGCTTCGAACGTTATCCAAACCCTATTGAACGCGCCTTCCGTAGAACTTATCGACACTTTCTTCAGGTTCAACCTTATAAAGGATGATCCAGACGACAACAAGTTTGTCGACTGCGCCATTGCTGGGAATGCAACCTTCATCGTATCGAATGATTCGCATTTCAGCGTTCTTCGAGAAATAGATTTTCCGAAACTAATCTTGAAGAGTTTGCAAGAATTTTCCGTCATGCTGCAATAGCTTCAAGCCGTGTCCACACCCACTAACAAAAATATACATTCGTCAAGACAAAAGCCTTTTCAAGGCTAAATAACTTGGTACATGAAGATGCAGCCCTCGTCGTACTTTGGCTTAACATGACGCTGCACGAACTGAATATTCCGGCGAAAATAAACCAGCATTCCGGAATGGCGGAAACCGCCAGACCGGACCCCGAACGCTTTGGGGGAAGGAGAAAGTTCTACAAAATTGATGAAACCGTCAGCCTAAAACATCGAATCTGTCAGCTACCCATTTTTAGGACTGGTTTAAAGTATACAAAATCACCCTGTTCTCATCAACCGATACTCCATTGGAGCGAGGTTGTTTAAGGAGTCGTGGGGTCTTTCGTTGTTGTAGTAATCCGTCCACTTTTCGGTAATTTCCCTTACATCATCTAAAGTCCTGAAAATATAGGCGTCAAGAACAGCCCTTCGGTACGATCCGTTAAACCGTTCGATGTAGCTGTTCTGAGTCGGACACCCGGGCTGCGTGTACAAAATTTTGATTCCGTTCCCATCGCACCAATCTTGAAATTTATGCGAAATGAATTCCGGACCGTTGTCGCAGCGAATGTTGCTCGGCTTGCCTTTCTCCCAAATGATTTCCTCCATGAATCGAATCAAGCGGGATGCCGGTATGGAATGCGCAACCTTCTGTGCAACGGCCACACGGTCGCTGTCGTCGATGACGTTGAGTACGCGGAACTTGCGGTTGCTTTGCAAAACGTCAGTAACGAAGTCCATCGACCAGGTGACATTTTCCTGGTCCGGTGTCACGAGCGGATTCTTGACTCGGGCTGGCAAGCGTTTGCGCAACGGCTTTCGCTTGTTGAAATGAATCGCCTCGTAGACGCGGTGGACCTTCTTATGGTTCCACGGATGCCCATCCTTGCGAATCAGCCTGAATATTTTCCAGAAGCCGTCGTTGGCAGCCTCGGCCTTCTGCCGTATCGCAGCCTCGACTTCGGAATCGTCCTTGGTTGATTCGTAGTAGAAGTATGACTTGTGGATGCCCATCAATCTGCACGCCCGAGTAATGCTGATGTCGTGGTCCTCTGCTATTTCGCCCACAATTTCCTTGCGGGCCTCGGGCGTCAGAGTTTTTTTTCGATAACCTCGCGGAGAATCTCGTTATCCAGGGCGAGATTGGCGTACATCTTCTTGAGCTTGGCGTTTTCTTCTTCGAGTTCCTTCAGTTTCTTAAGCTGGCTAACCTCGAGACCGCCGTACTTCCGTTTCCATTGATAGAGCGTGGCTCTGGAAACGTTGAGTCGCCTGCAGATTTCATCTGCAGACACCCCAGCTTCAAGTTCGTTTACGCTTTTGACTGAGTATTCCGGAGTGAATTACACCATGAAACCGGAGTAATGGAAACCGGCGTACCGGTCAAACGGAAACCGCGATTCCGGAGACAAGGAAACCTGTCTAATTTTGGCCTGCACAATTCCGTGCGAACAAAATAGACAGGAGGTCTAATGACCAAATACCGCGAAATCCTCAGGCTGCGAAGCCTGGGATTAAGCCAGAACGACATTGCGGCAAGCTGCCAGGTGTCAAAAAAGACCGTAAACAAGGTCCTGAAACTGGCCAACGAGTACAATCTCCGCTGGCCCCTGGAAGAACGTCTCACCGACAGGGAAATCGACAAGATCATACACCCGAACGGTAAAGAGACCAGGAAAATCACCGACAGGAAGTTGCCCGATTTCGACCACGTTAAGAACGAACTGCTGCGCAACGGCGTGAACAAGAAGCTCCTCTGGGCGGAATATCTTGAAGAATGCAGGCTCGAGAATACCAAGCCGCTGATGTACTCGCAGTTCTGCCACTACATCCTGCAGGACGAACGCGTCCGCAGGGCTACAATGCACATCAACCGCAAACCCGGCGAGCAGATCGAAGTCGACTGGGCCGGAGACCCCGCATACATCATCGACCCCGAAACGGGGGAACAGAAAAAGGCTTACGTGTTCGTAGGCGTTCTCAACTACAGCATGTATGCCTACGCGGAGGCCTTCCCGGACGAAAAACAGAAGTCATGGAACGACGCACACATCCACATGTTCGAGTTTTTCGGCGGAGTCTCGAAGATGCTCGTGCCCGACAACTGCAAGACCGCAGTGACGCACAACAGGAAATACGCGGACGAACTGAATTCGAGCTACCAGGAACTTGCCGAACATTACGGCACCGCGATCATTCCCGCCAGGGTTCGGGCCCCGAAGGACAAGGCCAGCGCAGAGGGGACCGTCGGCAACGTGTCCACATGGATCATCGCTGCGTTGAGGAACGAGGAGTTCTTCGGCATCGGGGAACTCAACCGTGCCATCCGCAGGAAGCTGGAGGAATACAACGAAAGGCCGTTCCAAAAGAAGGAGGGCAGCAGAAAAGGGTTGTTCGACCTGGAAGAAAGAACGTTCCTCTTGCCGCTGCCCCGGACACGCTACGAGAACGCCACATGGCGCAGTCTTACGGTCCAATTCAACTACCATGTCTGCGTCGAGGGCAACTTCTATTCGGTCCCGTTCGGCTTCATCGGCAAGAAGGTGGATGTCCGTGAAACCGATTCCATCGTCGAGATATTCGATGACGGGAACAGGATAGCGTCGCACGCAAAAATGCTCGGCTGCAAGGGAAAATATAGCACATTGGCCGTCCACATGCCGGAAAAGCACCAGAAGTTCCTTGAATGGGATGGCGACCGTTTCCGCAACTGGGCGCGCAAAATCGGCTACAGCACGCTGACGGTAATCGAACGCGTGCTGGCCAGCAAACCCATTGAACAGCAGACGTACAAGGCCTGCATGGCGATCCTGTCGCTGGCGAAGGACTACTCCGATGTCTCGCTGGAAGCCGCCTGCGAACGGATGATTTCTTTCGGGGTTACCCCGACTTTCAAGAGCGTCCAGAACCTGCTTGCGGCAAACGGCGACAGGACCAAGAAACCTGCGGAAAGGCCGCGGGGGATAACCCGTGGGGCCGAATACTACAGGAGGGACAATGACTAACGAAGCGACACGGAACAAACTCATCGAGATGCGCCTCAGCGCCATGGCGAACGCCTTCGATGCGCAACGGGACGATCCGAACATGTCAAGCATTTCGTTCGACGACCGTTTCGGCCTGCTTGTGGATATCGAATATTGCCAGCGCAAGAACAACGCCCTGCACCGGCTCGTGAAACGTGCCGGGCTTGAGCAGAAAGGAGCCAATATCAACGAAATCGACTACTCGTCGGGCAGGAAACTGAACCGGGATTTGATTGCCAGGCTCGCTTCCTGCGAGTTCGTTCGCGAAGGCCGCAACGTCTTCATCACCGGGGCCACGGGCAGCGGCAAGACCTTCATGGCCTGCGCTTTCGGTTACGAGGCGTGTCGCCAGTTCTACAGCACGAAATTCGTACGTTTGCCGGATTTGTTGATAGAACTGGAGATGGCCCGCGAAAACAGGACCTTCACGAAGTCGATGCTGAAGTACACGAAACCGGCGTTGCTGATTATCGACGAATGGCTGCTGCTGAAACCCAGCGAAAGCGAACAGAAGGCCATCTTCGAAATCCTGCATCGGCGTAGCGGGAAATCGTCCACGATTTTCTGCTCGCAGTACCCTTCCTCGGAATGGTACGAGCAGTTGGGCGGTCTTGCGAACCCGTTGACGGATTCCATACTTGACAGGATAATCCACAACGCCTATACGATAGACATCCGCAGTTCCGACCCGCACAAAGACATCTCCATGCGGGAAATCTACGGACTGGATAAAAAGTTAAGCCGCTAGAGCGGTTTCCTGTATTCCGGTCTGGCGGTTTCCGCCATTCCGGAATGCCGGTTTATTTTCGCCGGAATATTCATTTGACGATTTCCGATTCGGAATGAGTCAGTTTCTTCATGGCTGTTCCTTTGCTACCAAAGGTAGCATTTTGACGCAGGCGGAATTGCCTTTTGTCTAGTTATGAACAGTCCTAATTATGGGGAAGCTTACAGGTGGATGCCGAACACGCCAGCCGCAAGAGCCACGCCTTCGAACGGCTCGTCAAGAAGGCCGAGCTCGAGCAGAACGACGCGGGAGTCGCTACGGTCGACTACCACTCGGGACGCAAGCTGAACAAGGCGCTGATCCAGAAACTCGCCAGCTGCGAGTACATATCGCAGTGCCGCAACATCTTCATCACGGGCGCTACCGGAAGCGGCAAGACGTATCTGGCCTGCGCGTTCGGGATGGAGGCCTGCAAGCGGTTCTACTCGGTAAGGTTCACCAGGCTGCCCGACCTGCTGATGGACCTGTCCGCCGCGGAAGACAGGCACTCCCTCGAAAACGCGTTGCAGAAGTACACCAAGCCGACGCTCCTCATCATCGACGAATGGCTGCTGTTCAAGCTCCGCGAGAACGAGGCCAGGTTGCTGCTGGAGGTAATCCACAAGAGACGCAAGAAATCGTCGACCATATTCTGTTCCCAGTACGAGGAAAAGGACTGGTACAACCAGATATGCGACGGCGAAAGCACCCTTGCGGACGCCATCATGGACCGGATATCGTTCGACTCGTACAAGATAAACATCGAGTACATCGACAAGTCGGTTGACAAGTCCATGAGGGAAGTGTACGGGCTGAACCCGTCGGAAGCCCAGTAGGGCAAAAAACAGGTGGCTCCGTCAGGCCGGACTAGTGGCCCTCACTTCTCCGGACTGGCGGCTCCGCCGCTCCAGAATAATCACAATATCAACGAAATCGACTACTCGTCGGGCAGGAAACTGAACCGGGATTTGATTGCCAGGCTCGCTTCCTGCGAGTTCGTTCGCGAAGGCCGCAACGTCTTCATCACCGGGGCCACGGCAGACTATTGGGGACAGCCACTTGACTGCAAAAATCAAGGAATATATATTTATTTGGAATTAGCAATAAAAATTCGCAGAGAAAAAAATGATACACGGAATAAAAAACAGTTTTCTTTATTCTGCTAAAAAAATAAGCGTACAGTGCAGTAGAGGGGCAGAAACAGCAAATTTTCAAGGAACAGGATTCTTTGTTATAACCGCCAACAGTCAATCCTTTTTAGTAACAAATAGGCATGTTGTCGATCCTGGATACTCTGATCCAAAATTCAAAGGATTTGTTATGGATAGATTGGCTATTGAAAGCCACATTGTCCCGCCCAAGTTGAACTTGGAAAATTTTAACAAAGCTAATAAGGGATTCCGTCAGGTCGGTTGGTTAGCCCAATAGTCCTCACGTTCTCTTGTCGCATTATACAATTTTGTTCTTCGTTCTGCAAGTCGTTCCTCCATCTTTCCTGCGAAAACCTCGTCAGGAGTCAGGAATCCGATTGCGGAATGTAGCCGTTCCGAGTTGTAGTAATTGATCCAGTCCGACATTTTCCTCTTTGCATCGGAATAGTCCTGGTAAGCGTCACGACGGACTTCCTCCGCCTTGAGGGTCTTGTGAAAACGTTCCACTTTCCCGTTGCTTTGCGGATGGAAGGGAGATGTAGAGGTCTCCCTGAGTTCAAGTTTCGAAACCAGATCGAGGAAATCCTTCGAGGCGAACTGCTTCCCGTTATCGTGGATTATGCGGGCATGCGCATCGGGATGGAGTTCCTTCGCCCTGGTCACGAGAATTTCAACGTTCAAGCCTTCCATCGTGGAGAAAAGGTCCCAGACGAGAACCTTGCGGCTGAACCCGTCCAGGACGCAGGCGAAGTAGAAGAACACTCCGCAAACTCTGACGTAGGAATAATCCGTATGCCACTGTTCATTCGGACGTGTCGGCTGGTCGAACCCCTTTTTCCGCGCTTCCGCAGGAAAAGCCCATTTGCCGAAAAGGTTGTTCCTCTTCAGTATGTTGTAAACCGTCGATGGACGGGCGTATGCGATATCCCTGTCTACCATAAGCCAGGCCAGGTAGCGGTATCCATGCAGATGGTCCTTGTACTGTTTGCAGAAGTCGACGATGGCGCGAGTCTCTTCCGGGGTCATCCAGTTGGACTTCGGCGTATCGTGGTTATGCCGCGTTTCCGCCTTCCTCCGCGAAACCCAGTTGTTCCATGTACTTTGCGGGATTCCCAAAAAGGATACCAGCCTGGACGGGGCGATTCCCGTCCTTGCGTAAATGGCGTCGATTTCCGCAATGATGGCGGTCCGTTCGGAGAGGCTCATTTTCTTCTTTCCTAGGGACGGCCAGTTAATTTTTTTTTGAGGGCCAGGTTCTCCTGAGCGATGTCGGCGATGACGGCATCCTTGTCGGCCAGGGTTTTCTCGAGAGCGTCTATTTTACGCTGTTGCGCCTTTTCGGTTATGTCGGGGCGTTTCTGCTCGAAAATCCCCGTAGCGGATTCGAAAAGTACCTTCCTCCATTCGAGAATTTTGTTCGGATGTATCTTGTACTCGTCCGCAAGTTCAGATAAGCCCCTGCCCTTGAGGAGAATTTCGCTCAGGATTTTGACTTTGTCCTCCGCACTCAGGCGGCGACGTTTCTGTTTTTCAGGTTTATTTTCTTCTGCCATAAGGTGGCTCCTTGGTTGGAAATATACACCTTATTAGCTTCCTCAATTTTTTCCAAGTTGCGGTTAAGCGCTACAACATATCCATCGACCAGAATGGTCAGCCACTAGGATTCAAAAAAGTCTCAATTACAAATGCAATCGTAGGTTTTGCCGAAAATCAGCACAACGATGTCGTATGCTTAACCAACCTGACCCTATCTGACAGTCTAACAGTCAATAGCGCAATCGAGTACAATCTTCTCGCCGACAAAGAATGGATAAATACAAAACTAACTGTTTGTGATGGCATTGCATATCCTGGATTTCCAGAATGGTTTGACCACCAAAAGAACATTCCAATATTCCGTATGGGAACGATTGCTAGTGATCCGAGAACTGATTATTGTTATCAGCAAGATGATCCTGTTGCAGCACGGATCGCTTATGAAGGTTTTTCATCGGGAGGATCATCGGGTAGTCCTGTTTTCGCGGCACAAAAAGGGTTTCCTGTTGGTGATGGTCTACAGGCACCGGAAGGTTTCTTCCGTGAAATGAAACTTATAGGAATAAATGCCGGTCATTTTCATTCTGACAAAGGACATTCCGGCATATCATATTTTTACAAATCTTCCGTAATTAAAGACATTATTGATAAAATGATGAAAAAATAAGACACTTGTTCGGTAACGAAGAGTCGCATCACATTAAAAGTTCGCAAGTTTTTTTGCAAATTCGAAATTGAAGACAATTCGCTCTCCCCAAATTCTCCAAAAAAGGAAATAATAGCAATGGAACTAAACGACAACAGCATAACAAAAATACACGCGTATAATGCCATTAGATCATTTTTGTCAGAGAAAACCAATCAAAACTTAATCGATGAATTAGGAATACGAGATGGTATTGAACGTCGTATTTCAGGTTTAAACTGCGAATATGAATTTGCCTTAATTTCGCATTTCTCCGAACAATTCGAATTTATTTTAGGATTTGACGAATCGTTTTCTAAATTGACAGACACAAAAACTCCTGATTTTTTCTTAAAAAAGAAAGACGGGAAAAAATTTTTTATAGAAGTAAAAAGCAAAGAGTCAGACACATTCAATGATATTACAGAAACCAGTTTAGCAAAAAGAAAAGTAATCGCCGACGAATTAGGAGCAGAGTGGTGTTTAGCTTTGAAAATGCAAAACAGATGGGGACTTTTTGATTACAACACATTCACATCCAAGAAACGGAAAGTATCCTATCCATTAGATTTAAATGATTCTATTTTCATTTCATTCTTCGGATTTGATTACTATATCGTGCAAAATATTGAAGCAGAATCCATTTTCTCCAACGAATATGAAAAGATAGACAGGATAAGACATAAAGAATACGGAACACTTATCAATTATAAACTTAAAACAGGACCCATTACTCTAATAGACGATTCCTCAAAAAACAAATCTATTTTTGTCGAAGAGATTCATAATCGCTTTAGCAACCAAGAAATACAAAAAATAAATGCAAAAGAAACCAGACTCATTGAGAAATTAGACAAGCCAATTCTCGTTTCCACAGACCAACTCATGATTGCCTCCATCATGCATACAATTAATCAGCATGGACTGCGAAACGACGCAAAAACTTTTTTTGACGACTTCATAAATCATAAAGATCCTTCTTCTCAAATTAACGCATACAAATTTTTTTGGCAACAGATGATTGACAAATGTCCCCATAATGAAATCGTCAAGCCCCAAAAAGTTTTATTCGATTGCAACGGAAACTTTCAAGCAGAGATTTTCCAAGTATAATATCGGAGTCTTTTTATAGAGAAAAAAGCATTAAAGAATATCAAGAAGACCAGCGGACATATTGCCTGAAAATTGCCGGGGTGCGCCACCCCAAGGACAAGGCGGGCCCACGTGATGTCAAGCCATAGCCGGCCGCATACGAGTAACGACAACGCCTTTGCCGAGAGCATTTTTGCTACGATGAAAAGTCGTGTGGTATATCCGGAATACTTCATGACTATCGAGGACGCAGAACGATTTGTCGTGGAATTTGTGGACTGGTACAACAACGAACATCTGCACTCCGGACTGGATTTGCTGCCGCCGTGCGCCGTTCATTTTGGCTACCACCAGGAGATTCTAGACCGCAGAAATGCGTTGCTGGAAAGGTCCAGGGAACTGCATCCTGAACGCTTTGGGGGAAGGAGAAAGTTCTACAAAATTGATGAAACCGTCAGCCTAAAACATCGAATCCACTTGCAAAAAGCAGTATGACATACTAACTTTAAACTAAACTAACCGAGCGGACATATTGCCTGAAAATTGCCGCATGGCATACATGATCCACAGTATGAATATTATACCAATCCATAAAAATTTTTCGCCAAAGGGTTTAGGTGCCCACGGTGTAAAGTAAATGATTGTTGCTGCGCAAGCCACCAAAAGAAGAATGACCTTGCTGCTAAACTTTTCAAATGACAGTTTATCCTTGTACAAGTACAATAAGCCGCCGGCCATGAAAAAGGGAAAACTGAACACCATATTATGGCGAGCATTGCTAATCTGACTTGCTGTACAGAACTCGTTTGTCAAGAAATAACGCACAAGAATTACATGGAAGACAATCGACAATAACATGGCGAACCATGCGCGTTTTTTAGTTTGCAACAAAAATGCAAATCAAGGGAAAATCATATAGAAAAGAAACACAAGGCCCAAAAACCAGCCAACACCAATAACGGAAATATCCGGATTTGGCAAAAGGTTAAAAGCAAGTGTTAAATCTGCAAAAGCCTGGTAAAGTTCGCTTATAGATGGTTTCATAATTAGTTGACCCTTAAAAAGTCACTTCGCGAGCGCAGGATAAGGAGGTTCGCCGTTTTTATTCACCCCTTCCCGGCAAAGGAAGCAACAGTATAGCCATTCCAACAGGACAAAAAAGCGCCTCATGGCCCTCTTGAAGTTGAACGCCGCTGCTGCAAGCTTTGCATTGAGCATGTCGCCAAAGATTCCCTTGTAGAAGTTGCGACCCATGCGGTGGTCGCTCTTCAAGTGACCATTGATTGGTTCGATGCCAGCCCTCTTGCAAAAAAGCTTGTGAGCCTTTTTCTTCTGGTAGTAAGTCGCGTTTTTCTTCGGAACGTCCGGTATCACGATCTTTGTCGTTCCGGATTCCTTTTGTCCGCGGTAGCCTCGGTCGCATGCGGCCCGGCTCGGCCTGAATCCAAGCATTTGTTCAACATGGTCAAGCGTATCGTCTATCGTATGTCCGTCATACTCGTCCCGGAACGAGACCGCGCCGACAATGATACCGTTGTAGCTCCGGGCGATTGACACCTTGTTGCCGAACTCGTATTTCTTGTGTTCCTTGCCCTTGCCGATGCATTTTACTTCGGGTTCGTGAAGCGAATAGACCTTGTCCTTGTCGCATTTCTTCTGTGCCAGAACTTTTTTGAAAAGCTCGATTTTTCCTTTGTACGTGTTCAACAAGTTCTTGCTGGCGAGATTTCGCTCTAATTCACGGACGAGCCGTCCCGCGATTGTCTTCAGCCTGCGATCCGCCTTGTGAGCCTTTTTGGCGTTTTTCGGGTGATTGCGGAAACGCTGGTCACGATGAATCTTCTTCAAGGTTCTCTTGTAGGACTGTCTCTGCGGAAGGCCGCGTTCTTCCACAATTTTCTGCACCTGATCTATTATCTTGTTCGCAAGTTTGGCGTCTGTAGGGAACGTGATGTTCTTTTCCTGCACGGTCGTGTCAAGAAAGACCGTGCCGCATCCTGTCGGTCCTTGTTTATCGTGGTCATCGTTGACGAGGATACTTTCCTTGAGGATCATGTCCAAGCCTTCCTCGCCGATCTTATGCCGGAAGTGGACAAGTTCGCTCGGGTCGCAGGGTTGCTCCGTCGAGAAGAACCGTTCTCCGCAAAAGTACTGGTAATAGGCGTTTTCCTGGAACTGCTCCACGACGGACTCGTCCGATACGTTGCGGATGTGCTTCAGGATGATGAGCCCGGTCATGAGACGGATCGGCTTGTTCGGCGCACCCATTTTGTCGTCAAACAGTTTCGAAAACTCGGTCTCGAACTTGTTCCAGTCAATCTTGTTCGCAAGAACGTAAAGGGGATGCTTGTGGTTCAACTGCTCCTCAAGGGAACAGAAAAGGCTTGTCTGTGCGTGGGATTTCGGAGGTCTATACATGGGAAAAATTGCAAGGTTTTCAGTCATATTTTAGAAAACCTTGCAATATTTTCACAGGGTAGAAATCAATTTTTCCCAATAGTTATGCGGGCTGGGCGGGATTTTAAGGGAGGACTAAATATATCCTTTTTTCTTGTTAAGTGGTATACCCTTGTGGTCTAGGCAGCCTGTTTTGACAGCCTATATTCGACCGGGGTCATGTACCCGAGCGAACTGTGGAGTCTTTTGCGGTTGTAGAACAGCTCGATGTACCTGAAAACGGCCTCCCGCACGTCTTCGAGGTCCTTGAAGTCACGCCTGTAGGCCATCGAAAATCACTTCGTGATTTATATTTCTGCGCCTCGGTCATGAGCAAGCAAGCTTGCTCGCGACTCTCGGCTTGTAGATTTTTGCCATTGTTTTACCTTTTGGGGGTTGCGCAATGACCGTGAGCCGAGTGCAGCGTAAACATGCTCGCATGTTTACATTGCCGAGGCGATCTCGCCTTCAAACCGACTTCCACTGAACATATCGCTCATGTCCGTGATGTCCGAAACGTCAATGTCGTTCAGATCGCATTTGATTCCCTCTGTCTGAATGCGGTTTTTGATGATTCTCTTCAGTTCTTCTTTATTTGCGGGTTTGAGCATTGCCTGTTCCTCCTTTAAAAGTAATAAGCCACTAGTTGCGTCAGTATAACTTTTTCCGGTCATTCCAAGCTAAGTGTGGAACGATTTTCTTAAAAATAGCCTTTATCTATGATTCCGAAAGGATTTTTTACAACAGCAAAGGCTCCCGAAAAATGGGAGCCTTTCTTCTATGCTTTCGAAATCCCGAAACTAGTCGCGGAAGAGAACCTTTTTCGTTCCTTTCACCACTTCGCCAACATGGTAGAACGGTTCGTTCTTCGATTTCAGATGGGCTTCCACGTCCGCCAGGTTCGCATCATCGACAAACACGAGCATCCCGATTCCCATATTGAAAGTCGAATACATTTCATCCTTTTCAACACTGCCAGCCTGCTGGATGATTTTGAAAATCGCCGGAACTTCCCAAGAAGTGCGGTCAATGACCACGTCCACATCAGCAGGAAGAATCCGCGGGATGTTTCCCTGGAAACCCGAACCCGTCACATGGACAAGGCCGTCGATTTTTTTAGCATCGGTGAGTTCGATCAGGCTCTTGTAATAGCTGCGGTGCGGCACCGTGAGAGCTTCGCCGATTGTCTTGTCGAGGCCTTCCACGCGAGAATCCACCTTGTAACCCGCCACTTCAAACAGCGCTTTGCGGGCCAACGAATACCCATTGGTATGCAATCCTGTAGAAGGAAGTCCCAAAATCTTGGTGCCCGGATGAATGCGAGAACCGTCAATGATATTTTCGCGTTCGACAACACCGACAATCGTGCCTGAAATATCGTAGTCGCCGATTGCGTACATGCCCGGCATTTCCGCCGTTTCGCCACCGATAAGGACCATATCGTTTTCGCAGCAAGCCTTGGACATACCTTCCACTATGCCTGTCATCACCTGCGGGTCGAGAGCACCCATGGCGACATAGTCGAGGAAGAAGAGCGGACGCGCACCCTGAACGAGAATATCGTTGCAGCAGTGGTTCACAATGTCCTGTCCAGGCAACGTGTGCGTTCCCATTTCGATATCGACCTTGAGCTTGGTTCCAACGCCATCGACGGAGCTGACCAGAACCGGATCTTTCAGGCCCAAATGGTTCAGGGTGAAGAGTCCGCCAAAATTGCCGACATCGCCCAAAACGCCCGCATTGAACGTAGAACGAACCGACTTTTTCACGCCGACCATGGCTTCGTCTGCACGAGAAAGGGAAACACCAGCGTCTGCATAATTCATACGATTTTTCCTTTGTGTTTGTTTTATTGATTTTTTTGCTGGAGCTGCTTTTCATCGATATTGCGCAAGGCATCCAGAATTAAACTCGTCGTATCGGCCTGTTGATTGATGTTTACAGCGTCCGGCATCAGATGCGTGTCCAATTTGAACAGAGCCGAGTCGTCCCAAGAAAGCATCTTTTCCAAAGCGTCCGGCCCGGTCAAGCGTCCGCATTTCGCACAGCAAATCCGACCGTCCCTAAAGGCGATAAAGCCCGAAACGCCTTCGCATTCCAAAAGCACCGTTCCCGTAATGCGGCTTTTTTCCAACGTCTGGGCAAAATCGATAAAAGGCAAAACACGTGCGCTCGCCAAAAGAGACAGGCTTTCAAATTCGTCCAAGGCCTGATTTTTTGCCCGCAAGCGATCCGCCGCAATTTTATACAGGCAGACGACAATGCTCGGATTTTTTTCCAAGAACTTGATGAACGCTTCCCGCGGGAGGTGCAGCACCGTGCAATCCTCGGCAGCAATCACCGTATTGTTGATTGGCTCGTTGCAAAGAATCGATATTTCCCCAAAGCAAGCGCCCGTTTCCAACCAGGCGATGACATTGTAGCTGCCGTCCGCAAACATCCGACCGCAAATCTGGGCGCGACCGCTCTGCAACACGCAAAACGTTTCTCCCATTTCTCCACCGACAATAATCGCTTCTCCCGCTTCGTATTCCCGAATTTGGGAATTCAACAAGAAAAAATCGGCGGATTCACGCGGAATCTGCTGAAGGAACGGTTTCTCCATTTCATAAGACGCCGAGATCCAATCACCAATACCAGAACGACCAATCATATCAAATTAAATATTAGAAAGTTTACGATACCATTTGGAAGAGATCCCCGGAAAAAGAGCTGGATGTAGAATTTTCGCCACGTCCAGCAGCAAGGAATCCGGCTTTACCACCGCACTTTCGTAGTAATCCAACCCGCCCGCAGGCCCTTTTCGCAAATCATAACCGTAAATTTCACCGGATTTCCACACGGGAAAAAGCCGAATCCGCTCCTCGTTTGCGCTGATTTCGTCGAGAGTCGCGTATCCGCCCGCATTGATCCACACATCCGCTTTTTGCACATCGATTAAAGTCCTTTCAAAAGGCAGAGAAAGCGTTTCTGAAGCCGAGTCCGACCGCCAAAGATAGATCCCTCCCGCATCCCGGATAAGCGCGGCCATAAAGCTGTTTCCCGAAGAAGCGAGCCAGCTTCCCGAAGACGGCGTTCCCGTGAAAACAACGGGCCTTTCCGAGTCTTTCAACAAATCCAGCCGGCCTTTAATCGCCAAATATTTTTTTTCGCTTTGAGAAAAAAGGGAATCCGCCAGAGCTTCGCGACCGGTCAGAACGCCAAAGAACTTTATCCATTCCGCTTTGCCGAGCGGATGTTTTTCCCGCCATTCCGAAGTCAATACGACCGGCATCTTTAACTGCGAAAGCTTGGGGTACGCATCGTGAATTGTCTCGCCTGTCGAAAATGCAAAAATGGCATCGGAGCGCAGCCCGTATATTTTTTCGGGAGAAAGTTCCACGCCTTCACCGACTTCGCTCACCCGCAAAGAGTCCACTCGACGGTAAAAGGCCGAATCCGCAATGTATTTTTTGGAATCCACACCGACAATCCGCTCCGGCACCTTCAATGCGGAAAGGTATCCAAGATAGGTCGAAGAAAGTATCGTCATCCGTTCAACGGGAAGCGCAAGACGCGGAAGCTCCGCCAAATCCGGCGGCACATTCGACGGAGAAAGAGAATCCCGCAAGAGCCAGCGCAAAGGAGGCATTTTTCCGTTTCGCACCCACAGGATCCGAAAACCGCCGCAGGAATCCACTCCAAAATTCGCCGCATAAGAAAGAGACAAAGCGGCACTTTCTGCATAGGCCCGATTTTTCGCATCAGCCCGTCTTTCTCCCGGCAAGCCCCAAACCCATATGACGACGGCCATTACCAAGAAAAAAAGCCCAATCAGCGTTATCCGTCTCATTTTCATGCGCCAAACATATCAAAATCCAGAAAGGGCTTTGCCTTTTCCGATTAAAATTCCTAGAAAAAATATCTCCATGTAAAATTTTTAAGCTATTTTAAGCAACATGAAAAACAGAAAGATTTCCCTTACCCTTTTTGTCGCAACTCTTTGTGCGATAACGTCTTTCGTATTTGCCGAACCCGAAGAGGGCTTTTATGAAAAGCACGACATCCGCGGATTCATTTCCATTAACGCGGACTACCGGGGAATGCGCAGTGCCTATGCGAATTACCTGAACAAAATTCTGTTCAGCAAAAATTTCGGGCATCTGGAAACATATCAAGTCGAAGACGACACCTCGACCGTCACCGTTTTTGAAAAGGACGGTTCGATTTCCCAATACGAGCATTTCAACGATTACTATCTCGGTCTGCACGTGGAAGTCGGTGCGCAATACCACCAGTTCCTGACCTGGTTCGACATCAACTTCATGCCCACCCAAGTTTCCGAAAAACCGGCGAGCAAAAACAGCAGCGGCCACGATCTTTACGATATCAAATGGTTCTCTTACGGCATCGACTGGATGTTCGGCTGGAAGCTCTTCGGTGAAAGCACCATCATCAATTTGATTCCCTCCGTCGGCTTCGGCATCAACCTGTTGAACATCCACCTCGGTTCCAACTACGCCTTCAGAACCGAAGACGGCGATACCGTAACCGTGCGCAATCGCTATTACAGCGTGTTCTCGCCCACCATCAACACCCAACTCGAACTGCGAGTCGATTTGGACCCGTTCTCCATCGGTGCTTATGCGGGCTACCGCGTTATCCGCTTCAACGAATTTGACGTGGAAGGCTATCTTCTCGGCGAACCGGACAACAACGGCGACACCTGGTTTATGGGCGTCAAGCTAACCTGGACATTCCTTTCGGAAAACCAGAAGAAACTCCGCGACAAGCTGTAGCTTTTCCCCTAGGCGACAAAAACAACTCTCGAGTCAGCACATCTCTGCTGGCTCTATTTTTTTCCATCACCCGTTCCATCGGAATGTAGTAAGTCGATTCCCGGCGCAAATCCTTGTCCGTATGCCAATGGACCTCGCGGTTCTGATTGCAATAGGTAAAGTTCCAGCCCAAAAGAAGAGTGGGGACATTCATTCGGGCAAGCCGTTCGGGAAGGCCCGCAAACTGCCCCTGCGTACTGGCAAGAATCAAGGCGTCCAGCTGCTTGTATTGCGCATAAAGTAACACGTCTTCTTTCAGAGCCATGTTGGGGCACAGGTTTTTCACATAATTCACTTCGGCAAAATGAACGCCAAAACCGGCTTTGGCAAGCTCCCCCGAAAAGAACATCATTCCGCGATGACGAAAATCGTTGTCCTCTTCGGGATTGCGATAGGGATGATAATAATGCGACATCATTTCAATGGAACGCCCCGCCCAAAAATAACGACTTGCCTGGGCAGCCGCCCAATTTTTAAGCCCCAATAAATTGATGCCGTTGCATTCCGGGACTTGATTGCGGTAGTATTCATTGACTTTGCGCAAAGTAAAGCCATCGACAAAAAAACCGACTTTAAATGCGTTTGATTCCGCGGATTGATTCATAAGGGTTCTCCTCTAAAAGTGGAACCCCTATGGGATTAACGTTTTTCACGGCGATTTGTTCACCATGAAATAAAATTTTACGAAAGGCAAGCTAAAACGGGCTTTGACGAGTCGTCCTTCAAATAATTGCCCATCCCAGTATTTGTTAGGTTTATGACGAAAAAATGTTTGAAATTTACAAGGCTTTGTGGATATTCGAGGACGCCCTGCCACCTACAATTTCAAAAGAGCCATGAGGAATTTTTGTTCCCTATTTTGGATTTGCTTATTTCCGTCTGAGTTTTTCCGTCCAAAGAAAAGCGGATTCCGATTTGCATAATTTTTAGGGAAAGATATAAAAAAATGGAGCAAGGTATCAGCACCGTCCGTCGAATTTTTCCAAGCGTTTTATATTTTTAAATTTTGAAGACAAAAATAACGCAACGAAAAACAACCTAAAAAGCATTGACAACGAAAAAAATCGTATTATCTTTTTGATGTGTTTAAAATTTGCAAACCCGTTCTATTGTTTTTAATTGCATTATCGTTATGTAAAGCCGAATTTGCGCCAAATTCGGATGCTGGGATGGTTTCTATTTCTATGGATGGGGAAAGCCTGCAAAATTTGCTATCGGTTTATGAAAATTCCGGATATCATGATTTCGGCACAACAGATATGTTGGAAAATGTAAAGGAAATTAAGAGTGTAAATGAGTATTATTTCTACAACTTTAAGATGGATTTGAGCGACGATGATTTGAAATTTAGCATGGATGGGACATTGGATGCGAATGCGAGAAAAAATTTTTGGGTGTACCTTTTCACCTAAATCTAAAAGATGTCTGCGATGATTTTTCGAGTATCTCTGCAAAAAACATCGAGATGTTTTTTAATTTAAAAACCAAACACGGCGGGATTCTTCGGTTGGAGAAAACTTTGAAATGATGCGAAATGGATGTCTCCTGTTTTTTTTACTGCTGCATCTGCTTTTGGAGTATGCTGTTGCTATGCCGTTGGCGGAAAATCCGTTGGAGCAAAATGAAAAAACTTCCGTTGAATTCAATGGCGACAGCGTGAAAATTTATAATGACCTGATAGCCAAAGAAAATTACGATTCCCATTATGGTCCCAATGTCGCCGGGATGATTGTTGGAGGATTTTTGATTGGCTCAGGAACATTTTTTTTGAGTGTGGCCATTAATGACGTTTCAAAAAATGATTTTGCGTCGGCAATTTCGGTAGGCTTCTTTTCTGCAATTTCTATTCCATTTTATCTAGTTGGTCTTCCTGTTTTTTTATACAACACGTATAAATTTGTCGTGCGCAAAGGCCATGCGAACCGGCGAGACGAGTATATCGATGCGTTCAAGCGTTACAAGGAACGGCGAGAAAATTCCGTGCAATGGACAATCGTTCCTTCGGTGAATCTGGCGAATGCGGGCGGCAGGCTGAATTTGCTCGTGGCGTTTTGAGGTATGGAATGATGCGGAATAAACGGATGCTGTTGTTTTTGTTGTGGAGTCTGTTTTGGGGATTTGCCAATGCGGAGGAAACCACTTTGGCGAATGGGGAGTTTCCTTTGAAACAGGGTGAAGAGCTTTCGACTGGCGGGGTGGATGACAGCCTATCCATCTATAACGCTTTAATTGTTGAAGAAAGTTTGAATGCCGACTATCGTTCGAATGTGACTGGCATGATTTTCGGAGGCGTTTATGTCGGGCTTGGATCTGGCTTGCTTGCGGGAGGGATTGGCCTGCTTAACTCTTTTGGCGACGAGAGCTTTTACCGTTTACTTGGTGTAACATTTATCGTCGTTGCTATTCCTTTTTATTTGGTCGGTGTTCCTATCCTGATTTCCAACATCGATGAGTATAGGGATTGCAAAGGCCATGCGAATCGCCGAGACGAGTATATCGATGCGCTCAAGCGTTACAAGGATCGGCGTGAAAATTCCGTGCAATGGATGCTTGTTCCGTCGGTGAATTTGGCGAATGCGGGCGGCGGGCTGAATTTGCTCGTGGCGTTTTGAAAGGAAAAAATTTTAGCTGTAGCGAATGTTTGAAATTCGCAAGGATTTATAGACATTCATGAAAACCTTGCAAAACTTCTAAACTTAAAAATCAAGAACCATCTCTGCAAGCCACCTTTTCTTCAACGATTGAAGAAATAATTGATTCCAAGACAAAAAATCCAAAGACCAGATCTATTCTATCAAAGAAAAAGTAGCTAGTGGTCAGATTTTAGAAGCCGTTGAAATTCAGATTTTGCCCGGAGTAGGCTCCTTCGCATCCCAATTCGACGGCTCGTAACCCGAAACCGCGTAATCCCGACGATGGAGGCTGTAGCCGTAACCGTCCGCGTCTTCGGGCCAAAGCCCCCGATCCGAGTAAAGTATCGCATCGGAAACCTGATAATAGACGACCGAAGAATCTTTCAAATTCTTGGCGATTTCCAGCGGATTTTCCACGGAGATTTTTTCCCCGCGGTTGGAAAGTTTTCCCGCATACTGGAAAATCTGCAGCGATTCGGGCAACTTCCATTTGGCGCGAAATTCTTCCACCGTTACGGGAACCGAAGAAAATCCGTCGGCTGCCGTATAATTGGTAGGGATAAGAACGGCGACTTCCTGCGGCAAAAGCACATTGCTCTCCCCGAATTCAAAACCGACTCCCGAAATTTTCCAACCGACGAACAGCGTATTCAGCATCGTGCGGAGAGTGACGGAAGAATCCGAGTTGTTAACGATTTCCAAAAATTCCACGTCGCCATCAAGAGGATTGTAAAAGACTTCGCTGATGAAAAGCGGTCCCAGGGAAATTTCCGAATTGGCTGCACCCTTTGTCGGTTTTTGCAGCATTCCCTGCTGGCTCGTCTCGTCGGAAAGCGAAATCACGCCCGCAGAATGCCCCGGAAGAACCGCAGCATATTCCAAGCCGGATTCCACTCCCGTCACCTTTCCCGCTTGCACTTCACGCAAATAAACCGCTTCACCACGCGCGACAAAAGAAACCGCCTCCAAATTTCCCGATTCGCTTTCCAAGGAATCCAATACGACATAGCCTTCCGCCGCAATTTTTGTCCCCGCCGGAATATAGCGTACGCTATCCTTGACATCGGCACGGATAAGCTTCCAACCGCCGATATCCGCTTCCGCAGGACCCGCATTGTAAAATTCTATCCACGATTTCGATTCGCCACCGTGATACGGCATAATTTCGTTGATGCGCACCGACGAAGCGGCGTAATACGGGTCCTCGATAGAACCCGGATTGCCGTTCACGGTTTTGCTCGCCGCCCACGATTCCGCATAAGCGGGATTGTCTCCAATGAAAACGAGGGAGCTGCCGTTTCCGTCGGCAAGACTCGGCCAAGGCGGATTGTTGTCAAAGCGGGCGTCAAAATCCCCCTTCCCGTCCAATTTGATTTCCAAAACATCTCCTGAATTGGAAAGTTTATACCCGGCGTCCCATTGGAAAAGCCGTCCCGTGAAAGAGGGATATTTCTCCCGGAAAAGCGACGCATCTTCCGTCACGACGATAATTTCATCGATATCCAAAGGTTCATCGGGAAAAGAATACTGCACGGCACCGTCCAAACGCAAATTGACCGCCGACATACTGGAAAGCGATTTCCCCGTCAGCTTGAGTTCGACAAATTCCGGATAGCCGGGCGCTGGATTGTACATCAGTTCGGTGCAAGTCATCGCGGCAATTCCCACTTCCCGCGTCTTTCCGCTGCTGCTGTCACTGCAACCGATAAAAGCGAAGGCAAAAGCCGCTGTCAAAGTCACCGTCGAAAACGGTAAACGCCATTCTTTTTTCATGCGAAAACCTCCTTGGAATTAATAGTGTCCGCTAAAAGTTAATCAATTTCGTAGAAAAGTTATAAAAAAAGACGGTTCCCGATAATCGAGAGCCGTCACTTTTGGTATCGTTTTAAATAACCACAAATAAAAGGAACCAAAAGCAGTATGAAAGATAGCAACTTTAGCGGACAGCCGGTATTTTCCCAGATAATGAAGCTTATTCCCAAGAACCTTGTCCTGTCCCTATCTAGACAGAACGGCGGGGAACGCTATGTCAAGAAGTTCGATGCGTACCAGCATTTGCTTGTGCTCTTGTTTTCCGTCATGGAGCAGTACAAGTCCATCAATCAAATCTTGCTGGGGCTCGAAGCGGAATCGAGACGGCTAGTCCACGCCGGACTTACGGAGATCCCCAAAAGAAGCACATTCGCTGACGCGAACGGACGGAGACCGGCCGCGATATTCGAACGGCTCTACCATGAGTTGCACAAGAAGTACGAGCACTGTTTAGCGGACAGCCGGGACTATTTTTGGTCCAAAAGGCTTTATGTCATGGACTCGACGACTGTCTCCCTCTTCACCGACGTGATGAAGGGTGCCGGCAGGAACCCGAAGCTGGGCAAGAAGAAGGGCGGAGTCAAGGCGCACACCGTGATGAAGGATTCGTCTGGAGCGCCGGAGTTCGTCATCGTGACCCCGGCAGCGAAACATGACAGCACTGAACTCAAGAAAGTCAAGCTTCCCTCGGAATCATTTCTTGCTATAGACAGGGCATACATCGACTACAAGTTGTTCGAGAGCTTCTCCAAAAAGAAAACGACCTACGTGACCAGGATGAAGAAGAACCTCAAGTACGACCATGTGTCGGACAACCCCGTTTCAGACAACATACTTCGGGACGAGAATGTCCAATTTCATTTTGTCTCCCGCAAGAAGGAGCGAGTTCACAGGGCCCGCATAGTCGAACATTATGTCGAGGAGACGGGAAAGACATGGCGGCTGCTTACGAACAACAATGAACTTCCTGCCAAGGAAATAGTCGAAATTTATCGAAGACGCTGGCAGATAGAAACCTTCTACCGCAGTCTCAAGCAGAATTTTCCGCTTCATTTCTTTTACGGAGACAGCGAGAATGCGATCCGGATACAGATCTGGATAGTAATGATAGCTAACCTGCTGACAGCCATTGTTCGTGCGCAGACAAAAAGGAAGCTGAGTTTCTCCAGCACGGTTCTGCTGATACGCCAGTGTGCAACCTACTACGTAGACCTGTACAAACTCCTGGAATCTCCAATAAAGGCTGTAAGGGATGCATACGTCGGTGGACTCGCTCCACCGCAATCACAGCAGTCATTCCTGTCCCAACTGAACTGAAGGGGGCTCGTATTTTGAAACAAGTCCCGTTTTCCTTGAAAACGGGACGTTTTGGGGATTATGAATTCATGAATTAAAGTTTAGCGGATAACAATACCTTGGAATCTTCAAAATCGCCAGCCAGATAAGGGAAACGCGCGTCACGAAAATCTCGGGGATTTTCATAAACCCGCTTCCATTCGGCGGCAGCATTCCCGAATTTAGAAAACGCTCCATGTTTTAAATTGAACCGGTGAATCAAATCGAGCATCCAGAACGGCACCTGTAAAGCGGGGCACTTCAATTCCAAAACGGCGTTGCAATCCCTTTGAAAAAATCGCGGCAGGCTGGTGGACCACATCTCCGCCGAATCGACGCTGTAATCAAATCCATTTTCTTCGCGAAAGCGCATCCCCATGTCGATTGTCACCCGGGAATATTCCTCGTTCAAGCCAAACCAGGCGCGCCTTTTGTATTGCGTCAAAAGCCTCGGTTGCGCATTATAAATATGCGTTTTGCCGATAAACTGACGCACATACATTTTGTCCGTTTCCGTTTTGCAGGGCCACTCCTCTTCGGGATGGGACCACACAAAAGAAGGATTCACGCCTTTAATCGTTCCTCGACTTTTATAGCCGACATTCGCCACTTTCCGCTTGACTTCAAAATGAAAAGAGCCCTCGTTGTCCGGATGTTCGCCGTAACAGCGCACCCGCATATTGAACCGGTCCAACTTGCCCGCTTTTTTCCAACTAAGAAAAGTCCACCGCGGGGAATCCAGATACAAATTCGTAATCCAGTAAAACCCGCCCGGCGTCTTTTTGGAATAGAAATCCTCTTCGCAATAAGGTTTCAGAAAATCCCCGATTTCGTCGGCGAGGGACACAGGAATGTGATACTTGAGTTCAAACCTTTCAAGCAGACTGAAACCGCGCGCTTCGCTCATTTTTCAGGTCCCGCTTTCAAATGATTGTTCACATCCGTTCTGCCGAGCGATCCGGTCTGAAAAAGAAGATCCAGATACACGGTAAAAATATTGTCGTCCAATTCCACGATTTTGAGCTGGCTTTCCACAGAGCTCTGCTTGGCGCGCAGCAAAAGAAGGGGATCGTTTCCAGCCCGATTCGCAAAGTCTTCGAATAAAGCACCCTGATCGACCTGTTCCACAAATTTCTGCTGCACTTCCCGCTGGGTGATGAGCCCTAGAATTTCTTCGCGGCGGCGTTCCACTTTTTGCGAGACGTCTCGCTTGGTCTTCTGGTAATCCCGTTCGCTTTCTAAGACATCGATTTGCCGTTTTAAATTGCCGGAATTGTCATTGCTGAAAAACGGAAGCCGCACCGCGATGGATGCGTAAAATTTATCCTGCGTTCTGCGGTCGTCATCGGTGCGCTGCAACTGCCACTCTTCAACACAACTCGAACCGCTGCATTCCTTTGTTATCCATTTGTATTTGTAACGTCCGTGCACATACTTGTACCCCACGCCGATTTTTGAAATGTAATTGCGATCGCTCGCCGTTTCCTGTTCGGCGCGTTTTTCATCCACGGCCCATTTTGCGCGAGCCGTCGCCACCTCGGAATATCTTTCTGCATTCAAAGACATCTCGGTCAGAATTTTTTTCAATTCCTCAATCGACGGTAAAAATGTGGAATCAATATCCACTTCATCGTAGCCTTCGACCCATGAAAGCAGTTTCATTTTAGAATCCCGAATCGCATTGGAGTCGGCGACAAGCTTTGCCGAAATCGACACCTGCTCTTCCAAAGCCGAAACCAGATCCTGCAAACGGAATTCTTCCGAGCCGCTCTGCGCATGCAAAACTTCTATACGATCCGCCGCGATTTGCGAAAGCTGCAAATGCAAATGCAAAATCTGTTGCCACTTGACAAATCGAAGCGCGTGTTCGTAGCGTTCATAAAGGACGAGCGCCCGATCCAGATTCTGGTGCGCCCGCTGGTATTCCGCTTGACTTTTCCAATAAGCATCGTCGGCAGAACCTTCACCAAAGGCTTTCGGCTTGATTTTCAATTCAAAATCGTGTTCCATAAAGCCGAAACCGTCCAATGTGTACTCCAACTCCAAATCGTCCCAAAGTTTGGTCCCTGAACGGTGAGCAATGGCAGACTGTTTTTTCCCCGACGCTTGCAAAACCGGATCGTTTTCCGCAGACGCAATCAGCTTTTCCCAAGTCAGAGGGGTCGCAAAAGCCGACACCGAAAGAACGAGACCCCAAACAGAAAATCTCATTTTTCATCTCCCTGCATCACGGATTCCTTGAAAATCTGGGGAATTTTTGTTTTTTCTGCAATGGAAACCCTTTCGCCTAAAAGCAACCGATTTCCCTGCGGAACCCGAATCGTCACTTCTCGCCCGTAAAGCGGCATATCTACCATTTTCAACAAACGAATCGGAAAAGGCACTATCCGGCTGGACATTCCTAAAATGGCACCCATCATGTGCTCGCCGCTATTGGAAATGACTTCGACTGCATCGCCGACTTCCAGACGCGCCACAATCTTCTCGTTGATGTAGCCCCGTACAAGAGTCACCTCTTTATGCGTGAGAGTGATAATCGGATTAAAACTCGAAACCTTTTCCCCGTCACGCACATCGACACTGGCGACAATCCAATTTTCCTTGGCGACAATCGTCTGCTCGTCAATCTGCCGTTTAATCATTTCCATTTCGCGATGGAGCGCTTCGATTTCCGCCTTGTTGCTCGTTTTTTCCAAGCCTTTGCTCCCCCTCAAAAGACGGATTTGCGAGGCCGCATTCGCTTCGGCAACGCGCAATTCCTTTTTGAGATTCCGGATGCTCAACAGGATGCCGCTGTTGCTGTCCGCTTTGACCGAACCGGAAATGCTCTTGAGCTTGGAAGAGAGTGCCTGATTCTGCTGATACTGCGTATTCAGTTTTTCGATTTCCAAATTGATGGTGTTGCGGCGCATATTCAAATCGGATTGGACTTCCGCGACTTTCTGATCGATGCTTGCCGAATTGATGTTTCCGCGCCCTTCGATGGCGTCCAGTTCCCGCTGGAGCTCATTCATGCGCACGGCAAGGGCGGGGCGAGCCAATTCGACCAGAGTGTCGCCCGCTTTGACTTCTTGCCCCGGAATCACGTGAATTTTAACGACTTCCACCGCTTCCGGCATACTGATGATGGTTTCGTCCGCTTCGGCGATTCCCGAAAAAACGATATTCTGTCCGTGAAAACAATACCCGAGAACGACGATAGCTACCACAGCGACAATCCAGGCAAAAAGCATCTTGTGCGATTCAATGGCATGAAAACGAGAAGAATTCAAGTCCGCCAATTCGTCCAATTTCTTAAAAAACATTCCCATCTCCTAGACTTCCGTCGTTGCGTCCTGCATCATAAAGTGAATGTTGGAAACTCCGGGGATTTTCGTCAGCTCTTTGAGCACTTCGTTTGCCGGACGCTTGCGGCGCAAGCGCACCTGGTAGGCGACATCGATACGTTCGCCGCCATCGACCTCTCGCATTGTAATCAGCACGAAGGTCTTGATATTTGCCCGCAAAACTTTTTCGAGTGCTTCCCGGGAAGCGGAATCGTTTGTCATGGCAAAGCGGAGCATCCCGTCAAAAAAATTCTTGGTGCCGAGACCCGAGCGGGAAAGTACAAAAGCGATAACGCAAAAAGTCAGCGTTCCACCCGCAGCGATTCCCCAAGCGAAAACGCCGCAGCCGATGCCCGCACCCAGAGCGGCGAACAAGAACATAATGTCCCGCGGGTCCTTAAAGCTCGTCCGAAAGCGCACAATCGAAAGTGCGCCCAGCATTCCCAAACCGCGACCGACGTTATCGCCAATCGCCTGCATCACGGTGGCGGCCACAACGGAGCTCAGCACCAGGGCCTGGACAAAATTCCGGGAATAGGAAAGTCCCAAAAAAGTGTGTTCGTAGGTAAATCCTATCGCCGTCGAGCATACGAACGCCAAAAGCAGGGTATATACCATTGTGATGACTGTCGGATAAGCGGCGCTGGATTGCACCGTGAGAAGATCTAGCATAAAAAGCTCCAATGTTTGCCTAACTTGAAATTAAATATCCATCTTCCAGAAAACACCCTAAATAAAATTTAAAAAAGGGGTTTAAGCGATTTTTTACGTTCTTTTTGCGTTTTTCGGGAATTTTCGTTCTTTTTTTGGGGATTTTCAAAAATTCGCGGGAAAGAAAAACAAAAAAGGGCGGATAATCCGCCCCGATTTTCTAAACAAGCAGGACTATTCCGTAGGTCCCAAAGGAGCGTCCGAAACGACCGGCGACTTGGACACCAGGCGCATATAAACAATTCCGAGGATTGCCGAAGCAAAACTGCCCGAAAGAATGCCAACCTTGGCCGCGGCAAGGAAATGCGCATGGTCCGCATCGCTGAACGCCAGACCCGCCACAAACAAAGACATGGTGAATCCGATACCGGCAAGCATTCCCCCGCCCAGAAGAGCTTTCCAGTTCACGCCCGCAGGCAATTTGCAAATCTTCGCTTTAATCGCCGCAAAGGACACAAGGAATATGCCCAGCGGCTTGCCGATTAAAAGTCCCAAGGCAACGGACAAAGTGACAGCACTGATTGCGCCCGGTTCAATCACAACGCCCGCATTTGCCAAAGCGAAAAGCGGCATAATCACAAAATTCACCCAGGGCTGCAAGTGCGTATTCAAGCGTCCCTGCAAAGAACCGCTCTCGCGAGAAGTCCGTTCCAGCATATCCAGAACTTCTTTGCGCTGATCGTTTGTCATCGGACGATTCGCCTTGACCGCATCCCCCACAGTCACAATAAGCTTGTCCATGTAGGTCTTGGCGACCATCGGCGTCACCGGAGTCAAAAGCCCGATAATCACACCGCAAATCGTCGGATGCACGCCGCTTTGCACAAAGCAGAGCCAGGAAATCAAAGCCAGCGTTCCATGGACAAACAGATTGCGGATACCGACTTTAAAGGAGAGCCACGTCAAGAACAGGAACAGAGCAGCCACCGCCAAGGCTGCCCATTGCACGCCGCTCGAATACCCGACCGCCACGACGATAATCGATCCGATATCATCGGCAATCGCCAAAGTCAGAATCATGACCCGAAGCCCATGCGGAATGCGAGAGCCGAGCAAAGCCATGCAACCGACCGTAAACGCAATATCCGTCGCCATCGGAATTCCCCAGCCGTGGTGCGCTGCGGGAGGGCAAATCAACAAATAGATAATCGCAGGAAAAATCATCCCGCCGACAGCAGCCAGAATCGGCAAAAGAGCCTTGCGCACGTCATGGAGTTCCCCCTGCACGATTTCACCTTTGACTTCCAGCCCGACGGAAAAAAAGAAAATCGTCATCAGGGCGTCGTTCACAAACCAGCCGATGGTCGGAACATGACCGTGCAAAGCCTTGTCGATGCTCCACGGACCTATAGTAAAATTAAAAGGCAGGTTCCAAAAAGCACTGTAGGATTCCGGAGACAGGTTCGCCCACAGAAGAGCCAAAAACGTTACAACAATTAAGCCAATGCCCGCCGTCGATTCCACTTTTAAAAAGCGCTGAACGGGAGCGACAAATTTATCGATAGCCGCATGCGGCATAGCCGTATCGAAAACATTTTTTTCTGCCATCGCGATTCCTTTATAATGAAGGGGACTAAAAAATAAAAAAAGAACGGTCATATCCAATTCCCATTCTAGAAAAAGACGATGAAACGCCTAAAGTCGAAATAGTGCGGCACTTTCGCTTTGTAAAATAAACGCAGCGACTAGATTCACAAATCCGCAAACTAAAAAAACGCGAACGTCATCCTGCGCAGAATAGGCTCTCCGTTCTACAACGGAAAATCTGAAAACAAAAAGTTTCCTCTTCAAGTTGTCGGCAACAAAAAAAGGCCGCCACAAATATGACGGTCTTTTTAAAGGAAAAAATCCTTTACGGCCTTGAAGCCGTATCGGCGCGACGAATCGCAACCGATTTTTCGACTTTGCATCAATACAAGTGCGGAGGCGGCCAACGCGGGTTCTTGGAACTCATATCGACCTTGTAGAAATTCTTGCTGTAACGGCCATCGTCTTCACCGTAGAGGCGCATGACATAGCGAGACATCCACTTGGCGATTTTCAGGACGGTAAGCTTGTGGCGCAAGCGGCCTTGGCAATCCCGGTTCGTAATATCGGGCAAAGTATTCGTCGTCAAAATTTCGTCGATAGCCGGACTGTTCAGCTTTTCACGGGCTTCCGGGCTGGAATTAAAATGCGAAACGCAGAAGCAGACCCGATTCGGTTTGCCGGTCTTCAAGTAGTCGCAGCAACGGACAATCGTCGAACCCGTGCGAACCATATCGTCGAACACGATGACATCCTTGCCTTTCAGGTAATCCAGTTGCACTTCGCTATCCGGAGAAAGCGACATGCTGACTTCCCGTTCGCCGGAACGCACCTTGCTCATAATGACGCGTTTGCACTTCGGCAATTCCAAAGCGTCGAACATCGCATTCACAAACGGAGTCGCCCCTTTATCCGGAGCAACGATGACCAGATTGTCGCCGTCTTTGCCGGTCTGGACAAAATTCGACGTCTTGATGTAATGCGCATACACTTCCGTCGGTATCATGTTGTGGAAATGCCCGCCGAAAATATCGCCGTAAAGATTCTGGACCTTGACCGAATGGTTGTGCACCGTCACCACAGCATCTACACCGGAAGTTTTGAGAAGCTGGGCGTAAAGGAGGGCGGTGAACGGCTGGCCGTCAAACTTTTTCAAGTCCGAAAGCGGGCGGTCCTTTTCCAAATCGCCAAAGCGATGAGCACCGCGATCCTGTGCACTGTAAAACAAATCCGGTTCAATCAAAACAACGCTTTTAGCTCCGTTCTCTTTGGCAGCACGGGCTAGAATACAAGCGCGCATAGCAAGATCGTTGCGGCTCCACTCGTGGGTAGTGGACGAGCAGATGAGCACAATCTTGCCTTCCAAGCGCTTGCCGATATTTTCATCGTCGAAAACATCCAGCATGTAACGCGGACAGAATTCGGTATTCGCATAAGTTTTGAGCGAAACGGTATCGGAAATATCTTCGCGAAGCCCGATATACTGCGCCATATCTATCGCAAACGGGTCGTCCGTAAAGGTTCCAGTCACTATGAATCGATCTTGCATCCGGGAAATCCTTTTTTAAAGGTGTAACAAAGATAAAAAAAGGCAAAAGCACTAACGCGCTTTCGCCTAAAATTTTCGGATTAACCGCTGCCTTTTTTAAAAGCCGGCTTACTTGATAGAAATCGGACAGGCTTTGGTTTGCCAAATTTCCTTGGCATACTGTTCGATGGTGCGGTCCGAACTGAACTTGCCCATGCGAGCGGCGTTGAGAATCGCCATTTTCGCCCACTTGTCCTTATCCGCATAAGCCTTAGCGACTTTTTCCTGACATTCGACATAGGAGCGGAAGTCCGCAAGCAGCAGGAACGGATCGCTCGAAAGGAGCTTTTCCACAATCGGGCGGAAGGTTTCCGGATGGTCCGGGCAGAAGAATCCGCTGTTGATGAGATCCAGCACGCGACGCAGATCGTCGTCCTTTTCGTAGAAGTCGCGCGGACGGTATCCCTTCGCCAAAAGTTCCTGGACTTCTTCGACGGTAAGGCCGAAGAGGAAGAAATTGTCCGCGCCAATCTCTTCGCGCATTTCCACGTTGGCGCCGTCGAGAGTGCCAATCGTCAGCGCGCCGTTCATGGCGAACTTCATATTGCCCGTACCAGAAGCTTCCGTTCCGGAAGTCGAAATCTGTTCGGAAAGGTCGGCAGCCGGAATGATTTTTTCGGCGAAGCTCACGCGGTAATTTTCCAAGAAAATCATCTGGAGCTTGCCCTTGCAATCCGGATCGCTGTCGATAATAGCGCCCACGGCGTTGGCGAGGCGAATAATCTGCTTGGCCATCCAGTAGCCCGGAGCGGACTTGCCGCCAATCATCACCGTACGAGGCGTAACCTTCTTGCCGTCCTTGATTTGGAGATAGAGATAAATGACGTGGAGAATGTTCAACAGCTGGCGTTTGTATTCGTGAATGCGCTTGACCTGAATGTCGAAGAGGGTGTTCACATTGACATCCACATTTTGCGTTTGCTTGAGATACGCCGCCAGACGCTTCTTGTTTTCCAATTTGACAGCCATAAATTCCTTGCGGAACTTGGCATCTTCAGCAAACTTTTCGAGCTTTTTGATTTCGCTGAAATCCTTGACCCAGTTGTCGCCGATTTTAGAAGAAACCAGAGCGGACATCGCCGGATTCGCCTTGCGCACCCAACGCCGCGGAGTCACGCCGTTCGTCTTGTTGTTGAACTTTTCCGGCCAGAACTCGTAGAAATCCTTGAAGAGGCTAGTCTTCAAAAGATCGCTGTGGAGTGCCGCCACGCCGTTTACCGCATAGGAACCCACAATGGAAAGGTAAGCCATGCGGATCATCTTTTCATTGCCTTCCTGAATCAGAGACATCCGGGAAAGGCGCGCCGTGTCGCCCGGCCACTTGAGGGAAACCTTTGCAAGGAAGCGAGCGTTGATTTCGTAAATAATCTGCAAATGACGCGGCAAGAGTTTTTCAAAGAAGCTCACCGGCCACTTTTCCAAAGCTTCGGGCATGAGCGTGTGGTTCGTGTAAGCAAAGGTACGCGTCACGATGTCCCAAGCTTCGTCCCATTCCAAGCCTTCGTCGTCCAAAAGAATGCGCATCAGTTCCGCAATGGAAATCGCCGGGTGCGTATCGTTCAACTGGATGGCGACCTTGTCCGGGAAAAGCTTCCATTCGCCGTCATGCAACTTTTTGAAACGGCGGACAATGTCCTGCAAAGAAGCGGCGCAAAGGAAATACTGCTGGCGCAAGCGCAAGATTTTTCCGTTCACGGAGGAATCGTTCGGGTACAAGACCTTCGAAATCGTTTCCGAAAGTTCCATATCCTGGACTGCGGCCAAATAGTCGCCATTATTAAAATAGGCAAGTCCGAATTCGTCGGCACTCTGCGCACTCCAAAGACGGAGGTTGTTCACCGTGTTATTGCGGTAGCCGGGAATCGGCGTGTCATACGGCAGAGCCAGCACGTAATCCTTCGTTTCCCAACGGTTGCGAAGCTTGCCTTTGTCGTCCGTCCAGGTCACCACGTAACCGCCGAAAGGCACCTTAATCGCATTCGCCGGACGCGCGATTTCCCACGGATTCGGGAGACGGAGCCAATTGTCCGGCAATTCTTCCTGCTGGCCGTCTTTGATTTTCTGGTTGAACATGCCGTATTCATAGCGAATGCCCATACCCGTCGCCGGGAGTTCCAAAGTCGCCATCGAATCGAGGAAGCAAGCGGCCAAGCGTCCAAGTCCGCCGTTGCCAAGCCCCGCGTCCACTTCTTCTTCGCGAAGTTCTTCAAGGGTCATGCCCAGTTCGGCAACCGCTTCTTCCACAGCGCTTTCCACATCCAAATTCAAAACGGAATTGCCCAGGGTGCGGCCAATCAAAAATTCCAGAGACAGGTAGTAAACGCGCTTGACGTCCTTTTCGTAATAGGTTTCCTGCGTCTTGATCCAGCGATCGATCAGGCGGTCGCGCACAGCATATGCCACGGCCAAAAATTTTTCGTGTTTTGTCACCGTGTGTTCATCACGGGCAAGAGAATGGTGAATGTGATTATCAAAAGCGTTCTTGAAAGCCTGGACAGTATTTTCCAGAACTTCGGAATGTTTCTTGGACGGTTCTTTTTTTGCCATAAGTCACCTTTGCAAAGTTTTAAATTTTCCCCAAAGATAGAAAATTTCTTAAAATGCCGTTTACAAAACGGCATTTGCGCTGTAAATCGGGCAACGACGGCGTTTGGTGCTCTGTGCATCGACTAGCTCAGCAACCGGCGGTCCCTGAGTTTATCGAAGGGCAGGGACCGGTTGTCAAACCGGTCGAAGCGCACTAACCTAAGTTCAGAAAACCAGGCGAAAGGAAAAGTGATCCGTAAATAGTGGATAGTGGCCAGATAGACAATTCGGACTGACAACTGAAAACTAACAACTGATAGCTGACAACAAGTTATTCTAACGCAACCGATTTTCGATGGGATCGATTTTTTAGAAGAGATTTTTGTAAAAAGAAAGAAAGAAATTAGTCCGCTTTTGTTTACGCTTTACTACATTTATTTTCAACAATGGATTCTAAATCAACAATTCACAAACAGAAGGAAAACTATGAACCGCATTTTCAAAATTTTCGCCCTGGTCGCTGTAGCAGCAACCCTGTCCTTTGCCGGCGGAGAATTTCATTTCGGTGCCCGAGCCGCCGGAACATTCGGAACCTGGTGGGGAGATGACGCCGAAGACGTCCCTTGGGGATTCGGATTTAGCGCCGGTCTTACTAGCGGGATCGAAATTCTTCCCATATTCGCCGTCACTCCTGAAATCGACATCGCCCTCCGCCGTGTTTCCGATGACGATGTGACCGTTCGCCAATGGTATTTGGAAATTCCCGTTTTGGCCCGCGTGACCCCAATTCCGCAATTCTATTTGGAAGCAGGTCCCACCTTCGCATTCAACTTGTCCTCCGAAATCGAAGAGGAAGTCGGCGACGTAGAGGTTACAGCAGATCTCGACGACTATATAGTCGTCCCTTAAAATCCCGCCCAGCCCGCATAACTATTGGGAAAAATTGATTTCTACCCTGTGAAAATATTGCAAGGTTTTCTAAAATATGACTGAAAACCTTGCAATTTTTCCCATGTACAGACCGCCAAAATCCTCCGCCCAGACAAGCCTTTTCTGTTCCCTTGAGGAGCAGTTGAACCACAAGCATCCCCTTTACGTTCTTGCGAACAAGATTGACTGGAACAAGTTCGAGACCGAGTTTTCGAAACTGTTTGACGACAAAATGGGTGCGCCGAACAAGCCGATCCGTCTCATGACCGGGCTCATCATCCTGAAGCACATCCGCAACGTATCGGACGAGTCCGTCGTGGAGCAGTTCCAGGAAAACGCCTATTACCAGTACTTTTGCGGAGAACGGTTCTTCTCGACGGAGCAACCCTGCGACCCGAGCGAACTTGTCCACTTCCGGCATAAGATCGGCGAGGAAGGCTTGGACATGATCCTCAAGGAAAGTATCCTCGTCAACGATGACCACGATAAACAAGGACCGACAGGATGCGGCACGGTCTTTCTTGACACGACCGTGCAGGAAAAGAACATCACGTTCCCTACAGACGCCAAACTTGCGAACAAGATAATAGAGCAGGTGCAGAAAATCGTGGAAGAACACGGCCTTCCGCAGAGACAGTCCTACAAGAGAACCTTGAAGAAGATTCATCGTGACCAGCGTTTCCGCAATCACCCGAAAAACGCCAAAAAGGCTCACAAGGCGGATCGCAGGTTGAAAACCATCGCGGGACGGCTCGTCCGCGAAATGGAACGGAATCTTTCGAAGAAAAATCTGTCGGGTACGTACAAAGGAAAAATTGAACTTTTCTACAAAGTTCTGGCACAGAAGAAATGCGACAAGGACAAAATCTATTCGCTACACGAACCCGAAGTGAAATGCATCGGCAAGGGCAAGGAACACAAGAAATACGAGTTCGGCAACAAGGTGTCAATTGCCCGGAGCTACAACGGCATCATCGTCGGCGCAGTCGCGTTCAGGGACGAGTATGACGGACATACGATAGACGATACGCTTGACCATGTTGAACAAATGCTTGGATTCAGGCCGAGCCAGGCCGCATGCGACCGAGGCTACCGCGGACAAAAGGAATCCGGAACGACAAAGATCGTGATACCCGACGTCCCGAAGAAAAACGCGACTTACTACCAGAAGAAAAAGGCACACAATCTTTTTTGCAAGAGGGCTGGCATCGAGCCTATCAACGGCCATCTGAAAAGCGATCACCGTATGGGCAGAAATTTCTACAAGGGAATCTTTGGCGATATGCTCAATGCAAAGCTTGCAGCAGCGGCGTTCAACTTCAAGAGGGCCATGAGGCGCTTTTTTGTCCTGTTGGAATGGCTATACTTTTTTTGCCTTCTGTGGAACGGAATGAACAAAAAATGCGAACGTCCTTATCTTGCGTTCGCAAAGTGACCTTTTTAAGGGACGACTATATAAGCACCTTTGAATTCGGCCTCGCTTTGGGTGCTGGCTGGTCCATCATTCCCAATTTAGATGTCAATTTCCGCTTGATGCTGGGCCTCACCTCTATTGCGGAAGATTACGAAGAAGATGGCTATTCTTATTCCTCGGATGTTCAAAACCTGCGTCTGTCCATTGGCGCGACCTACTGGTTCCTGTAACCAGAGCCGCTATTTTGGGAAGCCCGCCTGCATGGCGGGCTTTTTTGTAAAGGAATTCGCTAAAACAACTTCGGCGAATGCTTCGGCAGGCTCAGGGACCGTTGGTTGGCGTGCTTCGACGGGCTCAGCAACCATGCTTAGACGGGTTCAGCAACCGCTTGTCGAACTAGTCGAACCAATCGAAGGGCGACAGGTTCACAAGAGTGGCGCATTCCCCCGCCCGAATTTTGCGTGAGGGATAGTTACCCGGATGGGCGGAGACGCTTGCGGCTCCGTTGCGGAAAGGCTTTTGCCTTGGAGCAATATAGCCCGACCCGCGAAAGCGGGGCACACCCAAAAAAGAACTCCCGCCAATGAGGGTCAATGGAACTTCAGGTAACGAAACGCGTATTTGGCCAGTTCCAGCGGCATTCCGAATATGAATTTTTTGCCCGACTGGAGATAGGACCGGATCAGTTTATACACGCGAATCTGGTCGTCGCGGGTCTGGGACAGCAAAAAGCGGCGGAACTTCATCAACCGCAAGTGCTTTTGCCCAAAATTTTCGCGGCAAAGTTTTTCGTAGAGGCGCAAGGACGATTCCGAAAGTTCCCCCGAGCGAAGCCCGTCGCCCACGACCGCCGAAGCTAAAAGCCCCGCGCGCATCGCCGTCGCAATGCCGCCGCCCGTCAAGGGATTTGTATGGTGCGCCGCGTCGCCGACAAGCAAGAAGCGGTCTTTGACAGTCCGTTCCAAATTGCCGGAAACGGGAATGAGTCCGCCAACTACGTGATTTTCTACGACTTTCGCATTCGGGAACAATTTTTTCAGCCAGTCGAACGCCACTTCTTCTATGCACTTGTCGGATTTTGTCGAAATCAAAAAGCCAGCACCGAAATTCGTCACGTTGCTTTTCACTTTCGGAAAACTCCAGATATAGCCGTCGTTAATGTAATCGACGCCCTGCCAAAAGGTGAGGTAATCGGGCTTTGTCAAAATCCCTTTGACTTGAATATCGACGCCAGTGCAAGTCGTCGCCGGTTTCTGGAGGGTGTTCAAGCCGACCATGCGCCCGATGCGGCTTTCCACGCCGTCGGCGGCGATGACCATTTTCGCTTGGATGAATTCGGTTCCTCGGGAGGTTTCCACGGTTACTGTACGATAGCCGTTCTGCACTTCGCCCACCGCAGAAGCCCGAGCGTTCGTCTCGACTTCCGCGCCGTCTTCCTCGGCCAAATGCGCAAGCCACGGGTCAAATTTTTCGCGGTTCAGCATCACGCCGACGCCCGGCATTTTGCAGTCGAGTTCCACACCGCCCGGACCGTAAACATAGAGCCCGTTCAATTCCGTTTCGATGCAGTCCGGTTCAATCGGGCCGAATTCTTCCTGGAGACGTTCCAATTTGGTGCTGGCTTCACCGCAACGCACAGGATAACCGATTTTTTCCCGTTTTTCAATCAGCAAAACCGAAAAGCCCTGCTTTGCCAAATTCCTTGCCGCAACGCTCCCGCCAGGGCCCGCACCGATAACCAGCACATCATAAGAAGACTTTTTCATTCTTCGACCTCCCGCAGCGTCAGCGCTCCCGCCGGGCACGCCTTGCAGCACAAACCGCAGCGCACGCATTTCGCATCATCGATTTGCAAATCCAGGCCAAACATATCCAGAGCCATCGAAGCGCACACTCCGACGCAGCCCGCGCATTCCAGGCATTTTTCCCGATCGTGATACAACTTTTTCATTCGGCTACCTCAAAATCTTCGGTGAAAAAAAATCGCGAGCGACAGAGCGATGCTTCGCCAAGCCAGTCAAGGCGCAAGCGACAAGAGCCGTCATGGCAAAGAATAAAACGACAAGAAAATGAATTTTTAGAGGCAGCCATGATGGGAAATATAGAATCTATTTGTTCAAATAAGTCCCCCAAAGACGGTGACCCCTTTGAGTCTTTCAATCGCCTATTTTAAAATGCCGGAGCCAAGAAGACCAAAAGTCTCTTTTTTCAATGCGACTCGCCCGACATCGCCAAGGCATCTTTAAAGAAATTCTATATTTCTGCATTTCAGTGGGTTTTGTTCAAAAGCCCAAAGATTTTTTTGTTTTTAGGAGTTTTAATGGCTATCCAAAATTCAAAGCGCGGCATTTTGATCAGCATGACGCCCTATGAAAAGAGAATTGCCGTGATGGAAGGTGGAGATCTCGCTGAACTGGTTGTGGAAAGCGCAGAATCCAATCGTGTCCTCGGCAATATCTACAAGGGGGTCGTGCAAAAAGTACTTCCGGCGCTAAAGGCCGCATTTATCGACATCGGGCTTGAAAAGGCCGGTTTTCTTCATCAGGAAGACGCAATCGACCGCAACATCCTCCTTTCCCGAGAATATGGGGACAAGGACGACGACGAAACCGTGGGCGAGGAACTTTCCATCGACCAGATTCTCCACGAAGGACAGGAGATTATGGTTCAAGTAGTCAAGGAGCCCATCAGCACCAAGGGTGCCCGTTTGACAACGCACCTGAGCTTTGCCGGTCGTTTTCTCGTCTGCATGCCGAACACCAACTTTATCGGCGTTTCCAAGCGGGAACGCGACCCCAAAAAGCGCCGGGAATTCAAAAAGGTCGTGCGCCGCCTGAAAGGACCGGATGTCGGCTACATCGTCCGCACCAACGGACTCTCTGAAAGCGAATTGGAAATTTCCAAGCAGATGCGCGAACTGGAAGCCAAGTGGGAAGAAACCAAAACCAATTTCGAAAACCAGCCCGCCGAGACCTGCATTTTCAAAGAATCCGACTCCGTGGCCCAGACCATTCGCGAGTACTTTAGCGACAACACGGATTACGTCTATGTCGATGACCGCGACGAATACATCGCGATTCGCAAGGAGCTGCAAAAGCTGTCCTCCGACAAAATCAACAAGGTCAAACTCTGGACTTCCAAAGAAAGCCTGTTCGAATATTTCAAAATCGAAGACGACTACGCCCGTTCCCTGCAACGCTCCGTCCCGCTTCCCCACGGCGGCAATCTGGTGATTGACCAGACCGAAGCGCTCGTCGCCATCGACGTGAACACGGGTCCCAAGGTTTACGGCAAGGATCAGGAAAAAATCATCTTTGAAACCAACATCGACGCCTGCTACGAAATCGCCAAGCAGCTTCGCCTGCGCGACATCGGCGGTCTGGTCGTCATCGACTTTATCGACATGGAACTTCAGGAAAACCGCGACGCGATTTACCAGGAATTCCGCAAGGCCATTCGCAAGGACAAGGCTCCGATTACGCCAACGCCGCTTTCGCAATTCGGCCTGATGGAAGTGACCCGCAAGCGCGTGCGCACCAACCTGATGACCGAAAAGACCCATGTCTGCCCGATCTGCCGCGGAACAGGACACGTTTTCCGTTTGGAAACGACCCTTTCCGCCATCGACCGCTGGCTCTCGCGCGCCCGCTCCAAAGGCAAGTTCAAAAAGGTCAAGATGGTCGTCAGTTCCGAAATGGTGGATCTCCTTTGCAAAGATATGGCGCGGATGTTCCACTACCTGGAATACAAGCACGAACTCCAGCTGGAACTGGTCGAAGACGACAAGATGTATCCGAGCCAGTTCTACATGTTCAACGACAAGGACGAAGACATTACGGAAGAATACAATTTCGTGTAGCCTTCCATTAAAACAGCAAAAGCCCCTGCGGAAATTCTGCGGGGCTTTTTTGATTTGGGAATTATGAACAATCTTCCACCAAATACTCTTAATTAAATTTTTTTCTTCAAAACAAGAATTTCTTTTCACAAGATGAATTTTTTCTCGCAGAGTGCGAGGTGCTCGCCTTCGCGGCGGGCGGAAGGGATAAGGGGGCTTCTGAGTTGCGAAGGCCAGCCCCTTTTCCCTTCACCCTATCCCCCGCCACGCTTTGCTGTGGGAAATTTTGGATTCTGGGGCGGAATAAGATGTGTTACGTTACGAGAAGGTGAACTTCTTCAAGCGGGGCTTTTTCTTTCACTCAATTATCAGTTCCAACTCCCAACCGGTCCCTGCCCTTCGGGCAGGCTCAGAATCCGCTAGTTAGTGCACCTCGGCAAGCTCGGTAACCGCTTGTCGAACTGGTCGAAGGCCCCCAACTTCTAATCCCTAGTCGCTAATCACTTCTCTCTAATCCCTAATCCCTAACCTTGAATTTCGGTTTGTACACAAGAGAAACGAGTTCCAGCCGTTTTGCTTTTGCGCAATCGTCTTGGCGAGAAGCGAAAAAAAAATGAGAAGTCAGCTCCCAGTGAAATTTCAAAACGAATCAATTCATCATTTCGTTTTGAAACCTTTTGTGCCATTTTGAAATATCCGCGCCTTTCTTTTCGGCGAATCCATCTGATTTTAGCGAACCGGCTTTGTTTGGCACGGCTTTTGCTTTTAACAGGAATGAAAACAAAAAAAAGGAGATACACTATGTACAACACACAAATCATTCCGACTCGTTTCTTTGGACTGGATCGCTTTATGGACGCTTTTAATGGCGATAACGCCAATCTGCCCCGTGCTGCGGTCGTCGAAAAAGATGGCGTCTATACATTGGAAATCGATCTTCCCGGCGTCAAAAAGGAAAACATCGACGTCCATGTTGAGGGCGATTCGCTTTCCATCAAGGCGGTTCGCAAAACGGAAACCTCGCAGGCGTCTTACGAGCGCACCTTCAAGCTCGCCAAAGACTTGGATCCTTCTACAGCGGAAGCGGCATTTGAAGACGGCGTTTTGAGCTTCAGACTGTCGAAGAAACCGGCGGAAGAAAAACGCAAAATCGCAATCAAGTAAGCAATCGATTAAAAATGAAAATTGAAAAAAGGAGATGAATATGTTACTGACCAAGATGCTTCCTACAAATATCTTTGGATTGAACGACTGGTTCGATTCGCTCAATGAAGACGTCAAATCCTGCGATACTTGCTCGCCGCACGCTTCCGTTTCGGAAAAGGGCGGAATCTACACTTTGGAAGTAGAACTTCCCGGCGTAAAAAAGAGCGATATCGACGTCGATGTGCAGGGCAATACGCTTTCTGTTCGAGCCGTTCGCAAAAAAGCCACATCCGAAATCAAGTTCGAACGGGCGTTCAAATTGTCCGAGGATTTGAATCTGGAAAATATCGACGCCTTTTTGGAAGATGGCATTCTGTCTTTCAAATTCGTCAAGAAGCAGAGCGCACAACCGCACAAGCTGGAAATCCAGTAAATCCCAAGATTTCACAAAGACCGCTGGCAAATACCGGCGGTTTTTATTTTAGTAGAATGTGCTTTAGGGCAATCGCGTTTACGATTTGATGCCACTATCCCTATGTTCTTTGGGCACACCCAACCTCTCGCGGACATCTTTTTCCTCGGCTCATCCAGCTTAAAACCAGATTTTGCCATACGACATAAAATGTCGGGCAAAGAGCGGCAATGGGTCCCGCATAAAGTTGGGCAAGCCAAATGACGAGCATCGTATTTTTTTGTCCCATGCTTTGCGAGCCTTCAATCGGATGTGACTTCCGTTCGCATACCCAACCCAGAAAAAAGAGCAGAACGCACAGGGAAAGGGAAAGCAGGGCTGTCTTTTGAAAGTCGCCGGCTTCCCACAATTTCTGGACTCCCATCGCCCGGACATCGTAGCTCGCTTTGGAAAGCAGAATGAAGACATTGAAAATCCAGATGAACATCGTGTATTTTTGGAGCTTTTCAATTTTGTCGGCGACTTCGGGGTAAAAACTGCGAAGCCCAAGCGCAATAGCCAAAGGAATGGTGATAATCGGCTGGATTGAATTGAAAATCGTTTTGGAAAGCCCCATGAAATCCAGATGTTCCATACCGACGGGTGGCGGGCAAAAGTAGCCGAAAATCAGAGGAATCGAAAAACAGGCGAAGATGCTTCCGACCAGAAAAATTTTGAGAGCGAGAATGGGATTGCCACCGAGCATTTTGGTCATGACAGGCGCCGAGTTCGCCGGCGGACACAAGCAAATCAACATGCCGCCCAGTACGATGGGAAGCGAAAGCCCGAAAAATTTTTTCATGCCAAGCAGACAGCCGCACAGGAAAATTCCCATCAAGAGTGCCCGGAGTTCGATTTTAAAAGTGTAACCGTGTTTTTGCGGAGGCACTTTAGAAACAAAAGTCAAAGCCATCATCAGGCCGATGAAAAATGGCATCAGAGGAGAAAGAATATGCGCTTGCGGCAGCAAAACGCCTAAAAGAATCGCAAGCAGCATTAAAATGGAACGCAATTTCGCCATAGTGCGCCGAAAGTTAGTTAAATTGGGGCGAGAAATGATACTTTCGCGCTATAAAGACATCCCGACGGCAGGAACCGTCGTCAAAAAGAAATCATCCAATCCGATGATCTTTTTGATTCGGGGTTATCTCATCCTGATCGTCCTGGGAACCATTCTTTTAAAATGCCCGTTTTCGCTGAAGCAGGAACTCTCTTTTGTGGATGCTTTTTTTACGGCGACTTCGGCGGTTTGCGTGACGGGGCTTTCCGTCATCGACATCGGCAACGTCCTCTCTTATACGGGACTCTGGATTCTAGCTGCGCTTATTCAGGTCGGCGGTTTGGGAATCATGACGTTTTCAACGGCGATTTTGCTTTTTTCGGGAATCCGACCCGGATTCAATCAGCAGGCTCTTTTCAAGTCGGGATTCACTTCGCAAGAAGACATAGAACCTAAAAAAATTCTGATTGCGATTTTGCCGTTTACCTTTGTTCTCGAAGGGCTCGGGACGGCCTCCCTGTTTACCCAGTTCGGCGACCTTCCTTTAGACGAACGCATCCTCTATGCGGTGTTTCATTCCGTGAGCGCATTCTGCAATGCGGGATTTTCGCCGTTCGCCAATTCTTTGACGGACTACCAATTCAATCCTGTAGTGAACACGGTGATAATGCTTATGGTTATTTCGGGGGCGTCGGCTTTTTGGCAATGTCGGAAATCAAGAATCTTTTCAATTTTTCAACGCGGGCGATTCAAAAAATCTCGTTGCATTCCAAAATCGTCCTGCTCTCGACGGCGATTATATCCTTGATTGAGCTCTTTTCGATTTTCGCCTTGGAATGGAATGGTGCTTTTTCCAGTCTAAGTTTTGGGCAAAAATTGCAATCCTCGGCGTTTATCGCATTCTCTTCCCGAACAGCGGGATTCAACAGTTTCGACATGCTTTCGCTGCGGGAGACCAGCGTAATCATTTTAATTATCTGTATGTTCATCGGGGCGAGTCCCGGCAGTTGCGGCGGAGGCGTCAAAACGACGACGGCGGCGGTAATTGCGATTCTCGGAATCAACCGCTTGTTTGGGCGGGAACGGACTCAAATTTTAGGGCGGACAATCCCCGAAGAAACCGTAGGCAAAGCGATTCGGGTCGTTATCGTCTATATTATTTTGACGTTCGTGGGAACCTTGGTTCTGCTGTTGACGGAATTTCCCGGGACATCGGTCGGGTCGTCGCCGTCGCACTTGCTGGTTGTCTTTTTTGAAGTGACCAGTGCGCTTTCTACTTGCGGACTTTCGTTGGGGCTAACTCCGGAGCTTTCCATCTTTGGCCGGATTTTTGTTTGTATTTTTATGTTCGTCGGGCGTATGGGCGCGCTCTTCCTGATTTCCGCAGTGATTCAAAAGAAAGAAGGCGGTGCCTGGTATGCGGAAGAAGACATTATGGTAGGTTAATATGGCCAAAAAACAATTTATCATCATCGGGCTAGGCAATACGGGAATTTTCCTGGCCAATCATTTGACAAGTCTCGGCTGCGAAGTCCTTGCCGTCGACAATACTCCCGAAAAAGTGCAAGATATCACCCAGAACGTAGCGCAGGCCGTCGTCGCTGACACGACTCGCAAGGCGCAACTTTCGGCCCTTCCCGTGACGAAAGTGGACGCGGTGATTTGCTGCATCGGAGCCGACCTGGAAGCCTCCCTTTTGACCATTCTGAATTTGAAGGAATTAGGTGTCAAACACATCATTGCCAAAAGTTCCAGTTCCCAGCACACTTCTATTCTGGAACGCTTCGGGGTTTCGGATATTTTCCAGCCAGAAAGGGACATGGCGATATCCTTGGCGGAACGCTTGATTCACCCGAATATGCTCGACCGCTTGCCTTTTCTGGAAGGATTCTCGATAATCGAAATCGTATGCCCGAAAAAGTTCAAGGACAAAACTCTAAAAGAACTGGCGCTCACCGCCAAATACGGCATTCAGATTATCGCGATTCGGGATCCGCTGCAACCTCACGCGCTTATCGGCAACTTGGCGGATTACCAGATCAAGGAAAACGACATCCTTTTCGTGCTGGGGCCGGACAGCGTCCTGAACGACTTGCCCGATTGACGGGAACCCCTTTTTGAATTTCGGATTTTGAACGAGGGCAGCGTTCAAGACGCAGCCCATTATCGTATTCCATCGTGCTCCTCTAAAAATGGCTTTGGTGAATGCTTCGGCAGGCTCACCAACCGGCGGTTCCTGAGTTTATCGAAGGGCACCAACCATGCTTCGACTAGTTCGGCAACCGATTTTTTGAAAATGGATTTTTAAAGCCGCCCATAATAATATGTTTGCGCATTGGCGCCGATTTTGTGTAATTTACCAATATGCAAGAATCGCTACAGCTGAAATCCATCACTATTCGCAATCTCCGTTCCATCCGAGAAGAGACTTTTCCTCTCAGCGATTTTACGGCTTTAATCGGTTACAATAATGCAGGCAAAACAAATATCCTGATGGGGATTCGTTGGCTTCTGTTTCGATCGTCGCTGAACAATTCCTATTTCGACAATCCCAGCCAGCCTGTCGAAGCCGAAGGACTTTTTGCCGGCGTTTCCGAAGCGATTCTCGGCAAGCTGGAAGAAGACGAGCGCAAAGTGATTACGCCTTTTGTAAAAGACGGCAAAGTGCGCGTGCAGAGATCTCAAAAACTTCCGGGAGAAAATTCCGCCGACGTGGAATTTTGGGTTTTGGATTGGCAAGGGGCGAACGGGCGCGGCGAATGGGTAAAAGCGCCTTTCGGTTTTGAAGAAGCTTTTTCCCGAATTTTCCCGCCGCCGATTCAAATTTGGGATTTTGAAGGCGACAAGGCTTTTGCCAAACTGTTGAATGAAATTTTCAAGCCGTTAGAGCGACGACTGGGCAAAGAATTCAACGAGTTGATACAAAAATTCAGTACGCTGCTCGATGCGCAAAGCGATTCCCGAGCCGAGGAATTTAAACTTTTTGAACGCGGAATCAATCAGAAGCTGCGTCCGCTTTTCCCATCGGTCAATGTTCGGCTGGATATTCCGGCCCCGACCCTCGACACCTTCCTTTCTTCGGCGCAGCTGAACGTTTTCGACGAGGACGACGGCTTTGAACGGGACATTCAGTTGATGGGCGCCGGCTCCAAACGAGCGATTCAGATGGCACTTATCCGTTACTTGGACCAAGTGAAAAAGCACCATCACAATCACTACTTGAGCCGAACTCTTTTGCTCATCGATTCTCCAGAACTTTTTTTGCATCCACAGGCGGTCGAGCTGGTGCGGGTCGCCTTAAAAAATCTTTCCAACGAGGGATATCAGGTCGTATTTGCCACGCATTCCGCGCAGATGGTAACGAGTGAAGATGTCAGCACGTCCCTTCTGATTCGCAAAAACAAGGAACGCGGGACTTTTATGCGCCGCCGGATGGAAGACGCCGTACATTCAGTGATTACCGATGCGCAAGCGCAGCTGCAAATGCTTTTTTCCCTGTCCAATTCCAACGAACTGCTTTTTGCGGACTACGTTCTTTTGACCGAAGGAAAAACGGAATGGCGGGTTTTGCCTACACTGTTTGAAAAAATGACGGGACTCTCTTTTGCTCTGATCCGTTGCGCTCTGGTTCATCAAGGCGGGGTCAGCAATACCCGAAAAAGTATGCAAGTACTGTCGGCCATGGATTTGCCCGTCCGGGCGATTGTCGATTTGGATTACGCGTTCAACAATGCCCAACAAGATGGATTCATCTCTCGCGACGATCCGGATGTGGAATACTGTAAATCCCTGTTTCGGGAGCTCGCCTTGCAGGAACACATCCGCCTGGTCCATGGAATCCCGGTCAGCAAAAAATCGCGGGTCAGTGCAAGTGAAGCTTATGCCATGATGGCCGCTCTGCCCGAAGCGCAAAAACCTTTAAAAAACATCCATCGGAAATTGGCCGATATCGGAATCTGGGTCTGGACCCGAGGAGCCATCGAGCAGCATCTCGGTTTGAACGGCAAGAACGAGCACGTCTGGCATCAATTTACAGAACGCGTCCGGCGAGAAGATCCGCACCGGTTCCTGCCGAATTACAACGAAATCCGTTCTCTTTGCGATTGGATTATCGAAGGATCCAAGGGATTACAGTAAGCGCTTACTCCACGAGGCGGAGCGGCATCAACAGGAACATGCTGTTCATGTCGGAACCGACAGGCTCGATGATGCTTGCCGCAACAGGACCGTTCATCTTTAAAACGACATCGTCGCTCTGGCAAAGCTTCAGAACTTCGAGCAAGTATTGCCCGTTGAAACCGATGCAGAAAACGCCTTCGCCTTCGTGCATAATGGAAATCGCTTCCGTGGAATCGCCTCCCACATTCGGGTCGTTGGCGGACAGCTCCATCTGGTTCCCGTCGATTTGCAAGCGAATCATGCGAGTGCGGATATTCGCCATGGAAAGCACCGTGGTGATTTTATTATACAGATCCGTGCGATTGACCTGAATCGTCCGTTGGAAATTGGTCGGAATAACCGCGTCGTATTTGGGATACGGGCCTTCGATGAGCTTGGAAATAATCTGAACGCCTTCGCTGGCAAAAAGAATGTAGGTGTCCGAAATACGGACTTCGATAGCCGCTTCGGGAGACACGCTTTTCAACGCGTATTGCATGGCTTTGGGCGGAATGATAACACCTTTATCCAACGCGGCGTCTTCGACATCGATGAAGGATTTTCCCAGACGATGCCCGTCCGTCGCCACCATAATCAGCTTGCCATCCTTGATTTCGATAAATGCCCCGTGCAAGCTCAGGCGGGTCGGGTCCGTAGAAATCGCAAACAGCGTTTTGGAGGCCAGAAATTCCAGTTCGCTTTTTCCCAGCTGGAACGAAGAACCGTCATCCACCTCGGGAAGCACCGGAAAATCGCTGACATCAAATCCCGTAATCGAAGCCTTGCCCCGTTCGCTCCAGCGAATCGTGACCAGATAATCGACAACTTCGACGGCAATGGTTTCGATTTTCGGATCGATAAGGCTTTTGACTAAATCCAAGAGCTTATGGGCATTGACAACGACCGCGCCATCGATTTCCCCTTGAACGTCCAGTCGAACGCGAATTCCCAAATCCAAGTCCGTAGCGCAGACTTCCAACGAGTTGCCTTCGAGCCGGAGGGAAAAATTATTCAGGACTTGAATGGTGGCTTTATTCGGCACCGCTCCGATGACCATATTCAGGGCGGCGAGAAATTTTGTCTTTTCAATCTGAAATTTCATGAGTTCTCCTTAATTCCTGACCATGACAAAAGCAATCCAAGCGACGACCACAATGACAGCAAGGATAGCGATGCCCGCGGAACTCATTTTGTTTCGTTTCGGCGGAGTAAAGTGCTTGGCGTCCTGCTTTGCTTTTCTGCGTTCTCTACGGCTCATAAAAAAATCTCCATATTTTTTTCAAGCTAAAAACTATTATTTTATTGGGAAAAATGGAAAAAGGATTTGAAAAATATGACCGAAACTTGGAACAAGATTAAATCCGGTGCTTTGAATTGCGCCAGTACCATGCTGAACAAAGTGTCCATCGCCACCGAAGAATCGCGTTTGAAATCCAAATACGAAGCTTTGGGGCGACGCCTGCTGCCCGCATTGGAAAACGATGCTTTGGACGAACTTAAAAACGATCCCGATGTGGTGGAACTCGTGGGCTGCATCTCGGAAATGCGCAAACGGATTCGCGACATGAAAAAACAAGAGAAAAACGGTTTTCATCTTTAGGACGTTCGTTGAAAAAACTGAAATTTCACATCTTTTCGGAAAAAACGGGCAAGGTAAAATCGAAACGGATCCCTCTGTGGAAACCGATTTTTTGGATTGTCGCCGCCCTGGTCGCCATTTGCGGTTTCGTTTTCTTTTCTCCGCTTCAAATTTGGGAAAAGGTCAGCGACGGCACGCTGGTGGATTTGCGAGCGCAGAACCGGTCGATTCGGCAGAACATCAAAACGCTGAAGGAAAACAACGACAGCGCAGAAAATTATCTGACTCGAACGGCAAACCACCAGGACAGCGTTTACAAAATCGGAGGCATTCCCTTGCCGACATCTTCGGATTCGTCGGATTCCGTTTACAGGCAAGAGCGTACAGAAGCGCTTTTTCAGACTTATAAAACTTATTCCGCATTCCGCAAGGCGTTGAACGACAATAAAAATCTGGCAGAAGCGATTCCGGTTTTACGACCGCTCAAAAAAAAGACATACATTACCAATCGCTTTGGCATCGTATTCGATCATTTTACGGATCAGGAACTGCCGCATCGCGGAGTGGATTTTTTCGCAGAAGAGGGCGACACCGTTATTGCGCCCGGAGCGGGCAAAGTCATAGAAATCCGCGCCCACCGAGGATTTGGCCAGACCTTGAAAATCCAGCATTCCGACCGGATTCGCACATTCTATGCGCACCTCGACTGGGTTCTTGTCAAGCAAGGAGAAACCGTTCGGCGCGGTGAACCGATTGCCATTGCGGGGCGTTCGGGCAGGACTGCCGGTTCCGTACTGCATTATGAAATTCGCATGGACGGCGAACCCATCAATCCAGAAGATTATTTTATCGAACGGTAATTTTTCCCAACGCGCGGAGATTTAAAATGGCAGAAACGGCAAGGCCCTTTGAACAGAACATCATCGCGATGGTCTGGGATTTTGACAAGACCCTTATTCGGGACTATATGCAGGTTCCGCTTTTTAAACGGTTCGGGATAGACGGCGCAGCGTTTTGGAAAGAAGTCAATGCGCTCCCCGGATTTTACGCCGCCCGAGGAATCCACGTCAATCGGGACACATCGTACCTGAATCATATTTTAACCTACGTCAAGTCGGGAAAAATGAAAGGGCTTTCGAATAAAATCTTACGGGAGTGCGGGCAAGAGCTGGAATATTTTCCGGGGCTTCCAGAATTTTTCCCGCTCATCAAAAAACGGATTGAAGAAGACGAGAAATTTCAGAAAGCCGGAATCAAGCTGGAGCATTATGTGGTCAGCACGGGATTTGCCGAAACGATTCGGGGCAGTGCTGTGGCACCTTTTGTCGATGGCATTTTTGGCTGCGAATTTATTGAAGAGCCTGCTCAACCCGGATTTTTGCAAAGCGGAAAACCGGCGGAAGAGGGAGAGATTTCACAGATTGCGACGGCTCTGGACAACACGTCCAAAACGCGCTACCTTTTTGAAATAAATAAAGGTTCCAATAAATTTCCCGATAGCATTGACGTCAATTCCCAAATAGAAAAAAGCAATCGTCGGATTCCTTTTGAAAATATGATTTACATTGCCGATGGACCGTCCGACGTGCCTGCGTTCAGCATTTTGAACCAATCGGGCGGTGTAACTTACGCCATTTATCCGGCAAAGGATCGGGTAGCGATGCGCCAGGTGGACTCTCTCCGCCAAGACCGTCGGATTCAAATGTATGGCGAAGCGGATTACCGGGAAGATTCGATGACGGGGATGTGGCTCTTTGAACAGGTGACTCGCATTGCAGAAAATCTGGTACAAAAACAACAGCAAAATATACAGCAAAGTGCATCCCGTCCACCTTCGCATTTGAACACCTGATTTTCCAAAGAACGAGAAATAGCGAATGCTGGTAGTGATTAGCGACCAGCGGCGAGTGCCCTTCAACAGGCCTAAGGACCGGTTAAGAGTTGGGAGTTAGAAGTTGGAAGTTGGAAGTTGGAACTGGGAACTAATAACTGAGTTGCCCTTGCGAAAAGAAGTTCAGACGTGAAAAAAAATTAACTTGTATGTATTTGGTGAAGGACAGTCCATCATTCCCGTTTTTTCCGTGTAGGACATAACATCCAAAAACTCCGCAGGATTTCTGCGGAGTTCTTTGGTGTGAGAGATGGGAATCTTGCCAAATCAGCGGACGACGCGAACGGCCCTCATTTGATTTGTCTTTCTGGAACGGATGTAATAGACGCCTTGATTTTTCAAGTAATCGCTTTCCTTGACCAAACGAACCGCTTCGTGAATGCCGTAGGCGCTGAGTCGTCCCATACGCACTCCCTGCATATCAAAGACATCATAGTCCGCCAAAACATGAGCCGCATCAAAATGCAGATTGTCAGAAGCTATCGCCGAAGGTTCTTCTTTTTGAATCGGCTCTGGATCGGTCGCATTCGCTCCAGCGACAAAAGTGAAATAGTCAATATCAAACCACGCCCCCGTCACCGTCAATCGCAGAATATGTTCGCCCGCAGGGAGTTCCACATTTTCCGAAACCTTGTTATAATCTTCGTAATTTTCTTCGCCCGAAGACGCCGCTGGCACTGCGATTTCCGAAGAGATATTTACGCCATCCAATGAGAGTTGAAAACTGGAACCGCTATTCGCCGCAGCCACAGCCGCAAAAAAAGTATATGTTCCGGCTTTCTGCACATTCACAGTCCATTCAAGCCAGTCGCCTTTGGCATTGTAGCCGACAACGATACCCGTCGCCTTCTTATAAAGATCTACACCGGTTCCTTCGCGATAATCCGAATCGCCGTGATTTTCCGCATCATCGCTATAGGACTCGTTCCCGCTCCCGACGCCCGGAATATCAAAATCTTCCGCTTCAATTTTCCCTGGAATCGCCGAAGCAATTCCTTTAAAAGGTTTCTGCGATTCTGGTTCCACTGGATCGAACGACACTTCATTGCGTCCCTTGTCCAAATTTTCCGCAAAGTATTGCTTCAGCCAAGTCATCGCTGCGCGATCCTGCCCATTCTTAATAAGTCCGGTATTCGCTGCCCAAGTCGCCCCGTCAATATACCCCAGATGGTAATACCTGCAATCCACGGCGTTTCCCACATAAAGGGAATATGATTTGCATAGTCGGTTTTCTGTTTCTCGTCGTCCGCTTCACCTATGTCGTATTCCGAAATCAATAGCGGAAGTCCCGTTTCTTGATGGATCTTGGTCAGCTTGTTTTCAAAATCGGTTTTGCTCATGCCCTTGCAATCGTGCGCCTGCTGGCCATAAACATCGACCGGCGCACCGTTCTTGACAATCGTCTGGATAAGTTCGATGCCTTCATTCATCTGCCATGTGAGAGTATTGTAATCATTGTAAATCAGCACCGCTTTCGGCCAGCGTTCGCGGGCCATCTTAAACGCCGTTGTGATAAAATTGTACTGGTGCTTGCCATTCACAATTGAGTCGCCGCCGAGCGCTTCAATAATGTAAGAGCCTCCGCATTCCGTATCGTCCGTGCTGATGCCATTTGCACCTTGAGCAGGTTTTCCGTAACCGGAATGATAATTGTCCCCCGCCCAAATGGCTTCATTCACTACGTCGATATATTCCAAATCAGGAAATTTGGCAGCAACAGCATCGAACCATTCCGTGATGTATCGCTTGGTCTGCTCCACGGTAATGCCGGGATTTTTCTTTTTGCAAAGGAAATTCGGGTATTGCGAACCCCAGACCAGCGCGTGAAATTTAAAATGCCGCTCGCCGGGCTTTTCTTTTGCCCAGTTGTATGCGCTTTCGCACTTGTCGTAATTGTCCCAGGCGAACCGACTCGTACCACTGTTGCCATTAGAAAGCGAATGGATGGAACCCCATTTGCAACCGTTTTCCGGCGTAATCTGATTCCAAAGATCGCCCATGTCGCTGCGAATCTGGCCGCTCGTTGTGATATTTCCCAGAAATTTCGCCCCGCCTTGCGCAAGAGGTGCAGCCACAGCCATCGAATACATGGCGAAGCTCACAAATAAAAGAATTTTTTTCATATTGACACCTTTTTTTTCCAATCTATTTTCAAACCCTTTCCCACGCTTTTCCGCCAAAACAGATTTTATGGATAAATAATCCACGGCAAATCCTTCTTCGCAAACAAGAAATCTCCCGCGAACTGATTTTGTACGATCGGGAAGCGGCTCAAAGCTTATTGAAGAGAAGCTCTTTTTATAGCTGAATTTTTAACGGCTATCTCTAAAAATGGCTTTGGTTAAGAAAAATCGAGAAAGAATACAACGATTAGAAAATAGAACTCACACCTAACCATTGAAAACGAGCCTCTCTAATCAAGTGCTCCATACTAATCTTTGCAATATGGCTCCGGTTGCCGGAATTTTAACTCCAGACGCAAAAAATGCCCGACTTTTCGCCGAGCATTTGAAAAACAAAAATTGTCAGATTCGACTAGTATTGCGCTTTAAGAGCTGCAGGGCATTTCACTTCCCGATAAGTGTGGTTCGGGTTGCCTGCAGCATTCATCCAAGTCGCCAAGAAGAGGCAGCCCTCTTTAGCCACGGCGTCATTGGCAAACACGCTATTGCATTTTTTGGTCAAGCAAGTCTTGCGAGCGCTCGTTAAAGCCGATCCCGTTTTGCTATAACCGACTTCATCTTCACAATCCGATAAAAGTCCGCCATACTGCTTTCCCATATCGCCCCAGCCCATATTTGCACAACCATTATAAATACCGACGCCGCCACCCGGAATCATCACATCAAATTGACCTTGTGCCACATCGGTCCCCACGTTGGACGCCATTACCACAAGGACCTTTCCCTTCAGACCCTGCTGAGGGGCTTTATTTTCATGCTTGCCTGTTCCATCGAAAGTCAAGGCATAGCAATGCCCGCACTGGCCGCCGTTAGAAGCCGGCACCGCCGCAAAGGCATAAGCGAGATTGTCGTTCACAATGATAGGAATCTGACTGGTGCAGGTCGCCGCAGAACCTCCCTGACAAACACTTTTCGCATTTTTATCGCTGATAACGCTACCGTTCACCGAACACATTTTAGCTTCGTTGCCTGCGCCCGCGTTCTCTGTCCAAGAACAGCTCGGTTTGCAGCAGTCCCAATAACGCGAGGCAAATCCGCTTCCCGAAGCGCCGCCCGAAATGTATTCCAAATCGGTGCTGCCCGAAATCACAGAAGAACTGCTCTTTGCCGACGAGCTGGACCTTGCCGAAGAGCTGCTGCGAGCTATCGAAGAACTGGAGCGGACAGAAGAACTGGAACTTACCGCTTGAATCGAAGAAGAAGACTTTTCGGAAGCTGCGCCAACATGGATGGTCAAAGTAATCGTCACGCCGTCAAAAACAAAATTGTCTTTAGTCGTGCCGTCCGAGAAGTATTCGGGAACCGTTCCCGAAACCGTATATGTTCCCGCATTTTTGTCATAACTCGTATTCAGCCAGTAAAGATTCCAACTGCGAGAAGGTTCTGCAGTGACATTTTTAAAACGCGAATTTTCACCGTCAATGCGACTGATATAGGTTGAATCGGGAAGAAAAAAAGTTCCCTAGGGCTAGCCCCTGGGGAACCTGGCCGAAACTTTTCTACCTTGCCGATTCTACCAAAAAAGGACATGGCGGTGAGTCTCAACCAAGCACAAAGATACGAAATACGAGCGCTCAATGCGGCAAAGATCCCCCGAAAAACATAGCCTTGCAGCTGAAGGTCCACAAATCCACAATCTACAGGGAACTAAACAGGGGCGGCGGCCGCCAGCATTACGACCCGGTCAAGTCGCAGGAACGGGCAGACCTCCTTGCCGCGACAAGTCACCTGCATTACGACTACGACGAGGACGACTGGAAAATCGTGGACGGGAAAATCAAGGAAGACTACTCTCCCGAACAGGTGAACGGACGCGCGAAACTCGATGGGATGGGTGTCCCTAGCGTCGCCACGATATACAGGCATGTGAACAAGGACGAGGACCTGAAGAAGCACTTGCGGCACGGCAAGAAACCATACCGTAAGCGCGGGGAGAAGAAGGACAAGAGAGGCCAGATTGTAGGCCGCGTGCCCATCGAGGAACGTCCGGCAATCGTGGACGAGAAATCACGCGTAGGCGACATCGAGATAGACCTGATAAACAGCGCGGACCATGACGCGAACCTGCTCACGATCAACGACAGGATGACGAATTACAGCCTGATAAGGTATCTTCCGACGAAGAACGCGAAAGACCTGAAGAGAACGCTTGTGAGGGCGCTGAAGGACTTTGAGAAAACGTTCGAAGTCAAGATTCTCACAATCACTTCGGACAACGGGAAGGAGTTCGCCTGTCACGCAGAAATAGCGAAAGCTATGAAGGCGGATTACTACTTTGCGAACCCGTACCACTCCTGGGAGCGCGGTGCCAACGAGAACATGAACGGTCTAATACGCCAATATCTTCCCAAGAAGGAGTCGTTCAAGGGAATCTCTCCCCGGAAAGTTCGCTGGATACAGGATAAACTGAACAACAGGCCTCGAAAAAGGCTTGACTTTATGACCCCTTTAGAGTATATTTATACGCAAGTTAAACTACAAACCTAAGTCGCGTTAGCGACGAAAATCCGCCAAAGTCACCGTCGAAATCGGCGCATTCTTGGCAACCGTTTGGGTCAATTCGCCCACCACAGTGATGTTTCCCGTATCCATCGAGCTGCTCGAAATGCTAGCCGTCTGCGAAGAACTGGAGATAGGCACGTCCACCGCCGAAGAAAGTGGCAACGAGAGGGATGAGGATGACGGAGCGGAAACCAGCGTTCCATCCACCGTAACGACAGAACCGTCGTTCAACGTGATATTTCCCGTGTCCGGATTAAATGTACCGATGACATTTCCATTTGCATCGCGAACCGTCAAATCGGAATAGACATCCCCGACAGGAACTTGAGCAACGAGGGTTGCGCTCGTATCCGCGACAATGCTCGACGACGAAATTTCAATAGCCTCGCTAGAAATCGCCACGTCGCCTTCCTGAATGACATTGCCCGAAAGATCTATAATCGAACCATCTTCTTTGGTAATCGTTGAATTGTCCGAGTTTAAGGAACCGATAACGTTTCCTTCCAAATCGGTGACAACACCATTCTTATTGACAAGGAATCCCGCATCCGTAATCACGGGAAGAATCGTCGTGTCGGCGACAAGGATGATGTTCCCTTCCATATTGAGAACATTGCCATCGGGATTCAGCTGCCCGACAACGTTCCCGCCCGCATCAAAGACGGCACCCGTAGAAGCGTCAATGGTAAAGCCTCCAACATAATAAGGAAAGTCGGAAGTGGCAGGCAGATTTTCACTGCCCGATGTCCCTGAAGAACTGGAGTTTTCGCCGCAGTTCCACGCCAAAAGCGCAGCGCCCAGCAGAATGGTGACTAAGTAACGTTTTTTCATAGATCCTCTTTGTTTCCCAACACACTCTCACCAAAAACTTTACCAGACATTTTTTTAAGGGCAGCCAGTGTCGTCGCAATCCTTCGTTTCAAAATCTCCGCCGGTATAACTCGACCAGTCGTCTTGCCAAGCGATATCCGTCGAAATCGTCCGGTTGATAGTCGTCATATACTTGTCGATCAGATACTGCGGGCATTCCACTTCTTCCCAGTTATACGTAGGATTGTCAGCGGCCATATACCAGTCAGCAAACCAATGGCAGCCGCGGAGCAGGTTGTTGTAACCGGTGAATGCAGCGTCGCACATGCTCTTGATACAAGATTGGTATTTGGCGACGGTGTTGTCGTAACCGAGGGATTTTTGGCATTCGGTAAGGAATCCGCCAAATTGAGCTCCCCAGTTTACATTCGATCCGCTGACCATGGTGGAAAGCGCATCGTATAACCCGACTCCGCCGCCCGGAACCATCATATCAAATTGTCCCTGTTCCACATCATGCCCGATATTAGACGCCATGACGACCATGTGTTTGCCAGAAAGAGCCTTGTGAGTAGCTTTAATATTGCCGTCATGATTTCCACCGTTGAATTGGATGTGATAGCATTTTCCGCATCCGTCATTTCCCGAACCTGGAGCCGCCACAAAAGCATAGGCCAAAGTGTCGTTCACGGCAACCGGAGCCATGTCAGTACAAGTAAAAGCGCCGCCCGCTCCTCCTCCGCGATCACTTGAACAGGCGCTCGTCGTACCTTGGTAGCCTTTCCAATACTGCTGAACATTGTAGCTCAAAGTCCAGGCGGGGATTTCATAATCGTGGATGTTGCAGTTTCTGGCGGCATAGTGGTTCGCTTCAAAAACAGCCTGACTAGAAGTATCGACATTTCCAGGCCAAGAGCAATGCGGTTTGCAAGCGTCCCAATAGCGGGAACTCCAGCCTTCTTTTCCGTTTCCTAAAAGCGAAGCGTAATTCATAATTTCGTAGCCACTCGGATCCATTTCACCGGAGCCCGACGGTTTCGTTGCACTCGAAGAGCTTTCCACATTTTGCGACGATGAAGATTCGGGTATAGAAATCCCCTCGGACGATGAAGATTGCGGTTCGATGGGCTGCATCGCTTCGCTCGAAGAAGATGCCGGGTTTTCTTCACCCGCCACCGACGACGAGGATTCGGGATTTGGCACGATGTTCCCGCCTTCATCCACAATGCCTACGTTAGAACCATCCAAAGCCTTCACCGAGCAATCCCGATAAATCAGATGAGTCCCATCAAAATAAGGCTGCTCCAAAACATTCGGGATATTGCCGATAACCGTGCCCGCGGCGTCCATCAAGTTGCCGCTTTCAAAATCAAAAACGCCGACCGCATTTGCGCCATCCGTCACCGAACCGTCCGCATAAATAAAATAGGCTCCGGTCCAAATGGGATATTGCGCAGAAATTTTACTTAAATCACACTCCGCCACCGGCAGGTTTACATCGCCACCCGTGCTGGAATCGGAATCGCTCGAACAATTCCATGCAAAAATGGCGGAAGACAAAATCAAAAAATTCTTGGCCAGAAAGGCTTTGGAAAATGGAGCACTCATAAACACCTCGTCCCGTCGGACAATCAAATTCGAACAGCCTATAAAATAAATCCTAAATTCCAAAATCCATGTAAATTTTCCATAGACACTTTGCAGAAGTGTTCCGCGAACGTTCCCAGAATCACGCTTTCTTGTAAAGTAAGCATTAAAAAAGCAGAATGAAACCATACAAAAAGCAGCGAGCCCCGCTTGTCTCCTATTGAACTTTTTTTTAATTTCATCGTGATGAAACGAGTACTTGCCTCAATCGCTTTTTGGGGGATTTGCGTTTTTGCCAGCCCCTTATCCATCGACGACGCCATCGCGGTCGCCAAACAAAAAAATCCGCAAATACTTGTCAATCGCACTCATCTAGAAAAAGCGGAAAGCCAGAAAACTTCAGCGCGTTCCCTCTTGATGCCTTCCCTGACCCTGTCCGGCAAAGTAACCAAAATCAACGACCCGATAACCATTGACCTTTCCCCCGTCCGAACGGCAATTGTCGGTTCCAATTACGCATCCACCTATGCGAGCGTTTATGGGATGACCGCACCCACAGTCGGCGATGCGACCGCCCAAATGCTTGCACAACAAGCGGCGGGGACCGGAAGCAATCAATTCGCCGCACAACTTCCCGAAGACAAATTCAAAATCCAAGTTCAAGACGACCTGTTTTGGAATGCAACGGCAACCCTCGTCTGGCCGATTTTTACCGGAGGGAAAATCCTGTCGGCATACAAAGCTTCTTCCGAAAATATCGACGCCCAAAAATTCGCCTTCGCCATGACAGAGAACGCCGTCTTATCCGAAGTCTGCGCGCGCTATTTTACCATGCGACTGGCCGAAGAAATGCTGGAACTCCGTAACGAAGCGTTGCAAACGATTCAAACGCATTTGGAACACGCGCAAAAGCTAGAAGCCGCCGGACAAATTTCCCGAGCAGAACGCCTGCGGGCAGAAGTCGCCTTGGCCGAAGCGGTTACGGAAAAAGAAAACGCCGAACGGGATTTTTCGCTTTCCCGGTTGGCTCTGGCCAATTCGCTGGGATCCAGCGATACGGCATTGACCGCGACGACATCCATTCAACCTGTAGAATTAAAATCGTCCCTGAAAGAATTTAAGGAACGGGCGCAAAAAAATTATCCGGGAATCAAACAACTTGAACAAGAAAAAAAGCGGGCGGGTCGAGCGGTTACGGCAGCTCGCAGCGACTATTTTCCGACCGTCGCCCTTTTTGGCAAAAAAGAACTCTACACCAAGGACCTGACCATCTTGGAACCGGAATGGGCTTTGGGAGTCGCCGTAGAATGGAACATTTTTCACGGCGGAGAAACCACAGGGAAAATCGCCGAAGCCAAGTCGCAGGAGCGGGAAGTCGAAAGTTTGCAGCACCAGGCAGTACAAAACATTTCCCTGCTGGTGGAAAAACGCTACCGCGAATACGAACACGCCAAAGGTCAGCTGGAAAGCCTTCAAAAAACGGAAGAGCTGGCGAAGGAATCTTTGCAAGACCAACAGAAAGCCTTTGATGCAGGAATGGGAACGAGCCTCGCTGTCGTTGATGCGCAACTTTCCCTTTCGCGCTTGCGTCTGGCAACCCTCAAAGCGAACTATGAAGCGGTGATGTCCCTTGTCGGGCTTTTGGAAACCTGCGGAGAAGTCGAAAAAATCAGCCAATATCTGGAGAATCGAAAATGAAAAAGATTCCGGCCATTTTGATGTTGACAGTCATTGTCGCTTTAATCATTGCGGCATTCGGGGCCATTCGGCATTTTGCCTTTGTCCCACAGCAGGAATATCAGCAAGGGCAAATCGATGCCCGACGCGTCATGGTCGCGGGAAAACTCGCCGGGCGCATCAGCAAATTTTCCGTTCACGAAGGAGACAGCGTAACCGCAGGCGATATCATCGCCGAAATCTACTCCCCGAAGTGGAAGCCAAAAAATTACAGGCGGAAGGCGCATACAAAGCGGCCAAAGCGCAAGCGACCAAAGCGAAAAACGGTTCCCGCAGCGAACAAATCGATGCCGCCAAAGCCATGATGGAAAAAGCGGAGCAGGCGATGAAACTGGCCAAAAGCACTTACGAGCGCGTGCAGCAACTATACGACGACGGCGTGCTCCCCGTTCAAAAGCGCGACGAAGCGGAAACCCAAAAAAATGCGGCGGACGCCCAATGGGAAGCGGCCAAGGCGCAATACACGATGGCTCTAAACGGTGCTCGTTCCGAAGACAAAGCGGCAGCAAACGCTCTCGTTCTGCAAGCGAATGGAGCCAAAGCCGAAGTCAATGCTTATTTGAAAGAAACAAAAATCCTCGCCCCGATTTCCGGAGAAATCACGCTTAAAATTTCAGAAGAAGGCGAAGTCGTCGGAGCCGGAATGCCCGTCGTCGCCATCACCGATTTAAAAGAAGCCTGGGCGGTTTTCAACATCCGGGAAGACGCGTTGAAAAACGTATCCAAAGGAAAAGAATTTTCCATTTTCATTCCCGCTTTAGAAAAGACCATACCGATGGAAGTCTATTACATTGCCAGCGCCGGAAATTACGCCATCTGGAAAAGCAGCCGGGAAAGCGGAGGCTTTGACCTGAAGACATTTGAAATTCGCCTGCGCCCGAAAGCTCCCGTCGAAGGACTGCGCCCCGGCATGACCGCTCTTTGGAAAAAATAATTCGGGAGAATATTCTTTTGCCGCAAAAGTTTTTTGCCGTAGTAAAAGACGCCTATTTGCAGTGGAACCCCCTGCTGCACATTTTGCTGTTTATTTTCCCCTTGTTTTTATGCCTGGGCATCCTGTCGCTTTTTTCCGAAGAATCGCCCAGCAACCTGCCAGTAGGAGTCATTGCCGAAGGGGGCGGACCCTTGCAGGACCGCCTTTTGCGCGCCATCGAAGCAACCCCGACAGTCAAAATATCCAAACGCTGCCAAAGCATTTCGGAATGCGCATCGGCAATGCGAAGTGGAGAAATTCTGGCTTTTGTCGATATTCCCGTCGATTTGGAAAAGTACGCGCTCCGTTACGAAACGCCAACCGTCAGCGTTTACACCAACGGCCAATCCCTGCTGACCAGCAAATTGATTACAAACGACCTGCGCATCGCCGTTGCCACCGTCGGAGCGGTCTTGGTCAAGAACGTCGTCGCCCCGCCGATCACTACAGAAATTCATCTCATCGGCAATCCGACGGGAAACTACGAACGCTTTTTGGGAATCGGATTGGTGGTCGCCCTCTTTCACGTCATCGCGATGCTTTTAGGGGCCTACATTTTTTCGTACCCGACAAGGGAAAAACAAACTCGGGAATGGTTTGAAATCGCAGCACAGAATTCTCTGCTTTGTGCATTCGGGGGAAGATTCCTTCCGGCATTTTTCATTCTCGGAACGGAATTTTGCGGAATGCTTTTGCTTGCCCGAAACGGCATGCCAGAACTCGGAGCCATTCAACAGGTCCTTTTGTTCGGAGGCGCATTTTTAATGGTGGGGACTTGCCTTGCCGCAGGAGCTGCTTTCGCCGGCATCGTCGGGGAAATGCGAGTCGCCTTGAGTTCCGCGGCGGTAAGCGGAGGCCCTGCATTCGCCTTTTGCGGGCAAACTTTTCCGTTGATGGCGATGCCCTTTCCTATTCGCTGCTGGGCATTCGTGCTACCCATCACCCATTTTATGCAGCTCCAGTCGGCATTTTTTTTCGGGCAGATAGGAACAGTGCGGGCAAGACATTCTTTTGAAATTCTCGCCATGGAATTTCTGTTTTGGATTCTGGTCGCCGTTTTGGCTCAAGGATTTCGAATCCGCAAAAATCTGAATCGGGAGAGCGAAAAATGTTCCATCGAATAGAGCAGTTCTTTCGCATCGTCCTGACCGAATGGAAAATGTTCTTTCGGGATCCCGCATGTTTTCTCGTCATTGTCGTCGGCGTTCTTTTGTACGCATTCTATTATCCGTATCCTTACGTTCATGAAATCGTCAATAAAGCCCCCGCCGCCATTGTCGATGAAGACCATTCAGCCGTTTCCCGGCAAATTATCCGAATGGCTTCGGCAATGCAAGAAGACACTCTTGTCGCCATTTACGATAAAGAACTCGATGCTCAACGCGCCCTGACCGATGAAACCATCTATTGCTACATGAAAATTCCCGAAGGCATGGAATCGGACCTTATCAAAGGAAACAATCTCTCTTTGGGGGTTTACTGCCACGGCGCATTCATCCTTTTATACGGCAACATCGCCAGTGCCTTTGCAACAGCCGCAGGAACCGTCGGCGCAACCACGCAAGTCAAGCGCATCGTCGCAAATGGGCACACTCTGGCCGAAGCAAAAGCGATTCGCGACCCCATCCCAACCCAGTTTTTCCGGATGTTCAACCGTTCTGGAGGCTACGGCATCTATGCGGTTTGCGCGGTCCTCATGATTATTTTGCAACAGACATGCCTCATCGGAATCTGCGTCATGGGCGGTCCTCAAAAAAATCGTCCCTTTAAATGGCTCCAAGGGCACGAAGACACGGAAAACGCTCCTTTGCTCTTGCGTTACTTCGGGCGATCCTCCGCTTTTATTCTGCACTATCTTTGCGCCCTGTTCTTTTATAAAACCGTAATTTACCCGATTTTCGATTTTCCCGATCGCGGAAACATTTTTTTGACGTTGCTCTTCGGAATCCTTTTTTTGGGAAGCGTCGTCAATATGGGAATGTGGATTTCGCAATTCTTTTCCCGCCGAGAATCGGCTCTCGCCTTGTTCGCCGCCGTTCCGATTTTGGTGCTATTCGTTTCGGGATTCAGCTGGCCCCAAGGAAATATGCCCGCATGGCTTCAAGTGCTTGGAGCATTCTTTCCCTCGACTTATGCCATTCCCGCTTGGCTTAGCATTCAAAACATCGGTGCCGATTTTCAAGAAGTCGCTCCGAATTTGCTCAAGCTGTTTTTGCTTTCCGTTTTCTATTTGGCACTCGGGCTTATCCACGCCAAAAGGCATGATTTGCTGAAAGAGAAGAATAAGGGGTAAAAATTTCGGGGCTTATTACAAGTGGTCCGCGCCCTTCGATTGGTTGAAAGTTAAAAGTTGGGAAAATAGAAGAAACGGATCTAGCATTCCGTTTTCCATGGGAAGACGAAGCATCCAAATTATTCAAAACAAAGAACCCTTGGAGACCTTCCTCGACAAACAAAAAAACTGCCCGAATATCGAGCAGTTCAAAATCAAAAAAACAACCTTATTTCTTTTTCACTATCACGGCATCTTGAACATTTTTGCCCTTGAGCTTTCCAGATTCTAATTCATTTGCTTTCCGGCGCGCCCGATTGACCAAGGCATACTGGCCAATTCCCCACAGATTCGAAATAATCCAGTAGAGCACCAATCCCGACGGCATGACCGCGCTGAAAAGGAACATCATAATGGGCATCATCCAGACCATCATTTTCTGTTGCGCAGGATCCGTCATCGAAGACATGGACTGTTTCGTCTGGAAATAAGTGGTGAAAACCATCACAATCGGGAGAATCGCAATGCCGTCCGGCATGATGAATGGAATCGTTATGCCGTTCCAAATCACATCGGAGCGAGAAAGATCCGTAATCCAACCGATAAATGGCATTCCGCGCAATTCAATCGCTCGACCGAACACCATAAAGAGCGCAAAGAAAATCGGCATCTGAATCAGCATGGGCAAGCAGCCGCCCGTACAAGACGCCATCGGATTGATGTGATTCTTCGTATAGAGTTCCAGAATCGCCGCCTGCTTCTTTTGCGGATCCGAACGGTATTTCACATTGATGGCATCGATTTCCGGCTTCAGCTTGCTCATCGCGCTCGTCGAACGGAGTTGCTTCAGCGTCAGCGGTGTTGTAATCATGCGCACCAGAATGGTAATCAGAATAATGCCAACACCGTAATTCGGAATAATGGAATAGAAGAACTTCAAAAGCCAGAGCAAAAATCCGCAGAGGGCGACAAACCAAACGTCCGCACCGCACCAGCTCCAACCGCTCACGATGATTTTTTCAAATCCCAAATCAAAGCTCTTGATGTCTTGCCAATTCAGCGGCAAAATCATAAAGTCAAACGCTAGAGAGTTGGCTCCGTTCATATTGTCGGAAACAGTTAGTTTGTACGTGCCCGGATCCTTGCTATCTGAACCTCGCGCCGTAAAGTGTTCCGCCAAAAGGGTCGCTTCCGAAGCTTCGGGGAATTTAATGACGGCAGCAACATATTTGCGACGCATTCCCGCCCAAAGCATTTTTCCCGTTTCGGCATTGAATTTTTCGCGGTCGCGGACCGTTTCCCGTTCCACGCCGACCATATCGTTAAAGACGACTTCGCTAAAGAAATAGCTGCCACCGCCAAAGCTTTTTCCCTTTGGAAATTCTTCGGTTTCCTTCATGCCGCCCAACCAAAGCAATTCGTAATCGTTGGGTTTGAATCCTTCAAAGAAAATCTTTTGCTGAATGGAAACGCCCTTTGGTGTAAAGGCGAAATGGCGAATGATTTTGTTTCCGTTGGGATCTTGGAACGTAAAGGAGAGAGCCGTGTCCCTTTCGACGCGAATAAAATCCGGCGTATTTTCCGGCACGGAGAACATCTGTTCGGAAAGATCGACCCCGTCCACTTTCAGCGCTAAAGCACCCAAAGTCGTATCGGCGATAATTTCAGGATAGTTTCCGGCAGAATCCTTGAGAGCCTTGACCACGACGCTCGTAATCTTGGCTCCACGATTGTCAAAGACCGCCGTAAAATGTTCGGTTTCCACTTTGATTTTTTGACGGGCAATCGGTGCAAGCGCAACCGAAGAGTCCTTCACAGAATCCGCAGCCACTTCCGGAGTTTTCGCAGCCGGAGCCAATGTCGCCGGGACAAGATTCGCCGTATCCAGCGGAGAAAGTTCGGGAGTCCGAAGTGCGCCGCTGCGCTGATTTTCCGATTGTTCCGTTTTCGCTTTTTGCGCCGCAACGGCTTGCGCTTCTTTCGCGCGATTCGTGGATAAGGACATCGACCAAATAAACAGGCCGACCAGAAGAATGAGTCCGATTAAGGTGTTCTTGTTCATATTAGCTTCTCTTTCTTTGGCGGAACAGGATCGTAGCCTCCCTTACAAAAGGGATTGCAACGCAACACTCGAAAAACAGCAAGATAAAAACCTTTGCATATCCCGTGCACCCGAACCGCTTCTATCGCATAAGCGGAGCAAGTCGGCGTAAAGCGACAGACTCCACGAAAAAAAATAGGATGAATTTTCCGGTAAACGCGAATCGGGAAAATCAAGGCCTCTTCCAGAAAACGCCGTCCGTCGAACTTGCTCATACCCAACCCATTTTTTCAAAAATCTTTCGCGACGCCTTGTGCAGTCGCCCAGAAGTCATTTCGTCCTCTTTGTCATTGACAATAATCATCGCCCAGACAGGAACGGAAATCGTTTTGGACATTTCAAAAAAAATCGGGCGGAGAATGCGACGGCAACGATTGCGATAAACCGCATTTCCATTCTTTTTTTTCGCTAAAAAGCAAAAACGACAAACCCCATCCGGGCTTTCCATCCAGCGCATTGTCAAAGACGATGCGTGAACGCGCTTTCCTTGATGGGCTATTTGTCGGTAATTAGACTCCGAACCGAGCCTAAAAGAGCGAAGGCTGGGGATACGAAGCCCTACTTTTTATAAATGGTATCGCTGACGGTGAGGCGTTTGCGGCCTTTAGCGCGACGACGGCTAAGTACGGCACGACCCCAACGGTCTTCCATACGAGAACGGAAACCGTGAGTGTTCTTACGCTTGCGATTGTGCGGCTGGAATGTTCTTTTCATAATTCTAAACCCTTAGGCGACAGTAATCGCCATGAAAAACTTTTGAGCCCTAAAGATAGTAAAAAAAATCCACTTCACAAGGGATAGCGTTCTGGGGAATGCGGGCGTTTTCGCCATCAAATGTGGACAAAACGTTGAAAAAATGTTGAATACAAAGAAATTTTCCACCAGAAGACATTGACAAAAATTTCTTGTCAAAGATTTGCCGATTTTATTCCTCATCGCAAAACGAACAATTAGCATGTCCGATGAACCATTCGCCCCCCCCCCAAAAAAAAAACGCGCTTACCGGGATTCCCTGACCATCGGCACGATTCTTGAAAAAATCAAATGGTAGCCTCCGAAGGTTTATGCGTTTTTTTATATTTACGCATATAAATTTCTTTTTCAAGAGGAACCGATGGAATTTAAAGTCAAGGATCTGAATCTCGCCGTCGAAGGCCGCAAGGAACTCGACCTCGCCGAAACCGAAATGCCGGGCCTCATGGCGCTCCGCAAAGAATACGCAGGGCAAAAGCCCCTTGCCGGAGCCCGCATTATGGGTTCCCTTCACATGACCGTGCAGACGGCCATCCTGATTGAAACTTTGACCGAACTCGGCGCAGACGTCCGCTGGGTCAGCTGCAACATCTTTAGCACCCAGGACAACGCGGCAGCGGCGGTCGTCGTCGGCAAAAAAGGAACCGTGGAAAATCCGCAGGGCGTTCCCGTTTTTGCATGGAAGGGCGAAACCCTCGAAGAATACTGGGAAAACACAGCCAAAGCTCTTGTCTGGCCGGATGGCAAAACCGCGGATCTCATTGTCGATGACGGCGGCGACGCGACCATGCTCGTCACCTGCGGTGCGGAATTTGAAGACGCCGGGAAAGTTCCAGACTTCGACCCCGCTAAAGATTCCGAAGAATGGGGAGTTTTTTTGGCCACCTGCAAAAAGATTTTTGAAAAAGACCCGAAACAGTGGACCCGCGCCCGTGAAGCGTTGAAGGGCGTTTCCGAAGAAACCACGACCGGCGTGCATCGCCTTTACCAGATGGCAAAAGAAGGCCGCTTAAAATTCCCCGCCATCAACGTGAACGATTCTGTCACCAAGTCCAAGTTCGACAACCTCTATGGCTGTCGCCATTCCCTGATCGATGGCATCAACCGAGCGACAGATGTCATGATGGCCGGAAAAATCGCCGTCGTCTGCGGTTACGGCGACGTAGGCAAAGGCTGTGCGCAATCCCTTCGCGGTCAAGGCGCGCGCGTCATCGTCACGGAAATCGATCCGATTTGCGCACTCCAGGCCGCTATGGAAGGCTATGAAGTCAAGACTCTCGATGAAGTCGTCGGATTCGCCGATATTTTCGTCACCACGACGGGCAACACCATGATCATTTCCGCAGCACAGATGTCCAAGATGAAACACCGCGCCATCGTGGGAAACATCGGGCATTTTGACAACGAAATCGACATGGCCGGATTAAAGAAAATCCCGGGCATTATCCGCAACGAAATCAAACCTCAATACGACGAATGGATCTTTCCCGATGGACACAGCGTTCTGGTGCTCGCCGAAGGCCGCCTCTTGAATTTGGGTTGCGCAACCGGACATCCGAGCTTTGTCATGAGCGCTAGCTTTACAAACCAGACCATTGCCCAAATCGACTTGTGGCTCAACGCCAACAACAAGCCGACTGTCGCCGGATGCCATTACCAGTCCGGAACCGTTTACACTCTCCCGAAAATTCTGGACGAAAAAGTGGCGCGCCTCCATCTAGAAAAACTCGGCGTTCATTTGACAACACTGACCCAAGTGCAAGCCGATTACATTGGCGTTCCGGTCGAAGGCCCTTATAAAGTGGAATTTTACCGGTACTGATTTTTCACATTTGGATTCGAGCCGCCGAATTTCTCCCAGTTCGGCGGCTTGTTTTTTAGAGCTTAGCAAGTTAGGGATTAGTGCCCTTCGATTGGGATTTATATATAAAATTCCACCTCGATTTGCTTGGTTGGTGTGCTTCGACAGGCTCAGCAACCGGTTGTCGAACCATGGTTAGGGATTAGTGGTTAGTTGAAAGTTGGGAGTTGGAACTGAAAACGAATAACTGTCGTGGAGGATTTATACAACGCCCCGATTTTGTCTGCGAACAATTACTTCCCAATGCAGAAGCCACTGAAAATCGTCTGCAAAATATCTTCGCTGGAAATTTCCCCGATTATCGATGCCAACGCAGCAGTCACCTGACGCATTTCAAAAGCGAGCAATTCAGGAGCCGGATTTTTATCCAGCAAATCCAAAATCCGTTCGACTCCACGGTCGGCGTCCCGAAGCGCTGCGCATTCCCGCTCGTTCGTAATCCAATACTCCTCGCCGGATTCTCCCTGCGGAAACAAAGCCTTTTCCAATTTTTGTACAAAGGCGTCCAAGCCTTCGCCGGTTTTCGCAGAAAGCTCCATCCGTTCTGCCGATGCGACATTTCCTTTGGCCTTGCCCACACCAGACTCCGCATCCTTTAAATCCGATTTTGAAAAAACGACCCAATGTTTTTTGGAACGTGCGCAAGCGATTTGCTTTTGGGAGTCTTCCGAAAACTCCGTCGCCGAATCGACAAGGCATATCGCCAAATCCGCCGATTCAATTGCCGCAGCGCTCTGTTCCATAGAACGCCTGTCCAGTTCACTTTGAGCCACATCCGCAATGCCAGCGGTATCAATCAAAGAGATTTCCCCCGAAGGCAACGCCAATCGAGTTTCAATGAAATCGCGCGTAGTCCCCGGCACATCGCTTACCAAGACCCGATTTTCTTTCAGCAGGGCATTCAGCAAGCTCGATTTTCCCGCATTGGGTGCGCCGTACAAAACCACGCGAGGCGCACGATTCAAGCTCCCAGCATTTTTAAAATGCGACAGCAGATATTGGATGCGATTTCGAATTTCCAAAAAGCGTTCCTTCCAGCCTCCCACATTGGGATCCGCTTCCTCTTCGACAAAGTCCACATCCAATTCCAGCAGGGCAGAAACATCTTTTACCTGATGTGCCAGCTGCCGAATATCCGACGAAAATTTTCCGGAAAGCAGCTTTTGCGCATTTTCGACACCGGCAAGGGTCTGACTGTGGATTACATCCGCCACAGATTCCGCCTGCACCAAATCCATTTTTCCGTTAAAGAAAGCACGCTTCGTATATTCGCCAGGAAAAGCAATACGAACATTTGGAATTTGACACATTGCGTCCAGCAAGTTCCGGACGATGAGCGGGTTCCCGTGAGGAAAAAGTTCCAAAGAATCCTCGCCGGTGTAGGAATGGGGCGCTTTGTAAAAAATATAGACCAGATTATCCAGCAATTTTCCGTTTTTCGGGTGGCGAGCCGTAGCGAGAACGGCTTGACGCGGCGTCGGATTTGCACAGCCGAACATCTGCTTTAAAATCGAAACGGTTTCCCCGCCACTGACACGGATTGCGGCCAAAGCCGAAATCCCGTTCGGAGTCGCCGGAGCTACAATAGTCTGTTCCACGATGCAAATATAGATTTTCGCTCCAATGTACGAAAAATTCTTTACGGGCGAGTCTTGCAAATTTCGCATCTGGACGAGCGAACTCAAATCGTTTCGGCAACAAAATGCCATTCGGAACAAACGCACGACCAATACACAGAAAAACCCGGCCGAAGCCGGGTTTTGAGAATAGGAGAGAAAAAACGTTTGAGTAAAAATCCAAAATTTTTAAGCGGCGTCCAAGACCTCGTCGATTTTGGTATTGCGCAATTTTGCCAAGGCTTTTTCCTTGACTTGGCGAACCCGTTCTTTAGAAAGTCCCACCATTTTGCCGATTTCTTTCAAATTCAAGTCGGCATCCATATCCAAGCCATAATAAAGCCCGATGACACGGTGTTCCTGGTCCGTCAAATTTTCTTTCAAGAGCAAATCCAACGAAGCCTGTTCCCCGTTTTTAGCAGCCAGAGCGTCAGTCGCTTCGGAATCCGCAGCCAAGCAATCGCTCAAAGGCGTGTCACCGTCTTCCCCGACCGGAGCATCCAAAGACGCTGCGCGAGTGCCCATCTGCAAAATTTTCTCGATTTCCTTCGCTTTGTAGCGGCTGACTCCTTCAAGGCTTTCCGGATCAATGGTCACCTGGCCACCCACAACCTGGCGAGTCTGGGAAGAAACGCGATTAAAGCGACGCAAGACCAATTCTTTTTCGGCGCTTATCCGAACCAGACGGGCTTTTTCAGAAATGGCGCGGGTAATATTCTGGCGAATCCACCAGACCGCATAACTGATAAATTTGATTTTTTGATTGGGGTCGAAACGGCGGGCGGCTTCAATCAAGCCCATATTGCCCTCGTTAATAAGTTCCAAAGCGTCGAGTCCCTGCCCCTTATAAAGATTGGCGATATTCACTACAAATTTGAGATTGGATTTGACGAGCAGGTCTTGCGCCTCTCGATTTCCTTTGGCAGAGAGCTGAATTAAAATTTTTTCTTGTTCACGTGTGAGTAGCGGATATTTGGCGATATCGTTCAAATACTGAAAGTAAATGGAGTTCATCTGTCTTTACCTCTTTTTGTTGGCAGCGACCTTTTCACTGCACTTTGCAATATAAAGCCTCCATTTTTGGGAAGTGTCAAAGAGAACTCCCGTTTTCGCAAAAGCTTCATCGTCTTTTTGTCCGTATTTATCGTGTTTTTGTCATTTTTTTGTCATTTCGTTCCAAAACTCCTTATATTGAGGCACATGAAAAGCAGTTTTCCAGAAGAAAAGAACCGTTCCCGCCTCGATTTTGAAACGATGAATGCACAGGTTGCAACCCTGAAAAAATTGCCCGCTTGGCTTCCCATAAAAAAAATTCCATCGCCCATTTATCTGCGCATTATCACGGTGCTGTTCCTGCTCTCCATCGGTTATGTCGCCGCTATGACGGGAATCGATCCGCGGCAACACGAACACAGCGGAAAGGTTCTCATTTCCCTTGTCGCCGTGACCAACTACATCGCTATTTTCTTTTTAAACCAGTTTCTTTTCGTCCCCCGTCTGTTCTTAAAAAAGCGTTTCAAGCTATTTGGCCTTTTAAACTTTATCTGCCTCATCGAAAGCTATCTTCTCCAGGAATTGTCCATCCATTGGATATCCGGAACAAACAGTACTTTTTTTGAATTTATCACCAAGCCTAATTCTCTGTGGACGACTGCAACATTTCTCTTGACCTTCTGCGTTCTGACAATCATCATTTGCATTTTCAATGTGCTAATGCAGCTGGGGGCCATCCACACCAAGAACGCCTACTTGAAACACGTGCAGGAAAATTTCTACATCCAGGCGGATCTCGCCTTTTTAAAACAACAGCTTTCCTCCCACTTCCTGTTCAACACTATGAACAATATCACCGCGCTCGTCGATATCGATCCCAAACAAGCGCAAAAATCGATGATTCGGCTATCTTCGATTCTAAGGCAAATGCTTCACGAAAACAAGGGAATTTCCGTAGATTTGGACAAGGAAATCGACCTTCTGGAAAAGTATTGCGAATTGGAGAAATTGCGCTTTGGTCCCAATATGCAATGCATCATTGAAACCAAAATCCAAGAACAGGACAAACAAATTGCGCCGCTTCTGCTGCTGCCCTTAATCGAAAACGCTTTTAAGTATGGCTATCACCCTTCATCCCCGAGCCGAATCGAAATCCATATTTCCGAAAACAACGACATTCTGCATTGCCACGTAGAAAACACCATTACGCCACAAACGGCATCGACACGCATCAAAAGCGGAATCGGGCTGGCCAATCTGAAACAGCGTCTGGAAATTTGCTACCCGGGGAAATACCGCTACGAAACCGAAAATGCAGACGGCATCTACAAAGCGGATTTACAAATCGAACTCAAAGGTTTCAAAAATTTCCAGGAAGAAATTCCTGTCGATACAAAAAATGCCTCGGCTTAAACCGAAGCATTTTCGAGAAAACATTCTCTAAAGATTAAGCCTTCACCTGCTTGACGACGGCAGCAAACGCTTCCGGGTCGCTAACGGCGAGATCAGCCAGAACCTTGCGGTTGATGCTGATGTTTGCCTGAGAAAGCAAATGGATGAATTGGCTGTAACTCAAATCGTATTCGCGCACAGCGGCATTCAGGCGAGTAATCCACAGGGAGCGGAATGCGCCTTTCTTGTCACGACGGTGAGCGTATGCGTATTGACCTGCGTGGGCGACGGCTTCTTTCGCAAGGCGAAGATTCGACTTGCGGCGGCCGAAGTAGCCCTTGGCAGCCTTGAGAATTTTTTTGCGACGGGCGCGAGAAGGAACTCTAGTCTTAGAACGTGGCATTCTTACAACTCCTTATGCTTTGACAAGCAGACGCTTGACTCTGTATTCATCGGATTTTTTGATGGTTCCGGCTTTGCGCAAATTGCGTTTGCGCTTTGTCGTCATCTTAGTAAGAATGTGGCGAAGACCAGCGCGTTTGAACTTCACGTGGCCGCTGCCGGTCACGCGGAAGCGCTTCTTGGCACCGCCGTGGGTTTTCATCTTAGGCATTATTGACCTCTTGGGTTTGTTGTTTAGCCTCACCTGCTGCCTTTGGCTCGGTTGCGGGCTTTTGCTGCGCCGCTTTTGGGGCGGCACCGCGACGTGGACCGTAGATGTAAAGGAGCGTATTGCCCTCCATCCGCGAGTCCGTTTCCAATTCGCCGACATCGCCCAAATCTTCTTTGGCGCGTTCCATCAGTCGGCGACCGTAGTCCATGTGCGCCATTTCACGCCCACGGAACTGCATAATTAAACGAACTTTCATCCCACTTTCCAAAAAACCGCGCATCTGCTTAATCCGATAGAGATAATCGTTTTCTGCGGTCTTCGGGTGCATCTTGATTTCTTTCAGCTTGACCACGTGCTGCTTGGCTTTTGCCGCCTTCGCTTTCTTGGCCTGTTCAAACTTGTATTTGCTGTAATTGATAATTCGGCAAACCGGGGGTTTCGCATTCGGCGAGACTTCCACCAGATCCAGTCCGGCGTTCTTGGCCATCTGCAAAGCTTTGCGCGTATCAATGATTTCCTGGGTTCCGTCGTCCTTGATAACGCGGACCGGGGAAATATGAATGGCTTCGTTGATACGAGTGCCGTCAGCAGGACGATTTGGCATTTGCCTCAAACGCGGATTGGGAAACAAGTTATGCTACCTCATGAAAAATGGTTGATTTCCGCAGAAAATTTAGCAAAGAGTTGCAAAAAGTTCAACTTTTCCAGAAATTCCCCTTTGGATTTTGCCGTTTTTTTTGTATAATTGGGATTGCTGCGGCGGTAGCTCAATGGTAGAGCTTTAGCCTTCCAAGCTAATGGTTGCCGGTTCAATCCCGGTCCGCCGCTCTAAAAACTCCGAGTTCTTCGGAGTTTTTTGTTTTAAATGCTCCGAATCGCTTGAAGTTTGCGCTTTATTTGGCGTTCGCACTCGGCTTTTAGAACGGGGTGAAAGAACTTTGCCAACCGCTATTCGACGGAAATTCCCAATTTGGTAATCAGGGAATCGATGCGGCGGGAAAGCTGGGCTGCACCCAAACCAGAAAGGTGAGAATGGTCGTTCGCCATCTCGTCCGTGTAATCATGGTTGCCCATCTTGTTTTCATCCATCAGATAGAAATTCGGATAGGTTTCGTGCAAAGCGGAAAGCTCTTCAATCAGTTCAACCGCCTTGCTGCGCTGGAGACCGCGATAGCCGTAGGCACCTGTTTCCCTGTAGCCCGGATGCATCGGAGTAAGAACGCCAATCACCGTAATGTTCTTTTCCCGACAGGTTTCAAGAAGAGAGGTCAAAGTGGCAAAATGCGTGTAATAAATTGCAAAGCGTACTTCATTCCATACGGTATCACTACCTAGGGACGCCTCTCCCCAAGATTTGGAACTATTCGGCCAAAAACCTCGATTTTTCCGAAGCTTTGTCGCCGAAGACGCATTGCCGGGAGAATTGTAAGTCAGGGAGTCTAAACCCTTGGGAACGCCATCAACCCAGTAATTATGGTTTTTATCGTACACATATCCCGGATAGCTTTCCCAGGCCGTATAGAACATATTGTCCTTATTATATCCGTTATTGATTGAACCTCTATCTGGGTCAATAACCAGAACAATTACTTTCAATTTTTTAAGATGAGGAAAGATGTATTGTTCAAGAAATTGATTTGTTCCATAAAGAGTTTGCGCTTGCGTTGCCAAATTGATAGCGAACAAAGGCTCCGAGAAGTATTCGGGAGAAATGCCGAAGTAAGCCCGCGAAGAGCCCATGATGACCATATTCGCCGAATCGCGATACTGCCATAGCAACTCCATCTTGTAACGGAATTGCAGGGCCCAGGGACAGGCGCCCGAGGTATTGTAATACTGGCCCGCGCTGTCGGGATCGAGGACAAAGCCTTTCGTCGTATCCGAAGGAAGCGTGTCTCGTTCGGATTCGGGTCGTTTTTCCACGCGATCCGTCCAAAGGTTCGGATGCCAGAGTTCGGAACCCTCGACCAGATTCAGCAAAGAGGAATCGCTTGTGCGAATCAAAACCATTCTGTTATGTGCGCCATCCGCATTCGTAAGACTCGCCACAAAATGTTCGCCTAGCCCATCCGCCCACTCGGTGTGATCAAACGCGTATCCGCCCGGAGCCTTGACAGACTGAACAAGTTTTCCCGCACTGTCCGCGACGAAGAGAAATTCGTGCGGCTGGTAGGAACCACCGACAAACTTCTTGCCCGTAGCACTTGCGAAATCCAGAAAAAGAGTACGCTTACCAAGCATCGCAAGCGATGCGTTACACGCCTGTTCGCCATTATACCAGACCGTATCGTCGGCGTTTTCCAAAAGAGTCGATCCACTGTCGGCGAGATTTGCACGGAGAAGCCTTGCGCCCGTTACGGCAAGCTTTCTGTCGTAGCTAACGCCACCGTGAAAAGCTCCATCAAAAAGTTTTTGCGGCGTTCCAAATTTTCCGTTAGAAAACGGAACTTGCCAAGTGCTCCTTGCCTTGAAATCGGCATTTTCCTTGTTGTTCCCGGCATCGGTCACGTAGAGGACAACCGTATCGCCGTTTTCAAGAACCTGAAAGCGTGGAATCGCGGCACTTTCGACGCCAAGTTTCACAAGATTTGAACCTGCGGAATCGAGATGGCGAACATAGAGAGCGGACTTGCCCGAAATCCCTTCGAGACCCGTACAGAACGCGACGAAGTTGCCGTCCGGCGATATGACCGGATGGTAAACGCCAATAGTGTCCTCAATTTCAACAGGCGAAGGACTCTCGGCGGAGTAATCGATATAAACCAGATTTCCCGTCTGATCATTGCGGAAGGCGAGTTTGACGTTGGAGGTTTTGAAATAGGTATAAAGTTCGGCGGCGTCGGCCAAAAGCTTAATCGGATCGCTGGAAATTTTGCCGTCCGAATCCAGATAGACGGCGTTCGGAATCTTGCCGCGCGCAAGGCGGAAACCGACATAGTCCGCAGAGGATGCAGGCGTAACCGCATAGACGTCGCCACGACTGTAAAGGTGGATGCTCGCCGTATCCAGCGAGAAGTGTCCTCCCTTAACGACGCGTTCATTCAAATCGTTCGTGTTTGAAGCTCCTGCGAAATTAACGACCAGAGTATCGACGAGGTGCCCGAGCGGATCGTTCACCCATTCCATCAAATTTCCCGACAAATCGCAGAACACTGCGGAATCCTTTTCCAGTTCACAAACCGGATGCGCTTTGAAACCCGAATTGGAATTGTGAAAACTTTTCGAAAACGAGAAATTCCCTTGAGCCGCCTTCACCCATTCCGCTTCAGTAGGAAGACGAAAGCCGTTGCGGTCCAAGCGAACCGAAAATCCGGAAAGATCGGTCGCACTTCCATTTTTGTCAAAGATCGCGCCCGAATATTCATAGACCGTGTCAAGCCCTGCCCGTCTGCTTTTTCTGTTCGCAAAGAGGGCCGCATCGTAAAATGTCACATTGGAAACGGGGAGACTATCGCTTTCGCAGCCGGAAATCTTGACGGAATCCATCAGGGCAAGAAAATCCCCGCAAGTCGTTTCGTGGATGTCCAAGAAAAAATCGTAATCGAGAACGACCCGCATTCGCGGTCTTTCGCTTTCCTTGGCATTCTTATTGTCCGTTCCGAGAAAAACCGTATCTGAAGACCCCTCAACAAGAAGCATTCCCGTAGGGATTTCCGCTATGGAACTGGAAGATTCTTCATTGGACAATGAAGTTCCCGCGGAATCGTCACTGCAAGCGATAAAAAAGAAAACAGCCAAGATGCCGATAAAAAGTTTCACACATCCTCCCAAGCTAGAACAATCAAAAGGCTCTGTTAGCCATTATGGTTGTAGACATCTAGCGTGAATATAGATTTTACTCTGAAAAAGAGGAAATACGCCTTCAAAAAAACATGGACATACGCCGGAAATACGTAGGAATCGCCCGCAGGGTACGCCCAACGCAAAATCGCCCGGCGGCGGCATCGGACTTGTGTGGATGACGTCCGGATTCGGGGCCGGATACGGGTTCTAGGCGGCCCGCAGGAGCGGGAGGGCCGGGCGGGACCAGATGTCGCGCCTGCGTTGGCGCGTGAAGTCGACCGCGAGACGGTCCGTCAGCTCGTCGAGGGTTCCCCCGCCGTAGTTGAAGAAATTGTACCAGAGCAGGTAGTTGTTCAGGTACTTGGTCGCGACCCCGCGGAAGTGCCCGTTGACCATCCTCTTTATGCCCGAGTGGTAGGCGTTCACATGCTGTATGTGGAATGCGCCCCTGGTCCTCGGGCCGTCGCTCCTGATCTGGATAAGGTAGAGTTCGTGACGCTCGGCGAAACCTGGATGGGAACGGTCCCTGTCCGAGCACCACACCGCGCCCTCAGCCACGTGGCCGGCGAAGACGTTTTCCAGATCCGCGCCGGAGACCTTTCCCAGGTTCGACACCATCGAGACGCTTTTCCCGTCGCGGTTCACGGCGCAGGGTACGCACGTCTTCTCGTCCGAGAGGCCCCGCTTCGAGGCCGGCACCCCCCTATCGTGGGCGTCCCTGGGAAGCGCCCTTGCACCCTTGTAGGATATGGCGAAGAACGTCTCGTCCGATTCCACGATGCCGTCCAGCCGGACACCGTCCATCACCCCGCGAAGGGAGTCCAGGATCTTGTGGCGCCAGAAGAAGGAGGTCTTCAGCCCGATGCCGCATTTTTCCGCGGCAAGACGCAGGACATCTTTCTCCTTCATGCCCTCCACGAACTTCCTTATGATATCGAGCCCGATTTTTGCATGGTAGAACACGGTGTTCCTCGCGAGTACGAACGTGCGTCCGCAGGCCTTGCACTTGTATCGCCTGGTTCCGTCCTTGCGGACGGACCACTTGACAACCGTTTCGGACTTGCAGTCGGGACACGCGATATGGCAGCCGAGCTTCTCGTGCAGGAAGGCGTCTATGGTACTGTTCCCGGCGGGACTCTCCTCATGGCTTTCCTTGTGGCCGATGGAGGCGAGGAACGCCTTGCGGGACTTCTTGTCCAGTCCCATGTACATCTGCCTGAGCAGGGCTATCTGTGGCGCAATCTCGTCCATCGCCACAAATATACATTTTAGTAATGACAAATTATGTCATTTTAAACTTGTCAACAACCATTTGAGGGAACAGAGCCAATCAAAAATATAATTTACATTTTTGAGAAAGCCTGTCAAAATTCAAAATCAAGAACCGGTCCCTGAGTCTGCCGCTTCTCCTGTGTTCAAGCCAAAATCCATTTTCCATGGGAAAGGCGAAGCATCTCGCGGCCCGCTAGAAGAAATTCTGCGAAAAAACGCCCCATTTGAAAAAAGCCCCCCCCCTTGCGAGAGAAAGTTCTCTCTTTGAAAAAAGAGTTAATCGCGAGTATTCCGAGGAAGATTTATATAATCCCCTAATTTTATGCGAAAACCGACAACTCATCTCTAACCACTGGCAACGGACAACCAACCACTCTAATGCAACCGATTTTTTGAAAATGAATTTTTGGGGACTTATATAGAAAATACCACCGCAGCCGTAAGCGGGTTACCAATACAATTTGCTAATGGAAATTTATTGTTTTCAAACTTCTTCAAGTTTTTATTTTCCTGCATTTTTGACTTCGGGTCGGATAAGATTTTCCCCAACTTTTTGAAATTGCAATAACTTGCAGTATTATAAAGAGGCGGATTTTCGTCGCTAACGCGACTTAGGTTTGTAGTTTAACTTGCGTATAAATATACTCTAAAGGGGTCATAAAGTCAAGCCTTTTTCGAGGCCTGTTGTTCAGTTTATCCTGTATCCAGCGAACTTTCCGGGGAGAGATTCCCTTGAACGACTCCTTCTTGGGAAGATATTGGCGTATTAGACCGTTCATGTTCTCGTTGGCACCGCGCTCCCAGGAGTGGTACGGGTTCGCAAAGTAGTAATCCGCCTTCATAGCTTTCGCTATTTCTGCGTGACAGGCGAACTCCTTCCCGTTGTCCGAAGTGATTGTGAGAATCTTGACTTCGAACGTTTTCTCAAAGTCCTTCAGCGCCCTCACAAGCGTTCTCTTCAGGTCTTTCGCGTTCTTCGTCGGAAGATACCTTATCAGGCTGTAATTCGTCATCCTGTCGTTGATCGTGAGCAGGTTCGCGTCATGGTCCGCGCTGTTTATCAGGTCTATCTCGATGTCGCCTACGCGTGATTTCTCGTCCACGATTGCCGGACGTTCCTCGATGGGCACGCGGCCTACAATCTGGCCTCTCTTGTCCTTCTTCTCCCCGCGCTTACGGTATGGTTTCTTGCCGTGCCGCAAGTGCTTCTTCAGGTCCTCGTCCTTGTTCACATGCCTGTATATCGTGGCGACGCTAGGGACACCCATCCCATCGAGTTTCGCGCGTCCGTTCACCTGTTCGGGAGAGTAGTCTTCCTTGATTTTCCCGTCCACGATTTTCCAGTCGTCCTCGTCGTAGTCGTAATGCAGGTGACTTGTCGCGGCAAGGAGGTCTGCCCGTTCCTGCGACTTGACCGGGTCGTAATGCTGGCGGCCGCCGCCCCTGTTTAGTTCCCTGTAGATTGTGGATTTGTGGACCTTCAGCTGCAAGGCTATGTTTTTCGGGGGGATCTTTGCCGCATTGAGCGCTCGTATTTCGTATCTTTGTGCTTGGTTGAGACTCACCGCCATGTCCTTTTTTGGTAGAATCGGCAAGGTAGAAAAGTTTCGGCCAGGTTCCCCAGGGGCTAGCCCTAGGGAACTTTTTTTCTTCCCGATTCAACCTATATCAGTCGCATTGACGGTGAAAATTCGCGAGATATGCCGAATCATTTAGAATTATTAGTGTCCAGTAAAACTTGATAATTCAACCTGAAATCAAACAAAAAAGGCGGCTTCCGTTTCCGAGAGTCGCCACTTTTGACTGTTGTTCAGTCTACAACAAAGGACAAGGCCAAAAGCACCATATACAATAGAAATTTTACCGGATAGCCGCTATTTGCACAAGTCGCAAAACACCTCCCGAAAAGTAAAATCCTAAGACTCTCCTGTAGCGTCGGCGGGGAACGCTATGTCAGGCTACCAGCACCTGCTCGTGCTGCTGTTCGCCGTGATGAAGGACTTCAGGTCCCTGCGCGACATCCTTATGTCCGTAAACACCGATGCGCGGTACCTAGCGCACGCCGGGGTACACCCCTCTCTTTCATGATGGCAACTTTTTTGCAAAAGGCAACTTCTCCCGACTTTCAAAACCCTCTCGCTTTCATCAGCGGTGCAGCAAACTGGGAGCCTCTAATTTTCCTGGAGCTTCTGTTTTTGTAATGGAAAACGAATCCAAAATTCCCGACTTCCACACCAAAAATACGGCAGCAAAAAAGAGCAGAACCAGCAAAACCGTCCCCATGCTGGACTTCTTTGTTTCCAGTCCGCGAATCCGCCCGGCTAGAACCCGATTTTTCAGCCGAGAATCCAGTTGGTCAATCGTGACGAAGTCCCCCACAATCGGTTCCCGACGAATGCGCCCAAATGCCCGTTTCTGCACAAAATACGTCCTGTGCGTCGCGTCCGAGTAAACGCTTCCCTCGTGCTTCGATGCATTCCAGTTGCTAATCCGCCCAATATCTACAATCATCGTGATTCCTCCTTTTGAAAGAATATAAAAAAGCCGCCTTTCCGGGCGGCAAAAAGAAAGAAAATTTTACAGAAGACTAGATGGTATCCATTCGAGCGACATCCTTGTCGTAATCCACTCCGGCAATGTCAAATCCATTCGTGGCAAGGAAGTCGTGGCGGTAGCCTTCCAAATCGCCCAACTCGGCGATGTTGTCTTCGTTTACAATGGCCATGTACTTCGCCACTTCGTCCTGCACTTTCGGGTCGAGTTCCAGTTCGTCAATGCGAATCCGGTTTTCGTCGTCGGTCGGCACAGGCTTGCCCATATAAAGGCGTTCGGCAAAAAGGCGTTCCATCTGTTCGATACAGCCTTCGTGCGTTCCGTTTCTTTTCATGATTTTGAAGAGAATGGAGATATACAGCGGAATCAGAGGAATGACGGCGGAAGAACGGGTTACGAGGCCTTTATTTACGGAAATGTAGGCTTCGCCGGAGAGCGTCTGCTTCAGCTTTTCGTTGATTTCGCGGGCAGTGCGTTCAATATCCTTTTTGGCGGCGCCGATGGTACCGTCGCGGTAGATGGCGTGAGTGTAAGTCGGGCCGATGTAGGAATAGGCGACCGTCTTGACGCCTTCGGCGAGAACTCCCGCTTCGGAAAGCTGCTGAATCCAACGCGCCCAGTCTTCGCCACCCATCACTTTTACCGTCTGACGCTTTTCTTCTTCGTTCGCAACTTCGGCAGTGATGATGGAAAATTTCCCTGTCACGACATCCATTGTCGCACCCGAGAAAGTTTTGGAAAGGGGCTTCAGGACGCTGCGATACTTTTCACCGGTCACCGGATCTACGCGAACCGCACTCGCCACGCTGTAAATCACGAGATCGATTTTGCCGAACTGTTTGGAAGCTTCGATGACCTGACGGCGCATTTCGTCCGAGAAGGCATCGCCGTTGAACGTGACGCAGCCGAGTCCCTTGGCTTTTGCCGCCTGGTCGAACGCCATGTTGTTATACCAGCCCGGCGTCCCGCTCTTGGATTCCGAGCCTTCCTTTTCAAAGGAAACGCCAATGGTGTTCGCACCAAATTCAAAAGCGGCAGCGATGCGGCTAGCCAGCCCGTAACCCGTCGAACAGCCGAGGACCAAGACGTTCTTGGGAGCGCAGGGCAATTTTCCGCGTTCCGACGCTTTCTTTTCGACATAGGCGATTTGATTTTCAACTTCTTTCGCACAACCGATAGGATGGGCGTTGATGCACATATTGCTGCGAATAAGCGGTTTAATAACCATAAGTTTACTCCTTGTTAATCTTTAAACTTTTTAATGATGACAACGCCATTATGCCCACCGAATCCCAAAGAGGCCGAAGCGACGCAGCGAATTTCTCCCGAAACGCCGACATTTGGCGTATAATCCAGATCGCATTCCGGATCCGGCGAATCCAAATTGATGGTTGCCGGGAAATAGGAATCGTTGATAGCGAGAGCCGAAATGATGGCTTCAATGGCTCCGGCGGCACCGACGCAATGCCCGGTCATGCTCTTGGTACTGGAAACCTTGATTTTGTAAGCATGAGGTCCGAGCGCCACTTTCAACATGGCGGTTTCCGTCGAATCATTCAAATGCGTGGACGTGCCGTGGGCATTGTAATAATCGATTTCTTCGGGGCGAACTTCCGCATCTTGCATTGCGCGCAAAAGAGCCTTGGCGCAAGTTTCCCCACCCGGGCGAGGACTCGTGATGTGGTACGCATCCGCAGAAGCGCCATAGCCGGCAAGTTCCGCATAGATTTTTGCGCCGCGAGCTTTAGCGTGTTCCCATTCTTCTAAAACCAGCACGCCGCCGCCTTCGCCCATCACAAAACCGGAGCGGTCTTTGTCAAATGGCCTAGAAGCTTTTTCGGGAGCATCGTTAAATTTATCCGTCAGGGCGTGCATTCCGGCAAAACTCTTGATGGAATAATCCGTAATGGCACTTTCCGAACCGCCAGCGAGGCAAACGTCCAAACGTCCGGAACGAATCGTGTCCAGCGCGATTCCAATGGCATCCGTTCCCGATGCGCACGCCGAAGCGATAGTCCACGCAGAACCCGTAATGCCCAAAGCAATGGAAACGTTAGCGCAAGCTTCGTTCGGAATCAACTGAGGCATAGCCAAAGGTGAAACTTTCCGTTTGCCACCGTTTACATACTGCATATAAGTGGAGTCCACAACGTCCAACCCGCCAAGTCCTGAACCGGCGACGATTCCCGTCTTATCGCCCGCGAGCAATTCGCGAGAAAGCCTCGCATCGGCAACCGCTTCATTTGCAGCGGCCAACAGGAACTGCGTAAAGCGCGCCATTCTGCGGGCTTCTTTCGGATCGATGCCGTGTTCTTCGGGTTTAAAATCCTTGACTTCGGCGGCAATTTTTACCGGGCAATTCGCCGCATCAAAAAGCGTTATCGGAGCGACTCCGCTTTTTCCTTGTTGAATGGACTTCCACAGCGAAGGAACCGTTTTTCCAATCGGAGAAACTGCGCCCATTCCCGTGATTACAACGCGTCTTTTGCTCATTTAATTCGCCTTGTCTTTCGGTCGTTCCTGTTTGTCTTTTTCACGAATCGCCACCCGCCGGATTTTTCCGCTGATGGTTTTGGGCAGCTCGGTCACAAAATCGATAATGCGCGGACTCTTGTAAGAAGCCGCCACTTTTTTGGTAAAAAGCTGAATGTCCTTCGCGAGTTCTTTCGACGCCGTGTAACCGCTCTGCAAAACAATCGTCGCTTTAATCGCCTGCCCACGGGATGCGTCCTCGACGCCTGTCACGGCGACTTCCAATACCGCCGGGTGCTTCAAAAGAACTTCTTCGACTTCAAACGGACTGATGCGATAGCCGGAACTTTTAATCAAATCGTCCGTGCGCCCGACAAACCAGCAATAACCGTTCTGGTCGCGCCATGCGGTATCGCCCGTATGATACACGCCGCCCTCGAAAACCTTTTGCGTACGTTCTTCGTCGCGGTAGTAGCCGCCGAACATTCCAAAGGGTTTTCCTCCGTCGATGCGGATGATGATTTCGCCCACTTCTTCCACCTTGCAGGAATCGCCTTCCGGATTGACAATATCGATGCGATAACCGGGCGACGGCATTCCCATGGAACCCGGGCGCGGATCGTCCCAAGGATAATTTCCCATCGTCAGCGTCAATTCCGTCTGCCCGTAGCCTTCATACAATTTGAGTCCGGTCTTTTGCAGCCAGCGATCGTAGATGTCGGTATTCAACGCTTCGCCTGCCGTCACGCAGAACTGCAAGCTGGAAAGGTCGTGCTTGGTCAAATCCTGCTGCAGCAGATAGCGGTAAACCGTCGGCGGCGCACAGAACGTCGTGATTTTATATTCGGCCATTTTTTCCAAGAGCTTTCCCGGAATAAACGTGTTCATATCGTAGGCGAACACGGCACTGCCCGCAATCCACTGCCCGTAGATTTTTCCCCAGAGCGCTTTAGCCCAACCGGTTTCAGCAACCGTCAGATGACGTCCGCCATCAACCACATTCTGCCAATACTTCGCCGTAATGATGTGCCCTAGCGGATAAGTGAAAGTGTGGGCGACCATCTTCGGATTGCTCGACGTTCCGCTGGTAAAATAAATCACCATGATATCGTCGTTCCGAATGGCATTTTCGCCCGAAGGACGTTCAAACTTGGAAGAGCAGATTTCGTAATCGTCATAGAAAGAAATCCAGCCCTGACGCGGCTGGCCGATGGCGACCAGACTCTGGACCGACGGCGCTTTTTCCTTTGCGGACTCGATTTCCTTTTGCAAATTCGGGTCGTCGTATGAAACGACCATTTTAATGTCCGCCGCCTTAAACCGGTATTCCAAATCCGCGGAGGTCAGCATATTCGTCGCGGGAACGGCAATCGCGCCAATCCGGTGCAGAGCCAAAAGGAAAAACCAGAATTCATAGCGACGCCGGAGCATCAGCTGAACACGGTCGCCCTTTTGAATGCCGTTCGCCACCAAAAAATTCGCCGTGCGCTTGGACGCCAAAGAAAGATCCTTGAACGTGAAAATATGGCTTTCGTCGTTGTCGTCGCACCAGACCAGCGCTTCTTTTTTGGGATCGTTTTTCGCATACTCGTCCACAACGTCGTAGGCGAAATTGAAATTTTCAGGAACGTGGATTTTAAAATTCTCGTATAAATCTTTATAAGAACTGTAATCCACGCGATCGATAAATTTGAGAAGTTGATTCATACAAACCTAAAGAATGGGTTAAAGATCTCGGTAAAAGATTTTTTCTCGCTTCGATATGGCATAGCGGATTAAATTCAGGACCCGCTTTTCGCCAATGGAATTGAAGTCCGAACAGTGGACGGTCAAACGCGGAGTCCCCACCGGAGCCTGGATCGTCAAGCAAGCGGAAGTCTGCGCCACGCCGAGGGAAATATCGGGAAGCCCCGCAAAACTGATTCCGACCGAGAAGAATTTTTCGACCGTCTTTTCATCCGCCTTTTTTTCGTCTTCCGCTTCATCGGCGTCTTCGTTTACCGAAACAATCAAGTCCCGTTTTTTGAAAATCGTCGAACGGTCCTCGTAGGTTTTGAACTTTTCAAGAATCTGGTCCTTGAGAAAATTATTGTCATACCAGGCGGGCGGCACATAGCCTATCGGAAGCTCCTCTTGCCCAAGAGCCTTCCACAAAGCGATGGAACGATCCAGAAGCGCCTGCGAATCCTCTTTGGAAAGCCCAGCAAACTCCGCCACATTTCCCGAAAGCATCAGCGCACTCTTACCGAAAACGGAACGCTCCTTGCCCAAGTTGGCGAAATGCCTCGCCCCGTGCAACAGCAGTTCGTGTCCATCGGTCTTGAGCTTTTCCACCGCTTCGCAAAAGTTTTCCCGCTCCTCTTCGGGGACCGCCCCCACCGCAGGAACCACCGCTACCGAAATCGGCGAGCCGACCGTGCGTGCGATTTGTTCAATCTGGGACTGGGCTTTTTTAAAATTCTTGATGTTGAAATCGTGATAGCAAAGGATAAATCGCTTGCCTTTGAATTTTTCCGCTTCCGCAGCAGAAATGTCGGCGATGTCTTTGTTCAATTCCATTCCAAATCTCCTTTTTGCGGTAAAATAGAAAAAGCGGCAAAAAAGTGCCTTCAAAATAAAAACGCATTTCGCTTGCAAAAGCGTTTCCCATCCCTTTTTCAAAAACGACGGGATTATTTTCGCCGATTTCGCAAACCGCATTTCCGTAATTAACGAGGGATTTAATTAACGAGGATTTAGTAAAGGTCTGAAAAAATGAAGGATTCACAAATTCTACTGGAACCATTAAAAACCGCTCCTTATATCCTAAAAAAGCCTCAATCCCTTCGATAATGGACGGTTATGGAATTTCAGTTCACGAGTCTGCCGAACTAGTTGAAGAATAATCGATAAATTTATCAAATTCTCTTCGCCATGATGGTTCACGCTAAAGATGGCTTTATGAAAGCAATTTCAACACGATCATTGGCAAAATAAACTTTTTTGCTGTTTTTTGAAACGTTTTTTACGGAGTATGGAATGACAAAACAAATCCTGTGCATTTTTTTGACAATGTTCGCTTTTTCCTTTGCGGAAGAGGATTTTGACAACGCAAAAGAGGAATTTGTAAGCGAACCGAAAAGTGGCGAAGAGGCGGCGAAATATATGACAGATTCCGAAGGAAATGTCTTGTTTGGAAAAGTTCCTTCGGTGGAAGAATGCAAATCCTACGATGGTTCCAAATTGCTGACCGAATTTGCATGGGGAGGGGACGAACGGTGAAAAAATTAAAGTACTGCGTGACGTTTTTATTTATGCTTGCCGTCTTCGCTTGCACAGAAAATTCGGCAACGTCTTCCAGCACACAGCCAGAGGACAATACGCCTTTCGGATGGCTGGAAGGGGGATTCACTCCCGAGATAAGTGCAGACCGTGGCGGCGGGCTTCAAAAAGTAGCCCATTCTGGAAATTGGCTCGTATTAATGGATGATTGGACGACTCCTATCGAGAGCGGTTCCATATTAAAAAAATACTCCGCCTATACGCCTAGACTGTTTGTTTCGAAAATAGGCTCCGGTCGTTGGGACACTATTGTCCCGCCGGCAAAGGAAGATATCAAAAGCCTTTATGTGGATTCTTCGGGAATTTATATAGGCACATATTTTACTGGAGAAGTATGGAAATACGATCTAGATAATAAAGAGTGGACGGATTTGAGCCCTTGCAAATTAAAAGAGCGAGAAGGATTTCACGTTTTCGGCATATCGAAATATAAAACAAATCTTTTTGTCAGTATGAGCGGATATCAAGATACGAATGTTCAAGTTTACGACAGCATTCGAGTTTTGCAATTTCTGCAAGAAAATTCGGTCTGGATCGATGTGACTCCCAAAAAGTTTGCCGAATACATAAAAACTCAATTCCATAAAGGAGTTACTTTAAACAACAAGTTTTATGCAGCGACTATGTATGGGTTTGGACATGGGATATTACGTCCCGACAATGGAAACATCTTCCTGATTTTCCCGAACCGCACTCTTGGTTTTCTCAAAAGGTAAACGATATTGCTGTTCATAAAGGGATATTACATACGATTGTTTCCGGTAGGGTTTATTCCTTCGATGAGTTGGCTGAAAAATGGATTTCTATCGACAGTCTCCATTATAGAGGGGATACGACCGATATTCGCAACTGCTGGATTTATACAAACACCCCCTCCCCAACGACTTTAATCTCCGACGGGGAACATCTTTTTGTTTCTGGGGGCATAAGCGATGAACCCTATGTTTATATGGGCGATTACGGAGAGCCTTACGGAAACATTTCCAAAGGATGGCGCACAATTGGCTCCTGGTGTAAAAATTTTCAATGCTTTCAAACTGGGGGAACGAACTCTATCGATATCGTCGGGGATACGCTTTATAACGCAAACTGGGAAAACCTTCTCAAGTTCCCACTCGACAAACTGGATTCCGCTATTGCAGACGGAAATGATTTTCATTGGAATTGAACGAATTCGCCTAGCGGCGAGCTGTAGTCAGAATCCGATTCCCAAGTGGAAAAGGTGGTTTCCATCCAGCACGGGATTCGATTGGTAAGCATAGTCGAACTGGAAACGCCCAAAGACGATTCCGAGTCCCGCAGAAACGCCGTTGTCGTCGTTCGGTTTGTAGGCGTAGCCCACCCGGAAAAAGAGCGACTTCTTATAAATTAACTCGGAACCGAAACGCCATTCCGCATCGTAGTCCGCCCGGCGGTAAGCATCCGCATGAAGAGCCAAATCAAAAATATCCAGAATCGGGTGCGTTCCCGAAATTCCCGCCTGAAGCGCCATCGGCGCGGATTCCTCTTCGCTTTCGTAATCCGAAACCCAGCCGAAATTCGTCACCGTCGCTCCGAATGCGAAATAGCGATTCAAGCGCAAGCTTGCACCGCCATCGGCAAGAACCGCAATCGCCGTGGAATTGTCGATGGTCTGCGACGCGAATCGAGCGGTCAAAGCCCAATTAAAAATCGACGGGTTGCTTCCAATGCCGAGTTGCGCAGCCCACGCCATAGCGCCATAATCTTCCAATTTGAAACCTTCGTCATCGCGGCCTTCGATGTCGCCGTAACCCAGATATTCCAAAGCCGCACTCGCATTGACATAAGAAAAGGAGTGCCCGAAATAGACCGAAGTCAATTTAGCATCCACGTTGTCCGAAAACAAAACGTGCGAAATGCCGAGCTGGGAAGATTTTTGGGAAGTCGTTGCCAATGGGTTTCGCGTCACTTCGGCAAAGCTCTGCGGAGTCGCCACGCCAGCACCCGCCAAAGCCGCAGAACGCGGAGAGGTCGCCAGCGAAAGGAACTTCATCGTCGTTCCGCCTTTGTCGACATTCCAGTATTTACCGCCCGCAAAGCAGAGCACCGGAAAGACCAAGAACGCTAAAGCGAAAAGACATTTGAAATTCATCATAGCAATTATATAAAAAGAAAGCGGGGAGGAGGGGCGTCAGACTTGTTTCCAGGATTGCATGACGGAGAGAACCTTTCCTTTCAACTCTTCGGCGCGGGAAGGCGTATCGCATTCCACATAGCAGCGGAGTTCCGGGGCGTTTCCGCTCGGGCGCAAGTGGATTACGTCACCCGAGTCGAAAGTCATCCGGTAGCCGTCCGTTAAATCCTCGGCGACAAGTTTCCCGGCAAGATTTCCAAAGATTTTTTCGCCCGTTTTCTTCTCGGCGATTTCGGCGACTTTTGCCTTTCCCTTTTCGGTGGGGAATTCCTTAACGCGGTCACTTGCCGTAAAACGCTTGGGCAGTTTCCGGAACAAATCTTCCACGCCAGTCAATTCCTCGCGCGCGCGAGCAAGAACCGCAAGCTGCGGAAGCAGGGCGTCCCGTGTCGGAAGCGCTTTCAATGTTTTTCCGTTTTGGACAATATCCGTTTCCAAAAGGAATCCACCGTTCGCTTCGTAACCCGCAACGGTCTTCCCTTCCGCATCCAGAGCCTGCATTCCCGCTATCACATACGGGCTGCCAATGCGAGTGCGGAGCGTCTTTTCAAAAAGTCCGCATTTTTCGAGAGCGGTGTTGCAGCTGACAGGTGTCGCCACGCGATTTATTCCCAAAGCCGACGCCGCCAAAATGCCAAGGACATCGCCACGAATCCAGCGTCCGGTCGCATCCGCAAAAAGCGGGCGATCGCTATCGCCGTCAGAGCTGACAATCGCATCCAATCCCTGCTTCGCCCATTTAGCACCCAATTCCACATCTTCGGGGCGCACGGCCTCGGTATCGACAGGGATAAAAGAATCGGACCGTCCGAGAGGAACGACAAAAGCCCCCAAACCCTGAAGGACTTCCGTCATCAAATCCCGTCCCACAGCGGAATGCTGATACACGCCGACAGTCAGGCCGGAAAGAGCCCGGTCGCCAAAAAACTCCAGATAACGCCGGCCATAATTTTCTCGGGCTTCCAGATTTTCTTCCGGAAGCGGAACTGCGGATCGGAGCATGCCGTCGGAATCAAATTTGGCGTCGTCCACTTCAAAAACTTCTTCGCGGATGCCGAGTTCGTCCTGCTTGGAAATTTCACCTTGGGGATGATTGAACTTGATGCCGTTTCGGTCTGCGGGAATGTGGCTTCCCGTCACCATGATTGTCGGCAACGCTTTGTCGATGCCATACAGCGCAATCGCCGGACTCGGAATGCGCCCACTGTAAACAACTTCCCAACCCATATCGACAGCCGCCGTCGCCAGAGCCTGTAAAATCCGCCCGGTACTCGGACGCAAATCCCCCGCAATCGCCACTTTTTTCGGCGACGGATAATTCTTTTCGCAATAAGAAAGAAAAGCGTGGGTGTAACTGTAACAAACCAGGTCCGTCATGCTTGATACAAGACCGCGGGCGCCGCTCGTTCCAAAGCCGACCCCGCTCGAATTCATCATATCGCCAACAAAAATCTTCATGGAATGAAATATACAAATAGAGGCGTTAAAGAAATTTTGAACCTTTAATTATTATTTGGGGAATTATATACGATCTTCCACCAAATACTCTCAATTAAAAATTTTTTCAAAGTGTGAACATCTTTTTCGCAAAGTGGAACTCTTTTTTTTTCAATACAGAAATTTCTTTTTCACAAGGAAAATTTCTTCTCGCAGACTGCGAGGTGCTCGCTTGCGCAGCGGGCGGAAGGGATAAGGGGGCTTCAGAGTTGCGAAGGCCAGCCCCCTTTTCCCTTCACCCTATCCCCCGCCACGCTTGGCGGTGGGAAATTTTAGGTTCTGGAGTAGAATTGGATATTGTGCCATGGCGAGAAGGGGAAACTCGGTTATCGGTTATCAGTTATTAGTTTTCAGTTGTCAGTTGTCAGTTGTCAGTTTCAACCCTCAACCCTCAACCCTCAACCCTCAACTCCCAACTCCCAACTTTCAACTAACCACTAATCCCTAACCATGGTTCGACAACCGGTTGCTGAGCCTGTCGAAGCACACCAACCAAGCAAATCGAGGTGGAATTTTATATATAAATCCCATTATTTGCCTAGAACAAAGAGGAATTCCGATGAAAAAAGTTTTGACGATTGCCGCAGCGGTAACTTTTTTATTCGCTTGCAACGAAAACCAAGAAAAAACGAACGAACAGCCCAGCCTGACTACGGGCAAATCCGCCGTGATTTTTTATTCCCAGACCGGAACGACCGCCCTTGTCGCTCGGGAATTGGCAAAGCAGACCCACGCGGAGCTCGTCGAATTGCAAATGACAACCCCCTACCCCTCGACCTACGACAGCACCGTTTCCGCTGTACGGATAGAACGCGAAAATAAGAGTTGGCCTGCACTCCAGAAGGCCCGTTTCGACTTATCGAAATTCGACACACTCTACGTCGGCTATCCGGTCATATTCGGCACCTTCGCCCCTCCACTTTACACTTTTTTGGATTCCAACGAATTGAGCGGCAAATATCTCGTCCCGTTCTGCACTTATGGAAGCGGCGGACGGAAGAGCAGTTCCCGGGAACTCGCCAGTCTCGCATCCAACGCCCGGAGCCTTCTTTCCTTTGGCATTTCCAAGCGGCGGGTTCTCTCGCCGAATACGGACCTCACAAAAGAAATCCGAAATTTCTTAAACCTTGTCCGTGCGGGAATTCAAGAGGAAGAGCGGCTCGCTTCTTTCGGAGATTCTCAAGAGCTTTCCGGCAAGGATTCCTCCGTATTCGCTTCGGCGGTAAAGGAATACGCCTATCTGAATTTGCAGCCAATACGCGTCGCTAAGGATTCCGCTGGAACGGGATTTCTCTTTTCTTGCAGGATGCGGGCGTTCGGTGCCGAAGAAAACGTGACGGTTCAAGTTTTCAAGTCGCTTTCCGAAAATGGGGAAGCGGAACTGATCGCCGTCGAAAAATAGTTTCGGTTTATTTTAGCGCCAAACCATCCCGGAAAGCGTTCCCAACTTTTTCGCCAAGGACGCGATAGGCGTGTGCTGCGGAATCGTAGGAAATCGGCTCGACTTTTCCCAAATCCACTTTGCCTTTTTCATCCAAGACGCTTTCGTCGGCGCTGGTGTTCACGACCTGCCCCACAATATAAGTGCTGCCATCCATATCGGGGCTGCATTCCAGCAGTTTGCATTCCAAAGTCAGCGGAAATTCTTCGAACATCGGCGCATCTACATTTTGGCTTTTTATCACGTGCACACCGGACTTTGCGACTTTATTCGGCATTTTCGTTCCGCTCACGACACCAAAGAAATCGGAAATCACCGCCGTTTTTCGTGTTCCAAAACTGACTGTAAACGCCTTGCGCGCTTTGATATTTTCCGTCGTCTTGTGATTTGTAGCGAGACAAATCGCAATCTGATCCTCTTCCCGCTGGCCGCCCCAAGCCGCATTCATCGCATTCGGCGAACCATCTTCGTTATATGTGGCAATAATCAAAACGGGAAGCGGCGTGATAATCGCTTTGGAACCAAAATTTTTACGCATATTGACCTCATTTTTTCCGTCAATATCTAAAAAATAAAACCTTCCGGCAAGCACAAAAAAGGGCGGGCCTTATCCCTTCCACTCGCCACGGGCAGCGCATCCCTGTGTTCAAACCAAAATTCAATTTGCTCATTTTGAACAAGGTCTATTTTGCGATAAACCTATTCGCAAATTCTTGCGGAGTCAATACCGGCAGATTCGAATCCTTGAAATCAGATGGATTGCGGGTAATGATGTAGTCAAATCGTTGATGCTCGGCGACTGTATTTTGAACAGAGTCTTCAAAATCCTTCCAATCGCTCTCAAGGGCAGCCCATATATCCACTTCTGATACTGCTGCAACATGAACGATTTGCAACAAATTTCTGATAAGAGCTTTTGCTTGCAGGGAACCCCTCAATTCTTTGCGTGCGATATAGTAGATGTCAGTAATAGCCGAGGCTGTAATGAATTCCTGAATTTCTTCAGACGCAACCCTAAGAATCTCTGCGGAATTTTGAACGAATGCAGGACGATTTAGCAGGACGTCCAACACAACGTTGGAGTCAAGCATTATCTGCATACTTTTCAAGTCTCTCCGAACGATAGTCGTCCAGTGCTTTGCCTGTATTAGGAATGGCTCCTATCAGCGAATCAACGATTTTCGATTTCATCTCCTTGCTTTTTGCGGAGGAAGCAATAGCGTATGCAACAACAACCTCCTGTCCTGCTTCAAGCCGAACAGGTGGATCCAGCACAATTTGCTGTCCGTCAAAGAACCCTTTTGCTGTTGCTATCATAGATGACTCCGATCAAAATTGCTCTCTAAATATACCTTTTCAGTACTATAAAAGCAAATGAGCCGCTCCATATTCCAATTCGGAACAGCCCTGTTTTTTTTACCATCACGCGTTTCCGAGCTGATAAACTTTTTGAGCAAAATGCTCAACTTTAAGTTATTTTACAGAGCGTAAAAGAGCTTAACTCTAGTCCCTTAAAAAAAGGGACTTATATACAAAACTCCACTCGATTTGCTTGGTTGGTGCCCTTCGATAAACTCAGGGACCGTCGGTTAGTGAGCTTGTCGAACTAGTCGAACCATGGTTAGGGATTAGGGGTTAGCGACTAGTGACTAGTTGAAAGTTGAAAGTTGGGAGAATCGGCAGCCTCCCACGAGGCTCCCTGAAACTTAGAATCTCCGATTCCGTAGTTGAAGTATCCCTGGAAGGGACAATTCGTCTAAGGGAAGCAGAGCTTCCAAGACTCATGGGCATAAGCGAGTGCGAGAAGAAATTCCCCTTGTGAAAAAGAAATCCACACTTGGGCGGCGGACTTTTTTAATTGCGAGTATTTAGTAGAGGATTTTATATAATTCCCAAAAGAAACGTCAAGAAGCTATATTGTCCCTATGCACTTTTCACTCGAATCCAAGCCTTTAGGAAGCGTCGAACGTTTTATCGTCCACGCGGGCGATGCCGAACTGGAAATTCTCGCGGGCTGGGGAGCCGGATTAAACGCCTGGCGCATTCCCGTAAACGGCAAAATTTTAAACCTTCTTTACGGCTATCAAGACGCCGAAACATTCCGCCAAATCCAAGCCGATACAAATGCGGGCGTGTGCCTCTCGCCTTTTCCGGGCCGCACCGCCAACGCTAAATGGACATGGAAAGGCAAGTCCTACCAACTGGAAAACAACGTCAGCTGGGCACCGCACGCCCTCCACGGTTTTTTGCAAACGCGAGCTTGGAAATTCAAGAGCTTTGAATCGAACGCTCAAGAAGCGGTTCTTTCCCTAGAATGCGAATTTTACGGCGATCCGGCGGGCTACCCATTCACATACAAAATCACAAACGACTATGCGTTCAGCGGCAACGCTTTTACCGTGCGCTCCACCGTTTTCAATGCCTCCAGCACATCCCTTCCGTATGCCGAAGGATTCCATCCGTATTTTTCGCTGGGGAAAAAAGTCGATTTCTTGACCCTCGCCCTTCCTCAATGCCAGAAAGCCCTTTTGGATTCCGCCGACATTCCGACTGGCGAATTTGAAAAAGAAAACCGATTCAGCGGGCAGTCCGTTCTGGGCGAAACCTTTATCAACGATTATTTCGCCTTCGACGCCGAAACCGCGGAGCGGGAGACCGTCACCCTCAAAGATCCCGAAAACGGCTACCGTTTGGACGTTTGGCAAAAAACGGGCAAAAACCTTTGGCGGGGAATTCAAATCTACACGCCGCCCGACCGCGAAAGCATCGCCCTGGAACCTATGACCTCGGCTCCCGACGTGCTAAACCACCACCGGGAACTCATCGAAATTCCACCCCAAGGATTCACTAGCTTGCTTTGGGGAGCCACATTTTCCGTCTAAAAATTTTCCTGCCGAAGCGCATTTTTTTTCGCTTGAAAGACGGAATCGCTCCGCCATGACGGATTGTGGACGAACTTTCCACAAACCTATCCCCACTATACTCTAACCACTCCTCTCTAAACCTCAATAATTTTTTACAAATTGTTATCCACTTTTAAAAAAAAAGAATAGTTTATGCGGGCTGGACTTGCTCAATGAAGGGCACTCCAAGAGAGGAATGGTAAGGAATGGCAGAAAAAAAGCAAGAGAAAATGAGCGCGAAGGATTTGGAATACTTCAAGGCTCTTTTACAAGATCGTCGTCGGCAGCTCGTATCCGCACAAGGCGATACAACCGCCAGCAGCTCTTTCCATGGGCAAAGGGAACAAGGCGGGGAATCCGCCAGCTATGCCACACACCCGGCCGATGTCGCCTCCGATTACAATTCTTTGGAAACCAATTTTGATTTGGCCGCCCGAGACGGCAAATACCTTGTCTATCTAGAAGAAGCGCTACAACGGATTGAAGACGGCACTTATGGAATTTGCAAAGTCTGCAAAAAATTGATTCCCAAAGCCCGACTGGAAGCCGTTCCCACAGCGACCAAATGCGTGAGCTGCAAATCCGAAACCAAAAAGCGCGAACACGAAGAAACCCGGCTGGAAATGGCGAGAATTTACGCCCAACAGCAGCGGATGGCGCAAAGGAACGATTCCTGAGTTCTCCGGATCTCTATCGTCGGATTTTTCTCGTCGGTTCCGGATTCAGCAAATCCTTTTGCCCCGAAATGCCGACGATCAAAGATTTGAACAGCCGCATTCCAGATGGAATTCATGCGGAATGCCAGACCTTGCGCCATTATTGCTACTGGCTACGGGAACTCTGCCACGGCGCTCCGGAATATCTCAACATCGAATCGGTCGCCACCAACATTTTGACGGCTCAAATTTTTCCGAGCGAAGAAGAACGCCTGCGCAATGCGGAACTCCGTTTTGAACTCTTGCGATTCATCGCCCAAGCCATGCACCGGACGGTGCCGCTTTCTTCGGCGGCTTCCCAAATGCTTTCCGCATTTTTAAATGCCATCGCCAACGACAAAGAAAACGAAGGCCGGAAAAATCTGATTCTTTCTTTTAATTACGACACGCTGATCGAAGACCAGATTCGGCAGGATCCAAATCTTTTTTCCACCATCGCCGTCGATTACGGCGTAAACATCGAACCCGCAGACCGCTCCGCTTGCCATGGCAACCGTCCAAAGAGCATCGACCTTCTCAAATTGCACGGTTCTTTAAACTGGTATTCCATCAAGGGATCCGGCGGGGAACTGGATTTGAAAAACGTCTGCCGCATCGAAGCGGACGACCGCAGCTATCCGCTCTACCAAAAGGACAATCCGATTTTCATTCCCATGGCGCACGCCAAAGATTCCTTTTTGCGGGGAAGCCTGTTCAATGTACTCTGGGCAAAAGCGGACTATTACCTTTCCAACGCCGACGAAATTTACGTGATTGGTTACGGTTTTCCACAAACCGACTGGAACAGTTTTCCCTTTTTGCTCAAGCACCGAGATCGCATTCGCCAAGTCGTCGTTTTCGAATCGGCGGGGGACGCTTCCATCGCCAGACTCGAACGTCTGTTCGACAAAGGAATCGTCGTTTGCGAGGACGCTAAGCAATTCTTAAGCCGCCTATTTCCCCAGAGTTTCCACTGACAACTAATAACTGGCATTATTTCACCGCAAAGCAGACAAGCCCCAAAAGAATCCCGGCCATTGCCGCATACTTGAGCGCCGAACGTTTTTCGTGAAAGAAAATCAAGCCGCCCAAAAAACTGATGAGCACATTGGAACGGCGAATCACCGTAACAACAGAAATCAGCGCATCGGGTTCATGCACCGCCAAAAAATAAAACCGGTCCGCAATCACCAGCAAAACGCCAACCGCCAAAATCACTTTTCGAAATTCAAAACGAATCCGATTCGGCTTGTCGCGATGCCAAAACCGCAAAAAGAGAACTCCCAGCCCCTGCAAGCAAGCCATATAGATGTTGTAATAGAACTGAATCGAAAGCGGATTCAAGTGCGCCCGCTGCAACAGAAATTTATCGTAAATTCCACTGACGGAACCGAGAAACGTACCCAAAAACATGGACAAAATCCAGATGTTCGTCCAAAAATGCCCGGTTTCTTTTCGAGAAGCAAAGCTCATGGTCAAATAAGCGGCAAGCGAAAGCGCGATTCCGAGCCATTCCATCCCCGACGGCCTCTCGCCCATAAAAGCCACCGCCATCGCAATCGTAAAAACCGGAGCGCTCGCCCGAACAGGCGCCGTAATGCTCAACGGCAAGCGGGAAACCGCATTAAATGTAAACGCCCAGCTGGAAGTCACAATCGCCGCTTTTAAAAGCAGCATTCCATGTTCCGAAACCGAAATCGACGGGATTTTCCCCAGCAAAAAAGCAGGGAAAAGCGAAACCGCACAAGTCAGGCTGACAAAAAATAAAACCGGCAAAACCGCATTGCCGGTAAGTGCTTTCTTTTTAGCAATATCGTAAAAACCCAAAAACAGGGCGGAACCCAAAGCCAATGTGACCCAAAACATACCGCAAAAATAGCAATAGTGACAGCGTTTCCAAAAAAATGTATTCTTGTCCTCGATTATTTCAAAAAGGAGTCTCCTCATGGATATAAAAGGAAAGGCGTCTAGCCTGATCGAAGAATTTAAGGCTTTTGCATTCAAGGGCAACATCGTCGATATGGCTATCGGTGTGATTATCGGTGGAGCCTTCGGCAAGATCGTCACATCCTTTGTAAACGACATCGTGATGCCTGGAGTTACCGCTCTCATCGCCATGGGTGGCGCCAAAGACGCCGGCGAAGGACTCAAAGCGCTTTCCTACACAACGAATGCGGGAGTCGTCATTCCTTACGGCAATTTCATCGGTGGCATTCTCGACTTCATCATCGTCGCAGTCGTCGTTTTCTTGGTCATGAAAAAATTCCTCGGTTTTATGCAGAATATGCGCAAGAAAGAAGAAGCGGCCCCAGCCGCGCCGCCCGCGCCCCCGGCCCCGAGCAAAGAAGAAGTCCTGCTTACCGAAATCCGCGATTTGCTGAAAAACAAATAAATCTGCTTTTAGATGAATTCTTTGGAAATCCCCGTTTGAATGCGGGGATTTTTTGCATCTGGAAAATATCGCAGAAAAACAACTCACCGCCAATTTCATTCAGGGCACGAATAATTTTGTGGGCTTATATATAAAAATCCACCCGATTTGCTTGGTTGGCCGACAAACTCAGGGACCGGTTGTCGAACCATGGTTAGGGATTCGTGATGAGGGGAAAGAAATAAGGAATGAAAGGCGAGAAACCACTGGGAAGGACGGTCTCCCGACCGTCCAAGAAAGAATCACTCCACACAGAAAAAGAAGACCGAAAACGAAATCGTCACGGAGCTGTTCAAGATATATGAAAAACTGTATAAAATCACGGAAAGGTGAAAAACAACCGGACTTGTTCGCACCTGACGGCTCTCACCACAAAAAGCGAAGAACGTTAGTTCTGAGCAAATCCGGGTATTAAAAAAATTAAAAATGCAGAAAGTTAAAAAAGGACAAACGGATTTGTTCGCGCCTGACGGCTCTCACCACAAAAAGCGAAGAACGTTAGTTCTGAGCAAATCCGTGTGTTAAGTAGCCGAAGGTCGGTCCCTGAGCCTTGGTTAGTGAGCTTGTCGAACTAGTCGAAGGGCACTTGCCGCTACTTCTTCAGGACGTTCTTCAAATGCAATTTCTGCAAAAGTTTGGCGCAAAGCTCATCAAAAATATCTCCGGCGTCATCAGAACCGATTGCCTTTTGCAAAAGCAAACTCGAAGGGAACAGCAATAACGCAACCACTCCAGAATAAAGGAGAAGGCTCCAGACAGACGCTTCCCGAACAAAATCGTAGGAAAGGTTTTCAATGGCAATCGCCACGACGACCATCGCCGCAAAGCTCGCCAGTGCCCGTCCCATATTCCTAAACGCACGCGTGACGCCCTCCGTTCCCGTCTGACGCACCCATAGGCACACCATCACCGCCACTTGAGCAATCGCACCCAAAGCCCCGACAATCGGCACCGAATAAATGCCCAGGTCTTCGGCAAAGAACAAATACGCGGGAATCGTCAGCAAAAAAACGCCCGTATTGATAAGGGTCGGCGTCCACATTTTTTCCCTGGCGTAAAAGGAGCGCACAAGAACCGCCTGCAAGCACAATCCAAAACTCGCCGGCAGATACCAATGCAAAAGCTTTGCCACATATTCCGTACTTTCTCGGGTGAACGCCCCCCGTTCAAAAAGAATCCGCACCGACGGAAACGAAAGTACCCAGACCGTAATCGCCGCCGGAATCAGAATGGTGAACATCCGGGAAAGGCTGGACCAGATTTTGCGATTTAATTCGGTGAATTTTTCTTCTTTCACCAAGCGCGCCATATCGGGATAGCTGGAAACCCCGACAGAAAATCCAAAAACCGCAACCAGCGTGTACATCACCCGATACGCATAATTCAAACTGGAAATGCCGCTGCTTCCGAAAATGCCGCCAAAACTGCGGATGACAAATTCAAAAGCAAACATGCTGCCAACGCCAAACGACATTGGAATCATCATTTTTACATAGCGGACTATATCCGAATGCAACGGACGAATGTAAGGCCTGTAATGGATTCCGCTGCGGAATGCGCCGAACAGCTGCAACACGAAAAAGCCGATAAAGGCACCGACCGGAACGCCCCACGCAAAGCCTTCCAACCCGTGATTTCTTCCCAAGATGCCGCCAATAATAATCGCCGCATTGTAAATGACGCCCGTCAAAGAAGGAATGGCGAACTGTTTACGCGTATGCTGCACGGCGACCAGAAAACCGCCGGCAAAAATAAACAGCTGCCCCGGCAAAATAATCCGACCCAAATAAGTCGCCCTGTCCAAAAGTTCCGTAGGCAAATCCGCCGCCATCGTAAAAAGCGAAATCAATTCCTTCATCCAAATAAAGGAAGGCACTATTAAAAGCAAAAAAACGATTCCCAATGTATTCAGCACGTTGCTGAAAAATTTCCACGACCCTTCTTCGTCATTTTTTGCCTTGTAGCCAAAAAAAATCGGAATGAATACGATGGAAAGAAAACCCGTGCTGACGACATGATTTAAAATATCGGGAATCAAAAACGCCAAATCCAATGCGTTTTTCTCGGCGGTAACGCCTGCGGCCCTAGCAAGGAGCATTTCCCGGAGGATTCCCAGGACGCGGCTGGCGAGCATACTCGCCGCAATGATAATGGTAGCGTTATTCATGCGGTCGCAATTCTAGAAAAGTTTTCCGTTAAAAAACGGGCTAGCGGAAGATTGCCGTATAAGAATCGCCTTCGACAGGAAGCGCAATCCGAACCGGAGAGGTTTCGCCGTCGCTCCAGCTTTGGAATGTGCAGCCCGCGCCATTTTCCGCCGAAAGCGTCACGGGAACATCGGCAAAAAGTTTTAGCGCGGTCGTTTTTCGCAGGGCGATGCCATCGACAAGAACCGTTCCGCATCCCTGGGGAGCGACCGTCACGTTTTGCACATCGCCGAGTCCCAAAGCCGATTGCATTTCCGCAAGCACTTCGCTTTGTCTTGTCGCCGCAAAAGTTTCGATGACGCCTTGCTGGTTTTCCATCAAGCTTGCGCTGTGGTTCCAACGATCCATATCCCTCGGGGTTTCCGCCGAAATTTCCTGCACGAGCAAATGGATTCTCGAAAGAATCGTATCCGGGCTGAATTTGGACGAGAGGAGCGCGCTAAAGCGATTGACAAAGCGATTTCGGTAATCGGGATTGTGCAAAAGATTCCGAATGGGAATCGTGTATTCGGCTCCATTCGGGTAGCCCGATACCGTCGAATCCAGCACAAAATGGAACATATCGATATCCGAATACTCCGAATGCCCATTGTTGAATCCAAAATCCAAATCGTAAAGTGCCCATTTCCACTTGGTGAGCGGAGCGGTGGAGCGCCATTTTTTCATATTGTTCGCAGGCCAATCCTGATTCGCCACAAAAATTTCCGTCTGGATGTAATTGGTATAATTGTCAATATCCATCTGCGACGCCACGAACGCATACGCCTCGGCATCCGCCAAATCATGGCTTTCGATATAATCTTCCAGAGCTTCGTAATCCTTGGAACTGCCCGCCGATACCGAATTGTCCGCTTTCAACAAGTCGATGGCATTTTCGTCGTAGCCGTAATTCGTCGTGAAGTAATTTTCATTCAAACGTTCCCGAATGTTGTGAATGCCGTAGTATTCACCGTTATAATAGACAATGGAGGGACGCGCTTTTTGATAGTCCACGCCTAGCCCGCGGGAAATGCTCGACGCCAGCCGGTCGCGGATATAATCCTGATACCAGTTTCCGCCATTGTTGCGGAACACCAGATCCTTGAAGCTTTTCAAATTCGGGTGCTCCGGAAAAATCCGATAGTCCAAATGGGCATCGCCGTATTTTTTTCGGAACTTGAGCGCAAAGGACTTTTTGGCATTGGCACGGCTGTAATTGCCAAAAATTTCATAGCCGACATTCGCGCTGAATGCGGGCGTGTTCGCTCCCGGTTCAAAAAAAGTTATCTCCGCCGGAATCGTTTTGTCCAACCAGTAATTGGCTCCGAAATGCGGACTTGTAGAGCTGGCGTTGGGCCCTTCTTCGTAAATGCCGGAATCCGGGTCAAAAAGCTGGTCCGGGTCCGCCGTGATAAACGCCGCCGCAATCGTCGGAGCTTGTTCAAACACATAAGTGCGCGTTGAAATATCGCTCGGGAGCATCCCATCCCGGAAGGTCGCGCAACGCAAAACCGTCGTCGAGGAAATGGTCAAATCCCCCATCATCACGGGACTGTTTTCCGTAGGAGCCTTTCCGCCGACTTCACAGCGGGCAACGCTTTGCGGGTCTCCCGAAAACGAAACGACAAACGGAGCCGAATAAAATCCCGACGCCGGAAGACGGTAAGAATCCGAAATTTGCCCCGCATAGGCATAGTCGGCAACGCCCAGAGGATTCGGTTCCGCAAAACCCCAGCCTGTGCCCGAAAAGGAATAGCTTTTGCCGTTCGGGACTTTCGGGTAGGCGATGGAATCGCGCAGGGTCCCCGCCGCGTCAAACAAAAAGACGTTTCCGCCTTCTTGCGGCAATTTAAAATTCACATGGGGATAATTTCCCTGATTTCGAACAAGGAGGGAATTGAATTTGAACTGGACGGGTCTTTTATAGCTGTTTACCGCCGAAAAACGGATGCCGTAGATATTTGCCAAATCCGGAAAACGGGATCCCGTCGGCAGGGAAATGGAATACGTCGTCAAGGAATCTCCCGTTCCCGTAATCCGCGCGGGCCATCCTTTCCAGTCTTCCATGTCGGATTGAACCAGCCGAATTTCCAAAACTTCGTCTTTGGTCACAAAGCCCGTCAGCAGCAACTGGTTAGCCGTTCCCAGATCCTGCGGGGAATCTTTGGAAGCTCCTTCGATTCCCACAAAAATGCAGGCGCTGCTCCAGCCGAGTTCCTCGTTCTCTCCCAGCTGCATTTGCCCCGAAATGACGCGAGAACCGTTTTCCTCCGCCAAAAATTTACTGTAAAGCCAAGGTTCTGCGACGCTCGTCCCCGCAACAGGGGAATTGTCGGAATCCGCCCAGCCCCAGACATTTTTGCCCATCATATCCAGGGAATCCGACGGCGTTTTCAAATCCGGCCTATCCTTTTTGGAAAAGAAAACAAGAACAAAGCTCTGCGGAGGAACGACGACATTTCCAAAATGCCACTTGAAAGGCTCTGCCGGGTCATTCGACAAAAAATAGTCCGAAAGATTTACCGCCGTGTCCGCAGGATTGAAGAGTTCGATCCAATCGGATTTGTCGCCCTCTTCATCTTCAAGAGAGATATTTTTCGGATTGATTTCAGTAAAAACGACGGGAGCCGAACGAACAAATACTTCCGGAACAGAAGGCGTATCGTCATCGGCAAATGTAGGTTCCGTATTCGAGCTGCAAGAAACCGCAAAAAAAATAAAAAAGAGGAGACTAAATCCAAACCATCTCATACAATGAAAATAGTCTTAGTCTAGGCGCAAAGCCTCATTGACACGAAAAAATACCCAGCGGCAGAAAAGCCGCAAGCATCCCATAGCGAAGCGGGAAAATCAAAAAATATCCACGTTCAATTTAATGCCGTTCTTTTTCATATCTTTCATCATATTTTCCACGTCGCCACGAATCTGTTCCATTTTTTGAACGATTTCGCCGTCTTTTTGCAAAACCAGCGCCGCAGAATTATCGTTTTCGTCCAGTTTGGAAACCACCTGCTGAATGCGGGCATGGACCTCTTGTGCGGAAGAGCGCAAATGCTCCAACCGGGCAAGCATTTCTTCGCCGCTATTTTTCAATTCTTTCGATTCCGAAGAGACGCTTCCCACCTCCGTTTTCAAGTTGCCCATTGCGATATCCAGAGAATCCAGACTATTTTGCAAATCCGTTTTCCAGCGGACCAGGTCATTTTCGGCATCCTTTTTCAAAGTCGCCCCCTTGCGGACAATCCGGTCAAAATGCTTTTTGCCCGAGCCGTCCTTCGCCGAATCCAACACCGAACGAAGTGTCTTCATCACCGCTTCAAAAGTCGCCAAGGTTTCGTCCAAATCGGCTTTCGCCGTATTGAGTCCCTTGTCAAAAAGCGTTTGCCGAATCGTATCGCCGTCTCTGTAATACTCCGGAGATTCGCCGAGTTCAATCAGAATTTCCCGATTTCCCAAAAATCCCGCCGACGCAAAATGAATTTTGGAATCCTTGGCAAGGCGCACGTTTCTGCCGATTTCAAAAGCGACATAAATGCAGGAATCCGTTTTATGCATTCCGAGAATGCGCCCCTTGGGAAGACCGCCAATTTTTACATTACTTCCATTGGCCAGCGGACCGACTTCGCTAAATGCGGCCACATAGCGCAGCCTTTCATTATAAGGGCTCAACGGATGAAAAAAATACCAAAGGCAAAAAATGATGCAGCCGAGCATAAAGACGAAAAAAAGCATTCTCTTGTTGCCGCGCCGAGAAATTTTGCTATTCATACGTCGCTCCGCCTAAAAACTCGTCGAAGCCGTCTTCTACAAAAACGCCCTTCGCCTTATCCTGTATAATTTTCATCAACGATTTGTTAAATTCATTGGCGGCATCCACGCCGTTCAACTTTAAAAGCGTATTCATGGCAATCACTTCGGAAATCACCGTTAGGCTTTTCCCCGGAGCGACAGGGATTAAAACCTTGGGGACTTTCACGCCCAAAATCGTTTCGGACGCATGAAAAAGCCCTGTCCTTTCATACGAAGAACCCTGACGCCAAGGCTGTAAATCCACCACCACTTCAATCTTTTTACGCCGACGGACAGAGGCAATGCCAAACATTTCTTTCATATTGACAATACCGATGCCTCGAATTTCCATGTGGTGCTGTATTACGGAATCGGACCTGCCGACAAGCATATCGCCAATGCGAATAATCCGAACTGCATCGTCCGCCACAAAGCGGTGCCCGCGCTCGACCAAATCCAAAACGCACTCGGATTTGCCGACGTTGCTATCCCCCACATAAAGCATTCCCACGCCATAGACATCGACCAGACTCGCATGAACCGATGTAAATTCCGCAAAATAAATTTCCAAAAACTGCTGGATTTCCTTGGCAAAAGGAAAAGTCGAAAGTTCCGTCGTCATCAGCGGAATGTTCTTCCTTTTGCACATTTCGAGCAATTCGGGATGCGGCTGCAAATTGTGCGTAAGCACCCACATCGGGGATTCATATTCGGAAAGTTTTGCAAAAATCCGCTCCCGCTCCTCTTTGCCGACGCTTTCCAGATAATTCCACTCCGTCGATCCAATCATCTGTATTTGAGATGCGCTTTCTTTATAAGAAGCCGTGTAGCCGGACATCGCTAGTCCGGGACGATGCACTCCGATTTGCGTCAGGTTCGTCCGCAACGACTCTTCCGGAGTGTGAAGGGTCAATTTTAAGGATTGCCGAAAATGTTTAAAAAAAACAAGAACCGGACACGAAGTTCGGTGCTTGATATTTAAATGGTGGAACGGATTATAAGACATTACTGGGGTGTAGTGACATTGGAAACCGGCTCGGCCTGATGGGCCTTTTGCTTTTCATTCGCCTTTTTGAGCTGCACTTTCGCGCGTTCAAGAGCGGTATCAATCGCCTTCCCCATATTTTCCTCGTCGGCGGAAGCGACCACAACGGCACCTTTCACATTCAAGGAAATTTCGCAATGGCGGCTGAGATCGCTGATGCGGTCGAGAACAATCGAAGCCGAAGTGATATTGGGGTAGAATTTTCCGAGAGCCTCCACTTCTTCTTTAAGATGATCCTGAAGTGTGTCAGAAATAGTGCAATGGCGAGCAGAAATTTGAACATCCATAGGCGAACCTTCCTGTTAAGGGTGAAATAAATTTTAGAGGACCCGAAGTCCTCGCTTTTCAAAGATATACATCTTTCTTGTTCAAAAAAGAACGTTTTTTGCAAAAATTTTTGGATTTTTCATCCAATTTGGAATGAAGTCTGAAATTCGTTTTTTTTCGTTGTTTTTGACGTTTCAGGTACTTATGCCGAATCTTTGCTGAATTTGGCGATTTTTGAGCATTCACAATGCCGTTCTTTGAAAAATCAATTGCCCGTCAAAGTGAATTCGCCATCCTTGTACACCAGGGTGACGCTTGTGGCACCGATTTCCTTCACGGTCACGCCCCAAATTTCCTGGCCGACGCTTACGACGGCGCTTTCACCGCGGAACTTAAGGATTGCAACAGGATTGGAACCGGACAGGATCACGTCCAGCGTGATGGATGGAGGCGGAGCCTTCCGAACGGGTTCTGCGGGAACGCCAACGGATTCTTTCTTCACGGCCCTTACGGGCGCAGGGGCCATCCTTATGTTTGCAAACTCCTCGTCATACACGGTTTCCTGATCAACGTCGATGGGACTCAATTTTGAAGGGACTTCACTATACAAAGCAATATGTTCCGGCATCCCTATGGAATTCAAAATATATGCAGACTTATTGTATCCGTCAAGCCACACATTACCGTTTGCGTCATACTTCAGCGCATTGGAAAGTCTGAAACCTCTTTTACACATCTAACAGAACGCAATGAAAAATCATCTTTATTTTCCGCGTAAATGTAATAAAATTCACTGTCATCTAGAAAAATTCCCGAATCTTCGTCAGTGTTTACGGGGCCATCGCTCCACCATGTAGCGGCAGTTCCCTCATGAACGTATTCGTAAATTCCCGAATCATTTTTCCGACAAAAACCAGCAAACTCATTTACAAATTTTAATTTTCCAACTTTTCCCTTTAGCGTAGCCCATTCTTCATTTTTAGGCAATCGCCAGCCATCAGGACATATCGACAAAGCCAAAGAGTAATCATAGAACCTACCATATTTTCCACAATTACTTTCTTTATTATATAAACAAGCAGATCTTGGCATAATTTTCAATCCAGCGACAGCATCAAAGAAAACAAGGTCCTTTTCTTTGGGCTGAGTTGAAAGATTTTTTGCCATCCATAAAAGATTACCAATCCTCATATAAGGATATTCCTGAGAATCCTTTTCGCTTTCTTCATATAACGTAGATTCTTTGAATGAATTTCCAAATAAAAGGCCGTTTGTAAGGCGAAAAAACACATATTTAGGACTAAACTCATACAAAGATCCGTCGCAAAAGAACAGTCGATCGCCTTTTTTCTCATAAGCTGTCCAATTTTCAATTTCATAATTCCCTTCGGCAATTTCACTCGTTCGAATTTTGTCGATTTTCTCCGATTGAACGTCTACACCTATTAAAAAATCTATATCGCACAATAAAAAAACAACGATTACGCCACAAATAAAACCAATCAGGAATACCAGCGCAAAGAGATGGATTCTGCACCATCTAAAAAAGAACTTTTTTATTGACACAATACGGCCCCCTCCTCAATTTTGACATTTACAAAACATTGGTCAACGCTAGAATACCATGGTCCCAAATCAAATCCTAAAAACTTTATATGAAAGGTATTACCAGGCTTGTGGAAACCGACTTTTATTACCGAAGAATCTGTTTCTATAGCAGACACCCAATCGTTAGCAACATCGCCGCAAATGTAGTTGCCCTCTTCGTCTAGACGACGAGCGTTAGCGCTACACCATCTCGCTTTCTCCACAACTATGGATAAAGCCTTAGTCATTCTGACTTTTTTATAATAGGGTTCTATTGAAAAGAATGTCATTAAAAAGCCTAGAATAAAGCCGGATAATAGAATTAGTACAATTTTTTCATATAAATTACACCACGATTGGAGGCTGCGGACTTTTTCTTGGACAGATTAGTTAGATTAAATTTAGACTTTTGGCTCTTCATCAACATGTGTGGGTGGCTTCGCCCCCCTTTTTTTGTTGACTTTCGCCTAAATCAAACAAAAAAAATGGGCTATTTTCTAAAATTTAATCGCCAAAAAAAACAGAAGAAAAAGCCCATGTCAAAATTATACAAATCCATCTTCAATGTCAACGGCTGTTCAGTCGTCAAGCAGGAGCAAACCGACACCACGGTCACCATCACGGTAAGACTCACCAAGGGCAACGCCAGCAGGTGCGGCTGTTGTGGGCGAAAAGGGAAGCTCTACGACAACGGCCGGGAACAGAGGGTATGGCGGACGCTCGATCTCGGCACGAAGATGGGCTTCATCAGGATGGACACCTACAGGGTGAAGTGCAAGAAATGCGGCGTAAAAACGGTGAAGGTGCCGTGGGCAAGCCACAGGTCAGGCTTCACCGACGCCTTCGAGCAGCAGGTCGCATGGGCCGTATGCAGCATGTCGAAAAAGGCTGTCGCAAAGCAGCTACGCATCGCCTGGAATACCGTGGGGGAAATTGCCGACCGCGTATGGGATCGCCTGGACACAAGGCCGATCAAGGCAGGCTGCATCTTCAGGCGCATAGGCATCGACGAGACCAGCTACAAGAAAGGGCACAAGTACATAACGGTGGTAGTGGATCACGACAGGCGCTGCGTGATCTGGGTCCACGAGGGCTACGGGAAGGAGGTGCTGGACCTCTTCATGAGGGAACTCAGCGAAGAGCAGCGCAAGGGCGTGGAGCTTGTGACTTGTGACGGAGCCAAGTGGATAAGGTCAAGCATCGAGGAGTTCCTGCCCAATGCCGAACGGTGCGTGGACAGCTTCCATGTCGTACAGTGGGCGACAGAAGCCCTGGACAAGGTCCGTGTGGAAGCCTGGAAGGAGGCCCGCAAGGAAAACCGCAATCAGAAACGGGGCCGAGGCAGGCCCACGAAGGATAGCGTCCCGAAGGACCGCACCGCGGAGGGGATAAAGAACTCCAGGTACGCTCTGGGCAAGGCTCCAGAGAACCTTAACGAAAGCCAGCAGAGAAAAATAGAACTCATAGCAAGCCGCTATCCGCGTCTCTACAGGGCATACCAGCTCAAGGAGGAACTGCGCATCATCCTGAAGATGGGCTATGACGATGCCAGGGAAAATCTGGACAGGTGGCTGTGGCGTGCAAGCCACTCACGCATCGGCTCAGTAAAGGATCTGTACGCAAAGATCAAGCGCAACTACGACGGAATCCTCAACACAATCAGGCTGGGCGTGTCAAACGCAAGGATCGAGGCGACGAACAACAAGATAAAGCTACTGATACGGACTGCCTATGGCTTCAGGAACATGAACAACATGCTGTCGCTGATAATGTTGAGCTGTTCCTATGTAGATGTAAAGATAGCCTACGAATGGGAATCGGTATCGAGAGAATCATCTAGCAAGGCTGCCTAAATGCTACCACACATATTGATGATGCCTCAGACTTTTTCTGTAATCATCGGGGCTCATTCCGCCAAGACTCATCTTTATTCTATCCTTGCAGAACCACTCCAAATATTCATTCAGTTCCTTTTTGAATTCGTTTTTGGTGACGCCAGCCAGGTCACGATTGTAGAACAATTCGTTCTTTACGATGCCGAAGAAGCCCTCGCAGGCGGAGTTGTCGGGAGAGCAGCCTTTCTTCGACATTGACCGTTTCAGCTCCGCATCGTTCATCCGCTTTATCCATCCCGGCCATCTGTAATGGCATCCCCGGTCCGTATGCACGATCGGCTTTTCTCCGTCGTGGAGCTGCCCTAAGGCCTTGTCCAGCATTCGGTTCACTAGCCTCGAATCGGGGCTTTCGCCTATAGTCCAGCATACGGGTTTTCCGTCGAAGCAGTCTATCATCGGAGACAGGTACAACTTGCCGTCGGAAAGGGGGAACTCCATGATGTCTGTAAGCCATTTCTCATTGGGCCTGTCGGCATGGAAATCGCGGTTTATCAGATTGGGCACCGCGGGCGAAATTTCGCCCCTGTACGAGCTGTACTTCCGTTTTCTGGGACGGTAGGCCGCAAGTCCGTTCTCGCGCATCACCCTCCGGATGACTTTTTCAGACAAGGTCTTTCCCTCGTCTTTCAATGCTTTTCGGATCCTTCTGTAACCGTACCTCTTCTTGGATGCCTGGAAGGCAATCTGTACAAATTCAAGGGAATCCCTGTCCTTAATCGTCCTGTCGTTTGCGTGCTTCAGGTTGTAATAGAATACGCTGCGGGGCAGGTCAAGCCTGGCAAGTAGTTCAAGGCGGAAACGTCAACGCCGGGGTCTTTTTTTAATATGTTCAAAGTCTCCTTCAGGATGGCCACTTCCATCTCCAGGTCGCGGACTTTCCTGTTCAGTGCGGAAACTTCGGCGGAGGAAAAATCGTCCTTCCCCTCTTCAAGAGGTCCTCTTGGTTTTTTACGGTTGCAACTTTGCAAGGCCAGGGCTCCTTTTGTCAGATACAGGCGTCTCCATTTATAGATGCTGGCAGTCGAATACCCGAGTCCTTCGGCGACATCTACAACATTCTCGCCATTTTCGAAACATCTTCGAATCGCCTCCAATTTAATATTTGCCGAAGGATTCCTTGGGTGCTCCCGGATGTTTTTATAGCTGTATTTCCGCTTTCTTGTCTTGACCTTTCCTTCCTCGTGAATCCAGAAATAAAGTCGAGCTCTTGTCGGATAGCCTAGCACCTGGACCGTTCGGGAGACCGACCTCAATTCGTGATATGTTTTCAGCGCCTTGGCTATCTGTGATAAGGAGTAATAGGGCATGTACGGACCTCAATTGTGTCCAACTTTTTGTCCGCAGGCCCGGTTATGGCAGGGCGTTTTTTATAGTCTTCCCTTTACAAGTTCGACACGGCTTTCGCCCAAATGGACTAAAATACAAAAAGTACAAAACACGATATAGTACATTTAGAGAATTATGTCACAAAAAAAACACTTATCTCTATTGATGAAGCTATTTCTCTTACGGTTTTAGTGCCGTTATAGGTACAACGAAAACTCCGTCCGGGCGGCGGTAGGCGGCGTTACTCAGTCCACAAATCACGCAGAGGTTTGCGGGGGGATTGCCCTGCGGGTCTTTCGCAATAGCATCACGAACTTTCAACAAATTTGCGGCGGCTTCGTCAATTTGGTTGGCGCCGAGCTTTATTTCAAAAGCATTCCAGCTGCCGTCAGGCATTTCTACAACGGCATCAATTTCGTTATTGCCGTAATCCTGATAGTGGTACAGTTTCCCTCCGAAACTGCGCGCATAAACATCCAAATCCCTTTCGCATAGGGCCTCGAAAAGGAATCCAAGAGTGTTCAAATCCTGAATCAACTTCGCAGGTGTTGCACCTAGCAAGGCTGCGGCAAGCGAAGGGTCTGCTAAATGGCGTTTTTCGGCCTGTTTGATCCGCATGCTCGAGCGAATCCTGTTGCAGAATGGCGGCTGATTTTCAACAAGGAACAAACGCTTCAATACGTCCAGATAACTCGCTATCGTATCTAGGTCAATGTCGTCGTCATCGATTGATTTGATGTCGTTTTTCAACACCTTGTTTGTTGCAGTCGTAGATTCATTGCGGGCAAGACTTTTCAACAAAAGCCGCATTTTGCTCTTATTGCGCTTGATTCCGTCAAGGCGGTCAATGTCGTCTTCAATGACGGCATCGATATAGGCTTTAGGAACGGTCATCGCCTGCTGTGTAGAAAGTCCAAGGCTTCCGGGCCAGCCTCCCCGTACAATTAAATCAATAATCGTTTGCAAACCAACTTCGCCCGTCATCGCCTGTGGAGCGCATCCACTGCAAATGTCCAGCAAAGAAATTTTTCCACTAGAAGTCCCTATTTCAAACAAGGTCATCGGGCGCATGCGAAGTCTTGCGATACGGCCGGCGCCGCTATGCAGGATTCCTTTTCGAGCGGGAGTTGATGAACCTGTCAAAATGAACTGCCCTTTTTCGGTACGTTTGTCAACTTCGAAACGAACTGCATCCCATATTGGCGGAACTTCTTGCCATTCATCAACGAGTCTTGGGGTATCACCTTCCAAAACCAGTTTCGGGTCCATTTCCGCAAGCCTTCGGTTCTGAAAATTTCCACTAGGGTCGCCCAGTTCTATTTCGCTGGCGGAGTGATATTTGGATGTCCAGGTCTTTCCGCACCATTTTGGACCTTCCACACATAATGCTCCAAAAGTTGACAGGGATGACTTTATCTGATCATCCACAATTCTTGGCATGTAATCCTGTTTTTTCATGCCCATAATATATACAATCGGTGTGATTTTGCCAATTCATTCCGTAAGATTTCGAGTTTTTAATCCGTGAGATTTGGAGATTTCAATCGGTATAATTTTGAGAAAATGGCGATTTTCGTTCAAAAAAAGACGATTTTGAGTCCCATAAGCATGGCTATGCTTATGCAAACATATCCACAGCATTCGCCTCGAAGCCTTGCATCGCGTTCGCAAACCGACTTTTTAAGGGAAGGCTATTTTACCGTTTTCCGCAATCTTGCCGGCAAAATGCGCAGTTCCTCGCGGTATTTGGCGACCGTCCGGCGAGCGACTTTCATTCCCATGCGCATCAAAGCATCCGTAATCGCTTGGTCCGAAAGCGGAGCGGAAGAATCTTCATTGGCCACTAGGTCCTTGATGGAATCCAAAATTTTTGCTGAACCGACAGCACTGCCGTCTTCCTGAGGGACGCCCGAACTAAAGAACTGCTTTAATTCATAGACTCCAAACGGCGTGTCCACGTATTTTCCGTTTGTCGCCCGATTCACCGTACTCGGATCGCGATGCACTTCGTCGGCGATGTCCTGCAAAATCATCGGCTTCAAATTTTCGGGTCCCTTGGCAAAAAAATCGTGCTGTTTTTTGAGAATCGCGTTCATGACCAGCTCTATCGTGCTGCGCCGATTGTCCACGCTTTTGATAAAGGAATTTGCCGCATTCAATTTTTCCCGGACAAAATTTTTGTCTTGCTTGGATGCGGTCGGGCTCAAGAGCAACTTCCGATACGTTTCATTGATGCGCAAACGCGGGATATGCTCGCGACGCATGACCACTTTGAAATTTCCCGGCGCCGTTTCCACCACTTCCATGTCGGGGGTAATCGTCTGCGTCGGCGTATTGTTTATTTGGGAGCCGGGATGCGGCGAAAGAACGGCCAGTTCCCGAACCGCTTTCTGTACTTCTTCGGAAGAAACCCCCAACGCCTTGGCGATGGAGGCATAGCGCAAATCTTTCAACGCGTCAAATTCTTTTTCGAGAATCCGAATCGCGAGCGGCGAAAAATCGGGAATCCGATACGCCTGAATCAAAAAGCATTCCCGCAAATTTCGCGCGCCAATTCCCGGCGGCGTAAAGGATTGCAAAACATGGAAAGCTTCCTGAACAGGATACGAGGCGTCTTCCAATCTTTTTTTCTGCTGCAAAACCTCTTCGACTTCGGCAATATCGGGATCCTGCTGGATTTGTTCCGTTTCCGCATCCAATAAATTCTTGTCTGCCGGCGAAAGAAATCCGTCGTCCCCGACGCAGTCTATCAGATATTCCACAATTTTCACAATGCGGGCCGGGCGTTTCCATTCACGCAGCTGATTCCGCAAAACCTCTTGCATACTGAGCCCGCGCGTGGGTTCCGGTCGCCATTCTTCGTCGGGATCCCTGCCGCCCAAATCCTTGAACGGCGCTTCGGCGTTGCGAAAACCGTCTTCCATATACTGCGCCCAGTCCATGGTATTTTCCATTCCCGGTTCCATGAGATCATGGCTGTTGTCGTCGCCATCCTGACGCGAACTTTCCCGAGTCGGGGCGTCGATGGATTCCAAGCGGCTGTCCGGAGTCTCGTCCATTTCCAAAAGGGGATTCGTTTCCAGTTCTTGCGAAATGGTCGTTTCCAGTTCCATGGAGTTCATCTGGAGAAGTTTTATCGACTGGAGCATTTGCGGAGACAAATTCTGCTCCAGTTTCATCCCTTGCTTTAATTGAATGCCTAAATCCATTTTACGCCCTTTCTAATCCAAGCGAAAAGATTCGCCCAAATAAATTCGTTTTGCCTCTTCGTTGTTCGCGAGAAAATCCGACGAGCCTTCGGTAAGGACCTGGCTTTTATACATGATGTAAGCCCTGTCCGTAATGGAAAGCGTTTCGCGCACGTTGTGGTCCGTAATCAAAATGCCCATTCCCTTTTCCCGCAAGCTGGAAATAATCGCCTGAATGTCGCCCACAGCAATGGGGTCGATTCCTGCAAAAGGTTCGTCCAAAAGCAGAAAATCCGGATTAGCCGCAAGAGCCCGCGCAATTTCCAAACGCCTGCGCTCGCCGCCGGAACAGCTCATCGCTTTCGTCTTTCGGATATGGGTGATTTTGAACTCTTCCAAAAGCTGCTCCAACCGTTCTTTGCGCTCGGAACGTTTGTAGTTCTGCGTTTCCAGAATCGCCATAATGTTGTCCTGAACGCTCAACTTTCGAAAAATCGACGCTTCCTGCGGCAAATAGCCGACACCCAATCGCGCCCGGCGAAACATCGGCTTTTCCGTCATTTCCACGTCGTCCAAAAAAATATGGCCGGAATCAGGACGCACCATGCCGACAATCATATAAAAGGATGTCGTTTTTCCGGCTCCGTTCGGTCCCAGAAGCCCGACGATTTCCCCTTGCGAAACGCTGATGGAAACATTATTGACCACTTTGCGGCCATTGTAGATTTTGCAGATTTTATCTGTACGAATCGTGCGGATAAGGCTTTTCATTTGCGGCCTTCCTTTTTGTCCCGGGCGCTTTTGCCCTTTGGCTTTGCCTGTTGTTTTACCTGTTTTTCTCTTTCTTCTTTTATCTTTTCCAACGACTGCTTGGTAAAATTTTTAATCGTCGTGTCCTTGGAAATTTGCGGCAAGATATTTTCCTTGGTCAGGTCGATATAACGCCCGCTGGCAAGAGTCTTTTTGCCCGAAAGTTTTAAATGCTTCACTTTGCCGTCGTCAAACGCAATGCGAATCGTATCGCCCGCCGCTTCGTTCTTTCCTTCGATCTGCCGCTTTTTTTCCATCACGTGAAAATAAGTGCTTTGCGCATCTCCCGAAATCAGCGCCCCTTTCAGCTTGCCGTTTTTAAATGTCAAGTCCAAACGCCCGCCTTCCATTTTGTTTTTATAATCGACAAAATCGCCTTCGTAAAAAAAACCGTTCGCATTCAAATTCACATAAAGGCTCTGGATTTTGTCCTTGTCAAATTCGGCGTAAAGAGTGTCCCCTCGGGCTTCGGTAAATTGATCCGGCTTGCCACGCTTTCCCTTTTCGTATTGCTTGCCTTGGGCGTTCCGAATCACCAGCGCGCTTTTCAGGGTCCGCTCGTCGGCGTCAATCGTCAGATAGATGGAATCTCCGGTCAGCTCGTAGCCATCCATCGTAAATTTGGGGGAACCTTTCAAAGCGACCCAATTATTTTTTTTGTCCAAGTATCCCGAATCGCAAGTGACGACCATATTTCCCTGCGTGATGACGACATTTTGAAACGCTTTGGCGAATTCCGCGTTCTGGTCAAAATAAATGTATTCCGCGCGAACTGCCGTCGTGTCGATTTTCCCGTTTTTTTGAACCTGGTACTGGTGCAGCAGGGGATTTTGGGTCAAAGTCAAAATTTTTTCTTTTTTATTGTAAACGAGATGGTTCCCAAAAAAGGCGTAGGTCCCCGCCGAATCCTTTGCCTCCACAGAACCGACAGCGATAGCGATTTCCGTTTTGCGCTGGTAGCTCCCCGATTTCGCTTTCATATAGCCGTCGGGATGCCGAAAAAGAAAATTCCCTTCGCAATCCACTTTATCCAGATTTTTGTTCCAGGTCGCGCGCCCCGTCCGAAACTCGATGGAATCGTGCGTAAAGCGAACACGCCCGTGCAAAAGGAGAAATCCCGATTTTCGCATAGCGGCAAGGCTGTCGGCATGGCGCATCACCAGCGGCGACGTTTGCGCACACACCTGCTGAAAAAAGATTCCCAAAAGGCAAAGCCAGATGCCGAGCCGCGTCATCGGGAATTCCTCGTGGGCGGTCTGTGCGGCGTTACCGATTCCACCTGTTCCGCATTCTGTTTTTCGTCTTCTTCTTTCAGGCGTTTTGCCGCATCCTGAAAAATGCCCGTCACCTCCGACAGAATGTGCCAGTTATCCATTTTGGCATCGCTGACAAAACCCTTTCCTTGCAGAACATCGCCGTCTTCGCTCACCACGCGGACATAGCTTTCCGTCTTTACCAGATCGTCTTTTTTATTCCACAGCAAAGAATCCGCACGAACGGATGCTCCCTTCGGCGTTATCGCATAGACATGGCCGTAGGCATAGACGTAATTCATGCGTCCGTCCAAAGTTCCCGAATCCGCGCGCAAAAAAGCGGACCTTTCGCCAAGGGAATCGAAAATATCGACCAGGATCGGCTTCGCGAAAATTTTTTCCTTGCCTCCCCAACGTTCCAGATAGGCGGTCTTGACTTTCCACGACAGGCGTTCCTTTTCGTAAAAATCCAGCAAGGTCGTATCGGTAAACAGCATCATCGGGCGTTCGGCAATTTCTCCGTTAAAAGGCGGCTCTTCATCCGATTCGCTACAGGCTACAAGAAAAAGCCCACAAAAACAGGCGAAAAGAACCGCCCGATAAAAACGCCTTCCGATGTGTAGCAAAAAATATGCCATCGGAACTAAAAATACAATAATTCACGGAAAAGGGAGTAGGGGAACAAATAGTGATTCGTGGATAGTGGCCTTTTGAAAAGTGGAACTTCGCCACAGCGTTCCTCGCCATGACATTTTCATTTAGAACGATTCTCATAACCTTTCCCGCAAAATCCTCCTATAAATTCTACTTTTCCTTCTATGGACAGAGACCGCCGACGCCGTTTTGGGCAAAACTTTTTGGACAAGGAAACCGCCCATCTTCTCGCTGCCGACATTCCGCTTTCCGGCGACAGCGCTATTCTGGAAATTGGGCCTGGACACGGAGCGCTTACGGAACCTCTACTTTCGCGAGGAGTGCCCGTCACCGCCGTGGAAATCGATGAAGAATGCGTCAAGGTGCTTCAAGAAAAATTCGCTTCCCGTTCCAATTTTCATATAGTAAACCAGGACTTCTTGCGTTTTCCCATCGACGACTGGCTAAAAGAAAATCCCAAACCCTGGCTAGCGGGGAATCTACCTTACAACGTATCGACAGGCATCGTTGCCAAAGTCATGCCGCTTTTGAAAAAAACGCACGGATTCATGTGCATGGTACAAAAAGAAGTTGCGGAACGTTTTTGTGCCGAACCGCACACGCGCCATTATGGCAGCCTTACCGTCTGGATTCGCGCCCACGCCACCTGCAAAATGCTTCGAAAAATCGGGCCGGAACATTTTACACCGCGCCCAAACGTAGAAAGCGCGACAGTCCTATTCACTCCGCTTTCCGAACCGCTCAATGCGCCGCCCAAATTCTTTGAATTTGTCCAAGCCGCTTTTTCCCAAAAGCGCAAGGTCATCACCAATTCGCTAGCATCCAAATACGACAAAATCGACGTTGTCCACGCTCTCGACGCCTGCGGCCTTTCTACGAACACGCGGGCAGAAGAACTCTTCCCCGAAGAACTGCTTGCCATTTACCAAATCCTTGAAGTAAAATAAAAATCGGTTTCCGGGCGTTCCCCGCCTTTGAAAAGGCGTGGCGTTCCCTGGCGTTATCGCCGCGCATTCTGCACGGCGTCCGTTCAGCCTCGCCTACGTCGAGTCCGAACCCATCCGGGCATCGGTCACTAACGCGAAATATAAAAAATCACTTTTAAACAGACTCCCTCGTTTTCAAAACTCCCTCAACTTCTAACCGATTAACCATCTCTATTCTTTAATTTGGGACTTATATACAAAACTCCACCCGATTTGCTTGGTTGGTGAGCTTGTCGAACCATGGTTAGGGATTAGAGGTTAGCGACTAGTGATCAGTGATTAGTTGAAAGTTGAGGACGTAGGAGAAACGGCTAGCTAGAACGCAAAGCATCTCACGGCCTGCGAGAAGAAATTCACCTTGTGAAAAAGAAATTCCTGTATTGAAAAAAAACGTTCCTCTTTGTGAAAAAGAAATCCACGCTTTAAAAAAATTATTTAGTGGAAGATCGTATATCATTCCCAAAATTTTCTTTGCTATATTTTCACCGTTAGAATTTCGCAATGGGGCGAAATTTTTCCGGAAGTCATTGTCTAACCTTCCTAAAAAAACAAATGAAACAGAATCTTTCTGCCTTTATTCTTCGCGAATGGAACGACTTCATCCTCCTTCTGCGAAACGTCCCTTCCCTTGTCGTCAGCATTTTCATTCTCTCCGTGGTCTGCATGAACTTGCTCGCCAACAAGGAACTGTTTTCATTCCAGTATCTCGCATTGGATTGCGGATTCACCCTCAGCTGGATTTCTTTTCTTTGCATGGATATGATATGCAAGCGTTTCGGCCCGAAAGCGGCGATGAAAATTTCCATTCTGGCCCTGTTTGTTAATTTATGTACATTTTCCCTTTTCAACTTGCTTTCCCGAACGCCGGGAATGTGGGGAGAATTTTACACTCTTCTGGAAACAAATCCCGATGGAGCAGCCATTGCCAACGACGCACTAAACGCAACCTTCGGCGGAAGCTGGTATGTTTTATTCGGATCCGCCATCGCCATGTTTTCTTCTTCTCTCGTCAATGCTATCACGAATCATTGGATTTCCAAATTCATCTCTTTTCAAGGATTCAAAAATTTTGCCATTCGATCTTACGCTTCGACAATGATTGCTCAATTTATAGACAACCTTATTTTTGCGAGAATCGTCAGCTATGTATTTTTTGGTTGGAGCATGACGCAGGTCATTCTTTGTTCGCTAACGGGAGCTCTTATGGAATTGCTTTGCGAAATCGTCTTCAGTCCCCTCGGTTATAAAATATGTCGATACTGGGAAAAAAATGGAATTGGCAATCCATACATCCAATTTAAAGCAGAGGCAAAATGAATATTTTTATCAGCGGGAGCAGTCGGGGAATCGGAAAGGCCGTCGCGGAACGCTTTTTGAAAGATGGCCATCGTGTTGTCGGCTTCGACATTTTAAAATCCAGCATCCAGCATCCAGATTATGAACATCACCTTGTCGATGTCGCCGATAAATTTTCCTTTCCTCAAATCGCCTGTTCCGCAAATATCGTCATTAGCAACGCGGGAGTTCAAAATTCCGGCAAGGACATTGAAGTGAATTTGAAAGGTTCCATCTATTTCGTGGAAAAATACGCCTTTCAGCCCAGCATTCAATCCGTTCTGCTGGTATCTTCGGCAAGCGCTCATTCCGGCGCGGAATTTCCTGAATATTCCGCTTCCAAAGGCGGACTTCTGGCCTATATGAAAAATGCGGCTCTGCGGCTCGCTCGTTTTGGAGCGACTTGCAATAGCATTTCTCCAGGCGGCGTAACCACCGATTTGAACAAGCCCGTAATGGAAAATCCGGATTTATGGAATCAAATTATGCAAGTGACTCCTCTCAAGCGATGGGCAAGTCCGGAAGACATTGCGGAATGGGTCTGGTTTTTAACCGTCGTCAATAAAAATTGTACAGGGCAAGACATCCTCATTGATAACGGCGAAAAGGATTTGAATAGCCATTTTATTTGGCCAGATTCAAAATTTCTCTAAAACCGCATCCAGTGAACTCGACAAATTTAAAATTCGCAGAACAGCGGCCATTTCACCAATGACCGTTGCCCGCTAAAGCAATTTGATGAATCGTCAATTTTCTACTTCATAAAAACGCGAAGAACCATTTCCGCTGTCGAACCTTCTGCAAAACGAATTTCGCTTATCGGATGATATTCAAAATCGACATATTGCGAAAGCTGTAAAGCGACAAATTGCCTGTCTTTGGAAAAACAAATCGCCAACCGATAATGCCCATTTGGACAGTCGTCAGGAGCTTTTTCATTTTTCAAATTTTTCCATTCCGCAGAAACCAACTGCTTTATTTGGTTTCCTACATCGGAATCATATTCCAAATAAAGCCCGACAACGGGAGAATTCGTCGGGACATAAGACACTTTTGTTTTCAATCCAAAGAATGCCTTTTCCACTTTAATGCAGTTTTTTTGAAAGAGAGCTTCTGCCAACTCCATGCTTTTCACATTTTCCATAAATTTCTCTTCTGTTTTTAAAATGGGAAGCACTTTTTTCCATTTCTGTTTTGGAAAAATTCGGTGCCAAAAAGATCAAAGACGATTTCTAAAAATAGCTGTGCTGAAAATCGAAGGAAACCGCGATCGCCTCCGATTTTGCATTTTTAGAAATTGTCCAAAACAAATTGAAGAGACGATTAACAGAGAATGCGTTTTAAAGTAAAAACGTAATATTCTTTAGGATAACAGAAAAAATGGGGAGAAAGCGATTCGTCAACGCCTTTTCCCAAAGAGAAAATTTTCGATTCTAAAAATTTTGGCCGATGTAAAAAACCGGAATCTCGACCGCCAAATTCAAAAACAGAACCTTCTCTTTCGCTTCTAAAAAAGGCAGGTAAACAAGGTCTTTTCCAAGCAAAAATAGGAAGAGCAGGAACATTATCCTGTGCATAAATAAATTGTTCCGCCGCAATGGAATCCGAGGAAAGTTCTAAAACGAATTTTTTTTGCTGAAAAAACGAGCTGAAAAATGAACCAGCAAAAATTCCCGCCGCTAGAATGCAAAGCGGAAAAATGAAAAAGGCAACTGTTTTGCTTTTTCCTATCACAATCCAAATATAATTTTTTTGTCTTCGAAATTTTTAAAATATTTTCATTCGCTTCATAAAAAACAATCATGCGAATTTTATGGATTTTCTTCTTTTGAAAATTTTTACTTTTATCAAAGCAATCCACTCTTTTCCTTTTATACAATGCCCATTTATACAGTTATTCTTCAGAAAATTCTATACCGCATTCTGCTTATTTCCGGGTGGAAAAGAAAAGTCCTATTTTTCAATCTGGATTATATTTATCCAAAAATTTCTCTGCATCAAAAACGGACTTTCCGAAAAAAAATCCTCCAAAATCTGAGTTTCGATGTTGCCAATTTTTTAACTCGGAATTGTATTTATTCTTCAAACGATAAACGATTTCAAATAGATTCGCAAAGCATACCTGTTCTAGAAAAAATGAAAAATGGGGGATTGATGCTTACCGCTCATTTTGGCAATTATGAAGCCATCGGTCCCTGGCTCGTTCGCCTTGGAATTCCCCTTACAGCCAGCTATGCAAAATTGCACCCTGAATATCTCAATCGGTGGGTTTACAAACATCTTCGTTCTATTGATAATTTTAATTATTCACATTTTATAAACAACCCGCGCGATATTCTTCAATTCCTAAATGAAAAAAAATTATTTTGTTTGATTGCCGATCAGGATTTTCGAAAAAATCGCTTTATTTTGGGAAAATTGCTGAAAAAAACGGTTCATTGCAATCCTATTCCACAATTTATTTTAAATCATCGTCCCAAATTGCCCATATTTATTTGCTGGATTTATCCACAAAATCACAAACATATTTTGTTTGCTAAAGAAATTTATCCACAAAATGGACAAGAACTTTTTGAAATGTACCACCAATGGCTAGAATTTCAAATTCAAATCGCTCCGGAAAGATGGTACGGATGGTTGCATCGGAGATATTTATCCGCTTTAAATGACGAGAGTAAAAAATAGTGGGCACAGAAAAAAGATTAGCGACTAGTGCCCTTCGATTAGTTCGACAATGAATGTTTCACGTGAAACAATTTTATCTATTCTAATAAGGCAACTAGTTAGTGATTAGCGATCAGTGGGTAGTTGGGACGTTAGGAAAAACAGCTAACCAGAATGCAAAACATCTCACAGTCTGCGAGAAAAATTCACCGTGTGAAAAAGATGTTCACACTTTAAAAAATTAAATTGCGACTACTTAGTAGAAGTATATAATTTCAAAAATCAAAAACAAATAATCCTAAATGAATTAGCTATTTTAAAAGCAAAACAGCACAATATGTGCGAATGAATTTACTGAAATTCATTATTTACGAAAGGATTGAAAAAAAAATGCAAATTAGAAAGTTTACTTCCAATGACATTCCTTCTATGCGAAGCATTTGGAATGAAATTGTCAAAGAAGGAAACGCGTTTCCTCAAGAGACCGAATTTGAAAACGACGAGGAAGCATTTCAATTTTTCAAAAATCAAACTTATACCGCCGTTGCCGAAGAAAAAGGAATTATTTTAGGTCTTTATATTTTACACCCAAACAATATCGGTCGCTGCTCTTCAATCGCTAATGCAAGTTATGCCGTTTTACAAAAACACAGAGGAAAAGGAATCGGCGAAAAGCTTGTCCAAGACAGCTTACGGCAGGGAACTCTTCAAGGTTTTCATATTTTGCAATTCAACGCAGTTGTCAAATCCAATATCGGTGCTATACACTTATATCAAAAACTCGGGTTTAAAACTCTTGGAGAAATTCCGAAATGTTATCGCCAAAAAGATGGAACATTCGAAAATTTGCTTTTATTTTTTCATGAATTATAAAATACACATTCGCAGATTGTTTCACCCGATTTGCACGCATTAGCGACTAGCGGCGAGCGGTTGGTGAGCTTGCCGAACCATGGTTAGAGTGGAATGTAGGAGAAACGACTAGCCAGAATGCAAAATACTTTGAGATCTGCGAAAATAAATTGGGATTTATATACAAAATTCCACCACGATTTATTTGTAAGTAGTTAGTGATTAGGGGTTAGTTGAAAGTTGGGAGTTGGAACTGATAATTGAGTTCCCCTTGTGAAAGAAAAAGCCCCGCTTGAAAAGAAGTTCACCCTCTCGCAATGTAACACACTTTATTCCTCCCCAGAATCCAAAATTTCCCACAGCAAAGCGTGGCGGGGATAGGGTGAAGGGAAAAGGGGCTGCCCATGAGTCTTAAGAGTTTTACTCTTTTAGACGAATTGTCCCTGGAAGGGAGCCTTCGCAAAAGCATGTAAGGCGAATGTTGCGCAGCAAGCTTGCTTGCAGGCATTACTGAGCCGCAGCCGCGGACGCAACGCGTCAACTCAGAAGCCCCCTTATCCCTTCCGTCCGCCGAGCAGGCGAGCACCTCGCACTCTGCAAGAAGAAATTTTCCTTGTGAAAAAGAAATTCTCGTTTTAAAAAAAAATTTTAATTGAGAGTATTTGGTGGAAGATCGTATATAATTCCCCAAATAATGGGATTTATATATAAAATTCCACCTCGATTTGCTTGGTTGGTGTGCTTCGACAGGCTCAGCAACCGGTTGTCGAACCATGGTTAGGGATTAGTGGTTAGTTGAAAGTTGGGAGTTGGGAGTTGAGGGTTGAGGGTTGAGGGTTGAGGGTTGAAACTGACAACTGAAAACTGAAAACTAATAACTGATAACCGAGTTTCCCCTTCTCGCCATGGCACAATATCCAATTCTACTCCAGAACCTAAAATTTCCCACCGCCAAGCGTGGCGGGGGATAGGGTGAAGGGAAAAGGGGGCTGGCCTTCGCAACTCAGAAGCCCCCTTATCCCTTCCGCCCGCTGCGCAAGCGAGCACCTCGCAGTCTGCGAGAAGAAATTTTCCTTGTGAAAAAGAAATTTCTGTATTGAAAAAAAAGAGTTCCACTTTGCGAAAAAGATGTTCACACTTTGAAAAAATTTTTAATTGAGAGTATTTGGTGGAAGATCGTATATAATTCCCCCCAAAAAAAATTCCACTTTTGAAAAATTTTTAGGTTCTATAGGACGAAAGCGTGTATTTGGTTAAAAATGGACGTATTAGATAATACCAGAATACTACGGAAGTACCATAGCCCCTGTAAAATCCACAATATCAAAGTTATCGTCGGAGCCTAGCCTTATAAGCAAGTCCTTGTTGGCGATGACGAATTTCTTTACTGCATTTATGTCCGCAGCTGATAATTCCATTTTAGGGTTATCTACCAATATACGGGGGTTGTCGTCTATGGACATCGGAATCATCCCGTGTGCATTTGGGTGGTCGCCTTTATTGCATTGTATTTTGATTCTGTTAGCATGCCTCATTTTTTTCCAAGTACCACTATCATCTACATAGATATTTACGGGCAGACCCGTTCGTTTCTTCCGCAAACTTGAATATGTTTGCCAGCATTTTGTGTTCTGTAATGCAACTTGATTTTTAATGTAATAATAAATCTCCATTTATGTGGCTATATCTATAGCAAGACAACTACAAACTTAATATAACCACATATCAGGGTGTGCTAAGGTTGTTTGCGTATTTAGGAACGTTTACAAATACTATGGTAATAATGTATATTCCCTTTTTTATCTATGCGTACACACTTTTAGCCTACAGAGCCAATTTTTAATTGCGAGTATTTGTTGGAAGATTGTAGGTATCTTCGATAAACTCAGCAACCGTCTGCTGAACCACTTTACAAAGCAATTTTTAGAACCTCCTATATTCATTTTGAAATTGCACTTTCATCTTAAATTATTCACATTTTGAATTATTCACATCCAATTAACGGCAATATTTCATTTCCATTTTTCATATTCATCAAATAGAATTGCCTATATTATTTTCCATCTGATTTATTCACATTCATCACTCAAACAGAAAACTTTCATTCTCTGTTTAAAGAAAATTGTGAATACTATGTTCAAATTTTATATTACCACAAGAGATTTAACCCAAAATTATTCACATTTCAATAAAAAATAATTTTATTGAAATTCACATCATTTTTTCAATTTTTAGAATAAAAATGTTTCACGTGAAACATTTTTACTTTTATTCACAATTTATCCTATACAAAATGAAAAATTTTTCTTTTATCGTATTTTATTTTCTATTTAGTTTTTTAAATTGTTTCACGTGAAACACTACTTTGACTCTGTACAAGAAAACCTTCTTTTACAATTTCTTTCCGATAAAGGAATTACTTTATCCGATGATAAATTGGAAAAATTGTATGAATACGCCAATCTGGTTATTCAAGGTAATACGCAAGTCAATTTAATTTCTAAAAACGACATTTCAAAATTTTTATCCCGCCATATTGCCGACTCGTTAATGCCCTTTATTGTTCTTTCTCAAAAACAATATTTAAAATCAGGAATGATTTGGGCAGATATGGGTGCCGGTGGTGGATGTCCCGTTTTTCCATTATCTATTGTTTGTCCTGAAATTCAATTTTTCGCTTCAGAACCTCGCCACAAAAGAGTTCTTTTTTTAGAAGAGACCAAAAAAACTTTAAAATTGGATAATTTGACCATCGTGGGAAAACGTTTTGAAACTTCGGAAATAACCAATTGTGATATTATTTCTTGTCGGGCTCTTTCTCGTTTTGAAGCCGATTACGATCGCGCTCAACTCGGACTCAAAAAAAATGGTCTTTTCATCACCTTTAAAAGCAAAGAAATGACCAAAGATTTAATGAATCTTTCCGACATTCATTTTATCGATTATCATCTTCCTCTGGAAACTCAAGAATACTCATTAGTCATTAAGGGAATCTATGGGTAAAATTATCGCTATTTGCAACCAAAAAGGTGGAGTAGGCAAAACAACAACGGCAATCAATCTTGCTGCAAACTTTGCCGCTTTAGAAAAGAAAACTCTTCTTATCGACATGGATCCTCAGGGAAATGCTTCTCAAGGTCTGGGTTATCTGGAAAGCCAAGAAGAAGATATTCATGAAGCGTTGAAACTAGCAGAAAGCCCAGATTCCATTACAAAGGATTCTCTTCAAAAATTCATTTTGAAAACGGAACTGGACTATTTAAAAGTGATTACCGCCGGTCCGGATCTTTCCGCTATGGAATTGGAATTGGTCAATGCCATGAGTCGGGAACATCGCCTCAGAAGAATCACCAATGTTTTAAAAGAAGACTTCGACTATATTATTATAGACGCTCCTCCTAGCTTGAACCTTTTGACATTGAATGTCCTCACGGCAGCCGATAGCGTACTCATTCCCGTCCAATGCGAATATTACGCTCTTCAAGGACTCGCCGAATTATTCAACACCATCCGGCTGATTCAAAAAAACTTGAACAGTTCCTTGAATATCGAAGGCGCCCTTTTGACCATGTACGATGCCAGACTCAGCTTGTCCAGACAAGTCGCCGAAGAAGTCCGAAATGTCATTCCGGAAAGGGTCTTTAAAATCATGATTCCAAGGAATGTGACTTTGAGCGAAGCACCTTCTCATGGAAAACCGGTTATTCTTTATAACGTCAAAAGTCCAGGCTCGCAAGCCTATATGAAACTCGCAGAAGAAATCATCAACGGGGCAAAATAATATGGGAAAAAAATCTAACGCACTCGGAATCGGTCTCAACTCCATTATCAGCAATCATTCCACTCCTTTAGACGAATCCATTTCCAAAGATGAAAATGGAAACAGCATTCAAATTGAAAAAATCAATTTGGATTTGATTGACGCGAACCCATACCAGCCCCGAACAGAATTCAACGAAGAAGAACTTCTTGAATTGGCGGAAACCATTCAAGAACAGGGTTTAATTCAACCCATTACCGTTCGCAAATTCAATGGGCGCTATCAAATCGTCAGTGGGGAACGCCGAACCCGCGCTGCCAGACTCGCCGGATGGACAACCATCGACGCCTACGTCCACGAACTTCTTTCCGACAAAAAAATGGCGGAATGGTCGCTCATCGAAAATATTCAGCGCGTGGATTTAAACGCCATCGAAGTTGCCAAATCCTATACGCAACTTTTGGAAAATTACGGCTATACCCATGATGATCTAGCCAAAAGCGTCGGCAAATCCCGCGCAGTCATCACGAACTCCCTTCGGCTTTTGAAACTCCCCGAACAAGTACAAACCTGGATTATCGAAGGAAAAATTTCTCAAAGCGCAGCCCGTGCCCTCCTCAGTCCTGGCATTTCCGATCCGGAAGCCGTCGCCCGAGACATCATCGAAAAAGGGTTGAACGTCCGCGATATTGAAAATCTGGCTAAAAATAACGAACCTAAAGAACAGAATCCGGAAAAAACTAAAAAGGAAATCAAACCTTTGGATGCCAACATTCAGGCTTTCATCCAGAAAATGGAAGAATTTTTTGGCACCAAAGTCAAATTGCAGCAAACCGCAGACGATTCTTCTAAAGGAAAATTGATTATCGATTACTATTCTTTTGAAGATTTGACCCGAATTCAGGAAAAAATGGAAGGGCTGAATTGAAAAATCGCTATCATATCATTCAAATCATCCCATCGGATTCGGGACGGACAGTTTCCATTAAAGTCAATTCCATTCTTTGGAAATTATTCTGGATACTGTGGATTGTTATTTTAGCATTAGGCGGATTTATTTTTTATAAATTCACTTTAATCAATTCCATTATCGTCAGCTCGCGTCAAGTCCAAAAGCAAAACGAAGTTCTTCTCAAAAAACAGCAAGAATATGAATTGTTCTTTTCCGAATTGGATTCCATATCCACCATGGAAAGGCAAATCCGGAATATACTTCACACCTTTTATGAAACGGATTCTTTAAAATTGGCGGCTGTTATTGAAAAAAATCGTTTCGACTTCCAGCCCAGTTCAAAAAATAGATTTACCGCCGAGTTGAAAGGTTACTTTACAGAGGAAAAAAGGCAGAACTGGGAAAACATACCCAGCATCATTCCCACCATCGGCATTGTCAGTAAAAATTTTTCAAAGGAAGACAATCATCTGGGCATCGACATTTCTGCGAAATTGGACGAACCTGTTTTTGCTACTGCCGATGGAAAAGTGCTTTCTGTTTCCAAAAGTAAAGACCGCGGTTTGCACATCGTCATTGATCATGGAAATAAATATGTGACCAGTTATTCCCATTTGCAAAAACAATATGTGCAAAAAGGGAAAAGCGTAAAAAAAGGCGAAGCCATCGGAACTGTCGGTTCCAGCGGAAAAACGACAGGGCCGCATATCCATTACGAAATTTTGAAAAACAACGAACCCATCGATCCAGAACTTTTTATCGAGGAATAAAAATATGGCAAAAGAAAACGACGGCCAGTTTACACAAATCAGTTCATCCATGAATCTGACTGGCGATATATCCGGTTCCAGCGATATTCGCATTGCCGGAAAAATAAAAGGAAATATCGAAACAACAGGCGATGTCGTCATTGAAAATTCCGGTTATGTGGAAGGAGTCATCAAATCTAAAAACGCCATGATTGCGGGAAAAGTCAATGGAGACATCGAATGCAGTGAAAAATTAGTTCTGGAGTCCAAATCTTTTTTTGTAGGCAATATCAAGACAAAACTTTTAGTCATCGAATGCGGTGCTAAATTGAATGGGAATTGTCATGTTTCTACAGAAAAAGAATTGGAATCTCCCAAGAAATAAAGAATTGCTCTTTCAAAAGGTAAACAGCTCTTTTGCAGAGCTGTTTTTTATTAGAGGGATTTTCACATCTTCTTTAAATAGTCTATATATATATAAAAGAGAATGATTTAGATAATGTGAATATGTGGAAAAATCGGATTATTGTAAACGTAAGTGGTTGATTTTTAAAAAGATAAAACAATTGTGGATAGATTTTTTTTGGTGAAAACCCTGAATTTTATTCACAGGATTCAACGTTGAAAACCGTATCCGTCGATTTTTTCAACATCTTTCCCTATTTAATTCAAAAAAGGGATGTTGAAAATGAAATTTGAAAAATTTTGGATTTGATTTGTGGATAAATTTGTTGAATTAATCTGTATCACATTGATTTATAAAGACTTACTGAAAGTGATGAATTGGGATTAAAATTTAACTAGATTTGAATTATGGATCAGAGAAATTTTAGAATTGGGCAAATATCAGATCTCCATTTGGATTTTGGAGAAAAAGAGAACGTCTCTGTGGAAAAATTTCAGGTTACTTTACGGGATGCCGAAAAGTTCGATTTAGATTTTCTGGTTTTAAGTGGAGATATAACGGAACATAGTTATCGCCGAGAATACGAAATTTTCTTTGAAGTGATGAAAACGTATTCTCATCCGTGGTGTGTGATGGCAGGAAATCACGATTGTTCCGAGGATTTGGTGCGTTATTCCTCCATTCCTTTAAAACTTCAAAATGGGGAATATTTTGATCAGCGGGAAGTGAAAGGTGTTCCTTTTTTCTTTTTGGATACTTCCTTGGGAAGCGTGTCTAAGCAGCAGTTGGTGTGGCTGAAAGAAGAAGCGAAACAGAAAACGGGTGAAATTTTTTTGTTTATGCATCATCCACCTTGCCTTTGCGGACATCTTTTTATGGATTCTTTGTATCCGCTCAAAAATTGGGAAGAAGTCAAAAAGGAAATTTTGGAAATTCCAAATCTCCATGCCGTTTTTGCGGGGCATTATCATTCCGAAATGACCTTGGATTTAGGAAAAGGGAAAATGCTTTATTTGACCCCTTCAATACAAATGCAATTAAATCCGGAAGTTTCTTCGTTCGATATTCTTAGTACGGTTCCCGGTTGGCGTTATATTGAATATAAAGAGGGAAAAATACGAACAGAGGTGCGTTATCTTTGATTTTTTTATAGAAGACCCTTGATTTTTTAGAATAGTTATCTAAATTAGGTGGCATCTGGCGGTTTAGCTCAGTCGGTAGAGCAACGGAATCATAATCCGTGTGTCTGTGGTTCGACCCCACAAACCGCTATTATTTTTAAGCGAAGGAATTTAATGTGAATAAAATGCGTTTTGCTTTCTTGTTCTTGTTGATTTCTTCCTTTTTTTGTATTGGCTGCGGGGAAGATGAAAATGCCAATTTGACGCCGACTCTTCCTACCAAAAGTTCTCAGAATGTAGCCGCTCCCGTTTCTGTTCCCACATTTTCTGCGCCTGCGTCGAGTGCCATTGACGAAAAAAAAGCCCAGCAATATGCAAATGCAAGTGCTGCACTAGTGATTTTGGGTGAAGAATGGTCTTCTAAAATTGATCAGGCGCAAGGTGAAGAAAAAGTGAAAATTCTTCAAAATTACGGAGAAGCGCGAAATCAGGTTTGCAGCCGAATGGGGCTTGCCGGAATTGCAGAATTTAACTGGATTACAGAAGTCGCAGTAAAAGATTCCAGCAATATGGAAATTTTTGCTAAAGTGGGAATCGTACTGAATTAAGTACGAGTTATTTTAAAAAATTATCTTAGTAATAGATACGTGCCAAAGGATTTTTTGGTTTATAGAATTTCCCAGAAGTTTTGGGAAATTCAATGATTTCAAATTTCTTTAGTTTTTTATTTTCCGGAGTTTCCGCTCCAGACCCTGATGGGACTTTTCCTAATGTTTTGGAGTCACAATAGTGTGCCTCATTGTATCTGGCTTTTGGATTACCCAGATATTTTAATATAGCATCCCGTAGTTTAGAACTATAATTGGGATCATTTAGATGAAATCCGGCCATGTAATCGCAAAATTCTTGCAAGTTATCATTAAATTTAGAAGTGAATTTGATTTCCATTACGGATTTCCTCTCTTTTACAGGCCCAAGGTTTTCTTTAAGTTAGCCTTAAACGCGTCAAAAGAAATATATTGTGCCGGGTCATAGGGGTTTTCTCCATCATGATAGGGCTCACTCTCCCAATCATCATCCCCCCAATCGTCCACGCCCAACCCTTCACGTGACTTAAGCGGTTGTTTGAACTTAATATCTATCGTAAGGCCGTCACGACTCTCACTATGTTCCATAATGTATTTGCTTTTGGCTATTCCCATAGCTTTGAGGACTTCTGTCACATAGTCTTTACGCAATTGGTTCTGTCAAATAAACTGTGTCATTTAGTTTTTGTTAGCTAAAAAAAGAGCTTTGAAATTTCAAAATTGAAGAAGCGAAAAGCAAAATCAAAGCGATGTTTTTTCAACTCGATTTTGTCTTTGCGACAACTTCAAATTTCTCCTTTTGAAGCAATTCAAATATAACAAGAAATGATAAAATTATCATTCCTTGTTTGAAAAAAAATCATCCAATTAAAGTTTTTGTGTTTCCGTTTGGGGGCGGAGAAAATTCATTTTGGAATTTGATTTAAGTTGAGTGGATTAAATCTTTGACCAAAAAGAATCGATAATTTTTGTACGCAAGTTGTCCAGTTTTGCAATGGCTTTTTCCACTTCTTTTTGATATTTCGATACGCCAAGTACACGAGTTTTACAAGCGAGTCATCATTTGGAAACAGACCTTTTGTTTTTGTCACTTTTCGAATTTGGCGATGATAACCTTCGACAGTATTTGTCGTATAAATAATGCGACGAATTTCACTTGGATAATCAAAATAACACGAAAGTTTATCCCATTTTTCTTTCCAAGATTGAATGACGATTGGATATTTTTTTGCCCAATTTTCTTCTAATTTTTTTAGTGCAATTTCGGCTTCCGTTTTGGTCGATGCCGCATAAACTAACTTCAGTTCTTTCAAAAATTCTTTTTGTGATTTTGCGTTAATGTACTTGAGTGAATTTCGAATTTGATGCACTACACACAACTGAACATTGGTCTTTGGAAACACGGATTCTATTGCGTCCGGAAAGCCTGAAAGTCCGTCTACACAAGCGATGAGAATGTCTTCCACTCCGCGATTTTTCAAATCGGAAAGGACTTGCATCCAGAATTTTGCACCCTCGCTTTGCGACACATACATGCCTAGCAAATCTTTGTAACCATTTGAATCAACACCGATGACATTGTAAATTGCTCGCGTTGTTACGATGCCTGATTCATCTTTTACTTTGTAATGAATTGCGTCCATCCAAACGATGGGATAAACCGTTTCTAAACGTCTCGTTCTCCATTCGTTAATCTCTGGCCACACGCGTTCTGTGATGTTGCTAATGGTATCGGCTGAAATGTATTCGCCAAAATCATCTTCCAAATATTTTTGAATATCGCGCATACTTTGTCCGAGTCCGTAAAGGCCGATAATTCGGTCTGCAAGACCTTCGGCAAGCACGGTTTGACGTTTCTTCACAATCTCAGGATTAAAGCTTCCTTCGCGGTCTCTAGGCGTGTTTATTTGGACTGCTCCGTATGCCGTTTTTATCTCTTTCGGCATTTTCCCATTGCGCCGATTTTCTCGATTTTCGGGCTTTGTTTTTTCCAAATGAACATCCATTTCCGCTTCTAATGCAGCATTCAAAAAATCTTCCAATACTTGGTGAAATGCTCCGTCTTTGCCAAAAATTGGCTTTCCTGTTTTGAACTGAGATGCTGCTTTTTTGATCATCTCTTTATATTCTTCGTGTGTCATCATAGTTCCTCAATTTACATCATTTTTCAAATGATGCTTGGTGGTGAATGACACAGTTTTATGGATAGAGTCACGCAATTCAATATCGGCGGCAGAATATGAGCCGCTCTCATGAATGCTTATAGATTCCTGACTGTGGAGAGGTAATCCCTTCGTTTCAATGGAAATGCCCTTGTACAAAGAACCCAGAGTGGTTTTCATATCATCTTCGATACCTGCCGCGAGCTCCTGCAATCTTGTTTTTTCTGTTTTCATAAATCCCTCCGTGGTTATACATATATAATCATATATAGTAAAATTACAGAGCCATTATTAAAAAAAAAATCGTTTATTATCATTGCTATGTTTTTTCAATAGGCGTTAAATTTTAATATTAGCAATCAGTGATTAATGATTAGTGTCCTTCGACAGGCTCAGGGACCACCCTTCGACTAGTTGGAACTGGGAACTGAAAACTAATAACCGAGTTCCCCTTGCGAAAAGAAGTTCATATTTGAAAATTTTAATTGCGAATATTTAGTGGAGGACCGTATAAATTTCCATTTTTTGGATTAGTGAATTTTTTTGCACGGATTCAACACAGAAAATTTGAAAATAAAAATCATTTTCCTTTTTTCGCATATTAATTTTCTTGATGAGGAGTGTTTTTATGCATAAATGGATTTGGTTTGCTGTTTTCTTCGGCTGTGTTTCTTTTTCTTTGACAAAGCCGATGCCCCCTTTTCCTATGCAGCATATACAATCTAATGGTGATACGCTGACATTTTATCAACGTGGCGATGAATTTGAACATTATAAAGAAACTTTAGATGGATATATTCTGGTTTTTTGCGATAAAGATTTGTGCTTTGCCAATTCGCAAGGAGAAAATTCCGGGATAAAAGCTTCTGATAAACGGGATGCCGCTATACAAAAATTTTTAAACGGGATAAATAAAACGGAAGTACGAAAAATTTATCTGCAAGAAAAAATGGAAAAACGTTCGCGGCGGCCTTATGGAAGTTTTCTGAAAACAGACAAAGGAGTGCGCCGAAAACCTTCGGCAGAAAGTTGGACAAAAGGGGAGCAAACTTTTTTAATTGTTTTGGTTAATCACAGTTTAAAATCCTGGACGAATACGGATGCGGAAAATTTTAAGCGGATGTTGAATGAAACGGGTTACAGCGACAACTCGCATTTTGGAAGTGTCCGGGATTATTATATTCGGCAATCCGGCGGTATCTTTAAACCCACGTTTCAGGTTATTGGACCTTATGATTATAACGGGACGCCCAGCGGAAATGATGTGAATGTCATGGAAGCCGTATTGAATGCTGCCTATAATGCTGGAGAGCTGACCTCATTGGATTCTTATGCAAAAAATAGCGATGGAACTTTTGTAGGCCTGGTTCTTGCTGGTTCTACAGCGGATTACAAGATGGACAATGTTATTTATATGGGCTGGATGAATAAGAATTTCAAACCGGGAAAAGTGGGCAGATACGTTTATATTCCGGGCAAAGGCAATTTTGATAATGCATCCATCGATGGTATGGGAACATTTGCCCATGAATTTGGACACGTTCTTGGGCTTCCGGATCTTTATCAAACGAATACAGATAAGGGAACTTTTACAACTCCTGGCGAATACGATGTAATGGATGTGGGCTGTTATAATCATTGGGTAAATACTGCGACCGGACAGATTTATGGAACGCACGTTCCCAATATGAGTTCTATGGAGCGAGAATGGCTGGGCTGGCATAAACCTATCGATTTGCCGGATAATGATGGCGTTTATGCAATACCTTCTTTTGATTCCAGTAATTTTGCTTATCAGATTGTGGACGCAGAGGATGCGAATCAATGGTTTGTACTGGAAAATCGGCAAAAAAGCAATTGGGATGCCTCGCTACCGGGACATGGACTTCTTATTTGGCACATCGACTATGATCAGCAAATTTGGGATTCGGAAGGGGTGAACAATTATACGCAATATGTAGATATTGAAGAAGCTTCGCTTTCGTCCGCTGATGCGTATTCTTATCCTGGCATTCAAAAGATAACGGACTTTGACCATTTTTACAACTGGAGCGGAAATAAAATTTATAACAAAATTTCCCATATCACGGAAAAAAACGGCTACATCTGTTTTACCGTCGGCAATGCTGTTTTAGAGGAATGTCCGCCAAAAAATTCTTCGAGTTCTACGCTATCGTCCAGCAGCGTCACTTCTTCAAGCTCTATGCTTTCATCAAGCAGTGAGGTCTCTTCAAGTAGCAGTATCCAAATGGAACAAAAAGAATTTATCTATGCGGTTTCATTGCCGTTGGATTCCTCTTATGGAACGGTTGAAGTTGCGTTGGAAAATGAAATTTTTGATTTTTTGGGATTTGTTTCTTCGGAAATGGCAAATTTATTGGGTAACGGCCTTTCGTATTTTGTTTTGAATCCGAACGATACCAAGGATTTTGTTTCGACGGCGACAGAACCCGGAAACTGGTTTGATTCTTTGGGCTACAGCACTTCATGGGAAAATGAAAAAGCCAGAATTTTTTCGGAAATAGATCTTGTTTCAGCGAAAGCTAAAATTGGGCATTATCCGTCCCGAGCGCAAACAGGCGATGTCTATTCTTTCCGTCAGGGATTTTCCTACGGCGCAAAGGAAGCGATTCTTTCTTTTCAAGTTTCCATTGTTTTGCCGGAACCGACAGAAACATTGGCGCAGCCTTTTGAAATTTTTGGACAGAAACGCATTTTTGCAAAGAGAATGTTCTTACATGAAAATATTTTTATGCTTTTGCAGAAACGAAACGCGGTGTTGAACATTTACGATTTGAATGGAAATCTGAAAGTCGGTATTCGCCATCCGTATTCTGCGGATGTTTCTTCTGAAATGCGCTCTTTAAAAAATGGAGTCTATCGGGCGGTTTTGCGAATCGATGGGAAAATAGTCATCACAGAATCTTTGCATTATCTGCGCTGAATTTTAAAGCGGATTTTTATCGGGAATTGGCAATTTTAAATTTGAAAAAAACGCAGACTTTTACGCCTGCGTTTTTGTTCATCAGTTGATTTCCATTTTAGATTTTTTCGAAGGCTTGCGTCAAGTCGGCAATCAAGTCGTCCGCATTTTCAATGCCCACGGAAAGCCGGATTAAATCCGGGCGAATGCCGGCTTCCAAAAGCTGCTCGTCGGAAAGCTGGCGATGGGTATGGCTTGCCGGATGAAGAACGCAAGAGCGCGCGTCGGCCACGTGGGTTACGATGGCTATCAATTTCAGTGAGTCCATGAATTTTATGGATTCTTCCCGCCCGCCTTTGATTCCGAACGCCATGACGCCGCAGGGGAGGCCGCCGTCGAATTGTTTCTTGGCAAGAGCGTGATAAGGGTCTTTTTCAAGGCCTGCATAATTGACCCACGCCACTTTGGGATGGCTGCTTAAAAATTGAGCAATTTTGATGGCGTTTTCGCAGTGTTTTGGCATGCGGAGAGCTAGCGTTTCCAAACCGATATTCAAGAGGAAGGAATTCATGGGAGCCTGAATGCTTCCCAAATCGCGCATCAGCTGGGCGGTCGCTTTGACGATATAACCTTTTTCTCCAAAAGCTTTGCTGTAAGCGAGACCGTGATAAGAGGGATCGGGTTCAGTCATGCCGGGAAATTTGTCGGCATGCGCAGACCAATCGAAACGACCGCTATCCACGATGCAACCGCCTACAGTCATTGCGTGTCCGTCCATGTATTTAGTGGTGGAATGCGTGACGATGTCCGCTCCGAATTCAAACGGACGGCAGAGAACCGGCGTGGCAAATGTATTGTCGATGATAAAAGGAACACCGTGCTTGTGGGCGATGTCGGCAAATTTTCGAATGTCGGTGACGTGGCAGGTCGGATTCGAAATGGTTTCTCCGAACAAGGCTTTTGTATTCGGTCGGAAAGCTTTGTCGATTTCTTCTTCGGAAGCATCGGGATCAATAAAGGTGACTTCAATTCCCAATTTCTTCATCGTGACGGAAAAGAGGTTGTAAGTGCCGCCGTAAATTGCAGAGGAACTCACAAAATGATCGCCGGCTTCGCAGATGTTGAAAATAGCGTAGAAATTTGCCGCTTGACCGGAACTGGTGAGCATCGCGGCAACGCCGCCTTCGAGTGCCGCAATTTTGGCAGCGACGGCATCATTGGTCGGATTTTGAAGGCGAGTGTAAAAATAGCCGTCCGCTTTCAAGTCAAAAAGGTCCGCCATCTGCGCGCTGGTATCGTATTTAAAAGTCGTGCTCTGGTAAATCGGAAGAATCCGGGATTCTCCTTTTTTCGGAGTCCATCCGGCTTGAACGCATAGGGTTTCTTTGTTCAGTTTCATATTGAATCCTTTTGTAAATGCCGAAATAAAATAAAAAATTGAAAATTATATATGAAAGCCGATTTGACATATACAAGGCAATTTAGGGGATGTTGGGACTGAAGCAACTTGGAGAAGCGGAAATTCCAGGCCTCCAAGGATTCATTTGTATATAAATTCCTTTTTTTCATCTTGGCTAGAAATACCGACCAGCCGATATCTGGTGCTGCGTCCTTTTGCCTTTGTTTTTTTGAGGATTCCTTTTTCGACGAGATCCGTCAAATCGCGTAAGGCGGAATCGTGCGAAATGCCGGATATCTTTGCCCATTCCGATGAGGAAATTTCCACAGAAGAGTTTTGCAGAAAACCGTTGTCTTGGCGCAAAATTTTCAAGAGGCGCATTTTACGGTCGGAAAGAGCAATTCCTTCAATGGATAGCGACATTGCCGCCTCTGAAAATTGTGGCGAAAAATGATTGGTGGCGCACTCTATGGCGGCATTTAATTTTTCGATGAACCACAAAAGCCATTCTGTAATTTCCCCGTCCCCTTGCTGAACTTTTAAAAGTTTTTCGGCATAATCCGCAGGATTTTTCAATAGTTCGGAAAACAGGGAGTAAAACCGATTGTGCGAATTTTCGCTACGGGAAAGTTGGATGTCGGAAAGAAGTCCGGCAATAGCTTTGTTCCCTTTTTCAAAAGGGCAGATGGTGAGAAACCAGAAATGCGCGATGGCCGCTTTTAATACATAGTCCATTTCTGCCGCATTGAAAAATTTCAGAAAAAGGGAAATTTCCTTTGCGATGCGCTCCGGTTCCACTCCGGGTTCCGCGCTTTCAGAAGTCCTAAAATGCCCGCCGCCTTTTACGCAGGCTGCGTGCCATTCGAGCAGGTTTTCTTCGGAGATTTCCTTCTGAAAATTCCGGGAAGCCCCCATGAAGGTATCGAAAGCTTTTTTTGAAAGTTCTGCCGATTCCGCTTCGAAGGATGCTACCAAATCCCTGCGGGAACATTCCTCTGCGTCGCACTTGTCCAGAGCCAGGGAAGCGATTCCCGTCAAATAACCTTGTGCCATCCGGACGCGCCCAAGCGAAGTGGTTACCTTTTGCTTGTAACGGAATTTTGTCCAATCGGGATATTGGTAAATATAGAGCATTTTCGCTGAACAATATACCTAATAATAAACCGGTGTGTTGTAGGAGCCGATGGCCATGATTTTGAAAGATTCGATGGATCCCGGTTCGAGTTGTGTGTAGATTCTGATGGCGACGACTTTTTTCAAAAATTCGTTCAGGGGAACTTCTGTTTGACTATCAAGGCTCGCCCAAGAGTTAAAATCGTTCCAAGAAATTTTTATGGCGTTTATGCTGCCCTGGCGGGGGATATTTGCAAAATAGTTGTCGCTTTCCAGATAGTTTTTTTCATTTTCAGGGACTAATTCAATGATTGCTGCCGGACCGCTGTAGGCGATGCTGATTCCGCCCCAACCGGTAATATCCCCGCCGACGGTATCGCTGTCCGTGACGTTGAATCCGACGCCGATGAAAGGTTTTTGATAGCTGCTGTCGTTAAAATGCAAAGAGTCGCCCAGAACGAATTCGCCGCAAAGACCATTGCAATGCTCGATAACCGGATCCAGAGCCTTGTCATCGTATTCGTTCCCGGTTTCCACCGGCCATTTGATTCTTGAATTTCCTCCGAGAGAGCTGTCCGAGTACACGAACCATCCACCAGCGTTTTCACTGTACTGGTTGTATTCCGTCTTTACTCGGAATTCACTGTCGTTGCCGTACCAGGACATTTCGGAAACGAGTTCTTCCCATCCGTTTTTCTGGCATACATAGGCGATGTTGCTGTAAGGGCCAATTTCCATTTTCCCGATGTTCGAAGAATCGCAGATCATTCCCTCGTAGATGTCCCTTTCTAGCAAAGACAAATATTGCCAATTGTTTTGGCTGCATTTGTAGTAATTTGTCGAAGTGATATAGTGAACGCAAGATTTGTAGTGATTTACTTCGATTATTTCGCCCTCGTTCGATTCGTCGCATGTTTTATCTTGCGTATCGTAGTCCAGTCTGTAAGATTGAATCCAGGAACCGTTCTCGCATTTGTAATATTCTTCGGAAATTTTACTCTCCTCTATTTTTCCCTCGTTTTCCGCAGTGCATTTTTGACCTTCCATCGCGTAATCCGCTTGATTGGGGCTTGCCCAACCGCTCGATTTGCAAACCTTGTCCAGCCCGGAGATTTTTCCTTGGATAATTTCCCCCTTGTTCGAATCGTTGCAAGCAATTCCGTAGGTGTCGTATGCCCAAATGGTGAGGACATCCAGCGAGTCCGCCGCTTTCCACGTTTCATGGAAACAGACGTATTTTTTTGCGGGGGTTGCCTGTAGGAAAAGATCCCCTTCCGAGCATTTGGCGGGATTCGCCGTCGTCGAATCGGTTGTGGGAATCGTGTCCGCAAGCGAACCATAGAAAGTGCCGACCGTATCGCTTCCGCAGATGATTTCATAGCCTGTACTGTCGCCGAGTTCCTCGAACTTGCAGGAGCTCTCCGCAAGATTCCCGATGGAGCCTACGACCGTTCCGTTGCAGATAAATTCAAAATCGGAGCCTCCCTCTATTTTTTTAGCTGTACATTCCATCGCTGTATCGGAATCCGCAGGAACGTTTCCTGTTGCGGAGTCGCTGTCGAAACAGGCGTTCAGGGCGAAAATGGAGAGGAGAATAGCCGCTTGCTTGCTTGCAAAATTTGTCGCTTTCATGGAGGGTTTCCTTTCTAGCTGGGATGGCTAAAGTTGTTGTCAACTTTCCGTTTAAATTTAAAACTATTTCCCTAGAGTAGCATCGGTTGTTTGTATATTTTCAACGCAAATTTTGCGTTGAAAACAAATATAAAACATTGACTAAATAAAATTTCTTTTGAAAATAGTGAGAGGAAAAGCTGTTGAAGCTCTTCTGAATGTCTGAATTGTTTTTTTTGCAAAAAACAAGATTGGCTAAATTTTAATAAAATTTGAAATATTTAGTCATTCTACGCATAAATTGCGTATAAAATAAAGAATTTTGTAAAATCTTTGAATCACCTATTGGATTTTGCCCAAAAGCGATTTATCTTTCCGTTGTCATAGAAATCCCGCATGGCGGGAAAAGGAATTCAAATGTACTATCCTTCTATTAAAGTTCTCGATTGCACCATCCGTGATGGTGGCCTTGTAAACAAGCACGATTTCAGTTTGGAATTTGTCCGTCGCCTTTATCAGCTTTTGACCGCTGCTGGCGTGGACTACATGGAAATGGGCTACAAAAATTCTCCCGATCTTTTTGACCCGAAAGATTACGGTCCGTGGAAGTTCTGCGATGACGATTTGCTTTGGAAAGTGCGCGACGGCATTGAAAGCTCTGTGAAATTTGCCGTGATGGCGGATGTCGGTCGTGTCAATTTGAAAGCGATCAAACCCGCTTCCGAATCTCCATACCAGATGTTCCGCGTGGCGAGCTACGTGAAGAATATCGACAAGGGCATCGACTTGGTGAACACCTTCCATGATATGGGCTATGAAACGACCTTGAATATTATGGCTGTCAGTCGCGATCGCGGTCCGGAACTCGACGAAGCGCTTGACCAGGTGGAAAACGAGTGCAAGGCGGACGTCCTTTATCTGGTGGACTCCTTTGGGCATTTCTATCAGGAAGACATCGACCAGTCCGTGAAACGCTATCGGGAACATGTAAAAACGAAAAAGTTCGGATTCCACGGGCATAACAACCAGCAGCTGGCTTTTAGCAATACCATTCAGGCGATTATCAACCATGTGGATTATCTGGATTGCACGGTAACGGGAATGGGTCGCGGCGCGGGAAACTGCACAACGGAACTTCTTTTGAGCTTCTTAAAGAATCCCAAATACGATGTGCGTCCCGTACTGGATGCGATTACGGAATTGTTTGTGCCGCTTCGCCAGAAATACGAATGGGGCTATATCATTCCGCAAATGATTACGGGTTCTTTGAACTTGCATCCTTCTTCGGCGATCGATTTCCGCAAGGGACCGGAAAAGGATATGTATCGAAAGTTCTACGAAATGATGATGAACGAATTGAACATCTAACAGTTGAAAAGGAAAACGAAGCCGCTGCAAAGCGGCTTTTTAAATTCACGGAATTTTGGCTATTGACCGCTCTCGATAAAGCTAAAATGGATTTCGTTGAAAATAATAAATTTGACTTGGATATTGGACTTTATCGAAATGGCTATGCAAAAAGAAATTCTCGATCTCTGTGAACGCGTTTCTCATGTCACCTACGAAAATCTGACAAAAATCATCCGCTATTCTCAAGCGAAAAGCGCTGATGCGGCACGCAAATTGGACGACAGTTATGAAAATGATTTGGACGCCTGGATGGGCGGCGGAACGTGCTTCAGTTTGACCTGGCATTTATACCAGGAACTTCTTCGCATGGGATACAAGCCGAAACTTTTGATGGGCGACAAGCGTATTGAAAAGAATGTGCACTGCGCATTGCTTTTGCCGCTTTCCGAAAAGCGCTATCTGTTGGATCCCGGCTATTTGATTTTTGATCCGTTGGAAATCCCTGCCGAAATTCCGATGCAAAAGACGCAGGCATTTTTCCCGCTGGTTCCGAATGCGGTGCGCTTGGAACTTTTTAACGGCGTTCTCGGGCTTTTCACGGGTTCTGCCAAGGGACCGCTGAAATTGCGTTTTGAATTTGATATTCGGGGAGTTGGCGAACAGGAATTTCAAAAACACTGGAGCGCATCGTTTGATAAGGAAATGATGACTTATCCGGTGTTGAACAAACTCGATAGAAAAAACGGCATCCAGTATTATTATCAAAAAGGAAACTTGCTTGTTCGCGATAAGAACGGTTCGCGTTTGGAACAAATTGCTCCGTCGGAGCGAATCGAAAAGTTGAATGCGATTTTCGGGATTGGGCGGGAGACCATTGAGCGCGCATTGGGCGTGTTGAAAGAATTTTGATTTTGAAATGGCGTTAGTGACCGAAGCCCGGACGGGTTCGGACTCGCCGTAGGCGAGGCTGAACGGACGGCGCGCAGAATGTGCGGCGATAACGCGAGGGCACGGCACGCCGCAGGCGGACAACGCTATGGGTTTAAAAACAAGAAAGCCCGGCAAAAAATTGTCGAGCTTTTCTTTTTGGGAATGTTAATTTTGCAGGTTTACGCTGGCGTTTGCTGCGCCGTATAAACTGATGCTGTAATCCTTGATGACATAGATCGGCATTTTCTTCAAAAGCGGCAAGATGTTCGGGTTGTAATTTTGTTCAAAATATTTCATGAACAGGTTTTCTTTGATGAGCCAGCGCAAATCTTTTTGCATGGCTCCGCCGGCAAGGTAGAATCCGCCGAAAGGCAAGAGCATGGCGCAGACGTCGCTGGCGTAACGGGCGAGCATTTTGACCCAGAGAGTCATCATTTCTGCGGCGACGGGATCGGTATCGCTTGCCCGGCTGATGTATTTGGGGCGGTCGCTCCAATCGGTCGCTTCAATTTTCCGGAAGGCGTCGTTGTCCGGAATGCCGCGGGTGTCGCGCCACCATTCATACAGGTGCGCAAGCCCTTGCCCTGCGCAGAGCGGTTCTACGCCGGGAACTTGGCCGATGCGCTTTTGCATGTAGTCTCTGAAATCCTGGGAATCTTTGTCGAACGGCGCAAATGAGATATGCCCGCCTTCGGAACTTGCCGGGATGTATTTTTTCCCGTCGAAAACCAAAAAGGATACGCCCATTCCGGTTCCCGGTCCGATGACCGCTTTTGTGGAAGGCTTGGAATCGGGAGTGGTGCCGTCTAAATGGGGCATTTTGTAAATCTGTTCCGAATCGTTTACGTTCAAAGTCGGAATGCCGTAGCTGATGGCGACAAAATCATTGACGACCAGAACGGGAATGCCGAGTTTTGTGGTGAGTTCGTTTCCGTCCACGCGCCAGGAGAGATTTGTCATGACGCAGCGATTTTCGGAAACGGGCCCGGCGGCACTGATGCAGCAATGGCTGGGTTTCAAGTCCGCGCGTTTTTCGGCGGCAATGTGAAGGGTTTCCGTAATCGGGGCTTCTAAACCGGAAAGATTCCCAGAAGCATAGTCCGCTTTTAAAACCAGAGTGAATTTTCCTTCTTTATAGGCGACAAGTCCAATGTTTGTGTTGGTTCCGCCCACATCGATTGCCAAGACCAGTCGTTCAAATTCCGCTTCGGGATTGCACCATTTTAAGTCCATAAAAACTCCATCATGTTAAAGGCCGCTTCTAAAAATTCATTTTCAAAAAATCGGTCGCAGAGCTTGTCGAAGCATCGCTTGGTCTCTTTCGATTTTTTCAAATTTGTTTTTAAAATCGCCTGAAAGTAATATATCTAAAATTTAGAATGGAAGGAACTTTCTGAAATTCGCCGCTGCCTTTTTGGGAACGATTCCGGCTTTGAATCGATTTTTGATTCTTGCCACAAGGGGAATCTGTTATGCTGGACACGTTCGTAAACAAATTTGGGCTTCGCTTGGATTCCATACGGGGATGTGGGATTATTTTAAAAACGTTCCCCTCAAAAGGAGGCTGTTATGATTTTTTCTGTTAAACGTTGTGCGCCGATTTCGGTAGCTTCTCTGCTTGCGGTTTCTTCGGCTTTTGGAGCGACCGCTTTTATTAATCAAATCGGTTACCGTTCCAACGATGCTAAGGAGTTCACTATTGCAGATGCTTCTGGCGCAGTGAAAATTCTGGATGCGTCAGGACAGGTGGTGTTGAGTGCTGTGCCTTCGGAAGTTTCTTATTGGGCGCCGAGTGGGCAAAATGTGCAGCGGGTGGATTTTTCGGAATTGAAACAGCCGGGAACGTATTCCATTCAAATTGGCGGCCAGATTGTTCGTAGCGATTTGAAAATAGTCGATGATACTTTTGAAGAAGTTTTGAAAGCTTCGCTCAAGTGGTATTATTATCAGCGGGCGTCTATGGCTTTGGAAGAAACTTATGCGGGGCAGTGGAAGCGGTCTGCGGGGCATACGACGGGCAGCATTTCTTTACACAGTTCTACAGGGGAGTCCGGAACCATCCAATCTTTGAAAGGCTGGTATGATGCGGGCGATTACGGTCGCTACATTGTGAATTCCGGCATTACGACCTACACGCTGCTTTCTTTGTATGAACATTTTCCGAATTATTTTGGCACGTTGAAATGGAACATTCCGGCGGATGGCGCTTTGCCCGATTTGCTCGCCGAAATCAAATACAATTTGGATTGGATGCTTTCGATGCAGGCGGCGGACGGCGGAGTCTATGGCGGATTTTCGTCGCTAACGCGACTTAGGTTTGTAGTTTAACTTGCGTATAAATATACTCTAAAGGGGTCATAAAGTCAAGCCTTTTTCGAGGCCTGTTGTTCAGTTTATCCTGTATCCAGCGAACTTTCCGGGGAGAGATTCCCTTGAACGACTCCTTCTTGGGAAGATATTGGCGTATTAGACCGTTCATGTTCTCGTTGGCACCGCGCTCCCAGGAGTGGTACGGGTTCGCAAAGTAGTAATCCGCCTTCATAGCTTTCGCTATTTCTGCGTGACAGGCGAACTCCTTCCCGTTGTCCGAAGTGATTGTGAGAATCTTGACTTCGAACGTTTTCTCAAAGTCCTTCAGCGCCCTCACAAGCGTTCTCTTCAGGTCTTTCGCGTTCTTCGTCGGAAGATACCTTATCAGGCTGTAATTCGTCATCCTGTCGTTGATCGTGAGCAGGTTCGCGTCATGGTCCGCGCTGTTTATCAGGTCTATCTCGATGTCGCCTACGCGTGATTTCTCGTCCACGATTGCCGGACGTTCCTCGATGGGCACGCGGCCTACAATCTGGCCTCTCTTGTCCTTCTTCTCCCCGCGCTTACGGTATGGTTTCTTGCCGTGCCGCAAGTGCTTCTTCAGGTCCTCGTCCTTGTTCACATGCCTGTATATCGTGGCGACGCTAGGGACACCCATCCCATCGAGTTTCGCGCGTCCGTTCACCTGTTCGGGAGAGTAGTCTTCCTTGATTTTCCCGTCCACGATTTTCCAGTCGTCCTCGTCGTAGTCGTAATGCAGGTGACTTGTCGCGGCAAGGAGGTCTGCCCGTTCCTGCGACTTGACCGGGTCGTAATGCTGGCGGCCGCCGCCCCTGTTTAGTTCCCTGTAGATTGTGGATTTGTGGACCTTCAGCTGCAAGGCTATGTTTTTCGGGGGGATCTTTGCCGCATTGAGCGCTCGTATTTCGTATCTTTGTGCTTGGTTGAGACTCACCGCCATGTCCTTTTTTGGTAGAATCGGCAAGGTAGAAAAGTTTCGGCCAGGTTCCCCAGGGGCTAGCCCTAGGGAACTTTTTTTCTTCCCGATTCAACCTATATCAGTCGCATTGACGGTGAAAATTCGCGTATCATAAATTGACTTCTTTAAGTTTTCCTGGCGATGTGATGCCCAGCAGCGACAAGTCGGCCCTTTATGTGATTGGAAAGGGAACTGCGGCATCTTTTGATTTTGCGGGAGTGATGGCGGCGGCTTATCGGGTTTATAAAAAATTGGATGAGGCTTTTGCTGTTCAATGTCTGGAGGCGGCAAAAAAGGCGTATGCTTGGGGAGTGCAAAATCCGGATGCCGCTTTCCATAATCCTTCGGACGTTTCGACGGGGGAATATGGTGACGGCAATTTTGATGATGAAAAACTTTTTGCCGGAACGGAGATTTTTATTTCGACGGGAGACGCTTCTTACAAGCAAAATGTAAATGAAGGCAACGTGCCGAATTGGGGCGACGTGTCTGGACTTGCGATTTATGGCGCGGCGACTCATGAAACGGAAATGGGGAATACGGCGCTTTCGGCAAGGCAAGTCCTTTTGGAAAAAAGCGATGCCTTTGTGGATAGGGCGAATTCCGGTTTTGGCGTTGTCATGGACGAGCGGGATTTTGTGTGGGGTTCCAATGCGGTGGCGGCAAATCAGGGCGTCTGGCTTTTGTATGCTTACTATTTGACGGGCGAGAAGAAATATTACGATGCGGCTCGAAAGGTTTTGGATTATCTGTTGGGCAAGAATCCTTTGAATCTGTCGTTCTTGACGGGATTTGGAACCGTATCGCCGAAGTATCCGCATCACCGTCCGAGCACCGCCGATAAAATTGCGGCCCCTGTGCCGGGAATGCTGGTGGGCGGCCCTCAGCCGGGTGGCGAAGATATCGGGTCGGAAAGTTGGGAATGTTCCGATTATCGGACGGGATTTCCGGCGACGTCTTATGTAGATAACCGCTGCAGCTATGCTTCGAATGAAGTGGCCATCAATTGGAATGCGCCCTTTGCTTATTTGGCTGGCGCTATTGAAGCTTTGAATAGCGGGCATAAGCCGGATTTTGCCGAAGGAAGCACCGCGCTGAAGCCCGTTTTGGCGAATTCAAAAGTAAACAAGCAGTCTGTTCGTCTCTACTTTAACGGAGAAAAAGTCTTTGTGGAAAAGAATGGTAAGCGTTTTGATTTGAAAGGGATGCGCATTCCGTAATCCGCGGATGAAATCGCGCTTTTGCTTGGAAACGGAACGCTTTGGGAATCGGCTTCAAAACCGATTCCGCTCAAAAATTATCCTATATTTTCGGAACATTCGCCGGTATGGAATCGGCGTTTTAAAATGGCGAAGAGGATGATGGAAAACTTTGAATGTGCCGAAAAAGAATGGGATTTAGAGGCGAGTTGCCAAGCGGCGGAGACTTTTGCCGAAAAGGGCGATTTTGAAAATTCCTTTGATTCCGCATTGGACGGTTTGCTGCATTTTAAGCATACCGATACGCATTCCGAAGAATGCTACAATCGTCTGTTGAAATTTTTATTCGCCTCTTCGCAAAAAATTTGTGCATCGACGGATTATGATTCTTCAATAGATCAAATGATCGATGACGCAGAAAAGAAATTCGGGGAAAAATTTCCCGAACCCGAAGAAAACGGGGATGCGTATAAAAGATTGCGGGAACTTGTTCGTTTTGAAATGCGGCATCAAGCGATTCTTTGTGGGAAAGAATATGAAATTTGTTCTACCGAAGAAAATTTTTCCCGGGCTGTGGGCAAATTTCGGGAAGAGCTGAAGCAGATAGTTCCCGAATCCCAGCAGGAAGTTTTAAATTCCATTGGCTACTCGCTTTATTCCGATTTTTTTGATTTTTTTGTACGCGGTTCGTTGGATATGATAGCCGATGCGAAAATTTACAAGTCGAAGAGATTTCGCCCGTTGCAAATTCACGCTATGGGAAAGGAAATTCGGACTTATATCAATGTGGTGGCGCAGCAAAATGCCAAGCCTCAAAAATCGCAGACCGTTTCGGATTGGTTCCGGACGCTTTTCGTTCTGCCGGCATTCCTTTTTAAAAAGCTGTACGCCATCAATATGGTTGAACTGTTTGCTATTTCTGAAGAGCGCGTTGCCGAAGCCGGAAAAATGTTCCGCATCTTTGAAAGAGATTTTGCGGTCTTGGAAGCGGCTGGCGAATATGAAATCTTAAAAGCCTTTTTAACGGAAATGCATCTTGCCGATTGCCTTACCGTTCGCGTCAAGGTGAAAGCCGACGCAGAAAAAATCCGCATCAGTTAAAGTCTGGCGTTTTGACGCTCCTGCCGTTTTCGTTTTAGGCAATGGAGCCGCCAACGGAATTTGTAATAGGCGAATCGAAATTTGTCCGCTATTTTTTGGCGAAGCGGATGTTTGGATTCATTGAGCCAGCGGAGGTCGAAATCGCTGTCGGGAGAACCTTTTTCTCGAATCCACTTTTCATAATCCGTCAAGAGGGCGGTTTCGGCGTTGCCATCCCAAAAAAAATAGGCTTCGCCGCGTGTCCATCTTTTTTGCAGAAGTTTCCGTTTGACAAAGCCGCGCTTGTCGGCGATGAGTTCCGGGTAAGAAAATAGCACGGGACGTTCCGTGTGAATTAACGCTTCCAAGGAAAATCCCAGATCTCGCATGGCCACGCTGAATCCCACTTCTTTTTGGGCGACTGCTTCGTAAAAGCTTTCGCTGTCGGGTTCGTTCAGTAGGCGTTCGCAAAAAGTGCCGATTGCCGAAGCTTTTAAATACAGGAAAAACGATTGCAAATGGGGAGCCATTTCGTCGTTTTCTGTAAGGGAAACGATGTCGGCGGCATTTTTTTCGGCAGCGTGGAATATCTGTACAAAGCGGTTTTGAAAATAGACAATGGAATCGTTGATGAGAACCAGGCGTTCCCATTCTTCCCTGCGGAATTTGGCCGTGTAAGCGATGTAGCGCCGCCACATTCCAAAATCATAGCCGCGGTTTTCTGTAAAGAACAATTCGATTTGATGCGATTTGAAGAAGGCGTGCGCCGAAGCATCCAAGTCGCGGGAATTGGTCAGATACGCCACGGAAAATCCCGTTTGGCAAAGTCCTTCTAGCGCGTAACGGATATATCCCGGAAGGGATTCGCCTGTTTGGTAGGAGGCGTACAGGATTTTGCGCAAAGGGGAGGGCTGGGGCATGGATTAGCGTTTCTTCGTGTGGATTTTTCCGGAATCCCGGCGGGAGTTTCCGAAAGTAGAATTTTTCTTTCGGGTGAATTTTTTCCGCCGCGAATTTTTGCGCTCCGAAAAAGCGTTTTCCCGTTCGTCGAACCCGCTGTTTTTATTTCGGGATTTCCGAGAGCCTTTTTCCGAATTTCGGGAACTCGGCGCGCGGTCGGATTTGCGTTTGTTCGCTTTCCGATCTTTGCCGTAGGCTTCACGGATTTTTTTGCGTTCTCGGGGACGGATGCTTTCGAGTTCGTTTTCGTCGGGCTGCGAAACCAGTCCCAATTCTTCGGCAGCTTCTGCGCGGTCTTTTGTGGGAATTTTGGAGAGGCGACCGTCCGAAATTTTTTCGAGGATGGCAAAATCCGCTTCGCCGCGGACAGGATTGGCCCGAAGCAATCGAACTTTGACTTTGTCTCCACGGGCAAAAGTTTTGCCGCTGCGTTTGCCATAGACGATTCCTTTGTCCGGGTTGAAAACGTAATAGTCGGAACCGGCGATGTCGCGGAATCGCACAAGGCCTTCGGCGCGCGGGTCATCGACGCCAACGTAAACGCCCCATTCCTGAATGCCTGTCACGGTCGCGTCGAAGTCTTCGCCCAAGTGTTTGCGAAGGAGCCATGTCGCGCAGACTTTGAGGGACATTCTTTCTGTCTTTTGATTTTTGACTTCGTTTGCCGAAATTTCGGAGCAGACGGCGACCACGTCCCAGGCGCGTTTGGCGTCGGTTTCTGCGGCGGATTGGCGGGACAATTCACGGTGGCACCAGAGATCGGCGTAACGGCGAATCGGGCTGGTGAAGTGCGCATAGTCTTGCCAGTTAAGAGCGAAGTGTCCAAAGCAGTTGCTGTCGTAATGGGCTTTTTGCATACTGCGAAGAATGCGCACGGTCAGTTCTTCGTCACCTTTGGCGCGTTCGACCAGATGCTGGTATAGTTTAAATACGTCCGGATTCAGGTTGGTGTCCCCACGCCGGGGCTTGCCGAGTTCCCGCAAAGAAATCGGGCTGTCTTTGAACAAGTCCGGCAGCTGGTAATACAGCTCCATAATGTCTTTGGTATCGGGAGCTTCGTGAATCCGATAGACTCCTTGCAAATGGCGGCGTTGCAATTCCTGTGCGCAACAACGGTTTGCAATCAGCATACATTCTTCAATCCAATGGTCGGATTCGTTGCCCTCTCTCGGAACGATTTTTTCGGGTTCGCCGTTCTCGTCGAATTTACAGCCAAGTTCGGTGCTGCCCAGTTCCAAAATTCCAGAGGCTTGCCGGTTTGCTCGCAAAAGATCGGCGACTTCCTGAAGAGCTTTGACGTGTTCGTCTCCGGCTTCCAGACGTTTCACCGCTTCGCCGTAAGTGATGCCTGCCGTAATGTTCACCAGGCTCTTTTTGAATTCAAAAGATTGTACGTTGGCGTCTTTGTCGAGTTCTATCAGGCAGCTGAATGCCAGACGATCCACGCCCTGATGCAAAGAGCAGAGGTCGCTGGAAAGGCGATCGGGAAGCATGGGCACGGCTGTCCACGGCAAATATTGCGTAAAGCTGCGCGTAATCGCTTCGTCGTCGAGCTCGCTGCCTTCGGGAACATAATGGCTGACATCCGCAATGTGCACGCCCAGATGGAATCCGCCATCAGCTCTTTTTTCCACGGAAATGGCATCGTCGTGGTCCATGGCACCGTCCGGGTCGATGCAGAGGATGTACAGGTTCCGCAAATCGAGTCGCCCATTTTTTAAATCCGCTTCGGTCGGTTCTTTCTGCTTGTTCACGAAGTCCATGATGGAATCGGAAAATTTGGACGGAAGCGAAGCGTCCTTCATAAATTGGGCGGTGACATCTTTCCAGGAAAGTTCGCTTTCGGAAGCGGAACGATCGACTTTGGCGAGCATCGAATGTTTTAATTTCGGGTGCGGATAGAGTGTAAACGCAATCGTTTCTCCGTCTTTTCCGGGTGCTTTGCTGCGGTGCGCCATTTCGTAGATTTTTCCGGTTTCTAATTCCGTGACTTGCCACCAGTCTTTTCCGTCGGGACTTAAAACGCCTCGGCGGACGCGGGTTTCTTCGTCCTTTGCAGACGCTTTTCGTCGGCTGGCGGCTGCGGGTCTTTGGCTTTCAAATTCTTCCGCTTCGTTCTTGTCTTTCGGGATTCCTGTTCCCGGCGTGTATTCTTTGCTGCTTGTTCGGGCGAGCGAACCTTCGCTGACCATTTCGGCGAGGAGCTGTTTGAATGCCAATTTTTTGTGCTTGGTAATGCCCATCGCTCTGCGTAGTTGGCTGCCTATCATCGGTTCATCGCGCACGACGGCGATAATCTGTTCTTTAGAGGGCAAATTTTCCATAATGAATCTCCTTACATCCAGAAAATAGGTTAATGCTTGGGCAAAGGCAAAGATTTTCTTGGTGAAAGAAACGGAGAATGGGAGATTTCGAGGATTTATATGGGTTTTGGAAGGGAAACAGGAAAAGTTTCAAACAGTCGTAGTATTCCAGAACTGTTTGGCTTTCGCTAAAATGAAATCAAATACATCGTTAGGATATTTTTTAGAAAAATGCTGTACAGCCCACTTCTAAAAGTTCATTTTCAAAAAATCGGCGGCGACTCATCGCACAGGAGTTCCTAAAAGTGAAGGTGGAGACGACATCTCTCCACACAGGTGTTCGGAAATGGGCTAATAGTGGATAGTTGTTAGTGGTTTCTTCAGGAGAGGCACTATCCACGGAGCCTATGCTTCGACTGTTCTGGAAATCGGCAATTCGCCAGCGAAACTTTCAAAGGCTGGACTCAGAATTTGAGCCTTTTCGACGCAACTCTCTTCAATTCGCCTTGGGGGGCGGAAATGGATTAGTCTTTGATACAGCGGACTATGAATGCGTAATCCAACGAGGCAAGAGGAGAAGAACCTGTAATGATTCGTCGTCTGCTAGTAGGTATGTCGCAATATGCGGTTAATGGAGAAATCTTTTCGCCAATCCAAAAAATTGCATTGTTCTTTTCGCCAACAATTTCGCAATCATTCCGCCTGTCGTGAGCGATATCATCTTCTCCATATTCTAACGCTGTTCGGAATTCGCTTAAACTTGGCAAATGCCAACCTATGGGGCAAGCATTTAACATATTTTTCCATCTATCGGCGACGACGGATCTTTTAAGTTTGTTTTCGCACTTTTGAGGAGTATAGCCCAACAATTGCCCAAATGTTATGCAAAAAGGAAGTTTTTGTACAGCTTTTGTCCATGCGTAACTTAAATCCCCCACCATCCAAACCTGCCCATTGACTTTAAGCGTTAGCATCCTTTTTTCATAAATTTCTTTTTCATGAATATTTATGAATATTAGGAAAATCCAAACCAATATCCAAACCAATATCGCCCAAATACCTATAGGGATGCCCCAGTCACGAGCCATTTCCCAAAATTTTGCTTTAATTTTTTTAATCATCTTCGCCATATTCCTGAATATAAAACCTAGTAAGTTCAATTTTCTCGTGTTTAAAATAAGCGTTTCCTTTGACTTTCTCTTCAAACCAAAAAATAATGAAGAGAACTAGCCCGCCAAAACACAGAGCAAACAAAATTCCAACATTAACTTCAAACCCAAAAGCCGAAGGAAGTTCTCCAAGCCAGTCGTAAAAGAAAATGGTACTTTCATAATAAAAAAGTAAAGCCGCGCAAAACTCTACGATATACCCCGCATAAAGATTCACCTTTGATACGGAACACGTGTCAATCTTATGCGTTTTAAAAAGCGGGCCTGTCACGTAATCTTCCAGCAGGTAGATATGATGTTCCCAATTTTCAAGCCATTGCTTGGAACCTTTTGAAACCAGAACCCAAGCGACGGAAAAGAAAAAACCGAGCCCGGACAGCCCCAGCAAGGAATATGTACCATGGTGACCACCATGAATGGAAACCAGAACGTTGTAATAGGCCACATAGATGGAGATTATAAACGCCCAAAAATATTTGGCACGTTCCCAATAAAGCTTTATTTCAAATTCGCGAGTCTTTGTGGCTTGCTCATAGGCGGCTTTTATCCTGCTCAAATCTTCTTTTGCGTTTGAGGAAAAATCATCCTCGCCCGAATTTTGCGAAACTCCTAGATGGGGCGAACCCATAAATAGTTTCAAATATTCTTCTTTATTAGGAATACTACCAAGAGAACTCTTTTTCATCATTTTGGCAATCCGCTCCATTTGAAAACGCCGTCATAGCGCAAAATTCATCGTTTCTTTTCGTTGAGTTTTCCTTTTTACGATGTAAAGGTAAACAAAAAAAAACATTGTCAAGGGTTTTTTGCCATTTTCTGATTTTTCCCCAAAAAAAATCCTTCTTTCCCGAAAATCGCCTGTTCCCGATGCAGAAAAAGTTCTGACCTGTGCGTTAGAATTCGCGAGCTAACTATATTTGCCGTATGTCTGAATTTTTAGAGTTTCTTCAGGATGTTCCCGTGGTGGGAATCCTTCGCGACATTCCCCAAGGTTCGGAAAGCCTTTGTGCAGAAACCGCTGCGAAGTGCGGACTCAAAGCAATCGAAGTCACTATGAATACGAACAGTGCGGCAGAAATTATTTCGGCGTTGAAATCGGCGGCGAAGCCTTTCGGAATCCGGGTCGGTGCGGGAACGGTGCGCAATATGCGGGATTTGGAGGCGGCATTGGATGCGGGCGCGGAATTCATCGTTTCGCCGAATACGGTAGAGAGTGTGATTCGGACTTGTGCGCAGAGGAATGTGCCGGATATTCCCGGTGCGCTTTCTCCGACGGAGGTGCAGAACGCTTACGATTTCGGCGCGACCTGCGTTAAAATTTTCCCGGTGAATTGCGTCGGTGGCCCTTCCTATATCAAGGCTTTGCGCGGCCCATTCCGCGATATTCCGCTTCTCGCGTGCGGTGGCGTTTCCAAGGAAAATGCTGGCGATTATTTGCGGAGCGGCGCGAATCTGGTCGCGTTCGGGGCGAGCATTTTCAAGCCGGATTTCATGCGGGCAAATGATTGGGAAACGATCGGAAAGAATTTGTCCGAATTTTTGCGAGCGGTAAAAGATCGCTAAAAAAGGCTTCTAAAAATTCATTTCAAAAGTGGCGGTACGCTGCGCAGATTGTCACACCTTTAAATAAACTGCAACGTGACGGGGCCTTGCAAAATTCCTTCTTTTGCGCACAAATTAAAATACAGTTCCAGCGAACGTTTGCGCTCGTCGGTAAATTCGTAGTCCAAAGAATTGTAGTAGGCCTGTAATTGCCCCATGGAAAAAGGGACTTCGTATCGTTTCGTCCAAACGGTGAGTGCGCTTGCCGGGTCGGCGCGGAACGTGGAAATGGATTCCCGGACATTTGAAAGAAAATAGTCCAAAAGCGGGCGTAGTTCGTTGGAGAGCGCGGATTGGTGAACGCTCCATGCGCCAAACACAAAAGGCAAGCCTTGCCACGATTCCCAAAGCTTTGCCAGGTCGTAGCGGAACGGCCATCGGTTTTGAGATTTTTCTAGAAGCGCTTCGTCCCCGATAAGCAGGATGGCGTCCGCATTTTCGGCGGCGTCCACATATTCTGGATGCACTTGTGCGTACTGGGAACAGAGGATTCGAAAAAGCGCTACGGAGGTTCCGCTCTGTCGGGTCAGATAGACTTTCTTGTGGGAAAGATTTTCCAAGGGGAAGCGGGAAAAGAGTTCGACGGAATGCACTTCGAGATTGCAGCTGGTGCAAATATCGGGCACGAGCCGCAAGTTGCACGGATCCTTGGCGTAGGCGATGGACGACGCCGGGGCCAAGTGGATTTCTCCGGACCACAGCTTTTGATTGAGCGCACTTGGGACGCCTTCGACAAATGAAAACGCCTCGAAATGACGATTTTCTTCTAAAAAACGATGAAAAAAGGGGACGCAAACCAAAAAAGGAATTTTTCCGACTCGCAACTTCATGAGAATAATTTAACTTTTTCGCGTATGGCAAAATTTCATGTAAAAAGAACATTGTTTGGTGAAGATCAAAAGAGTCTTGTTTTTCGTGGAAATGTCTTGGACGGCGACGTTCGTCAGGGAATGTCCCTCAAGATTCCGATTACGGACAAGGCCGTTATCGATGTGCAGATTGACGACGTTGTGGAACTCGAATCGCATGAAACCCAAGAAAAACGGACGGGCCTCGTCGCCCGGTTTCTTGAAGAGCCCGAAGCCCTCGACATTGTGGCGGCGTTGAATGTCGCCGACGAAGACGTGGCCGTCGAATAGCCTTAGGCCGCCTTTAAAATTCATTTTCAAAAAATCGGTTGCGTTAGAGTGGCTAGTTGTCAGTGATTAGCGACTAGCCGAAGCATTACCAAAGCGATTTTTAGCGATAGTCTTTAGATTTCCAGAAGCAGGCCGCAGCGGAGATAAATCAAATCCCCGCTTTTTTTCAGATTCTGGTAACCGCTTAAAACCAGAATGGACGAGTAGCGTCCCAGTTTAATATCCAGTCCGCCGCCCACTTTCCAAATCATTTGCGAATCGTCGCCAAAGGCGTATCCAAAATCGAAAGTCGCCACGGGCATGATTATGCTTCCGAACGGTAAGCGCATATAGGCGCTCGCCATCGCTGGAACCAACGAAATGCTTCCGTAACGCTGGTAGTCGAGTCCGAGCCCGATAAAGACCATCTGATCGATGGGATGCCAAAGATGCATGGATGTCGAAAAATGGAATTCCGTAACGTCTTCGGTCCAATTTGACGACCCCACACTGACATCCGCGGTCAGAGCTTTTGCCGGGGATGCAGAAAGCAACATGAAGGACAGGACTGTCGGAAGAATCAGGGCGAGAGTCTGTGGCGTTTTGGAGGATGTGGGCGAAGGCGTTTCTTCGTCGCCGCGGGCTTCGCGTTGCCAGCCGCCGCCGTGTTCCTTTGCAAACGAAAGAACGCTGCCTTTGAGCATGGCGAAGTTCATCAGCAGAAAATAGTAGGCGCTGCTGGAAATTTTAAAACCGGCGATGATGAAGAAGAGCAAAGCCAGCCCGAAAGTTGCAAAGTAGATGGGCTTTTGTGTTGTCAAAAGAATGGAGTTCAGGATGAGGATGGCGATGGCGATATGCGGGGTCAGCCAGCGGAGAAGTTTATGCGAAGCGAACAGATATGCTGTTACGGGATGGAGCGGGTTAAGGAGCGGCAAATAGGAATGGAGGTAGTTGAAATTCGCGCGCCCGATGCGGACCTTGCGGCGATATTCGCCAATGCCTTCTTTTGAAGTTTGTTCGGTTCCGATGGCGCTGGGGTCGAAGGTGCAAAAAAATCCTTTTTGCAAAACCTTGACAGCAATAAAGAAGTCGTCCATGACGCTTTTCTTGGTGGGTAGCGGGGTGAACAGGGAATTGCGGATGGCGTAAAGGGCACCGTTGCCGCCTACGAGCCTGTCCAGAATCCCTTCAAATTTTTTGATTTCAGATTCCAGATCCCAGTAGCTGCGTTCGCCGGAGCCGAGAGGACTTCCGCTCTGGTCGGTCAAAATCAAGTGCCCGCAGACGCAGCCGATTTTCGGATCGCAGAACGGCGCGACGAGCTTGCGCACCACGTTTGGGAAAAACATCGTGTTGGCGTCGCAGAATACCAGAATTTCACCTTTGGCCAGGTTCTGTAAACGGTTGAGCATGGCGGCTTTGCCCGCATTTTTGGGGGCTTTGACCAGCGTGATGCCTTTGTCCGCATAGCGGGATACGATTTCGGCAGTTTTGTCTGCGGAACCGTCGTCGCCGATGAGGATTTCAAGTTTGTCCTTGGGATAATCCAATTCCAAAAAATTTTGGATTTTCTTTTCTATCACGCTTTCTTCGTTGTATGCCGAAACCAGGATTGAAACTTTGGGCAGCTCCCTTTTCTCGGTTGTCTTGCGGTTCTTCCGGTAAAAAATCTCGCTTAAAAAGGGAAGCGTTACAGGAAACAGCACATAGCAATGCACCAGCAAAAAAAGCAGAATCCAAAAAGCGATTTCCAGAGGGGAAAAATTCATTTGGCTATCCATTCCTTTTCCTTTGACAGGAATTGCATTAAGAGCATTCGCATCTCGTCGGCATCCAGGCCTTTAGAATAGGTCAGAATCGAAAGTCCGTTTGGCGCGATCAGCACATACGAGGGAACCGCTTGCAGATTCCACACGTCAAAAAAACAGCGTTCCACGGGCAGGCGCAGAGTGTCGCATAAAATCGTGTCCTGGGAGTTTTGTTTGATGCGCACCGGGTGAAAGCGGGTGTTTAGCAATGTGGCGACGCCTTTGTCCCGATAGGTTGTCTTGTCCATTTCGCGGCAGGGAAGGCACCAGTCGGCGACAATATCGACGAATACCATTTTGTGATCCCGTTTTGCTTCGGCGAGGGCTTGGGAGTAATTTTCCCAATGTGTGGAATCGGTCGGCGTCTTGGCAAAGGACAGCCCGCACAGAATAAGACAAAGGCAAATCGCGTTTTTCATTTTTTGGCCTTTTGGGGAAGCGTGTTTGCTTTGGGCTGCGGAGTGACTGCGCCGGCGAGAACCGCGATGGAATCCACATAGACCAAAACCGATTCCTGAAAGGGTTCCCACAAATCGGAGTTGCTCTGGATTTGTTCTGCAATGGAATCGAACCTGTTGGCGGTGTAGCCGTAACGTTCCAAAATCTGAACCCGGGCGATGCGTCCTTCGGGAGAAGTTTCGCCAAATTCTCGCTCGGCAATTCTCAAGTCGCCATAGAGACGAACAAATTCCGCGGGGACGGAAATGTTTTCGGAGCAGGCCGTCGCTAAAACGGCCAGCGTCCCGAAAAGGATTTTATTCCTTAAAGAGGCCATCGACGTATTCCGCCTTTTTAAAGGGCACGAGCTGGTCGATGCGTTCTCCCATTCCAACCCAAAGAATCGGGACTTTGAGCGAGCTGGCGATCGAAAGGACGGAGCCGCCGTGCGCCGTGCCATCCAATTTCGTAACGATGAGTCCCGTCAACGGAAAACTCCGGTTGAAAATTTTCGCCTGATTGATGGCGTTCTGACCGGTATTGCCGTCTATCACGAGAAGCATGTCGTGCGGGTACGCGACATCCTGTTTTTTGAGAACGCGGACGATTTTGGCGAGTTCCTCCATCAGGTAGTCTTTGTTTTGCAGGCGGCCCGCCGTATCGATGAATACGATGTCGCAACCGCGGGCTTTGGCCGCTGCGCAAGCGTCAAAGGCGACCGCAGCCGGATCGGAACCTTCGGCGTGGTGCACAAATTCGGCTCCGGAACGCTCCGCCCAAACCTGCAACTGTTCTATCGCCGCGGCTCGGAAAGTGTCGGCTGCGGCAATCATCACCTTGTGCCCTTCATCTGCAAATTTCTTGGCGAGCTTTCCGATGGTCGTCGTTTTGCCCGCTCCGTTCACGCCGATAACTAAAATCACGTGAGGCTTGCCTTTGAATGCAAACGGCGGCGGATCGATTAAAAAGCGTTCCGCTTCTGCCCGCAAAATGTTGAGCACCTCTTCTTGGGAAAGCGATTTGCCAAGAGCCTCTTCGCGGAGGGCGTCGGTCAAAACGAATGCGGCACTTGTCCCCACGTCCGCTTTAATCAGGCGCTCTTCCAAATCTTCGAGCATTTCGTCGGTGACTTTGCCTTTGCCGGTGATGCCTTTAAGTTCTCCGAGAATGGCTTCGCGGGTTTTGGCAAGTCCGCTTTTGATGGCCGAAAAAAATCCCATTAGAAGACGCTCTTTACTTCATCGACAAGTCCGTAGGCCTTTGCCTCTTCTGCCGACATAAAATTATCGCGTTCGGTATCCCTGTCCACTTCTTCGCTGGATTTTCCGGTGGTTTGGGCGATGATTCCCGTTGTAATGGAGCGGATGCGGAGCATTTCTTCGGCTTGGATTTTGATATCGCTTGCCGGTCCCTCCATTTGTCCTTGAATCAGCGGCTGGTGAATCATGATGCGCGCCGACGGCCAGGCGTAGCGTTTGCCCTTTGCGCCCGCGGTTAAAAGAACTGCACCCATGGAAGCCGCTTGTCCACAGCACACTGTGACCACGTCGCTCTGGATGGCGTTCATGCAGTCGTAAATGGCGAGCCCGCTGGAAATGACACCGCCGGGACTGTTGATATAAAATGTGATGTCGTCGTGGGAAAGCGAATCCAGATACATCATCTGCTTTACGATTCGGGTGGCGCTTTCGTCATCTACGGGAGCCCAAAGGAAAATTTTGCGGTTGTTGGCAAAGAATTCTTCGGCTTTTTTCATAAAGTCGGGAGTCTGTTCTTTTTCTGGATTTTGCTCGTTTTTTTTAGCGGCGTTCATCAAAAACTCCATAGGGAAAATGGTTTTGGGGACAATTTAGAAATTTTTCGACCGCGGTAAAATTTGACATAAGCCCCCGTCGTGATTTCAGGCTCTTTCTCGGTCACTGTCCGGGTGCCGTTGACGCGGAGCTTTTGCTGTAACTCGGCGGAATCGTTTGCCGCTTCGTATGGATAGACGCAGGAAAGCTGCAAATTGTTGACGGAGCATCCGTTGTTGTAATCTACAAGTTCGCCGTTTTGCGTCAAGCATCGGGAGACAAAATATGCGGAATCCGAGATGCAGTCGTTGCTCCAATATCCGCCAGAAAGAAGCCAACCGACAAAGTCCTTGCCCGAGTTCGCCGATTTCAAAAGCCGATAGGTGAATGTCGCCGAGCCGCCCGCACGATCCGTGGAACCTTGAATTGCCCTGTCCTGAAAATATGCGGCGACAAAAATTCTCGTCGAATCAAAAAGAATCGTCCGCTCCGTTGAAAAGTTGTAACTCGTTTTCGAAGCCGAAGAAATCGTGCCTTCAATCGGATCGACGTAATCCCGAATGGTCGTATCGATGGGAACGATGCCGTAAGATGCGGAACTTGATGAAAGTTCCGTTGAGGAATTTTCGTTCGGCTTTTCCGCGCCCGAGGGCGAAGTCTCCGAAGTGCAGGCCGTGATAGAAATCATCGCGAAAATGGCGAGCAGTTTGAAAATGTTCATAGAAACCTCCAAAATCAGTTCACTTTTAAAAAGTTATATCCCAAAATTACATTATCCGCTTTTGCATTACGGACACGCTTGATAAGGGAATTATATACGATCTTCCACCAAATACTCTCAATTAAAAATTTTTTCAAAGTGTGAACATCTTTTTCGCAAAGTGGAACTCTTTTTTTTCAATACAGGAATTTCTTTTTCACAAGGAAAATTTCTTCTCGCATACTGCGAGGTGCTCGCTTACGCCCATGAGCCTTGGAAGCTCCGCTTCCTTTAGGCGAATTGTGCAAAGCCCCATGAGTCTTGGGAACTTGTTCCCTTAGACGAATTGTGCAAAGCCGAAGCAATCTGTGCTGGCACCTCGTCGTTGCGAGGAGCGTAGCGACGTGGCAATCTTGTCAGCGGGAAAGGATTGCTTCACCCCTCCGGGTTTCGCAATGACGGTCGCTTTCAAATATGACTGATTTTCTCCTTGGTGGGTACGCAATGACGAATACTACTAGTCTCCTCGAAGATAATGCCTGCAAGCAAGCTTGCGGCGCAACATTCGCCTTGCACGCTTTTGCGAAGGCTCCCTTCCAGGGACAATTCGTCTAAAAGAGTAAAACTCTTAAGACTTATGGGCAGCCCCTTTTCCCTTCACCCTATCCCCCGCCACGCTTGGCGGTGGGAAATTTTAAATTCTGGGGCGGAATTGGATATTGCGCCATAGCGAGAAGGGGAAACTTCTTCACTTTGTTTTGCTAAATTCTTTTTAAATTCAATAAAATAAGCATCTTCTTGTAATAGTTTTCCATTCAGCCAAAATTTTTTTCTCGACCATTTGACGAAATTTCATATCGTCCACTAAACCCCGTTTTATATAAATGATTCAGATTTTCATAATCAACGACAACTTTTATTTTTTGCGGAGTTTGTTTAGACACGTAGGAAATGGAATCTTTGATCGCGCGTCCCAAAGCATCTCTTTTCACCGTTTTTCTTATGGAGTTGGTTGTTTTTTCCGGGAACCATGCGGGATTACATTGACGCGAATCGTCCGTTCGCTCCGGGAGAATCTGCCATTGTTGATTCGGCGGGAATTGCCGCAGCTCCGCAAAATATTCTCAACCAAAGATACATAGAGAAGAGCGAAGAGGTGGTTCTATTTTTGGACTTGGCGACTTTCCATCGTAAGCTGCTAAATCAAGAGACGCGGCTTCGCCATAACGGGAACCTAAATCATACAAAGTTCTATTGGCAGCAGCATTTGATACTCTCGTTAAGATCCATTGCTCATTCCTTCGTTTACACTCTGTAAAATAACTTAAAGCCGAGCATTTCGTTCAAAAAGTTTATCAGCTCGAAATCGCGCGATTGCAAGAAAAGCGGTGTTATTCCGGGTCGGAAATGGAGCGTATTCAAGCCTTCCCGGTCGGCCACATTGACTTCAAATTACGAAAAATGTATATTGAGGTGTTGCAAGGAGGTCTTTATGAATTACGCACTCCTAGAAAAAAAATTGAAATTACTCCCGCAATCGGCTCTTGACGAGATCGATTCCTATGTGGACTACATTTTTTTCAAGTTTGCCTCGGAGGAAAGCTCAAAGTCCGTTTCCCAGAAGAAAGGCTTTGGGTGTCTTAAGGACATTCCCTGCAAAATGGCTCCCGACTTTGACGAACCGCTCGAAGAGTTCGCGGAGTATATGTAATGTATCTTTTAGACACGCATGCAATTATCTGGTACGTTTCCGGAAACATCGAGTTGTCCGCGAAAGCCCGCCAGTTAATGGATTCTCGCAAGTGCTTTTTTAGTTATGCTTCTCTTTGGGAAATCGCGATAAAGCAAGCGAAAGGAACTCTTGAATTCAACATCAGCATTCCTGAATTGAGAAATGTTTTAGAAAACGAATGCTTCGCTTATCTCCCGCCAACGGAATACGATGCAGAAAGGTTAAAAAAGTTGCCTGACATCCACAAAGATCCGTTTGATAGATTCATTATCGCTCAAGCAATTGAAAACGATTTGACGATAATAACGCGAGACACAAAAATTCCGCTTTACGAAGTAAAAACGACCTGGTAAAATAATTTCCACACAAAAAAGGCGTTCCACAGGGAACGCCTTTTCAATGCTTTTAGATCCTTCTCCCCGCAGGGAGGCTTGGCTCACTAAGGGCTGTTCGGACCTTCGGTTGGTTCGGCATCCCCGTCAAGCGAGGACAGACGCTCGCCAACCTGCTCAGGGACCTTTATTTCACCACGATGTTCACAAGCTTGCCCGGCACGACAATGGACTTCACGACGGTTTTGCCAGCCATGAACTCCTTCACTCTTTCGTTTTCAAGAGCGAGCTTTTCGAGGGCGGCCTTGTCCATGTCTTTGGCGACTTGCGCTTTGGCGCGGACTTTTCCGTTTACCTGGAAAACGACTTCCACGGAGGATTCTTCGGCTTTGGAAGCGTCGGCTTTGGGCCAGGGCGCATAGGCCATCGATTCTTTGTGTCCGAGCACTTGCCACATTTCTTCGGCGAGGTGCGGTGCGAACGGTTGCAAGAGAAGGGCAAATACTTCGCAGGATTCGCGGTAGCGATCGGCGGATTTGAGAAGTTCGTTGTTGAAAATCATGAGTTGGCTTATCGCGGTGTTGAAGCTCATGTTCTCGATGTCGCTCGTGACCTTGATGACCGTCTGGTGCATGACCTTTTCGATTGCTTCCGGAAGGCCGGTTGCTGAGCCTGCCGAAGCATCGTCAACGTAAACCGGATCGGCATCGTCGTCGCCCACCACGGAGCGCCAGGCGCGGCCGAGGCCGTGAGCCACATAGCCTCATGCGTTAAGCTGAGGCGGTGGCGAGAGTGAGGCGTAAGCCGAACAGTCTGTGTAGCCAGCGGCATCTTCGTAAGCAAATGCGAGGATCATGCCCTGGTTGAAGAGTTTCTGGAACGGTTCGTCGGTAGAGACGAGGCCGAGGTCGAACAAGACGTTGACGCCTGCGGCGTCCGTGGCTACGGCTCAGCCATAAAAATATGCGAGCATATTTTTGCGGCGTTCGCCTTGCCACTTTTGTGCCAGAAGCGGCTGTAGAGCAGGTGGAGCACGGCGTGTTCGGCACCGCCCACGTAGAGGTCCACAGGCATCCAGTACTTTTCAAGTTCCTTTGCCACAAATGCATCGCCATTGCAGGCGTCGATATAACGGAGGTAGTACCAACAAGAACCCGCCCATTGCGGCATGGTGTTCGTTTCGCGGATACCCTTGCGGCCGTTCTTGTCGGTCACCTGGAGCCATTCGGTGGCGTTGGCGAGCGGGGACTGTCCGCCGTCACCCGGCTTGTAGTTTTGCAGATCCGGTAACGTTACTGGCAGTTGGTCATCGTCAACGGTAGAGATTTCGCCGTCTTCCCAGTGGATAATCGGGAAAAACCCGCAAGGCAAGTGCAGCGGGGCCGTTTGCGGACCCATTGCCGAACTGAGGAGGTTTCTGCAACGGTTCGCCCCTTTGCATTTGGGCGTTTCCCACTGGCGTGGGTCGGGCTATATTTTAGGGGTCGCCACCTTCGCTTCGCTCGCCGCCCGCCTCCTAAAACCGAGTCCATGGTCTCAGCCCCAAGGGGTCACTATTCCTAACGCGAAAGCGAACATCAAAACGTACTATGACAATTCCTTGAAATCAAAGACAAAATCATCATTATTCGCAGAAAGCCATCGAAGATAATTTATGTCAAATCCAGCAATTTCCTTGATGCTTTGCCCTTTGTATTTCCCATAGGTCAACACATCTTCTGAATGAAGGGGCTTAATGCTTTTATTCCTTTCCTCCATCACTTCATCCATATCAAAAAAGATGTGTTCCGCATTTTCTTTAGCCCACTTTACCCACCCCCAATCAGAGCGGATAACTTCGGCCAAAGTCTTTCCCTTATGCTTGCCGATTTCCAAGACATCGTTTACGCCATAAATTTTTGTAGGCTCAGCCGTCGCTTCTCCCAGAATATCAAGAAGCACCCATGAACCACAAGCGGCACACGGAATTCCCTGCGGCTCGGTATCACTCATTTTGCACCAACTTTGCTCGGGGTTGTTTTCCGTAGCATCCGCACGTTCTCCATTCCTGAAATAGAATCCATAAGCGTAACCGTACTTTCCGCCTTTACCACCAGGCTTTACCTCATGGACTTCAACGAACTGCGACCGATACCAATCGGAAACCCGACCATCAGGAAAGCGCTGCGCACGGAACGGCAACGCTCTACCGCTATTGTAATAGATAGAGATAAGGCTATTGCGTAGGCCCTTTTGATTGATTGTTTTTATGAGTTTGGATTTATCCATATATATCAAAGGACCTTTTCTACATATGCATCAAAAGTTTTTACAAGTCCTTCTAAAAAAGTAATGCATTTGGACAAATCATCTTTCTTTACAATGTGAGGTTGCGGATTTGTCGAAACACCTTTTGCATGGTGCACAATCTCACCACGCAAGGCAATCCATTTGTTCAATTGTTCTCGCGATTTAGCTGGCTCATAATTACTCCATTTCCAGCCTTCCGTAACATCTTCAATTCCCAAGAAATCCTTGTATAATTTCTTTGTTTTGTCGGATGTCGGCGTATTGAATCGTTTTAATTCTTCATCTAATTTCTTTTGGAAAAAATCTCCTAGCGAGCATCCTTTTATCAACTTCATCTGCAGCGACAAGGACTCCGTCAAGCGATCCTCCACGTATGTTTCCCATGCCGTAAAAGCCATGACAAGTCCGGCACGTTTCAACACCTCAGCATTTTCAGGATTTGATTTACTCTGTTTGTCAAACATATCTAAAAGATTCTTTGAATCTTGGATGGATACATTAAATTTTTCTAGGGATTTAGACATAGGCTTTCTCTTTTTTCATAAATTCTTTACTTTACCGCATTTATCGTATCGCCGCCATGCTTGGTGACACGTGGGCGAATCGATATTTTCACAGGCCTTTGCGTAAACATTCTATCCGTAGCCTTATTCGCCCACAAGAAAGCTTCACCAGATGTAAGCGAAGACATTGCCATAGGCGTCAGAGTTTGCAAAGCGGTAATAGCTTTTTGAACATGTTTTACCCACGCAGGCGAACTAAACTTGTGCATTATGACAATAGAGCTCAGCTCAATAATTTCGCTTGGCAAGCTCATCGGATCCTGACTAGCAATCATAATCGAAACGCCTTTATGCCTCATTTCACGAATTGCGGTAGTAATAGAACCGACAAGATCTTTATCGTTCATGTATTTATGAGCTTCATCAAAAACAATGAACTTGTTAAACTGTTTGCCGTCAATATCTTTAACACTTGCAAAGATATTGAGCATCACAACAAACAATCCCAAAGCTTCATTTTTTTCAATAAATTCATCACGCAAATCCACAATAATCAAGCGACCGGGACGCATATATTTTTTTAGCGAGCAATCATTCAAAATATAATCTTCTGCAAATTTCAATTTTTGCAAAGCCAAATTCTTTTGAGAATTTGACAGGAATGCATTCTGATTAACACCCATCCTAATGTTTGTTAACGTCATATCATAGCGACACGCTTTCATTATTTGCTTCAATTCTTTCACATACGTAGATTCATTACCTATAGCTCCAAGCAGGAACATCCAATCGGCAACATTTAATTCCGAGGCAGCAAATCCAATTGGCGCAATTTCAATATCAGGATATTCACTCTTTCTCTTTTCAACTTGACTATTGGGAGTAAGGAGTAAAACATCTTTTACAGATCCAGCTTCGGCACCATATTCTTGTTTTAAGCGAGCAAGTTGTCTTGCATCATCATTTGGATAAGCCATCGATGTAAATTCCGGAGCATAATCCATACTTTCACTATAATGGAATATAACGCTCGCAAGAGGCGCCGGAAGTTTATTTACTTTACTAAACTGTTTCAATGTCATTTCTGCAACAGTTCCAATTGTATAACTTTTTCCTGCACCCTGAACGCCGAACAAACTGACGGTGTTGCATTCGTTCAAATCAATACCGATTATTCGTTTGTTATCTACAGTTTTTCCAATAACGCCATATTGCGGAGTGTCCGTATCTATTTTTCCAATTAGGACATCACAAACAGGCGATTCATAATTACCATCAACATTTCCCTGTACTTTCTCATCACTAGATTTTTCTTCCTTAGGCAAATTATCAACAACAGGTTTTGATCCCGCTGCAGGGTTTTCCTGAATATCCTGCGGTGGAATTTCTGGTTTAACAGGCTCATCCTCTAAAGTTACAGATTCCGGTTCATTCGGAGTAGAATCCGAAGGAACTTCAGTTACAACCGTGTCGACATTCTCATCGTTCCCTTCGACATTTTCAACATCATCAAACTCAGACTCTTCCCGATGTTCTTCCGGCAAATCACCGCCATCTCGTAAAGTCCTAATTCGCACAATAGAATCTTTACGATTCGGTTCAAATGCATCACAGAATTCCTTATCGTTATCAAGTTGTTTCAAGCGTTCCGTATTCAAGGTTGCATTATCACCCAGGATTTCTCCAATAACAGATTCACCCATCGTGAAAATGCAACTATCACCTTCAAAGCATTTCTTTTGGCGTTCATGCTGGCTAAAGTTATAGATTACACCAATTTGCTTGAACTTCAAATTGTAATCAAGTTTTTCCAATTCCGACAAGAACATCAGGTATTCTTCTGCAACAATCGGATCTAATTGGGCATAGCGTTGAGACCTCTTGATATAGAAACTCAACAAATCAACTAATTCCAAAATTTGCAGTTTTCTATCCAATCTTTCAGGACTTCCATCCAATGGTTTGCCGAAACGTTGTTGCAATGCAGACACAGTATTGATGAGTTGGGCCTGAATCTTACACTTCAAGTCATTTTCTTCGCTTTCACTCAGAGATTTTCTACACTTTATTTCAACAACGGTAAATACAATTTCCTTAGATTCAACATCAATATTCACAAGCAAGTTGTCAGCGCGTTCGCGATCACCTGTATCAAGATCTGCGAACAGTTCCTGATGTAAATCAATCGGGATAATAAAAGCCTCGTTCAACAAACCTTTCTTCTTCAGGAACCGCTTTGTCAGGGTCGTCCCTAAAACTTCAAAAGCCTTATTTTTCGTCGTTCCTGCTTGCATTATGAGAGAACTGCTAACAGTTCTTACATCTTCAAGTAATTCCAAGAACTGTTCATTGCCAGACAAATCAATTCCATACTCGCTAAACATTGGCTTCATTAGCCCCTCAATTTCACTTGTAGGTTTAGAAGTCAAGAAAGCTGATGTTCCTGCGGATTCTTGTCCTGGAATATAATCCAGCAAATAAGGAATCTTTTGATTTTCTCCCGAATTTGACGGAAGGTCAAAGAACTCAGGCCCCATATTTTTATCGAATGTCACCACCCAATCAGAAACATCGTGAACCAAATTAAGGAGAACACGGTCGGATTCCTTCAAAACTAATGTTGTCGTAGGCAACGAACTGTCTATGGTATTAGACATTATCTTACCCACCAAATTTTGAATGTTTTTCAACAAATCAACTTCTGTGTTAGCAAATTCCTCTACAGGATTCGGCAAGATTTTTTCAGATATATAGCGATACCACGTGGAGTCGCCACCATTTTCCTCATACGCAATTACGCTACGGCAAATCAAGGAATTCAAGTAGAAAGATCGATCTAATTTATTGGGTCGCACCAAAGATGATTGAATCTGGAACGGATTTATCAAGAACGAAATATGGGCTTGATAATGGTTTGGGTCTTGAATAAATTGCTGCGTATCATTCAAGGAAAAACGTATTTTTGGAAAAAGTCGATTACGCGATGCTTGCGAAAAGGCCTCTGCACCTTCGGCGACATTGGATTCCGGATTTATAAGTTCTCGAAGAGCGCTTCCAGATTTTATCAAATTCGACTCTGAAAAGATTCTTATTTCATAAGTCAATGCAGAGTTTTTCAATTCAATTGACTTCAATGCATTTACAAAAGAAATCGCATCACCCGCATTGAACAAGTTCAGAACCAATTTTTTCGCATAAGGATGCGATTTGGCAAATCGGTTGATGTATTTTTCCACCAATTCAGCACTAACATCGCTGTCAATAATCTTATCGCTGGAGATATTGAGCAAGGACGATGTATAAGCCTTTATTTGCCTTGCATCAGAAGACAAAGACTTATCCTTGCTTATTGCGGGGCGAGAATAAATTCCCCATCCAAATGTTATTTCACCAATATATTGATACGGGTCTTGCAACTTTTCATCAGCCAAGATTAATGGAGCTACATCCATTTTCAATTTGCCATAGAAAAGCTGGTCCAGTTTTTTTGTCCAAGATTTCCGGTATGCATCAAACTCTTTTGTACTGTTTTCCCAATTTTGGAATAAGCTCCAAAGATTCACCATCCAACCCAAACGAAGTGGATGCAAAGGCGAAATAAGGCAAACATCAGTGTAAGTCCCGTTAGGAAGTTTCACCTCCAATTTAACCATATCAATAAACTGAACGGCAACAGAGTCACTTTCCGAAAGATTCTGAGCCGACAAATCAGCCAACCAGGAATTATATTCCGCCAAATAATTTATAATCAAGTCTTGGTTATTTGCAATATCAAATGTTTCAAGCAAGCCAGAATCTTCTTTTGCCGACTGCGAAATAACCTCAAACAATTCAGACCTTAATTTTTTTAATTCGACTGGAATTTTATCTTGTGGCAGAGCATTGAAACGTAAACTTTGCAACTTCACATCAGTTATATTAGCACCAACCGTTGCGTTAATATATCCAAACGAATTTCGATTCTTTAAAAATGATGTTTCTACAGCAATAAGTTTCTTTGGTAGCTGTATCTGGAAAGCAAACTTAGATGACAAATCAAACTGGAAAATGTCATTCAAGGAACCATGCTGCCAACCATTTTTCGGTTCATCGTATTCATCCAGTTCAATTTCTTTATCGCTCACTAACAGCGACACTCGTTGACGAATAAACCCCTGCAAGAATGTGTTGACTTTTGCCCTTTTTTCAACTTCTTCAGACTCTTCAAGTTCGTCAGAAGATACGGCATTATTTATTGTAAACACAACTGTTTCATTACAATAGGCGGCTTGATTATCCAATCGAAATTGTTCTTTTGATTTGTTCGGATTTTCAGCCTTTTCTTCTTCCCATTTACTTTGTTTTTCTTCATCCTTAAAATCATTGTCAACATTAAGCACAACATCATTTTCGTCAATAGCATTGACACGAAGCATGTAATCGCCCGATTCGTACGCTTCATTTTCGATATTGACAGACATTTTTCGTTTAGCACTTTTTCTGTTGGCTCCAAGTTTCGCTTTTTTAAGCGTATCCACCAACGTAAAGTCTTCTCGCCTTATCAAGCATATCTCAAACGCCATAATGTCTGGGTTTTGTGCTGGAGCCGGATCAACAACAACTGTAAAAGAGATTTTCCCTTTTTTCTTTCCATCCTTAATATTCAGCACCAAATTTCCAGAGGGATCTTTTATTAATTCCTCGCCATCTTTTTTACCAGGTGTCAGGTCAGCATAGACTTTAACATTTTTCTTGTTTACAGCAACAGTGAGATAGCTTTTCCATCTGGAGAAATTAAGCTTAGGATATTTCTCATAAATTCTTTTGCAAAGTTCAATGCTGTCACGAACATCTTTTTCTTTTGTCAAGAAATCAATAACTTCGTTTTGTATAGAATCTGGGCTTAAAGGAAGTTTATTGACACGATCCAGCTCTGTTAGAGAAAAGTCACAAAGAAGAGATGTGCACATCTCAAAATTCAACTTGAAATAACGCTTCAAGTCCTGTTCATTTTTTGCCAAATCCGAATCAGGAATCATTCCCATGAATTGGATACCATTGCCCCACGATTCAAGAGAATAATTTTCGGAATTAACAAAAAGTAAATAGTTTACCAAATTGCTTAAATCATCCGATGCAAATAGTTTAAATTCAGCAAAAGCGTTAAAAAAAATCTGGAACAAATGTGTTTTATCTTGGGGAATTTTGGAAAGCAAAAAGGCAAAGAACTCTTTCTGTAAATCCGACACAGACAATTCCTGAAACGCCGCACCATAGGAATCTTCAGCAGATGTTGAACTATCCGATGGAATCAGGGCAAGAATTGCATCAGGGCTTTCATTTCTGAGTTCAATCAATTTCGAAGCATGGACATAATCATCACCCGAAAGTGAATCCGAAAGAATAAACGTCTTGACAGACGGATTTATTTTTCGCAGCGGAGCAATTATCCTTTGAAGTTTGTCAAGCGACAAACCCGTAATTTTCATTCGGTGTCCCGGCTTAACTTCTTTAATACTTTTCTCATAACGCGAAACAACGAATCCGAGAAACTTGTCGTAATACAATTCCTGAATACTCATGACAACACCTTAGTTAAAATTGTAACGGGGACGGATTTTTTGCAACAAGCAGGCATCGCTCAAATCCGTATAGAAACCGATTTGTCGCAATTTATTCTTGAACGCATCCATATTTTCCTTAAATGCAGAACATGTTTCCACATCTGCATTCTTAAATCGAGAATCACCAACGCCATTGATAATCAAGCCATACCGAGAACGAATCAGTTGAGCCAATTCATCAATAGACAACGATTTGGACTGATAATTTCCACCATCAATAGGTTCCAGAACCAAAATTTGAACCAGCGTTTCCAGCAGTTTTGAACCTAAGGCTCCACGTCTCGGATATTTTCTGGAACGGCCATCCGCAAGTAATTTTGATGGCGAATTTTTCATTGTTGCAGCATCAATAAACTGTCTGAGATATTTGTATTGAGAAAAACCTAAATTCGAAGACTCTAATAAATAAACAAATTTCTGGAAAGAAGAGTAATCCTTAAAATATTTGAATTGTTCTTCATAGTCTTTTTTATCAAATTCCTTTTCGCTTACATCAGGCAAATCGCTCAACACATCCTGTAATCGGATATTAAAATATTCTTCGCTCAACCCATCTTTAATCTTTTGAAGAACCTGAGCGATAGTCACCTTTGTATTATTTCTCGAAAGCCAATTTTGAACAACATCTATGGAGTATGTCGCTCTAATATACCGACGATAATTATTTTCGTTCTTTTCAAAATCATCCTTAGCATATTTTGAAATCCTACTATTCAAATTATCCGTTACATCAACAATCATCGTCCAATCATCTTCAACATCGATTCTTCCTTGGTCAACCATTTGAGGCAATAGATAGATCAATTTCATCGTATATAAAGCGAGATGAAATCCACAAAGAATTTTGAAGTATTCAATAAATACCGATCTAGGCAATTTTTCTTGGTAAACAAGAAGGCGGCGAATATCATCATTGAAAAGGTCAGATTGTTTTTTCAACAATGGTTCAGGAGTATCTTTTGTATTAAGAGTTTTTGTTTCCTTCAATTCCTTAACTAAATAAAGAATCCCCGCCGTATCCACATCAAGATCCGCAGATTTCACAAGATTATTACTATTTACATCCCACCCTTTACAAAGATACTGCTTTAATCCAGCAAGGACCTCTGGGCAACTACGCAGCATGAGAAACAATTGGTCCGATGTATTATAGTCGCGGCAATACTTTAGATTTTGAATTCTAAAACTCAGCAAATGCATTGGTTTAAGACTACATACTTTTTCCTTAATGACATTACCTCGGAAAACCATTTCAAGTAGATTGCTACGTAGCCAGTCTTCAACTGCGTCAAAATTTTTTTCGGCATTAGAAACTAACCCATCTTTTTCCAGCAATTCAACATATTCAATTAATGTTTTTACATCATGCTCCTTTTTAACCTTCAGCGTTAGAGAAACTCCATCTGTATAAATAAGCATGAACAATTTTGTCAAAACACGCTCTAGAACAACCAACTTAGTATCAACAGCAAAAATCTGAGGATTACGGAATGTCACCGTACCTTTTTTCAACTTCAACATCATACTAGTTATTCTCCTACTTTAAGGCTTCGAATACAATATGTTTATTTTCATCAAGCCGAATGATGGTAAACTTCTGGTTGTTCTTGGTGACAATAATTTCCTTGTAGGTCTTGCTCTGTAGCAGATTCTTGAATACTTGCAATTCAATAAATCGACCCTGTAAGTCGTTTACAGAGGGACTAAAACCATTCTGGATAAACTTGAGCATTTCGTACAAGTCAAGTGAAACCGTCAATTGAATATGTTTCTCGGTTTTATGCCTAAAAATAAAGCTATCACTTTCGTACTCCACATATTGTGTCAAATGGTCTGTTTTATTCACAAACAATTCAAATTCATCAATCGGGAATCTTCGATAGCTTTTAGATATTGGGTCGTTAGACTGAAAGCTCGCCAAAAGAAGATGAGCCTTTGACAATTCCGCATTTTCGCAACCTTCGCTAATGGAAATAGCCTTTGCCAAATTCAGTTTAGATTCTGCCAACTTGTCAGCACTTTCATCACGTAGAGATTCGTAAAAATCTGTAATGTAGCGATACGGCAAGCGACGTTTGAATTTGAGGTTACCTTCAAAATATTGATGTCGAACAAAAACCTTCTGTACGCATTCAATTTCATTACGTTCATTTTCATCATCCATTTGCCAAATCGGCTTCATCGTCACCGCATTAAATTCGTCAATGAGACTCTGTTTTCTATCGCTAAACAACAAGTAATTTTCCGAAGATTTCTCCTTATAATACAAATCGCGATCAACTGCAGGCCAAGCCACTTCAGCAATATCCGTTTCACGCAGCATACGAATCAAGCGATCGTTTGAGTCCAATGTAGGCAAATCAAATGAAGCGATATTCGGCTTCATCGCCGGAGCCGTAATATTGAAGTAGTAATACAGCCAATAATAGCTCCGCAGTCCTTCTGTTTGCACAATATCGATCAGCTTTTTCACCTGCTCACAAGAATAGTCGCGAGTAAGCATATAAGCAATCATCGAACGCAAATCACGCATCGTCACATGCAATTCGCGTTTATAAACAATTGTTCGCAACAACCATTCCAAACGATTCGTTACTTCAAGACCGACACTACTATCCCTGAAAGTATCTGCATTATACTTGATAAAGCATTTTTCAGCAATAGGGCAGCCTTCGCACTTCGTCCACAATTCGCTTGCAACCATTTTCTGAATTTGCTGGCCCAGCAAGCTTTGCGAGTCACCTTCTCTTGCGGTAATCGATCTCAAGTTAAGATTGATTACAATCAATCCGGGAAGCAATTCCACATGACCTTCGTTAAAGAAGAATTCTTCGATGTTAGTTTCAAACTTCTTTAATCTTGGTTGCTGGCTGAGGAAATCTACAAGTCTTCCTTCGTTAATGGCGATAATGCGGCCTTCCGAAGCCTTGGTATAATCATCCAAATCAAAGAACGGTTCAAAGAAGGAATTCAAAACGTCATTATTCAACTTTGTATCTTCATCCTGTGAGCCGTCATAGTTGGTTTCGAATTTCACTCCATTGATTGTGAATATACTGCCATTACCGACAGCTTTCGTCTGCACCGGAGCAATCCGACTTTCAATCTGCTTGATAAACGCAGTCTTGCCATCACCAGCATTACCGGTAATTACGACCAATTTGTACTTCAAATTCGTAATGTCGTCAATAAGACGTTTATCCAACTTCGTCTTGATATAGGTCAAATCATCAAAATTATTAGTTGTTTTCGATTTTGCAACAACACCGCTATTGCCGTGACTACTCTGACTATAAAGCGTATTAAGATAATCTACATAATCAGTTCTATTTCCCTCGGGATCCGGACGAATTATCTTTTCTGTTTCCTTGAGCATTCCGTTCATGCCGATTTTTTCAAGAGCAGCAAGCATATCTGCGGCATTCGCAAATCTTTCCGCTTTATCCGTCTTGATGGAGCGCATGACAAATGAAGCAAACTCTGGAGAGAGCCTTTCCGCAAATTGTGTAATATCTGCAGGTTCTTTGCCAACGACAGGCTGATTATATTTTCCCTGCCAAGGATATACATGAGCTATCAACTGATAAATAGACACACCTAAAGCAAAAGTATCTGCGGAGCAATCCCAATTGATTACAGACGAGCCTTGAATTAAATCTGGAGCTAAGTAAGGTAATGTTCCTGCAAAAGCCTTATCATCTGTTTGCGAAGAAATATTGAAGTCAATCAGCACATACCGAGACGATTTATCCCAAATAATATTATTAGGCTTAATATCCCGATGATACATTGGTGGATTTTGTTCCTGCATATACTTGAGAGCAGAAAGAATCTGATAAGCCATCTTGTACAATTCGCTCATCGTCATCTTCAAATCACCTTCGACAAACTTGTTCAGATTATCACCTTCTAGCAGTTCCATCAAAGTATAGAAGAAACCCTGCAAGGTCAATCCGTTATATTCAAAACGAACAATGTTGCTATGTTTCAACTCTTTTAACGCATTGAACTCATTCATCGTTTCTTCAACAGACGCATTTCTGTCAAAGATTTTGATTGCATAGAATATGCCTCGAACATTATGCCTAGCCTTAAATACTCGGCCAAATCCGCCCTTTCCAAGCGGTTCATAAAGAACAATATCTGGAGTAACTTGATCGCCAGGTTTCAAATCTTCCACTTTTTTCTGAGTCTGATTCGCAATGGGAGATTCCGATTGCTTTTTGCGAATTGATTCCTGAGCAGCAGGCTTTAAATTGAGATTGATAAACTCAATCATTTCCTCGGCAGAGGCAAAACGTTTATCAACATCAACAACAATCGTTTTCTTCACCAATTCGTCAAACCATGAAGGTAATTGAGGAATAATCTTCGATGGCATAAGTGATTCATCCAGTTGTCCACCATGCAACCTGAAAGACAGCGAATTACTAAATGGCAACTTTCCTGTCATCAACTCATAAAAGACCACTCCCAAAGAGAATAAGTCGCTCGATGCACAGACATCGTCGTCATCTTGTTCAGGAGAAACATAAGGAGAGTCCTTTGTCGGCACAAGTTCGGTTGCAACGGTATAGCCCATTTCCTGATGTTCGGTAAACCACGAAAGCCTAAAATTCGCAAGTGCCGCACCGGAGTTTGTCACATAGATATTTTCCGGGCATACATCGCGATGGAAGATTCCTTCAGAATGAGCTTCTTTCAAAGCATTTGCGATATCAAGGATAATCTGAATTTTTTCCAAATCGGTCAATGTCCTTTTCTTTAAACAAGCTCGTAAAGTTGATTCTTCCATGTATTGGCTGATTTCGTAATAAAAATCATTATCTGGACTCAACTGACTACGACAGGGAACTATGTTGCCTCGATATCCTAGCTTTTCATGAACAAGCCAAGCATTCTCCGCTTTTTTTCGAATGATTTCAAGTTCTTCTTTATTTTTGTCTATGAAATCAAGCGGAAATTCACGAACCTTATATTTTCGATCGGCAAAGAATTTGGTTTGGCACAAGTATTCCGTGAAAGTTTCCGTTTCTTGAAGAACTTCTAATATTTTGTAATCGAGAAGAACTTTTCGATTGCGACGATACTTTGCAACTGACGCACTACCAGTTAAAAATTCGACAATGTCTTTCTGATATGCTTTTATAGCATCTGGAGCCTTACGGACTTTTGCGTTATCTTTAATAAAATCAATAAGCGGTTTTTCTAGCAAAAAAATCTGGTCATACGATTTGCTGTAATGGTCAATACCCGTTTTTGATTGACTTGGAAAACTCAACGTCACTGCGGTTTGTACAAAGGCTCCGCCCCACATGGGGTTATGCGACCTTAACATGGATGCCAAGATACGCGTTTTGCGTTCAGCCGCCACAAAAGGATTTTTTCGTTCGGCCCCGTTCACAAACCATGCGTGGTCATCTCCCTGCAGGTAACCACTCCAGTCCTTGTTCTCGATATGGTAAATGGCATGGGGAGCAACCACAATGCAATCGTATTCGTTGCTAGTAACAAGACCTTGCGGATTCTTGCTAGCATACTCACCATTAGGAACAATCCAATAATCGGCAGGAAGGTTATTCTGCAAATAATCAATCAGGCGTTTTTCGCCTGCGTTGACAGCGCCATCACTATGTATTGGATATTTAACTTGAGCCATATAAAAACCTTTTCTAACAGAAGTTATGCGTTCCAGCTATCAATTTCTTTTTCGACAAGGTCAATCGCCTGCAACTCTTTTCTTTTTGAGATATCAATTTTTTCCGCATATTGCTGAACTAAAGAGTCTATTTCCTCTACAATTTTTTCTTTTAGCGTTGGAACGGGTATTCGTTTTAAATGATGCGGTTCAACTTGAGGAATTACTGATCCAAAAGAAAATAAAGTAATCAACTTATATCCAATTTCCGAATTTAAGAAGGCATACAAAAAGCCTTGCTTTTCATCCTTCTTCGGAACAATTCGAATAACATGTTGCGATATCACACTCTTTTCTAAATGAGAATCAACATACACAACATTTCCAATCGTTCCACCACATGTAGCGAGAATCCAATTCTTTTGTATTTGTAGTTCAGGCATCTGTGAAACTTGTTTAAACGACAGCATTTTACCACTACTCGGAATTGCCATCATTATATCGGCTCCACCTAAAAATTGAACTCCGTTCTTTACATAATCTCGCTTAAAAATCCCTGGTCTAAAAATACGTTCTGTCCAATCATCTAGCGTTTGACATTTATACTTACCCAAAAGTGAATCCATCATATTTCTATTCTCACTTATGAAATATGACGCTTCAAAACGCTTAGTATAAGATTTACTGATATCACGAATAGACACAGACGAATTTTTCTTTTCACACGAAATTTCTGTCAGTGCCTTTTTCACTTTATTCTTCGCTTCGTTCAAATGTTCAGTCGCTTCTTCGCGAAGGCGGGCACTTTCCTTAATCAAATTATCTACTTTTTCTTGAAACTTCGCAGGAAATTGCGGCACAGGAACATTACGAACATAACCATCATTTATGTGCTTTACAACTCCGCCAAATTCTGATTGTGTCAAAAGGGAATGGCCATATCTAGAGGATAAGTATGCATACAAACAACCTCTTTTCACCGTCTTATCACTTGGAATAATTCTAATTAAATCATGTGTTGCTATATGATTTTCAAAACACCTATTGGTGTAGGTCACATCACCAACAGTTCCCGAACAAGTCACCAAAATCCAATCCTTTTCAAGCATCAAATAAGAAAGCTCATTTGCTTGACGTTTGGATAGAAATGCACCAGTATCAATATCTGCTAGAACCGTATCGGAAGCCGCCAAATAAGGAATGCCATGTTCCTTATCTTTGACAAAATTTCGTGAGAAAATATTTCCTAAAAACACATTGTCAGAGCAGCAATCTACTTTAGACATCTTAGGCGGATTTTCGTCGCTAACGCGACTTAGGTTTGTAGTTTAACTTGCGTATAAATATACTCTAAAGGGGTCATAAAGTCAAGCCTTTTTCGAGGCCTGTTGTTCAGTTTATCCTGTATCCAGCGAACTTTCCGGGGAGAGATTCCCTTGAACGACTCCTTCTTGGGAAGATATTGGCGTATTAGACCGTTCATGTTCTCGTTGGCACCGCGCTCCCAGGAGTGGTACGGGTTCGCAAAGTAGTAATCCGCCTTCATAGCTTTCGCTATTTCTGCGTGACAGGCGAACTCCTTCCCGTTGTCCGAAGTGATTGTGAGAATCTTGACTTCGAACGTTTTCTCAAAGTCCTTCAGCGCCCTCACAAGCGTTCTCTTCAGGTCTTTCGCGTTCTTCGTCGGAAGATACCTTATCAGGCTGTAATTCGTCATCCTGTCGTTGATCGTGAGCAGGTTCGCGTCATGGTCCGCGCTGTTTATCAGGTCTATCTCGATGTCGCCTACGCGTGATTTCTCGTCCACGATTGCCGGACGTTCCTCGATGGGCACGCGGCCTACAATCTGGCCTCTCTTGTCCTTCTTCTCCCCGCGCTTACGGTATGGTTTCTTGCCGTGCCGCAAGTGCTTCTTCAGGTCCTCGTCCTTGTTCACATGCCTGTATATCGTGGCGACGCTAGGGACACCCATCCCATCGAGTTTCGCGCGTCCGTTCACCTGTTCGGGAGAGTAGTCTTCCTTGATTTTCCCGTCCACGATTTTCCAGTCGTCCTCGTCGTAGTCGTAATGCAGGTGACTTGTCGCGGCAAGGAGGTCTGCCCGTTCCTGCGACTTGACCGGGTCGTAATGCTGGCGGCCGCCGCCCCTGTTTAGTTCCCTGTAGATTGTGGATTTGTGGACCTTCAGCTGCAAGGCTATGTTTTTCGGGGGGATCTTTGCCGCATTGAGCGCTCGTATTTCGTATCTTTGTGCTTGGTTGAGACTCACCGCCATGTCCTTTTTTGGTAGAATCGGCAAGGTAGAAAAGTTTCGGCCAGGTTCCCCAGGGGCTAGCCCTAGGGAACTTTTTTTCTTCCCGATTCAACCTATATCAGTCGCATTGACGGTGAAAATTCGCGTTATATGGAGACTTCTCAAGAATCTGATGAACATGCACCGCTTCGCTCAAATGAAACGAGGGGTCAAAACGCCATACACTATTTTTTACAGCACTATATTTTACCGATTCTATTTTCATTCGTGAGCTTCCTTGAATTCTTGATAAGCCTTAGTCACTTCAGGAAGATCATCGTCCAATTTCTTTATCCGCTCCTTACGCTCACGAATAACTTCACGACCGCGTTCGTCGCGAGTCAGCCATTTCTTTACATTGTCGAAAAGTAATTCGGCACCATCATCATCCCTCTTGTAAATAGGAACTCCGCGACGGTCCTTGCCGACATGCTCCACTATTGACATAAACACATCGTAATCTTCATCATCGATAGGAACCAATTGCTCCTTAGCAGTCTTCTTTTGTAAGAACAACAGCGAAGCCTGCACACCAACCTGCGGCAAGAATGTCTCTACCGGCAAATCAACAGAAGCAAGCAACTTGAAATGCTTCAAAATCCAGATTCGGGTTTCTTCCATATTCGGATTGCCAAGAATGCCATCCGGCAAGACAATTGCCATCTTTCCACCCGGTTTCAGGAAATTATAACAAGACTCGATAAAAAGAACCTCAGGAGCGTTACTCCCCAATTCACGGCCTAAATAGTAACGTTCGGCAATTTCCTTATCGACTTCCACCTTAGAACCAAACGGCGGATTCGTAAAAATCATGTCGAACTTGCCCTGGGCATTATTTTCAGCCGTTTCGAACTTAAACTTTTTGTCCTTACTTACAGAAATACTCTCATTGACCTTCTCTGCAACCTTGGGAACATCAGGCTTGGAGCCATACGGATATTCAAGCGAATTGATATTGAACACATTGGCATGGCCATCGCCAGCCATTACCATGTTCATTCTTGCGGCCTTCTTCAAATCAGGGTCAAAGTCAAAACCGAAAATCATGTTCTGCGCATATTCACGAACTTTCTCTTCAACCTTTTCCGAATTGCATTTCGCTTCCAAGCGGACATCATCTAATTCCGGCCAAATGTTTTTCGCAATTTTATGGCGAACATGGTCCAATACCATCACGATAAATCCACCCGAACCACATGCAGGGTCAAGAACGCGAGTATTTTCATCAGGGTCCAACATTTCCACCATACACTTGATAATGTTGCGTGGCGTAAAGAATTGGCCTGCTTCTTGCGCGAATTTTCACCGTCAATGCGACTGATATAGGTTGAATCGGGAAGAAAAAAAGTTCCCTAGGGCTAGCCCCTGGGGAACCTGGCCGAAACTTTTCTACCTTGCCGATTCTACCAAAAAAGGACATGGCGGTGAGTCTCAACCAAGCACAAAGATACGAAATACGAGCGCTCAATGCGGCAAAGATCCCCCCGAAAAACATAGCCTTGCAGCTGAAGGTCCACAAATCCACAATCTACAGGGAACTAAACAGGGGCGGCGGCCGCCAGCATTACGACCCGGTCAAGTCGCAGGAACGGGCAGACCTCCTTGCCGCGACAAGTCACCTGCATTACGACTACGACGAGGACGACTGGAAAATCGTGGACGGGAAAATCAAGGAAGACTACTCTCCCGAACAGGTGAACGGACGCGCGAAACTCGATGGGATGGGTGTCCCTAGCGTCGCCACGATATACAGGCATGTGAACAAGGACGAGGACCTGAAGAAGCACTTGCGGCACGGCAAGAAACCATACCGTAAGCGCGGGGAGAAGAAGGACAAGAGAGGCCAGATTGTAGGCCGCGTGCCCATCGAGGAACGTCCGGCAATCGTGGACGAGAAATCACGCGTAGGCGACATCGAGATAGACCTGATAAACAGCGCGGACCATGACGCGAACCTGCTCACGATCAACGACAGGATGACGAATTACAGCCTGATAAGGTATCTTCCGACGAAGAACGCGAAAGACCTGAAGAGAACGCTTGTGAGGGCGCTGAAGGACTTTGAGAAAACGTTCGAAGTCAAGATTCTCACAATCACTTCGGACAACGGGAAGGAGTTCGCCTGTCACGCAGAAATAGCGAAAGCTATGAAGGCGGATTACTACTTTGCGAACCCGTACCACTCCTGGGAGCGCGGTGCCAACGAGAACATGAACGGTCTAATACGCCAATATCTTCCCAAGAAGGAGTCGTTCAAGGGAATCTCTCCCCGGAAAGTTCGCTGGATACAGGATAAACTGAACAACAGGCCTCGAAAAAGGCTTGACTTTATGACCCCTTTAGAGTATATTTATACGCAAGTTAAACTACAAACCTAAGTCGCGTTAGCGACGAAAATCCGCCTTGCTTTAGCGTATTCGACACAATTGTCTCGTATGCAGTTCCCTTTACATCGACAGTGGCGTCCAAAAAGGAATACTTGGAAAGTTCTGCCGCAACAAAAGCCAAACCTCGATCAGACAGATTGATGGATTCGTTCCCATCAAAGACATCGCTATACAAGCCATCTTCTTTCAGCTTGCGGAAAATACCCTTGATTCTATCGGCAACAGCCTTCTGACCTTCAGGAGTATTCTGTTCCTTGACACCCACCCAAAATTGGCGACGATAAGATTTTCCTTCGCGAGCATCCGTAAAACGACGCTTTTCATCGTAGAGCTTGCAGAAAATTAAATTCAACAATTCCCAGAAAGCAGTCTTCTTCATTCCTTCGTTACCATAGATGTAATCGTGGCAACGCTTGAAAGCCTTCACTAAAGATTCGTTGGCGGGTTTTCGCGGCATCGCGTGGTCACCCGCTTTTTCCAAATCTTCCAGAGTTTGCCCTGCCGCCGGGAAATCAGAAATGTCCTCGATTTCGACTTGACCGAAAGCATCTTCCGTCTTCGAGACAAACGCCAAATCCTCGCCATTCGTCCAGCACCCAAAGTCACAATCCGTATAGGAAAGTACATCGTCTAGAACAATATGTACACCGGCCTTGGCATCATTTGTTTTGACTTTGGAATCTTTTACGACAACGATTGCACGAATCAAATTTGCTTGGTCGTGTTCTCGTCCATTTTCGAAAACTGCCAAATCTATTTTGACGCGACGTTTCTTGCCTTCGTCGTTTTCAAACGCAATCTGGAAATCCCTTTGCAAGTCAGACATGTCAAAGCCATATTCTTCTGACATCATCTGAATCATGTATTGCAAGTTCCGCTCTTTTTCGGTCGCCTTGACAATTTTATTGGTCAAGATGCAAATAAGCTGGTCTTCGTTTAGAACGATTTCTTCAGCCGTTTCTTGTTCTGAGGAACGTTTAGCCATGGGAACTCCAATATGCGTAATAGGAATTGCACTTGTCATTGAACTTGAACTTTTGCCGATTTCGATTACAGGAACAAGAGCAAAAACTCTATGTGCTTTTAATTTAATAAAAGTGCATGACAAAGAATGTCTTAGCCTAAAAAAGGGGGTAAAAAGGGCATAATTAACGAAAAGTGGCGAAAACAGGTCAAAATAGGCAATTTTTCTCGCGAAGCACCCAATTGTCATAATCTGACATTTGCGGTATGTATATTTGTAAGGGCGAGGTTCTATGCTGGTAACATTCCTTATCGTGCTCGGGATTTTGGCCCTTTTCGGGGCTGGCGACGCAGGAGACGCATGCGCCATCACGCTGCTGTTGAAAGTTCTGCCGTTCCTGATTATCGTGGGGATTGTGGCGTCGCTTGCGTTCTGCGGAGGGTAAAAAGGAGCTTTTTAGCCCTTTTTGATAAAAATGTTATCAAAAAGGGCTGTATTACACTACCTTTTTAGCAACATTTTGGTTATATTTATGGATATGAGATACCTGACCCTAGACAAGGCACTCGATGCATGGCGTAAAATCCAACCCATTTCCGACGACGACAAGGCAAGGCTTGCCCGCCGTTTTTCGGTGGATTTCAACTACAACAGCAACCATATCGAGGGCAACACGCTCACCTACGGGCAGACCGAAATTCTTCTGCTCTTCGGAAAGGTCATTGGCGAAGCGAACGTAAGAAGCGTGCAGGAGATGGTCGCAAGTGAAGTATCTCTCAAGATGATGGAAGCGGAATCCCGCATCAAGGAATCTCCGCTCACTCAAAACTTTATTCGAGGTCTGCACCGTACCCTTTTGCGCGAAGATTACGAAGTCCACCGCACCCTGCCCGACGGGATGCAAATCGGATACACTGTTCACGCAGGGCAATACAAGACGCGCCCGAACAGCGTCATCACTCACTACGGCGACAGGTTCGAATATGCGTCGCCGGAAGAGACTCCCGCCCTGATGACCGATCTTGTTGATTGGTACAACGAGGCTGAAAAAGAGGGAAAGCTTTCGCCTATCGAATTGGCGGCGCTGTTCCATTACCGTTATATTCGAATCCACCCGTTCGAAGATGGAAACGGACGCATCGCGCGACTATTGGTGAACTACATCTTGGCAAAGCACGATATTCCGATGATTGTCATTCGGAGTCGCAAAAAAACGGAATACCTAGAAGCCTTGCACTCAACAGATTTGGCTGTTGGGTCAGCTCCAAGTGACGGAGCAAAAGCATCAATTCAATCCATCAGCCCTTTCCTTCGGTACTTCCGCAGCACCGTCGCTCAAGAAGTCTATGCGGATGTTTTATTCGTGACAAAGCGCGGAGAAAATCGCTGGTGGTACGACGGCGAATGCATCGAGTTCCGTACGCCGAACTACGGAAAAATATTGAGCATGATGCAAAGCGAACCCATATTGACTCTAGCCGACATACAACGCAAGCTCGGTTTGCAGCCGACTTCAGTCAAGAAACTGGTGCAGAGCCTTATAGACAAACACTATGTTGAAAAAGGGAAAGACGAAGGTTCTTGGCACGTATTTATTGTGCCATCTTGCTAGGAATCTTTTTTCTGATAGAAAAATAGACCGCAGCGGTTAAGCTACGGTCTTTTGTAAAGCACGAGATCCTTCGACTTCGGCGCGATGCGCCTCCGCTCAGGATGACAGCGGGTTTTATTTAACCACAATATTCACGAGCTTGCCGGGGACCACGATGGACTTCACGACAGTCTTGCCGTTCATGAATTCCTTCATCCTTTCATTTTCCATGGCGAGCTTTTCGAGGGCAGCCTTGTCCATGTCCTTGGCAACACTTGCCTTCGCGCGGACCTTGCCGTTCACCTGGAACACGACTTCCACGGTGTTTTCCACGGCCTTGGAGTGGTCGGCTTCCGGCCAGGCGACGTTCGTGAGCGATTCGTTGTGACCGAGAATGCTCCACATTTCTTCGGCGATGTGCGGGGCAAACGGGTGCAAGAGCTTCACGAAGGTTTCACACGGTTCGCGGTAGCGCTTGTCCATCTTCATCATTTCGTTGTTGAAGATCATCAGCTGGCTGATGGCGGTGTTGAAGCTCATGTTCTCGATGTCGTTCGTGACCTTGATAACCGTTTGGTGCATGACCTTCTCGATCGCTTCCGGAATGCCGGTTGCTGAGCCTGTCGAAGCATCGTCAACATAGACCGGAGTAGCATCGTCGTCGCCCACCACGGAACGCCAAGCGCGGTTGAGGAAGCGGTTCATGCCTTCGATTCCCTTGGTCTGCCACGGCTTCACGGCATCCAACGGGCCCATGAACATTTCGTACAAACGAAGACTGTCCGCCCCGTATTTCGCAACGACATCATCCGGGTTCACCACGTTCTTCAAAGACTTACTCATCTTCGCCACAATCTGCTTGAGCTCGATGTCGGTTCCCTTCTTGAAGAACTTGCCGTTCTTTTCTTCGACTTCGTCGGTGGGGACCTTGGAGCCAACAGCATCTTCGTAAGCGAAGGCGAGAATCATGCCCTGGTTGAAGAGTTTCTGGAACGGTTCGTCGGTAGAGACGAGGCCGAGATCGAACAAAACCTTGTGCCAGAAGCGGCTGTAGAGCAAGTGGAGCACGGCGTGTTCGGCGCCGCCCACGTAGAGGTCCACGGGCATCCAGTACTTTTCGAGTTCCTTTGCCACAAATGCGTCGCCGTTGCAGGCATCGATGTAGCGGAGGTAATACCAGCAGGAGCCAGCCCACTGCGGCATGGTGTTCGTTTCGCGGATACCCTTGCGGCCGTTCTTGTCGGTCACCTGGAGCCATTCGGTGGCGTTTGCGAGCGGGGACTGTCCGCCGTCACCCGGCTTGTAGTCCTTGAGTTCCGGCAACAGCACCGGCAGTTCGGAATCATCGACGGTAGAGATTTCGCCATCTCCCCAGTGGATAATGGGGAACGGTTCCCCCCAGTAACGCTGGCGGCTAAAGAGCCAGTCGCGGAGCTTGTAATTCACGGTGGCTTTACCGATTTTGTTGGCTTCGAGCCATTCGATGACTTTGGCCTTGCCCGCTTCCTTATTCAGGCCGTTCAGGCAGAGGGTGTCATTTTGGCTGTTGATGTAGGTGCCGTCGGCTGCCCAGCAGGCTTCGCCCTTCAGCACCAGTTCCTTGGTTTCCGCCGGGCAGGAATCGTCGGGTGTCATAATGCAGACAACGGGCAGGTTGAACTTCTTGGCAAATTCGAAGTCCCGGGTGTCGTGAGCGGGCACAGCCATGATAGCGCCGGTGCCGTAGCCTGTTAAAACGTAATCGGCTACCCACACCGGAATTTTGGAACCCGTCAACGGATTGACTGCGTAAGACCCTGTAAAAACGCCGGTCTTTTCCTTGGCGAGTTCGGTACGGTCAAGGTCGCTCTTGAGAGCAGCGGCGTGAACGTAGGCTTCCACAGCTTCCTTCTGTTCGGGAGTAGTGAGGGTGGGAACGAGTGCGTGTTCCGGAGCCACCACCATGTAGGTTGCACCAAACAAGGTATCGCAACGGGTAGTATAAACACGGAGCTTGTTTTCGGTAGCGTTGCCATTTGCATCAGCGATTGCAAAATCAACTTCTGCGCCCAGGCTCTTGCCGATCCAGTTTTTCTGCATGTCCTTGACGCCTTGAGGCCAATCCAGTTTATCCAGGCCTTTTAGCAGGCGGTCGCCATACAGCGGAATGCGCATAAGCCATTGCTTCAGGTTACGGCGTTCCACTTCTTTGGTGCCGCACTTTTCGTGAGAACCGTCGTTCAGGACTTCTTCGTTGGCGCACACGATTTTGCAGTGCTTGCACCACCATACTTGAGCGTCGGCGTAGTAAGCGAGACGCTTGGAGTCCTTGTACTTGCGAATTTCGGCAGTTCCCTTGGCTTCCACGTCAGCGGGAATCGGAAGTTCGGCGATGGGGCGACCTTTTTGCAAGGCCTCGTCGAACCATGTGTTATACAGGCGGGTAAAAATCCACTGGGTCCACTTGTAATACTTGGGATCCGTCGTGTTGATTTCCTTGTCCCAATCGTAAGACAGACCGAGCCGTTTGATTTGCCGACGGAAATTGTCGCAGTTTTTTTGGGTGGTGATAGCCGGGTGCGTGCCCGTTTGAATCGCGTATTGCTCCGCCGGAAGCCCGAACGCGTCCCAGCCCATCGGGTGCAATACGTTGAATCCCTGAGCGCGTTTGTAACGGCAAATGATATCTGTTGCTGTGTAACCTTCCGGGTGTCCTACATGCAGGCCCGCGCCGGAGGGATACGGAAACATGTCGAGGCAATAATACTTGGGCTTGGATTTGTCTTCGCCTGTTTTGAATGTCTTTTGGGCTTCCCAGTAGGACTGCCATTTGGTTTCTATTTGTTGCGGATTATACTTTGCCATTTTATGACTCCGAAATAAAATCGTGAACGCTGTGGGCGTTTTTTGCCCTTTAATTTAATAAATGAAGCGGCATGAATTTGCCTACGGCCTTGGTGATGTCGCTAAAATGACTTGGGCATTTGCCTTTTTGTCAGGTGTTTTTTGCGCATGACGGCTGTCGGGTGCGTTCTATAGACATAGGCGAAAAGCGGCGAACGGGGAAATTCTTCGGCGATAAGCGTGTTCATCGCTCGAAGGACGACTTTTTTGGAAACGCATTTGGCGGCGAAAGTGTCCGCTTCGTATTCTTGGGAAAAGCAGACGAAATGGAAAAGAATTCGGGATGCGGCAAACAGCAGGTGAAAAAGCAGAAGAAGTTCGACGAGGCCTAATTGGAACAGAATGCCGACGCTTCCTAGAAAAACAGCGATAGCGATAAGAATTCCGGCCCAGAAAAATTGACGAATGATGCCGTGATGAAATTTTTGATGCGCCCTTTCATGGGCTTTTGCAAAGGCGCTTTCCGGAGCTTGCGGCTTTGACGAAAGCGATTCCGGAGGCAATAAATCGTTCAGCAGAGGAATTATGCGAACAAGGGCGAATCGGTCGTTCTTTTGTCCCGATTTTCGGATTTCGGCGATTTCCAGAGCTGCCCGCAGAAAAACTTCCAGCGCAAGAAATCCCCAGATGACCCAGCCGATCGTCATTTAATTTTCGCCTTTCAATTCTTTGGAAAGCGTCGATACCCGATGGAGGACTTCTTCAAAACGCATTTTTTCCCATTCGATGAATGCGACATCAATCGGGTGCGAAGCGTCGTAGTCGTCAAAAATTTCCCTGCCGCGGACAAAGTCCTTGTCCGTTCCGTGCAAAACGGATTCCGACCATTGCTTTTCCAAAGCGCGATATGTTTTCAACAGTTCTTCAAAGGAATTGGGAAGGGCGATTTCCTTGAGAATTTCCCGGAGCAAGTCGCCGGGGAAAATCTTTCGGATTTCCAGAGGATTTTGTAGCAGGAGGCTGCGGTCTTGTTCGGCGGCCATTGCCATTTTTGTCGCCACATAGCGTTCCAGAAATTGGCGGTAAGTACTTTTGGCAAAATGGCGCGCGGATTCTTTGAGGTAGTTGCTCCCCAGACCCGGAATGTTTTCTTCGGTGTAGATTTCGCGGATTTGCGGGACTTGCAGCCGCCGAAGGGCGTCCAAAACCAAGGAAGCGTTTTTGTCGCTTAGAACCTGCGAATCTTCCGGAGCGACAAATCCTTTTCCCCGGAGAGCGTATTTGTAGGCGTTGCGGGCGATAGCGTAGGCGTTTTTCCCATAGCACCAGCCGGGGCGAAGCTCGTTCAAGTCGGAGCGGATGACGCGAATCTGCGGATCTCCGGGCAAAATCAGGCTGAAGGGAAAGCGTAGGCGCTGAGGGGACGCGGTGACACCCGTGGAGACTATCGTATAGGGCGATTCCGAAAAATTGGCGGGAAATTTGATGTTGGAACCCAGACCGAAAAACATTCCCAGCGCGGGCATGACTTCCTGGTCGGGCATTCTTCCCGTGTGGTTGGAACCGACGTTCGCGCCGTATCCCAGATTGCCGTGACCTTCTGGCCAAAGTGCTGCAATGAGTAGGGAGTGGTGGTGCGCCTGGGTGAGAGGCCCCACAAAACTATGGGTGATTTCCGCTTCGTCGATGTGGACGCAGGGGCAAATGATGGACGAATTGATAATCGCCTTGTTGCCGACTTTGGTCCGCTTCATCAAGACGGAATCTTTGACCAGAGCCGTCGAATGAATTTTGGCGCCTTCTTGTACGCAGCTGTTTTCCAGAATCACGCCGTCATAGATATATGTCGGATTTTCCAGATTGCCCAGGGCGACGGAGTTGCGAATTTTGGAAGCACCGTCAATGCGCACTTGTTCGCCGATCCAGGAATTTCGGACGATGTTGGTGTTGGCGACAATGGCGTTCTTTCCAATGATTCCGTAAGGCAGCAGGACTTCGTTCCGCCAGGTTTCCATCTGCTGGATGAAGGCTCGGCTTGTCTCGGAATCCACTTTGGAAAAAAGCTGCATCTTGACCAATTCGGGGGTGATGTCCGGGATAATTCGGACCGTGCGTCCGCCCATCTCGTTTCCGACGGCGATTTCTGCACCGATCTGATAGTGGGATTTCCCATTGGCGACAAGGGATCCGACGTTTTGCACGACCGCGCCTTGCATCACCCAGATGTTGGACATAAGGCTCACATGGTGAATCAGCGAATTTTCAATAATGCTGTCGTGAATGGAACTGGAATAAATTCCGGTGGGCGCGGAAACGTCGCCAGGCATCAAAAGCGTGCCGTAAAAAGCGGGCAAGTGGACTTTTCCCGAAAAAGAAGATCCGGAAATGCGGTTGGGCGTAAAAGCGGGATCGACGGAAATCTGGGACCAGTCTTCACAGCGGTTGCCGTTTTTTTCCAACGTTTCGATTTCTTGCGGAGAAAGGGGGCGGCTTTTGATAGAAGCGCGGCTTGTGCGAAAATTTTCCGCATAGCTGTTCATCGAACTGGTCTTTAATACTTTTTTTAATTTGAACAAGCGTTGCATAGGTATTGATAAAATACTATTTTCCGTGATGAACCAATTCTTTTAGCTTAAATTCCTTATATGATTTCTGAATATCTGAAGACCTGCATCCGTAAGCAAAAAAGGGAAATCGTCGTTTACCCTAACGATTTGTTTGAACAGCGCGTACAAGAAGAAATGATTCGCACCGACGAATACAAAAGCTATTTCGTCTATGCGGAGTTGGATTTTGAATCCGTCCGGAAGAATTTGCCTGCGGACCAGGAAGAAAAATTTTGGGAAGCCTTTTTTAAAACTCTGGCGACCAAAGGACGCGGTTCCGACGTTTTGGGATTATTGGAAAAAGATTCGGGTCTTGGATTGATTTTGCTGGATTCCAAAATGGACGGCTGGGACAGACTTGTTGGTCGCATCCGTGAATTTGGAAGGGATGGCGTCACGGATTTTGGCAAGTTGCTGGGAACCGTTAAAGCGTTTGTTTATCCGGCTTATATCGATCCGGCGTCTGCTGCGGTCTAAGGGGGCGGAGTGATAAAAGTCTTGGTCGTCGGCTCGGTCTATCCGCGCTTTCAGGAGGACAACGAAGTTCCATGGCTTCGGAAGTCCGTCGCCACGTTGCGGGAATCGGGCGTGGAAGTCGAAGTGCTGGCTCCTTCTTATAAGGGTTTGAAATCCCACGAGATTGATGGCGTTCCGGTTCATCGTTTTCGCTATGCACCCAAGCAGCTGGAAATTTTGACCCATGACGAAGGGGCGCCGACCAAAATGGCCAAGCATCCTTCGATGCAGCTTCTTGCGATTCCCTATTGTATCAGCGGATTTTTTTCCTGCATCCGCTTGGCTCGCCAAAAAAAGTTTGACATTATTCATGCGCACTGGCCCTTTCCGCACGCTTTAATCGCTTTGGGTGCTTGCAAAATTTTCCGAATTCCGCTGGTGCTGAATTTTCACGGAGCGGAGCTGCTTTTGATTCGGAAAAAGAAATGGATTCGCCCGATAATGAAATTTATCATCGGAAGGGCGAGTGCCATTTTTGCGAACAGTCGCTTTACCGCGGAAAAAATTTCGGCGCTTCGACCGGCGCAAATCGATTGGAGTCCTTACGGTTCGCCGTTATTTTCGGGCAAGGTTCCGCCTGCGCATCCGCGGAACGGACGCTATAAAATTCTTTTTGTCGGCAGGCACATCGAACGCAAGGGAATCGAATTTTTGATTCGTGCCGCCGCATTGCTCGATGCCGAAAAATTTGAAATTCGGATTGTCGGCAAGGGAAATTTGACGGAGTCTTTGCGGGAATTGACGCAGCAAATCGCTCCGAAAAATGTGGTGTTTACGGGTGCGCTTTCCCCGGACGCATTGCGCAAGGAATATGCGGAATGCAACTGCTTTGCCTTGCCGGCGATAGTGGACTCCAAGGGCGATACCGAGGGACTCGGCGTCGTTTTGATTGAAGCGATGCAGTACGGCTTGCCGGTCGTTGCTTCCGATGTCGGAGGAATTCCCGATGTGGTGGTGTCGGGCGAAACGGGAATTCTCGTTCCCGAAAAAAATCCGCAAGCTCTGGCGGATGCGTTTCAAAAATTGGAAAGCGACCCCGAAATGGAAGCCGCTTTGCTCAAAGGAGCCGAGAATCGCATCGCCGAATATTTTAATTGGAATCGCATTGCCGAAAAGCAGATCGCCGTTTATCGACGGTTGCTTTCTCGGTGAATTTATTTCAATTCAAATTTCATCAGCACGCTGGCGTCGATTTGAATTTTTTGTTCGGGAATCGCGGCCATTTTGCTGTTGCGGGCGAAAGAGCCTGCGGCAAGGACAACGCCGTCGCTGTAGGCTTTTGGGCCATCGCCGGATCCGTCGCTGACAAATAGGACTTTGCCGAGTTTTTTCCCTGACGCTTTGGCGAGGGCATTCGCTTTGCTTTTGGCTTCGTCGATGGCGATTTGATAGACTTCGATTCGCTTTTGGGATTCGTCGTTCAGGACGGGCGTCACGTTGGAAACGCTCAAATCGGCAATGGTTGCAATCCCTTCGATGAATTTGGAAAGTTTTTGCGGATCTGAAAGATGGACGGCGATATTCTGCGAAATTTCAAAACCGTCCGAATGGCGCTTGTTGTTTTCCCATGTCCACGCTTTTTCCAAAGAAAAGCGCTGGGCGACAATGCTGTCGTGCGGGATGTTCAATGTGGAAGCGAATTCGACGAGCTTTCCGACGCTTTCGCCGCTTGCCTGGATGAGATGTTCCTTGCTTTGGTTGCGGGCGTTGTAATTTAGGGATATGAGGATGCCAGAAGGGCTGTAAGTTTTGGAATGCGATGCCGAAACGATGACTTCGCTCGGAGCGGAACGCTTTGAAAACGAGGGCGTGGCTTTTGGGGTGGAGTGGACGATATAGACGATGGCCACTGTCGTGATGCAGAAAGTGATAAATGCGGCCAGAAATTTCATAGGAACCTCCTTTTTGATGGATATATACAAATTTTGTTCCCGCTTGTGTGGGCGGGTTTGTTCGCTTTTTCAAAAAATGTATTTTATGGAAAATTTGGAAAGGATGTCTTATGAAAAATCTATGTCTTTCGGCTCTTCTCGTCTTTGCCGCCTGCGTATTTTATGCGTGCGGACCTTCCGCCCTAGAAATCAAAGAGATGTCTTCCGAGTGCGAGTTCAATGTGGAAGTACGCTATATGCCGAACGATTCGATCGCTCTTTTTGTGGGGAATACTCTTTACATAGCGACTTCGCAACTGGTTTCCGAAAGCCTGTATCCGCTTTCCGTCAGCACTCGCGATCCGATGAACATCGACGGGCGTGCGCCGACAGATGTGGTGAACTCCGACGAAGAACTTGTGGCCTATATTCAAAAACGCGTTCCGGGCGTTTCTCGTTTTGGAATCGTTATGGGCGATAATGTGTCGAACGAAATCGGATTTGAACCGTCGGCGACAGTTCAAAAACTGCAAGAATTTTTTGCCAAAAATTATCCGGGATCTTCGGCGGTTCTTTTTGGTGAAAAAGCCGGCGAACTGATTTCCGCCAAAAAACTTTACTAATGGCAGGTGGCGTGTATGTTGGGCATTCAACAAAAAAAAGGTTCTTCCGATAGGCTTTGCGGGCGACTTGTCGTTTATGCAAGGATTGCGCCGTCCGCGATGAAAGACGGGGATTCCGGACGCTTTCCGTTTGGATCGATGGTTCGCAATGGGATCTTGGCCGTCCGCGGCGAATTTGAAAAAAACGGAACCATCAAGCATTTTATGCAGCGGGAAATGGGAACTTCCGTGGATCAGGGAATTTCAAACCTGATTGAACATATTAAAGAAACCGGTGGCGAATTGCCCGATGGCGTCGATGCGGATACTTTCCGCGAACGTCTGGAAGAACTTTCCAGCATGGAAATCATACCCGTTCCCGCTAAAATCATGTTCTACAATAACGAAGAGGAAATTTTGCAGGAAAATGCCGATGTCTATTATGTCGGCGAATTTACAGGCATGAGCCAGGCGCATCTTTGCATTACGAGCGTCCCCATTCTTTATCAGGCGCAATACCGGGAACAGCAAAATGCCGAAGAGCAGGCGTATATCAACGAACTTCTTTCGCAAATCGAATCCAACGATTTGATTTCGAGTAAAACCGATTCGGGCGAATTCCTTCCGGGCAACGGAAACCTGCTTTCTTTTGTCGGCGAATTGCAGGAACTTTTGGAACGTCGGGTGGTGCCTTTTCTTTTGTATCAGGCGGTCGGAGAAGAACTTTTTCAGCGTTGTCTGGATCGCTTTTACAAATTTATGGAACCTTACAAAGAACAGAAAGATGTGCAGCAAATCGGTTTGTCGATTTGCCAACTGCGCGCCGACGAAAACAATGCCAAAGAGCGTTCCCGGTTGGAATTGTTGTGCAAAAAAGTGGGCGCCATGTATCACGAAAGATTTGAACTCTTGCCCGATATTCAAAAGCAACTGGCGGATTTGGAAAAGGAATCGTAATGCGGCCTGGGCGATTTTGGGAAATAGACATTTCGGAATTGAATGATGGTCTCCTCTAAAGTGGCCTGATGAAGATGTTGCAGGAAATTGCCAAAATAGATGAATACGTTTCTCGGCGGTTGTATTCGCATCGGTTTTCGGAAAAGACGGATCGGTGGTTGCGCCGTTATACGCGTCTCGGAGACGGTTATGTTTGGGGCGTTATCGTCCTTTGGATCTTGTGGAGCATGGGCTGGAAACCCTTGCTTGGGGTTTTGCTACAGGTCTTTCCCTCTTTGGTTATGTCGCTAGCGTTGTATTGGCTTGTGAAACTTTCGGTAAAGCGGCGGCGGCCCTTTGAAGTGATTGCGGAATTTCAGGCGCGGGTTCCTCCTTTGGATAAATACAGTTTTCCTTCCGGGCATACGATGAACAATCTGGCGATTGCGACAACTCTTTTGCTGTCCGTTCCGGCGGCGGGGCTTGTGATGATGGCTTTGCCCCTCTCTTGGGGATTTTTGCGTGTCTATTTCGGAGTGCATTGGCTTTCGGATGTTGTCGGCGGATTTTTGTTGGGAATCGTCAGTTTTGTGTTGGGGCATTGGATTTGGGTTGTAGGGCTCTCGCCGCTGGTTTCGGGGTATCTATGAATTTTTTGACATCGGAACAGGTCCTTGAAAAAAAGAAGCCCGAAGAACGGGTGACGTTTTTGATTCGTCATGCAGAACGTCGGCATATTCTGCCGACAGATGAAGATTACGGTTCCAAAGTGCCTTTGACGGAAACGGGCGAATCGCAGGCTCTGGCTGCGGGAAAGGAAATTTCCCGTTTTAAGGCGAGTTCTTTCTTTTTTGGGGCAAGTCCCGTTTTTCGTTGTCGCCAGACGGCGGCGTTAGTGGCAAAGGCTTGCGATGCCGAACCATTTTCTTCGGTGGAAAAGGTCGTGGCTTTTGACTGCCTCGCGGAATTTTATGTGAGCGAATGCGTGGATTACGAAAGGCATTTGCGGGCTGGTTTTTATCCGGCGATTTGCCGTTATCTTCAAGAAGGCACTCTGGCCGGATTTTTGCCGGTGCGAGAGGGTTCCGAAAAACTGCTGGCCTTCCTTTTGGAAAATTCCAGAGCCGATTTGAATTTATTTTGTTCCCATGATGCTTGGATTGTGCCGTTTCTTGCGCATTTTACCGGTTTGCGTTTTTCTTCGCAATGCTGGATGAATTTTTTGAGCGGTGCGGCAGTTCTGCTCAATTCTTCCCAAAAGAAAGTGCGAATTTTCCCCGTCAAATTTTTGGGCGACGGCTTTTTGCGCTTTTAGGGCTTTGTGAATGCCCGTTTCGCCATTTTGAAGCAAAAAAGCGAGGGAGGATTTTTATTGGAGATGGATTTTAAAACTTAAAAGTCCCTGCTTTGCAGAGACTTTTAAGAGCGGGGAGGGCGGGATTCGAACCCGCGATAGGGTTACCCCTATACGTCCTTAGCAGGGACGCGCCTTCGGCCAACTCGGCCACCTCCCCTAATTCGGGGATTCCAATTCTACATATTATTTCAAAAAATTTCAAGTTAAAATTTTAAAAAAGGCTCAAATATCTATTTTTTAACCCGATTTAGAGCGGGTAATCATGATGACTTGGATAAAAACACTATTGAAAATTGCCGCAGCACTCTTTATTGTTGGCCTTCTTTGCCTGATTCCGGCATATCTGATTGTCTTTAAGTATCTGCCGAAGCAGGATCCCGACGGCATTTTTAATCGCCGATATATTCTTTCCGAGCTTTCTGGCGAATCCCGGGTGTATTATCGGGACGGCGAACGCCTTCTCGGATCATTTTTTGACGTGAACCATCGGATTTATGTGCCCTTTGGTGAAATTCCAGAAAATATTGTGAATGCGCTAATCGCTGCGGAAGATTCCCGTTTTTTTGAACACGGGGGATTTGATGTCTCGGGATTTAGTCGGGCGATGTTCAACAATATCCGGGCGGGAAGGTTGCAGCAGGGAGGCTCCACTCTGACCCAACAGACGGTCAAAAATATCTATGGGCGAGAGGAAAGAAGCGTCAAGGCGAAGTGGAAAGAGCTGATCAATGCGCTTCGGATGGAACATTTTTTCTCCAAGGAAGAAATTCTGGAATTTTATTTGAACCAGTTCCATGTTTCGGGAACCGGTAAGGGCGTGGCGATTGCAGCCCAGTACTTTTTTAACAAAGAGTTGAAGGATTTGACTTTGGCGGAGTGTGCTTTCATTGCGGGTTCCGTCAAAGGCCCGTTCAATTATGATCCTTTCATCCAGCGGAATCAGGAACGTCGGGATCGGGCATTAAAGCGTGGTCAGGAACGTTTAAAATATGTTCTCGGTCGCATGGTGGACGAAGATTTTATTTCTCAAGCGCAAATGGATTCGGCGCTATCCAGGCCGCTGGAATTTAATCACGGGAAATTCCGTTTTTCCCTTTCGACGCAGCTCTCCCGAATAGAAGAAAAATTCGATTCCGAATTTTACCAGAATCTTTTTGAAAAAGAAGGCGTTTCGGATTGGCGTAAAGCGCAGCTGCAAATTGTGACGACAATCGATGCGGATTATCAGATGGCGGCAAAGCGGGCTGTCCAGAATAATATCTCGGAGCTGCAAGTCAAGTTGGGCGGTTTCGCTCTTCCCAAGTCCGACCAGCCGAATAGGGCTGCGTTTGCGCGCGTCGGGGACTATCTGTATGGGGCTGTCGATTCTGTGCAGTATGATGCCAAGGGAAATCTTGCGGGCATCTTCCTTTCTTTTGGGCAGTTGCACGGACAGGTGGACAAAGACGAACTTGTCGATTTGGGGAAGCGCATGAACGCCGACGTGAAAACGGTCCTTGCGCCGAGGCTAGGCAAAGGTTCCGTATTGCTTGTGAGTGTCAAAGATTCTGTTCCTGTAAATGGGGCGATTCCCTGCGCTATTGAAACGGAGCCGGTTTTGCAAGGTGCGCTGGTCGCTTTGCAGAATGGGGAAGTTGTCGCCAGTCAGGCGGGATTTCACAATACAGGCTATGATCGTTCTTTCAAAGCCCGTCGTCAGTTGGGGTCCAGCTGGAAGCCGTTGCTTTTTGGGCTCGCGCTCAAGTACCATTGGCATTATCTCGATGAATTGGAAAACGACTTCAACCTGTTCCAATTTGAAAATGATTTTTATTTTCCGCGCCCGGATCACAAGAACAAGGGAGAAACCGTCAGTATTTTGTGGGCGACAGTCCGCTCGGAAAATATCGCGACCATCTGGCTTCTCGATCATCTTTTGGACAAGCTTTCCGATGAGGAATTTGCGGAAGTCGCTGCAGAAAACGGCTACCTCAGGCGAGAAGAAGAAACGACGGAAGATTACCGGAAGCGTCTGCGGGACAAACATGGGCTCTATCTCAACGAAACGGCGAAACAGGAGATGGAATTTACCAAAGCGCAAAAAAATCTCTATGAAAAATTCATTTACGAAAATCGCCCGAATGCCGCGCGGGCTTTGCGGAATATGTTCTATGGAAGAAACGTGGAAAATGGGAAAAAGAAATATCGGAAAATAGACAAGTCGTATTTTGCGGAATTTGACCACAACTTTTTGCGCTATCTCGGCATTCTCAAGGAGCAAGATCTGAAGGCGACGGCTCCCGATGAAAATCTGACGGAACCGATTGCGGACCGGGAAGTCTATCCGGATTTGAAACTATCGGATATTCGGCGTTTGAACGGCATGGTGGAAATTCCTTCGGAAGAAACGGACTATTCCAAAGTGGAATCGCTCCGCTATTGGCCGGATTTTAGACGCTCGGTTTCTATGGCGGCATTTGCCCGCTTTGCCAAGGAAATTGGAATCCAGGGAGAACTTCGCGAGGTTTTGAGCATGCCGCTGGGAGTGAACGAAATACCCTTGTCGGAAATGACGACGGCGTATCAGACTTTGCTTTCGGGAAACATTTACAAGTGCGCCGACGGAGATTGGAATGAACCGTGCTTGATAAAAGAAATCCGGAATCGCGAAGGGCGGGAAATCTTTGCCAATGCCGTCGAAGTGAAAAAGGTCCTTTCCGATTCGGTGACGGAACAAATGGCCGTGATGCTTCACGCTGTATTTGAATATGGCACTGCTCGTAGCCAGTATAAAAATCTCACTGTGCTGTCGCCGTCAAAGGACGCTTCGCTTTTATTCCCTGTGTTTGGAAAAACCGGAACGACGAACGATTATAAGAACGTGGCCTTTTTGGGAGCTATGCCGACTTATGTTCCCGACAAAAACGGATTCGGACAGGACTCCGTAATAGCGATTGGCAGTTATGTGGGCTTTGATGATAACCGCCCGCTGAAATCGGGAAGGACTCGGATTGCGGGTTCTTCGGGCGGGCTTCCTCAATGGGCGGATTTTGCGAAGAAGGTGATTCAACTTCGGGAAGAAAATCGTCATATCGATTTTTTGGACATTTCGATGCTGGCGAAAGGTGCTGTCCCGCTGCGGCTTGGATTGGAGCGGGGTGAAATTCAGGTAGGACCGATGACGGGGCTTCCCGTGTACGCCGCTTCCGAAAATTTGAGAGCGATTCCTCTGTTGGATATTGCGGGCTACACGTCGCCGGCTCAAGTGGAATCTGCTGCGGCAAGTGCGGCAAATGTCGGAATCGTCACTTCGCTTTCGATGCCATCGTTCGCGATGGATTCTTTGAAAAAGGAAACGGTTTCCGCACCGCCTGTTGACGATTTTGAATTGCCGGCGGATTTTTCGGGCGACAACGCCTTTGTCCCGATTGAACCGGGCGAGATATTTTAAAAATAGAGGAGTTTATGCGGACTTTGTGGATTTCGTTTGGTCTCATCTTGGCTCTGGTTCTGACTGCTTGTACTGGGGCTCCTCGCACGGAAAATTTTCCGAAATCCGAAGTGCCGGTTTCTTTGGATTCGCTTTCTGATTTTAAAACGCCCGAGCAAATTTCATTGCCTCCAAATTTGCCCCCCTCGAGTGTCGATACCGTTGTGGCGGCACCTTTGGATTCGACGCCGACGATTCCTGCCGAAGAAAAACGGATAGAGGCGGAGACGGAAACCGTCGATGATGCGGACATCTATGTGGACATTCCTAGGCTTGCGCGCCAGGCTTTGGCTCGTGCGGACTCCTTTTATAAGGCGGGAACTTTAGATTCTGCACTGGCGATACTCGAAAAATTTTCGGTACTCAATCCCTTGTGGGAAGAATGGCAAATGCAGGCGAAAAACTTGAGCGAAAAAATCAAAGCGTCGGATTCGCAAAAAGAGGAAAAATGCTTTCGTCTTTTAATCGATTTGAAAAATGCGCAGTCGCGTCGAGCAGCGTATGCGGAAATCAAACAGATTGCCGATTCGGTACGCACCTTTTCCCTCAACGACTCTCTATCGGTTTATTTGGATTCCATGGTCAACGTGGCCTTTGCTCGCTCTTTTCAAAAAGCGCAATCGGCTCGAGATTCGGCTTTGGCTTTAGCTCGTGAAAAGGCGGATTTTCTCAATGCCGAAAAACGGCTTACGGAATTGCTTTTGCATTTTCCCGATTTTGCGGACACGTTGAATCTGCGGGGCGCATTAGTGACCGTTGCCAATTTGCAACAGGAAACCTCTTTGGCGTCGGCTGCCTATTGGAATTCCCATGATCCACAAAAAGAACTTGAAAATGCCAGAAAATGGGCGAAAGAAAAAAAATGGCAGATGGCCAAGGAAATGTATCAGAAACTCAAATCGAGTAATCTTCGCGGCGATGCGCTTCGGGATATGGATTCTCTTTATGTGGATTATTGTACGGAAAAACGCAAAAATGCGGCGAACTATTTTGCGGAATACAAGCGCGCTTCTGCCAAAGTTCAAAATAAAGCGGAAAAGCTCCATCGGGCAATCGCCGAACTGGACGCTTGCTTGGAGTTTGCGCCGGAATATAAAGAGCGTTCTACGGTGATATCGAATCGGCAATTTTTGCAATCGGAACTCCAAAAATGATTTTGGGCTTTGAATGGTATATGTATGTCGCCTTTTTCTTGGTGGGAATGCTGGCGAGTGTAATCAATAGCATTGCGGGCGGCGGCAGTACCATCAGTTTGCCGATAATGATTTTTTTAGGACTTCCGCCAACGATTGCCAATGGAACCAATCGGATTGGATTATTTGTAGGAAATTGCACGTCGGCGGTTAATTTGTTCAAACATGGACTATTGAACAAGAAGGTCTATGCGAATTTATTTTTTCCCACTTTGATCGGATCGCTTCTCGGGATATTCTTTTTGCTCAAAATAAACGACAAGGTTTTTCAAGGCATTCTTTCGGTCGCCATTTTTGCTGTCGCCGTGATGGGCAATTTGAATCGGAATCTTTTTGGCAAGCCGCCAGAGAATCCGCCCGAAAAACTCTCCTTGCCGGCGTTTCTCGTCTTTTTTGCCATTTCCATTTATGGCTGCATTGTGCAGGTCGGTGTCGGCTTCTTGCAAATTTTTGCCCTTTCCCGTTATACGGGGCTGGATCTTTTGCACGTCAATGCGATTAAGAACGCTTTGACATCGACGTTTTTGCTGGTCAGCACCGTGGGCCTAATTGTCATAGGGAAAGTGGAATGGGGTTTGGCCGTTTGCGTTGCGGTGGGGGCTTGTTTGGGCGGCTTGATGGGGAGTCGTTTGCAGCGCAAAAAAGGAAATGTTTTTATTCGGCATTTCATTTCGTTCGCCAGTTTGATTATGGCGGTAATCCTGCTGAAAAATATATTGATGTGATAAAATGAATTTGTGCGCAATTTTAAAGAGGCGCGTTTCGACGTAGAAAATTGTGGACGATTGAATTTGATTTATGGCCTCCTCTAAAAATTCATTTTCAAAAGATTGTTGCATTGTGTGGTTAGTTCTCAGTGGTTGGTTTTCGCGTAAAATTAGGAGCTTATATACCGCGAATTTTCACCGTCAATGCGACTGATATAGGTTGAATCGGGAAGAAAAAAAGTTCCCTAGGGCTAGCCCCTGGGGAACCTGGCCGAAACTTTTCTACCTTGCCGATTCTACCAAAAAAGGACATGGCGGTGAGTCTCAACCAAGCACAAAGATACGAAATACGAGCGCTCAATGCGGCAAAGATCCCCCCGAAAAACATAGCCTTGCAGCTGAAGGTCCACAAATCCACAATCTACAGGGAACTAAACAGGGGCGGCGGCCGCCAGCATTACGACCCGGTCAAGTCGCAGGAACGGGCAGACCTCCTTGCCGCGACAAGTCACCTGCATTACGACTACGACGAGGACGACTGGAAAATCGTGGACGGGAAAATCAAGGAAGACTACTCTCCCGAACAGGTGAACGGACGCGCGAAACTCGATGGGATGGGTGTCCCTAGCGTCGCCACGATATACAGGCATGTGAACAAGGACGAGGACCTGAAGAAGCACTTGCGGCACGGCAAGAAACCATACCGTAAGCGCGGGGAGAAGAAGGACAAGAGAGGCCAGATTGTAGGCCGCGTGCCCATCGAGGAACGTCCGGCAATCGTGGACGAGAAATCACGCGTAGGCGACATCGAGATAGACCTGATAAACAGCGCGGACCATGACGCGAACCTGCTCACGATCAACGACAGGATGACGAATTACAGCCTGATAAGGTATCTTCCGACGAAGAACGCGAAAGACCTGAAGAGAACGCTTGTGAGGGCGCTGAAGGACTTTGAGAAAACGTTCGAAGTCAAGATTCTCACAATCACTTCGGACAACGGGAAGGAGTTCGCCTGTCACGCAGAAATAGCGAAAGCTATGAAGGCGGATTACTACTTTGCGAACCCGTACCACTCCTGGGAGCGCGGTGCCAACGAGAACATGAACGGTCTAATACGCCAATATCTTCCCAAGAAGGAGTCGTTCAAGGGAATCTCTCCCCGGAAAGTTCGCTGGATACAGGATAAACTGAACAACAGGCCTCGAAAAAGGCTTGACTTTATGACCCCTTTAGAGTATATTTATACGCAAGTTAAACTACAAACCTAAGTCGCGTTAGCGACGAAAATCCGCCTACGAAATACTCGCCGTTAAGTTTTTCTTTAAAATGTGAACTTCTTTTCAAAGCAGAAATTTCTTTTCATAAGATGAAATTTTCTCGCGGGCTGCGAGGTGCTTATGAGTCTTGGGAAATAATCACTAATCACTTCTCCCTTGCCGCTGGTTGGTGTGCTTGTCGAAGCACTTTATCAAAGCCATTTTTTGAGACGGTCTTTGGGTGCAGATTTGAAAAATTTGGCAGAATGATGGTGGATTTGCGGACGGACACTGATTTGTCATGCGAAACAAGACGGCTAAAAAGCCTTTTGATCGGGAGTTTTTATCATCTATAGAGAGAATCATGCGGAGAAAAAGCCCTCGTTTCAGAAAAAGTTTTCAAAGAAAATGAAGAAAAGAGAATTTAGATTGTGAACATCTTGTGCATAAAGTGAATTTTTGCGGTTGTTACTCAATGAATTCATATTGCAAGCGAAAAAAAAGCGTGAAAGCCGGGAAAAAATGCCCAGGACCCCTTGACGGTTCGCGAGGAATTTCTATAATTGGCGTCGTTCCGGTCGAGAAGTCCGGGACGCCCGCCCCGAAGAGGCCGGGTGCTCGTTGAAGGATTTGGAGATGTGCTTGAGTGATGCTCCGGTCAATAACATTGACGGAAAGAGAGAGCGTGCCCGGACAGACCTTATAAAACAATGAAGAGTTTGATCCTGGCTCAGAACGAACGCTGGTGGAGTGTCTTATACATGCAAGTCGAGCGAGGACGGCAGCTTGCTGCCGAGCCGAGCGGCGAATGGGTGAGTAACGCGTAAGCAACCTGCCCCGCATTCCGGAACAACCGTGCCAACGCGCGGCTAATGCCGGGAGCCGTGGCGCCCCGCATGGGGCGTTGACGAAAGATTCATCGATGCGGGATGGGCTTGCGTCCGATTAGCTAGTTGGCGGGGTGACGGCCCACCAAGGCGACGATCGGTAGCCGGCCTGAGAGGGCGATCGGCCACATTGGGACTGAGAGACGGCCCAGACTCCTACGGGAGGCAGCAGTAGGGAATATTGCGCAATGGGGGCAACCCTGACGCAGCAACTCCACGTGTGGGATGAAGCATTTCGGTGTGTAAACCACTGTCGGATGGGAATAAGGCGTCGCCACGGCGGCGTTGAATGTACCATTAGAGGAAGCACCGGCAAACTTCGTGCCAGCAGCCGCGGTAATACGAGGGGTGCGAGCGTTGTTCGGAATCACTGGGCGTAAAGGGAGCGTAGGCGGACCGCCAAGCGTTCTGTGCAATCCCGGGGCCCAACCCCGGACCCGCAGAGCGAACTGGCGGCCTTGAGTAGTCCAGAGGCCGGCGGAATTCCTGGTGTAGCGGTGGAATGCGTAGATATCAGGAAGAACACCGATGGCGAAGGCAGCCGGCTGGGGACTTACTGACGCTGAGGCTCGAAAGCGCGGGTAGCAAACAGGATTAGATACCCTGGTAGTCCGCGCGGTAAACGATGCATACTAGGCGTTCCGGGGCGACCCGGGGTGCCGCAGCCAACGCGTTAAGTATGCCGCCTGGGGAGTACGTACGCAAGTATGAAACTCAAAGGAATTGACGGGGGCCCGCACAAGCGGTGGAGCATGTGGTTTAATTCGACGCAACGCGCAGAACCTTACCAGGGTTTGACATGGAATCGCCGCGGCGAGAGATCGCCGTTTTGCAGCAATGCAACGGTTCGCACAGGTGCTGCATGGCTGTCGTCAGCTCGTGTCGTGAGATGTTGGGTTAAGTCCCGCAACGAGCGCAACCCACGTTTCCAGTTGCCGCCCGCAAGGGGGCTCTCTGGAGAGACTGCCGGGGACAACCCGGAGGAAGGTGTGGATGACGTCAAGTCCTCATGGCCCTTACATCCTGGGCCACACACGTGCTACAATGGGCGGTACAATGGGCAGCGGGGCCGCGAGGCCGAGCCAATCCCCAAAGCCGCCCTCAGTTCGGATCGGAGTCTGCAACTCGACTCCGTGAAGCTGGAATCGCTAGTAATCGTGGGTCAGCACACCACGGTGAATACGTTCCCGGGCCTTGTACACACCGCCCGTCAAGCCATGGAAGAAGGGAGTGCTCTAAGTCGCGATGCCAACCCGCAAGGGAGCCAGCGCCTAAAGCAAGACCTTTGACTGGGGCTAAGTCGTAACAAGGTAGCCGTACCGGAAGGTGCGGCTGGATTACCTCCTTTAAGGAGTAAACCGCGGTTCCGAGAGGGCCGCTACCGGCACGCCTCGACTCGGCGTCACCAAGTACATCTCTAAGCATTTCAATGAGTCTAGGGTCTGTAGCTCAGTTGGTTAGAGCACCGCTCTGATAAGGCGGGGGTCAATGGTTCAAGTCCATTCAGGCCCATTCGCTGAAAAGCGTGGGGTTATAGCTCAACTGGTAGAGCGCCAGCTTTGCAAGCTGGATGTTAGGAGTTCGAGTCTCCTTAGCTCCATACTCTTTGAAGCAATAAGTTTTTGAATAATCAATCTTTGAATTGGTTAGCCACTTGACAGTACGGGAAGCAATTCCAGAGAATAGAAACAAGCGAGAAGCGAAGCAATTTCGAGCGAGGGCGTCGAGAAGACGGGGCCCGAGCCGCTCATGCGAGGCGAGAGCTATATCGCTGGAACGAGGAATTAAGCGAGAGAGCGCACACGGGGGATGCCTAGGCATTCGTCGGCGACGAAGGACGCGACAAGCTGCGAAAATCCGGGACGAGGCGCACGGAGCCATTGACTCCCGGGGATCCGAATGGGACAACCCGCCCGGGGCGACCCGGGCACCCCGCGGCCGAACACATAGGCCACGGGGAGCCAACCCAGCGAACCGAAACATCCAAGTAGCTGGAGGAGAAGACATCAACCGAGATTCCCCAAGTAGCGGCGAGCGAACGGGGAGGAGCCCAAACCGGGAGCGATCCCGGGGTTGTAGGACTGCCGCGTGACGCCCATCCGGGGACCGAAGCGGGCTGGAAAGCCCCCCCCAGCAGGTGACAGGCCTGTAGGGACCTGGTAGGGCGCTTGGCAGCATCCTGAGTAGGGCGGGGCACGTGAAACCCTGCCTGAAACCGGGGGGACCACCCTCCAAGGCTAAATACGAGCGAATGACCGATAGCGATGAGTACCGTGAGGGAAAGGTGAAAAGCACCCCGAGAGGGGAGTGAAACAGAGCCTGAAACCGTGTGCGCACATTCAGTCGGAGGGGGGATTCATCCTCCTGACGGCGTGCCTTTTGTTTAATGAGCCAGCGAGTTGCTCGTGTACGGCGAGGTTAAGGCCCTAAGGGCCGGAGCCGCAGCGAAAGCGAGTCTTAACAGGGCGTCCAGTCGTACGCGGCAGACACGAAGCCTTAGTGATCTACCCATGGCCAGGCTGAAGCGGGGGTAACACCCCGTGGAGGGCCGTACCGATATACATTAAAACGTGTTCGGATGAGCTGTGGGTGGGGGTGAAAGGCCAATCAAACTGGGCGATAGCTTGTTCTCTCCGAAACATATTTAGGTATGGCGTCGCGACAGGCCGCCGGGGGTAGAGCACTGGATGGACTAGGGGGCACACCCGCTTACCAAACCCAACCAAACTCCGAATACCGGCGCACCGATTCGCGGCAGACAGCCCGCGGGTGATAAGATCCGCGGACGAAAGGGAAACAACCCTGACCACCGACTAAGCGTCCCCAAGTACGCGCTGAGTGGGAAAGGATGTGGGACTGCTCAGACAGCCAGGAGGTTAGCTTAGAAGCAGCTATCCTTTAAAGAAAGCGTAATAGCTCACTGGTCGAGCGGTCCCGCGCCCAAAATTATCGGGACTAAGCGCGTCACCGAAGTCGTGGGCTCCGCAAGGAGCGGTAGGAGAGCGTTCCGCAGGCCTGGGAAGGCGGGTGGCGATGCCCGCTGGAGGTACCGGAAACGAGAATGCTGGCATGAGTATGCGAAAACGCGGGTGGAAAGCCCGCGCACCGAAAATCCAAGGTTTCCCGGGTAAAGTTAATCTTCCCGGGGTCAGCCGGGACCTAAGACGAGGCCGAGAGGCGTAGCCGATGGAGACGGGGTCAAGAGTCCCCGGCCTCCTTCGAGGCGATACGACCGACGGGGCGACGCATCGGGCAGGATCGAGCGGCAGATGGACGCCGCGGAAGGAGCGCAAGGCGGAGGGGCGGCAAATCCCCCCTCCACATGCCCCAGACTCCGGACCGGGGGAGGGCTTCGGCCCGAGCCCGAGAGATCCCAGCCGGTGCCGGGAAAACCCCCTAAGGGAGCCGAGAGGGAGCCCGTACCGTAAACCGACACAGGTGGATGGGGCGAGAAGCCCAAGGTGCTTGAGACAACCCAGGAGAAGGAACTCGGCAAATTAACCCCGTAACTTCGGGATAAGGGGAGCCCCCTTCCGTGACCCCGCGCAGGGCGAGCGGAGGGAGGCCGCAGAGAAATGGCAGAAGCGACTGTTTACCAAAAACACAGGGCCATGCGAACCAGCAATGGGCAGTATATGGTCTGACACGTGCCCGGTGCCGGAAGGTTAACGGGAGGCGTCATCCGCGAGGAGAAGCGCTGAACCGAAGCCCCGGTAAACGGCGGCCGTAACTATAACGGTCCTAAGGTAGCGAAATTCCTTGTCGGGTAAGTTCCGACCTGCACGAATCGTGTAACGACTTCTGCACTGTCTCCTCCTGAGACTCAGCGAAATTGCAGTGCCGGTGAAGATGCCGGCATCCCGCACCTGGACGGAAAGACCCCATGAACCTTCACTGAATTTTGACATTGGTTTTAGGCCTTGGATGTGTAGGATAGGTGGGAGGCTTTGATGGCGGGGCGCCAGCCCTTCCGGAGCCGCCCTTGAAATACCACCCTTGCAAGGCTTGAGGCCTAACCCGCGCCCCTGACCGGGGCGGGGGACCGTGTCTGATGGTCAGTTTGACTGGGGCGGTCGCCTCCCAAAAGGTAACGGAGGCATCCAATGGTTCCCTCAGCGCGGTCGGTAATCGCGCGCAGAGCATAAAGGCAAAAGGGAGCCTGACTGCGAGGCGGACACGCCGGGCAGGTACGAAAGTAGGGCTTAGTGATCCCGCGGTACAGCGTGGAACGGCCGTTGCTCAATGGATAAAAGGTACTCTGGGGATAACAGGCTGATCTCCCCCAAGCGTTCATAGCGACGGGGAGGTTTGGCACCTCGATGTCGGCTCGTCGCATCCTGGGGCTGGAGAAGGTCCCAAGGGTTTGGCTGTTCGCCAATTAAAGCGGCACGCGAGCTGGGTTCAAAACGTCGTGAGACAGTTTGGTCCCTATCCGGTGTGGGCGTACGAGACTTGAGGGAGCCTGTCCTTAGTACGAGAGGACCGGGACGGACGCACCTCTGGTGTACCGGCTGTCGCGCCAGCGGCACCGCCGGGTAGCCATGTGCGGATCGGAGAAACGCTGAAAGCATCTAAGCGTGAAGCCGTTCCCAAGATAGGGTCTCGCGGGGGCAACCCCCTGAAGGGCCGTCATAGACGATGACGTCGATAGGTCGCAGGTGTAAGCGCGGCGACGCGTTGAGCCGAGCGATACTAATAGCCCGTGAGGCTTTTCCTTTTTTTTCGGCGATGTGGCTTTGCCGCGCGTGGGCGGCTTGGTCCCTGCAGGCGCCCGTTCGGAGCTTCGCGCCCCGCACTTTCCTTTTCTGGGATCCCGTACTGAGAGTTTTCAATTTCGGCGGTCATCGACGGTGGGTCATACCCGTTCCCATTCCGAACACGGAAGTCAAGCCACCTGTCGCCGATGGTACCTGGCCTTCGGGCCCGGGAGAGTAGGTCGCCGCCGGATCCACGGGCCCCTGCGCATCCGCGCGGGGGCCCTCCTTGTTTTAAAACGAAAAGACGACGTTCCTTGCCGCCCCGGGAAGCCCTCCCGCTCGGTTCCCGTTTGGGTTTTCCCCTATTCCCAAAAATTTTTATAGAACATGCATTGTTTTTCCGCAAAGAATTCCAGCCAAATTTTGAAAAGAATGTAGGAGGATGACAGAATAAATAGTATTAGGCTGACGGCTTGCGAAATGGACAGCCCGCAGGAAAGAATCCCGCGGACGGAATCGCCCCGGAAAAATTCCAGGATAAAGCGGATTAGCGAATAGAGAAAAAGGTAGATGAAAAACGGGTTGGCGTTCTTTGCTGCGGAGTTCGCCATGCGGCTTTGCTGGTATTTCGATGTAAAAAAATAGATGAATGCGGAAATGGCGAAAAGGAATACAGCTTCGACCAGCTGAATGGGAAAATAAGAAATGTCTTCTGGCCTCCCAAACGCTACATTTTCAGAAGGAATCGCGAGGAATCCGCTGTAAGGTTTCCCGTAGCAGCAACCGGCAAGATAGCACCCGATACGCCCGAATGCATGGCAAAACGGAATCAGTACTGCATAAATTTTGATATAATCCGCATTCCGCTGGCAGGATATTTTGATCCCGATTAAATAACCAAGTGCACCACCCAAAAGTCCGCCGTAGAAGACGAAGCCTCCGGGCGCGCTAAAAGAAGAAAGGAACGCCTGAAAAGAAAAGGGAAAGGAGACGAGGATAAAAGCGATTTTTGCCCCTAAAAAGCCTGTGCCAAAAATGCAGGCAGAAATCAGAATGAAAAAATCAAAGTCGATGTCCTTCCAATGTGGGTCGATTTTTACCCAAAGGGACGCCAGAATGATACCGAAAACGATGCACATCCCGTAAGAAGGGATGTTTAAGCTGCCAATGGAAAGAAAGGGTAACATGAACGGTCAATTTTTGGAGGATAGAGAATGAAAATAAAAAGCCAGTTAAGGTTCTTAACTGGCGAAAGGAATAAGAAAGCGCTCTACAAAATGGCGGCGCATATAACACAGTATCCCCATGTGATTCCGCAAATAGAGGTTGCGATGATTCCCATAACAAGACCTGCGGTGGCGACACCTGTAGATTTGTTTTGGTTTTCTAGCGATTTCTTCCCGAGGACGGCAAAAATAATTGCTAGAATGCCCAAAATTAAACCAAGCCATCCATAGACGAGGCTAAAAGCGAAAATGAGGGCTAGGATGCTGAGGACAAGGGAGGCTGCAGCCATGATTTTCTCCTAATGAGTATTGTTTTTGGAAATGGAAAGTTCTTTTTTGGCGTTGAACCAATACCGCGCAAAAAACGCAGCGAAGGTCAGAATCAGAGCAGAGATAAAGATTTTCTTCATATATGGGACTCCTTCTGTTAAAAGCTGAATTCATTTTTTAAGCCTTCGAGGGCTTTGACGCTTTTTTTGACTAAAACTTTAGAACAGGCGTTTAGGTCGCCATCTCGACATCTTTCTTCATCCGATTTGCAGGCGATGAAAAAGCCGGAGATGAATAGGGCAAGAAGGAGGATGGGAATTTTTTTCATTGGAACCTCTTTGTTCAGTTGTTTTATATAATGTAATAAAAAAAAAGATTGTCAAGAGTTAATCTTAATTTTTCGAGAGGATGATTTTGCGGGGGATTGGAGTGTCGAATTTTGCGTTAGCGACCGCAGCCCGGATGGGTTCGGACAAATTTCATGAAATTTGGCTGAACGGACGGCGGATGGGCGGGACGTTTTTGCTTTTTCCCGCCGATAACGCCAGAGAGCGGCGGCAAAGGGCGAAGCATTTTGCCGCAACGTCCGGAAAATGAAATCCTGAATAAGAAGAATTGTCGTGTGGCTGGCGTTCCGACGATAGCGCATTTCGCTTCTCCATTTGGCGCATTTTGCTTTTCTCGTGCCGCGATTCCCTGCTCCGGAAGGTTTTGCAATTATTTACAGAGCGCATAGGCGAATAAATTTATTTTTGGTGCGAGTGTTTGAAAAGGAGTGTTTATGGGCAGGATGCGTTTGCATCGCTTATTTTGCGTTGCCTTGCTGTGCCTGATTTCGGCGTCGCAGGCGGCTTTGACGATTCATATTCAATTTCCGTGGCGAAATGATGCGGCGAAAGCGTCGTATCAGTTGCATATTTTGGGCGGGACGACGAGTTATAATCCCGACTTTGGAACGACATCGGTGACGAAAATGGCCTCTGAAGGCGATGGCTGGTTTGTTTATACATGGGACAAGTCCGTTGGCGATTTTCAGGACTGGCAGAGCTTTGATGTAAAGGCGTGCCCAGATTCTTCGGATTGGAATTACAATAACAACAATTGCGTCCCGTGGAAAGATGCCGGGGGTAATGCGTATGCGTTCAAGATGTCTTCGACTTTCGGGAGCGATACGGAGGTCTGGTTTTGGACGGATGCGGACGGCGGCTACACGAAAAGTTTTATCGCGCCCGGTTCTAAAGTCGTCTGGTTCAAAAGCCCTTGGGGCAATAAGGCGCTCCCTCGGATGATTTTTGGTGCGGATTCCGTGATGATGCGCTTTGCCGTGGATGATGCGAGTCAGTGCGGATGGTTTTATGGGGCGATTACGCCGGCGATGTTGAAGTCGAACGTTTTGAAAACGGCGTATTTTGAACGGATGCATGCTTCTTATTTGACGGCTCCTGCAGAGGGGACTTTGGATTTGTCGCTGGCGCTTTCGGCAAATGACACGGTCTATGTGGATGGAACGCTGGGCGATTTGACGGTTTCCGCTCAAATGGGTTCGCTGGGCGAATGTTTTGATTCGACGAGAGTGCTTCACGTTTATCATCCGTGGCGGACGAATACCAGTTTCCGCGACAAGCCGCTCTTTATTTCGGTGGGCAACAACATTTTGAACAATCCGACGGCGATGGATTCGACGGGCGAGTATCCGTATTGGTGGCATTACGAATTCCCGACTTCGGTGACGTCAAAAGCGGAGTGGGTTTCGTCGGGGACGACGGTGAATTTGTATCGGCTGCAAAACGAATGGCCGCAGGTCGTGTATTTTAAGGATTCCGAGAAACCGGCGATTTCGCAGTTTTTCCCGACGGGTGTTTACGAAGCGTGGCTTTTTACTTCGACAAGCGTGAACGGGCAATTGGACATTTCCTTTGCGCCGCTGGAACGGAAAATTGTGCGGGTGATGAGTCCGTGGGACAACATGACGCCGTCCCTTCTTGTCGGTAGCGATACGGTGAAAATGGGTCCTTTCTCGAAGGATACCTGCGGCTGGTACCAAGCTTCTTATTACAAGCACGTGACGGATTGGAGCGTGCTCTTCAAGCAGACTTTTGGTTTTGAACGCTATACGGCGAATGGGCTTAAAGAAGGCGATCCGATTTCGCTGGATTCGGTATTTGCCGTTTCCGATATGGCGTGGGTTTTGCCTTATCCGACGAGCGCTAGCAAGCCGCAGATTTATTCCGAGTTTCCGGGACGCTTGGGAATTTGCCCGACGATGAAAATTTCGGCGATGCTTATCGACTGGGCGGGGGAATCGCACCCGAACGATGTCGATGTGGATTTCGGCGGCATTTACGACGGCAATTCCTTTACTTCGGTAACGTTCCTGGATTCGACGGGAACCCTCCAGACAAACCAGAAATGCCAGGGGCACGTCCGCGGGATGGTGCGGGACACGCTGGTGGACGGTCTGCCTGCCCGGATGGATTCCTTGCTTTATCCGTGGGGACAGTGTGCGGCGGCGCATGAAATTGAAAGGTGGTTTGTTCCCGAAACGCTGGCGACGGATGCGGCGGGAAACAAATATACGAATGCGACTTGCCGGGACATCGATTTGGCTTTGGATGAAGAAGGCTTTTGGCTTGCGGACATTACGGAAGCGGGCAGCTGCAACGACCCGGTGAATCCGGGATTTTATCCGCTGGACGATTTTGAATACTTGGATTCGGCGAAGACGGTGAAGAATCCGAAATTCGATTGGGACGTGCAAGGCTGCAAACACAATTACAGCTTTTCGATGAAAATTTCGGCGCAGTTCCAATATGTGAAGGGACAGTATTTTGAATTCCGCGGCGACGACGATGTGTGGGTGTTCATCAACAATCGGCTGGTGGTCGATATCGGCGGTTGTCACAGCCCTGTCGAAGGCGCAGTCGATTTGGATTCGCTGGGATTGATTGAAGGCGAAACCTATCCTTTCCGCATTTTCTTCTCGGAGCGCAATGCGACTGGTTCCAACTTCAAAATGCGCACTTCCATCAATCTGGAAACGGAAAAAACCTACTATCCTGTTGAAATTCCGACCAAGGACGGCACGATTTCATACGAAATCTGGCAGATGCTTGTCGATAAATCGTTGAGCTGCGACGTATCCAGCGTAGCGAAAGTGGATACGATTCCTGCACCGTCGTTGTTCATTTTGATGGGACAGGGATTGCCCGATGACGGAGACACGCTGGTTCCCGGTTTGAATTACGGCGGCATTCTGGTTTCGGAAACGATGGCGGGATTCTCCATCGATACGGCGGCGATTGTGCGATCCAGGACGTTGCCTCCGGGTTCTTACACGCTTTTCTTCTTTTTGGAATCGGATTTGTCTCAGGCTTCCTCGATTCATTTCTCGGTGCCGGAGTATCCGTTGCCGACGCTGGTCTTTGCCGATTCGCTGTGGAATGAAATCAGCCCGGATTCCGTTCGCTTGGGGCAGTATGCGTTTATTCCCTACCCTGTCCGCGTGATGGCTTATTACATGGGTGCTCTTTGCGATAGCGGTTGTGACGGAACTCTGGCTTTTTTGACTCCGGATTCTTTGGTGCTTTCCGATGAAGCGGGCGGCTTTGTGGATTCCGTGAAAATTGTCGGCGGACGCGCTTTGCTGTATGTGATGGGGACGGCTGCAGTCGTGGACGGTAGCTTTCAGCTTTTGGGACCCGCCTATGAAAACATTTTGACGTGGTCGAACATCCAGCTGGAAAAACCGCCTGTCCCTGTTCCGAATGGCGGCTATATGCGCGACCGCAATGGAGACGGTATCGCTGACAGTCTTGTGCTTTCTTACGGAGAGCCGATTGTGGATGACAATGTGCCCGATTCGGTTGCGTGGCTGTTTGGGGATTCGACATGGCACGGCAACGACCGCGCTAGTGTGGAAAAGCATCGTTACCGGGATTCGCTTCTGGTTTTTGAAAAGGATTCTCTGCTGTCGTTCCTCTTTACGGGAAACACTTCTAAATCGGTTTATGCGGGAAGCTATTCTAGCCTTTTCCGCAAGGCGGTGACGGACACTTTGACAGGAGCCACGGACACGTTGGACTTCCGGGTCTCTGGAAAAATTCACGACCGGATTGGACCTGTGATAACCAATGCGATAGTGACCCCGAAAAGCGAAAACATTTACCAGCTGGCGATTGTTTTTAGCGAAGCGGTGGATTCGAACAGCTTCGAGTTGGATTCGATCTTTGAATTCAAAGCGTGGAGAAACGGCTTGGAAAGTTCGCAGAATATTTTCCCGGTTTCCGGCTCGCGGAAAACCGCCCGCTATGAAGTTTTCTATTCAAATAAAAACGGGACGCTTCCTTCCGTGGGGGACAGCATTCGCTTCGCTCCGGGGGTAATAAAAGACTTGTCGAATAATGCGGCGGCGGAAAATAACCGCTGGGTTCGCATCGTCGGCGAACAATACATCGATATTATTTCGGCGAAGCTTTTTGAAGCCGACCCGGAACAGCTTGCGGAGTATGAAAAGGCGGAGACGATCATTCCGCGCAAAGTCGCTTTGGGTTCCGCTTATGAACGCATGGAAAAAGAAGTCGGGCTGCCCGGATTCCTGATTCGTTATGACTTGGGCGAACTGGCGGCATCGACAGGAGCAAGCCCCGAAAGCCTCTACGTCAAATACGACGCGACATTCTACACGAATTTGGGAGTGTATGTGAATGCGGCAAAGGGAAAACTTCTTTGCACGGACGAAATCTTTGGCGGCGACTGCACGCAAAATCCGGGTTACATCTATTTGGCTTGGAATATGCGCAGCAATAAAGGACGCTTGGTTTCTACGGGAGCCTACATCACCAAGCTCGATTTGAAAATCGGCGTTCTGGGTGGCGATGCGCAAAAGAAAGAGGTGACGCGCAGCTGGGGCATTCGTCGAAAGACCGAAAAATAAAGAAACTCTATACAATTCTACGCAAAATGCCCGCAATGAAAATTGTTTCAAAGCGGGAGTTTTCTTTTTCGCAAGGGGAATTCAGTTATTAGTTTTCAGTTCCAACTCTCAACCGGTCCCTGCCCTTCGGCAGGCGGTTCCTGAGTTTTGGTTTGTGAGCTTGTCGAACTAATCGAAGCTCACGAACCGCTAACTTGCGCGAAGCGATTACGAGCAAATCTGTATATAAGTACCCAAAATAAAGGAACTCTTTTTCGCCGGTCGTTTTCTATATTTGTGTCGGCTTTTTACAAACGGAAAGCCTGAACAATCCCCCGGGGAGCTGGTGCAACCGGCTGAGAGGAAAATGTGATTTTCGACCCGCGAACTTGAACTGGGTAATGCCAGCGAAAAAGGAGTTATAATGGAAGACACCAAGTCTTATCTGCAAGCATTTGCCAAATTGAATACAGCGATGCGAGAAAAATCTCCCCTCGTTCACAACATCACCAATTATGTGACGGTGAACGACGTGGCGAATGCTACACTTGCCATTGGAGCTTCGCCGATCATGGCGGATGCGATAGAAGAAGCGGCAAATATCGCGTCCATTTCTTCGGCGTTGGTGATAAACATTGGCACGTTGAATGCCCGAACGGTTGAGTCGATGATTGCCGCGGGGCGTGCGGCGAACGAAAAGAATATTCCGATTGTTTTTGACCCGGTCGGTGCGGGAGCTTCGGCTTTTCGCAACAAGACGACGGAACGTCTTTTGCAGGAATTGAAAATTTCCATTTTGCGCGGGAACCTTTCGGAAATTTCTTTTGTCGCTGGCGTTTCGGCTTCGACGAAGGGAGTCGATGTTTCGGAAGGCGACTCGGCAAATGATGCTCAGGCGATTTGCCAAAAAGTAGCGAAAGAAAGAAATTGCTCTGTCGTGATTACCGGCAAGACGGATTTTGTGAGTGACGGACTCCGCTTGGCAAAAGTCGATAACGGTGTCGCTCTGCTTTCCAAGGTGACAGGCACGGGCTGCATGACTTCGGCGATTACGGGCGCATACGCAGGTGCTTCGGACGATATGTTCGTCGCGGCGTTGGCGGGAGTTTCTTCCATGGGAATTGCCGGAGAAATCGCTTATGAAAAATCAGCGGACAAAGGAACGGGAAGCTTTCGAGTTTCTTTAATCGACGCCCTTTCCCAGCTTCAAGCAGAAACGATTTTAAAGCGGGCAAAAATCCGTTAGGCTCGCTTTTAAAACGGTTTTAAGTCATAGAGGATACTTCTCTTTGGCTTCTTCCAAGCGTAAAGAAGTTTCTTCCCATTGGGCGAACAATTCTTCGCCCTTTACTTTTTCTGCATTGAGAGCTGTAGCCAGCTTGGCAATTTGTGCGCCGTCCGCTTTTTCGGAAGCGGCAAGAAGATCGGCTTCGATTTTTTTTGCCGATTCTTCGGATTTTTGGATGTCCGCTTCGAGTCTTTGAATTTCTTTTTCCAGTGGGCGGATAATTTTTGCCCGCTCTTCGATATAGGCAGCTCGGGCTTGTCGGCTTTCCTTGCTTTTGGGAGTAGGGATATCCGCCTTTGCAGATCCCCCGTTGCTTTTTTCTACGGAAACTTTGGAAACGTTTTCGCCCCGTTCTTCTTGCCAGCCGATTTTATCCAGGAAACTGGCGTAATTGCCTTCAAAAACAAAACTGCGCCCGCCGTCAAATACAATGAGCTTATTCGCAAAGGCGTGAAGGAGTTCTTCGTCGTGCGAAACGACAATCGCCGTTCCCTGATAATCTTCCAACGCGTCGATCAGGCTTTCGATGCTTTCCATGTCCAAGTGGTTCGTCGGTTCGTCCAGCAAAAGCAGGTTGCAGGGCGTCGCGAGGATTTTTCCCAAAAGGACACGGCTGCGTTCTCCGCCGGAAAGGACGTTGATTTTTTTGAGCGCGGCGTCCCCGCTGAACATCATCAGGCCGGCAAGGCTGCGGGCTTTCCCCCGTTCGGCGTTGGTGATGGCTGACTGCAATTCCTCTTCGACGGTTTTCGTCAAGTCCAAGCGGTTGATATTCGTCTGCCCGAAATAGTTCAGCTGCACGTTCGGATTCCAGACGACTTCGCCGCTGACGGGTTTGAGTTCGTTGGCAATCAAATTCAAAAGGGTCGTTTTTCCGCGACCGTTCGGCCCGATAATCGCAATGCGATCGCCCTTGAAAATTTCCGCGGACAAATTCTGGATGAGGTCGGGACCGCCGTCAAAGTGAAAACGCAAATCCTTGATTTGCATCATGCGCTTGCCGGGAAAACCCGCTTCGTTGAACGAAAATTCCAGATTGCGTTCGTGCTCCGGGCGGGTTATCGTTCCCAGTTTTTCTACCGCTTTGATTTTGGATTGCACCATTGCCGCTTTGCTCGCCTTAAAACGGAATCGCTCGATGACGCGCTCCAGCTGCTCGCGCTTGTGCGCTTCGTTTTCCTGCGTGCGTTGCGCCATTTCTTCTTCAATCGCTACGGTCTCTTTGAATTTGGCTACAGTTCCTTGGATTTTGCGGAATTTCTTGCGGTAAATGCCGACGACGTGTGTGCAGACGCTGTCCATAAAATTGCGGTCGTGCGTAATCAGCAGCACTTCGCCTTTCCATCCGCGCAGAAAACGCGTGAGCCAGCGTGTCGAAATAATGTCCAGGTAGTTTGTCGGTTCGTCGAGCAAAAGCACGTTCGGTTCGCTCGCTAGAACTTTAGCGAGGTTCAGCCGAATCTGGAAACCGCCGGAAAGAAGCATCGGATCTTTTTGCAAGGATTCCGCATCGAATCCCAAACCGAACAAAATCGATTCCACCTGGTGCGTGTCCATCCATCCGTCTTCGTTTTTTTTCAGAACGGAACAGGCTTCTTCGTGTACGGTTTTGTGCGAAAACGCGATATGCTGTTTCAAGTAGCCGAGGGTATAATTCTTGGGAATGTCGATTTTTCCGCCGTCCAAGGATTCTTCGCCGAGAATCATTTTGAACAAAGTCGATTTGCCGCTGCCGTTGCGCCCGACAATGCCAACGCGTTCCCGCGGCCCGACCAAAAAGCTCGCGTCCTTAAAAAGTTCTTGAATCCCGAAAGATTTGGTAATATTTTGAATTTGAATCACGGGGACAAAAATAGAAAATTGCGTTGGAATGTTAAATTTCTAAAATCGAGGCTGAGTTCAAAATGAAAAAATTCTGTATGGTCGCATTGCTCCTTGTCCTTTTTGGAGCAAGCCTTTACGGTGAAAAAATTCCGATCAACAACGGTGCCGGTTTTGACGGCGAATTCTACCGTTCTGTGGCGCAGAATTTTTCCGCTGATTTCTGGGATTCGGGATACGACGCATTTCGCATTCAGCGCCTGTTTCCCTTTTTGGGTGTCCACTACGTTTTTCAGATTTTAGGAGTGTCGGCGACCGATGAAAATTTGATGTCCGCCATGTTCGGGCTGCACCTATTTAATCTATTGCTGCAAATCGCTTTATTCTTTGCCATATCCAAAATCCTTCGCTGGCAACCAGCGACGGAAATGGTTTTGTTCGCTGTCCTCTTCTTGAATTTTTTCACTCTTAAAAATTGCGGATACGAGCCCTTTCAAACGGATGCATTCGCGGTCACTCTTTCGCTTCTGAGTGTTTATTTTTATTTGAAGAACACACTCTTTTGCAACGGAATTGTCGCTGTTTTGGGAATGATAACGTGGCCTCTCGTGACTGTGCAAATCATTTTGATGCAGGTGTTGGACAAGCCGCTTTCTCAATCCGAAACAGGAAGGAAGTTTGAACTGTGGAAAATTTTCCCGATTCTCTACGGGAGTTTTGCCGCTTTATCGATAACCGCTTTGTGCTTGGCTGGGCACTTGGGTGTTGTGCGGAATTTGCTCATGCGCGAAACGAATTTGCCTTTGACGGCGTTTTCGTTTTGTTCGATTCTAGTAGCACTCTTCTTTTTGCTTCGCAAAACTTCGTCGATATCGCTGGATTTTTGGAAATCGGCGAAAAATTGCCGTTGGAAAGTTCTTGGAAGCTTCTTAGTGGCGTGGCTTGCTGTCAAATATTTTTTGTCGTTGCATACAAACGATGAATTTTTCAGCAGCAGTTCGATTTTCGGACTGCAAATTCTGCTGCGCCCCTTGAAATACCCGCTGATTTCGTTCGTTGGTTTTGTGGCTTTTTACGGCATCTTGCCAATGCTGATTCTTTTTGGTTTTCGGGATTTTTCCCGAGACTTCGTCGACCGTTCTGCCGGATTCGCATGCCTCTTTGGGGCGTTTCTCGTCTTGATGCTGGACAGCGAAAGCCGCCATTTGGCGTCCCTTCTCCCCGTTTTACTTTTGCCCCTTGGAACCGTTCTGGATAAGTGGGATCTCGGTAAATTTCAGGTGGCGGCGCTCGTGATTCTCCAACTGCTGCTTTCGCATTTCTACTTTCCGATCAATACGGAAAATCTTTTGGGACAATTGCAGACGGGGAACTTTGAACTCCCTGCCGCTCAACGGTATTTTATGAATTTCGGAGCCTACATGAGCCTGAAGTCCTATTTTCTTTGGTCGGCCGTTTCCGTTGCTTTGATTATCGTCAGCTGTGGAATTTTAAAAAAGCCTTTTTTTACGAAAGATAATTCAGGATTGGCTGGCAGAAAAGAAGGAACCCCATGGCGAAAAATTTCCCGCCGGAACTAGACTTTGCCGGAGGGAGAAAAAACAAACCCCGAAGAACATCTCCAGGGCTGCTTGGGCTTTTGGACGACGAATCTATTTTTCGTCGTTCCACCAGGAACCGTCATCTTCGTCAATCGGATTGCTTTTGACGGAAAATTCCCTGTTCCAGGTTTCGTATTCCCTGTCGAGCAGGCGTTCTGCCCGATAGGTGTTTTTTTCTTCGTTCATGTTTTCTCCTTGCCGAGGTTGTCTTCCCGGCGATTTCGTCTCTTAACTCAAGTAGACGGAAATAGTATACTTAAATAAGGGTGAAAAGAAAATGCCTTTGTGTAAAAAGAGGGCGAAATCTTTGTAAACAATGCTAATTTTGAAGAGTATGAAAAAGTATCCCGTAAAATTTTCGCTTTTTCTCGCTCTGCTTTCTGCGGCGATAGTCCCGATTTGCGCGCTTTATTATGCGGGGCTTTATGCTCTGGATTTTTTGGCTATGCTTTCCATTTTCTCGACTTTGTTCACGGTGGCGGATGTCGTTTTGCCTTTGCTGTTTTTGTTTTCGGTTTGGGGATTTGCCTATTTGTTCCGGGCGATTTTACGGAGCTTGCCGACAGAAACTCGGGAAAAGAAATTGCTGCAAAACACTTGGAATTTGTTCGTCTTTGGGGCTGTCACTTTGACGGTCTTGTCGCCGCTTTATTCCATTGTTCAGGGAAGCGTCTCGCTTCGCGTCTTGTGGAATTTCTTTTTTGGCGCGGAATGGTTCGTGGGAATTTTGATGGGCGCGTGCCTTGCCCGGGCTGCTTTTCGGGGGCGTCGCTGGTTGCTGTTCTTTTTAGGAATTACAGCGTCGCTTTCTGTCGCTTCGGATTTCAACGGTTGCAAATACATCCAGCCGTTGTTTGACAAGCACACTCTTGCCGAAGAAGTCGGCGAAGACGTTTCGGGCGGGGACTTGCTTTTTTCGCTGTGGGGGATTTCCCCGGCGGAATTTGATGCGCTGGACGATGAATCCTTTGCTGACATTCAAGAGGTTTCCTTTTCGATGTTTGCGCTGGTCGCTGCGCTTTTTGCCGCTTGGATTGCTTTTCATTCTGCCATGGCGACAGCTTTTTTTGTTTTGTGCGCTCTTTATTTTGTCGGTAAAAATGACGAGCAAAATAGGCAGGATGGACGCTGCCTTGAGGATGCTTCGCGAATATGTTGAAAGTCGCTTTGATTACGGCGGGCGTTTTGGTCTGCTCCAATTTGTTCATGACATTTGCCTGGTATGGGCATCTAAAGTTTCTCGGTTCCAGACCGTGGTATATTGCCGCTGTGGTCAGTTGGGGAATTGCCCTTTTTGAATATATGCTTCAGGTACCTGCCAATCGCTACGGCTATTCGGCGTTGAATGTCGTTCAGCTCAAGGTGATTCAGGAAGCGGTTGCGCTGACTGTTTTTGCGCCGTTTGCGGTGCTGGTCATGAATCAGCCGCTGAAATGGGATTATCTCTGGTCAGCGTTGTGCCTGATTGGAGCGGTGTATTTCGCTTTCCGTTAAATGGGGATTTATGCTGACGACTTTTCTCATCGTGCTCGGCGTTTTGACGCTTTTCGGTCTTGGCACAGCAAAAGACGCTTGCGCGATTACGCTCTTATTGAAAATTCTGCCGTTTCTCTTGCTCGTGGCGATTTTTCTGATGATCGCATTTTGTAGCAGATAGTCCTTTTGGGATTTATGCGATTCCCGTGGATGCTTGAGCCAAAAGCGCTTCGTATTGTTGCAGTTCCTTGCTGAAATCCCCCAACGCTTTGTAGCGTTTTAAAATGAGATTCATAAAATCCTTGTAGGAACCCATGAGCAAAAAGGGGTCGCTTTGGTAGCCCGAGTATTTTTGATAGAGTGCTTTCAGATTTTTGATGCTTTGGCGCACTTGGTTGAGAATGTCGAAGAGTTGCTCGTGGGCGTTCTGCAGTCCGATCTTGTTTTGTTCGATGATTTCCGGAACGTTGGTTTGCAAAATTTCGGAGGGGAGCTTGGCGTAATCTTCATAGACGGTGTTGGTGCTGGCGGATGGATTCCCGGCGATGAGGCTGGAGGCCCGCATACCGTTGCGCTTGGCCTTGGCGTCAATGGAAATTTTGCAGATGTCTCCGCCCATGAAGTTGCACTTGGCGCGCGTCTCTTCGCGGTGCAGGGAATTCAAAGGGAAGAAGTCTTCGTGGGTTCCCAACCGGGAAAGCGGGACATAGAGCGCAATGGATTCGTTGAAGACGGTGACATTGTAACGGATGTATTCTTCGCCATCGATGTTTTCCGTTTTATAACGGTTTCCGCTGGAATTTTTGAAATGTTCGGTCTGGTTCAAAAGATTTTGAAACGTTTTTTTCAAATCTTCCTGATTGGGGGAGTAGGTGTTTAAAAAATGTTCTATGCCTTTGTCAAATCCTTTGCGAATCGCTTCGTTGGCGGCTCGCTTGCCCCACAAATCTTTGGAAAGGAAAAGAAAATCGGTAATGCTTGTTTCGGATCGGTTGGCGATAAGCGCTTGGAGCCTGGCGATTTTGGCAAGCCCTCGCCAGCGGCTCGCAGAAATGTAGATGTTGCCTTGCTCGCATTCCGTGGCAATCGCCTGTAGCAGGGAGAGCGAGTCTTGGGAAATAGCGACGTTTTCCAGTTCCTTTTCCCAAGAACGCATTTCTTCTTTGGAAATTTTCAGCTCTTCGGTGACGGAAAAACGCTGCGGGTCTCCGGCTTTGGAAAGCAGCGTTTCCAGGGCGTTCGGCGAAACCGAGTCGGGAAAGGTGAGGACAAGATGGATGCTGTCCGCCAGTTTGGCTTCGGGAAGGGCGGCGTCGGGTCTTGCGCGCCCGGAAAGGATGAGCGAATGCGCAAGGTGTTCCCCGAGAAAAGAGTCGATGGCACTTGTCATCTGCTGAAAGCCGCTGTCGAAGTTGGTGAATATCGCCAAGTCGATGGGTGCTTGCGGCAAATCGAAATGGCGAAGCCCGTACGTCTGGACTTGCAAATTCGAAAATCCGGCCAGGAGATGGTTGATGATCGCCCGCTTTCCCGCTCCTGCGCGCCCATACAGATAGGTGGGCTGTCCTGTCAGAACGGCGAGAAACGCCAAACGAAAAATGTCTTCCCGTTCAATGAGGCCGCCATCCAGCTCTTCCAATAATTTATGCATTCGTTCTGCGAGAGTCATCAAATTTCCTTTTCCCTGAAGCGCATTTTCAAGAACCCCAAGGTCTGTAGTCATGTCGTTTTTAGAAAACCTGTAGAAAATATAAACGATTTTTCTAAAATAGGCGATATGTTCGATGCGATTCTTTTTGTACAGCTGGGTTCCCCGGAAGACGCTACGCCGAAAAGCGTAGAGAAGTATCTGGTCGAATTTTTGGGTGACTGGCACACTCTGGGAAATCCGCCTTTTTTTTGGAACTGGCTTTTGAAACGCATCATCGCGCCGAAACGCTCGGTGAAAAGTGCCTGCAAATATCAAGAAATGGTGCAGAAGGCGGGGCTTGGGGAAATGCCGCTGGTCTATTACACCCGGCGATTTGCCGAAGGAATTGCTTCCGCCGTGGAGTCCCGCATTGCCGTCCGCTACGCTTTTGAATTTGGAACGAAGCCTTCCATTTCGGACGCTCTGCAAGAGTTTGCCGATTTTGGGAAAAAGAAAATTCGGGTCGTTCCGCTTTTTCCGCAGCGTTCCTTGGTTACGACGGTCGCCGTCCGGGATATCGCCGCAGCCTGCTTTCAAAAATTTCCGCAGCTTTCCATGGATTTTGTCGATGGCTTTGCGCTCAATCCGGTCTGGCTGGAAGAAACTTTTCAAAATGTCTTGCGCCATTGGAACGGCATTTCGCCAATCGTTTTTTCCTTTCATGGAACTCCTGTTGCCTGGGCGAAAAAGGGCGACCCGTATAGCCGGGATTGCGAAGCGGAATTCGACTGGTTCCGAAAAAAAATACGGGAAGTTTCGCCGAACGCCGAAGTCCTTCTTTCTTACCAGAGCCGCTTTGGGCATGGCAAGTGGCTGGGACCTTTCACAACGGATGTCGTTGCGCAAATCGCTCAAAAGCAAAAAGAAGTGCTGCTGGTCTGCCCGTCCTTTACCGCCGAGAATTTGGAGACCCTCCATGAAATCGATGTCGAATTGCGAAATTTATTTTTGGCCGCTGGAGGCCAGAGGTTTACACGAGTCTCTTGCCTGAATGACGACGCGAATTGGGTAAAGCGGTTTGCCGAAGAAATGATGCGGGAAAATTTAGGGAGTCCATGTGAAAAATAGATGGATGTATTTGGCGTTGCTGATTTTGGTCGCAATGGGAGTGGCTTTTGCCGAGAACTCGGGAACTTCATCCGAAGAAAGTTTCCAGCGGTTTGCCGCCTTGCCGGTTTTGGGCTATGCCGAAGAAACGGGACTCAAATACGGTGCGATGGTCATTCTTTTTACCCGACCGGATGCGCCGGGAGAAAATGCGACCGCCATCGATTTTGCGGTCATGGGAACCACCAAAGGCCAGCTGGAAGTGGATGTTTCGCCGGATTTGTATTTGTTCTCCGGCTTTTTGCACTCGGACATTTCGTTTATCTATTGGAATTGGCGTGCGAAGTATTACGGAATAGGGAACGACCCCGACAGGGATTTGTACACGCGTTACGACATGGATCTTTTCAAGCTGAGCGTTCCTTTTGAAATGCGCCTTTTTCCTTCGCCGTTATCCCAGGTTCTCCATGTGGGCCCTTATTTTTATTTGGAGCACAATCGCGCTTCGTTTTCTCATGGAGACTTGGACAAGCCGGAAAATGCGGGAGGCAAGCGGTTTGGCACCGGTTATCAGATTACGTTGGACTTTCGGGATAATGTGAATTGGCCGGTTTCAGGATTTTTCGGGCAGTTTCGTCAGGTGTTTTATTCCGGGTCGTTCGGCAGCGATTTTGATTTCTTCTCGCAGACGGTGGATTTGCGGGCGTATTCCTATTTGTTTTGGGGAACTTCTGTGGCGCTGGGCACTTTTTACGAAGTAAAAAAAGGCGACGTTCCTTTTGATATGCTGGCGACGTTGGACGGTATTAAACGCTTCCGCGGCGTGGAGCGGGGAATGTTTTTGGACAGGCAGGTTTTTTCGGCGCAGGTGGAATTGAGAAAAACTCTTTTTTGGCGTTTGGCAGGAACGATTTTTTTCGAAGCGGGAAAAGTGGGACCCTATTTTTCGCAGTTGGCCCGTAACCGCTGGCATTATGCGCCGGGATTTGGCGGACGCTTTTTGCTGAACAAAAGCGAAAAAACGTATGTGCGGGGCGACTTCTCCTTGGTGGACGGCAAGTATCTGGGAATGACCGTTTATATTCGCGAAGCGTTCTAGGGAATAGTGGACGGCAATTAGTTGGGAAGTTATCAGTTGTCAGAGGCTAGTGGTTAAAGTGCATGGGAGAAGCTGCTGGCAGTCGATTTCCCTAATCAAAAAATAATCGCCGCTTTTGCCGCAACAAAAAAAGGCTTCCTTTCAGAAGCCTTTTCCAAGGAGAAATGCAAAAGTCTTTAGTCGGACAGCTTGTTCCAGTCCAGAATTCCTTTTTTGTAAAGATAAAGGTAGCCGCTCTCCAGAATCAGCAGGAACGCCAGCAGCACAAAGAGCAGACTCCACGGGCTGGACAAAAAGACGACAGCCAGCGGGTAGAGAAATGCGACTTCGATATCAAAAACCAGGAACAGCATGGCGACCATGTAATACTTGATGGGATAACGCTCGTTGGCAGAACCGGCGACGTGCGCGAGGCCGCATTCATAGGCGGTACTCTTGATAAGCACCCGTTTGATTTTTCCGGGATGCAGAAACCAGTTGGCAAGGAGCAGGAGCAGGGGGACTGCAACGGCCAAAATGACGAGAATCGTCATGGCAAAAGTCGTATCAAAAATTTGAACGTTACTCATAATGCCTTTAAAATAGTTATTTTCCGATCCATTTTTGCGCTTCGGCGGCTAAAATATCCGTGGAATCCAGCTCGAGGACCTCTTTCATTTCCTCTTTGCCTTTTTCTTCGTCCAGATGCGCGCGCAGCCGGATGTCGCCCGCATAAAAAAGCCCGCGCCGACGGATTTTTTCGTCCTTTTCCACGGATGCGCCCTTTTCAAATAATTGGACGGCGAGTTCAAAAAGCCCTTTCTTTTCGGCTTCGGAACCCCAGGCGAACCACTCGATTCCCGGAATGGTAAAGAAGTAGCGGGGGTAAAGCAGAGCTTCGGCGGTTTTATGCAAAAATTCCGAATCCACGGGGTTTTCCCGGAACAGGGAAGCAAAATTTTTGGAAAAGATTTGGGACGCGTGCTCGTATTCCGCCTTGTTCGCCAGTTCGATGGCGTCTTCCAGCTTTTTCCGCAAAAGGACTTTGGGGCTTTCCTTGCTCATTTCGCCGCTTGGGGTGCTCTGCGATTTTTTCGTGCTCGAATTGCCGAACAGTTTGGGGACTTTCAAGCCGATAAACGCTCCCAGTCCGAAAAGGGGAATTTCCAGAATGGCGACCCAGCCGAACAAATTCGGATTGGCATTCCAGTTCAGCAAGACATCCGCGATGAAAAGGGCGATGGCGATAAACGGCACGGCTTTAGGGATTTCCCGCTTGGGACCGAAAGCCACCATTCCCAAAAGCAGAGCTAGAGCCAGGCTGCATCCCGTATATGGCGTGTCCGCATAGCGAACAAAATAAGAAGCGGAAAGAGTCCCGGCAAAGATAAATCCGGAAAGGAAAACTCCCGCGATAAAGAAAAGGAAGGGCTGTAAAAATCCCCAGCGTTTTTGGAGCATCCAGATGGCGAACAGGAACGCAACGGCGAAAAGCAAAAAAGAGGGAAGGCCGGGGAATAAAAACCAGCAGGTGAAAAGCGCGACCCAAGACGATGTTTCCGGGATAAAGGATAACCGATAGATGGCGACATTTTTCGTGTAGCCTTGGATGTAACGCTTCAGTTCGGACTGATACAGTTTTTCGTCGGGAGCGATTTCATTGACGGCGTAGGATTTTTTGCCCGTCTTTTCCCACCAGTCTCGGAATTCCTCTTTCATTTGGGCGATGCGTTTTTCGGGCACCCGCGACGGATTTTCTGCGTCAAAGCGTTTCAGGTAGTCGCCCAGCTCTTCCTGGTAAATTTTTTCGGTTGGTTCTACGCCGACTTTCCGGAATGTCTCGGCACCTTCGGTTTCCCAATATTTATCGAATGCGGCAACGGCCTTCCTATGTTTCGACCATTCTTCAAAAACCGGCCCGTATTGGACGTTCAAATGGACGGCTCCAATCAGCAGGACAAAAAGAACATAGAAAGCGAATGGCGATTTGCAAAAATGGAAAAAGCGCAGCATAACGACCTCGGATTGAAATTTATTGCCTGTTTTCGCCACGGTATTCTCGCAGCTGGTTCCACAGGAAGTCGGTATTGACGTCGTGGTAGCCCAGGGCGTTCACCCGTTCCCGCAATTTATGGGCGATGTTGAAAAGGTTTTCGCTCTTTTGCATCCGTTCGATGCTGTCGAAAGTCGTCAGCTGGTCAATCCATTCGTGGATTTCGGGGAACAGGTCGCTTTCAAAGACATTCTGCCGTCCGGTCCGCAGGTATTCCAGGTAGCGTTCCGTAATGCGGAAGTTGTCTTCTGCAAAAATTTTGATGGTCTCGGGGAAAGGGTTCTTGCCGGTCAGGTATTCGTGCATGATGATGCCGAAGCTGAAATAATCGACGGAGCTGGAAAGATTTTCCCCCATGACCGCTTGTTCCGGAGCGCTGTAGGCCGGCGTCATTTGCCCGCCATATTCCGTGATGCTTTCCCGCAGTTTCGCCTGCGCGTAACCGAAATCGCAGACCAGAATCTTGTGGTTGTTGATGTGGGACGGATCCTGGCACAGCAGAAGATTTTTGGGCTTTAAGTCCTTGTGCACAATCTGGTAGTAGTGCAGCTGGCTTATCGTGTTGGCGAGGTAGGCGATTTGCGCTACGCGGGGAATCAATTCTTCTTCGGAAAGTTCCGTTTTGAACATCTTGTCCAGGGAACAGCCCTTGATGAGTTCCATTTTCAGGTAGGGAAGCCGCCCCGCGATGCCGCCGCCCAGACTTTGCGCCACGCCTTCGATATTGGTCGCCCGAATCAGGTTGTTGATGCGGATTTCGTCTTCGAAGGAGCTGATGATCATATTTAGGCGATGCAGACGGTTCGCTCCGGGCGTCACATAGTATTTGCAGAATTTTACGACGATAAGTCGCTCTCCGTGCTTTCCGCTTTCGCCGGGGCGTTCAATCCAGTAGTTGGCGCGGAACAAGTCGTTCGTTCCGTCTTGAGTCAGGCGGTCTTGCAGGTGGATGCGTTCAACGGCTCCGCTATGCAGGTAAACCGGATTGTGGTCCAGCCACCATTGGTAATCGTCCATCGAGTAGTGCTCGCGGAGGGCGAGTTTTCGCGACCAGCGGTCAAAGAATTCGGCAAATCGATTTTTTATCACGGGGCGCAATTTAGCTATTTGCGGTTTCCGAAATGGTGCACTCCTGTGGCGGACGGCACTTTGCTGTGCTTTTCCAGAATGCGGGTCACGTAGGCGTAGGCGTCGCCGATGTCGCTCGTCAGGTGGAAGATGTTCAAATCCTCTTCGCTGATCATGCCCGTATCCACAAGGTATTCCCAGTTAATCAGATTGTTCCAGTAATCTTCTCCGAACAGGACGATGGGAATCTGTTCGTGCAATTTGTTGGTTTGAATCAAGGTCAGCGCTTCAAACAGTTCGTCCAGAGTGCCAAATCCTCCGGGGAACGCGATCAGGGCGCGGGCTTTGAACAGGAACCAGAATTTGCGGATGAAGAAATAGCGGAATTGCAAATTCAAATGCGAGTCGATATACGGGTTCGGGTGCTGCTCGAAAGGCAATTTGATATTGAATCCGATGGATGGGATTTTGGCTTCATGTGCGCCGCGATTGCCCGCTTCCATAATGCCGGGACCGCCGCCGGTACAAATTCCATAATGCCCGTCTTTGTGCTTGTTCGCCCAGGCTCCGAAAAGCTTTGCCAGATCTCTGGCCGCATCGTAATATTCCGCAACTTTGGCAAGGCGCTCCAGCCGTTTGATTTCTTTGGGCTGCGTCGCCGCTTTGAGTTGTTTTTTCACATCCCGTGTTCCCAGCGTCCGCGCGGAACCGAACATAACGATGGTGTTTTGGACGTTCGCTTGGTCCAGCACTTCGCCGGGAGCCCGAAATTCAGAGAGAATCCGCATTTGCCGTCCGGCATCGCTTTCTAGAAACTGCTGATTTTGATAGGCCAACACGGGTTCTTGTTTTTTCGTCGCCATAGAAACTCCTTTTTTTATTCAAAATCAAAATACAACAAAAAAAGAGGGATGGAGTTTTTTTCTTCCCTTTTCAAAGGAGAAAAATTTCTTATGCTCGCCTCTAAAAATGGCTTTGTCGAAGCACACTAACCGGCTGTCTCTGAGTTTTGGTTAGTGAGCTTTTCGAACTAATCGATGGGCGACAAACGGCTGCCAGTTTAAAAAGCGGCATTTCGCAGGCCGCAAGAAGAAAAATCCCCCTATGAAAAAGAATTTAGCTTCTGAAAGAAAATGCCCCGTTTGGAAAAAAGTCCGTTTTGAGCTCTAGTCGCTTTTCACTAATCACTGGCAACTAACAACTCCAATGCAAGCGATTTTTTGAAAATGAATTTTTAGAGATGGCCTTATGACCGCAGAAAGGTTATATTTAAGCCATGCTGGTAAAAATTTGGACAGACTCATTTATTATTACGGGTGAAATCGATACGATGCGCGACGAACGCTTGACCGACTACGTTCGCGAGAACAAGGAATTTATTGCGGTGACGCAGGTCAATGTAACGGATCGCGCCGGAAAAGACCTTTTTCGGACACATTTTTTAAATGTGAGCACGAATCATATTGAAATCATTTTGCCCGCGGAATAATTTTAAACTTTCTGCGAGAAGCAAAGAGGGGCGGTTTCCCGACCATCCATGGTTTTTAAGACGGGTTTTCGGAAGGAAAAAAGGTGTCGAGTACCGGCTGGGGCGCTTGACGGCAAGGCTTGTCATGGAAGGTGAAGATATGCGTCGTTTTTCCTGTCGTGCGAAGCTCGCCGCCAACGGTCACTTTATAAGTAAAGCAAAAACGCAGACGATCGATTTGACTTAATTGTAATTGGATATCGACGACTTCTCCGTAACGGCAGGGCTTTATGAATTGCGTTTCTATAGAAAGAAGGGGGCTGTGGTAGCCTTCGGCTTCAAATCGGCTGAAAGGAATTCCGTTTTCCCGGAAAATTTCCGTTCGGGCTTGCTCGAACCAGATGGCATAGACGGAATGGTGAACGATTCCCATGGCGTCGGTTTCGGCGTAGCGGACTTCAATGTGGGCCGTATATTCAACGGGGCTGATTTTGGGAGAAAACACATGCGAAGTGGCGGTGGCCATAACGCCTCCTTGAAAATGAAAAAGAGAGACCGCTGTCCGGCAAAATATACTCGAAATGGAAAAATAAAGCTATGAAAAGGGCTGCGTTTCGTCGGAATTTTTGCCAACCATGAAAATAAGGAAAGGAAGAAATGTCTTGCTCCGATTTTAGGATTTTAAAATTTATCCACATTATGAATGAGGATATTTACAATTTGTCCACAACAAAACGAAAAAAATGAAAAGAAAAAAGGGGAAAAAAGATTTTTTTTGCGGGAAATCGGCGAATTTTCCTTGACAAATGCGCAAGATTCATCTAGATTTGGCGTTACTCGTGCCAAAGTAGCTCAGCTGGTAGAGCAGCTGATTTGTAATCAGCCGGTCGTAGGTTCGATTCCTATCTTTGGCTTGACAAATGGGTCGTTGCCCGAGTGGTTAAAGGGGACGGACTGTAAATCCGTTGACTTACGTCTACCGTGGTTCGAAACCACGACGGCCCACGTTTCAAATCTCCCCTGCCGTGAATGCGGCAGGGGAGTAATGCCCAGGTAGCTCAGTGGTAGAGCACTTCCTTGGTAAGGAAGAGGTCTCGAGTTCAAATCCCGATCTGGGCTCTTAACAATTCGGAGGCTATGTTTTATGGCAAAAGAGAAGTTTGAAAGAACGAAGCCGCACTGCAACATCGGCACGATTGGCCACGTTGACCACGGCAAGACGACACTGACGGCGGCAATCTGCACGACGCTTGCCGCGAAGGGCCTGGCAGCGGCGAAGAAGTTCGACGAGATCGACAACGCGCCCGAAGAGAAGGCCCGCGGCATCACGATCAACACGTCGCACGTGGAATACCAGACGGAGAACCGCCACTACGCGCACGTCGACTGCCCGGGGCACGCCGACTACGTGAAGAACATGGTCACCGGTGCCGCCCAGATGGACGGTGCCATCCTCGTCGTCGCGGCGACCGACGGCCCGATGCCGCAGACCCGCGAGCACATCCTCCTCGCGCACCAGGTCGGCGTCCCCAAGATCGTCGTGTTCCTGAACAAGTGCGACATGGTTGACGACCCGGAACTCCTCGAGCTCGTCGAGGAGGAAGTCCGCGACCTGCTGAAGCAGTACGGCTACGACGGCGACAACACCCCGATCATCCGCGGATCCGCGCTGAAGGCCCTCGAAGGCGACGCGGAATACCAGGAGAAGATCATGGAACTTATGAACGCCGTCGACGAATACATTCCGCAGCCGCAGCGCGAAGTGGACAAGCCGTTCCTGATGCCGATCGAAGACGTTTTCACGATCACTGGCCGCGGCACCGTCGCGACTGGCCGTATCGAACGCGGCAAGATCAACCTGAACGACAAGGTCGAGCGCGTCGGCCTCGGCGACACGGTCGAATACGTCGTGACCGGCGTCGAGATGTTCCGCAAGCTGCTCGACGATGCCCAGGCTGGCGACAACGTTGGCCTTTTGCTCCGCGGCGCGGAGAAGAAGGACATCGTCCGTGGCATGGTTCTCGCCGCCCCGAAGTCCGTCACCCCGCACGCCCATTTCAAGGGCCAGATCTACGTTCTGAAGAAGGAAGAGGGCGGCCGCCACACGCCGTTCATGAACGGGTACCGCCCGCAGTTCTACTTCCGCACGACGGACGTGACAGGCACGATCAAGCTCCCGGAAGGCGTCGAGATGGTGACCCCGGGCGACACCGTGACCATCGACGTGGAGCTCATCGCCCCTGTAGCGATGGAACAGCAGCTCCGCTTCGCCATCCGCGAAGGCGGCCGCACCGTCGGTGCCGGCTCCGTAACCGAAATCATCAAGTAAGGAATAACAATGCCAAGAGAACTCATTACGCTCGAATGCACTGTTTGCCATCAGCGTAACTATGATTGCGACAAGAATAAGCGACTTCACCCCTCTCGCGTGGAGTACAAGAAGTACTGCCCATTCTGCCGCAAGCATACAGTTCATAAGGAAACCAAGTAAGGACGGTTTTAGGTCGGTAGCTCAATTGGTAGAGTCACGGTCTCCAAAACCGTTGGTTGGGGGTTCGAGTCCCTCCCGACCTGCTTCCTTTCTTACGGAGTCATGATATGCAAAAATTACAGCAATACATCAAAGAAGTTGTCCAAGAGATGAAAAAGGTCAATTGGCCTAGCTGGGAAGAGCTGAAAGGTTCGACTTTGGTTGTAATGCTTTTTAGCGTAATCATGGGCTGCTATATTGCTGCGCTTGATTTAGGGCTTTCCTTTGTTGTCGATAAACTGTTAGGACGTGGGTAATACTTATGTTATGGTATGCGGTCCATACGTTTTCCGGTCAGGAAAGCACCATCAAGAAAAACATTGAAATGTTGATTGAACGCGAAGGTGTTCAAGACAAGTTTGGACGGATTCTCATTCCTGAGAGAACCGTACAAGTAAACGTCCGAGGAAAGCGCAAGACGGTGTCTCAGAAGCTTTTCCCGGCGTATTTGATTATAGAGATGGAGCTGGACGAGCTCACCCAGCACCTGGTAACCTCCGTTCAGGGAGTTACCCATTTTGGAGGAACCAGTCGTCTGAATAAGATACCGATTCCTCTTCGTCAGAGCGAGGTCGATAGACTGCTTGGCGTCGAAACTCAAGACGCTGGGCAGGATGTGATCCAGAATCCGTATATTGTCGGTGACAGTGTTTCCATTAAGGATGGTCCGTTCAAAGGCTTTGTCGGCACGGTGGAAGAAATCCTCACAGAAAAGAACAAGCTTCGTGTGACGGTTTCTGTTTTTGGCCGTTCCACGCCAATCGAATTGGGTTTTAATCAGGTGGAAGCTGCATTGCAATAGCAGATTCTGAAACGGAGAAATACAGTGGCAAAAAAAATTGCAGGTTATATTAAACTTCAGATCCCCGGCGGGGCAGCAAACCCGTCTCCTCCGGTAGGTCCTGCTTTGGGTCAAAAGGGCGTGAACATCATGCAGTTCTGCAAGGCGTTCAATGCTCAGACTCAAAATGAAAAGGGAATGATCATCCCCGTGGTCATTACAGTTTATGCCGACAAGAGCTTTACTTTCATCACGAAAGTTCCTCCTGTAGCGATTCTTGTTAAGAAAGCTGTCGGCATTGAAACTGCCTCGGGCGAGCCGAACCGTAAAAAAGTCGGCAAGATCACCAAGGCGCAAGTCAAGGAAATCGCTACCAAAAAGATGCCTGACTTGAATACAAATGACATTGAAGCCGCAATGCGCATGGTTGCGGGCACCGCACGCTCTATGGGCGTCGATGTTGTCGACTAATCAGGCTGACCTTAACCCTATTTCTGACAGGAAAACCATGTTCAGAGGAAAAAAGTATAAGAAAGTAGCTGAAGCTTTTGACCGCGCGCAAGCGTATGGTCTGGAGCAGGCGCTCGAAATTCTTAAAAAATCCGAGGTTAAGTTCGACCAGACTGTCGAGCTTCATTTCAATCTCGGTGTAGATCCCAAAAACTCCGATCAAGCTGTCCGTGGCACGGTTGTGCTTCCGAACGGTACCGGTCGTCAGGTTCGCGTTCTCGTGTTCTGCAAGGACAATAATTTCCAAGCGGCACAGGATGCTGGAGCTGATTACGTTGGTGGTGCAGACTTGGTCCAAAAAATCCAGGAAGGCTGGCTTGAATTTGATGCGGTCGTTGCGACTCCCGACATGATGCCGGTGATTAGTAAAATCGCTCGAGTTCTCGGTCCTCGTGGGCTTATGCCCAGCCCGAAATCCGGAACAGTGACGATTAACGTCGCCCAGACTGTGAAGGAACTCAAAGCTGGTAAAATTCAGTACCGTGTGGACAAGGGCGCGAACATTCACGCTCCGGTCGGCAAAATGTCTTTTTCGAACGCACAGCTGATTGAAAACATTAAGGCTGTCATCGATTCCGTTCAAAAGAACAAGCCGCAGACCGCCAAGGGCACTTATATCAAGAGCCTCTTTATCACGGCAACAATGACGCCGAGCCTCAAGCTGGACTTGAGCATTACGCGATAGGAGATAAACGATGAAAGCTGTAGTTAAAAAACAACAGAAAGTTGATTCTATCGTTAAAGAGTTTGAAGGCGCAGCTTCAATCTTCCTTCTCAACTACGAGAAGATTCCGGTTGAACTCGACAACAAACTCCGTATGAATCTGAAGTCCAAAGGCATCAAGTATCTCGCTGTCAAGAACACTCTCTTGAAGAAGGTTCTCGAAAAGATGGGCGTTGTCGGTCTTGACGATGCGCTCAAGGGTGCGACATCTGTTATGGTTGGTCCTGCAGATGATCCGATTAGCCCGGCCCGGGAAATCGAAAATTTCCACAAGGAAAATCCGGATTTCCTCGTTGCCAAGAGCCTTTACCTCGACGGTGCTGTCAGACCGGGATCCGATGTCGTTGAACTTTCCAAGATCCCCGATCGTCAGGGTATGCTTGCCCAGTTGGTCGCAATCATTCTTGGACCGGGTTCGACTATTGCGGGTCAGCTCAAGTCTCTCACGGAAAAACTGGAAAAGGAACAGGCCGGAGCATCCGCCTAAGTTCTCAACACAACCATTCACAAACAACTTTTCAAAACGGAATAATTGGAGAAAAACATCATGGCAACAGATATCAAGGCTATTGGTGATCAAATCGCGGGTCTTACCCTCCTCGAAGCCAAGCAGTTGGCGGACTACCTCAAAGAAGCGCACGGCATTGAAGCCGCTGCTGGTGGCGTTGTTGTCGCCGCTGCAGCTGCCGCTGGTGCTCCTGCTGAAGAAAAGTCCGAATTCGACGTTGTTCTCGCCGAATGCGGTGCGAACAAGATGGCTGTTCTTAAGGCCGTCCGTGCCATCACCGGCCTCGGCTTGAAGGAAGCCAAGGAAATGGTCGAAAAGGCCGACAGTGTCATCAAGGAAGGTGCACCGAAGGCTGACGCCGAAAAGATGAAGAAGGAACTCGAAGATCTTGGTGCCAAGGTCGTTCTGAAGTAATGCCTTCAAATCGCTAATTCGAATTCACCAAAACGCCTGCACGCTTGTGTGGGCTTTTGGTGTTTTTCCCGTGTTTTAGTTTTTCACTGGATGAGGTTTTAAAATGACGGAGCGAAAGAATAATTCCTCCAATAAGTTCCAACTGGAACTTCCATATCTGGTCGAAGTGCAGAAAGCTTCATACGATCACTTCCTCCAAAATGACGTTCCTCCTGAGAAGCGTCTCAAAGTAGGCTTGGAACGTGTTTTTCAAGACATTTTCCCCATCACAGACTTGAAAAGGCTTTTTGCCCTCAAGTACGAAGGATACTTCTTTGGAATCCCCAAGTACAGCCTTCGGGAATGCCGTGAACGCGGGCTGACGCATTCCGTTCCTTTGCACGCCAATCTTTCGTTGCAGGTTTTTGAAGAAGATGGCGAAGATCGCAAGCTGAAGGAAGAAATTAAAAATGACGTTCTGATCTGCGATTTGCCGATCATGACGGAAAACGGGACTTTTATCATTAACGGTGCGGAACGCGTTGTCGTTTCCCAGTTGCATCGTTCTCCCGGTGTGAGTTTTGACGAAGAAATTCTTCCCAATGGACGTTCCAATTACAAGAGCCGCATCATTCCTCATCGCGGCGCATGGGTTGAATTTAATACAGACGGCGATGTTCTCTATTTGATTATCGACCGCAAAAAGAAGATTCCGGCGACGGCGCTTCTTCGTTGCATCGGTTTTGAAACGACTGGCGACATTATTTCGCTTTTCTACAAGAATTTGGAAAAGGTCACCCTGCATGCGGGTGATATGGAAGAGTATTATGGCCGCATTGTCGCCGCGGACGTCATTGACGAATCGTCGGGCGAAGTGCTTCTGGATGCGAACCGGGTGTTCGACGACAAGTGCGCCGCTCGCTTGACGGAAAGCGGAGTTTTTGATATTTCTTTCATCGCGGAAGATGAAGAAAATATGCTGGTGCACAACACCTTGCTTGTGGACAAGTGCAAGACCAAGGAAGATGCCCTGAAGCTCATTTATTTTGTGATGCACCAGTCGCAGGAAGAAGCGCCGAATATGGCGACTGCGCAGATTGCTTTTGAAAGCACTTTCCTGGACGATCCTCGTAAATACGACCTTGGCGAAGTCGGGCGTTACCGTTTGAACGCCAAAGTCTATACGCCGTCAATCGAAAAAATTCTTGCCGACACCGGTCTTTCCAAACCGTCTCTGACGACGATGACGATGACCGAAGCCGATTTCCTCGGTATTTTTGAATACATGGTCGGCTTGTATTGCGGTGCCGAGGGCTATGTTTTGGACGATATAGACCACTTGGGCAACCGCCGCACCCGTTCTGTCGGGGAACTCGTCGCCAACCAGCTCTCGGTGGGACTTTCCCGCATGAGCCGCGTCATTCGCGAAAACTTTACTTCGGGCGACAATGAAACCCCGACGCCGCGTGACCTGGTGAATACCCGCACGGTGAATTCCGTCGTTCAGGCGTTCTTCAGCTCCAGCCAGCTTTCGCAATTCATGGACCAGATGAACCCGCTTTCGGAATTGACGCACAAACGCCGCCTTTCCGCATTGGGTCCGGGCGGCCTTTCCCGCGAGCGCGCCGGCTTTGAAGTCCGTGACGTCCACTACACGCATTACGGTCGCCTTTGCCCGATTGAAACGCCGGAAGGCCCGAACATCGGTCTTATCAACTCGCTGGCCACTTACGCTGTGGTAAACCACTTTGGATTTATCGAAACGCCTTACCGCATTGTCGGATTGCAGAAGTTCAAAGCGGCAAATGGGAAGACGCTTTATTTCCCCGAAGAAAAGTGGCATTTCGGCTTGTTCAAAGGTTTTGTCCGCGAACCGCGCCTTTTTGTCCAACTGGAACTTTCCGCAAAGGAAATGGCCGAGGCTCGCTCGAATCTGGATGCCAATCAGCGCGTTCTGTTCGATTCTTTTGTGAACAAGGTCTTTGAATTTAAAAACGAAGACGGCTCGAGCGACTTTATTCGCAACGGCAATCCGCTGGAAGCTTTCAAGGGCAAGGCGGACTACGTTTTGCAATCTTCGACGGTTTACGATGTGGTTTCTTCCTTTGTCGTTTATTTGACGGCGGACGAAGAAGACGCTTTCAACATCGCTCCGGCGAATACCGAATTGAAAAATGCGGCGTTCGACCCGCTTTTCGAATCGATGCTGAACAACGCTTCTACGGAAGAAGAAAAAGCGGACATCCGCGACAGGCATCAGCTGACTTCCTTTGTGGAAGACTTCGTCATGGTGCGGGAAAAGGATGAATATCCGTTGAAGGCCCGTGTGATTGCGGGCGGCGAAATCGACGAATCCGACGACTTTGAAAAGGGCGTTGTGCCGAAGTTCAACGAGAACTCGGTGGACAGCGAAGCTCTTGACGGGCGCATCCAGCTGATGGACGTTTCTCCTCAGCAGATTATTTCGGTCGCTGCCGGCTTGATTCCGTTCCTGGAGCATGACGATGCGAACCGCGCTTTGATGGGTTCCAACATGCAGCGCCAGGCTGTGCCGCTGCTCCGTTCCGAAGCTCCTGTGGTCGGGACCGGTCTGGAACGCCGTGCTGCGTTGGATTCGGGTACCGTTGTGCGCGCCAAGCACGATGGCCGAGTCAAATTCGTGGATGCCATGACCGTCGTCGTGGAACGCGGATCCTTGAATGCATCCGGTGAATTCCAGCCGTTGGAAGGCCTCGGCGAAAATTTTGAATTCCTCGATCACGAACCGATTGACGAATATATTCTTCGCAAGTTCGAACGTTCCAACCAGGATTCCTGCATCAACCAGAAGCCTGTTGTCAATGTGGGCGACTTTGTGAAAAAGGGCGATGTCCTCGCCGACGGTGCCTCGACGGATCACGGCGAACTCGCTTTGGGCAAGAACATTCTGATTGCCTTTATTCCGTGGAACGGTTACAACTACGAAGACGCCGTCATCGTTTCCGAAGAGCTGGCGATTAAAGACGCTTTCACCTCGATTCACGTGGAAGAATACGAAGTGGAAGTTCGTGAAACCAAGCGCGGTCCGGAAGAACTGACCCGCGAAATTCCGAACGTCGGCGAAGAAGCGCTGAAGAACCTTGACGAACGCGGCATTATTCGCGTCGGTGCAGAGGTTCACGCAGACGACATTCTCGTGGGCAAGGTGACGCCGAAGGGCGAAACGGAACTTTCTCCGGAAGAAAGACTTCTCCGTGCGATTTTCGGTGAAAAGGCCGGCGACGTGCGGGACACTTCTCTGGTCGCGCCTCCGGGCATGAAAGGCATCGTTCTGGAAACCCGCGTCTTTAGCCGCAAGGACCACAACGACAAGAAGAGCCGTGCGGAAGATCAGGAAAAAATCAACGACATCAAGGAAAAATTCCAGGCGGATATCGACAAGATCAAGATGACTTGCGCTTCCGCAATGCTGGAAATGCTTTCTGGCAAGGTCTCGGGAAATATCGTGGATTTCGATACGCATGAAGTCCGGATTCCCGAAGGAACAACCTTGAACGAAAGAATGCTGAACAGCTTGGATTTCCTTTCGATTGCGCCGTCTTCGACGTTTGCTGCGGACGATGCGGAAGTTCAGGAAAAGGCTTCCAGCCTTCTTTCCGTTGCCCGTGATTCGATCGATCGCTTGACCCGGACGATGGAAAAGGAAATCGACAAGGTGACGAAGGGCGACGAATTGAAGCCCGGCGTTCTCCAGACCGTCAAAGTTTACATCGCCAAGAAGAAGAAGCTTCAGGTCGGCGATAAGATGGCGGGTCGTCACGGTAACAAGGGTTGCGTTTCCAAGATCGTCCCTGTCGAAGACATGCCGTTTACCGAAGACGGTCGTCCGATTCAGATTTTGCTGAACCCGCTGGGCGTGCCTTCCCGTATGAACGTGGGACAGGTTCTCGAAGTCCATTTGGGCTGGGCGGCCAAGGTCCTCGGCATCAAAGTAGCGACTCCGGTGTTCGACGGTGCTTCTTTCGATGATATCGTCGGCGAATTGGAACGCGCTTACCAGAAAATGCCCGTCGTTTCCTACAAGATGGATCCGGAACACGGACAGATTATCGGCAAGGCCAAGCTTTATGACGGTCGCACCGGTGAAGCGTTCCTGAATCCGGTCACCATCGGCTATATGTATTATCTCAAACTCGGTCACTTGGTCGAAGACAAGATCCACGCCCGTTCTATCGGCTCCTATGCGCTCGTGACGCAGCAGCCTCTCGGCGGTAAGAGCCAGTTCGGCGGCCAGCGTTTCGGTGAAATGGAAGTCTGGGCTTTGGAAGCTTACGGCGCCGCCTATACGCTGCAGGAACTTTTGACCGTGAAATCCGATGACGTGATTGGTCGTTCCAAGATCTATGACGCCATCGTCCACGGAAAGAACACTCCGGAACCGGGAATCCCCGAATCCTTCAACGTGATGATCCGCGAAGTGCGTTCGCTCTGCCTCGACATCAAGACAAGTGGAGAAAAGTAATATGTCAGAAGAAACTTTCGATTATTCTGAAAACAACAGCGGTGAAGTTTCGATTCACCTTGCTTCTCCAGAATTGATCCGTCAATGGTCCTTTGGTGAAGTAACCAAGCCCGAAACGATCAACTATCGTTCTTTCAAGCCGGAACGCGACGGCCTGTTCTGCGAACGCATTTTTGGACCGGTCAAAAACTGGGAATGCAACTGCGGAAAATACAAGCGCATCCGTTTTAAAGGCGTTGTCTGCGACCGCTGCGGCGTGGAAGTAACCCATTCCAAGGTTCGTCGTGAACGCATGGGGCATATCGAACTGGCCATTCCGCTGGCTCACGTTTGGTTCGTGAAGAACCAGCCGTGCGTCCTCGGAGCGATTTTGAACCTCGACACCAAATCCCTGGACAACATCATCTATTACGAAAAGTACATCGTGCTGGATCCGGGCGATACCGATCTGAAGCCGAACGAATTGATCGATGAAGCCAAGTATCTCGATTTGGAAAAGGAAGGCCGTCATTTCTCGGCAAAGATGGGCGCTGCTGCTTTGAAACAGCTTCTTGCCAACGTGGATTTTGTCGAACTTTCGGACGAACTCCGCTTGGAAGCCGCTTCGAAATCCAAAACCAAACGGGACGACGCCATTAAGCGCTTGAAGATTGTCGAAGCGTTCAAGAAATCCCAGATGGACGATTTCTATTCCTATTACGCGAATTTGGACGGGAAAAAGAACAGCGACCTCCCCTGGGTGAAAGATATCGCCGACGCCGTGGAAGACTTCAAATTCGGCGTGATGAATGCCGATGGCGACCGCAAGGGCGGCTATGCTGCCAAAACGGAAGGAAAGGAATTCAACCTGCTCGATGCGTTCTGCGAATTCCGCAAGATGTATCCGGCGCAAGCCAAGGGACTTTCCAATCAGCCGGAATGGATGATTCTGGACGTTCTTCCCGTGATTCCGCCCGACCTGCGTCCGCTCGTGCCGCTTGACGGCGGTCGCTTTGCGACTTCGGATTTGAACGAGCTTTATCGCCGCGTCATCAACCGCAACAACCGTTTGAAAAAACTGATCGACATCAAGGCCCCGGACGTGATTCTTTGCAACGAGAAGCGCATGTTGCAGGAAGCGGTGGACCAGCTGTTCGACAGCGGACGTCGCGTTGCCCGCGCGGGTTCCAATCGTCCGCTCAAGTCCCTCTCCGAGCTTTTGAAGGGCAAGCAGGGACGTTTCCGCATGAACCTTCTCGGTAAGCGCGTCGATTACTCCGGACGTTCCGTGATCGTCGTGGGGCCGGAACTCAAAATGCACGAGTGCGGTCTGCCGAAGCGCATGGCTTTGGAACTTTACAAGCCGTTCATCATCCAGAAACTGGAAGAAACGGGAACGGTTTACACGCTGAAGGCCGCAAAGAAATTTGTCGATGCCGAAAAGCCGGAAGTCTGGGATATTCTTGAAGGCGTCATTGAAGACCATCCGGTCATGCTGAACCGTGCGCCGACCCTGCACCGCTTGGGCATTCAGGCGTTCTATCCGAAGCTCATCGAAGGCAACGCCATTCGGCTTCATCCGCTCGTCTGTACGGCTTTCAACGCCGACTTCGACGGCGACCAGATGGCTGTGCACCTTCCGCTTTCTTTTGAAACGCAGCTGGAATGCCGCGTGCTGATGCTTTCTTCGAACAACATTCTTCACCCGGCTTCCGGTTTGCCGATTGCCGTTCCGGGTCAGGATATTGTTCTTGGTCTCTACTACATTTCCAAGCCGCGTCCCAATCGCAAGGGCGCAGGAATGCGTTTCTACGATGCCGCCGAAGCCCTCCGCGCTTACGACAACGGCAGTATCGATTTGAACGCCGAATGCTACCTGCGTCTCCCTGCGGGAAGAAAAGTCTATATGGGCACATTGGAATCGGACACCCGTTGCGAAATGGAGCAGCCCGACGACAAGGGAAATGTCGAAGTGTTCGTCAAGAAGGGCGAAAAAATCAAGTTCCTCACCCTTTTGGAACCGTCCACCATCAAGACGACCATGGGCCGCATTATTTTGAACGAAATCATTCCGAATGCCGTGGGCTATGCGAACGAGACCTTCGGCAAAAAGGTGATTGCGAAATCCATCGACGACCTGTATCGCCGCACGGGCAACCAGGTTACGGTGGAATATCTGGACGATTTGAAGGCTCTCGGTTACAAGTGGGCCGCGATTTCCGGGTCTTCCGTGGCGATTGCCGAAATGGTCATTCCGCCCGAGAAGCAGCAGCTTTTGGATGAAGCGACGGAAAAGGTGCATCGCATTCGCGAACTTTACGAAGACGGTGTGATTACCGACGGCGAACGCTACAACCAGATTATCGACGTCTGGTCCAAAACGACGAGCGACGTCTCTGCAAAACAGTGGGATTTGCTCTCTCACGACCGGGATGGTTTCAACCCGGTTTACATGATGGCGGATTCCGGCGCGCGTGGTAGCCGCGAACAGATCAAGCAGCTTTCCGGTATGCGCGGCCTGATGCAGAAGCCGACCAAGCAGCTCGGCGGTCAGGAAGTTATCGAAAACCCGATTAAGTCCTGCTTCCGCGAAGGCTTGAACGAAATGGAATACTTCATTTCGGCGCACGGTGCCCGTAAGGGTCTGGCCGATACCGCTCTGAAAACGGCGGATGCGGGTTACTTGACCCGCCGTCTCGTGGACGTGGCGCAAGACCTGGTCATTGTGGAAGAAGATTGTCACACGGACAAGGGCATCGACATTTCCGCCTATAAGGACGGCGACGATACCATTATTACGCTGGAAGAACGTCTGCTCGGACGCGCTCCGGTCGAAGATATTGTGCATCCGGTGACGGGCGAAGTCATTGTCAAGGCCGGCGAACTGGTGACGGAACGCGACCTCCCGAAGATTTCGGCGACCGGTCTGGAACATATTCACATGCGTTCCGTGCTGACTTGCGAAGCTCGCAACGGTGTCTGCGCCAAGTGCTATGGCCGTATGCTGGCTTCTGGCCGTCCGGTCGATTTGGGCGAAGCTGTCGGCGTGATTGCCGCCCAGTCCATCGGTGAACCGGGTACGCAGCTGACCCTCCGTACATTCCACATTGGTGGTGCTTCTAGCCGCTTGACGGTCGAAAATTCAAAGAGCGCTCCCGTTGACGGTAAAGTGGAACTGGAAAACGTCAATACGCTGGAACATGGCGGCTACAAGGTCGTGGTCAGCCGGATGGGCGAACTGGTCATTTTCGATTCTACCGGCATCAATAAGGGCCGCTGGCAGATTCCGTATGGCGCAACGCTTTATGTGGCCAATGGCGATTCGGTGAAAAAGGACGCCAAGCTGTTTGAATGGGATCCGTACACGAGCCCGATTCTCAGCAACGCCGCCGGTAAAATCCAGTTTGTGGACTTGGTCGAAAATACGACTTACCGTGTAGATAAGGACGATGTGACCGGCGTGGAAACGTGGGTTGTCATCAGCGACCGCCACGGCAAGCGTCGCCCGGCTATCAACGTTATCGATAGCGACGGTTCTCGCCTCGGTGTCTATTACCTGCCGGATGGTGCGGTCCTTTCCGTCCATGATGGCGACATGGCCGTTCCGGGTGCAATCCTTGCCAAGTTGCCTCGCGCAGTCGGCAAGACGAAGGACATTACCGGCGGTCTGCCCCGCGTCGCGGAACTTTTTGAAGCGCGTATTCCGAAGAATGTCGCGGTGATCGCTCCGATTGACGGTGTCGTGGAATACGGCAACGAAGAGCGTGGCAACCAGAAGGTCATCATCAAGAATGCCGAAGAAGAAGCGAGCGTGCTGGTTCCGAGAGGCCGTCATCTGGCCGTTCTCGAAGGCGACCGCGTCCGCAGAGGTCAAAAAATCTGCGATGGTTCCGTGGATCCGCACGATATTCTCCGTGTGCAGGGCCCCGAAGCCGTGCAGCGCCATCTGGTGAATGAAATCCAGGCGGTTTACCGCTTGCAGGGCGTGGCGATTGCCGATAAGCACATCGAATGCATTGTCCGCCAGATGATGCGCAAAATCAAAATTTCCGATCCTGGCGATTCCGATCTCCTTCCGGATGAAGAAATCTCCAAGGCGCGCCTGCGTATGAAGAACGACAAGCTCAGGGCCGAAGGCCGCAAGGAAGCGACGGGAACCCCGATGCTCCTCGGTATCACCAAGTCTTCGCTTGCAACCGACAGCTTCATTTCTGCGGCGTCCTTCCAGGAAACAACCAAGATCCTTACTCGTGCTGCAATTGAAGGTAGTGAGGATCCGTTGATGGGACTGAAGGAAAACGTCATCATGGGTCACTTGATTCCTTGCGGAACGGGTGCTCGCCATCTGCGTGGCGTGACGGTCATCGATTCCGATGCTGAGGCGGATGCCGCTAGTCGCGCCGCTCAGGAAGCTGACGACCTGAACGGCGGTGTCAATTTTACGATGCCGGATACCGGTTCCGAAGCCTCGGGAGACAATGAAGATAATCTCGAATAAATCGAAGGTGTAAACTTGAAATTATTCGAAAAAGAACTATATTTGGATTTCCAAAATTAGGGAATAACTAAAATGCCTACTATACAACAGCTCGTCCGCAAAGGCCGTGAAAAAATCCTCAACAGAACCGCTTCGCCGGCTCTGAAACAAAGTCCGCAAAAGCGTGGAGTCTGCACCCGTGTGTACACGACCACGCCGAAAAAGCCGAACTCCGCTCTGCGTAAAATTGCGCGTGTCCGTCTTTCCAACAAGATGGAAGTCACCGCTTACATTCCGGGCGAAGGCCACAACCTTCAGGAACACTCCATTGTTCTTATCCGTGGCGGTCGTGTGAAGGACGTTCCGGGTGTGCGTTACCACATCATCCGCGGAACGCTCGACACTCAGGCGGTGAACGGTCGCAATCAGGCGCGTTCCAAATACGGCGTTAAGAGAAAAGCTCCGGCTAAGAAGTAAAGGAAGGGCATCATGTCTAGAAGAAGAAAGACTATCCACAAGCGCACAATCGCTGACCCGCGTTATCATTCCGTTTTAATCACCGAACTTATCGGCGTCGTGTTGAAACAGGGCAAGAAGACCATCGCGGAAAAAATCGTTTACACGGCTCTTGATCTTTTGAACAAGAAGGTGGAAGGCGAAGGCTCTCCGCTGGAAAAGTTCGAAGAATGCTTGGAAAACATCAAGCCGAGACTCGAAGTGAAGTCCCGTCGTATCGGTGGTGCAAACTACCAGGTTCCGATGGAAGTCGCTCCGGATCGCGCCAAGGCTCTTGCCCTTCGCTGGCTTTTGAACGCTGCTCGTAATCGGACCGAAGCGGATATGGCCGAACGCCTTGCCGCTGAACTTGTTGCCGCCAAGAACAATGAAGGCAACGCCGTTCGCAAGAAGCAGGAAGTTCACAAGATGGCCGAAGCGAACCGCGCATTCGCCCACTTCCGTTTCTAATTTCATCAAACTCCTTGTTTTGGAAAAAGCTCCGCACCTGTGGCGGGGCTTTTTTTATCAAACGTCTTGTTTCCTTATGTGTTTAAGTTTCCCTATTTGTGAACATTTCTCGTCACCGTGACGAATGCAGGTCATTTATTCTAGCGGGAAAAATGGAGAATTATAACAAATCTTCACTAAACGATTTCAATTAAATTTTTTCAACGAGAGAACTTCTTTTGCAAGGAGGACGTTTTTTCAAATGGAGCATTTTCTTTCGCAAGGAGAACTCTTTTTCAAAACGAGAATGTCTTTTCTCAAGAGAGAATTTTTCTTCAAAGTGGAATGTTTCTTTACAAGATGATTTTCTTCTCGCGGGTCGCGAGGTGCTCGCCTCCCCCTATCCAGCCCCCACGGGTACGCTTTTGTTCGGCGCGCTGGCGATAAATATCGTTTGATATTTGCTGGAAAACGGCTGGGGCGGCAAGTTAGTGATTATGAAAAAAGTCGTTTTTTTGCTTTTTGGATCTTCGACTAAATGAACAAAGGCATTTTTTTGCATTTTGGGTCTTCGATTAAATGAACAAAGGCATTTTTTTTTGCATTTTGGAGCTTCGACTAAACGAACAAAGGCATCTTTTCGCATTTTGGGCCTTCGACTAAACGAACAAAGTCCTTTTTTTCGCATTTTGGAACTTCGATTAAATGAAAAATGCCTGTTTCGACGCAAAGCCGGCCTTTGTCAAATGGAACACTAGTCGTCAGCGCGCTCCGTCATTGCGAGGCGCGCTAACGCCGTGGCAATCCTTGCGGGCATCTCGTCATTGCGAGGCGCAGAGCACCGTGGCAATCTGTTTCTTTTCCGAGAATTTTTTGCAAACTTTGCACCGTCATACAACAAAGGAGACACAATGCGGTTCAAGGAAGCGGCGGAAAGGTGGTTTGAAAAGAAGTGTGCGAGTTGGAGCGAGAGTTCCCGGACGAAATACGGGAATATTTTGCAAAAGCATTTGCTGCCGTATTTTGGCGAAGTGGAGTTGATCGGTTTCGATTCGGCTCTCGTGCGAAATTTTGCGGAAAGCACTCTCGGAGAGCTTGCGGTTTCCTCGCGGCATTTCGTGCTGGCGACTTTGCAGCAGATTTTGAAAGCGTCGCTTTCGCCGGAGGATTTTGGCGCGCTGGATTTTCCCCATGCTGGGACGCCTCGAAAGGGGGAAGCGGTTCCCCTCTCGCCTGAGGAAATTGCCGCGCTGATTCGTGCGCTGGAAAAGAACAAAAACCCACGATATGAAAATTCGGCCCGGAGCCTCTTGCTGATCGCATTCACCGGGATGCGCCTCGGCGAAGCCTGCGCATTGAAATTTTCGGACTTTGACTTTGTGCGGAACACCATCAAAATTCACGGGACGCTGGAACGGCTACCGAATGAAAAGGGCGAAACGGCAAATGACGCGGACACAAAAGGCGCAGACGAAAATCTCGCCGCCGAAATGGAAAATGCCAAGTTCCCGAAAACCATCCGCAAGCTCTGCCCACCGAAAAGCGAAAGCGGCCATCGGGAAATCCCCATCCCGGAAAATCTGCTCCAATGGCTGAAGAAAATGGCGAGGGAAAATCCCCCGGACAGTTTTCTGGTGAAGCACGACCAGCGGACTTTGCAGAACCATTTCAAAAAGTTCCTGAAGGCGGCGGGAATTGAGGTGGACGCCCACATCCATACGCTGCGGCACTCCTTCGCCACCCATGCGCTGGCCTCTAACAAGGACCTGAAAACGCTCTCGGTGCTTCTCGGCCATGCCAGCACCCACACCACGCTGGATCTTTACGTGCACCCGACTTTCGAGAGCAAGCGGCGCGTACAGGAAGCGTTCTGGGAGTTCGTGAAGAACCCGAAGCGGAAACAAAAGCATAGCGGGCAAAGAAATTGTGATTATTGGGACGGGAATTTTGGAAAATCGGGAGGTTCCGGGCGCAAGCCGGCCCAACGGTGAATTTCGCAGAAGTGCGCTTCTGCGAAAAAAGGAATTATCTTTATATGAATAAAACACAAAGAAATCCGGTTGTCGTCCAGTTCTTCCACCCGGACCCTCCCTATGCGAACAAAAAAGAGCCAAATGTAAAGGAATGGAAGGTCGGTCCGCAAACGCGGAACCTCATCTGCATGGACAACTGCAAATATGTTCAAAAAGACGGAAAACTTTCCGGGGCAAGCTCGCGTTCTGGGGGAATGGGAGGCGAATGGTGAAATCCAAATTCGAAAGCAAAACCGTCAGATTTCTAGTAGAGTTCTTTTCCCCCACTTGAATATCGAGGATGCCCAAAAGGTCTTTGCCCAAACAAAAGGGAAAAAGGGCGCTTGCGAACCCAAAAACTCCTGCGGTTCGAATAAACTTTGTGATTTGGGAAATTACTGCAACACGGATCCTTTCGTTTTTGGTAGCTCTTTTCGCTATTGTAACTGTCATCAAGATGCTTTCAAAACCTTGCGAAATTTGCCAAACGGATCGCTAATTCTGTTTGGTTCCTCCTCTCACGGTACTTTCTGTTTGGATACGGTATTCGTTGTTAAAGAATCAATTTCCGATTGGCAAAATAATAGGGAACAGGTAAAGAAAATGCTTGGCAAGAATTTTGACATTTACTCAAAAGTTACCCTAAACTTTACCGATTCGAATATTCCCCTCACTTTCTATTCCGGTGCGACCTTTAAGGAATTCGATGAGATGTTTTCGTTTTCCCCGGCGAAAGTACAGTTGAACGACTCCATTCAATCCTTTGAAAAACTCAGTCTAAAAGATTTGGATATCAGAGAATTGAATTTCCTCAAAGGGCTAAATCCATTTGTTACAAAGCAAACTCAGGGAATTCACATAATCCTCGAAGGTGATAAAAATATTCGGAATTTATGGAAACGCATTCGCAATTTTGTATTGAAAAAAAACTTGTTCTAGGAACAGCCTTCCCAATGCCGAAGGAAAGATCAGGAAACAACAAATTTAACTCACCAATTCAAAACTTTTTGAGATTTCCCCAAAGGGCATTGAATAAAACATCAAACAAATATTCACTCATAATCTTAAGGAGATAAAATGTACTGTAATCAATGTGGAAAAGAAATTGCAAATGAAACGGAATTTTGTACATACTGCGGAGCATCTGTGGGAAAAGTTTGTACAGAATGTGGATCCCCGATTTTTGAAGGATCGCATTTTTGCGTTAAGTGCGGGAAGGGTATAAACGCATCTTGCCTTAAATGCGGAAAAGAATTGGAATCAGGTGTGCGTTTTTGTCCTGTTTGCGGAACGGATTCAATGAAAAAAGTGCGGAAAATTGGAACATCTTCTGCTGCGGCCAATTCCCCGATACTTCAGAATATGAATGTTGACTTGATTCTTAAAATTTCAATATTTGTACTCCTAGGAATACTGCTAATACTTATCATGATTGCTTCAGGTTGTAGGTTCAATGGTTTTAAACTTATTGCCAATATTTTTAAGATGATGGATCATGTTCCAGAAGACATTATCTATGTTATTTGGGTTGCGGTTTTTCTTGAACTTGGCACCCTATGTGCGGTAAAGACTGCCAGAAATAGCCACAATTTTATCCTCTTCGCTGTTCTTTCCGGATTAACGCTTATTTTCACAATTCTAATCGGAGTAGTTACTGATATTGAATTAATTGGAATGCTTGTAACAACAATTATTCTTTTAGCTTGTGCAAGCGTGTTGTCCTTCATTCTGCAGAAAAGACAATAATCGTTGGTAAACCGCTTCATGGAGAAAAAATGATCCGTATCTTTTCTTTTATTTCGAATAAGTCATTAGCCCTGTTGTTTTTTATGAGTTCGCTTCTTTTTGTCGCTTGCAAAACTGATGAAGAAAAATGTAAAGAAGGCGATTGGGAGGCTTGTGGGCGTGAAATTGTAAATGTAGTAGCCATGGAAAATTTTCAGCGTGGTTTGGATAAAACTGTAAAAACAAAAAAAGATGGAAAATTTACGGATTATTATAGCAATGGAAATATGAAAACTAAGGGCGCTTACAAAGACGGCATGAAGCATGGTCGTTGGAGAAAATGGGATAGCGAAGGAAATCTCATTTACGATGGCTCCTTTAAATATGGAGAAAAGGAAGGGTTTTGGCGAGAAATAGAAAATGGAGTCGAATCGAAGGGAAAATATAAAGGGGGAAAGAGGTTTGGACCAGATCTCCCTTGTCACAAGTCAAAGGTTCTTATGTAAATGGAAAAAGAGACGGTTTTTGGGAAGAAAGTTATGATGGTGAGACCTATAAAGGAAATTACAAGAACGATGAGAAAGATGGTGTATGGGATGAAAACGGGGAGAAAATTCGTTACAAGAATGGAAAGGTGGTTTCAGAATCAAACAACAAGGAGCAACCAAAAGAAACTTTCACAAATAGTTCCCATCCGGTAATTGGCGAAGCCCTCTTTGAGAATCTCTCAAAACACAGATTGAGCGGTTCCGATTTATCGAGTTATACTAAAAGTGAACTTAGAATCTTACGAAATTCCATTTTCGCCAAGCATGGATACATATTTAAAAGTGAGGATCTTAAGATGTATTTTTCGCAATTTGAATGGTATAAGCCGGAATTTAATAACGTTAATCATAAATTGAATTCCGTTGAAAAAGAAAACATCAAAATTCTGAAACAAGCGGAAGATAACGGGAACTTATCTAGCTTAGCTAATATTCGTGATTGGCAAATCGTATAAAATGGTCGAAATAAAAGATGAAAACGTTGAAATCAGATAGTTATGTTCCATTTAATGGGACTCACTAAATCTTTTGATTATTTAAAAGGGCCGCGTTTAATAAAAAAGCCCCGCATAAAGCGAGGCTTAAGTCTTAAAAATATGAGTTACAAATTTCGAATTTCTTCTTCGGAGAGGGAGGTCTGCTTGGCGATAATATTTACAGGAATTCCCGCATCGCGGAAACCTTTCGCCATTTCCCTGCGGGCATTCAAATCGCCGATTTCAATTCCTTCGTTACGACCTTCTTCGTATTTTGCAGCAAGCGCCTTTTCTTCGGCTTCGGCGATGCTCTCGTAGCCGTAGGCTTCGGATGTCTTGATGAAGTCCATTTTGAGTTCCTCCTTTTCCTCCGAGGGGATCAACGCCTTCAAATATATAAATGTTTCCGTGATGAAGCTTTCCGCCTCCTTTCGGGGGAGTTTCGGCTTAATAGAGAGCTGAGTGCCAATGAGAAAAGCCCCGCACAAAGCGAGGCTTGGATTTGAAAATGTGAATTATAGATTTCGGATTTCCTCTTCGGAAAGGCCAGAAACATTCGCAATGAGGTCTAGAGATGCTCCATTGTTTTTAAGAGCTTTCGCCATTTCCCGCCGTTCTGCATACCTGCCTTTTTCAACACCAATTTCAATACCTTCCTCCCGTCCCCTTTCCATACCAATCCCGATGCCTTCGTCGCGACCCTTTTCAAATCCAATTCCGATGCCTTCCTCGTATTTTGCGGCGAGGGCCTTTTCTTCGGCTTCGGCGATGGTTTCGTAGCCGTAGGCTTCGGATGTCTTGATGAAGTCCATTTTGAGTTCCTCCTTTTCCTCCGAGGGGATCAACGCCTTCAAATATATAAATGTTTCCGTGATGAAGCTTTCCGCCTCCTCTCGGGGGAGTTCCTTGAGAGTTCGGATGGCCGTTTGCAAGTGCGCGTGCATCGCCTTGCTGTGGAACACGTATTTCATCGCCACGAGGGCGAGCGCAATTTTGGGGGAAAGCTTCCCGATTTCCTCCGGATCGAAGGCGTTTCCGATATCGACGAGTTCAAGCCTGAACGGCAATCCGATGTTCCGGTAGTATTTCGGATAGTTTGGGAACATCGTTTTATTTTCCAGATTCCAGCTTTCCCTGCCGTTGTAGAAGACGATGGCGACTGTCGGGATGTTCCTCTGGTTTTTCGCCATGATGTGGTACCAGTACTTGACGAGCTGAGCAATGATGTTCGGGTCCTTTGAGGACTTGTGCTCCTCGAGGATGCCGACGAGAAGGTCGGCTGTGCGTTCTTTTCCGAATTGTTCGGAATCGCGATTTCTTTCGCCGTCGGCGATTCTGACGGTGAACGCCAAGTCCGCATAGCCGAAGCTTTCCGTGTCGCTGAAGGATTCGGAGATTTCCGTGAGGGTCGAGAGGTCCACGGTCTTCAGGAATTCGGCGAGGCTTTCGTTGTGCCTGGCGGCGAGCCTCAGGAGTTCCGCGGCGCGTTCCGGAGCCTTGAAGACGGAGCGGAAATAGGAATCGTGCCCGGTGCGGGCGTTTGCGTTGTTTTCTTTCATGGATTTCCTCGTTGGAATGCGGACTTCCCCAAACGAAAGCCCATGATGTACAACGCGCGAACGGGCGATTTTAGGAAAAATTTTTTCTGTAAAATGTTTTTTTTGCAACGTTCCTTCTGGGAATGTCGCATCCGAATTTATAGCAAGCTGCGTGGGCAACAAAGTGATTTGCGCATTTTCGTGTGTCTGAAAGGAGAGGCAAAGCCGCATCTTCCGTTTCACGCAGAATGCCGACTTCTTTCACAAAAAGAGACTTCCCTTTGGTGAATGATCAAAACCGGATTTTTATAAAGAATTGACAAATGTGTGTTTTTTACATTAAAGAAGAACTCATGCAAGGAGGTCTCCATGGAAAAATTGTTCTCTTCTTTGCTGTTGACAAGTTACGCGTCTACGACATCGGGCAGAGTGTCTAAACCGGCAAAAGGAAAATTTTTATAAACGTAGTGCAATTTGTAGTAAAATGTTTTATATTGTCTTTTGTGATTGTAGTAAACGTTGTAGTAATTAGACGTGACAATTCATCGTTCAAAAAGGAGTGCTTATGAATATCAGAAAACGAAGTGGCGGAAATTCCGCAGAAACGTCGGCATTTTTTTCAAAAATTTTAAACTAAAAATTTAACATCAAAAGGGTAATTCAATGGGAATGTGGTTGTCTATAAAATCGGCAATGATGAAATCGGTGCTTTTTCTAGGGCTTGCGCTTGCGACGAATTCGATGGCGCAAACGATACAGAATGATGAATTTTGGAAAGATACCGATGGAAATTTTATCTACTCGCAGGGTGGGGGAGTATTGCAAGTGGGCGATACCTATTATTGGTATGGCGTCAAATATAACGGTGCGGTCACTTATGCGGCAAACCCGACGAGTAAAAATAGCGACATCGGTTTTGCGGGTGTGACTTGCTATTCTTCCAAGGATTTGGTCAATTGGAAATTTGAAGGTATTGTTTTAAAACCGGATCAGGCTGCTGCGGGGTGGTTTGGTCGCATTGGTGTTGCTTATAACAAGAATTCCAAAAAATACGTGCTGGCTGGTCAAGGAGGAAGCCCCAGTTGGGAATTTGGCGAATATTTTGCCACCAGCGATTCTCCTACAGGTCCGTTTAAATTCGCTCGCGTTCAAACGGATTTGAGTTTCTTGGTGAATGGCGGAACAGGTGACCAGACCGTTTTTCAAGATGATGATGGAAAAGCTTACATCATCTGCTCCAATGTGAAAGGTCGAACTAATTTGTATGTATCCCAACTCCGGGATTCCGATTTTTTGGAAATGGAGGCGTCCAAAACAGTGAATATCCATAAGAGCCGCGTGGGCGGTCGTGAAGGGAATGCCATGTTCAAACACGATGGCGTGTATTATTTCTGTTCCTCCGATTTGCACGGTTGGAACACCTCGCAAACGTACTGTATGTCGGCGACGAATATCTTTGGGCCTTATAGCGAGGAATTTGTATTGGAAGGCACGCAACACGATTTTAGCCATGTGACGCAAACGGGATTCTTCATTATGGTCAATGGCACGAAGGGTTCTTTTGTCGTGAATGCGGGTGATCGTTGGAGCGACTTTGCAGGAAACGGTCTCGGCTTTAACCAATGGCTTCCCATTTCTTTTGAAAGCGGAAAGCCGGTTTTCCATTCCTTAAGTCAATGGAATATCAATGTGAAAGAAGGAACATGGTCGGTGGGACAAGGAAACAATTATTGCTTGAATCCTTCTTTTGAAGCGGATCGTGTAAATCAAACGTGGCTAACGGGATGGAAATTGGCAAGTACTAGCAGTGAAAACATCAATAACTCCAAGAAAAAGCGCACTGGTCGCTGGAGCCTTTATTTGACAGGGAAACAGACGGCTTATCAAACGGTAAATGTTCCCAATGGTACATATAAATTAAGCGGTTATGTACAAAGTAGCGGAGGACAAAATTCTGCCAAGTTATTTGCTAAAGATATGGGAAGTGGAGAAGCGGCAGCCAATATAACCGCAAACTCCAACTGGGTAAAAGTTCAAACGAACTCTTTTGAAGTAACTTCGGGAAAGGTGACCTTGGGATTAGAGGTGAACGGTTCTTCTGATCAATGGATCGCTATCGACGATGTGGAACTGATTCAAGAAAAAAGCGCAGAAATAAATCCCCCCGAAATCAAGGATTTGGACGTAGTCAGTAAAGATTCTGTGATTTATGAAGCGGAAGAAGGCTACATCGGCAATGGGGTTGTAGAATCTTTGCACGAAGGATTTTCGGGAGATGCCTATGTGAATTTGGATAACGAGGTCGGAAGTTTCTTACAAATCGCCGTATGGAATTCTACTTCCGGCAAGCGGGATTTCAAAATGATTTATGCCAACGGTGGCAAAACTTCCAGGCTGATACAAATTCTTGTTAACGATACCCTTCAGATAGACTCGCTGGATTTGGCAATCACCAGCTCTTGGACGGATTGGACCGAGGAAAGATTTTCGCTGGAACTGCCTAAAGGCAAAAGCATCATTACCATACAATCCCTTACGGCAGAGGGCACTCCGAATTTAGACCGCATCGAATATGTAATCGAAAATGTTACCGCTATACGAAAAAGAAATATTTCGGCTGGTTTAAAAATGCGAAAAAACGCCCGTGCATTCTATATCAACGGACGTACGGTTAATGAAAATCGTCCCCTTCCTTCAAAAATGAAGGTATATTTAAAATAAGTTTTTGGAGTGTTTGTATGAAGAAAAATCATTTAATCGGAGGCGTTCGCCTTTGGGCTGCAGTCGGTATTTTGGCGGTCGCCCATGCCTATGGATCTACCTACTATGTCGCAGTGGACGGTAACGACCTTAATTCGGGAACCATGGAGCTGCCCTTTGCATCTTTGGCAAAGGCCAACGCAATCGTTACCGCTGGTGATACGGTATGGATTCGAGGCGGTGTTTACAACATTGTGGACACTACCTATGTGCGAAATGACGGTATGTCCGCCGGCATTTTTTTGAACAAGAGCGGCACCAGCGACGACAATCGAATCCATTACATGGCTTATCCGGGCGAGCAACCGATTTTTGATTTTTCGAATTTAAAAATTGGCCAGGCCTACAGTCACATTGGCAGCGTGGACAGCATCATGTACACGCCGGGCATTTTAATTCAAGCCCGCTACTTGCATTTGAAGGGATTGGAATTCCGAAACGTCCCCATGAAATACAACTCCAATGTGGGGGTCTATATCGCCCGCAGTAAGCATATCTTTTTAGAACAAATTAACAGCCACCATAACAAGGGAGCGGGTTTCTTTGTAAACGAAAAAGGCACAGGAAGCGGCGGCGGTCATTACTTCTTGAATTGCGATAGCCATGACAATTACGATCCTAACGGTCGTCAGGGCGACGGTGAAAATGCAGACGGCTTTGGCGTACATTACCAGAGTTCCGGGGACACCACCCGTTTTTACGGTTGTCGCGCTTGGTGGAATAGCGATGATGGCTGGGATTTTATCAGCCAGGAATTTCCGGTAATCGTGGAAAACAGTTGGGCGATGGGACATGGCTACAGCAATTACGGAACCGCGAAACCCGCCAATGCCAATGGCAACGGTTTCAAGGCGGGCAGCAGCAAAACTGGCAACGGTCGGCACATCATCAAAAATTGCATCGCTTGGAAAAACAAAGCATCCGGCTTTTACGCAAACCACAGCAGCGTCGGCAATTACTGGTATAACAATACCGCTTATAGCAACGGCACCGCTTTTAACATGTGGGCAAGCACTTGGGACGAATCCGACAACCGAACCGACGGTGTGATTCTCACGGGTGACAAAGCCCATATCATGAAAAACAATATCGCATTTCCCAATAAAACCGCATACATCGGCGGGGATTATGTCAGCGGAGAATACAATACCTGGAATTTGAACATCACGTCGGCAGAATCGGATTTTTTGAGCGTGGACGATCCCAGTATGACCATCACCGGTCAAGGCCTCTCCCTTATTGCCGGAATGTTGGGACCTCGCCAAAGCGACGGCAGTTTGCCGGATCTCGATTTCCTGAAGCTCCGAGAAAACAGTCAAATGATTGACAAAGGTGTTGATGTGGGTTTGCCTTACATGGGAAACGCGCCGGATTTAGGAGCTTATGAATTCGGAATCGTTTTGCAGAGTTCCTCTTCGATTGAATTTTCTTCTAGCTCAGAAGCGCTTGTGCCCGAAAGTTCTTCTGCGGTAGAATCGTCGAGTTCTCAAGGATTTGGGGAAAATTCGTCCAGCTCGGAAACCGTGACTTCCATCCTCAATCGCCCTGATGCGATGATTGTTCCCAACGGAGAGATGCAAGTCTTTGATGCCCAAGGGAAATTTTTGGGAGGACGAATTCCGTCTCAAGCGGGAATCTACCTTGTTCGGCAAGGAAACTCGATTTTCCGGATTCGAAAGCGGTAGGCGAGGAAACGGCTCGGCGGTCTGGAAACAGGCCGCTTTTTTGTTGATATTTTCAGTTGTTCGTTTTTGTGCTATCCTTGCTTCTCCGCTCTTGCAACTTGGGATGGTGAAAGTAAACCGCTAACAACGTCCCGTCGGCTATGAATCACTGGATCTTTAGTAAAGAAATTTTTTAGAGTTTTTTTTACTATAAAAACAACTACAATTTTAAATGGAAAAATGGCTCTTCATCAACATGTGTGGGTGGCTTCGCCACCCTTTTTTGTTGACTTTCGCCTAAATTAAACAAAAAATGGGCTATTTTCTAAAATTTAATCGCCAAAAAAAACAGAAGAAAAAGCCCATGTCAAAATTATACAAATCCATCTTCAATGTCAACGGCTGTTCAGTCGTCAAGCAGGAGCAAACCGACACCACGGTCACCATCACGGTAAGACTCACCAAGGGCAACGCCAGCAGGTGCGGCTGTTGCGGGCGAAAAGGGAAACTCTACGACAACGGCCGGGAACAGAGGGTGTGGCGGACGCTCGATCTCGGCACGAAAATGGGCTTCATCAAGATGGACACCTACAGGGTGAAGTGCAGGAAGTGCGGCGTAAAAACCGTGAAGGTGCCGTGGGCAAGCCACAGGTCAGGCTTTACCGACGCCTTCGAGCAGCAAGTCGCATGGGCCGTATGCAGCATGTCGAAAAAGGCTGTCGCAAAGCAGCTACGCATCGCCTGGAATACCGTGGGAGAAATCGCCGACCGCGTATGGGAACGCCTGGACACAAGGCCTATCAAGGCAGGCTGCATCTTCAGGCGCATAGGCATCGACGAGACCAGCTACAAGAAAGGGCACAAGTACATAACGGTGGTAGTGGATCACGACAGGCGCTGCGTGATCTGGGTACACGAGGGCTACGGGAAGGAGGTGCTGGACATCTTCATGAGGGAACTCAGCGAAGAGCAGCGCAAGGGCGTGGAGCTTGTGACTTGTGACGGAGCCAAGTGGATAAGGTCAAGCATCGAGGAGTTCCTGCCCAATGCCGAACGGTGCGTGGACAGCTTCCATGTCGTACAGTGGGCGACAGAAGCCCTGGACAAGGTCCGTGTGGAAGCCTGGAAGGAGGCCCGCAAGGAAAACCGCAATCAGAAACGGGGCCGAGGCAGGCCCACGAAGGATAGCGTCCCGAAGGACCGCACCGCGGAGGGGATAAAGAACTCCAGGTACGCTCTGGGCAAGGCTCCAGAGAACCTTAACGAAAGCCAGCAGAGAAAAATAGAACTCATAGCAAGCCGCTATCCGCGTCTCTACAGGGCATACCAGCTCAAGGAGGAACTGCGCATCATCCTGAAGATGGGCTATGACGATGCCAGGGAAAATCTGGACAGGTGGCTGTGGCGTGCAAGCCACTCACGCATCGGCTCAGTAAAGGATCTGTACGCAAAGATCAAGCGTAACTACGACGGAATCCTCAACACAATCAGGCTGGGCGTGTCAAACGCAAGGATCGAGGCGACGAACAACAAGATAAAGCTACTGATACGGACTGCCTATGGCTTCAGGAACATGAACAACATGCTGTCGCTGATAATGTTGAGCTGTTCCTATGTCGATGTAAAGATAGCCTACGAATGGGAATCGGAATCGAGAGAATCATCTAGCAAGGCTGCCTAAATGCTACCACACATGTTGATGATGCCTCGGAAAAATTTTAAATTTTAGAGCATGAGCGCGTTCGTAAATATTTTTGACTTCACTAAATTTCGCAAGTATCTGGCGGCGTATCAAGAAATTCGTCAGCAATCGGAGCCGACATTTTCGCGGACCGAGTTCTGCATCCGATTGGGATTGCCGAATACGCGGAGCTACTTCAATGATGTAGTGCATGGCAAAAGAGTTTCTGAAAACATGTTGGAAAGATTTATTCGCGTTCTCGAACTCAAAGCGAACGAAGCCAAATATTTTAAAGCGATGGTGCATTTTGATCAGGGGAAAACATCCCAAGCCCGAGAATTTGCATTTGATGAAATGATGCGCCTGAACAAGACGCCGCAAGCGATTGTCGATCCGGACTCCTACGATTTTTTTGGAAATTGGTATAATAGCACGGTTTACGCGATTCTCGAAGTGATGGATGTCGGGGATGATCTTTCAGAACTTGCTCAAAAAATTTTTCCACCGGTCAGCGAAAAGCATTTACAGGTAAGCCTTTCCCTAATGCAAAAAATGAAGTTGATTCACCGCGATGAGCGCGGTTTCTGGAAGCCGACCAAGGAAAGCATCGCGACTGTCCAACAAAGTAAAAACCGGATGGTCTTGCGTTTTCAAAAGCAGTGCCTAGAGTTGTCCAAACAGGCTCTTGAATCCGAAGGCGTCCAGTCTCGGGATATGACGACGTTCACTTTTGCAGTATCGAAAAAAGCCCAGGAACAAGTGGAAAAAGCCGCAGAAATGTTCAAAGCGAAAGTCCGTGAAATCGTCATTGCCGACAGGGAAACGCCGACACTTGTAGAGCACATCAATCTGCATGTGTTCAGCAATTTGAAAAATGAAGAATCTTTGAAAAATGCGCAAGGGGAATTGTTATGAAGAATTGTTTGTCGATTTATCGAAATTTATGGAGCGTAGTGTTCGTTCTTACTTTGCATTTTCTATCGGCGTGTAGCGAAAATGTCGGCTCGACCGGAGATAGCGCAGGCATTCTAATTGAAACCAATACGGGAAATCGGCAAGTTGCTTGTGTTGTTGTCGCTACGGATCTCTGGGATTTGGAACCGCAAGATTTGGTTTCGCTTGTATTGTCGATTCGCGATACTGCCGGCGATACCGTTTATATCTATGAAAATGAATATTTAAAAGTCGTCGATTCCGCTTCGGTGGAATCGGGAAAAATCGTTTTGGACAGCCTTCCGGAAGGATTATATAAATGGGTGACTGTGACCTCTGTGACTGGTGAAAGCAGGTCCATCGCCATCGATTGGAATATCGGTGGTGGGAAAACTTATTTTGTCGATGAGGACGGTGTTCTAAAAATTTCGAATGGAAATGTTGCCGAAGATTCCACTGATAGCGTGCGCATTGTGCTTCCGGCAGGTTTTGAATTTTTGGCAAATGTCGATGAAGTTTTCAAGGACGTGCCTTTTTCTCTGTCGCTGGACTCGGCGTTTCAAAATCCATGCCTTCTCGATGCCGATGGGGAAGTCGTGAATTTGAGCGTTTCTGGTAGCAGTTTTTCCGAAGCCAAAAAACATTATTGGGGAAAAATGCCGAAAGTGTCTTTTTCCGCAAATGGCAGCATTGATTTTGTTGTAGTGAATCTTTGTCAAGAATCGGATTCTATGGAAATTGCCCTCGGAACTTATGTGAACCATTTGGAAGGGAATACTTTTGGTTCAGAAACGGCTCGCGAGAAATTTAACCTTCCTGGAATTTGGGGAAATGCAGCCTGGTATGATTCCACGGATAGTTGGAACATGGTTGAAAATTTCGTCCCGTTTGTGGATGGCAAATACATGACCGCTTCTTTTTGGTTTCTTTTGGACAGCACGATGCAAGCGGGACCTGGTAAAAGCTATACGCGTATTTTGTCTGCCAAAAAGGATAGCGTAGGATTTATCGTCCAACGACGCGATACGACGGGTTCTATTAACTTGCGGATCGACGCTCGTAAAAATGGAGTTGGCGATTACAACAAGACCTTCGGAACCGCATTAAATGTTTTGGACGGCTCTTGGCACAATTATGCGTTTACGATTTTCGAAGACAGCGTGAAAATCTATTTGGACGGTGCGCTGTTGATCGCGTCGGAGTTTGATTCCGGAGAAGGTTTTGCGGACGTTAGCAACCCGGCAATCGGCTACGAGGCTCCGAACAACATTGTCGGCGGAATGGATGAACTATTTTTCTTTGACGGAATGCAAAGCGAGAATTGGATGAAGCTGTTCTATGCGTTGCAAATCGCAGAGAGATAGCGACTGTCCGCAGGCGTGCAGCCATCGAGAAAATAAATATGGGATTGCGCGGCGAATTGACCGTTCTCCGACCATAGGCTCTCCCCACAAACTCCTCTTTTGCGCATCGACGCGGGGTTATTGTCCAAGCATTGTGGATAGAATGTGAATCAATGTCGAAAAATTTTATATATTTCCAATGCAAATTTTTCACTTAACCAAAAGGCAAAAATATGGCTGCAAAAATCAAGTCTGTGAAGGCTCGTCAGATTTTGGACTCCCGTGGAAATCCGACTGTCGAAGCTGTTGTTGTTCTTGAATCCGGCGTCGAAGGCGTCGCCAAGGTTCCTAGCGGTGCTTCTACCGGCGTTCGCGAAGCTTGCGAACTCCGCGATGGCGGCAAGGCGTATTGTGGCAAGGGCACAACCAAGGCCGTGAAGAATGTCAATGAAAAGATTGCTTCGAAGAAGGGCATTATCGGCATGGACGCTTTCGACCAGAAAGCTGTTGATGACAAGATGATCGAACTCGACGGCGACCGTATGCGCAAGAATCATCTCGGCGCCAATGCGATTCTCGCTGTCTCCATGGCGGTTTGCGTTGCCGCTGCGAAAGAAGCCAAGCTCCCGCTTTACCAGTATATTGCGAAGCTCCACGGCACCAAGAAGCTCACTCTTCCGTGCCCGATGTGCAACGTCATCAACGGTGGCGCGCATTCTTCGGCTCCGATCGACTTCCAGGAATTCATGATTGCTCCGGTTGGCGCAAAGTCTTTCTCCGAAGGCCTCCAGATGGTCACGGAAATTTTCCACTCCCTCAAGAGCGTGCTCAAGAAGGGCGGTTTTGAAACGACCGTGGGTGACGAAGGCGGATTCGCTCCGGGCGTCGCCCTCAAGAAAGATGCGAAGTCCAAGTTCGGCTGGAAGATTACCGGCGTGATGACTTTGGAAAAAGCTCTGACCGCTCTCAAGGACGCAACGGAAGCTGCCGGTTACAAGTTCGGCAAGGACATCAAGATCGCTCTCGATGTCGCTTCTTCGGAATTCTGCGATCAGGAAGAAAAGAGCGAAAAGACCAAGTGGGACAAGAACAAGACCTACACTTTCAAGAAATCCACCGGCAAGACTTACAAGAGCGCACAGCTCGTCAAGTACTACGAAAAGATTGTGGACAAGTTCTCCATCTTCTCCATTGAAGACGGTCTCGATGAAAACGACTGGGCTGGCTGGAAGGTTCTTACCGAAGGTCTCGGCAAGAAAATCAACCTTGTCGGCGACGATCTGTTCGTTACCAACCCGACGATTTTCAACGAAGGCATCGAAGCGGGAATTGCCAACGCGATTCTTATCAAGGTGAACCAGGTCGGCTCTGTTTCGGAAACCCTTGCTGCCATCAAGACTGCGCAGGAAAAGGGCTACGCCCCGATCGTTTCCCATCGTTCCGGCGAAACGGAAGACACCTTCATTGCTGACCTCGCGGTGGGAACTGCCGCCGGCCAGATCAAGACCGGTTCGCTCTCTCGTACCGACCGCATTGCCAAGTACAACCGTCTTCTCGTGATCGAAGAAGAACTCGGCAAGAAGGCCGTTTACGCTGGCGATCCGCGCAAGTAATCGACTTTATTTGCAAAAGGAAGGCTCTCTTTTTAAGAGGGCCTTTTTTTGTGGGAAATGATATAATTCTCCACTAAACGCTCAAAATTTTTGGAGCAAATACTCTCACTTAAAAATTTTCCAAAGTGTGAATGTTTTTACTAGGGGGATTCTTTTTCAAACGGGGCGTTTTTTTTCACAAGGAGAATTTTTTTTAATGGAATGTTTCTTTCACAAAGTGAACTCTCCTTCAAAACGTGAATTTCTTTTTCACAAACTGAGTTTTTTTTCGCAGACGGCGAGATGCTTGCTCGCTATAAGTTTTAGCTGTTCCTCTTTTCCGATTTTCTCTAACAATTTGCCTCTAATCACTATTTCTTCTCCAAAATAATTTTTAAGGGTGGCCTTGAGTCTTTCCCCGAAGCGGCTTGTGTGGATAATAAAAATTTACAAACTTTGGCTGACGGGCTTTTTTGCGAAAATAACAAATGAAAAAAAATTTACACTCTCTGCATTATTGGAAAACAAATGTAAATTATGCACGTCAAGTTTAATCTGGACGTTCTTGTGCAGAAAAATCAAGAGGATTATAGATGAATTGTTTGAAAACGATCGCCAAAGGCACGGTCGCTTTGTCGGCGTGCTTTGGTATTTTGGTCGGTTGTGGCGGCCCCGATTCTACCGATGCCGCATCGGATACCTTGCCGAGAAAGGAAACCCTGTATCTTTCCGGTCAGCAGTGGGGAACTCCGAACTCGTTCAACCCGCTTGCTGAAAGTTGGAATGCCGCTTGGCCGGTTGGCGGTCGCTTCAACCTGATGTATGAACCGCTGATTACCTATAATACCTTGAACGGGCGCATGGAGTCGCTTCTCGGCACTCTGGTGGAAGAATTGTCCAATAACGACAGTGTTGTCGTCGATTTGAACCCGAAGGCGAAGTGGAGCGACGGCGTTCCTGTTTCTGCAAAGGACGTGAAGTTTATTTTTGAACTTGGGCACCATTATTCCGGTGTCGCCATCAATACTTCCGAGCAGATTACGGGAGTCAATGTACAGGTCGTCGCTACTGTGGATTCCGCTTCGGGCGATACGCTTTCCAAAGTAGAACGTCTTTCCTTTATGATTAACAAGAACGGGCGCAATAATCCGCTTTCTGTTCGCGACCTTCTTCAGGCGATTCGCATTGTTCCAGAACATATTTTCGGCAAGCTGATTGCGGAAAAGGGCAATTCGGTCGAAGAAGTCAAGAAATTGATGCTGGACAAGAACCCCGCCGATGGAAAGGAGCCGGTGATTTCGGGGCCTTATAATCTTTCTGGCTATTCGACGACAAAAATCATTTTGAAACGTCGGGATGATTATTGGGGAAATGAGGCACTTCATAATGGCAAGTTGCCTGCGCCGAAGTTCATCGTTCACCCGATTTACAAGTCGAACGAGCACAGCACGATCGCTTTGCGCGACGGCGACCTCGATGCTTCGATGAGCTTTGTTCCGCGCATCTGGCGCAAGGCGGGAGCGGACGTCCACGCGTGGTTTGACAAACCGCCGTATTTTGCCCCGGGCGCCATGCCGATGATGATGATCAATACGCTGCGCAAACCGTTGGACAACAAGTATTTCCGCCGGGCGATTGCTACTGCGATTGACTATGCGGCTATCCGTCAGTTCGCCGTTTCCAATTACACTTCCGAGCTGGAACCGGGTCTGATCATGCCGACGAACCTCGAAGGCAAGTATGTAAATAAGGAAGATTGCGACCAGTACGGTGTCAAGCTGAATCTCACCGGTCAGGAACGCATCGATTCCACGCAGGCTTTGCTCAAGCTTGCCGGAGTCAAATCCGTATTCAACGAAAGCGGCGTTCTGGACCACATGGAATACGAAAACGGCGAACGCATCAAGACGATTTTCATCACCAGTCCGAACGGCTGGACCGACTGGGAAGCGATGGTGACGATTGCTGTCGAAAGCCTGCGCAAGGCGGGACTGGACATTCGGGAAGGCTTTGTGGATGGCGGTCAATACTGGCCGGCGATGGGGCAAGGGAACTTTGACCTCGTGATGCACAAGCCGACCGCCGACGTGACGCCGTCTTTGCCTTGGAGCCGCTTTAACGAAGTGATGTCTTCTCGCGACTGGGCTCCTCTTGGAAGCTGGGCGGGAACGAATATCGGTCGATACAACCAGCCGGGCACTCCGAATTTCCGCCCGGAAGTGGACTCTCTTTTGACCCTTATCCCGTTGATGACGGATTCTGTGGCCATCGCTTCGGCGTATCGCACCCTGAACCGCATCTTTATGGAAGATCAGGTTTCCATCCCTCTCGCTTATTTGCCGGAACAGTATTACGAATACAGCGACCGCGTTTGGACGAATTGGCCTAATGCCAACAATCCGCAAGGTCTTCCGCAGCAGCTGCCGTGGATTGCTTATGGTACGAATATTCTTTGGAATTTACAGCTTCAAAAATAAGGACGAACAATGCTGAAACAGTATCCTACACTTCGTTATGTCCTGCAAAAAGGTTTTTGGTATTTCCTGACTTTTATTGTCGCGGTTGCCCTTAACTTTGCGCTTCCCCGCTTGGGTGAAAACAACCCGGTGGATATCGTGATGGGCAAAGCAGCCCAGGGACTTTCGCCCGAAGAAGCCATGCAGAAAAAAGAAACGCTGCTCAAGGCGTTCGGCATGGCCGAACTGGACGATTCGGGAAATCTCATCTATGATACCATTCCAGAAGTCGATGCCGCAGGCAAGGCCGTTCTGGATGAAAACGGGCAACTGAAAAAGGCGGTAACTCCTCGCTTGTCGTCCAACATTTCCCAGTTCTTCAGCTATCTGAAAAACGTTTTCCACGGCGATTTGGGCTTGTCTTACAGCCAGTATCCCAAGCCGGTTCTGGAAATCATCAAGGAATCTCTGCCTTGGACTTTGCTCATCCAGTTCCCGACTATTGTTCTCGGCTGGATTTTTGGAAACCTTCTCGGTGCGTTCGCAGCCTACAAGCGCGGCATTTTTGACAAGGTCTTCTTCCCGGTGGCAATGTTCTTGAACGGCATCCCGTATTTTGTGTTCGGTATGCTTTTGGTCGCCCTTTTCTCCATTACTTTGGGCTGGTTCCCGGCGATGAACGCTTACGGCATGGATGTGATTCCGGGCTTTAACTGGGCGTTCTTCAAGTCGGTCGCTTATTACTATGTGCTTCCGTTCTTCTCTTGCTTCCCGATTCTTCTTTCCGGCCAGGCGACGGGTATGCGTTCCATGGCGATTTATGAATTGGGAACGGACTATATGAAATATGCGAAATGGCTCGGCCTTCGCGAAGGCAAAATCATTTCCTATGTGTTCCGCAACGCGATGCTTCCGCAGCTTACTGGTCTTGCCCAGTCGCTCGGCGCGATGGTCGGCGGAGCTCTGATTACGGAAATGATTTTCTCTTATCCGGGTCTCGGCATGGCGATGCTTACCGCTATCCAGCAGAACGACTATGCGACTATTCAGGGATGCACTCTCATGATTTCGACTTGCGTCCTCGTGGCAAACTTCCTTGTGGACATCTTGATTGCCGTCTTTGATCCGCGCGTGAAGGCCGGCTTGCAGATGGGAGGTAAATAATTATGTGGAAACTTCTCAGAAACTTAATGAAGTCCCCGATGTTTGTTATCGGTGTCGGGATTTTCTTCCTGTCGCTTTTCGTGGCGATTTTGGGTCCGGTCTTTTACAATGTGGACATCAATGCCCGCGATATCGTCGCTGGTCCCTATGCCCCCTCTAGTTCGGAGCATCTTTTGGGAACCGACCATCTGGGGCGCGACTATGTATCGCTTTTGATTTCCGGATTGCGCTCCTCGCTCTATGTCGGCTTGATCGCTGGCGTGATTGCGACGACTATCGGCGTGTTTATCGGCTTGTTCGGCGGTTTCCGCGGCGGCTGGATCGATGAAATTCTGAACATGGGAACGAACCTTTTTATCGTCATCCCGCAGTTCGTGATTCTCGTTCTCATCAGCTCTGCCGTGAAGGAAGGCCGCTCCCTGACGCTCATCGGCCTGATTATCGGTTTGACTTCCTGGAGCTGGTCGGCTCGTGCCGTTCGCGCCCAGGCGTCTTCGCTTCGCAGCCGCGACCATATTTCGCTGGCCCGCATTAACGGGGCGAGTTCCTTGACGATTGTGGTCAAGCACGTTCTTCCGTATCTGCTTTCCTATGTGTTCATGGTGTTCATCATGCAGGTTTCTTCGGGAATCCTTTCCGAAGCTTCCATTTCCATGATTGGCCTCGGACCTCTGGATTCTACATCGCTTGGCATTATCTTGAACCAGGCGAAGGATAACGGAGCCCTTTCCGACAGTATTTGGATTGCTTTCCTCCCGGCAACTCTGGTCATCACTCTGACAGTCTTTGCCTTGTATTTGATCAATACTTCTATGGAAGGCGTCTTTAACCCGCGTCTGCGCAAATAAGAGGTGACGATATGTCCGAAAATGTATTTGAAGTAGAAAATCTCAGCCTCTATTACTTGGGCCGATTCGGCGACAAGACCCATGCGGTGACGAATGTTTCGTTCTCTATGAAGCAGGGCGAAATCTTGGGCATTGCTGGAGAATCCGGCTGCGGAAAGTCCACGCTGGTGTCCGGCCTTATGGGAATGTGCATTCCTCCGCTTTATCCGGAGTCCGGCGACGTTCGTGTTCGCAACGAGAAAGGCGAAATGGAATCCCTGATGAACCGTTCGATTGAAGACATCCGCTCCAATGTCCTTGCTCAGAAGGTTTCGATGATTCCGCAGGGTGCGTTCAACGCTTTGAACCCGGTTCGCAAAATCAAGGATATCGCCGCCGACGTAATCGCCGCTCATCAGGAAGCGGGCAAAAAGCTGGATCATAAGGAAATTTATGACCGCCTTTGCGAACGTTTCGACTTGTTCGGCATGGATACGACGCGGGTTTTGAACTCGTATCCGATTCAGCTGACCGCCGGTGAACGCCAGCGCTCGGTCATCGGCATTTCTACGCTCCTGAATCCGCAGATGGTGATTGCCGACGAACCGACTTCCGCTTTGGACGTTTCGACCCAGAAAGAAGTGATCAAGATGATTTTCGATTTGCTGGACAAGGGCATTTTCCAGACGATGATTTTCATCACTCACGAACTTCCGCTTCTGTATCATGTCGCCGACAATATCGCTATTATGTATGCGGGCGAAATCGTGGAAAAGGGGACTGCGGAACAGGTGGTGAAGGATTCTCGCCATCCTTATACCCAGGCTCTGATGGGCGCGATGCTCAGTACGGAAGCCAGCCAGCGGACTCGGCATCCGGTGGCAATTGAAGGCGCGCCGCCCAGTCTCCGAAACAAGATTGTCGGTTGCCGTTTTGAACCGCGTTGCCGTTTTGAAGGCAAGTGTGCTGAATGCGCAAAGAATACCCAGAATCTCCGCGTTGTCGGCGATCGTGATGTGAGGTGCGATTATGCAAAATGATAAGCCCGTAGTTTTTTCTGCAAAGGGTGTCAGCAAAACTTTTGGTGCTGGCAAAAATTTGAAGACCGCAGTCGATAATGTGACTTTCGATATTTACGATGAAGAATTCATTTCGATTGTCGGCGGTTCGGGCTGCGGAAAATCCGTGCTCGCCAAGATCATGCTGGGACTTCACAAGCCGACGACTGGAGAATTTTCCTATCGCGGACACGAAATCAAGAATCTGAAAGAACACTGGAACGAAGTCCAATTTGTTTTTCAGGATCCGTTCGGATGCTTCAACCAGTTTTTCACGATCCGCAGCCAGCTGGAAGATGCTCTGAACATTCTCAAGGACAAGCCGAGCAAGGAAGAAATTCGGCAGCGCGTTGACGAAGGCCTGTTGGCGGTGAACGTAAAGCCCGAAGATATTGAAGGCAAGTACCCGTTTGAACTTTCCGGCGGCCAGATGCAGCGCATGCTTCTCGCCCGAATTTTCGCTCTCCGGCCCAAAGTGCTTATCGCCGACGAAGCGACTTCGATGGTGGACGCCTGCGTGCGCGCCAACATTCTGGACTATCTTCGCAAATTGAAAGACCAGTTGAAGATGACGGTCGTGTTTGTGACTCACGACATCGGCCTCGCAAACTATGTGAGTGACCGTATCTTCATTATGCACGACGGAAAAATTGTGAACCAGGGAACTCCGGCTGAAGTGCTGGATCATACGACGGAGCCGAATACTCTGAAGCTGCTCGATGACATTCCCGAAGTCCACAAGACGGAATGGATACCGAACAGCCATCGTGCGAAAAAGGCTTAGTCGGCGTTCAAAATTGCTTTTCGAGATGCGTCGCTTCCTGGCGACGCTTCCTTGTATAAGGCGAATGTAAATCAAAAGGAGAATGCTATGGATTGGTGTGTAAAATTAAGAATCGGAGTGTTGGCGTTTGCCATGGCTTTGCCCGCCACTTCTTTTGCTGCGATAGATGTTCTGGTGGATTCCAGAGCGGGCATGCAAAAAATTTCCCCGTACATCTATGGTAAAAATATCACCGGGATAAACGATACGGAAAAAGATGCCCAGGACGAAACGAAAATCGCTTCGGAAGATTCTACCATTCAGCGGATGAATGAAATCGGATTTCGCTTTTTTCGGGCGAATAGTGGAAACAATGCGACGCGTTACAATTGGCGCAAAAAGCTGACCGTGCACCCGGACTGGTACAACAACGTCTATGAGCATAACTGGGACATAACCGCCAAAACGATTCAGGATAAACTTCCCGGTGCGAATGCCATGTATGCGCTCCAGCTTTCGGGGTATGCGGCTTCGACGACGGCGAACAATTTTAACGATTGGGATTTTTACCAGACGAATGGAGCTTGGGCGAAGTCCACACTGGATTTGGCGGGCGGGGGCGAGGTCTCTGCCGACGGGCAGACCGCGTTGAAAACGGGAGACTACAGGCTTTACAACGAAGAGTGGCCGGCGGATTCGACGGTCGCCATTTTGAATCATTGGAAGGACAATTTGAAGTTGGACATGAAAAGGTTTGAATACTGGAGCATGGACAACGAAATGGAAATTTGGGACGGAACGCACAGCGATTTGCCGCTGACCGTGACGCAGCAGTTTTTGGTAGAGCGCTATTTGGATGTCGCGAAGAAAGCGCGCGCCGCCTGGAAAGATGTGAAGCTGACGGGACCCGTGACCGCGAATGAATGGCAATGGTGCGGTGTCAAGAGCGACCCGAATGCGGGAGAGGATCGCAATTATTGCTGGCTGGAGTACTTTATCAAAAAAGTTGCCGAAGCGCAAAAGACGAGCGGCGTCAAATTGTTGGATGTTCTGGACATTCACTGGTATCCGGCGGAAAAATCATACGAAGAACGCATCAACTGGCACCGGGTATTTTTTGATACAACCTACGTTTATTCGGGAGCGAACGGCATAAAAAACGTCAATGGCGGCTGGGACAATTCCATCAACAAGGAATTTATTTTCAAACGCCTGAACGACTGGATGAACGCTTATTTCGGTGAAAATCACGGCATCGGATTGGGACTTACGGAAACGGACATTACGTCGGACGATGCCATGCTGACGGCTTTGGTTTATGCTTCTTTCCTGGGGACGTTCATGGATCATGGGGTTGAATTATTTTCTCCTTGGGGCTGGGGCGCAGGCATGGATGAAGTGGCGCACCTGTTCATTCGCTATGGGCATGATTTCCGGGTCGCATCGACTTCCAACAATGATTCGCTGGTGTCCGCCTATTCTTCGGTAACGGAAGCTCTGGATTCGATGACGATTATTTTGGTGAATCGATCCGAAAAGGAATCGCAGTCGGTGAATTTGTCCGTGGAAAATTTCGACGCCAATTCAGCGGCAAAAACTTTGACGCTTTCGGGATTGGTCGGCGAGACTTTTGTCTCCCACACGAAAAACGCACTCCAATCGGGAAATGCCGTTGTCGCAGCGGGAAAAATTTCTCTTGAACTTCCCGCCAAGTCCATTACGGCGATTCTTTTGACCAATCGGAACCCGAACGCGATTCCGAAAAGAGCGGTTCGCGCCGTTCCAAAAAAGACGGGCACTCCGAGATATGTAAATGGACGGGTCGCCAAGAAAAATCGAAACGCTTCCCATCCGATGCCGACGTTTGCCAAATAAGTCTTGACGAAATTTTCCTATGCGGCCCATTCGGAACATCGCGATTCTAGCTCATGTGGATGCGGGTAAAACGACTCTTTCCGAGCGCATCCTTTTTACTGCTGGAGAAGTTCGGCTCCCCGGAAACGTGGAAGACGGATTGGCGACCATGGACTACTTGCCCGAGGAACGCAAACGGGGAATTACGATTGAATCGGGAATCGCGCATTTTGAATGGCGAGGAATCTGGTTCAATTTTATAGACACTCCCGGCCATGTGGATTTTGGTGCGGAAGTGGATATGGCGCTTTCCGCCGTGGATGGAGTCGTTCTGGTAATTTCGGCGATAGATGGCGTAGAAACGCAGACCCTTTCTGCCTGGAAAAAACTTCGGGAAAAGGGAATTCGCACTCTCATTTTTATCAATAAGCTGGACAGTTCTAGCGCTTCTTTGGATGACACGCTGATCGCGATAGAGGAGCATCTCGGGGTGCGTCCGGTTTTGCTTTCTTGCCCGGAATTTTCTTCGGATTCAAATGAGCGGGGCATTCTGGCGGAATGGGACGTGGTCAGCGGAATGCGTCTGGTTTTGCAGAACGGAAAGGAAGAACCGCAAAAAATCGCCGCTTCGGATTTTGCGCAAAAGGCGTTGCGGAAAATGTTTGCAGAAGCAGCGGAAGCCGCTTCGGAATACGACGACGAAATTTTGGAACTCGCTATGGAAGGCAAAGCGGTTCCCCCGAAAATGCTTGTCCGCGGATTGGAATGCTTGTGCGCAAATGACAAATACGCCCTTTGCTATGCGGGGTCGGCAAAGCAGAATTTTGGCGTGCGCAGTTTAATGGCGGGGCTTTCCTTCTTTTTACAGTCTCCGCCCGCGTTTGGCAAAAAGCGGCTCGGCGAGGTCGTGCGCTTGCGGCATTTTACGGATTTGGGGGAAATTGCTCTGTTTCGTTGCATGGCAAATGTCCGCGCGGGAAAAATTCCGGAAGGGCTGGAATTTTTCCGTTTGAAAGCCGCGCAACTTTTCCCGGTTCAAGAACTTTTTGCCGGCGATATTTATGCGCTTCGTTCGCCAAAACGCTTGTCGCTGGGAATGCGCCTGTCGCTTTCGGGGGAACCGATGGATTTGGAAAATCGGGCTGGGCAGGAAAATTACCATTCCCTTTTGCAGACTCGGCTGGAATGCCTGCGGAGCGAAGATTTTACTCTTGTGGAAAGCAGTCTGGAACTTCTTGCGCGGATGGATCCGTCGATTCGCATTGTTCCCCGTCCCGATGTGGGCTGCTGGCTGCTTTATACAGTGGGCGAAGTCCAGCTAGAAGTGATTCTCGAACGGCTCAAGCGGGAATTCGGTTGTGAAGTTCGCGCAGGCGTTCCCGAAGTACTTTGGCAAGAACGGCTTTTGCGGACTCTCGATCCCGTAGAAAATTCTTTTCAAGCGGGACCATTCAAAGTGTCTTTGGAACTTTCGGCTGCGCCACTGCCTGTGTCCGAAAAAGACATTCGCCTATCCGGAAATTCTTTGGAAAATCTTCCCCGTGAAATTTTGGCGGGCATTCGGTCGGCGCTTTTGGAAAGTGCGCAAGTCGGCGTTTTGGGAAAGGGAAGCTTGGTCGGAGTCGAGTTCAACATTCGCCGTTTTGAATTTGAAAAAAATACTCCCATCCACATGATAAAAAAAGCTTGCTCCGACGCTGTTGTCAAATTGATTCGCCCGGCGAGCGTTGTGCTTTACGAACCGTTCATGGCACTTTCTTTGGAGTGTCCTGCGGAATATGCGGGAATGCTCAGCGGCGACATTTTGGCGCGGGAAGGAAAGATTGTCCAAGTCGGTGGCGATGGCGTCTTGCATTCGTTTGTAGCGGAGTTGCCGCTTCGGAAGCTATTTGGCTATGCGACGGCGGTGCGTTCTGGCTGCAAGGGGCGCGCACAATATACGATACGATTTTTGGAATACCGGAAATCGGGAGAGTGCTTTTCCCGGCCTTAGGCATTGACGAGAATTTTCATTCGGGAAAAATTAAATGGAAAACAGAAACGACGAGAAAATGGATCCCTTTTAAAGGAGGAATCCCGTACGAAACTATTTTGGAATGTGGACTTTTGCGCTTTTGTCGTTCGTCGGCTGCCAAAATCAAGAATTACCCGAAAAAGAGAGGCATCATCAATATGTGTGGTAGCATTTAGGCAGCCTTGCTAGATGATTCTCTCGATACCGATTCCCATTCGTAGGCTATCTTTACATCTACATAGGAACAGCTCAACATTATCAGCGACAGCATGTTGTTCATGTTCCTGAAGCCATAGGCAGTCCGTATCAGTAGCTTTATCTTGTTGTTCGTCGCCTCGATCCTTGCGTTTGACACGCCCAGCCTGATTGTGTTGAGGATTCCGTCGTAGTTGCGCTTGATCTTTGCGTACAGATCCTTTACTGAGCCGATGCGTGAGTGGCTTGCACGCCACAGCCACCTGTCCAGATTTTCCCTGGCATCGTCATAGCCCATCTTCAGGATGATGCGCAGTTCCTCCTTGAGCTGGTATGCCCTGTAGAGACGCGGATAGCGGCTTGCTATGAGTTCTATTTTTCTCTGCTGGCTTTCGTTAAGGTTCTCTGGAGCCTTGCCCAGAGCGTACCTGGAGTTCTTTATCCCCTCCGCGGTGCGGTCCTTCGGGACGCTATCCTTCGTGGGCCTGCCTCGGCCCCGTTTCTGATTGCGGTTTTCCTTGCGGGCCTCCTTCCAGGCTTCCACACGGACCTTGTCCAGGGCTTCTGTCGCCCACTGTACGACATGGAAGCTGTCCACGCACCGTTCGGCATTGGGCAGGAACTCCTCGATGCTTGACCTTATCCACTTGGCTCCGTCACAAGTCACAAGCTCCACGCCCTTGCGCTGCTCTTCGCTGAGTTCCCTCATGAAGAGGTCCAGCACCTCCTTCCCGTAGCCCTCGTGGACCCAGATCACGCAGCGCCTGTCGTGATCCACTACCACCGTTATGTACTTGTGCCCTTTCTTGTAGCTGGTCTCGTCGATGCCTATGCGCCTGAAGATGCAGCCTGCCTTGATCGGCCTTGTGTCCAGGCGATCCCATACGCGGTCGGCAATTTCCCCCACGGTATTCCAGGCGATGCGTAGCTGCTTTGCGACAGCCTTTTTCGACATGCTGCATACGGCCCATGCGACCTGCTGCTCGAAGGCGTCGGTGAAGCCTGACCTGTGGCTTGCCCACGGCACCTTCACCGTTTTTACGCCGCATTTCTTGCACTTCACCCTGTAGGTGTCCATCCTGATGAAGCCCATCTTCGTGCCGAGATCGAGCGTCCGCCATACCCTCTGTTCCCGGCCGTTGTCGTAGAGCTTCCCTTTTCGCCCACAACAGCCGCACCTGCTGGCGTTGCCCTTGGTGAGTCTTACCGTGATGGTGACCGTGGTGTCGGTTTGCTCCTGCTTGACGACTGAACAGCCGTTGACATTGAAGATGGATTTGTATAATTTTGACATGGGCTTTTTCTTCTGTTTTTTTTGGCGATTAAATTTTAGAAAATAGCCCATTTTTTTTGTTTGATTTAGGCGAAAGTCAACAAAAAAAGGGGGGCGAAGCCACCCACACATGTTGATGAAGAGCCGAAAAAGATTTTAAAATCGAGACAGCGGTTTTCCGCATGGACATCAAACGTCCGGAATGGTTTTTGCCCATGATAAATACGCTCGTCCATATATCTTCTGGCAATTTGAAAATAGAACCGCTTGTCGCCATTTTCGATACCACAATAGGGAAATCCTTGCCGAAAATGGATGGGCCTTGCAGATGGACGGACCTGTTCGGCGTTTATGCGGATTATCCTGTAGATGGCAATGCCGTTTTTGTGAAGAATGTCCGTTGGGCGATTTGATGCTCTGTTTGGGGCGAATCGGAAAACAAGTACGATACTGTTCAGTGGCCGGGTTTTCGACCTGCCTGAATTCCCTTGGGATGGGTGATAGGACTTCTTTTCGCAAGAAGGAACTCGGTTATTAGTTTTCAGTTTTCGGTTTTCAGTTCCAACACCCAACACCCAACACCCAACTCCCAACTAATAACTAATAACTAATAACTAAACGTCTTGTGTTGCTGGGGAAAGAAGGCGCAACAATGTCCAAAAATTTTTTAAAAGGACGAGGATTTCTTGTTAGTTCAACCGTTTTGTGTAAAAAGTCGCTTACTTTTGGTAAAATTTCGTAAAATATTTTTTTACAACTCTTGCCGACTCTTTAAAAAACAATTAAATTTGGGACTCAATTTCGGAAAGTAGCGCTTCCTATGCTTTTCGAAAATAAGGGCGCAAGGCGTGCCTGCTTACATGAAGCGATAAACCTTCTGGTGAAGAAGAGGAATAAAAATGGCAAAAGAGAAGTTTGAAAGAACGAAGCCGCACTGCAACATCGGCACGATTGGCCACGTTGACCACGGCAAGACGACACTGACGGCGGCAATCTGCACGACGCTTGCCGCGAAGGGCCTGGCAGCGGCGAAGAAGTTCGACGAGATCGACAACGCGCCCGAAGAGAAGGCCCGCGGCATCACGATCAACACGTCGCACGTGGAATACCAGACGGAGAACCGCCACTACGCGCACGTCGACTGCCCGGGGCACGCCGACTACGTGAAGAACATGGTCACCGGTGCCGCCCAGATGGACGGTGCCATCCTCGTCGTCGCGGCGACCGACGGCCCGATGCCGCAGACCCGCGAGCACATCCTCCTCGCGCACCAGGTCGGCGTCCCCAAGATCGTCGTGTTCCTGAACAAGTGCGACATGGTTGACGACCCGGAACTCCTCGAGCTCGTCGAGGAGGAAGTCCGCGACCTGCTGAAGCAGTACGGCTACGACGGCGACAACACCCCGATCATCCGCGGTTCCGCGCTGAAGGCCCTCGAAGGCGACGCGGAATACCAGGAGAAGATCATGGAACTTATGAACGCCGTCGACGAATACATTCCGCAGCCGCAGCGCGAAGTTGACAAGCCGTTCCTGATGCCGATCGAAGACGTTTTCACGATCACTGGCCGCGGCACCGTCGCGACTGGCCGTATCGAACGCGGCAAGATCAACCTGAACGACAAGGTCGAGCGCGTCGGCCTCGGCGACACGGTCGAATACGTCGTGACCGGCGTTGAGATGTTCCGCAAGCTGCTCGACGACGCCCAGGCTGGCGACAACGTTGGCCTTTTGCTCCGCGGCGCGGAGAAGAAGGACATCATCCGTGGCATGGTCCTCGCCGCCCCGAAGTCCGTCACCCCGCACGCCCATTTCAAGGGCCAGATCTACGTTCTGAAGAAGGAAGAGGGCGGCCGCCACACGCCGTTCATGAACGGATACCGCCCGCAGTTCTACTTCCGCACGACGGACGTGACAGGCACGATCAAGCTCCCGGAAGGCGTCGAGATGGTGACCCCGGGCGATACCGTGACCATCGACGTGGAGCTCATCGCCCCTGTAGCGATGGAACAGCAGCTCCGCTTCGCCATCCGCGAAGGCGGCCGCACCGTCGGTGCCGGCTCCGTAACCGAAATCATCAAGTAAGGAATAACAATGGCTGGTGAACACATTCGTATTTCCTTGAAGTGCTTCGATCATCGTATGCTTGATCGTTCTGCTCAAGATATTGTAAATACGGCTAAGAATACGGGAGCCCGCATTGTGGGTCCTATCCCTCTCCCAACTAAGATTCAAAAGTACACGATTCTCCGTTCTCCACACGTCAATAAGACTTCTCGGGAACAGTTTGAATCCCGTACCCACAAACGCTTGATTGACATTCTGGACGCTACTCCGCAGACGGTCGATTCCCTGATGAAATTGGAATTGCCCGCAGGTGTTGATGTCGAAATTAAGGTGTAATACAATGAACGGTATTCTTGCAAAAAAGCTGGGAATGACCCAAGTATTCACGGATAACGGAGAATGCGTTCCTGTAACGGTTCTCGAAGCTGGTCCGTGCGTGGTCGTTTGCCACAAGACAGAAGAAAAAGACGGCTATACCGCCATTCAGGTCGGTTTTGGCTTAGTCAAGGAATCGCGTGCCGACAAGGCGACCATTGGACATTTCAAAAAGGCTAACCTCGACGTTCGTGGTTACCTCGCTGAATTTGACGTGGAAAATCTTGAAGATTGGCCGATTGGCAAGGAATTCGGAGCTGCGGATTTTGCCGAAGTGAAAATGGTTGACGTCTCTGGTATTTCCAAGGGTCACGGTTTTTCCGGCACGATCAAGCGCTACAATTTCCACAGCGGTCCCCGTGGTCACGGCACTCACAATATGCGTGAACCGGGTGGTCTTTCCGCTCACTCTTATCCGGGTCGTGTTTTCCCGGGCAAGCGCATGGCTGGTCAATATGGTAACAAGAAGGTCACCGTCAAGCATCTCCAGGTGGTTAAGGTGGACAGTGACCGCAATTTGATTTTTGTTCGCGGCGCTGTTCCTGGCCCGAAGAACGGAGTCATCGTGGTGAGGAAAGGCTAATGGCAAAGGCTAAGCTCTACGCCGCTAGCGGCGAATTCAAAAACGAAATAGATCTTCCTGCTGTGTTTGACACAGAAGTGAATAAGGTCTGCATTTATCTGCACATCAAGGCGATTCTCAACAACCTCCGTCAGGGAACTGCCCAGACCAAGACCCGTTCTCAAGTCAGCGGCGGTACGACAAAGCCCTGGAAGCAAAAGGGAACCGGTCGCGCTCGCGCTGGTCAGAATACTTCTGCCGTGTGGGTTCGTGGTAACAAGGCTCATGGTCCGAAATCCCATGACTACTTCGAAAAGGTGAACAAGAAGGTCAAGCGTCTCGCTTTCCATTCCGCCCTTTCCGATAAGGCTCAAGAAGGCAAGGTTCTCGTGTTCGAAAGCCTGTCCTTTGACGCTCCGAAGACGAAGGATTTCCTCTCGGTGGTCAAGAAAGCTGGACTCGAACAGCGCAACGCCCTCTTCTTGGTCGGCTCGAACGATAAGAATCTCCGTCTCTCGTCGGCTAACGTTCCTTGGGTTCGTACGGCTCGCGTTCAGGACGTGAATACTTACGATCTTGTCCGCGCTAACAATATCGCGATTTCCCAGGATGCCCTGGGTGAACTCACTGGAGGCTCCAGATGAAAGAACTCCATGAAATTCTGAAAGAACCGCACATTACCGAAAGTTCTTCGAAGAATATGGTAAACCCGCGCACGGGTGTCCGCAAGTATGTATTCAAGGTCGGTCTTTCCGCTACCAAGCAGGAAATCAAGAACGCAATCGAATCCCGTTTCAATGTAAAGGTCGATTCGGTCAATACCTTGATCAACCGCGGCAAGATGAAACGAGTACGCACTGCTGTAGGCAAAAAGTCCAACTGGAAGAAAGCCTACATCACTTTGCAGGCCGGCAATAAAATTGCCGAGTTAGAAGGAGTGTAACCATGGGTCTGAAAAGTTATAGACCGCTTACCCCGACTCTGCGTTACAAGCAGTTGAACGATAAGAAGGAAATTACCGCTGACAAGCCGTATAAGCCTCTTACCGTCGGAAAAAAGCGTAGCTCTGGCCGCAGCAACGTAGGTGAAATCACCTCTCGTCGTCGTGGCGGTGGACACAAGAGATCCTACCGTATTATTGACTTCAAACGTAAACGCGCGGGCATTTCCTGCACCGTTGAAACGATTGAATACGATCCGAACCGTTCCGCATACATTGCCCTCGTCAAGTATATCGATGGCAAGCGTCAATACATCATTGCGCCTGCGGGAATCAAAGTCGGAGACGTCCTCAATTCTGGTGAAGGTGCCGAATACCGTCTTGGCAACGCCCTTCCGTTGAAGGACATTCCGCTGAACGCGACGATTCACAACATTGAAATGATTCCGGGCAAGGGCGCTCAGATCGCTCGTTCTGCCGGTGCCAGTGCGGAACTGGTCGCCAAGGATGGCAAGCTTTGCCAAGTCAAGCTTCCGAGTGGCGAAATCCGTCTGATTCCGGAAAATGCTTTGGCTACAGTCGGTCAGGTTTCCAACGTGGACCACATGAACGAGAATTCCGGTTCTGCTGGCCGTTCTCGCTGGCTCGGCATTCGTCCGTCTGTCCGTGGTGTCGTGATGAACCCGGTGGATCACCCGCTCGGTGGTGGTGAAGGTCGAACCTCCGGTGGCCGTCACCCCTGCTCTCCGTGGGGTAAGAACTCCAAGGGTAAGAAAACTCGTAACAACAAGCGTACCGACCATTATATTGTGCGTCGTCGCCAGAAGAAGAGGGCATAAGCTATGTCGAGATCCCTTAAGAAAGGTGCTTTCGTGGATTCCCACGTTTTGGTCAAGACCAAGGCTATGGCAAGCTCCGACAAGAAGCAGCCCATCAAGACCTGGTCCCGTCGTTCTACCATCATCCCCGATATGGTCGGTTTGACTTTTGCCGTGTACAATGGCAAGCAGTTCATTCCGGTTTATGTAACGGAAAACATGGTTGGCCATAAACTCGGTGAATTTTCTCCCACTCGTATCTTCCGCGGTCACCGCAAGGCTGAAGCCGCAGGAGGAAGCAAGTAATGAAAGCTACAGCAAAAGTAAAGAATATCCGTTATGGTGTTCGCAAGCTCCGTCTGGTTGCGGATCTGGTGCGCGGCAAGTCTGTTGATCAGGCTTTCGCCATGCTCTCCATTCTTCACAATAAGAAGAAGGGTGCTCCCATTGTTGAAAACGCTCTGAAGTCCGCCGTCGCGAATTTCAAGCAGAAGGCTTCGGGTGCCGTCGTTACGGAAGAACTCAGAATCGATATGATTGCCGCCGATGGAGCGACCATCATGAAGCGTATGCGTCCGCGTTCTCACGGAAGTGCCGACCGCATCGCAAAACCGTTGTCTCACTTGACCGTCGTTGTTGCTGACAACGCTGATAAGGAGTAAACTATGGGTCAGAAAACTCATCCGTATGGTCTTCGTCTCGGCGTCATCGATGATTGGCAGTCTAAGTGGTATGCCAAAGATGATAAGTTCGCCGATTTCCTCTATGAGGATATTGTTCTTCGTCGCTACCTGATGAAGCGTTTTGAACACGCCTCCCTGGCTAAGGTCGGCATCGAACGCACCGTCAAGAAAGTGAACGTAAATCTTTTCACCGCCCGTCCGGGTGTCGTGATTGGCAAAAAGGGCGAAGAATTGGATCGCTTGAAGAGCGAACTCCAATATCTCACCGGAAAAGAAATCTATATTAGCGTCCACGAAATCAAGCGTCCGGAAGCAGATGCGAAGTTGGTTGCAGAAAACATTGCTCGCCAGCTTGAAAAGCGTGTTTCTTTCCGCCGCGCGATGAAGCGTGCGATGCAGAGCGCTATGCGCATGGGCATCGAAGGCATCAAGATTCAATGCGGTGGCCGTCTCGGCGGTGCCGAAATCGCCCGCGTTGAAAAGTATGCGGAAGGTCGCGTTCCTCTGCACACCCTTCGTGCCGATATTGACTATGCCACAGCTACCGCAAAGACCGTTTACGGTTCTGTCGGAGTCAAGGTCTGGATCATGCACGGCGAAAAGATTGGCAAGGACGTCTTGTCGTCTGAACCTAAGAGAGAGAAGTAATTATGCTGAGTCCTAAAAGAACAAAGTTCCGCAAAGAACAGAAAGGCCGCATGAAGGGACGTGCGACCAGCGGCGACACTATCGCTTTTGGCGAATATGGTCTGCAGGCTCTCGAAAAGTGCTGGATTACAGCACGCCAGATTGAAGCTGCCCGTATTGCGATGTCTCGTACTATCAAGCGTGGCGGTCACATCTGGATCCGCATTTTCCCGAACAAGCCGGTAACCCGTCACCCTGCCGAAGCCCGTATGGGTAAAGGTAAAGGAGCCGTTGAATTCTGGGCTGCAGTGGTTCTCCCGGGTCGCATCATGTTCGAAATGGACGGTGTGGACCGTGACCTTGCCATTAAAGCGCTTCGCGAAGCATCGCAGAAGCTGCCGATTAAAGTTAAAATCGTGGAGGCTTCGGAGATCTGATGAAAGCACGCGAACTCAGAGAATTGAGCACAGAACAGCTCAAAGAAAAACTCGCCCAGTTTAATCTGGATTTGTTCAACAACCGGTTCTCTGCGAAAACCGGAAACAGCGCAGAAAAGCCTGCGACGGCTCGTTCGATCCGCAAGGACATCGCTCGGGTCAAGACGATTCTTACCGAAAGGGCCAAGGCTTAAGCCGGCAGGAGCAGAAAATGGAAAGAAACTCTCGCAAAGTGAGACAGGGTATCGTTTCGTCCAATGCGATGGACAAGACGATTACGGTTGTGGTCGAAGACCGCAAGCGTCACCCGATTTACAACAAGATCATGAAATCCACGGCTAAATTCAAGGCTCATGATGAAAAGAATGAAGCCGAAGTTGGCGATACCGTGGAAATTATGGAAACCCGTCCCCTTTCCGCGACAAAGCGTTGGCGCTTGGTTCGGATTGTGGCAAAGAAGAAGTAATCCTTCTGGAGTAAGGCGAAAACTATGATTCAAGAAGAAACAAGACTGGTCGTGGCCGACAACAGCGGCGCGAAAGAAGTCGCCTGCATCCGAGTTTTGGGTGGATCTAACCGGCGCTATGCAAGCATCGGGGATATCATCAAGGTAGCTGTCAAAGACGCTATCCCCCAGAGCAAGGTGAAGAAAGGCTCTGTCGCAGATGCTGTCGTGGTCCGCACCCGTAAAGAAATCGGTCGTAAGGACGGAACATTTATTCGTTTTTCCGACAACGCTGTCGTTCTCGTAACGAAAGATGGCGAACCCCGTGGAACCCGTATCTTTGGACCTGTTGCCCGTGAACTTCGTGAGCACAATTTCACAAAGATCATCTCTCTCGCACCCGAGGTGCTCTAATGTCTAACATTAAAAAGAATGATAACGTCAAGGTTATCTCCGGTGCTCACAAGGGCAAGACCGGTGTTGTGTTAAGCGTTGATCCGAAAAAAGGCCGCATCATCGTCGCCGGCGTGAACGTTCACAAGCGTCATGAAAAGCCGAGCCGTACCAATCAGGCGGGCGGTATCGTCGAAAAGGAACTTCCGATCGATATCTCCAACGCGATGCTCCTCGAAGGTTCCACTCCTGTTCGTACTCGTCGCGTTCGTGAAGCCGGTAAGAAGAGCGTTCGCGTAAGCGTCAAGTCCGGAAAGGCTCTGTGAGGTCGTAACTATGAGCACTATGAAGAAAGATGTTTACGAAAAGACCGTAGTTCCGGCTCTCAAGCAGAAATTCGGTTACAAGAACGTGATGCAGATTCCGCGTCTGCAGAAAATCGTTATCAACATGGGTGTTGGCGAAGCCGCTTCTAACCGTAAGGTTCTGGACGAAGCCCTCAGCACTCTCGCCGCGATTACCGGTCAGAAACCGGTTGTCACGAAAGCTCGCAAGGCGATTTCCAACTTCAAGCTCCGCGAAGGTCTTGGAATTGGTGCCAAGGTGACTTTGCACGGCGAAAATATGTGGGATTTCCTCTATCGTTTTATCAACATTTCCTTGCCGCGTGTGCGTGACTTCCGTGGTCTCCCGCGTCGCGGTTTTGACGGCTGCGGCAACTATACGCTCGGCATCAAGGAACAATCGATTTTTGTGGAAATCGACATCGACAAAATTACGCAGACTCTCGGCATGGACATTTCTTTCGTCACTTCCGCTGCAACGGATGAAGAAGGACGTGCTCTGCTCGAAGGTCTCGGTCTCCCCTTCAGGAAGTAAGGTATACCATGGCAAGCAGAAGAATGATCGAAAAGTGCAAACGCACCCCGAAATACACCGTTCGCGGTTATCATCGCTGCAAGCGGTGCGGTCGGCCGCACGCTTACATGCGTCGCTTTGGACTGTGCCGTATTTGCTTCCGCGAAATGGCACTCGCCGGTGAAATCCCGGGCATCACCAAATCTTCCTGGTAAGGAGCATTAAACAATGGCAACAGATACAATCGCCGATATGCTCACCCGCATCCGCAATGCCGTTTCGGCAAAGGCGCCTGTGGTGGACATCCCTGCCAGCAACGAGAAGCGCGAAATCGCCCGCGTTCTGCAGGAAAAAGGTTTTATTAAAAAGTTCGTCGTCGTTGAAGATGGCAAGCAGGGAATCCTCAAAATTCTCCTTCGCTACACAAACGGCGTTCCGGCTATCCAAGGCATCCAGCGCGTCAGCCGTTCGGGTCTCCGCATCTACAGCGATGTCGCGAAGCTCCCGCGCGTTCGTAACGGACTTGGCTATGCTATTATCTCCACATCCAAAGGTGTGATGACCGACCACGAAGCTCGCAAAGAAAACGTGGGCGGCGAAGTCATCGCAAAGGTCTGGTGAGGTAAAGATGTCTCGTATCGGAAAAGCAATTATTCATATCCCTGCCGACGTGAAAGTCGCAGTGGATGGTCAGAACATTCAGGTGGAAGGCAAGCTCGGCAAGCTTTTTACCAAGGTTCACGACCTCATCAAGATTAAATTGGATGGCAACCAGCTTTCGTTTGAACGTCCGGACGATTTGAAGTTCACCCGTTCGATTCACGGCACGACCCGTGCCTTGGTGGCGAACATGGTCGAAGGCGTTTCCAAAGGTTTTGAAAAGAACCTGGAAATTGTCGGTGTCGGTTATCGTGTGGAACAGAAGGGCAAGGACTTGAACCTCGTCCTCGGATTCTCCCACCCGGTCATCTACAAGGCTCCGGAAGGCATTGAATTGAAGGCTGTCGATCCTCTGAAGATTTCCATCAAGGGTATTGACAAGCAGAAAGTTGGTCAAGCTGCCGCAGAAATTCGCAAGTATCGTCGTCCTGAACCGTATAAGGGCAAGGGCGTCAAGTATGCTGGTGAAATCATCCGCCGTAAGCAGGGCAAGAAGACAGGTAAATAAGGTAACGTTATGACTGCTATTGCAAAGAAAAGACTCGAGTCCAGAATTGCGCGTCATGCGCGTGTTCGCAAGACCGTCAGCGGTACCCCCGAACGTCCGCGTCTCGCTGTTCGTCGTACGCTGTCTAATATGATCGCTCAGATCATCGACGATGTTTCTCACACCTCTTTGGTTCAGGTAACGACTTCGTCCAAGGACTTCCAGGCGAAGTTCGGTGAGCTTTCCAAGACCGAACAGAGCAAGAAACTCGGAAATCTCATTGCCGACGCTGCGAAGGCCAAGGGCATTTCTGCCGTTGTCTTCGACCGCGGTGGTTTCATTTATCATGGTCGCGTTCAGGCTCTCGCTGAGGGAGCTCGTGAAGGCGGACTCCAATTCTAAGAGGTACACTTTGGAACGCGAAACACAAGTTTCTGAATTTGAAGACAGAGTTGTGCACATCAATCGCTGTGCCAAGACTGTGAAGGGTGGCCGTCGGATGTCCTTCAGCGCTCTCGTTGTCGTTGGCAACAAGAAAGGCAAAATTGGTGTGGGTCTCGGCAAGGCTAAGGAAGTCTCCGAAGCTATCCGCAAGGGAACCGAGGCTGCTCAACGCAATCTTATCGAAGTGAATGTTCAAGACGGAACCATTCCGCACGATGTGGAAATCAAGTACGGCGCAACCCGCATCCGCTTGATCCCCGCCGCTCCCGGTACTGGCGTTATTGCCGGTGCTGCAGCCCGTGCTGTTTTGGAACTCGCCGGTGTCCACAACATTCTTACCAAGATCTATGGTTCTTCCAATCCGAGCACTGTGGTGCAAGCCTGCATCGAAGGTCTCACGACGCAGAAGAACAAAAATGACTACGCGGCTTTGCGCGGTCAGAACGCCTGAGGTCTAAAATGAAAAAAGTAAGAATTACCCAAGTCAAGGGGCTTATCCATTCTCTTCCGAAGCACCGGGCCAATATTGCGTCCTTGGGACTTCATGGAATTGGAACCTCTAATGAAATGACTTTGACTCCGGCTATTCAGGGCATCATCAATGCTGTCCGTCACATGATCAAGGTCGAGGAAATTTAATCATGCAACTCAATAGTATCAATCCTGCTAAGAGTGCTCTGACTAAGGGGCGCAAGCGCATTGGTCGCGGTCCGGGTTCCGGTTGGGGCACGACTGGCGGTCGTGGTCAGAAAGGTGCCGGTGCTCGTAAGAGCGCCAAGGCCGGTCGGGCTGCTTTTGAAGGCGGCCAGATGCCGATTCACCGTCGTATCCCGAAGCGCGGATTCAAGTCGCAGTTCCCGAAGGATACGCAGATTGTGAATCTCAAGGCCATTGAAAATTCCGGTGTTGTCGAATTTGACGCCAAGGTTCTTTTCGACCAGGGTCTTGTCCGCAGCGTGAAGAAGCCGATCAAGGTTTTGGGCTACGGCACGATTTCGAAGGCTGTCACTCTCAAAGTCAACGCTATCAGCGAAAAGGCCAAAGCGGCTGTTGAAGCTGCCGGCGGCAAAGTAGAGCTCGTCTAATAATGGAAGTTCTTAAGAAAGCTATTGACGGGTTCGTCAACGCCTTCAAAATGGAAGACCTGAGGAAAAGAATTCTCTTTACCTTGGGTATTCTCATTGTTTATCGCATCGGTTCGCACATCACCATTCCTGGTGTGGACGCTACGGTTTTGGCGGAGTATTTCCGAAACAGCAACAATATGTTCGGTTTGTACGACTCCTTTACCGGCGGTGCTTTCGCTAAGGCTACGGTTTTTGCCTTGGGCATTATGCCGTATATCAGCGCAAGCATTCTCATCCAGCTGATGGGTTCTGTGATTCCGGCGATCAAGATGCTTCAAAAAGAAGGCCAGGAAGGGCGTGCAAGGCTGAATCAGTACACGCGCTACTTTACGGTTCTCCTCGGCGCTCTTCAGGGCTGGGGTGTTGCCGTCTGGCTTTCGAGCTTAACAGTTTCCACCGCAACCGGTACGGGCATTTCTGTGCTTACGGACGGATTCCAGTCCGGGCTTGGCAATGTCGGATTCCGGTTACTTGCTACGCTTACCTTCACCACAGGAACCATCTTTGTCATGTATCTCGGCGAGAGAATTACGGCAAAGGGTGTTGGTAACGGAATCTCCCTGATAATCTTTGCCGGTATTGTCGGCGGACTTCCGAGGGCATTCCTTCGCGAAATCGAAATGTTTACCGAAGGCATTCAGCCGCTCGCCATCGAGATTTTCATCTTGGCGATTGTGGTTGCTATCGTCGGTTTCATCGTATTCGTGGAGCAGGCCACTCGTCGTATTCCGCTGGAAAGCCCGCGCAGGGTGGTCGGACGAAATCAGGTGGTTGGCGGTCAGGCCAGTTATTTGCCTTTCAAGGTGAATACAGCCGGCGTGATACCAGTCATTTTCGCTTCCTCCATTATGTTCGTGCCCGCGATTATCGCTTCGTGGATGCCCAACGTGAGCTGGATGCAGTCCTTTGCGGGTGCATTCGTTCCTGGACATATCACCTATAGCGTAATCTTCGCCGCGCTGATTATCTTTTTTACTTACTTCTATACGGCTATCCAATACAACCCAACGGACATTGCCGATAATCTCAAGAAGTCGGGCGGTTTCATTCCGGGCATTCGTCCGGGAAAAAAGACCGCTGAGTATATTGACCATATTTTGACCCGCATTTCACTTCCGGGATCCATTTTCCTGGCTGTAATCAGTGTCGGTCCGCTGCATTTGAAAGACGCTTTGAATATGTCTTTCTATATTGGCGGCACCTCGGTCTTGATCGTGGTCGGTGTGGCGCTGGACACGCTTCGTCAACTCGAAGCCCATCTCCATACCAATAACTACGCTGGTTTCCTCAAACATGGCCGCATTCGCGGCAGGATGGCATCCTAGTGGCTAAAGAAGAAGGCATTCAAGTAGAAGGCGTTGTGCTGGAAGCTCTTCCCAACGCATTCTTCCGTGTTGGCCTCGGAAATGGTCACGAAATTCTCGCTCATGTTTCTGGGAAAATGCGCCGGCATTTTATCCGCATTTTGCCGGATGACAAAGTGTTGGTCGAAATCTCTCCGTACGATTTATCGCGCGGAAGAATCACCTACCGTTACAAGTAATAGGGAAAAAGGTCTAACCTATGAAAATCAAAGCCTCCATCAAACCAAGATGTGAAAACTGCAAGATTGTCCGTCGCAAGGGCATTCTTCGCGTCATCTGTTCTAAGAACCCCCGTCACAAGCAGAGACAGGGTTAGGAGATTTTATGGCACGTATTGCTGGTGTCGATTTGCCGAAAAACAAGACTGTCGAGTACGGTCTGACGGCTATCTACGGAGTCGGGCTTTTCACCTCTCGTAAGATCTGCGCTCAATTGGGCATCGATCAGACGAAGAAGTGCGACGATCTGACTGAAGAAGAACAAGGTAAGATTCGTCACGTTCTTGAAGACGAATATTCTGTGGAAGGTCAGCTTCGCGCAGAAACGACGTTGAACATCAAACGCCTTCAAGATATCGGATGCTATCGCGGAAGCCGCCACATGAAGAAGTTGCCGGTCCGTGGTCAGCGCACCCGTACGAACGCTCGCACTCGCAAGGGCCCGAAGAAGACCGTTGCTAACAAGAAGAAGTAAGGAGACGATCCGTGGCAGACGAAGAAGTTAAAGAAACCGCCCCGGCCGCTGCAGAAGCTGCTGCTCCCGCCGAGGAAAAGGTTAAAAAAGGTAAGAAGCGTGTTGACGTGCAGGGAATTGCCTGCGTAAATGCTTCTTTCAACAATACGATTGTGTCGATCACCGATGCGCACGGTAACGTTGTCGCTTGGGGCTCTCCGGGAAATTCCGGATTCAAGGGTTCCCGCAAGAGCACTCCGTTCGCCGCCCAGCTTGCTGCTGAAGCCGCCGCCCACAAGGCCTACGACCTCGGCATTCGCAAGGTCGATGTCCGCGTGAAAGGTGCCGGTGGTGGACGTGAATCCGCTGTCCGTGCTATCAAGAACGTCGGTATCGAAGTGTTGACGATTCGTGATGTGACCGGTGTCCCGCACAACGGATGCCGTCCCAAGAAGAAGAGAAAAGTTTAATATCAACAGGGGAAAACGCCAATGATGTGGAAATCTCTCCAAATGCCGCGCAGTTTCCAGAAAGTGGAAACCGGTGAAAATGGGCGCTATGCGAAGTTCGTCGTAGAAGCCCTGGAACGCGGATGGGGTATTACTGTCGGTAACGCTCTACGCCGCACGCTGCTTTCCTCGCTGCAAGGCGCTGCGATCGTCTCCGTAAAAATTGCCGGAGTCGAAAAGGAATTTTCGTCCATTCCGGGAGTGAAGGAAGATGTTACGGACATTATCCTGAACTTGAAGAGCATTCGTGTAAAGCTGCTCTCCGATCATGACGAAACGCTTCGCTTGGATATGTCGGGCGATGGTGAAATCACCGCTGCGAACATCGAGGAGAATCCCAACGTGGTGATCCTTACCCCGGACGTTCATATCGCAACGCTGTCTGGAAACGCTTCTTTGAGCATGGAGCTCAAGGTCTCTTCCGGTCGCGGATATGTGGTTGCCGACGAATTGAAGGATCCGGACGCCCCTATCGGTGAAATCGCCATGGACGCCAACTTCAACCCGGTTTTGAAAGTGGCGATGCACGTGAGCGACACCCGCGTGGGACAGAAAACGGATTACAACCGTCTGGAACTGGAAGTGACGACCGACGGATCCATTGACCCCGAAGACGCTCTTGCTTATGCGGCAAAGCTTTTGGTGGATCATTTGGAAGCCTTCATCAATTTTGAAGGAGAGCTCGAATCTCCGGAAGAAACGGTGCAGGATGAAGAACGTCAGCGTATTGCCAGCCGCCTCCGTTTGCGAGTGGACGAACTTGAACTTTCCGTTCGTTCCAGCAACTGCCTCCGTATGGCGAACATCCATACGATTGCAGAACTTGTCCGCAATAAGGAAGGGGATATGCTGAAATACAAGAACTTCGGTCGGAAGTCCTTGGTTGAACTTAACGAGGTATTGACGTCGATGGGTCTTACTTTTGGCATGAACGTCGATGAATACTTGAAGGATTAAGAAAAATGAGACACGGTGTAAAAAACAAGAAACTCGGTGTGAATGCGCAGCATAAGCGCGCCATCCTCCGTAGCCTCGCGACATCCATCCTTGCCAAAGGCCTGGAAGAGGAACAGATCAATCGCTCTGTGCGCACGACTCTCCTCAAGGCTCGCCTTGTCCGCAGTGTTGTGGATCGCTTGGTCACTTATGCGAAGAAGGGCGATCTTTCCGCTCGTCGCGAAGCCGCCCGTATTGTTCGTGACCCGAAGGTCCTGCAAGGACTTTTCAATGTGATTGGCCCGCGTTATAAGAACCGCAACGGTGGTTATACTCGCGTGCTGAAGCTCGGTCCGAACCGCCCCGGTGATGCTGCTGAAATGGCTTTGGTTTCGCTTGTCGAAGACGAAATCAAGGCGAAAGAAGCTCCAAAAACGGACGCTCCCGCAGCTGAAACGAAGCCCGTTGACATGGTCAAGGGTGCTTCCAAGGAAGCGGAAAACTAATTCGCTTGGATTCTAAAGGAAAACCCGGCTCGGTCGAGCCGGGTTTTTCTGTATGTAAAAAACAATCGGATGGAATATTCGTTTGGTAGTGAAAAATTTGACACAAATTTTCAAATAATTTAGCTTTAGGGCATGCTTGTTTATCACGGTTCAGAAAAGTGAATCGAACATCCCGTTTTGAAATTTGAAAACCGGCACAACGACTTTGGATGGGGTTTCTATTGCACAGAAGCGGGAGCTGGCAATGGAATGGGCCTGTCAAAAAAATACAGACGGTTTTGCCAACGCCTATGAATTGGATTTGCGAAAATTGAAGGTGCTCGATTTGTCGGCGGAATGCTTTAGCATTCTCCACTGGCTCACCATCTTGATGCAGAACAGGGTTTTTGCGCCCAAGTCGCCCCTTGGCTGAACAAATCTGGAGTTCCTGACGGAAAAATTTCAAGTGCCTTATCTGGATTATGACGTTATAGTGGGCTATCGCGCCAATGATTCGTATTTCTCCTTCGCGAGCGAGATGGCGCCGCCCGAAGAAATTACTTGGAAGGCCTGCGGAAAGTCCGTCCGAGCGAAGGCGTTTACTTAATCGATATCGTTCGAAATCCGAGGTTGCTCGATGAAATCCGCCTATAGTGAAATGTACCTGAGCGATGCCCAGAAGAATCTCGGATTCTTTTTTCAGGCGGTGCTCTACAATTTGAATTTGTCTGTAGATGAAGTGCAAAAAGTTTTTCTCGCTTCTGAATTCCGACGCAAATTGAATACGCCAACCCGAATTTTCTGTGCGGCAAATCCGGTTACGAATTGGCAATTCTCGCATTCCCGCAATACGAGAAGAAATTGTTGGAATCTGTTTACGAACCGTTCTACCCGCAAGCGGAATACTGGTGCGGTCATGTCCTTGCCTATTACCAGTGGCACTCCGCAAAAAAGTTTGCTGAAATTTTAGACAAGTATCCTTTGGAACGAATCCTCTCCGATTACCGCCTGATGCACGAAGCCGACATCACCAAGATGGCGCAGACGATGGATGCGGTGGTGCTTGGGGAATGAAATTTCGTTTGTGATGAATGATGGGGTGATGGGGATACCCCCCTTCGTTTTGGGACGATTCCTTAAAACTCTATAATACATCATTTTGCTTGCACCAATAACGTGCCTTTGCTTGTCTTGACATTCTAAAAAACTATATTTCCTAATGACATAGACCAAATCGTCATTTTTCTTTGACATCTGGTCGGCGATTATTTTGAATTTAACTCTTGTTCTCTCTTTTCGAAATCTGGTAAATTTCACAACTAGCGAGAATAAGACGAATGCTTACGCACACTATTTGGGCGTGGGTCGTTTGTGCTTATGCTAGTTGCAGGTTTACCAGAGCCTCGAAAGGAGTAAGTTCACACAGACCCCACGCCTTTTTCTTTTCCAAAAGAATAAGGCTTTCTCCGTAGGAATGACGACCTACGGGGATGTCTTTGTTTATCGTCATTTTGGAGGGACTCCATGTCAGTAAAATTGAAAAAAGACAAGCGCCTAGATGTATTTCAAGCGTATCTTGTCAAAGGTGCGGAATTTCGCGGAGAATATGAAATTCCTTTAGTCGGAAATACCGAGGTTATACCCGATTTGATGGTGCCGTTTTCTATCGCCATCTCAAAAAAATTTACGTCAAAGCATCCTGAAAGATATTTTGTTCACTTCTTTGAAAACGATTACAAGTTTATCGCATTTGCACGAAACCCCAAACGGTATCTGAAGCGACTCAAGCGATTTGCCGGTTTGGTTGCGCCTGATTTAAGCATCTATTACGATATGCCGCGGGCATTGAAATTGTCGCAGGTTTATTTTGCAAGAGCGTTAACATTCTTTTGTCAGCAAAATGGGTTGATCGTTATTCCACTGGTGCGTTTTGATAAGGATGAATATAGTTACAACTTTTTGTTTTGCGGAATTGAAAATCCAGACTGTGTATTCGTCAGTCCCTACGGTTGCCAAGGTGAACAAGATTCCCGAGAAGTATTTTACAAAGGATTAAAGAAAATGATAGACCAAATTCGACCCAAAACAACACTGTTCTTTGGTATAATGCCCAATGACATGAAAGCATATTGCCAAATGAAAGGAGTTGATGTCGTTGAGTACAATGTTGAAAAGCGTGGCTATAAAATTTCCACACGAATCTCCATTAAAAAGGATGTAACAGACTTGCCTCTTTTTGCAAAGTAACGTCGAGTGATAAAAATGCAGACAAATGATGAGATTATATTGAATTCACTCAGGAATTCAGTGTCCCAGATATTGTCTGATACGCAAAATATTATCCTCTGCTCCACCGATTCCGCTTCTGAAAGCATCCAGAAATTCATTGTTGCTAGAGGCTATGGGGAAAAGGTCAAGGCGTTGAGTTTATCAACAGGAATACCAGAATCTACTTTTTCAAAGATTAAGTACAACAAAGACTATAAATTTGAGCATAGAACCTTAATAGCACTCTTAATTGAGCTGAATGTTGACTTTTCTACGTCTATGTCTATACTTCAGAAAGCTGGATTAAGCCTTGGCAACTCAAAGGAACATATTGTATATAAAGTATTGCTGGAAAAACACGATTCCGTCGACATTCCGACCGCAAACATGCTGCTAAAGGAAAACCACTTGAAGGAATTAGCTGGACATACAAGGGATAAACCAAACAAAAAACGACAAAATATTTCTCGTTGAGAAATTACAATTGCTTTTTTTTGTCAAAAAAAAATAAAGGGAATCAAACATAGAATGTTGAAATTTGTCTAGAATCGTTATTTTTTAGCTTCTCATCAAGAAATGCAGATTTTTGAACCCATTGTTAAATTCCACAAAAGTTTAATCGAGGACTTCAAATGGGGCAAGATGCAAGTGGTTTGTTCAGTGGAACTAGAGGATCGGCGAACAGCCCTTATCATCGTGATGCAAAGGTCATGCAATCGCGAGTAAAAGAATGGGCTATAGGCGAAAAAGAACGTTTAGGAAAAAAATCAGAACGTCAAAAGGATCAATTTAATACAGCGACCATAGTTTATGACAACGAATCTGGCAGGTATTTCTATGGAAGAAATGGAGGGGTTTTTCAAGAGAACGACCTTCGAAATCCCCAAATCTTTGGAGAAAATGGTGTATTACCGCCAAAATCTCTCAACAAATATGACTTGGGCAATTGTGCCGAAGTTCATGCTATAAACAAGGCTTTAAATTCTGGAGCAAAAATGGAGAATCTTTTTATATTTACCATACACACAACACCTAAAAGCTTTGGCCAACCAAAGCCAGCTTGTCAAAATTGCACACACGCGTTCAAAGGACGAATCCAAAAGAATCACACTGGTTGGACAGAATAAGGAGAATACGAGATGAAATCGGACGCATTGAAAAACATTTCTCTTCTTGGGCGAATCGCTTACGGAATCCTTTGTGCAGAAAAACTTGCCACAGAAAAATACCCTCAAAGGGACTGGTCGCTAGTTTTTAAAATATTTTGGAAATTTGGGAATTGCGAAGCGCTTGACAGGTGGTCCTGGGAAATTATGGAATACATCCCAAAATACTTGTTTGAGTTTGAATCTTTCGAAGCGTCTAATTTTGAATACATAGATAAAGAAACCTACACAAATCTTAAAAAATTGTACAAGAATGTTGATGATTCTTTGAACAAGATTTTACTTGCCATTCGAAACATAGAAGAAGAATACGCCTATTCCAGTATTCCTGGATACGGAACGGCAAGTCTCGAATATATTGATGAAATTCTAGCGATTCTTAAAAACAACAAAATTCAACCACCCGATCCTCAGCTGGTCGCGTTTTCCAATTTTTCTGAGGAAGACGGCTGGGGCAAGGCTTTCGATGGAACGAAGCTGTCGATGGTATTGAAGGGGTAAGGAAAGATTTCGTTTAACCGTCCTCAATTACTTTGATTTCGGCGGGTGGGGGGGGAGCTACTCGTTTTACGAGGAGACTTACAATTATCACCAAAATGTTGCATGCGATGGATGCGGTGGTGTTTGGGGAAATGTGATTTTTACGTCTGTTTATGGTTAAGATTTTTGTTTTTCATTAAATCTTCTTCGATGTTCTTTCAAAAAATTCTGAACTTCCGCTTGGTCTTGTTTTTTTAGCTTTTCGTATTTAACCATCATTTCTGGGGTGATACCAATTCTTTTACATTCTGATTCCAAATGTGGAGCAATTTTTATTTTCCAATCTTCGTCAAAAGTAATGAGAAATTTGTCGAAAAGAGCGTCTAAATGTGCGGCAAGCAATAAACCATTACGGGCATTTATCTTTTCTGCAGGCTTGCAATCGCGCCATGGTTTTGCATGGCTAGCTACAAGAGATTCTTTTATAGTGCATCCCGTAACTGAACAGGCTTTATCCCATAAATTCAGCATATCATCACGATATTTACCTTGACCTACACGAGCCAACACCTGCTGTATCCGCTGTGTCGCTAATTCTTCACCTGGGTCGCTGAAGGTGATTTTTTTATTTTTGATAATTTTATTTATTTTTTCATTTTCAAAGAATCTTTGTAGAGAACCTAATTCGTCATCAGGATCAATATAGACTCCTGCAAAATAATGGTTATCTGCATTTTTCTGAAAAAACAGGTCATTGAAATCAGGACGGCTTTCTATTTCAAAAAAATCTTTATGACATTCTTTGTAATGTTCCCATTCAGGAAAGTGCTCTTTAAAAAGCTTCTCGTTGCTGTATTCAAGACAAATCGAAAATACCTTTCCTTTCTTCTTCTTGGTCCAATCTTCATACCACAATTCAACAAAAATATCATCCTCACTAGATGTTGCCATTTTTATATAAAAACCATCATTGTTTCCCTTTTCGATTTTTAGTGGTTCATTGCCAAAAAAACGATAAAAAAAATCTGCAAAATCGGCTCAACTTCTTTTTTTATCATAATTTAATCTCCTTTTTTTTCAAATGCCTTCTTTAAATCTATACTCATTTCCTCCCATAATCAACGACGAAACCGCAAAATCTTTCGTGAAAATAGCGAGTGAGAATGACTTGGTAATCAACACCTAATTCTTTGCTTTGTTGAGCAACCTTTCTCGGATGGAAAAGGCATTGTTCCTCATACTGACAAGCCCATTGCCATGTACATTTCAAGAATCTTGGCAACACGCAGAACCCGGGCATATTTCATCAGCTTGGAGATGTTCCTGTCGCCATATTTAAGATAGTTCCTGATGATTTCGATGCAAACATCCATGCCGATTTTGTTGCGGAACTTTACTGCATCGCATACGCATTTTTCAATGTCAAAAATTTTGACTTTGAATCCGGAAATAGTTGCCGTAGAAACACCAAGATTCAGCGAATTTTCGGATAGGTTGTGAAGCCTGATTTTAGGATATTCGAGAAGAACGACTTTGCGCCCCCTTTTTATGGCAATGTCGAATTGCTGCGGAATTTGCGTCGTAAGTTCGGAATGTTCCTATGCAGAAAATAAACAAAGAATTTCGTCGGGAGCGATTGCCTCGACATCTATCATTGTATCGTTCAGGTCGATTTCTTTAGCATAGACACCCCGCTTTATGCGAACCAATTCTCCCTTTTTTGCCTTTTGGAGAGTGGCGTAATACTGCGCGCGTCCCTGTTTGCAAACCGTTTTTGCCGTTATGAACGTTTTCTTATACATTGTATTAACCTGCTACAAGTATGCATAATTGTAGTAGATTTGTATTGTAAAATTTTTCCCCTTGCCCAAAAGTTTTTCAACCAAATCTTCCGTAGCTCTACATTCAAAGCGCCCTGATGATTTCTTCGAGATTCTTGCCCGAGAGTTGTTTTTCAAAGTGGACCTTGACGCCTTCGGACTCCATGTTCTTGAAGAACACCTTGGCGGATTCTATTTTCAGTTTTTCGCCGCCTCGCAAATCCTTGTCGGCGTCTTCGACATCCTTGCATTCCACAATCAGGTTCAGTTCATTCTTGCCCTTTCGGCGAATGATGTATATAAAGTCCGGGCTGTAGGTTTCGCCGAGAATGGTCGGAATGCGGATGGTGCTCTTGGGAATCTTTCCATAAACTTCCACGCCTTCGATACCGTTCAGGATGTCGGATTTTTCCAGCGGCGAATCGTAGGCGATGCTGTCGTAAAGGTACTTGTCAGGCACCTTGCCGCTGTCCCCGAATTTGCCCACGAGTCCCTGCGATATGAACTTTTCCGCATTTCCTTTTTCGTCGTTGAGCCAAGTCTTTTTAATTCGGGTGCGGCTCACTTTCTGGTAGCAGAACCGTCCCTTCAAATGTTCGATTTTCCAGTTGTGAATTTTCTGGCATACGTTAAGAAGCGTACGTTCGTTGAACATCACCTTCCCGCCCTTGTTTGCAAAATCGCACAGGGCCTTGTGCATCAGCGTTACGGGCACGGATTCCTTGGACTGGACGCGTTGCAGGAATTTTCCGTAAGCAATCGGGCGTTCCACTTCGTAATTGTCGCCACAGGCGTCCTGCACACTCGCTACGCCATTTTCAAATGAAACGACATTGCGCACGCTTTTAGAGATTGTCTTCTGGAAAAGCGACTGGTCCATCAAACCCGGCAAAGCCTGTTCCAGTTCCGCATTCAGGCTTTCATCAAAAGTCAAGAGATAGTGTTCGTTCATCTTGAGCCAGAGTTTTTTCAACGCCGCGTATTTTTCGCTGCGAATGCCGATGCGTTCGCCTTTGGTTTTCTTGTTGCGGTCGATAATGCGGCGTTCCGCATCGCCTCTGCGATAAAGTTCAGGATATTCCGCTTCGAAGGCTTCCGCATTCTCCGAGACAATCGGATAGCCGGGCATATCGATTTTGCGAATCTTGATAAACTTCTTTCCAAACAATTCGGCAAGCAAATCTTCAGCCTCTTGGCCGCACTTCTTGGCAAACGCTTCAAGCTGCTCATCGGTCAGATACAACTGTTCTGCTCGTTCGCCATTGATTTCATCCACAAGTTTTTGAGCAAATTCCTTTTCGGAGTAATCGACGATGTAATTGAGTACAAAGTTTTCGCCGGTCACGCGCTTTCCGTATTCGTTCACGGGAAGTCTAAGACCGCGACCGACTTCCTGCAACTTGCTGATTTCGCTACCACTGCTGCGGAGTTTTGCGATGGTAAAAACATTGGGATTGTCCCAGCCTTCCTTGAGAGTCCACTTGGAGAAAATGAATCGGCGGGGATTGTCTATCGAAAGCAACGACTTCTTGTCGTGCAGAATTTCCGTCACTTCCTGGGCAACGGCCTCATCTGAGCTTTCGTTATCCTTTGCAAAATATCCGCCGTGGGTTTTGGAAATCTCTTTCAACGATTTTTCGAGATACGCCCTGTAATCATCGCCATCTTGCAACGACTCTATTTTCTGCTTGATTTCTCGTTTCAGTATTTTCTCAAAAGAGATTCGCAGGTATTCGGATTTTTCATCCCAATCGTGACGGTAAGCCGAAATATCATCTATAAAGAACAGGGCAAGCGTCTTTATCTTGTCTTCACGTTTGAAATTTTCTTGCTCCGTTTCCAAATGTCGGCGAATTGCCATGGAGATCATCGCCTCTTGGTAAGCGGTCGCATACATATCGGGCGTAAGGGAATCGCCTTCTTTCAGAACAACTCCGTTGCTTAAACGCACTATCCCCTTCTCAAAATCTTCGACGGCAAGATTCCCGAAATTCTCGTGGATGTTGGAAAGAGGAATGTTTGACGCCAAAGACTTTTGATGCTTTTTGCCAAGTGCATCTGTCCAACTAAATTTCACTTCTTCATTTTTCGAATCAATTTCTGTTGCTTTGATTTTAACATTTTCGGCATCTTTCAGCGGATCGATATGTTCCTTGGCGATTCCCTTAATCAGATTTTGGTGAAACGACTCGTAAGCATCCAAATTATAGACAAGGTTTTTGTAATCGCGGACGGTTTTCTTGTTCTTGCCGCGGCCTTCGCTCTTTTCGGGATAAGTCGCGCCGAAGCGGATAAGCATTTGCGGGCAAAGTTTGTTCATGATTGCAGCCATCGCCTTGTTTTCGGAGGCAAAGCGGTGCGGTTCGTCAATAATGACCACAGGGCGAGTCGCCTTCAGCGCGTCGAGTGGACAATAGAAGTTGTCAATGCCGTAATCAAAATCGTCCTTCGCATAGTTCGAATTGGTAAGCAATTGGCTATTCAGCAAGAGGACGGAAATATATTTATCGGAATCGCCCGGGTTTTGGTAGAAATTCGAAACCGCCGAAGGGAAATTCTTTTTCTTGTTCTTGGATTTTTGTTCCGTTCCTTCAAACAAACGGATTTCCGACTTGTAATCGCAGGTATTTTCAAAATGTTTCTTGACATCGGGATCGTTTAAAAAACTGGATGCGCCCGCCTTGATGGATTTGCCCGGGACAACAAGGATAAATTTCGACACGCCCAGTTGCCTGTGCAATTCGTGAATAGTCTCCGTATAGACGTAGGTCTTGCCCGTTCCGGTTTCCATTTTGACATCGATGTAAAGACAAGGCTTTTCGGCAATCCCGAAGGGTTCCGTTGCCGAAACAAAACTTTTCATGTCTGCAGAGAAATTCGTTTGCAATGCGGACAATGCCTGCTTGATTTTTTCGTCGTTCGGATAAAGATTTCTATTGGCGGCGTAATTTAAGGACTTTTTCGTTTGCAGCGTCTCCGTCACGTTCAAGATGCTGTCAATGGCTGCCCGTTGGTGGGGCAAATCTTTTTCGAATTGCAATTCCATGGCGGCCCCCATTAGTAACGGATTTCAAGGTTGATGTCGATACCTTCGACACTCTTGATGTTGCCTTTCAGAGTTTCTAGGGCGGTAATTCCGAAACTGTAGCCGAACACCACGATATGCTTGGGCTTGAATTCCTTGTCTTCGTCATATTTTTGGAACAGGGCCTTCATGTGCTTCGTGCCGATATCCTTGTCAATCAGATAGAGGTAATCTTTTACCTTGTAAGCGGTATAGCCATCAAGATCGATTGTTTCGACAGATGCATTGAATGTATGTCCGTCATCGACCATCCATGTGGCGAGAACTGTTTTTGCACCGAACGCCTTGAGGATGTTATCTGCTCCGAAACTGGGATTGGGGATAAATTTTTCCAGCGCGTCCAAAGTTTTTCCCTTGGGCCTTTCGATGGAGTAATGCTTGAAGCCGAAATCGCATTTCGCATCGGGATGTTCGCTCTGGATTTTTGCTGCGGCACGACGGATGCGTTCCATACCGATTTGGTCGATGGTTTTGTATCCTGCTTTGAAAGCATCGCTTTGTTCAGGACATTCCGCCGGAATTTGCACCATAATGTATTTGCGGTTTCCTCCATCTTCGGCGTTGAGTTGCATTATCGCGTGGGCAGTTGTGCCTGAACCTGAGAAAAAATCAAGAATGATAGAATCTCTTGGAGAAAAAGCACCTTGTTCTAACACCATTTTTATATAATCAACTGGTTTTGGAAAATCAAATAATTCCCTTCCATCGAAAAGTTCCCGTAGTTCTCTTGTCCCCTGTGTACTATACACCGTATCGAGAACCGAGCTTATTCCTGTAAATTCACTTTCAACATCCTTCAAAAATTTTTTTCGTCTAGGCCGTTTAGCAACATCATCGGGAAATAGAATTTCTCCACCTTGAATAAATTCATTCATTCTTTTTCTTTCATATCTCCAACCTGTTGGAGGACATGGATAAACTTTACCTGTTTCCGGATCTATTAAATCATAGTGTAAATTGGGACGTTGTGCGGCGGTAGCCAAACCAGTCATATCCGCACTCATCCAGTCTCCACGGGGGTCATTATCAGGATTTTTATATTTTGTCTTATCTGTATAAGAGCCTCGTATTCCAACATCATCGCTTCTACTAAAGCATAGTAGATAATCATGGTCTTTCGAAGCCCCGTTTTTCGTTCGACTATCAACCATTTGTCTTTTTTTCCATATAAAAGAGCAAATTAAATTCTCCTCCCCAAAAATTTCGTCACACAAAATTTTCAAATTCGCTTGTTCGTTGTCGTCGATGCTGATGAAAATCACGCCATCATCCTTGAGCAAATCGCGAGCGAGTTTCAGACGCGGATACATGAACGTGAGCCACGCCGCATGGGACCGCGAACCGCGTTTTTTCATCTTCAAAATTTTTTGTGCACGCTCGGGCTCGTCAATTCCCAACTTTTCTTGCAAATCCTTTTCGCTAAAATCGAAGCTGTCGTTATAGACAAAGTCATCGGAACCGGTGTTGTAGGGCGGGTCGATGTAAATGCACTTTATCCGTCCTTCGTAGGAGCGGCGCAAGTGCTTGAGGACCTCCAGATTGTCGCCCGAAAGGTAAAGGTTTTCGCTGTCCTTGTTTTCGTTCTTCTGGTTGTTTTCTTCGTCGGGGACAATCACCGTCTCGGTGTCGAGTGCGTAAAGCAGCCGGGCGTAATCCTTGCCTAGAAAGTTGAAAGTCTCGCGTTCTTCGACCACCAGGTGTTTGTCGCCCACGGCATGTTCCGCCCAATAACGGATGGCATCGGCATCTACCGTTCCGTCTTTTCCGAAGGCGTTCGGAATCAGCGCTTTCAACTTTTTGAGAAGATCGTTGTTCGGGTTGACCTTCTCATTCTTCTGCATAATGTCGCGTACCATCGGGCGGTTCCTTATCGTTGCGAGTTCCGCCCTGCGCTGCATACAGTCCACTAAAAAAGGCGTGGAGCCGCTGAAGCGTTTACTGCACTTCGAGGCTCGCCAAAGCCTTTACAACCAATAAACGCAAACGACCCACGCCCCAATCGGGACGTGAGCAGTTCACCCTATTCTCGTTGTTTTGAAATTTGGCGATTTCGAAGTGGAGATTAGAGCAAATACTCAATAAAACGGGCGCTCCGCACCAATCGGTACGGGGCTATGTCAAAAAGAATAATAGTAAAAAAGGACGGGATTCTTGTCCAAAGGGCATGACTGCTACTTTTGTGAGAATGGCCCCGGAATTAGGGGTTTTAGGGGTGGAGCCCCTAGGCGAAGGGGTAGCGAGCAACATCGTGCGAGTGAGGGGGAGGCTCCCCCCCAAAAAAAATCTTCAAAAAATTGTACGGACATGTTGACGATGGCTTTTTGTTTTGCTTGTAAACAGACAGGGTTGATATGAGGAAGCAGTTTCCTGTTTTTAGGGGGTATGGACAATTCTCCACCAAATACCCAGAAATTAAATTTTTCACCGGGCGGATTTCTTTTCACCAGGTGAAATTTTCTCGCAGACTGCGAGATGCTCGCCTGCCCCATGGGCCTTGGACGCTCCGCTTCCTTTAGGCGGCTTGGATTTTGAGCTACAAAAGGCAATATAGTTCAGAGTTTCTGAAGTGGCGATAAGGTTTTTGTTTTGCAAGAAGACTCCATGGGCCCGTCTAAAATCACATTTCTGCTGTAACGAAAAGTTCTTCATCAGGGCAAAAGTGTAAACATTTCTAAACTTCTTGAAATCGCTCGGATTTCGGCACTTTTCGATTTTATCAAACGGCGTTTTTCTATTTTATAGCAACCTTTGCACTGTGAGGAATTTCCGTTTGAACAGACGTATGTATTTGAAGAAATTGTTGGCCTTTTGGCTGTGGTTTGTTTGTTTCCCGGCGATTTTGTTTGCTGCTGAAAGCGGGGGAAGCGCATATCCGTCTTTTTCTTCTATGCCGCAGCAGTCGTCGTCCTTGCAACGCAATTCGGTGACCATGCAGCCCAGCTACAGTGAAGGCGTCGTCGATTCCAATTACATTTTGGGACCAGGAGATTACCTCGACATTATGTTGGAAAACACCTACCTTTCGGCGAAGGTCTATCCGGATGGCAGCATTGTGATTGAAGAATGCGGGAGTGTGAATGTCGCCGGGAAAACCCTTGCCCAAGCCCGAGAAGATATCCTAAAAATGGTCGCCGACCGCTACAATCCGAAATATTGCTTTGTGCAGTTGGCGCAAATGAAAAAGATGATTGTGAATGTCATGGGTGCCGTGCCGCAGGTGGGGCAGGTCTTTGTGGAACCGCAGACCCGCTTGACTCGGCTTCTGAAACTGGTCGGCGATATTCTGCCGCAGGGGCGAGACGACGATGTCTGGGTGATTCGGGGCGGCGACACCACCCACGTGAACAGTTTCAAAATTTTTAACGAAGGCGATTTTTCCAGCGATATCGTCTTGGAACCGGGCGACCAGATTTTTGTGCCTTTTGCAGACATGAAAAACAGTGTCACGCTGATTTTGCCGAATTACCGTTCGGCGTTGCCTTATGTAGAAGGAAAAACCGTGGCGGATTATTTTTTGAGCGCAGGCGGAAACCGCATTCACAATTTGGGCTACCAGTCGGTGACGATTCGCAAAAAGGACAATTCTTCGGAGTCGATTCCCATCAACGAGGCCGACAAATACGTTCCCTCCGTCGGCGTGGAAATCGAATATACGACGAAGCCGCTTTTGGTTTATGTCGGCGGCGCGGTTGCCGGAGTCGGTCGGCAGCAATACGATCCTTCCTGGCACGCTCTGGATTATATTTCCGCGGCGGGAGTTTTGACGACGACGGGTTCTTTTGACCAGGTGAAGGTCATTCGCGGCGACAGGGAAACGATTTATGTCAATGCGACGCGGGATCCGATTTTGCCGGGCGACTACATTGAAATTCCAAAGAGCACTTACGAGCGGTTTAAAGATTTTACATTGTTCGTGGCTTCTCTTTTGACCGTCGTTTCTTCGGCGTTCATCATTTACGTCAATTACAAATAATATGAAGCATTCAGAAACTCCTGGACTGATTGAAACTTTATTGCGCATTTTCAACAATGATTTGAAGCATTTCAAATTGTGCTGCATCTTGGTGATTTTGCCGACGCTTGCCGTTTTTGTTCTGGTGATGTGGGTGATCAAGCCGACCTATGCCGCAAAGGCCGTGGTGACGCCTCCTCCGGAGTCTTCGGGAATGAACGCTTTAAGCGGGATGCTCGGTGGAGAATTTTCCAACTACGCTTCGATGCTGGGGCTTTCCTTTAGTTCCGTGGATGCGGACGCGATTTGGACGATTTTCAATTCCAAAGAATTGCACGACATGGTCATCGATCGGTTTGATCTGGCGGCCCACTACGAATTTGACGGCAAGTTCCGCGCGGACTTACTGAAGCAGTTTCGGAAAAATTTCAAGCTGTCTTTGACGGACGAAAACATGCTGGAAATCTCCATTGAAGACGAGGATTACCAGATGGCTTCGGACATGGCGACCTTTATGCTGCAAAAAGCGGATTCGATGTTCAACGCTTTTAAAACGCAGCAGGCTCGGCAGGCCCGCGAATATTTTGACAAGCGCATTCAGCTTTGCTTGCAGACTCTGGATTCTTTGATGGCGGATTTTGCGGACTTCCAGGCAAAGAACGATTTTTACGAACCGGAAATCCAGATGGAAGCGACCATCAAATACTTGAGCGCCTTGCAGACGGAACGGCAGGCGGTCGCGATGGAAATGAATTATGAACGGCAATTGCGCAGCGAAAATTCCAAGCGCTATGACGAATTGACGAAACGCTACAATTCCGTGAATAGTGCGTTGAACCAGACTCTGGACGGGAAACAGCACGCCACGGGCCTCATTGCCTTGCAGAAGTCGCCGAAGCTGGGCGCGGAATACATGCGCAAACAAGAGGAAATTAAAGTTCAGGTAGCGATGTATAAATTGCTCCGTCAGCAGAGCGAACAGATGCAGCTTGAAGAAGCGAAAAAGCTGACCAATTTGCATGTCTTGGAATCGCCGTGGCCGAACGACAAGAAGGTTTCGCCGCTCCGGGGAATTTCTTTGATGTTTACGGTAATGGTCACTTTTTTGCTGGCGACCATATTCTGCAATTTTTTGGAATTGCTGCGGGAACAGAAAGGCAGCGGCTCGGTCTTGGACAAGGAGTGGGCGACGTTTTTGGCGTTTTTCAAAAGGAAATCTAAAGCCTGATGTTCGCACTGGTTTGCGAATATCCCGAAACGACGGCCCTTTTCCTTGTTGTGGTGGGGCTGTTGTTTTATGTGTGGAAGAAAAAGCTGGATTTTTTTTCGCCGGCGACGATTTACATTTTTTTTCAATGCCTGACCCTGGCGATTGCCTATTTGCGTCTGGATCATGCGATGACGCCGTTCCATGCGAAGACATGGTTTGTCTGGGGCGGGGCAATGCTTTCGTTTGTCGCTGGCTGTCTGCTTTACCAATGGCGACTGCCGTTGAATGCGGATTCGGGGAAGGGCTTTGAGGAATCGCACTTTTCGTATAATTGGAAGTGGCATTTTGTCCTTTCCTGCGCGGTGCTGCTTCTTTATCTGGTCGGGGTTGCGGAAATCATCCATAAGGCGGGCAATTTGATTCTCTTTACGGGGAATGCGGGATATTGGGCTTCGCGCAAAGTGGATTACGGTTTTTTTTCAAATTTCTTTTCCAGTGCGCCGCTGGTGGTTTTGCTGTTCGGGGTGGCGTCTTTCAAATCCGTCAATCCGGTGCGCTGGATTCGTTGGGTGTCGCTGCCGATGGCGCTGATTGTTTCGGTATTTAGCGTCTGCGCTTACCCGAGCCGCACTTCTTTTTTCATGTGCGTCGGTTTTTTTGTCATTCTTTTCAATTTTTTGTGCAAGCGAATTTCCGTGCTGCTGATTGCGGCTCTGCTGGCTTTGGGAATAGTCGGCTTTGTTTTTGTCGCTTCGGCGCGGGCGCAGTATGGGGGAAGTGCGTTCCAATCGATGACGTTGGACGCGGCGATGACGATGCCTTACAAGTATGTGGCGAACAACTATTGGAATTTGGATTACGCGTTGAATTCGCCTCCGGATCGAGAGATTCACCCTTTTACTTATGGTCTCGATTTTTTTTCGGGGATGTTTGAATATTTTCGCGCGCCGGGTTCGCTCAAAGCCAGTTTAGGTTGGGATGGGCCTTTTAATGAAAGCGTTCAAAAAATTCCGGGCTATAATACGACGGGCTATCTTTGGGAAGTTTACAAGGACTTTGGGCTTCCGGGATGTTTTATTTTGCCTTTTTTAGTCGGGATGGCCATGTCAAAACTTTTCGCTCAAGTCAGGCGCAAAAAAACGCCGGGCCTTGTCATGTTTTACGTGTTCTTCATTTATTTTGTCGGCTTCTGGTTCTTTTTGGCGGGTTACAAGCAAGGCGTCTTTTGGGCTTGGGCCGTTCTGGTTTGGATGATTTCAAAAATTTGCTTACAACCGAATGCGCCGCCGTTTCTGGAAATACCCGAGGAGAAGAACGCTCAGGGCCAAATCGCCGGTTAAAGTCAGAATGGGAATCAGGTGGGGAGATGTTCCCATTGCTGGCAAAGCGAAAACCGCAAAGGCGTTGAGGATGCCGCCGATGAAGATAAAAGCGACATAGCTCCACAGCCGTTTTTCCTTGAGCATAGTGGCGACAAAAGATGTCCGGAATGCTTGCAGGACGAGCGAAAAGACCAGCACAGAAAAACAATACGCTGAAAATTGGAGAACGGCAGAATCTCCGTGCATCGGGGACGCAAAAAAGAGCCAGTTCAGGCAAAATTCGGGGCAAATCCAAGCGGGCGACGTGCAAAGCGCGATGAAAAACGTGAACACGGCGATGTCTTTGATGTGCAACGTTGAGTCGTTCGTTTCATGCTTGGCGACGAGCGACGACGAAATGAAATTCACCATCATTCCCGAAGCGAGCACGACGAGTTTGTTCGCGTAATTGTAGGCGGCGAAAGATTCGCGCGGGGCGAAAACGTCCATGGCGTAAAGCCCGAGAGGAAGGTAGAGAAAACTCGCGAGGCTCGAAAGCGCAAACGGAAAAGCTTTGGAAAGCATCAGGCGGATGAATAGGAGACTCCTGTGCGTAATCCGGAAAATCGCAGGGCGCAGAGCGGCTGTCGCGCCAAATGCCCAGGCGGGGAGAGCGGCCAGAACCATGGAAAGCGCGATCCCTTCGATGCTTTGCACTTTTAAGTAGAATAGCGCAAACGCCATAACCGCGGAATAGGAAATGGTGTGGAGAATTTTGGCGGCGAGTAGCTTCTTCCAAAATTTCCCGCAGATAAAATACCAGTCGAAAAAGGCGTGCTGGAAAAGGAGTCCGAATGCGAGGACGAACTCTCCCCGGAATGCGGGGTGGTTGCGGCGGACAAGAACGGCGAAGAGCGCCATCGAAAGCATGGAAAAGACGCTAAGGGCGTAACGGAGCTGGAACGCTTGCCGGAGCATTTTCCCCTGGGTAATCCGCTTGCCAAAAAAGGCTAGCAAAAGGGTCGTCGTCCCAAAATCGGCGAGGGAGCAGAAAATCGTGTAGTCGTTCTGGAGAATGCCGAAGTAGGCGAAGGAGACGTTTCCCAAATTCCTTGCGGTGAAATTGCCGACAAGAAAAGCGACCCCCTGGATGAGAAGGTTTACTGCGGAAATGAAAACTCCGATTCGGATGGTACGAAATGCGCCTGACACGGAACAAAGATAATCATTCTGATTCCAAAGAAAAGTTTTGTGAAAAAGACTCTTTGCCGCTAGGGGAATTTCTCCATAGTGGAAATTTTCGTTTGAAATTTGCAAAGGGATGTTATTTGGGGTTAGTGATTTTAGTGATTAGTTGAAAGTAGGAAGTTGGAACTGAGAGCTGGGAACTGATAAATCGCTTACTTCAACATGGAGAAAAAATGAAACTAGTTGCGCTGATTTTTTTTGCTTATTCCGTCAGCTTTGTTTGCCCGCGAAGTCAGTTCCGCTTTTCTTTGGGATGCCGCAGTCGATACGACGGGGCGTGTCATCACCGGTTCGACGGACGAAACTTCCGATTACTGGTATGTGTTTGACGATGGTATTTACGGGGGACTTCCACTTGGATTTGGCCATCCGACATCGAAGAAGATATTCGTGGAGACATAACCGATTTGGTAAGTAAAATTTATTTTTTATGCATAAATCGGCAAAAAAGACTTGCCTAGATTGATGGTGAAAATTATATTTTGTTATAGAATTGTAATTTTTTGTTGGAGTTATGGATGACGAAACGCTTTTGTTTTTTCCTTTGTGTTTTGACGAGCTTTTTGCTCGCCCAAAATCCCGTTCGGATAGAGACGTTTGATGAGCAGGGGAACAATCCCTTATTTATTGAAGGCGAATGGGCGGGAACGATTTTCGCGCCCAAGGCAAAGCTTGTTCTCGGTCAGGCGAAGAAAGAGATTTACGGGCGTTTTGTCGGGAACGGCATCACGGTTCACCAGTTTGCGTCCCTTTACGCCGTCCCCTTTGCCCCAGCTACGGAAACGACCATAGCTTATTTCAACATGGAGGAAAAATGAAAAGAACCGCAGCAATGCTTGCCTTGGGAATCTTCTCTATAGGTTTCGCCGAGAAAGATGGTTTTACATTTAATGCAATCACCTTTTCGGAGCATTACCCCCGTTTTGAAATGGAGGATTACGAATCTCCTCCGGAATGGTGCGACTCGGAATGCGTTTTGACCTACGAGCCGGATTGGAATTTGATTTGTATGGATCGTTTTACTTTCGATGGTGGGGGAGCCTATTTTTCCCGTATAGATTCTTCCGTGGCAATTACCCATACCTTTGCTCAAGAGATGGGAGGGGATAGCCTTTATCCCAGCTGGCAATTTTGGCGAAAAATTGGGAGTGAAAAAAAATTTTCGATGACGAGAGTCATCATCGATGAATTCAAGATGTACCACGAGTGTGGATTCTTGAATATGCCGTGGGCGGAGGCGGATTCGATTATCCGGCACATCGTGTTTGAATTCATGCTATCCGGCGACACCACGGCGGATTGGGAGGACGGAGATTGTTATAACGAATCTGGAATGGGATCTTTGCAAACGGGTGGAATATCTAAAGACGAGGTTATTCCAAATACAGAAAAAAAATGCCGTTTAATAAGTCCTTATGACTGGCAGTATTATTCCTTGCCAAAATCCGTTTCAAGTCTGATGCAGACGACCGGATTCCGCCCGACCAAATTGTCGCCTTCGTTCCGAATTTCCAAGCTCTCTCCGAACCGCTTTTCCCTCGACGGGTTGGCGGTCGGCTCGGTATACAAAGTCTTCGACTTGAACGGGAATTTGCTCCAGAGGGAAACGTGGAATGGCGAAGCTTTCGCCGTGGAACGCGTCCCGGCGGTTTTGCAAGTCCGCAGCAAGGCCTATCTTTTGCAGTAATGATGGATTTTCAAATTGGCCGAACGGTATCACAGTTCACCAATACGCGTCCCTTTACGCAGTCCCCTTTGCACCGGAGACGGAAACGACCGTCGCTTACTTCAACATGGAGGAAAAATGAAACTTGTTGCGCCGATTTTTTTGCTTGTCCCGTCGGTTTTGTTTGCTCGCGAAGTCAGTTCCGCTTTTCTTTGGGATGCTATCGTGGATTCGGGGCGCGTCATCACCGGTTCGACGGATGAAACTTCCGGTTATTGGTATGCGTTTGACGACGGCGTTGACGGGGGGACTTCCACTTGGATTTGGCCATCCGACATTGAAGAAGATGTTAACGGAGATATCTTCGGGCCGCTCACGCGGGCTTACGGAAGCATCTTTGGCGAATTTGCCTTGGGAGAGCAATGTGTAAGCGATGGCCAAAAGTACAGCTGCAGCGTCGGCATCGGGTTCAACACTTGGGATGAGAATCAACAAGGGGTGGATGTTTCCGCATGGAACGGATTGTGTCTGGAATATTCCGCGACATCGGACGTTGGAATTCGGTTGCGCAGGGATAATCCATTGACATTGGACTTGTTCGTATCAGTGGCTGCATCCGATTCGCTTTCCGTCGTGAATATCCCATGGAGAAAATTTTCGTGGTATGACTCGATGTTCAATCCGTTTGAAACGATAGAAGAATGCCTGCTGGATGTCGGTGCTGTGCAACTTCTCTTCTTAGGGAATTCCGGGGCGACAGGAAACTTCAAGTTGACGAAAATCGGTTCCTTGGGAACTTGTGACGGTTCGTTTACGGCTGTTCCGCAACCGCGCGTTTTTTTCTCGGTAGGGCTTCGCCAAATTGCGCCGCGGACTTTTTCCCTCGACGGGTTGGCGGTCGGCTCGGTATACAAAGTCTTCGACTTGAACGGGAATTTGCTCCAGAGGGAAACGTGGAATGGCGAAGCTTTCACCGTGGAACGCGTCCCGGCGGTCTTGCGAGTCCAAGGGAAGGCGTATCTTTTGCGGTAATGATTTTTTAGTGGACGAACGGGATTTTTCCGTGTGAAAGACGGCGGGAAAATCCGTCGCAAGTTGTCATCGTTCCGTCGGTTTTGGGGCCCCGAAATTTCCGGTTTTTCCAGAATGCCCTTTTCCTGCGCTTTGTGCGCCGCCCATTGAGACGCTTTCCCCATCTTTTTTCTATCTTTGGCATCCGAATACGCGAGAGTGGCGGAATTGGTAGACGCGCCAGACTTAGGATCTGGTACTTCTTGTGTGTGGGTTCAAGTCCCACCCCTCGCATCTTTTTTCACGTTTTTTTCATGGAGATAACATGGCCGCTTCGATTAAAGAAATCAGCTCTACGGTGCGAAACATTGACATCACGATTCCTCAGGACGCTTTGACAAAGCCGTTCGACAAAAAAGTCACGGAATACCGCAAGGAAGTCCAGTTGAAAGGATTCCGCGCGGGAGCGGTTCCCCGTCAAATCATCGTTGCTCGTTTTGGCGACGCGATTCGCAGCGAAGTCGTTGAAGAAGTGATGAATGCCACGTTGAGCGAAGAACTCAAGAAAGCGAATATCATTCCGGTTTCTCGCGTGAAAGTGGAAAATTTCAAGGACGACAAGACCGCGGACATTTCCTTTACCGCCGTCGTGGAAGTCGATCCGGTTATCGAAGTGAAGGACTACGACAATTTGGGAATTACCGTTCCGGACGTCGCCATTTCCGAAGACGAAGTGAACGATGAAATGAAGCGGGTGCTCCAGATGTATTCCACCGCCGAATCGGTGGACCGTGAAGCTAAGAAGGGCGACGTGGTCGTCGGCAACTATCTGGAAGTCGTGATTGACGGAGAAAGCAAGGAGATTCCCGAAAATCGCGAATTCCGCTCGCTGCTCGGCGAATCGGCCTCTCCCGGATTTGACGAAGGCCTGACCGCATCCAAGAAGGGCGATGTCAAGGAAATCCACTTTGTCTATCCGGCGGATCACAAGGACGAACAGTATCGCGGCAAGAAGGCGGATTTTAAAGTCGAAGTGACCGATGTCCGTGAAATCCACGCTCCGAAAATGGACGAAGAATTCTTTAAGCAGATCGGCGTGAAAGACGAAGCCGAATTGAAGGACAATCTCCAGAAGAGCATTCTCAACGGCAAGAAGGCGTCGGCGAAGGCGAAAGCGGTGAACGAAGCCATCGACAAGTTGATCGAAGCGAATCCGTTCGATGTCGCCCATTCCCGAGTCGTCGATCTGATTAAGTACACGCTCCGCCGCAGTTCCGGTGCGGACGAAAATGTGGAACCGACGGAAGAACAGCTGAAGTCTTTGGAACCCGAAGCCGTCCGCGAAATCAAGAAGCACTTCATTTTGGAATTCATCGCCAACAAGGAAAAACTCAAACCGACGCAGGCGGTTGTCGATGCCCATATCGCGGAAATGGCAGCTTCCTACGGTGTAGAAGCCAAGGCTTTGAAAGACCACCTCCGCCAGTCCGGCAGAATCAATTCTCTGCGCGAAGAACTTCGCATTGAAATGGCTTCCGACCTTATCGTCGGCATTAAACCGGCTGCGGCAGAAGAAGCCAAGTAACCTTTTTTAGGGGAAGTCATGGTCATTCCTACCATCATTGAAAACACTGGCCACGGTGAACGCGCCTACGACATCTATTCGCGCCTTCTCAAGGAAAGAATCATTTTCTTGGGAACGCCGATAAACGATGAAGTGGCAAACAATGTCATGGCGCAGATGATCTTCTTGGAATATGAAAATCCCGAGAAGGACATTACTTTGTACATCAACAGTCCCGGCGGCTACGTCTCGGCGGGTCTTGCGATTTACGACACTATGCAGCACATTCGTCCGAACGTGGCGACGATTTGCGTGGGCGACAGCATTTCGATGGCGGCGATTCTTTTGGCGGCGGGAACCAAGGGCAAACGCTATGCCCTTCCGCATTCCAGAATTATGCTGCACCAGCCTTCGGGCGCCGTTACCGGCCAATCGACGGATATCCAGGTGCATGCCAAGGAATTGGTGCGGACGCGGGAAATGCTTTCGAAAATCATTGCGGAACATACCGGGCGTTCCATTGAAGACGTGCGCGAAAAAACCGAGCGCGACTTCTTCTTGACGGCGGAAGAGGCGTTGGAATTTGGCGTTATCGACGAAATTTTCAAGCCGCACAAGAATCTTCCGAACGCCAAAGTTTAAGGTTGCCCAGATGTATAAAAACGGAAGGAATCATACCCAGATATCTTGCAGTTTTTGCGGCAAGCCCGCAGAACGTGCCGCCAAGATGATTTCGGGCGCAAACGTCCACATTTGCAATGACTGCGTTGCGGCCTGTTACAATCTTTTGTTAAACGACGTCGCCAAGGAAGCGGCCAAGGCCAAACCCGCGGAAGAGCAGACCGCTTTGCCGACTCCCAAGGAGCTGAAAGCCCATCTGGACGATTTTGTCATCGGGCAGGACGACGCCAAGATGGCTCTTTCTGTTGCCGTTTACAATCACTACAAGCGTTTGCGTTTTCAGGACGCCAATGCGGGTGAAAAAAAATCGGACGGCGTGGAAGTGGAAAAGTCGAATTTGCTGCTGGTCGGTCCGACCGGAAGCGGCAAGACGCTTCTTGCGCAAACCCTTGCCCGTTTTTTGAATGTGCCGTTTTCCATTGCGGACGCTACGGTTTTAACGGAAGCGGGCTATGTCGGCGAAGATGTGGAAAACATTTTGGTGCGTCTTTTGCAGGCTGCGGATTATGACGTCGCCCGCGCCGAACGCGGAATCATCTTTATCGACGAAATCGATAAAATCGCCCGGAAGACGGCGAATCCTTCCATCACCCGGGATGTCTCCGGCGAAGGCGTGCAGCAGGGGCTTCTCAAAATTTTGGAAGGTACGACGGCGCAGGTTCCTCCGAAAGGCGGGCGCAAACATCCAGAACAGAGTCTGGTGCAAATCAACACCCGGAACATCCTTTTCATTTGCGGCGGCGCGTTTGAAACCCTCGACAAGATTATCGCTCACCGTGTAAATCAAGGCGGTATGGGTTTTGGCGCGGACATCCGTTCGGAAAAAGACAACTCGCTTTCCCGATTGTTCAAATTGCTGGAACCGGATGATTTGATCCGCTTCGGACTGATTCCCGAACTGGTCGGACGCTTGCCCATTGTGGTTTCTTTGGAAGAACTGGATGCCGATGCGTTAAAACGGATTTTGACCGAACCGAAAAATGCGATTATCAAGCAGTACACGAAGCTCTTCAAGATGGACGGAATCGAATTGTCTTTTACGGACGACGGTATTGCGGAAATCGTTTCGTGTACGATGGAACGGAAAACGGGCGCTCGCGGATTGCGTTCTGTTGTAGAACGTGTGCTTCAAAAGTCCATGTATGAATTGCCCGGTTCCAAGACGAAATCGCTGGTTGTGGATGCGGCTCTTGTAAAAGATGCTCTTTCTCAGGGCGGCAAATCGAACGTCGCCTAAGGAATTGGTTTTGAAAAAAACGACAATCGATACAGAAAATTTGCTGGAAACAATTGCACTGGATCTTTCCCGGAGATTTCCGCTGTTGCCGCTTCGCGACGCGTTGGTGACGCCGGGAGCTTCGACGCGGGTTCTCGTCGGCAGGGAAATTTCCCAGAACGCTTTGCAGGCATCCCGTGAATTTCACGATCTGATTCTGCTGGCTTTGCAGCCGGATCCGGAAAAAGAAGAAATTTCCGTAAAGGATTTGCCTTCCGTAGGCGTTCTTGCCCATGTTCAGTCGGTGATGCCGCTTCCCAATGGTTGCTGGAGAGTCCTTTTGGAAGGCGTTGTCGTCGTGGATCTGGTGAATCCGGAAATGTCCAAGGGAAAATATTTTTCTTCAAAAATTTCCCTTCGCCATTATGCGACGATCAATGACGTCCTGTTGCAGATGATTGTTACCGAAACCATCCGCCTTTTTGAACAGTATGCCCGCGTACAAAATATATCGCCGGATATTGTCGCGGATGTGAAGTCGAAGAAAGAGCCATACGAAATGTACATGTCGATGCTGCCCTTTATTCGGATTTCATCGGAGCAGGAACAGAAGGCTTTGGAACAGAAGACGTTGGATGATTTGGGACGGACCATCTCGGCGTATCTGCAAGCGGCCCTCGAAGTGGAAAGCGTTGTCGAACACGTTCGTGACGATGTTCAGCTCAAGATGCAGCAGAATCAGAAAGACTGGTTTATCAGCGAACAGATCCGGATGCTGCAAAGGGAAATCACGGACGGCGAAATCGATGAAGTGGAAAAGCTTGCACAAAAAATCAAGGACAAGCATTTTTCCCCGGCGATTCAAGAAAAACTGGACGAGGAACTGGGACGGATGCGGCAAATGCAGCCGGCCAGCCCGGAATATGCCGTCTCCCGGAACTACATCGACTGGTTCCTTGCGATGCCTTACGGAATTTATACGGACTCGGCTTTGGACTTGCGCAAGGTCAAGAAAAAATTGGACTCGGACCATTACGGTCTGGAAAAAGTCAAAGACCGCATTTTGGAATATGTCGCAGTTTTAAAGCAGACAAAGGCCGAAAACAAAGCTCCCATCATTTGCTTGGTCGGGCCTCCGGGCGTTGGAAAAACGACCCTTGTGCGCTCTATTGCGGAATCGCTCGGCAGGAACTATGCGCGGGTCACTTTGGGCGGCGTTCAGGACGAAGCGGAAATTCGTGGGCACCGTCGCACATACATCGGATCCATGCCGGGACGCTTTATCCAGGCGCTTCGCCATGCCAAGTGCATGAACCCGGTGATTCTTCTCGATGAAATCGACAAAATGGGAAACGATTACCGCGGGGATCCGGCGAGTGCCATGCTCGAAATCCTCGACCCGGAACTCAATGCCGATTTTACGGACCACTTTATGGAAGTCGGGTTCGATTTTTCCAAGGTGCTGTTTATTGCCACGGCGAATTCCGAAGAGTCCATCCCTGCGCCCCTGGAAGACCGGATGGAAGTGGTGCGCTTGCCGGGATATTATCCGCATGAAAAACTTCTGATTGCCAAAGATTATCTCATTCCGAAGGTCTTAAAAAATTGCGGCATGACGGGTAAGGATGCCGTCGATTTTGACGACGACTCGATAAAGACCGTTCTTCGGGAATACACTCGGGAAGCGGGGGTTCGCGAATTGGAACGGCAGTTGGAAACGATTGTCCGCAAAAGGGTCAAAGAAACCTTGATGGGAAAATCGGGCAAGTTGAAATTGACGCCGAAGCTCGTCGAAAAATATCTGGGCGTTCCTCGCTTTATGGGAAACCGCTTGCCGAAACCGGGACATTGCGGTGTCATCACGGGATTGGCGTGGACTTCTGTCGGCGGCGAAATCCTTTTGATTGAAACCAAGCTGCTTTCGGGACGCGGGCATTTGCTGCTCACCGGAAAGCTCGGCGATGTGATGAAGGAATCCGCACAGATTGCGCTCAGTCTGGTGCGCGAAAGGTTGCAGCGATTCGGCGTGGATCCGGCGATAGTCCGCAAAACGGATATTCACATTCACGTTCCCGAAGGCGCTGTTCCCAAGGACGGACCTTCGGCGGGAATCGCTCTTACGCTTTCGCTTCTTTCGGCGTTTACCCGGACTCCGGTCTCGCCGGACATCGCCTTTACCGGTGAAGTCAGTCTTTCGGGCGATTTGCTGCCGATTGGCGGGCTGAACGAAAAAGCACTCGCCGCTCTGGATGCGGGCGTGAAGACGCTCTATCTTCCCACGCAGAACGAGAAAGATGTGGTCGAATTGCCCGCACCGGCAAAGAAAGGATTGAAAATCCACACGAAAGAACACATCGACGAATTGATTGCGATTCTTTTCCCGCAGGCGAAAAAGAAGACGGCGGCGAAAGCGAAAAAGGATTAGCAGAAGAAAGGACGAATAGGTTCTCCTTCCGCTCCGCAGACCTTGGCGGAGGCTTCTTCGGTCTTTCATTGCGTTCGGATTCGGATAGGGATTCTTTGACCGATATTTTCCATCATTTTTTTTGCACAAAATAATTCATTCCTGTACAGGAATGGCCGGCAAAGCCTTATGGGAGCAAAGAATCTTGTAGCCCGCGAGAAGAGTTCACGTCGTAAAAAATGTCACATTTTGAAGAAAAACTCGAAAAATAAGAATAAGGGTCGCTTTTCTTTGAAAAATTGACATCTTTTATGAATTTGTATAAATTTGACTCGTAACCAATGGAGTTTTTATAAGTACATAGAAGCTGAAATAACATTTTCGTAGAGCAACGCTCTTGTTCTTGACGCAGAAACCTAGACAATTTCTTTTAGTTCATGAGAATAAGATGCAGATGCTCACGCCCCCGCTGGGGCGTGGGTCGTTTGTAGATTCATGAACAGGCTTTGTCTAGGGCCTCTGCTTCGGATCCAACGACGCCACGCCTTTTTTTGTGCGTTGCCGTTGCAAGTCCGCTTGAGCTTGCCTAAAAGGACGAAAAATTTTCAAACAGCGAGGCAAAAAATGAAAAGATACTGGGGTTTTAGAATAGACACGAGCGCTAGGCAGAGAGAATTCCTGGCGGAGGAACTTGAAAAAGGGAATCTTCGTCAAGGCTGGGGGTATGAAGAGTGCCAGAATTTAAACAACCCGAATGTGGAAGGCAGCGCTCGCCGCAATCTGAGCATCAAGAAAAATGTGAAAAAGGGCGACATTCTGCTTGTGCCCGACATCAAGGGATACGGAACGGTTGCCATTGTCGAAGCGGCTGAAGATTTCGACTCCGGCTACCGTTTTGACAGGAATAATGATTTCGGTGATTTTGGCCATGTTTTCCCGGTCAAGAAATGCGAAAACTGGTTCGTTCGGAATAACGCTCTTGTCAGCGGCGATTTGCGAAGCTCCTTGCGGACTCCGATGCGATTTTGGAATATGGACCATTGTGCAGAAAATATTGAAGAATTGCGAAACCAGAAGACGGATGAAAACCTGAGAAAATTCAACTATGTCGAAAGAATCGATGCCGCCATATCTTCTGTCATCGGCGTTCATAAAGAAAGCTTCGTCCATGATTTATTCGAAAATTTTAATGAAAAATTTTCCGAGAGCGATTGGGAATTTGTTTTGACGGAATGCTTGCAGCGAATTTATCCCAACTATATTGTGGAGCGTTGCGGCGGCGTGTCGGAAAAAAATCACGGGGCGGATATTTTGGTGAAAATTCCGAGCCCGTTGGACGACTCCATGTATGCAGTCGCTATCCAAGTCAAAGATTACGAGGGAAAAAGCAGTTCATACCCTGTGGAGCAGATAAACAAATCCGACGCTTATGCGGATTGGCACTCCGAGAACCTGCGCCTTATTGAAAAATGGGTGGTTTTGACCAAAGCTTCCAAAGAAAACAATTCGGAATTGGCGGAAAAAGCCCGCGAAAGCAACGTGAAAATTCTGTTTGCCGATGACCTGAAAGAACTGCTATACAAGTCGATGATGGCGACAAGGGAGAAATAAAATGGGGAAAATTAAGATGAAGGTTTTTCTTTCTGTTTTGACACTGGCAGCCGTTTATGCAGTGGCCGACGTTGATGAAGCCGCACCGAACACTTCGCAAGAAGAGGTCTCGGAAGCATCTCCTAGCCAACAGGATAGTGTTTTGGATTGGCTCTGTTCTCCCAAAGTGTTGCTAAACTCCTTAAATCTGTCATAAAATGACATTGTGGGGTCTCTATATTTGTTCGTGAGGAACAAGAATGGCAACCGTCAACGTAGTATACCAAATGTACAGGGAACTCTCCCCGGCCGAGCGGAAGGTTTTCGCCCGCCTGGTCTACGGCAGGAAGGTGCTCGACTCGGTCGACATACCGGGGGCAGGCGACATCGACTCGTTCCTCACCGAACTTCGTTTCGGGGGCAAGATACCCTGCTGCGTCCACTGCGGCTCGGAGAGCGTGAAGCGGAACGGCCACAAGGACGGCAAGCAGCGCTATCTCTGCAAGGACTGCGGGAAGACCTTCGGTGCGTCCACGGGAACCGTGTTCCGTTCGGCCAAGAAGCCGCTATCGACCTACCTGCAATACGTCCACTGCATGATGCGGGGCATGTTCGTGCGCGAGACCGCCGGAAGCTGCGGCATGGGCGTCGCGAACGCCTTCTACATGAGGCACAAGATTCTTGACGCGCTGCAGAGCATGCAGGATTCGGTAACCCTTGACGGCGTGGCCCAGGCTGACGGGACCTTCTTCGCCATATCCTTCAAGGGGAACCACAGCAGGTCTGTCCGTTTCACGTTGCCGAGGATGCCGCACCACCGCGGCACGCCCGCCTCGAAGAGAGGCCTTTCAAGCGAGAAGGTGTGCGTCGAATGCGCGGTGAACGGAAGCGGGCTCTCCATCGCCTCCATAACCAACCTCGGAAAGGCGTCGTGCGCCGACATATCGCGGCTGCTGGACGGCCGCATATCCGAGGGTTCCGTCCTCTGCACCGACAAGAACTCGGCCTACGTCGACTTCGCCGACAGGAACGGCCTGGAACTGGTCCAGATAGACTCCGGGAAGCACGTCAAAGGGGCATTCAACATCCAGCGAGTGAACTCCTACCACAGCCGCCTGAAAAAGTTCATCGGCCACTTTACCGGTGTCGCCACGAAATACCTGAACAACTATCTCGTATGGTTCAACCTGACGCACATTGCCGAGGGAGACGACGACTTCCTCGAGAAAGTCTGGCAAAGGCACAACGCACGCGCCCGTTACTCGGGCACGAAGCGCTCCTATATGCTCCGCCCCGCCATCCCCGTTGCCGCGTAGGCTTTCCCGATGCCTGCTCTTGCATGAAAAACATGTCCGGTCGTATTCACTACCGTCTGAAATCTGTTGAAAAAGGAACAGCCCCGCAGCAGCGGGGCTGTTCAAGTCTTTCCTGATGAAATGTTCTGTTCAATCTACGCCCTACCCGTCGCAATGCGACGGGGTCGAGCAATACAATGGGCGAACAGAGCCTTTGGATTTAAATCAAGAGGAATCCAAGTGCATTCCTCCGGATTTCCATCCTTGTGCATTGTGGCTGGGGCGTTCGGTTTTTTGGAAATGTGATGAAATTCAAAACAAATTTTCTCAAGATGAATAGGATTCCATTGCAAAAGAAAAATGGTCTGTTGCTACAGGTCAAAAAAGGGATTCTCTTGCAAGAAGATTCCGCGACGAAATAGGATTCTTTTCACCAGAAGTTTGCCTATTTCAATTTGTGCAGAATATTAAAGACGAATACAACCCTGTTACGGGATTCGCTTTCGGTGAAGACTCCCTAAAAGTCATGGATACATATTACAGCCCTAAACTTAGATTCAACATTTATCGTAATCAAAAAAATGGAAAATTGCATGAAAAAATTTACGATGCAGACGGTAATTTGAGACGGACTGTTTCGTACAAAAATGGTGTTAAGGAGGGCAAAGAGAAAATATATGCAGCGGAAGGTTGGTTGCTGCTAGAGCGATCTTTTTCTGCGAGTAAGTTGAATGGATCGGCTTTTGAATATGATGAATATGGCAATAAAGTCAACGAATCGATTTATAAGAATGGGGTAATACAAAAGAAAATTCAATACGGGAATTATTCAGATAAACTTAATTATCATGGCTTTTTTGGGGGGGATGGGTGCAAAACATCTTATGGTTGCCTTAGTTTTCAATGTGTAGAGAATGCTGAAAAAAAATGCAACTGCATAGAAAAATACAAAGAGAAAATTTTTTCAATCAGCCAGACTTTGTATAAAAACGGAACTATTCATAGTAAAACGGAATTTTACTACCCTTGCTATGACGGTAATATAGAGGAGAATGATAAAATTAATATAGGGGTAAATAAAATATATAGCACCGCTAATTATAAAAACGGAGAATTAGACGGCACGGTCAAAGAATTTTATCCCAATGGAAAAATAAAGAGCACCGTTACATACGAAGACGGGGAAGTGGTCTCCGAAAAAAAATGTTTTTCCAAAAACGGAAAAGTTCAAAAAACCGGAACTGAGAACATGAAATGCGATTAGGCAAATCAAAAATCACGTTTAACAATCACTCAACTTCAAGGAGTAAACTTATGAAAAAAAGAAAATCCGTCGGCATTGCAAGCCTTTTAAATCTCTTCTTTGCGCCCATTGGCAGCTTGTATTGCCATGGTTGGCCTGGCGCCGTATTCCTCGTTATTTTGTATGTAGTAGTAGCTAATGTGTGGGGCAGCGATAAAATATTCTATGTTTGGCTCTGCGGTCCCATTTGGGCTTTGATGGCCTTTTTCCAATGCAAAGCATACAACAAACAACTTTTGGAAGAGGATTTTCGGAAAAAATTGAATGACAAAAAGGAAGGCTAAGTACATCCTTATTTTTATAATTTCACGGTTCGTTCTAGATTCCTAGGAGTACAAATTAGAAGGCTTCTACGGAACTACCGGCCTACTTGCAATGCCAGATTTAAAGCGGCTAGAAGCCGCTTCTCCTGTATCAAATGTCAAGTTCTTCTGCCTGCAAGCCTTTTATGAAATGCAAAAAAAATGCAAACTTTTCGCTGGTGGCGAGATTGACTCGGGAGAAGCGGCATCCCCCATGAGGCTATGCACAATTCATCTAAGTGCTCAAAGAGCCCAAGATTCATGGGTCTTGGGAACTTGTTCCCTTAGACGAATTGTGCAAAGCCTGCCGCTTGGCATTGCTTTCCCGCGGGGGAGTGGAGTGTCTGATTTGGCTTAAAATTCTTCCTCATACCTCCAGATTTTTGTACGGTCGGGAGAGCGTCCTTCCTTGTGCCGCCGCTTCTCTTGCACTTGCCGTTTTCCGCGCTAGAAAAAGGCTGCCCGCAGGCAGCCTTGAAATTTTGGAAGGGATTTCCGAGCGGACTAGCTTTCGATTTTCTTGGCGGTAATGTTGACGGAGGTCCGTTTCAAATCGCTTGACGACTTGATAGTCACATCATACGTCGAGCCGCCTTTCTGCAATCTATACGTTCTGGTGGTGCTGCCGGATACCAATGTATAGCCCGCATCGCTCAATCCCGAAAACAAGGAATTGGCGAAGGCTTTCAACTTTGTCTCCTGGGTTGATAAGAACGTTCGTTGCGCCGTCCATACCGTGGTGCCCAAGCTGGATGCGCCCTCGTCTTTCGTGAAGGTGGCGAGAGCCGCCAAAAAGTCCAGGTTCTCGTCATTGAAAACTGTCGGTGCGGAAGAGCTGGAAGACTCGCTGCTGGAGGATTCCGCCGAAGAGCTGGACTCCGCGGAGCTGCTCGAAGCGACGCTGGAACTGGAAACAGAGGACGAGGACTGTTCGCTGCTGGAAGAAACAGCGGAAGAACTGGAAACGGCGGAGCTGCTAGACGCTACCGACGAAGAGGATTTCGCGCTGCTGCTCGAAGATTTGGCACTCGAGCTGCTGACCGCCGAAAGGTCCAGCGGGATCTTGGTAATCCAGTGGTTGTCGATGTCCTTGCAGTCGGACTGGAGGAGGGATTCCATCATAGATCGATTCGAGTAATCCTTGGCGGAGAAAGATACGTATACATCGCCGCTGCCATAAACGGAGCCTTTTATAGAAGCGATTTTGAACAACTCCATATAGGGGTCCGAGGACTTGAGTCCGGTAAGTGCGGCGACTTTTGTCCAATTGTTGCTTTCAATGGCTGCCTCGATATCCGCCAAAGCGATTTCAAGGGCGGCGGCGGAATCCGCGCTGTATTTGGCTTTGCCGCCAAATTCGAATTGCATCTCTAGATCGGCGCTGGCATCGCCATAACCTTCCGTTCGCAGTTTGCCATATACATCGGTGCCGTTTTGACCCAGGCAGCCGTACAGATTCACCCAGTACGTGGCGCAAAGTTCCACATCCTTGCTGTCTGCGTAATTCAGAATTTCCTTTCTGTTCTCCGGGGTGTTTGGCATCTTTAAACGTATAACCAGCCAAGGACCATAGGCTTTGGCGGAGTCGATGCCGGCAGAAAAGCGCCCACCCTTTTTAGTCATGGCACACATGGCCGAATCCCCCATGCCACCGCTGCAAATAATTGCGGTATCGCCATACATGGAATTTATCACAGGTATTTGCAGTCGTGTCATCTGATACTCTTCGTCCAATAGGATGGCGTTGCCGGTATATGCCGCAAATTCGAATTGATGAAAACTCTCTAAAACCAGCGAATCGCCATCAACGTAAATCGAGCTTCCCGTGAGGGTGTCTGGGCACGCCAAAACGACTTCCTTGGGGATTGCCGAACTGCTGGAAACGATAGCGCTGGAGCTGCTCGGCTTTCCCGACGAAGAGGAAACTGCGGTCGTGTCGTTTGCAGTGGTGTCCGTCGCCGTCGTGTCGCCGACGATTACCCATTCGCCGTCATCGCAAAAGTAGTCCGCGGAATCGCTTTCCACGTAGAGGGTGTCCCCGGCGATTTTCTCGGTGCACTCGGGCAGGTCGTCCTTGGTACCGAAGACTTCCGGGGTCTTGCTGCTGGAGCTGCTGTCGTCTCCGCAGGCGAAAAGGCTCAAAAGAGCGGCGCCCGCGGCGGCTTTTTTCCAGGTGAAGATTTTCATATTCTCTCCTTTGAAGTTGTTTTGAATTGTGTAAAATATAACAACAATCTGTTTTTTTGTTACAATTTGCAATTTTCCCCAAAAAACGAACTTATGTGCAAAATCCCGTCCGATTTGCTTGGTTGGTGCCCTTCGATAAACTCAGGGACCGTCGGTTAGTGAGCTTGTCGAACTAGTCGAACCATGGTCAGGGGGTAGTGATTAGTTGTCAGTTATTAGTTGTTAGAGTTCATAGGAGAAACGGCTGCATCCGACAAGGATTCCTGAAACTTGGAATTTCCGATTCCATAATTGAAGTATCCCTGAAACAAGTTAGCGGTTAGGAGTCGGAACTGAGAGCTGAGAACTGATAACTGAGTTCACCTTGCCATAGCGCGGAAAAGGTTTCTATTTTCTGCGGTGAGGATTCAAAAATTTAGAGGCAAAAAATGGCTGAATTTTCTTTGGACGAAATGCGTACGGCTCATGAAAAATTGGAAGCGCGCATGGCGAATGCTTGCGCACAAAGTAAACGCTCTCGCGAAAGTGTCCGGCTGATTTGGGTTTCCAAGTTTCATCCGTTTTCGGCAGTAAAAAATGCCATAGCGCTCGGGGCAACGGATTTCGGGGAAAATCGGGTGCAGGAAGCCTTGGAAAAATTCACGGATCGCCCGCCGGAAATCCGGTGCCACATCATTGGGCCCGTGCAGAGCAACAAATTAAAAAAAGCGGCGCTCGTTGCCGATTGCATCCATTCTATCGCCAGCATGGAAGCGGTGGAAAAACTCGAAAAAATTTGCGCAGAAGCGGATAAGACATTGGACATCCTGTTTCAGGTGAACGCCGGTGAAGAGGCGACCAAGAGCGGTTTGGATATCCGTGAAGCGGAACCGTTTTTGCTTTCTCTGGAAAATCATGTTCCTTGTCCGCATTTGCGATTCCGCGGGCTCATGACGATTGGTAAAAATACAGGCGTTGCGGAAGATTCTCGGGAGTGCTTTGCTTTTTTGCGTCATTTGCAACAGAAATTTTTGGCGCACGGCGGCGTTTTTGCTTCCTTTGACCAGCTTTCCATGGGAATGACGGGAGATTTAGAAGTCGCGATCGAAGAAGGCGCGACGATGATTCGGGTTGGGACGGCACTTTTCGGCGAACGGGATTACAGTACAAAAATGTAAAGCCTTTGCCCAAAATGGGGGGCAATGCGCTCGCGCTTCAAATTCTTTGCGATTTCTTTTCTATTTTGTGAGCGAAAAAGGGTGCCGGAAAATCCGGTTTCCCGCGGTTCGTATTTTTTTGAGAAGGACTTATGCCAAATCGTGTAGTAATCGGTTCCCAATGGGGGGACGAAGGTAAAGCCAAGATTGTTGATTTCCTCACGCTGGATGCAGACGTAATCGTGCGTTTCCAGGGCGGCGCAAATGCTGGCCATACGGTGGAAGTGGGAGACAAAAAATTCGTGTTCCATCTGATTCCATCGGGCATTATGCACGAAAATAAACTTTGCGTCATCGGCAATGGTGTGGTTCTGGATCCTGTCCAGACTTTGAAAGAAATTGACGACTTGCACTCCAAGGGCGTACACGACCCGGAAAAACGTCTGGTGATTGCGGACAATGCTCATGTGGTCCTGCCGTATCACTCCGCGTTGGACAAGGCGAAAGAGAAAAAAGCGGGCAAGGCGGCCATCGGAACAACAGGACGCGGCATCGGCCCTTGCTACAGCGATAAGGTAAATCGTATCGGCGTGCGTGTCGGCGATTTGATGGATGAAAGGGAACTGCGTCCCCGCGTCGAAGCGATGGCGAAAGTTCACAACGAAGAATTCCGCGTGATGTATGACGTGCCCGAAATCGATCCGGAGCAGGTCATTCGCGACTATCTGGAACTGGGACAAAAAATCAAACCCTTTGTCCGCGATGTCAGCGAGGTGCTTTTCAAAGCGATGAAAGAGGGCAAACGCTTGATTTTTGAAGGCGCGCAAGGAACGATTTTGGACGTGGACCAGGGAACTTATCCCTATGTGACTTCGAGCAATACGGTCGCGGGGTATGCGAGCTGCGGTGCCGGCGTCGGTCCTACGGCAATCGATCAGGTTGTCGGCGTGGTCAAGGCTTACACGACTCGTGTCGGCAACGGACCTTTCCCCACGGAACTTTTGGACGAAATGGGCGACAAGCTTCGCAAGCTCGGGAACGAATACGGAGCCACGACGGGGCGCAATCGTCGCTGCGGCTGGTTCGATGCTCCGGTAGTCCGCAAGGCGGCGCTCGTCAATGGACTTACGCATCTTGCGATTACCAAGCTGGACGTTCTAGACACGTTCGACGAAATCAAGGTCTGCACGCATTATGAATGCGACGGCGAAATTCTGGAAATTTTCCCGAACCAGCTTTCCAAGGTGGGGCGTTGCAAGCCGGTTTATAAAACGCTTCCGGGTTGGAAGCAGGATACGACCAAGTGCAAAAGCTGGGACGAATTGCCTGCCAACGCCAAAAAGTATCTGGAAGAAATGTCGAATCTTGCCGGGGTGAAAATCGGGATGATTTCGATTGGCGCCCGCCGGGATGAAAGTATTATCATCAACATGGATTAAAAGAGGGGGTTTATGGCGGAATGTAATGTCGCGCTTCTGTTAAAAGGAGTGGATCTGTTTTCGGAACTGACGGAAGAGCAGCTTTCCCAGTTGTCGTCGTTGGTCATTGTGAACGACTACGTTCGGGACGAAACGATTATTCTCGAAAAGGACGAATCGATTCGGGCGCTGTTCTTGATTGCCGAAGGTGAAGTCAAAGTCTATGTGACGGGTCCCGATGGAAAGGAGACGATTCTTTCGCTTCTTTCTCGGGGCGATTCTTTTGGCGAAATGTCCCTGATCGACGACGAGCCTCGTTCTGCATCGGTCAAAGCGGTTCAGCCGACCAAAGTTCTGATTATCCGCCGTGAACATTTCTTGGAACTTTTGAAAACGACTCCGGAACTAGCGACAGGGCTTCTGGTTCAGATGTGCCGCCGCCTTCGCAATGCGAACCGCCAGATTGGTTCGCTCGCGACGATGTCTGTTTTTGGCCGCGTGGCCGGAACCATTTTGAGCTTGATCGAAGACCGCGGAGTCCGGATTCGCGGGCGCAACGGTGAAATGGTGACGGTTATCCGCAACCGTCCGACGCAACAGCAATTTGCTGAAATGTCCGGAACGACCCGGGAAACGGTCAGCCGTGTTTTTTCCGCGCTAGCCAGCAACGGGATAATTTCCCTCATGGGAAAGGATTTGGTGATTTCGGAAGAGAGCAAGTTGCACGCAGTCAATGCAAAGGAATAATATGGCGGAACCCGGCAAGGAAAATTTTATTCATCGGATTCTGAGGACGAAGCCTTGGGTATATGCGCTGCTTTTGCTTGTCCTTGTGCTGCTCTTGTTGGCGCTTGTTTTCGATAAAATCGCGATGCCTATCGTGGCACGCTCCGGTGTTCAGGAACTGGCCGTTCCCAAGCTGGAAGGCCTGGACAGCGTTTCGGCGATTCGGCAAGCGGAAGAGGCCGGATTCCACGTTGCTTTTGCGGAAAGTCGCGAATATAGCAAGGCTTATGATGCGGACTTGGTGATGCGCCAGAATCCTCCGGAAGGTCAGCTTTCCAAACCGGGGCGGACCATTCAGTTGACGATTTCGGACGGCAAGAACCAATTGACGATTCCCGATCTGTTGAACAAGAACGGGGAGGAAGCGACGGAAGCTCTCGAATCTGCCGGTTTTGTTGTCGGTTTAACGTTTTTCACTCCTCATGTGAATTTTGCCAAGGGAAAAGTCGTCCGGACCAATCCTTCGGAAGGCTCGCTCGCTCGTAAGGGCGATACGGTAGATGTCTTTTTGTCGTCGGGTCCAAAGGGCGCCAAGGTCGATTTGCCGAGCGTGACCGGATTGCGTTTAGAAGCTGCTGCGGCGAATCTTCGTGCGGCGGGATTTGTGGTCGGTAAAACGGAATACCGCAAAAAAGCGGATTCTCCGTCGGGAATTGTTGCGGAGCAAAAACCCGAAGCCGAAACTTCGCTCCCAGCCGGCGCTCGAGTGAATCTGGTTGTTTCGGAATAAGAGGCTGTGATGTTTCGCCTGAAGTTTGCTGTAATCGCTTTTGTCGGATTTCTGTTGTGTGCTTGTAGCGGTTCCAAACAGTTGGCCACTTCGCAGGGGCAGACGACGGCGGAGACCGAAGAAAATTCCGCAGTTCGTTCGAGAAATCCCCATTTTCCGGTAAAGATGGACAGCGTGGAATTGCTCCGTTTGGAAATTGCGCACGGTTCCTTCCTTCGGGCTTTGGAATTGATGGCGCACGGAGACAATCAGCTTGCGGAACAGTTTATGCAGCACGCCTATGCGGCGGATCCGGAAAATCGTTTTTTGGCTTTTTCCGTTTTGGAATTGATGGTTGCTCGTGGAGCTTCTGCCGAAGCCGCTTCGCTCGCCGAAAAAGCGAAGAACTTAAAAGGACAACAGACAAGTTCTCAATACGCTTTGCTCGGTCGGATTTATGGCGAACAATCGAATTTGGACAGCGCTTTGGCGTATTATAAAAAGGCCGTCGATGCCAGCGACCAGAATCTGCACGCCGCTTATGAATATTCCTTGCTCTTGGAAATTTCCCAGAACAGGGAAGAGCTTTCCCGGGTCTATGCGCTTTTGTTGCCGCAAATCGGTTATCCGCAATCCCTTTTGGAGCGGCAGGCTTTGCTTTTGACGGAATTGAAAAAGGATTCGGCCCTTGCCGATCTTTTTGGCGATGTTTATGAAGCCCGTGGCGAACGTTCTTTTTTGGAACGCCGGATCCGCTTGCTGTTGAAAATGAAACGCTATGAAGAAGCGGTGTCGGCGGTTGAAGAATTGCGGGCGGATTCGGCTGTCGCGGACGATTCGCTTTCGATTGTGTTTTTGGTGGCGGCGCATTGGGGAATGAAGCAAGGCGATGTGGCGATAGATTCCCTGAAAGAAATTTACAAGCGCCATCCGAATCGCGGCGACGTTTTGCTGTCTTTGGCACTTTTTGAAACGCGTCAAAACCAAAAAGAGCAGTCGATAATCCATTTTGAACGCCTTTCGCAAATGGAAAATTATGAAGCCGTTTCCTTTGCTATGTTGAGCGCTTATGCTTGGGAAGACGGGGATTCGGCGCGCTCGCTGGACTATTTAGAAAAGGCTTATGCGAAGTCGCCGGAACTGTCGTATCGGAATCAGTTGCTGCAACGCTATCGTGCGACGGAAAATTTCCCGAAGGCCTATGCGCTTTTGGATTCTTCCCTGGCTCGCAATTCTCGCTTGGATTCTCTCCGGGCAAAATGGATTGAAAAAGGCAATCTGGAAGAGTTGAGAAGGTTTGATGAAAATGTGGAGTTGGATATAGCGAACTTGCATTACATCTACGCAACGATGCTGCAACTCCATGCGGAAGTCTTGGAAAGGTTTCCTACGGATTCCGCTCGTCGGGACAGCGCGCAAATTTTGCGGCAAAAGGCGGCAGAGCATTATCTTACAGCGGAAAAAGTCGGCGGGGAATTGCAGCAGTTCTTGTTTGCCGTCGGTTCTAATTTGCTGGGGCTTGGGCAGGTCGATTCGGCCATTGTCGTATTCAAAAAGTTATTTCATAATTTCCCCATGGACGCGTCTGCAAAAAATCACTTGGGTTACACGCTGGTGGATTTGAATCGCAATCCGGAAGAATTGCGCTGGGGCGGTGAGTTGATCGATGAAGCTCTCCGGCTGGATTCGGGCAATGTCGCCTATATGGATTCCAAAGCTTGGGCGCTCTACCGCGTGGGAAAATTTCAAGAAGCGCTCGCTTTGATGGAACGGGTTGAAGAGCAGGAGTCCTCTTGGCGGGAAATGTTCTACAGCGATACTTCGATATTTGCGCATTTGGCGGCGATTTGTCAAGCTCTTTCGCTGAATGAACGGGCTTTGAACTATTATCGCAAAATTTTGGAAATCGATCCGAAAAATGAAAATGCCAGAAAGCAAATTGAAATTCTGGACAAGAAAAAAGAGTGATTTCACGGGGACTTGAGGTGGTTCGCTGGTGAAAACGCTTTCGGGAAAAATTCTGTGGTTGGGATTTGCGCTCGCTCTGTTGTCGGGTTGCGGCCCTCGTTTGGCAAAGGGTTCCGCTTCGTTGGAATTGACACCGCCCGATAGTTTAAAAGCCAAGTTTTCTTTGGAAATCAACGACTCTCTCGAAGGTTCGCACACGCTTTCGGCGGTTCTTTTTGCCGTTCCCTATAAACGTTACCGAATGGAATTTTCGGGTCCGATGGGCATTGGGGTCGCTTCGGTTTTGTGGCAAGACGCCAAGTGGACTCTAGTGCTTCCTCAACAAAAAAGTTTTGCTGTCGGTTCGGGCTTTCTTGTCGGCGGCTATGCGGGAATTCCCCTTTTGGACATCCACCAGATTGCGGGGCTTTTCTGGGGTGAAGTGCTGCCGTTCGGTTCAACAGTCGATTCTCTCCGGGATTCTTTGGATGGAAAAATTTTATATGGGAAAAATCGGCTGGGCATTCCCTTTGAAGCGTTCCGCAACAAGGATGGACGCATTGTCAAAATCGTGCAGGCGCATGAAACTCTGGAGTTTTCGAACTATGCGGAATTTGATTCCGTCGAAGCTCCCGAATGGACTCGCGTGTTTCGGAATGGCAAAAATGTGCTCTCGATAAAAATCAAGCGGGTCAATACGGACGTGCGTTGGGGAGATGAAATCTGGCGCGTTCCTGTTCCGGAATCCTATCAAAAAATGGGTTTCTGAATCCTGCGCAGAATTAGCCTTTTTCCCGAAGAACCGCATCGTTTACGGCTTCCTATTTTGTAATTTTACTTTTATGAAAAAGCATCTTTTTTTATTGGCTTTGCTGGCGTTTTTCACTTCGTCCTTTGCAGTGGACACTCTGGAAATTTTTGCGCTTCGCGTCCAATTTAAACAGGAATCCCCCGACAATTCCCTGACGACAGGAACGGGGCGTTTTGATTCGGACAGCGACACGTCCAATGCAAATTACAGTTTGGATCCCAGCGGGCACCGGGCGAGTGCGGCATATTGGCAAAAGCATTTTGAATTTGCGAAAAATTATTACAAAGCGGTGAGCAATGGAAATCTGGTGATAACCGCTAGAATTTTCCCCAGCGGCGAGCCTTATACCGTCAATCATTATATTATCGATTACAACCGGACTTCTAAAAAGAAAGGCGAAAAGACCGCGGAATTTGATGAAGCGCGCAGCCGGGATTATATGAATTTTATCTGGGACGCCGTGACGGAAGCCAATCGTTCGAATGACACGCTGGACAATCCGTTCAAAGTGCCTCAGCCCAAATCGTCCAACAAAAAACGCGCCTATATGATTATTCATGCGGGGGCAAGTCGCTTGGTGGATGGTGGCAGCATGGGAACGAACAATGCGGATACGCCGGGCGATTTTATGGACGTCTATGTCGTTCAGGATTATTGGAGCTACCTGGATACGGCGGATTCGGAACGAAAATGCGCCAAGGATATTCGGGGCATGATTCTTCCCGGTTCAACTCTGGACACGCTGAAAACAATCATGGTCACCAGCGAAACCGCTTCGCAGGACGGTCTCAACTGGGGAATCAACGGCGTTATCGTAAACCAGATAGGGCGGGAACTCGGGATGCCGAACACTTACGATGTGGTGAAAGGCATTTCTCGTCTGGGTTATTTTGATTTGATGGATTTTGCGGGCTACAATGCGGGCAATGGATTTTTCCCAGTGCTTCCTTCCGCTTGGGTGCGTTCCTACATGGGCTGGGCGAAAGTGCAAACGGTTTATCCGCCGGATTCCAAAAGCCTGACCCGAAATATCGTTGCGGCGGGTTCAGGCGAGGGAACGGAAATCGTCAAAGTCCCACTGGCTGCGAATGAATACTTGCTGATTGAAAACCGGGAACGTTCGGCGGGGGATTCGGCGAAAATCGCGGTGTCGTATGTTCCTGCGTCGGATGTGGCAGCGGAATCGGATTACGAAGTGGTGACGAAAGTCTATCCGGTCGATAGCTTATACACGGCATTTGAAGACAGTATTTGCGATGAAAAAGGGAAGTGCGTCAAAAACAGAAAGAAATTGAGCGGAGTCATTGTGGATGTTTCTTCTTTTGATGCGGGACTTCCGGCAAGCGGCATCGCCGTGTGGAAAGTCAATGACTGGTATTTGCGAGAAGCTCTTCCGTATGGAGTCACCAATTTTTGGGGCGGCGACACTTTGCGCGATCACCAGTATGGTCTGATGCTCACGGAAGCGGACGGTGTTCTTTCTATTGGGAAAACTTTTAAAAACGCTCTTGGCCAAGACGCTTACGATTACGGATCTGGCGCAGATTTGATTCCGCATTGGCGCAAAGGGAAAAATTCCCCTAAGGATACGGTGTGGTCGATAAAGCCTTCGGGTTATGGCAATACAAAAACGACAATGGGCGGACATACGGGCATTACTGTAACGGCAAAGAAAACGAAGAATGCGCACATGGAAAAAAATGCCAACGCCTTTATGGGGGACAGCGTATTTAACTTTGCCGCTTCTTCGATTCCGGTCACGATTTCGTGGGCGTCCCATGCGCTGATTCCAGGATCGCTTTTCCCAAAAAACGTCGGGTTGAATGCGTCCGTTCGCGGAGCTGTCGCTTTGGATTATCCCGAAGGAATGTCTGTGGGGGCGGGAGAAAAGTTGATCGTGTTTGGCTCTGAAGATGGAACATTGCAGGCGATGTCGGCATTTGGACAGCCTTTGCAAGAAAGCGATACGACGGTATGGACGCGAGCCCTTTCGCTTGCGGATTCTGTGGATTCCGTCGCTCTCTATCGGCTCGGTTCGTCTTTGGGAAAACTTCTTGGAGTTGCCGCTTCGGGAGATACCGTTTACAGTTTGCACCAAAACAAGGGGCTGGCGCAAACCGTTCTTTCTTCGGCTATCGACCAGATTCAATTTGACCGTAAATTAGCGGGCATCGCAAATCCTTTGGTGGGACCGATGGTTTGGAATGCTTCCGTTTTTGTCGCGGACAATGAAAATCTCTATCGCTATAAAACGGCGAATCTTTCCAAGGACGCTTTTGCTCTGCCGGAAAATTTTGAACCGCAGGACATGGCGCTTTGCCCCGACGGAGATTTAGCAAATGTCGCTCTGGTCGGAAAAAATGCGGAGCTGGCTCTCTACAAAGCGGAAGAGGGGCGCATTCAAAAACTGCCTTCCCCAAAAATTCGTGCGAAGAATTTATTTGATATAAAAAAGCAGAGTTTCCGAATCGCTTGCTCGGATTTTGATCGGGACGGCAAATCGGAAATGTTCATTTTAGGAAGTCGCGGGTATGCGGCGATGGTTCGCGCCGACGATTCGGCCTCAGTCGTGTTCGCTCCCCGTTCTTTTAAGCGGGGAAATGACGGCGTTGTGGACTTTTATGATGAAACATCGCCAATAGCGATAGGTGATGTGAATGGTGATGGTTATCCGGAAGCCGTATTTCTAGGCAACAATCTGGTTTATGCGGTGGATCGTTCTGGAGTGGTTATTTCTGGATTTCCTATCAGAATTACCAAGAACACTCCAGAGACTTCTTTCCTTTCGGATCCTCTGATAGTCGATGTGACGGGCGACAGCCTGCCCGAAATTCTGGTGGGAACGAATGGGGGAGTTTTGCACGCTTTTAATTCCAACGGAAAATCGGTGACGGATGGATTCCCCATTTCTGCCGGCAATTTTGAATATGGCGAAACTGTTCATCCGATGGCGTTCTTTGTAGCGAAAACGATTGATTCGGTTTCGGGACCGCAGTTGTATGCGTTCCAGCGGCGATTTGTCACGGGCTATAATTTGGCGAAGTCTTCTGCGTTGGCGGAAACCGACGCTAAAGCCTGGAGTGTGCCTGGTTCGGGAAATGGACGTACGAATTATTTTGATGCTTCTAAATTGCCCGAACCCGCAGAGGTCAAGGCGGTTGCAAAAATAGAAGAATTTTTTGTCTATCCCAATCCGGTGCGAGGGGGGATTGCTAACGCTCGATTCTCTTTGGGAATGTCTGCGAAATCGGTGACGATTGAATTTTATGATATTTCGGGACGTCTGGTTTTTTCCAAAAAATTGGGCAAGGCAAATCAGGGAAATAATCAAATCGATCAGATGGATATTTCCCATTTGGGCAGCGATGTCTATAGCGTTCGCTTAAAAGTGAATTTTGATTCCGGAAAGAAAAAAGAAAAATTCTATCGTGTCGGAGTGGTCAGATGAAAAAAAGAATCGTCGAAATTTTAATCGCAGCTAGCCTGTCCTGTATTTTTGCCGCTTGCTCCTCGCCGACCAATGGAGAAACGGGCGGCACCGATTGCCCGGATTGCGGAGGCTTTGGAAAAAAATCGTCTTCGTCTAACGTGCCGATGTCTTCTTCAGATGGTGTCGAAATTTCTTCAAGCAGCAACGCATTGATGATTTCGTGGATTAAAACGGGAAAGTTTTGGATTTCGCAAACGGAAATTACGCAGGCGGATTATCGGACGTTAATGGGAACCCTTCCGCAGCAGATGACGAAATCGGTCGGGGATTCCTTTCCGGTCGCCAATGTTTCTTGGTATGAAGCCATTCTTTTTGCCAACGCACTTTCTAAATATCTGGGATTGGACACGGCGTTTTCTTATACCCTTCGAGGAGTGGGAAACAAACTGGGCGGGCTCAAAATCAATGATCGGGTTTCTGCCGTTCGCTTGCCCAGTCGAGAAGAATGGGAATTCGCTGCTCGGGCAGGAAGCACGGGCAATTATTATTGGGGGGCAAATCCCGCACGGGATTATGCGCAATACAATAATCTGACGGACGGCTATCAGAAAATCGCCCAAAAGAAACCGAATGCTTGGGAACTTTACGATGTTTGCGGAAATGTTGCGGAATGGGCTTTGGACACGGCACTTCATGGTGGAGCTTGGAATTCGGTGGCGAAAGAATTGGCTTTCAGCGCTTCAGAAAAGAAACTGCCGGATTTCGCTTCGAATACATCGGGATTTCGAGTTGTTTGGATAGGAGAATAAATGAAAAAATTCTTTGTTGCTGCGGCACTATTCTCTTTGATTTTGGGCTGCGGTCAAAATGAAAATGAGGCCAAGGCAAAAAAAATAGAAGAGGATTTGAAAACTCTTCCCAAGTTGGCGCCAGTTCAAATTCCGGAAGGAGTTGCTGGATCTTATGTCGGAACGCTTCCTTGCGACGAATGCGATTTGCGCCAAGTCAAAATGAATTTGGACGGTGATGGCAATGCTTTTATCGAGGAATTTTTGTTCCGGCGCAATGAAAAAACGGACACTCTTCAAAATCGGGCGACTTACAAAGACAGTGCCGAATTTATTCTTGTCCGTTTTGAAAATGCCAATCGATTTTTCGCCTTTCAAAAAAGCAATGGAACGTCAATCGTCTATTTGAATGTTGAAGGCAAACCTTATTTGGACGACACCGAAGAACCTTATCGTTTATTGAGAATTCTTTCCAAGGTCTCTCCATGATTTCATTTGCCAATGCGCTTCGGCAGTCCTTGCCCAAGGAATTGTCTGAGCTTTCGCTACTCTCCCTTTCTATTATGGATTACAAGGACGAACTCGTTGCCAAAAATAAAGCCTTCTCTTTATTTTGTCAGGAAAACGCCTTGCCGAATCCAGAAAGAATTGTTGAAAGCCCGCTTCCCAGAAATTATAGGACAACAACAAAACGTCGTGTCGTTTTGAATCGCGAAAAATTTCAGCTTGTTTTTGATGAAGAAGACAATCGCTCCGAGTTTGCGGAACCGCTGGAACCTGCCGAACATCTTGCTGTTTACCGGTTTATAGAATCCTATTTGCAAAAGCCTGTATTCAATACTCTCGCCGAGGTTTTGAACTGGGTGATTATTCGAGGTTCGTATAAATGGCGAACGGTAATTTTCAATGTTTGTGAAATGAATGCGCTGGTGGTTCGCAAACTCAAATTGATGGGCGAGCATTTGAATGCGTCGGGGCTTGATGTCCGTTCTGCGCACGTCTATTTTGATCCGACCCGTTCCGATTATTATTTGGAAGCGCAACGCCCGGTCAATGCGCTCGCGTTCAAAACGCTTTATGGGCCGAAGGACTTGACGTTGGATTTGGGAACGTGCCGCTTGAAATATCCGGTCACGGGATTCAGCCAGATCAATGAATCGCAAATTCCGAATTTATTGCGCTGTGCAGAAACTTTATTGCAGCCGAGTGCGGAAACGGATCTGCTCGATCTTTATTGCGGTTATGGATTGTTTTCGTTTGGTATTGGTGAAAACGCCAATTCGACGTTTGGCGTTGAGTGGGAAGGCGCATCTATTGAATATGCTAAAAATTCCGCGCGTTTTTTAAAACGACAAAAATCCCGTTTTCTTGCGGGGAAAATCGACGCTTCGTTTGTAGAAAAAAGAATCCCCAAATCACAGTCCCCTGAAGTGATGCTTTTGGATCCTCCGAGAAAAGGAGTGGATTCCGGAGTGATTGCCGCCCTTGCCCGTCGCAAGCCAGAACGGATTCTGCATATTTTTTGCGGCACCGACGAAATTCCTCGTTCGCTAAACCAGTGGCGCTTGGCAAATTATCGGGTGCAAAAAATTGTGCCGTTGGATTTGTTCCCGGGAACGCCGCATTTGGAAACCGCTGTTTTGATGACGAAAGCGGACTTGAAACGATAAAAGCCCTCCATGCGCAAAGATGATTTTTATGGAGTTTCGCGCAAAGTGGCTGCAAAATGAAGGTGTAGTATGCAAATTTCGAGTCGCTTTACTTTGGCTGTGCATATTTTGATTTGTTTGGACACGTTTGGCAATTCACATAAAGTCACCAGCGATTTTTTGGCGGGAAGCACAAATGTGAATCCGGTCGTCGTGCGGAGAATTTTGGGCCAGCTAAAGAATGTTGGGCTTGTACATATCGCAAGGGGTTCTGGCGGAGCAACGATGGCCAAACCGCTGGCGGAAATTTCTTTTTTGGATATTTACAATGCTGTAGAATGTATTGGTCATGGGGAATTGTTTCATTTTCATGAAAATCCGAATCCCCATTGTCCTGTCGGCGGAAACATTCATCAAATGTTAGATGGAAAACTTCTTCAAGTGCAGCAAGCCATGGAAAGGGAATTGAAATCGATAACCCTTGCTGAAATAAAAAAAGACATGAAGAAAATTTTAGAAGCTAAATAATTTAAGGAACAGTTGTAACGATTCACTAACCGCAGGCAATTCTCTTCCCACATCTCTATTCTTTATTTTTTTTGCCGTAACTATTGACATTACATCGCGGTTTGTGTATATTATTTTATGTAGTCGTCCCTTAAAATCCCGCCCAGCCCGCATAACTGTTGGGAAAAATTGATTTCTACCCTGTGAAAATATTGCAAGGTTTTCTAAAATATGACTGAAAACCTTGCATTTTTTTCATGTACAGACCGCCAAAATCCCACGCCCAGACAAGCCTTTTCTGTTCCCTTGAGGAGCAGTTGAACCACAAGCATCCCCTTTACGTTCTTGCGAACAAGATTGACTGGAACAAGTTCGAGACCGAGTTTTCGAAACTGTTTGACGACAAAATGGGTGCGCCGAACAAGCCGATCCGTCTCATGACTGGGCTCATCATCCTGAAGCACATCCGCAACGTATCGGACGAGTCCGTCGTGGAGCAGTTTCAGGAAAACGCCTATTACCAGTATTTTTGCGGAGAACGGTTCTTCTCGACGGAGCAACCCTGCGACCCGAGCGAACTTGTCCACTTCCGGCACATGATTGGCGAGGAAGGCTTGGACATGATCCTCAAGGAAAGTATCCTCGTCAACGATGACCACGATAAACAAGGACCGACAGGATGCGGCACGGTCTTTCTTGACACGACCGTGCAGGAAAAGAACATCACGTTCCCTACAGACGCCAAACTTGCGAACAAGATAATAGAGCAGGTGCAGAAAATCGTGGAAGAACACGGCCTTCCGCAGAGACAGTCCTACAGGAGAATCCTGAAGAAGGTCCATCGTGACCAGCGTTTCCGCAATCACCCGAAGAACGGCAAGAAGGCTCACAAGGCGGATCGCAGACTGAAAACCATCGCGGGTCGGCTCGTCCGCGAAATGGAACGGAATCTTTCGAAGAAAAATCTGTCGGGTACGTACAAAGGAAAAATTGAACTTTTCTACAAAGTTCTGGCACAGAAGAAATGCGACAAGGACAAGGTCTATTCGCTTCACGAACCCGAAGTAAAATGCATCGGCAAGGGCAAGGAACACAAGAAATACGAGTTCGGCAACAAGGTGTCAATCGCCCGTAGCTACAGCGGCCTCATCGTCGGCGCAGTCGCGTTCAGGGACGAGTATGACGGACATACGATAGACGATACGCTTGACCATGTTGAACAAATGCTCGGCTTCAGGCCGAGCCGGGCAGCATGCGACCGGGGATACCGCGGACAAAAGGAATCCGGAACGACAAAGATCGTGATACCGGACGTCCCGAAGAAAAACGCGACTTACTACCAGAAGGAAAAGGCTCACAATCTTTTTTGCAAGAGGGCTGGCATCGAGCCTATCAACGGCCATCTGAAAAGCGATCACCGTATGGGCAGAAATTTCTACAAGGGAATCTTTGGCGACATGCTCAATGCAAAGCTTGCAGCAGCGGCGTTCAACTTCAAGAGGGCCATGAGGCGTTTTTTTGTCCTGTTGGAATGGCTATACTGTTTTTGCCTTCTGTGGAACGGAATGAACAAAAAATGCGAACGTCCTTATCTTGCGTTCGCAAAGTGACTTTTTAAGGGCGGACTATGTAACAATGAATGTTACAACAAGACGATGGAAAGTTCTATTGTCGGAAACTTTTAACCGAGAGGTATGACGATGAAAACTTATGCAAAAGTAAACGTTGGTGCTGAAGCTAGAACGGAATTGCACGATTCCTTGCAATTGACCGGTGCTGAAGTGAGTATCAATCATCTGCCGGCAGGAACCGGAGTGCCATTTGTCCACTCTCATAAACAGAATGAAGAAATCTATGTCGTGCTTTCCGGAAAAGGAAAAGTCGTTATTGATGGAGAAACGATTCCGCTGACGTCGGGCGATTGGCTTCGGATTTCCCCCAGTGCAAAACGCCAATTTTCTGCTGCTGCGGATTCGGCGATTTGTTTTGCTTGCATCCAGGTGAAGCAAAATTCGCTGGAAGTTTGGACGGCGAACGATGCTGTAATAGAATCGTAATGCAGACTTTTTTGCGGGCAGGCTTCTGGCTTTAAAAGACGACGCCTGTCCATTTATTTTTATAAATAAAAAACGCCGAGAACAAAATAATTTATTTTCTAAAAAACTTTTTTGGGAAATAGAATATGAATGTAGAAGAAGCGATTTGTTCTCGCCGCAGTACACGCCGTTACAAGACTTTGCCTGTTGAACAGGAAAAATTGGAAAAAATCATTCTTGCTGGGCGGTTTGCGCCTAGTGGTGGCAATAATCAAACGAATCATTTTTTGGTCATCCGAAATACGGATGTCCTTCGACGGCTTGCAGAACTCGTGGAAAGTATTTTCTCCAAAATGGAAATGACCGATGGGATGTATAAAAGCATTCGCAACTCTATTTTAAATTCCCAAAAAGGCGGTTACGTTTTTCATTATCATGCGCCGGTTTTGATTGTCGTGGCGAATCAAAAAGATTATGGCAATAATATGGCGGATGTATCCGTTGCAATAGAAAATATGATGCTGGAAGCCAATGAATTGGATTTGGGTAGTTGCTGGATCAATCAGTTGAGATGGCTGAATGAAAATCCGACTTTGCTTGCCTATTTACAAACTTTAGGCCTTTTGGAAAATGAACGGGTCTATGGCTCTGTCGCTATCGGTTACCCGCTTACGGAAAGCGGTTTTCCTTTACGCCAGCCGTTGCCTAGAACGGGCAATGAAGTGACTTTTATTTGATTTTGGATTCCAAGAAACGATTTTTACACGCAAAAACGGGATCGTTCTTTCTAAACAAAATGATTCTGTGTAAATTTTATTTAAAAATAAGCCGTTGAATACGGATTTTCCCGTTTATTTTGCGGTATCTAAACTCTATTGGTGTGTAAAAAATTTATGTTTAAATGGAATATGTCGACCATTGATAAGCTTTTTGATTACGACGATTACCGTCTGTTTTTAAAAGATTATTTTGACGAACAAAAGAAATTGCGTTCCATTTTTTCTCATCGTTTTTTTGCGGCAAAAGCGGGTTTCAGTTCGTCGTCGTATTGCCTGAATGTCATTCGCGGGCGTTTTAATTTGACCGAAAAATCCATAGCGAAAATGGTCAAGGCGATGAATTTGAACAACATCCAGTCGAAATATTTTTTCGCACTGGTGGAGTACAATCAGGCAAAGCAGGTTGAAGAGCGGGAAAACGCATGGGACGAAATTGTGCAAATCCGGTCAAAAAATGAATTTGTACATATTTCAGAGGACCAGCAGGATTTTTTTTCAAAGTGGTATTACCCCGTTTTGCGAGAATTGGTTTGCCAGCCAGCATTTGATGGCGACATGATGCGTCTTGCTCGGATGGTCGTGCCGGCGATTCCCACGGAAGAAGCGCGCGTCGCTGTAGAAAATATGATTCGCTGGAATTTAATCCAAAAAACGGTGGACGGAAAATTTCAAAAAACGGCGGAAATGATTGACGCAAAGAACGTTTCCCCGATGAATTTACGGAAAATACGCCGGGAATATGTGCAGCAGGCGATAGGGGCTATTGAATCCAAGAAAGCGCACGAGCGTTTTGCCGCTTTTACCACGCTGGCAATGAGCGAAAGCTCTTATGATTATGCTGTAAAAATTTTAGAAGAAGCTCGGCAAAAAATTATGGCAAAGGCTGCCGACGATCCAGAAGTCGAAAAAATTTATGAAATGATGGTTGTAATGTATCCGTTGAGTGAAAAGTTGAAAACAGAGGACGCCAAATGAAAATGAATTTTGCATTGCGGAGAGGAAAAGCGTGGATGCCGCTGGCATTTTGGATGCTGCTTTTGCTCGTGTTTGCCGCTTGCTCTCAAGAGTCGAGAACAGCTGGTGGCGTGACGGATATTGGCAATTCTATCGCGGGTCATATTGTCTTGGCCGACGGCGTTTCCCCTGCGGTAGGTGCTCGAGTTGTTCTTTACGAAGATTCTTGGAAATATGCGGTAATAGCGGATTCCCTGGAAACTTGGACGGACAGCGCGGGAAATTTTTCTTTGGATAACGTCTCGGACAAAATGCGAACCCTTCGCGCGGAGCAAGGAAAGAATCAATCTCTGTTGAATTTGTCGAACGATTCTGTGCAAGTTGTTTTGGGAAACTCCCGTTCATTGGAAGGAAAAATATCTTCGGAGTCTTCGGGAAGTGTTCGCATTGTGGGGACGCATTTGACGAGCGCTGTCGATGAAAATGGCGTGTTTGCGTTTGAAGAGGTTCCTTCGGGAATGATTTCTTTGGTGTATATGCAGGATTCCGTTCCAGAGTCGTATTTTGCATTTTGGACGACGGATAATCGGCAAAGCGTTGCTCTCCCGGAGTTGAAAACGCTGACGGCAAACGATTCCGTTCTTGTTCTTGCTGACGCGTCGTTGTATGCGGATTCTTCTTACGGAGTTGCTTTGGGATCGTCCGTTTCGACGGCTGTGTCCGTTGCGTTATCCTATTCGCCGATGGAAACTCTGCGAAATTTTGTAATGCCCGTAAAGTTTAATAATCTTATCGACTTTGCGACTTTTTCAAATCCGGATTCTTTTCAAATCGTTTCGGAATGGGGTAAAGAACAAAATTTTGAAGTGGATTATTGGACGCCTAGAGCTTCGCAAGGAGTGCTTTGGGTGCGCTTGGATAGCATTGCCGCCGGTGATGGAAATGTGAATTTGTATATAATTCGTCGGTGTTCGGATTCTTCGTCTCGCGCATTCTTGAAATCGGATTCTGTCGTTGCCGCTCTGCATTTGAACGGCGATGCCAGTTTAAATTTCCCGTCGGATTCGGATAAGGCTTTTGGGTTCATCGGGTACGGTACGACCATTTCAGAAGGACAGTCTATATCTGTGGATCCCGAAGATTTGTTTGAAGGCGACTTTACTTTGTCCGTTTGGGCGTATTGGAACGGGCGAAACAACAAGCATCAAGTTTTGTTCTCCAGTCGCGCCTCTGCGGATTCTATTGGGATTCAATGGTATTACGACAACATCAATTCGACATTTGCTGTTTACAATTTCTTTAATTGGGATTCACTTCCCGGCGCGCTAGTTGCGATGGATTCTTTGACTTGGAACCGGGTGAGTCTCGTTTCGCAAAAGGATTCTATTTCGATGTTTGTCAATGGAATAGCTGTTGGAAATCCTGTTGCGTTTTCTGTGCGTCCATTTAATGCGCCCCTTCCTTTCCGCGTTGGCGGAAACGAGGTCGGCGAAGAGTCTTGGAATGGTGCGTTAGATGAAATTCGGGTAGATAAAAAAGCCCGTTCTGCGGAATGGCTTCGTATGGAATATGAAACACAAGCTGCGGCAGGAAATATCTTGCGGGAATAAAAGGAATTGCTTGCTGCAAAGAAATAAAAAAGCAGACAGCGAGAACTGTCTGCTTTTGAAAAGAAATTAAAAATTATTCGTACTTGATGACCTGAGCCGGGCAGCCTTCTGCAGCGGCCTTAATGTCGTCTTCGTATTTCGAGTAATCGACGCCTTCTTTTACCTGCATTTTTTCGGGAACGGAAAAAACTGCATCGCAAGTGCCTTCGCAAGCACCGCAGGAAACGCATTCGCCGTTTGATTCGTCGAGCCAGACTTTTTTGATTGCCATAGAATTGCCTTTGGTTATGAATGTGCGGAAGGATTCCGGCGCATTCGGGTGGATGTTTTTATTGAATATAACAATTCTTTTGGAAAAGGAAAAGACAAAGCCGAGGATTATAAATAAATTTGGAAAAAATACGAAGAGGTTTATTTGGAAATGAAAAAAGTCGTCGTAAAAATCGGTGGCAGCCTGGCAATAGATGAGGCGAAGCTTCTGGATTTTACCCGTGCAATAGCCGCATTGCCCGCTCGGGATTGTCTGGTGGCGGTTGTACATGGCGGAGGCAAGGATATCAACGAAAATATCGCGCTTCTTTCGGAAGAACCTCGTTTTATTGAAGGCTTGCGGGTGACAACCCCGGGCATTATGAAAATGGTCGAAATGACCCTTTCCGGCCATGTGAATAAAAAATTGGTGCGAATGCTCGAGAACAACGGGGCTGCGGCTATCGGCATTTCCGGCGTGGACGGGCAACTTTTTGAAGCAAAAAAACGGGAAGGCTGCGTCGATCTGGGTCTTGTCGGAAACATTGAAAAAGTCAATCCGAAAATCGTCGAGGACCTTTGGAAAACCGGTTGGACGCCTGTCGTTAGCCCTATTTCCATGGGGAACGGAATTGCCTGGAATGTCAATGCGGATACGGCGGCTTCGGAACTGGCGGTAGCTCTCAAAGCCGATCAATTTTTGCTTGTCAGCGATGTTCCGGGCGTCTTGGACAAAGAGAAAAATGTCATTCCGAATTTGGATGAAGCCAAGGTGAAAACTTTGATTGAAGATGGCACTATCAGCGGGGGCATGATTCCGAAAGTGCAGGAAAGTTTGCGGGCGATTCATCGCGGATTGGGAGAAATTCACATTCTCGGTTGGAAAGACGCGGAAACATTTTTAAAACAAATTCATGGAGACTTGAATTATGGAACAATCCTTGCATAAAAATTTGTTGGAATCGGACAAAGCGGTTATTGCTCCGCTTTATGGTAAGCCGGATGTGGATTTTGTGGAAGGCCGTGGATGCTATTTGTTTGATGCGGCGGGAAAAGCCTATTTGGATTTCTGCGCGGGAATAGCAGTCAATGCTTTGGGTCACCAAAATGAGGGAATTGTCAATGCCATTGCGGAACAGTCTCGCAAGTTTATGCACCTGAGCAATCTGTATCCAAATTATCCGCAAATTGCTTTGGGCAAAAAACTTTTGGAAGTAACGAAATTTGACAAAGTGTTTTTTTGCAATTCGGGAACAGAAGCGAATGAAGGCTGCATTAAGTTTGCGAGAAAATATTTTGACCGCAAAGGTGAAAAAAATCGCCAGAAAATCGTGACGTTTGTAAACAGCTTTCACGGTCGGACGTTTGCGGCTCTTTCTGCGACGGGACAACCTTCTATTCGTGAAGGCTTTGGTGACATGCCGGGTGACTTTGTTCACGTTCCCTGGAATGATACGGCGGCGCTTTGTAAAGAAGTGGATGAAAATACTTGCGCCATCATGTTGGAGTCCTTGGCTGCGGAAGGTGGCGTGATGACGCTTTCCAAAGAAATGGTCGATACGGTAAACCGTTTGAAAGAAAAATTCGGCTGCTTGGTGATTGTAGATGAAGTGCAAGCGGGAATGGGACGTTTAGGAACATTCCTTGGCGCAGAAAAATACGGTCTCCATGCGGATTTGGTTTCGCTTGCCAAAGCTCTTGGCGGCGGGCTGCCGTTGGGTGCTGTGCTTCTTCGGCAATTTATTGCGGATGAATTGAAGCCGGGAGATCACGGTACGACATTTGGAGGAAACCCTGTGGCCTGTGCCGCAGGACTTTCGGTAGTCAATCAAATTACTGCTCCGGGATTTTTGGAAAAAGTGAACGAGCGTTCCGTACAATTGAAAACGGGATTGCAGAAGATGGCGAATAAATTCTCTTTCCTTGGTGAAGTTCGCGGAGACGGCTTGATTTTGGGACTTTCGATTCTTGCGGAAAAATCCGTGGGAGATTTGATTGTCGCCGCGCGGGATGCGGGCTTATTGGTGCTGAGCGCAAAAGGAAATGTGATGCGTTTGCTTCCTCCGTTGAATGTAAGCCGAGAGGAATGCGACGAAGCTTTGAAAAAATTGGAAAAAGCTTTCGAAGAAATCGGTTGATTTTTTTGAAAATGTTCAGATGGTGGGTGCTCTGCATCCACCATTTTTTATACAAGGCCGAAATATCGGTTTTGTGCGAGCTTGTGTGCAATTTGAAAGCGCTGTGGAATATTTTTTTGGCGCGACGTGCGTTTTATCACAATGAGCCCATCTAATGGGCAAAATTGCGGGATGCTTTTTCCAACGGCCTCGTCGATTCTACAATAATTCTGGCTTTTGATGGATGTAAAAATTTATTCCGGTTTGGAATGGCCCATTCCCCCTTTTCTTCTGTGTTTGAAAAAATTATTATTTTAAAAACAAGTTTTTTCGGATAAGTCTATTTTGAGAAAAGCAATGGCGACATTTCAAAATTTATTTCTATTGGCGACTTGTCGAGCGATTTTTTGTCGTTCAAGAAAATCGATATATTCTGGCTTTCTTTTTTCTTTTCTGCTTTCGCAGGATTGTTTTTCGGCAAAGTAATTAAAGGTTGTTTTATGAAGTGCAGAGCATTTTCGTTTCATTGTTTAGCAGATTTTGAAAATGAAATCAAAAATTTTGCGTCTTGGCATCAGGATCATGGCTGCCCAAGGTTGTATTTTCAGATTCATTCCAGTATTTTGTCCGAAAAATCGATTGAACCGGTTTGGAATGTGATAGAACGTTATTTCCCCGGAGTTCCCTGGCTGGGCAATTCGACGAGCGGCAATATTGTCAATTGCGATGCTGCTGAGGAAATTTCAGTTTCCGCAATTTATTTTGAAAAGCCGACAACGCAATTTATGATTCGACAATATGATTTTCAAGAAAAGGATGTCAAGGAAATCGCTGCGCAAATCGTTGCCGAATCAAAGGCGAACCCCTGGATTAAAGCGATAGAAATTTACCATTGTATTTCTTCGTTTTCGACGACGGCTTTTTGTGATGGTTTGGACGATTTGGCTCCGGAAATTCAGGTTTTTGGCGGTATCGTCTGCTCTCCCGACATAACGAGTTCCCAATCGTGCGTATTCTCGTCTGTCGGCGGTTTTTCGATTTCCGGCATCCTTATTCTCTTTTGGGGTGGCGAAGATTTTTATGTCGAAGCGCGCAAGATAAGCGGTTGGAAGCCAATTGGACGAAATTTTCACGTTTCGCACTCCAAGGGGAACATTATTTACAAATTGGGAAACGTCCCCGCTTACGAAGTTTACCGCAAATATTTGAACATCCAAAACGACGAAAATTTCTTTTACAATGCGATCGAATTTCCGATGCTATACGAACATAACGGGGTTTCCATTGTTCGGGCTCCAGCAGCCAGTAATGCCGATGGTTCGCTGACGATGTCGTCCGATGTGAAGAAAGGGGCGATTGTGCGCTTGTCTTATGGAGAGCCTCAGTTGATTTTGGACAGCGTTCGTGGAGAGAGCGAAAAATACGCGGATTTTTCTCCCGAGGTGCTTCGCATTTTTTCTTGTGCAGCTCGAAAGGCGTTTTGGATTCAACATGAGCCAACTTATGAAATTCTGGCGTTCAAGGATTTAGCGGCCAGTACCGGATTTTTTTCCCACGGGGAATTTCTTCGTGAAAAGGGTCGCTTGAATCAGCACAACATTACGCTTGTCATTGCAGCCATGCGGGAAGGCGATGCCGGGAAAAAATCTTCGGATAAAAGGAATGCTGTCCATTTGCCTGTGAATACCCGCTTGCCTTTAGCAGCTCGCATGGCGACTTTTATTCGGGAGACATCCTTTGAGTTGGAACAAACCAATAACCAGTTGCGTATAATGAACGCCCATTTGCAGGATGTGGCTACAACGGACAGCTTGACCGGACTAGAAAATCGTTTTTCTTTTGACAGTGCTCTAAACGACATTCAACGGGAGAGCGCGGCGAAGGAAAACTGGACGTTGTTTTTGATGGATGTGAACGGGCTGAAATATGCGAACGATACCTTTGGCCATCAAGCGGGAGACATTCTTATCAAGGCTGCCGCCGATGTCATTTTGAAAACATTTTCTCCCGACGGAAAATGCTACCGGATTGGCGGCGATGAATTTGCTGTCGTCATTGAAATTCCGAGGGAATCCGTCTTCCTTTTGCAAGAGAAACTGTGTAAAAACATCGCCGAGTACAATAAAGACGCTTTGTATTATTTGTCAATTGCCGTAGGTGACAGCCGTTTGCAAAACGATGCGGGCGTTCGGAAATCCATCAGCGATTGGAAAATGGAAGCGGATTTGAATATGTACCGGGACAAGGTGCGTAACCACAAGTCGCGGGAAAAGGATGAAAATCGGAATATCAAAGATTTAATCATGTGCCTGATTTCCGTGGAAGAAGCGAAGGACGTTTATATGGCGTGCCACTCGGAGCGGGTCAGCGGCTATGCGTCGCTTTTGGCGCGGGCTTTGGGGCTTTCGGATGATTCGGTGCAAATGATTTCGTATGCGGCGAATCTCCATGATATAGGAAAAGTGGGAATTGGCGACGCCGTTCTTTTCAAACCTGGAAAACTTACCGACGAAGAATTTTCGATTATCAAGCAGCATCCTGTTATCGGGGCGAAAATCCTGATGCAGTCGAATTACACTCATGAATTGGTTCAAATAGTGTTGCACCATCACGAACGCTACGACGGGCGCGGTTATCCGGGAAAATTGGCCGGTGAGGAAATCCCGATAGGTTCCCGGATTTTGGCAATTGCTGATTCCATTGATGCGATGACCAGCAAACGCGTTTACCGCGATTCGATGTCGCTGGAGTATTGCCGCAAAGAAATCGAACGCAATTTGGGAGTCATGTATGACCCTGCCATCGGCAAGGTCGCCTTGGAACATTGGGACGAAATTGTGGATTTGCTGCTGAAAATGCGCTCGGGCCGTTCGAAAATCGACGAAAATTTGGTTTGAAATCCGTGTTTAGCTATATTGTCTTGCAATGAAAACGCAAATGGATTCTTTGGCTAATTCGCACGTGCCTTGGTTTGCGGGGGTGCTGGATGCGGCGTCATTTTTGGAAATTCAGCAAAATCCGCAGGGAGAGTTGTTTCGGTCGGTCGCTCTGTGTTCTGCGCTGGAAATCCGTTACGATTTGATTTGCGAAAAAAACGGGGATGAATGCGCTCTCGTTGCCGAAAAAATCAAACGGCTTTTTCCTAAAGCCCTGCTGATAGGCACGATTCGTTTGGTACGAGATGGCGGAAGGTTTCCTACGGAAGATTCTGCAAAGCGCGTCGGCTTTTTTCAGAGGATTCTTTCGGCGGAAGTCTCTCCGGATTTTGTGGACGTGGAAGCCGAGGAACTCGGCGTACTTTCGGCGATTGCAGGCGATTTGCGCAAATCCGGCACGCGTTTTTTCGTTTCGCATCACGATTTTGAAAAAATTCCTTCTGCCGAAGAACTGGCTTCGCTGGTTGCTGCGGCTCGGAACGTCGGGGCGAACGGTTTTAAAACGGCCTGCATGAGTTCCCGGCCCCAGGATTTTGACCGGCTGTATCCGTTTATTCAGCAAAATGCTCCTGGATTTGAACTCTTTTCCCTTTTTGCCATGGGCGAGAGTGGAGAGGAGTCTCGAATAAAAAGTCTGGCATTCGGGGCCAATTTGACCTATTGTTCGTTGGCGGCTTCTGTCGCTCCCGGGCAAATCCCCGTTCGGCGGGCGATTGAAATTTTTGAAAATATGGCGAAAATCGGATAAATTTGTCGTTTTTTCAAAAAAAGGAAATCAAAAATGGCGTTTTAAAAAGAGATTTGCGCTTTTTCTTTGGGCAAAACTCCATTTTTACTTTTTTTTTCTACAATTATTAAGAGAAATAAGGAAACAATATGCGTCTTTCTGAACGATTTACAGATAACAGCGTCATTATCAATTCCCAAAGTTCCACAAAGGAACAGATTCTGAACGAGCTTGTCGATGCGCTTTGCGCTTCTTATAAATTGGAACATCGCGACGAAATTTTTGATGCCGTTTGGAAGCGCGAACAGACCCGTTCGACGGGCATCGGCTGTGGACTTGCCGTTCCGCATGCAAAAATTGACTATGTGGACAGAATGTGCATGGTGGCCGCTACGGTCGAGAAGGGAATTGATTTTGACGCCATGGACAACGAGCCCGTTCATCTGCTCATTTTAATCGTGAGCCCGGGCAATACGGTGGGACCGCACCTCAAGGCGTTGTCCTCGGTCAGTCGGATTCTTGCCAATGCGGAAGTTCGCAAGGATCTGATCGAAGCCAAGACCCAGGCGGATTTTTTGGAAATTTTTGGGCGCGCCGAAGACAAGTATCTGTAAAAAGAGCAAAGAAATTGCCCGCAAACCTTGACGTAAAATCAAGGCTTTTGTATTTTTGCGGTGCTTTGGACGATTAGCTCAGTTGGTTTAGAGCGCTGCTTTCACACGGCAGAGGTCACTGGTTCAAATCCAGTATCGTCCACTTGAAGAGATTTGGTGATGCACCAAGTCTCTTTTTTTTGAGGGTATAGGCAAAATTCCACCCGATTTGCTTGCCCTTCGACTAGTTGGAACTGGGAACTGAAAACTAATAACTAATAACCGAATTCCCCTTTTTTCATCTATATTTTTGCTATGAGCGAAATCATCGACGAATCGAAGATTCAGGAACCTCCTGTGGGAGCCCATCTGGTTTCTCCGCGGACGGCTTTTAATCACCATGGCATTTACATTGGGCGTGGGCGGGTCATCCATTATTCGGGAATGGCTCGGACGCTTTCTCGGAAGGATATTTTAAAATTGCCGGGGCTTATCCGCTACGGCTGCGTGGTAAAAACTTCCATTAAAAAATTTTGCGATGGACATGGCTTTCGGGTTGTGGAGCATCCCCGGGCTAAATTCACAGGCGAAGCGGCCGTCGAACGGGCAAAGAAGCGCCTGTACGAGCGGTCTTATTATTTATACAGCAATAATTGCGAGCATTTTGTGAATTGGTGCATTGACGACACTTTCAAAAGCCCGGCGGTAACGCGGCTCCTTATCGGTTTTGCTCTGGTCGGCTTTTTGTTGCATGCGCTTGGCATTGTCAAGCTGACCCGCAGACTGCCTTTTGGAAATCGTCTGCTGTTGAGCGGAGGTTCCGCTTTGATTGGGTCGTTCATCGTCGCGCATTTTACGCAGAGCGCGTTGCAACCTGCAGAAGGCATTCGCGGCAGGGAACGCCGGAATCGCTATTTTGGAAGAATCGGCTCTTGGATAGGATTTGCTCTTTCTCCCCTTTTTGCCGTTTTTGGAATCCGCAAAAAGTGGACGCTGTCCGAAAGCCTGTTGCCGTTTTTTCTGCCGTTGCTTTTCGGCATGACGACTTATGGCGCGTTTCGATTGAACGATACGGTAAAACGCAATGCCCTGCGAAAAAAACGGGTACGTTTGACGGAATTGGAGGCGATTCAAAAAATCGAGAACTCCGACGAAGAATAAAATGCAACGCACGAGCGCTATCGGGCATCTCAATGGCGTGAAACGTCGAATTGGGATGCTTTTTTTGTGTATGTGTTTCGGGTGCGCTTTGGCTTGGGACGCGCTTTCGTTGGAAGATTGCGTGAAAATGGTGCGGGAACGCAGCCTGGATGTGGAAAGCGCAAAGCTTTCGGAACGCGCGTCAGAAGCTTCGTTGCTGTCTTCACAGGCGTCGGGGCGTCCGACTCTTTCGGCTCATATAAACCAATCTCTTTATGATACTCCGTTTGACGGGATGTCGCAGGATCATTATCGTTTGAATGTGGGATTGTCCGGCTCTTATAAAATCTGGGATGGTGGGCAAACCAGTGCTAGCGTGGAGAGTCGGCAGTTGTTGTTAAAAGCGAGCCGATATAATACGGAGCTGGCGGTTTTGAATGTCCAGGAGCGGGTCATGAATTCTTTTGTGAACTTGCTGGCGGCAAAAGAAAGTCGGATAATTGCCGATTCCGCTTTGGTTCTTTCCGATTCGCTGGTGGCGTTGAATGAACGCTTGTTGGAAGCGGGAACAATCACTCGCAGCGATCTTGCTCTGGTGAAAAGCGATGCGGCTCAAGCCAAGGTAAAACAGATTTCTTCAGCGCAAGCAGAGCGGACCGCCTTAACGGATTTGCGTCAATTGTTGGAATTTTCTCGGACGGATTCCTTGAATTTAGAGGCTCCCCAAACGGAATACGAAAAGCCCGAGGATATGGGAGCGATTCCTTCTTTTGCGAATGTGATGGCGGAGGTCAAAAAGAATCATCCGGGTCTTACGTCCGACAGTTTGCAGGTGCAAGCGGCTAGCAAGGAAGAGGAGATTGCGCATAGCAATAATTCGATTTCGGTGACTCTCGGGGCGGAAGCGTCTTCGAGTTTTCAGGCGTGGAAGTCGGACAGGTATGCGCGTCAGGCGAAAAACGGATATACTCATAGCATTTCGCTGGGAATCAACATCCCCATTATCGATGGCGGAACGACTTCGGCAAAGGTGCTTTCTGCGCAAGTTGAAACGGAACGCGCTCGGGTGGCTCAACGGGAAACCGAAAAGTCTTTGGAAGATTCGATGGAGCAGCTTTATCTTCAAGCGGAAAATGCCGATGCAAGCTGGAACGCCGCTTTGGCGAATCTCGAAAGTGCGCAGGAATCCTATGCGGTTGCCGTGGAACAACGAAATGTGGGACTGATAACATTTACCGATTTTTTGGAGCAGAAAAATAATTTGTTAAATGCCAAAAGTACTCTCATTCAGGCGAAATACACAAGCATTCTGGCCAGAAATTTGCTGGAACTTTATATGGGAAAATTTCAATGAAAAAATGGTTGAAAATATTGGCGATACTTTGCTTTTTGGCTGTTATCGCGGCTGTAGCCTATAAGTTCTTTTATTCAGCGGCGGATTTTCGTCGCTAACGCGACTTAGGTTTGTAGTTTAACTTGCGTATAAATATACTCTAAAGGGGTCATAAAGTCAAGCCTTTTTCGAGGCCTGTTGTTCAGTTTATCCTGTATCCAGCGAACTTTCCGGGGAGAGATTCCCTTGAACGACTCCTTCTTGGGAAGATATTGGCGTATTAGACCGTTCATGTTCTCGTTGGCACCGCGCTCCCAGGAGTGGTACGGGTTCGCAAAGTAGTAATCCGCCTTCATAGCTTTCGCTATTTCTGCGTGACAGGCGAACTCCTTCCCGTTGTCCGAAGTGATTGTGAGAATCTTGACTTCGAACGTTTTCTCAAAGTCCTTCAGCGCCCTCACAAGCGTTCTCTTCAGGTCTTTCGCGTTCTTCGTCGGAAGATACCTTATCAGGCTGTAATTCGTCATCCTGTCGTTGATCGTGAGCAGGTTCGCGTCATGGTCCGCGCTGTTTATCAGGTCTATCTCGATGTCGCCTACGCGTGATTTCTCGTCCACGATTGCCGGACGTTCCTCGATGGGCACGCGGCCTACAATCTGGCCTCTCTTGTCCTTCTTCTCCCCGCGCTTACGGTATGGTTTCTTGCCGTGCCGCAAGTGCTTCTTCAGGTCCTCGTCCTTGTTCACATGCCTGTATATCGTGGCGACGCTAGGGACACCCATCCCATCGAGTTTCGCGCGTCCGTTCACCTGTTCGGGAGAGTAGTCTTCCTTGATTTTCCCGTCCACGATTTTCCAGTCGTCCTCGTCGTAGTCGTAATGCAGGTGACTTGTCGCGGCAAGGAGGTCTGCCCGTTCCTGCGACTTGACCGGGTCGTAATGCTGGCGGCCGCCGCCCCTGTTTAGTTCCCTGTAGATTGTGGATTTGTGGACCTTCAGCTGCAAGGCTATGTTTTTCGGGGGGATCTTTGCCGCATTGAGCGCTCGTATTTCGTATCTTTGTGCTTGGTTGAGACTCACCGCCATGTCCTTTTTTGGTAGAATCGGCAAGGTAGAAAAGTTTCGGCCAGGTTCCCCAGGGGCTAGCCCTAGGGAACTTTTTTTCTTCCCGATTCAACCTATATCAGTCGCATTGACGGTGAAAATTCGCGAGCCGATACCGATCGAGTTGGGGTTCTGGTCAGTGAAAAAGTCAAGCGGGTGACTATTCAAACAACGATTTCTTCGACGGGAACGTTGAGCCCGATGGACACGGTTAATATCGGTACGCAGGTGTCTGGTGACATCAGTAAAATTTATGTGGACTTTAATTCAAAAGTTAAAAAGGGGCAGGTGCTTGCTGAATTGGACCGCAGTAAATTGCAGGCGGCTTTGTATCAGGCGCAAATCGCTGCTTCCAGCGCAAAAATAGATTACGAGCACAAAATTTCTGTTTATGAACGGACAAAAAAATTGGCGGCAAATCAAAGCGCGAGTACTGTAGATTTGGAAAATGCCGAGTATGAAATGAATTCTGCCAAATTGTCGTGGCAGAATCGGGAAAGCGAAGTGCGACAAGCCAAGCTGAATTTGAGCTACTGCATCATTAAAAGTCCGATTGATGGCGTGGTCTTGGAACGTTCTGTTGATGTCGGGCAGACGGTTGCGGCTTCGATGAGTGCGCCGACCCTTTTCATTTTAGCAAAGGATTTGTCAAAAATGCGAGTCATGGCGAAAGTGGACGAGGCGGATATTGGCTCGGTGAAGCCCGGACAAAAGGTCTCCTTTTCAGTGGATGCGTTTCAAGAGGAAATTTTTCAAGGCGTTGTGGAAACGGTTCGCTTGAACCCGACGGTCACATCCAATGTGGTGACTTATTCCGTAGTGATTGTTGCAGAAAATCCGGACCTGAAATTGCTTCCCGGTATGACGGCTACCTGTACGATTGTGACGGAAGAAGTGGAGAATGCCATCAGCGTTCCCGCCTCTGCAATCAAGTTTGCGCCTGCGGAAGGAACGCCTATGCTGCACCCGCAAGGAAATCCTTCGCATTCAAAAGAAAAATTCGCGGAGATGCCTCCGTCTTCACCAATGGCAAAAGAAAATTTGGATAAGGGCATTGCTGAAAAATTTTCTCGGACAAAGGCGAACTCTGGGGAAAAACATGTGTGGATAAATATCGATGGGAAAGCGGCTTTGCGACCGGTCAAAACAGGCATTACCGACGGAGTGAATGTACAGATTTTAAAAGGGCTGGATGAAGGCGATTCTGTCATAGTCAAACAGGAATCGATTGAAGGAACTCTGCAAAAATCCGATGCAACCAGCCCGTTTATGCCGGGACCTAAAAAACGAAAGAATAAATAAGAACGGTTGTTGGCGACTTAAAAAATGCTTCGCGTTTCCATGGAAAATGGATAGGCACTAGCCGCTAATCGCTACAAGGAAAATTTCGGCATATACAGGACATTCGTCATGCAAGGAGGCCATTCTTCGTGATAATGCGTCACCATAATGAGGGTAGTTGCTTGAGAAAGGAATTGCAGCAAGTCAAAAAGGCGACTTCGAAATTCATTTTCCATCCCTTGCGTCGGTTCGTCCAAAATTAAAACTTTGGGCGGGCGAATGGCGGCGCGAGCGATGAGAATCAGTCGGCGTTCCGTGGCCGAAAGCGTTTGAAATGGACGCTCTGCATTTGGAAAACCCAGTTCTTGAAGCCATTTTTTTGCTTTGGCTTTTTCTTCCCACGATGGCGGTGAAAATAAGCCGAGCCCTGTTGTAAATCCCGTACAAAGAACTTCTTCAATACTCAGCTTTTCTCTGTATTGCGTGGCTAGTTCAGGCGAAAAAAATCCGATTTGAGCTTTGTGTTCCCAAATGTTTAATCCGTGTCCCGGCTTCTTTCCGAACAAAGTAATATCGTTGGAATACATTTGCGGATGGTCGGCGGAAAGAAGTGCCAGCAACGTACTTTTGCCCGCTCCGTTTTGCCCCATGACAACCCAGTGCTCTCCTTTTTTTACTTGCCAAGAGAGGTCTTTGATTACTTGTGTGGAGCCGTATTCAATATGTACATGATTCAAATCAAAAAGGGTTTCTCCGGAAATCTCGGGTTTGCGCAATTCCTGAATTTCATAGTGGGTCGGTTCCGGCTTGCTTTTGCTTTCTTGGGCGATTTCCGCTGGCAGCTCTCCGTCGTATTCGTGAAATTCGCCATTTTCATAGACAAATGCGGGAATTTTCGGAAGCAATTCTTCGGGACGTTGCAAGCTGACCGCCAATTTTACATCGGCTTCCGTCATTTTTAAAATCGCTTGAGCAAGGCGTTTTCTGTATTCGGGGTCCAAACCGCCAAACGGATCGTCCAGCAATATGTAATCGGGCGATTCCATCCATAGGCGCGCCAAAAGAATTCGACGCAATTCTCCATTGGAAAGGCTTAGCAGTTTTACGCGCAGAACCGTATCGGGAAGCCCGGCCATTTGCAAAGCTTCTTCTAGTTTGTCTGGATTGGTTGCTGCAAACGGTTCATCTTCAACGTAGCGATCTGTTTGCAGAAAAAATTTGGGCTTTAAAAGCAAATCGCGGACCCGCGGGGCATCGTCATCGCGAAGGCTGATGAATCGTCCTTGCCAGAACGGAGTTAATGCCCGTTGGATGCGACGTTGGATTTCTGTAGAAGAAAGCGCGACGTTCAAATGTGTTTGTGCAAATTCTCGTAAAAGATGCGATTTCCCGCTGCCCACGGAACCTATCATTTGAATTTTGGAATGCGTTTCAAATAGAGAATCCAATGTCTTGTATTGCATGGCTCAAAGATAGCTTTTTTGTATCTTTTAGTTGTTATGAGAAACTTATTGTTTTTACTTCTTTCGGTTGTCGCATTGGCGTCGGCTCGAATGACTTTGAATTACAGCACGGATCGAATTGAATCGGGAATGGCTTTTGAATTGCGTCTAGATGTTCCCATCCGTGAATTGGCTGAATCTCGGGATGTTCCGAATTTTACTCCGCAAAATGGTTTTGTCTATCGGGGAATGGATTCGACAGATACCCGTGTAGAAGATTTTTTTGGCAGGGGCTATGCCGTTCGTCGTTACAATTTTAAATTGACCGCTCCCAAAAAAACGGGAAGAGTTGTCGCTGGTATTTTAACTTGGAAAATTCAGGGTGAGGAATACGAAATTGCACGTCCGGCAATTGAAGTGCAAAGGTCTTATGATGCCGCCGCTGTTGAAGTTTCTCTTTCGCCCAGCAAGCGTTCCGTTTATGAAGGGGAGCAGCTTTCCGTAACCCTTTCCATTCACACGTTTGAACATTTCCAAGGGAATTTGGTGGCGACCAATATGGATTTGGGAAATGATTTTATCGCGCATCGTTCCGATCTTTCCGATTTAAAGCTTTCTCCGATTCCGGATGCGCCTATGGAAACTCGCGGCAGCGCGAAATTCGCTTGGCTTTCTTCGGTCAAGACGGGTAAAGTTTCGATTCCGCCTTTCAAATTCAAATACATGAAAGTCGGTGCCCCGAAAATTGTCGAAAAGAACCAGAGCCATGGCGGTTTTTCGATGAGCTTCAAAAGCGTCCAGCAAGAACCCGAAGAGGCCGAGGCGCAGACGGCTCCTCTGGAAATTTCAGTGCTTCCGTTGCCTGCGCAGAACAAGCCCGTCGATTTTTCGGGAATGGTCGGCGCTTATAATTTCAAAGCTTCGTTCGATAAGGATTCTTTGGTTTTAGGCGATGCGCTCACTCTGTCCATCCAAATTTCTGGAGACGGCAAGCCGGGAACAATTACGGATCCCGTTCTGCCGAATTTTTCGGAATTCCGTTCGGTACCGCCGGAAACGGACATCAAGAAAAAAATCAGCGGGGGAAAGGTCATTACGACAAAAAATATTCGGATTTTCCTGTATCCCAAAAAGAAGGGCGAGTTTGAAATCCCCGCGATTACATACAATTGGTTCAATCCGGCCAAACGCCGCTATGAAAGCCAGTCGGAAGGCCCCTGGAAAATCAAAGTGGAAAAGGGAAATTCTTTGGCGACGGCTGGAGAAATGGATTCGCCCATTGGCAATGCGCCGGTCGTAAAAGAAGAAATCGAATCTTTGGGTCGGGATATCCGTTACATGCATCAGATTCAATCTGTTTCTATGCAGACGCTTCCGCTGTATAAATTGATTCTGTTTTGGGTTTTGCTCGGGCTTCCTATTCCGCTGTATTTTATCTTCTGCATCCTTGTTCGATTGCATCGCAAACGGGCGGGCAATTCGGCTTTAATGCGCAAAGCGAAGGCCAACAAGAATTTGAAACGTTACGTGTCTCAGGCGAAAGCCGCATTGGAAAAGTCCGATGGCAGGGAATTTTACGCCGCTCTGGAAAATGGGCTTGTCGGGTATCTTTCGGATCTTTCCAACCGGGAATTTCGGGGAATGACCAAAGAATCCGTGAAACAAAATTTGACGGAATTGGGCGTGTCGGAAGAGAATGTGCAAAAGGTTCTCGAGTGGCAGGAAAAATGCGCTTTTGCGCGATTTGCCCCCGTGTCTGGAACCTCGGAAGAAAGAAAGGCGTCTCTTTCGGAATTTGAATCGCTGTGTGATGCTCTGGAGGTTTTAAAATGAAAAAAGTGTGTTTTCTTTTGGCGCTGATTTTGGCCTCTGCATTTGCTGACGAAAATTGCAAAACCCTTTATACGGGAGCCGCCGCTTATCAAGCGGGCGATTTTGCGTCCTCGGTGGAAGCTTGGCAAAATTGTGTAGATGGCGGGTTTCAAAACGCGGATTTGTATTACAATTTGGGAAATGCCTATTTTCGGGAAAAACGAATCGGATTTGCCATTTTGAATTATGAAAAAGCGTTGTTGTTGAATCCGACGGATGCGGACATTCAATACAACTTGAATCTCGCCAAAAGCATGACGAAAGACAAGGTGGACGATTCCTCTATCGAAGAAAATCCGATTTTGTCTTTTTTGTTTCAAACGCATCACTTTTTCACGTTACGGCAGCAGTTGATGTTCATTCTCGGATTGGTCTGGTTCATTCTCGCGCTTTGCGTGGGACGAATTTTGGTCGCCAATCCCAAAACGAAGATGGTGCTGGCGTTTGCGGTGTTGCCTGTCGCCATTTTACTTGGCATTTTAGGGTGCAGTGCCGGTTATAAAATCTATCGGGAGAATACTTATTTTCTCGGGGTTGTCGTTGCTGAATCGGCGGATATTACTAGCGGCCCAAACGATAAAGACCAGACTTTGAACATGCTTTCCGAAGGGACGGAAGTTGAAGTTCTTCAAGTGAAAGATGGCTGGGTTCATGTGCGCTTGGGAGAAAAAGTCAATGGTTTCGCTAAAATCAGTGAAATCGGAATTGTAAAATAGGGAGACTTTTAGAAGTCTTCGGTAAAAAATGGAATGAAATCGAGGATGCGTTATCCCTGATTTGTTCGTAATCGTTTCACGCAAGTTAGTGATCAGTGAATAGTGGTCAGTGATTAGCGGCGAGTGCCCTTCGACAGGCTCAGGGAGCGATTGTCGAAGTACGGTTGGTGAGCTTGCCGAACTATGGTTAGAGGGTAGTTAGGAGCATTGGAGAAATGGTTGCCTCTTACGGGTTTCTTGAAACTTGGAATCTTCGATTCCGTAGTTGATTTTTCGTATCCTTTTTTAATCGGCGTTTTATCGACTCTTTTCAAAAGGCGTCTTTTTTTGGCCATCGATTTTCTATTTTTAATGTAAAGACTATCTCTTAAAACAGCTTTGTCGAACTAATCGATGGGCGGCAGGAACGAAGAGTGGGCAATGCTGGAGGCATTGGCCACTTTGAAAGGCTGGATTTTTAGAGGTGGCCTAAAGTAGGTATTCCGTGCTTAACGAAGAACAAATTTTACAAGCTTTATCCGTTGTTCGCGATCCGGACTTGAAAAAGAATATCGTGGAACTCGGCTTTGTCCGCAATGTGAAAATTTCTGACGCAGGCGATGTCTCGCTGGATTTGCAACTGACTACTCCGGCTTGCCCGATTCGGGATCGTTTTAAAACCCAATGCGAACAGATTTTGCGGGATATTGGAGCGCGCTCTGCGGAAGTAACCCTTACTGCGAATGGGCGTGTTGTGGATTCGGCGACGGCGGCACCCAGCGACAACGCTCTTCTCAAGGATGTGAAGCGCATTGTTGGCGTGGCTAGCGGTAAAGGCGGCGTTGGAAAATCCACTGTCACCGCAAATTTGGCGATGGCTCTCAGCTTGGCGGGTGCCAAAGTGGGAATTCTGGATGCGGATATTTATGGGCCTTCGATGAGCATTATGTTTGGCGTGGATGCGCTTCCGGAAATTTTTGACGACCGAACCATTGCTCCTGTAGAAACCAAAGGCGGCATTTCATTGATTTCCATGGCGATGTTTGCGGAATCGGACAAGGCGACGATTTGGCGGGGACCCATGGCTAGCCAGATGATTCAGAATTTTTTGCATCGAGTTCGCTGGGGAGAACTGGACTATCTGCTGATAGACTTTCCGCCCGGAACAGGCGATATTCAATTGACTTTGACTCAGCAGTGTCCGCTTACTTGTGCCGTTGTCGTGACGACGCCGCAGGAAGTGGCTCTAGCGGATTGCCGGAAAGGGCTTGCCCTGTTTGACAGCGTGGGAGTCCCGTCGGCGGGCATTATTGAAAATATGAGTTACTTTATATGCGATGGCTGCGGAAAACAGCACGACATTTTCCGGTCTGGTGGCGGCGAACGCATTTCCAAGGCCCTCGGAGTTCCGATGCTGGGTAAAGTTCCGCTTGAACCTTCCGTTGCCGATTGTGGCGATTTGGGAACTCCAGTGGTTTTGCGCTACCCGAATAGCGCAAGCGGGCAAGCCTTTACAGAGATTGCGGGGAAAACCATTCAGGCGATTGCACAGTTGGAACATTCGACTGGAAAGGTCCTGCATAATTTCAACTTGCGTTGGGACGAAATCCCCTTGGAGTCGTGATGATACAGCCTTTAAAAATTTTTCGCACCCCAAATGGGGAACTCGGCATTGAATTTGATGACGAGTCCAAAGCGGTATTTCGTTTGCGGGATTTGCGTTTAGCGTGCCCGTGTGCCCTTTGCGTCGATGAAAATACCGGAGAAAAGTTGCTGGACCCGAAAACCGTTCCAGAAGATATCGGCGTTGAAAGCGTTCGTTCCATCGGGCGTTATGCGCTTGGAATCTTGTGGAATGACGGGCATCGAACGGGAATTTACCCTTATGATTTTTTAAAGCGTTTGACGAAAACGCCGTAAAAAACCATATTTGATGCGTAAAACTATTTGGCGTAGGTCGTTCCGATATGAGTGATTTTAACGAATCGTTGTATTTTCGTGATTTGAACCGGTTTCCCACATTGAAACCGGAGGAAGAAGCGACGCTTATCGCCATTATCAAGAATGGAGAGTCCGACGAAATTCGCGAACGCGCTTTGCAGCATTTGATCCGCGGGAACCTCCGTTTTGTTGTCAGCGTCGCCCGCAAGTACCAAGGGCGCGGGCTTTCTCTGCTGGATTTGATTAACGAAGGCAACCTGGGACTTTTTAAAGCGGCAAAACGCTTTGATAGCTCCAAGGATGTCAAATTTATCAGCTACGCCGTTTGGTGGATTCGACAGTCCATTCAGAAGGCTCTGTTCGAACAGGTCGGTCCAGTTCGCATTCCGCCAAATAAACTGACGATGGTGAACCGCTTCAAGCGGGCTTTGGTGCAGAACGGCGGCGACTACGAACGCACCATGGCGATGCCCGAATTCGCGGGCTCTGAACAGGACATTGTCGAAGTCATGGAAAAAATCATCGACATTTCCATCGACGCGCCCATTAACGACGACAACGCTTCGGGGGATTCTGTCAGCTCGCTCTTGGACATTCTTGGAACCGAAGGCAATCAAGAATCCGAAATGGAAAAAAAGGAGCGCAAAGCTCTTATTGAAGAAACTCTAAAGTCCTTGAGCCATCGAGAAGAAGAAATTTTACGGATGTTCTACGGGCTGGATGCCGTGGAAGATACGACTCTCAAAGATATCGGCGAAGATTTGAAATTAAGTCGCGAGCGGGTTCGGCAGATAAAGAATAAAACCCTCCGCAAATTGCAAAAGAATAAAGAAAAACGTGACCGCTTGAGCGACTTTCTGGAAGGCTGATGTTCGTTTCCAAAGCAAAAGCGCGACGGGCGGCTGTATTTTTTTTGACTCTTCTCGGCGGTGCATTCCTGGCACTTTTGGCCCATACCATCTATTTGAAAGTCGGTCCTCGGTGCGTAGAAGTGGTGACGGTTCCTTTTGGACTCCCGGGGGGAACTCGCCTTCTTTGGGGTGACACTCCGGATTCCCTTGCCGGCATGGAAATGATGCCTTTGACGACGCAACAGGAACTGCGTCGAGCCGCCGATTTGCAAAAAAGCGGAAGGTATGAAGATGCCGCAGAAGTTTATGAAGCGATTGCCCTGCAATATCCGGGAGCTTTTGTTGCCGAATGGGGAGTGGTTAATTCTCTTCTGTCGTTAAACGTGGATTCGCTGCAACCGATATGGCGTTCCCAGTTGGATGTCATGGAAAAGATTTTGCGGCGTCGCTATCCGGAATCATCGGTTTCCTTTTACATGGATGCGCGTTTGGCGGACAAGGCGAACAGTTCAAGTACCGCTTTGGAACTTGCGCGTGTGGCGACTCAAAAAGCGCCCGCCTTTGCCGAAGCTCGCCTTTTATATGCGGATTTGCTTTTTAAGTCCGGTCGGTATGCGGAAAGTGCGCAGGAGGCTCGAACGGCGATCAGCCTTTGGAAAGGGGACGATTCCCGGGCCTATTTTCGATTGGCGCAAGTTTATCACGACGAAGGGCGTTTGGACAGTTGCGAATTGATTGTGGAATATGCCCTTTCTCAATTCCCTGTGGATGTGGACTTGCTTTGCTTGCAGGGGATGTTGCAAGAATACGACGGGCATTTTGATTCCGCTGAAGCGACTTATCGTCGGGCTTTGGCCATTCGTCCGGGATATGCTTTTGCTACAGAAGCCCTGCTTTCGTTGGGGCAGAAATCGACGCCGGGTACGTCGGGAGTTTCGCTCTCTCCGCAGGAACGCGCCCAAGTTGCTTACGATATCTTGGAACCGCTAGTTCAGCAGTATCCGGAGAATTTGCCTCTTCGGGAAGCTCTTGGCAAAGCGTATTTGAAAGGTCGGGATTTTGAACGGGCCAAATTGCAATTTTTGGAAATCCAGAATCGGGATGCCGCTTACCCAGAAATCGCCATTCGAATTCAGGAAGCTTCTGCGGCGCCGTCCGTTCGCGAAACCAAAAAGAGCTTGCTGGTCGATGATCTCTCTCGGGCTATTGACAGTATGCGAACCCTTCCGATATCGGAACACTCGTTTGAGTCCAGCTTGGGCCATTATCTGGTGCGTTACGGGGCGACGGAAAAAGAATTTTTCAAAAAATATTCGGCGGCGAATTTCAAAAAAATCGGGAAAAGTGCGTGGCAGGAAAAATTTTTTGAAGCCCCCTATTTTCACCGCTATACGGCGCTTTTTGACGAAAAGGGAAAATTTTATGGTGTTCATGTTGTTGTAACGGATTCCAACGTCCTTTTAAATTCCAAGGAATCCAAAACTCCGGAAATTTACACGTCGCTTTTTCAGCACAACACCCGTCTTTCTGGCGTCGGATCGGAAACGGGAGAAACGGATTGTGACGGAACGGTGATGTCCGGGGCGATTTGGGAAACCCGGGATAATTTTGAATTGCTCGCTCGCATTGTCGGAAAACCCGAAGAAGTCCGAATGATTCGTTTGGATAAAGCGAAAATTCCCGAAGGAACCCGGCTTTGCGATTATTTAAAATATCTATCCCTGTATTGATTTGTAGTTTTTATACCATGCGCATTCGGCATTTTATATTGGTTTCTTGGGTAATTGCGGTAGCTTCGCTTTTTGAAGGCTGCACCTGCTGCGCATACTTGAATCATATTTTTAATGCGGACCGCAATTATGAAGATGCGACCAAGTTGGAAGAAGCTCGCGCGGATTCTCTTCCCGGCGATTCCGATTTGGTGGCGACCGGCGAAGCCGCCAGAAAATACGACAAGGTGATAGAAAAGGGTTCCCGTGTTTTGGAACGTTTTCCCGACAATGATCGCCAAACGGCTCGTGCGGTTTTTCTCATCGGGGAAAGCTTTCGACACAAGGGAGAATGGAGCAAAGCCGTTGCCAAATACGATGAATTTGAACGCTATTTTTCGGATCATGATTCCATGCCCAAAGTGGAATATGAACGGGCGTTTTGCCTTTACAAAAACGGCGAATACGATATAAGCCGCTTTGCGTTGCAGTCCGTTTTGGATGCGGGGGATTCCCATCCTTTTTATCAGGAAGGTTTGAATCTGCTTTCGCTTTTGGAAGAAAAAGGCGACTTTACGGAACAGGCGATTGCCGCTCTCGAAAAAATGCTCGCGGACTCGAATGGGACTCCGTATATGCGCGGGCGCGCCCATCTTCGATTGGCGTCGTTGTATTTTAAAATGGAAAATTATCCGAATGCGCGCAAGCATTATCAGGCGAAGGAAATCGTGGAGCTTCCTTTACGCGACCAGTATTCGGCGGCTTTGCATGCGGCGGAATGTTTGGCTTTGACAAAATCTTTCGCTCCGGCGGCCGATGAATACAAGGCCATGATTGCGAATAAAGATTACGAACAATATCTGCCCGATATGACTGTGCGGCGAGGGGAATTGCTGCTTTTGGCGGGAAATTGGACCGAGGGCGAAGCGGTTTTGCATCATGTGACCAGCGAATATGAAAAAACGGAATATGCGTCTCGCGGATTTTTCAACTTGGGCGATTTTTACCAGACCGAAAAACGGGAATACGAACCGGCTCTCGCTTATTACGATTCCAGCTTTCTTTCCAAACCGGTGTGCAGCTGGGGAAAAAATGCCAGAGAACGCCGGGACGCATTAAAAAAACTTTTGGCTCTTCGTGAAAAGGATTCCCTTGCGGACACTACGGACGCCGCCAAAAAAGCATTCTTCGATACGGAATTTCAAATCGCGGAATTGTTCCTTTTCAAACTTTCGGAATTGGACAGCTCGCTTGTCCGACTGGATCGCATTATCGCCGAAGCGCAGGATTCTTCCATCGTGATGCGGGCGACTTACGCCAGGGCTTTTATTTACGACGAATTCAAAGAAGACGATGAAAAAGCGGAAGAGCTTTACAAAGAAATCATCGCCAAATATCCGCATACGGATTACGCAAAACAGGCACAAATCAACTTGGGATTCAAAGTCACCGTGAAAACTCCCGAAGACATGGCTCACGAGATGTTCTTGTTTGCGGAAAGTTCCTGGGTGGCAGCGCAAGAAGTCCCGCTTGAACAAATGGAAGAGGTCGATTCGGCGTATGCGCACGCCTTGAGCGCATTTGATTCCGTATATCAGGCGTACCCGGAAACGCAAGCGGGCATTCAGTCGCTGTATATGAAAGCGATTATTTGGGAAATGTCCCCTGAAACAAAAGACAGCGCGGCTGCTGCATTTAAAATTCTACGGAAGGATTATCGCAATACGCCTTGGGGAAAAGATGCGGAACAACGGTTGCAAAACCGCTTGACCATCACCGAGGAATCGCTCGCTCGCCTGCGGAGAAGAGTGGAGCAGAACACGGAATATGTGGAAAAGCTTTCGAAGCAGTATTACGAAGGAATTGCCGAAGCCGACAACAAGAAAAAAGGTCCAGACATTAAAGTTTCCGAAGACGAAGAGCTGGAAAATTCGTACAACAGCATGTACGACTTTGAATGACGGTCTTTTGATTTTGCGTTTCTTTCTCCATATTTCGCTCCTGCCTGCAAGCAAACTTGAAATTGCGGGTCTTTTTATAGCCTTGGTCAAATTAAATCATGCGTGACGCTCCTTGTCCCAATTGTCAAACCGCAAAAATCTCGGTTCATTGGGCAAATCGCAAAAAACATTTTTGGGCATGGCACCATAAACAACGCCCAAATGCATCAATCGTTTCTCGTCTTGAGTCTGGCAACATCCGTATGTCCCGATTGAAATGATTGAATGGTGCGGAATGCCGACAAATGCGACCGCTTCCGGCAATTCTACGGTTGTAAAAGTCCTTTCGTCGCCCCATCGCACATTGGGAATCTGATATATTTTTCAGGATGGTTGGTAAAATCCTGATAATGAGCCTCGTGTTCATAGAAGTGTACGAATCGATCCCTGGCTTTCTGCCGCTTGGAAAAGGGAACAAGTCCTGAGGGTTCAATGATTTCACAATTGTCCTAAACAGTTAGAAACAATGTAAAAATTAAACAATGTAAAAATTAAAAAGTGTCGGCGATTTTTGCTAAGATTTTTATTAGCCCATACCCCCAACAAAAACACCGATATGCCTAATGCTTGCGACGATGATTTTCGCCTGTTTTGCAAGGTTGTACTCGTTGAAACCCACCGTCAAGACCTTGGAGACAATCGGGGGATCACTCCCGAACCTCGGCATAGAAGGCATTCCGTCGCGTTCGAATCTGGGCAAAAGTCCTCGTGCGCGGAAAAGAAACGGACATGCGCTTCCTTACAAACTCTTTCACGCGGGCCGCATCTACGATCGTGCAGCTGTACAAGGCTCGCTGGGAAGTGGAGAACTTCTTCAAGTCGTTGAAACAGAACTAGAGATCGAGTCTTTTATGGGAACCACCCGGAACGCCGTGGAGATACAGGTCTACGTTTCCATAATATCGATGCTCCTTCTGAGGGAACTCAAGGATGTTTCGGACAGCAACCGCAGGGAATCGAAACTCATTCCGCTCGGCTTTTCCTGTTTCGTTACGGCCCTTAGGCCGAACCTGTTCCGCTCAATCCCGCTTGACATCTAGCTTCAGAAGCCGTTCGCCCTAGCGGCGTCAATGCCTATGATTTTGGGATTTTCAAAAAATTGCCGTATTCATATCGAAATTGGCAGTTTTGTTTGTTTCAAATTTTATTTAGGACAGATGTGTTTGCCATTACTTTTTCCCCTTGTTCAAAATGCTTAAAATCTTGCTAATATCGCTATCCGGTATAGAATTCAATTTTCGTGCAAAAGCAATAGTCAGATCTCTTTGGTTGGCGTGTAAGTTGTGCGTTTTTCATTTTTGATGATAATTGACCGCGTGAGTCCATCAAAACAGGCCTTTTTTATGCTAAATTAGTATGGACATAGCCCTTTGTTGCAAAACTTTGGGCAATCGGTTTTAGAGTTTTTGCTCTTATTCTCGTACAGGAAAATCTGGTAAATTTTTCAATGGCATACGAGGAATAAGGCGAACGCTCACGTCCCTATTGGGGCGTGGGATGTTCGTGCTTGTCGTATGTCGGTTTACCAGAGCCTCCTGTGCGCAAGTCGGATGATTCCACGCCTTTTTTTGTGGGCTAAGCGAAGGATTCTTCTTGTTGAGGGTAAGGGTTAAAACGGAAAGTTTAACCTTTTTGCACATGAGGCCCCCATGCCCTCGCTCTCCTGGATTGGCAAAGACGCCGTTTTGAACCACCATCTGGATGTTCCCTACCGGGTTCTGGAAAAGAAATACGATTTTGGCGACGGCGAGCCGGGCAACAAAATTATCCACGGCGACAACCTGGAAGCGCTCAAGTCGCTCCTCCCCGAATACGAAGGCCGCATCAAGTGCATCTACATCGATCCGCCGTATAACACCGGCAACGAGAACTGGGTCTATAACGACAACGTGAATTCCCCCAAGGTGCGAAAGTGGCTTGGCGAAGTGGTGGGCAAAGAAAGCGAGGATTTGACCCGGCACGACAAGTGGCTTTGCATGATGTATCCGCGGCTCAAGTTGTTGCAAAAACTGCTGGCCAACGACGGGGCGATTTTCATCAGCATCGACGACAACGAGCAGGCGAACCTGAAACTGATTTGCGACGAGATTTTCGGGGCGGGGAATTTTGTGGGACAAATTATTTGGTTCAAAAAAAGAAAAGGGTCTTTTCTTTCTAAAAAATTAGTATCACTTACCGAATATGTACTGTGTTATACCAAAGCTCAAGATATAGCACTTTTTGGAGGAAATCCTGATAATTCAGAATCTCAGCCAATTGTAAAAAGAACGAATACAAGAAAAACATTGACTATTCCAGCGAACATTGTCAAAACTAAATTGAAAGATGGAATATATAAAGCAGGCGTATATGGAAAAGGTTCTTCCTCTTCAAATTTATTAGATGATGTTATCGTTAGAAATAATCTTATAACAAACGAATTTCAAATCGAAGCTCCTTTTACTTGGACGCAAAAAATGTTTGACGATGAATTAGAGAATGGAACAGAAATTCTAATAAATACGCTTAACTTTCAAATACGTGTAATTAGAAAAAATAATTCTTCAACAAAAGCACTGCCATCATTCATTGATGGAAGAGAATGTAGAGCAACCAATGAAGATGCGTATGAATTGCTGAGAAACATATTTAAGCAAGAAAGAGTTTTTGATTTTTCTAAACCTCATGAATTAGTTAAAAGATTTGTTGATGCAACAACGCATTTTGACAAATCCTCCATCATCCTCGATTCTTTCGCAGGCTCTGGCACCACGGCCCACGCCGTACTGAACTTGAACAAACAGGATGGCGGGAGTCGCAAGTTTATCCTCGTCGAAATGGAAGATTACGCCGAAACCATTACTGCTGAACGCGTCCGCCGCGTAATTGGTGGTTACGGCGAAGGCAAGAACGCTGTTGAAGGCACCGGCGGTTCATTCGCTTATTATGAACTGGGCCCAGAACTTTTGAAGGACGGCTTTATCAACGAGGATGTTTCCGAACAGACTATCCGCGAATACCTTTATTACACGGAAACGAACCACGCATTGCCGCAAAGCAACAATGGGCATCCGGCGCATCTAGGGAACTTCGAAGGTGTCGCCTATTATTTCCTTTACAACAAGGACGAAACGACGACGCTTGATGCGACTTTTCTTGCGTCAATTTCGGAGAAGGCCGACCGCTATGTAATCTATGCGGACAACTGCATCATGCCGCAGAAATTCCTTTTTGACCACGACATCACCTTCAAGAAAATCCCGCGTGATATCCGGAGGTTCTAATGATTCTAAAGCCCGAACAAGTCGGAATGGGAACCGGTGTCCACCAAGGTCAAGGTGAGTATTCCGTTGTTTTTACGGTAGCACAGCAGCCAATCGGGACGAATGTGCAGCTCTCGAGTTCCAGAAAAACTCCCGGACAATTCATGGTCGCGAAATTTCTCGTCGAGCGGAATATCGTTACGAAGTTTTTCGACAACATCCTTAAGCTCTTGTATTGGAAGGCCTCTCTTCTTGCAACGTTTATAGGATTTCTTGAAACGGTTCGTCCAGATAACTTCGTAAATCATTTATCCAAATCCGCCCACATCTCATCCATGTTCGTATATCGCTTAGTCTTTGGGCTTGCTTCCAAAGCTTTGGCCTCTTCGATGGCCTCCGTCAACTCGTTTGAGTATCTGGGGTATTCCACCTTGAAGGGCAGACCGCGATGCAATACCAACTGCCGCAAGAAAAGTGAAACGGCCTGCGACATGGAAAGGCCTAGACCATTGAGCAATGCTGTTGCCTGTTTGTTCAACTCGGAATCGATTCGGAAATTTTTTGCTACGGTACTCATATTACCAAATGTAAATTATTTGCTTTACAAACGCAAGCGTTTGATTGTAGAAAGTTGTGGTTTAACACTGTTTGGTTACATTTTTTATTCCTCAGCGACAATATTATGATTCTCAAGCAATACCAGAAAGACATCATCGAAGATTTGACCCGCTATCTGGAAATTCTCCAAAAGACAAAGAACATTTCGGAGAGTTTCAATGAATTTTGGCGCTTGCATCCGAAAACTCCGCTCACTCCGTTCCCCGGCGAAATCGTGGAACCCTACAAGAACAATGTTGCAGGCGTTCCTCATGTGTGCCTGAAGGTGCCGACCGCGGGTGGAAAGACGTTCATTGCCGCCAATGCGCTCCGACCGATTTTCTCGATATTTCCGCAAGACCACGCCAAAACAGTGGTATGGCTTGTTCCTTCCAATTCCATATTGGAACAGACCATTCGAAATTTTTCGAATCCGGAGCATCCTTATCGAGAACAGCTGAACGCTGATTTCGGGAATCGCGTGGAAGTCTATGACAAGATATCCCTTTTGCAGGGCGCGGGTTTCAACGCATCGTCCGTAAAAGAGAATTTGTCCCTTTGCATTTTGAGTTTCGATAGCTTGCGGAGCCGGAACAAGGATAACCGCAACGCATACAAGGAAAATGGCAACTTGCTTTCTTTTGCGGAATCGGGTGACGAAGAAATTTCCTTGATGAAGGTTTTCCAACACCTGAATCCCGTGATTGTTGTCGATGAAAGCCATAACGCGGAAAGCGATTTGAGCGTCGATATGCTTAAACAGCTAAATCCGAGCTTTATCTTGGATTTGACCGCAACACCGCGAAAGAACAGCAACATTATCAGTTTTACCAGCGCTTTTGAACTTAAAAAGGAAAGCATGGTCAAGTTGCCGGTGATTGTGTATAACCACCAGAGCAAAGACGAAGTGGTGAATTCTGCTTTGGAACTGCGGGCGAGGCTGGAACACGCCGCTATGGATGCTCAAAACCAAGGCGGCGCGCCGATTCGCCCTATAGTCCTTTTTCAGGCTGAACCCAAGACAAAAGAGGACAATGCCACATTTGACAAAATCAAAGCGATGCTACTGGAAAAGGGAATCAAGGAACATGAGATAAAGATTAAAACTGCCGACAGGAATGAGCTTTCGGGAACGGATTTGATGTCTCCCGATTGCGATGTCCGCTACATCATTACGGTGAATGCTTTGAAGGAAGGCTGGGATTGTCCTTACGCCTATATCTTAGCCTCCCTTGCCGACAAAAATTCCGCTGTCGATGTGGAACAGATTCTCGGGCGAGTTCTGCGCCTCCCTTATACGCGCAAAAATCCGAATCTCATGCTGAATATGAGTTATGTGCTTACGGCGTCCAACAAGTTTTTGGATACCGTCCAAAATGTGGTGGAAGGTTTGAACCGCGCAGGTTTCAGCGGCAAGGATTATCGAATTTCTGAAAATCAAGTTGTAGATAATAATGTGCCTACTCAATCATCTGTTGATTTGTTATCGCCTATTTCGCCGAGTATGCCAGCTTCTGCGGCAAATGATGGAAGCGCTCAAACTGGATTTACTTGGAATCCAAGTACCGCCAATTCGGGTGAGACGAATGCTGTCAATTCGGAAACGCCAAGTATTGCTGTGCAAGACATTGAACGAATGGCCCGTCAAGAAAACGCAACGATGGAAAAACAAATTCAGGAAAGCAAGGCCTCTGGAATTTCCCCTACACCTGCCGATTTGGAGAAACAAGTGAAAATTGCCCGCATCAAGGATTGCTTTGCCGAAAGCGCAAACAAAATACGCTTACCGCAATTCTATATGGATTTAGAAGGCGTTGAAAATGATTTGTTCGGCCTTTGCGAATTGCCTTTTGAAAAAGATATGCTTCTGGAAAAATTTCCACTTCGGACATGCGATACGTCTGTGTGTTTCGATAATGCGGATGCGGAAATATACAAGGTCGATTTAGACGAAAACTCCCAAGACAACACGCCTTCCTTTTGCAAAGTGGGTAAGGCTGCTCAATCTAGCCTTATCAAATGGATTCAGAGCATTGGGGATGTTGAAAGTAAACGGAAGCGTTGTGCCGAAATGCTTGTAGGACTCGTAGGGAGGATGTATCCCATTCCGGATCAAGAAATCAGGTTGTACATCGAACGGGTCTTGGAATCTTTTGATGATGCGGACTTCAATCAAATGCTGAATTATTCTATTCCTTATAGCAACAAAATCAAGGATGCCATTCAGCGACATGCCTGTGCTTATGTAGAAAACGAGTTCTGTCGTGAGCTCAATTCGGATAAAATCATTTTGAAACCCGCATATACGTTTGTTCCTCAAAAGGCGTATTCGACAAAGGGCAAGAGCATCGCTAAAAGTTTGTACGAACCCGAAGAAGATTTCAACGATTTCGAAGCGGAAGTCATTAACGATATTGCCAATTTGGATAATGTGGAATTTTGGACGCGTAACAAGGAACGTTCCGAATTTTGTATCAACGGCTTTATAAACCATTATCCCGATTTTATCATCAAAACGAAAAAGGGAAAAATAGTCTTGCTCGAAACCAAGGGCGACCATTTGGATGCCGCTAGTAAAATCAAATTGGGGAACCTTTGGCAAAATAAGGCCGGAAACGATTATCGTTACTGTTTAGTGTATAGGGCTCGCCGCACCGAAGGGGCTTATACCAAGGAAGAGTTCTTGAATCAAATGCGAAATTGGTAGAGATGTTTTAAAAACGCCTCGCACTAAAGATTCTAATTCCCAATTTTTTGCCTCTTCTGCGTTGCTTCCCGGGGAAAATTCTGAAGGGAAGAGAAAAAAATAAGACCTTGACCTGTTTTTTGACATCTTCTGACAAAACAGGTATTTATATTGCTAATATGAACACTGCACAAAACAACACTATGTATAGAAATCAGAGATGGAATTTTTGCGGCTTTGACGCATTCCGAAATAGAATCATTTCCCAGCTCGCTTTGCATGGAACGGAACTCTCCGACGATGAAACGGACGTTTTGCTAGACTTTTACCGACAGGGCGAAAGCGAAACCTATGTTTTAGCGGCTTTGGGGTATTGAATTACGGGCTTTATGCGCCCTTGCTGCGGTTTAGACGCCGTAGCGCCGGGCTTGCAGTATGGCTTAAGGCTTTTGCAACAATGGCAACCGTTCAGCAACCCTGAATCAAAATTCTAAAGTAGGTTGGTTTGCCGTTTATCGCCAAATCTCGCTCGTCATCACCTTTGCGGAATTTGATGATTTTGAATTGGTCAGGATTGAATTTGTGTAAGAACGTAATAGGAACGCCCATAATTCCTTTATAATCCATGGGGATATCTTGGGTCTTATTTACATTGATTGCGTTGCAATTATCAAAACGGGGATAAGCGGTTTCGTTTCCGTGGTATTCCTTGGTTAGAGGAATGAATTCATGCCTTTGTGCGTTGTCAAGATTCGTGAGCCACATACAATTATTCGGAGAGACAATTCTTTCTCCAGACTCATTTATCTTGGTTTCCAAACCATAAAGTTCGTAATGCTTGGGTACTATAAATCCCGAAATGCCTCTTCCCATATTTACGCCCATCCAAATTTTATTTTCCTTGATGAGGGCGAAAACTTCTTTGTATGTAATGGCGTTAATGTTGCTTATTATCAGAAATTTCTTTTTGTATTTATCCAGCTGTGAAATGTATTCTCTGAACAATGAAAAAGGTGGATTCGTGACAACGATATCTGCTTTTTTCAGTAATTCAATGCTTTCTTTACTGCGGAAATCTCCATCACCTTTGAAAAAGGATACGTCCTTTAATGTCGGGAGCTTTTTTTCTTTCCCGGAATATTCATAGTAAAATGCAGACTCCGTCTTAGAAAATAAGCCTAAATCATTCTTTTTGTGACATGCGCAAATCAACTTTTTTAAGCTAAGTTGTTCAAAATGTTCTACAAAATATTTGTAGAAATTGCTGATTCTTGCGTCATCACAATTACAAAAAACAGTTTTGTTCTTGAAATGATTCTGGTAATGTTGCAACTCTCTTTCGATATCCGAAAGTTGTGTGTAAAATTCATCCTTTTTGTTGGCCTTGGCGTTATCCAAAAGGGAATGATCTACCTTGCGAACCATACGGATTTTCCTCATTGCGATTTTGTCAGTTGTTTAAACAAATCTCGTCCGAGCATTTGCAAGGATGTTTTAGCAACATCCATCATTACCTTAATCATATCCTTTATGCTCCACCGCCTTCCGTCGCCTTGGGTAAAAAGAGAGGCCGCATGAAGCATTACACTGGCATCGTCAATTTGGACAATCTTGTTTTTACATAGATTCTTGTTTATCGGCATTCCGTAGTTTGCTGCTGTTAATCGGTCGATTCTATTGATAGCACCTGAATTACATGCAAGAGAAACCTTTCTGCCATCGGGTCTTTCTACTACAACATCTTTTGTCAAAAAATTGGAACCTTCCAAGAAAAGAACATAAGGGAAATAGGATTCCTTTAGCATGAAGTTTGCAATTTCCGAAATATTTTTGTGGGCACGCTCGATTGCGTTCCCGGCATTCATAATGTCTTGATCGTTCTTGGTACCAACCAACTTTCCTTGCTTGATATTTTCGATGTCCTTCCCTTGGCGTTTGGCTTCAGAAACTAAAACAATACGCCAATTGCCGTTGTCATCTTTAACTTCAATTATTCCGCCATCAGGTTTAATACTAGAATCTTCAACAAAAAGAGTCTGTCCTAATTCCGGGTCAATTTGACTCAAAGATTCATTTATTTCTTTCTTTGAAACACTCTTCCTATATCTAAATACCAGTTGAGGGTAATCTTTTTCTAAGAGCTCTTTGGCAAGAACGGAAAGATCCGACACGTCCATATCGTGATACTTTGCCTAGTCCCCAAAAATGCCTTTCGCACCCTTAGATTCCTTATGCTGGTTTGTCAAGCGCCTTGATGGATTCTTTTTTGCCATAGATTTGCTTGTTTTTCATAAATATACATTTTATTTTTGATGTCAAAATGACAAAAACGAACGTTTGCTATCATTGAAGGCGCATAAAAGTGCGTATTCAAGGGCAAATTAAGGAGGTGTATGATGCCGGGACAATCGCCATTTCTGGGGAACTGCCCTCCCCCCAAAAAAATGCCTTCGGGATGTATCTAAATGTTTCCAGGAAACGCATTTGTCATGAATGACTTTTCCTCTTTTCCCAAGGAATAGCTGGTTGCTCTTTGCTTCTCTAGGTATTATATTGAAATACATGAAGTCTAGATTATTTCAAAAATCCATTCAAATTTTTGCATTATTGTCGGCAAGTGCATTTTGGGTCTGTTGCAGCGACGACAATTCTAGCAATGCCAGCGACAACAATTATGTGGAATCCAGTTCTAGCGATTCTACGGGCATTGTGATTCCTGAATCCAGCTCCAGTGATGCAGAAATTGAAGTCCCTGAATCCTCGTCCAGCACCTCTTCTGCTGAAGACACGCTGTGGAATCAGGCAAAGCTGACTTGGTATGAATCCTATCCCGATCCTGACAGCGAAGAATGCATTGAATACAATGGCTGCACTTGGGCGGGCTGGTTTGCCGGACTTGAAGACCAGCAGACGGAAGAATGGGTCAGCGAGCACAATATTATTGCCGTGCACGAAAAAGACTGGGATACTTACAAGTTGAAAACTTTCCGTCTTCGCCGAAACGGTTATACAATCGATGCCGTCGTTTATGATATGTGCTCGGACGATGACTGCGATGGTTGTTGCACCAAAAATGCGGGCACGGTCGGCTTTTTAATTGATATTGAAAAATATACCCGGGCAAGATTCAACAATTACGGGTCTGGATCTGTTGAATGGACCTGTCTCGACTGCGATTAGCACTGGATTACAGCTTTTTCCATTCGACAAAACGCGGGCGTCCAAAAAAATCTTTTTCGACGCCTTTCCATTCAAGCCACGGATAATTCGGCGATTCCTGCTCCAAGATTTTTTCTTCTTCAGCTTCGGATCCGATTTCCATGAGAAGGATTCCGTCCGGTTTTAAATAATTTTCGCTTTGTTCCAAAATTTTGCGCACTAGCGTCAAACCGTCGGTTCCTCCGAAAAGGGCGAGGGCCGGATCGAAATCGCGTACTTCAGGCTGTAATTTTGCTTTTTCAGAATCGGGAATGTAGGGCGGATTGCTGACGATAGCGTCGAATTTTTTTCCTTTTGGCAGAGCCTCCAGCAGATTGCCTTGCAAAAATTGAACCTGGGCCTCGTTGCTTTTTGCATTTTCTTGCGCCAAATCGAGGGCCTCTTGGGAAATGTCCGTCGCCGTTATTTGGGAACCGGCCAGTTCTTTTGCGATGGCAATGGCGATGGCTCCTGTTCCCGTCCCGATGTCCGCAATTTCGCAGGCTTCTTTTCCATGCAAACGCTCTAGAAGAATATCGATCAGGGATTCTGTTTCAGGACGCGGAATAAGCGCTCTTCGGTCGCAGCGGATTTCGTGCCCGCGAAAACTGGTGCTGCCGACAATGTGTTGCAGCGGTTCCCGTTTGGCGCGCCGTGCGACCAGCGGTCTTAAAGCGTCGAGCTCGCGAGTGGACAGCGGACGGTCAAAATTCAAATAGAGGTCCATCCGTTTCATTTTGAGCCCGTGCGCTAAAATATATTGGGCATCCAAGCGCGGATCCGGAATGCCTTTGTGCTGAAAAAAAGCCGTCGTCTTATTTAAAATTTCAAGGACCGTATTCATGCGAATTTTCCCAGGACTTCTTGGGCGTGCGCCATTTGCAGTGCATCGACGATTTCTTGGATGTCGCCTGTCATTACGCTGTCAAGCCTATAGAGCGTCAGGTTTACGCGATGGTCGGTAACGCGATTTTGCGGAAAGTTGTATGTGCGAATTTTAGCGGAGCGGTCTCCGGTGCCGACCATGGCTTTGCGGCTAGCGGCTTCTGCCTGTTCTTTTTTGGCAATCACGGCGTCCAGGATTTTGGAACGCAGCATTTCCATAGCGTGTAAACGGTTTTGCAGTTGTGAACGTTCCGTTTGGCAGCTTACGACAACGCCTGTCGGAATGTGCGTTAGGCGAACCGCCGAATCGGTCTTGTTGATATACTGGCCGCCGGCGCCCGATGAACGGTAAGTGTCCATGTGAATGTCCGCTTCCCGAATTTCCACGTCCACTTCTTCGGCTTCGGGAAGAATGGCGACGGTTGCCGCCGACGTGTGAACGCGCCCTTGCGTTTCGGTATCGGGAACGCGCTGCACGCGGTGCACGCCGCTTTCAAATTTCAACGTGCCATAAACGCTGTCGCCTTCGATGAAAACTCGGATTTCCTTATAGCCGCCTACGGTTCCTTCCGAAGCTTCTTGCACGGTCATCTTCCAGCCCATGCGGTCGCAATAGCCCCGATACATGCGGAAAAGGTCGCCGGCAAAAAGGGCGGATTCGTCGCCACCGGTTCCTGCCCGGATTTCGAGAGTCGCATTGCGAAAATCCCAAGGTTCTTTGGGAACCATCAAAATCTGGAGCTCATTTTCCAATTCTTCCCGCCTTTTTTCCAATGGAGGGATTTCTTCTTTGGCGGCTTCTATCAATTCGGTATCATTTCCGCCGAGAACTTTTTTCCATTCGGCAAGGTCGTTCGTCAGTTGAATGTATTCGCGGGATTTCTGGCAGCTTTTTTCCAGACCCTTGTATTGCTTTTGCAATTTGGTGTATTGCTTCTGGTCGGCGATCACTTCGGGCAGAGCGAGCTCGGATTCCAATTCTTCGTATTTTTCGATAACTTTTTGTGCGGCGTCTAACATGGCCGTAAAAGGTAGAAAATAAGAATCCAAATTCAGGATAAAAAAGCAATATGTAATATCCCCGGAAAAACTTTCACATTAGTTTTGTAAAATATGGTTTTCATTCTGATTGTCGTCTTGCTGGTTCTCCTGGGCTTTTTGGTCTGGGGGTGGGACAGAGTGGACCTTCGGGATGCGCAGGGGCGTCTTTTGAATCGTAAAATCCAGCTGAAATCCGCCGACGAGGGAAGCTTAATCGGGCTTGCTTATGGAGTATATACCTTTGAAATCTGGCATCGGGGGATTTTGCAATGGAAGCCTCGGCTGGTGAAACGAATCATCGTGGAACACGATAAAATTACCGAAAACGAATGGCTCTATTTCGAGAAAATGCGGGAACTTTCTGCGGCTTCTCGTGAAGAATACCGTACAAGTCGGGAAATTTTTGAAGCTTGCCGCGGACAGTATTTTAAAATTCTGAACAAGGTCTGTCTTTTGCGCAACAGCTTGGACGATACGACAGTGGTGGAAACGCTGCTTTTGCATTCGACGGGGATTTATCTGTTTGAAAATGTGCCGCAAAAGGGTTGGATTTTTGGGGATGCAAAAGAGAAAAACTGGTCGGCGACAAAAATGAACGACGACAAAATGCACGGAAAACTTTTTGACAATCCTCTTTTGAGCATCGCTCGTAACGAGGCCGCCTTGCGGCGTCTTTTTGAAAGCTTCGATGGCCTGTCCCTTCACGTTTTTTCGTATGCTGTCTTTAATGATGGTGCGGTTTTAAAACAGATTCCGGACAATACCGTTTCGCAAAAAATCATTCTTCGTTCGCAACTGCGCGAGAGCCTCGTCCGAATGTTTCGTTTAGCTAATCCGGTTTATTCCGAATATGAAATTGACAAGCTCGAACGGGAGCTTGCCAATTATTCCAGCTGATATTTCGATTAGATTTTGAAATCCAGACCGACCGCTACGTTGTGGCTTGTGCGGTCATACGTTTTCTTGACTCCCGCTTCTTTTTTGGTGTATTCTTCGTAGAGTGTTTCCATATAGCCGACCTGAACTTGGAAGTGGGAATTGAAACGGAATGCGAGGCCCCCGCCAATAGACCAGGAATCGGTCACAAAGCTCAAGTCGCTGATGTAATCGTCTGAAATGCCGTAAAGGGTTCTTTGGACGCTTACGGAAAGGGTCAGCGGATGGATGACGTCCACTTCGACGCCCAATACAAATTCGTTTTCGTCGCCGTCCAAATCGTCTTGCTTGCCCTGCGGATAATCGGCAAAGGTGTCGAAATAGTGGTGGTAGCCAAAGCCCGTGCGCAACCAGTCCAGCCAGGCGTAGCTCACGCCGACAGAAAGAATCGCCGGAAGATCGTTGTCCGTCTTTTTTCCGTCTGCGAACATCGGCAAGAATTTTGCCACTCCCGCATCGATTTCATCGGTTTCGTTTTCGGTTTCGATAGAAGTATTGTGCTCGTATTTGATACCGGCGGAAAATTTCTTGTGATGGAATGCGAGGCTTGCAATCGGCGTGATTCCCCAGCCGGTCTGTTCGCAAGACAAGAGATTTTTAGTGAGCATCTTGTTGAGGATCTCGTTATCCACACGGGATTTCATGGAACCTTCGTAAGAGTTGTACGCGTAGTTGATGCGCATACCCAGGAATGCCGAGAACATATCGTGGAAACGGTAGCTTGCGCCGAGCTGCCAGGCGAAAACGTACTGCTTGCCCGTGAATTTGGCGTCGTAAAGATCGGAGGCAGTCATACCGCTTGCTTTCATCAACTGGGAAAGCTGTTCGTTTTGAGCGGCCTGCGCCTGGATCGTTCCCGAAATAAATTGGTCGATCATAGGAAGGCCGTCGTCAAATTTGGCTTCGCCGCCACCGCCGATAATATAAAATCCGCCGGAGATTGCAAATTGTTTGTGGTGCCAGTTCACAAGGAAGCTAGGCATAAAGGGCACAAAGGATTCGCCTTCGTAATCTCCCAGCGCATCGGTTTCGATTTCGCGGGTCTGCCAGACGGTTTGGCTGTGCGCCGAAACGTAAAGCCCGTCGTCGGCAAAAGCGGTTCCCGCCGGGTTGTAGTAAACCGCCGAATTAGTTAAAGAAGCGTCTTGTGCAAAATTGCGGACAAAGTCTGCGGACTGGTTTGTGTTGTGCATGATGCCGCCAGCAAAAGCGGCTACCGAAAAGAAGGGAAATATTTTTGTGATATGCATAAATTAACCAAAGTTGAAACCGCCGATAAACTAGTTAAAGCTTTTTCATTTTTAAAGGATGTTCTCCAGTCGCAAGTAATTTTTTACATATAAATGAAACGCGATTCATCTATAAATGAATTGCAATTTAAAAGATTAGCTATTGAACGTTTTATCAAGAATTTGTTGAATGAAAATATAACAGCGATGCTGGAATTTTGCGGAAAAATTTTTGCGCTTTTAAAAATTGCCTAGTTAAAATAGAGGCGATTGCTTTGGGCGTGCCAGCCAGCGGCTGTCGGCGTGCTACAGGCTACAGCTTCGCAAGGCACAAAGGATCGCCTTGCTTTTGCACACCTTTCGGTAGCCTTCGGTCGGTGCTACGCACTTTCGCAGAATCTGCGAAACCTTTAGCGTGCCTCACGTTGTTTTTAAAAAGGGGAATTTTCCCCGCTAGCCACTGGCCTCTAATCACTTGTTTCCCGGATTTCCTTCTATTTTTATATTTTTTAAAACCGATACATTTTCGTTGTTTTAGCATTGGAAAGGCCATTTATGGAAAACATCGTCGAATTGGATCAGGCAGCCAAAGCGGAACTTGCACAACTCGCCCAGCTTCCTGAAGTGACCGTAAAAGAAAAGAGAACCATCACTCCGCAAGAAGCTGCGGAATTGGATCCGATTTCCCGTCGAACTTCCATGGACGAATCTTCGTTGGGCTTTACCGAAGCGCAGGCTCGCTTGGAAGCCAGTCGCTGTTTAAAATGCAAAAAACCGGCTTGCACACCGGCTTGCCCGATTGGAATGCCTATCCCAGAATATCTGGAGCGAGTTGCTGCTGGCGATTTTCAGGGAGCCATCGATATTATCCGCCAGACATCGCTTATCCCGTCGATTTGCAGCCGCGTTTGCCCGCACGAACGCCAGTGCCAATCCAGTTGCACTTTAGGAAAGCTCTTGAAAGATCCCGCAAAGGGCGTGCATCTTGGGAATATGGAACGTTTTTGTGCGGATTATGAACGCGAACATTTGGGCGGTAAAAAGCCGATCCCTGTCGGAGAGAGCACTGGGAAAAAAATTGCGATAGTCGGTTCGGGCCCTGCGGGAATTGGTGCGGCAATCGATTTGCGCGCTTACGGGCATCATGTGGAAATTTTTGAAGAATACGATTTGTTGGGCGGCGTTCTTCGTTATGGCATTCCGGAATTTCGTCTTCCGAAAAAAATTCTGGATTATGAAATCGCGACATTGCGGCAGATGGGCGTGGTCTGCCACACGAAAGTTCATGTAGGCAAGGATGTTTCCATCGATGAACTTTTGCTGCAAGGCTTCGATGCGGTTTTCGTCGCAAACGGGGCGAGCGTTCCATCGGTTCCTAAAATTCCGGGAATGGATTTGAAGGGAGTGTTCAATGCCAAGGATTATTTGGAAAAAGCGAATCGTGGAGTCGCTCTGGATTCCGGCAAGAATGTGATTGTTGTTGGCGGAGGCAATGTAGCGATGGACGCTTCCCGTATGGCTTATCGCTTGGGCGCAGAAACGGTCCGTTTGGTTTACCGTCGCACCCGAAACGAAATGCCCGCCTGTCGTGCAGAAATTCTCGACGCGACAAGTGAAGGCGTGCAAATTGTGGAACTTCGCAATCCCTGTGAATTGCTTGCCGATGAAAACGGACGGGTGAAAGCTGCCAAGCTGGATGTGTTTACTCTGGGCGAACCGGATGAAAAAGGTAGGCCGACTCCGGTCAAAGTGAAAGGCGCTTCGGAGGTAATCGATTGCGACACGGTCGTGATGGCGATCGGCAGCAAGACGGCTCCAGATGTGTTGGAATCCGCCAGCGACGATGCCAAAAAGAAGGTCTATGTCGGCGGCGATGCTTTGTATGGACCCAAAACGGTCGTGCTTGCCATTCGCACGGGGCGTGAAACCGCTGCGAAAATTCATCAGGATTTGATGGGCTGAATTTTAGCGAGTTGCAAGGAGTAACGGCAGCCAGCCGGTTTATTCTTTTTTCAAATAGAGTCCGCCGATGTAGAAGAATGGGCGTTTATCACCCAGAATTCGGTGTCGCTGCCAATGCGCACGGGCGGTCCCCAAGAGTCTAAACCGGAAGAAACGAGCCATAAAACGCCGTCGAGTTTTTTGATCCCGTAAGCGTGTTCCCAAATCCAATGGATGATTGTTGTCGCCGGGAAAAATTGCCCATGATGAGTATGTCCTGAAAGAGCCAAATCCGGAAGTGCGCCGGAGTAATTCTCTTCGATTCCTCGCGGTTGGTGGTCGAGTAAAATCCAGGGAAGGCTTGTATCGGTGGGGTGCATCTCGGCCAGATTTTTCCGAGGAACGTCTTTCGCTCTTGCCATTTGAAAATCCGTTCGTCCGGTGATGCACGCGAGGGGAGTGCAGACTGTTTCATCGTTCAGAACCGTCATGCCGACTTTTTGCATCCATTGCACGGGCCTGGAACCGGACCTTTCCATAAAGGCTTCGTGATTTCCTACAACGGCGAATGCGCCCGTTTTTGCAGCGGAAGTGAGTCTGCGGAACAGAGAATCGTAACCGGCTGCATCCATCGCCGAATCGGAAATGTCCGCCAGATCGCCGCCGAAAAAAATAAAGTCAGGCTGAATCGAATCCGCTTGCGCAATAAATTTTTCCAGCTTCTCTTTTTTAAAAAGGGGATCCAGATGGATGTCGCTGAAAAACAGGGCGGTAAAAGTTTTCTTTTGATTGTGCAAATGCAGCTCTTGAATTTTATAGTGCAAATTGTTTTGCGAACCGAAGACAAGCATCGCCGCCGCTATGCACAGGCTTGCGCCCAGAATGATTCGGCTCCCCAAAAGAACTGCTTTCCCATTCGATTGAGGTTGTGAATGCCGAAGCACGGCAAAGCCTTTCTTCAAAAGGAGAAAGATGTTCCACAAAAGATAAAGCAGAATCGCCTGGCTCGCCCAGACTATAAAGAACGCTTGCCCGGCGCACGCCCACGCTTGTTCTCGCAAAAGGAAACTTCCCAATGTGGCAATCAGCAAAATGCCGGCGATAAGGCTTCCATAAACATTCGGGGAAATTTTTCGGATGTTCCAGAATAGAAATGCCGCCATGAAAAAGAAGAACAAGAGAAAAATCATGGCCACAATTTACAAATTCCTTTTGTCCGGGAAAATTTTTGAAAAATCAAATCGCTTGAAATAATTCTTGCTCGGAAATTCCAAAATGCCGCTTTAATGAACTGTCGATGCCAAGCTCGCGAATATCCCGAAGGCAATCGTGAAAAGCCCGAAATGGTTCTGCGGAATACGAAAGCAAACGCTGCACCATTTTTTCTGAATACCAGTAAAGAAGTTCCGCTTTTTCCGTGCGGGATTCTTGAATGAACGGCGTTTGCAATTCTTTGAGAGTTGGCGTTTTTCCGGCGGGACGCGGCTTTCCGGTTTTAGAACCGTCTATCACTTGGGCGATTCCCTCGTTCATCCAAATGGGAATGTTAGAAGTGGTCATCGCGCGGATAAAAGCGTGGGTGAGTTCGTGAAAAAGAATGGGACGATACACTTCGCGGCTTTGCATGAGCCCGACGGGAATCCGCAATTTGCCGTCAAAAACAGCACCGACCCAATCGGGACGCGGACCGATTCCCTGATACTCCGAACTTTTGTACAAGACGATGTGGATTTTGTCTTCGGGATAAAAATGGAAAAGCCCGCCGAGAGAATCGTAGGCGACTTCCAAAACGGAAAGCGCTTCCATCACGTCCATTCGCGTCGGGTTCCCTTCAAACTCCAAACGGAAATGCCCTGAATTTTCGATGCCCAGTTCCTGTTTTTCGCGAATCAGCTGTTTCGATTTTTGCAAAAGATATTGCAAATCCGCATGTTCAAATTGCAAGCCTTCGATGTAGCGAATGCACTCCTCGTAGCGTTCCTCTTCAAATAAAATTCCCGCCAAATGCAGCTGGAGATTTTGATTTTCTGGAGAATCGAGCAGCAGACTTCGGATGTTGTTCTCTGCGCATTTCCATTGCTTGGCATCCATGCACTCTTGCGCTTCTTTGACACGCTGATTGTGAAGCTCCGTTTTTTGGTTTTCATTGTGGATTTTTTTGAAGTTGTATGCTATGGATAACAGCAAAAAGAAACTGAATGCAATTAGAAAGATTTTTTTCATCGTCGTCTATTTTAAAAAGATGTTCGCTTTGCAATTCCAGCTGTCGGAATGTTCCGAGAGAAGTAATTTTCCGTTTTCGCAAATCACCAAAAAACAGTCTTCTTCGACGACGCCAAAATCGGAACCGCCGTTGTAAACATGGGATACTCCGAAAAATTCTTGGTCCCGACAAATCATGGATTTACATTGGTGCATTCGGGAAAGTTCACGGCATTTTTCTACAAGAATTTCGTCGGGCGCGTTGTCGATGGCTAACGACGTTACGGAATCGCCGGAAAGGATTCGGCATATTATATGGACTTCTTCTTGCAGCATTGTGGGACTAATATAAAATTTATGGGGAATGGATGGTGGGCGTTTGTTGGCGAAAACCGCACTGCAATTCCAATTTCCCAGAATGTTTCGGAAGCTATGGTAAAATCTTCTTTTGTCGTTCCCTCGAAAAGTGCGCAGTAAACCTTTATGCGAAAGATTGCGATTGGGCTTATCGCTTGGACATTCGGAAATGGGTAAACGTGTTTGCTCGTTTCTTTTCAGTCACTGACTCTTCTTGAAATGACGAGGCTCAGCTTGCTGCTACGTTTCCTTTTCAAGTCCCGGCAATTCGGTTAAAATTTCCCAGAAGCCGTTTCGGGTTGGATTTCAACGCTTGGAGAAGTACAATGGCTTTTTCGTTTGGATTGGGTAGGTAAATCGGGGCTTGCAGATGCCTTTCCATCATTGCGGAATATATTTTTGGAATTCCGCTTCCCCAAGTTTCAATAGGAAACGTCCTTTACTTTTCAACAACTTCTAGAAAAGTCAATGATAATGAGAAATTTGTTATACTAAATGATGAATTATCATAGTTATAGCATTAGATTTAGATGCTATAATATGACTGAGGTGCAGATGTGAAAACACTCTTTTCGATACTACAGATTTTGACATGCAAGTGTGGCATCCCCCACCTTGAGGCAGCCTTTATGGTTATCATCGTCAATACGGAAGATATAGATGAGTTTCGGTGCAAATGAAGACTGGTAAATCATTTTTCCTCCCCATATTCCTTAAAGCGGTATTTCCCTTTTCCATGGCCTATGACTTTTTCGGTCAATTTCAATTCAAGCATCTGCGCCAAAATTAACGAAGCGGCAGTTCTTTTGCAACCGGCTGCTTTCATGACGTCGGATGCTCCAAATACTTGACCCATATCGATTTTTTCAATAATACGGAGAATGCTTTTTTCACGGGTGGCGTTTAGCTTTGTTGTTCGAACCAACTCGAGCAAAGCTTTTTTCTGAGCATTGGCGATTTGCCTTTGAAATTCAATGTTCGCATTTTTGTGGTCAATGTTCGTGTTTTGATGATTAATGTTCGCATTTTTGCAATCAATGTTCGGGTTTTCGGCTTTAAAGTCCAAATGCAAGAACCTGTTCTTAAGTTCATTGTGCTCGCCCATGAGCATATTGCGGAAGAACTTTTCCAAAAATTCGGGGTTCTTGTCGATTCCCTTCTGCAGGTTTTTGTAGTTGGCGCGAACCAATGCATTTCTGAAATACCAGGAATTTTTTGCAAAGATGTCGTTCGAAACCTTGAAGCCCAGAGAACGCAGGTATTGGATGGTGAACACGGCTGTCGTTCGGGTATTTCCCTCGCCAAAAGCGTGGATCTGCCACAGTCGCGAAATAAAATAGGCCAGATGCTCCACAATCCTATCCATAGACAAACCTGCATAGATAAAATGGCGTTCCTGTTCGAAGTCATAATCCAGGGCCGTCTTCAATTCAAAGGCAGCCCCGTACATGACCGAAGCTCCGTTCAGTACCCATTCTTTTTTGGAGATGTCGTAATCGCGAATGCGACCGGCAAACTTGTAGATTCCTAGAAATAGCTCTCTGTGAATGGCTATCAGGTACGATGGTGAAAAATTGAAGGATTTTTCGCAGAGAATCTTTGCAATGCGGGCGGATACCTTGTCCGCTTCCTCGGTTTCGTCCTCGTCGTTGTGTTCGGCTTTGGATTCGTAATAACTGTCGATTAGCTTCTGAACTTCGTCAATGGTGATGTCGCCTTCGATGTTCCTGCGGGCGGTGTCGAAAAGATACTTGGATGGAACCAGTCCATCGACTTGCTGCAGGCCGATCGCTGTGGACCAGGCGGAAGACGTTTCCTGTTTGCTTGGCTCCGCATGGCGGATATACTCGTCAAAGTCCAGTTCAAACTTTTTCTTTTCCATGGCGACCTACTTCAGTGTATCCACGAATTTAACGATCTTGCCTTGTTTTTTTGTGCGCGGGTCCGTTTTGAACCAGTCCATGATTTTGCAGTAAATGCCGTTGTGCTTATGGATATTGTTTTGGGCGCAGCCTTCGCAAGAAATTCGGATTTCTTTTTCGTAGCCGAATAAATCCAGAGAGGATTCCCAGCGTTCCTCGCAGCTTCCCGGCACGATGGCTTTGAGCCCGTCCATCTGCCAAAAATTCCAGCTGATGATGTTTGCAAAATTTTCAAGGATGTCGGCGGGGATTTTTTCGCCGGGGAATTTGTTTTCAAAATATTCCAGGAGCGAAATAAGCAAGGCTTCCCGGACGAGAAGCAAATTGTCGCCCTGCCATTCATAACCGTAAGTCGATTTGTAAGCGTTTTCCGCCCACTCGAACCATTCCTCTTTTCGCTCCGTATTTTCGCCCACAACGCGGAGTTTCCTGTCCAGAAATCCGATGCGATTTTCCAGCGGAATGAATTCTCCCGTGGTGGCGTCGTAGCGGCTGACCGTGTAAGGCGCTTCCCCGCAAGAGATTTCCATCCGCGTATCTAGAACATAGTCTTGCCAAGTCTTGCCCTCGGGAAATTCGATTTTCCCTTCTGAATTTTTCCAGGAACACTTGCCGTCTATTTCGATTTCTTCGTTGAAAACGCCCTTGCGCCCGAACCACTGCGCATCCAGCAAATTATTTTGCAAATTGCAAATCCAAGCAGGCGTGAAAACTTCCGCCATGTCTTTGCTGCGGGCAGCCTGCACGTCCTTGTTCTTGACTACGCGAGGTTGCACGACTTTGTTGTGCTTGCCGGTAATCAGTTCCGGAAAAATCGGTTGGCTGTAACCATAATCAAGCCCGAGGTGCTTGTAATTGTCCGTGGCCCAAAAAATGGGGACGTATTTTTTTGCCGTGCTCTTGGTATGGTCTTCAAGGAGAGCTTTTAAGCATTGGGGTGAAAGGCTGCCGATAAAATCTTCGCTGATGTCGATAATCTGCTGCATCAAGTGCAATATAAATACTTTTGCTAAGTGTTGCTGTTTTCCGCTTCCACATATCGGCACTTCGGAAAGTTTGAACATCCCCAAAAGGAGTTGCCCGCATTCGCGCCTTTCTTTGCGGTGCGCAAGACCAGTTTTCCGCCGCAGCATGGACAATTTCGTTCGTTTTTTGGAGTATCTTCTGTTCGGATTTTTGCGGTCTCCGAGTTGCTTATTTGTCCGCCATGGGAAAAATTTGTTGGAGCCGTTTTTTCTGCTTTGGCATTTGAAAATTCCTTTGTTAAAAGTTCTTCGTATTTGCGCGCATAATCGGATTTTTCTTTTTTGTTGTACGAAAGAATTTCTTCTGCAATTTGCCGCAGCTCCGCTTCGTTGCTTGGGTAAGTGTCGTGATCGTCTGCGTCCGTTTTTTTGATATGAGCCGCCAGTTGATCTGCGCGGATGACAATATCCCGAATTTCTTGGGGAGCGTGCTTGTCGTTTACAATTGTTTTTGGGTTGGCGAGCACGATGAGGGAACGATAGAAGTTGGAAAATTTTCTGTCGAATCGCGCTTTTTGGATGCTCCCGTTTTTGAAATCCAGCCGAATGTTTTTCAACAAATTCAAATGCCTTTCGTTTTGTGTTACCGGCGATTCCATGCCTTCCTTGCGGGTGAATTTGCCGTAACCCTTATGCCGAATGAAATTTCCCTTTTCGTCGATTTCGATATTGCCGTAAAGGTTTTTGCATTCGATGACAAAAGTGTGCTTGCGAGTCATCACCAAAAAATCGATTTGCGCAAAAAGCCCTTCGCGTTCAAGACATAAATCGTGCATGACGACCATATCGATCCCGCTGTTTTTTAAGTGGAAGAGAATTTGTTTTTCTCCCGCCAGCCCTGCTTCGGCTGCGGCAATTTGGGCGTCGATTTTTCCTTTCAGGCTGCCTGACGCCTTCGCCGATAAATCTTTCATCCTGAAAATAAATTCTTCGGCGTCGGAATTTTCTTTTAATATGATGGGACCGAAATGCTTGTGGAAAAATGTATCTAGAATGGACATGTTCAAAAAATATATGGCGGATTTTCGTCGCTAACGCGACTTAGGTTTGTAGTTATAACTTGCGTATAAATATACTCTAAAGGGGTCATAAAGTCAAGCCTTTTTCGAGGCCTGTTGTTCAGTTTATCCTGTATCCAGCGAACTTTCCGGGGAGAGATTCCCTTGAACGACTCCTTCTTGGGAAGATATTGGCGTATTAGACCGTTCATGTTCTCGTTGGCACCGCGCTCCCAGGAGTGGTACGGGTTCGCAAAGTAGTAATCCGCCTTCATAGCTTTCGCTATTTCTGCGTGACAGGCGAACTCCTTCCCGTTGTCCGAAGTGATTGTGAGAATCTTGACTTCGAACGTTTTCTCAAAGTCCTTCAGCGCCCTCACAAGCGTTCTCTTCAGGTCTTTCGCGTTCTTCGTCGGAAGATACCTTATCAGGCTGTAATTCGTCATCCTGTCGTTGATCGTGAGCAGGTTCGCGTCATGGTCCGCGCTGTTTATCAGGTCTATCTCGATGTCGCCTACGCGTGATTTCTCGTCCACGATTGCCGGACGTTCCTCGATGGGCACGCGGCCTACAATCTGGCCTCTCTTGTCCTTCTTCTCCCCGCGCTTACGGTATGGTTTCTTGCCGTGCCGCAAGTGCTTCTTCAGGTCCTCGTCCTTGTTCACATGCCTGTATATCGTGGCGACGCTAGGGACACCCATCCCATCGAGTTTCGCGCGTCCGTTCACCTGTTCGGGAGAGTAGTCTTCCTTGATTTTCCCGTCCACGATTTTCCAGTCGTCCTCGTCGTAGTCGTAATGCAGGTGACTTGTCGCGGCAAGGAGGTCTGCCCGTTCCTGCGACTTGACCGGGTCGTAATGCTGGCGGCCGCCGCCCCTGTTTAGTTCCCTGTAGATTGTGGATTTGTGGACCTTCAGCTGCAAGGCTATGTTTTTCGGGGGGATCTTTGCCGCATTGAGCGCTCGTATTTCGTATCTTTGTGCTTGGTTGAGACTCACCGCCATGTCCTTTTTTGGTAGAATCGGCAAGGTAGAAAAGTTTCGGCCAGGTTCCCCAGGGGCTAGCCCTAGGGAACTTTTTTTCTTCCCGATTCAACCTATATCAGTCGCATTGACGGTGAAAATTCGCGTATTCCATTATCTTTTTGCGGAAAAATATCTGGGCGTTTTAACGGGCTTTTGCGGTATAAATCCGGCTTTCCGTTCATTGCATTCACCGCCGGATTTTCCGTTCAGAGAATGCGCGGCATTCTCCGAATCGCAAGCGACGGCAATCCCTAACGCATTTTAGAAAATCGTTGGCAGAGGTTCGCTGTGAGTGTCAGAGAAAATTTCAGGCTTCGCCAACAAAAAAAGAACCGCCCTAGCGGACGGTTCTTTTCCAAGGAGAAATTGCAAAATTATTTTGCGGCGTCCTTCTTTTCTTGCACAATCGCATCGATAACGGCTGCGACGGTCAAATTGAAAATGTCGTGGACGGAAGCGTCGGCATCGGTAAAGTGCACGGGCTTTTTGAGTCCCATCTGAACGGGCCCAATGGATTCGCCAACTCCCATTTCCAAGAGCATTTTGCAAGTGATGTTTGCCGAAGAAAGGCACGGGAAAATGAGAGTGTTCACGTCCTTGCCTTTCAGCGTGTTGAACGGATACTTGTTGTCGCGAAGCTCCTTGTTCAACGCGACACTTGCCTGCATTTCTCCATCGACGGCGTAATTCGGATATTTTTCGTGGAGGATTTTCACGGCATCCCGAACGGAACTGGCGGAACCGTTGGTGCCTTTGTCCGCACCGAAGTTTTCGTAGCTGAGCAAAGCCATCACGGGTTCGTGCGCAAAGAAGCGAACGGCGTCGTGGGTGAGCTTCGTAATATCCACGAGGGTTTCTGTGTCGGGGTCGCGGTTCACCAGCGTATCGGCAAGGAAGAACGTTCCCTTTTTGGTGCTCAAAATGTGGAGCGCGCCAAAATGTTTGTAGTCGTCGCGGATTCCTATCAATTCCTTGGCCAGTTCAATGGTCGTGGAATAGCGGGAGTTGGATCCGGAAATCAGGGCGTCCGCATCGCCGACCTTGACCATCATCATGCCAAAATGATTGCGTTCAAACATGTCGTCGCGAGCTTTTTCGATGGTGACTCCGTTTCGTCCGTTTTCATTGGCGTAGATTCTGGCAAATTGCAGGCGACGTTCGGCTTCGTCAGCGGAACGCGGGTTCACGATGTCAATTCCGGAAATGTCCAGTTTTTCCTTTTCGGCGTTTTCGCGGATGCGTTCCGGGTTCCCCAGCAGAATCGGGAAAGCAATGCCTTCGGCTTTGGCTTGGATGGCCGCGCGGATCATATTGACGCTTGCGCCTTCAGCGAACACGACGCGTTTCGGATTGCTGCGAGCCATGTTTTCAAATCCGCGAATGAGCTTGTTGTCGTAGCCCATCATGTCGCGCAGACTGTCGGCGTAGGCATCCCAGTCGGTAATGGTTTTGCGGGCGACTCCGCTTTCGATGGCGGCTTTGGCGACGGCAATCGAAACGTCCGTGAGCAGCCGCGGATCCATCGGCTTGGGGATGATGTAGTTGCGGCCAAAGCTGAAACGTTCGGAATTGTAGGCGATGTTCACGACTTCGGGGACGGGTTTGCGGGCGAGGTCGGCAATCGCGCGGACTGCGGCATGTTTCATGTGCTCGTTGATGGCGCTGGCGCGAACGTCCAAAGCCCCGCGGAAAATATACGGGAATCCGATGACGTTGTTCACCTGGTTCGGGTAGTCGCTGCGTCCCGTGGCAAAGATGATGTCTTCGCGGGAATTCATGGCGACTTCGTAAGAAACTTCAGGAACAGGATTCGCCAAGGCGAACACGATGGGGTTCTTTGCCATGGATTGAATCATTTCAGTGGTCAGAATGTTCGGTTTAGAGAGGCCGAGGAAAACGTCGGCGCCTTTCATCGCTTCGGCAAGGGTTGCAACATCTTCGCGATCCGTTGCGAAAAATTCCTTTTGCGGTGTCAGGTTCTTGCGGGATTTGCTGATGACGCCTTTGCTGTCCACCATGACGACGTTTTCTTTTTTCACGCCCAGAGACAGATAAAGCTTGGTGCAGGCGATGGCTGCGGCTCCTGCGCCGTTTACGACGAGCTTGATTTTATCGATGTCCTTTCCGGCAATGTCGAGAGCGTTGACAAGGGCCGCGCTGCTGATGATTGCCGTTCCGTGCTGGTCGTCGTGCATCACGGGAATGTCCAAGGCGGCTTTTAATCCGTCTTCAATTTCAAAACATTCCGGAGCTTTGATGTCTTCCAGATTGATGCCGCCAAAAGTCGGGGCGATGCCTTTGACGATTTCGATAAATTTCTTCGGGTCTTTTTCATTGACTTCGATGTCGAACACGTCCACGCCGGCGTAGATTTTAAAGAGCAGTCCCTTTCCTTCCATAACGGGCTTTCCGGCGACCGCTCCGATGTCTCCGAGTCCTAGAACGGCTGTGCCGTTGGAAATGACGGCGACAAGATTGCCTTTGGTGGTGTAATCGTATGCTTTGTTGTTGTCTTTTTCAATTTCAAGGCACGGTACGGCGACGCCGGGAGTGTAAGCGAGTCCCAAATCGGTCTGGGTGCTGTGCGGCTTGGTCGGAACGACTTCGATCTTTCCGGGTTTGCCGTTGGCATGGTAGGCAAGAGCTTCTTCGTTTAGATTGGACATAATGGAATCCTTTTCCTGCGATAAATGTTTTTCGGCGCAAAATATAGTAAAATGCGATTTGTATGAATGAAATGATGGAGGCGAGTATTATTTATCGGACTTTGAATACAAAAGAATCTGGCAAGATCCGAATGGGAAAATCGGAAATTTTATCGAACGTTTTTGAAAAATGATTTATAAAAAAGCACATTAAAAAATGCGTTTCTGAAAATTTGAATGAAATGCCGACTAGGGATTGAGTTTGCGGACAAGTTCCGGCAAAGCGGTTTCAAATTTGACGCCATACCAGTGCGATTTATCGCCAATAGTATTTTCAATGCAAGCGACCGTGTAGTCTGCGGCGATTTTTGCCGACAGGAATGCGGAATTTCCACGGAGAAATGCGCCGACAAAAGCAGAGGCATAGACATCTCCCGTGCCGTGGCAGCCGCCTGCGATTTTGCGGTGCGGGTAATAGGAAATTTGTCCGTTTTCATAAACGGAAACGCCCGTGGTTTGCGGATTGTAACCGACTCCGGTAAGGACGACGGTTTTGGCTCCGAGCTGCACAAGGCCTTCGGAAAGTGCTTTCACATATTCTTCGTTATAGGACTCGCGATAATCGATTCCTGTGAGAAGTGCCGCTTCGGTAATGTTGGGTAGCACAAAGTCCGCGTCGGCAATTAAAGGCTTCATCGCTTCGACGAATGCCGCGTCAAATCCCGGATACAGTTTTCCGTTGTCGGCCATGGCCGGGTCCACGATGTTTACGCTTCCTTCTTTGCGCACGGAATGCAAAATATCTCGTACATATTCGATTTGTTTTGCGCTTCCTAAATATCCCGTATAAAAGGCGTTAAAACGAAGATTTTCTTTTTTCCAATGTTCCAGAATTTTGGGAAGATCGTCCGTCAAATCTCGAAAAGTATAACCGCTGAATCCGCCTGTATGTGTGGAAAGTACGGCCGAAGGTAAAACCGCTGTTTCGATGCCGCAAGCAGAAATAATGGGCAAAGCTACGGTCAGCGAGCATTGTCCGACGCATGAAATATCCTGAATCGTCAGGACGCGTTTATAATCGTAAACCATTTTGAATCTCCATCGTTATGGATCAAAGCGAAATATAAAAAATGACCGCCTGTAAAAATGGATTTGAATTGAAAAATGGGGCCGGGCTGTCACGAATCGAGTTCCGACAGTTGATAATTTTGCGCATTGCTTTGCGATCGGTGAGAACTGCCATAGCGAGGAAATTTTGACAAGTTCAACGACCGATTCGCAAGCAAAATTTTGAAAATGGCTTTTTAGAAATCGCCAATGATGAGACGCTTTAAGTCTTTATTCTTGAGATTCAAAAAGCCAAGTGGAAAGGTAGCGTTCGCCGGTGTCCGGGAAAAGTGCTACAATCGTCTTGCCCTTGTTCTCGGGACGCTTGGCGATCGTGAGGGCGGCTTCCAAAGCGGCTCCGGACGAGATGCCCACCAAGAGCCCTTCTTCTTTGGCCGCACGGCGGGCGATATTCCCGGCTTTCACGTCGTTCGTCAGGTAGATTTCATCGACGACTTCGGGATTGTAGATCTTGGGAACGAATCCCGCTCCGATTCCCTGGATCTTGTGCGGACCGGCTGGCTTCCCGGAAAGCACCGCAGAAGTGTCCGGCTCGACGGCGACGATCTGCACCTTTGGATTTTTGCTCTTGAGGAAGGTGCCCACGCCGGTGACGGTTCCGCCCGTGCCCGCGGCAGAGACGAAGATATCGACTTTGCCCTCGGTGTCCTTCCAAATTTCCGGGCCCGTTGTCTGGATGTGCGCCTCCGGGTTGGCGGGGTTTTCAAATTGCTGCGGGATGAACGAACCCGGGGTCTGGGCGGCGATTTCGTTCGCCTTCTCGATGGCCCCCTTCATGCCCGCCTTGCCGTCGGTGAGTACAAGTTCCGCGCCCAGCGCGGCAAGGAGCTTTCGGCGTTCGACGCTCATGGTCTCGGGCATGGTCAGGATGACGCGGTAGCCCTTGACGGCGGCGACGTAGGCGAGGCCCACGCCTGTGTTTCCGCTGGTCGGCTCGATGATCACGGAGCCTTTCCGGAGCTTCCCATCCTTCTCGGCGGATTCGACCATGTTCAAGGCGACGCGGTCCTTGACGCTGGAAAGCGGGTTGAAGGACTCCACTTTGGCATAGACGACGGCTTCGCTGTCGTTCAGCTTGTTGATGCGGACCAGCGGCGTGTTGCCAATTAAATCGGTGATCTTTTCGACTTTCATTTTTTTCTCCCGCGAATTTTCACCGTCAATGCGACTGATATAGGTTGAATCGGGAAGAAAAAAAGTTCCCTAGGGCTAGCCCCTGGGGAACCTGGCCGAAACTTTTCTACCTTGCCGATTCTACCAAAAAAGGACATGGCGGTGAGTCTCAACCAAGCACAAAGATACGAAATACGAGCGCTCAATGCGGCAAAGATCCCCCCGAAAAACATAGCCTTGCAGCTGAAGGTCCACAAATCCACAATCTACAGGGAACTAAACAGGGGCGGCGGCCGCCAGCATTACGACCCGGTCAAGTCGCAGGAACGGGCAGACCTCCTTGCCGCGACAAGTCACCTGCATTACGACTACGACGAGGACGACTGGAAAATCGTGGACGGGAAAATCAAGGAAGACTACTCTCCCGAACAGGTGAACGGACGCGCGAAACTCGATGGGATGGGTGTCCCTAGCGTCGCCACGATATACAGGCATGTGAACAAGGACGAGGACCTGAAGAAGCACTTGCGGCACGGCAAGAAACCATACCGTAAGCGCGGGGAGAAGAAGGACAAGAGAGGCCAGATTGTAGGCCGCGTGCCCATCGAGGAACGTCCGGCAATCGTGGACGAGAAATCACGCGTAGGCGACATCGAGATAGACCTGATAAACAGCGCGGACCATGACGCGAACCTGCTCACGATCAACGACAGGATGACGAATTACAGCCTGATAAGGTATCTTCCGACGAAGAACGCGAAAGACCTGAAGAGAACGCTTGTGAGGGCGCTGAAGGACTTTGAGAAAACGTTCGAAGTCAAGATTCTCACAATCACTTCGGACAACGGGAAGGAGTTCGCCTGTCACGCAGAAATAGCGAAAGCTATGAAGGCGGATTACTACTTTGCGAACCCGTACCACTCCTGGGAGCGCGGTGCCAACGAGAACATGAACGGTCTAATACGCCAATATCTTCCCAAGAAGGAGTCGTTCAAGGGAATCTCTCCCCGGAAAGTTCGCTGGATACAGGATAAACTGAACAACAGGCCTCGAAAAAGGCTTGACTTTATGACCCCTTTAGAGTATATTTATACGCAAGTTAAACTACAAACCTAAGTCGCGTTAGCGACGAAAATCCGCCTCCTGTTGAAGTAATTGTGAAGTGATTTTATTTCACTGCGTTGAATGCTTGTGCAAGGTCTTCCAGAATGTCTTCGATGTTTTCGGTGCCAATGGAAAGCCGGACAGTACTTGGGGTAATATGCTGCTCGGCCAGTTCCTCTTCGGAAAGCTCGGAATGGGTTGTGGTCGCAGGATGGATAACCAGGCTTTTGACGTCGGCTACGTTGGCGAGCAAACTGAAAATTTGCAGACTGTCGATGAATTTCCAAGCGGCTTCTTTCCCTCCTTTGATTTCAAAGGTGAAAATGGATGCTCCGCCCTTGGGGAAGTATTTGACGAAATTTTTGTGGTCGGGATGTGTGGGCAGACTGGGGTGGTTTACCGAGACGACTTTCGGATGCTTCGACAAAAAGGCGACCACTTTGTTTGTGTTTTCCACATGGCGTTCGATGCGCAGGGAAAGAGTTTCTGTCCCTTGGATGAGTGCCCAGGCGGCGAACGGGGATATCGTTGCTCCCTGATCCCGCAAAAGAATCGCCCGAATGTAAGTGACAAGAGCGGCGTTGGGGACGGCTTCTGCAAAACGGATGCCGTGGTAGCTGGCGTTCGGCTCTCCCAGTGCGGGGAATTTTCCGGATTTCCAGTTGGTTTTCCCCGATTCGACGATGACTCCTCCCAAAGTCGTGCCATGCCCGCCGATAAATTTGGTCGCCGAATGGACGACGACATCTGCGCCGTGTTCAATCGGGCGGAAGAGATAGGGTGTTCCGAATGTATTGTCAACGACGACGGCCAATCCGTATTTGTGCGCGAGCTCTATCAAAGCGTCGATATCGGAAACGTCTGCGTTGGGGTTCCCGAGGGTTTCGATATAAAGAATTTTGGAGTTCGGGCGAATGGCGGATTTCACTTCGGTTAAGTTGTGCGTATCTACAAAAGTCGTTTCAATGCCGAAGGGCTTTAAGGTGTGCTTGAGCAGATTGTAAGTCCCGCCGTAGATTGTCTTTTGGGCGACGACATGGTCGCCGGATTGGGCGAGTGCTTCGATAGCGTATGTGATGGCTGCGGCTCCGCTTGCAACAGCTAGAGCGGCACTTCCGCCTTCCAATGCAGCGATTCTTTTTTCAAAAACCTCTTGTGTGGAATTGGTTAGTCGTCCGTAGATATTGCCGGCATCGCGAAGACCGAAACGGTCTGCGGCGTGTTGCGCATTGTGAAAAACGTAAGACGTTGTTGCGTAAATAGGGACTGCGCGGCTGTCTGTCGCCGGGTCGGCTTGCTCTTGCCCGACATGGAGCTGGAGAGTTTCAAAACGATACTTCTTGTTGGAATTTTGATTTGTCATGATAAACCTCTTTGAAATAGTTGGTTCTTGTGAAAGAATCTTCTTTGAAAGAAAATCCTGTTCTTTTGACAAGAATTTAGCAGAGATTTTTGTAATTGTCCAATACTATCTTTTGATGTCTAGTTATAGTTAAAAATTATAATTCGTAGAAAATAAAAAGGGCTTATATGCAAAATTCCACTTGATTTGATCGGTTAGTGGTTGGTGAGCTTGTCGAACTAGTCGAAGCGTGCTCAGTGATTGATTGGAAGTTGAAACTGAAAACCGATAACCGAGTTCCCCTTGCGAAAAAAACGTTCGATCTTTGAAAAAATAATTGCTGGTATTTGATGGAGGATTGTATATAAATTCCAAATAAAAAAACTCTGCTTTGCGCAGAGTTTTTAGGATTTTTTTTTCAAGGCTAATTTTTTTCTGGTGCCGATTGGGAAACGCACACGCGATTTTGGCCAAGAGCGTCCGCTTCGTGCATCGCATGTTCCGCAGAGGCGATTAAACCGTTCGCATCGCTTGCGTTTTCCGGGAAAGTAGAAACGCCGAGACTGAGCGTTGTTTGCAAAAGCAAATTCCCATAAGAGATTTGCAGGTTTTCTATTTCGTGGCGGATTTTTTCAGCGCGTTTTTGCGTGCGGATTTTGTCGGCACCGGGTAACAGAATGCAAAGGACGTCTTCGGAAAAGCGGCAGGGGATGTCTTCGGTTCTAATGTAGCGCGGAAGTCTTTGGGCGAGTTCCCACAGCATTTGTTCTACAACATGCAAGCCTCTTTCATTTTTCATGCTTTCAAAATTATCCGGGTGGAGCATAATCATGCCGATAGGAGTTCCGTGCCTGCGCGCTTCGCTGACGGCGCGTGTTAGAGCCTCTTCCATATAGCGCTTGTTTACAAGTCCTGTCAGTTGATCTCGTAAGCTTTGCGTTTTGAAGCGGACTTGCAGATTCTGGTTGGCGACGAACAGGCCAAAAGCGGTGACAACCATGGAGATTTTTGTTTTCCAGGATTCAACGCTTTCTCCTGGAGGGAGTTCATCGACCTGGATGGTCAAAATGCCGAAGTGTTCTTCGAGTCCTTCGATGGGGGCGCAGAAAGAATAGCCCTGTGGACGATGGTGTAGATGCATACAGCCGTTTACGTGTTGCGGATCCGAATAATCGGCGACGACGATTTTTGCGCTGTCAAAGCTCGCGCATTCCGCAGGAACGATCAAGGGATCGCTAATGGTGTTTGGACCGAAGGCAAAAATCTGGTGCAATTCCGTTTGCGTATTGCTGTACATGTAAAGAACGCCAGAAGCGTTTTTGAAAATTTTAGGAAGAACGTCGTTAAGTTTGTGGATGACTTCGGGGAATGGGCGGTTGCGCAGTAGGTTGCTGTTGAAATCTATCCATTCAGTGCTGGGAAAATCGATTGTCGGCTGGGGAAGATTTGGAGTCGAATTTTCTTCGGCGTAACTTTTGGGGAACGCAGGAGTATCGTTGTTTATTTCTTTTCCGCTGACAACAGGAATAAGAGTGGTTTCTGGCTGTTTTTTGTTCAAAGCCGTTTCAAAAGTGTCAGTCGCTTTGGCATTTTGACTTTTGCTATTCACCATGTTGAATAAAGCGCCGAGAACAGAGCCCCAAACGCCAAGGAAGGCGAAGCGGAGGGCGGTGGATAGCGAATTTTCGGGGAGAAGGTAAACGAAAATGACGCCGGAGAGGTATGCGATAAGCCAAATGATATAGAATTTCCAGTTCATGGTATAAAATTTAGTTAGAAATCGGGCAAAATGGACGTAGATGGCGTTTTTGAAGGGAAAATTGCGGGCGAATAAGCCGCATTAACCGGAATAATTCAAAATTTCGTTTGTGTGTAATTCGCCGAGAAATGCCTGCTGATTTTCTAGGAGATGAAAAATAGAGAAAAAAAACATTCGACAAAAATGTAGAAGAAGGTTGGCGAATTTTACGAAAATGTCGCTTTTGGGGAAGTTTTGACTTGGGTTGGAAAAAAGATTCCTACTAGGACAGGACGTCCTTTTTTTATTGCGAAAAAAGATAAAAAATTCCCCTTTTCTTTGCCGCTGGATGTTTCTAAAATTACGCCGATTTAGCTTAAGTGAAGGTATTATGCCAAAACGTGAAGACATCAAAAAAATCATGCTTATCGGTTCGGGCCCGATTGTAATCGGCCAGGCCTGCGAATTTGACTACTCCGGCGTGCAGGCGTGCAAATCGCTGAAAGCCGAAGGTTACGAAGTCGTTCTAGTCAATTCAAATCCGGCGACCATTATGACGGATCCGGATTTCGCAGATCGCACTTATATTGAACCTTTGACAGCTCAGGCGCTGACGGAAATTATTCGTCGTGAACGACCCGATGCGCTGCTTCCCACCCTTGGTGGCCAGACCGCTTTGAATTTGGCGATGAAGTTGCACAAAAAGGGCGTCCTTTCCCGTTATAATGTAGAGATGATTGGAGCGCGCCCCGATGTCATCAACAAGGCGGAAGACCGGGAACTTTTCAAGGAAGCGATGGAAAGAATTGGCCTCGATATGCCGAGAAGCGTTTCGGTACATTCGCTGGAAGAGGCGCATGAAGCCCAGAAAAAATTGGATTGTTGGCCCGTAGTGATTCGCCCTGGATTTACCTTGGGTGGCACTGGCGGCGGCATCGCGCATAGCGAAGAAGAGTTCGATACGATAGTGCAGCGGGGGCTTTATTACAGCCCGACTTCGGAAGTCTTGATTGAAGAGTCCATTGAAGGCTGGAAAGAATTTGAACTGGAAGTGATGCGCGACCATAAGGACAACTGCGTCATCGTCTGCTCCATTGAAAATTTGGATCCGATGGGTGTGCATACGGGCGACTCCATTACGGTTGCTCCGGCTTTGACTCTCACTGACCGCGAATACCAGAAACTCCGTGATGCGGCGATTGCGGTAATGCGAGAAATCGGCATTGACACCGGTGGATCGAATGTGCAGTTTGCGCTCAACCCGCAGAACGGTCGCATTGTTGTCATTGAAATGAATCCGCGCGTGTCCCGCTCTTCGGCTCTAGCTTCCAAGGCGACGGGATTCCCGATTGCGAAATTTGCGGCCAAGCTTGCGGTGGGTTATACTTTAGATGAAATTTTGAACGACATCACGAAAGTGACGCCTGCTTGCTTTGAACCTTCGATTGACTACATCGTCACAAAGGTGCCGCGATTCGCTTTTGAAAAGTTCAACGGTGCCGATACGAAACTGGGGACGCAGATGAAGTCCGTCGGCGAAGTGATGGCGATTGGACGCACATTCAAACAGTCCTTCCAAAAAGCGATGCGCTCTTTGGAGACGGGGCGGGCGGGCTATGGTGCCGATGGTAAGGATTCCCGTTTTGAATCGGTTTCTGACGAGGAACTGGCAGCGGAAATCGCTCGTCCTTCCGCAGACAGAATATTCTTTGTGCGGGCGGCGTTCCGCCGTCAATGGAGCGTGGATAAAATTCACGGCATTTGCAAAATAGACAAGTGGTTTTTGCGCGAACTCGAAGAGATTTCCCTTTTTGAAGATGAAATCCGTTCGGCCAAGACTCTCGAAGGACTTGTCAAGGAACCGGCTCTCTTTCTTCAGGCGAAGGAACTCGGTTTTTCGGATCGCCAGATCGCATGGATATTGCAGACAAAAGAAATGCAGGTGCGAGAAGCGCGGGAATCCATTGGAGTTGTTCCCTCCTTTGCTCAGGTAGATACTTGCGCCGCGGAGTTCCAGTCCTACACGCCGTACCTTTATTCGACTTACCGTCACAATGACAACCATTTTGCCAATCCGACGGAAGGTCAGCTGGGCGATGGAACCGGTCTCCGTCCAGGAGAAAAGGCTTCGCAAAAGAAAAAAATCATGATTCTGGGCGGCGGTCCGAATCGCATTGGTCAGGGCATCGAATTCGACTACTGCTGCGTTCACGCTTCTTTTGCGCTTCGTAAAGCGGGTTTTGAAACGGTCATGGTGAACTCGAATCCGGAAACGGTTTCTACCGATTACGACACGTCGGACAAACTGTATTTTGAACCGCTCACTTTGGAAGATGTGCTGAATGTTTATCGCCATGAAAAATGCGACGGAGCCATTGTGCAATTCGGTGGGCAGACACCGCTGAATTTGGCGAATCAGCTAGAAGAAAACGGCGTGCATATTATCGGAACTTCGCCTGCGATGATTGACGCTGCCGAAGACCGGAAACTTTTTGGCGAAATCGTGAACAAGTTGCAGGTGTTGCAGCCGCCTTCGGGAATGGCGCAAACGGCAGATGAAGCGGTCGCTATTGCTCAGAAAATCGGCTATCCGGTTCTTGCACGTCCGAGTTTCGTGTTGGGCGGGCGTGCGATGTGCATCGTTCACGACGAAGCAGCCCTCCGCAAATATATGGAAGAGGAAGCGCTCGAAGTCTCTCCGGATCGCCCCATTTTGGTGGATCATTTTTTGGAACAGGCGACGGAATGCGATGTGGATTGCATTTCGGACGGCGAAACGTCGGAAATTTGCGGCATCATGGAACATATCGAATTGGCGGGAATCCATTCCGGGGATTCGGCGTGCACGATTCCGCCTCCGACGTTCTCCAAAGAAATTCAGGAACGCCTTCGGAAGTTGGCGATTGCTTTTGCAAAAGAACTTCATGTTGTCGGCTTGATGAACGTTCAGTTTGCAGTGCATGGCGACGACATTTATGTGATTGAAGTGAATCCTCGCGCCAGTCGCACTGTTCCCTTTGTTTCCAAAGCGACCGGAATTCCTTTTGCCAAACTCGCATCTTTGGTGATGGCCGGGAAAAAATTGAAGGACTTGGGATACACAAAACTTTTTACACCCAAATATTTTGCGGTAAAAGAAGCGGTTTTCCCCTTTGCGCGCTTCCCGGGAGTCGATGTGATTCTTTCTCCCGAAATGAAATCGACGGGCGAAGTGATGGGCCTGGATTCCAGACATTCCATGGCTTATATCAAGAGTCAAGTCGGTGCAGGAAATTTTGTGCCGATGAAAGGAAATATCTTCTTGAGCGTAAAAGATGCGGATCAAGAAACGGTCGTGCCGTTTGCAAAACGATTGGTGAAACTCGGGTTTGAAATTTTTTCAACACGTGGAACCAGCACGGTTCTTCGCAATCACGGAATCAAAACGCATGGCGTGTTCCGCATATCGGATGGACGCCCGAATGTTTTGGACTTAATCGATGAAAAAGATTTAGCGTGGATTGTGAATACGCCGACGCCGGGAGCTAAAGCGGCAAAGGACGAAGCAAAAATTCGTTCCACCTGCATTCTTCGCGGAATTCCCATTACGACGACAATTGATGCGCTCCGTGCCACCGTCGAAGGTCTAGAAGACATGAAAGGTGAATCGGGAGATGGCAAATTTGGCGTTGAAGTCTGTTCGATTCAGGAATATCAGCGTCATGCTCCGAAAGTCAATGTTTAATAAGGAACTGCTTCTATGACATTACAAGAAAAATGGAAAATTCAACGCGAACGCAAGGCTTTTCTTGCTCTTGCCGATGGCAGCATTTTTTACGGCTATTCGATGGGAGCGCCTGTAGATTCCTTTGGTGAAGTTGTATTCAATACTTCGCTTTCGGGATATGAAGAAATTCTTTCCGATCCATCTTATGCGGGGCAATTTGTGACGCTGACCGAGACGGAAATCGGCAATGTCGGCGTAAATTCTGCGGACATGGAAAGCGAAAAATTTCAGGCTGCGGGACTTTTGGTTCAGCAAATCAATGCGGACTCCAACTGGCGTTCCGAAGAAAGTCTAGTCAATGCGTTGAAGCGTTTTGGTATTCCTGCGTTGGCGGGAATTGACACTCGCGCTCTGACACTTTTGCTGCGAGAAAAAGGAACGGTTAAAGGATTTATTTGCACTTCGGGAAAAGTGACTCCAGAAGAAGGCGTTGCCAAAGCAAAAGCCTGGAATGGCCTTGATGGAATCGATATGGTCGAATCGGTGACGTGCAAAAAACCGTATGAATTTTCGGACGACTTCGCTTCGGATTTTGGAATGCCCAAAGAATTGCCTCCGGCGGATTTAAAACTGGTGGCGTATGATTTCGGCATAAAAAAGAATATCCTACGAAATTTGCGAATGCAAGGATTTCGGGTAACAGTTGTTCCTGCTTATACGGCGGCGAACGATGTGCTTGCCATGAAGCCGGACGCCGTATTCTTTTCGAATGGCCCGGGCGATCCTGCTGGAGTTCGGGATGCTGTTCAGAATGCGAAAGCGATTCTTGGCAAGGTTCCGGTGATGGGCATTTGCCTTGGTCATCAGATTTTGGGTTTGGCGAATGGCGCGCAAACGGGGCGTCTCAAATTTGGACATCACGGCGGAAACCACCCGGTGAAATTTTTGGATACGGGGCGTGTGATGGTGACTTCGCAGAATCACAATTTTGCGGTTCTGGAAAATTCCATCGACTCGGAAATTCTGGAAGTGACGCATGTCAATTTGAACGATCAATCCATAGAAGGTTTTCGTTCCAAGAAAGTGCCGATGATTGCTGTGCAATTTCATCCAGAGGCGGCGCCGGGCCCGCATGATTCCAACCCATTCTTTGCCGAATGCAGGAAATTGGTATTGGAAAATAAAAGATAGGGCTTTGCAAAATTTTGCGTTTGAAAGTCTTCGGGCGACCGAGGACTTTTTGCATTGAAAATTCTTTTGCGAATTTTGATTGATTTTTTATTCGCAAAATCAAGAAAAAATCGAAGATTCGTTTTTTGCTTTTAGCGTTTTTTTGGTAAATTTTTGTTATGAAAAAATTTATCGTTCCTGCGGTTCTTTTTGTGCTCGCTGTGGTCCTATTTGCTTTTTTAAAGGCCGATCCGTTTCAGCCCAAGATGGATGGAGCGCGCTATTTGCACTTGCGAGAAGAAATTGATTTAGCCGATATGACTGTTTTTTCTGCGGATTCCGATTCTAAAGAGGCCGCTATTGCACGGCGGGATTCTCTTTGGGGAGTGCTTATCGCGATGCGCGATTTGGAATCTTCTTCGAAATCCGTGGAAGCACCGGTCACCCAAACTGTTTCTGCGCCTGTGAAAAAGGAAAGTTCTACTTCAAACATTTTCTTGTATATTCTCGGCGGGCTTATTCTACTTTTACTCATCGCTTGCGGCGTGTTCCTTTTTTTGCGAAATCGACAAGAAGAAATCACTCGCCAGTTGGAAAAAATTCGAGCGGAAAATCGATTTAAAACGCCTAAGGGCGGCTTGGACGATCCGACATTCGTTGATAGGACTCGGGTACATCGCCGTTCCATTATAGATGATGTAAAAGAAAATCCGGATGTTGCTTTAAATGCCTCGCTTCCTATCGGGGAAAATGTGGAATTTGAAAATGCGGATGGCGAAGTCAAAATTCCCGCATTGCGCCCGACCGCTAAAGAACGCATTACGAAAGCGGTGCAGTCCCTTTCTGATACTTTGTCGAGACTTTCCAATCCGAAGGGCGTCCATCGAGATCCGGACAAGGTGAATAAAATCAAAGCGCAAAGCCATAATACTTTGCAGACGGAAGCGATTCCCAAACCAAATCCTTTGGAAATGACCCGCTTTGATCGGGAACGCGCGGACAAAGAAAAAGTTTTGCAACTCAATCGGCGAGGACTGACGCCTTCTGAAATCGCTCGCCGCACGCAGCTTTCCGAAGAGCAGGTTGAAACGGTGATTCGCATCAAGCGGGAAACCGGAGAATAGAAATGCGCTACCGATTCCGCTGCGAATACTTGGGCAGTGCCTATTTTGGCTGGCAGGAACAGAACGAACACGGCAAAACAAAATTCGTCACGGTGCAGTCGGCATTGGAAGAGGCTTTTCGTACGGCTCTTCGTTCTCCGATTGATTTGGTGGCGGCGGGACGCACCGATACGGGCGTTCATGCTCGCGGGCAGATGGTGCATTTTGATTTTGATGGAAAAATCGATTGCCAAAAATTGACGAGATCCATCAATGGGCTGGGGCGAGGGAACGTTAAAATCCGAGATTTGGAAATGTGCGATTCTCAATTCCATTCTCGGTATGATGCAATTTCGCGCTATTATGTTTACACGCTTTTCACTCGGCCCGTGGCGCTTCTCCGCGATTTTGGCTGGGAAATCGGGCATTTGCCTGTGGACTATGCCCTGATGGAAAAGGAAGCGGAATCTTTTTTGGGGGAACACGATTTTATCCGATTTTGCATTCCTCGGCATGACGGCAAAAGTACCGTTTGCAATTTGACGCGTTTTGAACTTGTCCGCGTGAACGATTACATTTCGCAGTGGCATATCCAAGGCAATCGTTTTTTGCACAGGCAGGTGCGCGCCATGGTGGGAACGCTTTTCGATGTGGGGCGTGGGCGTTATCCCAAAGGAAGCGTTCAGGAAATTTTTGCGGAAAATTTCAAGGGCGAACGCACGATGGCGCCGCCGCAAGGTCTGGTTTTGGAAGACGTGATTTATGGATAGCGACTTTTGTCGCAACCATTTTTTATTTCGCTGAATTTTGAAATGCAAGGCAAAGAATTTTTCCAATGAAAAAAGCGGACATGGGAAACGGCTTTTGATGAAAATAGTTGACAACATTTTTTTCGTCAATATGCTTTAAAATTTGTGGAATGAGTACGCCGTGAATAAAAAATGTGAAATCGGGTTTATTCGTTCTTAGGCAACGACCAAGAAATTTTAGTCGTATTCAAGAATGCAAGAATAAAGGCAAATTTTTCAAGTAAAAGAGAAAAAATGTGCCTTGTAATCCCACCTTTAGCTCTTATTTACGAGTGCAAACAAAAAAACATTTGATGGTGTTTTGTTATAATTATCGGTTTCACAGGGAATTTATCTGTTGTGAAATCTTTCAAAGGAGTCTGTATGGCTAAAATTTTGAAAATTGAAGGTGAAAAAATTTCTATTGGCAACGATGACGGATCGCTCATTGTCGCAGAACGAAAGGAATTTTCCTTTGTTCCCCATGTTGGCGATTCTATTGATATGTTTACGAATGGCGAAGAACGACTTTTTTCTAGAAAAGAGACTGAGGCAAGTGCTCCTGTTTCGATGGGAACGGAGCTTGTTTCTTCGAATAGTAGATTGCTGGCTGCGATACTTTGTTTTTTCTTTGGCTGGTTAAGTATTCACAATTTTTATGTCGGGAAAATTGGGCGCGCTATTGGGTTTATTATAATGGAGGGCTTCTGTACAGCTATAAGCGTACTTACGTTTGGGCTGGGTTCTTTCCTCTTGTTGATTCCCTGCATTTGGTGGCTTGCAGAATTGGCGTTTATTTTAGCCGGTCGCTATACCGATTCGGATGACCTTCCCATTACGGAATGGTAAACGATATCCTTTGTGAACATCTCTAAAAATTCATTTTCAAAAAATTGCGATGTATTGCGTTGCTTCGTCTCTCAAAGTGGCCAATACCGAAAGTATTGTTCAGTTTTCGTTCCTACTCCCTTTGAGTAGTTCGGCAACCGGTCTCTGAACCTGTCGAAGGGCAGCTGCCGCTTGCTGAAGCAGTTACCAAAACAATTTTTTGTATGAAAAAAGGCGCAGAATACTGCGCCCTTTGTGCTTTAAAAATGCAGAATTATTTGACGCTCTTCGCATATTCCGCAGTGTCGAGCGCAATCAGCAGTTCTTCGTTTGTAGGTACAACCATAGCGAGCGGTGTTGAACCTTCTGCTGTAATGATATGATTGGAATTTGCTCCATTCTCTTCGTTTCTCTGGTGGTCGATTTTGAACCCGAGAATGGCCAGGTTTTCGAGAGTTGTTTCGCGGACGACGCGGCTGTTTTCTCCGATTCCGCCGGTGAAAACCAAAGCATCTAGGCGGGGGAGCGCCATGGTAATGCCACCGATTTCGCGGGCGAGTTTGTAACAGAAAACTTCCAATGCGATTTGCGCTCCGGTGTGGCCTTCCGCCGCTTTTTGCGTGATGGTTCGCATGTCATTGCTGAGCCCCGAAAGGCCGAGAAGCCCGCTTTCCTTATTGACCAGCTTGTTTAAACGGTCAATGTCGTAGCCGAGTTTTTTGTTGAGAAAGAAAAGAATTGCCGGATCGAGGGAGCCTGAACGTGTGCCCATCACAAGGCCGTCAAGCGGCGTAAATCCCATTGTCGTATCGACGCATTTGCCGGCGTGGATGGCAGAACAGGAACTGCCGTTTCCGAGGTGGGCTGTGATTAGATTCAATTCTTCGGGTTTCTTGTTCAAAATGCGGGCGGCTTCGGCACTGACATAACGGTGGGAAGTTCCGTGGAATCCGTAGCGGCGAATTTTGAGATCTTCGTAATAAGAGTACGGGATGCCGTAGAGGAAAGCCTTGCGCGGCATTGTCTGGTGGAAAGCCGTGTCGAATACAGCGAGTTGAGGAAGTCCTGGGAAAATTTCTTTAGCGACTTCCATACCGGTGGCGTGCGCCCCTTCGTGTTGCGGGGCAAAAAGAATGATACTGCGAATGTAGTCAATCAGTTCTTGTGTCACGGGTTCGGACTTGATGTATTTTCCACCGTGAACGACGCGATGGCCAACAGCTTCGATAGTGTTGATGAGTTTTTGTGCGGTCAGAAATTTTTGAACTTCGACGACGGCTTCCTTGTGGGTTGGGCAATCAAAATGAAATTCCGCTTTTCCTTCGGGACCTTTGGCTTTGAAGTGCCCGTTTACGCCGATGTTTTCCACGAGTCCGCTTGACAGGGATTCTTTGTTTTCTGTGTCGATGACGGCGAATTTGACAGAAGAACTTCCACAATTCAAAACGAGAATGCGCATAGTATAACCTTTGATAAATGTTTTGTATAAAAGTAGAAAAAGAAAAAGGGACGGATTGCTTTTTTATCAAGAAACGGAGACGTTTTTGAACGGGATTTTCTATACTGTTGGCGATGCATCGTTTTTTGAAATTTCCTTTTGGCGTTCGCCTTCTTTTGGCGGCCTTCTATCGTACGATTTTTCTGCTGTCCAAAAAAATGATTTATCGACCGAAGAAACCGTTGAAAAATCAAGTGATTGTCGTCGGGTCTTTTTTAGCGGGCGGTGCAGGAAAAACGCCGTTTGCGCTGGAACTCTCTCGGCGATTTTTGACGATGGGATTTCGTGTGGCGTATCTTTGCCATAACGATGCTTGGGATGAATATCGAATGGTTTCCCAAAAATTGCCAAATCTGAAGATTTTTAAAACGCGAAACCGCTACGGAAAAGCAAAAGAAATCGAGGAGGATTTTGACATTGTCCTTTGCGATGGCGGCTTGGAAGATACCCGCTTTTCCAACGCTGAAATTTATGTTTTGCGCTGGGGGGAACGTGCGCAAAAAATTGCGGATTTGCTTCCGGCGGGTTTATGTGTCAGTTTGGAAAAAGATCATCCGAACGTCAAACAGATAATTTGTATGGAATCCGAAACGAATATGGAAAATTCAGAAATGAACTTGCGTTTTGGAATTTCAAAAATAGGCAATTCTCAGGGGAATACGATAGCGCTCCATGCGAAATGTGCGGTTGTTGTCGGGATTGGAAATCCGGAGCGTTTTGTCCGAGATGTGGAACGTTACGGATTGCACGTCGTTCGAAAAATTTTTCTTCCGGATCATTTTAAAAATTATGCGAAGGTTCTCGAGAATGAAATTTTACGGGGAGTTCCGGTGGTCATTACGGAAAAAGATGCCGCTCGATTGGATGCCGATGCAAAAAAAAATCCGCTCCTCTACATTGCCGAGGAACGGGTGGAACTCAGTGCCGCTTTGAATGCTTATTTGAATGCGGCGGCAGGAGGCGCGGCGAGAAATCCGCCATCGACGTTGTAAATTCTCGTGTAACCTTGGCTTGTTAAAAATTCCGAGGCGGCTTGGCTGCGTCTTCCACTTCGGCAGAAAATGAGCAAATCTTTATCTTTGGGGAGTTCGGCAAAGCGCGCTTGAATTTGCTGAAGCGGGATGTTTATGGAACCGCTGACGGTTCCTTGCGAGACTTCGTCTGGTGTTCGGACATCGACAAAGAGTGCGCCTTTTTTACTTTTATACATTTCAATCGCTTTTTCCCAAGAGATGGTTTTGTATGCGGGGGCTTCGGCAAAGCTGAATCCTGAAAAGAATAGGACGATGAGGCATAATAAAAGTTTTTTCATTTTATCTCCAGAAAAGGTTTAAAGGCCGCCTTTAAAAATCCATTTTCAAAAAATCGTTCCTGGCGCCTTTCGACAGGCTCAGGGACCGGTTAGCGAACCAAAGCGATTTTTAGAGGTGGTCTAAAGAAATTGTAAGGCGGATTTTCGTCGCTAACGCGACTTAGGTTTGTAGTTTAACTTGCGTATAAATATACTCTAAAGGGGTCATAAAGTCAAGCCTTTTTCGAGGCCTGTTGTTCAGTTTATCCTGTATCCAGCGAACTTTCCGGGGAGAGATTCCCTTGAACGACTCCTTCTTGGGAAGATATTGGCGTATTAGACCGTTCATGTTCTCGTTGGCACCGCGCTCCCAGGAGTGGTACGGGTTCGCAAAGTAGTAATCCGCCTTCATAGCTTTCGCTATTTCTGCGTGACAGGCGAACTCCTTCCCGTTGTCCGAAGTGATTGTGAGAATCTTGACTTCGAACGTTTTCTCAAAGTCCTTCAGCGCCCTCACAAGCGTTCTCTTCAGGTCTTTCGCGTTCTTCGTCGGAAGATACCTTATCAGGCTGTAATTCGTCATCCTGTCGTTGATCGTGAGCAGGTTCGCGTCATGGTCCGCGCTGTTTATCAGGTCTATCTCGATGTCGCCTACGCGTGATTTCTCGTCCACGATTGCCGGACGTTCCTCGATGGGCACGCGGCCTACAATCTGGCCTCTCTTGTCCTTCTTCTCCCCGCGCTTACGGTATGGTTTCTTGCCGTGCCGCAAGTGCTTCTTCAGGTCCTCGTCCTTGTTCACATGCCTGTATATCGTGGCGACGCTAGGGACACCCATCCCATCGAGTTTCGCGCGTCCGTTCACCTGTTCGGGAGAGTAGTCTTCCTTGATTTTCCCGTCCACGATTTTCCAGTCGTCCTCGTCGTAGTCGTAATGCAGGTGACTTGTCGCGGCAAGGAGGTCTGCCCGTTCCTGCGACTTGACCGGGTCGTAATGCTGGCGGCCGCCGCCCCTGTTTAGTTCCCTGTAGATTGTGGATTTGTGGACCTTCAGCTGCAAGGCTATGTTTTTCGGGGGGATCTTTGCCGCATTGAGCGCTCGTATTTCGTATCTTTGTGCTTGGTTGAGACTCACCGCCATGTCCTTTTTTGGTAGAATCGGCAAGGTAGAAAAGTTTCGGCCAGGTTCCCCAGGGGCTAGCCCTAGGGAACTTTTTTTCTTCCCGATTCAACCTATATCAGTCGCATTGACGGTGAAAATTCGCGTAACAAAAAAGTGGATGGAATTTTGACGAAGCGGCAAAATAGCGTTGTTTTTGATTTGATTTCTGGTTTAGAACGGCGAAAAATGAGGAGAGAATCATCTGGGCGATTCTCGCAATGTCTAAATTTAAACGAAATGATTCCAAGGATGAATGAAAAGCATTTTGGCATTGCCAGAATTTTGAACAAGCGCGGTTTTTGTTCGCGTGCTAAAGCGGAATCTCTGGTTTGCGAAGGTCGAGTCGCTTGGAATGGAAAAGTCGTTGTGGATCCCGAAACGCCTGTGCCGATGAATGCGGAAATTTCCGTGGATGGTGAGCCGGTTTTGCCTGCCGCTCTGCTTTATTTTGCGTTGAATAAGCCGCGGGGAATTGTTGCTACGGCTTCGGATGAACGCGGGCGGAAAACGGTTTTGGATTTGGTTGCGGGAAAATTTCAGCAGCATGTTTTTCCTGTCGGGCGTTTAGACAAGGCCAGTGAGGGATTGTTGCTGATGACCAACGATACCGCATTTGCGGACAGGATTCTTTCTCCAAAGTCGCATTTGGAAAAGGAATATCACGTACAAATTCATAGAAAGCCGTCAGATCAAGAAATGCGGCAAATGCAAAGTGGCGTTTTGGTCCCGCCTCGTGTTTTTGGAATGCCTTTTGAAAAAATGCGGATGGAACGGGTTAAAATTTTGCGTTGCGGAAAAAAGACGTGCTGGCTTTCCGTCGTGTTGAACGAAGGAAAAAATCGGGAAATCCGTCGGATCCTGGAATTTTTGAACATCTCGGTTTTGCGCCTTGTTCGGGTGAGAATCGGCAAATGGACGTTGGGAAATTTGAAACCGGGAGAAATTCGCCGCCTGTCTTTGGACGAAACGGGCGCATAAAAAATCCGACCCTTGAAAAATGCAAGGATCGGTGAGAATGCTTTCGGCGCTTTTTACTTCAAAAAATCTTCGCCGCTTTCTACGCTGTTATAGATGAGCGTATTGATGGTCATCGGTCCGACTCCACCAGGAACTGGCGTGTAAGCACTGGCGATATCGTCGAGTCCGCTCTTTTCGATATCCCCGACTCCACCGGGATGGTAACCTGCGTCAATGACGACGGCTCCTTTTTTAATCCATGCGGTTTTGATGAATTCGGGCTTTCCGACGGCTCCGACCAGAATGTCCGCTTCGCCGACGAGTTTTTCCAGATTCTGGGTCTTGCTGTGGCAGATGGTGACCGTGCAGTTCGCGTTCAGCAGCATCATCGCCATGGGCTTTCCGAGAATTGCGCTGCGACCGACGACAACGGCGTGCTTGCCTTCCAGCGGAATGTTGTAAGCTTTGAGAATGCGCATAATTCCAGCCGGTGTTGCGCTGCCGTAGGCTTTTTCGCCCATCGACATCAGACCGAATCCGAGACAGGTGACTCCGTCCACATCCTTTCGGCGTTCAATGGCTTCAAATGCGGCGCGTTCATCGATGTGACGGGGCACGGGGTGTTGAAGCAGGATGCCGTGGATGTTCGGATTTTCATTGAGTTCCTGAATCTTGTCGAGAAGTTCTTTCGTGGTGGTCTGTTTTGGCATATGGACCGGCAGGCTTTCCATGCCGACCCGAGCACAGGCGTTTCCTTTCATTTTTACATAAGTGGCGCTGGCCGGGTCATCGCCGACGAGGATGGTTGCCAAAATGGGAGTTTTGCCCGTGCGTTCTTTGAGAGCTTCGACGCGGGCCTTGAGTTGAGCTTCGCATTCTTTGGCGAGGGCTTTTCCGTCTAGGATTTGTGCAGACATATTTTTCTCCGTTTTTTGGAAAAATAGCAAACAGGTTCGCTTTTGATAAGGCAAAAGCGTTTTCCCCCGATAAAGGAATGGCTTGTTGAAGATTTTTGGATTCTGCTAGTGGGAATCGTTGTGCATCCAGTCGGTAATTTCAGCCGCCAGAAAAAGCGTCAAAACGGCTAAAGGACGCGGGCATTGGAACATCTTCGGTTTCAAAGCATTTTCGGTCTTGTTTTGGGAAAGGGAGTTTAAAAGAATTCGGCGTGCCCGATCCTGGATGTGTTCAAATTCAAGAGGTGTTCGCGTGTAGCGTTTTGCCTCTTGCGCGGATGCAAATAGAGTCATTTTCTGCATAATGTACCCCTTTTATTCAGGACGCTTGCGCGTCTTGTTTTTACTCAATCCATCCGAAGGAAAGTTAAATTTTTTGAAACCTTTCGTAAAGGGAGAAACCGACTTTGAAAAGGGGCTTTCCTAAAAGATTGCTGTAAATCACAACGATTATTTTAGGGATGTTGATGAAAATCACGGTTTTACAGTTTTTGTTCCATGCCAAAGCGAATATTTAGGGTCAAAGACAGTGCTCCGCCTTGAATCCAGTGCTCCGATGTGGCGTCGTTGGGCTTGTACGAGTTGATGCTCAACGGCAATTGCAGCAGGTGGGCATACGAAACGGAAATCAGAACGTGATCCGAAATTTCGTAGGTATAGACAAGGGAAAGCGTGCAGCCTATGCCAAGCAGATTTTCCGTGTCTTCGTTGTCGTCGGAATCCACGTGCAGGAAGCTGATTGTCGGCGAGAATTTGCCTTCCAAGATATAACGGCGTTTGGAAATAAATTCCGGGCCGACGCTCAACAGAGACCAGATGGCTCCGTAAACGGCATCGTCTTCACCGAGAGAGGCGGGACTCACGATCACATATTGGGGAACCAGAATCATCCAAAGGGGCGCCAGATGGATTTCTCGCATTGTATTAAGATAGCGCCTGTATTTTAACGGGATTTTTTCTTTGTTGTTTTCCAGGGCTTGCGGGGTAATGACCCCGTAGAGGGACAAATTGAATCCGGTATGAAATTCTCGACCGGCAATGCCCGGCAGCCAGAACAGGGTCGGGCCAATTCCGACGTTAAAAGGAACTTCGACGTGTTGCACGGGCCGTGCTGCGTAAAGACTGGTGGCGAAAAGGGCAAAAAGTAAAACAAGTGTCCGCTTTTTCATTTTAAAGTTCCTAAATTAAAAAGACAAAAATCAAGGACTAAAATATGAAATTATGGACTTCTAGTATCTTGTCGGTTGCTGTTTTGGGAACATTTGTTGCTTGTTCTAGCACTCCGAAACCAGAAACGACTCCTGTATCTACGGCTGCGCAGGACTCTGCGGTGGTCGCTGTAAAAAAAGACACGCTGATTACGGCTAAAGATCGGTATAGTTATGCGCTTGGCATGGATATGGGGCGCGCGATTAAAAATGTGGACGCTGAAATTGATAAGGAATTGTTCCTGAAATCTTTGAGCGATCAGATGGACGGAAATCCGCTTCTGATGACCGATTCCCAGGCGGAAAAGGCTTTGCAGGAACTCGTTTTGCAAATGCAGGTGGAGCGGGAAAAGAAGGCTGCCGAAGCTGCAAAGGCGGCGCTGGATTCGCAGAACGTCTTTTTGGAAAAGAATAAGTCGGCGGAAGGGGTGATTACCACGGCCAGCGGATTGCAGTATAAATATATGGTGAAATCCATCGACTCGACGGCAAAATCCCCGGTACTAACGGATAAAGTCCGAGTCCACTATACAGGAACCCTTTTGAATGGAACCGAATTCGACAGCTCTGTAAAGCGCGGAGAACCGTTGGAATTTCCTGTTGGTGCTGTGATTCAGGGATGGCAGGAATTGCTGACTTTGATGAAACCCGGCGAAATAGTGCAGGCTTGGATTCCGAGCAATCTCGGTTATGGAACTGAAGGGGCTTCTCCGGTGATTCCGCCCAATTCGTTGTTGATTTTCCAGGTGGAGCTTTTGAATGTCGTTTCTGCGGAGTCGGCTGTGGATTCTGTCAAAGTGGCTCCTACGAAAACTCCCGAAGAACAAAAGGCAGACAGTCTCGCTGCTGTTCAGGCGGCAAAGAAAGCTCAGGCTGACAGTATTGCCGCTGCAAAACAGGCAAAGCAGGACAGCATTGCCGCCGCCAAAAAAGCCAAAGCGGACAGTATCGCTGCAGTGAAAAAGGCCAAAGCCGATAGCATCGCCGCAGTGAAGGCCGCGAAGAAAGCTAAACAAGATAGCCTTGCTGCGGTAAAGAAGGCAAAGCAGGACAGCATTGCCGCCGCTAAAAAAGCCAAGGCGGACAGTATCGCTGCAGTGAAAGCTGCAAAGAAAGCTAAACAAGATAGCCTTGCTGCGGTAAAGAAGGCCAAGCAAGACAGCATCGCAGCCGCTAAAAAAGCCAAAGCGGACAGTATCGCCGCTGCGAAGAAAGCCAAGCAAGACAGCATCGCAGCCGTAAAACAAGCGAAAGCGGATAGTATTGCCGCAGCCAAGCAAAAGACAAAAGCGGAGGCAGAGGCTGCAAAAAAAGAAGAACCGAAGCCTGCCGCAGAGCCTGCCAAAGCTCAGGAAGATTCTCTTGCCGCCAAGAAATAAGCTTTAGCATTTCAAACAAAAAACAGGCTCATGGCGAGCCTGTTTTTTTTTGTTGAAAAGAGAAACGAAAATTAATGTTCTGCAAGACGAATTGCCGCAAGCATTTCTTTGACAGCGCGATCGATTCCCACCAGAACAGACCTGCCGATGATGCTATGTCCGATGGTCAATTCTTCTATTCCATCAATACTTGAAATGTATCCTACATTCCGATAGTTCAATCCGCATCCGGCTTTCACTCGCAGTCCGTATTTGCGGGCGAGAATCGTCATGTCTTGGATGGCGGCGAATTCCCTATCCACATCAGAGGAAGAACCTAGCTCAAAAGCATTGGCGAAATGCCCCGTGTGAAATTCTACAAAATCAGCTCCGATTTTTTTGGCGGCTTTCACCTGGTCGGTATCGGGAGAAATGAACACGCTTACGGCGATATCGTTGTTTTTGAATGCAGCGACGGACTTTGCCAGTTCATCGATGTGGGCGGCGACATTCAATCCGCTTTCCATTGTAACTTCTTCGCGGTTGTCCGTTACAAGAGTTATCATATCGGGCTGTATGTCTATCGCCAGCTGCGTCATTTCTGGCGTTGGCGCGATTTCCATATTCAAGTGCGTTGTAATGATGCCACGAAGTAAACGAACGTCCCGTTCTTGGATATGGCGTCGATCCTCCCTTAAATGGGCGGTGATGCCGTGACATCCGGCGAGCTCTGCGAGAGTGGCTCCGGCTACGGGGTCGGGTTCGCGGATTTTTCTCGCTTCTCGGATGGTGGCGATGTGATCGATATTAACATTTAATTTTGCTGACATGGAACCTCTCATTCTTTTTGAAAAATATGGGATAAACTAATAAATTCCGAGCCTTGCTCCATAGCGTCGGCTTCCAGATTTTCGATGGCTTTGAATGTTTCTGCACAAAGAGGGAGCATCAGGATTGCTTTTCCAGAGCGTTGAGCCATGCGCAGGACACTTTTGATGTAATCGGAATAGTTCGTCTGATTTGGGTTGAAAGGTTTTTCTAACCTGCATTTGAGGGAAATCTCGTCGCAGACTTCTTGTGTTTTGGAGTATCTGTTGTTTGTCAGATCCATAAACCATAAGCGGTGTTCTTTGAGCGGTCGGAATATCGCGTGCAGCAAAGCTTGCTGTTCCACCGCTCGGTCTCCGAATCGGGTGGCCACTCCGATTGCGTTTGGAATTTGTTCCATGGCATCTTGGAGCATCGTCCGAATGTCGTTTTCGGAATGGTGAATATAAATAGGCTTATATTTTTGGATTTTTTGTTTGCTCTCCATCGGAAGCCAGATGACAGATTCGTAGCCGTTCAATTTTTCCAATTCATTTTTCAGTTCGGGCATTTCCGAAGGCGTAATTAGCAAAGAATAGGGGTATTTCAGCTGGTTCAAATGCGAAGAGAAAAGCTTTAGCTTGCTGTTGGTATAAAATGCGACGGCGAGACGAGAAGTGTTGTCGTAAAAGGTATCCGCCATTTGCATTTCAATATGGAAGGTGTCGCCGAAAGGGGCCACAAAATCCAACAGGACTTTAGAAGCTCTGTTCGCATGGATTTCTTCCATGGAAAGAACTTTTCCGCCGTGGCTTTCCAAGTGCTTTTGGGCGCGCAATAGATAATTGGGGTAAGATATGCCTCTGCCGACTTGCCAAATGATGCGGGAAGCGTTTTTCTTTTTAGGAACGATTTTGGATACGGGAATGGCTTCTAGCAGCTCTTGGATATAAGGGTCTGCATTTGCCTGTAAAATGGGAGCTTCTTTAATGCCGATGGCGACAAGGGTGTTTTCAAAGGCTGGTCGATTTGAAATAACAGAGAAAATCCCAACAAGAATAACGATTAGGAGGCTGATTAGAATAATAAGGGAACTTTTCTTCTTCATGTCTTTCAAAATATAACTACATTGAAATGGATGCCGATCCTCTGTGCTTTAGTTGGCGCCACTGGCGTTGGAAAAACAAAACTTTCTTTGATGTTGTCTCGGGAATTTCATGCCGAAATCATTTCGATGGATTCTCGGCAAATTTATCGAGGCTTTCGTATAGGCACGGCTCAGCCGTCTGCGGAAGAACTTCGTTTGGCAGTGCACCATCTGGTGGATTTTTTTTCGCCGACTCAAAATTTTTCTGCCGGGGAATTTGTTTGCCGCGTAAAAAAACTGTTGAATGAGAATCCCAAGACGCCTTATATCTTGGTTGGCGGAACAGGGATGTATCTTCAGGCTTTGACCGAAGGGCTTGCCGAAATCCCGCAAGTTGACGAGGACGTCCGAAAAGAATGCGAAAATTATCTTTTGAATAACGGTGTGAACGCTCTTTATGAACGGGTGAAAAAATGGGATGCGGAAACGGCGGCGTGCGTATCGCCTCAAGATCAGCAAAGACTTCTTCGGGCGTTAGAGGTTTACGTGCAGACGGGGCGTAAATTTTCGGAAATTCGGCGGGAGCGGCGAGGCGGTGTCGGAGCGGTGAAAACTTTTTGGCTGGATAGATTACGTACAACTTTGTACGAAAGAATAGATCAGCGCGTTTTGAATATGATAGAAAATGGATGGAAAGAGGAAGTGGTTTATTTATTGGAAACCGTACCGCTTTCTGCTCCTGCGTGGCAAAGTCTTGGTTATAAGGAATGGGTGGAGTGCATTCAAGGACGGCTTTCTGAACGAGAGTTGGTGGAAATCGTCCAAAAAGGCTCTAGACATTATGCAAAACGGCAAATTACCTGGTTTCGGAACCAAACTCGCGCTGAAAAAGTGGACTTGGATGCTGAACTTGAATCGAGTTTTCAGAAAATCGCACAAAAAATTGCGGATCGATAAAAGATTTTTGTTTTTATTTTGTTTATACAATGTGGATAATTTAGAGATTGAATGGTTTAGAAGGTGTTTTGAAGGATTGCAAGCGAAAAAAAAGCGTGAAAGCCGGGAAAAAATGCCCAGGACCCCTTGACGGTTCGCGAGGAATTTCTATAATTGGCGTCGTTCCGGTCGAGAAGTCCGGGACGCCCGCCCCGAAGAGGCCGGGTGCTCGTTGAAGGATTTGGAGATGTGCTTGAGTGATGCTCCGGTCAATAACATTGACGGAAAGAGAGAGCGTGCCCGGACAGACCTTATAAAACAATGAAGAGTTTGATCCTGGCTCAGAACGAACGCTGGTGGAGTGTCTTATACATGCAAGTCGAGCGAGGACGGCAGCTTGCTGCCGAGCCGAGCGGCGAATGGGTGAGTAACGCGTAAGCAACCTGCCCCGCATTCCGGAACAACCGTGCCAACGCGCGGCTAATGCCGGGAGCCGTGGCGCCCCGCATGGGGCGTTGACGAAAGATTCATCGATGCGGGATGGGCTTGCGTCCGATTAGCTAGTTGGCGGGGTGACGGCCCACCAAGGCGACGATCGGTAGCCGGCCTGAGAGGGCGATCGGCCACATTGGGACTGAGAGACGGCCCAGACTCCTACGGGAGGCAGCAGTAGGGAATATTGCGCAATGGGGGCAACCCTGACGCAGCAACTCCACGTGTGGGATGAAGCATTTCGGTGTGTAAACCACTGTCGGATGGGAATAAGGCGCCGCCACGGCGGCGTTGAATGTACCATTAGAGGAAGCACCGGCAAACTTCGTGCCAGCAGCCGCGGTAATACGAGGGGTGCGAGCGTTGTTCGGAATCACTGGGCGTAAAGGGAGCGTAGGCGGACCGCCAAGCGTTCTGTGCAATCCCGGGGCCCAACCCCGGACCCGCAGAGCGAACTGGCGGCCTTGAGTAGTCCAGAGGCCGGCGGAATTCCTGGTGTAGCGGTGGAATGCGTAGATATCAGGAAGAACACCGATGGCGAAGGCAGCCGGCTGGGGACTTACTGACGCTGAGGCTCGAAAGCGCGGGTAGCAAACAGGATTAGATACCCTGGTAGTCCGCGCGGTAAACGATGCATACTAGGCGTTCCGGGGCGACCCGGGGTGCCGCAGCCAACGCGTTAAGTATGCCGCCTGGGGAGTACGTACGCAAGTATGAAACTCAAAGGAATTGACGGGGGCCCGCACAAGCGGTGGAGCATGTGGTTTAATTCGACGCAACGCGCAGAACCTTACCAGGGTTTGACATGGAATCGCCGCGGCGAGAGATCGCCGTTTTGCAGCAATGCAACGGTTCGCACAGGTGCTGCATGGCTGTCGTCAGCTCGTGTCGTGAGATGTTGGGTTAAGTCCCGCAACGAGCGCAACCCACGTTTCCAGTTGCCGCCCGCAAGGGGGCTCTCTGGAGAGACTGCCGGGGACAACCCGGAGGAAGGTGTGGATGACGTCAAGTCCTCATGGCCCTTACATCCTGGGCCACACACGTGCTACAATGGGCGGTACAATGGGCAGCGGGGCCGCGAGGCCGAGCCAATCCCCAAAGCCGCCCTCAGTTCGGATCGGAGTCTGCAACTCGACTCCGTGAAGCTGGAATCGCTAGTAATCGTGGGTCAGCACACCACGGTGAATACGTTCCCGGGCCTTGTACACACCGCCCGTCAAGCCATGGAAGAAGGGAGTGCTCTAAGTCGCGATGCCAACCCGCAAGGGAGCCAGCGCCTAAAGCAAGACCTTTGACTGGGGCTAAGTCGTAACAAGGTAGCCGTACCGGAAGGTGCGGCTGGATTACCTCCTTTAAGGAGTAAACCGCGGTCCCGAGAGGGCCGCCACCGGCACGCCTCAACTCGGCGTCACCAAGTACATCTCTAAGTTTTTCAACGGACTTTATTTACTCAAGAAGTAAATAGCCACTTGACAGTACGGGAAGCAATTCCAGAGAATAGAAACAAGCGAGAAGCGAAGCAATTTCGAGCGAGGGCGTCGAGAAGACGGGGCCCGAGCCGCTCATGCGAGGCGAGAGCTATATCGCTGGAACGAGGAATTAAGCGAGAGAGCGCACACGGGGGATGCCTAGGCATTCGTCGGCGACGAAGGACGCGACAAGCTGCGAAAATCCGGGACGAGGCGCACGAAGCCATTGACTCCCGGGGATCCGAATGGGACAACCCGCCCGGGGCGACCCGGGCACCCCGCGGCCGAACACATAGGCCACGGGGAGCCAACCCAGCGAACCGAAACATCCAAGTAGCTGGAGGAGAAGACATCAACCGAGATTCCCCAAGTAGCGGCGAGCGAACGGGGAGGAGCCCAAACCGGGAGCGATCCCGGGGTTGTAGGACTGCCGCGTGACGCCCATCCGGGGACCGAAGCGGGCTGGAAAGCCCCCCCCAGCAGGTGACAGGCCTGTAGGGACCTGGTAGGGCGCTTGGCAGCATCCTGAGTAGGGCGGGGCACGTGAAACCCTGCCTGAAACCGGGGGGACCACCCTCCAAGGCTAAATACGAGCGAATGACCGATAGCGATGAGTACCGTGAGGGAAAGGTGAAAAGCACCCCGAGAGGGGAGTGAAACAGAGCCTGAAACCGTGTGCGCACATTCAGTCGGAGGGGGGATTCATCCTCCTGACGGCGTGCCTTTTGTTTAATGAGCCAGCGAGTTGCTCGTGTACGGCGAGGTTAAGGCCCTAAGGGCCGGAGCCGCAGCGAAAGCGAGTCTTAACAGGGCGTCCAGTCGTACGCGGCAGACACGAAGCCTTAGTGATCTACCCATGGCCAGGCTGAAGCGGGGGTAACACCCCGTGGAGGGCCGTACCGATATACATTAAAACGTGTTCGGATGAGCTGTGGGTGGGGGTGAAAGGCCAATCAAACTGGGCGATAGCTTGTTCTCTCCGAAACATATTTAGGTATGGCGTCGCGACAGGCCGCCGGGGGTAGAGCACTGGATGGACTAGGGGGCACACCCGCTTACCAAACCCAACCAAACTCCGAATACCGGCGCACCGATTCGCGGCAGACAGCCCGCGGGTGATAAGATCCGCGGACGAAAGGGAAACAACCCTGACCACCGACTAAGCGTCCCCAAGTACGCGCTGAGTGGGAAAGGATGTGGGACTGCTCAGACAGCCAGGAGGTTAGCTTAGAAGCAGCTATCCTTTAAAGAAAGCGTAATAGCTCACTGGTCGAGCGGTCCCGCGCCCAAAATTATCGGGACTAAGCGCGTCACCGAAGTCGTGGGCTCCGCAAGGAGCGGTAGGAGAGCGTTCCGCAGGCCTGGGAAGGCGGGTGGCGATGCCCGCTGGAGGTACCGGAAACGAGAATGCTGGCATGAGTATGCGAAAACGCGGGTGGAAAGCCCGCGCACCGAAAATCCAAGGTTTCCCGGGTAAAGTTAATCTTCCCGGGGTCAGCCGGGACCTAAGACGAGGCCGAGAGGCGTAGCCGATGGAGACGGGGTCAAGAGTCCCCGGCCTCCCTCGAGGCGATACGACCGACGGGGCGACGCATCGGGCAGGATCGAGCGGCAGATGGACGCCGCGGAAGGAGCGCAAGGCGGAGGGGCGGCAAATCCCCCCTCCACATGCCCCAGACTCCGGACCGGGGGAGGGCTTCGGCCCGAGCCCGAGAGATCCCAGCCGGTGCCGGGAAAACCCCCTAAGGGAGCCGAGAGGGAGCCCGTACCGTAAACCGACACAGGTGGATGGGGCGAGAAGCCCAAGGTGCTTGAGACAACCCAGGAGAAGGAACTCGGCAAATTAACCCCGTAACTTCGGGATAAGGGGAGCCCCCTTCCGTGACCCCGCGCAGGGCGAGCGGAGGGAGGCCGCAGAGAAATGGCAGAAGCGACTGTTTACCAAAAACACAGGGCCATGCGAACCAGCAATGGGCAGTATATGGTCTGACACGTGCCCGGTGCCGGAAGGTTAACGGGAGGCGTCATCCGCGAGGAGAAGCGCTGAACCGAAGCCCCGGTAAACGGCGGCCGTAACTATAACGGTCCTAAGGTAGCGAAATTCCTTGTCGGGTAAGTTCCGACCTGCACGAATCGTGTAACGACTTCTGCACTGTCTCCTCCTGAGACTCAGCGAAATTGCAGTGCCGGTGAAGATGCCGGCATCCCGCACCTGGACGGAAAGACCCCATGAACCTTCACTGAATTTTGACATTGGTTTTAGGCCTTGGATGTGTAGGATAGGTGGGAGGCTTTGATGGCGGGGCGCCAGCCCTTCCGGAGCCGCCCTTGAAATACCACCCTTGCAAGGCTTGAGGCCTAACCCGCGCCCCTGACCGGGGCGGGGGACCGTGTCTGATGGTCAGTTTGACTGGGGCGGTCGCCTCCCAAAAGGTAACGGAGGCATCCAATGGTTCCCTCAGCGCGGTCGGTAATCGCGCGCAGAGCATAAAGGCAAAAGGGAGCCTGACTGCGAGGCGGACACGCCGGGCAGGTACGAAAGTAGGGCTTAGTGATCCCGCGGTACAGCGTGGAACGGCCGTTGCTCAATGGATAAAAGGTACTCTGGGGATAACAGGCTGATCTCCCCCAAGCGTTCATAGCGACGGGGAGGTTTGGCACCTCGATGTCGGCTCGTCGCATCCTGGGGCTGGAGAAGGTCCCAAGGGTTTGGCTGTTCGCCAATTAAAGCGGCACGCGAGCTGGGTTCAAAACGTCGTGAGACAGTTTGGTCCCTATCCGGTGTGGGCGTACGAGACTTGAGGGAGCCTGTCCTTAGTACGAGAGGACCGGGACGGACGCACCTCTGGTGTACCGGCTGTCGCGCCAGCGGCACCGCCGGGTAGCCATGTGCGGATCGGAGAAACGCTGAAAGCATCTAAGCGTGAAGCCGTTCCCAAGATAGGGTCTCGCGGGGGCAACCCCCTGAAGGGCCGTCATAGACGATGACGTCGATAGGTCGCAGGTGTAAGCGCGGCGACGCGTTGAGCCGAGCGATACTAATAGCCCGTGAGGCTTTTCCTTTTTTTTCGGCGATGTGGCTTTGCCGCGCGTGGGCGGCTTGGTCCCTGCAGGCGCCCGTTCGGAGCTTCGCGCCCCGCACTTTCCTTTTCTGGGATCCCGTACTGAGAGTTTTCAATTTCGGCGGTCATCGACGGTGGGTCATACCCGTTCCCATTCCGAACACGGAAGTCAAGCCACCTGTCGCCGATGGTACCTGGCCTTCGGGCCCGGGAGAGTAGGTCGCCGCCGGATCCACGGGCCCCTGCGCATCCGCGCGGGGGCCCTCCTTGTTTTAAACGCCCGGGACGGACGCCGTCCGGGACCTCCTGCGCGGGATACGCCCTCCCTGTCCCCGCTCCCTTGTGCTATTTTTTAAACATGACTCCTGCGAAACTTTCCATCCTGCTTTCTGTGACGGAGCCTTTCTCTCTGGAAGAATCGGCTTTCGACGAACAGTTTTCACAAATAGCACGAGAGATTAGAGCCCTTTTAGAAACGAATAAAATAAAATTCTCCCTTTATCTATCGGGGAGAGTTGCGGAGGTCTGGAACAGGCGGAACATTGCCGATGTCGTGTATATGCGCCAAGCGATTCGGGATGGAAAGCTGGAAATTTTAGGCGGCAGCTTTTTTGATTCCATGCTGCCTCTTTTCCCTGCTGGCTTGCAGAACTTGCAGTTGCAAATGCACTCGGCTCTGATGGAAAGAATTTTCCAGGTTGAACCTATCGGTTATTTCAATTCTTCGATGGCTTGGGAAATTGGTCTGACAGAAGTTTTAGCAAAGCAGAATTTACGCTATACTCTTGTTTCGGAAAAAAGTTTGCAGGAATGTATAGGACTTGCGACCCGCGTTACGGGCTGGTTTACATCGGAATTCGGGGATTCCGTCATGCAGCTTTTTCCTGTTGCAGAAGATTTAAGCCAGGCGTTGTTGCTGGACTCTGCTCTTTTGCAGGCAAAATTGGAATCTCTGATAAAAAATAAGGATCCTTGGATTGCAATAGAATCAGTGCCGGTCAGCGATACCGAATCGATTCGTCTTTTTTTTGAGAGATTGCAATCTAATTTGCTGAATTTTCCCTTCCAGTTATGGCCGATATTCCATTGGCTGGACGAACCTTCCGAAGGAAAAGTCAATTTAATGAGCGCAGTGGGAAACCATCTTGGCCTTCCTGTCGGTGCGCAAAGCTGCCGGGAATTGCTCCTGCGCCGTCCAGAAGCGGATTTGATGCACAAATCGTTGCTGATTGCCAATTCTCATGCGGAATCGCTCTTGCAGGGCAAGGATTTACATGGCGTGCAGACGAAATTGCTTCCGCTGATGTCGCCGGTCTATTATGCGGATCTTTATGACAATAAGGGTGTACGGAGTCCATTGGTCCGTTGGAAGGGGCATCGGATGATTGTAGAAGTGGAGGAAGAGATTGAAAAATTTTCAAAGATGGAAGGGCGTCGAGTCGAAGTCTCCGATTTTTTGAAAACCGGCAGCCGTCAAATTTTAGTGAACAATGCAAACCTGCAATTTCTTTTGGAGCAGGGCAGCGGAGCATCCCTTCGTTCCTTAATTTATAAACCGGCACGGGTGAATTGGGTCAGTGCATTTCAGCAAAATGGAGATGTGCCTCGCGCCTTTGTCGATCATTTGCTTTCGCCGTCTTTATCGGATGCTATGCAAATAGAGGCCGCTTTAAACGATGGACTGGGAGCTCTGAACGCTCCTTATGAATATCGGATTGAGCGAAAGGACAATGCTTTGGGCATTTGGTTGCGCTCGGAACAGATTGTCGATTTGAACGGGCAAAATCATGTGACGCATATTGACAAGGATATTTCTTTGGGCAAGTCGGATTCGCAGTTGGATTTTTCTTATTCGATAGCGAACGGGACCTTTGCCGATTTGGACGGCTATTTTGGTACGGAATTAAATCTTGGGGTGCGGAAATTTGAACAGGGTCGAGCGTATAAATTAAAAATAGACGGGAGAAGTATTGACCCCGATATTCCGCTGCCGTGTATTTTCCCGGAAGTTTCAGAAATTTTGATTAAAGACGGCCTTTTGTCTCAGGCGTGCCGCATTTCTTTTTCACAGCCGGCCAAGGTCCTATTAAGCTGGATTATGGGTTCGCACGATACTGCGGCTCCGACGATTGTGCAGGGGGTTCGCATATTCTTTTTTTGGAATCTGAAATTATCTTCGGTGACGGAGGAACGTTTCAAGATTACCATGAATTTTTCGAAACGGGGCTTTTTTAGATGAATGCGGAACAGATAGATTTATTCATCGAAGAAATAAAAGACGGCCTGTATCTTCGCATTTGTGGGACGTTTGGCTTTACCCAGTTGGCATCGTTGCGCGAAAAAGTGACCGGCTTGTTAAATAAACCGGGCAAAATTTTTTTCCTGGATATTGATAAAGCTCGTTTTTGCGATGAAGAATACCAGTCCCTGTTTCTGTTTTTTTTGGAAAAGGCGAAGCAAAATGGGACGGAATTGGTTCTTGTTTTTTCTGGCGAAGAGAACAAAGCTTTTTTCAGCAGTTACGCCCATATATTTACGATAACGCAGAATTGGAAAAATTTTAGGCAGTCGGGAATTTTTGCCACGCTAAAAAAAATGGGAGTGTCTTATAGTCGGCAGACGGGAATCCGTTTAAGTCCGCTGATCGCCTTGCTTTTGATAGGAATTTTGGTGGGGCATTTTTTTGCGCTGTATGGGATTATTCGAAATCAAAACAGGGAACTTCGGCTTCGGGAAGAACGTTTGTTAGAAATGGACAAAGAAGCGCAAAGTATGCAGAACGAATTGGATTATCTGCAATCGGTCATAGGCCCGTTAAAAAATTTGGGCTTGATTGTGGATTCCACGACTTCTAAAAAAACAGAAATCCGGGTGCGGAACTGGACCAAATATCTGGATCGCCTGGAGGATCGGCGGCGTGAAAAGTAGTTTCCGCCTGTCTTCCCTATTCGCCTTTTCCGCTTTGGCTTTGCTTTGCGCCTTCCTTTTGGCTTTTGTCGGTTTTTGGGCGTATAATTCTACGCAGCTGAAAAAGGTTGCGGTACAAGAATCGCAAATCGGCAAGGAAATTTCAGAACTTGCCAAATACCAGAATTGGACGTTGGATTATGTCAGGATTTATTTGGCTTTGGGGATTCTTTCAAAAAACAAGATGCCTCCGGAACAGAAAATCCAGTTGAGCGATGAAATTTGGATGATTTCAAGAAATTATGGATTTGACCCGCTGTTGATTCCGGCGATTGTGTATCAGGAAAGCCGGGGAAATCCGAATGCGAAAGGCCGGTTTCGTAGCGGAGCGGAATCGGGAGCTTATGGCTTGATGCAGCTCAAGCTTCCGACTGCTCAAGCAATTGGAAAACGTTTTGGAATCGAAATTGAAAATGCAGAAGATTTGATGCACCCCGAAATAAGCGTTGTTATTGGGAGTGCTTATCTGATGCGGCTGGTCGGTAGATATGGGGATTTGAAAAAAGCCATTATTGCTTATAATATTGGACAGGGCGGTGTGGATACGAAAATTCGTTCCCGTTCCCCGATTCCCACGAATTATTACGAAGAGGTTTTGGCTAAATATCGGAAATTGAAGCGGCTTATCTACGAACAAATCGGAGAATGACTCTAGGATTTCTAAATTTTGCAAAATGATTTTTAAAGTTCTTCCATTGTTGCTTATTGCGGTCGCTTTCTCGACAGAAGTGCGGTATGACTGCGAAGGCTTTGTGGAAAGGGGACTTTTAAAAGACCCGCTGTTGGCGGAATCCCGTTTTTCGACGGAAGCGAAGAAAAATAAAATTCAGGAAATCAAAGCTTCGGCAATTCTCAGCAAATTTGAAGTTTCCATGATGGTGGGGCCGGCTCCCGGTTTAAAAGACGATGTGGACGACTGGGGAGATACCGTGGACACTTGGGACTTCACCAAAATGGGACCGTTTTTCGGCACGGAAATAAAAGCGATTCAGCCATTAAATTACGGCCAGTATAAAGCGGGAAAAAAGGCTGCGGAAGCGGATTTGCGGCAGCAGGAGATGAACGTCGTTTCCAAGGAGCATGAAAAGAGTGTCGAGTTGCAAACGTACTATTACAATTATTTGTTGGCGTTGGAGATGAATCGATTGGTGGAAGACGCTCAAAAACAAATGGATCGCGCCGAAGAAAAATTGGAAGAAGCTTTGGACAACGACGAACCGAATGTCTCTCAAACGGATTTGCTGAAAATCAAGGCGGGACGCCATACGTTGGACGAAGCGGTGATCGATGCGCAAAATGGAATGACTCGCGTGCAGCTGGCGATTCGGTTCTCGCTTGGACTGGATTCGACGGAGGTCTTTGTGGCGATGGATTCTTCGCTTGTAGAGAGGGCGGAATATTTTCCGACTCTTGAAGAGGCGAAAGACATGACGATTCAGCACAATCCCGAATTGAAGCGCCTGGTCGCCGGTTTGGAAGCTCGGACTCACCAGCTGGATCTCGCTTCGGCAAAGCTCGGCCCGCAGTTTTTTATCATGGGCGAATTTTCGTATGTCAAATCTTGGGCGGGAAATCGGACTGCGGTACAGAAAAATGCCTTTGCTCAGGATGCGGTGAACAGTATTTCGGGGGCAGTCGGTTTTGGGGTCCGTTACAATTTGAATTTGTGGAACAGTTGGAGTTCTTATGTTTCTGCTCGAACCGAACTTCGCGGACTGAAACTAAAACAAAATTATGCGAAGGATGGTGTTTTGCTGCAAATGGAAGAACAGTATGTGCAAACCCAAGGAGCCAAGAAAAAGTTGGAAAGTCTGCGTTCTAGTTTGCGTGCGAGCGAATCGATTTTGAAAAGTGCCGCCATGAAATACGATTTGGATCCTTCAAATGCGGGAGAACTGGTTTCTGCCTACAAAGACAATCTCCAGTTGAAAAAGTCTTATTACTATGCGGTCTGCAAATACAACATTGCTTTTGCGGAACTTATCCGTCGGATGGGACTATCCCTGTCCGAATACCATAAACTCTATCCGGGGAATTGATGTATGAAAATTCAAACTCTTCTTGTCGCCGTTTTTCTTCCGTTTGCTGTTGCCTTTGCGGCAGATCCTGTGACGGCGATTTCTAAAAATGACAAGGAATTGCAAGTCTTGCTGAAAAAACAGAGCCTTTCCAAAAAGGACAAGGAAAAGGTCAAGGGATTGTTGAGCGATGTGTTCAATTTCAATCTTCTGGCCGAAAAATCGTTGCCGAAAGAAACTTGGAACGGTCTTGATGAGGCGGCGAAAAAACAGTTTGCCTCGGAATTTCAGAGGATGGTTCGCAATTCCAGCGCAAAACGTTTGGAAATGTACCGCACGGATAGCACGGTTTACGAAGCTCCGAAAATGAAAAAGAACAACACCGAAGCGAATGTGACGGCTCATCTTTGGTATCGGGGCAAGGAATCGGTTCTTGTTTATAAAATGAACCTGGTGGGCGACGTGTGGATGGCTTGGGATTTGGTCATCGACGACCTTTCGACGGCGAGAAATTACAAGGAACAGTTTTCCACGATTTTGAAAACTAAGACATTTGCCGAACTTCTTGAAATAGTCAAAAAGAAAGCCGACGAAAACGAAGAATGATTTTTGATGCGTTTGTCATACTGACGACGATTCTTTTGGGCGGACTGTTGCTGTTTCCGGTAAAAGTCCGCTTTTTGTTTGCGGGCAAAAGGAACGAAGGAAAATTTGAAGTTCGCCTTTTTCGCAAAAAAATTTATGCTTTCGGTTCGGAAAAGATTTCCGAGGAAGATGCCGACTCGGATTTGAAATTGCCGGAGGATTTCGAAGAGCTGGCCAGCAAAAAGGACGATTTCGATTCCGAAAATCCATGGAAGGAATCCCTGTCGGAAGAAAAGACAACGCGTCCGCTTGATGCCGGTGAAAATTGCAGCCCGCCTTCTTTTGAAAAGAAGAGCGATTCGGCTGCTGAAAAAAATACTTCAGCGACAAAAAAAAAGGTAGATAAAGAGAAAAAAACGAAAAGAAGAAAAGCCAAAAAAGAAAATTCGGATCGAGAATTTTTGACCTTGATTGTCGAACCGGTTTTTGAAAAGAAAATTCTAAAAGGCGTTTTTCGTTTGGGCCGGTCGTTTTTTCGTTTATTTCATTGCCGCTTTGAGCCGACTGTTGTGGAGGGAATCCGTTGGAATGAGGACTATGAACGAATGGGCTATGTGGTCGGTGGATTGAATGCGATGAGTGGAATTGTCCCGTTTTTTGAAAATTGGATTTTTCTTGCGGATTGGACGGGCGAAAAGCCTTTGAGGATTGAAGGCGGATTTGTAGCCTCTTTTTCAATTGCTAGAATTTTGGGATTTATTTTTATCAGTGCTAAAACGATTGCGGAATTGACGGTGTATTATTTTTGGAATCGACGGCGATATCGAAAAAATCCGGATAGCGTTCGGCTCGTGTTCTGGCGGCGTTGGATTGTTCGTTTTTTATCTTCCCCTTAAATAGAGAATTTGTATGCAAAAATTAACCGTAGAAAGATTGCTGTCCCGCTTGGGATTTGGAACCCGGAAAAATTGTAGGGCACTGGTGCGCTCTGGATTGGTTGCCATCGCCGGAAGAACTATCGAAGATCCATTTGAAGAGTTGGAAAAGAAACCGGAAATCCTCGAGGTCAATGGTGAAGAGGTTTCGACCGCGGAAGAACTGTATTTGATGATGAATAAACCTTGCGGATATGAATGCAGCCATCAACCAAGAGACCATGAATCCGTATTTGACTTGCTTCCTCCCCGATGGATTGAAATGGGTTTGAATTGTGTTGGGCGTTTGGATGCGGACACTCACGGTCTTCTTTTGCTTTCAAATCAGGGGCAGTTTATCCATCGGGTGGAAAGTCCGAAAAAAGGAATGCTCAAAACTTATGAAGCGCGGCTGGCCCGTCCGATTACCGAGGCGCAAGTTCGGATTTTGAAAGAAGGCGTATTGTTGAAAGGAGAAAAGAAGCCTTTCATTGCTCGGAAATTGGAAAAAATTTCTGATACACTCGTGCGCATTTCGATTGCAGAGGGCGTGTATCACGAAGTGCGCCGGATGTTTGCCGCCGTGTCAAATCACGTGGAAGAGCTTCAGCGGATTTCGATTGGGGCCTTGCTCTTGGACTCTTCGCTTGAAAAAGGCGCATGGCGAAACTTGACTCCGGAAGAAGTCGCCCTGTTTATTTAAAACGATAGCTCGCCGATTGTCTTGGTGTCAGACTGTTTTTGCTGTGGAAACTTTTTCTGTTTGAAGTTCCACTGAACGTGCGATAGCCGCTTTGAGTTCCGCGGAAAATTTAAATGTCGGTATGGTTCTGGATTTTAAAAATACCGGTTCGCCCGTTCGAGGGTTGCGCACAGGACGTGCTTTCCGAACTTTATTGGCAAACGTGCCAAATCCACGGATTTCAATGGAATTTCCCTCGACGAGGGATTCTCCCACGAAATCCAGGAATTGTTCCACAACAACACGCACTTTGTTTTTGACAATGCCTGTGGATCGGCTTACCGATTGAATTAAATCTTGTTTTGTTCTATTCGTCACGTTCAAAATATAAGAACCTATGGCCGAAAAAATTACATTTGCTGCGAGATAAATTCTTTTTTTGTCTTGTAATTGTTGGCTATTTCGTGGATAAATGTGAAGAAATGTTGAAAAATAAATTTCAGTTTGCCGGAGTCGGCGTTTCTCCCTGTACGGTGCTTTCTCCTATGGCCGGCGTGACCGACGCTCCTTTTCGCCGATTATGTCGGATTTTGTCCGGAAATCGAATGGGACTTCTGGTTTCGGAATTTGTATCGACAGATGGAACTTCGCCGTTTGTTTTGAAAAATCGCAAACAGCTCCATTTTTACCCGGAAGAACGCCCCTTTGGAATTCAAATTTTTGGCCGGGATCCGGAGCGGATGGCTTATGCGGCTCAAGTTCTTGAATCTTTGCGGCCCGATTACATTGAAGTCAATGCGGGCTGTCCTGTTCCAAAAGTCGCTGGAAAAGGCGGAGGCGCGGGGCTTTTAAAGGACTTGCCGCGACTGGCCAAAATTCTTTCGGAAGTCAAAAAGGCGATAGCGATTCCGATGACGCTCAAATGTCGTGTCGGCTGGGATGAAAATTCCATCAATGTCATGGAAACTTTGAAAATTGCAGAAGCGGAAGGGGCTGATATGCTGACGGTCCATGGCAGAACACGAGTGCAGGGGTATAACGGTTTTGCGGACTGGAACTTGATTGGCGAAGTTGCTGCTGCGGCAAGGATTCCTGTGGTCGGCAACGGCGATGTTTCCAGCGTTCAATCCGCTCTTGAAAAATTGGAAAAATATGCGATTAGCGGAGTTTCCATTGGACGAGGAGCTTTGCACAATCCGTGGCTTTTTGGTGAAATTGCGGACGCATTAGAAGGCAAACCTGCGCGGGATGTGTCCGCACAAGAAGCTTGTGGTATTTTCAAAATTTATTACGAATTGATGGCGGAAGGATGCGAATCTTCGCCTTTTGGAATGCTTGGGCGATTGAAACAGCTGGCGGCCAGACTATGCAAGGGCTTTGAACCGGACTCGTCGGAATTTCGGCAGCGGGTATTGACAAGCCAGAGCTTAGAAGAGCTTTTTGAAAATGCGGACAGGTTTGCAGAATTTGCGCAAAGCAACGGAATACGCTTTAATCCTTCGCGCTTGGTTAATTTGAACGGTCGCAAGGAAAATTCGGTTTCGTTTGACAGGCAATTCAAAGGCTGAGGAAATACTTTCGCCAGTCGCCAAATTCGGAAATATTCTTGCCGATTTTTTGCACTATTGGTTCTCCTAAAAATCCGGAAACTTCCGTTCCGTTTTCCAAGCGGATTTTCCCGATGCTGAGTGGCGCGGGGATCTGGGAAATAAATTTTCCGAATTCTTCCGCTGGGAGCGCGTAGAGCTCTACATGGAAGGAACTTCCGCCTTTTTCCGCACGGACGAGTGCTGGTTTGGGAATGTTCCCAGGAAGGGCGAACATGGTGTATTCCGCAGCAGTTTTTTGGGTCCCTAGAAATTCGGCGTCTTCGAGTTCCCCATGAAGAGGCATTCCCTGTAGATGCGCTCCGCAAACGGCAATCGCCATTTTGGGCGCTAGGAACGAACGGAGCTTTTCTGCGGCGGAGAAAAGGACATTTTCCGCGAAGGCTTTACCGACGAGAGTGACACCGAATGGCAACTTCCCCGCAAATCCCACAGGAATGGCTAGCGCCGAAAAGTCGAGGAGATTCATGTAGTTTGTATAGTATCCGAGATTCGAGTTGAGGCGGATCGGATCGGCTTCGACTTCGGCTGTCTTGTAGCAGGTGCCGACGGTTGGCGTTATAAGAAAATCGACTTGATCCATCTCCCGGTCGGCAAGAGCTTTTGCGTGGCGCAGTTTGTGAAATGCGTCGAAGATTTGCGACGGATGCGGCGTTGATGGAGGAATAATAATTTTGCGTGTCACGGGATGAATTTGTGCGGAATGCTCTTCGATGAATTTTCCGACAGCGGAATGCCGTTCAAAAACCCAAGGTCCTTCGTACAAGAGTCGAGCCGCTTCGAGAAAAGGTTTAAAATGGATTCGTCGCATTTTTCCGCCGGCTTTTTCCGCAGCTGTGATGGAGTCTTCGAAGAGCTTCCGATAATTTTCGTTTCCAAAAAAATTAAGTTCCGATTCTTCGGGAACGCCGAACGCCCAATTTTCCGGAAGATGCGCCAAGTTTTCAGGAGCTTTTCGCGAATAATCGTCGTCTTCGTCATAGCCTTTTGCAATTTCGAGAAGCCGCTTTGCATCGCTTAAATTGAGCGCAAAGAGAGAAACGCAGTCAAGACTTCGGCATGCGGGGACGACTCCTTTTGTGCTTAAAAGTCCACAAGTCGGTTTCACGCCATAAAGATTGTTGAATGCCGCAGGGACGCGCCCGGAACCTGCCGTGTCCGTTCCGAGGGAAAAAGAGCAAAGTCCATAGGCGAGTGCTGCTGCGGACCCGCTGCTAGATCCTCCAGAAATGTATTCGGGAGCGAATCGGTTGGGGATTGCGCCGTAGGGAGTACGCACTCCGACAAGACCTGTGGCGAATTGATCCATATTTGTCTTGCCGAGGGGAATGGCTCCTGCGCGAATGAGCTTGCCCACGACGGTTGCGGAACGGTTTGGGGTGTAGGCGAATGCTGGGCAGCCGGCTGTCGTTTCGCAGTTTTCGAGGTCGATGTTGTCCTTGATGGCGAAGGGAATTCCGTAGAGCGGAAGATCGCGGGGAGATTTCAAATGCAGGTTTTTCAGATAGCGGGAAAGGGATTCGTCGGAAGTATGCGAAATCCAAATGGAAGCCGGCGCTTCAGCGATTTTTTTCTTTAATTCGGTTATAACTTTTTCGGGAGTCGTGGATCCATCGCGATAGGCAGAAAGCAATGAGCGGATGTCGAGTTTCATTAGGAACCTCTTGACTTTATAAAAACCTTTTATAAAGTAGTTTTGCGGAGAGAAAAAATAAAGAGAAATGCAAAAAAAAATCGATCCAAAAATGTGAATCGATTTTCAAATTCGTTCAAAAATGTTGAAACAAGCCCCGATCAGATTTTTAAAAGCCTTTGAATGGATAGTTGCGCAATTCCGGCAAAGTATTCTTCTTGCGTATTCGGCTGGATGAGGAGCTTGGGCAATTTTGATTTAGCGAATCGCATTTGTAAACGTTTTTCAAAGTTCAGCTTTTTTAGATCTTCCGAGAGGCTGCCGGTGAGAAGAATGACTGCGGGGTCGAAGAAGACGATTGTCGCTTGGACGACTTGCAAGATGCCGGGCAGTGCTCGCTTTGCGTTGTCGAAAAATCGCCGCTGGCTCCCTTTGGGAAAGGGGAAGGGGAAATAGGAAAGTTCGCCGGAAAGACTCGAATGTCCGCGGACGATATTCCCATCGACGAGAAATCCTCCGGCAGGCGGGTTGCCTTTTGGAAAAAAGAGAATGGCTATGTCTTTTTCGTTTTGGTTTACGCGCGAGTAGCCTAGTGCGATGGAATTCATGTCGTTTTCGACGAAGACGGGAATTTTGAGCGCGCTTTCTAATTCGCTTTGGACTGCGCGCCCGTCTAATTCGGGGAAATCGCTAAAGGCGACGATTCCTTCGTGGACGCAGCCTTGAACGCCGAGGGTGACGAGTCGGATAGCCGGATTCTTTTTCAAAATTCCCATTGCCATTTTTTTCAAGGTGGGAAGATTCACTTGGCGGACGAGGGAGGAACCTTGGCTGTGCGTTTTTTCAGCGACATCGACAACTCTGTAGTAGATTTTTTCCGTACCATTCTCGGAAATGGCGAGAAGGCTGAGAAATTGCGTTTTCTCGGCGCAGTAGCGGTAAGCTTGTGCCGGGCGCCCGCCATTGGAGAATCGCAGGTTTTCCGCTACAGCGTCTCCGGATTTGGCCATTTCGTTTAGCAGGTTTCCGCAAGTGGCGACTGTCAATCCCGTGTGTTTGGCGATTTCGGGTTTTGTCGCAGAACCGAGCGCAATGAGTGCCCGTTTGATTTGCAAAATGTTTTGCTGTTTGATTTTTATAATGGAATTGGAGGACATCTTGGTTAAAAGATAAATTCAAATTATTGTTATCCGCTAAACTTTAATTCATGAATTCATAATCCCCAAAACGTCCCGTTTTCAAGGAAAACGGGACTTGTTTCAAAATACGAGCCCCCCCTCAGTTCAGTTGGGACAGGAATGACTGCTGTGATTGCGGTGGAGCGAGTCCACCGACGTATGCATCCCTTACAGCCTTTATTGGAGATTCCAGGAGTTTGTACAGGTCTACGTAGTAGGTTGCACACTGGCGTATCAGCAGAACCGTGCTGGAGAAACTCAGCTTCCTTTTTGTCTGCGCACGAACAATGGCTGTCAGCAGGTTAGCTATCATTACTATCCAGATCTGTATCCGGATCGCATTCTCGCTGTCTCCGTAAAAGAAATGAAGCGGAAATTCTGCTTGAGACTGCGGTAGAAGGTTTCTATCTGCCAGCGTCTTCGATAAATTTCGACTATTTCCTTGGCAGGAAGTTCATTGTTGTTCGTAAGCAGCCGCCATGTCTTTCCCGTCTCCTCGACATAATGTTCGACTATGCGGGCCCTGTGAACTCGCTCCTTCTTGCGGGAGACAAAATGAAATTGGACATTCTCGTCCCGAAGTATGTTGTCTGAAACGGGGTTGTCCGACACATGGTCGTACTTGAGGTTCTTCTTCATCCTGGTCACGTAGGTCGTTTTCTTTTTGGAGAAGCTCTCGAACAACTTGTAGTCGATGTATGCCCTGTCTATAGCAAGAAATGATTCCGAGGGAAGCTTGACTTTCTTGAGTTCAGTGCTGTCATGTTTCGCTGCCGGGTCACGATGACGAACTCCGGCGCTCCAGACGAATCCTTCATCACGGTGTGCGCCTTGACTCCGCCCTTCTTCTTGCCCAGCTTCGGGTTCCTGCCGGCACCCTTCATCACGTCGGTGAAGAGGGAGACAGTCGTCGAGTCCATGACATAAAGCCTTTTGGACCAAAAATAGTCCCGGCTGTCCGCTAAACAGTGCTCGTACTTCTTGTGCAACTCATGGTAGAGCCGTTCAAATATCGCGGCCGGTCTCCGTCCGTTCGCGTCAGCGAATGTGCTTCTTTTGGGGATCTCCGTAAGTCCGGCGTGGACTAGTCGTCTCGATTCCGCTTCGAGCCCCAGCAAGATTTGATTGATGGACTTGTACTGCTCCATGACGGAAAACAAGAGCACAAGCAAATGCTGGTACGCATCGAACTTCTTGACATAGCGTTCCCCGCCGTTCTGTCTAGATAGGGACAGGACAAGGTTCTTGGGAATAAGCTTCATTATCTGGGAAAATACCGGCTGTCCGCTAAAGTTGCTATCTTTCATACTGCTTTTGGTTCCTTTTATTTGTGGTTATTTAAAACGATACCAAAAGTGACGGCTCTCGATTATCGGGAACCGTCTTTTTTTATAACTTTTCTACGAAATTGATTAACTTTTAGCGGACACTATTAAATTCAAATTTTAACGTAATGAGAAAAATCTTTATAAAAATGTTTTACAAAGTATGCTTGATTTCTGGGAAAACGACGAAAAGGGCTAAAATGTTTTTTCTCTCTACAAATCTGTCAGGACTTTATAAAAAGTTTTTATAAAGTCGGAGTGAAAAAAAAATAAAAAGCGGCGAAATTCGTTGAAAAAACGGAAACTTTTCGATTTTGGCATTGCTTTTGCTTTGTGGACTGCAGAAACTCTTCACGCGAGGTACTTATGAAAATGCCAAAAATCCTTCTTGCCGCGGCCATGGGTCTTGCGGCGACACTTTACGCTGAAAAGCCGGTCTTGAAAATTGCTTATAGCGATTGGCCTGGCTGGACTGCTTGGGAAATTGCCGACAAAAAGGGATTTTTCAAGAAGCACGACGTGAATGTAAAACTCGAGTGGTTCGAATATGGGCCGTCTATGGATGCCTTTGCCGCGAAGAAAGTCGATGCTGTTGGAGTGGCGAATGGCGATGCGATGGTCTTGAATGCAACGGGTGCACGGAACGTGACGATTTTGATAAATGACTATAGTAACGGAAATGATAAAATTGTTGGAGCTCCGGGAATTTCTTCCATCAAGGATTTAAAAGGGAAGAAAGTCGGCGTGGAAATCGGTTGCCTTTCCCATGCACTTCTCATCAACGCCCTTTTGAAGAATGGTCTCAAGGAATCGGACGTGACTCTGGTGAACATGCCGACCCACCAGCGCTCCAAACTTTGGAAAGTGGCGAAGTCTCGGCAGTTGTTGCCTGGGTTCCGCATTCCGTAAACGCACTTGAGAAGGTGACGGGTTCCAAGGAGCTTTACACGAGTGCTGACGAACCGGGCATCATCTATGATGTCTTGGCCGTTTC